>CALGAP010000009.1 GCA_937958995.1 uncultured Chitinophagaceae bacterium
CAGTTTTTGGGATTATTTAATTGAGTAGTTTCTTTAAAGTTAATCCCAAACTGTCAGATCATATTGTAGCTATTTCATATAACCTTCCTCTTAGGGCTGAGTAGCGGGGTAAATGCTATTTCCCCGCTTCCTCCCACAACAACTGCACACCCGGATCCGTTTCCACCTTCTCCACATTGCCCGCCACTTTAAACGTTGCCTTTACTTCCCTATGCTTCACTTGCACCGTCTTCACATCCATTTTCCCACCACTCACAATCCCTAACTCCAGGGGAAATTCAAACAACACATCCTGCTTCTGCACCACCGTTATTTCCACGGACTTATTCCCCGCATCATATTTCCACTGTACATCCAGCACAGGATGACCGGGCGTAAAGAGCCACTGCTTAAAAAACTGTTTCAAATCTTGCTTCGCTACCGCTTCCATCACCGCGCGGAAATCGTCAGTACTGGCGTTTTTGCCTGCATATTTTTCATAGTAAGTTCTTATGCCGCGGCGAAATGCGTCATCACCCACCTGCTGGCGAAGCATGTGCAGAATAAGACCGCCTTTCTGGTATGAGTTGGCATTCAGCAATTGCATATAGTCTTTCACCGAAGTATCTACTACGGGACGAGGCGATCTTTTGGCAAAGGCAATTACCTGCGCGCGGTCGTCTGACAGCATTTTGCGCGCCGCTGATTCGCCTTCCTTTTCTTCCACATACATAATCGTCATGTAGGTGGCAAATCCTTCGCTCAGCCAGAGATGCGGCCAGTCGGTTTCGGTGGCCATGTCGCCAAACCATTGGTGTGCTATTTCGTGTACCACTGTATGGGCGCTTCTGCGCTGGCCGGTCACGGAACTTTCTGAGTAGAAAATGGTGTTTGCGTTTTCCAGGCCACCAAAAATTGTCTTCGATTGAACGTTGGCCAGTTTTTTATAAGCGTACGGCCCCCAGTTTTTGATAAACCAGGGTAATATTTCTACCGCCACCGCATAGTCATAAAATCCTTTGTCGCGGTCTTCCGGGTAGACCCAGCTATAAATGGGAATGCCTTCCACCTCGCCGGCCAGTTGCACCGCAAATGCAGCCACGCCAATCACCATAATTTTGGTGCTGAGCGGCACTTCTTCCCTGTAATGTGTGAATTTGGTGTTCTTGTCAATATTTGTTTCTTCTACCTGCACCCCATTCGCAACCACCTGGTAATGCGCTGGTGCAGTTATCTTAAAATCAACTTTTGCTTTATCAGCCGGGTGATCCACGCAAGGCAGCCAGTTGCGCGCGCGATTGGGCCAGTTGTCGGCAAAGAAACCGCGGTTTTTGTATTTGTTATTGGTGATGATGAGTCCGTCGGCAGGAATACCTTCATATAATATGGTCAAAGTCTTCTTATCACCCGCCCTGGCAGAGGCGGGAAAATTGATAGTAAGCAGATCGTCGGCATGGTTAAATGTAAGCGACAGATCTTTTTCCTTCACACCCATCACCATCATACCCTTACCACTCGGTTTTTTGGAAATGAGATCCAGTGTGATGGAGTTGCTTTCCTTCAGCATCGCGACCTCAATTACCGCAATGCCGGAAATGTTATCAGAAGAATCGGAAAGTCTCAGGCTGAAATCATAGTGAAGAACATCAATTACGGCGCCGGGTTTTTGCGCTTTTGCGAGAACGGACAAGCAAACAAACAGGGGCAGGAAAAAGTATTTCTTCATTGAAACATTCGTTTCGATGAAGATAATTATATTCTGTCATTTACAATTTTTCCAGCAGGTCTACTACCTTTTCGCGCTTTAGTATCAGGTAGCCCAGGCGGTCGTTGCTGATTCCGTCTTTTAACTGGTAGCTAAATTGCAACTGGTCATCCTTCACCGATGTCTCGAAGTATTTAAACGAAATGTTTGGGAACTTTTTCAACTCTTCGCCGATTTCATACAAGTGAGTGGAGAGAATAAAGAGCGAGTTGCGAATCTTGATCAGACCCTGTATCACTGCCGAAGAGCATTTCATGGCATCCTGCACGTTGGTGCCTTTAAAGAGCTCATCGATCAGCACCAGCCATTTGCGGCCATCATTAATTTTCAGGATCGTATTCTTGATGCGCTGCACCTCGTTGAAAAAATAGCTTTCGCCTTTGGCGATATTGTCGGCCACGTTAATATTGCTGAGCAGTCCGTCGAAAATTGTGAGGCGCAGACTGCCGGCTGGCACGCCCATGCCGAGATGAGCCAGGAAAACCGCGCTACCCACCGCCTTGATCAGCGTGCTTTTGCCGGCCATATTGGCGCCGGTGAGGAAAAGAAAATTGCTTTCGGGACTCATTCGAATGTCATAGGCAACGGGGTGGGGCAGCAGTATGTGATATAAATCCCGTGCGTCGATGAGGGGTTGCGATTGATTGACAAACTCCGGGAAACTGAGATTGAATTTTTTAAAGGCCATGGCCATCGAATACCAGGCATCGAGACGGCCGAAAATATCAATCAATTCCATAGCCTGCGAGCGGAATTCGTGCTGGATGAAATGGCCGTAGTAAATTGTCTCGGTCCAGGAAAAACTCTTGCGCGGTTCGCGGGCAATAAGGCTTTGCAGTTTGGGTTTGTTGATCAAAGAACGCGCGCGTTGCAGGTAACTGCGCAACAAGCCGGGTGTGTTGTCGCCATCGAGCAATTGAATCAGTTGCTGTATGCCACGAACAAAGTCTGCAAAGTGAGAGATGGAATATCTTACAAGCGAAAAATCGGGTGAGTGAAAAATCTTATAGGTAAACGCGTTCATGAAATTGGCGCTGGCCGGCATCAGGTCGATATTACTGTCATAAAATTTTTCGATCACCATTATGGTGCCGTTCGAGATCGATTCGGGCCAGTGTTCGGCATTGTCGAGAATCAGTTTGACGATCTGCTGCGTTTCGCGTATCGGTTTGGGATCACTGAAAGGATTGGCAAAAAATTTGGCGAGCCAGTCGCGGCCCTGCGTGGTACGGGTGAGGTTCAGGCGGTGAAAGATCGAAAATTCTTCCTCCGACTGAAAAATGGATAGATCGTTATATGTCGTAATATCCAGCTCCATAATTGAAAATACTCAATTGCGTTTAAAGAGCAACCGTTGTCCTTTCTGAGATTCATCCCATACACCATCTCCATAAACCAAATGCCCGTTTACAAAAGTATTGGTGACCGCGGCAGGGAAAGTTAAGCCTTCCAGCGGGCTCCAGCCGCATTTATACAGGATATTTTCTTTCGAAACAGTAGTAGTCTTATTCATATCCACCATCACCAGGTCGGCCCAGTAACCTTCGCGTATAAACCCGCGGTCCGCAATCTGAAAACAGCGTGCCACGGCATGACTCATTTTTTCTGCCACTTTTTCTAAACTGATTTTTCCTTCCTTCACATAATGCAGCATCAGCAACAGCGAATGTTGCACCAACGGCAGCCCGGCATGTGCTTTTTCATAACTACCACTTTTCTCTTCGATAGTATGCGGTGCATGATCGGTGGCGATCACATCCAGCCGGTCGTCGAGCAGGGCTGTCCATAATGCTTCCCGGTTATGAGGCGCTTTGATGGCAGGATTGCACTTGATCTTGTTGCCCAGCGTTGCGTAATCATCGCTGGTAAAATGCAGATGGTGCACGCATACCTCGGCAGTGATGCGCTTATCTTCCAACGGCAGCATATTGGTGAAAAGCGACAACTCTTTTTCTGTGCTGATATGCAGGATATGCAGACGGCTATTATACTTTTTTGCGAATTGAATGGCTGCCAGCGAAGATTCAAAGCAGCCATTTTCATCGCGTATCAACGGGTGATCCGATGGCTGCAACTCGCCTTTTTCTTTTTTCAGTCTTTCGTAATTGGCCTTGATGATCTTTTCATCTTCGCAATGCGTGGCTATCAGTACTTCGCTTTCGCGGAAGAGTTTGTCGAGCGTGAGGTAATTGTCAACCAATAACCCCCCGGTAGAAGAACCCATGAATATTTTGATACCGCAGATCTCATTCTTACGTTCATTGGTGCGCAGCGCTTCATCGGCATTATCATTGCTGGTGCCCATGAAGAATGAATAGTTTGCCAGCGAAGTGGCTGCCCCGATACGGTATTTATCTTCCAGCAATTGCTGGGTAAAAACCGGCGGCACGGTATTGGGCATTTCCATAAAAGAGGTGACACCACCCGCCACGGCGGCTTTCGATTCGGTATAGATGGTGGCTTTATGCGTAAGACCGGGTTCACGAAAATGTACCTGGTCGTCGATAGCGCCGGGTAATAAAAAATTACCTTCACCGTTAATCTCCTTTACGCGGAACGCAGGATTGACCTGGCCGGCGATTTTTTCGATGCGCCCGTTTTTCAACAACACATCGCTGGCAACCGATTCCCCTTCATTAACCACGGTTATGTTCTTAATCAGGTAATTTTGCATATCTTGAAAAAATAATATTGATCAGCAATCATGCAATATATTATAAAAACCATTGCGGCTTTATTGCTTTTAGTGTTTCCTTTCATCTCTTTTTCCCAAGCCACCTATCTTCCGCAAGGCTATAAGCACCAGCAGTTACTCGACAGGCTCGAAATTTTGCTGCAGCGCAACAATGAGCTGAACATGAACACCGTGAAACCGCTCAGCCGTCGTACAGCGGTAAGGATCGGCGAGATGGCCGACTCGCTGCAGGCAAGTGGCTCGCTGCTGCTCACACCGGTTGATCAATACAACCTTCGCAGCCTGCTGATGAATAATTCAGAATGGGTGACAGGCGATAAGTCAGATTTTGCGAGTAAGAAACCGATATGGAACACCTTTTATAAAACAAAAGCCAACTTTATAGAGGTAGATGAAAAGGATTTTTTCCTGGTCGTCAACCCGGTTGTGCAGCAGCAACAATCTATTGAGAGCGATAACGATGAGCGCGTTTTCTTGAATTCAAAAGGTCTTACCCTGCGCGGCCTTATAGCAAAACGCATTGGTTTCTCCGCTTACATCACCGACAACCAGGAACGCGGTCCGCAGTTTGTGCAGCAACGCATCATTGACTTCGATGCCGTGCCCGGCGTAGGTTTCTATAAAGATTTTAAGAAAACGGCTACTGATTATATCGACGCGCGCGGCTCCATCCATTTTACCGCGGCAAAATATCTCGACTTCCAGTTTGGTTACGATAAAAATTTTATTGGCAATGGCTATCGCAGTTTGTTCCTGAGCGATTTTGGCAACAGTTATCTTTTCCTGAAGATCAACACGCGTATCTGGAAGATCGATTATATGAACCTGTTTATGGAGCTGGTGCCGCAAACGATTCATATCAGTGCGGGCAATAAACTGCTCGATAATAAATACGCCGCCATTCATCACCTGAGTGTGAATGTGGCGCCCTGGCTGAACATAGGCCTTTTCGAGGCGGTGGTATTTGGCAGAAAAAATCGTTTTTCACTTTCATATCTTAACCCCATCATATTTCTCCGAGCCACCGAACAGCAAAACGGCAGCGCCGACAATGCTTTGATTGGCCTGGACTTTAAAGCGAATGTGGCCAAACGTTTTCAGTTTTACGGTCAATTTCTGCTCGATGAATTTGTGTTGAAAGAAATCCGATCAGGCGACGGCTGGTGGGCGAATAAATTCGGTCTGCAACTCGGCGGAAAATATATCAACGCTTTTGGACTGAACAACCTCGATCTGCAGGGCGAGATCAACCTGGCGCGACCCTTCACGTATTCGCATTTTGATTCTGTTTCTAATTACACACATTATAATCAACCGCTGGCCCATCCGCTCGGCGCCAATTTCGTGGAAGCTATCGGTATTGTACGTTACCAGCCGCATCCGAAATGGACGGGCTCGGCCAGGCTTATTCTCTGGAAACAAGGCATCGATTCCGGCGCGAGCAATGTGGGCACCAATATCTTCCGGTTAAATACTGATCGTCCCGCCGGCAATTATGGATACGAACTTCCCAACGGTCCCCGCACTACCGGCGTGAATGCGCAGCTGTTAGTTTCTTATGAATTAAAAGAAAACATTTTCCTGGAGGCTTCTGCTCTGATCAGGAGATGGAAGGCCGGACTGGCTGGCATTCCTGATATGAATACTTCTGTGATTACCGCGGGAATCAGGATGAATATGTTTAGGCGAGAGTATGATTATTGAGGCGTCGGTTGGGAATGTTGAATTTAAATCTGAACAAGGAATCTGAATAGAGGGTTGTGCACCTGTCATTGCGGGAAGTGGTTAGTAATCGTAGCTGGCCGCTGACAGCGAAATAGCGACGAAGCAATCTAAAACGCTGACTAATTAGATTGCTTCGTCGCTATTTTTCATCACAGCTCAGCCACTTTCGGCGCGAGCAACTTGTA
The DNA here is from genome assembly GCA_937958995.1 of uncultured Chitinophagaceae bacterium. Classification (GTDB taxonomy): domain Bacteria; phylum Bacteroidota; class Bacteroidia; order Chitinophagales; family Chitinophagaceae; genus CALCIN01. Next base: position 6,350 of record CALGAP010000009.1, read on the forward strand.
CAACACCGGCGTTACCACTCTCGTCAAAATGGTGGAGCTTACCAATCCGCCAATAATCACCAGCGCCAGCGGCGAATAGAGCGGATTGTTTTCAATTACCAACGGCATCAAACCTCCGATGGCTGTCAGAGTAGTGAGAATAATAGGTATAAACCTGGTCTCACCGGCTTCCTGTATGGCTTCATCCAGCGGCATGCCCTGGCGGCGAAGCTGGTCGGTGTAGTCGACGAGCAAAATCGAGTTTTTGACCTCGATGCCGATTAAGGCAATCAAACCGATGACTGCTACGAAAGAGAATGTGTTGCCTGTAGCTAACAACATCAGCACAGCGCCGATGATACCCAAAGGAATTACTGATAACACGATCAGCGTACTCTTGAAGGTTTTGAACTCGAGTATCAGCGTGCCGAGTATCCCGAAGATGGTAATCAGCACGATGGTACCCAGGCCGCCGAAAGTCTCCTGGCTGGCTTCCACCTCACCGGCGGCCACATAGTGTGAGCCGGCGGGGAACTGCATGGTATCGAGTTTTTTCAACAGTTCGCTGGTAACCTTTTGCGTGTTGTAGCCGCTTCTTACAAAGGCGGTCACCACGGTGTACCGGTCTTTATCGTAATGGTTGATGGCTGTTGGCGAAGTTTGAAAACGAATATCGGCCAGTTGACTCAGCGGAATGGTTGAACCATTGTTGCTGCTTACATATATTTTTCCAAACGCATCGAAGGTCTGTCTCTCTTCGCGCGGCAGTGTAACGTTGATATTGTATTCGTCGCCATTCTCTTTTCTGAATTTGCCGATATTGAGACCGGCAATCGCCATGCGCACGGTGCGGTCTATCTCGTGCACGGGCACGCCCAGCATGCCTGCTTTTTCCTTATTCACTTTCACGCGCAAGTCGGTTTTTAAGGTGGTCAGTTCGTTGTTGACATACATCGTGCCCTCGGTCTTCCTGATCAGGTCTTCCACGCGAAATGACAAGGCGCGCAGCGTGTCGAGGTTTTCACTGAATATGCGTATGGCGATGGGGGCTTCCACGGGAGGGCCCTGCTCAAAGTCTTTCACTTCGATCTTGGCATTGGGATAATCCTTAAAGGCCACGCGCAATTCATCTATCAGTTTGCGTTTTTTAGAGGGCGGAGTCTTTTTCAACTGTACAAAAATCTGCGCGTAGTTGCTCATGTCATTTTGCGGAATCACATTATAGTAAATGCGCGGGTTGCCGCGCCCCACATTGGTGGCGTAATTTTTCAGATCGGGTATTTCAGCGATTCTTTTCTCTACATCGCGTGCCACTTTATCGGTAGCCTGCAGGCTGGTGCCCAGGGGCGTTTCGATATTTACCAGGAACATTGGTTTTTCCGAAGCAGGAAACACGCTGAAACCCACCACCGGCACCAGTGCCAGCGAACCCACAAATATGCCCAGCGCTATTAGCAGCGTAGTGATGGGTCGTGCAATGGCATGATGCAAAAGTTTGCGGTAAGAGCCGCTCACGAATTTTTTAAGTCCGCGCAGGAACAAATTTCCCTCGGGATTTTCGTGTTTGCTGAGTATGCGGCTCGAAAGGAACGGTACGATGGTGAGCGACACAAAGAGCGAAGCCAGCACGGTAGTTACTACGGCGGCAGGCAGACTGCGAATAAAATCTCCCGCGCTTTCGGGCAGGAACATCAGCGGTAAAAAGGCGAAGATGAGCGTGGCGGTGCAACCAACTACCGCGAGCCCGATTTGTTTGGTGGCAGCCATGGCCGCTTCGCGGCGGCTGTAGCCCATGCGCAAATGCCTTTCGATATTTTCAACCACCACAATGCTGTCGTCAACCAGTAAACCCAGCGCTACTATCAAGCCCACAATGCTCAGCTGGTTGATGCTGATGCCAAACATATCGAGCAGGAACAAACCGATGGCCAGCGAGAGCGGAATGGAGATCATCACCACTACCGATGCGCGGAAGCCGAGCGGCAGCAGTGTGAGCAATACGAGGAAAATAGCTATGGAAAAATCGCGCGCAAAACCGCCGAGACGTTTGCGCACACTATCGGCATTGTCGAAACTTTGTTCAAACTGGATGTATCTGGGTAAATCTTTTTTGAATTGTTCCAGCACGGGCTTCATCTGGTCTTCAACAGCAAAAATGTTGGTGCCGTCTTTCCGGCTGGCTGTCACAAACACGCCCCGTTTGCCATTGAGTCGCGCCAGGTAAGTCTGTTCTTCGTAATTCAGTTCCACGTCGGCCACATCCTTTACATATACCTGTTTGCCACCTGCGCTGCTGACGATAGTGTTTTTTATTTCTTCCAGCGATTGATAGTTGCCGCTGGTTTTGATATTGAATTTTTTCGAACCCATCTCGATGCTGCCACCGGGAATATTTACATTCTCGCTTTGGATGGCCCCCAGTATGCGGTTGATGGGGATCTTGTATTGTGCCAGGCGTTCCGGTTTTATCGATACACGCACTTGTTGCTGGGGAAAGGCCCAGTTTTCAACGTTCTTCAGCGACTTTACTTTTTCAAGACGTTCTTTCAGTTCTTTGCTCCATTTTTCGAGCTCGCTGTACGGCGCGGTCTCGCTGAGCAATGCCACCTGGATGATGTTTACGTCGGAAGGCGTGAACTTCTGTACCTCTAAACTCAGAATATCCTGTGGCAGCGAGCTGCGCAGCGCATCGAGTTCGCGCACCACGTCCTGGTATTTTTTGTCGGGATCGGTATCGTATTTAAACTCGATGGTGATTACGGCCAGCCCATCGTCAATGCGCGAGCGGATGCGTTTGATATCATCCAGTTCGTTCATTTTTTTCTCGATGGGGTCCACCACCAGGTCTTCCATATCTTTTGGGCTGGTGCCGGGATAAACGACTACGGCGGCAAACTGCGGTGCCTGGAAATCGGGATCCTCACCGCGCGGCATATTGAGCAACGAATTCACGCCAATGGCAATCAGCATCACGAATACGATCAGCGTGAATTGATAATTTTTTACGGAGAAGTCTGTTATTTTCATGATTGAAGATTGAAAGATTTATCTGGATCACGGATTTTATGGGGATTGTAGATCATGTACCAGCTTCACGCTCGATTGCGGAGTGAGATATCCTACACCTTCGGCAATTACTTCCGTGATGTCTTCAAGTCCGCTGCTGATGGCAGCGCGATCTTTTTCAAGAAATGCGATGGTGACTTTGTGCCTGGTGACGGTTTGCTTATCGGCATTCAGCGTAAACACGTAGCTTGTTTTATCATCTGCCTCTGCAATGGCTTCTATGGGGACCATGGTGACGGTTTGTTTGCTGGCGGGCCGCAACTGCACGGTGGCAAACAGGCCTGTGGCAAAACGATGCCCTTCGGGCGATACTTTTACCTCCACTTCATAGGTGCCTGAAAGCGGATCGGCGCCCTGTGCTATTTCGGTGATGATTCCGCTGAAAATTTTTCCGGGATAAGCATCCACCTGCACTTCAGCCTTGTCGCCTTTTTTGAGGATGGCCCAGTCTTTATCGGCCACGCCTAAACGCACTACCCAGTCGCTGCCTGAATTGCCGGCCAGGAAGAATACCGGCGCACCGGGACTGGCCATTTCGCCTTCATTCATCAGCTTGCGCAGGATGGTGCCGTTTTCGGTAGCGCGTATCTGTGCATACTGCTGGTTGAATTGTGCGATGCGCAGATTTTCTTCTGCTATCTGCTGTTGCGTGGTAGCATTCTGCAATTGCTCGAGTGTTGCCACAGTATCGTTGTACAGGTTACGGGCGCGTTGCGCGTCGCGGCGGGCTTTTTCAAGTCCCTGCGCGGCCTGCTGCACCTGCGCGTTGATTTCAGTGAGGTCGAGTGTTGCCAGCAACTGACCGCGGGTAACGGCATCGCCTTCCTTCACATATATTTTTGAAATAATACCCCCGACCTTAAACGAGAGGCGTGCTTCAGAGGTAGAAGCAATGGTGCCCGAGTAGTTCAGTTGCGGTGTGTACTCGCTGGTAGTGATGGGTTGCGTTCTTACCGGCACTGCATCTTCAGTGGCGGGAGCAGCGTTGGTCTCACTGCTGCATTGTGTAAACAGCATGGCTGCGAAAACTATTCCGGTGACGAATAAGATGCTTTTCATAACTAACTTTTTATAGTTTGAAAGAAGCGGTGGCATATTCCAGTTCTGCTGATCTTGTCAATGCCGCCAGTTGAGCTAATGAATATTTTAGTTGTGCGTTGGTGAGTTGTGTGCGGGCGTCAACCAGTTCAATCTGCAGCGCCTGTCCTTCGCGAAAACGGCGCTCGGTAAGGCGGTAAGTTTCCGCTGCGCTTTGCATTTCTTCGTGCAGCGACTGCAGCGATTGAACGGCCGAGCGGTAATTGTTGTAAGCGGTTTGTACCTGCAGGTTCAGGTGCTGCTCCACTTCTGTGTACTTCTTCGCCAAAGCCTCGGCTTCTATTTCTGCCTGCCTGATTTTATGCTTGTTGTCGTTGCCACGAGACAATGGCCATTGCAATTGGAGACCGCCCAACTGGTAAAACTGGTCGTTGTTGAACTTGAAACCAAAGCCCTGGAAGCCTACCTGGTAAAAGCCGTTGACCACAGGCATCCAGAAACTGCGAGTCATTTTTACGTTGGTGGCAGCCACTTTCTGCAGGCTGCGGATGCGTTGCAATTCTTCGCGCCCGGAAACATCTTGTTTGGGTGGCAGAGAAATATCCAGCTGATCGAAGATGACGCTATCGATCTCCACCGACTGATTGAGCGGACGATTGATCAGGAAGTTGAAATAAGCCGCAGCATTCTGCCGGTTGTTGATGGCTTCGGTGAGGGAAGTCTGCACCTGGCTCACCTGTGCTTTGGCGCGCAATACGGCTTCTCTCGTGGCTTTACCGTTCTCGACCAGCTTTTCGCTTACGCGCAGGTTTTCGTTTACCAATGCCTGTGCGTTGGTATAGATCTCCACCGCTTTTTGCGCCTGCAGAAATTTATAGTAGGCTTCCTTAATAGCCTTTACCAACTCGCGCTTATAGGCATCTGCGTCGGCCTGCTCGCTGTTGATCAGTTCTTCTTTGATCTCGCGGTTGTAACGAATCTGGCGGTTCCACAGCGGCACCGACATTTCCAGGCGGGTATCGTGAAAATCGTTGGGTAAAAACTGGATGTTTTGGTTGCTGACCTGGGGAAATTTAGAGCTGCCCGTGAGTTGGTTCAGGGTGCTGTACACATCGTTCAGCAGATCGCCGATGGGTATATCCTGCGTTCTGCCGCCGCTGGCCAGGGTGTATTGCGAGGCAAAACTGGCCTGCGGGTAAAACAAAGCCTCGGCACGTTTGAGGTCGAGTCTTGCTTTTTGAAGATTGAAGTTTTTCTGCTGAAGAGCGAGATTACTATCCAGGCCAAGCCTGATATAGCTTTCCAGAATCTGCTGACCGGCTGCTGATGGCGCTAAAAGAACCATGGCTATACATAGCAGTACCGGTATTGGAACCCATTTCATACGCTGTTGATTTAGTGAATGATGTCAATTATATTAACAGTGTTAAGTAAAGGGGCAAAAAAAATTAGTCGTTCTTCTTGCCGCTGGTATCCAGGATATTCAGCAGCCAGTTGAGTGATTGTTGCATCTTAGGCATCAATTCTTCCTCGGAAACCAATATGTTGAAACGATTACGGATGGCGAGCGATACCATGCCGTGCACTGTTGACCAGATGGTCATGGTCATGGCATCAAGATCGCCGGGCACTATGAGTTTTAATTCTATACATTCGGCCAGGCATTCCTTTAGTTTGCCGAGCGCAACATCTCCGCTTTTCCAGTCGCACGAATCCCTGTTGAGCGTCTCCATTGGAGCGTTCTGGATAAACATAAGGTCGTAAAACTCGGGGTTATTCAGACCGAACGCGATATAGTTTTCACCCATCTTGTGCAGTCGCACCAGCGGGTTTTTAATCTCCCAGAGCCTGGTCTTCTCGTTATACTCCATCATTTTCTGAAATCCCAGCTCGTGCAGGTTATATAATATCTCGTTCTTGTCTTTAAAATAGAGGTAAACGGTGGTGGGGCTGTATTCAATAAGGTCGGCAATTTTGCGGATAGACACGTTCTCAAAACCCTCTTCCACGAAGAGTTTCATCGACGCGTCGAGGATCATTTTACGGATCTCTGCCTTCTGCTTTTCTTTACGTTCCGCTATGCCCATAAAAGATTACGCTGATTTTGTCACGGTTAATACCCTATCCGGGGATCATTTAACGGTGCAAATATACTTAACACCGTTAATAATCCAAATTTAAAGCCGATTTTTTTTTAAGTTTATCCATAAAGTCGCGAACCGCCCGCCTGCGCAACAATTTCTTTTCCACAAACTTTCCATCGTTCCCGCTTGTTCTTTGAATCAAGGTTTGGGGTAGAATTCCATTCGTTACATTTGCCCAAGTACATCAACTCTATGGATAAGTTTATCGTCTCAGCCAGGAAATATCGCCCGCAGACATTTGACACCGTGGTAGGGCAGGAGCATATTACCACCACGCTGCGCAATGCCATCAAACATCACCAGTTGGCGCATGCCTTCCTGTTTTGTGGTCCGCGTGGAGTGGGAAAGACCACCTGTGCCCGTATATTGGCCAAGACCATCAACTGTGAGAATCCCACCAAAGAAGGCGAGGCATGCAATAGCTGCCAGAGTTGTAAAGCATTTAATGAGGGTACTTCGCTGAACATTCACGAACTGGATGCTGCCAGCAACAACTCGGTTGACGATATCCGCTCGCTGGTAGAGCAGGTGCGTTTTGCCCCCCAGGCGGGTAAGTACAAGGTATATATCATCGATGAGGTGCACATGCTCAGTTCTTCGGCCTTCAATGCATTTTTGAAAACGCTGGAAGAACCGCCTGCCTACGCCATCTTCATACTGGCGACTACCGAGAAGCATAAAATTTTACCCACTATTCTCAGCCGTTGCCAGATATTCGATTTCAAGCGCATTACCATCAACGATACAGTTGATCACCTGCTCGGGATCGCGAATAAGGAAAATATTGAGGCGGAGAAAGCGGCATTACAGATCATTGCGCAAAAAAGCGAAGGCTGTATGCGCGATGCACTCAGCATACTCGACAAGATTGTGAGCTTTACCAATGGTAAAGTGAGTTATCAAAACACGCTCGAGCACCTGAACATCCTGGATGCTGATTATTACTTCAAAATGCTTGAGTGCATGCAACAGCAGGACCTGGCCGGCGCCATGTTGCTGTACGATGATATCGATAAGAAAGGTTTTGAAGGCGACCTTGTGCTCAACGGTTTCATGGAATTTATCCGCAACCTGCTGGTATGTAAAGACGAAAAAGTGGCAGGCTTGCTGGAGGTAGTGGAAAATTTCCGCGACCGCTATATCGCTACCGCGAAAAAGACCAGCGCTTCCTATCTCATCAGCGCGTTGAATATACTGAACGAAGCAGAGATCAACTACAAAGCTGCACGTAACAAGCGACTGCATGTAGAACTCGCCATCATTAAACTAACTTATTTACAACAAGCCCTCGACTTCGCGTCCGGCGGAGAACCCGTGGCAAAAAAAAAACTAACTGATAACAGTCCGGCCGTTGCCTTTCGCGCACTGAAGGTGGTTGAAGCCAAACCCCCGAAATCAGGCACCGGCAGTTCTGTCGGAACCAGTACATCTGCCACCAAAGTACCGGTTTCAAATACCGCAAAAAGCGCCGGTTCAAAAAAAGCAGCCCAACCCGAAGCAAAATTGCTGATCGACACACCCGAAGTTGAGGTTGTGGTAGAAGAAGTTCCCGAATACATACCCGTCGCACAATCCGATACCCGGCAGCCAAAACCCGTTGCCGGCGCAGCCCCCGTCACCGGCTCAGCCCCCCTTGCCGCCAAAGCCGGTCTGCTGCAAAATATCCGCCAGCAGATTGCCAGCCGGCAAAATGGCAACAGCGACAGCAAAGCCATACCGCTGACTTTGGAAAAGCTGCAAGCGAGGTGGAACGCTTTCTCTCAACAATTAAAAGTGAACAAGAATCCCGCGGCGCAATCATTTGAAATGGCGCGGCTGCGCATTGTTGACAACAGCGTGTTTGAAGTGGTTACCAACAATAACCTTGAACAAAAATTCATAGAACAGGAGCGGCGCAACTTATCGGACTACCTGGTGAAAGAATTCAATAACCGTTCGCTGTTGTTCACGATTGTTGTTGATGAAAATGCAACCGTGCAGGAACCCGTGGAGCGCACACTGACTGCCAGGGACCAGTTTATAGAAATCATTAAGCAGTATCCCCTGGTAAAGGAACTGAAAGACCGTCTACGGCTGGAGCTCGATTACTAACGAAAAGGACAAAAGAGCTTTTATTCCTCATTTTGCTGTAATTTCGGCCCTCCGACAGCAACCTAACCAATCATCTCAAATATTTGATACACATATGGCTGAAGTGATTTTAATGCCCCGGTTGAGCGATACGATGACGGAAGGCGTGATTGCAGCCTGGCATAAAAAGGTAGGAGATAAAGTAAGCAAGGGCGATTTGCTGGCCGAAGTGGAGACCGACAAGGCTACCATGGAGCTGGAAAGTTACAAGGATGGTACGCTTCTGCATATAGGTGCCGAGAAAGGCGGCAAACTGCAGGTGAATGATCTGCTGGCGATTATCGGTGCACCCGGTGAAGATATCAGCGCGCTGGTATCAGGAGCCGGCAAGCAGTCTTCCGGAGCAGCCGCACCGGCGCAAAGTCCTGCACCCCAGGCCGAAGCACAAAAGGGGGAAGCACCCGCAGCTACCCCGACAGAAACCATTGACCTTGGCAGCGTGCCCGAAGTGATACTGATGCCCCGCCTCAGCGATACCATGACCGAAGGCGTGATTGCCGAATGGCATAAGAAAGTGGGCGATACCGTGAAAAAAGGCGACCTGCTGGCCGACGTGGAAACCGACAAGGCCACTATGGAGCTCGAAAGCTATAAAGAAGGGAAACTATTATATATCGGCGCCAACAAAGGCGACAAAGTGCCCGTGAATGCGCTGCTTTGTATAATAGGCGATGAGAAAAAAGTGGATGTAGAAAAAATTGTAGCCGCAGCCAAAGGTGGTGGCAGCGCAAAAACTTCTGCGGCCCAGCCTGCGCAATCGGGACAGGCAGCCCAGGCAACAGCTTCTCAACCCGCCACGCAAACTGCGCAAGCCGAAGCACCCTCCTCCAACGGACGCGTGAAGGCTTCGCCGCTGGCAAAAAGGCTGGCTTCTGAAAAAGGCATCGATATCAGCCGCGTGCCCGGCACCGGCGATGGCGGCCGCATCACCAAGCGCGACGTTGACAATTATGTGGCCTCTGCACCAACCGCCGCTGGTAAACAAACCGCCGCACCAGCCGTGCCGCAAGGACAGGTAAGCTTTGAAGAAGTGCCCGTTTCGCAAATGCGCAAGACCATTGCCAAACGCCTGGCGGAAAGCAAGTTCAGCGCACCGCATTTCTACCTCACCATGGCTATCAATATGGACAAGGCGGTAGAGAGCCGGGCTAAACTGAATGAAATATCTCCCGTAAAAATATCTTTCAACGACATGGTGCTGAAAGCATGCGCCCTGGCGTTGAAGCAACATCCCAAAGTAAACAGCAGTTGGCTGGGCGATAAGATTCGCATCAATCATCACGTGAACATTGGCGTGGCAGTAGCGGTGGAAGAGGGACTGCTGGTACCGGTAGTTCGTTTTGCCGATACCAAACCACTTTCACAGATTGCCAAAGAAGTGAAAGAATACGCGCAGAAAGCGAAAGACAAAAAGTTGCAGCCTTCAGACTGGGAAGGAAATACATTTACTATTTCCAACCTGGGTATGTATGGTATTGAAGAATTCACTGCCATCATCAACCCGCCCGATGCGTGCATATTGGCCGTGGGCGCCATTAACCAGGTGCCTGTTGTGAAAGACGGACAGGTGGTGATAGGCAATATTATGAAGGTTACTTTAAGCTGCGACCACCGCGTGGTGGACGGCGCTACCGGGGCTGCTTTCCTGCAGACACTGCAAAACTACCTGGAAGAACCGCTGCGCATGCTGGTATAGGGGTTATCATTTTTCTTAAGATAGAATTGATCCCGCTCATCGAGCGGGACTTTTTTTTTGATGAAGTACCATTCGGTTTCTACAATCATTCCACACTTGCCGCCAGTCAAACTTTTTTCCAAAAAATAGAAACTCATGGCCTGGATTGTTGGCGAATTGTAAAACTTTTCCACATTCATATTACTTAGCAGAAGGTTAGCCCAGGGATAAGCGTTATAGGTCACGCCCTTACAGATTAACGAAGTTTACGACGGGCGGAGTGCACGTAAAACTACTATTCCACTTCAGGGTTACGTTTTATAGTTTAGAGTATACAAAAAGATCAGACCCCCTTTCCTATTACACCGTGGCATAAGATTTTCTACCACTATCCTTTGAACATCCATCCAAGGTCTCACCTCAAATTGTGTAATATGAAAATTTTTACAAGCGTACTATCAGTACTGTTGTTACTTATATTTAGCTCCTGCCAGAAAAGCGTTGAACAACAGGAGGATGCCAACAAGAAGAGAGCCGACGAATTCAAAACATTTCTTACCACTGCCGGCAAATTTCACGCAGTTGATTATTATGCAGAAACTCCCATCGATTACAACGAGCAGGACGATGAGGTAATTCTTGAAACGGATCTGAAAAAGTATATACGCAATTACTTGCTCGACGATGATATCTATTTTCAAAACGATGGAAAGATCAGGTTTGTGCAGAATGACGTAAAGATTGCCGGTGAGAGCGCTCCCGAAATTTATGTCCCGTACAAAGTGTGGGGCGATAAGACAGGTGTGATGGTAGACTATGTGGACGACCAATACCAACCGCTCACCTATATGCTGCATGAAAAAGGATCGACTTATTTTATTCTTTCCTGGAGACGCCCGCAGGATGGCGTACGGTTGTTTTCGAGGTATGAACTGAAGTTATAGAACTGTTTCGTTTATATGAGATAGTGATAAAGTAGTATCCGAGCACATGTGAGAGTAATAAAAAAGCACCTTGGTCAACAGACTTCGGTGCTTTTTCTATTTGGTATCAGCTATGCCAGTTGGTAATATGTTATTTTACCGTCAGCAGGCTCACCTTACCATCCATGGTGCTGGCGATAATGCGCTTCTTGTCGAGCACGCGCACGGTATTTACCATCGAGTTGTCGATCTTGTGGGCCCAGATCACTTTCTGTTGGGCGGGATCTATTGAATACACCACGCCATTGCGGGTACCGAAAAACACCTGTCCTTCTTTTTCAATCAGCATGGAAGGTACGTGTTCGTAACCAAAACCGGCATTCAGGAACCAGGCTGGCCTTTGGGCACTGCGGCTGGTGGCGAAGGCTACAATAGTATCCTGCATGGTTTTTCCATATACATATTTCCCGTCTTCAGAAATACCGATCGATTCACGCACGCGGGCTTCATTGTTTCTCCAGAGTGTGGCGCCCGTCACGGCATCAATGGCACTGAGCGTGCGGTCGGGAGCCACCACATACACCACGCCCTTATGCGCCACGGGTATGCAACTGGCGGGGGAGTAGTTGATGACCGGGTTGCCGTTGGACCATTTCCAAAGCAAATTGCCATCCTGCTGGTCCAGCGCATACAGGTATTTATCCCAGGCACCAAAAATGACCATGCCACTGTAGATAAGCGGTGTGCTTACCACGGGTCCTTCCAGTCCGTTGAACTTCCAGTATACACTTCCCGAGCGCAGGTTGAGCGCCATAAAATGGTGGTCGCTGCCGCCGATGAATACAGTGTCGCGCCTGATGACTGGCGAGCCCAATACGGCCGCACCGGTTTTTATTTTCCAGATTACAATGCCGCTCTTAGCGTTCAGGCAGTAAACATATCCATCGCCCGAACCCAGCACTACGCGGTCGCCGCTGACGGCGGGTGAGGAGAAAATGCTGCCGCCGGTTTTATACGACCATTTCTTTTTTCCTTCCTTTAAGGTGAGCGCCACAATTTCTCCATTTTGGTTGCCAAATATCACCAGGTCTTTGGTCACTGCGGGAGTAGAGATCACGTTAGCGTCGGATGCGTATGTCCATGCAGGTTGCACCTGTGCATATTGCTGGTTGATGGCATAGGAGGGGCGTTCGATCTTGCCGGTATAGGCAGCGAAATTGTGCCGCTCCACCTTTACCGCCGTCCATGATGCCAGTGTTTCCACGCCCGGTCTTCTTTCGGTATAGATAATGGAATCGCTGCGCACCTCCACGATGTTATATCCGCCCACATTGGCTCGCGCGCGCAGGTTGCTGCGGCCCATCACGCCGGGAATGCCTTCAAAATCGAGTCGCCGGTTAGTATGACCATGACCGCAAATAGCCAGTATGGTATTTTGTTTTTTCAGACGGTCGATCACTTCGTACCAGTTATCGAGTCCATTATCGAGCGGGTAATGGTTGCAGAAAATGATCGGCTGGTCTTTGGGCGTTTTTTCCAGTAAACTGTCGAGCCATACAATAGCATCGCGTGGAATATGGCCATCGCTCATGCGCACATAAGGACCCGAAGCGCAGCCGATAAATCGAATGCCATTGTAGTCGAAGGTGAACTTGTCGTATCCGAACGTGCGGATGAAACTTACGCCGCCGCTTTCGCTCCAGCCGGCGTCATGGTTGCCGGGAATGATATAGTATTTTACGGCCAGGCTGTCCAGTATTTGTTTGGCCACCTGCAACTGCCTGTCTGTTCCCAGTTCGGTAATATCACCGGTGATAATCACGAAAGCAACATCATTCATCTCGTTGATGTCGCGCACGGTGCGTCTCAGATCTTCTTCGGCCGCTCCATTGGGTGAACCGATATGCGTATCGCTGATATGAATAAAACGGAAGGATTTTGTTTGTGCCTGTAATAAAAAGGCATTGAACAATACTAACAGGGTGATTAGCTTCTTCATAGGCGGAAAATTAGTGACAAATGGTCCATCAAACACCGGCAGAATCCGGCATTAAGTGTTATTTAATCAAAACGCTGTAAACCGGTGCGGACGTATGCGGGATGCCTGTTTAAAAGAGGCTGATTTTTCCCCATAACCCTAAGAAAATGACATTTTAATATATATTCGTTTTTAAACCCCTTAACTGATGCTACTCGATATCAATACCTGGTGGCTAAGCATGGAACTGTTCGAAAAGATCCTTTGGGTGATTGCCATTTTGTTTTCCATTTTCTTTCTTTTTCAAACCATCATTTCCATGTTTGGCGGCGACACCGATGCCACCGATGCCTTCGGCGATGCTGATGATTATATAGGCGATGACGGCGGTATAGGTTACCAGTTTTTTACCATCAAAAACATGGTGGCGTTTTTTACCATGTTTGGCTGGGTAGGCATAGCTGCTTACAACAGCGGACTGAGCAAAGGCATTTCCGTGCTGCTGGGTCTTGGTGGTGGCCTGGTGATGGTGGCGCTGATGATTATTCTCTTAAGAAATGTCGGCAGACTCCGCTACAGCGGCACCATGCGAATCGAGAATGCACTAAACCAGGTAGCGACTGTTTACCTGTTCATTCCCGCCAGGCGCAAAGGCAAGGGTAAAGTGCATGTGCAGGTACAAGGCAGCCTGCACGAACTGGATGCCATAACCAATGACGAAACCGATATTGCAACAGGTAGTATCGTGACTGTTGTGGGTGTGGTGGGTGAATCAACTTTAATAGTTTCCGCAAAATAAACCCTCGTAATATATGGAGTACACTGTAATTATTATCGCCGGTGCGGTGTTGTTTCTTTTCGTCCTGGTGATGTCGATGTTCCGGCGTTACAAACGATGCCCCTCCGACCGCATCCTGGTGGTATATGGTAAAGTAGGCCGTACGGCAGATGGCACGCGCACAGCGAAATGTATTCATGGTGGCGCCGCCTTTATATGGCCCGTCATCCAGGATTATTCTTTCCTGGACCTCACGCCTATATCCATTGAAGTGGAGCTCAAGAACGCGCTTAGCCGCCAGAACATTCGCGTGGATGTGCCCTCGCGTTTTACCGTAGGTATATCCACTGAGCCCGGCGTTATGAACAATGCAGCCGAACGCCTGCTGGGCTTGCAACGCCAGCAGATTCACGATCTGGCAAAAGATATCATCTTTGGTCAACTGCGCCTGGTAGTTGCTACCATGGATATTGAGGAGATCAACAGCAACCGCGATAAATTCCTGGCCAATGTGGCTTCGAACGTGGAGGCCGAGTTGAAGAAGATCGGTTTGAAGCTGATCAACGTAAACGTAACCGACATAAAAGATGAAAGCGGCTATATAGAAGCGCTCGGTAAAGAAGCTGCCGCAAAAGCCATTAACGATGCGCGTAAGTCGGTGGCCGAGAAAACCCGGGATGGTTCTATTGGTGAAGCGCAGGCATTGCAGGAGCAACGCGTGCAGGTGGCGGCCGCGCAGGCAAGAGCCGTAGAAGGTGAGAACCTGGCAAAGATCACCGTGGCGCAATCGGATGCCAACCGCCGCGAACGTGAGGCCGAAGCTGAAAAGATTGCAACCGCGGCTGAAAAAGTACAACAGGCCCGCGCATTGGAAGAAGCCTATATGGCGGAGAAAAAAGCCGAAGAAGCGCGCGCCGAGCGTGAACGCGCTGCACAGAACGCTTCTATCGTGGTGACCGCGCAAATTCAGAAAGAGAAAGCCATCATCGAGGCGCAGGCCGAAGCAGAGAAAATTCGCGAGAGAGCGCGCGGTGAAGCCGATGCGATATTCGCGAAGATGGAAGCCGAAGCGAAAGGTATGTATGAGATCCTCACCAAACAGGCCGAAGGTCTTGACCGGATCGTGAAAGCCGCCGGCAACAATGCGAAAGATGCTGTGCTGCTGCTGGTGTCAGACAAACTGCCCGAGCTGGTGAAGATGCAGACAGAGGCCATCAAGAATATCAAGATCGATAAGGTGACCGTTTGGGAAAACGGGCAAAACGGCGACGGCAAAAACTCAACCGCCAACTTTGTCTCGGGACTGTATAAAGCAGTGCCTCCCCTGAAAGATCTGTTTGATATGGCCGGCATGACGCTCCCCGACTATCTCGGCAAACCGAAGAATGGTGACAATAGTGCCGAGGTTATTGAGGATAGCAAGTAGCAACTTATTGATACTGCATCAACTAACCCGGAAACGACTTAAACGTTCCGGGTTATTTTTTTGTGGGTTTTAGCTTACTACGTCGATGCCTTATCTCAATGTCCTGGTTTGTTCAATTTAACCGCTCCTCGCAATGACAGGCTTACACAGCTTCCTGCTTGTCATTCAACTTTCCCTGTTCGATCTTCAATCTTCGTAACTTCCGTTATGCTCCGCGCATCAACTATACAACTGCTGCGTTTTCATTTTTCTTTTTTCCTGTTGCCCGTATTTCTTTTTGCGCTGAGTGAGGTGCCGGATATTAATACTGCGCATGCCATTTTGATTTTTTTCATACTTCACTTTCTCGTATATCCTTCCAGTAATGGTTATAATTCATACATGGATCGGGATGAGACACCTATTGGGGGAGTGAGCAAACCTCTGCAGCCGACCAAAGAATTGTTTATGGTGAGTGTGGTGATGGATGTAGTGGCAGTCGCGCTGAGCCTGCTGGTAAGCTACTGGTTTGCGATTTGCATGACAGCGTATATAGCTGCATCAAGAGCCTACAGTTATCGTGGCATTCGGTTGAAGCAATACCCGGTGATCGGGTATCTGACAGTGGTGGTGTTCCAGGGTTCGATTACATACTTTATGGTTTATCATGGCGCTCATATGGAGAAAACATTGCAAGTGCCGCCGGAAGGCATGGTGGCGGCAGGGCTATTGATCGGCGGTTTCTATCCGCTGACGCAGGTGTATCAGCACGAAGCAGATCGAAGCGATGGAGTAACCACCATCAGCGCCTTGCTGGGTTACAGGGGCACGTTCATTTTCACTGCCATCATCTATACCCTGGCGATGGGTGTACTGGCCTGGATGTTTATGAGCCGGGGAGAAGAGAGGAAGTTCTCCTTGCTGGCAACCGCCATGCTGCCGATACTCGTATACTTCTTCGTGTGGGCCGGCAAAGTGTGGAAAGATGTCCACAACGCCGACTTTCATCATACCATGCGCATGAATTGGCTGGCTGCCCTTTGCACGAATACCGCTTTTCTCATCCTGTTAAGCTGGAGGTTTTTTTGAGTAAGCTCATCGCCATAGGTGCAGCCGTGCCTGCATTTCGCCACCGGCAGCAGGATATACTGCAGTTTATGCAGCAGATATATGCTTTTAACGAAGCCGACCGTCGAAGACTTCGTTTTTTGTATCATCAAAGCTGTATTGAAGAACGCTACTCAGTAATTCCCGACTACAGCCGCCCGCTTAGTGAATGGAAGTTTTACCCGCAAAGCGAAAACCTTGAGCCTTTTCCTTCGCTCGAGCATCGTATGAACTGGTACCAGAAGTATGCAGCACCGCTGTCCATGCAGGCCATTCGCGATTGCCTGGATGGCAGGATTCGTGAACCGCATGTCACGCACCTCATCACCGTAAGCTGTACTGGTATGAGTGCTCCGGGTCTTGATCTGCAATTGCTCGAACTGCTCGATCTTCCGAAAAATACCTGGCGCAGCTCCATCAACTTCATGGGTTGTTATGCCGCCATTCATGCACTGAAACTGGCTGACACCATTTGCAGCACTAACGCAAAGGCTCAAGTGCTGATCGTGTGCACCGAACTCTGCACCCTGCACTTCCAGCGGGAACCAACGATGGACAATATTGCATCGAGCCTCTTGTTTGCCGATGGCAGCGCGGCGGCGCTTATTACGCACGACAGTCACCCGCACAGGGGGCTTCATCTCGATCATTTTTATGCCGAAGTAATACCCAAGGGGAAAAAAGATATGGCCTGGGAATTGTCCAGTACAGGCTTCCTGATGACGTTGAGCCAATATATACCCGATCTGCTGGAAGAAGATTTTGAAAGCTTTACCGACAGGGCACTGAAGTCTGCTGGTGTTAACAAGAACGAAATAACAAGATGGTGCATCCATCCCGGTGGAAAGAAGATACTGGAAGCGGTGCATAAGACCTTTTCCCATCCCAATGGTCAGCTCGAACATAGTTATGAGGTATTGAGACAATATGGCAACATGTCGTCCCCAACTATATTATTTGTGTTGAGAAAGGTCATGCACAGTATTTTTCACGGCGGGGAAAAGCGTGAAAAAGAGAATATCTTTGGTGCAGCCTTCGGACCGGGACTTACTTTGGAAACTTTCGTAGCTTCCTACACACCTTTATGAATTTCCGCACCAGATCAAATCAGCCTGAACTTTTAGATGGTAACGATATACCTTTTGAAGATATCAGGAGGAATATGCGCGAGCTGGATATTATCAACAGCTGGCTAGGGGGTCATGCCATTACAGTGGCGGGTGTAGAGGCATTGGCGGGTAAACACAAGAAGCTAAGAATATGTGAAATCGGCTGTGGCGGAGGCGATAACCTGGCGGCTATCGGCCGCTGGGCTGCGCGAAAACAAATAGACATAACGTATATTGGTGTTGATATTAACGCCGCCTGCATAGCAGTGGCGAAGGAGCGATTGCCGGCCGGCAACACGGAGCTGATCACGGCCGATTATCGTGATGTGGAGTTTGATATGTTGCCCGACATCATTTTTTCATCGCTCTTCTGTCATCATTTTAAGGAAGAAGAACTGGTGAAACAAATGCAATGGATGCAGCGCAACAGCAGGATCGGTTTTTTTATTAACGATCTTCATCGTCACCTGGCAGCCTACTATTCCATCAAATGGCTGACTGCCGCTTTCTCCAAAAGCTATCTTGTGAAAAACGATGCCCCGCTCTCAGTGCTGCGCGGATTTACGCGCAGTGAGTGGAAGGAGATTTTGGCGAAAGCTGAAATATCAGACTACTCTATTTACTGGCGCTGGGCATTCAGATGGTTAATCATAATAAATAAGAACCAGGAACTCACGAATGTTGAATTGAAGTAGCCGAATAACCTTCACCCTTCAACATTCTACATTCCCTGTTCAATCTTCAATCTTCCTCATGTCTGCAGATTCCCGATATGATGTAGCCATCGTAGGTGGCGGGCTTGCCGGATTGGCTTTGTCTATTCAGTGTGCCCGCGCGGGATATAGCACGATTGTATTCGAAAGAGAACGATATCCTTTTCATAAAGTCTGCGGCGAATATGTGAGCCTGGAGAGCTGGAATTTTCTCGAAGACCTGGGCGTTCCCCTCAGCGATATGAATTTGCCCATTATCCGCAACCTGCTGGTAAGTGCTCCCAATGGAAAGTATATTCAAAGTTCGCTGCCCCTCGGCGGCTTTGGCATCAGCCGGTACACGCTCGATCATTCGCTGGCGCGGCTGGCGCAGCAGGCGGGCGTCACGCTGATGGAAGGTACCAAAGTGTCGAACCTGATTTATCGCAACAACGGGTTTATGATTTTTTCAAGTGCGGGCGAGTTTGAGTCAACGGTGGCAGCCGGAGCTTATGGCAAGCGTGGCAACCTGGATGTGAAATGGAAAAGACAATTTACCCGCGTGAAACCCAGCAAACTAAACCATCATGTTGGTGTAAAATATCATGTGCGATTTCCACAACCGGCAGATTTAATCTCTTTACACAATTTTGAGAACGGTTATTGCGGTATTTCCGCCATTGAAGATGATAAATGCTGCCTTTGTTACCTGACTACGGCAGGCAACCTTCGGCGGAGTCATAACGATATAGCCACTATGGAGAAAAATATCCTGGCGAAGAACCCATTTTTGAAAACAATTTTTACTGAAATGGAATGCCTCTATGAAGAGCCGCTGACCATTTCGAGAATTTCGTTCAACAAAAAATCGCAGGTGGAAAATCATGTGTTGATGGTGGGCGATACAGCGGGAATGATCACGCCGCTGTGCGGCAATGGTATGAGCATGGCGCTGCACAGCAGCAAGCTGGCTTTTGAAGAGATTAATGCCTTCATGCGCAAAAAAATCAACCGCTTTGAAATGGAACAGCAGTACACGCAGCAATGGGAAAAACAATTTGGCCGCCGGATGCAGGTAGGCCGCATGATCCAGCATTTTTTCGGCAGCCCGTATTTATCCAACTTCCTGCTAAGCTCTGTCAAACCCTTTCCCCGTATTATACAATACCTGATCAGGCAAACGCACGGAAAAAATTTTTAAGTGAAGGGGAAATACAATCTCGGAGTCATCGTGTTACTGGCTTGCAGCACGTTTGCTGCGGCGCAGAACTATAACGCTATTCATGGAAGCAATTACGCCGGCAGCCTGGGTGTGGGAAACAACCCTGCTTCTATACTGAACACACCGTATCCATGGGATATTACTGTATTGGGGGTGCAGGAAAAACATACGACCAATGCGGTCACTATTTTCAAGTATTCTTTGCTTTCTTCTCCTGCAAATTCTGAATACCTGTTCACCGGCGGCGACTATGCACGGTATGTGCGGCAACAATTCAATGTGAATTTGCTGAATGCCCGCTTTGCTTTGAACAGGCAGTCGGCCATTGCCTTTGGTGTAAATATCAGGGCTTATACCGGGTTGAAGACAAGCGCCTACAACTTCATCGATACACTGCACGGTGTACGCGATTTTTTTAACCTGGGCAATGAAAACAGACCGCACAGTGGTGATATGACCAGTAGTAGTTGGGCCGAATTGTACGGCACTTACAGTCGCACTTTGTGGGACAGGGTGACTACCAGGTTGAATGCCGGTGTTACATTAAAAGTGTCCCGCGGACTGGCGGGCGCCCACGCAGCCGTGAGCGATGTGCGCGCTACCAGGAAAGTGCATGATAATGAGCAATACTTCGAATTTCAAAACGCCAATGCGCGCTATGGCTATTCGCACAATTTTGATAAATGGAATAATGACCGCAGCACTTCGCAAAACCTGCGCGATTTTCTGGCCTATACCAGCGGCGGCATGACGCTGGATTTTGGTGTAGAATATTTGATTAAGTCGGGCGATATGCCCGCCTGGGATGAAGACAATTATTATGATTACGAGTGGAAAATTGGCCTGTCGCTGCTGGATATTGGTTTTAACCAATACAAGTATGGACAGTACAGCCGGCAGGTGAATGGCGTGCGGCCGGCCATGGCCGACAGCCTGGTGGATGAACGAATGAATGGTATCAGCGGTTTCGAAGGTTTCACGGACAGTCTTGCAAGCATGGTGAATGTGAGCCGAAGATTGCAGGGTGATTTCAACATCATCAATCCTGCGCGCATGGTCATCAATGTTGACCGCTACTTATTCGACGCGTTTTATATCAATGCCGATCTTACCGTCAATCTGTCTTCTGTTGCAGGCAACCGCCTGCGGGTACGCGAAACCAATTTGTTGACCATTACTCCCCGCTGGGAGACGCGCATATTTGGTGTGTATATGCCTTTGATGGTAAATACCGAAGGGCGGCTGTGGGTGGGCGGCGCATTTAAAGCCGGACCTTTGTTATTGGGTATTCACAACTGGGCCAATGTCTTCTCCAAAACAAAAATGCAGCACGGTGGTGGCTACCTGGCGCTCGTGATCAGGCCCTGGAAGAAAACGGTTACTGACAGGGTGGATAAGCGATATGATTGCCCGTCGCAATAATTGTTAAACAGATTTTTTTTTCCCGCGGTTTAAAGGTCTTCATAGCCCATACTCTTCAGTTTAGTTGGGGAATAAACATTCAGAAAGTTTTGAAAATTCAGAAAGCCCCTGTAGTTTTGGCTCATACAAGAGCCTACCATGAAACTTGCAGACGCCAAACAACAATTCATTTCTTCGTGGGGGGTATTTGCCACCCAATGGGGCATTAACCGCACCATGGCGCAGATACATGCTTTACTGATGGTAAGTCCCGATCCGCTCAGCCAGGACGATGTCATGGCCGAGCTCAACATCAGTCGCGGTAATGCCAACATGAACATCCGCGAACTGATAGACTGGGGCCTGGTGGAAAGGGTGCTGGTACCCGGCGAACGTCGCGAATATTTCACCGCCGAAAAAGATATCTACAAAGTTGCGATGCAGGTAGCTAAGGAAAGGAAAAAGCGCGAGCTGGATCCCATGCTGAAACTGCTTTCGCAACTCGAAGACGTTGAGGGTGATAAAAAAGACAAGCACGTAAAACAATTCATCGACACCATCACCGGCATCAGGCGTTTCGGCACCCAGGCCGAAAAAATGCTCGACGTAATGATCAAAGCCGATGAGAATTGGTTTACGAGCAATTTGTTGAAGTTGTTCAGGTGAGTGTACGAGCGTTGGGCGGTGCCCACGAAATTATTAAGGTCGGGTTTTAGATTCAGGTATGAAACCATTGATGAAGCGCTGCATGAGATTGTAAATAGTTCTCCGAGAAAGGCATACCATTTATTTTAAAACTATTCCATCGCCAAACTTGTTAGTTTTAACGTATGGATGTAAACAAAAAGAAAACACTGGTGCTGGGCGCCTCCGGCAATCCAAGCAGGTATAGTTATCTTGCTATAAACAGGTTGCGCAGTCACGATCATCCCGTGGTAGCCATTGGGCGCAGGAAGCAAAAAGTGTTTGATGTGGATGTTGACACCGAACAAAGACCTTTTGAAAATATAGATACTGTTACCCTTTATCTCAACCCGCAAAACCAGCGCCAGTATTACGATTATATTCTTTCTCTTCATCCCAAAAGGATCATCTTCAACCCCGGCACGGAAAACGAGGAACTGGCTCGTATGGCTCATGAAAAAGGCATCGAAACAGTGGAAGGATGCACCCTGGTGATGCTGAGTACGGGACTCTACTAAAGTAAGTTTCCCATTATCGATAAGGGGAATTACTAATTCGTTTAATGTCTTTTTATTTAATTGATTGACAGTAGACAATTTTGTCTATCTCCACAAAATATCAACCCTGTATTTTCGTTTTTAGAATAAGTTGATCGCTTATCCTATTCCCTGATTTTTGTTGACCGTACCCTTTGCCCGAAGGCCGTTGAGCTGGGGGCGAACCCAATGATCCAATTCCAAACGTTTAACCTGACGTAAGATGAAAAACCTTTACGCAACAGGGTTCTTAGTGGTATGTCTGCTTGGTTCAACAATCGCATTTGCACAGGACCCTGACCCTCTTATCAAACAACATATTCCCGACAAGCCCCTGCTGTTTGCAGCCTTGCCCGAGAAATTTGAATGTTCACTGGCCGAACTGGAAAAAGCATCAACCTCCCGCGCTAACGACAAGATCTCGTTTCAATTTGGGAAATTCGTTTTCACTGGCGAAATAATCACCCGGGTACAGCGGTCAGAAAATGTTGAGAGCATCAACATCCGCTCCACCAACTATCCCGGCGCGCTGTTTAATATTTCCATCTTTACAGAGGCCGACAATACCAAGACAATAAGGGGCCGGATAATTCACCCCCAATCCGGCGATGTACTGATTCTCGAACAAGAGAACAACAAGTACTTCCTGCGTAAGCAGCCTCAAAAATTTTTTATGACCGAATAAAGTGATTGTCCTGTGAAGCCGAAAGCTCTTAACCCCCAAACCCGCCTGGTCTGTCTCATGAAAGCTACTTTATCCGTACTCTATTTTTTCTTTTTTGCGACGGGCTTAATGGCGCAGGTACCGAAATTGAATAGTTACCCCACGGCCCGCGCCACCATATACCTCGATTTCGATGGCCAATATGTAAATGGCAGCGTGTGGAACTGGGCTGGTCCCATCAATGCGCAGCCCGCCGCCCTTACACCCGCGCAGATCGCGGAGATTCATGAACGCGTGGCGGAAGACTACCGCATTTTCAACCTTAATATTACTACCGACTCAACAGTGTATTTTGCCGCTCCGCTCAAACAGCGTATGCGCGTAATAGTTACACCTACTTACGAATGGTATGCGCCCGCGGGTGGTGTATCTTTCGTGGGCTCATTTACCTGGGGCGATGAAACGCCTGCCTGGGTGTTCAGCGGACTGTTGGGAAATAGTGTGAAGAAAGTGGCGGAAGCCATTTCGCATGAAGCTGGTCATACCCTCGGGCTGCAACACCAAAGTTCTTACGATGCCAATTGCGTGAAGACAGCTGAATATGCCGCAGGGCAGGGCACCGGCGAAATCAGCTGGGCGCCGATTATGGGTGTGGGCTATAGCCGCAATCTCACCACCTGGCACTACGGCGCCAACACCATCGGTTGCGATGTGTTGCAGGATGATATCAGCATCATAGCCGGCAGCGCCAATAATTTCGGTTTGCGCAGCGATGATCACAGCGATACGCATATTGACGCCACGCCGGTGACCATGAGCAGCTATGATTTTTCAGTTGAAGGATTGATCAATACCGCGGAGGACAAAGACGTATTTCGTTTTACCATAACCAGTCCCACCAATTTCCGCCTTAATGCCGTGCCCAAACATGTGGGCAGCAATAACGATGGTGCGAACGTTGATATCAAAGTGAGCCTGCTGAACTCTTTTGCTGATACTATAGGAAGATACAATCCGCTGAACCTGCTGAATGCGGGCGTTGACAGTAATATCAACGCCGGCACTTACTACCTGGTGGTGGAAGGTGTGGGCAATCCCAACCTGGCCGACTATGGCAGCGTGGGATATTACTCATTGAGCGGCACGCTGGGTAATATTTTGCCGGTTCGCCATATCAACCTGAATGGAACAGTAAGGGAAAATGCACACGAACTCAACTGGAGCTATTCGGCTGATGAACCCGTGCAGCGCGTGGAAGTTGAATATTCAAAAGATGGAAAACAGTTCAGCACCATTGCTGTATTACCGTCCGAGGCCACTGAATTTTCGTGGAAGCCGCTGGATTATGGAACGGTATATTACCGCGTACGCGTGGTAACCGTGGCCGATGAAAGAGCTTACTATTCAAAGACTATCTCCATACAAGACACGAAGAACAAGCCCGTGAAAGTGCTGAGCAATATCATCAGCGAGGAGATCAATGTATATGCCGGAAAAGACTATGCGTACCAGTTACTGGATGAAAGCGGCCGCTTGTTGCAACAGGGCCGGTTAACGCCGGGCAATAACCGGATTGGCGGTCTGCAGGCGCGTAAAGGCTTGTTAATTCTTCGCGTTGCGGGTAACAATGAGCAGTTTACCTTCCGCTTAATAAAACCGTAGCGAGCGTATCATTTGGTGAACAGGACGGTTTTCGGTAAATTCGAAAAACCCAATTCACTATGATCTGGAGAAAATTTAATGGCGACCCGATTGATTTGCCCATCATGGAAGCTGTTGAAAGTGCTATCAAACGTGAGACCGACAAAGGTTTCAAACTGAAAGTTTGCATTGGCACTGACTCACAGGTTAAGGGTTCCGAAACTGAATTTGCCACCGTTATTGTTTTCCTGCGTGAAGGACATGGAGGTTTCATGTTCATTCACAACGAGAAAACAAAACAGCAGTACAGTATCAAGGAACGCATGCTGGTAGAAGTAGCGAAGAGTATTGAGATCGCGTATGAGCTTTGTCCATTGTTCAACCGCTACGATGTGGACATGGAAGTTCATGCAGACATCAATACCAACCCGCATTTCAAAAGCAATGATGCGCTTAAGGAAGCGATGGGCTATATTCTTGGGATGGGTTTTGCCTTCAAGGCCAAACCTGAAGCCTTTGCCAGCAGTAGCTGCGCCAATAAGGTAGTCAACTGATTGACCCTCTCCATCGCGACGAGGGTTTTTTTATGCCCGGCTGCAACTCACTTGCAGTCGAAAGGACTTGCTTCCGCATGGTGAAAAGAGTCTGCTTTGCGGAGAAAGGGGGCTCACTCACTCTGTTCCTTGTTCATGTCGCTGATTGCTTCCAGTATTTGTTTTCTTCCGAGTTTTTTCACCGCGCTGGTAACAAAATGTTGTGGCAGGAATTGCCAGGTCTTGCGCATGGTATCGAGAAACGCTTTCACATTCCTGCTCACTTCTTTTTGTGTTTCTTTATCAGCTTTTGTAAATACGAGGCTGAATGGTACCTGCCATTCTCCCAACTGGTTCACGAATTCAAGATCTATTTTTTGTGGTGAAAGCCGGCTGTCGATCAGCACGAATACGTTTACCAGGTTTTCGCGCTTGCGCAGGTAATCTTCAATCATCTTCATCCACTGCTTGCGTTGCGACTGCGATACTTTGGCAAAACCATATCCCGGTAGGTCCACCAGGTACCACGAATCACCATCGGTGTTCTCCACCAGGAAATGATTGATCAGTTGCGTCTTTCCCGGCGTGGCCGACGTTTTGGCCAGCTTATGATTATTCGCAATCATATTGATCAGCGAAGATTTCCCCACATTACTCCTCCCGATGAATGCATACTCAGGCCTGTCGGGCTTCGGACATTTTGTATAATCCGGACTGCTGATCAGATATTTTGCTGTCTTTATGATCATCGGCGGGCGATTCGCGTTTCGGGTTGTGGGTGTCGTGTGTCGAGCGTCGTTGCAGTTGCCCGATGACGAGTGTCGGGTGTTGTGTGCCGGGTTTTCCATAACGAGACTTTCTTCACGAATCGCAAATGTAGCCATTCTGTTAGCAGTTTCAACCCTGCATCCTGCACGCGCAACTCACCCGACATCCGTTACCAACATCAAACCTCAAACCCCAAACCCCTAACTTTGCCCTCCATGTCGAAATATTCTCACGATACGATTGTGCCTTTTAAGGATTCTGACAAGAGCAAGAAGGAGCAGGTGGCTGGTATGTTTGACCAGATTGCGGGGCGTTATGATTTCCTGAATCATTTTTTGTCGGGTGGCATAGACAGGTCATGGCGTAAAAAGGCGGTGAAAGAACTGGAAGAAATAAAGCCAAAGCTGGTGTTAGATGTTGCAACAGGCACCGCCGATGTGGCTATCATGACGTATAAATTAATCAAGCCTGAAAAGATAATTGGCATAGATATTTCGGAAGGGATGCTTGCCCTTGGGAAAGAAAAGGTGAATAAGCAATTGCTAAATAAGCACATAGAGTTGTTAAAGGGCGACAGCGAAGCAATAAACTTTCCCACTAATACGTTTGATGGCATTACCGTGGCTTTTGGCGTGCGGAATTTCGAAAACCTCGAGAAAGGACTGGCAGAGATGTTCAGGGTATTAAAGCCCGGTGGAAAAGTAGTGATATTGGAATTTTCGAAACCTAAAAAGCTCTGGTTCAAAAAGTTATATAATTTGTATCTGAATGTGATAGCCCCCCGCGCCGGGCAATGGCTATCCAAAAACAGAGACGCTTATCAATACTTAAACCAATCAGTAAAAGCATTTCCCGAAGGCGAAACATTTCTACACATTTTAGAACAAGTCGGATTTACTGAAACCAAATTAAAACGGCTGAGTTTAGGCATATGTACAATTTATTGTGGAAGAAAAAGAGCCAGTTGATACGATTGGTTACGGCGGTGATACTGTTGATAGCGTCACACCAGGGTTTTGCGCAATTCAGGGAAATAAATCTCCCCAATCATGATGATAAAAAATACTATCTCGGCATCGGGCTGGTATATAATAATTCACGCTTGAACATCAGTCACCACCCGTATTTCATGGGGCAGGATAGTGTGATGGTGGTGGAACCCGAAAACACGGGCGGTTTTGGCCTGGCCGGTATGCATACCTATCGTATTTCGCCGCGATTTGAACTGCGTGCGATTTTTCCGCAATTGCTATTTTCTTACAAGAATCTCACTTATCACCTTAAATATCCTGATCCCAGCAAAGAGGAGCAGTCTGTTGCCACCAAGCGCATTGAATCTATTTTGCTGGGACTTCCCATTCATTTGAAATTCCGATCAGACCGCATCAATAATTTCCGCGTGTACATGTTTGGCGGCGTGAAGTTCGAGTATGACCTCGCTTCAAATTCTACTGCTCGCCGGGCTGAAGACCTGGTGAAGCTGACCAAATTTGATTATGGCGTGGAAGCGGGTATTGGATTCAATTTTTATTTCCCCGTATTTATTCTCTCGCCGGAACTGAAGATCAGCAATGGTCTTTCGAATATTCATTCGCGCGATGTGAATCTTAAGTACTCCAATGTGATCGACAAGCTGAATTCGCGCATGATCGTGTTTTCGCTGATATTTGAAGGGTAGAATTCCTGTATGATGGCACTCTCTCTCAGCCTATCACCGGGTGCGGCTTAAAGGGCCTTGTCTGATCAAACAAATACCTGTATGTTGTCAGTACGCGCGTCTGGAAAGTGTCGCCGAGATTTTTCACTACATTGATCATCTTCGGATTGAAGTCGCCGATCCATTGCATTTCGTATTCGGTGTAACTCGTTTTTGACTGAATCACTTTCGCGGCTTCCACGATCATGTAGGAGTCAATCCCCTTGCCCTGGAATTCGGGAATGACGCCGAAAACGAGGCCGACAAATTTGCGACAGGGGATCTTTTTCTTCAGCCATAAGAATTTCAGGCGGTGCCAGAGATCAAACTTGCCGTCGAGGTATTTGAACCATTGGTTGAGGTCGGGAATGTTCACGAACATTGCAATGGGATCGCCGTGGTAGTAGGTGAACCATACGATGTCTTCGTGAATAATGGGTTTCATGCGGTGAAACATGAGCAACACCTGTTCTTTGCGCAATTGTTTCAGACCTCCGTGTCCCGCCCAGGCACTGTTGTAGATAAGGGCAAACTCTTCGGCAAATTTCCTAATGTTGTTTTTCTTAAAGGGTGCAGCCCTGATGGCCGGGTCTTTGGCCCATTGTGCATGGCGTTCGTATAACTTATCGCTTAGTTTTTTTTGCGGGTCCATACCATAGCACACCTGGCGGTAGAAAGGCCGGAAACCGTAATACTCGAAAAGCTTTTTATAATAAGGCGGGTTATAGTTCATGCAGTACAGGGGCTGCTGAAAGCCTTCGGTCACCAAGCCCCACCAGCGGTCGCGCTCGCCGAAATTGATGGGGCCGTCCATGGCATACACGCCCTGCTGCAGCAGCCAGTGACGCGCCACGTCGAAGAGCATGTCGGCGGCCTCCTGGTCGTTGATGCAATCAAAAAAGCCGATACCGCCCACGGGACCTGTATCGCCGGGATTCTTGTATTTATTATTAACAAATGCGGCAATGCGGCCCAAGAGTCTTCCGTCGTGGCCGGTCAGAATCCAGCGTTTGCATTGTCCGAATCGGAAAGTTTTGTTTTTTCGCGGGTCGAAAACGTCGTGTACGTCCTTATCCAGCGGGCGAATATAGGTGGAGTATTCCCTGTTGAGCTCCACATTTACCCGTATAAAATCCCGCGCGGTAGCGGCATTGTGTACTTCGGTAAGCTGCATAGGCTACTGGTGATGGCTTGAGTTATAGCGATAAAAATAACACCATAAGAGCAACAGGAGGGTTTGTGACCAAGAATTTTTTAAATATTATGCTTCGTAGCTTACCTTTGCAGCCGAATTTGGAAAACTTGTAGAAATATTCTTGTAATCCGCTGACAATCAATTGGAAACGGAGCGCAAGGTACTCACACGATTAAATAAATACGATATGCCAAATGTTGGTAAGGTAAAACAAATCATTGGTGCGGTAGTAGACGTGCAGTTTGAAGGAAAACTCCCCGAAATCTTTAATGCCCTTGAATTGAAAAGGCCCAATGGCGAAGTGCTGGTACTGGAAACTCAGCAACACCTGGGTGAAGACAGCGTTCGCTGCATCGCCATGGACGGTACAGAAGGTCTTGTACGCGGTATGGAAGTAGTTGATACCGGCAAGGCCATCACCATGCCCGCCGGCGAGGCCATTAAGGGACGACTCTTCAACGTAACCGGCGACCCCATCGATGGTTTGCCACCGGTACCTAAAGAAAACGGCCGCCCCATTCACTCAAAACCACCGGCATTTGAAAACCTGAGCACCAGTGCTGAAGTGTTGTACACCGGTATTAAAGTAATTGACCTGATCGAGCCGTATGCAAAAGGTGGCAAGATCGGTCTGTTTGGTGGTGCTGGTGTGGGCAAAACAGTATTGATCCAGGAGCTCATTAACAATATTGCGAAAGCTTATTCCGGTTTGTCAGTATTTGCCGGTGTAGGTGAAAGAACCCGTGAAGGTAATGACCTGATGCGTGAAATGATTGAAGCCGGCATCATGAAATACGGCGAAGCTTTCAAGCACAGCATGGAGCAGGGTGGATGGGATCTTTCAAAAGTAGATTTGAAAGAGTTGTCTGACTCAAAAGCTACTTTCGTATTCGGTCAGATGAACGAGCCCCCGGGAGCCCGCGCCCGCGTGGCACTGAGTGGTTTGACTATCGCTGAATATTTCCGTGATGGTGACGGTCAAGGCAAGGGCCGCGACATTCTCTTCTTCGTTGACAATATCTTCCGTTTCACACAGGCTGGTTCCGAAGTATCGGCGTTGCTGGGACGTATGCCTTCTGCCGTGGGTTATCAACCTACGCTGGCCACTGAAATGGGTCTGATGCAGGAGCGTATCACTTCTACCCGCAACGGTTCTATTACTTCTGTACAGGCTGTATATGTACCTGCGGACGACCTTACCGACCCCGCACCGGCCACTACCTTCGCTCACCTCGACGCCACCACCGTGTTGAGCCGTAAGATTGCCGACCTTGGTATCTATCCCGCGGTGGACCCGCTGGATTCTACCAGCCGTATCCTCACTCCGAAGATTGTGGGTGAAGCACACTATAACTGCGCCAACCGTGTGAAGCTGATTCTGCAACGTTATAAAGAGCTGCAGGATATCATCGCCATCCTCGGTCTGGATGAGTTGAGTGATGAAGATAAACTTACTGTAAGCCGCGCCCGTAAAGTGCAGCGCTTCCTGTCGCAGCCATTCCATGTGGCAGAAGCCTTCACCGGTCTGAAAGGTGTGCTGGTACCGATCGAAGAAACCATCCGTGGTTTCAACATGATCATGGACGGCGAAGTGGATGAATATCCCGAAGCCGCATTCAACCTGGTGGGTACTATCGACGACGCGATCGAAAAAGGTAAGAAACTGCTTGCACAGGCGCAAGGTTAATAAAGCACAATATGAATTTAGAAATATTAACTCCGGAACGTAAGCTTTTCAGCGATGATGTTTATGGCGTGCAGCTGCCCGGCATCACCGGCAAGTTTGAAGTGCTGGAAAAACACGCACCGCTGGTAAGCGCATTGAAGTCAGGACGTTTAAAAGTGCTGAAAGACAAAACGCACAATGTATATTTTGATATACAGGGTGGTTTTGTGGAAGTACTGAACAATAAAGTAACCGTACTGGTGGAAGGCGCTGTTCCGGTGGAAGGAAAATAATAATTGAGTGTAAAAAAATAAGAGACCGCTGCTAATCGCAGCGGTTTTTTTATGCCCTGAAAGTTTTGCGTTGTGATATGGATGAAAAATCTCAGCCGGGCCTTTCCTCTGGCGCCCGAAAACGCGGGCCAATGGAGCAGGCGCAAAGTGACTGGCACCCAGCCATTCGAAAAGTACAGTTCCCGTTGGGGGGCGGCTTTCGGGTGGAAGGTGTGGAGTTAGCCATTGGAAATAAAAAGGCCGCTGTTCGTTGACAGCGGCCTCTTGCTTTTCGCGGATGGATTTCAACTATTGTTTCACGAACTTGGTAATCATCTTTTGCTTGCTGTTGATGATGACTTCCACGTGATATATACCGGGTGTAAGCTGAGTTACATTCAGCGCCTTCTGCTGCAGCGAAGCTGTTTTCTCGAAGTTCACTGTCTGCACTTTCTTGCCACTTACATCATATATATTGATCATGGTCTTGCCTTGTTCTTCACTCACCAGTTGCACGTTGATCATGCCATGGGCCGGGTTGGGATAAACAGAGAGCTTGCTTTCTGCTATCGGTTCGGCGCCTGCAATGTCTTTACTCATTATGGCATTGGTGGTAGTCATAGACACACTTGATGAAGCGGTGCCCGACATCACAATTACATTCACCTTATCGTGGGCAGGAACCCAGTCTTTGTTCCATACTGTCAACTCAAACACATAATTGCCTTGTGCCAGGTTGGTCAGTGTAGTCTTCGCTGCCTTGGGATTGGTGATCGTGTACTGAGATGGACCGCTCACTTTTTTCCATTCGAATGCTTTCAACTGGCCACCGCTGGGATCGGCCGATGCGCTGCCATCGAGCGTGGTGCTGTTGATGGGAAGCGTGATATAGATGTCAGGTCCTGCATTAGCCCACCTGTCGGGACCATCGCCGGAGCCGGTTCCTTTTACGATTACATCCACCGTATCAGAATTCGGCCGCCAGGTGTGGTCCCACACTGTAAGCTTGAAGCGATAAACACCTTCCACCAAATTGCTTACTGTGGTCTTAACCGATTTGGGGCTGGCAATCGAGTACTGAGAAGGACCAGCAATCTTTGTCCACTCATACGCTTTGATTTCGCCATCGGGGTTTTTAGAAGCCGAGCCGTCCAGCGTAGTACTGTTGGTGGGCAGTGTGAGGTAGATATCAGGGCCGGCATTAGGAATTTTGCCTGGCACGGTACCGCCACCGCCGCCACTGGTTCCGGATTTAACGGTTACTACTACTTCATCGCTCTTCGGCACCCAGTTGTTGCCCCATACTGTCAGTCTGAACACATAGGTGCCCACAACCAGGTTGCTGATTGTTGTTTTCACAGCCTTGCTGTTGGCGATGCTGTATTGTGAAGGACCGCTCACTTTTGTCCATTCGTATGCTTTGATTTCACCATTGGGATCTTTTGAAGCAGAACCGTCGAGTGTGCCATTGTTGGGCAACACCACTGTGAAGTCAGGTCCTGCATTGGCAATGCCGTTGCCTGTGCTGCCGCCACCACCGCCGCTGCTGCTTCCGGTAACCGTCACCGTTACCAGGTCGGAGCTTGGTACCCAGTTATGATCCCATACTGTCAGCTTGAACGTGTAAGTACCTGCTACCAGGTTGCTGATGGTGGTGGTAACCGATTTGGGATTGGCAATAGTATATTGTGATGGACCGCTCACTTTTGTCCATTCGAACGCTTTGATAGCGCCGCCCGGATCTTTTGAAGCAGAACCATCGAGTGTACCATTGTTGGGCAACACTACCGTGAAGTCGGCGCCTGCATTGGCAATGCTGCCTGAGCTGCCACCGCCGCTGCTGCTGCTGTTAACCACTACCTTGACGATGTCGGATGTGGGCCTCCACACATGATCCCAGACTGTGAGTTTGAATTCGTAAGTGCCTGCCACCAGGTTGCTTACTTTGGTGGTGACTGCTTTTGCGTTCTCGATAGTGTATTGCGAAGGACCGCTCACTTTTGTCCATTCATACGCTTTGATCTCACCATTCGGGTTTTTCGAAGCCGATCCATTCAGCGTGGTGCTGTTGGTAGGCAGCGTAATGGTGATGTCAGAGCCAGCATTGGCAATGGTACCACCGGAGGAGGTAGACGATTTCACAACAACATTGATATCGTCGGTAGCAGTAGCGTTGTTGTTGTCTTTAACTGTGAGACGGAATGTATAAGTTCCTTCTACCAGGTTAGTAACGGTAGCCTTGGCAGAAGTGCTGTTGTTTAAAGTAAACTGCGAAGGACCTGCCACTTTGCTCCAGCTGTACGATGTGATGGAACCATCGGGATCGCTTGAGCCGCTGCCGTCGAGGGTAGCGCTGTTGGTGGGCAGCGTGATAGTGATGTCGTTGCCGGCTTTGGCCACGGGCGGTTTGTTGCCTACCGGGTCGGTGCCTGGCTGGTTCGACACTGTAATGGTAACCTGGTCAACTGTCCAGTCGGCGCGATCATCAATTACGCGCAGCTCAAATACGTATGTGCCGGGTGCGGTAAGACCTGAAACCGTGGTGGTAGCGCTGGTTGAAACCGGTGAGGCAATGGTGCCGTAGTTGGGACCGGAAACCTTGCTCCACACATAACGAACGATTTTGCCATCATCATCTCTCGAGCCGCTGCCATTTAATGTGGCGGTACCGGTGAGTGCTGAGATGGTTTGGTCGGGGCCTGCGTTGGCAATGGGCCGCTTGTTTACGGGTTTGCTTTTATCTTGTCCCAGGAACCATTCAAAGATATTAGGATGTTGCGCTGCATAGTCGGTATTATATACCCTGCCCCAGATCCAGTGCTGACCTGTCTCCCAGAGGGTGAGATAGGGTTTTACCGCGGGGTTGGCATTGTTGATGGCAGTGATAGAGCCGCTGCTGCAACCGGCACCCACGGTACCATCATCTTTGGCGTGCCATGCCCAGGTGGGCAGGTTGGCCTTGGCGATGTTTGAAAAATCAACATTCTCGCAGGTGCCACAGCATACGCCGATGGCAGCGAGTTTTTTTGCATTGGTCAGCGAGGCGGCAGCATATTTCCAGGTGCCGCCACCACCCAGGCTGAGTCCCGTAAGAAATATCCTGTTGGGATCGATGCTGAGATTGCGCGTGGCGTAATTGATCATTTCTTCAACATACCAGTTTTGCCACGAGCCATACTTGCTGTTGAGCTGTGGTGAAAGCACCAAAAAAGTTTCCCATTTTCCATTCCAGAAAAAGCGCATGTTATGGCCATTCTGGATGGCGCCGGGAATGCCGGGACCCAGAACGCGCGACAATTCTGTGGTGCCGTTGCCGCGTTCGCCAATGCCATGAAGGAAAATGATTACGGGATACTTTGTGTTGGTGTTGTAGTCAGCGGGTTTGTATTCATAAAACCCGATGTACTCTCCGTTGCTTGCTGTAAGCCCTTTCGCTACTTGCTGGGCAGAGGACACGAGGGAGAAGAGCACGCCTAAAATCACTAAGGTTTTTTTCATAGAACGAAAAAAATTTGGCTTTAACCAGGTTTAAAAAATAAGTTACCTGTGCCGTCCACCAGTGCAGACAGCAAATGTCATTGGAATTAAACGTTAATAAGGCAAGGCCGAGAAATGTGATATTAGGGGTGTTGCGGTAATTGTGATTGCGCTTCTCTAGTTTACTCCGAGGCTATGATTGGAGCAGAAAAAGGAAATTCAACTGGACTTTACCGTCATCTATAGGATAAGATTTCTGCGGCGAAAAAAAACGCAAACACTGTACCAAAAAGAGTTTTACTATTCGATGAAATTCATGTTCCGCTTTAATTCTTTTGTTAATTGACTGCAGTTAATTTTTTTCAAGCCAGCCGAGCAAGAAATTCTACACGAGAAAATGATTCGACTTACTGAGCAACACTATCTACAATTTAATTGGACATAAACTCGTAATTCTACGAAAACTTTTTCGCAACATTTACGATACCGTTTATCATTGTACAATTGACACTTCATCGCTTCATTTCTACACTCCGGCCATCCTTCTTCACCATTCATTCAAATAACTGCACTAATAACTCCCCATTGGAAATTTTGTTAGGTCACATCAATTCCAAATACGAAGACTAAGCAAAACTCACTACTTATTGCGCGGGTAAACCTGAATCAATTCGGAGGTATGTATAGAAAACTGCATCCAGGAAAATCATTCACACTCAAATTCCTTGTTCACATTCAAATTCTATATTCAATAAAAAAGCCCTCCCGGAGGGGAAGGCTGCACTAATCAAATACCACTACCATTAAACCTTATCCTTAACAGCCAATTTACAGAATAAAATTTTATTTCCAAACCGATGTTCATAAGCTGTGCGAATAAATTGACACAGAATCGCTCATAAGCATTATAAATGCCCGAAAGCGTTCAGATTTTGAAAAATCATAAAGGGTTTCGGGCGCAACGCACAAAAAAAGGCCGCCCATATGGGCGGCCGGTTCCAATTCTGTTGCTTTTTCTTTTAGCGTTTTATAAACTTAGTGATTAATCGCTTCTTGTTTTCGATGTTTATTTCCATCCAGTACACACCTTTCTGCAACGGCGCGATATTAATCGGCTGTTCAAAATATGATTGCGACTTCACCGTATTGAAGGTCTTCAATCCACGGCCATTCATATCGTAAATGGTTATACGTGTGGTGCCGAGCGTGTCGCTCACCAGGCGGATGGTGATGGTCTCAGTGGGTGTCGGGTTCGGATAGAGCAGCAGGGTTTCTTCATGACGAAGGTTGTCTACCACCAACACCTTCATGGTATCCCTGCCAATAGCGCCCAGGTTATCGGTTACAGTCAGCTCGAATTCGTATTCGCCTGTTTCGAGTTTATTCACCACGGTCACCGAACCAAACATATTCGCCAGTACCGACTTCGACGGACCGCTTATTTGTCGCCATATATAACTTACGATTACGCCATCGGGGTCATACGATTCCCTGCCATCGAGCACGGCCGATGAAGCAGGTACCGCTATACCTGTATCTCTGCCGGCTCTTGCCACAGGAGGCTTGTTGCTGCCACCGCGAACGGTCACTTTCACCCGGTCCTTGCCTGTGGCGCCTTTATCGTCGGTAACAGTAAGTTCGAATACATATTCACCGGCCTGCACACCCACTACATTGGGTCTGGCAGTATTTGAATTGATAATAGTAATTGCGCCAGGACCGCTCACCTTCACCCAGCTGTACGCCACAATGGTTCCATCGGGATCTGATGAGGCACTGCCATTGAGCATAATATAAGGATCGGGCAGGTCAACAATGATATCAGAACCTGCATTTGCTACCGGCGGCTTGTTGGGTGGCGGCGGTGCCGCGTTCACAGTCACCTTCACGGTATCATCGTCTGTCAGACCACCATTATCTTTCACTTCCAGGCGGAAGTAATACATACCTTTCACCAGTCCGCTCACGGTCGTGGTCACGTTCGAAGGGTCGGCAATTACAGCCTCGCTGGGACCTGAAACCATGCTCCATTTGTACGACACGATAGTGCCATCGGCATCGGTAGAGCCTGTGCCAGTGAGCGTAGTGGAGCTGGCAGGTTCGGTAATGGCGATATTAGGACCTGCATTGGCAGTCGGTTTCTGATTGGGTGGTGGTGGCGGAGCAGGTTTCACAATTACCCTCACGGTATCATCATCGCTCAGTCCGCCATTATCAGTTACTACCAGCCTGAACGAGTAAGTTCCTTCCTTCAGTTTTGTTACTGCAGTAGAAGACCCGGTGGCATTGGCTATGGTAGCATTGGAGGGTCCGTCTACCTGCGACCACTGATAGCTTACGATATTGCCATCAATATCTGACGA
The DNA here is from genome assembly GCA_937958995.1 of uncultured Chitinophagaceae bacterium. Classification (GTDB taxonomy): domain Bacteria; phylum Bacteroidota; class Bacteroidia; order Chitinophagales; family Chitinophagaceae; genus CALCIN01. The sequence goes on from CALGAP010000009.1 coordinate 42,492, forward strand.
GGCAGTACCATACAATGTAGTGCTGCTGGTGGGCAATGTAATAGTGACATCATTGCCTGCATTCGCAACCGGTTTTTGATTCGGCGCCGGCTTCACGGTCACTTTCACAGTATCAGCATCGCTCAGTCCGCCAGCATCTGTTACTACCAGCCTGAATTCATAAGTGCCTTCTGTAAGGTTGGTCACTGCAGTGGAAGCTGCATTGGCATTGGCAATTGAATACTGCGCAGGTCCGCTGATGTGCGACCATTTATAGCTGGTAATATTATTATTCGGGTCTGAACTGCCGGTACCATTCAGCGTCAGGCTGTTGGTGGGCAGCGTAATGGTTATATCATTGCCAGCATTAGCCACAGGAGGCAGATTAGGTTGCGGATACACCGTTACTTTAACGGTATCATCGCGCGGCACCCAGAGATTATCCCATACGCGCAGTTTGAATGTGTAGGTTCCCTGCGCCAGGTTGTTTACTGTAGTAATCGCATTGTTCTTATTAACAATATTGAACTGCGCGGGGCCGGTGAGTTTGGTCCACTCATAAGCCTTCAACGTGCCATCAGGATCATAGGAAGCTGAGCCATCAAGTACAATGCTGTTGACGGGCAGGGTAATTGAAGTATCATTACCTGCAATTGGCACGGGCGGCACGTTAGTGGGTGGGGGTGCCGGGTTCACCACTACAATAATGGTATCATCGCCTGTAAGTCCTTCACTATCGGTCACCACCAGCCGGAAATTGTATGTGCCTTCCTCCAGATCGGTCAACTCAGTAGTGGCTGCAGTGGCATCTGCAATGGTATATTGCGCGGGACCGCTTACATAGCTCCAGGCGTACGATACAATATTATTATCAGGGTCGGTTGAGCCTGTGCCATCCAGCGTGGTGCTGTTGGCGGGCAGGGTAATCACAATATTGTTACCCGCATTGGCAACCGGTGGCCTGTTTGGCGGCGGCGGCGCATTAGGATCAGGTTTCACCGTCACCTGCACCTGGTCTTCGTGTGTAAGACCTCCGTTGTCGGTAACCACCAGTTTGAACACATAGGTTCCCTCGACAAGGTTGCTGATTATGGTAGATACCGAATTGGGATCTTCAAATGCATATTGTGTGGGCCCGCTTACATAACTCCACGAATACGATAAGATATCGCCATCGGGGTCGGAGCTGCCACTGCCATCCAGCCTGGTGCTGTTGGTGGGCAGTTCAATAGTGATGTCGGCGCCCGCATTGGCCGTTGGCCGCTGGTTAGGCGGCGGAGCCGGTTCGTACACCGTTACCTTCACATCATCGCTATGCGTTAAGCCACCGTTGTCGGTAACAGTAAGTCTGAATGTATAAGTGCCCGGCACCAGGTTGCTGGCTCTTGCCACGGCACTGGTAGAGTTGGTCAAAGTATATTGTGTGGGCCCGCTTACGTAGCTCCAGTTGTAATACGTGATGGATCCATCGGGGTCTTTCGAGCCGCGGCCATCCAGGTTGGTACTGTTGTCGGGCAGTGTGAGCGTGATATCGTTGCCCGCATTGGCAGTAGGACGCTGGTTGGCTGGGGCCGATCCCGAGCTAACGGTTACGGTCACTGTTGAAGTTGTCCAGTCAGCGCGGTCGTCAATTACACGCAGTTCAAACACATAGGTGCCGGCTGTATTCAGACCGGTAACGGTGAGCTGGGGGCTGGTGGTTACGCCACCATTCGGAAGGGTGAGGTAAGCGGGTGATGAAACCACAGTCCATACATAACGCACAATTTTGCCATCGGGGTCACTGGAGCCGCTGGCATCGAGTGTAACAGTGCCAAGACCAGTAGTAATATTGGTATTGCTGCCGGCATTGGCAATGGGCCGCTTGTTTACCGGTTTACTTTTATCCTGTCCCAGGAACCATTCATAGATATTGGGATGTTGTGCTGCGTAATCGGTATTATATACCCTGCCCCAGATCCAGTGCTGACCTGTTGGCCAGAGGGTGAGATAGGGTTTTACTGCCGGGTTGGCGTTGTTGATAGCGGTGATGGATCCGCTGCTGCAACCTGCGCCTACGGTGCCATCATCGTTGGCGTGCCATGCCCAGGTGGGCAGGTTGGCCTTGGCTATGTTCGAAAAATCAACATTCTCGCAGGTACCACAGCATACGCCAATGGCCGCGAGCTTCTTCGCATTGGTGAGCGAGGCAGCCGCATATTTCCAGGTGCCACCACCACCTAAACTCAAGCCCGTCAGGAATATACGGTTGGTATCGATGCTCAGATTCTTTTTGGCATAGTTGATCATTTCTTCCACGTAGAAGTTTTGCCAGGAGCCATAACTGCTGCTAAGCTGGGGTATCAGTACCAGGAATGTTTCTGTCTTGCCATTCCAGGTAAATGTCATATTATGTCCATCCTTGATATTTCTTGGAGTACCATTACCCAGCACGTTGGGCAGGTCGGTAGTACCATTGCCTCTTTCACCAATACCATGCAGGAAGATAATAATTGGGTATTTGGTATTGGTATTGTAGTTGGTAGGCTTGTATTCGTAGAAGCCGATAAAGTTGCCGTTCTGGGCCGTGAGGCTTTTCGCGACTAACTGGGCTTTGATTATATGAGAGGAGAGAAGGAGACTAAGAGAAAGGAAAAGCAGCTTCCTAATTACATAGGTAGAGTTTTTCATAAGGTTGATTTTTCGGATTTAGGATATATTGGATTACGAACAGCATGTAGCTGCCAACACAATAACCTTACCAAGAAACGATTTGAGGTCGTAATTCTATACATCAGAGCGCGTATTTTTGATTTAAGACAAACGTTAAGCGAGGGGGAAGTTTTCGCGGGGACGGTCAAGGTGTGTTGTGCGAGCGGGGAAAACGCATCAAATACAAGACCAAATACAAAAAATCAGCTTCGGGTGAGAAAAATGTGGAAAAAACCCACGCAAATCCTCAACATCTGAATAATTTACTTATTTATAATATGTTACGAGTCCTGGGTAAATGCCTTCGGAGTGTGCAAAAACTCTTTGCGGCTCACTTTCATCTTAAATAATGCCTTCAGCATCGATAAAACGAGCACAGGGACGTGTAAAATCGCCTTAAAAGTAGACCAGGTCCAAAGGTGGCGGGGCAAAGACAGCGGGAATATGGAGAGATAAACGAACGTTAGTACGAGCCAGTACAGGTAAGGAGGGTAGAGGATAGCATATTTGGTAAAATACTCCACCAGGTACAGTACAAATACGGCAAAAAAGCTAAACAGGAAGATGAGCCTGGGCGGCGCCATATTATAAAAGAGGCGGTTCCAGAAATCCTTTGTCTTAGGCACATAGCCCTGCTTTTTGTCGAAGAAAAGCCTGAGGTGAATAATCTGCGACTCCAGCCAGCGCGTGCGCTGCCTTTCATATACTTCCTTGCTCGACACCTTTTCATCCAGCACATAGGCATCGTCAATAAACTCGATGCAGATGTTGGCTTTCATGATCTCAAAATCCACTTCGCGGTCGCAGGCGGGATTCCCCAATATGCCGGGCTTGTTATAGATCTCTTTTATCTTATTAAACTCAAACGACATGCCCGAGCCAATAGTGCTGCACGAAAAACCCACCGCACGCTGTCCGCGCCGGAAGATATGATTGTTGATCTCTTCGGCCATGGCATCCAGGATGGCCACAGGCGTATTGCGGTTCTTGGCCGTACGATGCACCTGCACTGCCCGGAAACCCTTCTGGTAGGCGTCGTTCACCTTTTCCAGCACACCCGGCATCATCACGTTATCAGCATCCAGTATGATGGCTACGTCGTATTTGTTGTCAGGAATATGATTCAGCAATTTATTCAGCGAGCGTGCTTTGGAACCGATTTCAAACTGCACTTCCAGGACATTTACCGGTATGGCGCGCAATTTTTCAATAGTCTCTTGCTGCAACTGATCAGCGGCCACGAACACGTCAAAACAATCCTTTGGATAATCGTGCTCCGCCGCCTTCCGCGCCGTATTTACAATAATATGGTCTTCTTTATAAGAAGGAATCAATACCGCGATCTTCTTCTTTTTCTCATTTACCCCATATTTCGGCGCGCGGTAAAACAAGCCCGCAACCGTAATCACAAAAAAATACAGCGTGTTTATGGCGAGGTAGACAAACAGTATGAGAAAAAAGATATGAAGTATCGTTTGAATCATAATTCCTTACAACGTGATTTCAGAACACATATTTTATTCTATAACAAAACCCGGCATCCCTCACCCGCCTCTCAAACCGCCGACTTACTCGACGAATAAAGATTCCAGACCGCGCCTTTCACAAAAAACCTGAGCTGTTTAAACTGTTTCTTTACCAAATATCCCACCAGATTCTTTGGGAAAGTAAAAAACGTGAAAAATAAATAGAAAACAATCCGCTGAAACCAGGCCGCGTTGCGCCTGATATACAGGATGCGGTTGCGCGTGTGGTAGTACACTTTCATGGGATTGCTTTTTCCCACGCTCAGCGATTCTTTATGATATATGACCGCCGGCGCTGTGTACCAGATGGTATATCCTGCTTTCTGGATGCGTGCACTCCAGTCCCATTCTTCGTAATACAGGAAAAATTTTTCGGGAAACATGCCTACTTTTTCCACTACTTCTTTTTTCACCATCATGGCACAACCATGCGCGCCATAAGTAGGACCGGAAACGTCGTACTGTCCTTTATCTTTTTCGTGTGTGCCAATGCTGGTGGTACGGCCGGTATAATTATTCATCGGGTTAAAACCTGCGTATTGAATTGTATCCGGCTGGTCATAGTATTTTATTTTCGGGCAGGTGACACCGATAGACTTATCCTGGTAAAAAGGCTCGATTAGTTTTTCCAGCAGGTCGGGTGTGACTTCAGTATCGTTGTTGACGATAAAATAAAAATCGCCTTTAGCCTGTCGCATACCCCAGTTATTTCCCCCGGCAAATCCCAGGTTTTTATCGCTCAGCAGCAGCCGGGTGTTGGGATAATTGCCGCCCAGTATCTTCGGTGAAGGATCCACCTCCGAAGCCATATCACAAACCAGTATTTCGTAATGGGGATAATTCCACGTGCGCGTAGATTCGAGAAACGCGCAGGTAACATCGGTTTGATTGTAGTTCAGGGTAATAACAGATATGAAAGGCTGCACGGTGGGCTTGCTTTTTCTTTTAGGGTGCAAGATAATGGAGTTTCGGGTTTCGGGATGCGTGTTTCTGGTTGCTGCCGCGTTGAATAAACGGCGCTCATATTAAAGAACCCGAAACTCCCAATCCGAAACCCGAAACCCTTTTATGCGTTTGTCTTCTGGAACAAAGCCGTCGGCGTATTTGCCATGATCCACAGGTCGTGGAGGAAATTGTATTTATCGGCGTATTCTATATCCAGTTGAATTCTTTCTTCAACAGACATTTCTTTCTTGCCTCTTTTCTTGATCTGCCACAGACCGGTGAGGCCGGCGGGCGCCATAAAGCGTTTTGCCCATTCGTCGGTAGTCAGTGTGGCTGCCTCGTACAGGGGCAGGGGCCTGTTACCAACGAGCGACATATCGCCTTTCAGCACGTTGAACAACTGAGGTAGTTCATCGAGGCTGGTCTTGCGCAGGAAGATGCCCACCCTGGTAATGCGCGGATCGTTGTCGATTTTGATGAACAGCGGTCCTTTGGTATCGGCTGCATATTGATTAAGGTGAGAGATCTCCTGGATGCGTGCGTCGGCGCCTACATGCATTGTTCTGAACTTGAAGAAATCGAAAATGCGGTAGCCGCGGCCGGCGCGTTTACTAACATAGAAGATGGGGCCTTTCGATTCTAACCTGATGGCGGCTGCAATGATCAGGAACAGCGGGCTCAATGCCAGCAGCAGCAGCGCAGAGGTTAAAATGTCGAAGGTGCGCTTCAGGTAGTATTGTGCGTTGTGACGGTCTTGCAGCGAAGTTTCGATAAAACGCTGTGCGCTATCTGTAGCAAACTTGTGCTTAACCTTCTTTAAGAAGTTTACTTTCCTGATCAGCGAAGCCTTATTGTAATCTTTCAGGTAAATGATTTCGTCGATGAAATCATATCTGCGGAAGCGGGCCATTTCGGCGGGCTGAATGCCTGTTGCTTCCACTACAAAAGGAACTGAAGCCAACTGCCTGGTAGAAGAAAGGAAGCGGTGGAATTCGCGAAGGTTCTCAGCGCCGATACCTGCTTCTGCTATAATGATGTCGGGAGTGGTTGTATTGGCAGGGTTGCCCAGCAAACGCTTGAGCATAGATTGGGCATTATGCGTAGACTCAGCGGCATAGCCACTGTCGAATGCATTGATCAGGCTGTCGATATGCGCGCTGTTGCGGCCAATATAAAAGAACTCCAGTTTACTGGTTTCAGATATTTCGGCCGCCGGAGTGTCGGCATTGATCGTGAAATGCCTGTACGTCCTTTTCGCTGTTTTCTGCTCTTGCAAGAATGTCAGTTCCATAAAGTAGGTTTTTGGAGGTGTTTAGGTTTCATACAGTACTAATTAACTGTTGGCATGCGACGGATAAGCAGATGCCGTTTTGAAATTATTGATACCCCGGTTTACTGCTTCCACCAGGTCAATCGGGTTGAATGGCTTGGTGAAATAATCAGTAACACCATACTCCAGGCATTTGGCCTGGGTAACACCTTTATCTAAAGATGATAATACTATCAGCGGAATGTCCCTGTAAATGCCACTTGAAGTAAACTGTTCAACCAGTTCCCAGTCGTGCATATCGGGAAGCTGGGCATCTACTATAATAAGATCAGGTAAATTTCTCTTCGACAGCCAATACATGGCCGAACATCCATCGGGAGCAGTTATTACCTGGTAGTCTTTGCCGAGTACAGTTTGCAATAAAAACCGCATTGCTTTACTGTCATCAATTGCGAGTATATTCTTTTTCATGGGCAGAAAAATAGTTAAGCTTGAATGGTTCGCAATTTTTCAACAGGCTTGCATTTGGACAAGTGGTTTACAGAGGTATTGAGACCTAATCAAAAAATATAGATCAAACGGCCATAGTCTGATACGGGATATGGCTTTACAGGATGTTAACGTGGATTACCTGATTGCGGAATCAGTTGCAAGAGGAATTTCTAAGGATTTGTGGTAATCAGTATAAGCTATCAAATCATATGCCTGCCGGCATTTTCGTAGGAATGTGGAATTAGGGGTGTACAAAAGCCCGGTAAAAATAGTAACAAAAATCAATAAACCAAACATTACTGTTTATTATATTTTCTTTACTGCACGCAAAATTCCATTTATTTTTCAAAACCCAAATACCCAATGTGTGGTATTTTATGCATGTTTCTGGCGCCCTGCTCTTTCCCACAAAACCGTTTGTTTATTCCTGATAAACCGGTTGAAACCCATGAATACAGAGAGGTTCATAAACAAGAAATAAAAGGGTATATACAGCGCTTTGATCTTAATATCGCGGCTGGCAAAGATCCAGCCTATCATGGCAAGTAGGTAAAATACACTCTGCAGTGCCAGCGTGATCTTGTAAAACCAAAGCTCGTTTGCGCCCATTACAATCAAAATATTACTTATCAATAAGGTTATAAGGGATATGGGGCAGATGGTCCAGCGCAGTATGCGGTGCGAGATCAGTTGGAAGCTTACTACCGGGTATTTAAATACATTGAACAGTCTTTTAAGAAGTATCATGGCCTGGAAGGCGCCCGCACAAATCCGCACTTTCCGTTTCATTTCCTCCTTTATACTCGCTGATGGCGCTTCGGCAGCCCAGGCATTGGGCTCATATCTTACCACATAACCTTTTTCGCAGAGCTTCAAGGATTGTACGAAGTCTTCTATTATGGTACCCTCGGGCACTTCATCGAGCAGGTCTTTGCGTACAGAAAACAATTCTCCTGCAGCGCCCATGGTGCTGTACAATTCAGAATCCAGTTTTTTGAGAATGGATTCGTATTTCCAGTAAAGTCCTTCGCCGGCAGCAGCGCCTACGCCTTTACCATGCGTGAGTATTTTCTTTTCACCGGCCACACCCCCCACTTTGGGGTCGGCATAGTGCTTGACTATTTCACGGAGGCATTCTTTGTTGAGCAGGGTATTGGCGTCGCAGAATACAACCAGGGGCGATTCCACATATTGCATGGCCCGGTTTACCGCGGCAATTTTTCCTTTGCGTTCGGGCTGGTGAAGCAACCTGATGAATTCGTATTCGCGTACAATATCTGGTGTGCGGTCGCTCGATCCGTCGGTCACGAAAATTACTTCCAGCTTTTCGGCCGGATAATCGAGTTCGCGGGTATTGAGAATCTTATCCCTGATATAGTCTTCTTCGTTATAGGCCGCCACCACCAGGGCCACCCTGGGCAGTTCCCCGGTGGGTAATGGCGGTATGATTCGTTTCCTGAACAGCCTTTTGATCCGCACCAGCACCCAGAGCAACATACCATACCCTATATAGCTGTAGAACACAATCGCAAGGCTTATCCAGAAAACAATAATAAAGACAGTCATAGTTTAATAAAAATCAAATCCAGGATATGAATCGTACGGTATGTATTAATTATTGTAATGAAACGCAAAGAAAGCTTAATCAATTGATTTTCCCACTAAGTAGCATTGCCGGATAAATAGAGAGTAAATAATTTCACTTTTTGGAAATTTGTATTATTTTTGAGCCACTTCAGATTTTTCCCTCCAAGTATCCGTCCGAAATACCCTTTGTGATTGCCTCTATATTCCTTTCGAAAGCCACCTGTGTAACGCCTCCAATATACCTCCCTAAAATTGTTTAAAGCCCAGGTTAATATCCTCATTTAAAACCATTTTGGCTTTATTAACGGTTTTGCAATTAACGTCTTAATCATAGCGAATTATGAAACGATTATTACTTCTCACCACAATTGGAGTGTTGTTTTGTGTTGCGTTCTCGCAAGGGCAAAACGTTTTCGATCCGAACGACCCTATCGTTCGCTATAACAGTGGAGCAGCACTCGGCTCCCCTCAAAACCCTAATCCTAATGTGGCCGGGCTGCAAAAATGGGTAAGTATTGCAGCCAATGGCGTAAGTACAGGGTCGGGCCGCTTTGATGCCTCCTCGTTCAAAGCGTATTTCATCAACTTTAATGGTAACCGGATAGCTTTCCGTATAAAGTTCCCGAAGACATGGTCTGCCAACCCCGGTAAGAAATTTCCCGCCATGTTGTTTATGCACGGTGCCGGCGAACCTGGTTGTCCTTCCAACGGAGGATTTTACGAGAACGAGCGCCAGTTGTTGCATGGCGGTAACCTCTTCCGCCAGCGTGTAGATAATGGTGAGTTCGACGGTTTCCTGATCTATCCGCAGGCACAGGCTGGTGCAAGCTGCTGGAGCGACTGGGGTACTCCTTCCGGTAACCCGCCGACCAACGGAGCTTTTGAAGCCATTCTCGCTATGATTGATTCGATGTACAAATATGTGCACCTGGACCGTGATCGTGTAATTGTAACCGGTCTTTCAAACGGCGGTGGAGCTGCATGGCACCTGGCCGCTTACTTCCCGCAGTGGGTTGCTAAAACAGCTCCTTCTGCGGCTGCAACCGGCGCCAGCAATTTCAACGATTTCATGCAGATTCCCATCTGGTTTTCTTCTGGTGGAAAAGATAATAACCCCAACCCCGGTTTTTCAAATGCCGTTTACAACGGACTTAAAAATTTAGGGGCCGACATACAGTTTACCCTATTCGAAGATCTTGGTCACTCCGTCTGGTACGAGCACTGGCAATTGCCGGGCTTTGTGCAATGGATGAATGACATGCATAAAGCAAATCCCCTGGTTTATTTCCAGCGAAATGAATTTTGTCCGGGTGAGACCGTCAGCGCCAGGCTGGGCATTTCACCAGGCTATTACCAGTATCAGTGGGAAAGAAATGGTGAAATTATCGCCACCGCTACTGCTAATTCTATTTTCCCTCTCACTGACGCGAATAACCCATCTAACCGGAATTATGTAAACCCCAAACAGAAATACACTAACTATACGCTGAGCTCTAACAGTAACTATGTTAGTGCATTTACCGGTAATACCATAACCCTTAAAGCAAATGGTACTTACCGCGTTCGCTTTAAAAGGAAATTCCAGGATACAGAATGGTCTGAATGGTCGCCCAAACCGGTAGTAGTGGGCGAAAAAGCACTTACTGCCACTCCGCCGATTGTTATCAACATGTCGGATGGTCTTCACAGTAATGTATTGCCTGCTCCTGATGGCAGCACCACTGTACCTTTAATGCTGCCCGAAGGATATACCAGCTACCAATGGTTCCGCAACAACCAGGAAGTGGGTACCGGCAGGTTCTTTAATGCTATACCTGGTGTGTACAGGGCTAAAGCGAATGAACAATTTGGTTGCGGCTCTGACTTCAGCCCCGCCTTCAATGTAATTTCTGCTAACGGCGAACCCAAACCGGAACCGGCCACTAACCTGATGGCTACGGTAGAAAACCAGGTGAATATTCACCTCAAGTGGACGCAGAACCCCAACCCGGGTACCAACGAAACAGGTTTTGAGATTTACCGAAGCACGGGTGGTTCGGGCGGACCGTATAAGCTGATTGCTATAACGGATCCGGATGTGACGACTTATATCGACCAAAACCAGCCTTCGGGTAAAGATCTCTACTATATAGTTCGTGCTATTGGTGATTATGGCGCAGCCGCTATTTCCAATGAAGCTACGGTAAGTACACCTTCTGACCTGGTTGCGCCCACGGCGCCTACCGGCGTGGAAGTGGTATGTACCTTGCGCGATAAGGTAACACTCAGGTGGTCTCCATCAAGCGATAACGTGGGTGTTGCAGCATATGATATTTATATCAATGGTGTGAAATCATATACCACACCCAACACCCGCTATGAAATTTACCAGCTCACACCCAACACGCAATATGCGTTTGCTGTAGTTGCAAGAGATGCGGCCGGTAATGAATCGGCACCGAGTGCACAGGTGAATGCTTATACAAGACAGAAAGGTGTATGTTATAAAGTGTATGCAGGAGATTGGGACGAACTTCCCGACTTCAACACACTGACACCTGTGAAGGAAGGTATGTCAAACAATATTGACCTGAGTGTACGTCCCACTGGTCTCAACGATTATTTTGGATTTGTATGGGAAGGTCATATCAGGCGCACCGGCAGCACCAGCACCCACTCGTTCCAGATTTGTTCAGACGATGGCAGCCGCTTGTACTTCAACACGGGCTACAATCCCAACTCAAACGGCACCATTAATAATGACGGTTTGCATGGCGAGCAGTGCGTGACTTCAGGCAATTTCACCATCAACAGCGGTGATGCGCTTCCTTTCACATTGGTATTCTTTGAAAAGACAGGTGGTGAAGTGATGAAGTTTAACTGGAGAGTTGGAACAAGTGGCAGCTATGTGGCTGTGCCCAATACAGCCTTCGCTACTGGTAGTGATCCCAGCGGCGGCGTTCCGTCAACTCCGACAGGTCTTTCGGCCAACGCTGTAAGCAGCAGCCGCATCAACCTGAGCTGGAACGATGCCAGCAATAATGAGACTGGATTTGAAATTACGCGTGCTACATCTGCCGGAGGTCCCTTCCTGCCGCGCGCTACTGTGAATGCGAATGTGAACACCTTCGCGGATACCGGTCTTAATGCAAGCACACAATATTGGTACAGGGTACGTGCCGTAAACTTTGCTGGCGCATCTAACTATTCCAGCACTGCATCGGCCACTACCCAGGCTCCGCCTCCGGCGCCCACAGCGCCAAGCGGTCTCTCCGCTTCGTCGCCTGCATTGCAGACCGTGTTGCTGCAGTGGAACGACAATAGTAATAACGAAACTGCATTTGAAATCTGGCGTAGTGTAGGCAACGATACCGAGTTTGAATTACTGGCAACCGTGCCGGGTGGTGCAGGCTCGCAGAAGAGCTATGAGGATAAGCCGGTATTTGCCAACGTACATTATTATTATCGTGTACGCGCTATTGGATCGCCCACACCGTCGGCATTCAGTAATACGGTGAATGTGGCTACGGCCAACAGCAGACCGAAAATTATATCGGTGCCTGACTTCACAGTGCGCCAGGGCAGTTCAGTGTCTATACCCATCTCGGCTACAGACCCTGATGGTGACCCGCTGCAATTCATTGTGCCTGGCTTGCCTTACTTTGCCAGCATCCAGCCAGTAAGCAATGGAAACGCCAACATCGTGGTGAGTCCACCCGAAGGCGAACAGGGCGGCTTTACACTCAGGTGTATTGTTGATGACGGCTTTGGCGGAAGAGATACTGCACGCTTCACCATCGTGGTGAACGATAACAGCCTGCCCGTATTGAACCCCATCAATGACGTGACCGTGAACGAAGGTGATTCTGTAGTGGTGAACCTGACAGCTACCGATGCTGAAATGAACCAGTATATGGTATGGTCGTTCCAGAACAAGCCAAGCTGGGTAACATTCACCAACACCGGCAATGGCACCGGTCAGCTGAAGTTCAAACCAGGCTATGCAGCCAGCGGTCTGTATAATATGACCGTGATTGTGGATGATGGATTTGGTGCCTGGACAAGCCGTTCGTTCAACATTATAGTAAATGAAGTGGATCCGAACGAGACGATCCAGATCAGCTTCAAATTCTTCACTAATGGCCCTGCGCTCTGGAACAACGTCCAGATCAACACAGGTGGCTTCAATATGAACAACCTGATCAATAAGAAGGGACAGAACTCAGGAGCTGGTATCAGGTATTTGTCTGGTGGCCTCATCACGGCCTCGGCCGCAGGTGCGCAGGCAGGTGGCCTGGGTGTATTCCCTGATAACGTGATGTTAGACCAGTTGCAGATTGGCCACAACCAGGGTGGCCGCAGCGCCCAGCTGCAGGTTTATGGCCTGGATCCGAAGAAGAAATACAATCTCGTGTTCTTCGCCAGCACCAGCCAGGCAGTAATTAACAATGAAGGCTGGCGCAACTGGACCCCGAACACCAGCACGCGCTATACTGCAGCAGGGCAGACAGCCGAAGTGATTTTGGCGAATAATACAACTAACACAGATACTATCTACCAGGTACAACCGAATGCCGCTGGTGAAATAACCTTCACTATGTCTGGCGAACATAATTCGGCCTACGTAGGTGCTATATTGAATGCACTGGTGGTAGAGGCGCAGATCGACGACGGAACTACACCGGCCAAGCCAACCAATGTGCAGGCACAGGTTGTACCGAACCAGGGTGTGCGTATTACCTGGAATGATGTTGCATACAATGAAAACTCGTACAAGGTATACAGGGCAACCGACAGAAACGGACCTTACACTGCACTCACTCCTGATGCAGCAAGGGACAGCGTTCAGTTGCTCGATCCGAATGTTGAGCCTTATACGCAGTACTTCTATTATGTAAGAGGTGTGAACCACCTGGGTCTGGGTGAATCGAGCGATACCGTATCGGCTACAACCGGCAACAATAAGCCATTGATCAGCGGAGTGAACAACACGCTCTATGTGAAGGCAGGTTCTTCTGTATCAGATGACTTTAATGTGGCTGATGATCCGAGTGATGTGTTGACTGTGACTGTGCTGAACAAGCCGTCGTTTGTGTCGCTCACTTCACTGGGCGGAGGCAACTACCGCATCACAGCCAACCCGACCATAGATGATATCGGATTCCACTACCTGACCATCCAGGCTACCGACGACCATGGCGGTCTGGCTACAGAACAGATCAGTATCAGTGTATCCGATGCTCTTACTCGCTCGGTATTCGTAAACATCGCTCAATACATACCGGCACCTGCACCGTGGAATAACCTGATAGGTTATGGTAATGCAGGTAACCAGTTGACCAACCTGCGCGATGAAACCAATGCAGTTACTCCGTTCGGAATTCAGCTGATGGATGGCTGGGATGATGTGAATGAAATGGGTCAGCGCACCGGCAACAACTCGGGTGTATTCCCCGATTCAGTACTGGCTGGTGGTATCGTTGACTGGGATCCGGCAGCGCGCAGGATACGCTTCTTCGGTCTCAACCCGGCCAAGCGTTACAACCTGGTGTTTGTAGGCAGCCTTATGGACGGCCGTGCAGCTTCTACACGCTTCTATGTAAATGCCAGCATAGCTGACACGTTGAACCCGAGGTACAATGCTCACTCTACGGCCAACCTGAACGGCATTACTCCGCCGGCCAATGGCGAAGTGATTGTGAACATCGAACGTCTGTCGGGTAACTACATGGCGCTGAATGGCGTGCAGATTGAGGAGTATGACCCGTCGGTGACCCTGATGCCGCCAAGCAACTTATATGTACAGTTAAGGCAAAATATGACCAGTGCGGAAATTTACTGGTCAGACAGGGCCAACAACGAGTACAGGTATGAAGTGCAGAGGGCTACCAATGAAAACTTCACCGGGGCCACCAGCACCCTGGTAGCACCAGGCTCTTCTTCGCTGATCAACTCTGGTGTGGCCAGCGGCCTGGCTGCGAATACCAAGTACTGGTTCCGCGTACGTGCCATCGGACCCGGCGGTAACTCTGCCTGGAGCAATAAGAAAGCACTGATTACACCGGAAAACCAGGTGAATATCAACTTCAACTTCTCGGTGGATAATGCGCCCGCTCCATGGAATAATACCCAGGCACTGCCCAACTTTGTTGGAACATGGCCGAACCTGATGAGACAGGATAATTCGCTGAGCGGAATAGTATTGTCGATAGAGAAGATATTCAATGGTGAATATGCTTATGGTCCAAGAACCGGCAACAACTCTGGTGTTGTTCCTGACAATGCGCTGCAATCGAGCTATTGGATCGACAAAGGCCAGGTGGCTACCATGAGGCTGTCGGGTCTGAATAAATCGAAACGCTACCGCATAGGATTCACCGGAACTATTGATAATGCGCTGTTCGGAGGCAGGGACTTTACCATGACCTATACGATCAATGGTCGCACTGTACACTTCAACCCATTCATGAACTCTACCCATATGGTGTGGATTGGAGATATCGAACCGGATATGAATGGTGAAGTGCTGATAGAATTCTCAACACCGGTTAGGAATTCACTGATCTATGGATTTACATCCGCCATGATCATACAGTCGTACAACGACATCCAGGGCGGCACTATGCCAAACGGTATTGTACAACCCACACCATCTGCCGACCTGGTAAGCACCACGCAGACAGGCGAGCAGATCACTACTGAAATTGCTGAGCAGGCTAAAGTGGAAACCAGGGTGTATCCGAATCCATTCAACGACCATATCAACCTGGAATTTAACAACAGCTCTGCTACTAACCAGGTATCTGTGGAAGTGTACGATATCACTGGTAGAGTTGTTTATCGTCGTAACTTCGGTTCAATTCCGGCCGGCGCCACCTTGCTGAGACTGAATGTAGGTGAGGGCAGACTGAATACCGGGGTGTACATGGTAACTTTGAAAGTGAATGGACTGCCGGTACAATCGACGAAGATGATTAAAGACAGGAACTAACCCACCTGTCGTGCTTATAAACCAATTAAAATCCGGGAAGTCCATCTTCGGTTCCCGGATTTTTTTGGTACATTTCACCTGAAACTACAAAACGAATCCTCATGGATCTGATGTATCTATTGCATTCGTTGCTACGCAAAAAGTGGATCATTATTTTCTGTAGCGTACTGGGCCTGGCAGCGGGTTTTGCATTCACCATGGTACAGCCTAAGTTGTATGAGTCGGTTTCGCAATATTCCACCGGCTTTACCATGGAAAAAAAGGTAAGTATTGCGAAAGACGAGAGCATCAACATCTATGAAATTGACCTCCGTTTCAATAACGTGATCGAAACGTTTAAGTCGCCCAAAGTAATGGGCATGCTCTCCTATAAATTGATGCTGCACGACCTGGAAGACAGCAAGCCTTTCAGAAAACTGAGCGACGAGAAAAAGAAAAAGAACGAATACGTACTTGTAAATCACGAAAAAGCCAAGCAGATCCTTCGCCGCAAGATAGCCGACCTGGACCTGCTGAACCCCTTCGATCCGGAAGAAAGAAAGGTGTTTGACCTGATAGGTCTTTACAAATACGATGGCTGGTCGCTTTCGGGTGGATTGAGTTTCTCCCGCGTAGAGCGAAGCGACTTTATTAATATCTATTTCCGTTCAGAAAATCCAGAGTTATCTGCATTCGTGGTAAACACGATCGGGGAACAATTCATCCGCTTTTTTAATTCAATCTATGGTGTGCGTTCACAGGAGTCAACCGCCAAACTCGACAGCCTGGTGGCTGAAAAGAAAAGGGTGGTTGACAGCCTTACCACTAAACTGCAGGAATACCGCGCCAAGATCGGTACGCCCAATGTGGCCGACCGCGCTTCGGCAGCCATGTCGGTAGTATCGGAACTTACTTCCAACTACCAGCGCGAACAGGCACGACTGAGCATACTGAGGGGTGAGCTGGCAGCAGTGGAAATTCAACTGAGAAATGTAAGCAGTAGTATTCCCGCCGATGCAGGCACCTCCAACAGCAATGCCGAATACCTGGCGCTGCGTCGCCAGAATGAAAACCTGGAACTCGAAAAAGCCGGCAAATCGGCCGAAGAAGTCAGGAGAATACAGGACCAGATAGACGCCAACCTCCGTAAAATGCAGCAATTGTCGGGCTCCGTCAGCCCGGGCACCGCGCGCACGCGCGAGCTGGCGCAGACCCAGCAATCGCAGTTGGTAGACCGTAAGATCGAACTGCAGCAACAGATCCTGGCCGCGGAAAACAACGTGAAAATGTTTAAGGAGCAGAAAGCGCAGTACGAAAGACTTACATCTTCCGGCGGTGGCGAAGAAGTAATTCTGAGAGCCAAAGAAGATGAATTGCGCATAGCCTCACAAGAGTATGAATCGCTGAAGAAAAGTCTCCAGGCTTCTCTCGACCTGGATGTAAACCCCGAAAACAACTTTAAACAAACGCTGGTAGGACAACCGGCCTTCAAACCGCAATCGGCACGACGTACGCTGATACTCGGCTTGTCGGGCGCGCTCATGTTCTTCCTTTCATCATTCATAATAGTAGGCCTGGAGTTTTTGGACACATCATTCAAGACTCCATCAATATTCCAGCGCACCACCAAGTTGCGACTACTTACATCACTCAACAAAATTGATCTGAAGAGGAAAGAAGTGAGTGATTATTTCCATGTAAACGGAGATTCGGAAAGGGCAGATGATGAACTGACCTTTGTACAAAACCTGCGAAAACTCCGGTATGAGCTGGAGAACAGTGGGAAGAAGATTTTCCTGGTAACGAGCACCAAACCGGGCGAAGGTAAGACCACCATCATCGAATCGCTGGCCAACAGCCTTTGCCTTACCAAGAAGAAAGTGTTGCTGATTGATGCTAATTTTTCCAACAACACTCTGACGAGGAAATTTGAGGCCAAGCCTACGCTGGAGCAATTCAGCATGAATGGCCAGGCCAATGCAGTGGACAAGTTCTGGAGCATCACAAGCATGACCACCATTCCTAACACAGATATAGTCGGCTGCTCTGAAGGTAATCATACCCCTGCTGAAGTACTTCCAAAAAGCAATCTGCTGGAAAACCTTCCTCGCATTGCTGAAAGCTATGATTATGTATTTGTAGAAGGCGCCGCCTTGAATAATCATGCCGACAGCAAAGAGTTGTCGAAATACGTTGACGGTATCATTGTGGTTTTTTCTGCCCGTTCCGTATTTCGCCAGACCGATAAAGAATCCGTTCAGTTTCTGAAAAGTACAGGTGAAAAATTCATGGGTTCTGTATTGAACTATGTTGACCTGGACAGCATGAAGCTGTAACTTACCTTTTGACAATAACCTTAACCTTAAACCTAAAACCTGACTACGTGAAAGATTTTTTATTTAACGCACAGCATATTTTGGGCCGGAACCGAAACCCATGGATTGATTATGCCAGGGGAATCTGTATCCTGCTGGTGGTATATCGCCACGTGTTTGAAGGACTCGCCAATGTAGGCGTTGGTTCAAACAGCTATCCGTTACTCAAGTATTTCAATATTTTCTTTTTCAGTTTTCGCATGCCCCTGTTCTTTATTGTGTCGGGCATATTTCTCGGCGGAAGCCTCATGCGCAGGGGGTTTAACGGATACGTGAACAACAGGTTCAGTACCATATTCTACCCGCTGATGATATGGGGTACCATCCAGGTAACGCTGCAACTGGTATTTGCAGGATATGTAAATGCTGAGCGCGTTCCCCTGGATTATCTGAATCTTATTTTCAACCCGCGCAAAATTGAACAGTTCTGGTATCTCAATGCATTGTTCTTTGTAAGTGTGATGTATGCTGCCATAGCCTGGTATGCCAAATTCAAGCCGGTGCAGCAATTGCTGCTGGGCTTGCTGATGTACAGCGTTGCCGGCTGGTGTTATGCCAACAACCTTCAAATCGGCTTCCTGATCGATGTGCTATTCTTCTACGTTTTTTTTGCCATAGGCGATATTGTATCAGACCTCATCATCAACGGCAAGAATTTCAAACTGCTTTCGTCATATAAAATGCTGTTAATGCTGCTGCCGGTTTTCGTTGCCCTGCAGCACTATTTCACCAGGCTTAACTTGCTTAATGGCGATGATTATTATGTGCAGTTTTACCGCCCCGAGCTGTACATCATTACCGCATTGGTGGGTGGCGCTTTTGTGATGAATATTTCATTTGTACTGCAAAAGCTGAATATATTCCGCTTCCTGCGCGTAATAGGCTATCATTCACTGTATATATACGTGATGCACCTGATGGTTACCGCGGGCACGCGCGTGCTGATGGTGCGGGTGATTGGCACAGAAAATGTACCGCTGATCATGGTAGTGAGCGTGGCCGCAGGCATAATGATTCCCATAGTGCTGTACAACCTCGCTGAAAAGAGCGGCATGTGGTGGTTGTTCAGAATGAAAAAAGAAAAAACCGAAAAACCCAAAGAAGATAAAGGCGCTTACTTTCAAAGGGCATTAATAACACCCAAAGAGAGTATGGCCCGCGAAAAATAATAACGATCCGTATGTACGAGTACGAGAACAATGACGAAATAAAAGAGGAACCCGACTACAAGGTGTTTGAGATGATCAGCACCTTGTTCGCAATTGTTTTTTGCGTGGGACTTTTTATAAAGTTCTTGTTCTTCTAGTGCCCCATGGAAAGAAATTTAGCTAATAAAAATTCCGGAGTGGCTAGTTGGTTCCGCGACCAGATTATTACACGCAAAATGGCCAGCCCGTTGGGCCTGCTGATCCTCGCCATACTGTCGGTATGTATGGCTTACGCCACTGTGCTCATCAGCTACAAGCTCACAGCAGGTCTCACTTTTGTGGTGGGCGGCGCTTTGCTCTGCATTCTGAGCGTGATGTATCCCTGGGCAGGTTATGTGCTCAGCTTCGTCGTTTGCTTTTTTCTGTTGCTTCCCACACGGCTTACCAATGTGCCTATACCGATTCCCACGGGACTTATCCCTGAATTTTTTTCTTACCTCACGTTGCTGGCCATACTTACCAAAGACCGGTACCGGCAACAGATCACCGGCGAAACCTGGAGCAGTCCCATCATCTGGTGGAGCCTGGTGATGGTGGCTTATCTCTTTCTCATCTTTTTCAACCCGGAGATGAACAGCAAAGTGGGTTGGTTCAATTTTACACGCAAGCAGATCAGCTTTGTCATATTTATACTTATCACCTACATGCTGATTGATTCGCGCTGGTCGCTGAAGTTTTTCATGCGCATGTGGATCATTGTGTCCACCATTCATGCACTATATGCGTGCAAACAGCAGTGGCTGGGATTTTTCGGCTGGGAATACTCCTGGCTGATGGCCGATCCCAAGCGCGTTGACCTCTTCATCAACATGGGCTTTGTGCGCCGCTTCGGCCTGGTATCAGACCCCGCCGCGGCAGGTATCCTGTATGCCTGTGGCTGCGTGCTGTTGCTGATATTGGGGATAAGGACAAAAGCCGCCAAAAAGAAATTTGCCTACCTGCTGCTGGCGGTCATCCACTTCCTGGCTTCGAGCTATACCGGCACCCGCACCGCCACGTTGATGATAGTTGCCGGCATAGCATTTTATTGCATCCTTACCCTTTATGAAAGGCGAACCCTGATATTTTCAGCCATTTTTGGAATAGGTCTGATAGGTCTGCTGTATGCGCCCATATACAATAACATGATCATTAACAGGCTGAGGTCCACCTTCGAAGGCTCTAAAGACCCCTCAGCCCTGGTGCGCGACCTGAACCGGAAAATGGTGCAACCTTATGTTTGGAAGCACCCCATTGGCGGCGGACTCAATACGGCGGGTATGGCGGGCGCGACCTACAACCCGGGCCATTATCTGAGTAGTATACCACCAGACAGCGCCTTTATGCAAACCATGATGGAGCAGGGACCCATTGGCCTGGCCATGTTGTTGATATTTTACTACTTCGTGCTGCGGGCAGGGATCAAATATTTTTACCGGGTAAAGGATCCGTACATTAAAACCTTGTACGTTGCCAACCTGGTAAGTATCTTTACCATGATGGTGGCGCAGTTTTCGCAACAGGCCATCGGTCAATACCCCAGTGTGTTATATTTTTATGCGGGTATAGCCCTCTTGTTGAAAATGCAACAGTTTGACCGAAACGTAAAAACAACTGAAACAATCGAATCAACCTAAGCAACCGAACATTAATATGAAACCAACACCAAAGAACTATTTCATATGCGGCCTGCTGCTGATGTCCAGCCTGGTGGTCTTTTCTCAGAATAACCCCCAGCGCACTTATAGTCCCAATGTAAAGAGCAAGGAGACTGACATTCGCGAGAAGCTGGTGGCCCTCGCCCTGCAGAACCCCAACTACGAAATTGCTGACCGCAACGTGAATGTGGCCGAAGCCAACCTGCGCAGGGCAAAAGGCTCCTGGCTGAACATTTTTTTCGTGTCGGGCAACCTGAACGAACTTTCAATCAAACAGGATAACAGCAGTAATGGACTGAATGGGCAAATTTTCTACCCGCGCTACAACTTTGGTGTGAACCTGCCGCTCGATTTCTTTTCGTCAAAAAGCAATGAGGTGAAAGCGGCGCGTGAAAACCTACTAATTGCCGAAGCAGAAAAAAATGAACGCTATCGCCGCATTCGCCGCGAGGTGCTGACCAAATATGAAGATTACCTGATGCATAAGGAAAAACTGGAACTGCAAACACGCCTCACCCAGGCAGAGTACACCCGCTATAAACTGGCTGAAAAAGATTTTGAAGATAACCTCATCACCGCTGAAGCTTTTAATAAAGCTGAAGCGCTTTATTTTGAACAACAGATTCGTAAATCGGAATTGCAACGCAACCTGAATGTCGTAAAGCTGGAACTGGAAGAAATGATTGGTGTAAGCTTCGACGACCTGGTGAATAAAAAATAACCTTAAACCCATAGATGCAGCAAGCTCCAGCTAACCAAAAGACCCGCATCTTTTTCCCTAACCTGGACGGATTGCGGTTTATTTGTTTTTTCGCCGTTTACCTGCACCACTGTTACCTGTCTTTTTTCAGTTATACTGAAAAATCAGCTCCCGGCTTTTTCCAGGTACAGGAGTTCCTGTTCAAATATGGTACGCTGGGCGTCAATTTCTTCTTTGTACTGAGCGGTTTTCTCATTACTTTTTTATTGATAAAAGAAAAAGAATTTACCGGCACTATTCATATCGGTAATTTCTATGTGCGTCGCATATTGCGCATATGGCCTTTGTATTTTCTGTGCCTGTTTATTGGTTTCGTGGTTTTCCCCTTCATTAAAAAAATGGGTGGCGAAGTGATGAGCGAAAGCGCTAACCCCTGGTACTATCTTTTCTTCGCGGGCAATTTTGATTATATGAATACCTGGCCCACCAAACCCGATGCCATCCTGCTGTCGGTATTGTGGTCGGTATGCGTAGAAGAACAATTTTATCTTGCCTGGCCCATCATCCTCAGGTTTACGCCTGCGAAGTATTACAAATACATCTTTTTATCCATCATGTTGTTCTCGCTGGTGTTTCGCAGTTTTTATACTGCAGGTACCGAAGATGACCATGCGGTGCGATATTTCCATACTTTTTCGCTGATCGGCGATATGGCGCTGGGCGGATTGCTGGCCTGGTATTCATCATTTCCCAATAGATTTTCCGACTTTGTCAGCAAAATGAACAAAGGCACGGTGGCAGCCATATACCTGGGCGCTATCGGCTTCAGTCTTTTCAAAGAATACATATTCACCTGCGGAGTGCCGGTGATTTTTGAAAGACTCGTAATCGGGTTCTTCTTTGGCATGATCATACTGGAGCAGAATTATGCGCGCGGCAGTTTGTTTAAAATGGGCCAATCTAAAGTGTTGAGCAAACTGGGCATATATACCTATGGTCTTTACTGTCTGCACCTGCTGGGTATGTATGCGGCCGTAAGATTGGTAGTAAAAATGCAATGGCCCGAAGATAATGTTTGGGTAGCTTTGGCTTCGGCGCTTATCGGGCTGGTGTTGTCGATAGTGGTGAGCATAGCCTCGTTCCATTTCTTTGAAAAATGGTTCCTGCGCCTGAAGAACCGGTTTGCTTTTATAACCCGTTAAACGATATAGATGAAGCGAATCAGCGGCATACCGGAATTTGTTTTTGTGTATTTACTCTTCTTCATCTTTTTCCTGTTTACGCTGGCCTCCAATTTTTCAGGCCCGCACGATTCTATTGGTTACCTGAACGGCATTGCCTATGGCTCGGGGCTGTTTCACCAGCACCACCTGTTGTATCATTTCATCACGCACTATTGGCTGGTAGCCGTCAAGGCGGTCATTCCGGGTGTGGCCGACTATTACCTGGTAGAGGCATTCACTGCGCTCTGGGGCAGCGCTAGCCTGGCCGTAGCATATTGCATTTTGCGCAACCGCTTTGCACAGCCTGTTGGCTTGTCGCTCGCCGCCATTTCCGTAATTGCCTTTTCGTATGGCATGTGGTTTTACAGCGTGAATATTGAAGTGTACGCGCCACCCATGTTTTTCCTGCTGGCAGCTTTGTACATACTCAGCGATCCCGCCTTTGGCCAGCGCGATGTATGGAAAGTAGCCTTATTGCACTCGGCGGCTATACTGTTTCACCAGGTGCATATACTTTTTTCCGTTACTATTTTATACATACTCTGGCAGCATCGTCAGAAAATAAATCTTCCCAAAGCCATCGTGCAATATGCGGCCATCGGCATTGTGCTGGTGGGCGGTGCCTATTTTATTGTAGGATGGATGGTGGAAGGGCAAAATTCTTTTGCCAAATGGATGCTCTGGCTGCAAGGTTATGCGGCGGGCGACGATTACTGGGTAGCGCCCAGCCTCAAGATGCCTTTGTATGTTGCCACCGGCCTGTCGCATGCATTCATCGGCGGGCATTTTGTGTTTAAGTTGCCCGTGGTCAACAGCTTTCTCGCCAAAGCCGCAGGCGAACATTCTCTTGCCGACGAACTATACCTCGTGCGCGACATGGGCGAGGGGATGGCCATTTTTCTTACCGTGCTGAGCCTGTTGCTGGCAGCCATGATGCTCTGGCTTTCCATTCGCTTTATTGCCAAATATGCTACGCTTCGAAAAAGCTATGGCTATGGGTTAAGACCGCTGATGGTGACCGCCATCGTGTACAGCATTTTCTTTTGTTTCTGGGAGCCTGAGATTCTCGAGTTCTGGATTTTCCAGACTGTATTGTTCTGGGTGATGCTGCTGGGTACATTGATGCACGGCCGCGGGCATTTCCCGTTTCGAATGAAACCCGCGGCCGGTGTGGTGTTCATGGCGGTATGTCTTTTTCTGATAAACTTCTTGGGCAGCATTCGCTACCTGCTGAACCTGGAGAATGACCTGTACTATGTGAAGACCGAGCCGGTAAAGAATGCAGTGCAGCCCGGCGATGCAGTGCTGCTGCAAGACGGATGGATACTGAAAGATTTTCTGAAATACTATACCAGGGCCGATGTATTGGAAGTCCCGCAATCTGATACCGCGCGAATGCGTGTCGACAATTTCATCAATACTCACCTGCAGAAAAACGCGAAGCTGTATATCTATCCCGAAGGCCGCGCGGGTCATGATAATACGGAGTATATAGATTCGGTGCTGGCCGCAAATACAGGCAGGTGGAGGGTCTTTCACGCGGAGAATCCGAAGGTTTATATAATTGAATAGAGATGTGGCGCGCCAGGGCGCGAAGGAGATCTTTGTGCCCTGGCGCGAACAAAACCGCTTTGCCACAAACCGCCCGCAACTTAGCTTTGCCGGATTATGGAAACTGTAGCGAAAGGCACGATTACTCCTGCTATTATTGATCAGTTCAGAAAGATTGTTGGATACGATTTTGTGCTGGCAGATGATGAATCGCGCGCCAATTATGGCCATGATGAAACTGAACACCTGGTCTATCCTCCGGAGATAGTATTACGTCCACGAACAGCCGAAGAGATCAGCGAGGTGATGAAGATCTGCAACGAGCACCGCATACCCGTTACACCCCGCGGCGCGGGCACCGGACTGGCGGGCGGCGCTCTGCCCTACCTGGGCGGCGTGCTTATCAGCACTGATCGCATGAACAGCATTCTCCACATCGACGAGCGCAACCTGCAGGTGATCACCGAGCCGGGCGTTATCACTGAAGTGCTGCAGGATGCAGTGAAAGAAAAAGGCCTGTTTTATCCGCCCGATCCCAGCAGCAGGGGCTCTTGTTTTATTGGTGGAAATATTTCAGCCAACAGCGGCGGTCCAAAAGCGGTGAAGTATGGCGTGGTGAAAGATTATGTACTCAACCTGCAAGTGGTATTGCCTACCGGCGATATTATATGGACGGGTGCCAACGTGTTGAAAAACTCCACGGGTTATAACCTTACCCAACTGGTGGTAGGCAGCGAAGGCACGTTGGGAATTGTCACCAAAATTGTATTGAAGCTCTTACCCCTTCCCCAATACGACCTGCTGATGCTGGTGCCCTTCCGTTCGTTGGAGAAAGCCGGCGAAGCAGTGAGCGCGATATTCAGGGCGGGCTTTACTCCCAGCGCACTTGAACTGGTGGAGATAGATGCTTTGCGCATCGTGAGCCGCTTTATAAACAATGCGGTGGTGCCCATTACCGACGATACCGAGGCGCACCTGATCATTGAGGTAGATGGTAACCATCCCGACATACTGATGAACGAGATGGAAGCAATTAGTAACCTGTTAACACAGTATGATGCAGGCGATATTTATTTTGCAGACGATGCACAGCAAAAAACCGAACTTTGGCGCATGCGGCGCGTGGTGGCCGAAGCGGTAAAGCTGGAAGGGTATACCGTGGAAGAAGATACCGTGGTGCCCCGCGCCGAACTACCGGCATTGATACGTGGGGTAAAGGAAATTGGTAAGAAGTATCACTTTCACGCAGTGTGTTATGGTCATGCCGGCGATGGCAACCTCCATATCCGTATCAAGAAAGAGGGCGTAGTCAACAGCCAGGAAGACCCGGAACTGGTGGCAGGTATCCGCGCATTGTTTGAGCTGGTGCACCAGCTGGGTGGCACCATCAGTGGTGAACATGGGGTAGGACTGGTGCAGAAAAAGTATATGGATATTGTGTTCGACAAAGTGACCTTGCAACTGATGCGCGGTATCAAGAAAACTTTTGATCCCAACAATATCCTTAACGCCGGAAAAATATTCGACTGATAAAAAAGGAACCGATATGAAAAAATGGAGCATACTGATTGCGCTTTGTGTGTTTGGCACCGTGGCTATGGCGCAGGACGAAAGAGATGACTACGAAAAAAGAGGATTTAAGACTGAAAATATTTTCACCGGCGGCAGTGTTTCACTTTCTTTCGGGAGCAGCTATTTTTCAATTGGCGCCAGTCCCGTGCTGGGTTATAAAATTGCAGAGTGGATAGATGCAGGCATCGTGGCGAACTATGACTACACCTCCTGGCGCGATTACAATGTTTATGGTGATAAGCTTCGTCAGAACATGTGTGGTGGCGGCTTGTTTACCCGCCTTTACCCCGTCCACTTCTTATTTGCGCAGGCGCAGGCCGAACACAATTTCATTGCTTTGAAATATATTCCGGAAGATGGTTCCATTCCTTCTAAATCCAACACTTCGGCCAACAGCCTGTTAATAGGTGCGGGTGTGGCACAAGGCCGCATACGCGGTTTCAATGATGCCTTCTTTTATTTCGCATTGATGGTGGACGTATCGGGCAATGAACTTTCTCCCTACACCGATAACCGCGGCAATGCGAGACCAATATACCGCGCGGGCATCAATGTGTATCCTTTCAGGAGACAGTTCTAGCCTATACGGTTAAAAATTTCGACGGGCGTGTCGCAGAAAATGATGCGGTCGGCGATTTCTTCATAAAGAAAGCCTTCTTTCTCCAGCACTTTCAAATGATTGATGAGGTGATTGTAGAAACCGCCTGAGTTGAGCACGTAGATTTTTTTGTCGTGTATCTTCAACTGGTTCCAGGTAAGCATTTCAAAAAATTCATCAAGGGTACCAAAGCCGCCGGGCAATACGATGGCGGCATCACACATATCGTACATCATCTTTTTGCGGGTATGCATATCGGCCACAATGGCCAGCTCAGTCAGCCCTTCATGCTGATGTTCCAGTTCGGTAAGCACCTTGGGAATCACGCCCATCACGCGACCGCCATTGTTAAGCACTGCATCGGCAATAATTCCCATCAAACCTACCTTACCTCCGCCATATACCAGTTTCAGATCGAGCACTGCAATCAACTTGCCCAGTTCTGCAGCATGTTGCGCAAACAAGGGATTATGACCAGACTTCGACCCGCAAAAAACCACAACAGATTCAATTTTCATAATACCTCCTGCTACTAAGATAGTCGGATTATCTGCATTTTGAAACACATTTTTACTACCTTCATCGCTGATCGTAAAGAAAATCACGGATTGAACGCGGATGGATGGATTACACGGATTTATGTAATCGGTATCATCAGTGAAATCTCCGAAATCCGGTCATAATCCGTGATCCCAAATGACGAATATTTATGGATTCAACTCTCTTGTTTTCTTTCGTTATCGGTTATTTCTTGTTGTTGCTGGTAGTAGCGTATTTCACTTCCCGTAATTCCAATAACGAGTCGTTTTTTATTGGCAACCGCAGTTCCAACTGGATGCTGGTAGCTTTCGGTATGATCGGCACTTCGCTGAGCGGCGTCACATTCGTGTCGGTACCGGGCGCTGTAGGTAAGGAAGCATTTGCTTATTTCCAGATCACGCTGGGCTACCTGATAGGGTATGTGGTGATTGCATTTGTGCTGCTGCCTTTATACTACCGGCTGAATCTTACTTCCATTTACAATTACCTCAGCAGCCGGCTCGGTTTTGCTTCCTACAAAACAGGCGCTTCCTTTTTTATCTTATCAAGGACACTGGGCGCCACCGCGCGTTTGTATCTGGTGGTGGTAATTTTGCAAAATACCATCCTTACGGAACTGGGCGTGCCCTTCTGGCTCACTACGGTCATCATTCTCGCCATGATCATGTTATATACTTATGAGGGTGGTGTAAAGACCATCGTGTGGACCGATACGTTGCAAACCACCTGCATGCTGGCCGGACTGGTGATCTGCGTGATCTATATATTGAACACTATGAACATCAGCCTGGGTGAAAGCCTGCAACGCATGGGTGAAAAAGGTTATTCTACTATTTTCTTCACCGATCCCGACAGCAGGTATTTTTTTGTAAAACAAATACTGGCCGGCGCCTTCATCACGGTTACCATGACGGGTATGGACCAGGAGATGATGCAAAAAAATATCTCCGTAAAAACATTGCCCGATGCACAGAAGAATGTAATCACCCTTTCCATCATCATGCTGGTGGTAATATTGCTGTTCCTGGTGCTGGGCGGTTTGTTGTACCTCTATGCCGAACAGGTGGGTGTAACCGAAACCGGCGACAAATTGTTCCCCGCCATTGCCATGAACCATATGCCGCCATTGGTGTCGGTCATTTTCATCATCGCATTGATTTCCGCCTTGTTTCCCAGCGCCGATGGCGCCATCACGGCTCTGACCTCATCGTTCTGCATCGACATCCTGGGCATGCAGCGCAACCAGCGGTGGCCGGAAGCCAGGAAGAAAAAGATCAGGCAGATGGTGCATATCACCTTCGCTTTTGTATTCTTCCTTTTCGTGATGGTGTTTTACTGGGTAAATCAACCCAGCATGATTGGGGTAATCCTGAAAGTGGCAGGCTACACTTATGGCCCACTGTTGGGTTTGTTTAGTTTTGGCATACTCACCAAACGCCAGGTAAATGACAAACTGGTGCCTTATATATGCGTATCGGCGCCGGTTATCTGTTATGTGCTGGACGTTTTTCAAAAAGATATATTCGGCTCATTCGAAATCGGGCTGGAACTGCTTATCATCAATGGCGCGCTCACATTTTTTGGGCTGATGGCCGTATCGAAAAAGAAGACGGCACCCGGGCAGACTATTTAAATGCTAAATTTTTCGAGACGCATAAACTAAAACCTCTCCACCGTCGTTATAATACTGAATGCCATCCCGGCTTCGCATCACGCGAAAGGATGGCATTTATTGTCTTTACTCTAAAATGAAAGTGGTATGAATGATACGATAAGAATGTCGAAGCAGCGCCGGTGGTCAGAGTCGAAAGCACATTCCAGTTGGCAGATCTTTAAAATAATGGCTGAATTTGTTGATGGCTTCGAGGCCCTCGCCAAAATCGGTCCTTGTATATCCATATTTGGCTCGGCGCGCACGCAGCCCGGCCATGCTTATTATGAGCTCACTGTTGATGTAGCCAAGCGACTGGCCGAAGAAGGATTTGGCATCATCTCCGGCGGTGGTCCCGGCATTATGGAAGCAGCCAACAAGGGTGCCCAGCTCGGTGGCGGCAAATCGGTTGGGTTGAATATCGAGTTGCCATTCGAGCAACACGCCAATCCCTTCATCGACCGCGATGCCAACCTGCACTTCGATTACTTCTTTGTGCGCAAGGTGATGTTCACCAAATACTCCCAGGGCTTCGTGATGATGCCCGGCGGTTTTGGCACCATGGACGAATTTTTCGAGGTGGCCACCCTCATCCAGACCCGCAAAATGCTCCAGGTTCCCCTCATCCTGGTGGGCACCGACTATTGGGGCGGCCTCATTGACTGGATGAAAGAAACCATGCTCCAAAAGCACAACAACATATCCGCCGTTGACCTCGACCTCCTCTCCCTCGCCGACACCCCCGATGAAGTGGCGGATCATGTGTTGAGTTTTTACACGAAACATCCGTTGCAACCCAACTTTTAGAATATTGAATTTGAATTTGAACAAGGAATTTGAACAAGGAATATGGATGAAAATGTTGCTTTCATTGATATTCCTTGTTCAAATTCCTTGTTCAAATTCAAATTCAATACTCTCCCCGCCTCTATCTTTGCTTCATGGAACTACTCAACCCGCTCGCTCAGGCTTACTCCGAACAGTTTACAACGCCGGAGGATCCGCTGCTGAAGGAGGTGGCGGAGGAGACTTACAGGCTCTATCCTACCACTACCATGCTGAGCGGGCATGTGCAGGGAAGGTTTTTGGAAATGATCAGCAGGCTGGTGAGGCCGAGAAGGATACTGGAGATCGGCACTTTTACGGGATACAGTGCCCTTTGC
The DNA here is from genome assembly GCA_937958995.1 of uncultured Chitinophagaceae bacterium. Taxonomy (GTDB): domain Bacteria; phylum Bacteroidota; class Bacteroidia; order Chitinophagales; family Chitinophagaceae; genus CALCIN01. The sequence goes on from CALGAP010000009.1 coordinate 72,149, forward strand.
CTTGCTAAGGGCCTGTTAAATGACGGGGTTTTGCACACCATCGACAAGTCGGAAAAAGATGCTGCCGTTGCGCAGGCAAACTTCAAAAAGTCAAATGATTACGAAAAGATAATTTTGCACGTGGGTAATGCGTTAGACATTATCCCCGGGTTGAAGGAGACCTGGGACCTTGTTTTCATTGACGCCGACAAGGTTAATTATACCGAATACTATAAATTAGTAGTACCGGCAGTGCGCCAGGGAGGGATAATACTGGCTGATAATGTGTTGTTTCACGGCGAGGTGCTGGAAAATCCCGTTACCACCAAAAATGGCAAGGCCATACACGCTTTTAATGAGCTGGTGAGGCAGGATGACCGGGTAGAACAGGTACTGGTAACGATCCGCGATGGGTTATTACTGATCCGTAAAAAATAAAACAGGGCATAACGCCTTCAAATGCCGGGTTCGGCCTGGCCATTGAAAATGTATTATTCGCAAATGAAACGTTTACTGACTGTGTTGATTTTGGTGGCATCGCTTGCGGTACAGGCTCAGAACGAGGATGTTATCAACTATATCAACACCTGGAAAGAACTGGCCATGAGCGAAATGCAACGCACCGGCGTACCTGCTTCCATTACCCTGGCCCAGGGTATTCATGAATCGATGGCCGGCAAAAGTGAGCTCGCCCTCAAATCGAACAACCATTTCGGCATAAAATGCAAGAGCGACTGGACCGGCGAAAAGGTGTATCACGATGATGACCGTCGTGGTGAATGCTTCAGGAGCTATCCTTCGGTTGAACAATCCTATATCGACCACTCAGATTTTTTGCGCAACAGCGCGCGCTACGGCTTCCTTTTTAAACTGGACCCCACCGATTATAAGGAATGGGCGCATGGTTTGAAAAAAGCCGGTTATGCCACCAATGTGCGCTACCCGCAATTGCTGATCAAAATAATTGAAGACTACAACCTGCAACAATATACCCTGATTGCAATGGGCGAAAAGCCACGCAGTGAAGAAGTGATACTGGTAAGTAACAAGAGCACACCGGCGATCCGCGAAATGCAGACTGCCGTGGTCACACCCGAATCAGATCAGCCAAAGCAGGAAGAAGTAGATGATGAAGAACTCGCGAAGAAATATCCTTCGGGCGAATTCACCATCAACAACACCAAAGTGATTTTTGCCAAAGCCGGCACTTCGTTGCTGATGCTGGCCAACAAGTATAATATTCCGCTGGCGCGGTTGCTCGATTTCAACGATCTGAAGCAGGAAGACGTGCTGGTGAAAAGCCAGTTGTTGTATTTGCAGCGCAAAAGAAAAACGGGCGCCAATGAGTTTTATACGGTGAAGTCGAACGAGACATTGTACGAGATTGCACAGGCTGAAGGTATAAGACTGGAAAGTTTGTGTGAATACAATTTCCTGCAGCCGCATATGCAGCCTGCCGCCGGTGAGACGCTGTTTCTGAAAGCTACCGCCCCCGGAAGACCAAAGCTGGCCGGTGCTGCGCCCAACAACGGAGATTTGGCCAGCAACAACAAGGTGGCAACCCATATTGTACAGGAAAAAGAAACTTTATTCAGCATAGCCACGAGATACGGCACAACGGTAGCAAAATTGCGCGAGTGGAACAAACTGGCGGAAGACGATTTGCGCATCGGGCAGGAACTGGTGATATACAAAAACTGATCTATGAGCACCATTCGTGTACACGACAAACAATTTGAACCCTATCTCGATGCCAAGACAATTTCGGAAAGAATAAAATCGCTGGCGGCGCAGCTTTCTGCCGATTACAAGGGCAAAAAGCCTTTGTTTATTGCCATACTGAATGGTTCGTTTATTTTTGCTGCCGACCTTTTCAGGGAACTGACCATCGACGCGGAGATCTGTTTCATCAAGCTGGCTTCCTACAAGGGCACCAAATCTACCGGCCATGTCATCACCGCCATAGGTATGGACATGGAAATATTCGGAAGAGAGGTGATCATCCTGGAAGATATCGTGGATACCGGCAAGACGCTGAGCGAATTTCTGCCGCAGTTGTTGCACCAGCAGCCCGCCTCCTTAAAGATTGTGGCGCTGCTGCATAAACCCGAAGCGACCGTTTTCCCTATAAAAATTGACTACCTGGGTTTTTCCATTCCCAACAAATTCGTGGTAGGGTATGGGCTCGACTATGATGGTTTGGGAAGAAATATCCGGGAAATATATAAGCTGGTTGAATAAAGCGGTTCTGATTAAGTTTAAATCCAATCGATGTCCAATTGAAAATCGCCATTGCCATATTGCTTTGCCTGTTCACGTCTATTTCTATACGGGCACAGTATTATTTGCGCGGCGAAATCAGGGATGAAAAGAATAACCCGCTCACCAATGCACGTATCATTCTTCACTCCACCGGACTTTTATATTCATCAGGCAGCCAGGGCACTTTCGGTATAATGACCTCGAAAGAAATGGACTCTATTACGGTTATGCTTGACGGTTATCAACCGCTTTCGCTGAAACTGGAGACAAACAAATTCCAGACCATCACCTTAAAAACCTTGTACGCTTCGGCCACCGTGCAGAAAAACAAGTTGCTGTCGCTGACCAGGAATTTGAAACCCGAAGACCGGCACCGATGGACGGTAGGAGGGGAGACCTACAGTTCCTTGCTCGAAAACGAATTCGTGGTGGCGAGAAAATATCCTGAGACCGGCTTTTCACTCAATACCGACAAAGCTTCTTACAGCAATGTGCGCCGCTTTTTAAACATGAATTCTACCGTGCCGCCCGATGCGGTGCGCACCGAAGAACTGCTCAACTATTTTGAATACGATTATATAAAACCGCCCGAAGACAGTGTATTTGGTTTTGGATCATATATCACCGAATGTCCCTGGAATCCTGAATCGCATTTGCTGGCACTGCAGATATCTGCGCGCAAGCTCGATCCGGAAAAAATTCCGCCCAGCAATCTCGTATTTCTCATCGACATCAGCGGCTCGATGGATATGCCCAACCGGCTGCCCTTACTAAAATCGGCTTTCAAGCTGCTGGTCAATAATCTTCGCGATGTCGATACGGTATCCATCGTGGTGTATGGCAGTATGGTAGGTATATGGCTGCCACCGACGCCCGGCAGCGAGAAACAAAAAATACGCAAGGCCATTGAAGAGTTGTATCCCGGTGGCGCCACTCCCGGCGAGTCGGGCATACGCACAGCTTATGCTTTGGCGAAAAGTCAATATATAGAGGGCGGCAACAACCGCGTAATCCTGGCCACCGACGGCGACTTCAACATTGGCCAGGCCAGTGAAGAAGAACTGGAGAAAATGATTACGCAACACCAGCAATGGGGCATTTATCTTACCTGCCTGGGAGTGGGTATGGGAAATTATAAAGATTCGAAACTGGAGATACTCGCGAAAAAAGGCAATGGCAATTTTGCCTATCTCGATAATGAAAAGGAAGCGGAGAAAGTCTTGGTAAAAGAACTCACGCAAACACTATACAGCGTAGCCGACGATGCTTTGTTCAATATCTGGTTCAACCCATCGGTGGTGAAAGAATACCGGCTGATCGGGTATGATAACAAACGCAAGGCGCTGGCTGATTCGGTAAGTGAAATTGAAGGAGGAGAAGTGGGATCAGGACATACCACTTTGGCGCTGTTTGAAATTTCGCTGGCCTATGAAAATGGCCGTAGTCTTTTTTTTGAAAAAGATGGTCTGGCCAAAGTGCAGGTGAGCTACCGCCTGCCAGGTGATTCGGTGAAAAGAACTGCCTCTTATACCTGTCCCTATATAAAAACAGAATTTGCAGAATTGCCCGCCTGCTATCGCTTTGCTACCAGCGTAGCCATGTTTTCTTCTATATTGAAAGAATCGAAGTATGTGAAGAAAACAAACTGGAACGATGTGCTGCGCATTGCCGTTGCTTCGGTCAATCCCAACGACCCCGCGCAAAAAGAATTCATCACCATCGTTGAAAAAGCGCGCAAGGTATATGGGCGCAACCGAAGGAAAAGAAACAACTAGCTAAACATCTCGCGCACCCTGTCGAAAAAGCTTTTCTCCGATTTATCAGGGTGAGGTGTGAAGTTGGGCGAATTACTGAGTTTTTCCAGCATGGCCTTTTCTTCCGCCGTCAGGTTTTGTGGTGTCCAGACATTTACGTGTATCAGCTGGTCGCCTTTTTCGTAGGAGTTTACACCGGGGAAGCCTTTTCCTTTCAGCCTGAAGATCTTTCCGCTTTGTGTGCCCGCGGGTATTTTTATTTTGGCCCTTCCGTCTATCGTAGGTACTTCCACGGTAGTGCCGAACACGGCATCGGGGAAGGAGATATGAAGATCGTATGCTACGTTCAGTCCGTCGCGGTGCAATTCCTTATGCGGTTCTTCTTCTATCAGCACAATCAGGTCGCCCGGAGGGCCGCCACGTTCGCCGGCATTACCACGCCCCTGTACATTCATCTGCATGCCTTCGCCCACGCCGGCGGGTATATCAATAGTAACGGTTTCTTCGCCGTACACCCTGCCATCACCGCGGCAGGTAGGACATTTTGCTGTGATGGTGGTGCCTTCGCCGTTGCAGGTAGGACAGGTAGTAACGGTTTGCATCTGTCCGAGGAAAGTATTCTGCACACGACGCACCTGGCCGGTACCATGGCAGGTGCTACAGGTTTGAACGCTGCCTTTATCTTTTGCGCCGCTGCCATTGCAGGTGCCGCACACCACGTGTTTCTTCACCTTGATCTGCTTGGTAACGCCCCTCGCGATTTCTTCGTAATTCAGTTTGATCTTGATGCGCAGGTTGCTGCCGCGCACACCACGCGTGCGTTGTCCGCCGCTGCGTCGGCCGCCACCGCCAAAGAAGCTTCCGAAGATGTCGTCGCCAAAAATATCTCCAAACTGGCTGAAGATATCTTCCATGTTTACGTTGCCATGTCCGACTCTTCCGTTCACGCCCTCATGACCAAAGCGGTCGTACTGCGCGCGCTTTTCCTGGTCGCTCAACACTTCATAGGCTTCGGCGGCTTCCTTGAATTTTTCTTCAGCCGATTTATCACCTGGGTTACGGTCAGGGTGGTATTGCATCGCCACTTTCCGGTAAGCCTTCTTAATCTCATCGGCCGACGCACCCCTGGACACCCCTAACACTTCGTAATAATCTCTTTTCGACATTTTGTTGATTTGAATTATTTACGCCTGCGCTATTTTCCTACCACTACTTTAGCAAACCGGATTATTTTATCGTTTAAGTAATAACCTTTAACTACTTCATCAACCACCTTACCCTTCAACTGCTCCTGCGGCGCAGGAATTTCGGAAATCGCTTCGTGCAGATCGGGATTGAAATCGGTGCCAATGCTCTGCATGGGCTTCAGTCCCCTGGCCTGCAAAGTGCTGCGCAGTTTGTTAAACACCAACTGCACGCCTTCAATTACAGCAGCGGTATCGGCTGCATTGTTCATTTGTTTTTCGGCACGGTCGCAATCGTCCAGCACGTCCAGCAGGCTTTGAATTACTTCCTTGCCTGCTGTCTGGATCAACTCCACTCTTTCGCGGGCATTGCGCTTTTTGTAGTTATCAAACTCTGCCACCAGCCTCAGGTACTTGTCCTTTTGCTCGTTCAACTCATTTTCCAGTTTTTCAACCATATCTTCCTGTTCTGCAGAATCATTTTCCACGGGCTCATTCAGGTGCGACGTGCCGCTGATGTTCTCGTCGGTATTGATATTCATGGTCGTGTCAGCAGCGCCCGCGCCGTTTTCCACGTTTGTCTCTTTACCGGTATCTGTTGTCATAGGTTGGTGCGTGTTTTTATCCTTCATATCTGAAAAATTGGCGGCTGTCCGGTAGCCCGGAGCCGGGTTTCGTGTTCCAGGTGCCGGGTTTGCAGGCCTTTTACCCTACAAACGTCATTTTTAACCGAAAGCACGAACGAATGCGTTAAAAATACTGAATTCTGTTAGTAATGCTCTATGGGACAATTATTTTGCCAGTTGCGGAAATAAGCCAAAATGTCCGGCCCCCGGGCTGTGAAATTTTATCATTTACCAGCATTTTTTTTACACACGTGCAGTATTTGATACGCAATTCTTTATCTTCATAGTGCAACAGCCTACAGAAAAGAAAAGCCGTGATCTGACAACTGCTTTGGCCATATCGGAAATTTTCAGGTTCGAAATTAATTACAGGCTTTACAATTCATTGGCATTTTCCCGCCGCCGGTCTCGCCCGCAGTCGTTATAAATGTTCGCAATCTCGTCCCGGCAAACTCTCCCAAGACCCAAGTCTTAAGGCAATGAAGTAGTTGAAAGCCAAAATATTTTTTGGTTTTTAGACTTAATTTATTGTTAAATTTAGTTGCGTTTTCGTTTACACAACCTATAAAACCTATTTAACATGCCCTCAAAGCTAACTGTAAGGTTGTGGCTGACGTGTTGTTTATTGCTATTTGCCACAACGATTGTGTTTGCCCAGTCACGAACCGTCACGGGTAAAGTGACGGATGAAACCAAAGTACCCGTGGCGAATGCTACGGTTGCGGTAAAAGGTTCCAATGTAGCCACCCAGACAGATGTAGACGGCAATTTCACCCTCACGGTTCCCGGCGCCAACGCCGTCATCGTCATCACCAGCGTCGGATTTCAAACAAAGGAAGTTCCTGTAGGCTCACTGCTCAACCTCGAGGTCAGCCTTACCACCACTACTTCACGCCTCGATGAAGTGGTAATTACCGGCTACACCGCGCAGAAGAAAAAAGACATCACCGGCGCTGTTTCGGTGGTGGATGTTGACAACATGCGCCAGATACCTACCGGCACCCCTGAAAAAGCACTGCAGGGCCAGGCTTCGGGTGTTACTATCGTAAGCTCAGGGCAACCGGGCGGCGGTAGTAATATCCGTATCCGCGGCATCACCTCGGTAGGCAGCACCGACCCGCTGGTGATTATTGATGGTACGCCCGGCAGCATGCACGACCTGAACGTGTACGACATCGAGTCGATGCAGGTATTGAAAGACGCCGGCGCGGCTGCCATCTACGGTGTGCGCGGTTCCAACGGCGTAATTGTGATTACTACCAAGAAAGGTAAAAGCGGAAAAGTAAGACTCACCTACGATGGCTATGTCGGCACCCAACGCCCGCTGAAAGATGGTTTCAATATTGCCAACACCATCGAGACCGCCAACGCGGTTCAGCAGTCTTACATCAACAGCGGACTTACACCGGCCAACAAACAGTACCGCGACGGCGCTACGCCGGTGATTCCCGATTACATTACTCCCACATCGGCTATGGAAGGAGATCCTAACACCGATCCTTCCTCTTACGCGCTGTACGACAACCAGATTACGCGGGCCAACAAACAAGGTACCGACTGGTTTCACGAAATTTTCAAACCTGCACTGATCCACAGCCACAACGTTTCCGCGAGCGCAGCCAACAACCGCTCGTCATTTTATTTTTCACTCGGCTATTTTGACCAGGAGGGCACGTTGATTGAAACATACCTGAAACGTTATTCAGCCAGGATCAACACGCAGTTTAATGTGCTCGACAAATTCAGGATCGGGCAAAATGCGTATGTGTTTTACCGACAGAATCCCGGATTTAACAACCAGAACGAGGGCAATGCTATTTCGCACAGCTACCGGCAGAATCCTATCATACCTGTATATGATATCATGGGCAATTTTGCGGGCACCGGTTCTCAAAACCTCGGAAACGCCCAGAACCCGGTAGCCAATATGCGCCGCACGCATAACAATAAGGGAAATAACTGGCAGATAAACGGAAACGTGTTTGCGGAACTGGATTTCCTGCGTCACTTCACCGCGCGTACCAGCTTTGGCGGCACAATTGATAACTATTATTACAATTCTTTCAGCTTTACCGCGTACGAAAATGCTGAGAACAACCGCAACCCGAATGCTTTTACTGAAAACAGCGGCTATAACAGCAGCTGGACCTGGACAAACACTTTAACCTATAACAACGTGTTTGCCACTGTTCACAACCTGAAAGTGCTGGTAGGTTCAGAAGCTATCCAGAATTATGGAAGGGCCATCAACGGTTCCCGAAGCGGCTATTTTATAACCGATCCCACCAATCTGACCGTTGACCCCAACCTGTGGACGCTGAATTTTGGTCCGCCCAACGGACAAACCACCAGCAACATAAATGGTACACCTTATCAGAACGCGCTGTATTCATTGTTTGGCCGACTCGATTATAACTACGATGATAAGTACCTACTAAGCGCCACGCTGCGCCGTGATGGTTCTTCGGTGTTTGCCGAAGAAAACCGTTTCGGCTGGTTCCCCTCGATCACTGCCGGCTGGAGAATTTCGAGAGAAAGTTTTATGCAGGATGTCAGCTGGATCAATGATCTGAAATTGCGCGGCGGCTGGGGTAAACTGGGTTCCATCAGTAATATCAACTCCACCAACCCGTACAGTTTGTTTAACCAGGCAGCGGCTAATTCATACTATGATATCAATGGTACCAACAACAGTTCTGTATTAGGTATCTATGCCAGCCAGATTGGTAATACCGAAACCACCTGGGAAGAAGATATCATTACCAACGTAGGTCTCGATGCCACCATTCTCAACAACAAACTAGACCTTTCCATTGAATGGTATAAGAAATCGATCAGCGGTTTGCTGTTTCGTCCTTTATCAGACGTGACAGTGGTAGGGGGCGCCACGCCGGCTTTCGTGAACGCGGGTAATATCGAAAACACGGGTATTGATGCGATGGTAACATATCATGGCAGCATCAGCATGGATTTTAACTTTGATGTTACGCTCACTTTCACCTCTTACAACAATAAAGTGGTCAGCCTGCCGGCAGGTATCAAATATTACGACAGGGGCAGTGCTGGTTCCGGGCGTATCGGTGCCTTCTCGCGATTGCAGCCAGGCCAGGCGCTGGGCGCATTCTTCGGCTATGAAGTGATAGGGCTGTTCCAGAGTGATGACGATGTAGCCAAATCGCCCACGCAGGAAGCTGCCGCTCCCGGCCGTTTGAAATACCGCGACGTGGATGGTAATGGACAGATAGATGCGAATGACAGAACATTCTTCGGTAACCCCAATCCTGATTTTACCAGCGGGTTAAACATCAACGCATCGTATAAAGGATTTGATTTCTCCGCCTTCTTCTACGCTTCTGTCGGAAATGATGTGATTAACTACGTGCGTTACTGGACAGATTTTCCGCAGGTATTTGACGGTGCTGTAAGTAAAGATGCAGTGTATAACATTGTCATCCACTGAAACCAGTTTCTGGGCACCTACCCAGATGGCTGCAAACAATGTAAACCTCATTCGCTTTTCTGATATTTTATTGTGGGCTGCTGAATGCGAAATAGAAATCGGCTCTGCAGAAAAAGCGCTGGAGTATGTGAATATGGTTCGTGCAAGGGCAGCGGATCCCGCCGGCTGGGTGTATGATAACAGCGACTACGATGCCAACAACGCTCAATACGTCACGCAGACCACACCGGCGGATAATTACAAGATTGGTCTTTATCCGCCCGGTTCTTTCGACGACAAGGCTTACGCCATTAAAGCCATACGCTTCGAAAGAAGGCTGGAGCTGGCCATGGAAGGTCACCGCTTCTTCGACCTGCAACGTTGGGACAATGGCACCGGCACCGTGATGGCGCCCGAACTGAACGCCTATGCCACTGCGGAAAAATCACGGCCTTCGATCTTTGCGATCAACCCCGGCGCCACATTTACCGCGAACAAGAATGAATACTATCCCATTCCGCAACAGCAGATAGATATAAAGAATGCTGCCGGAGACATTAAATTGAAACAAAACCCGGGCTATAACTAAACACCTTCATGAGAAAAGCTCAACAGAGGCGGGGAAACCTGCCTCTTGCTTTTTTGGTACTTTTGCGCCGATGACCAAAGTATATCTCCGAAAAAAAATCAGCAACCGTGTTCTAAACGGGCATCCCTGGATTTTTGGCAACGAAATAAATAATATCGAAGGGGCTATTAACCCCGGTGATATTGCCGAAGTATATACGCACGACAAAAAGTTCCTGGGTAAAGGCTACCTGAATCCCCAATCGCAGATACAGGTGCGGCTGCTTACGCGCGACAAAAATGAAACCATAGACGAAGCATTTTTTCACCGCCGCTTATTGCAGGCCTGGAACTATCGCCAGCAATTGGGCTATATCGAAAACTGCCGTCTTGTTTTCGGCGAAGCCGACTACCTGCCGCAACTCATCATCGATAAGTTCAACGATTATTTCGTGATACAAACGCTGGCGCTGGGCATCGATGTATGGAAGCCAGCCATCGTGAAAGCACTTGAAAATATTTTTCAGCCCAAAGGCATCTATGAACGCAACGATGTGCCCGTGCGCGAACTGGAAGGATTGCCGCAACAAAAAGGATTTTTATCGGCTCCCTTCGATACTAAAATCACGATCAATGAAAATGGTTTGAAGTTTTTCGTGGATGTGGAGAATGGGCAAAAGACAGGCTATTTCCTCGACCAGCAGGATAACCGCCGCGCTATTCAGCATATAGTGAAAGGTGCCGATGTGCTGGGTGCATTTACCTATACAGGTACTTTCGAAATTCACGCGGCGCACTATGGCGCCAAATCGGTTTTGGGCCTGGATATTTCGGAGAGTGCCGTGCAACAGGCCAATGCCAATGCAAAGCTCAACGGTCTTGAAAATATCTGCCGCTTCGAAGCTATGAATGCATTCGATGTGTTGAAAGCCTGGGCAAAAGAGGGAAGACAGTACGATGTGGTGATGCTCGACCCGCCATCGTTCACCAAAACAAGAGAAAATATTCAGAAAGCGATTACAGGTTATAAGGAAATCAACCTGCGTGGTATGAAACTGCTGAAGCCCGGCGGATTTTTGGTGACTTCAAGTTGTACCAACCTGGTGCCGCCGAACCTTTTTCTCGAGATCATCCAACTGGCGGCAAAAGATGCGCGCAGAAAACTGAGGCAGGTTACATTCCAGGCACAATCAGCCGATCACCCCATCATCTGGCAATGGGAGAACACACAATACCTTAAGTTCCTGATTGTACAGGTGGAATAAGACTAATTAGTGCGCAACCTGGAATTTCCCGGAGTCGATTACCTTGCCGTTCTTATCTCTTAGCTGGAAGATGTAAATACCACGGTAAAAATCATTCACGTCTACAATAGTCTTCGGCGTGATCTTGTTTACTTCATGTACTTTCTTTCCGGTGAGATTATATATCTGAAGTTGTAATTGCGCTTTTTCGTCGGTCTGTTGAAAATCGAAAGTGATAAGTGAGGTGGCAGGGTTAGGATAGAAGCGGACCACTTTGACAACAGGTTCCCTCTGGGATTGCTGGGGGCGATCCTGGGCTTTTACGTTGATAGACAATAAAAGGATTATGGATAATGCGTAAAAAATCCTCATGAATGATGATATTTTACTATTTGATCTCAAGATATTTCCTTTTAACCAAAATTACAACCCTTGTGCCATGAAATAATACGCAAAATAGGTGATTTATCTTACGGTCAGTAATGGTGAAAGCCCCTTTAACATTTTTATATTTTATTGACAGTCAATTGATTGCAGAAAGCGCTGCGGAGAGTCCACACTGATGCCAAACACTTCCGCATCCAGGTCGTTGTACAGGCCTATATTGTCGCGCACCTCGCACAGTTCTTTGGTGCACACGCTGGTGAAGGCCAGCGGGAAAAAAAGCAGCACTACTTTTTTGCCTTTGAGGTCTTCGAGGCTGACTTTGTTTTTGCCTGAATCGTATAACGTGAATGAGGGGGCTGGTGTTCCGGGCTTCAGGCTCATAGTGTTTTTTATTGATGTCGTTCGATTGCTTTATGTCCGGTAGCGATCATATTTTGCTTCAACTCGGCATAACGGTCGGTAAAGCGGCGCATGGTATCGTATGATTTAACAAAACTGGATTCACGGTGGCCGATTGTTACCAACTGGCGAATGTTTTCGTTTTCGAGAAACAATACTTCGCCGCGTTTTATTTCATCTTCATAATAGCCGAAGTAAACAGTTTCGTATCTCTCGATGCAAATAGGGCGGCCATTGTCGAGGTAATAGGTTTCTGAATGCTCTATCGAATCGATCATATACCTGATCTCGAACTCCACCACCCTGCCATCGCGTTCGGTATAGTACCAGGTTTCTTTGTAAGTGCGGTCGGTGCCGATGTATTTGGTGAGCCAGAAAGTGCGCTGATATTTTAGTGAAAGACTGTCTGCGCGTTCTATCAAGCGGTCTATTCTTGTCCTCCAGTCGTAGCGTTGCGCAGAGGCGGCGGTGCTTATAAGCAGCATCAATATGGGGAGCAGCCGGTGGACCATCATACTAAATTTAAGAATAAGGGAGCAGATGGGGAAAAGATTATTAAAATCTCGGACACAACACTTTATCCAGCGAGCTGTTCTCCCTGTTCAGGAAACCGATATACGCCACCGAAATTTCGAAGCCGCCTCTTCCCTGGCTGGCGGTTTTTAGCGGGGAAATGTTTACATCGTAACTGATGGCAACCGCTACCGGGCGCCGCTCGAGTTTCAATACCGGTATCAGTGCATCCTGCCAGCGAATGAAGGCGCCGGCATGAATGGTGTATAAGGGGTTCTCTTCTACAAAATCGCCGAGTTTGTACGAATACAAGGCCCCCCCGATGGTTTCGGCAAATGGCCCCTGAAAAGACTGATCGGCTTGTAGGGTGAGGTAAGAAAAATCGTCGATGTTGAACTTCACGCCTGCTGAAAAAACATACTTCGGGTTCAACTCAATATCCGCATTGCGGTAAAATGAATTTTTCGGTCGGTTGAGGTGATGATAAGCGGCGCCCAGGAACAGCATATTCATCTGGTCGCGGCCGAAGCTGGTATTGAAACTCATACCCACGCTGGCATCCCAGGTCATGAAATTGGGGGAGGGGAAATATTCTCCTACGGGCAGCGAAGGATCAAAACCGCCGCCGCCGTATTGATTGTCGGTCGTGATCTTTGAAAAATCAACCGACTTGCGGATAAGTCCTCCCATCATACCCAGCGAGAGGAACATGGTCTTTTGATCGCTCAGTGATTTATGATAGTTGAATGCGGGCAGCAAATGGGTGGTGGTAAGGCCCGCGCTGCCTGCCTTATCGTACAACACCTGCAGTCCCACGGTAATGAAATCATCATTCTTACGAATAGGCATTTTGTATTCCGCATTCAGCGAGCCGGTGCGGTAGCCGTTGGTCACGCTGTTCCACTGATCGCGGTACACGCCTTGCACGCGTACATCGCCGGTATATATGCCGGCCAGTGATGGGTTGCGCAAAAGCGGCGCCTCAAAAAACTGCGAGAAATGAATATCCTGACCCTTCGTGCTTTTTGCAAAGCAGACGGCGAGCGCAAAACAAAACCATATCGCTGTGAGACGTTTCATTGATTACTCATTTTTTGCCGCTACCTGATCAGGGTTACATTTCCTTTAAACGGTATAATCTGCGCATTGTCGCATACCAGTTCTATTATATAGACGTACACATCCTGCGGCGCAGGTCTTCCTTTATAAGTGCCATCCCATCCGCCACTCGGCGAACGGTCATTCACCATGAAATTTCTTTTCTCCCACACCAGTTCACCCCAGCGGTTGAATATTTTCATGCTGTTCACACGATGTATGCCGCGTCCGCGTGGCGCAAATATATCGTTGATGCCATCGCCGTTGGGCGAGAAGGTATTCGGGATAAAATAGTTTTCCGAACCACAGATAACCGTGATCGTTACTTCGCGCGATGACTTGCAACCATACACGTCCTCCACGCTTACTTTGTAAGTGGTGGTGAATTGCGGGTTGGCGTAAGGCACCGGACAATCAGTACAACTCAGCCTGTCGGGCGGCGTCCACCGGTATATGGCAATGCTGTCACTATAAGTCACCGGTATGTCGATACCGTTGCCCACGATTATCACCGGATCCTGCGCAATGTTGATGGTCGGGTTGGCCGGAACATACACCGGTTTGTACACCGTATCGCGGCAATCGAGTTGGTTGGCAGTGATCAGCCTGATGTTATAATAGCCCGGTGTGCCGTAGGTAACGGTGGGAGAAGTGCTGCTGGAACTGCTGCCATTGCCCAGATTCCACGTCCAGGTGATGGCGGTGTCGGGACGAATCAGCTCACCCTGCAGGGGAAGTATATCATTTACACAGACAATACTGTCGCCATTGATGCGGGCAAACGGTGTGCCATATACGCGAACCGTATCGCGCATCATATTTTCGCAACCGGTTTGTGTTCTCACCAGGTGCGTAATTTCATAGGTGCCGGGTTGTGTATAAAAATGCGATGGATTGAGATCGGCGGAAGTGTTTCCATCACCAAAGTCCCATAAGCGGTACACCACCGGGTCGTTGGGCGCCAGCGTATAGTTCTGGAAGGTAACTATGCCCGAATCGCAGAAGGCTCTCTTGTCCTTACCAAACAACGGCAATGCACCCAGCACTTCAATACGCGGGCTGCCGTTGATAGTAATCTGGCAATCCTGGTTGTCGGTCAATATCAGGAATGGAGTATAATAGTTGGGCCTGCTGTAAAAATGCTGGAGGCTGAACGATTGCGTGGTGTCGGTAGCACCATCACCAAAATAGAAAGTGAATTGCGTTGATGGCGGAGTCGACACGTTGAAATCGACAGTCAGTTCATTACAAGCCTGCACCGGGCTGTACACGATGTTGGTGTTCGCGCGCGGATCGTACACGTTGATCTCGGAGCTGACTGAATCCGTGCAACCACCCGGTCCAACCAGGTGCAGTGTAGCGGTATAAGAGCCGAAATCGTTATAGAAATAAATCGGGTTCTGTTGTGTGCTGGTTTCTCCATCGCCAAAATCCCAGTAAAATGACTCATAGTCTTGTCCCTGGAAAGTGAACTTGGCGGCAATCGGCGGGCAGATGGTAGTGGTATCCGTTACCGAGAATGCCGGCTTGGGCGTTCTTACCAGTATGCGGTCATTCAGCACCATCGAATCCTGGCAACCCGCTTCATCGGTAATCACGAGTTTAACGGTGTAGTTGGAATCGGTGCCCGTATAAGTATGCGTGGGATTCTGGAGTATTGAAGTAGCACCATCACCAAATTCCCAGTACCAGCTGAGCGATCTTCCTTTTGAAGTATCGGTAAACTGCACCGGTGCATCGGGGCACACCGCGGTGTAATCGGCAGTAAAACCGGCTTTCGGGCGTGTGATCAGGATGGAGTCGGGAAGCCTGTAAGTGTGCTGGCAGCCATCCTGGTCAACCACTGTCAGGCGAATGGTATAAATGCCCGTATCGGCAAATGCATGCGTGAATGGCGGCTGTGTCATCACTACCGGTGGCTGGCCATCATCAAAATCCCATCTCCATTCCTTGATGCTGCCTGCCGGTGTGGAAAGATCATTCAGTATGATGGGTGTATTGTTGCAACTGCCCACATTGGATACGGTGAAATTAGCGGTGGGACCGGTTACGGTTATCTGTCGCCTGGTGGTATCTGTACATCCATTGATGTCTGTTATCACCAGCGTAATGGTATACGAGCCCGGTGTATTGAATCTTGCACTATAGTTACGGGAACCTTCCACAAATGCTCCATTATTTACCCTCCATTCGTACCTGGAGATATTTGCCGGAGTTCCGTTGGCAGTAGCAGTGAACAAATCGCCCCTGCAAAGGGTATCTTTGTTGATAGTGAAATCAGCGGTTTCCCCCACAAGCCTGATTAATTGCGAAGTGGTTTGACTGCAGCTGCCATTGGTCACCGTTAGTTTGACGGTATAATCTGCCAGCGCCGGGTAGGTAAACATGGTGTCGCCCTGGAAGGTAGCTGTTGAATTGGCCGGGTCGTCAAACTCCCAGAGATAGGAAACCGGTCCATAGGCCGGGTCGGTTTTGGATAAGTCTTCAAATAACACCACGCGTTTATCGTCGCAGTCCTGGAGCCTGTAGTTGAATGCAGCGATAGGAGGTTTGATATGAATGGTCTTGGTTACAGGCGTGCTCGGACAGAGGTCATTGTTGTAAGTAATCAGCGTCACGGTGAACGTGCCGGTGTCGGCATAGCTGTGCACAGGACTTAATTCTGCTGAAGTAGTGCTATCTTCAAAGTGCCACAGGTACCGGTTGATGGGTGGTGTAATGGGAGAAAGGTTGGTGAAACTAACTTCCGAATTGGCGCAGGTGTCATCGATATTAATGCTGAAGTCTGCTGTTGGGGGCACGCCTACTTTTACACCGCCGCTCACGGTTACAGTTTGCGTGCAACCTCCGTTGGTAGTAATGGTTAACGATACGGGATATGTGCCCGCAGTGTCATAAACCTGCGACGGCGGATTCTGTACCGTGCTGGTATTTCCATTGCCAAAATCCCAAAGCCAGCTGGCCACACCATCAATAGCATTTACGGTGGCAGTAGGATTCGTGTAGGTGAAAGGCGCACAGCCGCCGGTAGGCAGATTATTAATTGAAACCGTGGGCTGCGCAATATGTATAAAGTCTGTCTTCGTGATGGTATTCTGACATCCATCAGCGGTTGTGATGGTAAGTGCCACAGTATAAAGCCCAACATTCGTGTATGTATGCGAGGGGTTTTGATCGGTGGAAGTGGTGCCATCACCAAAATCCCACAGCCAGGCCACGGCGCTGGGTGATGCATCCTGGAAATTCACCGTATGCGGCGCCTGGCAGCCAATGGTATTCGTACCGTTAAAATCAACAGTAGGCCTGGGTAATACTGTTACAGGTTTCGACACCGAGTCGGTACAGGTTGCATACCTGTTTACCAGTTTCACATTATACACACCGGGCGCGGTATAGGTGGTCGTTCCGTTTATATCGTTTGATGCGCTTCCGTTTCCGAAAGTCCATACAGAAGATTCCGGCGGGGGCGCAGAACCATTTTGAAAACTCACCGGCGAATTCAGGCACACTTCATCGGGCGAGTTGATGGTGGTAGTGTATTGCGTAAGCGTCACCGGTTTGATCATTGTATCGCGACATCCATACTGGCTTTGAGCAATCAGTCTTACGCTATATGTTCCCGCCGAGGCATAATTGCCCACAGGATCTTTGGCAGTAGATGTATTGCCGTTGCCAAAATCCCATTGATAGCTCATGGTGCCCGGACCTGCGGTGTAGTTTTGGAAGTTCACCGCAAATGGTGCCGTACAGCTTACCGGCGGGTTGAAATTGAAATCGGCTGTAACGCCTTCTACTATGCGAATATATCTTACCTGTGTGCGCACGTTTGAACAACCCGTGCTGCTGGTGACCCGGAGGCTTACATTATAAAATCCCGTTTCAGTGTACGTATGCGTAGGGTTCTGCTGGGTGGATGTGCCTCCATCGCCAAAATCCCATTCCCACGACACAATAGTGCCCGCCTGGGGATTGGAGTTGTCGGTAAATTGTACCGTCACCGGCACACAACCCGTAGTAATGTTGGCAGAAAAAGCAGGCGTGGGTGAAGGATAAACAGTAATATAATCCGTCTTGGTGATGCCGTGCGTGCCATCTGCATTTTGCACCACCAGTGACACCTCATAAGTACCCGGTTGAGAAAAGGTGACGGTAGGGTTTTGCACGTTGGACAATTGTCCATTGCTGAAGCCCCAGTTCCAGGAGGTGGGATTGCCTGTACTCTGATCGGTAAATGTAACTACCAGCGGGGCGCATCCTGATGTCCTGTTGGCAGTAAACTCGGCCACAGGTACCTGCGCGCGCAATGTGTAACCAAAACCTGTAAGAAACAGCAAAAGCCAGGCGAAAACCTGACTACTATGTTTACATACCCTATTTAAGTGGTTCACACCCGACATGCTTTCAGAAGGTATTCTTGGAATCAATCTTCAATTATAAATAATTAAAATGCAATGAAATTGGCATTCAATCTACTTTTCCTTCCGTTATCGGCCGGAGTGGTTTTTAAGCAGGATCAGTTTTTCTTTCTGAGATGAAGAACATTCTTTCCGTTAGCCGTAGTGGCTTCCGCTTTTACGTAGTCCCAGTAACTGTCCTTGATCAGCCAGGTATTATTCAACTTCGCCAGCGGATCACCGGCAGCGGGAAATTCCGAAGTGATCGTGTAATTCTCCACATCGGCTTCCCAGGTTCCATTGGCAACATTCGTTCCAAGGATTCCCTCCACCTTCCCGTTTTCGTAAAACTGGAATTCATAATTGAGAAAATCGCTGGTAATATTGTTGCCGTTCTCAAAGTATTGTTCCACCAACCACCGCCCATTGGTCATTGCATCCAACACAGCTTTGCGCTGTTTGTCTTCAATAAACTTTTTACAGGAAAGGGTAGAGGTCAACACTAAAAGAGCTACCAGGGGTAAAAGTTTTTTCATAGAAGGGTTGCTGGTTTAGAAATCGTATATATACTTATACTTGCCTGTAGCATATTGTATAAAGTATTGAATATTCAGCGTTTCGCCACTTACCTCCCGGCTCAGATCCTCACTGATATATTTACGGCCAAAACGGTGTACCCGTTTGCTCAGCCAGCTTAATAACGCAGAAGTATCACCCTTTTGTATCTGCGCCTCTAAATTGGGAATTGATTGATTTGCAGCGTGGTAGAATTGGGAAGCGTAAAAACTGCCCAGGCTGTAGGTCGGAAAATACCCAAAACTCCCATGGCTCCAGTGTACATCCTGCAGGCAACCCCGGGTATCATCGGGCACCACCACGCCCAAATATCTATAATACTGCTCGTTCCAGTAGGCCGGAATATCTTTTACCTGCAATGCGCCCTCCAGCAAAGCCTTTTCCAGTTCATACCTGATCATGATATGAAAATGATAGGTCAGCTCATCCGCTTCGGTTCTTATCAATGAAGGCTCCACTTTATTGATGCCGCGGTAAAACTGTTCCACTGTTACATCAGCCAGTTGTTCGGGGAAATAGTCCTGTAGCACCGGGTAAAAACGTTCACAGAATGCCAGGCTGCGGCCAACATGATTTTCCCACAAACGCGATTGTGATTCGTGAATGGTATAAGAAGCCGCTTCACCCAGGGGCAAACCGTATTGCACCACCGGCAGGTTTTGCTCATAAAAAGCATGCCCCAGTTCGTGAATACAACTCCAGGTCATATTAGCCAGGTTGTTTTCGTCTATGCGCGTAGTGATACGCACATCCTGGCTGTTGAAACTGATGGTGAATGGATGTTCAGATATGTCTTGCCGGCCCGCTTCAAAATCATAACCCAGCTCTTTCAGCAACTGCATGCCAAAAGCCCATTGCCTGTCTTTCGGATAATGCCTGTATAGAAACGCATCGTCTACCTGCGGGCGGTTTTTTATTTTATCAAGCAGGTCTTTCAGCGGCTGGCGAATTTCATTGAAAACTTTGTCTGCCAGTTTCACCGTGGCGCCCTTATCATGATCGTTCAGCAATGCATTGTAAGGATGATCTTCATAACCGATCATATCGGCTTCCTGCTTCTTTAGTGTCGCCAGTTTTTGCAGATCGGCTGCGAAAATGGAAAAATCCTTTTTCTTACGTGCTTCCAGCCAGCTGTGGAAACTTTTATTGACTGTTTCTGAAAGCTCCCGCACAAAAGAAGAAGGCAGTTTTTTCTGCCGGTCATAATCTTCTTTGGTGAGCGACACATTCACTCTTTCATCGGGAGAAAGCGAACCCGATTGCAGCAGCGCATCCAGCAGGGCGCCGAGACTATCGTCGGTAAAATAACGGTGCGCCAGCTCAGAAAGCGTTGCAATCTGTTGCCCGCGTATAGGCGCGCCCTTGGGCGGCAGATAAGTCTCCTGGTCCCACTGCAACAAAGCCGAAGCATAACGGATATCTGCTATCATGCGCATTTGCTTTACATACTCGGCGTAAAGCGTTTGTGACTGATTACTCATAGCTGGTATATAGGTAAGCGAAAATAGAACTCAAACCGTGGATTCTTTTAACAATAAATAGACAAAATTTTATGAATTTTAGGGTCTCAACACTTTAATTTGATAAAAAGAAGCTTTTAGGAATGAAAGTACTTACCTGGTCCTTGTTTACGACGGTTGTGTTTTTCCTTTCCGGTAATATCCGCACCTATGCGCAGGTGGACTCTATGATCAACCTGTACGGAGAGTTATTTCCCCAGGAAAAAATACATGTACATTTCGATAAGCCTGCTTATAATACCGGCGAGACCATCTGGTTCAAGGCCTATTTATATTCAGGCATTGTACCCAGTGGTATCAGTAAGAACTTTTACGCGGAACTGGTAGATCCTTCGTCGGGAAAAATTCTTCAACAAAAAATTGTTCCTATTTTCGAGGCCAGCGCTTCCGGTTCATTCGATTTACCTGAAAATCTCAATATACCCTCGGTTGTATTCAGGGCTTATACTACGTGGATGCTGAATTTCGACAGCAGTTTTCTTTACACCAAGACATTTCGCATATTAAATAAGACCGCTGCAGCAGGGTCAACACCCCAGGCCGCGGCAACGCGTTCATTAAAGTTATTCCCCGAGGGAGGCGACCTGGTGGTTGGTCTTGAATCGGTGGTTGCCTTTAAGTCGGTGGATTATTACGGCTTGCCGGTAGAGGTAAAAGGAACGGTAAAAGACAATACCGGCGCAGTAGTCACCACTTTCGAAAGCGAACACGACGGTATGGGCAAGTTTAAGATTACACCGAAAGCGGGGGCTACCTATTATGCCGAATGGCAGGATGATAAAAAACAGGTGCACAAAACGCCCTTACCCGCAGCTAAAAAATCAGGCGTGGTGTTAAGTGTGCTGCCGCATGAAAATACGCACAGTTTTATCGTTCGTCGCCCGAATGATGCGCCCGAGAACCTGAAAACACTTTGGGTGATTGCATCGTTCAACCAGCAAGTGGTGTACAAGGCAAGGCTGAACCTGGGCCAGACATTCATGATCGGCGGGCACATACCATTAGATGGCATACCTACCGGCATCCTGCAGATCACCGTGTTTGATTTGCAGTGGAATGCCCTGGCCGAGAGAATTGCATTCATCAATAAAGAAGATTATTTCTTTACCACGCGCGTTACACCCGTGTTGAAAGACACCAGGAAGAGAGGCAAGAACGTCATTGAAATTGAAGTGCCCGATACCCTCAGGTCGAATATGTCGATCGCTATTACCGATGCCGCTTTGACCAAGCAGGATCCTGATGCAGAAAACATTGTATCGCGTCTGTTGCTCAGCGGCGACCTGAAAGGTTATGTACACAATCCTTACTACTATTTTTTGGGTACCGACTCCACCATCCGCAATCATCTTGACCTGGTGATGATGACGCATGGCTGGCGCCGTTATAAATGGGAAGACCTGGCCGCGGGTAAGTTGCCCGAGATAAAATATTTCCCGGAAAATTATTTATCGCTCAATGCAGAACTGGCCGGTGTTGCAGCCAACCAGATTCCGAAGAATACCGAACTGAATGTGTTTCTTGAAGCCAAAGACTCATCGCGGCAGATCTTATCACTGGCGGTTGACAGCATGGGCAGGTTCAGGGAAGAAGGGCTGATCTTCTTCGATACGGTAAAAGTGTATTACAGTTTTAACAACAATAAATTCCTCGCTACCCGCGGCGCCATGAATTTTACCAATGGCACCTGGAGGGGCGGTACCACTTTACGTCCCGATTCTGTCTGGCGCATACCCCTGCCCGTTGATACCAGCATGTTGAACCGTGGTAAGTATTTTGCCGCCGAAGCGGCCAGGATAAAACCCGAGTTGGAGAGAAAGGTGAAAACGCTGGAGGCAGTAACCGTGAGCGCCCGCGGGCGAACCAGGATCAATGAGCTGGATGAAAATTATACCAGCGGTCTTTTCCGCGGCAGCGATGCCTACAGCTTCGACATGGTGAATGATCCTTTTGCCAACAGTGCGCTCAATATATTCCAGTACCTGCAAGGTAAAGTGGCTGGTCTGCAAATTTCCGGCGCTACCGGCGGAGGTATACCCTCCCTTTCCTGGCGAGGCGCTTCGCCCACCTTGTTCCTGAATGAAATGCAGGTAGATGTAAGTACGTTGCAGAACATGCCAGTGACAGATATCGCCTATATTAAAGTATTCCGTCCTCCCTTCTTTGGCGCCACAGGCGGCGGTTCGGGTGGCGCCATAGCAGTTTATACCAAGAAAGGAAATGAGCAACCCGTGAACCAGGCAAGTGCCCCCGGTTTGGAAAAGGGAATACTCGTCGGTTATGCGGCGCCGAAAGAATTTTATTCACCGGACTATTCACAGGAATCTCCCCTGCACGATGTTACCGATGTGCGCACCACATTGTATTGGTCGCCGTATGTGCTGACCGATGGAGGTAACAAGCGTGTGACCATACAATTCTACAACAATGATATTTCAACCAGGCTGCGCGTGGTGCTGGAAGGCATGAATGCGGAAGGCAGGTTGACGAGAGTGGAAAAGATAATTGAGTAAATAGAATGAAAAGAATTTGAATTTGAATGTGAATGGGATTAGTTTTCGAGGATGGTGATGGTTTTATTGGGTTGGGGTGAATGGGCGAGCGCCAGAGAGTCAGATTCGTTTTCATATTCGAGCGAATCGGGAGGCGGTGGTGGCATTTTGTTGTTGTAGGTAAGAATAAATTGCTTGTACATCCTGATCATTGGCCCGCCGAAACGTATTACTTCTCCATCATTGTTATCGAGCACACCTTTTACGTAGAGGGTGTCGCCAACCGGTTCTAACTTAAAACTGATCTCATAGGCCAGGCTGGGGTCGGGTTTGTCGAATTGCAGATCGTAAAACCAGCTGTTGTTGTAGGTAAGCACCAATGCCACCGAACTGTATTGTTTGCTCATGAAATTGAGATTGGACCTGTCGAGCACCAGTTTCAGCGGAGTGGAATCGGCCTTGAGCCAGGTGCCGTCAGCATAAAAAATTTCGGTGGGTTCTATGGCTGCATATAGCCGCACTTTGCGCGAAATGGATGTGTCCTTGTTTTCGATGGTCAGCATATCATACTCGCCGGGAGGCGCCTGGTATCTCGAAATCAGATACATGGCTGCCCCGCAAATCAGCATAATGGCTATTATAATCAAGGGTGTTCGCATGCTGGAAACTTTATGCAATTTATATGCCTTCGTGCGGTTAAAGGGTAAGCGTTGAGTGTTTCCGGGTGCTTATCTTTGGTGGTATGCAGATAGCTGAAATTACTTCTTTTCTTGAAACCATCGCGCCACTTTCTTTACAGGAAAATTATGATAATGCTGGTCTCATCACCGGCCATGCATCCTGGAACTGCACGGGCATTCTCTGCTCGCTCGACGCCACCGAAGAAGTGGTGCAGGAGGCCATCGAAAATAAATGTAATCTCGTTGTCTCACATCACCCCATCATTTTCGGAGGTTTGAAAAAGATCAATGGGGAAAATTATGTCGAAAAAGCGGTAATCACAGCCATCAAGAATGATGTGGCACTTTATGCCATTCACACCAATCTCGACAATGTAATAGCGGGTGTAAATGGTAAAATGGCAGACAAACTATCCTTGCAAAACCGCTCCATACTTTCTCCCAAACCATCAATGCTGAAGAAGCTTTTCACCTTTGTGCCCGTGGCAGAGGCCGAAAAGGTGAGGGCGGCGCTTTTTGAAGCAGGCGCTGGTCATATCGGCAATTACAGCGAATGCAGTTTTGGCGCCGAAGGCACAGGCACCTTCAAAGGCGGCGAAGGCACCAATCCCTTTGTGGGTGAGGTGGGCGAGCGGCATTATGAAAAGGAACTGAAAATCGAAGTGATTTTTCCCGCCTGGCTAGAAGGCAGGGTGGTGAAGGCTTTGCTGAAAGCGCATCCTTACGAAGAAGTGGCTTATGATGTGGTGAGCCTCGACAACCAGCACCAGGGTTTGGGCTCGGGACTGGCAGGTGAACTGCCCGAAGCGGTGGATGAAAAAACCTTCCTGGGCAGGCTGAAGGAAGCTTTTGGCCTTACCGTAATTCGCCATACCGCCTTTACCGGCAAAAAGGTAAAAAGGGTAGCTCTCTGCGGCGGAGCAGGTAGCTTCCTGGTTTCCAAAGCATTAGCTGCCGGGGCCGACGTTTATATCACCGCCGACATGAAATACCACGAGTTTTTTGACGCCAATGGCCGTATGCTGATCGCAGATATCGGTCACTTTGAAAGTGAACAGTTTACGACGGATTTGCTGGCAGCTGTTTTGCAGGAAAAATTCCCTAACTTTGCCGTCCTTAAATCAAAAGTGAAGACCAACCCGGTTCATTACTTTTTGTAAACTACAACACAATATGGCGAACGTTAAAGATTATTCCGTTGAAGAAAAACTGTCCTCGCTGGTAGCACTTCAAAAGATCGAATCGAAGATTGACGAGATACAGATACTGAAAGGCGAGTTGCCAATGGAAGTAAGGGACCTGGAAGATGAAATTACTGGTCTCCAAGCACGCCAAACCCGCATTGAAGAAGAGATAAATGGCATCCAGGAATTTATCAACCAAAAGAAAAATGCCATTAAAGAAGCTGAAGCGCTGATCAAGAAATACGAAAAGCAAAGTGAGAACGTAAAGAACAGCCGCGAGTTTGAAGCTATCAACAAAGAAATTGAAATGCAGCAGCTCGAAATGAAGCTGGCTGAAAAACATATCCGCGACGCCAACGAAGAGATTGTTGAGAAAGTAGCCATTCTCGACAAGGCCAAGAAAAATGTAGCCACCAAAGAAGGTGTGCTGGCCACCAAGAAGGGCGAACTCGAAAAAATTATCGCTTCTACTGAAAAAGAAGAAAAGCATTTCAATAAACTGGCTGCTGAAGCGCGCGAAAAAGTAGAAGAGCGCCTGTTGCATTCTTATGACCGCATTCGTAAGAACTACCGTAACGGCCTGGGTGTAGTGCCCGTAGAGCGCGATGCCTGTGGTGGTTGCTTCAACGCCATTCCCCCGCAAAGACAAAGTGAAATTCGTCAGCGCAAAAAAATCATTGTCTGCGAAAACTGCGGCCGTATTTTGGTTGACCGCGACCTGTTTGACAGTGTTGAAATTAAATAGAACCAAGAGATTGAAAGCGCGAAAGAGGATAAGAGAGAAGTACATCTCCTTTATCCTCTTTCTTTCTTTTACCCTGGTTGCTCCCGCAATTACCCTCAGCCAGAAAATCTTCGACTTCAATGACAACTGCCGCCAGGCCTATAAAGCCATTATCCAACTGAAACTAGACGAGGGGCAGCGCCTGCTGAACTCAGAAAAATCGCAGCACCCGGATAACCTCATACCTTACTTCCTCGAAAATTATATCGACTTCTTCACGCTCTTCTTCAATGAGGATCCCGCTGAGTACAAGAAACGCCTGCCCAATCGCGAGAAGCGGCTGGACATGATCAGCAAAGGACCCGAAAGCTCACCATTTTTCTTATATACCAAGGCGGTGATTCATTTTCAGTGGGCATCGGTAAGGATTAAGTTGGGAAATAACTGGGATGCGGGCTGGGAATTCAGGAGATCTTTTTTGCAGGTGAGAGATAACCTGAAATCATTTCCTCATTTTTCTCCCAATATACTATACAGCGGTGCCATGCAGGTGAGTGCCGGTACTATTCCCGATGGATATAAGTGGCTGAGCAACCTGCTCGGTATAAAGGGCACTATCAAAAATGGAATGGAGCAGCTGCAAAAATTCCTGGACGCAGGTGATGAATGGTCGCAGCTGTTTCGCGAAGAGGGTATATTCTACTATTGCTACCTGAAATTTTATATCGAGAACGATAAGGAAGGCGTGTTTCAATTCATTCGCCAGCAGCAGCTCGACCTGGTAAATAACCACCTCTTCGCATACCTGGCCGCTAACCTGGGCATCAATAACCAGATGGCGGAATGGTCAAAGCAAATCATCGGCGCACGCAATATGGAGGCGGGCTATCTGAACACGCCCATCTGGGATATGGAGCTGGGTTATGCCAAACTGTTTCACCTGGAGCCCGACGCGCATATTTATTTGGAGCGTTTCATCGAGCATTTCAAAGGCAGGTTCTATGTGAAAGATGTTTTGCAAAAACTCAGCTGGCATTATTACCTGCAGGGCGACCAGGAAAAAGCAGAAATGTATCGCAAACTGATTGCAAAAAAGGGAAGCACCGACACAGAAGCCGACAAGCAGGCGCAAAAAGATGCGAACAGCACCACCTGGCCCAACCCGTTGTTGTTGCGCGCGCGATTGCTGAACGATGGCGGTTATCACCGCGAGGCATTGCGTTTATTGCATGGCAAAAACCTCGAGAGTTTTTCGCGCACCGAAGAGAAACTCGAGTTCGCCTACCGCGCCGCCAGGTTGTACGACGACCTGCGGACAGATGATGAGGCAATCAAATTTTACCAGTTTGCCATCAGCATTGGCGAAAAGCGGAAAGAATACTTTGCCGCGCGCGCCGCGTTACAACTGGGTTTTATATATGAAAGAAAAGGCGATAAAGCCACGGCCATCAAATGGTTCAGGAAATGCATCTCTATGAAGGATCACGACTACAAGAACAGTCTCGACCAGCGCGCCAAAGCGGGCATAGCACGCTGTGAAAATTAGTATTCCAATTGTTGAAAAACCGATTCCTTCAATTGCTCCCCACCCACTATATTTGACATTGCGTGTTAAAGAAACTGCATATACAGAACTATGCCATCATCGAGGAGCTGGAGATTGATTTTCCGGGGCACCTGAATATTATCACGGGTGAAACCGGTGCCGGAAAATCAATACTGATGGGTGCACTGTCGCTGATATTAGGCGACCGTGCCGACACGTCTGTACTCCTGAACCGCGAGAAGAAATGTTTTGTAGAGGGATTGTTTGCCGTGTCGGGTAAAAAAGAAGTGAAGCAATTCCTCCGTGAAAACGACCTGGATGCGGATGAGGAGCTCGTGATCCGCCGCGAGATCAGCGCTGCCGGCAAAAGCCGCGCGTTTGTGAACGATACGCCCGTGAACCTGGAGCAACTGCGCCAGTTGAGTTCACTGCTGGTTGACCTGCATCGTCAATTTGATACGCTCGCCCTGGGCGAAAGCGATTTTCAGCGCGAAGTGCTCGATGCACTGGCTGGTCACCAGGAATTGCTGCTGCAATACCAAACCGTGTACGCACAGTGGCAACACAGCAGCCGCGAACTGGAAGAACTGCTGCAACAGAAGAATCAATTCACGAAAGAATACGACTACCATAAATTCCTGTTCGATGAGCTGGAAGAGGCCAATTTTCGGGAAAATGAACTGGAAGAAACGGAAGCAGCACTTCAGTTATTGAATAGTTCAGAGGGAATCAAAACAGTGCTCTCGCGCGTGAGCTATGAACTGGATGAAGGCGAGCAGCCGATGGTGCAGCAACTGAAATTGCTCATCAACCAGTTGCAGCCTTATACCAGCTATCATGCTTCACTGCCTGCGCTGATGGAAAGACTGCAATCGGTGCAGGTGGAGCTGAAAGATATTGCAGGAGAAATTGAGCATATCAACGACCAGGTGCAGTTTGATCCGCAGAAAGTGGAGCAACTGAACGAACGTATTTCTGTCGGCTACAAGTTGTTGAAGAAGCATGGCGTTAAGACTACGAACGAATTGCTCGAAATAAAAAATCAGCTGGAAGAAAAACTACAGGCCGTACTGAATATTGATGATGCCATTGCCAGCAAGGAAAAAGTAGTGCAACAATTAGTGCAGGAAGCAGAGAGCCTTGCCAAACAGCTTTCTGCCAACAGGGCAAAACAGGTG
Source organism: uncultured Chitinophagaceae bacterium (assembly GCA_937958995.1). Taxonomy (GTDB): domain Bacteria; phylum Bacteroidota; class Bacteroidia; order Chitinophagales; family Chitinophagaceae; genus CALCIN01. The sequence continues at coordinate 99,895 of CALGAP010000009.1, forward strand.
AAGCCGCTGCAAGACAAGGTGAACAAACTACTCGCCCAGGTGGGTATGCCCAATGCGCGCCTGCGTGTAGATGTACAACAGTTGCCCGACCTGCAGCGCTACGGTAAAGATGAAATTGAGTTCCTTTTCGACGCCAACAAAAGCAACCGCTTCGAGCCGGTGCGCAAAGTGGCTTCGGGTGGTGAGCTCAGCCGCCTGATGCTGTGCATCAAATCGCTGGTGGCCAAATCGCTTGACCTGCCCACGTTGATTTTCGATGAAATAGATACCGGTATTTCAGGTGAGGCTGCCCGCCAGGTAGGAATTATTATGAAAGAGCTGGCAGCTAAGAGGCAGGTGATCTGCATCACTCACCAGCCGCAGATTGCGGGCAAGGCTGATGCACATTTCTTCGTGTACAAAGAAATCCGGGGCGAGGAAGTTAAGACGGGCATTCGATTGTTAACCCAGGACGAGCGCATTACTGCTATAGCCAAAATGCTGAGCGGTGAAAAACCCACCGCGGCCGCCCTGGAGAATGCCCGCGAAATGGTAATGAACTAAGCGCATATGCAATTGCGTTCCCTGCTGATATTGCTGATTATACTGGCCGCCCTGGTATCTGCCTGGATGTTTAACCGCTTTTTGCAGAAACTGATCCAACCCCGCCGTAACTTTGGATTGCTGCTCGTATACCTGCTTGTAATTCTTGTTTTTGTTGCTTGGTACACGTTTCTGTTAGTATGGATGATCACAAAAATTTTTCCGCAACCTTTACCACAGGCATAGTATGTCACGGTTTTAATTTTTACATTTACCCATATTATTCGAATGATGCCCTGCATTAAGCGGGCGCCTTTGAAAGCTGAACTCTTCAACAGTTACCATCAACCTATCTTACCACCGCATTCAACCCGGTATCGGGATTCCCAAGTACCAGTTGTGCGTACAGCATGACCCTGCACATTTTTGTCCAAATAAAAAACTTATTGCAATGGCATGGAATATCGAAGCGGACCTGAAAAGGGTGGGAGAAAACCTGCGCCGGCTGCGCACTGATCGCGGTTTGTCGGTGGAAGAAGTGGCAAAAGCCATCCATTTTTCCCCGCAATTATTACAGCAACTTGAAGAGGGAGCGTATCCTGAATGTAAGCTGGAGACCATATTCGACCTGATGGACTATTATGGCGTGTCGGGCGAAGCGGTATTTGGGAAAGGCGGTAAATAGTCATTCTGCGCGCTTTACCCTATTTTTGCGCCATTAAATACCGCTAACAATGGCTTATAACTTACTCAAAGGAAAGAAAGGTATCATATTCGGCGCGCTGGATGAAAAATCCATTGCCTGGAAGACCGCCTTGCGTTGTCATGAAGAAGGCGCGCAGCTGGTTCTGACCAATGCGCCCGTTGCTCTTCGTATGGGCGAGATCAATAAACTGGCCGAGCAGGTGCAGGCCCCGGTCATTGGCGCCGATGTGGTGAATATGGACGATCTGAAAAAATTGTTTGAAGAATCGATGAAGCATTTTGGCGGCGGCGTTGATTTCATTTTGCATTCTATTGGTATGAGCCTGAACGTGCGCAAAGGCAAACATTATACTGAAATTGATTATGGCTTCAACCAAAAGACGCTCGACATTTCTGCGATGTCGCTGCACCGCGTGTTGCGCACCGCCTGGGAACTGGATGCTATCAACGAATGGGGCAGCGTGGTAGCGCTTACTTATATCGCGGCACAACGCGTATTCCCCGACTATAACGAAATGGCCGATGCCAAAGCATTGCTCGAAAGCGTGGCCCGCAGTTTTGGTTATCACTATGCCATCAAGAAAAAAGTGCGTGTAAATACCGTGTCACAATCACCCACCCGCACCACTGCCGGCAGCGGCGTAAAAGGCTTCGACGGCTTTATCAATTATGCAGAAAAAATGAGCCCGTTGGGTAATGCCACTGCAGAACAATGCGCCGACTACTGCGTTACGCTCTTCAGCGATCTCACCCGTATGGTGACTATGCAGAATCTCTTCCATGACGGAGGATTCTCCTTTACGGGAATTTCGCATGCGGTGATTGAGCAAATGGAGAAATAATAGTTTAGGTGAGAATGCCACCCAATAAAAAATCCAAATGAGATTCTCATTTGGATTTTTCTTTTTTAGAATTTTCGCTGTTAGATTATTTAAATCTTGTCGCTTTTTGCTTGTGATTTTTTGGGTTCTTGTTTTTTTGTTCCTGGGCTTTCCCTTTAGAATTCCCCAGATTTTAATTGCTTACCCCTTAATACTCGTCTTCATTAAAGAAAAAGTCATCCTGGCTGGGGTAATCAGGCCAGATGTCTTCGATACCTTCATAAATTTCGCCTTCGTCTTCCAACTCCTGGAGGTTCTCCACCACCTCGATGGGTGCACCGCTACGGATGGCATAGTCAATCAATTCATCTTTGGTAGCAGGCCAGGGTGCGTCTTCCAGGTAGGATGCCAGTTCAAGTGTCCAAAACATGTTAGCCTGTTTTAAATTTTCCTAATGGTAAATTCTGAGTCCCTGCAATTTTTCGCAAATGTAAATTTCCTGACGAAAAAACCAAATCTATCTTTTAACAGCCGCCTGAACGGTTTCTTAAAAAAACAGCATTTCAGGTAGTATGAACGGGAAGCCATTGGTTTGTAGTATCTTGTTTCGAATTTTCTATACATGTTAACGGCCACCAATATTCACAAGTATTACGGTCAATTATGGGTGCTCAAAGGTGTTGATCTTTCCGTAAAGCAGGGAGAGATTGTAAGCATCGTGGGCCCTTCCGGCTCTGGGAAAAGTACCCTGCTCCATATTCTCGGCACACTCGACAGCCCGAGCAGCGGTGATGTTTACATTAATCAGCAACGTATAGACTTCCGCGACGACCGGCAGGTTGCACTTTTCCGCAACCGTCATATTGGTTTCGTGTTCCAGTTTCACCACCTGCTGCCCGAATTCACGGCGCTGGAGAATGTATGCATACCCGGCTGGATGGCCGGCCGCCGCAAGAAGGAAGTGGCAGACAGGGCGGTGTCGCTGCTGAAGCATTTGGGACTGGGTGAGAGAATAGACAACAAACCCAACGCACTCAGCGGCGGCGAGCAGCAACGTGTGGCAGTGGCCCGCGCCCTGATCAATAAACCCGATATTGTGTTTGCCGACGAACCTACCGGCAACCTGGATTCGGCCAATGCCCGCGAACTGCACCAACTGTTCTTCGATCTGCGCAAGCAATTCAACCAGACTTTCCTCATTGTGACCCACAACGAAGAGCTGGCGCAAATGAGCGACCGGGTGTTACATATGAAAGATGGTAAGATTGTTTAAACGCGCGGCTTCCAGGGAATTTCAGGAACCTGCCACTGGTGGGCAACATAACGGGCCAGCACAAACAGGTAATCGCTCAGGCGGTTGAGGTATTTGATGATAACAGGCTCCACTTCTTCGCTTTCCATTTCAAGTCGTACGCAACAACGCTCGGCGCGGCGGCACACGCAGCGGGTGATATGTATTTGTGAAATCACGGGGTGACCGCCTGTTACTATAAAACTTTTCATGGGTGGCATGGCCTCGTTCATGCGGTCGATCTCTTTTTCCAGCAGGCTTACATCCGACTCATGCAGGTCGGGGATGCGCAGTTTGGGTTCTTTTTCAGGATCGCAGGCCAGGGAGGAGTTGAGGGTAAAAAGCCGGTCCTGCACTTCCTGCAAAACGGCTTGTTCCTGCGGCAGTTCACCCAGCAGGTCCTTGCAAAGACCTATCCAACTGCTCAGTTCATCCACGGTGCCATAGGCTTCGATGCGCAGATGCGATTTAGGAACCTTTGTGCCGCCAATAAGGGAAGTGGTACCCTTATCACCCGTCCTGGTATAAATTTTCTGGGCCATTACTATACAGTCAACGATTCATGTTTCAGCGTATCGCTTTCAATCAGGCCGTCGCGCAGGCGCACCACGCGCTTGGCGTAGCTGGCGATATCTTCTTCGTGGGTTACCAGCACAACGGTATTGCCGGCCTCCTGGATCTTGCTGAAGATTTCCATAATCTCGGCCGAGGTTTTTGAATCGAGGTTTCCTGTAGGCTCGTCGGCAAGTATAAGCGAAGGGTTGTTTACCAGCGCCCGCGCTATAGCAACGCGCTGGCACTGACCGCCCGACAGTTCATTGGGCTTATGGTCTTTTCTCGATTCCAGTCCAACTTTCTGGATTACGGCCATCGCCATCTCTGTACGCAGCTTGCGCGAGGTGCCTGCATAAACCAGCGGCAGCGCTACATTTTCCAGGGCGGTAAGTCGCGGCAACAGGTTGAACTGCTGAAACACAAAGCCAATCTCTTTATTGCGTATTTCAGCCAGCTGGTCATCGCTCATCTTACTTACATCATGGCCATTGAGTATATATTTTCCCGCGGTGGGCGAGTCGAGGCAGCCGAGTATATTCATCAGCGTACTTTTTCCCGAACCCGAAGGCCCCATCAGCGCTACGTACTCATTCTTTTTGATGTCGAGGTCAATGCCTTTGAGCACACGCAGTTCCTGCCTGCCCATGAAATAACTTTTTCTGATCTGTTCGAGGTGGATGATGCTCTGCATATGCTGTAAGTTAACCTTTGTTGATCACTTTTGGAACCCTGAAATAAACACCATCGGTATCGGGTGCATTTTTCAAACCTTCTTCGCGGCTGATGGAGCCCTGCACCACATCTTCGCGCAGCACATTGATGCTGTCGCTCATATGCAGCAGCGGCTCAACGCCTTCCGTATTCAGCTCGTTCAGTTTATCCACAAAAGCGATCATTCTCTCCAGGTCTTTCCGCAAATTTTCCTTCTCTTCCTGGTTAAACTGCAGGCGGGCCAGGTTGGCGAGTTTGTCGATCAGGGCGTCGTTTACTTCCATGAACGCAAATATAGCGGTTTCGGGTTGCAGGCACCAGCAAGCGGCGCCAGCAACCCCGAAACTTCTTATCTTCGCCCTCCTTTATGGAGCAGTCAGTTAAGAAAGAAATTGTAATGAGCGGCATCAGGCCGACGGGTTTTTTGCACCTGGGAAGTTATTTCGGGGCATTGGGTAATTATGTGAAAATGCAGAATGAGTATACCTGCTTTTTTATGGTGGCCGACCTGCATTCGCTGACCACCCATCCCGACACGAAGGATCTGAAGACAAATATCCACCGTGTGCTGGCCGATTATATCGCTGCCGGCCTCGATCCCGATAAGGCTACCCTGTATTGCCAGAGCCATGTGCGCGAAACATCGGAACTGTACCTGTACCTGAATATGCTGGCCTATAAGGGTGAGCTGGAAAAGACTACTTCATTTAAAGACAAGGCGCGCCAGCAGCCGCAGAATGTGAATGCAGGACTGCTGACCTATCCCACCCTGATGACGGCAGACATCATTCTGCACCGCGCATCGCTGGTGCCGGTGGGCAAAGACCAGGAACAACATCTTGAAATGGCGCGCAATTTTGTGAACCGTTTCAATCATCGCTATGGCTATGTATTTCCCGAGCCGCGGGCCTTCAACTATGGATCGAAGTTAGTGAAGATACTGGGCCTCGACGGTGCCGGAAAGATGAGCAAGAGCGAAAACCAAAACGCAACCATCTACCTCTCTGATACAGACCAACAGATCGCCGACAAGATCAGAAAAGCTAAAACGGATACCGGCGTACCTAACCCCGACGGTACTAAACCCGATTTTATTGAAAACCTGTTTACCCTGATGCGACTGGTGAGCGAACCCAGTACCGTGCAGCATTTCGAAGATCAGTACAAGGCTGGCGGCATCAGGTATGGCGACATGAAAAAGCAATTGGCCGAGGATATGATTAAATTTATCGCGCCCATTCGCGAAAAAGCCGCCGCCATACGCAATGATGAAAAATTCCTGAAGGAAGTTATGGAAAAGGGTGCCGAAAAAGCCCGGAAAAGCGCCCAGGCCACCATGCAACTGGTGCGCGAAGCAATGGGTCTGAATTATTACTAAAATTCCGTATTTATACTCATTAAATTCCGGAAAGAATTAATATCTTAAATTTCCGGAGTTGACTTGAAGTATTGATCCCAGTATTCTGAACTCTATTAATAATGGCAAAAAGTAAAAAACCGAAGCACATAGCGGTAGCGGGAAATATAGGCGCCGGTAAAACAACTCTAACGGAACTTCTCAGTAAACATTATCGCTGGATACCTCAGTTTGAGGATGTGGACCATAATCCTTACCTCTTCGATTTTTACGAAGACATGCCACGCTGGAGTTTTAACCTGCAGATTTACTTTTTGAACAACCGCCTGAACCAGTTACTCGAAATACAGCGCGGCACGGAGACCGTGATCCAGGACCGTACCATTTATGAAGACGCGCACATCTTTGCGCCCAACCTGCACGAGATGGGACTGATGAGCAAGCGCGATTTCGACAACTACTTCAATTTTTTCCAGACGCTCAAGAGCATGGTGCAGCCGCCCGATCTCATGATTTATCTCAAGGCTTCGGTACCTACGCTGGTGGCGCAGATACAAAAGCGCGGCCGCGAGTATGAAGAAAATATCAGGCTCGATTATCTCAAGCGCCTGAATGATTACTACAACAAATGGATTGAAAGCTATAAAGAAGGTCCGCTGCTGGTGGTGGACATTGACAAAAACAAATTCCCCGAAAACGAGGAGCACCTCGGTGAAATCATCAGGAAAATTGACGTGGAGCTTTACGGCTTATTCTGAGCTACGATGATTTTTTGTACGCGGCAAAAGGCTGCAGGCTCTTCAGTTCATCGGCTATTTTTTTCTGCCATTCTTCCTGCTTTACCTTATTACGGCTGTAATCGGTTTCCTGGTCGTACAGATTTTGTGCCGCGTGATATTCTTTCATCAGTGAATCGTAGATATTGTTGACGTCGCTGCCCACTGTTTTGGCGTTGAACTTGTAAGCCTTCAGCGCCTTGTTCAGCTTGCGCGCATGTATTTCTGCCAGGTCAAAATGCCCCTGTTCGTGCGCCAGCACTTCCGCATTGCGGATGCGCACCCATGATCTTTCTTTATTGAAAGTACACTTGATGGAATATTCCAGCCCGGTTCCATCGTAACCAAACTCAATATTGATGCTGCTGGTGGTTAAAGCTGCATTCTTCGATTCAGGATCCACGGGTCCCTTGAAATCATCCCACGTGAGTTTGCGCGAAGCGCTCCAGTCAATAAGACTATTGTTTTGTTGGATGGTCACCACAGTAGCAGCGAGTAACAACGTAAAAACTTTCACTATCATAATTCATGGATTTTGGGGTGTCAGCAATCCACGGATTTTGTTGATGGATTAAAATGCAATTTCAGAGAAAAACGGGAAAATGTGCCATGTAGTACTTAAAGTATTTCATAAAGTTTGGGTTTCAGGTGTCGGGTGTCGGGTGAATAATGCCAACCCGAAACTAAAAGAGGCTGTCCCTTCCGAGACAACCTCCTTATGGCAATAATCGTTGAGGCCGATATGTTTCTAAAAACGGCGCCTAATATCAGAAATATAAATGACATTAGGCGCAAACCGTCTGACTATATTTTTGGTCCGGCTTCCAGGATTTCGGGCTGAACGCCGGCGGCATATTTCTCAAAATTGGCGGCAAATTGTTTTGCCAGGTTGATAGCCATCTTATCGTAGGCTTCCTTATCATTCCAGGTGTTGCGCGGGTTGAGCAGGTTCTCCGGAACGTTCGGGCAGTTCAGCGGCATTTCTATGCCGAAAACGGGATGCTTCTCGTAAGGCACCTCATCCAGCTTGCCTTCAAGCGCGGCGCTGATCATGGCACGGGTATAGCTCAGCTTCATACGGCTGCCCACTCCATACTGGCCACCGGTCCAGCCGGTATTCACCAGCCATACGCGCACGTTGTGCCTGCGCAGCTTTTCACCCAGCATGGCTGCATACCTGCCGGGATGCAGCGGCAGGAAGGGCGCGCCAAAACAAGCGCTGAATGTTGATTTGGGTTCGGTGACGCCTGTCTCTGTGCCGGCCACTTTTGCCGTATAACCACTGATGAACTGGTACATGGCCTGGGCCGGGTTAAGACGGGAAATGGGCGGCAACACGCCATAAGCATCGCAGGTTAAAAAGAATACATTGCGCGGAATGCCACCCATTGCCGGTTCTACGCTATTGCTGATATGATCAAGCGGGTATGATACGCGTGTGTTTTCTGTGATGTCGCGGTTGGAGAAATCAATCCTGTTGGTGCCGGGATAGAAATTGGTATTCTCTACCAGCGCAAAAGGACGAATGGCATTGAATATCTGCGGCTCTTTCTCCTGGGTCAGGTCAATACATTTTGCATAGCAACCACCTTCAAAATTGAAGATGCCTTCGTCGGTCCAGCCGTGCTCGTCATCACCAATCAGGAAGCGCTCGGGGTCGGCGCTGAGCGTGGTCTTGCCGGTACCACTCAAACCAAAGAACAGAGCGGTATCGCCATTCTTACCCATATTGGCAGAGCAGTGCATGGGCAACACGCCACTGTTTTGCGGAAGAATAAAATTCAGTACACCGAATATGCTCTTCTTGGTTTCGCCGGTATAACCGGTGCCCGCTATCAGCACGGTGCGGTGTTTGAAACTTACCACCACGGCATTGTGCTGGCGCACGCCGCATTCTGTTGCATCCAGCTTGAGGCCGGGCGCAGAAAGAATGTGCCAGTCGGGTTTGAAATTATCCAGCTCTTCTTCCCGCGGACGCAGAAACATGTTATATACAAACAGGTCGTTGGCCGGTTTCTCATTCACCACCCTGATGTTGATGCGGTATCGCGGATCGGCACAGGCCTGTGCATCGCGCACCCAAATTTCAGGACGGGCATTGAGATAGTCAGTGATCTTTTTATGAATAAGGTGGAAGAATTTTTCTTCGATTGAAAGATTGAAGTCGTTCCAGTTCACAGTATTTTCGGTGATCTCATCCTTCACAGTGAATTTGTCTTTGGGAGAACGCCCGGTAAATTCACCGGTCCTGATCACCAGGGCGCCTGTATCATTCAACTCACCCTCGCCCAGTCTCAAGGCATCCTGCACCAGCTTTGCGGGGTTTTGTTGGTAATGAATCATGTTTTTTCCCTGCAGTCCGAGCATCTTCAGATCCTCTTTGGGGTTAGTAATTACTGATACTGACATAGCTTGCATTAAGATTTAGTAAGGGCAAAAGTAAAGGTTAAAATTCTCTGATACAATGTGTTACGTCTTTCCTGAATTGGAGAATTTTCAATAAAAACGTCAGATTGATGAAAATATTCTAACTAACGATTGTTAGTATTTGGGTTTTGTGAAATGGTTTCCGGAAATGGGAGATTTTTTCAAAACCTATCAAATTTTAGTTAATTGGACCGGGGAGGGCAAAATTTAATGAGGATCACGGATTTGGGGTTGGATTACAATCCGTGCTCCCTGAAATCCTCCAAATCCTCGATTCGCTTTTTTCCCGTTAATTCGCGTTATGAAATATTTACCACTCGACCCGGATATCTTCATACAGAATCGTAGGCGGTTTATATCAAGGATGGAAAAAAACTCAATTGCCATTTTCAACAGCAACGATGAACTGCCAATGAACGGCGACGCTTTGTACAGGTTCAAACAAAACTCCGACCTCTTCTGGCTCACCGGCATTGTGCAGGAAGATACCATGGTGGTGCTTTTTCCAGATAATCCCGATCCCAAATACCGCGAAGTGCTGGTGCTGGTGCGTCCCAACGAGCTGAAAGAAAAATGGGACGGTAAAAGATTGCGCGCCGATGAAGCCCGCAAGATATCAGGCATCAAAACAATAGTATGGCTCGACAGTCTCGACGCCCTGTTGCAAACCTGGATACACCTGGCAGATAACATTTACCTTAATACCAACGAAAACGACCGCAAGGCTAACCTGGTTCCGGTCAGGGATTACCGTTATGCCGAGCAGATGCGCCAGCGCTATCCGCTCCACAACTATAAGCGTGCTGCACGCATTATGAAAGACCTGCGCGCTATCAAGACCGCGAAGGAAATTGAAGTGGTTCAGAAAGCGATCGATATCACCCACAATACATTTGTGCGCCTGCTGAAATTCATCAAGCCCGGCGTGTGGGAATATGAAATTGAAGCGGAGATCTATCATTCCTTCCTGATGCAACGCGCTACCGGTCCGGCTTACAGCAGCATTATTGCCAGCGGCGACCGCGCGCGTACGCTGCATTATGTGTTCAACAACCAGGAATGTAAAGACGGGGAATTGGTACTGATGGATTTTGGCGCCGAGTATGGCGGCTATTGCGCCGACCTTACCCGCACCGTGCCGGTGAATGGCAGGTTTACCAAAAGACAGAAAGAGGTGTATAATGCCTGCCTGCACCTGCACAACTATGCCAAGAGCCTGCTAAAGCCCGGCATTACTATCGTGGATTATACCGAGAAGGTGGGCGACGAGGCTACGAAAATATTCCTGAAGATCGGACTCATCACCAAACAGGACGTAAAGAACGAAGACCCCGAAAACAGGGCATACCGCAAATATTTGTACCATGGCATTTCGCATCATCTTGGTATAGATGTGCACGACCTGGGCACGCGTACCGAACCCATCAAACCCGGCATGCTGTTTACCGTAGAGCCCGGCATTTATATCGAAGAAGAACAGATGGGCGTGCGTATCGAAAACAATGTGTGGATCACGAGGAACGGCAATAAGGATTTGTTTGAAAAAATTCCTATCACTGCCGAAGAGATTGAAGCACTGATGAAGAAATAAGCAGATATTTGCTCACCATCAACTGACCTAATGAAGCAGATCCCCAATTTGTTTACTTTATTGAACCTCGTTTTTGGCTGTATTGCTATCGTGTTGATCCTTCAAACCGGCGAATCGCTGGTGATGCAGGACGGCACCTCCTGGGTGGCCTACCTTCCCGAAAAGATCTGGTGGGGTTCTATCTGTATCGGTATTGCCGCCATCGTCGATTTTCTCGACGGTTTTGTTGCGCGCATGTTTAAAGCAAGTTCTGATATGGGCAAGCAACTCGATTCGCTGGCCGATATCGTAAGTTTCGGTGTGGCGCCGGGCATGATACTCTACCAATTGCTGCGCATCAGCTTTATCAGCGAAGAAACAGCTTTGGATACGCCCTGGAGCGCCTTGCTGCCGGCTTTCATATTTCCCTGCGCGGGCGCGTGGCGGCTGGCAAGATTTAACATCGATACCGGGCAGTCAACCACCTTCAAAGGCGTGCCCATTCCTGCTGCCGGTTTGGTGGCCGCTTCATTACCGCTGATTGTATTGTATGACTACTTCGGTTTGCAAACCATACTGCTTAACAAATGGACCATGTATGCCATTATACTGGTGCTGAGCTGGCTGATGGTGAGCAAGCTGCCGCTGATGGCGCTCAAGTTCAAAGACTTTAGCGTAAAAAATAATTTGCCCAAATACATTTTGCTGGTACTCGCTGTCGTTGCGGCCTTATTATTCGGATGGCTGGCAGTGCCCGTGGTATTTATTCTCTATATCCTCTTATCTTTGACGTTCAAAAATAAATCTGCATGACCTATACAGTCCAGGTGAAAGTGATGCCGCTGAAAGAATTGCTCGATCCGCAGGGAAAGGCTGTTATGAGCGGCCTTCAGAATCTCGGCATGAACAATGTGAGTGATGTGCGCATCGGAAAAAATATTACGCTACAGGTAGAAGCTGCCTCACCTGAACAAGCCAGGCAGATTGCCGAAGAGGCTTCGAAGAAATTGCTGGCCAACCCGGTGATGGAGTATTTCGAAGTGTCGGTTAACTAAGCCCGCATTAAAAGCTATTAATCCGAATCCGGAAAAGTCAACTTCCGATTTCGGATTTTTTTATTTCGCTTATGCTTTATATCGTTCCCACTCCCATTGGCAACCTGCAGGATATTACGCTTCGCGCGCTTGAGGTGCTGAAGAAAGTGGACCTTATTCTGGCTGAAGATACCCGCACCACGGGCAAATTACTGAACCACTACGGGGTCACACGCCCGCTTTCTCCCTATCACCAGCACAACGAGCACCAGGTATTGCAACACCTCATCAATCAATTGCTCGAAGGAAAAGAAATGGCGCTCGTGTCTGATGCCGGCACACCCGGTATTTCAGATGCCGCCTTCTTACTGGTACGCGAATGCATCAGGGTAGGAGTGAAGGTGGAAACATTACCGGGCGCTACCGCCTTTGTGCCTGCGCTGGTAAACAGCGGCCTGCCCACGCAGCGCTTTTGCTATGAAGGATTTTTGCCGCTGAAAAAAGGAAGACAATCACTGCTGAAAAAACTGGCCGAAGAAGAGCGCACCATGATCTTTTATGAATCGCCCCACCGCCTGGTAAAGACGCTGCAGGATTTTATTCAATACTTCGGCCCCGAACGCCGCTGCAGCGTGAGCCGCGAACTCACCAAGCTATTCGAAGAAAATAAGCGAGGCACCCTGCAGGAAGTGTGCGACTATTTTCAGCAAAAAGATGTGAAGGGCGAAATAGTGATCGTGGTGGAAGGGAAGGAGTAAAACTTTAAGTTTTCCTTTCAACAAACAGGAATCAATTTTGTTTGTATTTTAAAATGTCCAATAATAACGTTTAGCCAGCAAATCACAAATTAAGATAAATGAAGAAGATTATTCGCTTATTACCCTTACTGATCGTAGCGCTTGCATTGACCAGCAATGTTGCTGCACAGTTAAGAAAGATTCCCGCCGAAGTAACAGACGCATTCAAAGTAAAATATCCCGACGCCACTCAAGTAGAATGGAAAGATAAACTGACCAATTTCGTGGCTGTTTTTCAACACGAAGGCAAGCAATACCAGGCACGTTTCAGCAAGAAAGGTGAATGGAAGGACACAGAATGGGAAATTGATACCGACGAACTGCCTGAAGCGGTGAACGAAGGATATAACAAAAGCAAGTACGCTGAAGAATGGAAAATTGATGCTGCGTATAAAATCGAATTACCCAACAACAAGGTAAATTATCGCCTGCTGGCAAGAAAAAGCGATCTGCAGAAGAAAAATATTTTGTTTAGCAGCGAAGGACGACTGCTGAAAGATAATGTCACACTTTAATTGACTAACGCACAATTTGAAAAGGTTGCGAAGCGATTGCATGGTGAAAGCTTAAAATAGTTGCCATGCCGTCTCCTTTGCAACCTTTTCCGCTTTTTGCCTATCTTTCGCACTTGTAAAACCCCGAATGATGCAGAAGATTTCATTTGTATTGCTTACACTTTTATTATCCTTTAGCCTGTGTATAGCCCAGCCCGACAGGTGGCAGCAACGCGTGAAGTACACGATGGACATTAACGTGGACGTGAACACCAATCGCTTTACAGGCAAACAAAAACTGGAGTACACCAACAATTCTCCCGACACACTCAAAAGAGTTTTTTACCATTTATACTGGAACGCATTTCAGCCCAACAGCATGATGGATGTGCGTAGCCGCGAACTGGGAAAAATTCGCCTGGGTGGTTCCCCGGAATGGGACCGCCGCGTGCGCGACCGCATACAAAACCTGAAACCCGATGAGATCGGTTACCAGAAAATCAATACGCTGAAAATGGATGGAGTACCGCAACAGTTTGTGGTGCACGAAACCATACTGGAAGTAAAGCTTAGCAAACCCATACCGCCCAAAAGCAAAGTGGTGTTTGATATGGACTTCGAGGCACAAATACCATTGCAGGTTCGTCGTGCAGGCCGCGATAACCCGCAAACCGGCGTGCGCTACAGCATGAGCCAATGGTATCCCAAGATATGCGAGTATGATTATGAAGGCTGGCATCCAACGCCTTATGTTGCCCGCGAATTTTATGGCGTGTGGGGTGATTTTGAAGTAAAGATTACCATCGATAAAAATTATGTGCTCGGTGGAACCGGTTATTTGCAAAATGCCAATACAATCGGTTATGGATATGAAACGCCCGGCACCAGGGTGAACAGACCCGCCGGCGATAAACTCACCTGGCATTTTGTGGCACCCAACGTACACGATTTTGTATGGGCCGCCGATCCTGAGTTTGCACACATTACAAGGCAAATCCAGAATGGTCCCACCATTCATGTGCTATACAACAGGGATACAAAGCAGCTCAGGAACAATTTTGATAGCATGAACGAAGCGGCCAAACGCCGTTTCGACAACAGCCTGGACAAATACATTGAAAGCATCGACAACCAATGGAAGCAAATAGCCGATGCGGCGGTGATTGTGTTGCCATTTATTGAAAAAAGATTTGGCGAATATCCTTACAAACAATATTCATTTATTCATGGTGGTGATGGCGGTATGGAGTATCCTATGGCCACATTGATCTCCGGGCCAAGTATTGGCACTGCTTTTCACGAATGGATGCACACCTGGTACCAGATGCTGCTCGGTACCAACGAATCGCTGTATGCGTGGATGGATGAAGGGTTTACCGAATTTGCCACCGACCTCGTGTCGGCCTATTACCGCGCTGTGACCGGTAATCCTGCACTTCAGGGCGAAACAGGCACCGGTCCGCGCAAGAAGGTGCTGGTTGATTCTCTCACTGGTACGCCTTCAGTGCTGCAGCCTTTCAAAGTGCATGAAAACGCATACGAATCATATTTCAACCTGGCACGCAGCCGTTATGAAGAGCCGATGACAACTCATGCCGATCATTTTGAAACCAACTTCGCCTATAGCCAGGCTGCCTATGCCAAGGGCGCTGTGTTTATGGCGCAGCTGGGTTATGTAGTGGGAGAGGAAGTGCGCGATAAAATTTTGCTGGAGTACTACAGGAAATGGCGCTTCAAACACCCCAATGTAAATGATTTTATGCGCATTGCCGAGGACGTGAGTGGTATGAAACTGGATTGGTACCGCGAGTACTTTGTAAACACTACCAAGGTGATTGATTATGGTATAGACAGCATTTGGGAAGAAAGCGGCAAGACCAAAATCCGCTTAAGGCGAATTGGCCAGATGCCCATGCCCATCGACGTATTGCTGGAGTTTAAAGACGGCAGCAAACAGATTGCGTACATACCCATGTACCTGATGTTTGGTGAAAAGCCCATCGAAGAACCATCGGTGCCGCGCAAGACTTACGAGTCGTGGAAATGGACGCATCCGACATATACCTTTGAAATTGACAGAAAAGCAACTGACCTGAAAATTATCACCATCGATCCATCGCACCGGATGGCGGATATAGAGAGAAAAAATAACCGGATAGAACTTCCCTGGTAAATAACAGAAAGCCGCTCACTGAGCGGCTTTTGTTTGAGATAAGGTCACTGGTTAATGATTCTGTTTTTCATGTTGCTGAAACGAGGTAAATAAGTTTGGACAAGGTTCAATGGTGCCTGGCATCTGAGGTAACAACACGATTTCCAAATTTACCGCAGGGCTAAACGGAAGGCAATACTACTTTGTGGTAGTTTTGTTTGAAGGGTTAAAGCGAAAAAAGATACGATCAGCGACCGAAAAACTTATTGATAGCCTCTACGCGATTGTTGACGTGCAGCTTTTCGTAAATATGATATACATGTTTTCGTACGGTCTCCTGGCTGATAAATAACTGTGCGGCAATTTCTTTGTACAATAATCCCTTTGCCAGCAGTTCCAGTATTTCCTTTTCCCTGTTCGATAAAACGTTCAGCGCTGTACTCTCAGCAACATCGGGAGTGGCTGGTTTATTTTGGAAAGCAGCCACCACCTTACGTGCAATCTGGCTGCTCATGGGCGCGCCACCATCCATTAGTTCGCTGATGGCTTCGAGCAATTTATGCGGAGCTGTCTTTTTTAGGATATAACCGCTGGCGCCGGCGCTCAATGCTTCGAAAATCTTCTCATCGTCTTCATACACAGTACACATCATAAACAGTATCTCGGGGTGATCGGCTTTCAGCTGGCGTACGCAGTCGATACCATTCTCACCTTCTCCCAGGTTAATGTCCATCAATACTACGTTGGGTTTCAGGATAGGGATCTGAGCCAGTGCCTCCTCTGCGGAACCAAAACTCCCCAATAACCTGTATCCGTCTGCCATCGTCACTATCTGCTCCAGGGCGGAGCGAATATCCTTGGTATCGTCTACGATACAAATTTTAATATCATTCATAGGGTCAAAGTTCAGGTTTTTGGGGAAAATGGAAATACCACTTTGTGGTAGTTTTGGCACTTCAGGGGGAAATCAGGCAGGCACAAACAGGATGTATTTCTCCTTAAAATATTCTTCCCGGAAAATATTATAAACCTCCTCTACGCGCGGACGAAGACCACTGGCTGAAATTTCCTCTGCCAGGTCGCCGCCTTTGAGGCAGATCAAACCGGGCGCTTGTTCCGCAGTGGCAGCATTTTTCTTTTTTAAGAGTGGTTTTGACCAGCTCCATAGTTCTTTCAGTGGCGCCACGGCGCGGGAAACAACATAATCAAATTTTTTTCCAGAAAGGTTTTCAAATCGGCTGTTGATAGCTGTTATATTCTTCAACCCCAGCGCTTGTGATACTTCTTGTACCACGCGGATTTTTTTCCCAATACTATCTACGAGGGTAAAATGAACTTCGGGAAAAAATATGGCGAGAGGAATGCCGGGAAATCCACCACCCGTTCCCAGGTCGGCCACTTCTGTGCCAGCGGCAAATTCAAAAACGGCGGCAATGCTGAGAGAATGAAGCACATGCTTTTCGTACAGACTGTCCATATCCTTGCGGCTGATCACATTGATCTTGCTGTTCCAGTCGCGATACAATTCGTCCAGCATGGCGAATTGTTGCAGTTGTGTATCCGTAAAATCGCCGAAGTATTTGGTGATCAGTTCCAGTTTTTCCGGGGCCTTCTCCATATTGAGGGAGCAAAGATGCAATAATATATGAACATCCAGATATCGAAAAACCAGTACCAGGCAAACAAGTCTTTTTCGTCGAGCTTCTTCATGGCCTTATAGTACACAATGGCCTGCGTAATAGTCCTGAGCGCGAAAATTCCCAGGCTGATGCGCCAGTCGTAGAAAATGATACTCACAACCAACAGCGGGTAAAACAAGGTATGCGTGAGCGATTGCATGCCTAGCAGAAACTTGTGCGAGGCTTTATAATATTTGGCAGTGGTATAGTGCCTGTTTTTTTGTTGCACCCATTCGCTGAAAGACTTCTTCGGCTCCGACAGTGTAAAGGCTTCGGGATCCATTACCACGGCGGTATTGTGTTTATTGGCCACCTGGTTGATGAACAGGTCATCGTCGCCGCTCAATACGTGATTGATAGAAGAAAAGCCTTTGTTGCGCAGGAACAATCCTTTTTTGTACGACAAATTTCTTCCCACACCCATATAGGGCATACCGGCCAATGCGAAGGAGAAATACTGCAGCGCGCTGAAGAAAGTTTCAAAGCGGATGAGTTTATTCAGAAAGCCCGGGCGTTTGTAATAAGCGCCATAACCCAGCACCACTTCAATGCCATCAGTGTAAGCATCCTGCATTTTCCATAACCAGTGTTCCGACGCGGGCATGCAATCGGCATCAGTTAGCAAAATGATCTCGTGTTTTGCTTCTTTAATACCTATGGAAAGCGGGTATTTTTTCCCTGGGATGCCTTTGGCTTCCTGTTCCAGGTTTACGATCTGCAGCGACTTGAATGTCTTCTTGAATTCTTCCAGCAGGTAGCGGGTTTCGTCCTGGCTGTTATGGTTCACCACGATCACTTCGTGGGTATATGGATAGGTTTGCACCAGTACGCCGGGCAGGTTTTTGGCCAGGTTAGCAGCTTCGTCGCGTGCGCAGATCACGATACTTACGGGATGTGTTTGTGTTTGCGATCTCTCGGGTTTTTTATAGCCAGCGGTTTTGCTGAAGAGCAGCCAATAATAAAGGAGTTGTATAAGGGCTACGAGGCAAAAAACATAAAACACCACCTGCCACCATTGCATGTACTCCTTCAGAAATTCATCCATATAGGGTTGTAATTTAAGGGGTCTGGCGTCCAAAACTGCCAATGTGCGAAAATAAGTCTAAAGTCCGAACTTCGCGGCCGATCATGCAATTACAATTTTCACTCCAGGGCACCGACAGCCAGTCGAAAGCAAGGGCCGGGTATATAAAGACCGATCACGGCGATATTCCCACGCCCATCTTTATGCCCGTAGGCACCGTGGGTAGCGTGAAAGCGGTGACCCAGCGACAGTTGAAAGAGGAAATCGATGCCCCCATTATTTTAGCCAATACTTATCACCTGTACCTGCGGCCGGGCATTGAGATTTTGCAAAAAGCGGGCGGACTGCACCGTTTCAAAGGCTGGGATCGCCCCATACTTACAGACAGCGGCGGCTACCAGGTATTCTCCCTGGCCGGCAGTCGCAAGATTACCGAAGATGGTGTATTGTTTCAGTCGCATATCGACGGTTCGCGGCACTTGTTTACCCCCGAAAACGTAATGGACATTCAGCGCGCCATCGGCGCCGATATCATGATGGCTTTTGATGAATGCCCGCCATACCCCAGCGACTACGAATACGCGCGCAAGTCGATGAACCTGACGCACCGCTGGCTGGACAGGTGTATCAAGCGCTTTTCAGAAACGCCCGACAGGTATGGCTATACGCAAAATCTTTTTCCCATAGTACAGGGCGGCACCTATGCCGATCTGCGCAAAGCCAGTTGTGAATACATCGCCTCCAAAGACGCACCCGGCAATGCCATCGGCGGTCTCAGCGTGGGCGAGCCCGACGAAATGATGTATGAATTCACCGCCCTCTGTTGCGACAACCTGCCGGCGCACAAACCGCGCTACCTCATGGGTGTGGGCACACCCTGGAATATTCTTGAGTGCATCGCTCTCGGCGTTGACATGTTCGACTGCGTAATGCCCACGCGCAACGGCCGCAATGCCATGCTCTTCACCACCGAAGGTGTCATCAATATCGATAACAAAAAATGGGAAGACGATTTCTCACCCATCGACGACGGCATCGATTGTGTGACGAGCAATCATTACACCAAATCTTACTTACGCCATCTCATAAAAGCCAGGGAATTGCTGGGCCTTACCATCGCCAGCGTGCACAATCTTGCATTTTACCTATGGCTGGTGCGAGAAGCAAGAAAACACATTTTGGCAGGCGATTTTCTTTCATGGAAAAATGAACAGGTGGAGATTCTTAAAACAAGACTCTAGCAGGCAGTGGCGTGTTGGGTGCCCCCGGCATGCACAACGCCATTGATGTTTTCCTACAATTATAGAGCCGGGCGATAGTGCAAAGCCGGGCAGGGGAAAAGCCGGGCGATAGAATAAAGCTAACGGAAAACATAGATGGCTTTTGTGCATGCCGGGGGCACCCAACCGGGGCTGGTAGAGACTTTTGCAGTTATCAACAATGATTCCATGACAATCGCCAGGTGCATCAATAGTGTTGCCGCGCGTCGCACGGAATAGAACCCGCTTCACTGAATATTAGCAATATCACAACCCACGAATCACTACATTTGCCCCATTCTATGATAAAGATTATCGACCGGTATGTATTGCGGAAAATGTTCTCGACTACCATTTTTATGGTGGTGGTCTTTTCTGTGATTGCCGTGGTGATCGATACGAGCGAGAAGGCGGATGATTTTGTGAAATCCGGCCTCGACAGTATGACCATCTTGCGGGAGTACTACGTGGGTTTTGTGGCTTTTATTTTCTCGATGATCTTTCCGCTGATGGTTTTTATCGCCGTCATTTTCTTTACCTCCAAAATGGCCGGCCGCACGGAGATTGTGGCAATACTGGCGGGCGGCGTGCATTTCAACCGCTTCCTGAGGCCGTATTTTATCGGGGCGATCGTGATGGGCGGATTTTTCTGGGTGGCCACGCAGTATTGGATACCGAGAGCGAATGTGCTGCGCGCCGATTTCCAGGCGAGGTATATTGATTCAAAAAGCAGTTACGAGCAGAGCCAGTTTGCGAGCCGCAGCCGCAATTATTATATACGCGTCGATACAAACACCTTTGCGGGTTTGCGCGGCTATGATACAGTGACCAAATCGGCATCGGATGGATTTTTCCTGGAGCGCCTGAGCGGTACGAAGGTAGTGTACAACCTGCGCGCCGACAACGCAAGATGGGATACGAGTAAAAACAGCTGGAAACTTTTCAACGTCATCGAACGGAGAATGGATGGCATGATGGAGCAGACGAAAATTATTGGCGACACGATTGTGAAGCTGAATGTGAAGCCGGGCGATATTCGTTGGGATAAATATCTGAAAGATAAAATGACCACGCCTCAACTGGAAGCCTATATAAAAGAAGAAGAGGCGAGGGGTTCGGAAGGTTTGAATGAATTTAAGGTAGAGCGTTATCGCAGGGATGCCACGCCGGTATCGGTGATCATACTCACGATGATTGGCGCTGTGGTGGCCAGCCGCAAAACACGCGGTGGCAGTGGTCTGCATCTGGCCGTGGGCATTATTACTGCAGCCATATTTGTGGTGATGGATAAGTTCTCACTCACGTTTTCCACCAAGGGGAATTTTCCGCCTTTCCTGGCGGCCTGGACACCTAACTTTATATTTACACTGGTGGCCATCTGGCTCTACCGAATCGCCCCGAAATAACTGCTAAATGAAAATTTGAGCATTGATTATTGAGCATTGAATATTAACTTTAACGCTCTGTAATTTCATCTAATTCAATTCTAAGTATGGGAATACTCAAAGAACGGTTCAGAGAAGTATCGCAAGCCGCTGCCGCTGAGATTAAAGAGTTATTAAAGCAACACGGAGATAAGAAAATCGGAGAAGTAACCCTGGCGCAGGTGTACCAGGGTATGCGTGGCATTACCGGTTTGGTGACTGAGACTTCGCTGCTCGACGCACAGGAAGGCATTCGCTTCCGTGAGTATTCGATACCGGAATTGCGTAAGAAATTACCCAAGATAAAGGGCGGCACCGAGCCTTTGCCTGAAGGACTTTTTTACCTGATGCTGATAGGCGAGTTGCCCACCGATGAAGACGTGGCCCATATCACCTCGGTATGGATGCGCCGCTCGCATGTGCCCAATCATGTTTTTGCTGCTATCGATGCGCTGCCTCTCACCGCACACCCGATGACCATGTTTGTTACCGGCGTGATGGCGCTGCAGACAGAAAGCCATTTTGCTAAAGCCTATGCGCGCGGTATCAGTAAAAAAGATTACTGGGAGTACGTATTTGATGATGCCATGGACCTGCTGGCTCGCATACCGCGCATAGCCGCTTACGTGTACAGGCGCAAGTATAAAAACAACGAACATATCAATCCCAACGGCCTGCTCGACTGGGCGGGCAACTTTGCACACATGCTGGGTTATGAGGATGATAAGTTCAAGAAGCTGATGCGCCTTTATATGACCATACATGCCGACCATGAAGGCGGTAATGTGTCGGCACACACCACTCACCTGGTAGGTTCTGCCCTGAGCGATCCTTACCTGAGCTATGCTGCCGGTATGAATGGCCTGGCCGGACCGCTGCATGGCCTTGCCAACCAGGAAGTGATCAAATGGATCTTCGAAATGCAGGAGCATCTCAAGACCGACAATCCCACCAAAGAACAGATAGCCGAATACGTGAAAAAGACTTTGGCTGAGGGTAAGGTGGTGCCGGGTTATGGTCATGCCGTGCTGCGCAAGACCGACCCCCGCTTCATTGCGCAGATGGAGTTTGGCAAAGAGCACATGCCCGATGATCCGCTGGTTAATACTGTCTGGAAAATATACGAGGTAGTACCTCCCATCTTAGCCTCGCTGGGCAAGGTGAAAAACCCCTGGCCGAATGTTGATGCCCACAGCGGTGCTCTCCTCGTTCACTTCGGCATGAAGGAATACGAATTCTACACCGTTCTCTTTGCGGTAAGCCGCGCCCTTGGTGTGCTGGCCAGTCTCTGCTGGGACCGCGCCCTTTCTCTGCCCATCGAAAGACCGAAGTCAGTAACGACTGCGTCGGTGAAACGCTGGCTGGAGGGTAAGGATGAGATTTGGGGTGAGTAGGGTTTTGGGCCCGTGGGGGAATTTTCCTATAGGTGGCCCACCTGTCACCTGGCCGACCTTTCTCCGACTTCCCCCGGGAAGTGCATCCGCTTTCTTGCGGTCTGCTTTTTGCATCTTTTTTATTGGCTTTCTTAATGATATTATAAACCTATGCCCAATTTGATGTTTAAACATTAATTTTGCATTCTAAACTTACTTGTTATGGCAATTTGGACACTCGACAACATGCACTCATCAGTGACCTTCAAAGTAAGGCACCTGGTGATTTCCTCGGTTACAGGTCAATTCAAGACTTTTGAAGGTACCGTGGAATCTGACAAAGACGATTTTACAGATGCGCGCATAAAATTCACGGCCGATATCGACAGCATTGATACCGGCGTGGAGCAACGCGATACGCACCTGAAATCACCTGACTTTTTCGACGCCGCCAATCATCCCAAGCTGACCTTTGTCTCCACCGGCGTAGAGAAGAAAAACGACGGCGAATACAAGATCAAAGGCGATCTCACTATCCGCGGCATCACCAAACCGGCGGTACTGGATGCTGAATTTGGCGGCATTCAGACCGATATGTACGGCCGCACTGTTGCCGGCTTCGAACTCACCGGCAAAATCGACAGGCAGCAATATGATCTGAAATGGAATGCGGTGACTGAAGCAGGAAGTATTGTGGCTGGCAACGACGTAAAAATTATTATCGCGGCCGAGCTGATCAAGCAGGCATAAATTTTTTTCGGTAGTCCCGCAGAACACCTGCGGGACTACTTTATTCTCTCTCAAAAACGGATGCGGAACAAGTTGAATATTTCCTTACTTTTGCCATCCTTAATTGCAAAACGGGGAATTAGCTCAGCTGGCTAGAGCGCTTGCATGGCATGCAAGAGGTCGTCGGTTCGACTCCGATATTCTCCACATCAGTGAACCATCTGGTATGATGGTTCTTTTTTTTTTGCCCGTATTAAAATGGTAGTTCACGACTTTGATCGGGCAGACTCACCGGCATGATGAGTGGTTTCGTAATTGCCCATAGCAATTGTCGCAACCACACCTGTTTACTATACTCCCGGCAATCTACATTTGCTGTAAAAGGCACTATGAAAAGCTGGTCTGCGCTACTTTTTTGCTGTACTTTAACATGCAGTGTTATGTCGCAAACAACCGGACAATATGCAAGCGTCAATGGACTTCGCATGTACTACGAAGTGCACGGCGAAGGATTTCCGCTGGTATTGATCCACGGTGGCGGTTCCACTATTGAAACTACTTTCGGAAGAATATTGCCGGAACTTGCCAGGGCGCACAAAGTAATTGCAGTGGAAATGCAGGCGCATGGCCGCACGCAGGATATCGACCGGCCGCTGAGTTTTGAACAGGACGCAGATGATATTGCTGAATTGTTGCGACAACTGCAAATCAGCAAGGCAAACATTTTTGGTTTCAGCAACGGCGCCAGCACCACTTTGCAACTGGCCATCAGGCATCCCAGGCTGGTCAACAAAATCATTGTTGCCTCCACCATGTACAAAAAAGACGGCGCCATACCGGGATTCTGGGATAGAATGGCGGCAGCCAGCTTTGCCGAGATGCCACAGGTTTATAAAGAAGCCTTTTTGAAAGTCAATGCCGATACGAACGCGCTGTACGCCATGTTCAGCAGGGACGTTTCCCGCATGCAGCATTTTTCCGATATACCAGAAGAACAGATCAGGTCTATCTCAGCGCCTGCACTCATTCTTTGCGGAGACCAGGATATTGTTCGCCCGGAGCATGCAGTTGAAATGTACCGGCAGTTGCAGCATGCACGGCTGCTCATTCTGCCTGGGGGACATGGAGATTATATAGGAGAAATTGCCACGCTGAAACCGGGTGTTACCGATTTTCCTGCTGCCCGGTTGGTGGAATCATTTTTGAAAGAGACGGCGAACGAGTAATGCTGCGTTCGCTATATTCATATTGGCTGCGAGTATGAATAAAGCGCATACCCGTAGCATTGGAGTTAAGTACCTCGCCCGGTTAGAAGCGACGTTAGCAGGGGCGTGGCATCGCCCTACCTCACAATTCTCAACTTCTTAACCAACGAATCCGCCATATCATCTGCATACACCCCGAAAGCATTTACCAGTGTTCCCTTCAATCCATCCTTTGAAGAAATTGCATACACAATGCTGCTGTCATCAGGATTGCTCGCGCCCTCAAAACGATAATATTCATCAATCACAAAATCGTCGGGGTGCAATTTTATATCCATTTGATTACATTCTATGCAATCAGGTTTCAGGTTAAAGTCGAGGTTATATCCTTTTTTCTTCAATCCGTTAATCGCTTCCGAAAGTGTTGTATAAGATTCCATATTGAATAGTTTTTAGCTCCTATATCATTACAGCTCCAAAAAGAAAAAGTTGCAGATCGTTAATGAAGTTACAGAACCGCGGGCAGGATCGACCTGGTTGAGATCACTACCTGGCACGCGACCTGTTCGTGCCTTTGGCTTTTTTCGGGGCGGGCAAGTCACAGGAGGGCCACCCATCACTTGACCGTCCCTGGTCGCGCCTCGTACAGACCCTAAAGTTTCCACGCCAGGACGCCAAGGCACAAAGAAGCGGAAACTCGATACTCCGCTCCCCCGCACCCTGCACTCGCCACCCGCTACCCGCCACCTTTTCCGCTAACTCGTTTTTGACTATTCGGGCCAGACTCATGACAACTTTCCCGATTTAGGAACTGCTTATCAAGATAATTTTAAACTTCATGATAATTTTTAAAAAGTAATATCAAAAATTTAATTTTTAATTTAAAAATTATATTTTCGGAGTATAAAACCAGGCTAACTTGACCAAATCGGAACGTCAAAGAAGAGAAATTGTCAAACAATTCTACTTCGGGGGTACGCTGTCCTGTTCCGACCTCAGCGCCCAGACAAAGAAAAGTATTCCCCTTACCGCTAAACTCATCGATGAACTGCTGGCAGCAGGCATAGTGCTCGAAAAAGGATTTGCACCGTCAACAGGCGGTCGCCGGCCGGTGACTTACTCGCTTAAACCCGACGTGTTATATATTTTGTCGGTGGCGATGGACCAGAAGGTGACGCGGCTGGCCATTATGGACATGCAGAACCAGTTTGTAACGCCAATCAAGAAAGTGCAGCTGCCACTGCAGAACAATACCCGCGCGCTGGAGCAACTCGTACACGAGATCGACACCTTCATCGCCGAGTCGAATTTTTCGAAAGAAAGGATCGTGGCCGTGGGTATCGGGATGCCGGGTTTTGTAGACGTGCTGAAAGGAGTGAACTACTCATTCTTATTAGCCGGTGGAAAGAATATAAGAACCATTATTGCCGAACGTATCGGCATACCGGTATTTATAGATAATGATTCCAGTCTTATCGCCCTGGCAGAGCTACGATTCGGTGGTGCAAGAGACAAGTCTGATGCCTGTGTTATCAACTTCGGATGGGGTGTGGGTCTCGGACTCATTTTGCAACAACAGTTGTTCAGGGGTCGTAATGGATTTGCCGGCGAGTTTAGCCATATACCTCTTTTCCCTAATTCAAAGATTTGCAGTTGCGGAAAGACTGGTTGCCTGGAAACTGAAACATCCTTACTGGTCATTCTCGAGAAAGCGCGTGAAGGTCTGCTGCAAGGCAGAACATCTATGCTGCGCCTCGAAGACCTGGACGATGTGGAACTGGCCAATGAACGGCTTTGTCATGCGGCACAACGTGGCGACCAGTTTGCGATGGAGCTGTTTTCGGAGACCGCCTACAATATCGGCCGCGGTGTCGCAATTCTCATTCACATTCTCAATCCCGAAATCGTGCTGCTCAGTGGAAGAGGCTCCACGGCGGGATTTGTGTTGCAGTCGCCCATACAGCGCGCGGTGAATGAGCATTGTATCCCCCGGTTGGCCGCAGGTACTACTATCGAAATTTCACAGCTCGGACATGATGCGGAGCTCATTGGCGCCGCCTGCCTGGTAATGGAAAATCTCGACAAAGTCTCCATCAAGAATGATATCTGGCCTCGAATGAAAACCGCCATCTAAACCGGAAGTCATGCTTGCCCTTATCCTTGATATTCACTGGAATTAGTGTAGCCATACAAACCTTATCTGTCTACTAAAGGAATGTCATCAAATAACCAAAACACAACAAAAATGCGTATGCGATTATTCTGGCTGGCGGTGTTGTCTTGCCTGCTTTGTGTAAGCACAGCCTATGCACAGGAAAAGAGAACAGTAACTGGCGTGGTAAGTGCCTCCGATGGCACCGCGCTCAGTGGAGCCACCATTAATGAAAAAGGGACCGCCAATTTTGCGGTGACCGACGGGAACGGGCAGTTCTCCATCAAAGTTTCTCCCAATGCAAAACTTGTCGTTTCTTATTCGGGTTTTACCGATAAGGAAGTCGATGCTACCGGCGACAATATCTCGGTTGTACTCGAATCAGATGGGAAGGCGCTGTCCGAAGTAGTGGTAACCGGTTTCGGTTTCAGAAAGCAAACCCGCAAACTATCTTACTCTGTTGCCGAGGTAAAGGGCGAAGAGATTACCCGCGCTAATAATGCCAACCTGGTAAACGCGCTGCAAGGTAAAGTGGCTGGCGTGATGATCAACCAGGGCGCCAGCGGCCCGCAATCGAGCTCGCGTATCCGCATTCGTGGTAACTCCTCGCTCAACAGCAACACCCAGCCGCTGGTGGTGGTTGACGGTGTGCTGATAGAGCCGGGTACCACTGGTAACGACTCGTGGGGTGAGAACCCTGACTTCGGTAATATCATGAAGAACCTCAACCCCGACGATTATGAAAGTGTGACTGTACTGAAAGGCGCTGCCGCCTCCGCGTTGTATGGTTCAAAAGCGCAGAATGGTGTGCTGCTGATCACTACCAAAAAAGGCCGTCAGAGAAAAGGCCTGGGCGTGAGCCTCTCGCACAGCCAGTCATACGACAAAGCGTATAAACTCTACGATCTCCAAAACCAGTTTGGTGGCGGTATCTATCCCGAGTTCACCAAGGATGTTAACGGCAACGATATAGTGGATCCGAACGCAAGCATCTATGTGGGCGGATATTCTTTCGGTCCCGCATTCGATGGCCGCCAGATCAGGGAGATCGACGGAAGAATGATTATGTGGAAAGCCAACGACCCCCTCGATTTCTTTGAGACTGGTAAATTCATCAACACCAACCTGGCAGTGGAAGGCGGCAATGAGAATACGACATTCCGTTTCTCATACAGCAATCTCTACAATACGAGTGTATTGCCCGATAATGGTTTGAAGCGTAACAATTTTGCCGTGAGAGCAACGCAAAAAATCGGAAGGGCACTCACCATGGATGTCAGCGTGAACTATTCCGACACTAAATCAGACAACCCCGCGCGCAATGGTAGCCGCAACAACATCGATCAGGCTGTTTATAAAAACTCTATTGAATACGCGCAGTCGGTTGTAGATGGCATAATGGCCTGGTCTGATAAGGATGGTTATAAAGAAACACGCAAACTACGCAGGTACAACATACAGAAAGGCGAAGGCAAATGGCTCCCGACGGCCCCGGGTTATATGGCCGCCGTGGAGCCTTACTGGAACCGTATGCGCACCATGGCACTCGATTCTGCGGCGGAATACAAACCCGTGCCGCCGCCGGCTTTTTCAAAAGAGAAAGGCACCGAATTTTACCAGCAGGCGTATGATGTATATGACATTGGTAAGAATATGAATACAGAACAAAGAGATATTGCTTTGTTCTGGGACTGCAATCCGTTTTACCTGAATGTGCAGGGACACCTGAACTATGCCACCAAAAAATTATCACCGGGTGGTCACTGGATTTCAATTGCAAGTATCGCTGCCCGCAAAACTTCGGCTGACCTGAATACAGCCACTGCCGCTTATGTGTTAACTGCGATGGCGCTGTACGATGGTTTCATTTCCTGCTGGGATGAAAAATATCGCAGCCACCTGATTCGCCCCGAAACTTATATCAACTCATACATAGACGAGCAATGGCGGCCGTTGTTGCAAACGCCACCCTTTCCTGAATACACCAGTGGTCACAGCGTGATCTCAACTGCTGCCGCCGTGGTGCTCACTTACTTTTTTGGCGACAACTTTGCTTTTGATGATGATACCGAAACGCCGTATGGATTGCCGGTAAGAAAATTTTCTTCCTTCAACGCCGCTGCTGACGAAGCGGCAATCAGCCGTTTCTATGGCGGCATTCACTATAAGGCAGCCATTGAAAACGGTCAGGTGCAGGGAAGAAAAGTGGGAGAGAAGGTGCTGAAAAAAATCAGGCTCACTGCCAGTGATGCAGCGAGCCTGAAATAAATTGATGTTCGTTGAGCACTAAAAAAGTTGTTTGCTTCATGACTGTAGATTATTGGACGCAATGCGGTGAGGACTGTCACCGGCGCAACTGAGGCTGGTCATAATAAATTGGGCCATATTGACTGACCTTTAGTTGTTTGTACAAGCGATACCAATATGAGTTTCAGAGTAAAACATCCCTATACCTTCGCTCGCGAATATGCTGTGCCGGTGGCATACTTCTGCATGGAGTTTGCCATTCATCAACCGCTGAAGATATATGCCGGCGGTCTTGGCTTCCTGGCGGGTTCACATTTGCGCAGCGCTTATGCGTTGAAACAAAACCTGGTAGGCATCGGCATATTATGGAAGTATGGCTATTACGACCAGGTGCGCAAGAGCGACCAGACCATGGATGTGCTGTTCCAGGAAAAAGTGTATGGGTTTTTGAAAAAGACCGATATCAAGTTTACTATCAAGGTGAACAGTCATGAGGTATGGGTTACGGCTTATTATCTGCCTCCCGAAATTTTTCATACCGCACCGCTTTTTTTACTCAGTACAGATCTGCCGGAGAACGATTACCTGGCAAAAACTATTTCTCACAAATTATATGACAGCAATCCTGAAACCACTATTGCCGCCGCCATATTGTTAGGACAAGGTGGCGCCCGCTTGCTGGAGTTGCTCGACTGGGAACCCGCGGTATATCATTTGAACGAATCGCACGCCTTGCCGCTCGCATTTTATTTATATAAAAAATACAGGAGCATACCCGAGTTGAAGACAAGACTGGTTTTTACCAATCATACTCCTGAGCCCGGCGGCAATCCGCAGACGCATGTATCGTTGTTGGAAAAAATGGGCTACTTCTGCGGAGTTCCGCTGGCCGAAGTAAATGCCCTGGTGCAATATGAAAATAATATCCTGAACCATACACTCGCTGCACTGCGATTGTCGGGGCGTGCCAATGCAGTGTCGGGCTTGCATAAAAAGACGTTGGTGAATATGTGGGCGGGTTACCGCGGTATTTGTCCCTTGATTTCTATCACCAACGCCCAGAACTATGAATATTGGGCGAATGCTGAAATGTACAAAGCCCTCAAAGAAGAGGACGATAATGCATTGCGCGACCACAAGAGGATATGCAAGGAGCAACTCTTTGAACTGGTAGCCGACCAGAATGGTGAAATATATGATCCGGATGTGCTGACTCTCGTTTTTGCCAAGCGCATTGCGGGCTACAAGCGCGCCGATCTATTATTCAGAAAAATGGAACGTTTTATTCAGATCGTTACCAATAAACAACGACCCGTGCAAATAATCTGGGCAGGCAAACCTTACCCGATGGATTACAATGCGATTGGTGTGTTTGATAAGATTGTCGATCTCTGCAAGACTTACACCAATTGCTCGGTACTGGTGGGCTATGAATTAAGACTATCGAAGTTATTGAAACAAGGCGCCGATGTCTGGATCAACGTACCTCGTATTACGCACGAAGCTTCGGGTACCAGTGGTATGACTGCCGCTATGAATGGCGCCATCAATGTATCTATACCCGATGGCTGGTTTCCCGAATTTGCCAGGGATAAAGAAAATTGTTTTGTAATTCCTCCGGCCAATCCTCACTGGCCCGATCACCAGCAGGATGATGCCGATGCGGACAGCCTTTTAGATGTCCTGGAAAAACAGGTCATCCCCATGTATTACGACGACCCCGATCGCTGGCTCACGATCGTGAAAAACAGCATGACCGATATTATTCCCCGGTTCGATAGCGACAGAATGGTGGATGAGTATTATGAGAAAATGTATAAGGCGGTGTCGCTGCAGGTTTGAGAGGGATGTTTAGAGTATGTGCGTTTCATTTTTCGCAGGACTCAGCATCTCCTGTTCGGCCTGGATAATGTTCTCAATCCCTTTCAGCAGCGCGTCATCATTGAATGATATGCTGTCAATACCTTCTCTCACCAGGAACTGTGCGAATTCGGGGAAATCGCTTGGTGCCTGTCCGCAAAGACCTATGCGTGTGCCGGAGGCTTTTGCTTTCTGAATCACCATCGAGATCATCATACGGGCCGATTTGTTTTGCTCGCTGAAAAGATCTGCTACCAGTGCAGAATCGCGGTCAACGCCGAGGGTGAGTTGGGTGAGGTCATTGGAGCCGATTGAGAATCCGTCGAATACTTCGGCAAACTCTTCCGCCTGCAACACGTTGCTCGGAATTTCGGCCATTACATAGATATCAAGGGTTTCATCCTGCTGGCGGTCGAGGTCAAATTCTTTCATTACGGCTACCACCTTCTTACCTTCTTCCACGGTGCGACAGAAGGGGATCATCACTTTCACGTTGGTAAGACCCATGTCGTTGCGCACTTTCTTCACGGCTTCGCATTCAAGCCTGAATCCTTCTTTATATCGCTTGCTGTAGTAGCGCGAAGCGCCGCGGAAGCCGAGCATCGGGTTCTCTTCCTTTGGTTCAAACTCCTTGCCGCCGATGAGGTTGGCGTATTCATTGCTCTTGAAATCGCTCATGCGCACAATCACATCTTTGGGGTAAAAAGCTGCAGCGATAGTAGCAATGCCCTGCGCCAGTCGGTCTATAAAGTATTGCGATTTGTCTTTGTAGCCGCGGGTAAGAACTTCAATTTTCTTCCTGGCCTCTTCATCTTTCAGTTCATTGAATTTGATGAGGGCCATCGGATGCGCCTGCACAAAATGTGTAATGATAAATTCAAGCCGCATCAGTCCAACGCCATCATTGGGATAGAAAGAAAGATGAAACGCTTTGTCCGGGTCGCCGGTGATGAGCATCACTTCGGTGCTCTGCGGCATTTGTATATTTTGCAGGTCGATAGTTGTCTCTTCATATTTCACGCGGCCGCGATAAATGTAACCTGTTCTGCCTTCGCAGCAGCTTACGGTTATCCATTCACCATCTTCGATGTTTTGCGTAGCGTTGCCAGTGCCTACTACTGCGGGTACGCCCAGTTCGCGAGCCACAATGGATGCATGACTGGTACGGCCTCCCTGGTTGGTAACGATGGCTGCCGCTTTCTTCAGCACGGGATCCCAGTCGGGACTGGTAAGATCAGTCACCACGATTTCGCCCTTCTGCAATTTGCCTGCTTCGTAGGGCGATTTCAAAATGCGGGCTTTGCCACACGCCAGTTTAGAACCGATGGCTTCACCGCGCGCCAGCTCTTCGCCTTTTTCCAGTATCCTGAATTCTTTCAGGTGCAAAGGATCTTTTTGAGAATGCACGGTTTCGGGGCGTGCCTGTATGATGAAAAGTTCACCGGTATTACCATCTTTTGCCCACTCAATATCCATCGGCCGCTCATAGTGCCGCTCGATCACAAAAGCCCAGCGTGCGAGTTGCAGCACTTCTTCATCGGTCAATACATATCGTTCGCGCTTATCCTGCGGTGTGTCGATATTCATCACGGGTATCTCGGCCGATTGGGGAGCATAGACCATTGTCTTTTCTTTGCTGCCACATTTCTTTTGAACAATGGCGTTCCTGCCATCCATCAGGGTGGGTTTGAAAACATAATATTCATCGGGTGTCACGGTGCCCTGCACAATATTTTCACCCAGGCCCCAGGTGCCCGATACATGAATGATGTTTCTGAATCCTGATTCAGGTTCCAGCGTGAAGCAAATGCCCGAGCAGGCTTTATCGGCGCGAACCATTCTCTGCACGCCGGCAGACAGAGCAATCTTGCCATGTTCGAAGCCATGGTCTTCGCGATACTTGATAGCACGGTCGGTATAGAGCGAAGCAAAACATTGCTGCACCGCCTTCACTACATTGGCGCCTCCGCTGATATTGAGATAAGATTCGTGCTGACCTGCAAAACTTGCCTGCGGCAAATCTTCGGCAGTGGCACTGCTGCGTACGGCTACATCGGTGGGTTGGCCGTCGCTGAGTTTAGCATACGCCTCCAGGATTTCTTTTTCAAGATCGGCCGGCATAGTAGCATTCAGAATCAGTTGCCTGGCAGTCTTACCGATTTCAGACAAGTTGGAGAAATTTTCACGATCCAGCCTCGCAAGCAGATCGATCAACACCTGGCGCAGCTTATTGGAATCGATAAAGTACCAGAACGCATCTGATGTAGTAGCAAAACCCTCGGGTACTTTAATACCTTCGGAAGAAAGTCCGGAAAGCATTTCGCCCAGCGAAGCATTCTTGCCGCCCACGGCGCCTACATCGCTGATATGTATTTCGTTGAAATTTTTTACAAACTTGCTCATAGCGCATGTATTTATGCGGGTGAAATTTTTTTATACCAATCCTGCCAACGTCTTGATACGATCGTATTCTTTACTATCAACCTTATGAATAAGCAGGTATTCGATGATATGACTGAAATTGATCACGCCCACGAACTGGTCGGCTTCCATTACAGGGAAAACACGTTCGTCGTTCTCGGCCAGTTTTTCCAGGACACTGTCTACAGGTTGATCGGCGTCGAGGTACACCAGCTCCTGGTGCATCAGGTTGCCCACCAGTTCATCATAATTTTTTTCGGCGATGGCTTTTATGATCTCTATGCGATTGATAGCGCCGATGGGTTGGGCGCCTTCCATCACCACAAAATATTTGCTGTGGTTATTCATCAGCACGCTGGCTGCATCTTTTACCGGCGTATTTGATTGTATGCTGTTGTAATCATACATCAGCACTTCGCGCAGCTTCATTCCCTGTACCAGCGATTTCAATCGCAGGTAATACTCTTCCATACCGGCAGAAAACAGAATGAAAATGCCGATAACAGGAAGAAAGAAATTGGTGAATATAATGCCGAGCACAATGAAGGCAATGGCAATAGCCTTTCCTACATACGCAGCAATGGTGGTAGCGCGCACATAGTTGATCTTGAAACCAAGCAGCGCGCGCAAAATTCTGCCCCCGTCGAGCGGAAAGGCAGGAATAAGATTGAATACGGCAAGCGTTACATTCGCGATATGCAGGTTATAGAGAAAATCGTGACCATGGGTTATACTCACATCGGCCTTAAATTCCCAGATAGGACGGTAGTCGCCGATAAAAGGAAGCAGTACAAGAGCAATCAGGAAACTCACCGCAGGTCCGGCGCTGCTGATCATAAGCTCTTGTTTGGGGTTGCTCGGAAATTTCTCAATACTCGCAATGCCGCCGACAGGCAGCAGTACTACGTTCTTTGCTTTGATGCCATAACGCGAAGCCATGAGTGCATGGCCCAGTTCGTGCAAGGTGATGCAGGCAAATAAGGCTGCCAGGAAGAGGAGAGACCATGCCAGTTCGGGAACTGTGTTACCCAGCCGGGCATTTACCAAAACAATCCAGCCTACCAGGAACAGGAAGGTCCAGTGTATCGAGATATTGATACCTCTTATTGTCATTATCTTGAACGATCCGCGCATAGCTCAGCATTTTAAAAAATTTTAAAAACCCCGCCGCGGCTGTACGGCGGGGAAAAAGAGAAACCACCTTGACCTATCCTATTTAACGGCAATATGCTTTGCCGCAGCCTGTTTCTTTGCTTCTTCCTTTTTGGGAAGAACTAGTTTCAGTTCGCCATCTTCGTAAGTTGCCTCAATCTTTTCCTTGTTCACTTCCTCAGGCAGTGTGAAACTGCGACTAAACGAAGAGAAATTATATTCCTTGCGTGTATAGTTTTTATCCTTTTCTTCTTTGCTTTCTTCCTTTTCGCAGCTGATGGTCAGCATGTCACCTTCAATATCGATGTTGAAATCGCTTTTCTTCAAGCCAGGGGCAGCAACCGATACGGTGTATTGACTGTCGTTTTCAGTTATGTTTACAGCGGGTACTTTCAGTTCACGGGTTAACCAGCGGCCGCCATCGAACCATTCACTCCAGGGTTTAAAGAAGTCATCGAGTGTGGCGGGAAAGAGTTCTGCTCTCTTGCCAAGTGTTCTGATTGACATAATCACCTCCTTTTATTTTGAGTTAAAGAATTATTTGCGGAAAATATTCAATAGTCTGCCGACGCCTCGGCTGGCTACTTTGTTCAGCATCCATTCAAAAGCCAGGTCGCGGGCAAAATTTTTCAGGCTTATGCTCTTTCTTACCTTTCTGCACGATTCCAGCATTTGCTTTTCGAGATGCAGCTGCCTCTCGCGCAGTCTTGCCTGCTCCACTCTTAACTGATCAATGTTCCTGATCTTTTTCATGGTGCTCGCTGTCTTTGAACAGTTGTTGAATAATAGCGTTCATAATGGGGATGCGGATCAATCTTTCACGAGCAAGCCAGAATACGATGGCTTTTAGCAGGCAAATACCTGCAATTACCAGGAAACCCCAGTAAGCTTTACCCAGCCATTCGCCCAGCAGAAGGGCCGCCGCAATGCAAAGGAATAAGACAAAGAAGAGAAATATTACCAGTACGGCTATACGCGAGAGAATAGCACTGGTGACACCGGAAACCTTTTCCGCCGCGCTGAGTTTTGCTATCTCCACTTTCGTGTTGATGTACTCCTTTGCATTGCTGGCGAGTTCTTCAATATGTGAGGAAAATTCGCTCATGATTGAAATTCGTTGACGACTTCTTTCTTAACTGTGTTGAACTTGTCTTTCAGTTCATCACCCAGTTTTTTTCCTTGTTCGCAGATTTTTTTGCGAGTTTCAGAACCTTTATCGGGAGCGAACAAAATGCCGAGTACAGCGCCGGCTGCGGCGCCGATGGCCAGGGCTGCGAGTATTTTTGCTGTGTTGTTCATATCGTTGGTTTTATTGTTCAAAGGTAGTCGCGGCAGGTATTTCGAATAATGATCGAGCTCACGGCCATCGCTGACAGTTGTCAGTAGGTCTTTTGCTTTTGCCTTTCCAGTTTTCTGAAGTATCCCCTGAAGAGGAAATTGTGTTTCAAGGCTTCCATATTCTCGTTGAAGGCTGCAGTGCCCTTCTCGATATTCTGAAGGCTGCTGTTGAGCTTCAGCACAATATTGCTGTCTTTCAGCAATGCATTTACCGTGCCTCTGCCATTCTTTATTTCGTGCTCGATGTCTGCCACAGTTGAATGCAGGTTGTTGGTCAGTGCTTCTGCCTGCGCACTGGCCATTTCGATCTTTGCCATAGCATCATTCAGGCTGCGCGCAAACGAGGTGTCATTCAGCAGCATACCCAGCGATCCTTTTCCGTCTTTCACATTACTGACAATGGTTTCGAGTTCTTTGGTCATCTCAGCCGCGCGGGCAGTGGCTACCTGTATGTTGGAGGCCGCGGTTTTGAGGTGAGCGGGCAGCAACTGATCGTCGAGCAGTGTCATTAAGCCATTACTCGTACTCAAGCGTGAAGAAATATTTTTGAGGTTGGCCGCGATGGCGCCCACATCAGTATTTGTCTTTTCAAGTGTGCGCAGCATTTCGTCCATATCAATGGGTTGGCGGCTTGCCAGCACATCGCCTTGCTGCGCAAAAGGCGCGCTGCCATTACCGGCGGCAATATTTACCACCTTATTGCCCATTAAACCATCGGAGCCTATGGAGGCGACAGCATTTTTGCGGATCACCTGGTTCATCTCTTCATCCAGCACCATTTCCACTTCTACCAAGGTGTCGTTCAGAATATATATTTTTTTCACTGTGCCCACTTCAATGCCGGCATAACGCACGTTGTTGCCTGCCACCAACCCTTGCACGTTGGTGAAGTGAGCCTTGAGCGTGTAAGTGGAACCAAACAGGTTTTTATTTCTCCCGATCATGTACAGCAGCAGGATCAGGAAAGCAAGCCCTGCGAGCACAAACACGCCCAGTTTGATATTGTCAAGTATTTTCTTTTTCATAACATCTATTCAAAAAATTGTTTCACTTTAGGGTCGGTTGATTTTTGCAGTTCTTCAAACCTGCCTTCTGCATAGCACCTGCCATCTATCAGCATGATCACCCTGTCGGCAGCCATCCTCACACAGGTCATATCATGCGAGATGATGAGCGATGAGGTGCGGTATTTTCGCTGAATGCGTACAATCAGTTCTATTATTTCACGGGCAGTGATCGGGTCAAGACCTGTTGTTGGTTCATCATAGAGAATGATCTCTGGTTTTAATATGAGCGTGCGCGCCAACGCTATTCTTTTTCGCATACCGCCAGAAAGTTCGGCGGGCATCATGTCAATCGTGTGCAGCAGTCCCACATCTTCCAGCGCATTGGTCACCATCTGGTTCACTTCCTGCTGCGAGACTTTTATCCAGTGGCGGCGCAGCGGAAACTCCAGGTTTTGCCTTACCGTCATGCTATCGTACAATGCATTGCTCTGAAACAGGAAACCAACTTTGGCTCGAACCTGGTCAAGATCTGCACGACTTATCTGCGTGATGTTTTTCCCCAGCACTTCTATCGTTCCTTCGTCGGGCTCCAGCAGGCCAATGATGCACT
The DNA here is from genome assembly GCA_937958995.1 of uncultured Chitinophagaceae bacterium. Taxonomy (GTDB): domain Bacteria; phylum Bacteroidota; class Bacteroidia; order Chitinophagales; family Chitinophagaceae; genus CALCIN01. The sequence continues at coordinate 136,587 of CALGAP010000009.1, forward strand.
TGATGAGCACCGACTTGCCCGAACCGCTTTTGCCCAGCACCACCACGTTTTCACCTTTGTGAAGCGTGAAACTGAAATCGTTGAGCACGTGATTATTGCCAAACGATTTATAGAGGTGACTGATGGACATTACTTTCATACTTTTAGTTTAAGCCTAACACATCTGTTATCTGTACTACTACCAGGTCAATCACGAAAATCATGGTGGAGGAGGCCACTACTGCCGAGTTGGCCGATCTTCCCACGCCTTCAGTCCCCTTGCTTGAATGATACCCTTTGTAACACCCGATGATCGCCACTGCAAAACCGAAGAAGAAACATTTGATGAATGCGGGCAGCACATCGCCGAACGAGAGATTGTTGAACACCTGCATGTAAAATAACCGGAAGCTGGTGACGCCATGAATATTCACACCCAGGTAAGAACCGTAGAGCGAAATGGCATCGCTCAGCATTACGAGTACGGGCAACATAAAAGTGCCTGCCAGTACTCTCGTAACCACCAGGTATTTGAACGGGTTGGTACCCGATACCTCCATAGCGTCTATCTGTTCGGTCACCTTCATAGAGCCGAGTTCGGCGCCGATACTGCTTCCTATCTTGCCCGCAAAGATCAGCGCAGTGATCACGGGTCCTATTTCCCGCACGATGGCAATACCCACCATTGCAGGCAACTGCGACTCCACGCCGTAGCGAAGCAGCGAAGGACGCAGTTGCATGGTAAGCACGAGGCCCATAATAAAACCGGTAAGTCCGATCAGCGGGAGCGATTTATAACCGATGATATAACACTGCCTCACGAATTCAGCGAGTTCATAACGGGGACGGAAGACTTCAGAGAAAAACCTTCCCGCAAATCTTGCGGTGCCACCGGTCTCGGCGAGGAATTCTCTTGTTTTTAATGGTAAGGCCATGGCTTATCAATAATATCGGATCAAAGCAATCTGCCGGTAATCTTTCAGCACACCGGGATCTACAAATTCCACATCACCGCCATATTGCAACACTTTTTCTATAATATCGTCCACCACGTCTTTTATGTAAAAAGGTGTGTCGTTAATTTCGTCTTTGTCGAACACCACGGTGCCGTCGTTTGATTTGTGAACGGCGCGTGTGTAATTTTTCTCTACTACCAGCAGTCTTCCTTTCTGCCTGTTGGCTGCATGCCACACTTCATCAAGCCCAATAGCCAGTTTGCGCGCACCTTGCGCCGCATCGAGTTGATGCAGTAAATCTTCCTGCTTCACTTTCTTCCAGTCTGCCACATGCGGCGCTATGGCCTTCTGGATACCCTGGTCGGTCACTTCATCGAAGTTGCCGTGTACAAAACCGGTGATGCGGTTGGTATAGCGCGACATTTTTTTGAAATGACCTACTGTGCGCTCAGGGCCCATCACGAACAGGGGTAGGGGCGATGCTTTCAGGATGACGCCCAGGCTGCTGTCAACGTTGTGAAGGAATTTCTCCAGCAACACTTCTTTCTTCTCAGAAGGATTGAATGCTTTGCTGGCGCGACCCACATCTTCGCGCAGGTAAGTATCGCTGTTATCTGCCGCTACTGAAAGCAGGCGAATAAACTGAACAGTATTGCCAAGGTAAATGCGCGCGCGTTCGCTGCTGATCACGAGTACAAGATATTTGTGAATCTCTTTCTTGCTGTATACCAGGTCCCTGATCTCGAAAGACTCATCAATGATCATTTTTTCCTCAACGGGGATGTCGAGGTAAAAAACTTTTTCAAAAACCGGTGATACAAATAAGGCAATACTCTTCTTGTAGGTTGAGTAATCGAGGCTACGGACCAGGTTCTCCAATTTTTCAATTACAGGTTTGGCTCTGTCTGCCGGGTATGTTTTAAAAAGTTCTTTTTTTACTTTTTCACACAGCAGGTGCAACCTGTATTCGAGATCTGCCTTAGCAGACATTTTCGGCTCGAAAGGAACGATGAGTGAAACGCTTGGAAGGTATGGAGTGGCTTCCAGCAATTCTCTTTCGTCACTTAGCTTTTCTTGTACCATGGCAGTAATGTTTAGGTTTCAAAAGTATTTTCTTAATTTCCGATGGCCACTGACGATGGTCATCGAATGATTTGATAAGCATCATAGTACATCAGCATCATACACGCTACTTTTATAAAATGCTCACCAATTACACCGACAACAAGTTTGTTTTACTGAAATACCTGCAGTTGGTATTTTTTGCGTCAGCCATTCTTTACTTTGGCAGCACGCTTTTTGTCCCCATTTGTTATGGACTATTGATAGCCATTGTTCTGTACCCCATATGCAGGTGGCTGGAACAGAAGGGCTGGCCGCGCAGCCTGGCAATAACACTGGGACTGCTGGTGGTAGTAATACTATTCTGTGCATTGGTGACGCTGCTGATTGTGCAGGCCAATGTGTTCTGGCGGGATATGCCCGAGTTGATGAATAAGCTCACGCCCATGCTGGCTGAGTTGCAGACCTGGCTGGAAGAGACGCTGGGTCTGACCGTTTCCGCACAAAATGAGTGGTGGCAAAATACCTTGCAAAGGATTGGTAATAACGCGGGTGATATTGCGCGTAATACTATTTCGGCTACAGCCGGCACTTTTTTCATGTTGTTTCTCGTGCCCGTATATGCGGCGCTGTTTCTCTATAGCCGCGAGACATTTGTTGATTTTGCGCTCAGCCTGGTGCGCCCCGAAAACCGCCAGCAATTAAAGAATGTACTGCACGAAGTGGTGAACACCTATTTCAAGTTTATAAAAGGCATGCTGTTGGTTTACCTGATTGTAGGCATACTCAATAGTATTGGCCTGCTGGCCCTGGGTATAAGGCATGCTATTCTCTTTGGAATGCTTACGGCCATTATGACAATCATTCCTTATGTCGGAATCATCGTTAGCGCCTTGCTTCCCATTTCTGTTGCCTGGATCACTAAAGATTCTGTGTGGTATCCTGTAGGCGTGGTGGCTGTATTTGCATTTGTGCAATACCTGGAAGGAAATGTGATATTCCCCAGGGTGGTGGCCACTCAGCTGAAGGTGAGTACCTGGATCACACTGGTGGCCATCATTGCCGGAGGGTTACTCTGGGGTGTCAATGGAATGATTCTGTTTATACCTTTTGTCGGCATATTAAAAGTGTTATTCGACAACATGCCAGGCACCGAATCATTAAGCATTTTATTTGAACGAAGAGAAAGAACAAAGCCGGTAAAAAAATGATCACTCACCGCGCGATTACCTGCGGTGAGTGATGAAGACCGGTAATTGGTGATTGCGTATCACATCGGAAACAAAACTTTTATTAAGCACTTGCGAGAACGAAGATCTTCCATAAGCTCCGCACACCAGCAATGCATTCTTTTTCTCACTGATCCAGTCGGCAAAAGCTTTTGTTGAAGGCAGCTCCAGTTTTGATAATGTTAGCTCGGGAAAATGCCTTGCTGCCAGTTCCATGATGTTGGCTTCGTCGGGAATTTCTTTTTTTTCGTCGCCGATGAATATTACCTGTGTCTCGTTGACGGCCAGCTCGGGCATCAGGTAAGCGAATTGTTTGATTGCGTACACCGAAGATTCAGAGCCGTCAAAAGCCAGGATATTCATTTCGGGGAATTCAAACTTCTCCGGAACGATCACCACCGGGCATTCAGTCATCTGCAGCATATCTTTAAGATATACGCTGGGTTCACCAATTCCCACGCTGGTGTAAAATGTCTCGCTGCCCAGAATGAGCAGGTCGGCATACCTGGTTTCTTTCCTGATTTCGGGCAAGGCAAAATCGCTGTAGTCCTGGTGGACACGAAACTCGATATTATGCCTGATGCACATTTGCTTAAACCTGTCTATATTCTTCTGTACTTGTTCTATTTCATCTTGTTCCAGCAGGGGTACTACGGGACCGCCTGCCATTGCCGAAGCGCTTGCATAACTCCACAGGCTTGAATAGTTTACCAGCGGAACAAATACTCCCGTAAGCAGGATTGGTGCTTTTTCGTTGAGACGCCTTGCAAACTCAAAGGCTCCTTCCGAAAAATGCGCGCCATCAAAGGCAAGAATTATCTTTTTCATAATTAACTTTTGAGAACATGAAGGTATTTCCGCAGCCTGTTTAAACGCATGACTACCAACAGCAGTCCGGCTGAGAAAAATCACCGAGTGGGAATATAAAGACTTACCAATGTCATGTGCAGACTGGGGCTTAATAGGTTACTTTGCAGCATAATTTTTAAGGCCCATGTCTGAGACCACCTTCAACAATTCATCGGCGTTCAACTATGTTACCGCCGAGGAAGCAATACAACTTATTGGAAGTAATCAACGTGTGTTTGTGCACGGCAGCGCCTGCACGCCATTGTACCTGTTGCACAAGCTGGCCGCCGACCACGAAAGGTTGCGCAATGTTGAGCTGGTGTGCATTACCGTGCAAGGCGATATACAGGTGGTGGACGAGCGCTTCCGGGATTCATTTCATATTAACTCCATGTTTGTATCGGCGCCCATTCGCCAGGCCGTCGCCGATGGACGAGCCGATTTTATTCCCGTCTTCCTCAGCGATATTCCCGACCTTTTTAATAAAAATATTCTGCCTCTCGATGTAGCATTGGTGCAGGTGAGTCCGCCCGACCCCCATGGTTATTGCTCGCTGGGACTGTCTGTAGACATAGCGCGCGCTGCGGTTAACAATGCCAAACGCGTAATAGCACAGGTAAACCCGCGCATGCCGCGCACCCAGGGCGATGGCTGGATACATGTGAGCCGCTTCGATGCCATGGTTTGGCACGACGGTGAATTGCCCCAGGTGAACTATGCCGCCAAATCGGGAATTGAAGAATTGCAGATTGGTAAAAATATAGCGAGCCTGATCGAAGATGGCAGCACAATACAGATGGGCATTGGCACTATTCCCGATGCGGTGCTCAAATGCCTGGGCAATCATAAAGACCTGGGCGTGCATACCGAAATGTTCAGCGACGGTATCATCGATCTGATCGATAAAGGCATCGTGAATAACAGTAAGAAAAAAATTCACCCGCATAAAACGGTCACCAGTTTTGCCATCGGCACCAACAGGTTGTACCAATATCTCGATAATCATCCCGGCTTTGCATTCCTGGATATTGATTATGTAAATGATCCGCACGTGATACGCCGCAACCCGAAAATGGTGGCTATCAACTGCGCGATTGAAGTGGATCTGACTGGCCAGGTATGCGCCGACAGTATAGGCGAGATGCAATACAGTGGTATTGGCGGCCAGATGGACTTTGTGCGCGGGGCGGCTTTAAGCGAAGGCGGTAAGCCTATCATTGCGCTTACCAGTCGTACCAAGAAAGGTATTCCCCGCATTGTGCCTTACCTGAAGCAAGGTGCGGGCGTAGTAACTACGCGTGGTCATGTGCACTATATAGTAACTGAATATGGCGTGGCTCATTTATTTGGTAAGAACCTGCGTCAACGTGCTAAAGCACTAATTGACATTGCACATCCCGACGACAGGGAAATGCTGGAAAGACATTGTTATGAACGATTCAAATTGTTTTTGTAAGACTTTCTCATTGTAAACAGTCAAACCAAGGTTGCGTGGTTAAGTTTGGTTGTAGGCTGTCTCGGAAGAGGCAGCCTTTTTTGTGCCAGGTCAGTTGCATACATGACATTAATCATTTCCCCCAATATCGCGAGTCATAGTTGCCGCCTCTGCCGCCGTATACTTTTGTGCAGCAAAACATTCCTAATTCTTAAAACATAAATCATGAAACGCTATTTCGCCAATATGCCCAAATATATTGCCGCAATAGGCATGTTGATATGCAGCCTTTCTATTTCACTGGTCGGGCTAGGCCAGACCAAATACCAGTCAGTCGGCGGTGTGAAGCTCGTCGTTGAAGGCACTTCGAATATTCATGACTGGGATATGACCTCGAAGCAAGGTACCTGCTCTGCAGAATTTCTTTTTAGCCCCGGTGGTCACCTGGCAGGACTTAGTTCTCTTCAATTCAGCGTGCCTGCCGAAAGCCTGAAGAGCGACAAGAAAGCGATGGACAACAACACTTACAAAGCGCTGAACACTTCAAAGTACAGCACCATTAGTTTTACCGCCAGCAGCGCTACCATTCAACCCAATGGTTCCGGTTTTATTCTTACTACAAGAGGCAACCTGACCATTTCTGGTGTTACCCGCGTAGTTGACCTCATTGCTCATGGTGTTATTAACCCGGACAAGACTATTACCTACTCCGGTACTTATAAACTGAAAATGACCGACTTTAAAGTTACTCCTCCCAGCATCATGTTTGGTGCTATCAAGACAGGCGATGCGGTGACTGTAAAATTCGATCTCACTTTAAAAGCCATCTAACCAGGCAACTTCTTTAAAAAAAAACTAAAACTTATTTTTTATGAAACGCTTTTTGCATAGCACAGCCAAAATTTGCCTCGCCGCTTTGCTCATGCTTCCGATCGCCTCGATGGCACAGGTAGAGAAAATTTCTTACCTGCGTCCTTCTTACTTCAGGCCTTACGACCAGACAGGTATCAACGTGTTTGAGACTACCAAGGAAGCCGATCCCATTCCTTTCGATGGTTTGCGTGTTCGCTTCGGCGCTGGTTTTACCCAACAGTTCCAGGCTCTGAAACATTCAAACACAGCCGTGTTCAACCAGGATGCCAACAAACTCTATCCCATCAAACCCGGCTTTATGACAGCGCAGGCTAACCTGTACATGGATGTGCAACTGGCCGATGGTATTCGTCTTAACCTCACCAACTATATGTCGAGCCGCCACCACAACGAATTCTGGGTAAAAGGAGGTTATATCCAGTTCGATAAACTGCCCTTCAAAGGCAAAATCTGGGATGATATTATGGAAGTAACTACCATCAAACTGGGTCACATGGAGATCAACTATGGCGATGCACACTTCCGCCGGTCAGATGGTGGTCACACATTGTACAACCCCTTCATGGAAAGCTATATTATGGATGCGTTTGCAACAGAAATTGGTGGTGAGGTCTATGTGCAGAAAAATGGTTTCTTTGGTATGGTGGCCGCCAGCAATGGTATGATCAAAGGTAATGTTGATTCGGCTTCAAGCCCTGTTGACAACGATGCAAGACGTGCCCCTTCCATATATGGTAAGTTAGGATTTGACAGAAAAATATCAGACGTAGTTCGTTTACGCTTATCAGGTAGCATCTATCATAACAGCAGCTCCGCCGCCAGCGGATTAACACTGTACAGCGGTGACCGCTCTGGCTCCAACTACCAAAACGTTATTGAGACCTGGAAGGATAAGGATGGAGCAGTGAAAGCATCTACCGCCATGTACTCTTCCGGTCGTCTTAACCCCGGCTTTACAAAAAAGATAGACGCTGTCATGTTCAACGCTTTCCTGAAAGCTTATGGATTTGAACTGTTCGGTACTTATGAAACCGCGCAGGGTAGAAGCAAGACTGAAACCTCAGTTAGAAAGGCAAGCCAATATGCGGTTGATGGAGTGTACCGCTTTGGCAAAAATGAAAGCCTGTTCCTTGGTCTTCGTTACAACTCCGCAAAGGCAGAACTGGCATCACAAGCTGTTGAGGTCACTGTTAACCGTTTTGCAGTGGCCGGCGGATGGTTTATTGTGAAAAACCTGCTGCTGAAGGCTGAGTATGTTGACCAGAGGTACAAGGATTTCGCACCCGCCGATTATCGCAACGGCGCGCAGTTTAAAGGTTTTGTGGTAGAAGCAGTGGTTGGCTTCTAAGCCACTCACGTGTGTGCAGTTCATGATCCGGAGCCGGGTTGCCCCTAATAATCAACCCGGCTCTTTTTTAATGCACGTAAAACGTTTGTTATGAAACTGATCTACACTTTGCTGGTGGCGGTGCTCTTCAAAGGAGCGCCTGCTCCGGTGGCGGAGAGGTGGGTGATTCAAAAAAGCAGCAATCTTCGCATCGAAGGCAAGTCGAATATCAACAGCTTTCGTTGCGATATAACCGAACATCTGACACCTGACACCCTGTACTTCTACCGCGATGATCAGAGCTGCAAGCCTATACCTATCAAGGGCGGCTTATCTATCCACATTAAAAGATTCGATTGTCACCAGAAGTATATTACCAACGACCTGCGCAAAACCCTCAAAGCCGATGAACAACCTATACTTAAAATCGAACTGTTGAATATAGGCTATTACAATGGCGATGCAGGCGATATCAAAGGTTGGGTGAATATATCTCTGGCCGGCGTGGTAAAGACCGCGGAGATCAACTACACCGTAAAAAACGGGCAGCCCGGCCAACTGGAACTGCTGGGTACCCGCAAGATCAGTTTCTCAGACTTTGGCCTTAAGCCGCCACAAAAGCTGGCGGGACTCATAAAAGTAGAAGAAGAGCTGAACGTAAGGTTTCAGCTGATGCTTCGTGCCGTGGAAGCCAAAGAAATACCACTTCAAAAAAACTAGTTTATGAAAAAGATCATCGTGTCGGTGGCTGTGTCCACCCTCGTTCTTTCCCTGCTTGGCGCCGCAATGTTGTATGGCGCCATCCTCTTATTTCCCCAACTCATGGAAGAGTATTTCAGCCCGGTGTTTCGTCCGTCGGGACGGGAAGACTGGCTCTTTTATGCCCATCCCCTGATTTTGAGCATTGCCCTTAAGTGGTTCTGGGAAAGATACAAGAGCCTGTTTGAAGGCGGTGTGTTGTTCAGGGCTTTGGAGGTAGCCCTGGTGTATGCCGTGGTGGCGCTATTACCCGTTTTGTGGCTGACTTTCAGCGCTATAGATATTTCGCTGGGAATGATATCAACCTGGGTGCTGTATGGCTTCGTACAGGCTTTGGCGGCTGGTATAGTCTTCGCCCGCCTCAATCCCTGATAATCGACAAGTTATCAACACTGACGATTGTCATTCACTGTCTTAACTCATATCATAATTTAGGGTTGGCGCATATAATAGTTTTGAATTTCAATCTCATTTTATGCAAAAGATACTTTTGGCGCTCGATCGCCGGCAAGTGAATATGAATGTGTTGGATTTTGCCTGCTTTGTTTCCCGGCTCTGCCGTTCGGAACTGACCGTGCTGTTTCTACAGGAGGGCAAGCAAGAGCCTGTGACTGAAGCAGTTAAGGTTGGTGCCGGCACGTCGGTTGCGTCGGCATTTCCCGACAGGGGCCAGGCGGGTGCCAACGACAGGCTGCTGTTTGAATCGGCCTGCCAGAACAGGGGAGCCAGTTTCCGGATCCAGGAGCGCGAGGGCGATGACCCGCTGGAAGAAATGCTGCGTGAGTGCCGTTTTGCCGACCTCCTGATCGTAGACCCCGAAATATCTTTTGGCAAGCGCGATGGCGTGCCCAGCTCCTTCCTGAAAGATGTGCTGGCAAAAAGCGAATGCCCGGTAGCCATTGCGCCTTACAGCTTCGACAGCATCACCGAGATCATTTTTGCATACGATGGCAGCGCTTCTGCTATCCACGCCATCAAGCAATTTTCTTATCTCTTTCCCGGCCTCAGCGACTGCATGCTCACCATTTTACAGGTGAGCGATGAATCACCCGCGCCGCTGATTGAGAAAAAGAAACTGATCGAATTCCTGCAGGCGCATTATTCCTCCATCGGCTACCGCATACTGGAAGGCAAGGCATCCGATGAACTGTTTCGCTTCCTGCACGATAAGAAAAACCTGTTTGTTGTGATGGGCGCCTACGGCCGCCGCAACCTGGCCACCCTGTTCAGGCATAGCACCGCCGACCGCCTGTTGCAATCAGTAAACCTTCCAATATTTATCGCACATAAAGATTAACCGCCTAAAAGAGTAACCATGAAAGGTGCAATTATTTACAAAGGGAGATATGGAGCCACCGCCCAGTATGCCAGGTGGATGGGCGCCCAGTTGCAAGTGCCAGTGATGGAAATTGAGCAGGCAGGACCCGATGAAATCAGCCAGTACGATTACCTGGTGCTGGGTTCATCGGTATATATCGGCAAAACAGAGCACAGGCTGTGGCTGCAAAAGAATGCCGATATTCTAAGGACTAAGAAACTTTTCCACTTTATCGTGTGTGCTACACCGGCAGACCAGGCCGATAAACTGCAAACCATTATCAACAACAATATCCCAACCGGCCTGATGCAACCTGCATCGCTGTGGTTCCTTCCCGGTCGTATGATCATGAAAGATTTGAAATGGTGGGACCGTTTCTTACTGAGAACCGGCGCCAGGCTGGAAAAAGATCCTGAAGTGAAAAAATTCATGCTCACTGATTTCGACAGGGTTAATGAAAAAGAGATTGCGCCTTTGGTAAAAGCCGTACAGGTGTACCTGGGGCAGGGACAAAATGATTCGAAAAAAGTTCAGGACGCGGTGACGGCCTGATGGCGTACTAAAAATGAAAACAAATAAATCAAAAAGAATGCAACTGTTAATTACAGGTGACAGATTGATTTCGGAAGTGCAGCAGGACTTCAACAGTGCATACCCCTATCTTAAACTGGAGTTTTTCAAGAATGGCCACGTTAAGCAAAAGCGCTACGCGGCTGATCAGAAAATCAGCAACACGCGCAAACTTAAAGAGGCCTGGGTTAAGAAGAAAGAGAGTGGCACGCTGGAAGTAGATGAGCACATGACCGTACAGGAACTGGAAAACGCTTTCCTGGAAGAATTTGGTTTGTCGGTACAGGTATTCCGCAAGTCGGGGAATATCTGGCTTGAAACCACTATGACCGATCATTGGCCATTAAAACGCCAGAACGATCATGGCCGGGAAATAAGTACACATAGCCAGCAGGGCCATGTGCGTTATGGTGACGATTTTGATATGCGCCGGGATGAAGACTAGTACAACAGGTTATTCAATTTCTCGGGGTGTAGTATCCTGATCTTGCCGTCTTTAATTTCAATCAGCTTTTCCGATTTAAAATCACTTAATGTTCTTATCAGCGACTCGGTGGCGGTGCCTACATACTGGGCAATATCCTCACGCGAAATGTCAATAGTATGCCCGCTCTTTTGAGAATTGAATTTCTGGTGAATATCCACCAACCCTTTCGCCACGCGCTTGCGCAATGAATCGTAAGCCAGGTGAAGCAATCTTTCTTCTTTCTCCTTTACATCGCGCGAAATGAGTTTAATGAACTTGGTGGCGATATTCATATCATTATATACCGCCTGTAAGAAATCATCTTTGTCAATCATCGCCACTTCGGCGTCTTCCAGCACTTCGGCGGTATCGTCATAACTCTTGTTTTCCAGTAAGGCCACATAACCGATATAATCGCCGGCATTGTACAGGTTGGTGATGTACTCCTTGCCGTCTTCGTGCAACATGTAGGTTTTTATTTTTCCCGATTTCACATAGTATAAATATTTCGGGCGCCTTCCCTGCATGTAAAGGTTCATTTTCTTCGACAGCTTCTCTGTTTCGTATTGCTCGGGGTCCAGCGTCATAAGGCCTGAGCCTTTTAGATCTTTCATCAGCTCATTGGCGCCCTGTTCACCGGGAGCGTATTGCGCGGTGATGATCTCCGCTTTCTTCAGCCTGATTTCGATGGCTCTCAGCAGTTCAATATCATCGAAAGGTTTGGTGATATAATCGTCGGCGCCCATTTCCATACCTTTTCTGAAATCGGTGCGCTCGGTTTTGGCGGTCAGGAAAATGAAGGGAATATTTTCAGTGCCCGGGTTTTTCTTCAGCAAGTGCAATACGCCATACCCGTCCAGTTCAGGCATCATAATGTCGCACACAATCAGGTCGGGCTTTTCCTTAATGGCGAGTTCCACTCCTACTTTACCATTTTCGGCAGTATAAGTGTTATAACCTGCCAGGCTCAGTATCTCTGCAGTATTCTCGCGTATTTCGGTATTGTCGTCAATCACCAATATACTTTTCATAACCGGGGATTTATTAAGGAAAAAAGGTTCATAAATGTACCAACTAACAAGCAAATAAAGATGACGAATATCATATATCCTTTTGATGATTCTCAAGAGATCGCCATTTTACCCGTTTTACTTTAGCCGCCTAAAAGAAGGTATGAGCATAGCGGCTACTACAGAAAGTACTAAGTGTTTCCACTGCGGCGAAGACTGCGAGCCGGGACGGATAACCGCCGGCGACAAGCAATTTTGCTGCGAAGGGTGTAAAATGGTTTACCAACTGCTCGACAGCCAGGGACTTTGCGATTATTACAACCTGAACGAAGGCCCGGGTATTACCCGCAGGATCACTGTTCGCAAAGACAAATTTGCCTTTCTAGACCAGGAAGATATCAAACAGCAACTAATCAGTTTTGCCAATGATAAAGAAACTCACGTCACGCTCTACCTGCCCCATATCCATTGCAGTTCCTGCCTTTACCTGCTTGAAAACCTGCATAAACTCAACCCGGGTATAGTCAGTTCGCGGGTAAATTTCAGTCGCAAGGAAGTGAGCATTGTCTTTCATCAAAAAGAAATTACGCTGCGGCAGGTGGCTGAACTCTTAACCAGCATTGGTTATGAACCTTTTATCAGTCTGAACGACCTGAAAAATGCCAAACCCCGTGTCAGCAAGAGCCTGATCTACAGGATGGGTGTGGCGGGATTTTGTTTTGGCAACAGTATGTTGTTCAGTTTTCCCGAATACCTGGGACTGGAATCTGCTGAAATGCACCTGCAGTCTGCCTTCCGTTTGCTGAACTTACTGGTGGCCCTGCCCGCATTTTTTTACAGTTCCTGGCCCTTTTTTCATTCGGGCTGGCAGGGGCTTCGTTCCAAATTCCTCAATATAGACGCCCCGATCGCGCTGGCCATTTTGGTCACTTTTGTGAGGAGCGTGTATGAAGTGGCGAGCGGAACGGGCGCCGGCTATTTCGACAGCATGACGGGCATCGTGTTTTTTATGCTTGTGGGCAGGGTATTGCAGGAGAAAACTTACCAGCAATTGTCTTTCGACCGCGATTTTACCGCTTATTTCCCGGTAGCAGTAACGGTTTTGAAAAATGGTGAGGAAATTCAAACGGCATTGCCTTCCATCAAACCCGGCGATACCATTTTAATACATAACGAAGAACTGGTGCCTGCTGATAGTATATTGACCCGCGGAAAAGCATTTATTGATTACAGTTTTGTTACGGGCGAATCAACACCTGTAGAGAAATCGATGGGTGAAATAGTGTACGCGGGCGGCAAGCAAACCGGCGGCAATATCGAACTGCTGGTGATGAAAGAAGTGGCGCAAAGTTATCTCACCGGCCTCTGGTCAAAAGATGAATTCAAGAAGGCGAGTGAAAAAAAGAAGTTTTCCTTCGTGCATCTGCTCAGCCGGTATTTTACTTATATAGTCTTAACCATTGCCACTACCGCAGCGATTTTCTGGTATTTTAATGATCCCACTAAAATCTGGCCTTCGGTAACAGCAGTGTTAATTATTGCCTGTCCTTGCGCGCTGTTGTTATCCAACACATTTACCAACGGTAATATCCTTCGTATTCTCGGTCGCAATAAACTGTATTTACGCAATGCGCAGGTAATTGAAGAAATTGCGAATGCCAACCATATTGTTTTTGACAAAACGGGAACACTTACATCTTCTCGGCAGCAGGAGGTAACTTATCATGGCGAACCGCTCGACGTATCGCAGATACAGGCCATCATTACACTGGCTGCGCAATCAACTCACCCGCTCAGCAAGGCATTGTTAAAATATTTTGGTAAAAAGAATTACTCAACTGTCGATGCCTTTCATGAGATACCAGGCCGGGGCGTAGCGGGAATGGTAGATGATAAGCTGATCAGGCTGGGCTCGCAGGAGTTTGTTACGGGCAAGCCGGGCAAAGTCAGTGCTATGCCCGTCGTGTACGTTTCGATCGACAATAAAGTATATGGCCATTTTACCATTCAGAACTTTTACCGGAAAGAGGTGCCTGAACTGGTAAGATCGCTTTCGAACAAATACAAGCTTTCAGTAATAAGCGGCGATAATGCCGCAGAGCGCAATCACCTGCAGCAGTTATTGGGAGAAAATGCAACCGTGCTTTTCAGGCAATCGCCCGAGGATAAGTTGCATTACATACAACAACTGCAGCAAAGTGGTGAAAAAGTGATTATGATAGGAGATGGCCTGAATGATGCAGGCGCGTTGAAGCAAAGCGATACAGGGATAGCCATCACAGAAGACAGCAACAACTTTACTCCCGCCAGTGATGCCATACTGGAAGCAGGGCAATTGCCGAAGTTGCAGCATTTCATACAGGTGTGTAAGGCCAACAAGCAAATTGTGATGGCCAGCTTTATGCTATCGATTGCCTACAACATCGTCGGCGTGTTTTTTGCCGTCCAGGGCAATCTCTCACCCCTGGTAGCTGCCATACTGATGCCCAGCAGCAGCCTTAGCATACTGCTCATCACTTTTGGCTGCAGCAACCTGGTGGCTAAGTGGAAAAAGTTGTAGCGGGCTTTTTGGTTGATGGCCCTCGCTGAGCAGCCAATCGCTGCCTCAGTTGGCTGGTCCATATGGGCCAGCCTTTTCTTTTTTTGACAATGCATTCCCAATGCGAGACAAAGGCGGTTGAGAAATATCAGTAAAACCAATGATGACTGTCATCAGGCAGCCATTTTTCCCAAAATACTTTTGGTGCTGCAAATCCAAGTTATGAGTGTGATCATAATCCTGTTAATCGCCAGCATATCTGTAGCGGCCCTCTTCCTGGGCGCTTATATCTGGAGCGTAAGAGACGGGCAATACGATGACGAATATTCTCCTCCCTTACGCATTCTCTTCGATGATAGTCCACCGTTAGGAAATGAATTCGAAGAACCATCAACCACCAACCTGAAACCCCAAACCCGAAACCCGAAACTAAAATTGTAAACCGGAATGGAACGCTTTTATTACGACAACAAGATTGTAAAGTATTTCGGATACGCTACCATGCTCTGGGGCGTAGTAGGTATGCTGGCCGGATTGTATGCTGCCATACAGATTTACGCGCCGGGTACGTCGATGAATTTTGCGCCTACCACTTTTGGCCGTGTGCGACCCGTACATACCAACGCGGTCATCTTTGCATTTGTGGGCAACTGTATTTTCACCGGTGTGTATTATTCACTGCAGCGGCTTTGTAAGACCAGGATGTACAGCGACAAACTCAGCTGGATACATTTCTGGGGATGGCAATTGATTATCGTTGCAGCGGCAATCACCTTATTTTTGGGTTACACTACCGGCAAAGAATATGCGGAACTGGAATGGCCCATCGATATCGCCATCACGCTGATATGGGTGGTATTTGGTATCAACATATTTGGTACGCTTATCAAACGCAGGGAGAAACACATTTACGTGGCCATCTGGTTTTATATCGCTACCTGGGTAACGGTGGCCATGCTGCATATCGTAAACTCATTTGAAATACCGGTTTCCTTCCTGAAAAGCTATAGCTGGTATGCCGGTGTGCAGGATGCATTGGTGCAATGGTGGTATGGTCACAACGCGGTGGCCTTCTTCCTCACCACACCCATTCTTGGTTTAATGTATTATTTCTTACCCAAAGCAGCCAACAGGCCGGTATATTCTTACCGCCTTTCTATTATACACTTCTGGGCGCTCATATTTATATATATATGGGCAGGTCCGCACCACTTGTTATATACCGCATTGCCCGACTGGGCACAGTCACTCGGAACCGTGTTCTCCGTAATGTTGATCGCACCATCATGGGGTGGAATGCTCAACGGTTTGTTCACGCTCCGCGGCGCCTGGGATAAGGTGCGCGAAGATCCGGTGCTGAAGTTCTTCGTGGTGGCCGTTACCTGTTATGGTATGAGCACCTTCGAGGGCCCCATGATGTCGCTGAAAAATGTGAACGCCATTGCGCACTTCAGCGACTGGGTAATTGCTCACGTGCATATCGGCGGCCTGGGATGGAATGGCTTTATGGCCTTCGGTATGTTGTACTACCTGGTGCCTAGATTGTGGGGTACCAGTTTGTACTCGAAAAAACTTGCCACCAACCACTTCTGGCTGGGTACCATCGGCATCGTGGTATATGCCATACCGATGTACTGGTCTGGCTTTACACAGGCACAAATGTGGAAGACATTTACTGAAGAAGGTCAACTGAAGTTCCAGTTCCTGGAAACAGTCACACACATCATTCCCATGTATATCACCCGCAGCATTGGTGGCGCATTGTACTTAACCGGCGCCATCATGATGGTGTACAACCTGGCAAAAACCATCAAAAAAGGTTCCTTCATTGCCAATGAAGCGGCTGAAGCTGCTCCGCTGGTAAAAGAAAAGAGCGCCGTGCGCGAATACTGGCACCGCGTAATCGAAAGAAAACCGATGACCATGCTGGTAGTGAGCCTGATTGTGGTAGCCATTGGTGGTATACTGGAACTGGTGCCCACCTTCCTCGTGAAATCGAATGTACCTACCATCAGCAGCGTGAAGCCTTATACTCCGCTCGAGCTACAGGGCCGCGATATCTATATACGCGAGGGTTGCTATACCTGTCACTCGCAAATGATCAGGCCTTTCCGCGACGAAGTGAAACGCTATGGTGAATACTCCAAAGCCGGCGAGTTTGTGTACGACCACCCCTTCCAATGGGGTTCGAAACGTACTGGTCCCGACCTGGCGCGCGTAGGTGGCAAGTATCCGCACAGCTGGCACTACAACCACATGCTCGACCCGCAGAGTATGTCGCCCGGATCGGTAATGCCCGCATATCCCTGGCTGCTCGACAATAAGATCGATACAGCATCAACACCAGCCAAGATCAGGGCTATGCAAAAACTGGGCGTTCCCTATCCCGAAGGATATGACCAGGAGGCTAATAAAGACTTGATGCAGCAGGCATCGCAGATTGCCGCCGGACTGAAGCTGGATAAGATTTCAACTCCGAAAGATGCAGAGATCGTGGCACTGATCGCATACCTGCAAAGGTTAGGTACCGATATCAAAGCTGAACCGAAAGATCAGTCGGCGAAGAATTAATTATAAATAATAAAAAACACAGTATATGAAATTCATTCACTACCTGGAAAAAATAACCGGCGTCAGTATTTTCCCGCTGACCTCGTTTGTGATTTTCAGTTTGTTTTTCCTGGTAATGCTGATATGGATATTGAAGGCGGATAAAAACAGGTTAAAAGAGATTAGCCGCCTCCCATTAGACTAACCATACAATTAACAGTTTTATGCAAGACTCGATACAAGAACCCCTGGCCATCATACTCATCATACTGATGTTGTTTCTGCTAATTGTTATCGGCATACTCGGCAACGTATTGCTGGGAGCGGTAACATGGTTCAGACAGAAAGAAAAAGAAGTTGAACAAAAATCAAAAACTTCCGGTGGCGTTACGGCCGCTACGCTGGTCATCGGCTTCCTGATGGCCGCCCTTCCCGCCAGCGCGCAGGATGGCGAGACCGTGGTAGAATCAGTTACTTCTTATGGCGGTCTCTCTCCCGATGCTTTCTGGTTTATGATGGGTGTGATAGGCGTTGAGCTGCTGGTGATCTTTGTAATGCTACTGCAGCTTCGCCTGCTGGTTGCAAAACAAAAGGCAAAGGCAGAAGGCTTAGCTGAAGAGGAAACAAGCTTCAAGGCTTCGTTCAAAAAATACTGGCAGAAGCTGAACAAATTCCGCCCTGTAGAGCAGGAAGCCGACCTGGACATGGGCCACGAATACGACGGCATCCGCGAGCTGGACAATCGTCTTCCGCCATGGTGGTTATATGGATTTTATTTCACCATCATCTTCGCCGTTATTTATCTCTGGCGCTATCATGTATCGGAATCAGCACCGCTGAGCGCGCAGGAATATGAAATTGCCGTGCGCAAGGCTGAACAACAAAGAGCTGAATATTTGAAGAAAGCCGCCAGCCTGGTTGATGAAAATACCGTGAAGCTGTTGACAGACGCCAGCGACTTAGCGGCAGGGAAAAAGACATTCGATCAAAACTGCTCACCCTGTCATGGCAACCTGGGCGAGGGAAATATAGTAGGTCCCAACCTCACCGACGATTACTGGCTGCATGGCGGAAGCCTTAGCGATATTTTCAAGTCAATTAAATACGGCTGGCCCGAAAAAGGCATGCGCGCGTGGAAAGATGATCTTACACCCGCGCAGATAGCGCAGCTGGCCAGCTACATCAAATCGCTGCGCGGCACCAACCCGCCCAATGCAAAAGAAAAGCAGGGTGAGCTGTATGTAGAAGAGGAATCAGGCGGTGCACAGGCTGATAGTACCAGCCAGACTGCAGCGCAATAAACCATTAAAAAAGGAGAACCGTGGAAACGATACAAAAAGAAAGAAAGGAAAAGAAGGCGGAAACTGAGGGAGACACTGAATCTTTCCGCGACCGGCTGGCCACGTTGGATGAATCGGGCCGCAGGAAATGGATCTATGCGCAAAAGCCCTCGGGCCGTTTCTACAGCTTGCGCACTTATATAAGCTGGGGATTTTTTGTATTGTTTTTTTCCCTGCCTTTTATCCATGTAAATGGCAGACCCTTGTTCTTGTTCAATATTCCGAATGCAGAGTTTATCATATTCGGTAAGATTTTCTGGCCGCAGGACTTTTTCATTTTCGGCGTGACGATGATCACCTTCATTGTGTTCATCGTGTTGTTTACCGCGGCCTTCGGGCGTTTGTTTTGCGGATGGGTTTGCCCGCAGACCATTTTCATGGAAATGTTTTTCCGCAAAATTGAATACGCTATCGAGGGCAATGCGGCCAAACAAAGGCAATTGGCCAATTCGCCGTGGACAACAGAAAAGATTGTGCGCAAGACTGCCAAGCATGTTGTTTTCTTCCTGTGTTCGTTCATCATAGCCAATTTTTTCCTGGCTTATATCATTGGCGTAAAAGAGTTGTGGAAAATTATTACCGAACCCGTGAGCCAGCATATTGGCGGTCTTACCGCCATGTTTGCCTTTTCGGGTGTGTTTTATGCCGTGTACGCTTTCTTTCGCGAGCAGGCCTGTACCGTGGTTTGTCCTTACGGAAGATTGCAGGGTGTATTGCTCGACAAGAACTCGATGATTGTGGCATACGACTATGTGCGCGGCGAGCCGCGTGGCAAACGCAGGAAGGGAGAAGACAATCAGCTCGGCGATTGTATTGACTGCCGCGCCTGCGTGAAGGTTTGTCCTACCGGCATCGACATCCGCAACGGCACTCAAATGGAGTGCGTGGGTTGCACCGCCTGCATTGACGCCTGCGAGGCGATTATGACGGGCATTAACAAACCCAAAGGATTGATACGCTATGCCTCTGAAAACAGTATTAAGAACAAAGAACCGTTACGCTACACGGGCCGGATGAAATTTTATACCGTGCTGTTGGTAGTGCTTACCGGTTTACTCGCATTCCTGTTGGCCACCCGCAAAGATGTGGACGCTACCATCATGCGCACGCCGGGTATGCTGTACCAGGAACAAGGTACTGACAGCGTATCGAACCTGTATAACATTAAAGTGGCCAACAAGACCATCAAAGCCATTCCGCTTGATTTGAAACTGGAGGGTGTAGAAGGAAGAATTTCTGTGATCGGCAATGCGCACATAAATGTGAAAGAAGGCGGGCAAGGTAGTGGCTCATTCTTCGTGATTCTTCCGAAGAGCGTTATCAAAGAAAGAAAGACCGTGATTCATATCGGGCTGTATGTGGATGGCAAAAAAATAGAAACCCAAAAAACCAATTTCCTGGCACCTGTGTACAGTGAATTGGATGACGAATAAAAACAGATGAACCATGACTTTGAACTGGGGACATAAACTCGTGATCGTATTCATTTTATTTGGCACCATGATTGGCTATTTGGTTTACCGCAGCGTGACCACCAGCTATGACCTGGTGTCGAAGGAATACTATAAAGATGAGCTGGCATACCAGCAGGTGATTGACGGCACCAAACGTGCCGGCGAACTGAGCAGCGCGGTGACCGTGGCGCAGGAAGACGACGATATAGTAATCCGTTTTCCCGATGAGATGAAAAAGGGTTCCATCAAAGGGCAGGCCTGGTTCTACTATGCGCCCGACGCGCAGCGCGACCGCAAACTGCCTTTGGAATCAGTTGGGGAAACTGAATTCAGGTTCGGCCGGTCGGTTTTTTTGCCGGGCAATTATACCGTGAAGATCAGTTGGGAAAATGAAGGAGTGCAATACTATTCCGAATTAAACACAATAATTCAATAACGATGTTGCCCGTCGTACTACCGGCATTTATCTTAGGCTTGATCAGCAGTCTGCACTGCGTGGGCATGTGCGGCCCGCTGATGCTGGCATTGCCGGTGAGGCATCTGCCGAGGGGGCAACAGGTATTTTCCGTTTTACTTTATAATCTCGGGCGATTGTTCACTTATTCCATCATCGGTGTAGTGATTGGATTGGTAGGCCGCAAAATTTATCTCTCCGGTTTTCAGCAATGGTTCTCCATCGCGGCTGGCATCACCATACTCGTTATTGCCGTGCTCTATTATTTTTTCAAAAAATCATTGCAACCTGCCTGGATGATCAAGGCGCACATTCACTTGCAACAGGTTATGGGCACTTTGATGGCGAAAGGAAACAGGGCGTGCTACTTTTTGCTCGGAGCGGCCAACGGATTATTGCCCTGCGGCATGGTGTATATGGCCATTGCGGGTGCGTTTATGATGCAGCGCGTTGAGCAAAGTGTATTGTTTATGCTGCTTTTTGGCGCCGGAACAGTACCGGCCATGATGGCGCTGAGTATGTTTAGTATGCGTATTTCTTTGCCGGTCCGACAACAACTGCGCAAAGCCATGCCTGTATTTATTGTTGGCATTGCGGTGCTGTTGATCTTGCGCGGAATGAATCTCGGTATCCCCTTTGTAAGTCCCGTGCTGGGCGATGCGCGTCACGGAATTTCCTGCCCCTGATTTTTATTCGTCAACATATCCCGACAGATCGGGGAGATCTACAATGAATGTGCTTCCCTTGCCGAGTTGACTCTCGAAACGTATATCGCCATGAATCAGGTCAACGTATCTTCTTACGATATGCAGTCCCAGACCCGTGCCCTGGATATTGGTGGCATTTTTACCGCGGTGGAAACTGGTAAACATGAAAGGCTTGTCTTCATCGGATATGCCGATGCCTTCGTCTTTGATAGACACGGTAAGGCGGTTGCCTGAAAGCGATGTGCTTAAATAAATATTCTTGCCTTCATCGGAAAATTTAGCGGCATTGCTGAGCAGGTTGATAAGTATGTTGCGGAATAGTTTTTTGTCGGTAGTAAAGGTTTCGCCTCCTTTCAGTTCGGTTACGATCTTTTGCCCTGGTTTCATCACGCCGTGTACTTCTTCTATTACTTCTTCGAACAGCTCCCTAATGTTGAAAAGCTCGGCTTTCATGATTACCTTGCCCTCCTCGAGTTTTCCGAGTGAGAGAAAATCTTCCAGCAGATCGTTCAGGTGTTTTACTGCATCCTTGATGCGTTTGATATGGCGTTCGCGTTTATCCTGTTCTTCTGTCTTGGTGTATTTCTGCAAGAGTGCTGCCGATGAAAGCACCGTGCTCAGCGGCGTGCGAAATTCGTGCGAAGCCATTGATACGAAACGCGATTTTATTTCACCCAACTCTTTTTCCTTGCTCAGCGCCTCGTTCAGCTCTTCCTGCGATTTTTCCAGCTCGTGCAAGGCTTCTTTTAATATCATGGTTCTTTCTTCCACCTTGTTCTCCAGCTCAGCGTTGAGCTTGCGCATGTCTTCAGCCATTTTTGCCAGCTCTTTTTGCTGGGCCAATATATTTTGCTCGATCTTTTTGCGGTGGGTGATATCTACAATGAAAGCAATCACATACAGCTCACCGTCGCGGTGGTAAAAGCCCAGGCTCACCTCTACGGGAAAATCCGTGCCGTCTTTGCGGCGGGCAAACAGATCGCGGCCATGACCCATTACGCGGTTTTGTGGCTGACGGTAAAAGTTTTCGCGCAGTTCACTATGATGGTGCTGGAATCGCTCCGGGATCAACACTTCAATACTCTGCCCGATCAGCTCGTCGGTGTCATAACCAAATATGCGCTTCGAGGCGGGGTTCATCAGCACGATCTTGCCCTCGCCATTGGTGAGGATTATACCTTCAGTAGCATATTCAAACAGCGAGGTAATATGGGAAGGATCAACTTTCATAAGGAGGAAATTACGTAAAAGATGAATAGGATTTTATGGATTTGATGTGGTAAATCCGCGGTCAACCGGGAACCGCACTTGATATATATCATTCTCCTCAGTGATAGGTGTCATCATTGCAGCGCGTTCAAGTGGGTAGTTTTGAATAAACTTTCAGTCATGACATCAATATCACACCCTATAGCCAAAGACGGCAAAAAATTTATTTTTGATGTGCGGCTCGACTGGCTTACCGATCAGAAGGGAATTGTGACCGCCAACGATGCGCCCGGCCCTATTTATGTAGCCACGCCCCCGGCTTTTGGCGGCACTGAAAATGAATGGAGCCCCGAACATCTTTTCCTGGCATCCATTGCCAGTTGTTTTATGAGCACCTACCTGTTCTTTGTTCGCAGAATGAAATTCGAAATCACGCATCTTGAATGTCATGCGTCAGGACAAATAGAACTGGTAGAAGGTAAATATAAGTTCACGAAGATCAGTGTATTTCCCACTGTGCATGTTCCCCACGGCGATTTGCTGGAACTGGCCGACCTGGCCATTTTGAAGACACAAAAAAGTTGTCTTGTTTCCAACACAGTGAATGCGGAGATCGTGTATAGCGGTAAAGTGAAGAACGACTAAAATCAAAATACACCTTTTGGCGTATTCGCGCGCGTGCCTCTTGTCGCAATCTTTGTGAGGTAAAATTTTGTGACCATGCTTCGCGACGTAAAAATCTTATCTTCTTTCTTCTTTTCGCTTTTACTATTAGTTTCCTGCAGCAAAAATTCCGGCTCCGGGGGCGGTGGTGGTGATATCAAACAATTTCTCGCCAACAGTCAATGGGTAGGCGTGCTGAGTCAGAATGGTTATCAATACGCACCACCCGCCAGCATTCGTTTCAAGCCGGGAGACAGCCTGGTGATTTATGCCCCGTTTTACCTGACTACTGGTGCAGTATCCAACTGGCGCGACAGCCTGCGCGGTAAAGTGACTGCCATTGACGAAATGGCGGATGGCAAGACGGTTGTGGTTAAAACTTCTCTTGAACATTTCGGCGATGTAGAACTCAATTTCACCGACCGGAAGACTGTTACTGCCAATGCTCCCGATCCCACCAATCCCAATCGTCCGCTGAATTTCCAGATGGAGATATATGGCGAGAAAAATTTTTCTTTAGAAAATACACTCTGGAGTGGCCCCATCATGACTGGTGCTGGTCCCACACAGGGATTACCGGCTTATCCCGATCTGAGTGCAATTGGTTTTGGCAAAAATTATACTTACTATATGCGCAACGGCACAATAGTGCCAGAGCAACCTACGCCGCAGATACCCACGCCAGGCGAATTGAAAATTGCATGCAAACAGGTTGGCGCAGTAGTATTTATGTTTGGTTATAATGAAAACGTTCATGCCATTATTCCCTACATGGGCGTATTGCTGCCAGACAACAAAAGAATGATGGTATTTTCTTCGTCAGGCACAGCGAGGTTGCCAAACTATTTGCAAACGATCGCCTGGTATGGACCAATAGGGCAGACGCCGATTATTGAAAAGAAGTGATGAAGCTAAGCGCTTGCCATTAACTGTGGGAAGCACTCAATCTTTCAACTCAATCCATACCGGTGCGTGATCACTGGTTTTTTCCCAGCCACGGACATGCTTGTCAACGCCGCCAGCAACCAGTTTTTTCTTCAGATTTTTATTTAGTAAAAAATGATCGATGCGCAGACCGGCATCGCGGCCATAGGCATTCCGGAAATAGTCCCAGAATGTGTAGATCCTTTCTTCAGGATATAGAGTGCGGATGGCGTCGGTCCAGCCCTGGTCGAGGAGTTTCTGAAAAGCGGCGCGTACTTCGGGTCGAAAAAGCGCGTCATCCACCCAGCGTTCAGGTTTGTATACATCGAGTTCGGTGGGCATCACGTTAAAGTCGCCTACCAGCGCAACGGGTTTCCTGGAATCAACTAATTGTTCAGCGTGTGCTATCAGGCGGTCGAACCATTTGAGTTTGTAGTCAAACTTGGGGCCAGGCACGGGATTGCCATTGGGAAGGTAGAGACAAGCCACCAGCAAATCACCCACCATGGCCTCTATATAACGGCTATGGGTATCCTCTGCATCGCCCGGTAAGGCACGGCGGACTTCTTCTGGTTTGCCAATGCGGCTGAGGATGGCGACGCCGTTCCAGCTTTTTTGTCCATGCCAGATGGCGTCGTAGCCCAGCTCTTTGATGGCGGCTTCGGGAAATTTTTCCTGCGGCGCTTTCAGTTCCTGCAGGCATACGATATCGGGATTGGCTTCCTTGAGCCAGCGCAGCAGCACTGTGAGGCGGCCGTTAACACCGTTGACGTTGTAGGTGGCGAGTTTCATAAGATAAATGTAAGCAGGATTGAGGGATTGGGAGTTAGCCTTGGATTAAATGCGGGTTAGGGGATGGCGTGGATGTGGTTGGCAATTTAAACGGAGATTGAGGGATGGGATGGGATGGAGGGGCTCACGGATTTTGCGCGGATGAAGGGATTGCGCCGATGGGTAATATAAGAGGATAAGGGTAGGGGTGCGGATTAAAAACGGATTCAGGGACTTGCGTGCTGATGCGCCGCGATTGGAGTGTTTGCGTTATACGTTGATACCGCCGCTCACCTCAATGCGTTGTCCATTGATCCATCCTGCTTCAGGAGTACTCAGAAAAGCTACTACGGGACCAATATCAGTAGCAGCACCCACCCGGCCGAGAGGTGTCAGGTTGCTGAGCGTGGCTTTCAACTGGGGATTGTTGCGGATGGTAGCATTGTTGAAATCGGTCTCTATTGGACCAGGTGCCACCACGTTGACCGTGATACCTTTGGGACCCAATTCCCTGGCGAGGTATTTTGTCAATACTTCAATAGCGCCTTTCATAGAGGCATACACGGAATAATTGGGATTGGTAAAACGCGTGGTGCCGGTTGAGACATTGATGATGCGGCCTCCCTCGTTCAGGAAAGGCAAAGTTTTTTGTGTGAGGAAAAACACGCCTTTGAAATGCACGTTCAGAAATTCATCAAACATGTCTACGCTCACCTGGTCGAAGGGCTTGCCGCCGCCGATGCCGGCATTGTTGACGAGGATATCGAAGTTCTTCGTATTCCACGTAGACTCGAGCGTTGACACGAATGTTTGCACGAATGCGTCCAGGCTGTTGAAATCACTCATATCCAGGTGAAGTGCGGCGCCCTTGCGTCCCTTGGCCTCGATGGCTTTGATGGTTTCAAGCGCTTCTTCTTTCCTGGTGCGGTAAGTAATCACTACATCAATTCCTTTTGATGCCAGGTTAATGGCCATATCTTTTCCCAGGCCTCGACTACCGCCAGTCACTAATGCAATTTTTGTTTCAGACATAACTAATCATTTTTATTATGCAAAGTGACGACGAAATGGCAAGAAAAAATGGTGACAGTTTAAGGAAAAATGGTGACAGATTAAGATAAAATGGTGACTGGTTAAGATTTACATCGAAGTCCTGTGAATATTCCTGAATTGCTTGGGGGTAATACCTGTGTATTGTTTGAAAAATTTCGTGAAGTTGGATGGATCGTAAGTCAGTTGCATCGCAATCTGCGCGATCGTCATGTTGGTGGTAAGCAATAATTCTTTCGACACTTTAACCATCCTTTCTTCAAAAAGATCGCAACTGGTTTTGCCTGTAACTTCTTTTATGGTATGACTTAAATGTACCGGATGCACGTGCAGTATCTGCGCAAATTCTCTTATCTCTTTTACTTCGTCGGTTTCTCCCTTGCGCAATGCTTCCACATGTTTGTCGAGCTCAGCGATGTATTGATCAACAATTTCCCTTTGACGATAAGATATAGCCCGTTTAGTAATGGTTGTTGTCTCCATGATCATTGTTTTAATTAGCCTCCCTGCACGACACCAGCCTGAAATAATTGGCTGCCCTGTTCTGGTAATTTTCTGAAACGGGCACTTCGCTGGCCGCTTCTTGGGCCGATTGCTGAATTATTTTTTTGTTTTGCTCAAAATCGAGCGGTGAAAAATATTTTGTAATATTGCCACTTCGTTTATCCGAAAGATTAAAAGCCAGGGGCTGCACATTACATGAATAATTAAAGTCTCGCATCGACAAGGTCTTTCGTTCCTTGTTACCATTGGCTACAAAATGAATTTGCCTGTTGGTAATATCATACACGATGCTCCACTTGGTGTAATCACCCTGCGCCACATTCTTCAAAATATTGAAGGCAAAATCCACCGGCTCTTCTTTAACATCTGTGGCCTGAAATTGTTGAACCATGCGACAGGCAGTGGCAAAACGCTGCACAGAATTGTTGCTAAACGATTTTTTGCTCGAGTTCACTTCTTTCAGTGCTTCTTTATACGGCGTATTGGTAAGCACCGGGAATTTCAGGTCATCGCCCTGGTGCACCACCATTCTGCCGTCGATAAATTCAATGGTGGCGGCCTTGCCACTGGCATCTGCTACCAGGAAATGAAGCGGCGCGCCGGCCGCGGGATCGATGCGTATCTTTTTGTCGGTAGCAATCACTTCATTGATATTGGCGCAATTGTCTAATTGGTATTGTATCCATTGCAACACGTTCATAGCGGCGCGGTCGTCGGCCTCGGGATATTGTGTTTCCTGCAACCACATCAGTTCAACCACTAACCCACGTTCGTTCATACCACCGTGTGGAAATTCCTTGCCATATTGGTTAAACGTAATGCTTCCATAGCCCGATACCCAGCTGATAGCCTTGCCATCGGAGGGCATGAAGGCGCTTTTAGCCACTCCACGGGCGTTAACGACCACCATTCCGTTGCCGGTGATCCAGTCATAGTTTCTTCCGAAGTAATGTTTTCCATTCTTGCTTAGTAGGAATGTAGAACAAGCGAAGCTATAGAAGGAGATAAGGCAAATGAGAACCAGGGATATTGTCTTTTTCATAATCACAATTTAACAAAAATTGGTGGGGATTTACAAAGGACTAACCCGTGATTTATCCTCACAATCCCGCAATCAGCATTAAATTTGCCAGCATATGTCTCTCTATTTCACCTCTCTCAATTCGGGAAGCAACGGCAATTGTTATTATGTGGGCAACAACAGCGAGGCGGTGCTGGTGGATGCGGGTATTTCCTGCCGTGAGACGGAGCGCCGCATGCAATCGCTGGGTCTCGATATGAGCTCGGTGAAAGCGATCTTCATTTCGCATGAGCATTCAGATCACATCAATGGACTTCGCATACTTTCGAAGAAGTACAGGTTGCCAGTGTATATCACCGATCATACATTGAGGCATTGTGGTGTGGAAATTGATGCTGATTTGGTAAGACCATTTGTTGCAGATACTCCATTGAACATTGGCAGCTTGTCTGTAACACCATTCAGAAAATCGCACGACGCCTGCGACCCGCATAGTTTTGTGGTGAGCCATCGCGGCGTTAATGTAGGTGTGTTTACCGATATCGGCATTGTCTGTCCGCAGGTGATCAGGTATTTCAGGAAATGTCATGCCGCTTTTCTGGAAGCCAACTATTGTCCTGATATGTTGCGCACGGGCAATTATCCCATTCACCTGAAGCGCCGTATCAGCAGCGATACCGGGCACTTGTCGAATATGCAGGCGCTGGATTTGTTTTTGAAATTCAGAACCAGGAGACTTTCACATCTTGTACTATCTCATTTATCTGAACACAACAACCATCCCCAGGTTGTCAGCGAACTTTTCAACCGCCAGGCGGGTTCAGTAAAAATTGTGGTGGCATCGCGCTATGAGCCCACGCCGGTATATCAAATAGACACTGCAAATGCCGTAGTGGATGAAGAGCCGGAAGTTTCAGTTGAGTTAGGCAAACCCGTGCAGCTTTCACTGTTTTAAAGGTACGGCCACCTGGCCGTACCAAAGTTTGCCCATGCGCGAGAATTTATTCTACCAATATTCTCGCCGTATGAATAGTCTCCCCCTGGAAGGCCTGCACTACATACACACCCCTCGTCGTTTTTCGCAATTGCATAACATGCGCACCGCCTTGTACGCGCTCTAGTTTGCACTTCCTCAAGGGCTTTGCAAAGGTTTAGCAAATGTTTGGCCCGCCTGAATCCCGCTCCCCTCTTTGGAAGACGCCGAATGTCCGAACCGTCGTGGCAGGAAAAAGCCCGTTGTTGGACTGTATAAAAAAATAGCATTTCAGGAGGGGAAATTGCTCGTGATAACTCTTTTTTAAATAAATTCATTGCTAAGAGTTTGCGATTAGTGGGCTGGAACATAAATTGCCTGCCATATTACTATTAGCAATTGTAGTCATTTCTTAAAATCGTTTTTTGGATGATCAGGTTTGTCTGGATGCTGGCAATTCCGCTGCTGTCGCAAGCGACTAATCCCGCGAAGTATATCGCCCGCGAAAAAGTTTACCATTATATATTAGGATCAACGCAGGTGGCAGTGCAGGTGTCGCATTTCGGCGAACGCCGCAACATTGTGATGGTGAACCTGCACGACGATGAAGTGACCAGCATGGAGGCAGCCCGCAGAGTGTTGGAACAAAGCGGCGGCGTACTGGTAAATATCAATAACAATTACGAAAGACTGGTCAGTTTTACACTGCGCGGCAAAACGTACCTCTTCGATCCCAACCGCATCTTCAGCCGCATCGGTATCATGGCCGATCTTATGAAGCACAACAAGACCTGCAACCAGGCGGCAGTAAGAGCTATTGAAGGTTTTGCCAAATTTGTGTTGTCAAAAATACCGCGGGCATCAACGCTGATCGCGGTGCATAATAATGACGCCGAAAATTTCTCCATCAACTCCTATGAACGTGATGAAACGCTGAAAAAAGATGTGCAGGCCATTTATGCCAATGACTCGCACGATACAGACAATTTCTTTCTCACCACCGACCGCAAACTCTATAACCTGCTGCGCGAGTCGGGATATAATGTAGTGCTGCAACACAAGAAAGCCGTTGACGACGGCTCCCTCAGCGTGTACTACGGCCGACGCAACAAAAGCTACGTCAACGTGGAGGCTGAGATCGGGCAGGTGAAGCAACAGGAACAAATGATTGGCCGCGTAGTGGCATGGATTACAGGCGAAGTGACAAGAGGCATATAAACTTTTATGAAAGCCCGCAACAGTGATGCGCCAGTCAATAGCCTGCACCGCAGCATACGGCACTCTTCCTCAGCAATAAACGGTATTTAGTACTACTTCCACACCCTGGCAGTTCCCGCTTTTGCAAAAACTGAGTGATAGCGCCTGGAAAGTTGCGATTAACGCAAAAACCTGATTTGGAATCCGGTAGGCGTATAAGCTACTTTCGGGTATGCTAATCACATGGAATATCAAACACGCTTTACAGCAGCATCTGGAAAATGATTCCGCCGTTCTTTCCAGGAAAAAGGTTGCATGGTACTCGATAACCGGAAGAACCATGCGGTTAATCAAATTCCTGATCTGGGTAAACGTCTTAGCCATTGCGTTGCTCAAAACAAAAAACATCAAGAAGGCTTTCAAGTCGCTGATGCAATTAAGGGCTGCCCGCAACCAGTATCGCAACCAACATGTTCCATTGAAGTATGTCAAAACAGGCAGGCGTTATTTTGTAAACTACAATACGCCTGCCTTTCCTTCCCAAGCCTTCAACCGCTATGTGAGCCACCTGCTCAACAGGTTTTCTGACATACCCGGTTCTCTCAACACGCTGGTGTTTGCCATCACCAGGAAATGCGGATTTCAGTGCGAGCACTGCTGCGAATGGGAAGTACTGAATAAGCCGGAAGTATTATCAAAAGAAATGCTGCTGGCTATTGTTCAACGCTTTCATCAACTGGGCGTATCGCAGGTGCAACTGAGCGGCGGCGAACCATTGAACCGCTTTAGCGATATTCTTTTCCTGCTCGACAATGCCCCGAAAGGAGTTGACTTCTGGATATATACCTCAGGTTTTAAGATGACGCCCGGAAAGGCGAGGTTATTAAAAAAACATGGATTAAGGGGTGTCACCATCAGCCTGGACGATTACCGCGAAGAAATGCACGATCGTTTTCGCGGTATAAAAGGCGCGTATCGCCGCGCATTGGATGCTGCTCGTTTTGCTGACAACGCCGGTTTGCTGGTTTGTTTTTCTCTCTGTGCCACACGGGAATTTATAGCCATGGAAAACCTGTTGAACTACGCACAGGTGGCAAAAGATGCCGGCGTTGCTTTTATCCAGATCCTCGAACCCAAAGCGGTAGGTAGGTACGCAGGTCACGATGTATTGCTGCAGCCACATCACCAGCACATACTCGAAGCTTTCTCTGAAACCATCAATTACAATCCGCTCTATGCCGCTTACCCCATCGTCACATACCACGGCGCTTATACCCGCAGGATTGGATGCTCGGGTTCGGGAAAAGATTACGTGTATGTAGACACCGACGGATACGTGCACAAATGTCCTTTTTGCCAGCGAAAAATTTTCCATGCCCTGGACGATGCATACAAAACGCATTTACTCGAAATGCGCGCAAAAGGCTGCAGCCTGCTCAGTAATTGTTCAACCAAAAACTAATTCTTATGTCGCCTTATATATATCTGCGTCTTTTGATTTTGCCTGCATCAGTAATGGTGAGTTATTATTTGGGAGAATGGTGGACTTTCTCCGTGCCTGTCTTTGCGTTGGTTGTTCATCCTTTGATGGCGATCATTTTGAATAAGCCTGTCGGCGGCGATCATCATGATCACCATCATCACCATTCTTATCCAACGATAGCATACAGGATAGTGGCGCTGGTTTTTGTGCCTGTGCTTTTAGCTGTGACCGGCTGGCTTGTAATCAATGGAGAGAAATTTACTCCCGTTGAGCAGGCAGGATTGTGCTTAAGCGTGGGCCTCGTAAACGGAATACTAGGATTTACGCTGGCGCATGAATTCATTCACAGCTGCTGGCTGCCCGAGAAGATAGCGGGTGTTTTATTGCTGGCGCAAAACAACTACCCGCATTATGGCGTGGAGCATGTTGCGGGTCATCATGTATATGCCTGCACGCCGAAAGATCCGCACACCGCCAGGTTGGGTGAATCCGTTTATGCTTTTTTGTTGAGAACATTGCCGCAGACTCTTTTCAGCGCCTGGGAAATAGAAAGTAAGCGATTGCAGCGGAAAAAGAAACGCGTCTTCAGCAGTCATAACCGGCTGATCAGTTTGTTTACGGCGCAGTTCTTTTTATATATCACACTAATAGTTTTCTTCGGATGGATCGCCTTTGCATTTTTCATGCTTCAGAGCTGCGTCGCTATCATTTTACTTAATGTTACCGAATACCTGCAGCACTATGGATTGTTGAGAAAGGAAATTGCTGCCGGTCGGTACGAGAGAATTTCCGCAGTGCACGCCTGGGCCACGGGGAGAAACGAAGATGGATTTAGCCTTTTTCAGTTAGATAATCACGCCGACCATCATCTACATCCTTCACATCCTTATGAACAATTAAGCCGACTTCCCGAATCGCCGGAGCAGCCCACCGGTTATGCGGGCATGATGTGGCTTGCCCTGGTGCCGCCTTTGTGGTTCAGGGTCATGAATAAACGATTGATCTCTTATAACCTCAAAACTTCCTGTCATGAAGATGCTCCCGTTTTGTAAACACATTTTGCTGTTTGTTTGCCTTTCGCTGCTCGCTGGTTGTTTTCAATACTACTACAAGACCAACACCAGGCAGGCCTTAGCCCTGCAGGATATGCAGCGTTTTCAAAATGCTGAAAAATATTTTATCATTCATTATACCGATAGCATCGTGGCCTTGTCAGATGTAAGGGCAGATGAGACCAGGATTGAAGGACAGCATGTTCCTATCCGACGAGAACATCTCGGTTATCTTAATCCTGACAAGGGTAAGAAACTCCAGTCACAGGATCCTTATCAGCCCGCCAGATCCAACTACCGCGTAAAGGCGAAAGATCGCCGCAACGTTTTTATGCAGGTGCATTTGTATGCCGATCAGTCCATGCCACGTGATCAGCGGGCTGTGTCATTGCCACTTTCAACGTTCAAGAGAATTGACGCTTACGAGTTGGACAAGACAGCCACTACGGTGAATCATGTGCTGAGTGCAGCCTGTATTGCTTTGGGGGCCGGTAGCGTTGCGCTGCTGGTCGCAGCGGCGCTTAACCCCTGCAACTGCCCGCAGGTATATGTAAAAAATGATACCGAATACCAATTCATCAGCGGCGTGTACAGCGGCGCCATTTACTCTTCGCTCGAGCGCACCGATTATCTTCCGCTTGGGCAATGGCAGGCAAAGGATAATACTTATAGCATCAAAATAAAAAATGTACAACACGAAGAACAGTATATCAACCGCATGCAACTGCTGCGCGTGCAGCATCCTGAAGGTGTGCGCGTGTTGCTCGACCGGCATGGCAGACCTTTGACCTATCAGAAGCCACAGCGGCCTATTTCGGTTACGGTTCAGGGCAAACCGATAAGCGCTCAGTTGGTGGCCGCCACGGATAAATATGTGTACGAGTTTAACGGTCCGGCAGAAGATGATCTTTTTAGCAGTATAGAAATGACGTTTGCGAAGCCCGCCAATGCGCAAAAAGCAAAGCTGATCGTTCACGCGCAAAACAGTCGCTGGTCAGGCTATCTCTACCACAGTTTTGCCGGGCTGTTTGGCACCGGATATGAAAAATGGAGAAATG
The DNA here is from genome assembly GCA_937958995.1 of uncultured Chitinophagaceae bacterium. GTDB lineage: Bacteria > Bacteroidota > Bacteroidia > Chitinophagales > Chitinophagaceae > CALCIN01. The sequence continues at coordinate 169,369 of CALGAP010000009.1, forward strand.
AAAAAGACAAATCCTCACCCAATGAAATGGAGCAATGGCAGAAGGATCAGTCGCTGCCGCTAATGGTATTTGTTGAGCGCAACGGCAAATGGGCGCCAGCCGACTATTTCGCCCACACCGGCAATACCGCCAGCCGCGATTTGATTATGGAGCTTGATATGGCAGGCACCGAAAGCAAAACGGTAAAAATAAAGCTCGCCACTGCTTACCGCTTCTGGGACCTGAATTATGCTGCTATTGATTTTTCACCCAATGCCACAGTGACTACCACTTTTATCAATCCTTCAAATGCCATTAAGGCTGGTTGCGAAAATCAAGTGGAATTGATTACTTCGGTAGATGACCGCTATAGTCTGCTGGCGCCACACGAGGAACTGGATATTGAATACAATATGCGGCCTTCGGAACAGAGCGAAACTTATTTCTTCGTAGCCACTGGTTACTACCATAACATGAAAAAGTATGAAGGTAAACCACAGCTGGCTACCCTTATGAAATTTAAAAATAAAGGCGAATTCGACCGCTACTCGCGCCACAAATATGAAGAAATGGAGAAAATGTTTGCCAAACTATCCCTTCCCCCTGTGCAGTAAAATGAATTTTATATATTTAACATAACGCGTGACGCTTATGTTAAAAAAATTTGTTTGCTGCATCATATCACTAACGATTGCAGCCATTGTATGGGCGCAGACTTCAGACGATCAGTACAAAGAACCTTTGAAAGATGTGCTGAAGGCTATTGAACAACGCTTTGGTATCGTTGTCCAGTATTCGAATTACCTGGTAAAAGACAAGTATGTTACCTATGCGCGCTGGCGTTTTCGCCCCGATGCAGAGCAGACGCTCATGAATGTGCTGGGGCTGCACGATCTTACGTTTGCAAAGACTGATGAGAAGACATACCGGGTAAGAAATTATCAATATCATCTGAAGCGGCCGGAAGAAGGCAGGGCACAACTCGAATATCTGGCATCGTTATATCACGATGTAGCCAGCTGGGAAAAACGAAAGGCTGAATTACGCGAGTGCATGTGGGAGGCTTTGAAATTGTCGCCGCTGCCGCCAAGACCCAATTCTGCGCCCATACTTAGTAATAAGCGTGCCTATGATGGCTACACAGTAGAAAATATTGCTCTCGAAATTTTACCCGGACTCTATATCTGCGGCTCCATTTACAAACCCGCGAAGATTAAAGGAAAGATTCCGGTTGTACTTTGCCCCGATGGTCATTGGGAAAAACATCGTTACCGCCCCGATTGCCAGCATCGTTGCGCTACCATTGCCCGCATGGGTGCTATGGCGGTAAGCTACGATTTATTTGGATGGGGAGAATCGCTACTGCAGTTCAAAGCCGAAGATCATCGCCGCAGCCTGGCGATGACGGTGCAGGCGCTTGGCAGTCTGCGTATTCTTGACTATATGCTTTCATTGAAAGGAGCCGATACCAGCCGCGTGGCCATTACCGGCGGTTCGGGCGGCGGCAGCCAGACCATGCTGATCACCGCACTGGACGACCGCATAAAACTGAGTGCCCCGGTGGTGATGCTTTCGTCTTATCATAGCGGTGGTTGTCCCTGCGAAAGCGGCATGCCCATACATCTTTGCGGTGGCGGCACCGCCAATCCTGAGATTGCGGCTATGGCCGCACCGCGTCCCCAGTTGGTCGTCTCCGATGGCAAAGACTGGACCGCACATGTGCCCGAGATCGAATTTCCTTACCTGCAAAGGATGTACGGATTTTACAAGCAGCAATCGATGGTGAAAAATGTACACCTGCCCGACGAAGGCCATGATTTCGGCATATCAAAACGCATGCCGCTTTATGAATTCCTGAACGAGCATTTCAAACTGAACGCAGTGATTGATGAGTCTAAAAATGCAATCGAGGAGGAATGGCAGTTATATTCATTTGGGAAAAACGGAGAGAAACTGCCCGCTAATGCAATAAAGGGATTTGACAACCTGGAGAAAATGTTTGCTGAGTACACGGGGTCAAAGAAATAATCCTGTAAATCGTTCTGAAGAAGGATGCTGCGCAGGAGGAACAAGATTATAATTTGTACTTTTGCCAATTCAGTTCAAACAACACACCGATGAACAAATTGCTCGATGATGTGATAAAGAAAATCCTGCCTTTCAATACCTATGTCAGCATGGTGCAGGCCAGGGACAGGAGGAACAGGGATAAGATTATAGCGGAATGGGAAAAGCAAGGCAAGCCGGTTCCTCCGCCACATGCGGTAAAGCAGGTAACGATCGAGGCGTATCAGAAACTTTCCAACTACAAAGTTTTGGTCGAAACAGGGACTTTCCTGGGTGAAATGGTGGAGGCGCAGCGTAACAATTTCGAAAAGATCTATTCCATTGAGTTAGCAGAACATCTCTGGCGTAAAGCAACCAAAAGGTTTGCAAAGTATGACCATATAAGAATTGTGCAGGGCGATAGTGGAAAAATGCTGGGACAAATTGTAGCCGAATTAACCGGCCCGGCGATATTCTGGCTCGATGGTCATTACTCGGCCGGCTTCACCGCCAGGGGCGAGAAAGACTGCCCTATCTACGAAGAACTCGATGCTATTTTCAAAGGCCCGCCTTTCAAACATATACTAATCATTGACGACGCCAGGGAGTTTACCGGCCAGGGTGATTATCCCACCATTGAAGCGCTCACAGATTTTGTGAAAAAGCACAATCCAAACTATCAGCTGGAAGTAAAGGATAACATGATCAGGTACACTATTTCCTGAACAGCGTCACGGTATCGGGTGTTCTTTTTCCCATTTCATTTTGCTGCGCGGCGCCGCCCACTTTGCTGCGTTCACCTAATATTTTCTCGAGATCTTCTTTAAAGATCACTTCTTTTTGCAGCAGTAATTCTGCTACCTGGGTGAGTGCTTCTTTATTTTCGGTTACAATATTCTTCGCTCGTTCATATGCCTGGTTCACCAGGTTGCGTACTTCTTCATCAATCATCGCGGCGGTCTCTTCGCTGTAAGGTTTTTGAAATCCGGTGTCGCGCATGCCGGTGGAATCGTAGAAGCTGATATTGCCCAATTTCTTGTTGAAGCCATAATAAGCCACCATCATATATGCTTCGCGCGTCACTTTTTCCAGGTCGTCTAATGCGCCTGAAGAAACTTCGTTGAACATAACATCTTCCGCAGCGCGGCCACCCAACATAGCGCTGAGATGATCATGAAAAGCGGCCGCTGTTTTCAGGTGTTTTTCTTCAGGCAAATACCAGGCTGCTCCTAATGTCTTGCCGCGAGGTATGATAGATACTTTCACCAGCGGATCAATATGCGGCAGCAACCAGCTGATTACGGCATGACCAGCCTCGTGATAAGCAATGATTTTTTTCTCTTCAGGAGAAATGATCTTACTCTTTTTCTCCAGTCCTGCCACGGTGCGGTCGATGGCGTTGAGAAAATCCTGCCGCCCCACCTTATCGGCTTTTCTGCGCGCGGCAATCAGCGCGGCTTCGTTGCAGATATTCGCGATGTCGGCGCCGGAAAAACCGGGCGTTTGCGCCGCAAGGAAGTTCACATCGATAGTATCGTCGAGCACCAGCGGGCGCAGGTGTACTTTGAAAATATCAACACGCTCATTCAGGTTGGGCAGTTCCAGGTAGATGTGACGGTCGAAGCGGCCAGGCCGAACCAATGCGGGATCGAGCATGTCGGCGCGGTTCGTGGCAGCCAATACTATCACGCCGCTGTTGCTCCCAAAGCCATCCATTTCGGTGAGCAGCTGGTTGAGCGTGCTTTCGCGTTCATCGTTGGCGCCGGTATAAAATGCATTTTTTCCGCGCGAGCGGCCAATAGCATCTATCTCATCGATGAAGATGATGCAGGGTGCTTTTTCCTTCGCCTGTCTGAACAAATCTCGCACGCGCGAAGCGCCCACACCTACAAACATCTCCACAAATTCAGAGCCTGATATAGAGAAGAAGGGCACTTGTGCTTCACCCGCCACAGCTTTTGCCAGCAGCGTTTTACCAGTTCCCGGCGGACCAATCAGTATCACGCCTTTCGGAATTTTCGCGCCGAGACGCGTAAAAGCTTCAGGTCTTTTCAGGAAATCAACAATCTCGCGCACTTCCAGTTTGGCTTCATCCAGGCCAGCCACATCATCGAAGGTGACGGTGCTCTTGTTTTGGGTCTCCACCAATTTGGCGGTGGACTTACCAAAACTGAAAATGGATGATCCTCCCGGGCCGCCGGAAGCCATTCTACGGAAAAAGTATTGCCATACCAATATGATGATTACCAGCGGCAGCACCCAGCTGATAAGTCCGGGCAGCCAGTTTGTTCGCCTGGCATACGTAACGAGAATGGGAGTTTGTGGCGAAATTTCCTGTTGTGCCTCATCCAGTTTTCGCTCAAAAGATTCTATGGAGCCGATGGTAATGATAAAGTGCGGCCCTATGTTGCTATCGCGGGCTACGTCTTTAAAGGCAGTGTCTTTCAGAGCGGTGGGTTTCAAATAAATTTCTGCATACTCGTCATTTACCACCACAATTCTGTCAACCGCATTTTTTGTCAATACTTTTTCCCTGAATTCCTGCCAGCTGATCTCTTTGGGAGTGGTGGTAAAAGTTCTGATGAGCAATGGACTTGCCAGCAGCACCAGGAAAGCAAGCGTCCACCAGGGTACGCGAAATTTTTTCTCCGGTGGTTCCGGTGGCTGTGGATTTGTTGTATTGTTCTGAAGCTTTGCCAAGGCTATTTACTCTATTTATTCAAGTGAAACAGACTATATAAACAATGCTTAAAGTTACGCAAAGTTTCTGCCACCTCCCCATTGTGGGGAACTGATAATCGTCATGTCTGGCACAGGTTTTTTTATGTTTTTTGTCAGTAATTGCTTGTCATTTGAAGTACTGATCCTTTCACCCCATTTTTTTTGTTCTTATTCTGTTTTTTTATGGTAGAACTCTACAAACCGTGCATAGCATGGTTATGCCTGGCCGTATCTTTTTTTGCAGTGCCGCATTTTTTGCAGGCGCAGACGCACACACCGCGCGTTATTTCCATTAATGATCAATGCGGCGGTTACTATGAGTACCTGCCTGAGGGCTATCAGTCGTCGGGTGCGCCATACCCGCTCATCGTGTACCTGCACGGTATGGGACACCAGGGCAACGGTTCCACCGATCTTCCCTTACTGCTTGAAGCGGGAATTCCCCAGTATATCAATGATGGATTATTTCCCCGATCGTTTGTGGTAAATAACCAGTCTTACCGGTTTATAATTATCTCACCCCAGTTCAACACCTGGCCGACGCCCTCCGACGTGGAAGCGGTGATCAGCTACGCCGTCGCTATGTATAATGTTGACACGCGGAGAATCTATGTAACGGGGATGAGTATGGGCGGCGGTGCCACCTGGGATTATGCAGGCAACAGTACCGAAACGGCAGCAAGAATCGCGGCCATTGTGCCCGTGTGCGGAGCTTCTCAGCCAAACAGTACCCGCGCGCATAATATCGCGGTTACCGATCTGCCGGTATGGGCTACGCACAACCAGGTAGATCCGCAGGTGCCTGTTTCAAACACTAACGGTTATGTTGACCTGATCAATGCCGATCCCACGCCACCCTCACCACTGGCGAAGAAGACCATTTTTCCCGTTCAGGGGCATGATGCGTGGACAACTACCTACAATCCGGATTTCAGGGAAAATGGTTTGAACATATATGAATGGATGCTGCAGTATCAACGCACCCAATCGGCGCCATTGCCTGTAACGCTGACCGAATTTGACGTGCGCCTCGCAGGCGGCGAAGTGCGCATCAGCTGGAAAACGTCCTGGGAACAAAACAATCATCATTTTTCCATCGAACGCTCAACCGATGGCGATCATTTTTCAAATATCGGTGAAGTGCTTGCTTTAAATCAATCCAGTGGCGGCAATTATGTTTATATAGATAAAAATCCATCAGCCGATAAAAATTACTACCGGCTTTGGCAAACAGATCTTGATGGCAAAAAGACAATGCTGGGCATTAGGGAATTGTTGATTGATCGCGGCTTGCGCAGTTTGGTGCTGTATCCTAATCCCGCCAGCGATCATTTTATGCTTGGCATTAACCAGCCATCTGCGGGACCGCTGACGGTACAAATCATCAATGCACAGGGAAAAATGGTGCAGCGGGTTCAATATGTAAAACTCGCGGGATACTGGCAGCAGCGTATTTCCATTGCACAATTACCGCCCGGCATTTATACCGTTCACCTGAAAAGCGATCGTTTTGAGATTGCTCAACAGCTGGTAAAAAAATAGTGCAGCTTTGGATTAATCCTTGCCGCAACTTTGCAGTATATGGATCTACAACCTAAGGCAACACTTACCGAACAGGATATAAAGCGCGGCTTGCGACTGGTAATCGGCGATGGCCTTGCCACCGAAACGATAACTTCACTCACTACTGGCGCCTTCCTGGTGGCTTTTGCCTTATTGATGGGTGCGAACAATTTCCAGATAGGGATGCTGGCTTCGCTGCCCACATTTACCAATATCTTTCAGTTGCTGTCTATATGGCTCGTGCAGAAATACAACAACCGGAGAGCGGTGGTTGTTATATGTACCACACTGGCGCGCGTGCCGCTACTCATCATCGCTTCGCTGCCATTGCTTTTCGACATCGCCTCTATCGATACGCTTATCTTCTATCTTTTCTTCTATTATTTCTTTGGCTCCATTTCAGGACCGGCGTGGAACTCGTGGATGAAGGACCTGGTGCCTGAGTCTGCGCTCGGGGCTTATTTCGCACGACGCACCAGCTATACGCAAACCCTTAACGTGGTGCTCAGCATCCTGCTGGCGCTGGCCGTTGATTTTGTAAAACACAATTATCCCCAGTATGAACTGCAGACTTATGCCAGCATGTTTTTAATTGCTGGAGTGTCGGGACTGATCGGAGCGTTCTTATTGTACAAAACGCCCGAGCCGCAATCGCATCTTCACCATGAAAACATTTTTAAACTTTTTCAGAAGCCGCTGAGGAACGTCAACTTCAGAAAACTGCTGGCTTTTAACTCGGCCTGGGTATTTGCAGTGAACTTAGCCACGCCATTCTTTACCGTATTCCTGCTCAAGAGTATGGGTCTTAAGCTGTCGTATATCATCGGGCTTACTATTGTGAGCCAAGTGTTCAGCATTCTTACAGTGCGCGTGTGGGGCCACTACGGTGATCGTTATAGTAATAAAACAGTCATCGCTATACTGGCGCCGATATATGTATTATGTCTTATCGGCTGGTGTTTTGTCGGCATCTATTCACAGTTCTACGCCAATCTCATTTTGCTTATCGTCATTCATATATTCACGGGCATTTCAAATGGGGGCATCACCTTATCGCTCACCAATATCGGTCTCAAGCTGGCGCCGCGTGAAGAATCAATTGTGTATTTATCGGTAAAAAATATTGTCACCGCTCTATTTTCATCCGTGGCCCCGCTGGTGGGCGGTATACTGGCCGACTATTTCACGAGCCGTTCACTCAACATCAACATCACCTGGATCGGCCCGGCCATGAACAAAGAGTTTCACCTCGTAGCCCTTCACGAATTCAATTTCCTCTTCGCCATCGGCGCTTTCGTAGCCTTCATTTCACTCGAATTCCTGATTCGCGTAAAGGAGGTCGGCGAAGTTGAAAAAGACCTGGTCGTGAAAATGCTGCGCAGCAATATCAAATCAAACCTAAAAGACGCATTCTTGATAGGACACCTGGTGAATTGGCATGATCAGTTTTGGAGACTCTTGAGGGGCAGCAGGAATAAGGAATGAAGGAAATTCAATTCCTTCATTCTCTACGCAGTACTTCGAGCGGCGGCTTGTTTAATACACCGCGGCTATTGATGAGGCCGATCAGTACGGTGAGGGAGGAAATGATGATAAATAGAAGGATGATGGGAAGCCAGCTGGGCGTAAAGCGGGCTTCGAAGCTGAATTTGGCGAGGGCCCAGCTGCCGGCCATGGCAAGCAGGAGGCCGGTGGCGGAGGCAAGGGCACCGAGGAAGAAATATTCCAGGGCGGTGATGATGAGAATCTGGCGGCGACTGGCGCCAAGAGTGCGGAGTAATACGCTTTCCTGCATGCGCTGGAATTTGCTGATGAGCACAGAGGCGATTAAAACGATAAGACCAGTGATAATGCTGAAGCCGGCCATGAAGCGGATTACAAAGCCAATTTTATTAAGCACGTCGTCGAGTACGCTGAGAATTAAACCAAGGTCGATGATGGAGATATTGGGATAACGGCGCACTACGGCCTGCTGAAACTTAGCCGACACTTCGGGCGAGGGCACGCGGGTGATGAGCACATGAAATTGCGGCGCTTCTTCCAGCACACCAGAGGGAAACACCACGCGGAAATTGGTTTGCACGCGCTGCCAGTCTACCTGGCGCATACTGCCAATGATGGTCTTTACCAAAGTGCCTTGCACGTTGAAAAGAACCGTATCGCCCATTTGCAGTCGCACGCGGCGCGCATAATCTTCTTCCACTGAAATATAAATGGGTTGATTCGGTGAAGTGACGGGTGCCCCCAGTTTACCCCTGGTCAATTTTTCAGAATCGGTGAGCGTGTCGCGGTAGGTCACTCGGAACTCCCATTCAAAGGCGCGCTCCGAAATGCGCGCACTGGTATCTCTGCGCACATCCTCGGCGTTCATACCATTCACCTCTTCGATGCGCATGGTGACGATGGGCACCTGTTGCACAACAGGCAGACCGTGTTGTACCGCCATATCTGCCACACTATCTTTCTGACCACTCTGAATATCGAACAATACCATATTGGGTTGGTTACCGCTGGCAGTAAGACTAACGCGGTTGATCAGTATGCCTTGTATAAAATACAATGTGCCGATAAAAGCGACTCCTAATCCGATAGTGGTAACCAGCGTGATAGTCTGGTTGTTGGGCCGGTACAAATTCGCAAAGCCCTGCCGCCACAAGTAGTTCCAGCTTCCGGGAAAGAAGCGGCGCACTATCCACATCAGCAATCTCGCCACCAACACCAATATGAAGAATGCAATGAGGATACCGATGGTAAATGCCGCTGCCTGCATGTAACTCCCGATCTGCCATTTGCAGAAGCCATATACAAAACCCACGATCAGGATATACACGATCCATTTTGCCGGGTCGCGCAATCGGGCATGTTCAAACGAAATACGCAGCGTGTATAGCGGTGAAACCTTTCTCACCGACACCAGGGGCAACAGGGCAAACAATATGGATATTACAAGGCCCAGCGCCAGGCCTTGCGCAATGGCTTTCCATGAAACCGCTACGGCAACATCTACCGGCAGAAAATCCTGCAGCACCGTCGGCAATATTTGCTGGATCAAGGTGCCCAATATGGCGCCGAGTACAGAGCCCAGCAGGCCAATGCCGGCAATTTGAATGAGGTATATAAAAAACGCCTGCGTGCTGTTGACGCCGAGGCAACGCAGTATGGCAATGGAGCTGATTTTTTCCCGTATATAAATATGAATAGCGCTGGCCACGCCTATGCAGCCCAGCAACAGCGCAACAAAACTGATGAGCGAGAGGAATTGGGTGAAATCTTCAAACGACCTGCCGGTATTTCTTTTTCTTTCTTCTACCGTATCATAATCCATGCTCTCCTGGTCGAGTTTGGATTCCAGGTCGCGTACTACGGCATCTACATCCGCTTCATTGTTGAACTTGTAATAATAATTGTAAGCAATACGGCTGCCTTTTTGTACCAGTCCGGTTGAATCGAGAAATTGAAGCGGTATATAAACTGGTGGAGCAACGGTGGTGGAAATAGTATTTCGTCCCGGCGCTTTGTTGAGCGTGCCCGTGATGGCGAATTTGATATCACCCACCTGTATAGAATCGCCGATGGATGCATTGAACTGCAGCATCAGCGTTTTATCTACCAATGCATTTCTGCCTTTGCGGAAATGGGGACCTGCCGAGGCAGGAGTGGTTTCCAGCTCGCCATAAAAAGGATAACTGCCATCCAGGGCGCGCACCTGCACCAGGCGCGTGCCGCTGTCTTTCACGAAATACACCATGCTGGCGAAACTCCTTTCCTGCGAACGCTCATTGCCGATAGAATCGAGAATGGTTTGTAGTTGTGGTGTCGGCGGCTTATTGCCCTGTATTACCAGGTCGGCGCCTACCAATGTCTTTGCCTGCTTATCTATATCGTTTTGCAGATTGTATCCGAAAGAGAAAGTGGCTACCAGCGCGGCGATGCCAAGTATGATAGAAGAAACAAACAGCAGCAGGCGCGAGCGGTTGCGGCGGCTGTCGCGCCAGGCCATGGTGAACAGCCAGGGGAGATTGATTTTCTTTTTATAGGTAAAACGCTCTCTGTCCATTGTTAGCTTCTTTGTTCGTCTCCAACTATACTTCCTCCCTTGATGCGGATAATGCGGCTGGTCATAGCAGCCAGCTCAAGGTTATGCGTCACGATGATGAGTGTGGTTCCCGCTTCCTGGTTCAGGTCGAACAACAGCTTCACCACTTTGTCACTGGTCTCAGCATCGAGATTACCAGTGGGTTCATCCGCAAACAATATCTTCGGATTGTTGGCAAATGCGCGCGCCAGCGACACGCGTTGTTGTTCACCACCCGATAGTTGGGAAGGGTAGTGGTTAAGCCGATCGCCCAGTCCAGCTTTCTCCAGCAGGTCTCGCGAGCGGGACTTCACATTTTTTTCTCCGCGCAATTCCAGCGGCACCATCACATTTTCAAGCGCGGTGAGCGTGGGGAGCAGTTGAAAGTTTTGAAAAATAAAACCTACATATTTATTACGCACCTGCGCGCGCTCGTCTTCGCTTAGCTGATCAAGTTTTACATGATTTAGTTCTACCGAACCCGATGTGGCACGGTCAAGACCGGCGCAAAGTCCCAGCAATGTTGTCTTGCCGCTACCCGATGGCCCCACAATTGAAACGGTACTGCCTGCAGCAATGGAGAAACTGATATCGTGTAAGACCGTGAGGGTGCGGCCGGCGCCCTGGTAAGTCTTGCTTAAATTCTGAATCGAAAGAATAGTATCCATAAAGTGTAGTAAATTAATGCATTATTTTGAACATAGCATTTGCATGAAAAGAAATTACATAAGCGCGGTAATAGCATTGTTGCTGGTGACTGCCTGCGGCGGCAACCAGGAGAAAGCAGCTATGGAAGAAAAAAAAGAAGCAGCAAAAGAGGACAATGCCGCGGCCGGGGAGGCCGCAGTTGAAAAGAAGAACATCATTTTCTTTGGCAATAGTCTTACAGCGGGTTACGGCCTCGAGCCCACGCAGGCTTTTCCCGCGTTAATACAACGGAAAATCGATTCACTCGGCCTGCCTTACCAGGTAGTGAATGCTGGTTTGAGCGGCGAGACTACGGCGGGCGGCAAGAACCGCATCGACTGGATCTTGAAACAACCCGTTGATATTTTCGTGCTGGAACTTGGTGGCAACGATGGACTGCGCGGCATTCCCATTTCCGAAACGCGCGCCAACCTGCAGGAGATCATCGACAGGGTGAGAGCTAAAAATCCCGAAGTGAAGATCGTACTCGCGGGCATGCAGGTGCCACCCAATATGGGCCGCCGCTATGCGCAGGAATTTCAACAACTCTTCCGCGACCTCGCTCAAAAAAATAACACCGCACTCATTCCCTTCCTCCTCGAAGGTGTCGGCGGCATACCCGAACTCAACCTCCCCGACGGCATTCACCCCACGGCCCAAGGGCACGAGATCGTGGCGGAGAATGTGTGGTCGGTGCTGAAAACGGTGTTGAAGATTGAAGATTGACTCTTCTACTCCGCTTTCATCTTCGGCGGCCCCTCAGTCTCCGTAGCCGGTTCATCATCATTTACCACTTGCTGCTGCTCTTCTTCGTTTATGATTTTTTTGGTTTCGTCGTCGGTGTCTTGTTTGAGTTTTTCGTGGGTTTGTTCGGCTTTTACGTCTTCGTCTAATTTTTGACCTGCTTGTTCGGGTGGTTGTTGGGGGAGGGCAGTATTGCCGGGCTCGAAACCGGGCTTGCCGGGTTCCTTGTCGAGCGGAGCGATGGGAGATTTTTTTTTAGTCTCTTTCATAACACATGATTTTTGATAAAGTGAAAAGAGCAGGCATTGCCTGCTCCGAAAGGGTATGGTGTACACCGGAAAAAATCAGATTTCAGACTTCACCTGGGATACGGCGCGTTTTACGCCATCGCGGCTGCTGCGAAGCGTATCGCTCAGCTTATCGCTCCATTTCCCGGCTTTATCTGCAATATTTTTTCTCAGGTCGCTGCCTTTCTCCGGCGCCAGTAGCATACCTACAGCAGCACCCACAGCAGCTGCACCAATCAGACCTAAGATCAATTTCGTTGTCGTAGTCATAGTTATAAATTTTTTGAGTAAAACAATATTATATAGCATAGAGACAAACTTCATTCCCATTGAGCGTGAGGGAGTTTGCCCGAAGCGAAACACGCCGCTGTGAATTCATTTCCCCAAATTGGGGGTGACGGCTGTCCGTCAATCTACGTCGATTTTTTCTTCGACGCCACTAATACCACCACCCCACATACCGCTATGGCAATGCCTGCGTAAGTGGGCCAGGTCACGCGCTTCTTTTCTTTTTTATTGAGTTCGATGGGGCCGAGGTCGGCCACTTCTTCGGTTTTGGTAAAGCTCACTTCGCGGAAGATGATCATTACTATGCCGAGAACAACGAGAATGATTCCAAGAGTTTTCATGTTTTAGTTGTTTATGTGTTAAGTATTTACAATTTCACCGCCGTTGGGATGAATTACCTGGCCGGTGATGTAAGAAGCGTCATCGCTGGCGAGAAAAACATAAGCGTAGGCTACTTCTACCGGCTCACCTGCGCGACCAAGCGGCGTGTCAGATCCGAATGAAGCCACATGATCGGGGGGAAAAGTGAGCGGTATCAACGGAGTCCATATAGGTCCGGGGGCTACGGCGTTGACGCGAATTTGTTTTTTGGCAAAATAACCCGAGAGGGAACGGGTGAAACTCACGATGGCGCCTTTGGTAGACGAATAATCGATCAGGTGAGGACTGCCGCGATATGCCGTAACAGAACTGGTGTTGATAATGCAGGCGCCTTCTTCCAAATACTGCTCTGCCGCCTGCACCATAAACACATACGCGAAGAAATTTACTTCAAAAGTTTCGCGCAGTTGTTTTTCAGTAATAGCTTTCAGTTCTGTCTGGGGAAATTGAACCGCCGCATTGTTTACCAGGATATCCAGTTTGTCAAACTCCTTAATCGTTTGGTTCACGATTTTCTTGCAATGCGCTGCTTTGCTCACATCTCCGGGGATGAGTATGCACTGCTGCCCAATTTCTTTGATGCGCCCGGCGGTTTCCTGTGCATCCTTATGATCCTCTCGATAAGCGATCACTACATGGGCGCCTTCTTTTGCGAACGCGATGGCCACTGCACGACCAATACCGCTGTCTCCACCGGTAATGATGGCAACTTTGTTGCGCAACCTCAGTACGTCTTTCTCTTTCTCATATACCGGCTGCGGCTCCATCCGTTCTTCCTTACCCTGTTTGGAGCGCACCTGCTGCGCCGGCCTGACCTTGCGTTTCTTTTGACCCTTTTGCATGCGGTATAATGGGTAAATCTTGTGCCGATGCGAAAAGTGAAGATTGTAGACATTCGTCTACAGTAAGTGCAGGGTGGTTCACCCTCACGGGTGGCGCGTACAACACCCCGACACTCAACCCCAAAAGAAAACCTCCTGGCCATGTTTTGCCAGGAGGTTTGGTAGTCTAACCAGAGCCTCTTGATTCATTAATTTTAGGGGCAGGAGTTAGAGCTTACGTCTAAGGCCATCTGTTTTGGAAACAACAAGGTAAGTTAGTTTGAAAAGAAAATTTCAGGTTAATTGAGGGTTCTAATAAAACGCTTGTACATCAGTCTACAGGTTAGCTCTTATCTCGCTTTACTTAAGTTAGGAATCCTGAAAGGTTTTCGCTATGGGCCACGGGGCCAATAATAATCACAGCGGGGTGGGTGAGTTGGGCTGCTTCGGCCAGCGCGGGCAGGTCTTTAATTTTTCCTTTTACCACCTTTCGTTGTGGCAGACTGGCATGTTGCACCATGGCGGCAGGCATTTCACCCTGCCCTTCGTCTATATATATGCGTGATATTTCAGGTAACTTTTTCACACCCATATAAATCACCACCGTTGCCTTGCTGTTCATCGCTTGCTTAAGATCACCGGAGAGTGTACCATCTTTCTTGGTTCCGGTCAGCACCCAGATGCTTTCGCTCAGGGTGCGAAACGTGAGTGGTATATCATCCAATCCTACCGCCTGCATGCTGGTGATGCCGGGAATATAGCTCGCCTCAATACCGTGTTTACGCGCAAAAAGTATTTCTTCAAAACCTCTTCCAAAGATAAACGGGTCGCCTCCTTTGAGTCGTACCACCTTTCCTTTGGAGAATGCTTTTTCTACAATCAGCGCGTGAATATTTTCCTGCGGTGTGTAATCACCATAAGGACGTTTGCCCACGTATATTTTTTCGCAATCTTCGCGGGTGTGGTCGAGCAGTACCTTATTGATGAGGTTATCATACAAAACTACATTGGCCTCCTGCAGCGCGCGCAAGGCTTTGAGAGAGATCAGCTCGGGATCGCCGGGACCCGCGCCGGCTACTATCAGTTCAGGCTTTATGCCAGGTGTGCTACTCATAAGCTGATAAAATTACAAATAGCGATTAGATTTTTACTTATCATTGTGCGGTTCATTCAATTATAATGCGCGATATCACTCACAAACAAATTACTCTCCGCACGGCACGCGCCGTGGGCATCATATTCTGCTCGCAGGCAACCATCGATCTGATTAAGAATAACCAGTTGCCTAAAGGCAACCTGTTTGACGTGGCCCGGGCAGCCGGCTTCATAGGCGCCAAGCTTACGCCGCAACTTTTGCCCCATTGTCACCCGGTAGCCATCGATGGCATGGATATGCATTTCAGTTTTTTAAACCGGGAAGAACATGCCGATCTTTTTGAAGACGCCGTATTTTCCCGCTCAGGCATAGTGATTACCGGCGAGGCAAAATCGATTGGTAAGACGGGAATTGAAATGGAAACGCTCACAGCGGTGTCAGTGGCCGCACTGGAGATATACGATATGCTGAAGCCCGTTGATACCATGCTGGAGATCGGTCATATACGACTGCTCGAGAAGAAGGGCGGCAAGAGCGATCGAAAGAAATTTTTTGTAACCACACCCGTTTGCGCCGTGTTGGTTTGCAGCGACTCAACTGCCGCGGGCACCCGCGAAGACAAGAGTGGCAAACTGGTATGCGAGATGCTGCAACAATCGGGCGCACAGGTAAAACACTACAAAATTTTGCCCGACAACAAGGATCAAATCCAGCAACAGGTAAAAGAATGGGTGGCGGAAGACATCGAATACATTTTCACTACCGGCGGCACGGGCCTTGGTCCGAGAGATAATACGGTGAGTGCCATAAAGGAAATTCTTGAGCGTGATGCCGACGGTATCACGGAAGCCATGCGCGCGTATGGACAACAAAGAACACCGTTGGCAATGATGAGCAGGGCTGTAGCGGGATCAATCAATAAGACGCTGATCGTGACGCTACCCGGTAGCAGCGATGGCGCGCGTGAATCGCTGGAAGCTATAACGCCGGCCGTTTTTCACGCCAGGAAAATGATGCTTGGCGGAGGGCACTAAAGCATTATGTTTTACACCGAAGCGCAGGAAATATTGCAATCAAGGGCCCATTCGTTTGGGCAGGAAAGGCTGCCGCTGGAGCAGGCATTTGGCAGAGTAGTGTGCGAAAAAATTTTTGCCGACCGCGACTATCCTCCTTTCAACCGGGCGGCAATGGATGGCTACGCATTGCGGTATGAAGATTTTGAAAAAGGAATGCGGCAGTTTATTGTTAATGAAACCATTTTTGCCGGGCAAATACCTGCTACCTCAATTTCCGCAGGACAATGTTATAAAATCATGACCGGCGCCGCCACTCCCAAGGGCGCCAATTTGATCATACGCAGAGAAGATGTGCAGGAAGAAGATGGCATTGCTACTATCCAGGCAAATGAAGCAAAACCATTTCAAAATATTTCAAGACGCGGCGAAGATCTTCGCGCAGGCGAGGTGATTATTGAAAAAGCTGTGCGCGCAACACCCGCCGTCATTAGTTTGCTGGCGGCTATTGGTAAACAAGATGTGCTGGTTGAAAAATTACCGCGCGTTGCCATCATCACCACCGGCGATGAAGTGATTCCCATCGATCGGCAGGCAAGCGACGTGCAGATACGCAACAGTAATTTGTGGTTGTTGAAATCTTTACTGCACCAACAAGGAATACAATCATTTTTAGAAGCTCATGTGGCCGATGACAGGGCTTCGCTGAAAACTATTTTTGAAAATGCTTTGCAGGGCGATATCGTTATATCCTGTGGTGGTGTTTCCGCCGGTGATGCGGATTACGTGCCCGAAGTGTTGCTGGCCTGCGGGGTAAAAAAAATATTTCACAAGCTGATGATTCGCCCGGGAAAGCCGGTATGGTGCGGACAAACAACAGATGGTAAAACTGTCTTTGCATTGCCCGGCAACCCGCTTTCATGTATGGTTACTTTCAGCATACTGGTGCAACCATTTTTGAACGCTTGCTATGGTTTGCCTGCTCCCACAAGTATTTCAATGAAACTAAATGGAGAAAGAACAAAGAAGACCAATCTCGATGAATTTTTCCCGGTTAAAATAATTCCGGGCAGCAACGAGATAGAAATAGTGCCCTTCAGCGGCAGTGGTGATATCCGCGCAGCATTGTTTGCGGATGGTATTGCACGACATCCGCGCGGGCAAACAACTATCCATGCTGGCGAAGTCGTTGAATTTTTCCCTATCCTTCTTTCATAAACGCCGCCAGGCCTGCGGCGTCGGTTATCGCAATGCATTTACCGCTCAGCTTCACTACGTTGGCATCCACCAGTTCGTTCAGTATCCGGAAAACGGTTTCATATGTGGTGCCTGCGTATGAAGCCAGGTCTTGCCGGCTCAGCGTCATGTTGATATTTCCCGACGCATCGGTACCGAATTTATCTTGCAGGGTGAGCAATGAATTGGCAACGCGCCCGATCACCGGCATATGTGCCAGGTTGCGCATGCGTTTTTCAGATTCTTTCAGTTCGGATGCAAAGAACATGGTGAGCTCGAAGAGAAATTGCTGGTTTACCTTGAGCGTGGCCATAAAAAATTCTATGTCTACAAAACATACATCCGAAGCTTCCAGCGCTGTGGCCGAGACAGGATAAACGTTGTCGCTGCCCATACCCCGGTGACCAACGATATCGCCATCGCGGGCCAGCCGCACAATCAGCTCTTTATCTTCGCCCCACTGTTTGTGCACTTTAAACTTTCCGCGGTTGATAAACCAAATGCCGGTCATATTATCGCCTTCCTTGAAAAGCATTTCACCTTTCGAAACATGAAAAGTCTTGCGGTGGGCATTCAGCGCTGGCAACCATTCTTTAGAACATTGCCTGCAGAGAAAACATGAATTAAGATCGCAGTGGGTTTTGTTAAGCTTCATTACGGGTTGAGTTAAAGGTATCGCGGATTGAACGCAATTATGGGATTACGCTGATCTGCAAAAGCTGGCAAGTTTGCCCATCGGCGTAATCCCGTAATCCGCGCCGAATCCGCGATAAATTAATTATTTATCGCCCAATTTGTTGCCCATAAAATAAATTAAAAACAAAAAAATATGATGCTAATTTGCAAAAACACGCAAGTTTTCCAATCATTATCCCTAATTTCATTGCTTAGATAACAAAAACAACGATAAAACTAGCAGTGTTTGCCATAGAAACATTATATATAAATAAGTATAATGTGTTCTAACGATTGCCTGCGATTTTGTCCACATCCAAAACGCAGCAAATGAAATTAGTCATTATCGGCAATGGGATGGTTGGTTATAAGTTTTGCGAAAAGCTCATCAACCGTACCAATCCCGGCCAGTTCCAGATCGTTGTTTTTGCCGAAGAAACGCGTCCCGCCTACGACCGCGTTCACCTGAGCGAGTACTTCGCGGGCAAGTCCGCGCGCGACCTCACGCTTGCAGAGGCAGACTGGTACCAGTCGAACAACATCACGCTCCACCTGGCCGATCCCGTTCAGCAGATCGACCGCGCCGCCAAGACGGTGCGGTCATTCAGCGGCAAAATTGAAAGTTATGATTATTTAATTCTCGCCACAGGCTCCTCCGCCTTTGTTCCCAACATTCCCGGCGTTGAAAAAGAAGGCGTCTTCATTTACCGCACTATCGAAGATTTGGAAATGATCAGCAGTTGGGCGCGCAAAGCAAAGAGCGGCGCCGTGATGGGCGGAGGTTTGTTAGGACTGGAAGCAGCCAAAGCCTTGCTCGATCTGGGTATTGCGAACCCGCACGTGATTGAATTTGCACCGCGACTGATGCCACGGCAGGTAGATGAAGCAGGTTCGCTTTGCCTGCAGGCGAAACTGGAAGCACTGGGGCTGATCATTCACACCGGTGCCAACACCACTGCTATTGAAGGTGATGAAAAAATAACAGCCCTGCGTTTTGCCGATGGTTCACATCTCGAGACCGATATGCTGGTGATATCAGCAGGCATCAGGCCGCGCGATGAACTGGCCCGCCAATGCGGACTGGAAATTGGTGTTCGTGGAGGCATTGTAGTGAATGACCAGTTGCAGACCAGCGATCCTTCCATTTTTGCCATTGGTGAATGCGCTTTGCACAAAGGCATGATTTATGGACTCGTAGCGCCCGGCTATGAAATGGCCGATACAGTGGTGACCAATCTCACCGGCGGAGAAAAATTTTTCCCTGGCTTCGATATGAGCACCAAGCTGAAACTGATTGGCGTGGACGTAGCCAGTTTTGGCGACAGAGTTATCGGCAGTTGAACAAAGAAGATGAAATCATCATTTTCAGCAAAGAAAATTTTCCTTTTTACAACCGCGTAATGCTGCCCGATTATATCAGCGGCGCGCAAAGCTGGGAGCAGTTGATCAAGATGAAAGAGGAAGAGGAACCGGGCTATCATATTCACTTGTATCGGGGGGTAAGTGTTGTGTCCATAGACAGGGAAAACAAATGTGTGACCGATTCAAATGGCCGCATCACTTATTACGACATACTAATCCTTGCAACCGGCAGCCGTGCCGCCATTCCGCGTAACGTGCCACCACTGGAAGGCATTTTCACGATGCGCAGTCGTACCGATGCCGACCATTTCAAAAATCATGTTCCGAAAGATGGTCATGTGGTGATTGTTGGAGGAGGCTTATTGGGTCTTGAGCTCGCCGCCTCGCTGCGTGAGACAGGTATCCGCGTCACCATCGTGCAGCGAATTTCCCGCTTTCTCGACCGCCAGCTCGATCCGCTCGGCAGCCAGTTGTTACACGAAGAAATGTGCGACCAGGGTTGTGATATTTATTATGATGATGAGGTGCAGTTGTTTCATGGTCGTACGCGACTCACCGGCATACGCCTGAAGAGTGGTCAGCAGATCGGTTGCGATGCATTGGTTTTTGCCATCGGCACCATTCCGAATATTGAACTGGCAAAAGAAGCTGGCCTGCATTGCCAGCGTGGTGTAATTGTGAATGAACGTTTGCAAACCAGTGATCCCACCATATATGCTATTGGAGAAATTGCCGAGTTCCGCGGCATGCTATACGGCATCACCGCAGCGGCAGAGGAACAAGCACAAGTGGTGGCTCGCTATCTCACCGGCGATGTCGCCAGCCATTACAGCGGCAGCGTGTTTATGAATATCATTAAGATTCGTGGTTTTGATCTTTGCAGCATTGGCATACCCGAATGTCCGAATGACAACGATTACGAGGAGATCATATTTCTTGACAAGGCAAAACGATATTACAAAAAATGCATTATTCACCAGGACCGGTTGGTAGGCGCCATATTGATTGGCGACAAAACTGAAATGCGCGAATGCCGCGAACTGATTGCCAATAAGATTGAATTGAGTGATAAACGCCTTCAGTTATTGCGAAGCGGTAAGAAAGCTGAGCCTATTTTAGGAAAACTTGTATGCAGCTGCCATAATGTGGGCGCAGACAATTTACGCAACAAAATTGCCGAAGGCTGCACGGAATTTCAACAACTGTGTGCTGCCACCGGTGCGGGTACAGGCTGTGGTTCGTGCAGGCAGGAGGTGAGGAGAATATTGAATTTGAATTTGAACAAGGAATGTGAACAAGGAATTTGAACAGGGAATAGCAGGATGAACTACCGAAAGCAAACCATAAAGATCAATCTTCCCGGCGGCATTGTGGCTGCTGGTGATTTGCATGCCCTGATGGAGGCTGCGGGGCAATGTGGCATCAAACATGTTCAACTCGGCAACCGCCAGCAGTTGTATTGCCAGGGAAATGAACAATTGATGCGCGCACTCGACCAGCTCGGCGTGTTCTACGAATGCAACAGCGACCATTTTCCCAATATACTCACCTCGTATGTAGCTGAAGCGATTTTCCAAAACAACAACTGGCTCAGCGAAGGTTTATACAAAGACATTCTCGGGCTTTTTGACTACCAGCCATCTCTTAAAGTAAGCCTGGTAGATGCGCATCAGACATTCATCCCTTTTTTCACGGGTAATATCAATTTCATTTCTTCGCCCGTCAACAACTACTGGTACCTCTACGTTCGTTTTGTTAAAACAACCATCATCTATCCCTGGAAAGGTTTAATTTACTCAGACGATATTCCGCGTATCAGCAAAGTGATAGAACAAATTTTATTGGAAGATAAAGAGCTCAGGGATGGTGATGAGTTGTTTAACCGCGTGCATGCCAGGGAAAATTTGATCATCCAACCCGTGACAGAACTCCTGAAGGTGCCTGATTTTGAATTGCCTTATTACGAGGGTTTCAATCGCTATGGCGAAAAAAGCTGGCTGGGCATATACCGCCGCGATGAATGTTTTCCCGTTTTATTTCTCAAAGATATTGCAGCACTTTGCCTGCGCACCAAGCTGGGACAGGTGTATACTACTCCCTGGAAATCGTTGGTGATAAAAGGTATTCTGCCCGAGCATCGCGCGGCCTGGGATTATTTGCTGAACAAACATCGCATTAACGTGCATCATGCCGCCAACGAACTAAACTGGCAGATTGAAGACCTGGACGAGGAAGGGCTGAGTCTGAAACGATACATTATCCGCCAATTTGACAAGGAAGATCTGCGCACGCAGGGATTATGTTTTGCCATCAAGGCAAGACCGCATTCAGGTTTGTTTGGCGCTGTGGTGATCAGGAAGCAGCGCAATACTTCGCGCAGCCAGCGCAGGTCGCTCGATCGTTATGATATTTTATACACGCGCGATTTCAATCCTAACAGTCGTGAGTATATTCTGTTCCGCAAAGATGTGCAGCGTGAAAATTTGGGCACCTACCTGGTGGCACTTTGCAAATATTTTTACGACCTCAGAATTGAAGCGGGCGATATACTCCACCAGGTATATAGGGAAGAGGAGGCCATCGAAAAAAAAGAGCCTGCTCTGGCAGGGGGCAGAAAACTATTTCGCTGCCGGCATTGTTTAACAATTTATGATGAGCAATATGGCGACCCGGGGCAGGGGATTGCGCCCGGAACCCAATTTTCTGATTTATCTCAAAATTATCAATGTGCTGTGTGTGAAGCATCTGCCGCTGATTTTAAATTGATTTCCACATTCCCGGTGTTAATAGAATAAACTTGCCCGGATGAGTTACGAACCTTAAATTTGAAGCATATTGTCAGTTTACCTAAAACAGCCATTTTCCCGACAGCTTGCTAAAAGGCAATATCCATTCGAACACCTTGCAGCTAAGGCCCTATATTTTCTGTCTTGTACCTGTAGCACTGAATTCTTATTAGATTATTTCCAATTCCTGGTATGAAGGTTTATTTATACGCAATGTTGAAGGATTATTTCGATCACGAAGTATGGCTGCAGCAGCCTGTGCATACGATCGATGAATTGAAGGAAAAATTATCAGCGCAAAACGAAAATGCGCGAGATTTACTGGATAGCTGCCGGTTTGCCGTAAACGACCGGTTTATTGATAACAATTATATATTTCAATCGCATGATGTCGTCAGCATTTTACCACCTGCCAGCGGTGGATGAATGGAGGTATATTACAGATGAGCCTATTAACCTGGCTGCCGTTTTGTCGAAAGCACACCGCCCCGGCGCCGGCGCTGTGGTATTGTTTAGTGGTGAAACACGCGATACCAGCGAAGGCAAAGCCGTGTGGTTCCTGGAGTATGAGGCGCATCCCAGTATGGCTGCCAAGATGATCCGCGACATTTTGCAGGAAGCGATTGACCGCTGGGGGCTGCATTTTGCCATTGCGCAGCACCGCACCGGCGTGGTGAATATCAGCGACAGTGCCGTGGTAGTTGTGACCGGCGCACCCCACCGCAGCGAAGCCTATGCCGCCAACCGCTTTATTATCGACAAAATAAAACATGAAGTCCCCATCTGGAAGTGCGAACATTTCACCGATGGCACCAAGGTATGGAGTGAGGGATGCAATCATAAGGAAAAGGTGGCGGCTGCGGAAGAAGTGCTTTCGGATTCCGTGAATAAGTTTTAGTTTTTGAGATCAGAATTTCTCCCAATTATTTTATGAAACCCACCTTAACAATAGAATATTGCCCCAAATGCAACTGGCTGATGCGTGCCGCGTGGATGGCGCAGGAAATGCTCACCACCTTCAATGATGACCTTCACGGTGTGTTACTGAAACCAAGCGAGGTAAATGGCCGGTATATCATTTGCATTGATGATAAAAAGATATTCGACCGGAAGGAAAGCGGCGGATTCCCCGAAATCAAGGAACTGAAACAGTGGGTCCGCGATGTAGTAGCTCCCGGTCGAAGTCTGGGTCATGCCGACAGGAAATCTTCCGAATGAATGACAGTTTAATGATTTTCCACAATAACATTTCTGGTCTCGCTTTTGTAATATTGTCCGGGACCGAAACCTTATTCTATAACCAATAGTACTGATCTATGGAAAAGCTATTAGGCGCCATATTATGCGGCGGAGAGAGTACGCGCATGGGAAGCGACAAAGGCCTGCTGCCTATACGAAATACCATTTGGGCAAAACACATGCACGAGAAGCTGGCGACGTTTCACATACCCGTGGTATACTCCGTCAATCCCGGACAGGTGGCCCAGTACAGCGAACAGATTTCTCCGGAACTGCTGGTGGTTGACAATACTGAATTACAAGGCCCGCTGAATGGACTGCTCAGCATTCAACAGCGCTTTCCCAATACGGATATCCTGCTGATGAGCTGCGACATGCTCGACATGGACGCGGCCACTATCGAACACCTCATCCAACAATACCAGGCCGACCGCACTTATGATTTTTACGTATACCAGGACGAAAACTTCGCCCAGCCGTTTTGCGGCATCTACACCGGTGTAGGACTCGAGAAAGTGGAAGGCCGCTTCACAATTGGCCGTCTCGAAAATTTCAGCCTGCAATCAATTCTTGATGAAGGCTATACCTTGCGCATTCCGGCGAAGAATAAAGCGGTGTTTAAGAATTATAATTCGGTGGAAGATATAGAACAGAATTTTGTGGAGCATAAAGAAGCGTAGACTAGCTCATCCGCTTCACCAGCGCCCCCACAATCTTCACTCCTCTCTCCACTTTATCGTCCCACGGCGCGCCATAGCCCATTCTTAAATAATGACCAAACATGTCGGATGCTGAAAATATTCTGCCCGGCGCAATAGATACCTGGTATTTCATCGCTTCCTGGTAAAGGCGGAAGGCGTTGATCTTTTTGTTGAGCTCGAGCCATAACACGAAGCCGCCCTGGGGGCGCGAGACTTTGGTGTCTTCGGGAAAATATTCGAGAATGCCTTGAACGTAGCGCAGGTGATGTTTGTGCAGCACGCTGCGGAGTTTTTTCAGATGATATTCATAGCGGCCGATGCCCAGGAAATGCGCCATGGCTTGTTGAGTGATGGTGGTGCCCGCGAGCGTGTGCATCAGCTTCACGCGCTTAAGTTCTTCCGTAAAGCGTCCCGGTATTACCCAGCCGATACGGTAGCCCGGCGCCAATGACTTGGAAACAGAACTGCAGTGCAGCACCCATCCCTCCTTATCAAAAGTCTTGCAGGTGCGCGGGCGGTGATCGCCGAAATAAAGATCACCGTAAATATCATCTTCAATCAAAGGAATGCGATGACGTGTGATCATATCCACCAGCGCTTTCTTGTTTTCATCGGGCATGCAGCTGCCAAGGGGATTATTGAAGTTGGGAATGAAAACGCAGGCTTTTAAAGATGAACTCCTGATGGCTTTCTCCAAATAATTCAGGTCTACACCCGTAAGGGGATCGGCGGGAACTTCCACCACTCTCAAACCCATGCTTTGAATTACCTGGAATATGCCGAAATACGTAGGACTCTCTATCGCCACCGTATCGCCCGGTTTGGTAACTGTGCGCAAACTCATGGCCAGCGCTTCCATACAACCAGCAGTGATCACTACATCGTCGGCACTGATTTTACCACCCCAGTTAAAGGCGAGCTTCGCCACCTGCTTGCGCAGTTCGGGATTGCCCTGGCGGTCTTCATAGTAAAGGCAACTGTGCTTTGAATGGCGAAAAGCATGCACCAGGGATTTATTGAGCTTGGCAGCGGGCAAAAATTCAATATCGGGGCCAGCTACTGAAAAATTGGTAATATCGCCGGCAGTAAGCGTTTTGTACACCGCGGCTATCATATCTTCCACACTAACGGTGTGGGCTACCTGCTCTGGTTCCTGCACGGCGGGCAGCGCGGGGAATCGCCTGGGGTTGAAACGCACATAATAACCGGATTTTGGCCTGGCCTCGATCAAACCTTTTCCTTCGAGATAATAATATGCCTGGAAGGCAGTGCCCATACTGATGCCGTACTCTTCACTCAACATACGCACCGAAGGCAGCTTGTCGCCGATCTTCAGCGTTTCATCCTGGATCATTTTCTCCAATCCGCCTGCCACCTGCAGGTAAAGATGATCGCCGCCGGCGAGTTTATTTTTTGCCATAAAAAAAACTGATATAGGCAAAAATACGGAAATGAAATCTGTTATAGTTCGAGCTTTTTTACCGTGCCATCAACATAACCGGCCAGCACGCTGCTGGTCATATTGATAAACAGGCCGGTCTCCACCACACCGGGAATAAGATGCAATTCCTGGTTGAGCAATGCCGCATTGGCAATTTTATTGAAATGGCAATTGAGAATATAATGACCATGGTCGGTGATGAACGCACTGCCATTTTTTTCGCGCAGCGTAACTTCTATTTTGTAGGTCTGCTCTATCTTGCGTTGTACGTGTTTGTAATTATAGGTGATTACTTCCACCGGCAGGGGATATTTTCCTAACTGTTGCACCAGCTTGGTATGATCGGCAATGATCACCAGTTTGCGCGAAGCGCTGGCTACCAGTTTCTCCTGGAGCAATGCGCCGCCGCCTCCTTTTATGAGTTGTCCTTGCGGATCTATTTCATCGGCTCCATCAACGGTAATATCTATATGATCAACATCGTTGAGCGTTTTTACAGGGATGCCGTTTTCACGCGCCAGCTGTTCCACTTCTTTCGAGGTGGGAACGGCAGTGATGCGCAATCCTTTTTTTACCCGCTCAGCCAATGATATGGTAAACCAGTACGCGGTGCTGCCGGTGCCAAGACCTACCGTCATTCCTTCATGCACCAGCAGGCTGGCCTCTTGCCCTACTCGCTGTTTGATCTCGTTGGTAGACAACATCAGTGATTTTTATTTTTGAGAAGAATTGCGGATAAATAATTCAGTATCTAAAATACGTGTTTCAAATTCTGTGATAGGCCGCTTGCTTTCGATGATTTGAATCAGCAACTCTGTGGCCACCTGTCCCATTTCAAAGGCTGGCTGACGCACGGCCGATAGCGGCGGGTTGATCAGTTCGGCCAGGTTTGTATTTGAAAAACCAATCAACGCCATATCGTTGGGTATAATGATACCTTCCTTGCGCAAGGCGGTGATACAAGATATGGTGATGCGGTCGCTGGCAGTCAGTATCGCGTCCGGACGCGGCTTTAGTTTCAACAATCTGCCAACCGCTTCTTCAATTTCCGCGAAGATCATTCCTCCATGATAACAATACTGCACCAGTTTCTCGTCGAAAGGGATATTACTTTCTTCCAATGCTTTTTTATAACCGTCCAGTCTTTCTTTCGTAATACTTAAATGCGGCGAGTTGGTAACATGGGCAATGCGTTTGCATCCTTGTTTCGCCAGGTGCATAGTGGAATCGTAAGCCGCTTTGAAATTATTCGCGATTACCTTGTGTGTTACAATCTCGTCGGTGATGCGATCGAAGAATACAACGGGCAATCCCTTGTCGTGCAATTGTTTTAGTTGCGTAAGATCAGTGGTCTCGTTACTAAGTGAAACCAGCAATCCATCTACCGAGCGTGAGGCCATGTGCTGAATAGTGACCGTTTCGCGTTCAAACGATTCATGTGTTTGCGAAATAATAACGTGGTAGCCGCGGTTATACGCAATGGATTCTATACCATTGATGGCCTGCGAAAAAAAGTTGTTTGCAATCTCAGTTACCACCACACCAATGGAACGGCTTCTTCTTTCTTTTAAACTCAGCGCGATGGGATTGGGCCGGTAGTTGATCTTCTCCGCATATTCCAGCACCAGCTTCTTGGTTTCTGGACTAATCTCATAGCTACCGCGCAACGCACGCGATACAGTGGAGGTGGAGAGGCCCAGGGCTTTTGCGATATCTTTTATGGTAACGGTTTCGAATTTCACGACATACTGCTAACGATGGATAAATGTAGCCAATAATTTCATAACACTTTCTAAACGGTTGATTAGCTGCATTTCCGGACATCGTTGCCGGGAACGATTGCGTAGAAAAAGGCATGTGCAGCGGGCAAATTTTAGCAAATATCTTATTAGAATTGACTCCGAATATAACGGGTGATAGTTGCCAACTGCCCGATTTTTTGACTGCTGCTTTCAAAACTTGCTATATGAACAGACTAACGCTTGTGGGTGTGCTATTACTATTTTTTTCCGGAAAGCTGTTTGCCCAGAACGGCGTCATTTCCGGTAAAATCCTCGATGAACGAGGCTCCCCGCTTTCTTCCGTCAACATTACCATCAAGAATGCCAGCGGTGGCGTTCAAACCAATGAACAGGGTGAATTCCGTTTGCCGGTTACCGGCGCCGGACCTTTCACGCTGGTGATCAGCGCAGCCGGTTATAAAACGCAGGAGGTGACTGCGCAGCCAGGCGGCACTGTAAACCTGGCGATGGAAGTATCTACCACCAATCTCGACGACGTGGTGGTAGTAGGTTACCAGACCATGCGCAGAAGAGACCTCACCAGTTCGGTTTCTTCGGTAAGCGCGCGCGATCTCAAAGACATTCCGATCAACTCCGCTGCCGAAGCCATTGCAGGCCGCCTGGCGGGTGTGCAGATCATTAAATCGGAAGGCTCGCCCGACGCATCGGCAGTGATCAGGGTGCGCGGAGGCGGTTCGATTACACAAGACAACTCTCCATTATTTATTGTAGATGGCATACAGGTTGAAAATGCTTTATCAGTATTAGCGCCGCAGGATATTGAAAGTATTGATGTGTTGAAAGATGCGTCGGCCACTGCTATTTATGGTGCGCGTGGCGCCAACGGTGTGGTGATCATTACTACCAAAGGCGGCCGCGACATGAAGACGCAGGTAAATTACAACGGGCTGATAGGTTTCAGAAAACTGGCCAACAAGCTTGAAGTGATGAATCCCTACGAGTTCGTGATCTATCAATACGAAAGAACACGCGGTGGCCAGCAAGACAGGGATAATTTCCTGAATACTTACGGTCACTGGGAAGATCTTGAACTGTATAAGAAAGCTCCGTTTGTTGACTGGCAGGAAGAAATGTTTGGCCGTCGCGCACTGATGCAAACGCACAACGTGAGCGTGGTGGGTGGTAATGCCAATACCAAATTCAACCTGAGCGTCACCGCCAACAAAGAAGAAGGCGTGATGCGGCTCTCTGACTTCGACCGCAAGCTGATCAATTTCCGTTTCGATCACAACGTAAATAAGAAACTGAAAGTGGGACTGGCTGTGCGTTACAACAATACCGTGGTGAATGGCGCCGGCACTGCCAACGAAGGTTCCAGCGCTACCAACCGCCTGCGTCATAGTGTGAAGTTTCGTCCGCTGCTGATGGCCAACCAGGACCTGCTGGATTATGACCCTGACTATGCTCTGCAGACAAATGCCAACAGCCTGGCGCTCGTGAACCCGATATTGCTGAACGAAGCGGAGTATCGCCGCAATTATAACAGTACGGCCAATTTCAGTGGCTACTTCGATTACACTATCAACAAATACCTTTCATTACGCAGCACCTTAGGTTTCGACCTTACCAACAACAGGCGCAATGCTTTCAACGATACCATTACATCCGTTGCCAAGCAGAATGCCAATATGCCCACAGCGTCCATTCATACTTTCAACAGGCAGATACTGAACAATTCAAACGTGCTCACTTTTACCATGAAAAGGTCGGGCAGCAACTTCACCAAACGCCACGAACTGGATGTGTTGGTGGGACAGGAATTGTATGAAGATAAAGACCGTAACTACCTGATAGAAACACGCTATTTTCCTGTTGGCATTACAGCACAAGCCGCTTTGGGTAATATGCGTCTCGGCAGCGCGCCGGCAGGAAGCGTGCAGCCACCGCCGACTTCTGAAGAAGTGACCAGGAGACTGTTTTCCTTTTTTGGTCGTGTAAACTATTCTTTTGACAAACGCTTTACCGCCACCTTCTCGCTGCGCGCCGATGGCTCTTCGAAATTCTCGGAAGATAACCGCTGGGGATATTTCCCGTCTGGCGCCATTGCATGGACCATCTCGGAAGAAAAATTTATGCAGGATCTGTTGCCTGCCATCAGCTTCCTGAAACTGCGGGCCAGTTATGGCGAGGCGGGCAATAACCGCATCGGCGACTTCCTGTACCTCTCACAATTCAAAGCAGAAGCGTTTTACAGCATCGGAGATCAACTGATCACAGTATTTAATCCTGATGAACTGGCCAATGCCAACCTGAAATGGGAAACCACCATCTCGCGCAATCTGGGTTTGGATATGGGCTTTTTGAATAACCGCCTGCAACTGACCGTGGACGCTTACTACAACTCGACCCGCGACCTGCTGGTGAAAGTGCCCGTGCCCACCAGTTCTGGTTATGTAGAGCAGATACAAAATGTAGGCGCCACCAGCAACAAGGGTGTGGAATTTCAGTTGAACGCAACGCCGGTACTTACCCGCAACTTCGACTGGAGAGCCAATTTCAATATCTCTTTTAACAGGAATAAAATTGAATCCATCAATGCTTACCAGAGTGCTTTTCTTTT
Source organism: uncultured Chitinophagaceae bacterium (assembly GCA_937958995.1). Taxonomy (GTDB): domain Bacteria; phylum Bacteroidota; class Bacteroidia; order Chitinophagales; family Chitinophagaceae; genus CALCIN01. Next base: position 198,872 of record CALGAP010000009.1, read on the forward strand.
CCGCTCAGGCTGGGCAGGCAGCAATGTGCCGCACGATTATATCGTGAAAGTGGGCGAGCAGGTGGGCACCATCTGGGGATTTGTGTATGATGGATGGTACACAATCGACGACTTCGATTTCGACGGCACTACTTATACTTTGAAGACCGGCATTGCCAATAATTCGGGTATCATCGCTACCGACCCGCAGCCCGGTGTGTTGAAATTTAAAGATATCAGCGGCCCGGATGGCAAACCCGATGGCGTGATCAATGATTACGACCGCACTATTATCGGCAGAACGCAACCGAAATTTTTCGGCGGTCTTAACCAGCAGTTCAGGTATAAGAATTTCGACCTGAGCGTGTTCATCAACTTCCAGGTAGGTAACGATGTGTACAATGCCAACAAGCTCGAGTTTGCCAGCGGTTATACCATCAATTCCAACCTGCTGGCCCTTATGAACGACCGCTGGCGCACCATCAACGACCAGGGTGAAGTGGTGGTTGATCCAGCCGAATTGGCTGCGCTGAACCGCAATGCCAAAGAGCCGCAGCCTTTACGCAGCGCCGGCGCCTTCCATGTACATAGCTGGGCAATAGAAGATGGTTCGTTCATGCGTATTAACAACGTGACGCTGGGTTACTCGCTGCCGCAAAACCTGACACGCAAATTGAAGATTAACAGTTTCCGCATATATGCCACCGTTAACAACCTGTATGTGCTGACCAACTATTCAGGTTATGATCCGGAAGTGAACACCAGGCGCAGCAGCCCGCTCACTCCGGGGGTGGATTACTCGGCTTACCCGCGTAGCCGGGCCTATATCGTTGGATTAAACCTGTCTTTATAAACTTCAAAAAAGGCAATTATGAAATTAACGACATATATAAAGGGAACAGTGATCATTGCAGCAGTGACCTTATCTGTTTCATCCTGTAAAAAATATTTGAACGTAGAACCGGTTTCCTCGTTCGGTCCCGAATATATTTTCAGCAATGTGGCCAACGCCACCAATGCAGTGCTCGGCGCATATGCCTGCCTGGGCGGCGACCAGGGTTATGGCATTCGCTTAAGCATGTATTATCCATACGATAATGATGAAATGATGGGGCAGGGTGGCGCCTCCGGTGATAATGAAAGAAGAGATATCGCGCGCTTTGCCGTAACGCCGAGCAACACGCAATTGCCGGGACCTTTTAACCAGTTGTACCGTGGCATTGAAAGAGCCAATATCTGCATCTACGAGATTCCGCGCATGAATGCCTACAACAATGGCAGTGAAGCGGAGAAGGCAGAGCTGAGGCGTTTGCATGGCGAGGCGCTCACACTGCGCGCCCAGTTTTATTTTGAACTGATCCGCAACTGGGGCGATGTGCCTGCACAATTCAATCCATCCAGTCTTGAAACTGATCTGTTTAAACCCAAGACTGACCGTGATTCTATTTACAACGTATTGCTCGACGACCTGGCGACGGCTGCAACGCTCTTGCCCTGGCGCACACAGCAAAACACCACCAACGAGCGCATCACACAAGGCGCTGCAAGAGCTTTGCGCGCGCGCATCGCTTTGTTCCGCGGCGGCTATTCACTGCGCAAGAACAAGCAAATGGAACGTCGCCCCGATTACAAAGATTTCTACCAGATTGCCCGCGATGAATGCTGGACAATCATGAATCAAAACGGCGAACACAAACTTAATCCCAGCTTTGAAGCGGTTTTCAAAGATGCATTGGGGGCTCACAAAGAAGAACCCAATGGTGAAATAATATGGGAAGTAGGTATGGCCGGAGGCAGCACGCAGTTTGGAGATAGCAAGCTGGGTTACTACAACGGGCCGCGTTATAATAATACAGGCAACTCGGCACTCACCGTTTTGCCCACTACCTTCTACGCATTCGATTCAATGGACACCCGCCGCGATGTGACCTGCGTGACTTACAATATCAATGCAGACTTCACATTGGTGGCGCGCAACCTGCAGACTATGGTTGATGGTAAGTTCCGCCGCGACTGGAACCCTGTTACCGCATCGCAGGCGCAATACTTCGGCACCAATTGGCCCATCATCAGGTATTCGGATGTGCTGCTGATGTTTGCGGAAGCAGAGAATGAACTGAATAATGGTCCGACCGCTGCTGCCAAAGCAGCTTTTGAGCAGGTTCGCCTGCGCGCTTTTGGTGGCAATGCTTCGCTTATCGGCACTACTCCTTCAGATTACAATGGTTTCTTTGAAGCCATTGTGAAAGAAAGAATGCTGGAGTTTTGCGGCGAAGGTATTCGCAAGTATGATCTTATTCGCTGGAACCGCTTAAAGACAAACCTCGACGCGGTGAAAGAAGAACTGTTGAAGATGAGCAGGAGAGAAGCGCCTTATGACAATCTTCCTACTACCATGTATTATAAAACGGGTATGACTACCATGCAATATGCCAACTCGTTCTATAAGCCGACTCCTTCCGGCGGCGCGCCCGCGGGTTATGCCTCCATGTCGTGGGTGGGAAGTGGAATAGAAACAACGATTGTCGCTTACCTGGGCTCGCATTTCGAAGCGGGCAAGAGCGAACTGCTGCCCTTGCCGCAGGGTTCCATTGATGCCAACCCGAAACTGACCCAGGACTATGGTTATTGATTAAACTAATACGAAGAAAAATGAAACTTACTATAAATAAATTGCTCATCAAATGGCTGCTGGTTGCCATCATTGTAACTGGCTTAGCCTGCGAAAAGAAAAGCGAGCTGGGAACCTTCATCCCTGATCGGATGTTCAAACCCGCGGAGTTGAAAGTTGAAACAACAGATAAGGATGCCATCATCAGCTGGAGCCGTTCGCTTTTTTCTGAAGGGACAGGTGCTACCTACACTATTGAAATTTCAACCGACTCACTGTTTGGCGGCACTCCACATATCAGCGCTGTTGTGGATTCGTTGCGTTATATCATCACCGAGCAGGATGTGATTTTGGGCATGAAATATTTTGCCCGTGTGCGTGCCAACGCCACTGCCAATTCCGCGGCATCTAACTGGATAAGCAGCAGCTCATTCTCCATCAACGGAGAAAAATTACTGCTGCCCATCGATCCCGCCGATCTCACCATGAACAGCGTTGTGTTGAAGTGGAAGATCGGCAACGTGACACACATTATGCTGAATGGTGTTCGCTACGATATTACTCCTGGTGAAGCAGCGGCTGGTGAAAAATCTATTACAGGCCTTACGCCTAAAACAGATTATGTAGCCGAGTTGTACGAGGATATTATTTTCCGCGGCTCGCAATCGTTCAGAACACCTGCCAATGTGCCCAGTGGTCCGCTGGTGATACAGGTGGGTCCTACTGATTCACTGGGCGCGCTGCTGAAGAATGCAGTGGATGGTAACATATTCGTATTGCTCGAAGGCACCGAGCACTATTATGACGATTTGATTCAATTGCCCGAGGGAGTATCCATCACCATTTTCGGCGAAGATGCACCCAATAAGCCGGTGATCGCTTTCAACGGCATCAATCTGCCTGCCAATGCTGGTACAATTACTTTTGAAAATGTTGAGCTTACCGGTTACCAGCACAACGATCCCACCAAGACAAAACGCAATTATATTTTCAACCAAAGTACGGCCAGCAATACCGACCAGATCATTTTTGAAAATTGCGTGATCAGGAATTTCACCAACACGCCGTTCAGGTTGCAAGGCAGTAACGCCATCACGGTGAACAAGCTCGTATTTAACCGTTGCATTGTGTACGACTGCGGCGATAACGGATCGAATGGTACTTATGCATTTATCCATACCAATGTGGCTAACGGTAAGGTGAATAATATTGAAATCACCAACAGCACTTTGTCGAAGATTGGCTACAGCATCATTCTCCACAACGCGGCACCTTCGCAGTCGGTGCTGATCGAAAACTGCACCTTCGATAATGTCGTGGGCAATGGAAGATACGTGGTGGATTACAACGCGCAGTCTGCGGGAAGCTTTGTGGTGAGAAATTGCATTTTCGGTAAAACATTGTCTCCGGCAGAATCGGCCCGCGGCATTCGCGCAGGGTCTGCTTATACTGCTGAAAACAATTATAAAACCGCAGATGCGATCTTCGCAGGCAATGCCATCACCGACATTATAAGCTATGCGGGAAATTCAACGGCATTGTTTGCCAATCCTGCAGAGGGTGATTTCACCATAATAGACAACAGTTTTGTCGGTAAATCAACCGCTGGCGACCCGCGCTGGCGCCCATAGTTTAAAATAAAGTGTTGATGCAAAAACGAGGACTGATCTATGGTTTGTTATTTGCCGGGTTGATATCATGCGCTTCGCTGCACAGGCCCGTGTCCGATGATAACGCAACAGAGCGGCCCATTGCTTTTCCCGGCGCCGAAGGCTTTGGTAAATTCACCACCGGCGGCCGCGGCGGAAAGGTGATGATCGTTACCAATCTTAACGATAAGGGCCCGGGCAGTTTTCGTGAAGCTGCCGAAGCCAAAGGTCCGCGCATCGTTGTATTTGCTGTGTCAGGCACAATACATCTGCACTCTCCCATCACCATAAAAGGCGATGTCACCATTGCCGGGCAGTCAGCGCCCGGCGATGGTATATGCATTGCTGACCATCCCGTGAGGCTGGGTGGCGACAACATCATTATCCGCTACATGCGATTTCGTATGGGCGACCGCTACCAGAATAAAGGCATGGTGGATGGTAGTGGTGGCGACGATGCGCTGGGAGGCGTACGCCGCTCTCATATCATCATTGACCATTGCAGCGTGAGCTGGAGCACCGATGAATGCCTGAGCGTATATGGGGGCGACAGCACCACTTTGCAATGGAATATAATTTCAGAACCACTCAACTATAGCTATCATTTTGAGGAAGGCGATAAGGATTTTGAAAAACATGGTTACGGTGGCATATGGGGAGGCAAACATTTATCAGCGCATCATAATTTATTTGCACACTGCGTAAGCCGCAATCCCCGCTTCAACGGCACGCGGCTGGGTGCTACGGAAGAATTAGTGGATTACAGGAATAACGTGATCTACAACTGGGGAGGTAACAATGTGTATGGCGGCGAGGGCGGCCGATATAATATGGTAAACAACTATTACCGTTACGGCCCCAACACCAGCAAAGCCACGCGCAACCAAATTGTAAACCCCACGCGACAGGAAAAGCCGCCGGTAGATTTCGGGAAATTTTTTGTGGAAGGAAATTATGTGGATGATGCCCCGGATGTTACCAGGAACAATTTTCTCGGTGTACGTCTCGGCAACAAAGCAACAGATGCTGATAAGGAAAGAGTAGTGATGAGAAAGCCTTTTGATGTGTTACCCATACCGGCCCAAAAAGCAACCGATGCTTACGCCAGCGTTCTGGCCCTGGCAGGCTGCAGTCTTCCCGCCAGGGATACACTGGATGAACGTATCATCAGCGACGTGAAGAAACGCACCGGCCGCATCATTGATGTGCAGGGAGGATTTCCTCATGGCACACCTTACGAACAAACTGTAAATGCCTGGCCGAAACTAAAGCAGGCGCCCGCGCCCGTGGACAGCGACAAAGACGGCATGCCCGATGAATGGGAGAGAAAGAATGGCCTGGATCCTGCACGCGCGGATGCATCGGAATACAAACTGCATAAACACTATACCAATATTGAAGTATATCTCAATTCACTCACCACCCATGCGGTTAACTTATAGTATATATGCCGTCCTGATTTTGTTACTATCATTTGTAACGCCGCCCGGAAAGAAGATTACCATCTGGATGATCGGCGACAGCACCATGGCTATCAAAGATCCTTCGGCATGGCCAGAGATGGGCTGGGGTGTACCTTTCGCCAATTTTTTCGATTCAACAGTCACCGTCAGCAATCACGCGCGCAATGGCCGCAGCACGCGCACCTTCATCACGGAGGGACTTTGGCAAAAAGTGATTGACAATGTGAAGGCGGGCGACTACGTGTTTATTCAATTTGGTCACAACGACGAAGTGCCCACCAAGGCCAGCGCCACTACGCCTGATGAATTCAAAGCAAATCTGGAACGATATATCAGCGAGACGAGAAGCAAACGGGCTCATCCTGTCTTATTCACTCCTGTTGCCCGCCGCAAGTTTGATAGAAAAGGAAAGATCACCGGCACGCACGATCAATACGCCGCCATCGTGCGCAAAGTTGCGAAAGAGCAGAACACGCCGCTGATAGACATGGATAAGAAAAGCCAGGCATTGCTGCAACAACTGGGCGATGAAACATCTATGCTCTTATACCTGTGGCTGGCGCCGGGCGAAAATCCCAACTATCCCGAAGGGAAAAAAGATGATACGCATTTCAATGAACTGGGTGCACGAAAAATGGCAGAACTGGTATTGGCTGAGTTGAAAACCGTGGTGCCCGAACTGGCTGCGCGAGCCGGCAAACAAAAGAAAACTACGCGCTTGCTGGTGGTTGCCAAAGACGGATCAGGTCAATATTCAAACGTGCAATCAGCCTTTGATGCCATACCTCCCGGCAATAGTGATCCAGTGGTGGTATTTGTGAAAAAAGGCGTGTACAAAGAAAAACTCGTGCTCGATTCAACAAAATCGGATATCACGCTGATAGGAGAGGATAAGTTCACCACCATTCTTACATACGACGATCATTCGGGAAAAATCGCTCCCAACGGCGATACCATCGCTACCCGCACTTCACAAAGCTTCTTAATGCGAGCAGACAATTTCACCGCAAAAAATATCAGCTTTGAAAATACCGCTGGCATGAATGCCGGCCAGGCGGTGGCCGTACAGGTGCATGGCGACAAAGCCATTTTTAAGAACTGTCGTTTTCTTGGCCACCAGGATGTGCTGTACACCATCAATCCCAACAGCAGGCAGTACTATGAGAATTGTTATATCGAGGGCACTACGGATTTCATTTTTGGTGCATCCACTGCCTGGTTTGAAAAATGCCATATCCACAGCAAGCGAAATTCGCACATCACGGCAGCTTCCACTCCACAGGAACATGCCTATGGATATGTTTTCAACGAATGCATTTTTACCGCCGATTCCACTGTCAATAAAGTCACGTTGGGAAGGCCCTGGCGTCCTTTTAGCAGCGTCACATATATCAATTGTTACCTGGATCGTCACATTATTCCGGCTGGCTGGGACAACTGGCGGAATCCGGAGAATGAAAAAACAGCGCGCCATGCGGAATATAGAAGTTTCGGACCCGGAGCCAATCCATCGGCGCGTGTGGCGTGGTCGAAGCAATTGACGGAAGAAGAAAGAAACCGCATCACTATTGAGAATGTTTTTGGCGACTGGAACCCGGTTGAAAACTGATGAAAAAACTGTGTTGGTGTAAAAATGGATATGTTTTTTTTGAGAATATCAAAAACCAGCGATGCAGGCTTTGCTGATATCGGTTGGTTTAAGGTTGATCAGTAACTTACAGGCTTATGAAAACATTGGTGTGTCAAAGTCCGGGAAATTTATCGCTGATCGACACGCAAAAGCCGGAGATGAAGAAAGGCCATGCTTTGCTGCGCGTGCGCCGCATCGGCATTTGCGGCACCGATTTGCATGCCTGGGAAGGTACGCAACCGTATTTTACTTACCCGCGCATATTGGGTCACGAACTTGCTGCAGAACTGGTAGACGCGGATGATGCGCCAGGTTTCGCTCCCGGCGAATTGGTTAGCATTATTCCCTATTTCCATTGCGACCACTGCATTGCCTGTCGCAGCGGTAAGCCCAACTGCTGCGTCAACATGCAGGTATGCGGTGTGCATACCGATGGCGGCATGCGCGAGTACCTGCTGGTGCCTTCGGAAGCGTTGTTGCACGGCCATGGTTTAAGTGCCGACGAGCTGGCGCTTACCGAGCCGCTGGCAATAGGAGCTCACGCCGTTAGTCGTGCCGCCATTCAAAAACACGAATGGGTGTTAGTTGTTGGCGCAGGCCCGATAGGTCTTGGCATCATGGCCTTTGCATCCATTGCTGGCGGTAATGTAATTGTGATGGATGTGAATGAGTCGAGGCTGGCCTTTTGCCAAAAGCATCTGCCAGTGAAGCATACTATCAATGCCGTCAAAGAAGATGTAGCAGAGGCATTAAAAACATATACCAAGGGAGATTTGCCCACCGTGGTGATAGATGCCACCGGCAATTTAAAAGCGATCAATAACGCTTTTCAATACCTGGCGCATAGTGGTCGCTATGTGCTGGTGGGTTTACAAAAAGGAGATATACAGGTCAATCACCCGGAATTTCACAAACGCGAAGCCACCTTAATGAGCAGCCGCAATGCGTTGAGAAGCGATTTTGAACTGGTGATCGATTGTATAAAAGACAAACACGTGCAGCCGCTCAATTTTATCACGCATCGTGTTGCTTTTGAAGCGGCTGTTGATGAGTTTCCCGGCTGGCTTAGCCCTGCTAACGGCGTGATAAAGGCGATGGTTGAAGTGGGCTGACATTACACGCAAACACTGGTGCGAACACAAACGATACCGGTAACGATTGCGTAAATATTCTGTTGTAAAAGCTTCATTAGCAGCTAATATCTGCATAGCATTGTACCACGGGAAAACGGAATTGTGCACATAAAACGATTGCCCGGATGAAGAAGAAAATCTATACCTGCTTTCTTTTGATTGCGGCCGGCCTCGCCGCCTGCGCGCAGCAGGCAAATTTTGCCGTGCTGGAACCCGTTATTCCAAAAGATACTGTTTATATCACGCAATTCGGCGCCAGGGCCGATGGACTTACCCTCAATACCCAAAGTATTAATTCGGCTATAGATGCCTGTCATAAGAAAGGTGGCGGTGTGGTAGTGGTGCCGGCAGGGCTCTGGCTCACCGGTCCCATCGTATTGCAAAGCAAAGTAAACCTGCACCTGCAGCGCAATGCCACGCTGGTATTTACCACTGATAAAAGTCAATATCCGCTGGTGAAAGGCAATTGGGAAGGACTGCCCCAGATGCGCAACCAGTCGCCCATATCTGCAACCAACGCAACAGATATTGCTATCACCGGTTACGGCGTCATTGATGGTAATGGACAGGTATGGCGGCAGGTAAAAAAGGAAAAGCTTACCGAAGCGCAATGGAAAAAACTGATTGCATCCGGTGGTGTATTAAGTGATGATGGTAAAAGCTGGTTTCCCTCCGAGCAATTCAAGAAAGCAAATGCAATGAAAAATCCCGGCGAAATAAAGCCCGGCCGGGATGAAGCTTATTATAACAGCGTGAAAGATTTTTTGCGCCCTAACCTTTTGCTGCTTGATAATTGCAAAAGAGTCTTGCTTGAAGGTGTCACTTTTCAGAATTCGCCCGCCTGGTGCCTGCATCCCTTGATGAGCGAGCATATTACCGTGCGCAGTGTCAGCGTAAAAAATCCCTGGTTTGCCCAAAACGGCGATGGGATTGATCTGGAAAGCTGCAAGAATGTGATTATCGAAAATTCAGTGTTTGATGTGGGTGACGACGCGCTTTGTATGAAGAGCGGCCGCGATGAGGCCGGAAGAAAAAGAGGTATACCTACAGAAAATGTTATTATCCGCAACTGCACCGTGTATCACGCGCATGGCGGTTTTGTGGTAGGCAGTGAAATGAGCGGCGGCGTACGCAATGTCTACGTGAGCGATTGCACTTTTATCGGCACCGATATCGGCCTGCGTTTCAAAACCACCCGCGGCCGCGGCGGCATCGTGGAAAAGATTTACATCAACAATATCTCCATGAAAGATATTCCCGGCGAAGCCATCCTGTTCGACATGTACTATATGGCGAAAGACCCGATTGCTTTACCCGGCGAAAAACGCGAAGCGCCCAAAGTGGTGTTCGAACCGGTATCGGAAGCTACACCGCAGTTCCGCGATATTCATATTAAGAATGTAGTGTGCGATGGCGCTGCAAAAGCCATCTTCATTCGCGGTCTCCCTGAAATGCATGTGAAGAATATCACTTTGGAAAATATGGTGCTGCAAGCTAATCGCGGTATAGACTGCCAGGAAGCATCGGGCATCAGTTTCACCAACATCAAAGTAATCAACAAGGAAACAGCGCCTGTGGTGGATATTCTCAACAGCGACAATATCGTATTTAACCAGCTTACCTATCCTGAAAGCGCAGAACTGCTTTTTCGCGTGGGCGGCGACCGCAGCGGGAAGATATCTGTACAAAACACCGACGTCTCCAAAGCGCGGCAGAAAATTCAATATGAATTCGGGGCATCCGAGAAAAGCGTCACCCTAAAAGATTAAAGCTATGTTGCGCAAATCTCTTTTATTCTATTTTCTCTCCATATTCCTTCTTGCCACCGCTTGCGGACAAACGCAAACACATTCATATACTGCCCTCAAATCGGTTGACGCTCCCTTATCGCAACAAATGGCTAATACAGTAATGACCATCTGGAAGGATTCTTTTTCCCTGGATGGCCGTCGTGCCCGCTGGAGCTACGACCTGGGCGTAATACTGAAAGGCTTTGAAAATATCTGGGTTAACACCGGCGACCCGCGTTATTTTGACTACATACAGCGGAGCATGGATTTTTACGTGCAAGACGGTGGAAATAGCATTAAAGACTATCGTCCAGATGAATATAATATTGATCATATCAACAATGGAAAATTATTGCTGCTGTTGTTTCGTGTAACCAACCAGCAGAAATATCTGAAGGCGGCGAATTTGCTGCGCAACCAACTCCGCACGCATCCACGAACAAAGGAGGGCGGCTTCTGGCATAAGAAAATTTATCCCTGGCAAATGTGGCTCGATGGTCTTTATATGGGCCAGCCGTTTTACGCCGAATACGCGATGCTGGCGCATGAAGACAGCGCCTGGGACGATATTGCCAACCAGTTTGTATGGATGGAGAAACATGCGCGCGATCCTAAGACCGGTCTTTTGTACCATGGCTGGGATGAAAGCCGCCAGCAGCAATGGGCTAATCCCGAAACCGGCACCTCGCCCCATTTCTGGGGCCGCGCTATGGGATGGTTTGGTATGGCCATGGTAGACGTGCTCGATTATTTTCCCAAAGACCATCCACGCCGTAAAGAGATTCTCGATATTCTTACCCGCTTCGTAACTGCCATTGAAAAAGTGCAGGATAAAAAAACGGGCTGCTGGTACGATATCCTCGACCTGCCCGATCGCAAACCGAACTACCTGGAGGCATCGGCTTCTTGTATGCTCGTGTACACTATCGCCAAAGGCGTGCGCATGGGTTATCTGCCTGCATCGAAATTGTCTATAGCACAAAAAGGATATGAAGGCATCAAAAAGACATTTATCAAAGTTGAAAATGGTCAGACCAATTTGCACGGCACGGTGAAAGTATCAGGCCTCGGCGGCAATCCCTACCGCGATGGCAGCTTTGATTACTATATGCGCGAGCCCGTCATTGTGAACGATCCGAAAGGAGTGGGTGCTTTCATATTGTGCGCGTCTGAAATGGAACGTTCCGGTGATTTTAATAAATTTCGCGGCAAGGTAGTGGCGCTCGACAATTATTTCAACCGCGAGACAAAGACCGATGCCTTTGGTCATACAATAGTCTGGCACTACAAGTGGAATGAATACGATCACCCGGGCTTCCTGGTGTTTGGCCGTGCGTTCAATAACTATGGCGCTACGCTCACCATGGTGGAAGAACCCACTGAACAATCGCTGAAGGATGCGGATGTATATATCATTGTGGACCCTGATTTTCCGAAAGAGAACAAATCGCCCAACTATATTAACCAAAAGCATATTGACGTCATTACCAACTGGGTAAAGAATGGCGGCGTGTTGCTGATGATGGGCAACGACAGCGGCAATGCGGAGTTTGAGCACTGGAACCAGCTCGCCGCTAAATTCGGTATTCACTTCAATGAAGTGAGTTTCAACAAAGTGACCGGCACGCAGTGGGAACAGGGCTCGGTATATATACCCGCGGATAATGCCGTGTTCAAAGGCATTCCCAAAGTATATCTCAAAGAGCTGAGCACCCTTAAGGTGAAGGAGCCCGCCAAACCGCTAATCACACAAAACGGGGAAGTGATAATGGCGGTGGCCAGATATGGCAAGGGCTCTGTTTTCGCCGTAGGCGATCCCTGGCTTTATAACGAATACGTGGACGGGCGCCGCCTGCCGCTGGAGTGGGAGAATTTCAGGGCGGCCAATGCGCTGGCTTTGTGGCTGCTGCAGCAGACGGGCAAACGATAAGAATTGCGGATAGGGCAGGACAGGTTTAAAATAATAATTTGAGACCTTAGGCATTTGGCCTTTCGGCCTGACAAATAAATATTGAAATAAATACTTGCATACTCTGAATAAAACTGAAGTGTATGATTTTGACCCGGTACAACCTGAAAAATATCGACCCGCAGGTATTGTCCATACCGCCAGAATCTGTGTTTGACCTTCCCGAGAAAGTTCTTCAGTTTGGCACCGGCGTTTTGCTCCGTGGCCTGCCTGATTATTTTATCGATAAGGCCAACCGCCAGGAAATGTTCAATGGTCGCGTGGTGGTGGTAAAATCCACTAACCAGGGCGATTCATCGGCTTTTGATAAACAGGATGGATTGTATACGCTGTGCGTGCGCGGCCTGGAGAATGGGAAAAAGATTGAAGAGAATATCATTAATGCTTCCATCAGCCGCGTATTATCGGCCAATAATGATTGGGCAGAGATCTTGAAATGCGCGCACAACCCGCATATGCAGGTCATCATTTCCAATACTACCGAAGTAGGTATTCAGCTGGTGAATGATGATGTGCGCCGTCACCCGCCCACCTCATTTCCCGGAAAGTTACTGGCTTTCTTATACGAACGCTACCAGGCTTTTGCAGGCAGCCGCCAGAGCGGTATGGTGATCGTTCCTACGGAACTGATCAGCGATAATGGAAAAAAACTCGAATCAATAGTGCTCGAGCTGGCACATCTTAATGGTTTAGATGATAACTTTATCCAGTGGCTCGAAAACTGCAACTATTTTTGCAGTTCGCTGGTTGACAGGATAGTGCCCGGCAAACCCGGCGCCGAAGAACGCCAACAAATGGAGGCGGCTTTCGGCTATTCAGACGAGCTGCTCACGGTTTCCGAATCGTACAGGCTCTGGGCCATCGAGGGCGACGATTATATCAAATCAGTGCTTTCCTTTGCCGCTGCTGATGAAGGCGTGGTGATAGCGCCCGATATCAATCTGTTTCGCGAGCTGAAACTTCGTATGCTCAACGGTACGCATACCCTCTCATGCGGGCTGGCATGGCTGGCCGGTTTTGAAACGGTGCGCCAGGCAATGGAGCATGAGGTGATGAGCTCTTTCATCAGCGAGCTGATGCTCGACGAAATTGCAGCCGGCATACCCTATCCCGTTGAGCCCGCCGCGGCGCAGGATTTCGGGAAAAAAGTGCTTGACCGTTTTCGTAATCCATACCTTCAGCATCACTGGCTGAGCATTACCATGCAGTACACATCCAAAATGAAGCTGCGTAATGTGCCCGTGATCACGAAATATGCAGAAACGAAAAAGTCTGTGCCCCAAAACATGGCGCTCGGATTTGCTGCTTATCTTCAGTTTTTGCGGCCCGTAACCCGGAAAGCTGATGGTTACTATGGCAACTGGCAAAACCTGGAGTATCGCATCAACGATGATCATGCGGGGTATTTCTATGAGAAATGGCAAAATGGCGAAGCGGCAAACATTATCGACCAGGTATTGGCCGATACCAGTTTGTGGGGAGAAGATCTTTCGCTGATTGCCGGATTTGCGGCTGCTGTAAAAGAAAAATTTTCATTGCTGCAGGAGCGTGGAGCTCTTGAAGCAATCCAGGTAAATAAAACAAAAAAAGTATTGGCATAATGAGGCATCGGGTGTTAAAGGTTCACCAGGATGATAATGTGGTTGTAGCGTTGACAAACTTGTCGAGAAACGAAACCATATCCTGGAATGGCGATCAGTACCAGTTGCAGGATGATATTCCTGCCAAGCATAAGTTTGTTACACAGGACCTCAACCCCGGCGATCCCATTTACATGTATGGCGTACTGGTAGGTAAGGCGCAGTTGCCCATCAAAAAAGGCCAGCTTATATCAACAGCCAATGTAAAGCATGCCGCCAGCGACTTCAAGCTCGGCCAACGTAATACCAGCTGGAAAAAACCAGACGTTTCAAAATTTGCGCAGCGCACATTCATGGGTTATCACCGTGCCGACGGCAGCGTGGGCACCGCCAACTACTGGCTGGTGATACCGATGGTGTTTTGTGAAAACAGGAACCTGGAAGTTTTGCAGGAAGCGCTGGTGAAAGACCTGGGCTATGGTCGCAGCCAAACTTACCGGTTGCAGGCCCAGCAACTGATTGACCTGTATAAAGCCGGAAAAGATGTGCAGGATATATTGAATGCCGACCTGCGCGTGACTGCTGAACAGGGCAGCAGCCAGCGGCTTTTTCCCAATGTGGATGGTATTAAATTCCTGACGCATGACGGCGGTTGCGGAGGTACGCGACAGGATGCGCAGGCATTGTGTGGATTACTGGCAGGATATATCACACATCCTAATGTGGCGGGCGCCACCGTGCTGAGTCTCGGTTGCCAGAACGCACAGGTATCCTTACTCGAAGAAGAGATCAATAAAAGAGACCCGCAGTTCGGCAAGCCCTTGTATATACTCGAGCAGCAAAAGATAGGAATGGAGAGCGACCTGGTATCGCAGGCTATCCGGCAGACTTTTGCGGGACTGATACAGGCTAACAAATGTGTGCGCGAACCGGCGCCGCTGAGCAAACTCTGCATAGGTCTTGAATGCGGCGGTAGTGATGGGTTTTCGGGCATATCGGCCAACCCTGCCATCGGTTATACCTCCGATCTGCTGGTGGCTTTGGGCGGCTCGGTAATTCTTTCTGAATTTCCCGAGCTATGCGGCGTAGAGCAGGAGCTGAGCGATCGTTGTGTGGACCATACCACTGCCGAGCGCTTCATTCACCTGATGAAAGCTTATAATGAGCGCGCCAAGGCAAGCGGCAGCGGATTTGATATGAATCCATCGCCCGGCAATATTAAAGACGGGCTGATTACCGATGCGATCAAGTCTGCTGGTGCGGCCAAAAAAGGCGGCACTTCGCCGGTGACTGACGTGCTGGATTACCCGGAGAAAGTGAAGAAACCAGGACTGAATTTACTCTGCACACCAGGCAATGATGTGGAATCAACCACAGCTGAAGTGGCCAGTGGCGCCAATGTGGTGTTGTTCACCACCGGACTGGGCACACCCACGGGTAACCCGATTGCGCCAGTGGTAAAAATTTCGAGCAATACCGCTTTGTACAACAGAATGCGAGACATTATAGATATCAATACCGGCACCATCATCGAAGGCGAGGAAACGATTGAACAGGCGGGCGAGCGGATTCTCGACTACGTCATCAAAGTGGCGAGCGGCGAAGTGGAGGTCAGCGCCGTCAGGCATGGGCAGGATGATTTTATTCCCTGGAAGCGGGGAGTGAGCTTGTAGGTTTCGGGTGTCGGGTTGGGTGTTTTGGGTTGCTGCCACATTTTGTGATGGCTGCCCGAACCAAAGAACCCGAAACCCAAACACGAAACACGAAACTGAATATTTGCGATGAAAAAATTTTTAGACGAAAACTTTCTGTTAGAGACCAAAACAGCGCAGCGGCTTTACCACGAGTTTGCCAAAAGCATGTCCATCATCGACTATCACTGTCATTTGCCCCCCGACCAGATAGCGGAGGATATCAATTTTGAAAACCTGACGCAGATCTGGCTGTATGGTGATCACTATAAGTGGCGCGCTATGCGTACCAACGGCATAGACGAAATTTTTTGCACCGGTAATGCAACCGATTACGAAAAATTTGAGCAGTGGGCGGCGACCGTGCCTTATACCTTACGCAACCCACTCTATCACTGGACGCATTTGGAATTGCAGCGCTATTTCGACGTGTATGATATATTATCTCCCGCTACTGCAAAAAAAGTATATGAAGAATGTACTGCTAAACTGAAGACCCCTGGGTACAGTGTGCGCAACCTGCTGCGCAAGATGAATGTGAAAGTGGTGTGCACTACTGATGATCCCGTCGACAGCCTGGAACATCACAAAAAAATCGCCGACGATAATTTCGAAATAAAAATATTACCGGCCTATCGTCCGGATAAGGCCATGACCGTGGATGATCCCGTCGTTTTCAAAAAATATGTGCAGAAAGTGGAAGCGGCGGCGAATGTATCCGTAAGTAGCTACAACGATTATCTCAACGCATTAAAGAAACGTCACGACTTTTTTGCTTCCATGGGCTGCTCCGTGTCCGACCATGGTCTGGAGCATATATATGCCGATGACTATACTGAATCGGAGATCAAAAATATATTTGATAAAGTGATGAGCGGAACCCAGCTCTCTCGTGAGGAGATTACCAAATTCAAGTCGGCGATGCTCGTGGAATTTGCACGCTGGGATTGGGAAAAGGGATGGGTGCAGCAATATCACCTGGGTGCGTTGCGCAACAACAACAGTCGTATGTTGCGGCAGCTTGGTGCCGATACCGGCTGGGACTCGGTGGGTGATTTTCCGCAGGCGCAGGCACTGGCCAAATTTCTCGACCGGCTGGATGCGGATAACCAGTTAGCCAAAACCATCCTCTACAACCTGAACCCCGCCGACAATGAACTGATGGCCACCATGGCCGGCAATTTTAACGATGGTAGCGTGGCAGGAAAAATACAATTTGGTTCAGCCTGGTGGTTCCTCGATCAGAAAGACGGCATGACCAAACAGATCAATGCGCTCTCGAATATGGGATTGCTCAGCCGTTTTGTGGGTATGCTCACCGATTCACGCAGCTTCTTATCATACCCGCGCCATGAATATTTCAGGAGATTGCTTTGCAATCTTTTCGGCACCGAAATAGAAAATGGCGAATTACCTGATGATATTGACTGGATAGGAAAGGTGATCCAGGATATCTGCTACTACAATGCAAGAAATTATTTCAACTGGATGTAATAAACCCGAAACTCCAAACACGAAACACGAAACTCGATATACCATGTCAAAAAAAGTAGTTACCCTTGGCGAGATCATGATGCGCTTATCCACTCCCGGCTTTCAGCGTTTTGTGCAGGCCGATAGCTTCGATGTTACTTATGGAGGTGGCGAGGCCAACGTGGCCGTAGCGCTTTGCAACTATGGATTAAACGGAACTTTTGTAACCAAGGTGCCCGACAATGCACTGGGCCAGGCAGCTATCAATCACCTCCGCCGTTATGGTGTGGATACGCAATACATTGCCCGCGGTGGAAAAAGATTAGGTATTTACTTTCTCGAAACAGGCGCTTCTATGCGCGCATCGCAAGTGATCTATGACCGCGCGGGCGCCTCCATTGCCGACGTTGACGTAAGCGAATTCGACTTCGATAAAATTTTCGACGAAGCGGTGTGGTTTCATACTACCGGCATCACACCTGCATTGAGCGATAAGGCCGCTGCTCTCACAGAAGCCGCCCTGAAAGCTGCAAAAGCAAAGGGACTCACCACCAGCATCGACCTCAACTATCGCAAGAAGCTATGGAGCAAAGAAAAGGCGCGTGAAGTGATGACAAAGCTCTGCGAATACGTGGACGTGTGCATTGGCAATGAAGAAGACGCTGAAACAACTCTGGGCTTTAAGTCAAAGGGCACAGATGTAACCAAAGGCGAACTGAACCTGGAAGGTTATAAGGATGTGTTCAAGCAAATGAAGGATAAATTTAATTTCAAATACATCGCTTCTACGCTGCGCGAAAGTCACAGCGCTTCCGACAACGGCTGGAGTGCATTGGTATATGACGGAAAAGAATTTTATCATTCACGCCAGTACGAAGTGCGCATCGTTGACCGTGTAGGCAGCGGCGATTCGTTTGCCAGTGGTTTCATTTACGGCCTGGTTACCGGCATGAGCATGCCCGATGCCTGCGAATTTGGTGTGGCCGCCTCAGCGCTGAAGCATACCATTCCCGGCGATCTGAACCACGCCACCCTCTCCGAAGTGACCACCCTCATGAAGGGCGATGCCTCCGGAAGAGTGCAACGGTAACGTTTGCGTAAATAATTTGCCATGCTGAATTTAAAACCAATATCATTGTTTATCGAATAAACTAAGCTATGGGAAAAAAGGAAACACTTTTAAAACTGATTCCCGAGCAGGGCATTCTTCCTCTTTTTTACAACAAGGATACCGATGTAAGCGTGGAATTGTTGCGTGCTTTGTATAAAGGTGGCATCCGCGCTATTGAATATACCAACCGGGGCGAGCAGGCATTGAAAAATTTTGCCGTAATGCGTAAGGTTTGCAATGAAGAAATGAAGGATATGTACCTCGGCATCGGCACCATCAAAAACGCTGAGATGGCGAAAGCTTTTATTGATCTCGGCACTGACTTTATCGTTTGCCCGGGACTGGTAGAAGAAGTAGCCGCCGTGGCCGACCAGCACGACTTGTTATGGTGCCCCGGTTGTATGACGCCCTCCGAGATTATCAAAGCGGAGCAATTGGGTGCAAAGCTGATCAAGCTGTTCCCCGGCAACCTGCTCGGTCCCTCGTTTGTCAGCACGATCAAAGAATTATTTCCTGGGCTATTATTCATGCCCACCGGTGGTGTGGAGGTGAACAAAGACAACCTGACCGCCTGGTTCAAATCGGGCGTTTGTTGCGTGGGCATGGGCAGCAAGCTGGTGACCAAATCCATCATGGAAAACAGGCAATACGATGAGCTGACGAGGCTGACGCAGGAGGCGCTGGCCTTGCTGAAAACATGTAAATAACTATTTCGCCATATGAATCAATTGAATCAAACTGTAGGGAAGTACAGGTGGACGATTTGCGGGTTAGTATTTTTTGCGACTACCGTAAACTATCTCGACCGGGCCGTGATCAGTTTGTTGAAAGAACCGCTTTCCAAAGAATTAGGGTGGAATGATGGCGACTATGCCGACATTGAGCTGGCATTCAAGATATCATATGCGGTGGGTTTGCTGGTAGCAGGACGCTTTATTGACAAGATAGGTACGAAAATAGGGTATGCACTGGCCACATTAATATGGAGCCTTGCCGCAGTGGGACATGCTTTTGCCAAAGGCGTTACAGGGTTTGTTGTAGCCCGGTCGGTGCTGGGTGTAAGCGAAGCCGGTAATTTTCCTGCGGCTATCAAAACTGTAGCAGAATGGTTTCCCAAAAAAGAGCGGGCTTATGCCACAGGTATTTTCAACTCTGGTGCTAACATAGGCGCCATTCTGGCACCCCTCACTGTGCCTTTTATCGCGAAAGAGTGGGGCTGGCAATGGGCATTTATTATCACTGGTGCATTTGGTTTTATATGGCTTATTCTCTGGTTTATTTATTATGAAGTGCCTAATCGCCAAAAGCGTTTGTCGAAGGCCGAATTTGAATACATACACAGTGATATGGAGGAGCAACGTGAGGCGGAAAATACCGGTCCGAAATTAAGTTGGCCCAAACTGCTTACTTATCGTCAGACCTGGGCTTTTGCCATTGGAAAGTTTCTCACCGATCCTGTTTGGTGGTTTTATCTGTTCTGGCTGCCCGATTTTCTTACCAGTGAATATGGCCTGGAGGATACAGAACTCACACTTCCCGTAGCGGCTGTATATACTATATCTACCATTGGCAGTGTGTTGGGCGGCTGGTTGCCTATGAATTTTATCAGCAAGGGCTGGCCGGTATTTCGTGCACGCAAGACTGCTATGCTGATATATGCCTTAATGGTGCTGCCCGTTATTGCGTCGCAGTGGCTGGGAAGTATCAACATGTGGCTGGCAGTGCTGATGATCGGCCTGGCAGCATCAGCTCACCAGGCATGGAGCGCCAACATATTTACCACGGTAAGTGATATGTTCCCGAAAACTGCCACAGCTTCTGTAACCGGCATTGGCGGTATGTTTGGAGCACTGGGCGGAATTTTGCTCACGGCCACTGTGCAGAAGGGATTGTTTGTGGAATACAGGGCAAAAGACGATATAGAAACAGCCTATTATATCATGTTTGCCATTTGCGCTGCGGCATATTTACTGGCCTGGGTCATCATACACTTCCTGGTACCAAAAATGAAGCGTATCGAGGTATAATATCGGCGTTCACCGGGATTCAGTACATTTATCCATATGAATATCCGGTTGCTGATATTGGAAACTACCCGCCTGGAAGAATTGAAAGATTTTTACAGCCGGGTACTCAACTGGCCGCCCGCCGACGAGACCGATACCTCGTTTACACTCGAATTACAAAATACCGAGATTGAATTTCGGCAGCATACCGGCCATCTGAAGCCGTTCTATCATTTCGCCATCAATATTCCCGCCAATAAAATTGAAGAAACCCGCGCCTGGCTGAAACCCAGGGTGAAACTTCTCTGGCTTGATGATTATAAAAGCGATATCGCTGAATTCACTAACTGGCATGCACGCTCAGTTTATTTTCTGGATCCCGCGGGAAATATCGTGGAGCTGATCGCGCGCTTCGACCTGCACAATGAAAGCAGCGAGCCATTTTCTCCCCGACAATTTATTTCCGTGAGTGAAATTGGTTTGGTGGTACCGCCCGCCGAACTGCAAGCCAAATCGAACGAAGTGCTGCGAGACTTTAATCTTTCCTGGTTCAGTAAGCAACCGCCGATGGATAATTTCAAAGCCATCGGCAACGACGAAGGCTTATTCATCATGGTGCCCGAACAAAGAAGCTGGTACCCGCTGAACGATCGGCCGGCTATACTGGCGCCACTTAAAATTTATTTTTCGGTTGGTGTACGTCATCATCTGCTCGAGTTTCATAATGAATGGCAGACCTTGTTTTAACCTTTCTACCTGCCCATTTCTCCCTGTTCCCTCTTCAATCTTCATGTGTAGACTCCTTTCCCCTTCTCCAACCCGCCCTGAACCTGAACCACTCGATATCTCCAGCGGCGTGATTTTTTCTGCCTAATAGAAAAACACTCTAATGAAAGCAGCAGTTTTTCATAAACCCGGGG
Organism: uncultured Chitinophagaceae bacterium; assembly: GCA_937958995.1. Taxonomy (GTDB): domain Bacteria; phylum Bacteroidota; class Bacteroidia; order Chitinophagales; family Chitinophagaceae; genus CALCIN01. Next base: position 219,877 of record CALGAP010000009.1, read on the forward strand.
ATATACGAGTTGACACAGTTGATGATCCCCGCATCGAAATGTCGGAAGACATTATCGTCAAAGTCACTTCAACCGCTATCTGCGGTTCCGATCTGCATATTTATGATGGCTTTTTTCCGCAGGCGCGCAACCTGGTGATGGGACATGAATTTATGGGCATCGTGGAAGAACTGGGACCGGATGTAAAGAATATAAAGAGAGGCGATAGGGTGGTGGTGCCATTCCCTGTAGCATGCGGACAGTGTTTCTTCTGCAGCCAGGGACTAAGCGTTCATTGCGAAAACAGCAATCCCGATCATTACGGTCCGGAAGGCGATCTGCTGGATGGGAAAGGTGGAGGACTATATGGGTACACAGATTTATACGGAGGTTATAATGGCGGACAAGCAGAATATGTGCGCGTGCCTTACGCCAATTATAGTCCGCGCGTGGTGCCCGATGAGTTTACCGATGAACAGGTATTGTTCCTCACCGATATTTTCCCGACGGGATGGACAGCTATTGATTGGGGTGAATTAAAAGGCGGCGAGACAGTAGTGATTTTCGGATCCGGACCCGTTGGACTGATGGCTCAGAAGGCAGCCTGGCTGCAAGGCGCAGGCCGGGTGATTGCAGTGGATCCCGTCGATTATCGTTTGCAAAGAGCAAAGTCTGCGAATAAAGTGGAGGTGCTCAACAATCATGAGGTGGATGTAATAGAAGCGATTCGGGAAATGACCAATGGCCGCGGCGCCGATCTTTGCGTGGATGCGGTAGGCACAGAAGCTGAAAGATCTTTCATGGAAAAAATGAAGGCAGTAGTGAACTTCGAGAAAGGAACCATGAAGGTGATTGACAATTGTATTAAGGCCGTTCGCCGCGGAGGAATAGTATCGGTAGTTGGCGTATATGGCAGCACGTACGACAACTTCCCCGTGCATCGCATTTTCGATAAGGGCATCACCATGCGTTTTGGACAAGCTCCGGTGCAGAAATATATTGACTTGTTATTCGGCCTGGTGCGCGAAGGAAAGGTAGTACTGGACGATATTATTTCCCATAAACTCAGTCTTACCGACGCCCCCAGGGCCTATGATATTTTCAAGAAAAAAGAAGACGATTGCGTGAAAGTGATTCTGAAACCATAGTTATATCGGCCCTTAACTGGTTGGATTTCATATAAGTATTGCCGGTCATGCCGCTTCGGCCGGCAATATTCGTGTGCCTGATACGCGCAATCTTACTGCACAAAAAGAACAGGTGCCGTGCGGTCGTTTTTGAGGCAATTTTTGTAAATTGAAAATGCCCAAATCGACTGTTATGGAAAAAGCCTACAAATTTTGTCAATCCTGCGGTATGCCCATGAAGCGCGACCCGCATGGTGGCGGCACCAATGCAGACGGCAGCAAAAACAAAATGTACTGCAGTCATTGCTACAGCGATGGTCAGTTTACCATACGCAACATCACAGTTGACGACATGAAAGAACGTGTGAGAGGCAAACTAGTCGAGACTGGCTTCCCCGGTTTTATGGCATCATTCTTCACCCGCAACCTTCACAAACTCGAACGCTGGCGCAGCGACCACTGGACCGCGGTGGAATGACATTCACGTCATCCCAATAAGCGGGTGCAGGGAGTGATTAATAAAATCTTTGTTATCAGGGTACTAAAAATAGGGAACGGATCAGGTTTTGACTCAACCGGATATTTGGATTTTACTAATTTCCCTGCAGCTTATTGGTTTTAGATTTTTAATGGCAAGTAAAGAGCTTATCAACGGACAATCAATTGCCCGTTTTCAATTCGTTCATCATTGCTGAATATCTCAAACAAATAAGAACCCTTCTCAATGTTGTTGAGAACAGTCGTCTGTTTGTTGCGGATATTCGCTTGTTTTACCAGGTTGCCTTCCATATCGAAAATGTAAAGCTGGTACACTTTGCCATCGGCATCGTTAGAGGAACCAGAAGCGCTGAAGAAGAGTACCTCGTGCGTGGCGCTGGGGTACAACTTGATCTTGTACTTCTTACTGATAGTTTGTTTTTGTACCAGGATGGTATCTGCCCGCGAAAGAGGAGATGATATGGGGCAGGCGCTCGCCGTGCATTGAAACACGACGCACAGCAGTGCGGTTACTGCCAGCAGGGATATAGCATGGCCAGTATATTTTTTTCCGGGTACAGTTTTCTTCATGGGCCTACCTTTTGGGTAAGTAATAGTTTTCAAAAAGGGTACGGATTAAACGAATATCTTATTGACGATCTGACGACGGCACTAGAACCTGACCGGGCAACGTGTTGATGTGCTCCAGCGGTCGTTGTTGCCTAAACGGAGGCCGAACTTCACCTGGAAAGTGTAGTAGGCGTCGTTGTTTTCGGCAGTACCTCTTTTCTGCCCGGGCAAATAAGGTGCGCCGGTTCCAGATACAAGACCACTCTTGTTAGCCATTCTCTCTGCTAACTGCGCCTGTTGCAGCGGCAAGTGTGCATAGAACAGGGCCGGGTCAATGTAACTGGTACTTACATCGTCGATATAATCGGTAAATGTAGTTCTGTGAATCACTTCAAGACCCACGTGCATATTGTCGTTGATGTAATATTTCACACCAACACCCATCGGCACGTTCATCTGGATGAGTTTATACTCCTTGCGATCGGGGAACTCGGGAAAACCTTGTCCTTCCGTATGCAGAGGTCTCAATTCAACCCATTGACCAGTGAGGGGGTCTGTTCCTTTCGGGTTAAAACGGAACACGCCAACACCAATTAAGCCATAAGGTCTTAACTTCTTATATACATCGCTGGGTTCGTATTCGAAAAATACGGTGGGATAAATTTCTGCCGCTATAAAAGCTTCCTGCAAAGGTGATTTGAAATCAGAATTACGCCTTTTACGGGCTTCTTCCATACCGCCCTTACCCTTGATGATGGCATCATCGCCTTCCAGGCTACCTACGCTGAGGTTAAGACGAAATGCCAGCCAATCTGTAGGATTATAGGTCAGCCACGCACCAAAGTTGAGTTTGGTCATCGGGAAGTTGTTATCCTTCAAACCTCTTCTGCCTATACCGGCAGTACCACCCAGGTCACCCAGGAAGTTGGAGGGACCAACTGTAATACCAGCTTCCCAATAAGAAGTAGATTCACCGTAAGACTGACTAAAAGAGGGCAGGCAGTGGGACAAAACAATAAGTGTAATTATCCAGCACTTCCATACAGAAGAATGTAAATTCTGTTTCATGGAATATTGAATTTAGTTTTCAGATGGTCAATGGATTCCGCGCCTAAACTAATAAACGCAGGACATACTTACAAGAAACGCGGAAATATTTCTTTTTGTATCAAAATGTGAAAAAAAATCTAGGCGTACAGGAATTAACCTATGATTTTCAGATGGATTTTTGTAGCAACATTTCTATATGTTCAATTCCATCTTCCATGTACACGTCGCTTGAGCGTTGAAAACCAAAGGAGTTATAAAAGCGCTCGAGATATAATTGTGCACCGATCTTTATATCGGTATTTCCCCATCTGGTATATAATATATTGATGGCTTGTTTCATTAATTCTTTTCCCAAACCGAGACTTCTCAACGAAGGGGAAGTTACGACTCTGCCTATCGAAGGTTCCCTATAGGAAATTCCCGCAGGTACCAGCCGCGCATAAGCCGCCAGCAAATCGCCTTTCCAGCCCATGATGTGCAATGAAGGCTGGTCTTTATTGTCTGCATCCAGGAACACGCAATTTTGTTCTACTACAAACACTTCACTTCTTAATCGAAGAACAGCATATAATTCATCAGGCGTTAACTGCTGAAACGGTTTGCATTTCCAATCGATGGACATCTGTCGTTTATTAAAGCCTTAAATTTATACAAATTGAGTGTTATGCCAGCGGTTAAAGATTTTAGTACCGTACACTCACTGGTCGGCGACCTTTTCAGAATGCCTTCTTCAGAGGCCGAATGGAAGCAATACGAGTTAAGCAAAGAACAAATCGAAAGGGGAGAAGATGGAAGGAGAGTTTTTTCGTTGTTGTAGGAAGGGTGGAATTAAGGTTTTCTTACCCCCAATCCTAGTACCCATATTTCTCTTTCCAAAGACTTCTCAAAAACTTCCGTATTTCTTCTTCTCTCGCATTTTTTCCCGGATCATAAAATTTCGTGTTCGCGATTTCCGGGGGCAGGTACTCTTGAGGTGAAAAATTTCTTTCGTAGTCGTGGCTGTATTGGTAGCCTTGCCCGTATTGAAGATTTTTCATGAGTTGAGTGGGCGCATTGCGGATATGCAGGGGGACCGGCAGGTCGCCGTGGGCGCGCACGGCTGCGGTGGCATTGGCAATGGCAATAGTAGCCGAATTGCTTTTGGGCGATGAGGCCAGGTAAATAGCGCATTGCGAGAGTATCAAGTTCGATTCGGGATAGCCGATTTTATTCACCGCCTCAAAAGTGGCGTTGGCCATCACCAGCGCCGTGGGATTGGCATTGCCGATATCTTCACTCGCCAGAATCAGCATGCGGCGCGCAATGAACTTTACATCTTCTCCGCCTTCAATCATTCTTGCCAGCCAGTAAACCGTCGCATTGGGATCGCTGCCGCGGATTGATTTTATAAACGCTGAGATGATGTCGTAGTGTTGTTCGCCGCCCTTATCATAAAGCGCGATGCGCTGCTGCGCAATCTCCATCACCAATTTATCAGTGATCACCACATTGTCGCCGGCGGTGTCCGTTACCAGTTCTAACAGGTTAAGCAACTTACGGGCATCACCACCTGAAATATTGATCAGCGCGGCCGTTTCTTTCAGCTCTATTTTTTTCCTGGAAAGGATTTCGTCTTTTTTGATAGCCTGCTGCAGCAATTTCACCAGCTCTTTTTCGCTCAAAGGTTTTAATACATAAACCTGGCAGCGGCTGAGCAGCGCGCTGTTCACTTCAAAAGAGGGATTTTCTGTAGTGGCGCCGATCAATGTCACTACGCCTTTTTCAACGGCGCCCAGCAAGGCGTCTTGCTGGCCTTTGTTGAAGCGATGAATTTCATCGATAAAAAGTATAGCGCGGTCCTGTTTTTGCGCGGTGGCAATTACCTCGCGCACTTCTTTCACGCCCGAACTGATGGCGCTGAGTGTATAAAACGGCACCTGCAAAGTGTTGGCGATGATATTGGCGATGGTGGTCTTGCCGGTACCGGGCGGTCCCCATAATATCATCGAGGGCACTTTGCCCTGGTCTATTGCAGTATGCAGAATACTTCCCTTACCGGTGAGGTGCTCTTGTCCTACCAGGTCTTGCAATGATTTTGGTCGCAAACGTTCTGCAAGGGGGATGGTTGCCATAAGAATTTGCAAGGGCACTCAATTTAAGGCATTCGGGGGAGTTTCCGCGTGAACATCATACCTTCCGACTTGGCGCCTTTGGGTGAGCATTCACTTTACGTATTCCTTCAAAAACTGCTGTATCCTGTCAAAACTGTCCTCCAGGTTCTTCCCTCGCCAGCCATGACGAGCATTCGGATAAATGACAAGATCGTGTTTTACCCCGGCTTTTCTCAGCTTATCATTTAAAAGCTTCGATTGCTCCACCGGCACCAGGTTGTCTTCGGCGCCATGCAGTATCAATGTTGGCGGAGACTGGGCATTCACAAAATGAATCGGGCTCGCTGCGCGATACACTTCTGGCTTCGATTCGGGCGTGCCGCCCAGCATGCCCGAGAGCAGGAAAGGCACAGCAGGATACGACGGATTTTTATATAAATGCTCCAGGTCAGCTGGACCAAAGAAGGAGATGACAGCACGCGGTGTCACGTCACTGCTGTTTTTGTAACCCTGTAGCAAGGCCAAATGCGCGCCAGCGCTGGCGCCTACCAGCACCACGTTTTTTGAAATACCATATTCAGTGCGCTTATTCACGAGGAAATTAACGGCCGCGCGAAGATCTTCTTCCTGCGCTGGAAATTTGTTGAGGCCATTTTCAAAAAGGCGATAGTTCACATTGGCGAAAGCATAATCGTTGCCAAGACGCTTTTGAAGCGCGGTTATGTACGGGGCAAACTCGCTTTTATCACCACGAATCCAACCGCCACCATGTACCAGTATCAGCAATTTCGTTTTGGTGGTATCGCGGCCTTCGGGCAGATATAGATCCATCCGCTGCCGGGGATCTTCGCCATACGCCACATCGGTGAGCGTCTCGGCCGGCAGCAGTGAGGAAGTATCGGTAGCCAGGGGAAGATTGCCAAAAAGCAATAATCCCGTTAAGAATATCAGATTTAGCATATCATCAAATTTACCCAAAAAGGCCGGGCCTGCCCGGGCGGAAAGACTAAGGAAATGCAAAAAAGGACGATGGGTGTTTGGAAAAAAAAGAATTGCGAGGGAGTTGAGCGACCTATTTTTTCTCTTCTTCAAATTGATTGTACCAGCTATTCATCGTGTTTTCGTGTATAACGCGCCGCAACTTAAACATACCTCCCAGGAACACGACGTGCAATACAAACACCAGGATGTTGATCACCAGCATGGTGAGCGCCGAGAGATAGTCTGAATATTTCGCTTTCACCAGGGTAATCCATGGAACCACGAGTTTCCACTCCGATACCAACTGACCAAAGAGATATGCGATCAGCAAGAAGTTGATAAGGAACAGCCAGTTGAAATTTCGTCTTTGCCTGGGGGTTAAAGGCGTATCGGGATAATTGTAGTTCAGCAGGGAAAGCCCCATATACACGAAGAGAAACATCACGCCATAGCAAAGTAATTCTGTGATGGGATAGACGATTTTCAGGCTGAAAAATAAGCCACGCAAACCAAGCATCAGCAGCAATGCCACCAACACCAGTTGAATAATGCAGCAAAGACGAAACAGTTTCCACGAAGTAGTTAGACCATTTGACATACCAGCATGGGTGAACTACAAATTAATTTTTATATGCAATTCATCCAACTGTTTTTTGTCTATTGTGGCAGGGGCATCGAGCATGACGTCGCGGCCGCTGTTGTTTTTCGGGAATGCTATGAAATCGCGAATGCTTTCACTGCCGCCCAGTATCGCGCAAAGACGGTCGAAGCCATAGGCAATGCCACCATGCGGGGGCGCGCCATATTCAAAGGCGCCGAGCAGGAAGCCAAATTTGTGCATGGCTTCTTCCTGGCTCATACCGAGGGCAGCAAACATTTTTTCCTGCAGGTCGCGCTGGAATATACGTATAGAACCGCCGCCAATTTCATTACCGTTCAGCACCATATCATAGGCATTGGCCTTGATCTGGGCATAAGGATGCTGAAGATAGTTGGCCGCATCTTTTATTACCGGGTCGTTGTTGATCATAATGGGAATATGCTCCGGTTTGGGTGATGTGAACGGATGGTGACGCGCCACCCAGCGGTTTTCTTCCGCATCGTATTCAAACAGCGGGAAGTCGAGCACCCACAACAATTTGAACTCATCTTTTCTGCGCAGCCCCAGTCTTTCACCCATTTCCATGCGCAGCTCGCTCATAGCCTTGCGTGTTCTTTCCTCGCGGCCTGCCAGTATCAGCACCAGGTCGCCGGCTTTGGCACCCGCTGCATCGGCAATGGCCTTGAGTTTTTCTTCGGTAAAAAATTTGTCTACGCTGCTCTTATAGGTGCCGTCGCTATTGCATTTTATATATACCAATCCCTGCATGCCGATTTGCGGGCGCTTGACCCATTCCGTTAGTTCATCGGTTTGTTTGCGGGTATATTCGGCAGCGCCGGGCACGGCAATGGCCAGCACGGTTTCAGCTTCGTTGAACACTTTGAATTCAGTGCCTGCAATCAGCTCGCCGGTAGCGGTAATTTTTCCGCCGCGGGTAAAGGCTGATTTGATATTGAGCAGGGGCATACCAAACCGGATATCGGGTTTGTCGTTACCATATTGCCACATGGCGTCTTCCCAGCTCATGCGCGGTACTTGTTCCGTGATCTCAATTCCTTTCACTTCTCGGAAGATGTGTTTGATCATGCCTTCAAACATATTCAGGATATCTTCCTGCTCTACGAAACTCATTTCGCAGTCGATCTGCGTAAACTCGGGCTGCCTGTCGGCGCGCAGGTCTTCGTCGCGGAAACATTTCACCACCTGGTAATAACGGTCGTAGCCGCTCACCATCAGCAGTTGCTTGAATGTCTGCGGCGACTGCGGCAAGGCATAGAACTGTCCCGGGTTCATGCGCGAAGGCACTACGAAGTCGCGCGCGCCTTCGGGCGTGGATTTGATGAGAAAGGGCGTCTCGATATCCATGAATCCCTGTTCGTGCAGGTAATTGCGCGCGGCGCGGTTAACGGCATAGCGCAACTCAAGATTTTTCTTCACCGCATTGCGGCGCAGATCCAGGAAGCGGTATTTCATGCGCAGGTCGTCGCCGCCATCGGTATCGTCCTGGATGGTGAAAGGCGGCGTTGCTGCCTTATTGAGAATAGTAAAGCTTTCTACATGTATCTCTATATCGCCTGTGGGAATATTCGGATTTTTGTTGGTGCGTTCGGCTACTTTGCCCTTAGCCTGTATCACGTATTCGCGTCCCAGCGGCTCTTTATCCAACTGGGCATTATGTGATTCGCCCAGCAACAACTGCGTAATACCGTAGCGGTCGCGGAGATCAACGAAAGTGATGCTGCCAAATTTCCTGATCGTCTGTACCCAGCCTGCAAGGGTCACCGCCGTGCCTGCATGCGACAATCTTAATTCGCCACAGGTATGAGTTCTGTACATGCCGTAATTTTTTTACTGATAGATTCGTTGATACTTTATTGATTTTGGGCTCCCGGAATATGGGCGCGGGTGGCAAAGGTAAATGAAAACCCAAATTGTTTATTTTCACTATTATGCCCGGTGATTCCTTATATTTTATGAATGCGCAGGGCGACACTATTTACCGCGTGTCGATTGCCGAAGCCGGGCGCGTAGTAGAAGATTCCCGCAATGAGCCCGTCACGGGCTGGCCCATCGCCATACCCTTTATTACCATCGCCTTCGTATTTGTGGTCCCGATCTTTATACGATGGGTGCGCCGAACGCTAAATAGACAGATTGCCGACCGGGTTTACCTTGATAAACAATCGGTTTACAGCAGCATCCTGGAGCGGTTTAACCCTTATTATCAAAGCCTTTCGCCGCCGCTGAGGGAACGCTTCCTGAAACGAACGCTGCGTTTTATGACCTCCAAACGCTTTAAATACGTTCAACTGGAGGCCGAAGAACACATGCCTTTGCTGGTAAGTGCGGTGGCGGTACAACTGACTTTTGGGCTGGAAAATTACCTGCTGGACCATTTTCATACTATTTATTTGGTGAAAAGCGACTACAACTACGGCTTGTATAATGTGCCTTTCCAGGGACATGTGAATAAGGATGGGATATACCTGTCGTGGTCGAATTTTCTGCGCGCCTTTGAAAACTATCATGATGGCGATAATGTGGGACTGCACGAGATGGCGCATGCGCTTTCGTATGTGAACTTTATTGCCAATGACGGGTCGGATAACGGGTTTAAACAGCGATTTGTAGAATTCTCACGAACGGGCCGTAAAGTGTACCAGGAGGTTAAGGAAGGACGCTTTACGCTGCTGGGCAATTATGCTGCAACGAATTACGAAGAGTTCTGGGCCGTATGTGTAGAAAATTTTTTTGAACGCCCCGAGTCATTCCGCGATCAGCTGCCATCGTTGTATGCCGCCATGTGTAAACTGCTGAACCAGGATATGTTATCCCCTCAATTGTTCCTGAAGCCAGTAGAAGCCGCTTAAAGTCAACCACTTATAACGTAAGCATAAATTTGCGCCAAAGGCTTTCATTTTTAATTTATTCTTTCTATTTTGTAACGTCATTGATCCTCTCCTTTGATGACCGCTCATTTTAACTCTTAGAACTCCACTTTCCCTGAAGACCCATTTTTTCAATCCAAAGCTTTGTGAAGACCAAGTTTCGGTTGAGCTCGTACCTGCATTCCCAAAAAGAAAAAATGGAACCTTATGGAAATCTTGGTCATTTTCCTGGTGGTCTTCGGCATTATCGTATTGCACGGTCCGGTAAGCTCCTGGATTAACCGTTTGTATGTAAAACGCCAATACAAATCTTTTCTCCAGCAGGAAACTTTTTACCACTCTGTCATTTCGCGTCATCTTAAATATTATAACCGGCTCAGCCTGGATGAGCAGCGCAAGTTTTTGTTCCGCACATTTATTTTCAGAAAGGCAAAACGCTTCCATTATATAGAAGTGAGTGAAAGCGCCGAAATGCCCATCCTGATCAGTGCGGTGGCTATTCAGCTCACTTTCGGTTTGGATAAATACCTGTTGAATTATTTCAAAGACATATTCGTGTTGAAAGACGATTACCACTATGGATTTTATTCACGACCCTTCCAGGGCCATGTGGATCACAGCGGAATTTATTTGTCGTGGGATAATTTCATGAAGGGTATTAAAGGTCTCACGCCCAACTGCAATGTGGGTTTGCATGAAATGGGTCATGCATTGGCTTATGTGAACTTCATTACGCAGACCGAGGAAGACAAACATTTCAAAAGAGAATTCAAGAATTTCTCAAAAGTTGCTCGTCCCATTTTTGAATCGATGCAGAAAGGAAGCAAGAATATATTGGGCGATTATGCCGGCACCAACTACCATGAGTTCTGGGCTGTGAGCGTGGAAGTATTTTTTGAAAATCCCATTCGCATGCGTCATGAGTTGCCCGAGTTGTACCATGCAATGAGTCATTTATTGCGCCAGGATCCGATGGTCATTTTAAACACTAATAAACTCGCTGCCTGATAGAAAAATTTTACATGGCTTTTTGTTTATGGTTTAGAATCGGGGTGCCGTCAACGCACCCCGATTTTCTTGTTATAAGGTGGTGGCTTTTTTTCTTCTTTCCCTTGGCAATATGATGAGGTAGTACGATAAAATGAAGACAATTCCTATCGAAAACGGTATTGCCGTATAATAGCGCAGTTCGTCAAACTCGGGCCAGAAAAACTCCACGATCATCCAGTAGCCATTCGCCGTAATCCAGCACACCACGGCCAGGTTATGAAAAAGTTCTGACGGCAGCTTTCTCGTCTGCCAGGTGATCAGTATGGCCACTACCATGGTCGGCACCAGCATAGCCACGCCCAGTTCCTTATATAGCATGGCCCAGGATATATCTTTCAGCAGCCACATAAGAATGTGCAGGTTCTCTATGCGTCTGAATCGTGCCGGTATGGAATAGAGCTCTTTTTCCGGGGAAGATGTTGCTTGCATGTGTGTTTAGTGTTAAGGCGCAAATTTAAGAGAAGGAGGAGAAGATTGAAGAAGGGAAATGAAATTGAAATTGAATGTGAATGTGAATGGGCGGAGGCCGCCCTGTACACTACACCCTGGGGGCGACTCCGGCTGCGCTCGTTGGCTCCATTCTTTGCATCTTCTTCCAGGGCTTTTGCTGCCTTCTCACCCCAGCCCGGTTCGCCTCCGCGTTTGTAGATTTCCACTCACTTTGCGTATATACTTAATCGAAATAGGGTGAAAAAAATCGAAAAAAACTGTTTTTTTCACATGGTTTCGGGCTAGCCCCAATAGTAATTTTGACTCATCGCCTTTTTTAAATGGTTGGCTCTGTACAGTATGTTTAGGTAGGTTGTGCCGGATGCCCTTTTCGTGAACGTCCCCTGCTCGTTGGGATTATTTATTACGGTGAGCAACTCAGGTGTCCGGCCGGCCTGCCAAAAGAGAACTCAACGTACCCTATGTTTACTATGTCCACATTGAATGCAGACATAATTAATCATTGAAAAATTTTGAGCTGTGGTAAAATTATTTAATGGCAGGTTGCTGCGCCTGGCCAGAGGATTGACGCGCGGCGAATCGAAAACTTTGTCGCCAGTTATGTCAAACGACGCTGTTCGTTGCGCAGGATATTATTCCCATCCTGTACGAACCCTTAACCGGTGCCGTGCAAGAAGTAGTCTTCGCTAAGACCAGTTTGTGATTGTTTGGTTGTTGTTCATCCACGTTAACCGATTCCGAACTCGTCGCGTTAACGGTGGGACTTCGCTCAGAGGCAGGGCTCGCTTGACGGGCAGAGAGCGGGCTTTGCCGGGCGAAGGTCTTTCTTTCCGGCTTCGACGCGGGATTAACTTTTGGTAAGCAACTATCATGATTTTTTGAGAACCTGGACACGAATTTTGTAGCCGCTACCCCGAGGCATTGTTGAAATTGACGAATCATTGATCGCTCGACTCAGCGCGTCTTATTGCCGGGGCGCGCAAATCCTGCTTGCCCAACTTCCAGGAAATGGCGAGCCGGAACAGGCGATTGACAAAGCGGTAGGTAGTAGCCTGGTAAAAGGATGCATTGCTGATTTCCCAGGTCCGGTACCACCAGCGATCGAAAATGCCATCCATGCGGAAGGTGATGTTCAATGTTTCGCTGAGCAGAGATTTGGTGAGTAGCAGGTTGTAAAAAAGGTAATGACTTTGCTTCGACTGCAGGTCGATCAGGCCGGATTCAAAGGTGACATATGACTCCAGCGTGAAACCTTTGTCAAAACGGTAAGAGACGTTGAAAGAATTCTGCCATATAAACCCGCTTGATTGAAGATTCAACGACGGGCTATTGAAGTAGACATACTGGGTGGTTACAGTATTACCAAGGTTGAATTTCCTGGAAGGGTTATACCTGAAAGCAAAACTAAGCGACCAGTTATCGGCGCGGCCAATATTGCGGTAAGTGCTTTCAGTCACCTTATCAGGGCGAATGATTCTGTATTCTTCGATTGAATTTTTGGTATTTCGGTACGCCAGGGATGCGCTTGCAAACAGGGGATGTTTGTTGTAGTTGTATTCAAGCGTATGTGCATGCGTAACTTCTGGAGCCAGATTCGGATTTCCATAGTTGATGCTGAATGAGTCAACATAATTGATATAGGGGTTCAGGTAGAAAGTAAACGGTCGTTCGATGCGCGTGGTATAGCTGTAGGTGATTGAGTGTTGATCATTAAAGCTATGGCGCGCCAAAACATGGGGTAACCAGTTCAAAAAGTCGGGCACCTGCAGGGCAGTGTCCTTGAATCCAATAAACATGCGGGTTTGCTCAAAACGAATACCCGCGCGCACCTGCCATTTTTTGATGGCAAGCTGGTAAGACGTGTAGGCGGCGTGAATATCGCGTTGCAAATGAAACCTGGCCGAGCGATAGGCATCTTGGAGGAATTTGTCTGATGGCATGTCAAAAATATCAACCAGGTATTGTGTGCGACTGGTACGCCAGGTGGATTTGAAACCGGCTTCCAGCTTCGACAGGGAGGTAATGCTTTGTACGAAATCGCCTTGCAGGTAGAATTCACGGTTACTGACCTGGCCACGGCTTTTTTCGCGGAAGTCAATGATGTGTCCCCGTAGTTGATCCAGGTCGTAATCGTCGGTGCCCTTGTGGGAAAGTATAAAGCCCAGCAGGTTATACTCGCTTTTCTTATTGCGTGACTGCCCGGTCCACGCACTGGAAAAGGTATGGGCTGCATTCCATAATCGGGTGGGAATTACACGCGTGAAAAAATCAGAATGGGAATTGTTGGTGAAAGTTTTGGTTTTCTGTACGACATTTTCAGAAAGGAAGTGATCACGGAAACGATAATGAAAGTTGACTGAATTCTGTGAATCAATAATGCGCGTAATATTCAGTGCTGGAATGGCAATTTCCTGTCTCCAGTTGCGGTCGCGATCCTGTTCAAGCCTGGCGGCAGTTTCCTGTTTGCTCGCCGAGCGCAGAAGCTTACTGCCACCTTCATACACAGATCGGTACAGTTTCAGGTCAATATTGGTAATCCAATTCCCGGACCGCCACTTGAAAGTGCCAGACAAATCCTGGTTTCTGTCGCTGAGATTAGTGCGCAGGCTGCCGTTATAGCCGTCATAACGCCTCTTCCTGGTGATGATATTGATCACTGCGTCAGTGCCTTCGGCATCAAAGCGTGCGGAGGGGTGGGTAATGATCTCAACGCTTGCGATCTCTTCTGATGGTATTTGTTGCAAGGCCTCAGGCACCGAGGATGCATATACGGAAGAAGGCCTGTTGTCGATAAACACGCGCACATTCAGGCTACCGCGAATGCTGGGACTTCCGTCCTGCGTCATACTGATCATAGGTACCCGGCGCAGCAGATCCACGGCAGTCCCCGCAGCGATGGTAGCATCATCTTCTGCGTTGTACACAAATCCATCGGCGCGTGGTTCTATAATGGGCCTGCGGCCCAAAACGGTAACGGCGGTCAATAGATTGGTATCGGGCTGCAGGTATGTGTCGGGAATAACCTGGGGCATCACGTGATCATTCAGTGACTGCCTGTGGTAAGTATCGGATGCCGTGCTATCGTTGGATGAGGATTTACCGGTGGCAGTAATTAGTTCTATCAGCAACGGACGATAACCGGCGGAGGTAAATAGCAGTTTGTATGTGCCCGTGTCGCACCACAGCACATATCTACCCAGGCTATCCGATATAACGGTACTAACAGGCGTGCGGTCGGGCTTCATCAGGTGGATGGTTACCAGCGGCAGTGGTTGCCTGGTGGCGGAATCAAGGACTTTTCCGCGAATCTGTTGGGCGCTGCTCATTGCGCAAGCGCACAATAGCACCAGTGTAAAATGAAAACGCATGATAGCTTCGATTTTGACTCAAAACTATCAGGCGTTTCAAACCTGTCCAGGGTATTTAGATATCCGGCAGCGGATCCTTGATGAAATGCTGTGTTGATCTATTGTTTCAATGAGGCCAGGTCGATAACGAAGCGATATTTCACATCGTTTCTGAGCATGCGATCGTAAGCTTCATTGATCTTTTGGATAGGGATGACTTCTACGTCTGCTACAATATTATGTTGGGCGCAGTAGTTAAGCATCTCCTGTGTTTCGGCCAGGCTGCCAATCGTGGAACCCGTTATACTGCGGCGATTCCTGGTGAGTTTGTGTGTCCTGGCTTTCGAATGTTCCGAGGGCAGGCCCACCACCATCAGCCTGCCATCCAGATCCAGCAGGTCGAGATAGGGATTGAAATCGTGATTGGCCGATAGTGTGTCGATTATCACATCAAAACTGCTGTCGAGTTTTTTCATTGTATCGCGGTCGGTGGTCAACGCAAAATGATGCGCACCCAGTCTGCGCGCGTCGGCTTCTTTTGAAGGCGATGTGCTGAGCACAGTTACCTCAGCACCAAAGGATGCGGCAAACTTTACGGCCATATGCCCGAGACCACCCAGGCCCACGACTGCTGTCCTTACGCCTTTGCCTACCTTGGCATAGCGGAGTGGCGAGTAAGTGGTGATGCCGGCGCAAAGCAACGGGGCCACACCCGCCAGGTCGAGGCCCGCGGGGACCAGGTGAGTGAATTTTTCGTCGGTGACTATTTCTGTGGAATAGCCGCCCATTGCGACAGTCTTGCCATCGCGCTCGATGGCGTTATAAGTATCGGTAAAACCTTCAACGCAATATTGTTCGAGGCCGTTTTTGCAGGGTTTACAGTTGTTGCAGGTTTCGATCATCACACCAACGGCTGCTATATCGCCGGGCTTGAACTTTGTCACTTTTTCGCCAACCGCTTTCACGCGGCCAACGATCTCGTGACCGGGTACCATCGGATAAATAGAGCCGCCCCATTCATTGCGCACCTGGTGAATATCGGAGTGACAAACACCGCAATAGAGTATTTCGATGTGAACATCATTGGGACGCAGATCTCTTCGTTCGAATGAAAACGGTTCCAAAGGAGACTTCGCATCCTTTGCCGCATAACCTTTTACTGCGATCATAGTTTTGGTGTGTTTTGTAGAGAGGCAAAAATAGGATTAAGTGGGGAAAGATGCTTATTGTGCCACTGCGGGCTGAGCACTTAGTTAAAGGCCAGCCCGCGTGGGGAATTTTGTGCGTGCAAGCATATGAACCTGGTCATTGCACCAGTGTACCCGTATTTGTGCGCATCATTCTCGGGTGCACACTCAGTGGCGATCTTGCGAGCCCCGCAATGAGAATTCAGAGCTTAGGCTTGCAGGCCGCATAGGGGGATTCGGGCTTAAACGCACGGGCCGAGCGATGAGAATTCCGGGCTTACTCTCTCAAGCCGCGCGATGAAAATTCCCGGCTTAAACTAGTTGCACGGTGAGTCGCCACCAATTACTGCATTCAGCTTTCCACTCGTAATGCTGAAGGAAGTATTATTTGTGGACGGATCATCGGTGAAGTTGCCGCTGAATTCAAGCGCCACGTCGGAACTGCTGATGCTGTTGATTTTGATGGTCATCGATTTTGAATAAAATGAGTTGCCTTCTTTGTCGGTGACAACCATACCAGCGCCCTCGATTTCTGAATAGGTGCCGGGTGCAAGATTGCCATCAGGAGAACCTAGCGCCATCAGGAATGCATTGCCATTGGAATCGGTGCCTTCTACGGTTAGTACTGTGACGTCTGCAGCGGTATGCGTATAGGCAGTATCGATGCAGCCGTTAAAATTGGTGGAATTACTTACGTATTGCCATCCATAACTTGTATTGCTATTGCCCAGGTTGGGGAGTTCGTGAGGGTTTTCGAAGCTTTTGTCTTTTTTGCTACACGAGATCAGGACTACTACATGAATGGTCAGTAGCGTCAACACAGTTTTTAAGGTCATGTCAGGAAATTGATTTTAAAAATGTTGTTTACCAAGGATACTCCCGTTCGGTTGCGTTGAACGCGATAAAAACGGAACTTCGGGCCATGAATTATCAGGAATTAGGCCGATCATTGTTAAAGATCAGTGAAATCGGCTTTGGGTGCATGTCGCTCGGTAATGATCATGCACAAAACGCCAGATTGTTACACCAGGCGGTAGAAATGGGAATCAACTTTTTCGACACAGCCGATTTGTATCAGAAAGGTTTCAACGAAGAAACAGTAGGCAAAGCTTTCGCGGGCATGCGCGATAGAGTAATCATTACCACCAAAGTGGGAAATCGCTGGCGCGCCGACGGCAGTGGATTCGACTGGGACCCGCGACCCGAGTATATATTGCAAAGCGTGGAAGGAAGTCTGCGGCGGCTTCAAACAGATTATATCGATCTCTATCAATTGCACGGCGGCACCATCGACGACCCGATCGATGATATCATCAATGTGTTTGAATTATTAAAAAAGCAGGGAAAGATCAGGCATTACGGTATTTCATCAATCAGGCCTAATGTTATACGCGAATACGTGAAGCGCTCCCATATCGTGAGCGTGATGATGCAATACAGCCTGCTCGACAGAAGACCCGAAGAAACCTGTTTGCCCTTGTTGAAGGAAAATAATATCGGCGTATTGGCACGCGGACCTGTGGCAAAAGGTTTGTTGGTAGATAAACCTGCTGAAGCATTTCTCAATTATTCCAGCCAACAGGTATCAGCAGTGGCTGATACGGTTAGGAAAATATCCGGAAAGGGCAGGAGTGCGGCACAGACTGCTATTCGCTGGGTATTGCACAACGCGGCGATCGCTTCAGCCATTGTGGGTATTCGCACAGAGCAGCAGTTAAATGATGCGGTAGGTGCAGCAAATTCGCCGTTGTTGAGCGAGGCGGAGGTACAGCAACTGCAGAGCGTGGTTAAGTCTGCTATATACGAGCAGCATCGCTAAAGCGGAGAAGATACTTCTCATTTTTTCTCCAGCGTCATCAATTCCTGCTCAACATACTCTCCAGGCAACCACAGGGTTCTTAGCATTACGCCCTCGATCTTTTTGGTATTCCCAGTATTTTCCAGCGGGTTCGCGCTTAGGAGATCAATTCGGGCAACAATCAGCATGCCTTTTGCTGCCAATTGCATGCAAGAATTGTGCGTAGCCCCCTTACCGTATCAGCGTTATATCGCCTGTCTTGCGCGTCTTGCGACCATCCACAAACTCTACATCAAGCGTATAGGCATATACATCCATTGGTTGCGGCTGGCCTTTATAGGTGCCGTCCCAGCCGGTTTTGCGGTTGGTGGTTTCGAAGACTAACTGGCCCCAGCGATTGTAGATTCGCCAGGTAATACGTGCAATACCAAAACCTTCCACACGGATGATGGAATTCTGCCCGCCACGGCCGGGGGTGAAGGCATTGGGCACGTCCATGAGGGGATCGATCAGTGCCTGCACATCGTGGCATATCGTATCGGTACATCCAAATTCATTGTACACGATCAGGCAGGGTTGGTAAGTGTTGGTTTCGTTGTATTGATGTTTAACGGTATCCGTGGTGGTCTTAATTGTGCTGTCACCATCACCGAAAATCCATTTATACCTTACGCCGCCGGTTGACAGGTTATAGAAAATGGTGGGCGTGTTCACCGTTGGCGGCACCGGCGTTGTGGTAAACTGCGCATTAGGCTGCGGATTCACGACCACTTCCACCAACGCAGAGTCGGTAATGTTGCAAGTGTTGGAATCAACGATGACCAGTTTCACAGTGTATTTTCCAACATTGCTGTATATATGTACGGGGTTCATTTCGGTGGAAGTAGTGCCATCACCGAAGTCCCAGTGATACTCCTGGGCCGTTGTAGAAACGTTGTCAAAAGCAACAGAATAAGGCACGCAACCTGGTGGTGGCGGGTTGATGCGCGCATCGGCCACGGCAGACACGCCCAGGAGCCGTGATGCCGTATCGGGGGCATTGCAGAAATTGGTATCCACCATGATCAGCCGTACCGTATATTGACCCGGCGCAGCATAGGAATGCTCTACCGGGTTGATGCCCGCATACCTGGTGGTGCCGTCGCCGAAATCCCAGATAAAACTGGAGTCGCCGAATGCCTTACCCGATGCAGGTACAGAAAGATTCCGGAAAGAATATTTCAATTCTTCGCACGGATCGAGCTTGATGACATCCATGGCCACAGGAGCGTAGTCGTCGCGCACATACACAGTTGTATAAGCGGTGTCGGCAATATTGCAGGTGCTACTGTCAATACCAATCAGCCTGATCACATAGGTTCCTACCTGCGTGTAAGTGTGCGAAACTTCAAAGTCGCCTTCTACATCGGGTGAGCCATCACCGAAATTCCAGATATATTTTTTCGCGTTGCGTACCGTATCGCGGAAAGTAACCGTGAAGGGCACGCAGCCTACAGTATCGTGTGTATTGCCGACATATGGTTTTGGTCCCGAACCTACGCCCGCAAAATTGAAGGAAATTTTAACCGCGGCCAGGTTGCAACCATCGTTGCCCGTGGGATTCACGGGTCCCCAAACACCTGCCGTAGTGGGGAAGGGACTCGTTAGCGGAACAGGACTATTACTGCCATAGCAGTTGGCGCAGATGGCCATGTAGATCACACCCTGCTCATCAAAACGACTCGTGCCGCCGTCCACATGCTCGCCATAGCCGCCATCCTGTCCAAAAAAGCTGCCGTACAATAAGCTTTCGGCATTTCTTTTTATTACCATAAAATAGAAATCACGGCCATCTGTAGTCGATTTTATGGCGTCGGGGGTGACAGGCATTCCGGTTGTAAGCGCCAGGTCATACGGATCATCACCGGGTTGAATCCACCCGCCCCAGCCAGACACGTACACATTTTCACAACGGTCAACCAGGAATGCTACGGGGGAAATATTCGGTTTGGGCGCGCCGCTGCCAAACACGGTGGAATACACAAATGCAGAAAGATCGGGTTCCAATTTGGATACAAATTGTTTGGATCCGTCATTTTTAAAGTTCGCATTGATCACCCACCAGCCTCCACGGCTCACACCCATTATATAAGGAAAACCGTTGCGGTCGAATTGTATGCCATAAATAATATCCATAGAAGTAGTGCCCAGGTAAGTGCCCCGGACCAGTTGACTGCCGTCGTTGCTGATCACGGCTATATAGCCGTCGGCCTGGCCTGCGCGGGTACTCTGAATTACTCCAGGACTCGGTTGGGAAAAGAGCCCATCGCTGAAAGTGCCGCCCGCCACATATAGGTTGTTGCTGCCCGGGTGCAGCGCCAGCACAAAGGCTGCATCATCTTCCTCGCCACCCAGGTAGCTACTCCATAAAACCGCATTGCAATTGGGGTTAATTTTCATTACCACGCCATCCTGCTTCCCACTCAGTTTATCCTGGAAAACATTGCCAACCACCGGGAAATTGCCCGACTGCGTTTGCGCAGCCACGTAAATATTGTTGGCGGCGTCGAGTATCACTTCGCTGCGTGAGTCGTCGCCGTAATTCTGCAGCAATGATATAGCCTCGTCGTTGCCGCTCTTAAACTGGTCTGTGATATTGACGCCATCATCGCCACTGCCGCCAATGATCATGGAACCGATCAGGTCGGAGCCGGCGGCATTCAGCTTAGTGACTATGATATCACAACCGCCACCCGGGCCTACGCGCGGCGATTTAGTGGGATAATCGCTGCTGTAAGTTCTTCCCAGCATCACCAGGTTGCCGGCCCCATCGGCAACAAGGCTATGCGGCAGATCGTCGTTGTTGCCACCCAGGTAAGTAGCGTACACCCTGTTGCGGCCATCGGGGGAGAATTTCATAATGCCGATATCCACTCCCTTGCCACCGCCGCCGGTAAAACCGGTTTGATAAGCACCGGGACTGGTGGGAAAACCCGGACTGAAAACGATACCACCGGCAAACACGGAACCATCGGGCCCATAAGTGGCGGTAAAGCCCCAGTTGTTGGCGGTGCTGCGTGTGAATGAAGAAAAGATCAGCGTAGGATCTATGATCAGCGTTGCGTTTGGATTGCGGTTTGCCAGACGAAAACGAACTGTATTATCCTTATCGAGCACATAAGAGCATGCGATCTCTTTTTTTCCCGACTTCGCTTCAAATTCATAAGAGTAAGGATACAATTCTTTCACATCACCTACGGAAGTCTTTATGATGAGCTCGTTATTTTTCAACTGTAACTTGTCAACGCCTTCATAGCGCAGCGCTATCTTATCGACATCGCCGCCGGGGTGAACGATGATATCATATTTGAGTGAACCTGCTTCAGAATAATAACGGACATCAATATTGGGGTAAACATTTTTATACGTGATGGCCTGGTATAGCTTCACATTCCTCGCCCACCTGGATGGGTCATTGCCGATAAAATAGTTGTTGTATGAAGGAACGATCTTGTCGGGGGCGACTTCCGCCGATTCATTGGCTCCCACAAATGTTACGCGGTAAGCGTGTGAATGCACGGTGTGGCCATCGGGCGGAGCAGGATTATCGCCGGGGTCGATGGTATTGCCCGATTTGCCTTTTCGTTTGGTTGCTTTTGTAGCAGTGGCTCCGCCATCACCGTGTCCGTGATGATGCCTCATCAGCTTCATCAGGTCTTTCTCGTTGTGCATGGTGACGGTAAAGCCGTTGTTATGAA
Source organism: uncultured Chitinophagaceae bacterium (assembly GCA_937958995.1). Classification (GTDB taxonomy): domain Bacteria; phylum Bacteroidota; class Bacteroidia; order Chitinophagales; family Chitinophagaceae; genus CALCIN01. The sequence continues at coordinate 241,209 of CALGAP010000009.1, forward strand.
GATAAAACTCACCCCTGGGCAATTGGCCCATAAAACGAACGCGTTGATCCCACTGGCCTTTGTTCTCGATAAACTCAAAAGTGGTAGCGCCACTCTGCGACCAGGCCGCAAGCGGAGCAAACAATAAAAGCAGATAGATCAGGCTTCTTGCAACCAATGTTAGTCTTATTTTAATTACGTACCTGAAACGACAAATGGGCTGGATTATCGTTTAGGGTATATAATCAGTTTTAGTATCAAAATTTTGGACAGATGGATGTCCTGTCACGCGTATATTCATTATAAAAACCATGACGCAGCAGCGCAAATTCCCAGGCGCCGCGGCCATTATTATAGTTTTTGAGAGATGAAGTGGTCACATCATAAGTAAACATCAGCTTGATGTTTTTCCATTCAAAACCCACCATCGGTATAAATGCATCGCCTGCGCGATATACCAGTCCGCCATACAACTGCGATTCTCCATCGCCCGACAGGTTGTATTGGATGGTGGCTCCGCCAACCAGTTCATTCGATTTTGCCTGTTGCGAATAATAGGCCATCGGGTTGATGATGACCATATCACTCAACTTGTAGCTCACATTCAGGAAGGCATTGTAACGTGGTTGTATGCGTGAGTCATATCCTGAAATATCAGTTGAAAAGAATGACTCGCGGGGCCTGTTCAAATGCCAGGCCGAGATGCCGCCATTGACATATAAGTTTTCGGTGGGGAAATAAGCATAGTTGAGACCTACCTGCACGTCGAAATAATTCACACTGGGATTATCCAGCACTACGGAAGTGGGGAGGTTGGAGTCGAAAAATCTTCCATCGAACTGGTCGGGAAATTTCAAATTGGCCTGGTTGATGCGCTTGTTGGCCCAGCCCACGTTGAAACCTGCCGATAAAAGGTGCGCAACACCCAGCATCTGGTGGTAGGCTGCCGACAAATATATTTTGGTGGAAGTAAGTCCGCCCGAACCCGCCGCATCGCGCAATATCACGCCGCCCAGTCCCATCCATCCGCTTTCTATACGATCGCGAAACACCTGTGCATCGCCCCAGACACTCATAGTCTTGTAGGGGACACTCATTACGGAGGACCACTGATTGCGGTAGTTGGCGCCGATGCGATAGTCGGCGTCAGGAATAAAACCTGTATTGGCGGGATTGGTCGTTAAAGGCGAGTTCCACCATTGCGAGAAATGAAAATCCTGCGCTCTTAACCCTGTGCAAGCCGCCATGCTGATCAGCATCAGTAAGCCCTGGTAAATTTTCTTTTTCATTTGTTGTCCCCTTCCTCTAAGTTACGTTTTCAATATCGCTGTATCAAGGGTACGGGTAAATGCGTTAACAAGTTGACAAATAAAGGGCCTGATAACGTGTTATAGCTTTGTTAACATATTAAGCTGCCTCCAGGTTCACCAGTTAACGAATCAACGTAATATCGCCCGTTTTTCTTATCCTGGTGCCATCGGTAAATTCTACATCCAGGGTATAAGCATATACATCCATGGGTTGTGGCTGGCCTTTGTAAGTGCCATCCCAGCCCGCCTTACGGTTATTTGATTCATACACCACCTGCCCCCAGCGGTTATAAATGCGCCAGGTCATGCGGGCGATGCCAAAACCATGCACCTTGATGGTGCTGTTTTGTCCAAATCTTCCCGGCGTGAAAGCATTCGGCACATCGAGCAATGGCGTTATCAGCGACTGCACTTCATGTTCCGCCGTGTCGGTACACCCAAATTCATTATAGGTGATCAATTGCGCATAGAAAGTACCGGTTTCGTTGTACTGGTGCAACACCGTATCCATACTATTCGTGATGGTACTGTCGCCATCGCCAAAGTACCATTTATACCTTACGCCGCCGGTGGATTGATTATGGAAGACCGTTGGCGTATTGTTTTGGGGTGGCACGGGCGTGGTATAGAATTCAGCAAATGGTTTTGGATGCACCCAAAAGGTAAACGTGGTCGAGTCTGTCTTGTTACAGGTGTTTGTATCCACCGCTACCAGTTTAACGGTGTATTGACCGGTGGTACTATAGAATTTCTGCGGGTTCATTTCTGTGGAGGTGGTGCCATCACCAAAATCCCAGAAGAAGTCATGACCACCCAGTGAAGTGCTGTAGAATTGCGCGGTATAAGGCGCACAGCCTGGGGTGTCGAGGTAAATGCGCGCAACAACGTTTGCGGCAATATTGAAAGTTCGCACTACAGAATCGGGCGAGTTACAGAACCCGGTATCTGCCAGAATGAGTTTTACCACGTATGTACCGGGCAAATCATAGGGATGCGTTACGGTACCCAACCCGGTGGTGACGCGCGTACCATCACCGAAATCCCATATAAAGCTTTTATCGTGAAATGATCGGCCTGCCGGTGGCGTTGAGAGGTTGGTAAATTCATAGTTCAATACATCGCAGCCTCCCACCTTGCGCATACTGAAATCGACAAGCGCTTCATCATCGCGCGCCTGCAGCGTGAGGTAGGCAGTGTCGGAAATATTACAGCTGGTAGAGTCGATTGCTATGAGGCGTATGGTATAAGTACCTACGTCGGTATAAGTATGCTTTATGCTAAAATCGGTGGATTCTACTTCAGGGCTGCCATCGCCAAAGTTCCAGATATATTTTTTTGCATTGCGAATGGTGTCGCGGAATTCCGCCTCAAAGGGAACGCAGCCCACGGTATCGTAAGCGCCGTTAATAAATACTTTCGGACCTGAACCCACACCTGCAAAGTTGAAGGCAAGTTTCACAACGGCCAGGTTACATTCCGCGCCATTGGTTCCGTTTACCGGTCCCCACACGCCCGGCGTGGTAGGGAAGGGAGAAGTGATTGGTCCCTGCTGACTGCCATAGCAGTTAGCGCATATGGCCTGGTATATCACACCCATTTCATCGTAGCGGCTGGTGCCACCATCCACGTGCTCGCCTTCGCCGCCGCTCTGACCAAAGAAAGTGCCGTAAAGCAAGTCGGAGGCATCTTTCTTGATCACGATAAAATACATATCCCGATTATCAGTAACCGATTTGATGGCGTCGGGTGTGGTAGGCATACCCGCAGTGCCGGCCATGTTATATGAATTGCCGTTGGGTACAATCCACCCGCCCCAGCCAGATACGTACACATTTTCGCAGCGGTCAACCAGGAAAGCTACAGGAGAAATATTGGGTTTTGAAGCGCCGCTGCCATACACGGTAGAATAAATAAACCCTGAAAGATCGGGCTCCACTTTAGCAATAAATTGCTTTGAGTTGGGTACACTCCAGGCTGCATTTTGAACGGGCCAGTTGCCTTCACTCACCCCCATGACATAGGGAATACTGTTGCGGTCGAACTGGATACCATATATAGCATCGAATGCCGGAGTGCCCATGTAGGTCCAGTTGATGAGCTGCGTACCATCGTTGCTGATGCGCGCCATAAAACCATCGGCGTTACCGCCCTGGTAAGTGGGTTGGTAAGCGCCAGCCTTGCTGTGCGCCACGTTGCGGCTGGTAGTGGAGCCGGCCACATAAATTTCGTTGGTGCTGGGACGAACGCCGATCACGAAAGCGCCATCGTCACCATCGCCGCCGAGAAAGCTGGCCCAGATGACAGAAGTACAGGTGGGATTGATTTTTATCACCACGCCATCTTGTGCGCCGGCAGGGGAGGGTTGAAAACGACCGGCTGTTTTGGGAAAACGCGGACTCTTCGTTTGTGCGGCCACGTAAATATTTCCCGCGGCATCCAGCTGTACTTCGCTTCGGGAGTCGTCGCCATAAAAGCGCATAGTAGATTGTACACCGGCTCCGCTATTTTCCTGCTGGTCAGCCACGTTCACGCCATCCTGGCCGCTGCCACCGATGCGCAGTGAACCGATAATGTTTGAACCATCGGCATTGAGTTTGGTAACAATAATATCGCCATTACCCCCACCATCCACCAGTTCAGTGGTGCCAGGATAGTTGCTGCTATAGCTGCGGCCCATCACTACCAGGTTGCCCATCGGATCGCAGATAAGGCTGTGCGGGTATTCATTGCCGTTGCCACCGATGTAGGTGGCATAGGCACGGTTGCGCCCATTGGGAGTGAATTTAAAAATGCCGATATCCTTACCGCCGCCCTGGAACGATTCCTGGAAGGCACCGTTGTTGGTAGGGAAGCCGCTGCCGAAAACAATACCGCCTGAGTACAATGAACCATCAGGTCCGGGCGTAGCAGTAAAACCCCATTGGCCCACACGGCTGCCCGTGAAAGAACAGAATATCAACGTGGGGTCGATCACCAGGGTGCTGGTTTTGGAATAGGCGCCAACACGAAAACGAACTGTTTTGCTATCCACCAGTTCATACGAAGCGTTTACCGGTGATCTTCCTTTCATATTATCGAACTGGTATGAGTAAGGATACAATTCTTTCAGGTCGCCCACCGATGTTTTGATGATCAGCTCACGGTTTTTAATCGATAATTTATCGGCGCCTTCGTAGCGCATGAGAATATTATTCACGTCGCCGCCGGGATGAATGATAAAATCGTACTTCAGGCGGCCGCCTTCTGAATAATAACGTACATCGATATTGGGATAAATATTCCGGTAAGTGACTGCCTGGAAGGTGCGCACCTTGCGTGCCCACTTGGATGGATCGTTGCCGATAAAATAGTTGGTGTTGTCATCAATCATTTTGTCGGGCACCACTTCGGCATTGCCATTACTATTCACGAAATGCACGCGGTAAGCATGCGCGCGCACGCTGTTAATTTGCGCAGGATCTTTTGATTTGTCAATTTGCCCGGGCAATCCATACACGCCACCACTTTTGCCCGCGAGATCTTCCAAACCATGATGACGCCTCATGAACCTTTCGAGGTCGCCGGTATGAAACTGAACTACGGTAAAACCATTTTTATGTAAATAAAAATCGCCGGAAGGCATTTCGCCTTTAAACTGCACGCGGTCGTCCCACTGTCCCTTATTCTCAACCAACTCAAAGGTGGAAGGTCCGCCTTGAGCGTAGGTGCTTATTGCAGCAATCAACACTAGGGTAACTATTATTACACTTTTCCTGCCCAAGATTTCTGATTTATAGATTTTACGTGATTTTACTTCGAATAAACGCTGTTTAGCCTGGTATTATTACGATATCTTACTCCAGGCAGTCTTACCCTGGAGTGATTGCAGGTATACTTTTAGTTGCAAATTATCTGCCGAACTAAGGTCCGGATCGGTTTCCAGCAGCTTTTCTGCTGCCAGTTTGGCTTTTTCCAGTAAAGCTCTGTCTTCAACGATGCTCGCCAGCTTAAAATTCAACATACCGCTTTGTCTTGTTCCCTCAATATCGCCGGGACCACGAAGCTCCAGGTCCTTTTCCGCGATCTTGAACCCATCATTGGTAGCGGTCATGATTTTTAACCTTTCTCTCGCCTCATTGTTCAGCTTAGTGCCTGTTAATAAAATGCAAAAGCTTTTTTCGCTTCCACGGCCTACTCTCCCCCGTAACTGGTGCAATTGTGACAAACCAAATTTTTCTGCACTTTCAATCACCATCACGCTGGCATTTGGCACATCCACACCCACTTCAATTACTGTAGTTGAAACCATTATCTGGGTGTCACCCGTCTTGAACCGTTGCATGTTTGTTTCCTTCACATCGGCGCTTTGCCGTCCATGCACCATACTTATCCAGAATTTCGGTTCGGGAAACCATGCTTTCACATTTTCATAACCACGCATCAGGTTTTCATAATCCAGTTTCTCCGATTCTTCAATCAAAGGAAAGATGATATAGGCCTGTCTTCCCTTATCAATTTCTTTACGAATAAAGTCCATTACCTGGTGCCGTGCTGTTTCATATCTATGTACGGTTAAAACAGGTTTACGGTTGGGAGGTAATTCGTCTATTACGCTGTAATCCAGGTCGCCATAAGCAGTCATGGCCAGGGTGCGCGGAATGGGTGTGGCGGTCATTACCAGTATGTGCGGGGGTATAGTTGCTTTTTGCCAAAGCCGCGCCCTTTGTTCCACGCCAAAACGATGTTGTTCGTCAACAATCGCTACCCCCAGTTTTCTGAATTGCACGGTATCTTCCAGCAGGGCGTGGGTGCCGATAATGATATTCAGGCTGCCTTCCGCCAAACCGTGCAAAATAATTTTGCGGTCTTTTGCCTTTGTGGAACCGGTAAGCAGTCTGACCGAGACCGGTAAATCTTTCAGCAGCCCGGTAATGCTCTTGTAGTGTTGCTGCGCCAGTATTTCGGTGGGAGCCATCAGGCAACCCTGGTAACCATTGTCAACCGCCAGCAGCAGAACGAGTAATGCTACGATCGTTTTTCCGCTACCCACATCTCCCTGCAGCAGGCGGTTCATTTGCCGGCCGCTGCCCATATCTTTTCGAATCTCTTTGATCACTCTTTTTTGCGCATTGGTGAGTTCAAAAGGCAGGTAATCTTTATAAAAACGGTTAAACAATTCACCCACCTGTCCGAATAGGACACCTTTGGAATAACGGTGCCGCTGAATTTTTACCAAACCCATGCGCAACTGGGCGATAAAGAATTCCTCAAACTTCAGCCTTTGCAAAGCTTTCTGGTGCGCGTCAATACTGGGTGGAAAATGAACATCACAAAATGCCCGGTACCGGGGTACCAGGTGTAAGGCTTTGCGTATGGGCTCGGGTAAGTTTTCGGGAATATCGTGTTCGCGCAACGACGCGAAAAGGGTGCGGGTTAGTTTAGCAATCTGCCTGCCACCAAGACCGCGTGCCTTGAGTTTTTCTGTGCTGGGATAAACCGGCTCCAGGTAATCCTTGCCATCAGCTTTTTGCGGCTCATAAATCTCCATCTCGGGATGAGTGATCTGCGGTTTCGACTGGAAGAAACTCACGCGGCCGTAGATAAGGTAGGTTTGTCCCGGCACCAGCATTTTCTGTATCCACTGAATGCCCTGGAACCATACCAGCTCCAGCGATCCCGAGGCGTCGCGCACCTCAGCCACCAGCCGGCGTCCGCGTCTTTCACCCAAAGTATCGAGGCTGATCAGTTTGGCAGCAATCTGGATGTATTCTGTAAGAGGAGTGATATCGCGAATGAGACTGACTTTTGTCTTATCGATATGACGATAAGGAAAATGTTCCAGCAGATCTTTCCACGTAAAAATGGACAGTTCTTTCTTAAGCAGGTCGCCGCGTTGCGGGCCAATGCCCTTAAGGTATTCGATGGGATTGGATAATATGGACGTGGCGGTGCTGATGGCGGAATATTTTGAGACAAAATAAAGGACAAAACAGGTATCGGTTATTGTGAATTTCTCCTCACATACACCTCCACCCACGCGTCGGTTGCCGGCTTGCGCGGCGCGGTGAATGTATCCACCTTTTCATAATACTGCTGCAGCGCCTCACGGATTGTGAAAGGATAAAAATTATTGAGGTAAGGAATGTATTCGAAAATTACCAGGTCGTAATAGTTGTTTTTTATGCGGTCAATAAACATGTCGGTTTGTTTATCGAACATTCCCACGCCCTTGTGAAACCAGAGCGGGTAGGAGGGACCGGTTTCGAGTTTGAAAGGCACCTCTGCCGCCAGCGGGGTGAGCTCGGACATATTCAGCACTTTCAGGTCTTTCTCTTTCGCATTTTTCACCAGGTCCATATTCATCAGGCGCTCGATGCCGTCGGCGGTGGGGTTGGGCACCATAATTTTCGCAAATGATTTCAGGTTGGGCACCCGCCATTCATTTAAAGGAATATCAGTGGTATCGAGGTCGATCATATAGGTGTTCTTATTCACCACATCAGCATACTTATACCCATTGTGCTCATTATAAGTATATGTCTCACCGCCCGGTTTTATGACAAATCTTTCAATATACTTCCAATACACCTGGCTCCACCAGAGCATTACGCCTGCCGTGCATATGATTACCGGTTTCCAGCTATCGAATGAAATGGGCAACAGCATGGAAAGCATGGAGAGGATAAACACAAAGGCAAAACTGTGGAAGAAAATATTGTTGTCCACCGGCACATAGCTCGTCACCTGGAAAATAGCCGCCTCGGCCAATATGCCCAGTGTGAGCAATGTGAAAATCATCAGCTTCCTGTTTTCCCAAAACTCTTTCCAGCTTTTGATGGCTACCATCAGCAGCACGGCAATGATCATGATGTAAAACTTCAACCACTGCGATCCGCTCAGGAACTCTTTCAATATATCGCCGATGCTCATGCGAGAACTATGCGGTGGCTGGCCGTAGTTGAACCAATATCCAAACTCATACTTCAGCAGCGGCAAAATGAGGATGAGGCCGGTGAGTACAAACGAGCCCACGAAGATCAACAGGTGTTTCCACTTCTTATCTACCAGTGCCGTATACAGCAGTAAAGCGCCGCATATCAGGAAGGCCAGTCCGCCGCCATCCTGCTTGGTGAAAAACGAGAAAAACACAAATACGCCCGACAACACCAGCCAGGCATACTGCCACCTGGTTTGCGACGAGAAAAGAAATTTAGTCAGGAAGGCCAGTGCTATAAACTCATACACTATTACGGTATGATTATACCAGGGCCAGTAATTGAAAAAGGAATAAGAAAGGCAAAACACCAGCACGGCCACAAACCTGATTCCGTAATGAACCTGCAGGTTCTTAAAAATGGACCTGAAGGCCAGTCCCGAAAGTATATTTATAAATGCCTGTGCTTTCACCAGCGTAATCAGCTGCGGCCCAAATATTTTGAAGAACATGGCCGGTATCACCCAGTACATGTACCCCACGGGCGTTCCAAAATCCCTGTACGGCATTTGTCCGTCAGCCATCCGGTAGGCCCCTTCCCAGCTCAGGAAAATATTGATGCGGTAGGGAAATCTGGCAAACACGGGCGCCAGGGCAATCACAACAATGATCAGGATTTCACCATAATTGAGCAGTCTTTTCATTGTTTCGGGTTTGGTGTTTCGGCTTCCGGGTTTCCGGTTTGGCGTTCCGGGATTCGGGTGCAGGATATCTGCAACTTTTCCCTTATAACCAACCAGGTCTTCCCGATTTGGGGGCCAATATCGGGCACTCATCCCATAACTCCAAACCCGAAGCCGGGGGAATCCTCTGGCCAGGGGTGGCCGTACCCTCGAGGGTGAGCCACCGCTCCGTGGTATTGCATTAAACACTAATGTGCAGTATCTTGTGGCGCGGTTCATTAATTTAAATATGCAGAATGCGCGATCATATTAAACTGTTGCGGCCGAAAGATTGGGCAAAAAACCTCTTCCTGTTCATTCCTTCGTTTTTTGCGGGCAAGCTCTTTGATCCAGCCAGCTTCAAAGAGCAGTTCTTACTGATGATAGGAGGATTTTTTGCTTTCTCGTTCTTAGCCAGCAGTATATATATTATAAATGATTATAGGGACGTTGAGGACGACCGCAAGCATCCCGTGAAACGCAACAGGCCCCTGGCCTCGGGCAAGGTGAAAAAAGGCACCGGGCTGGCCATCGCCGTCGTGCTTTTTACAGCCGGGTTTTTGCTCAGCTACCTGCTCGATGAATCGCTGAAGTTCTTGTTCATAGCCGGATTGTATTACGTGTTGAACCTGGCCTACAGTTTTGGGGTAAAAAACTGGAGCATCGTAGACATACTGGTGCTGGCGTCGGGATTTGTGCTGCGGGTAAAGGCCGGCGCCGTGCTGGGCGATATACATACCACCGAGTGGCTGATCATTATGACCTTCCTGCTGGCGCTGTTTATGGCCATCGCCAAGCGCCGCGACGATGTGGTGCTGAAAGTAAATACCGGCACCGAAGTAAGGAAAGCCATCAAAGGGTATAGCCTGGAATTTCTTAATACCCTGCTTGGACTATTTTGCGCTATCCTGATCGTCTCGTATATCAACTATACCGTGTCCGGCGCGCTGTACAATGAATTCGGACACCGTTTATATTATACCTCTTTATTCGTGATCGCCGGCGTGATGCGCTATTTGCAGATCACCATGGTGCAGAATAAAGCGGGTTCACCCACCGAGATCCTGTATAAAGACCGATTTATCCAGCTTACCATCCTGCTTTGGATTGGCAGTTTCTATTTCATATTGTATATGAAAGACGTGACTGTGTTCAAATAATCAAACAGGAGCAATTACGTCGCACTAAAAACTTTGTGGAGTGATGAAGAAAGAAATCGCAAACTGGGGAAATTACCCCGTCATGGAGTCGGAAGAAAAACTTTTCAGCTTCGATGACCAGTTATCCCGTATCATTAAAGAAAGCAAACAATTTATTCCCCGCGGCAACGGACGATGCTATGGAGATGCATCGCTGGCCCATGAGACGATCAACACCCTGAAGTACGACAAAATACTTTCCTTCGATACTGTAAACGGCATTTTTGAATGCCAGAGCGGACTTACCCTCGACCAGATACTGGAAGTAATTGTCCCCAAAGGCTGGTTCTTACCCGTCACCCCCGGCACCAAATTCATCACGGTGGGCGGCGCAGTAGGTAGCGATGTGCATGGGAAAAATCACCACGTAGATGGTTCGTTCAGCAATCATATCGTGGAAATGGACATTATGCTGGCCAGCGGCGAACTGGTCACCTGTTCACCCACGCAATACCCCGATTTGTTCGAAGCCACCTGCGGTGGTATGGGCCTCACAGGTATGATCACCAGGGTAAAATTCAGGCTGAAAAAAATCGAGTCTTCTTATATCAAACAAAAACAGGTCAAGGCGGCAAACCTCGAAGAGATCATCGAGTTGTTTGAAAAATACAAACACTATACTTACTCGGTGGCCTGGATCGATTGTTTGAAAAAAGGAAAAGGTTTTGGCCGCAGCATCCTGATACTGGGCGAGCACGCTAAGGTGGAAGAACTTCCTGAGAGCAAAAAGAAAGATCCGCTGAAGCTGCCGAAGAAAAAACAAATTACTTTCCCTTTCAACCTGCCCAGCTGGGTATTGAATTCTTTCACCATTAAACTCTTCAATTTCTTCTATTACGGCAAAAACCTGAAGAAGGAAATCAACAATATTGTTTCGTATGAACCATTCTTTTACCCGCTCGATGCCATACTGCACTGGAATCGTGGTTATGGTAAAAAGGGTTTCGTGCAATACCAGTTTGTATTGCCGCTTCATGCCAAACAAGGACTGATCGATATATTGAATCGCATCAGTGATAAAGGTCTCGGCTCTTTCCTGGCCGTGTTGAAAGTATTCGGAAAACAAGACAGCCTCATATCTTTCCCATCGGAAGGCTATACCCTGGCATTGGATTTTCCGGTCCGCAAAGGACTCTTTGAATTTCTCGACGAGCTGGATAAAGTGGTACTGCAATACGGCGGCCGCCTCTACATGAGCAAAGACGCCCGCATGAAACCTGAAGTGCTGCAGGCCGGATACCCGCGCCTCGACGAATTCAAAGCGATCGTGAAAAAATACAACCCGGATTTCAAAATAAAATCGATTCAATCAGACCGGTTATTACTAACCAACTGATGCAAGCTGCCTTAGGGTGGCCCCTGCCCGAGGGTGAGCCATCCCCGGGGTTGACCGAACCGGGATGAAAGCCCGGAAATTTAAACTGGGTCCAGGGTCGGCCAGGTCATAGGTGGCCCACCTGGTACCCGTAACCCAAACCGAACTATAAAACGCGAAACACGAAATGCCAACCGCTCTCATATTAGGTGCTGCTTCAGACATGGCTGTGGCCATAGCGAAAAAATTTGCTTCGAAAGGATACGCTGTACAGCTGGCGGCGCGTAATGTGCACCGCCTGAACCCGTTGATATCTGATATTGCTATACGGTACAATGTGGCTGCTACTGTGCACGAGTTTGATGCGCTGAACTTTACGTCGCATGCGGAGTTTTTCAACACATTACCCGGCGTGCCTGATGTGACCATCTGCGTGTTTGGTTTGTTGGGTGAACAGGAGACGGCCTGCTCCGACTGGAAACATTGCCAGCAAATCATCGAGACGAATTATACAGGCGCGGTTTCTATTCTGAATGTTGTCAGCAGAAAATATGCTGAACTGCAGAAAGGCACCATCGTGGGTATCAGTTCAGTGGCCGGCGAACGAGGCCGCCAGAGCAACTTTATTTATGGCAGCGCCAAGGCGGGTTTCACCGCATATCTTTCAGGATTACGCAATGCCATGTTTCATAAAGGCGTGCACGTGGTGACCGTGCAACCCGGTTTTGTGTACACTAAAATGACAGAAAACCTCAAACTGCCCCCGCTGCTCACTGCCAAACCTGAAGAAGTGGCCAATGCCGTGTTCAAGGCCGTGCAGAAAAAGAAAAACGTGATCTACGTAAAATGGTTCTGGCGCTGGATCATGTTCATCATCCGGAATATTCCTGAATTCATGTTTAAAAAAATGAAGCTGTGAGCGGTCGCATTGCATTCTTCGATTTCGACGGCACCATTACCACAAAAGATACCTTGCTGGAGATTATCAAATTTCGTCACGGCAAGGCAAAATTCTATTGGGGATTCTTATTGCATAGCCCTTTCCTGGTGGCAATGAAGCTGGGTCTCGTGTCCAACCAATACACCAAGGAATTAATACTAAAATATTTTTTCGGGAAAATGCGTGAACAGGACTTTCAGAACCTGTCTGATGAGTTTGCGCAGAAGGAAATTCCTGCTCTTGTTCGGCCCAAAGCATTGGAAGAAATAAAGAAACTAAAGGAAAATGGTTTTGATATTGTGGTGGTTTCTGCCTCGGCCGAAAATTGGATAAGGGAATGGTGCCGCTCACAACATCTGCAACTGATAGCTACGCAACTGGAAGTGAAGGATGGTAAAATCACCGGCCGCATTGCCGGAAGAAATTGTCATGGTAAGGAGAAAGTGGAAAGAATAACATCGAAATTCAATCTCGCTGATTACCGCGATATTTACTGCTATGGAGATACCGGTGGCGATAAGCCGATGCTGGCGTTGGGTACCGTGAAGTTTTATCAGCCTTTCAGATAATCATAAAAAAAGAGAAAGCAGGTTGCCCCGCTTTCTCTCACTATAAACTCAAAACTCACCTTGATTATTGCTTGATGACCTTCATGGTCTCGCGTTGCCTGTCGTTGATAATCACTTCCAGCATATACACACCTCGTCCCAGGTCGCGGATGTCGAGTGAGGTCGAGAACAGTTCATCATGCTTGGTAAGCTGTTTTGCTTTCAGCAGCTTGCCATCGAGACTGTACAGGTTAATTTTCATTACACCTTTTTCCTTTTGGCGCACCTGCAGGGTAAGGCTGCTGTGCACAGGATTGGGGAAATAGGTGATGCCGTAATTCACCAGTGCTTTACCGGTGATGGTGGCTACCTGTAACTGGCTGGTCTTGCCATCGAAACTTACCAGGCTCAGGCGGTAGTAAACAATACCGGTGGCAGGTTGCGGATCGGTCAATTTATATTCCTGCAGCGCCGTTGAATAGCCCTGTCCTTTTACCGTACCGATGGCAGTAAAATTGGTGCCGTCTTCACTTCTTTCTACCACAAAATGATCATTACCGTTTTCAATTTCGGTTATCCAATGCAGTTCGGCGCCGGAGCCGGTGCTGCTGGCTTTAAAGCTTTTCAATTTTACAGGAAGCGGCGTGCCTACTGAATATACTACAACGGTATCGCTCGTCACAGCACCCCTGTTGTCGGTGGTGCGCAATTCAAATTCATAGGTGCCTACCAGCAGGTTGCTGACAGTAGGAGTGGGGCTATTAGCGCCTGCCAGGTTATAAATGGGCGGACCACTGATCTTGGTCCATTGGTAGTTGGTGATGGTGCCATCGGGGTCGAACGAGTTAGAGCCGTCGAGCGTTGTGATCGACATATCGGTGCTGCGGTCGGGACCGGCAATAGTCACGGGTGCTATATTGGGCACTGAGCCCGACACTACCGTTACGGTAACGGTGGCCGTGCTGTAATCGGCGCGGTCATCCACTGCTTTCACTTCAAATACATAAGTACCGGGTTGGGTAAGATTGGTCACCGTGGTAATACCATTAGTTGATACCGGTGTTTGGATATTTCCAAACGAGGGACCCGAAATTTTGGTCCATATAAATCGAACGAGCTGACCATCTTCGTCGGTTGAGCCCAGCGCGCTTAAGGTCACAATACCGGGATTGCTGGAGATGGTGATATTATTTCCCGCATGCGCTTTGGGGCGTTTGTTGTAGGGCAGACTTTTATTCTGTCCCAAAAACCATTCATATATATTCGGGTTTTGCCTGTTGTGCGTGGTATCGTAGGCTGCATCCCATATGGAGTGGCCGCCGCTAGAGTAGGGGGTGAAATAAGGTTTCACCTGGTTGCCCGCGCAGGCGCCCAGCGCATTGATGATGGCTGAAGTACAGTTATACTGCGTGGTAGGATCGTTCACCGCGTGAAATGCCCATGTGGGTACGTTGTTGCTGCCAAGATTACACCAGGTGGCGTTTTCGCAGGTTGGACATATTGCGGCAACAGAGCTCAGCTTCTGCGCGTTGCCGTCACCAGTGGCATATCTCCATACTCCACCGCCGCCAAGACTCAATCCCGTTACGGCAATACGGTTGGTATCGATGCGCAGGTTGGCTTTCGCATAGTTGATCATTTCTTCCACATAAAAGTTTTGCCAGGTATTGTGGGTTTCGCTCAACTGGGGCGACAATACGATGAATGTTTCCCACTTGCCATTCCAGAAGAATCGCATTTTGTGGCCTCCATTAATATATTTTGGAATGGCATTGTTCAACACGCGGTTGAGCTGCGTGGTGCCATTGCCACGTTCACCCATACCGTGGAGGAACACAATGAGGGGATATTTAGTAGTAGGATTGGCGTCGTAGTCGGTTGGCTTGTATTCATAGAAGCCGATATATGTGCCGTTGGCGGCAGTTAATCCTTTGGCTACTTGCTGAGCACTGACGTATACGCTCATAACCAGGTATGCTAAACCGAGTAAAAGGTTTTTCATAGTGTTACAGATTTGGGTTATTGTCGGAGCAAGCAATACGATGTACAGGATCGCATTGAAAATCGTTCCTCTACGGTTTAAGTCACTTAAATTTCTACAGGGTCAAAGGGGTAATAGGAAAAGGTAAGAATAGGGTCGTCAGGTTCGCCTTCTTTTGGCAAGGACTTGGCGTAGTATGGCTTCGCGTAATAATAATAGCCAAGTATGGCTATGCATGATTGAATGGTTACTAGTTGTCTTCATAGGGTTAAATTATTGGTTGAACGCTAAATCTTCCATGAAATTACTGCTTTGGGAAATTGGTTCATAGCGTGGAAATGCTTGATCTTTTGTCAGGTTTGATAGTAGATTTCCGATAGGGAAATCGTTGTTTTGCGAAAAACCTGAATGAAATTCAAATGGCATATAACAAGAACCAAATAAGTTTCAAATTGAAAGAACAAAAGAAGCTAACATGCTGAAATTGGGAAGGATTGATAGTTTAGCAAAAATTCCAAACAGGTTGCCCCATCTGGAATTTTGCTTGCCCATTCCTTTCTTTCGATTCCTTACTTTACCTTTTTTATTTTTCTATTTAAATCTTATATGGTTCTTGTAATTTGCTATTTGAAATTTTCAACTCCACTATTGCTTCACAAAATTCGCCAGCGTCCTCTTACCCTGGCTCACCACAGCCACGTGATATACGCCCGGAACCAGGTTTGATACATCGATGGTGCGTGTAAACAAAGACTGATCTTTATTAATACCCATCGATGACACAATTTTACCCGACATATCATATATCACAACACTTGCCTGTCCTTTGTATTCATCCTGGTATTGCAGGTTAATCACTGAAGTGGCAGGACTGGGATACAGTTTCATCTCCGGGGCCACTGCAACCAAAGTTTCAGTAGTGGCTGCATTCACAGCTAGGGTAGTGTTGCTGATGGCGCCGGCTACTGCGGTGGCGCGCGATACAGTAATTACAATGGTGTCTGATTTCGGAACCCAGTCATCGCCCCAAACTCTCAGTTCGAATTTGTAAGTTCCTTCCACCAGGTTGCTGACAGTTGTCTTGAGGCTGCGGCTGTTGGCGATGCTGTGCGAAGCAGGACCGCTGATTTTTTTCCATTCGTAAGCTTTTAGAGGACCATCCACATCGTAAGAAGCCGATCCGTCAACAGTCACACTGTTGGTGGGCAGCGTGATATGGATATCATCACCAGCCTTCGCCACTGCGGGAGAGTTGGCGGGTTGAGGATTTACCTGCACGGTGATGGTGTCGTAGCTAAAAGCATTGGCATTGTCGGTTACTTTCAGGCAGAATTTATAAGTTCCTTGCGCCAGTCCGTTTACTGTTGTGGTAACAGCATTGCTGTTGCTGATGCTGAATTGCGCAGGACCACTCACCTTGCTCCATTGGTACGATACAATGTTGCCATCAATATCGAAAGAAGCTGAACCATTAAGGGTTGCGCTGTTGGTGGGCAGGCTGATGGTGATGGGTGTACCAGCGCTTGCTACGGGAGAAACGTTACCGCCACCTGACGGAGCTTTCACGGTTACCGTCATTGTAGTGGCTTTCGGAACCCAGTCATCACCCCATACGCGCAGCTCAAATTTATACGTACCGGCCACCAGGTTCGAAGCGAGCGCAATAGCGCTCTTGCCATCCGTTATCAATGCCTGGCCCGGACCGCTGAGTTGTTTCCATTCATAAGCTTTCAGATCGCCGTCGGGATCAAAAGAGTTGCTGCCATCGAGAATTGTCTTGTTAACGGGCAATGTGATGGTGATATCTTCACCGGCATCAGGTACGGCGGGTTGGTTGCCGCTGGCCGGTTGGGGTTTCACAATTACTGATACGGTATCGGCGCTGGTTTCACCTTTGTTATCGGTTACACGTAAGCGATAGGTGTATGTGCCTTGTGCCAATCCTGATACAGACGCTGTGGCGGAGTTAGCACCGGAAATAGTTCCCTGCGAAGGGCCGCTGATCTTGCTCCATGCATATGATGCAATGGAACCATCAGGATCATAAGACGCAGAGCCATTTAGCGTAACAGCATTGGTGGGCAGCGTGATTGTTATGTCTTGTCCGGCTATTGCCACTGGAGCTTTGTTCACCTCAACCGGCGCTGCGTTTACTGTAACCACAATTTCATCACTCTTAGGCACCCAGTCGTCGCCCCAGGCGGTCAGCTTAAAGGTGTACACTCCGGCAGACAGGTTGGTAACAGTGGTCTTGGCCTGCTTGGGTGAAGTGATGGTGCATAAAGGACCACTCAATTTTGTCCATTCATAAGCTTTCACAGGACCATCGGGGTCTTTGGTAGCAGAGCCATCCAGTGTGATGCTGGCAACAGGGAGTGTAACTGCGAAATCGGCACCGGCTTTTACTTCAACAGGGTTGTTGGTAACAGGCGGATTAGTTCCTGCCGGGGGATTGGTGCTGCCCGAGCCGGCAGTTACCGTTACATTCACCAAATCGGTTGACCAGTCGGCGCGTTCATCCACCACTTTCAGTTCAAACTGGTAAGTGCCTTCTTTATCCATATTGCTTACGGCCACGGTAGGGGAAGTAGAATAAGATGCAGAGAGACTTACCTGGCGCGGACCAGAAACCTGGCGCCATACATAACGCACGATTTTTCCATCCTGGTCGCTGCTGGCAGAGGCATTCAATATTACGCCGCCTGCGCTGGTAGTGGTGCTCAGGCCGGGACCTGCATTGGCCACAGGTCTTTTATTGGGCGCTAAGCTCTTATTCTGTGCCAGGAACCATTCAAATATGTTGGGGTTTTGCTGGTTATACTGGCGGTCATATGCTTTGTCCCATATCCAGTGTTGACCAGTAGGCCATATAGTGCTGTAGGCTTTCACGGCGCCATTCACATTATTAATAGCGGTAACGGCGCCATTGGTACAACCAACAGGCACGGTGCCGTCGTCGGATGCGTGAAATGCCCAGGTGGGAAGATTGGCATTGGGTATATTGCTCCACGTAACATTCTGGCAAGTGCCGCAAACCGGGGCGATGGCCGCCAGTTTTTTTGCATTGCTCAGGCTGCCGGCTGCGTAAGACCACACACCGCCACCACCCAGGCTAAGGCCAGTCAGTATGATGCGGTTGGTGTCTATGCGCATATTTTTCTTTGCATAGTTGATCATTTCCTCCACATAAAAAGGTTGCCACCAACCATAGTTGGGGCTCAATTGCGGGCTCAGTACGAGAAAAGTTTCCGTTTTGCCATTCCAGGTGAAAGTCATGGTATGACCATCCTTTATATAACGCGGAATGGCAGTGCCGGCTACATTCTGCAACTGTGTGGTGCCATTGCCACGCTCACCAATTCCGTGCAGGAATATGATGAGGGGGTATTTTGTGTTGGGGTTTGAATTGTAATCGGCGGGTTTATACTCCAAAAACCCGATGAATACTCCGTTTGAAGCGGTAAGCCCTCTTTCAACCTGCTGGGCAGTAGCCGCCACGCCGGTCAACAGCATGGCAAGCATGAGTAAATAGTTTTTCATAAAGTACAGATTTTTTAATGGCGTTGAAGGTGATTGAATTTTTAACAGGGCCTAAACGGGCGTTTTTTTTCTTCTATTGAAATGTTAAAGAAGAAATGATTTTTTTTAGGAGTATTACTTTAGTCTGCCTAAACAAAACTTGATGTTACAATGTTAAAAACTTACTAAGGGTTGCCTCTGAAGCGTCGTTAAAGGAGCATCAAAAAATATTTAGTGGTAAGACAAAGTACTTATCGTTAATAATTTTGCGGCATTGACTTTGCAACTTATTACAAATGATAACTCGGTACTTAGACATATGAAAAACTTATTACTCGCCGCATGCTGCGCGGCAATAATATTATCAGGCAGCAGTTGTACCAAGGAGCCTCTGAACAATCTGTCAGAAGCTGAAGGCCGTATTTATATTACCAATCATGTTGATTCGGTCAACTTCAGCAACTACCAGACATTCAGCATCGCCGATTCGGTGGCTGTAATTGAAAACAACCAGTTGAAGGGCCGGGCGCTCACCAGCGTGGATGCGGCGTATATCAGTGCAGTGAAAAATGAAATGCAGCAAAGAGGATATACGCTTGTAGCCAAAGACGAAGATCCCGACCTGGCTCTGAATGTGAACCGTATCTACAATTCTTACACGGGAGTGTTCAGTTACAACGATTACTGGAACTATTACGGAGGCTACTGGGATCCATACTACTGGGGTTATCCCGGCTACAATTACTGGTTCCCGCCGGTGTATGGTTATTATGAAATTACCGAGGGGGCTTTGTCAATTGATATGTTCGACCTCAGGAATGCACCTGCGAATAATAATAATATCTTGAATGTGTGGAATGGTTTGATTCGCGGTACCGGCACATTCAGGGAGAACAGCGCAGCACCTGGAGTAAAAATTCTTTTTGATCAATCAGCTTACCTGCAAACGAATTGATATGAAAACGCTTAAAATAATTATCGCACTTATTTTACTGGCCACCACACCCGCACTGGCGCAACGCTCGCAGTTGCGGCTCAATTTCAACTATACCGTGGCCACACCCACCAGCGGTCTTAAAGATTATGTGGAAGATGCCTCCTGGCGCGGCTGGACGGCCAACTTATTATATGGCGTTACCGATAAATTGTCGGTGGGCCTGGGCGTAGGCTTTCATGATTTTTATCAAAAATATCCACGCGCCGTGTATCAGCTGGAGAGTGGCGGACATATATCGGCCGTGCTCAGCAATTCGCTGCAGGCCATACCCATTCTCGCCTCTGTGCAATACAATTTCTTACCTGAAGCCCGCATTCAACCCTATGTTGGCACGGGTATCGGCGGCAACATCATCATCTACAATCAATACATTGGCGAATTTTCCAACAACCAATCCAATTTCGGTTTTGCCCTCCGCCCCGAAGCCGGCGTCTACGTGCCCATCGGCTACCGTGGCTTCGGCGTGAACCTCAACGGCATCTACAACTACATGCCTTACAACAAGAACAACCTCGATAATATTAACAGCTGGGGAGTGGGCCTGGGGGTGAGATTTAGTTTGAGATAGAGGCATTCAAGATCCTGGTCTTTCTTCAATCTTCAATTCAGCTGCGGATCGATAGGATAATTCGCCAGCGCCTCATACTCGCCACCGAGCACCTTCAGCGCGTCTTTCCAGATTTCGTTGGCGTTTTTGTGGAAGACGAGCTTGCGGCTGCCCTGAACGGTAAGCCACGATTTTTCGCGGAGCTCGTCGTCGAGCTGGCCGGAGCCCCAGCCGGAGTAGCCTATGTAGAAGCGAATCTTATCGGGACTAATACTACCGTTGCGGATCATACTGATGGCAGTCTCAAAATCGCCACCCCAGTAAATTCCATCCAGCACTTCGTAGCTGCCCGGAATGAGGTCGGGATATTGATGCAGAAAATGAATGGTGTCCATCTGCATGGGACCACCATAAAATACGGGCAATTTCAGCTCATCCAGGTCATTCATCAACTCATCAAGGGTGTGATCGAACAATTTATTGATCACGAAGCCGAAACTGCCTTCTTCCTGGTGATCGCAGAGAAAAACGACCGTCCGCATGAAGTTGGGATCCTTCAGGAATGGTTCGGCGATCAACAATGTACCTGGTCCTGGACTAATCATATTTCTAAATTAAGATTTATATCTTCCCGGCAAAATCATTGTTTGGTTTTAGTCCCAATCTATGTAAAACTTAGTTAAATCATTAACTATGAAATTCGTATCATTGGACTTTGGAAGCCAGTTTCATTAAATTTGCCCGATTCACTTATCTGCTGAGTAAAATTGAATAAATCTTATTGACGGGCAGCTTTGTGTGAATGTACCAGACCAGCGGGTAATGGAATTGGCATTAAAACCATATCAGTTGCAGTTAAGGAAAATATTTCCTGTCATTATCGTCCTGATTAGTTTGTCTCTCATAGGGACAATCTATGTGCAATACAGTTGGTTGCGCACCATGCTGATGGATAAGCAGGAGGAATTTAAGTCGAAATTAATCAGCGGCATCAACGATGTCGGTAAGTTGCTGATGGAGCAGAAAGGCACTCTTCCTTCGCTGAAAAACTATCGCAATCAACCCGGTTTTACCTGGCCGTCAGAACAGTTTCAGCTCGAACTGCAAAAACCGCCCACCATCGCGCTGCGTTTCACCGAACTGGAAGTAAAAGAAAAACTCGATAAAGCCTTTGAATCGCATGGACTGAAAAATGTGAACTACGAGTTTGCCATCACCTCCAGCGTTAACCTGCACAGTTATGAGCTGAAATCGAAAGGCTTTATGAACGAGATCGAGGATACTGATAATAACCTGATACTGTATTATCTCTTTCAGCCGCCCAGCGGCAGCGACCTGGAAAACCTCGTTCCCGAAGAGATCATGACGGTAGTGGTACCTGACTGGAAACGCATATCGGGTGAAATGCGCTGGATGATCGTAGGCGCCATCTTCTTCACGCTCATGATCATTTCTGCGTTTTACGTTACGGTCAATGCACTGTTACGCCAGAAAAAAGTGAGCGAGATAAAGAACGACTTTATCAACAACATGACGCACGAGTTCAAGACTCCGCTTGCTACCATTTCGCTGGCGGTAGATGCCTTGCGCAACCAGAAGGTGATGCAGGACAGAGAAAAGATGGAATATTTCAGCGGCATCATCAAAGAAGAAAACAAGCGCATGAACAAGCACGTGGAGACCATTTTGCAGGCAGCGGTGATGGACCGCCAGGAGCTGCAGCTCAACAAAATGCCGCTGCATGTGCACAACCTTATCGAAGAAATTATCGACAACTATTCATTACAATTCCAGGAAAAAAAAGGCAGCGCCGAGTTGCACCTCGACGCCAGGTTCGATTATATAGAAGCCGATCCCGTGCATTTCCGCAATCTCATCAGCAACCTGGTTGACAATGCGGTAAAATATTCTAAAGAAAACTTGCTCGTCAAAATATCAACTTACAATACCAACAAGAACCTGGTGATCAGGGTAGAGGATAATGGTATCGGAATGAGCAAAGAGACTGTGCGCCGCATCTTCGAAAAATTCTACCGCGCGCATACCGGTAATATTCACAACGTGAAAGGCTTTGGTCTTGGATTGAGCTATGTAAAAACAATCGTAGACGCTCACCAGGGTAAAATCAAAGTGGAAAGCACGCTGGGCAAAGGCTCGACTTTCACATTAGAATTTCCGTTGGCAAAAGCAAAGCTGAGCGCGTAGGGGAGGAAATTATTTCCTGAACAAAAGACATCCATCACCATAACTCAGAAAACGAAAATCGTTTTCCAGCGCATAGTCATAAATTTTTCTCCAGTCATCTCCCACAAATGCAGCTACCAGCAAGAGCAACGTGCTTTGCGGCTGGTGAAAATTGGTGATTAAGGCAGTCGGAATTTTTACATTGTAGCCCGGCGCCACCAGTAAGCGCGTGCGCGCAATCAGGCGTTTGGTAGGCAATGAATTGATTTTTTCATGCACTGCTTTCAAGGCTCCCGGCACAGGAATGTTTGCCTGCTCCAGGTCGTAAGCATCCCATTGGTCAATATGCCATTGTTCGGGCGGCAGTTCGGGATTCATAATCAATTTTACTCCCAGCCAATACAAACTTTCCACTGCCCGCAGCGAAGTAGTGCCTGTAACGGTAATGGGTATTCGTTGTTCCACCGCGGCGATCAGTTGGGAAAGGAAAGGAATATCGGCTTCAAAAAACTCCTCGTGCATTTCATGCCCCGCCATGGTATCGCTTTTTACCGGTTTGAAAGTGCCGGCACTCACGTGCAGGGTCAGGCTGCCTCGCACAATATTCCTTGCCGCGAGCGTATTGAAAATATGTTCGGTAAAATGCAAGCCTGCTGTAGGGGCAGCCACCGAGCCATACTCTTGTCCGTAAATAGTCTGATATCTGTTCACATCGTCACTTTCTGCCGCGCGTTTGATATAAGGCGGCAAGGGCATTTCCCCCGCAGCTTCCAGTATTTCCGAAAACGACTTGTACGCAGGTTCCCAGCTGAATTCGATGATGAAAGTATCACTCGCTTTCTCCACATATCGCGCATGCAACACCTGGCCATCATTCAGTTTCTTTTCCAGTATTTGTCCGGCTTTCCACTTCGACGCGCCGCCGATCAAACAATGCCAGAGCACTTTCTGTTGTTGCGCCATTGCGCTGGTGATGTCAGCATACTGCGCATGCGGTCCCAGGCAAAAAATTTCAATCACTCCGCCCGTGGGTTTCTGAAGAAATATTCTCGCGCGCACCACACGCGTTGCGTTCACGATCAGCAATGAATTGGCAGGCAGATGTGCAGCGATATTCCTGTAAATATCCTGCTCAATTTTTCCATCCTTATACACCAGCAATTTCGACGCATCGCGCTCAGGCAGGGGATGCTGCGCTATACGTTCATGGGGAAGTTCGTAAGTATAATCTCTGATGGAAATATCCTGTGGGCGCATGGCCGCGAAGATAAACCCTAT
This sequence comes from uncultured Chitinophagaceae bacterium, assembly GCA_937958995.1. Lineage (GTDB taxonomy): Bacteria > Bacteroidota > Bacteroidia > Chitinophagales > Chitinophagaceae > CALCIN01. The sequence continues at coordinate 264,641 of CALGAP010000009.1, forward strand.
TTACTCTTCGTCACCGGCACCACCAGCTGCAACCCGCTCCATATATCGCTCACCACGCACACCTTCACATGCACCAGGTCATTTTTCAAGCATAATTCCTGACAACATCTTGCGTAAGATTCGGAGTAGCCAGCGCTTGCTATGGGATGCACTATTCACAGTTTATCCACTGCAATTCACAGCCTGCGCACATGGCAGGTACCCCACACCGGCGGCTATTTGCAGGAAATCCTTGCCCCGTCTCATTCCCGGCACAATACACGCATGTGGAAAAATTAAATTTTCCAAATTTTGCTATGAAAGTGGTAAAAAGTGTTATTTTGTGTAAGTTTTTATCAAAATTGGCACAACTCATTGTAAATGATCGTTTTTCTCGGAGAATACGAGGTCACTTTGGACGCAAAGGGGCGCTTTCTCCTGCCGGCGGGCATCAAAAAGCAACTGCCGGAAGGACACAGCGGCCAGTTTGTGATTGCCCGTGGCTTTGAAAAGTGCCTCACATTATATCCGAAGGAAAACTGGGATCCCATCATGAGTGAATTGAGTAAAGTTAGTGAATACAAGGCCGAGAACCGGGAGTTCCTCAGATATTTTACGATGGGTGCCATGCCAACAGAACCCGATACGGCCGGCAGATTGCTGGTGCCGCCCAATCTGAAGGCACATGCCGGTCTTGAAAAAGATATTGTGCTTGTTTCCGTGATCAACAAAATCGAAATCTGGGATAAAGGTAAGTATCAACAGTTCTTTGAGTCTTTCTCACCGGAGAAGTATAGTGAATTGGCTGAGCGTGTAATGGGTGGGCGCAATACTACTCAACTGTAAACCATGAGCGGCAACGATTACCATGCACCGGTCTTATTGCAGGAGTCGATCGATGCCTTGAACATCCGGCCCGACGGCACGTACGTCGACTGCACATTCGGCGGGGGAGGTCATAGCCGGGAAATGCTGAAACGGCTCGGTCCCAACGGACGGCTCATCGCTTTCGACCAGGACGAAGATGCGCGCGCCAACCTGCCCGATGATGATCGGGTGATTTTTGCGCAGTACAGCTTCCGCCACCTGCAACGCATACTGCGATTGTATAAGGCGATACCGGTTGACGGCATACTGGCCGACCTGGGCGTGAGCAGTCACCAGTTTGATGAAGCCAGCCGCGGATTTTCTATCCGCTTCGAGGGCGACCTGGATATGCGCATGGACCGGCGGCAGGAAATGACGGCCTTCGATATTGTGAGTACCTGGAGCGAACAGCAGTTGCACAAACTATTCGAGCAGTATGGCGAAGTGACCAACGCTAAAACACTGGCCCGCACTATTGCACAGGTTCGTCACAGCACATCGCTGAAGACCATCGCCAATTTCAAACAGGCTATCAGCCCGGTAGTGAAAGGAAATCCCAATAAATACTTTGCCCAGGTATTCCAGGCTTTGCGCATTGCGGTGAACGACGAGCTGGGGGCGCTGCGGGAAATGTTGCAACAGGTTTCCTCTGTACTAAAACCCGGCGGTAGAATAGCCATCATCACCTTCCATTCGCTGGAAGACCGGATCGTCAAGAATTTTTTTAGAAAGGGAAGTTTTGAAGAAGAAGAACATATAAACCCCTTCGGCACAAGCCCTGAACCCCCGCTGAAAGTAGTTACAAGAAAACCAATAGTACCGGCAGAGGAAGAAATTGAGCGCAACCCCAGGTCGCGAAGCGCGAAACTGAGGGTCGCTGAAAAATTGTAGTTCTTCATTTCCATAATATCACAAGGGTAAAACTTAGCGGTTGTATGGTGAGTAACTGTACAGCCGCTATTCTTAACAATGAGCGAAGAAAAAAATATAAAAGAGCCGAAGAGAGAGTGGCGCAGGTTGTTTGGCTATCGCTGGATAGTGAAAAACCTTCCATACTTCCTGTTCCTCTCCGTGCTGGCAGTGATCTATATATATAATGGCCATTATGCCGACAAGACGCTGATGGACATCAAAAAAGTGAGTCGCGAACTGAAGGAGTTGCAGTACGAATACAAAACGCTGAAAAGCGAAGTGATGTTTCGCAGCAAACAAAGCGAACTGGCCAAAGCGGTGGCTAGCCAGGGATTGAAAGAGTTGGTGGAGCCGCCTTATGTGTTGAAAGACTCTTTGAACAACAACAATTGACTGATACTTGGAAGTAAAGCGTGACATATTATGGCGGGTGTATCTCTGTTTCCTGGGCATAGTGGTGTTCAGCGTCGTCATCATCGGTCGCGCAGTGTACATACAACAAGTGGAAGGCGATTACTGGCTGGCCCAGGCGCGCCAACAGGAACAGAAGATCGTGGAGATTGATGCGCAGCGCGGCACCATATTCAGCGAAGATGGTCGCATGCTCAGCACCTCCATTCCATACTTCGATATCTATGTCGATTTTATGGCCGATGGACTGCGTGAAAAAGGCGGCCGCCGTTTTCACGACAATGTGGATTCACTGGCGCTGGGACTGGCTATGTTGTTTAAAGACAAAAGCGCGGATGCCTATCGCAAGGAGCTGAAAAAAGGTTTTGAGAAAAAATCGCGCTACTACCTGTTAAAGAGAAATATCACCTTTCAACAATATAAAGTTTTGCGCACACTGCCGCTGGTCAGACAGGGAAAAGATAAGAGCGGCTTCATTGCCGAAGTGAAAGATAAACGCCTCATGCCTTTTGGCCTGCTGGCGAACAGAACCATCGGCCTCTCGCGTGAGTATATCGACAGCGAAGGTAAACTGAGAAATACCAACGTTGGTCTTGAAAAAACTTACGACAGCCTGTTGCGCGGTGAAAGCGGCAAAAGATTAATGCAACGCATTGCAGCCGGCGTGTATGTGCCGGTGAACGGAACAGAAATAGAACCGCAAAACGGTAAAAATATTATCACCACTCTAGATGTCAACATACAAGACATCGCCGAAAACGCGCTGCTGCGGGTAATGAGCGAAAACGAGTGTACCAGCGGCACCGCCATTGTGATGGAAGTAGCTACCGGGAAAATTAAAGCTATCGCCAACCTGGGCAGAAAGCCTGATGGCACTTACTGGGAAAATCTCAACTATGCCATCCAGGCTACCGAACCGGGATCGACCTTCAAACTGGCCACGCTGTTGTCGTTGCTCGAAGACAAGCGTGTAGACATCAACGATCATGTGGACCTGGAAAGAGGCCAGTGGAAAGTAAACGGCCGCGTGGTGTACGATTCGGAACGCCATGGCCGCACCCTGGTGACGGTAAAAGAAGCCTTTATGCACAGCTCCAATGTGGGCATGGCAAAACTGGTGATGGCCAACTATGCAAAAGATCCTACGCCATTTATCAATAACCTTCGAAAACTGCATTTCGACACGCGCAGCGGCATCGACCTGATTGGTGAAACGGCGCCGGTGATCAAGACGCCGAAGTCGCGCACCTGGAGCGCCACCAGCCTGCCCTGGATGAGCTTTGGTTATGAAGTGCTGATCAGTCCGCTGCAGACGCTGATGCTCTACAATGCCGTTGCCAATAATGGCAAATTGATGAAACCTTACCTCGTGAATTCAGTAGAGAGTGATGGCGTGGTGCTGGATGAGTTCAAGCCGGTAGTGCTGGAGGAATCTATCTGCAGCGAAAAAACATTAAAGCTGCTGCGCGAGTGTTTGGAAGCGGTATGCATGGATTCGGGCGGCACCGGTAAGGCATTATTCAAAGACGCGTGGTATCGCGTAGCGGGAAAAACAGGAACTGCCCTGGTAGCCAATGGCAGCCGCGGCTACAGCGATCATATTTACCAGTCGTCGTTTGCGGGTTATTTCCCGGCCGACAAACCGATATATTCCTGTATAGTGGTGATCAGGAACAAGCCCTTTGCAAAAGTGTACTACGGAGCAAAGGTTGCCGGCCCGGTGTTTAAGGAAATCGCCGATAAGTTATACGCCATGCACGCCGTGCGCGAAGCGCCGGTACAATTACTGGCGGTGAAGAAAGACAGCAGCAGGCATATGTATACAGGCGCGGCATCAGATATAAAAACAGTGCTGAAAGGATTGAAGTGGAACTATACCGATTCGGTGCAGCAAAAGGAATGGGGCCGGTTATATACGGCGAACAGTGAAGCCGTGTTGCAGTCGCCCTTCATCAGCGACAGCACCATGCCCGACCTGCGCGGAATGGGTTTGAAAGATGCCATATACCTGCTGGAAAATATGCAGTTGAAAGTGAGGGCAAGAGGCAAAGGCAAAGTGCAGATGCAAAGTATTCCTGCTGGAACAGCTATTGCAAAAAATCAATCAGTAACCATTGAACTGAACTAACAAAGCGTGTTTCTACAGGATATTTTATATAAGGTGCGGATCAGGCAGGTGCGGGGCAGTACCAATATAGCGGTAAATGACCTGCAGATTGATTCGCGCCAGGTGAAAAACGGTTCTGCATTTATAGCAGTACGTGGGGTAAAGACAGATGGTCACCAGTTCATTGAAAAGGCGGTACAACAGGGCGCTGCAGCCATTATAGCGGAAAACTTGCCCGAAAATTTGCCGGGCAATGTTACGGGGGTGGAAGTGGAGAACAGTGCGATGGCCGCGGGTATTATGGCGCACAACTTTTACGGCCAGCCCTCGGAGAAAGTAAAGCTGGTGGGTGTAACCGGCACCAATGGCAAGACGACCATTGCCACGCTGCTGTTCAAACTTTTCTCTGTACTGGGTTACCAATGCGGATTGATCAGCACCGTGGAAAACCGTATAGGTAATGAAGTGGTGGAAGCCACGCATACCACACCCGATCCTGTTTCGCTGAATGCGCTGCTGGGTAAGATGGTGAGTTCAGGTTGCTCGCATGTGTTTATGGAGGTGAGCTCGCACGCTTTGCACCAGCATCGCGTGGCAGGATTGAAATACGCGGGCGCGGTCTTCAGCAATATCACGCACGATCACCTGGACTATCACAAAACATTCGATGAATATATACGCGTAAAAAAATCATTCTTCGACAGCCTGCCCTCCGATGCATTTGCCATCTCAAATGCAGATGACAAGCGCGGACAGGTGATGTTGCAGAATACGAACGCGCAAAAATATTTATACAGCCTGCGCACGTTGGCGGGATTTAAAGGAAAGATTTTAGAGAACAACCTGAGCGGGCTGGTGATGAATGTGGATGATCATGAAGTGCATTTCAGGCTCATCGGTGAGTTCAATGCTTACAACCTGCTGGCGGTATATGCCGCTGCGGTTTGCCTGGGAGAGGATAAGCAGGAAGTGCTGCAGGTATTGAGCGGGTTGACGGGTGCCGAGGGAAGATTTGATTATATCATTTCTCCCAAAGAAAAAATCATCGGCATAGTGGACTATGCCCACACACCCGATGCCCTGTTGAACGTGCTGGCCACTATCAAAAAATTACGGAAAGGTCACGAGCAGGTGATCACCGTAGTAGGATGTGGCGGCGACCGCGACAAGACCAAGCGGCCGGTGATGGGTGAAGTAGCCTGCGAGCATAGCGACAAAGTGATCTTCACCAGCGATAACCCGCGCAGCGAAGATCCGCTCGCGATACTGAAGGATATGGAAACGGGACTGAATACGGCGGCGCGACGAAAATATATTTCGATTGCGGACCGCAAAGAAGCGATCAAGACAGCGGTGAGCCTGGCCAAACCCGAAGACATTATCCTGATCGCCGGCAAAGGCCATGAAAAGTACCAGGAAATAAAGGGAGTGAAATATCCCTTCGACGACAAGCAGGTAGTGAAAGAGGTATTTGAAGCATTGGACAAATAACCTGGAACACCCAACCCGGAACACGAAACCATATTAGCATAGACGGACGGTTACAATAGCTAAGAGTGAACAAAAGAGTAGAAGGAGGTAAAAGAGAAGGATGGGTTAATAACCACAAAAAGAAAACGGAATTGAAAGACCAAGGGTTCTCTGTAGACTCTTTTATTCTCTTTTTACTCTTTACCTCTTAGCAAGGAAAATTGAAAAACGATGCTTTATCACCTGACCAACTGGCTTGAAAAAGCAGGGATTGAACTCCCGGGCAGCGCTTTGTTCCAGTTCATCACCTCCCGGGTGTTGATCGCGGTGATACTGTCATTGATTATATCAGCGCTCTTTGGCAAAAAACTCATTAACTACCTGCGTAAAAAGCAGGTGGGCGAAACCGTGCGCGACCTGGGTCTGGCAGGCGAGCAATCGAAAAAAGGTACACCCACTATGGGCGGGTTTATCATCATACTCGCCATACTGGTGCCCACCTTGTTGCTGGCCGACCTGAACAAAGCCTATGTGCGCCTCATGATTTTCGCCACGGTGTGGATGGGTATTATCGGATTTATTGACGATTACCTGAAACTGCGCGCCAAACGCATTGCGCAGCAGCAGGGTATTTCTTATAAAAAAGGTGATAAGGACGGACTGGCGGGATGGTTCAAGATTCTCGGGCAGGTGGTACTTGGTACAGTTGTAGGTGTGGTTTTATTGTTCAACGACAACACGCAGGTGTTGCGTGAATATACCGGCGATCCATCGGCGCTGAACAAAGACAGCGTGAGAGTTTTCAAACTCGATGGCCGCGAAAGATATTATGTAAAACCCGACGCGCCCATCACCACCATACCCTTTGTGAAGTCGCACGAGTTTAACTACTCAAAATTATTGCCCGCGGGCATTCGCGGCCTTACCTGGGTGTTGTACATACTGGTGGTGATATTCATTGTGACGGCCGTTTCGAACGGCGCCAACATCACCGATGGTCTTGACGGACTGGCCACCGGCACAAGCGCGCTGATAGGAGTTTGTTTGGGCATATTCGCCTATGCCAGCGGCAACCTGCGCTTTGCCGACTATCTCAACATCATGTACATACCCAACCTGGGCGAGTTGTCGATTTTCATCGGCGCCATGATCGGGGCCTGCGTAGGTTTTCTGTGGTACAATGCCTATCCCGCGCAGGTGTTTATGGGCGATACGGGCAGTCTTACATTGGGTGGCATCATTGCAGCGCTGGCCATCATAGTGCGGAAAGAATTGCTGATACCCATTTTCTGCGGCGTGTTCCTGGTAGAAGTGCTGAGTGTAAGCCTGCAGGTAAGTTATTTCAAATACACAAAAAAGAAATACGGTGAAGGACGGCGCATTTTCTTAATGAGTCCCCTTCACCACCACTACCAGAAACTCGGCTACCACGAAGCCAAGATCGTTACCCGCTTTTGGATCGTGACCATTCTGTGTGTGGCGTTTTCGATAGTGACGTTGAAGATCAGGTGATGAGGGGTGTTTCCGGTGCCAGCGCGCCGCTTCCTCTGAATCCACACTTGAAAACTGATTACTGAAAAACCACGCTCTGCATTCCAAATCGGAGGAAAGGCCATTATCGTAGCTAAGAGATTGTGGTGCAGTAAAAAGTTCAAGATTGTGAAGAACCAATTTAATCCGTCATGCGGTAATTGAATGAGCAAACGACTGGTCATATTAGGGGCTGCCGAAAGCGGCATAGGCGCAGCAATACTGGCGAAGCAAAAAGGTTATGACGTGTTTGTCTCGGATGGCGGCTCAATACAAGACAAATACCAATCAGATCTCGATAAATGGCAAATACCCTATGAAACCGGGCAGCACAGTGAAGAAAAGATATTAAGTGCAAATGAAGTGGTGAAAAGTCCCGGCATACCTGAAAAAAACGAATGGGTTAGGAAGCTCCGGGAAAAACAAATCCCGGTGATCAGCGAAATAGAGTTCGCTTATCGCTACAAAGGAAACAGCAAGATCATTGGCATCACGGGCAGTAACGGAAAAACCACTACCACTGCGCTTACCTATCATATCTGTAAAACGGGTGGACTGGATTGCGCGCTGGTAGGAAATATCGGTTATTCGTTTGCACGGCAAGTAGCCGAAGACCCGAAAGACTGGTATGTGGCCGAGATCAGCAGTTTTCAGCTGGATGATATCGTGTCGTTCAGACCCAACGTGGCTATACTGACCAATATCACGGAAGACCACCTGGATCGCTACGATTACAAATTTGAGAACTACATCAACAGCAAGTTCCGCATCGTGGCGAACCAGACCAGGGAGGACTATTTTATTTATTGTGAAGACGACCCTGTGACAATGCAGTATATCCAAAACTATTCAATCAATTCTAACCCATTACCATTCACTATGCACAGAGAACTAAAAAGGGGTGCTTTTATTATGAACGGACAAATGACTGTAGGAACCAACGGAGAAGAGAAACTGCAAATGAGTATTTATGACTTTGCGCTAAAGGGAAAACATAACCAGTACAACACTATGGCGGCAGGTATAGCAGCATCTGTGGTCGGTATCCGAAAGGAGAAGATCCGTTTCGCGATCGAGAGTTTCGAAGCGCTGGCGCATCGAATGGAGCCGGTTTCTGTGGTGAGAGGTGTGGAGTTCATCAACGACAGCAAGGCCACCAATGTCAACAGTACCTGGTATGCCCTGGAAAGCATGACAAAACCCGTGATCCTCATATTAGGCGGCATCGATAAGGGAAATGATTATTCGCTCATCCGCGATATGGTGAAAGAAAAAGTGAAAGCCATTGTGTGCCTGGGTAAGGACAATCGCAAGATTCACGAAGCTTTCAAGAACGACGTGCCCGTAATGGTAAATACCATGAGTGCACAGGAAGCTGTGAAAGCTGCTTTTCACCTGGCTAATAAAGGCGATGTTGTGCTGCTGAGCCCTGCCTGTGCGAGTTTCGATTTGTTTAAGAATTATGAAGACAGAGGCGAGCAGTTTAAGCGGGCGGTGCGGGAGTTGTAGAAGATGGAAGAGGGAACAGGGAAGGACGAACGAGGAAGAATGAAGTGGGTGGTTTGTCGTTGTGAGGAGCAGCAATCTAAAACGTAAAACGAACAACGAGCGAAGAATAATAAACTACAGTCAACAATCAACAATCAACGAAGGCGATTATAAATGCCCAGGACAGACGATATAAACTTCAGCGAACTGCAGCCCGGCGTACAGGGGAGCCTGCTTAACAGGACGCGCGGCGATAAGGTGATCTGGGCAGTGGTGGTATTGCTGGCGCTGGTGTCGATGCTGGTAGTGTATAGCTCTACCGGCTTGCTGGCTTATCGCTATAACCGCGGCAATACTGAAGTGTATTTGTTCAGGCAGGTGTTGTTTATCGTGACTGGCCTGGCAGTTATTTATTTTTCTCACCGCGTTAACTACACCATCTATTCGCGCGTGGCGCGCATTCTTTTTATCCTTGCTATACCGCTTCTTATCTATACACTGTTTTACGGTATTCGGCTGAATGAGGGCAGCCGCTGGATCAGGTTGCCTATCATCAATCTCACTTTCCAGACTTCAGACCTGGCTAAACTGGCGTTGTTCATGTACATCAGCCGGCTGCTGAGTAAAAAGCAGGCGGTAATAAAAGATTTCAGGAAAGGTTTTTTACCCATACTTATACCCATCGTCATCATCTGCGTGCTGATTGCACCGGCCAATCTTTCAACTGCATTGCTCGTGGGCGCCACCGGCATGCTTTTGTTGTTTATAGGCAGAGCCAGCATGAAGCACTTGCTGCTTACTATGGGGGCCGCTATGATACCCGTAGTCATACTGGTTACTATCGCCATCGCGTATTATGATAAGGAAGAAGAAAAAAGTAAAGACCTGCCCGCACTGATCGATCATGGACGTGTGAAGACCTGGGTAAGCCGCGTGCAGGATTTTATATATCCATCCACCAAAAACGACAAGGACGATAATTACCAGGTAAACCAGGCCAAGATCGCGATAGCGAAAGGCGGTTTGCTGGGACAGGGACCAGGCAATAGCGAGACGAGAAATTTTCTGCCGCATCCTTATTCAGATTTCATATTCGCCATTATCGTGGAAGAATATGGATTAGCGGGCGGCGTGTTCATCATTTTCGTGTACCTGCTTTTCCTGTTCCGGTGCATACGCATTTTCAGAAAATGTCCGTATGCCTTCGGCGCCTTCCTGGCGCTGGCGCTTAGTTTTACGCTGGTGATACAGGCATTGATCAATATGGCGGTAACGGTGAATCTTTTCCCCGTTACGGGCGTCACGCTGCCGCTGATCAGTATGGGTGGTAGTTCATTTTTGTTTACCTGCCTGGCCATCGGCATCATACTGAGCGTGGCACGAAACGTGGAGCAGGAAGCAAAAAAAGCAGCAGCATGAGTGTGAAGATCATAATAGCAGGCGGCGGCACCGGCGGGCATATTTTTCCGGCAATAGCCATCGCCAACGCATTAAAGAAATTGAATCCGTCGACAGAGATACTGTTTGTGGGCGCCAAAGGTAAAATGGAGATGGAAAAAGTGCCACAGGCAGGCTACCAGATCGAAGGAATAGATATAGCGGGTTTCAACCGCAGCTCTTTGATAAAAAATGTGGGTTTGCCTCTTAAGCTGATCAAAAGTTTTTTCCAGGTAAGAAAGATCATTCAATCTTTCCAGCCCGATGCAGTAATTGGCGTGGGCGGCTATAGCAGCTTTCCCGTGCTGAAATACGCGCAAACAAAAAATATTCCCACGTTTATTCACGAGTCTAATTCATTCGCGGGCAAGTCGAATAAACTGCTTGGGAAGAAGGCCACTAAAATTTTCGTGGCCAGCGACGGGATGGACAAGTTTTTCCCGAAGGAAAAAATTCAGATCACCGGCAACCCGGTACGCCGCAACATTTTGCAGCAGAATATCAGTCGCACAGAAGCGATACATTTTTTCGGGCTTGATCCCAATAAGAAAACTGTATTCGCAACAGGCGGCAGCCTGGGCGCCAAAGGCATCAACGAAGCTTTGCACGCCAACATTGATGAGTTTAGGAAAAATGATGTGCAACTGATCTGGCAAACAGGCAAAACATTTGTTGAAACAGCCACTGCCGTCGCGGTGGAAAACAAAAATATCTGGGTGAACAGTTTCATTGCGCAAATGGAATATGCTTACGCCGCGGCCGATGTGGTGATTTCGCGCTCGGGCGCCATGAGTATTGCTGAGCTGTGCGTGGTGAAAAAACCAGTGGTATTTGTGCCTTATCCATTCGCTGCTGAAGATCACCAGACGGTGAACGCGCAAAACCTGGTAAGTAAAGGCGCGGGTATTATGGTAAAAGATAGTGAAGCAAAAGAAAAACTGGTGAGCACGGTAATCGCATTGGCGAAAGATGAAACAAAACAGGAAGAGCTGAAACAAAATATAGGCAGGCTGGCAGTGACAGATGCAGACGAGGTGATTGCGTCGGCCGTACTGAAAGCAATAGCATGATTGACATAAGGGATATAAAGAAAGTGTATTTCATAGGCATTGGCGGTATAGGAATGAGTGCGTTGGCCCGGTATTTCAAGTTTCATGGAAAGGAAGTAAGCGGATACGACAGAACGGAGACAACGCTTACGAATCAACTTACCGCCGAAGGAATTCCCGTACACTATGAAGAAAACCTTGAACTGGCGCCGCGCGATGCAGACCTTATCGTGTTTACGCCAGCCATACCTAAGGAACACAAAGAACTGCTGTATTACCAGCAAAATAATTACACCCTGTACAAGCGCAGCGAAGTGCTGGGTGCCATCACAAGAAGTTCTTTTAATATCTGCGTGGCCGGTACGCATGGCAAGACGACGGTCACTACCATGGTGGCGCATATACTGCGACATAGCGGCTACGGATGCAATGCTTTCCTGGGCGGTATAGCTGTGAACTACAACAGCAATTACTGGAGCCACGAACGAAATGTGTGCGTAGTAGAGGCCGACGAATACGATCGCAGCTTTCTTCGCCTCAGTCCCGATATAGCAGTGGTAACGGCTATGGACCCCGACCACCTGGATATATACGGCACCCGCGAAGCGATGGAAGAAGCTTTTATCGAATTCACCGCCGGCATAAAACCAGCAGGTTTGCTGGTGCACAAGCTGGATTTGAAAAGAGGAAGTGAACTAAAAGCTCCGCAGAAGCAAACCTACCACCTGCGCGACCACAGCGCCGATGCCTGTGCCGACAACATCAGCATGCATCATGGCAGCTATTCGTTCGATGTGGTGATTGGTGGAAAGAAGCTGAGCGGTTTTACTCTGCACATGGGCGGGTTGCACAATATCGAAAATATGGTGGCGGCCATCACGGTGGCAGATCATCTCGGTATTGAAGAAGAAAAGATAAAAGCAGCGGTGGAAGCATTCAAAGGCGTGAAGCGCCGCTTTGAATACATTGTGAAGCAGCAGCATCTGGTATATATAGATGACTATGCACACCATCCCGAAGAATTGCGCGCGCTGATTGAGGGAGCGAAGGGACTTTTCCCCGATCTGCATTGCACGGTGATCTTTCAGCCGCACCTGTTTACCCGCACGAGAGATCTTGCGGAGGGTTTTGCAGAAGTATTGAACATACCCGATGAAACATTTCTTTTACCCATATACCCCGCTCGTGAAAAACCGATTGCCGGTGTAACGAGCGAGATGATTGTGGAGAAAATGCCGATAGGAAAAGCAAGAGTGGTGCAGAAAGGTGAAATACTCGACATCATTAAGAACAAGAAAGCCTATAGCAGGCAACTGGAACTGATCATCACTGCCGGGGCTGGCGATATAGACACCCTGGTGCAACCGATAAAAGAAATTGTAGAGCAGTGAAAATTAAACACCATATCAAAAGATTTTTCACCCTGGCCTTGTGGATTACGATAGGCGCAGGGATTATGGTGTTGCTGGTGGCCGCTATCCGCGACCGCAGCGATCAGACCTGCCGCGGATATTCCATACGCATCACGGGCTCGGGCGAACAGCGGTTTATGAATGAAGAGCGCGTGGTGGATATGCTGAAGGTGAATGGTTCCATTCGCGGACGTTCTATCAAACGATTTGATCTGCGCAGCATTGAAAGCAAACTGGAGAGTCACCCCTGGGTGCGCAATGCTGAGCTGTTCTTTGATAACAACCAGGTGCTGCAGGTGCGCATCGAAGAAAAGGAACCGTTGGCGCGCGTGTTCACCACCGATGGAAACAGTTTTTACATAAGCCGCAATGGCGAGTGGCTGCCGCTGAGCGAGCGTTACTCTGCGCGACTGCCGGTATTCACCAATTTCCCCGGAAGCAAGGGAGCAAAGACCCAGGCCGACAGCCTGCTGGTGCTGAATATGGAAAGGGTAAGTGATTTTTTACTGAAAAATCCTTTCTGGATGTCGCAGGTAGCGCAGATTGACATAACCCGCGACCGGCAATTTGAAATAGTGCCGCTGGTGGGTAATCATATCATTGAGTTTGGAGGCGGCGAAGGATGCGAAAATAAATTTCACCGGCTGATGCTTTTTTACCAGCAGGTGTTGAGTAAAGTGGGGATGGATGCGTATGAGAGGATAAAGGTGCAGTTTGAGGGGCAGGTGGTTGGTGTGAAGAAATGAAAGAATCAATAAGCAATATATCAATATATCAAATAGCAATTCAACTATTGGGATAAAAACACTAAAAGCAACAACTAAAAACGGTTAACATGAACAATGAACAGAACCCCATTATTGTCGGACTAGACATTGGTACGACAAAGATCGCTGCGATCGCGGGCCGTAAGAATGAATTTGGTAAGCTCGAGATTTTAGGTTTTGGCCGCGCCAATTCTAATGGCGTGAAGCATGGCCAGGTGCTCAATATAGACGAGACCATCAAGGCCATCAAACTGGCATTGGAAAATTGCTATGCCTCCAATCCCGACCTCGAGATCGGCGAGGTATACGTGGGTATTGCAGGTCACCATATAAAAAGCTTGCAGACCCGCGGCGATATCGTGCGTCAGCAGACTGACGACGAGATCACGCAGGCTGAAATTGACCAGCTCATCGCTGATCAGTACAAAACATATATTCCTGCCGGCGACCAGATCATTGATGTGATTCCGCAGGAATTTACGGTTGACAATTTTCAGAATATCCCCAACCCCATCGGTTATGGAGGGGTGAAAGTGGGTGCAAATTTTCACATCATTACCGGCGACAAAAACGCGATCCGCAATATCAATCGCGCGGTAGAAAAAAGCGGTCTGCGCACCAAAGACCTGGTGTTGCAACCACTGGCCTCAGCAGCTGCGGTTATGGGACAGGAAGACCTGGAAGCAGGCGTGGCCATTGTTGACATTGGCGGCGGCACCACCGACCTGGCCGTTTTCTACGAAGGCATTTTAAAACATACTGCCGTTATTCCATTCGGCGGCGAAAACATTACCAACGATATCAAGACCGGCCTGGGTGTGTTGAAAACGCAGGCCGAGCAAATGAAAGTGCAGTTTGGTTCTGCGCTGGCTGCCGAAACCAAGACCAATGCATTTATCACCATACCCGGGCTGCGCGGCATGCCTGCCAAAGAGATCAGCGTGAAGAATCTCGCTAACATCATACAGGCACGCATGAGCGAAATTATGGACTTCGTGACCTATCATTTGAAACAGGTAGGTCTCGATAAGAATATGCTCAACGGCGGCGTGGTGCTGACCGGTGGCGGTTCGCAATTGCGTCACCTGATTCAACTTACCGAATATATCACCGGCCTGAATGCGCGCATCGGTTACCCGACCGAGCACCTGGCTGCAGGACATATTGAAGAGCTGGCAAGACCTACTTATTCAACCTGTATCGGTCTTATACTAAAAGGCTACAGCGATTATGAGCACAACCGCAAGCAGTTCGAGGCTAAGTTCCGCAAGGTGGAAGTGCCGGAAGCGCTGAAGAAGACAGCGGCTGCCGAAGAAGTGATAGCCAACGAAGAGGAAGTACAACAAACCAAGGTAAAAAATCGCAAGAGCATAAAAGATTTCTGGGGCAAATTCAAAGATGGCATCATTGATTTGTTCAAGGAAGAGGAAGATCATGCATTATAACAGTGAACATCTAAATTGAAACACTATGATTCATTTTGATTTACCGAAGGAAAAATCATCTATCATTAAAGTGATCGGTGTAGGGGGTGGGGGCAGCAATGCTGTCAATCACATGTTTGCACAGAACATCGAGGGAGTGAATTTCATCATCTGCAATACCGACGCACAGGCAATAGCACAAAGCCGTGTGCCCAATAAAATACAGCTGGGGCCGCATTTAACACAAGGTCTCGGCGCCGGCGCCAATCCTGAAATCGGCCGCCAGGCAACAGAAGAAAGTTTGGAAGAAATCAAGCGCATACTGGAAGTGAATACCAAGATGGCCTTTATCACTGCCGGTATGGGCGGTGGCACCGGTACAGGCGGCGCGCCCATCATTGCGAAAATTTGCAAAGAGATGGGCATACTCACCGTGGGTATCGTAACCACACCTTTCAGCTATGAAGGCAGAAAGCGCCAGCAGCAGAGTGAAGAAGGTATCAAGAACATGAAGCAGTATGTGGACACGCTGCTGGTGATCAGCAACGACAAACTGCGCCACCAGTTCGGTAATCTCAAAATGAAAGAAGCCTTCAGCAAAGCCGACAACGTGCTGGCTACTGCGGCCAAATGTATCACCGACGTGATCAACAGCACGGGCCAGATCAACGTTGACTTTGCCGATGTATGCACTGTTATGCGTAATGGCGGCGTAGCCATCCTGGGCAGCGCAGCTGTGGGTGGTGAGAACCGTGCTCAACTTGCCATTGAACAGGCGCTGGCATCACCGCTGTTGAATGATAATGATATCCGTGGCGCAAAATGGATTCTTATCAATATCAATTCCGCCGAAGGCGAACACGAATACACTATGGATGAGGTGGAAGTGATTCAGAACTACCTCATAGGCCAGGCCGGTGAAGGCACCGATGTAATACTGGGTATGGGTTATGACAACAGCCTGGGCGATAAGATCGGCATCACCCTGATCGCGACCGGATTTGAGCACAAGGATCCGTTCAAAAAGAAAAAACAGGAGAAGAAAGACGAGAAGTTAGTGTTTACACTTAGCGATCCTGAGAAAGAGAAGAAAGAAAAGCCGGCAGTGAAAGAAGAAAAGCCGGTTGAAAAGTCAGAAAAAAAGGTAGAGGAGCCCGTTATAAAGCCGGAACTGGCGCCCAAGTTAATCGATGTGGAACCACAGACGCCCGTGCAGCATGTACTTTTTACGAATGAGGATACTGGTAAAAGTACTGTGGAAAATAAAGTGGATAAAAACAGCGAAGTTGATCCTTTTGAATGGATAGATTCGCGGCAGAAAAATAATTCCCCGGCGACTGCAGCGCCTGGGGGGTACTTGGCCAAGCCATCCAATATTTATGCAGAGACTGGGTCGGATGAATCCATACCTGAACACTCACCTGTAAAGGAACCAATCCTGGATACAAAAGCGAATCCAATTAAAGAGGACGACCCCTCTTTAGACATGCAGCTTGTATTCAGAGATGACATTCCAGCGGCGGATGAGCCCGTGGCCCATCAACCTCTAATACCTGTTAGTAGCCATTCTGCTGAGGAACCTGCGCTGCAGGACGAAGTAGAAGATCAAAAGCGACGTGCGGCAGAACGAATACAGAAGTTGCGCAACTTATCGTTCAATATCAATGCCGCCGACCCTAACAATGAGTTTGAGACAGTGCCGGCTTATATCCGCCGCAATTTAGAATTATACAACACTATCAATAGCGTGGAGAACTTCTACAGCAAGTACGAAGTGAAGGCCGATGAAAATAACAATGCCCAGATCTCCACGCTCAACACATTTCTCGACGGCGATCAACCGGATTGATTCGTTAATTAGTCGAAACCGTACCTGGTGACAGGCCAGGCTTAAAAAAGTTTGTCTCGCTTACCAAGTAGAATAACACAGCGATTGTTGTTTTTAGTTGTACCCCCTTCGGTTTGTCCGGAGGGGGTTTTTGTTGAATGTTGAATTTGAATTTGAATATGAATTTGAATGTGAATGGGTGGGATGTTGAAAGGGAATTTGGAAGGAATGGGAAAGGAATGGGGAAGGGGAATTGTGAGATTTTAGGGCGAACTTTGTTAATTGGCTATGTATTCCTTGGCGTCTTGGCGCCTTGGCGTGAAAATTTAAGTGATAATGCCTATGGCAACTGTATTGATAATCGGCGGCACCGGCATGATTGGCACAGCATTAACCAAGTTGTTGCTGGAGAAAGGGTATGATGTGATCATTCTTACAAGGGATCCCGACTACGAGTCAGAGAATTCAAAGCTGAAATATTGTGTTTGGGATCCGGGTAAGAAGGTGATTGAAAAGGAAGCGATAGAAAAAGCAGATTTCGTGGTGAACCTGGCGGGCGCGAATGTGGGCGCGAAGCGGTGGACGGATAAAAGAAAAAGAGAGATTGTAGAGAGCAGGGTGAGGAGCGGGGAGACACTGGTGAAAGCTTTGCAGGAAATTCCAAATAAGGTGAAAGCGGTGATACAGGCTTCGGGCATTGATTGGTACCCCGACGATCCTGCCATACCGAATGAAAAACCATTTGTGGAAACCGATGAGCGGGGAAATCATTTCCTGGCAGAAGTGTGTGCGAAATGGGAGGCGAGCATACAACCCGTGGCGGAATTGGGAATAAGGCTGGTGATATTGCGCACCGGTATGGTGTTAAGCAAAACCGGGGGTGCGCTCGATCAGTTTGAACGACCCGTGCGCTTTGGTATTGCTGCCATATTGAGCCACGGTAATCAAATGATCAGCTGGATTCATATCGAAGATATGGTGCGCATGTACCTGTATGCTATAGAGCACGAGGCATTGCATGGCGTGTACAATGCGGTGGCACCCACGCCCGTAAGTAATAAGACATTGATGTTGGAAATTGCGCAATTAATTGCAGGCCGCTTTTATGTTCCCATCCACGTTCCTCGCTTTATCCTGAAACTCTTATATGGCGAACTCGGCACCGCCATTCTCAAAAGCACTACCGTAAGCGCCGAAAAAATCAGCCAGGCAGGATTTCAGTTTGTTTTCCCCGACATCGAACTCGCGCTTTTTGATATTGAGAAAAAATAATTGCTTACTTAAAGGTCTGCCGTACGCCATCTCTTATAACTGAAATAAAAATACGCCAACAAATAACCGATCGCGAAGATGAACAGCAAGGTATGGTTATAAGGCTGCGTTATCTGCTTCTGCGCTGCTTCGGCAAATGGAAAGGGCATCAGCAGGTTGTCGGCTGATTCGAGTGGCAGGTAGCGACCGGCGTTTTTTAAATAATAATTCATTAATCCTGCGAGTAAATTTTCTATTACCAGGCCGTATATAAAAAACAGTCCGATGGCGAGCGCGCCACGTTTTATGAAAAGAGAAATCAATAGCGCTGCCATCGTATAGGTAACGGCCACTACAAAGAAGAAGAGTATGTAGTGCATGTTGTCGGTGCTGAAATCGGAGTCGTGGATGAACCCGAAGAAAAGCGCTGTTAAAAACATCATCACAGTAGAGAGTACTGCAGCCAGGATGCCGTACACAAATTTCACCATGATATATTGATGGCGGCTCCAGCCATCGATGATGTTTTGCCGGTGCGTTTTAAAAGTAAATTCGTTACTCATCAAAATGATCATCATCAGTCCGGGGAAATACAGCAGCCAACTGGTGATCCATGCTGCCGTGTGCCATACCAGGGGAAATGACCAGGGTTTGGGTCCCAGCACCATTTGCGCCATGCCCTTGGTGGCTTCTTCGCGGTACACTTCTTCCTGTATGCGATAACCGATATAATTGACAGCGAATATGCTGATGAGGTATAGAATGCCGAGTATCCAGAATGTGCGGTAGTTCTTCAGTTTCAGCCATTCTATATATAACAGTCTGCCCATGATTAGTTGTTGTTTTGGGTAAGTTCGAAAAATTTGGTTTCAAGACTTTTCTTACGCAAACGCAAATGATTGAGCGTGGCGCCTTTTTCAAAGCAATACCGGTTGATCTCTTCCAGGTTGGCCGTGCCTGCCGGCAGGAAGACTTCAATAAACTGTCCATCCTGCTTCAGGTGCGTGGCGCGGGGATAGCTGTTCAGCACGGCCTGCAACTGCTGCAGGTCGGCGGCGCCCACTTCCACGATGTCTTCATTTACCAGTATCTCATCAACATGACCGTGCGCTAGCAGCGTGCCTTTCTGCAGGATGGCTACGTGCGTACAAACCTTCTCCACTTCATCGAGCAGGTGACTGGCCATGATGATGGTCTTACCCTCTTTGTGTAATCTCTTGATCAGTTCTCGGGTATCGGCAATGCCTACGGGGTCGAGACCATTGGTGGGCTCGTCGAATACCAGCACTTTCGGGTCGCCGAGCATGCAACTGGCAAGCGCCAGTCTTTGCTTCATACCTAATGAATAGGTGCTGAAACGGCTCTTGCGGCGATTGTATAAATCCACTACGTGCAATACTCTTTCAATATCTTCTTTACCGCGACCTTTTATTTCGGCGGCGATGCGGAGGTTTTGTTCAGCATTGAGATAGTGATAAAAATTTGGTGTCTCCAGCAGTGTGCCGATGCGTTTGCGATGATTTTCGTTGGGTATTTCATCAAACAGTTTGAAGCTGCCCGAGGTGGGGCGCAGAATATCCATGATGATACCCAGCAGCGTGGTCTTACCGCTGCCATTGGGTCCCAGTATGCCGAAGACGGAACCTTCGGGCACCGAAAACGAAACGCCTTTCAGCGCTTGTATAGGACCGTAATTCTTGTAAAGATTTTCGACTGTGAGAATAGCCATGTTAGCGTTACGTGTTACGGGTTCTGAATTTGAAGTTTGGCAATACGAATTCCGGCTGCAGAAATTCGACCCTTCGGCTTCAGCTGGTGAGTTGGATTATTCAAATATATGCTTTTGATGGTAAAGACTGCTAAAACCACCCACAATTGCGTGTCGCCGTTCATCAAAATCGAGCCGGGGCAGTTGGAGATTGTCGATATCGCTTTGGAGCACCTTTCGATACGAGGGGTTCAGTGTGCCGCCTTTCTTTCCAGCCTCCACGCTGGGATCGTACTGGTATTGCGGGTCGCACAGGGTGCCGCGCGGGTACATGATGCCGGGTGTGCCACGGCCACGAATATCGAGGTGGGTGGGGTGGGGCAATCCCAGGGTATGACCATATTCATGCGCCGCAGTGGTAGAGGTCTGCAGCAGGTTGGCCTTTTTGAAATACCCGGTGTTGCTGTTAAGTCCGTCAACAAACGAAATGTCACCGATCACATCTTCTTCTATTCGGAAAAAATTCAGTCGTGGGTCATCATTATACCAAACTGTCTCCGGTGCCAGGTTGGGTTCGTATATCCCCTGCGTCACGAAGCGCACGCTGTACCAGTCACGGCGAATCTTTACACGCCCCCGGGGCTCGTTCCAGTGAAACATGATATCATGCGCAATGCGTCGCGCCAGCTCTTCGTCGGCTCCATCGCCGTAAATATAGATGATCGAAGTGATGATCAGTTCCCGCGTAGCTTGATTGAGTGTGGCCTCGCCCATAACAGCAAGTTAATGCGTTTGGTTATCGTTTCGCTACATTTGCCTATTAACTTTTATCTTATGGAATTCGGTGCGCTTCCTCTCAAACAACTCAGTAAAGTCAATTTAGCATTGCCCAAAGATGCACCCGAAAATAAAAAGGTGCTGGCTTCCGGCAGCGGCAAGGGTAAAGTGTTTCTTGGCTGCGCCAAATGGGGCAGAAAAGAGTGGGTGGGAAAAATTTATCCCAAAGGTGCGAAGGAAAAGGACTTTCTCACTTATTACGGCCAGCACTATGATTCTATAGAACTGAATGCCACTCATTATAAATTATACACTGCCAACCGACTGAAGGAATGGAAAGACCAGGTAAACAGCAAGCATTTTAAGTTTTGTCCCAAGGCGCATCGCGGCATGAGTTTTCTGAAACATTCTCCTTCCAGGCCCGGCGTAACCAAAGATTTTCTTCGTGAGATTCGCGCTTTCAAGGAAAATCTCGGTCCCATTTTTATCACCCACGATGAAAAAATAAAATGGGATGCGCAGGCTGAACGTGAGTTTTATGAATACCTCGAATCACTTCCAAACGATCTCCAATTTTTCGTGGAAGAGCGCTGGCCAGGATTTTTTGCAGATAAAGAATTGATGAAGCGGTATTATGCAAAACTCTCCGGGTTGGGTGTAGGCACCATCATAACCGATGCCGCGGGCCGCCGCGATGTGTTGCATATGCAATTGACAGTACCTAAAGCTTTTATTCGTTTCGTGGGAAATAGCCTTCACCCTACCGACTACCCGCGTATTGACGATTGGGCGAATCGCATAAACAAGTGGTTGAAAGCAGGAATTGATGAAGTGTATTTTTTTATGCACATGCACGACGAGGGCAAATCGCCGGAGCTGACGCAGTATGTGGTGGAGAGGTTTAATAAAGTGTGTAAGCTGGGGTTGAAGGAGGTGGAGTTTGTAAAGTAAATACGCATTTATCCCCATAAAAAAGACCGCTCTCCCTGGGAACGGCCTTGCATTCATTCATGTGACTGTATATCTGCCTAGTTGCGGATAGGCTTGCCGCCTTTTAGTACGCTTTGAATTCTTTCGAGTGTTTTCTTTTCTCCTACCAGCGATAAGAAGGCTTCGCGTTCGAGGTCTAATAAATATTGTTCGCTTACCAGCGTGGGTTCGCTCAGATCGCCGCCGCACATTACATAGGCGAGTTTTTTGGCCACCTTCACATCGTGGTCGGTGGCATAGCCTGCGCGCCACATTCCGTTGATGCCAGCGTATAAAGCGCCCAGGGCAGAGCGGCCCAGCACTTTCACGTCGTTGCGTGGTACCGGCATGGTGTAACCGCTATCGTATATTTCCAGCACGCTCTTCTTGGCTTCGGCAATGCGGCGGCCGAAATTCATTACCACTTCGTCGTTGCCTTTGCGGAGAATGCCCAGGTCGTAGGCTTCCATGGCAGAAGTGGCCACTTTGGCGGTGGCTATGGTGAGGAAACGATTTTTAAGCGTGATGGTCTCAGGCTCGTCTTCGTGCATTTCGTCGGCAGCGCGCAATACAAACTCTTTCGTGCCACCGCCGCCGGGAATAACGCCGATGCCCAACTCTACCAGGCCAATATAGGTTTCGGCGGCTGCGCACACTTTGTCGGCATGCAGGCTCAGCTCGCACGCGCCGCCCAGCGAGAGTCCGTGAGGCGCTACCACCACCGGCACGGCGGAATAACGGGCACGCATCATCGTATTCTGGAACATGCGGATAGCCATATCAATTTCATCATACTCCTGCTCGATGGCGAGCATAAACATCATGGCCACATTGGCGCCTGCGCTGAAGTTGGCGCCTTCGTTGGCGATTACGAGACCTTTATATTTTTCTTCTGCTAAAGCAATTGATTTCTGAATGCCTTCCAGCACTTCGCCGCCGATGCTGCCCATCTTGGTGTACCATTCCAGGCCCAGCACATCATCGCCGAGATGATAAGTGCGGCAGGCGCTGTTTTTCCATACCGTCTGGTTTTCGAAGTTGCGCATTACTATAAATGCATCGCCGCCGGGTAATGCCTTGTACGATTTGGAGGCGATATCATAGTAAAGGCGTTTGCCATTTTCCACCTTATAAAAACTGCTGGCACCGCTGGCGAGCATATCATCTACCCAGGCGGCTACGCTATGACCAGCCTCTTTCATCTTTTTCACCGTACCTTCCACACCCAACACATCCCAGCTTTCAAACGCGCCGATTTCCCAGCCAAAGCCGGCCATCATGGCGTCATCTACGCGATATATTTCATCGCTGATCTCGGGAATGCGGTGTGAAATGTAAGAGAACAAACCATAGTGAAACTGGCGGTAAAAATCACCTGCCTTATCCATACCAGTGCACAAAGCCTTCAATCGCGTTTTCAGATCATCGATTGGCTTAGCGGCTTCTACGGTGGCAAACTTCGGCCTGGTGCGGGGTTTATATTCAAAAGTATTCAGATCAAGTGTAAAGATCTCTTTCTCTCCTTTTTCTCCTTTCTTTTTAGCAAAAAAACCTTGCCCGGTTTTATCGCCCAGCCTGTTTTCTGCTACCATTTTGTCCAGCCAGGCTGGTATCACAAACGTATCCCTGTGTTCATCATTCGGGCAGTTATCGTATACACCTTTCGCTACTTTCACCAAAGTATCTATGCCCACCACATCCGCTGTACGGAAAGTAGCCGACTTGGGCCTGCCGATTATGGGACCGGTAAGCGCATCTATTTCATCGATGGTAAGACCCATCTTTTCCACCAGTCCGAAGATGGCCATGATGCCATACACGCCGATGCGGTTGGCAATAAAAGCAGGTGTGTCTTTACATAAAACGGTGGTCTTGCCGAGATAGAGATCGCCGTAGTGCATCAGGAAATCAACCGCTTCGGGATCTGTATGCGGAGTAGGAATTATTTCGAGCAGGCGCAGGTAACGCGGCGGGTTGAAAAAGTGCGTGCCGCAGAAATGTTTTTTGAAATCATCACTTCTTCCCTCCGCCATCAGGTGAATGGGAATACCCGAGGTGTTGGAGGTGACTAGCGTGCCCGGCTTGCGGTATTTCTCTACTTCGGTAAAAATCTGTTGTTTGATGTCGAGCCTTTCCACCACCACTTCAATCACCCAGTCGCAGTCGGCAATATCTTTCATATTGTCGGTGAAATTGCCCGTGGTGATCCGCTTCACCACATCTTTGGTATAAACGGGTGATGGATTGCTCTTTACGGCTGCCTGCAGCGCATCGTTCACCAGTTTGTTGCGGGCCGCCTTGTCGTTGCTTTCCACTGCCTCTTTGGGCACCATGTCGAGCAGCAACACTTTAAGGCCTACTCCCGCAAAATGACAAGCTATGCGCGAGCCCATTACGCCACTTCCTAACACAGCTACCTTTCTGATGATTCTTTTGGGCATATATAAAATTAGTTAGTTAAACAACTATTTTGAATTCGAAGATAAAACAAAAATCCGGGAAATTTGAACTTTAAGTTTTATGAGAGAACAAGCTATTACCATATTTCAGTCGGCAGTGCAGGCAGTGCAGCCACAACATTTGTTGCCCCGGCATATCATGCTTGATGATAAGCATTTAGAACTGGGCGGCGTAAGTTTTTTGCGCGATGGCATCCGCCATATTTACGTGATCGGCGCGGGCAAAGCCTCTGCGGCTATGGCCCGCGAGACGGAATTGATCTTGGGAAATGCTATCGCCGAAGGCATTGTTGTGACAAAATATGATCACGGTCTGCCGCTGCAATACATCCGCTGTCTTGAAGCAGGACATCCTATACCAGATGATGCCGGCATTGCCGCCAGCGAAGAGATTATGGCCTTACTACAAAAAGCAGACGATCACGACGTGGTGATTGCGCTGATCAGCGGCGGGGCATCGGCATTGTTGATTGATTGTCCACCCGGCGCCACGCTTGCAGAAGTGCAGGAAGTTTTTGGAAAATTGATCGCCAGCGGCGCCAGCATTGGTGAAATGAATATTGTGCGTAAGCATTTATCTTCCGGCATAAAAGGCGGGCAACTGGTGCGCAAGGCCTGGCCAGCAGACGTAGTAAGTTTCATATTGAGTGATGTGCCCGGCGATGATCTGGAAAGTATTGCCAGCGGTCCTACCGTGCCCGACACATCCTATTGTAGCGATGCCTGGAAAATACTGGAGAAATACCATCTTATAGATCAATTGCCCGATGCCATCACTGATCATTTGCAAAAAGGAATGAATGGTGAAATACTGGATACGCCCAAACCAGGTGACGCTATTTTTTCCAAAACACATAACTACCTTATAGGAACCAACCAGGTGGCACTGGATGCAGCAAAGGAGGCAGCGGAGAAAATAGGTTATCATGCCGTGGTGCTGGCACAACCACTAACTGGCGAAGCCAGGGAAATGGCGGAGCGTGTGTTGCAGTATGTTGCTGATTATAATGGCCCGCGACCAGCTTGTTTGTTACTAGGCGGTGAAACCACCGTCACCATCAAAGGCAATGGCACCGGTGGCCGTAACCAGGAACTGGCGCTGGCTGCTTTGGTGCAGTTGAAAAATGGTCATGCTGCTGCGAAGAGAAATCCTGTGTTGCTATCTGCAGGTACTGACGGAACTGATGGTCCCACCGATGCGGCAGGCGCTGTGATTGATGCAGTAACGCTTGAGAAGGTGGCGGAGAAAAAATTATCGCCCGGGAGTTTCTTAGCGGCAAACGATTCGTACAATTTCTTCAAACAGGCCGGCGGACACATCATTACCGGTGCTACACAAACGAATGTGATGGACGTGGTGGTGTTGTTGATTCCCTGACTTTCAAAACAAGAGTGATAAACCCATACATGTCACCAGCACCGCAATGCCCATCCAGAATGTACCCAACGTAAAATACCTGTACATCTGCGGCACCGTGATGCCACTATATTGGTTGATGACCCAAAAATAACTGTCATTCGCATGACTCACCGTCATAGCGCCCGCACCGATGGATGTAACCAGCAATGCTTTTTCAGCGGTATGATCCAATCCCCAACTACCCATCAGCGGGGCAAGGATTGATGAGGCAATAACGAGCGCGGCAGTAGAGGAACCCTGCGAAGTTTTTAGTCCTGCCGCTAAGAGAAATGCCACGGGAAATAATACAAATGCAGACAATTGCTTTCCCTGCATCATCTCTTTAAACTCATCCGCTAAGGGCGTTGCTTTCAATACAGCTCCCAGAGCGCCCCCTGCAATAGTGATCAGAATGATCGGCCCGGCCTGTGAGAGTGATTTTTGAATCCATTCATTCCATTCGCTTTTAAACTTCATACCCAGTATCACCAGCGCAACCACCACGCTTATGAATAAGGCAGTATTGGGATTGAAGAAAAACTGCAATAACTTTTCTGTGCCGGGTTCAAGTTCCAGGATGGGTAAAAATGATCCTCCGGCAATCAACAATACCGGCAGTATCAAGGGAAGCACCGAACGAAATAGTGGCGGCAAATCTTTGGCCTGTACTTCCTGGTGCAATTCATCAACCGGAGCAGTGTGCTTCGCAATTTTCCTGCCAAAAATATATCCAACTGATATAGCTGGAATCGCGGCAATGAAGCCCATCAGTATCACCCAGCCCAGGTCACCTGCCAGGCCCAGGTTACCCGCAGCCGCTAACGGACCGGGGGTGGGAGGTATTAGCACATGCGAGGTATAAAGTCCGGTTGCCAGCGCAATGCTGATAGCCGCATACGAAGTGGCGGTTTGTTTCGATAAAGAGCGCGCTAAGTTGGAAAGTATCACAAAACCGCTGTCGCAAAAAACCGGAATGCCCGCCACTGCTCCCAGCGTACTCATACTTGCCACCGATCTTTCTTCACCCATCACCCGCACAATCGCCTTGGCGATGGCTGTGGCCGCGCCGGTTCGTTCCAGTATTTCACCTAAAATAGTTCCAAGCGCAATCACGATACCGATGCTGCCAAAAACGGAACTGCCTCCGGCAATGACTGTCTCCATGGTTTTGTCTGCTGGCAATCCTACCACTATACCTAACGCAAGTGCTGTGCCCAGCAATACGAGAAAAGGATGCCATCGAAAAACAGAGCAGGCCAGAATGATGAAACCCAACGCGAGAACTATGGCAAGTATCAGCGAAAGTCCGGTTAGCATTATTAAAAATACAAAATCCGGATCATCGATCGGGGAGATTTTCAGATCACGGACTTAGTATGGATTGCGCGATTGCACAGATAAGTGATTGCGGAAATTCACATATGCGGATGCTTATCGCGGATTGTTCGCTGATTATGGGGATTGTGCAGATGAGAAAACTGCTTTCGCTCATTCGCGATTCGCCTCTGCCACAGCACTCCAATCCAGCTCGCCCTTGCCTTCATCCACAATCTTCTTCATGTTTTGCTGGATTACTTCGGCCAGGGGCATGCGTTGACCGGCTTCTTTGGCTTGCGCCAATATCAGGTTCAAATCTTTTAATCCCAGCCTGATGGTGAAGGAAGCGGGTTCAAATTTGCGTTCGGAGATGATCTTGCTATATGAAACGTAAGTTGGACTGTTGTGCATGTTGGCGGAAAATAATTCCCACATCCTCTTTGCATCCACGCCGCTACGCTCGGCCAGTGCAATGCTTTCACCAATGGCTTCTATGGCCGCAGCTGTAATAAAATTGCCACAAAGTTTTACGGTGTTCGCCGCTTTTATGTCTTCACCAAAATCCCATACGTTCATGGCGCCTGCATCACGACAAAGCGGCTCCGCTTTTTTCTTGAGTTCGGCACTTCCCGACAACACGAAATTCATTTTGCGGGCACGTGCAGCTTCCGGCCTGCCAAACACGGGCGAAGGCAGGTAATGCAAGCCCTTAGCCGCATGCGCCGCATGCAAATCGGCGGCGGTTTGAGGCAATATGGTGGTCATGGAAATATGCAGACTGCCTTTTCGCAGGTGTTGCAGCAACTCGGCGCTTACCGCATTCAGTGCTGCATCATCGCTTACCATTGTAAAAACTATATCACATTCCTTCGCCAGGTCGGCAATGGTAGCGCTAACCTTCGCGCCCTTATCAGCCAACGGTTTGGTTTTGGAAGCAGTACGATTGTATACATACAATTCATGTCCACTCTGCAACAAATTTTCAGCAAGAGGAGTTCCTAATGATCCGAGTCCTATATATCCGATTTTCATAACGATGATTTTATAATAAACTAACTCACACCCGATCCTTCATCAACCTTCCCATCCGGAATTACGAAATGCAGTTTTCCCGATTTATCCTCCGCCATCAATATCATGCCATTGCTTTCGATGCCTCTCATCTTGCGCGGAGCTAAATTGGCTACTACCACCACTTGTTTACCCACAATTTCTTCCGGTGTAAAGTGCATGGCGATGCCTGATACGATGGTTCTTTTTTCAAAACCCAGGTCCACTTCAAGTTTCAGCAGCTTGTCCGCTTTGGCTACTTTTTCCGCACTTACAATGGTGCCCACACGCAAATCGAGCTTCGCGAAGTCATCATATATAATCTGCGGTTTCAGCTCTTGGGGTGCTGCGTCCGCAACAGGTGCCTGCATTGCTTCAGTAGCTTTTTTCAGGGCGGCCTGCAGCTTGGCTTTTTGCGCTTCCACCTCCGCGTCTTCTATTTTCCTGAATAATAATTCAGGTGCCCGTAGACTATAACCAACACTCAGCAATTTTGTTTTGCCGGCATTTTCCCAATCAAGCATTTTTTCCACCACCTTCATCATGTGCAGCATTTTTCTGGCGGTAGAAGGCAGGAAGGGATTGATCAGGATGGCGAGGTTGGCGCAGAGCTGCAGGCATACGTGAAGACAATTATCAATCAAAGCCTGCGCATCGGGCGAGGGTAGTTGCTTGGCCACAATCCAGGGCTCTTTATCCTGCATATACTTATTGCCTTTTCGCGCGAGGTCGATCACTTCGAACAGGGCTTCGCGGAAATGATAATGCTCCAAATGATCTTCCACGGTTTTCCTCGTCTCGTCGAAAGCGGCAAGCATGGTTTTGTCCACTTCATCCAGCTTGTCTGCATGAAGCGGGGGTACCTTGCCATTGCACAGCTTATGCATCAGCACAAAAGCACGATTCACAAAATTACCGAAGATCGATACCAGCTCGCTGTTTACCGCATCCTGGAAACCCTTCCAGGTAAATTCACTGTCCTTGGTCTCAGGAGCGATTTGCGTGAGATAATAACGAAGCATGTCCACACACTGGGAGCCGCCGTTTTCCTTCTTCACAAAATCGTTGATATAATCTCGCATATCCAGCTTCCAGTTGCGGCTGGTGCTCATCTTATCGCCTTCCAGGTTCAGGAACTCGTTGGCGGGCACATT
The DNA here is from genome assembly GCA_937958995.1 of uncultured Chitinophagaceae bacterium. Taxonomy (GTDB): domain Bacteria; phylum Bacteroidota; class Bacteroidia; order Chitinophagales; family Chitinophagaceae; genus CALCIN01. The sequence goes on from CALGAP010000009.1 coordinate 293,406, forward strand.
ATCGGGCAAAATATATCCATGCTGCTTCAGCATGATAGGGAAAATGATGCAGTGGAAAACGATATTGTCCTTGCCGATAAAATGCACCAGCTTGGTGTCTTTATCCTGCCAGTAAGGTTTCCAGTCTTTATTGTTATCGAGGGCCCATTGCCTGGTGGCGCTGATATACCCAATGGGCGCATCAAACCACACATACAACACTTTTCCTTCGGCCTCTTTCAACGGGACCGGTACGCCCCAGTCGAGGTCGCGGGTAACGGCCCGCGATTGCAATCCTCCCTCGATCCAGCTCTTGCACTGACCCACTACCGTGGGACGCCAGTCGTTCTTATGTCCTTCCAATATCCATTTCTTCAGAAAATCTTCGTGCTTGCCGAGAGGAAGATACCAGTGTTTTGTTTTTTTCTTAACCGGCGGCTGGCCGCTGAGCGTGCTGACGGGGTTGATCAGTTCATCGGGACTTAGTGTGCGGCCACATTTCTCGCATTGATCGCCGTAGGCGCCTTCGTATCCGCAATTGGGGCAGGTACCTTTTATAAAACGGTCGGCCAGGAATGTCTTGGCCGCCTCGTCGTAGTATTGCTCGGTTTCGTGTGTCTCCAGTTCGTTGCGCTCGTAGAGATAAGTGAAAAACTCCTGCGCGGTCTCATGATGCAACTTTTCGCTGGTGCGATGATATATATCGAAACTGATATGCAGGTCGGCAAAATCCTGCTTCATTTCTTCATGATACTTGTCGATGATGGCGCGCGGCGTAGTACCCTCCTTCATGGCCTGGATGGGAATAGCAGTGCCATGTTCATCGCTGCCGCACACAAACACCACATCGCGTTTCTGCGCGCGTTGATAACGCACATAAATATCAGCGGGTATATATGCTCCGGCCAGGTGACCTACGTGTTTTAATCCATTGGCATAAGGCAATGCCGATGTAACCAATATCCTTTTATAGTTTGTCATATCCAGTCAAAAGAAAGACAAAATTAGCACAATATCGGTTCATTCGGCTTTTACAAAACGGCGGCCAGAATTGGCTTTATTTAATACCAGCTTATTCCTAAATTGGCACGTCATAACCTCATTTTGCATGCACCGAAAGCAATTCATCAGCGCCGCAGTGGCCGCAGCCGCAGCGTCTTCTGTGTTGAAGAGTAGTGTATTAAGCGAAGTTCCCGCGCCTGCACCTGTTACGCCTCCTTACCTTAAGAAAGGCGCTACCGTCGGCATCACCTGTCCGGCCGGTTTTATTACCGAAGAGGAGATCAGGCCCGCCTTATTGCAGCTGATGGAATGGGGTTTTCATACAAAAGTGGGCGAGACCGTAGGGCGTAAAGATTTTACTTTCGGCGGCACAGACGAAGAGCGGGCCCGCGATTTTCAGAGAATGCTCGACGATCCCAATGTCAATGCCATTATGTGCGCCCGCGGTGGTTATGGCGCAGTGCGCATTATTGATAAACTCGATTTTTCAAAGCTCATCAGCCGCCCCAAATGGATTATCGGCTTCAGCGATATCACGGTTATACACTCGCACATTAACAGCAATTACGGCATTGCCTCCATTCACTCGAAAATGTGCAATAGTTTTCCGTCAGACTGGAGCAAGGCCGAACCGATACAAATTGAAACTATACTAAGCATTAAGCAGGCGCTCACGGGCGATAAAATGAAATATACCGCCATCGCCAATGTGCAAAACAGGCCTGGAAAAGCAGAAGGTATATTGGTAGGCGGCAACCTGAAAATTATCGAAACCCTGGCTGGCACCCAATCGGACCTGCGCACAGCAGGAAAAATTTTGTTTGTAGAAGATACAGGCGAATATCTTTACAGCATCGATCGCATGTTCTGGAATCTGAAACGAACCGGTAAACTGGATAAACTGGCGGGATTGATTGTGGGTGGATTCAGAATAAAACCCGACGACCCCGGTGAAGAATTTGGCAGAACATTGCAGGAAATTGTGCTCGACAAAGTGAAAGAATACAAATACCCCGTTTGTTTTGACTTTCCTGTCGGTCATCAGAAAAATAATTATGCATTGAAATGTGGCGTTATGCACCGGTTGACGGTGAATGAGGATGGCGTTACTTTAAAAGAGATCTAACACTATGGTCAGCATACCCCCTTACCTGCGTCCCGGCGATACCATTGGCGTGGTCTGCCCGGCAGGTTATATGTCGCCCGAAAAATTCGAAACCTGTCTTACCACGCTCGGGAGCTGGGGCTACAACGTACGACGAGGCCGCACGCTCAGCAGCAATTCGGATAATTATTTTTCGGGCAGCGACGAAGAAAGACTGGCCGATTTTCAGTCCATGCTCGACGACGATGCCGTAAAAGCCATTCTTTGTGCGCGCGGCGGTTACGGTGTTGGCCGCATCATCGATCGCATCGATTTCAAAAAATTCAGGAAACATCCCAAGTGGATCATTGGTTTCAGCGATATCACGGTGCTGCATAGTCATATTTGCCGGCAATTCAAAACAGCCACGCTGCACGCGCCTATGGCAGGTGCTTTTAATGATGGCGGTTTTGCGGATCAATATGTGTTGTCGCTGAAAAATGCGCTGGAAGGAAAAAAGATAAAATACGAAGTGCCGGTACACACTTTCAATCGCCGTGGCGAAGCGGTGGGTGAATTGATCGGTGGCAATTTATCATTGCTCGCACACCTGGTGGGCACTGCTTCCGAATACAAATACAAAGGCCGCATTCTTTTCCTGGAAGAAGTAGGCGAGTACCTCTACAATATCGACCGGATGTTGCACCAGCTTAAGCGCAGCGGCAAGCTGGATAAACTCGCCGGCGTGATCATTGGCGGTTTTACGGAGACAAAAGATACTGAGCGGCCATTTGGCAAGACGGTATATGAAATTGTCCGCGAAATCTTCAGCGAATATGATTATCCTGTCTGCTTTGGTTTCCCGGTGAGTCATGATAAGGAAAACTACGCATTGAAAGTGGGGCTAGGGTATAAGTTGAAAGTCGGCAAATCGAAAGTCACGCTCGAAGAATAATCTCTCTTCTGCCATCTCACTCCGCCAAAATTGATTAATATTATATTTCAATAGACAAAATCTATATGACTTTTGTACAATTGGAATATATCGTGGCGGTGGACACTTACCGCCATTTCGCCACCGCGGCGGAGCATTGCTTTGTAACGCAGCCCACGCTTAGCATGCAGATTCAGAAGCTGGAAGAAGAGCTGGGGGTAAAGATTTTTGACCGCAGCAAGCAGCCCGTCATTCCCACTGAAACAGGCGTGGAGATTATCGAAAAAGCGCGTCGTGTATTGGCAGAACGTGACGGCATTCACGAATTGGTGCAGGCAAAAAAAGGGTTGCTGACCGGCGAATTGCGCATCGGCATTATTCCTACGCTCGCGCCCTACCTCCTGCCTTTGTTTGTACCGAAGTTCAATAAAAAATTTCCTGGCATTAAGCTGGTGGTGCATGAAATGCAAACCGAGTTCCTGGTGTCGCGGCTCCGCCAGGGAAGACTGGATGCTGGCGTGCTGGCAACGCCTTTGCAGGAGCCGGGTATACGCGAGTCGGTATTGTTTTACGAAGAATTGCTGGCCTATGTGTCACGCAAGAATGCAGCTTACAAAAAGACTTACGTGCTGGCGCAGGATATAGACCCCGATAAATTGTGGCTGATGGAAGAAGGGCATTGTTTCCGCTCACAGATCATGAATTTGTGCGAGTTGCGCCGCAGCAGCGAGATGGTTTCGCATTTTGAATACGAAGCCGGCAGTATTGAAGCCCTTCGGCGCATGGTGGAGATCAACGATGGCATTACCATTCTTCCCGAGCTCGCCACACTCGATATGACCGCGAAGCAACTCGAGCTGGTGCGGCATTTCAAGAAACCCGCGCCCATGCGCGAAATAAGCATTGTATATCACCGCGACTTTGTGAAGAAGAGACTGATAGAAGCTTTACGCGAAGCCATCATTGCATCGGTGCCAGAGAAGGTGAGGAAGAACAAGGATATGCACGTAGTGCCGGTGTGAAGTCATCTTAACAAAGAATCCAGCGCATTTTTGTAGTCGGGAAAATTCATCACGTTATTATGCCCCGCGCCTTCTACGGGAATGAATTTGTCTTTTTGCGTGAGTAGCTTCGCTAATCTTTTTCCCTGGCTTATCGGTATCAGCGAATCATCGGTGCCGTGAAAGATGATGATGGGTGCGATGATCTGCGGCAGATACTCATAAGTGGGGAACTTATATTTTATGATGTTTTTGACGGGATACACCAGCGTTTTGGCGCCGGCCAGTGAGGGAAGACTGTAAAAAGGCGCTTCGAGCACCAGGGCTTTGCAATCGCGGATGGATGCCAGCTGCGCCGCAATGCCTGTGCCTAATGATCTTCCATATAAAATGATCTTCTCCGCGGGGAAACTGGCTCTCGCCAACTTGTAAAATATCAGCGCCCATTCGTACAGCATTTTCTCGGACAACTCACCGGTGCTTTTCCCATAGCCAGGGTAGTCAATCATCCATACGGCATAATTGTTTTTGGTGAAAAAAGGCACGTGCGCGCTGTATCGTTCAATATTCTGCCCATTTCCGTGAAAATATAGCACCACGCCTTTTACCGTATCCGTATCCTCAGGCGAAAACTGCACAATGTTGATATTTGAATTCTCTGTATAAGGCAGGTTGATTTCCTTATGCGGAAAAGGGAATTTAAACTCGTAATCTGCCGGCAACTCTTCGGGTTGAAAAATGAACCTGTCCTGGAAATAGTACAACCCGATACCTATGAGGCAGTAAATGATGATGGCTATCTTAATCCAGAGAAAAATTCTTTTCTTCATCAACGCGTATTTGGGTTTCGGGTTCCTCAAAACCGAGACTATTCCGAGTAAACTCTCTTCAGATTAATGTTCGTCACCGGCGCTACGATCAGCGGGAATTTCTCCACCGTTACATTGGCCGTATCGAGACCGAAACCGCGCTCCTCGGAGAGGCTGAGATCCTTCAACCAGAAGTACAATTTCATGATCACCCGCTCGATGAAGGGTAGTTCATTGTCCTGGCTCAGGTATTTTTCCATCACGATAAACTGGAAATCGCCCACCACGTTGTTGCGCTCGAGACTCTCGTAGCGGCTGGTGATGTTCACTTCTTTATTTTCCACCAGGTCGGCCACCACTTTACGGAACATCAGGTTGATGCGCGGTTCCATGCGGAAACCAAGCCTGAACTCAACGCGGATGATATCGTTGGGAATGATATGATCCACCTTGTATTCGCAGGTGTAGGGATCATCCAGTGTATCGACATGCACAAACCAATATATATCGGCGCGCTTCGGCTTTTTGTTTAGTATGGAATAAATGATCTTATGCTCGATTTCTTTGGGATTGTTGGCGCTGGTGAGGTACACCAGGTGCGTGGCATACTTGGGCACGGTGCGGTCGTTGCTCAGCTCCTGTATCTGCGGTATATAATGATCGAGGCGCACAAACTCTACGTAACGGTTCTTGATCTTGCGGCTGCGGAACCAGATATACATTACCAGGAACATGGTGCCCGCAATGATCAGGGTGAAATAACCACCATGCGTAAACTTCTGCAGCAGGGCAAACAGGTAAGTAAACTCGATAGTGAGATAGCCTATGAGGTATATATAGATCCACAGCGATTTTACGCGGCGGGCAATAAGATAATTGGCAAACAAAATGGTCGTCGCAATCATTGTGATGATGATGGCGAGTCCGTACGCTGATTCCATTCTTGTGGAGGTCTGGAAATAAAGCACCACAATAACGCAACCTGTAAACATCATCAGGTTGATACTGGGTATGAACAGTTGACCTTTTTCTTCCGAAGGATAGCGAATCTTAAACTTGGGCCAAAGGTTCAGTCGCATAGCCTCGCTGATCATAGTAAAGCTTCCTGAAATCATAGCCTGGCTGGCAATGATGGCCGCCGTTGCCGCGATCACTATTCCGAAGGGCACAAACCATTGCGGCATCAGGTCGTAGAAGGCATTGATGCTGGTGGCAGCAACCCGTTGTGTTTCGGGAGTAACAGTGAAGCCTGTATGATAACGCAACAGCATCGCGCCCTGTCCCAGGTAGTTGAGCAGCAGACAGGTTTTTACAAAAATCCACGAAATGCGAATATTCTGCCGGCCACAATGCCCCAGATCGCTGTACAATGCTTCGGCTCCGGTAGTACAAAGAAATACCGCGCCCAGCAGCCAGATGGCATTGGGGTATTGAGCCAGGAATTGCAAACCATAAGTAGGACTGAAGGCGCGCAGTATGGAAAGATCGTCAGTAAGGTGCCATGCGCCCAGTATGGCCAGCGTGCTGAACCATATAAACATGATGGGACCAAACCACTTACCGATGAATGAAGTGCCAAACTGCTGCATAAAAAAGAACATGGCCAGCATGGCCAGCACTATGTACACTATATATCCTTTGATATCGCCCAGTGCTGGAATTTTTTCAAGACCTTCTACCGCGGCGGTGATGGTCATAGGCGGCGTAATAATTCCGTCGGCCAGCAGGGCGGCACCTCCTACAATGGCAGGATATACCAGCCATTTCTTTTGCCTTCGCACCAGGGCATATAACGCAAACGTGCCACCTTCACCGCGGTTATCGGCTTTCAACACCAGGATCACATACTTGATCGTAGTCTGCAGCGTGATGGTCCAGATAATACAGGAAAGCGTTCCGATGATCAGGTCTTCAGAGATAGTCCTGCCATTGATGATTGCGTTGAACACGTAGAGGGGCGAAGTACCTATGTCCCCGAATATAATTCCCAGTGCTATAAGCAACGACGCCGTCGTTACTTTATTGATATTTTTGCCCACAGTTGAGTAGCTTGTGTGTAACCCGCATCACAGGGTCATCATTAAAATGTCAAAGGTATAGGGAAAAACAGAATAAAGTTCAGGCAACCGGAAGGAGTAAGCAATCGTCATTCTTTAGGTTTATCTCCTTATTTGCCACCAACAAATATATAAATGTTTAAAATTAAAGGTAAAGTTTGGGTGACGGTGCCACAATCCTTAAATTGGCATATTAGTAGTATGAGCAGTATCATGAAGAATCCCAATATATCAGCCCGTTATAACCGGTTGTTCAGTATCCTGTTGCTAACGATTGTTTCCCTGTCTGCGATGGGTCAGAAGATCACGTACTCGGAGCCCGAGCGCGAAGATAACCGACGCACCAATTTCGAGATCATTGGCAAGGTGGGCAACAATATACTTGTGTTTAAGGGCAACCGCGGCGATAATGCCATCAGCGTGTACAATAATGAAATGAAACTGGTTGAGCGCGTGAAGCTGGGGTATATGGATGACCGCTGGATCAACGTGGATTTTGTTCCGTACGCGAACCATGCCTGGATGATTTACCAGTACCAGCGCAAAGGCGTTGTGTATTGCATGGGTGTAAAACTGGATGATAAGGCTAAAATGCTCACCGATCCTATCGAGCTCGATACCACCCGCATTGGCTGGGCCGCCAACAACAAGATCTACACCACCATTTTCAGCGATGATAAGTCAAAGATCATGGTGTTTAAGATCAATAACCGCAATCCCAAGAATTTCGTATTTACTACGCTGCTGTTCAATTCGGATATGCAGTTGCAGCAGAAACACCGCCTCACCATGGATATGGAAGAGCGCAATGATTATTTCACCGACTTCCTGCTCGATAATGACGGCGACCTGGTATTTGGAAAATTTATCCGCAAAAGCGGCAGTGATTATATCACCAACCTGCGCGTCGTAATTAAAAAAGCCGACTCTGAGAAATTCGATATTCATGACCTGGAGACAAAAGATCGTGTGCTGGATGAGGTGAAGATTAAAGTTGACAATACCAACAAACGTTATCTTTTCACCGCATTTTACTACAAGCAGCGAAGAGGTAATGTGGAAGGATTATATACAGTGGTATGGGATAAGACAACAGACAAAATTCAGCGCGAAGGTTCCCTGGCCTTTTCCGACGATCTGCGCCGGCAGGCTAAAGGTCCCGATGCTAACCTGCGACTGGCCTTCAATGATTATTTCATCAGGGATATCATTATAAAAAAGGATGGCGGATACCTGCTTATAAGTGAATCCATGTATACCACCAGCCGCGGCGGCACCTTCAACCGCTGGGATTATATGGGCTGGAACAGCCCCTGGAATACGCCCCTCGATTATTATTACTGGTCGCCTTATTATAGTCCCTGGCGTTATCCCTGGAATCGCTGGAACGCCTCGCCGTCGTCGCGCTACCATGCGGAAAATATCATGATTCTCTCCTTTGATAACCAGGAAAACCTGGAATGGAGCAATGTGATCACCAAAAGCCAGTTTGATGATGAGAGCGATGCGCTGGTTTCGTACGAATTAATGAATACCGGCGGACAATTACACTTCCTATTCAATTTATACGAGCGTCGTACGTTATTATTAAACGACCACAGTATTGGTCCCGATGGTAAGATTACGCGCCATCCAACGCTCAAGAACCTGGAAAGAGGGGTTGAATTCATGCCGCGTTATGGCAAACAGGTCAGTGCAACATCAACCGTGGTGCCCTGCCTGTATAGAAACTATCTTACTTTCGCGAAAATTGATTTCTAAACCCATTCCATTCCTGCGTGGTAGGAATTTTTAAACAGAAAAGCTCGGTTAACGGCCTGTTGCTGCTTGTATATGGGCTGATATTAAAATTTCCCATATTTCTGCATCCGGAAGGTCCCTTACGGCAGCAGGAAGATCATTTTCTGTATACCTGGCTGATTGACCTGCTTGAACCAGCCAATATTCCCAAAATTATTTTTTCGCTGGTCACCTTTCTGCTGATCTACAGCCAGGCCATGGTATTCGGGCGCATTTTCAATGTGCAGCGCATGCTGGGCAATCCCAATTACCTGCCCGCCATGTCGTACATGCTCATCACCTCGTTGTTTAGGGAGTGGAACCAGTTTTCGGCACCCCTGCTCGTGAATTCGTTCATGATCGTGATTTTTTACCGCTTACTCACCGTGCAGAACGCGCAGAAAGCGGGAGCCGCCATTTTCAACGTGGGCATTATGATGGGCATCGTGACATTACTATACCAGCCTGCCGTGATTTTCTTATTGCTGATGTGGATGGCCTTGTTCATCATGCGCGCCTTCAGCATTCGCGAGTGGCTGATCAATGTGCTGGGTATTACCATGCCTTATTATTTCCTGGTGCTGGTACTATACCTCACCGATAGATTTGAATGGCATAAGCTCTGGCCCGATCTCGATTTTGGTCTGCCTGGTATGCCCTCCACCATTCAGATTACCATCAGCCTGGCATTGCTGGTATTTCCCTTCATTATCGGCGGCTTCCTGGTAAATGCCAATCTTAACAAAATGTTTATCCAGGTAAGAAAAGGCTGGAGCCTGCTCTTGCTTTACCTCATCATTTCCACACTCATCATCATGGTAAATGACGGCAACAACTACGTGAACTGGCTGCTCTGCGCGGTTCCGCTCACTGCCTTTCACGCCGCCGCTTACTATTTCCTGCCGGGCAACATATTTCCCGCACTGATACACTGGATTGTGTTTGGGTGGGCGGTTTATGTCAACTACTGGACATAGCTGAGTCCCGGGTTGGGAGTTTAATGTTGCTGCTGCGCATTGTAATCACTGCCCGATTGTAAGAACCCGAAACGCAAAACCCGCAGCTTCTTACCCGGCACCGCGACTCTGCTCCCGCTTCGCGGGGCGGGAAATCTTTCCTACCTTTGCACTTCATCAAATCTCAACCATGAAATTCGGCGTAGTAGTTTTTCCCGGCTCTAATTGTGACCGTGATGCGCAGGATGCTTTGCAGAATGACCTCAACCAGGAAGTGATCATGCTGTGGCATAAGGATAAGGACCTTAGCATGTTTAATACAGAAGATTGCATCATCATTCCGGGTGGGTTTTCTTATGGCGACTACCTGCGTTGTGGCGCCATTGCCCGCTTTAGTCCCATTATGCAAAGCGTGATAGAGTTTGCGAACAAAGGCGGTAAAGTGCTGGGTATCTGCAACGGTTTCCAGGTGCTGTGCGAGTCGGGTTTATTGCCCGGTGTGTTGCTGCGCAACGCGCAACAGCAGTTTGTCTGCAAGAATGTGTATCTCAAAGGCGTGGGTGCAGACAGACCATTAAAAATCCCCGTAGCCCATGGTGAAGGACGCTATTATGCCGATGAAAAAACGCTCGATCAACTGGAAGCCAACGACCAGGTGATCTATCGCTACTGCGATGAGCTGGGAAATATCACTGCAGCCGCCAACCCCAATGGCGCCCTGCGCAATATTGCAGGTATACGCAATGCCGAGGGTAATGTTTTTGGAATGATGCCACACCCGGAAAGGGCCTGCTCCGAAGAATTGGGAAATACCGACGGGCGCATCGTTTTTAACGCATTGGTAATGAATCCCAATTTCAGCACGGCCAGGTCTAAAGGCGCGCTCGTGAATTTTTAGAAAACATTAGGCTTTTTTGTTAGCACTTTTCAGTCTTTTTGTTGTTTTTAGTATTTCGAAATCACGCCTTTTTATGAAAAAACTGGTACTCTCTCTCACTTTTGTAGCAGCCGCCTTCGCGGTAATGGCCCAGTCGAACAAGCAGGTAAATTGGGAATTCACTGCTAAAAAGTTAGCTGATAAGACTTACGAAGTGCATATGACCGCTAAGATCAATGGCGACTGGCATTTGTATGCGCAGAACGTTGGCGTGGAAGGTCCGGTGCCTACCACTTTTACCTTTACCAGGAATCCATTGATCGTACTCGATGGAAAAGTAAAAGAGCTGGGCAGAGTAATTCGAAAGAAAGAAGAAGTGTGGGGCGGCGTGGTGAATTACTACGAGAATACGGTTGATTTTGTGCAGGTGGTAAAATTAAAAAGCAATGCCAAAACCAACCTCTCTGGCAAGGTGGAATTTATGGTTTGCAACGATGAAAAATGTCTTCCCCCTTCAGAAGTCAGCTTTTCTATAACCGTAGGTGGATAATGCCGCTGATCATATAGTTAAAAGTCATTAAAACGGGTTCCTGGTGAGAACTCGTTTTGTTTTTTAACGTAATTGCAGTTATGAAGTATTTTCTACTTTCCCTTGTATCAGTTTTTTTGCTGGTGAGCGCGGCGGCGCAAGACAGTGCTGCGTACAACTGGAACGTCACCAGTAAGAAAGTTGATGACAAGACTTACGAACTCATATTTTCTACACCGGGCAATAGCCAATGGCAACTGTATGGCCCCAACGAAGTGATCAGCGAAGTGCCTGCTGTAGAAATTCAGCTGGGCGATTCTGCCATTACTATCCATCAGCCTTTCAACGAAAGCGGCGAAGGGAAGACAATTTCCAACCCGCTGTTTGACAATGCCCAATTCAAAGTGTATGAAGGTCCGCTGAGTTTTACTGCCAGATTGAGTTTTGAAGAGGTGGTGCCCGCCAACCTGCTCGGTACCATGACCTATACCTATGGCAAGGGCGATGAATTTTTTATGGGTACGCCCTTTTCCTTCAGCGTTGAACTGGAAGGAGGGCAGCGATCTGTGTTCGATCTTAAGCGCGCCAATATTGACCTGGCTAATCCTGTAAATAACTGCGGCGGAACAGGCACTGAAGGAGAGAAAAGCTTATGGACTATTTTTCTCTTAGGTATGTTGGGTGGCTTGCTGGGTTTGATTATGCCCTGCACGTTCCCCATGATACCTGTAACCGTATCATTTTTCACCAAGCAGGGCAGCAATCCAAAAAGGGGGGTGTTGAATGCCTTTATGTACAGCTTCTTTATTTTCCTGGTATATGTGCTGCTGAGCGTTCCGTTTTATTTTCTGAAAGCAAGTAATACGGATATACTGAATAATATTTCCACCAATCCTGTCATCAACATATTTTTTGGATTGGTATTCCTGGCATTTGCGCTTTCTTTCTTTGGCCTTTTTGAAATAACGCTGCCGAGCCGCCTTACCAATACCGTGGGTACTAAGTCCAGTATCGGTAGCATGGGGGGTATATTCTTCATGGCATTAACATTGGCCATAGTTTCCTTCTCCTGCACGGGCCCTATTTTGGGCACTTTGCTGGTGGGGGCATTTGGGAAAGAAGGCAATCCATTTCAACTCACTGTGGCGATGGCGGGTTTTGGATTAACGCTGGGGCTGCCTTTTGGCATTTTTGCGATGTTTCCCAAATGGCTTTCAAAACTGCCGCGCTCGGGCAGCTGGATGAATACGGTGAAAATTGTTTTCGGCTTTGTAGAACTGGCGCTGATGGTAAAATTCTTCTCCAATGCCGACCTCGTTATGCACTGGGGATTGCTGAAGCGTGAAGTATTTATCGGCATATGGGTGTTGCTGGGCATTGCCACCGTGCTCTTTTTGTTTGGAATTCTGAAGTTCAAATATGATCCGCCACCGGCCAAATTGTCCAAAATGAGGATTTTCTTTGGCCTGCTCTTTCTTGCATTTACCCTGTACCTTATACCGGGCATGACCAACACGAAATACGCTAACCTGAAAATGATCAGCGGGTTTCCGCCGCCGCTCAGTTATAGCATATACCCGCAGGCAGAAAGTAGTGGAATTCATCTGGTAAATGAATATGAAAAAGCTTTGGAACTGAGCAGGCAGCTCAATAAACCGGTGTTGGTTGACTTTACAGGCTGGGCCTGCGTTAACTGCCGCAATATGGAGGAAAATGTGTGGTCGGAGCCGGAGATAAAGCAGCTGATAGACGGCCATTTCATTCTCACCTCGTTGTATGTGGATGACCGCGGCAAGTTGCCCGTAACTGAGCAGCATATTTTTACCACATCCGATAGTTCAAAAAAGGAAATCGTGACCATTGGCGATAAGTATGCCACGCTGCAAACCGAGAATTTCAGGGCAGCTTCACAACCCTGGTATGCCATAATTGATGGCAATGAAAGGCTGATGAACCTGCCGGTAGGTTATACGCCCAGCGTATCAAAATATGCTGCCTGGTTGAATTGCGGGCTGGATGCGTTCAAGAAAATTTCGGGGCAGGCTTCCAAATAATTAAGAATTCTCCAATAAATAAATAAGAAAACCCTCTCGTGCGAGAGGGTTTTCAATTTGGCGTCATTCTGTTCCAGCCTTCCGGTAGCAAGCAATTCTGGTGTAAGGATCCGGAGGGAGGGCCAGAATGACAATATCTTCTGTTCCTTACTGTTTCAGCTTGCTAGTTAATCAATTACTCTTACAATGCAATCTTTTTTTGCATCATCATTTTGCGCAGATTGATCAGGCCATAACGCATTCTTCCCAGGGCAGTGTTGATGCTGCAGTTGGTAAGCGATGCGATTTCTTTAAAGCTGAGATCTGCATAATGACGAAGGATGATCACTTCACGTTGGTCATCGGGTAACAAGTCCAGCATTTGACGAACGCGGTCATAGCTCTGGCGTTTCATCATTTTCTGGTCGGCGCCATCTTCGGTAAAGTTAATAACTTCAAAGATGTCACGGTCATCGCTGGTCTTGATAGCAGGGGTTCTTTTTACTTTGCGGAAGTGATCCACGCAAAGGTTGTGAGCTATGCGCATAGCCCAGGGAAGGAATTTGCCTTCCTCGGTGTAACGGCCACCACGAATAGTGTCGATAATCTTGATCAACACATCCTGGAAAATATCTTCGGCCAGATATTTGTCCTTTACAAGGAAAAGAATAGATGTGTACATCTTCTCCTTGTGACGGAGGATGAGCGTTTCAAGAGCATACAGGTCTCCGGCCTGGAAATCCTGGATCAATTCGTGATCAGTCTTTTTACGTAGCGAATTCATAAACTTCTACGGTTTTTGAAGGTGATAGGATATTTATTTTGGATTTTGTTTTGAACGGCTTTTCTGTGTAGAAGTGATAACGTCGATAGGCAGTGTGGTTTAGTTTAGCTTATAGTTTTCCGTTTGCATGTACAAATTACCAACTAAAGATAGAGACTTTTTGCAAAAAACCAAACTTTATACATTTTTTAAAAATATATACCCAAACCCCCTAAAGAATCTATTTATCATATTCAGCCTGAAAGCGATAAATTTGTAACCTTTCTTATGACGGTAGCAGCAAAACGAGCGAAAAAGTACGTTGACTTAAGTCAACCTGAGGTGTATGACAGCATATATATTAAGGGCGCAAGAGTCCACAACCTTAAGAATATCTCGGTCCATATTCCCCGCAACAAGCTGGTGGTGGTAACAGGAGTTTCAGGTTCCGGAAAGTCTTCTCTTACTATAGATACATTATTTGCCGAAGGACAAAGACGCTATGCGGAAAGTCTCAGTGCTTATGCACGCCAGTTCATGGCCCGTATGGTAAAACCCGATGTGGATTTTATCAAGGGACTTTGCCCGGCCATTGCCATCGAACAAAAAGTAATTACCCGCACGCCCCGCTCCACTGTGGGCAGCATGACGGAAATATACGATTACCTGCGTCTTTTATATGCCCGTGTAGGCAAAACGATTTCTCCCATCTCGGGTCGCGAGGTAAAGAAAGATGATGTGAACGATGTGGTGGAAGCTATCAGTAATCTCAATGAGGGCGATAAGGTGTTGATACTAATTCCTTTCAAACAACACCGCAACCGAAACACGCAGGAAGAGCTGGGCATATTAATGCAAAAAGGCTTTTCACGTCTCTATGCCGGCGGTGAAATACTGCGCATAGAAGAGCTGATGGAAAACAAGAAGTGGAAGCCCGCCAAAGAAACTTATGTGCTGGTGGACCGCCTGGTGGTAAAGGAATTTGATGAAGATGATAAACACCGCATGGCCGATTCTGTCGGTACTGCGTTTTATGAAGGCGAAGGAGAATTGCTGCTGGAAGTAAATGGCTCGAAGAAGATACCGTTCAGCAACCGCTTTGAACTGGATGGAATGACCTTTGAAGAACCTGTTCCCAATTTATTTTCTTTCAATAATCCATTCGGCGCTTGTCCTACCTGCGAAGGCTTCAGCCAGGTATTGGGTATTGATGCCGACCTGGTAATCCCTGATCGCCGCCTGAGTGTGTATGAAGGCGCCGTGGCACCCTGGAAAGGTGAGAAGCTGGGTAAATGGAAAGAGCAATTCATCAAGGGTGCGCGCAAATTTGATTTTCCCGTTCACAAACCCATCGCCGACCTCACCAAAGAACAATACCGCGTGCTCTGGGAAGGTAACGATTACGTATATGGCATCAACGATTTCTTTAACGAAGTAGAAGCCAACCTGTACAAAGTGCAATACCGCGTGTTGCTGTCGCGCTACCGCGGTCGTACTACCTGTCCCGACTGTCATGGTTACCGCCTGCGCAAAGAAGCATTGTATGTGCAGGTGGGCGGAAAAAATATAGGCGAGCTCTGCGAAATGCCGGTAAGCGTATTATCGCAATGGTTTGCCGATCTGAAGCTGAGCGAATTTGATCAGCAGGTAGCGAAAAGAATTTTGATTGAAATAAATCACCGGCTCAAAACTTTGCTCGATGTAGGCCTGGGCTATCTCACCTTGAACCGGCTTGCTAATTCATTGAGCGGCGGCGAAAGCCAGCGTATTCAACTCACGCGTTCATTAGGGAGCAATCTTACCAATTCATTATATATACTCGACGAACCATCTATTGGTTTGCATTCGCGCGATACGGAGCGGCTGATTCGTGTGCTGAAAGAGCTGCGCGACCTGGGAAATACGGTGGTGGTAGTTGAGCACGATGAAATGATGATGCGCGAAGCCGATCATATTATTGATATGGGTCCGCTGGCTTCGCACCTGGGTGGCGAAGTGGTAGCCGATGGTAATTATGATGAAATTATTTCTAATGAAAAAAGTCTGACGGGTAAATACCTGAAAGGCGAACTGAAGATAGAACCACCGAAAACCATCCGCAAATGGAACCGCTCGCTGGTGGTGGAAGGTGCCCGCCAGCATAACTTGAAGAATATAGACGTGACCTTCCCGCTGAATGTGCTTTGCGTGATCAGCGGGGTGAGCGGCAGTGGTAAGACTACATTAGTAAAACAAATTCTCTATCCTGCGCTGAAGAAAATAAAAGGCGAGCCCGCCGATAAAGTGGGCATGCATAAAGCCATCACGGGAGATATAGATTATATATCGCAGATAGAACTGGTTGACCAGAATCCCATTGGTAAATCATCGCGCAGCAACCCGGTTACTTATATCAAGGCTTATGATGAGATAAGAGACTTGTATTCGCAACAGCCTTTAAGTAAGATACGCGGTTTCCAGGCTAAGCATTTTTCGTTTAACGTGGATGGCGGTCGCTGCGATACCTGTAAAGGCGAAGGAGAACAGATCGTGGAAATGCAATTCCTCGCCGACGTTCATCTCACCTGCGAAACCTGCGGCGGAAAGCGCTTTAAGGAAGAAGTGCTGGAAGTGACCTATAAAGGCAAGAGCATCTATGATGTGCTGGAAATGTCGGTGGATGAAGCGCTCGGGTTTTTTAAAGAAGAAAAAAATATTGTTGATAAAATACGCCCGCTCAGTGATGTGGGGCTTGGTTATGTGAAGCTGGGACAATCGTCCGATACACTTTCGGGTGGCGAAGCGCAGCGGGTGAAACTGGCATCATTCCTCGGCAAAGGAAAAGCACAGGGGCATATCCTGTTCATTTTCGACGAACCCACTACGGGTCTGCATTTTCACGATATCAAAAAACTGCTCGCTTCATTCAATGCGCTGATTGAGCAGGGACACAGCATCATCGTAATTGAGCACAACACAGACGTGATCAGGAGCGCCGACTGGATCATTGACCTGGGGCCCGAAGCGGGCGATGGCGGCGGAGAAGTGGTATATGCCGGCGTGCCGAAGGGATTGAAAGCGGAGAAGAAAAGCTATACTGCGAAGTTTTTGAATTAAATTTTTCCGCATAAAAACAAGAAGGGCATGCTTTGCGGCACGCCCTTTTTATTGCTAAGGTTTTTCTCTTCAACTTGAAACCTTGTGAACCCTCGTTTTCATTTTATTCCTTGATCAGCTTGAAAGTTTTTTCCTGAACGCGCAGGATGTACACCCCGCGGGGAGCGCTGTTGTCTATAGTGATAGAATTAGCGCCGGTGATGGTCCAGGCAATTTCACGTCCTGAAGCATCGTACACGCGGATGCTCTTGCGGTTGATTTCAGAAGCTTTGATACCAACCAGCTGAACATCGGTTCTGAACGGGTTGGGATACACACTGAAAGAGGGGCTGGCGCCGGCTGCGAATTTGTTGTTTACATAAACAACTTTCGAGAGGTCTTGTTTGCCGTCGAGGTCAACAAGACGCAGCCTGTACCAGGCAGCTCTTTCGCCGAGTTGTGTATCGTCGAAGCTGTATGATTTGCGGGTTTCGGAATATACAGCGGCAGGCACTTCGCCAATGGCGGTGTAAGTGGCACCATCAAGGCTGCGCTCAACCACGTATTTTTCGCTGCCCGATTCAAAATCAGAAGCCCATTGCAGTGCGGCGATGCTGTTGCCTTTCAGGGTTGCTTTGAAGTCGTTCAGCTTAATAGGAAGCGGTGCTGCCTGTGAAATGGCGCCGGGGCCTATTTCGCAGGTAGTGTTATCGTTACGTACTAAGATAATTAATGTAACCGGGTAAGAACAATCGTAGGTCACGCTGCCGCTACCGGCCTGGGGACCATCGGCTACAGTCTTGGATTCAGTAAGGTTGATTTTTGTAAGACCGCTGTTTGCATTGCCGGTGAAAACATTAATGTGGGCGTCGGGAAGTGTGTTGCTAACATGCACAATGCATTGATCCCCCAAAACCTTGAACAACACGGCTACGCCGTTGGGGTAGGCGCATTGGGCATAAGAGTTTGTGGTAACAAAGGCCATAGCAGCAACCACCAAGAGGTAAAGTTTTTTCATACATGAATACGTTTTTGTCAAAAAAGTAAGATACCGTTTAGCTTTCCCGCATGGCGGGATGGAATTAGCAAATCAATAAATGAAAATGAAGGTTTTAAACAGGAAATGAGGGTTTCAAGGTTTTTAGATAGGTATCAGAGAGACAAAGTCTTCGGGGAGGGGACGGATAGAGATAAACAGAAATGAGGCCCGAAGATAAAGAAAATTTGATTTAAATGAAGTCATATGACGAATCTCATACGCCTTAAGTTTTAACGTAACCGAATAATTCCGCTGCGTACTTTTGCCCGCATGAGACTGCGTTTTTTATTGATAATGACAGCATTTTCGCTGGGTGCGGCCGCCCAACGCATACAGATGAACGATTTGTTCAATATGCTAGACTGGACTCAGGTCCAGATAGATACCACGTTGAAAAAGGAGGGTTACATACTGATGCAGAAGGATGTAGACTCGCTGAGCTCCATATACCAGTACTCCCACCTCGAACGCCCCGAGGGAAAACCCGCCGTGGTGCGGTCTTTTGTGTTTATGGATGTAAAATCGGGCGATAATACTACCAGGCTGGTAAATTACCGCACCTATAGCCAGGAAGAGTATGTGGATATAGCACGGTGGTTGTTGGAGAACGCGTATCAAACGAAGAATAAGTTTGATCTGGGGAATGAGCAGCATACGGAGTATAGCAATGGCAAGGAGACATTGAGGATGAAGATCATCAAGACCAAAATTGATGAGGGAAAAGAGTTTACTAGTTATGAGGTGGAGATAGGGAAGTAGTGGAGTTTTTGCGCAGAGAATTGTCGGGACATATTCTTCGCGCCAGGGCGCGAAGGCGCAAAGTACTTCTTCGCGTCCTGGCGCGTAATTTTATCTCAACCTGTCGAGGCTCTTCACCAACTTTTCATCAGCTCTTATACCCCGCGCCGCCAATATCAAAAACACCGGCACCGCAAAAGCAAATGCTGCCGTAAGCGTGAAATTGCTTTCGTTGGCTACAAACTTTTTCGACTCCAAAAAGAACAACACGATATTGATCACGCTTACTAACAGTACTCCCAATACTACCTTGAATTGTTTTTTCCTGTCTTTATATAAAAAAATGGCAGCCAGCGCGCCCAGCCCGGCCGCCACATTCAATATGGTCAGCAAAATAGTGGACCTGGCTGTCAGTTCTGAATGCGCTTTTATATTGGTGGCTGCATCTACAAGGTTCCCGCTGTAAAATGGAAAGCCCAGCGTGAGAAAAGCCGCCACAGCGGCCAGCAATAACCAAATGCTTTGAATGCGTTGGATCATTGTTGAAAGGTATAAAGTTTATCCCAGTTCGGGGTATAAGGGGAACTGCTGCATAAATTCTTTTACAGTATTCCTTACCTCGCCGATCAGTTTTTCATCGTCCAGGTTGGTCAGCACTTTGTCTACCAGTTCTACCACGGTTTCCATATGCTCTTCTTTCATACCCCTGGTGGTAATAGCGGGCACGCCTACACGAATACCGGACGTCACAAAAGGCGATTTGTCGTCGAAAGGTACTGCGTTTTTGTTGAGCGTGATATGTGCCTTGTCCAGCGTTTCCTGCGCTTTCTTACCAGTAATGTTCTTATTCCGCAGGTCAATCAGCATCAGGTGGTTGTCGGTGCCATTGCTGATTAGGTTATAACCACGTTTTACAAAAGCGGCAGCCATGGCCTGCGCGTTTTGGATGACTTGCCTGGCATAACCGGTAAATTCATCCGTTAGTATTTCACCAAAGGCTACGGCTTTGGCGGCAATGATATGCTCCAGCGGACCGCCCTGCATGCCGGGGAATACGGCCAGGTCGAGCAGCGAGCTCATACTGCGGATATTTCCCTTCGGGTCTTTGATGCCCCAGGGGTTGTCGAAATCGTGGCGCAACATGATGATGCCGCCGCGCGGACCGCGCAATGTTTTGTGCGTGGTACTGGTAACTATATGACAATATTCAAAAGGATCGTTCAGCAAACCTTTCGCAATCAATCCCGCGGGATGGGCGATATCCGCCATCACCAGGGCGCCGATTTCGTCGGCCACCGCGCGGATGCGTTGATAATCCCAATCGCGGCTATAAGCAGAAGCGCCGCAGATGATGATTTTCGGTTTTTCCTTCCGGGCCACCGCTTCCAGCTGGTCGTAATCAACGGTGCCGGTTTCTTTCTTCACGCCATAAAAAAGCGCCTGGTAGTTCTTGCCGCTGAAGTTAGCGGGACTGCCATGTGTGAGGTGACCACCCATGCTGAGGTCGAGTCCCAGGATCTTGTCGCCCGGCTTGAGGCAGGCGAGAAACACCGCTGTATTGGCCTGGGCGCCGCTATGGGGCTGCACATTGGCCCAGGAGGCGTTGAATATCTTTTTTAAACGTTCGATGGCCAGCGTTTCAATTTCATCCACTACTTCGCAGCCTCCGTAATAGCGCCGGCCGGGATACCCTTCGGCGTATTTGTTGGTGGGTACAGTGCCCATGGCCTGCATCACCTGTAATGACGTAAAGTTTTCAGAAGCTATCAGTTCTATGCCGTTTCTCTGGCGTTCCAGTTCTTTTTTAATGAGATCAAATACCTGGGTATCTTTTTGCATGGCGCAAAAATAGGCCAACTATGACAAACATTCCCTATTTTCACGCCTTCAAAAAAATTGAGCGTAGTTGAAAGCGATCATTCCCGTAGCCGGTGCAGGCACCAAGCTACGTCCGCATACCTACACACAACCAAAAGCCCTGATACCCCTGGCAGGGAAAACTATTCTGCGGATTATTGTGGATCAGTTGCTGGAGGCCGGCATCAACGAATTTGTATTTATCATCGGATACCTGGGCGATAAGATCCAGGATTATGTCAGGGAAAAATATCCCAACCTGAACGCCACTTTCGTACACCAAAGCGAGCGTCATGGCATAGGTCATGCTATACTCCTCACCCGCGACGTGGTGGGTAATGATGAGATCTTTATCGTGCTGGGCGACACCATTTGCGAATACGATATCAAAGACTTGCTGAATACGCCCGACAGTGCCTTATGCGTGAAGAGGGTGGACGATCCTCGCGACTTTGGCGTGGTGGAACTGAACGAGGAAGGATTCATAACCCGGGTAGTGGAAAAGCCGCAGATACCCAAGTCGAACATGGCGCTGGTGGGTATTTACCTGATACGCGATACGGGCTTCTTATTCAACTGCCTGGAAAACAACATGCGCAACCAGGTGATGAGCCGCGGCGAGTTCAGCATTACCGATGCCATTGAGTGCATGATTGAGCAGGGTGCGCGCTTCCGGGCCTTTAAGGTGCAGAATTGGTTCGACTGTGGTAAAAAAGAGACCCTGCTGGAATCGAATGCGACCTTGCTAAAAAAATTTGGCGGCGTTATTTCACCTGAACACAATTTCGAGAATACCATTATCATTCCGCCCGTCAGCGTGGCAGAAGGCTGCGATATAAAGAATTCCATCATAGGTCCCAACGTGACGATTGGCGAAAAGACCACTATCAATTATTCCATTATCAAGAATTCAATTATCGGTTCATTTGCAGACCTCTATGATATCGTGCTCACCAATTCCCTGATCGGGAGCGATACGGAGGTAAAAGGTGAGAGCCGCAGTCTGAACATTGGCGACAACACCGAAATTGATTTAGGTGAGTCATGATAAGTTGACAGTAATTTATTGTATCCACATAGCTGTAAAATCTCGATAAATCCAGTAACTTTCATGGATAATGCAACATTGCGCGCGCGTTGCGTGTCATTTGTTGTATGCAGAAGTGGTGAAGGCGGCTGATGCAAAGTTTGCTCACCATTAAAACACTAATTTTTTATGAGAGGTAAAAAAGTTCTCCTGTTGTTGGCAGTAGCATTGCCTCTTTCACTGCTGACAAGAGCCAATAATGGCACCAAGGGCGAAGGAAAAACGGAACCTGCTTTGATGGGCTATGTTTCCGATGCCAGTACCAAAAAACCTGTGCAGGGTGTTACGGTGTCTATTTCGGGAATAAAAGGACAGGACAAGAAAGAATACACCACCGACGCATCGGGCAATTTCAAAGTGCCGCAGATGCCGGCAGGTGAAGTGGTGATTGTTTTGGAAAAAAGAGGCTACAAAACAGTTCGCAAAGAAGGTATCGTGATTAAAGAAGGCGTTTCGCTGAAGTTAAACTTTGATATTTTATTTGAAGGTGATGAAAGCGATGTCTTTCACCCGTTCATGCGAATGCTTGACGGAGCAGAATAGTCAGCAATGATTTCAAGATATTGGAGGCCGCTTCTTGTTGGAAGCGGCTTTTTTTTGGGAATGAGAGGAGGGATTCTGTTACATCTTTAAGCTAAAAAAGCGGAGCCGAGAGGCGGCCCCGCGTACTGTCACATGAGAAAATGTTAACCTCTGTATGAATATGAATTAGCCTGATTTTCCGTGCCTGATATTGATCTCGCCATCTTCTTTGATGATGCGCACATTGTCTTTCTTGAAATACTTCCTGTATTTGTCGTTCACTGATGCGGGTTGTTTTTTGCCGTCGATGGAGATTTCACCGTTTTTATACTCGATGGTATAATCATTGTTTGTGCTGAGCAGTCCGTCGGCTTCCATAGCATACACCATTTCCTGGTAGCCTTTCAGTTCTTCGCGCGCTTTGGCCATGCTTTTGCTGGCTTTTGCCATCACGTCTTTGAAATTGAACTTTTCACCATCGAGTTCTATTTTAAGATTCTTCAACTCTTCCTGCGCTTTTTGCATTTCCTTCTTAAACTCTTCTTTGTGGTATTTTTCCATATTGCGCAGTTCTGTATCAATTTGCTGCTGCGCTTTTTTAATTTCCTCTGCTGCTTTCAGCATTTCCTCTTTGGAAAGCTTTTCTATCGAAGCTTTGATCGCAGTATTCATTTTTTCCCAGTCTACGTCTTTCAGCGATCGCTCCACTTCGCGGCCAACCTTTTCCATATCGATGTTCTCCATGGCTTCCTTTACTTCGCGGTTGATCTTTTCGAAATCAACCTTTGCCAGGGATTCGTGGATCTGTTGCTGGATCTTTTCGAAATCGATATCCGCCATGGCATTTTCAACGTCGAGCTGAATTTTACTTAGATCCACTTTTTTCATCGCCTCTTCAATGTCGCGTTGAACTTGTTCCCAGTCTTTTTCGCTGAGTTCTTCTTCGGCCTGGTCAATGGCGCGCAGTTCCCTGTCAAAATCCCGGTCGCCGGCCTGCCGGGTCACCCTTGCGCGCTTTTTGCCAGGAATGGTGTCCTGGTCATAGTTTGCAGCAGTCTCTTGACGTTGGGGCCCTCCTGTCCAGGCAATTAAAATAATGGCGGTAGCCAGAACAGCGATACCGGCGAAGGCCCATGTGTAGGTCTTATTTTTCATGGTTATACTCCGTTTAGTTGTCAAATACGATTAGTTTCGTATAAAAATACGATACATTTCGTAAAATGTTGCATGGGGTGAAGTGTTAAAAAAAATTAACAGCCGGACCGCACCCGCGCCACCTCACATCCGACACTCGTCAGCGTCCTGGCAGCGGCACCACGGGCAGACTCTCATTGCCCGATGCGCTTACCGACTGCACGGCGAAGAAGTAATTGTCTTTCGAGTAGGGTAGTTGAATTTCAGTGTCGGTGACAAATATTTTCTTTTGCCAGAAGGGCATATGGGTTTCGCGGATCAAAACGTAGTAACCGGCCGGCTTGCCTTGTTTCGGGGCTTTCCAGTTGAGGATGGTATAGTTGGTCAGGCGTCGTACTTCGATTCTTACGTCTTGTGGCATGCCGGGCGATTTGGCGAGGTTGGCGAGGTTGCAGAGATTCATGGCGGTGTTTTTGCGCAGGTATTCGAAGTCCATGAATTCGGGAAGGTCGCCGTATTGGATGCCATTGCTGTCGCGAACGTATTGATGCTGGTGGTAGAAGTTTTCGTTCATCTCGGTGATGCGCACCGCGGTAAATCCTCTTTGTACGAAAGGCAAATGATCGCCGCCGCGCAGGAAACGGTCGTTGCGGTAAATGAGCACTATTTCGAGATTGTCGACATACCGCTCACCGATTTCTTTTACATAGCGCGCCAGCTGTCGCGCCTTTCCATCATTTTCAAGACCCAAGTTGCGGATGTTGGCCGCATTTTTCTCCAGTTCATTGGCAGGAAGACCTTCGCTGAATACGCGCACCTTCGTGTTGTTAATGATGTTGGTCTCGCTGGTATTGTTGCTGCCTACGATATCGTTATTCAGCATGGCTTCAATATACAGGCTATCGCGCTTCGCTTTTTCTGCCATAAACTGCGAGCCGAGCAGTCCCTGCTCCTCGCCACTTACAGCCATAAATATTACAGTTGCCGGAAAAGCGCGTTGGCTCATGATGCGCGCGCATTCAAGAACGGCGGCTACACCACTGGCATCATCATTGGCGCCGGGTGCGTCGGTGGTGCCATCGGTAGCGCGACCCGGCATATTGTCGAGGTGACCGCTGATGAGGAATATGCGATTATCGTTGGGGTCGGTGCCTTTCAGTGTAGCTATTACATTACCGAGCAAGGTGGTCTTTGTAACGCGCCGCCCATCGGGTTGCAACGTGGTGGTATCGATGATGGCGGTGAGACGGCCATTGGATTTTTTCGCAAATTCATTGAATTGCTGCAGCACCCAGTTGCGCGCAGCGCCAATACCGCGGTTGGCATCGTTTTGCACGCTCAGCGTATTGCGCGTGCCGAAACTCACCAGCTTTCTTACATACGATTCAAGACTATCCCTGTTTACCTCGGCCACCATGGCCGCTATCTCGGGATCTTTGTGAACGACAGTCTGCGCGAAGGAAATAGCAAAGCAGTTGCAAACGAAAAGCGTCAGCAGGATTTTTCTCATTCCCTAAAGATAGGGAAGACTAATTTTTCCTGAATGTCCATTTAGCCATTTCCTTCCAGGTAACTTTTTTGCCATACAGCAAGATACCTGTGCGATAGATTTTTGCGCTCAACCAGGTGGTGAATAAGAAACCAGCTATCAGCAGCAACATGCTTAAGCCTAATTCCCACCAGGCCACTGTGCCCGGCACACCAAAGGGTATGCGCGCCATCATCACGATGGGAGAGAAGAAAGGAATGATGCTTGCCCACACCGCCAATGAACTGGTTGGATTGGTAATGGCATTGATCATAATGATAATACCTACTACTATTGGCATAGTGATGGGGAACATAAGGCTCTGCGCATCCTGCGGGTCTTCGTTTACCGAACTGCCTACAGCCGCAAACAAAGATGCGTAAAACAGGTAACCGAAAAGGAAATAGAACAGGAAGCAGCCAATTACCAGCGGCAGGTTGACGGCAGAAAGCGCAGTGGAAGCACGGGCGATGGTAACAGTACTCTCGCTGAATTGCGCTGTGCCGCCCGGCACGTTGGCACCATCCTGCATCTGCTGCAGCAAATCGGGAGGTATGGTAGAGGTGAGTATGGTGGAAAACACCGTCATCAGTATAATCCACATCAAAAACTGAGTAATGCCCACGGCGCCTATACCTACAATTTTTCCGATCATGAGCTGGAACGGTTTCACAGACGATACCATTACCTCTGCAATGCGGTTGGTTTTTTCTTCACTTACCCCGCGCAGCACCATGGTGCCATATATGAAAAGTGTGATGTATATGAGGAATGCCGAAGCATAACCTACGGCATAAGCCGCGCCGCTGCTGGCGCTCTGCGACCTGCCGCCTTCGCCAATAATTTTGTTTTGTACATCTACCGAGCGCGCCAGGCTTCGCACCGAGTCGATGGAAGAAAGCTGGAGATTATACAAACTGTCGAATAAACGGTTTTCAATGGCATTTGCCACGAGCCGGTCAACAGATGATTTGGCCGAAAGACTCAGGCTCTTCTTGGTGTATATAACAAAATTGTCTGTATTGTTGATGGCGGTATGCGGGGGATATAAAACACCCACATAACCCTTTGCCAGCACGTTGGACGTATCTACATCATTCGTGAATTCAAACTTGATCTGCTTATCACTCTTCAACTTCGATTTATAAATGCCCGCGGTATCATGCACAGCAATCTTTTCTTCGCCCTGGTTTTTGATGGTGATCATGATTACGGCGAAGATGATACCGGCAAAAAGCAAAGGAGTTAAGAAAGTAGAAAGAATAAAGGTCTTTTTTCTTACGCGGGAAAGATATTCACGTTGTATGATGAGCCAAATCTTGTTCATGTGACGAGGGTTTAAGCAGTTACTTTTTCAAATTGTCTTGCCTGCGGCGTGCCTTCCACCAGGCGGATAAATATGTCGTTCAGCGAAGGCAATATTTCATTAAAGCCCACGATGCCTGCCTGTTGTTGCAGGAAATATTGCAACACATCATTCGGCTTATAACCTTCGTTGATCTTGACGATATGCTCCCCGTTTTTCTGGTTCAGCACCTGGAACACGGGAGAATCGATCTGCGCCGGGGGATTTTCCAATTTTATACTGAACAGGTTTTCTTTGAATTGTTGCTTCACATTATGCACTGTATCGTCGAGGATCTTGGCGCCTTTATTCACGAGAATGATATGGTCGCAAATTTCTTCTACTTCGCCCATGCGGTGCGTACTGAAGATAATGCTGGCGCCACCTTTGGCGAGGTTGTAAATCTCATCTTTTATAAGACTTGCATTTACCGGGTCGAGGCCGCTGAAGGGTTCGTCGAGAATGATGAGCTGAGGCCTGTGCATGACGGTGATCACAAACTGCAGTTTCTGGCTCATACCTTTACTCAAGTCTTCCACCTTCTTGTTCCACCAGCTTTGCATATTGAATTTTACAAACCACTCTTTGGCGGATTCCATCGCCTGCTGGCGGGTTAGTCCCTTTAGTTGCGCCAGGT
Organism: uncultured Chitinophagaceae bacterium; assembly: GCA_937958995.1. Lineage (GTDB taxonomy): Bacteria > Bacteroidota > Bacteroidia > Chitinophagales > Chitinophagaceae > CALCIN01. The sequence goes on from CALGAP010000009.1 coordinate 320,171, forward strand.
ACACAGCCTGCTCGCCAATCTTCATTTTCTTATACAACCCGCGTTCTTCGGGCATGTAACCAATGTTTACCGAATCGTTGAGGGGGTCAAACTTGCGGCCATTGAAAGTGATGGTGCCTTCATCGGGAAAGAAAATGCCTGTGATCATTCTGATCAGCGTGGTCTTGCCCGCGCCGTTAGGGCCCAGCAGACCGAATATGCTTCCCTTGGTGAGCGTAAAGGAGATATCGTCCACCGCTTTTTGGGTAGCATAGTATTTCTTCAGGTGACTAACTTCCAGGATGTTCATGCAAGATGGAATTTGGGAAAAGATAAAGAAACCGCTGGTTTGTAGCAAGAAAAAGGGATTTGTTACAGGCGGCACCCGATTTTTTTTGACCGGGGATGCCGTGGTTTAGCGGATTTCACGCATTTTTGCTCGATTGGTTGAATGCTTATTATTGTAAATCCGGTAATGACCTGTGAAAAATTTATGTAATGCGCAAACTTATTTTACCATTCTCCTTAGTACTTATTATTGTCATTTGCAGCAGCTGGGGCTTTCTGGTACACCGCACTGTGCACCAACTGGCGGTGTATGAACTGCCCGGCGAACTGCAGCGCTTTTTTTACCGCAATATGGATATAGGCGTTCGCCATTCGGTGCGTCCCGATCTGCGGCGCAATGAAGACCCGACAGAATCATCCAAACACTATATCAACTTCGAGGCATTTGGGGATTCAGCGGCCTGGAAAATGCCTTTTTCCTGGGAACATGCTGCGGATATATATAATGAAGACTCGCTGCGTAAACATGGATATGTGCCTTATCACGTGGAGGTGATGAAGGAAAAGCTTACCGAAGCATTCCGCAGCGGCAATGCCGACAGCGTGATGTTTTACGCCACCGACCTGGCGCACTATATTGGCGATGCGCATGTGCCTTTGCATACCACATTGAATTATGACGGACAACTAACAGGTCAGAAAGGCATGCATAGTCTCTGGGAATCGATGATCCCTGAACTAGAAATTGCGAACTACCGTCTTACCAGCAAGCATAAAGCAAAGTATATCGATAATACTCGTAAGGCAATCTGGGCCGCTGTGCGCGAATCGTATAATCTGGTGAACGAACTGCTCGAGAAAGAGCGCGAAGTGTCGAAATCGTTTACCGACTCTACCAAGTATCGCGTGCAGGTAAGAAATGGAAGAGAAAGCCGCTCATATACCACTGCCTTTGCAAAAGCTTACAGCCAGGCGGTTGGCAGCAGCATCAACGAACGGTTGATTGCATCGGCAGATATGATTGCCGATTTCTGGTACACCTGTTGGGTAGATGCGGGTAAGCCGGATGTAAGTAAATGGATATCGCCTGCATTCAAGCGTGCAGACAGAAGGAAATTGAGAAAAGAGTTAAGAAATTTCAGGAAGGACAGATTGCTGCGGAATGGGTTGCTGATTTCAAAGCAAAAAACACAGAACTAGTCAGCCTCGCTATTTTCCTGCAATAACGTTCACAATACTCGCCGCCACTCTTTCGCCATCCATGGCCGCACTTACAATGCCGCCGGCATAGCCAGCGCCTTCGCCGCAGGGATAGAGTCTTTTTATTTGTGGATGTTGCAGCAACACCGGGTCGCGGGGAATACGCACGGGAGATGAAGTGCGCGATTCGGTGGCCACCACAATTGCATCGTTGGTATAATAGCCCCTCATTTTTTTTCCAAATTGTATAAATGCCTCGCGCAGCGATTTAAAGATAAATGGAGGCAGTACTTCATTGAGCGGCGCGGAGCGTACGCCGGGGAGGTAAGAACACTCGGGCAGACTGCCGGAAATTTTTTTCTGTACAAAATCGGCCATGCGCTGGGCGGGTGCTACAAATTTGCCACCGCCGTATTCGAAAGCTTTTCTTTCCACCTGTTGCTGAAAATACATGCCTGCCAGCGGGCCTTCAGATTGCCGTATATCTGCAGGATCGACAGACACCACTATACCTGAATTGGCATAAGGGTTATTTCGCCTGGAAGGCGACCAACCGTTCACCACCAGTTCACCGGCTGCCGTTGCGGCAGGTGCAATTATGCCACCCGGACACATACAAAATGAAAACACACCCTTTTGTTGCACTTGTTGCACCAGGCTGTAGGAAGCGGGAGGTAAATAATCGCCACGCAAGTTGCAATGATATTGTATAGAATCAATAAGGCTCTGTGGGTGTTCTATGCGAACGCCCAGTGCAAAGGGTTTGTATTCGATCGCGATTTGTTCGCGATGCAGCAATTCAAATATATCGCGGGCCGAATGACCGGTAGCCAGTATCAGTGCGTCGGCCAGGAACTGGTTGCCGTCGGCGGTTTCTACACCTTTTAGCGTATTGCTATCGATAATAAAACCGCTTACTTTTTGTCCGAAAAGGAATTGACCACCGCAGTTGGTTATGGCTTTCCGTATGGCGGTGATGATTTTCGGCAATTTGTTGGTGCCGATATGCGGATGGGCTTCGTACAGAATGTTTTCCTCGGCGCCAAATTGCACGAGTATATTCAGTATGCGGTCCACATCGCCGCGTTTGGTGCTACGGGTGTACAATTTACCATCGCTGTAGGTGCCGGCGCCACCTTCGCCAAAGCAGTAATTGCTTTCGGGATTGATAATGCCTTCTTTGTTGAGCATGGCCAGATCGCGGCGGCGCGCGCGCACGTCTTTACCTCTTTCGAGCAGTATGGGTTGAATGCCGTTTTCTATCAGTTTGAGCGCTGCAAACAAACCGGCAGGACCTGCGCCTGCAATGATGACTCTGTGTTTTGCATGGGAAACATCTCTCAATTCGACGCGGCGAATGGTGCGTGGGTGAAAAGGTTCATTCACAAACACGTTTAATGTTTGTATGTACCAGGGTTGTTTGCCCCGGGCGTCGAGTGAACGTTTGATGATATGAAAACCTGTCACTGACGAAACAGGAATACCCAGCGCGCTGGCGGCATATTGAGCCGTGACGGAGGAAGAAGCTGCTTCAGAAGGAAGCAATTTTAGCGTGACTTGCTGTTGCATAGTGTCAGGCAGTTAACCTGAAAACGATTTAGTCCGCAAACTTACGACTGTTCACCATTGAATTTGATGTTGCAGTCATCATTTGCTAAAAAAGTAATTTATAACAATTTTTAAGTTAATGACCTGAAAGCTGAAAATTTTTATTTTGATCAAGAAACAAAAAAAAGGGAAAGATTGATTTTTCCGTATCAAATAATTTGTATCTTCAGTCACACCGTTAACAGAATTCTATGAAGAAAGGTTTTTTAATAAAAGCAGTGAAATTTTCTTTCTTCATACCGATTTCCTTCAAAACCACAAATAGTTTCTTATCTACTCGGTACATGCGTTGCGGCTTTAGGTCAGTCGGTCCGAAAAACAAAAGTTTGAATCGGGTAATATTGATAAGTACTTCCGCAGCCGAAATACACAGCGGTCAGAAAGAGCGTCGGAGTTTTAAACGTAGTCAAATTTTTCAGGGATTTTCTCCCGCGTTGATCAAAAATATGCCTGTCATTCTTTTTGCAGGTTTGTTTGCGAAACGGGGAATAACGGGTATGTAATTCGTCAGATTTTTTTTGGAAAAAAATGAAAAAATTCTAACGAAGTGCGCAAAAATACCTATTGTCCTCAAAGAGCCGAAAACAGGGTAAAAAACGTGAATAAAAAATTTTTTTTTGTTTAAGATTTTTGGATATTCGTCCCCCTTCTCAAAATACGCAGACGAGAAAAAAATCCAATAACCGGGGAAACATTTTGAACGAAAGCAAACACTCTTAACTCAACATAAAAAACTGCTTGTTGTATAATGGCAAAAACTTCCGATAAGGTTTGGAGTAATTGTTTGGAAATAATTAAAGACATTGTTGAGTGGCAACATTTCAAAACCTGGTTTGAACCGATTAAGCCCGTTGAGCTGAAAAACAACATACTGGTAATCCAGGTGCCCAGCCAGTTTTTTTATGAATACCTGGAAGAGCATTATGTGAATTTATTGGCAAAGACTTTGCGGAGAGTTATGGGCAAAGAGGCAAGGCTGGAATACCGGATTATGGTTGACAGCGGTAATCACGCCAATAAACCACTAACAATGGATATTCCCACCCATGGCTACAAAACCTTTTCCAGCAATGAAATGGACTTCCCGTTAATTATACATAATCCTGTAAAAAATCCTTTTGTCATACCGGGGTTGAAGAAGATGCAGATCGACTCGCAGCTGAACCCCATTTATACATTCGACAATTTTATTGAGGGCGATTGCAACCGCGTAGCCAGGAGGGCGGGCAAGACCGTGGCCGAAAAGCCCGGCGCCAGTTCCTTCAACCCGTTAGTAATATATGGTGGCGTAGGTTTGGGCAAAACACACCTGGCGCAAGCCATCGGCAACGAGACCAAGCGCCTGCACCCCAACAAAGTGGTGCTGTATGTAAGCTCTGAAAAATTCATCAACCAGTTCCAGGATCATAGCCGCAATAATGCCATCAACGATTTTATACATTTCTACCAGTTGGTAGATGTGCTGGTGATTGATGATGTGCAGTTCTTCAACCGCGCTGAAAAATCGCAGGATGCCTTCTTTGCCATATTCAATCACCTGCACCAGAGCGGCAAGCAACTGATATTGACGAGCGACAAAAGTCCGAAAGACCTGGAAGGTGTGCAGGAGCGGCTGCTGAGCCGCTTCCGTTGGGGGTTAAGCGCAGATCTGCAACTGCCCGATTATGAAACGCGCATCGAGATACTCGAGCGCAAGATGAAGAATGATGGGCTGGAAATGCCTCGCGAAGTGGTGAAATATCTCGCTTACAATATCAACAGTAATGTACGCGAACTGGAGGGTGCATTGATATCATTATTGGCACAATCTTCGCTGAATAAGAGGGAAATCGACCTCGACTTGGCAAAGAGAGTACTCCGTAATTTCGTGAAAACTAGCAGTAAAGAGATTACCATCGAAACCATACAGAAGATGGTGTGCGAATATTTCGATGTACCCTACGACAAATTACTGCAGAAAACCCGCAAACGCGAGATCGTGCAGGCGCGCCAAATTACTATGTATCTCGCCAAAGCCTTCACGAAGAACTCTCTTAAAACCATCGGCGAACATTTCGGCGGCCGCGACCACACCACCGTCATCCACTCATGCCAGACTGTTAAAGACCTGATGGATACCGACAGCACCTTCCGCGAAAGCGTTATGGAACTGCAGCAGAAAGTGCAACTGGCGGCCATGTAGTGGAAATGGGTTAAAGGGAAATCTCAGGAACCAAATCAATAACAATTAATAAAAGCAAATTCCAAACTTGAAGTAATTCAGTTTGGAATTTGCTTTTTGAGCATTTCCTTCACATCCCACCCCGTTCATATTCAAATTCCCTGTTCAATTGCAATATTCAATCTTCCCTTCGCCCCTTGAATTCCTGCTTTCACATACAAAATCCGGTCGTTGACATACATCGCTACCTAAGCGGCAGTGTGATTCAATAATTTAGAAACCAGGTCAAAACTGAGATGCTATGCAAGCTTCTATCCCCCAAACAGAGACCAATTGCATCCTGGTTCCCACCGACAGGGGCATGCAGGTTATAGATGTAGAGTCGATTATCAGGATTCAGTCGATCAGCAACTACAGCAAACTGATATTCAAGAATGGCAGGTCACTGGTAGTGGCCAAGGTGCTGCGTTGGTTCGAGGAGCGTTTGTCGATGTACAACTTTTTGAGGATTCACAGGGCGCACCTGGTGAATGGAAGATGTATGCGCGGGTTCAACAAGGCGCAATGTATAGAGGTGGAGTTGACGAACGGTGAAAAGCTGAAAGTGGCACGGAGGAAGAGGAATGGATTCTTACAGGTAGTGGAGGGGATGGGGGTGTGAGGAACTCGCCATATACAGGCAGGTTATTTTTGTTGCAGGTAAACTTGTACTCCTTCACGACTTTGGTGGGAGAATTTTCGGAATAACTTACCCTCTTAATTATCTTCCGGAATATATCTAATGGAGTGAACTTATCAAATCCCAGGCAGAGAGCGATATTTAAATTCGACAGCGGGTTTACTTTGTCATCGTGTACGAATTCGAATGCTGTTTCGTCGTAAATCTACATATCGCTATAAAATTGGCATATCGTCACAAAAAAGCCTGCAAATTCTGATCTGCAGGCATTTCTCCGGAATTTGCGGTGAGGGCGGGATTCGAACCCGCGGTACGCTTTAAAGGCGTACGACAGTTTAGCAAACTGCTCCTTTCGGCCTCTCAGGCACCTCACCTTTATGGTGTGTTTTACACTTTGAGCTTCAGGCTTCAAAAGTGGACGGCAAAAATAAGTGGAAAAAGGCAATTGGCAAACTTGGTTTCATTCTTGCCGGGACCATTCTATTTCCTTAGCTTTGCCACCCATTTTTATTCGTTTTCAGGATAAAACGGGAGGTAGTTCAGCCCGGTAGAATACGTGGTTTGGGACCACGGGGTCGCAGGTTCGAATCCTGTCCTCCCGACGAAAAATTTGATTTTTTCTTCACTGTCAGAAGCGCCTATTACGGGCGCTTTTTGTTTATCCACGAGATAATAACTCTCAATTGTGGCGCTCAAATATCATTGCATCATAAATGATTGAATATTAGGTATATTCACGCTGAGTTTATCCAGATTCCGAGAAAGTGCAGGCTGTTTTTGGCAATACCCTGAAAATTTACAAAAGACCCTATTTTCATACATTTATGCAATGAGCGAACTCCTCCAAATTATAAAACAGATAAAAGCATTTCGTGACGCCCGCGATTGGGAACAGTTTCATAATTCCAAGGACCTGGCTATAGCAATCAGCGTTGAGGCCTCAGAATTGCTCGAATTGTTTCTTTGGAAAGATAACGAAGGCGCAGACCGTGAGAGAATAGAGGAAGAAATTGCTGATATTTTTATGTTTGGCTTTTTATTGGCAGATAAGCAAGGCCTGGATATAAAGGAAATCATTGAAAAAAAACTTAAGAAGAACAACGAAAAGTACCCCGTGGAAAAGTCAAAGGGAAATGCCAGAAAGTATAACGAACTATAATGGAATGTCAGTTCTTAATTAAGAAATACAATTTTGATGATCGGCTCGAAAGGGAGCTGAAGGAGAAAGAAAAGGACTATCTCAGCTGGCCTATTGTATATCTTTTGGAAAACCGATCAGTAAAAGAGGCATATGTTGGGGAAACAACTGACATGATTGCGAGAATGAAATCCCACCTGAGCTCGCAAAAGCGAAAAATACTGGAGACTGTTTTCCTGATCCAAAGCGATTGCTTTAATAAATCAGCAACATTAGATATTGAGGCAAACTTAATTCGCTATTTGTCGGCCGATGGAACATATACGCTTCAAAATGGCAACTTAGGACTTACCAATCATTTTTATTTCCAAAAGGAAGAAATTTATTGGAGGCTATTCAAGGGCATTTGGAACGAATTGCAAAAGTCGGGAATTGCCCGGCATTCCCTGGAGTATATCGACAACACCGATTTATTCAAGTATTCTCCGTATAAACGTTTGTCGCTGGAACAGACAGAAGGATTAAAGCAAATTTTGGAGAGTTTGCTTGACCCAAAAGTCAAAGTGAACCTTATACATGGTGGTGCAGGAACTGGTAAGTCCGTACTGGCGATTTTTTTGTTCAAACTTTTAAAAACAGATCTGTCTGATTTCAATAGGGCCGATTTTGACGAGCAAGACGAAGAACTCTTCAAATTAGTTCTGGAGGTCCGAAAAAAATACCAAAACCTTGAGATGGGCCTGGTAATCCCAATGCAATCCTTTCGAAAAACGATTTCCAAAGTGTTTAGGAATATCAAAGGGTTGTCTTCCAATATGGTCATTGGCCCTGCGGAGGTGGTCAAAAAAAGTTATGACCTCCTGGTTGTTGATGAAGGCCACCGATTACGTCGTCGTCGAAATCTTTCTTCCTATTATCATAAGTTTGATGAGGTTTCGGAACAGCTGGGGTTAGACAAACTGACATGTACCGAGTTGGACTGGGTATTACTAAGTTCGAATAAGTCTGTAATATTTTACGACGAATTTCAAAGCATTAGACCATCGGATGTGGACTGGCAGGCATTCTACAGTCTTCAATCGAAATCTTCCACTCGTGTTGAGACTTTAAAATCACAATTCAGAGTCAGGGGCGGAGAGGATTACATTGCCTTTATTCATAAGTTGTTCTCGGAACATTCAACACCTGGGAAAGATTTGTTTAGGAGTATTCGGTATGATCTCAGGCTGTTTGAGGATTTAGATAAAATGGTGGACGTAATAAAGAAAAAAGATAGAGATCATGGGTTGTCAAGGTTGATTGCCGGATTTGCCTGGGAATGGGTATCAAAGAAAGATCCATCCAAATATGATATTGTGATAGGAGACACAAGATTACGCTGGAATAGCACTGATGTTGATTGGGTTAATACAGAAAACGCAATTAATGAGGTGGGATGCATTCACACCACTCAAGGATATGATTTGAATTATGCAGGTGTGATTATTGGACCGGAACTCGATTATGATTTTGATTCCAACTCATTCGTAGTTTACAAAGAACGTTATTGTGACAGAAACGGTAAGATCACAATAAACGACGAAGAGACCTTGAAGAGGTACATCCTTAACATTTACCGGACTCTTTTGTTTAGAGGAATTCAGGGAACATTCATATATGCCTGCAATGAAAATCTGCGAAAGTATTTGAGTAATTACATAAATGTGGAAGGGAAAAAGGCCATAGTCAGAGAACTCAGGATTTTCAAAGAGCCCGCTTCAAACAGAATTCCGTTCTACGATCTAAAAATTTCTGCAGGAGATTTTTCTGGTTTGCAGACTCCGGAGCATATCCAATATTTGGAATTGGATAGATCGTTTAAGCAAACAAGCGGATATTTTGCCTGCAAAGTGGTTGGCGAGTCCATGAATAAGATCATTCCCAATGGCTCCATTTGCCTATTCGAAAAATATGAAGGAGGTTCCCGCAATGGGCGTATTTGTTTAGTGGAATCAATAAACATCGACGACCCCGAATTAGGCGGCCATTACACGATAAAGGAGTATACAAGTAAAAAAGCGGTTTCCGGTGACGGATGGCAACACCAGGAAATTGTGTTATCACCCAGGTCTACCGATGACACTTATAAACCAATCATACTGAGAGATGAACAGACTCTCGATTGCAGGGTAATAGGGGTATTTATACAGGTGCTGGATGGCTACCCCTAATACACCGCCCCCCAGTCCGCCTTCAGCTCCACCTTTGTCATCTTCTTTTTCTCCACCTCTACAGGCATAATATTATTGTTGCCATCAAACCTGTTGCCGTAAAATAACGTATCCTTTTGTAGAAACAGGCTGTACCTGCCCGGGGAAAGCTTTACTTTGAAATACCCATTTTCCTTGGTCTCGACCTTCTTGACAAGCTTGCTGTTGATGGAAGAGTAAAAGGCGGAATGATCAACCCGGGAAACCTGGCTCGTGTTGGTGAGTTCGTATATATAGACCGTGGTTTTTATTCCCTTGCCGGGACTTAAGGGCCGGTCAGGTGAGGGCATCTGGTTGCCGGTAACCAGTAAAACACGACCTTCGATGCCCTGTCGCTTGCAGAAAATGAACGAGGAATTGAGCATGCCAACGCAAAAAAGTATGAAAATTACGAGGTTGCCTTTTCTTGTCATATCAAACATTTTAGAGTAATTTAAAGTTTCGGCTCCAACAATTAAAAAATATCGACTCGATTTATGAGAAAACTGTTACTGCTGGCCGGTTTCATGCTTACCGTAGGAATGATGAAAGGCCAGGTGCGTACCAACGTCGCAGAGTTACAAAAAGCACAGCGCGAAGTGGCCGCACAGGAAAAAGCCCTGAGAGAACGAATCGTTCAACTCTCGAAGGAAAAAGGGTGGCCTCTTGCCATCACCGGCAAAAACGGACGCATTGCCCTGTTGACAGATATAGATGTGCTGGGTTATCCCGTGTATGTGTCAACCACCAATAGCCTGTCGGCCGCCACTATCCGCACCAATAAATTATGGCCCGGAGGCAGCACAGGACTTAATCTCAGCGGTTCTTCTGCCAATATGAAATCAAAGTTGGGGCTGTGGGACGGCGGAAGAGCACGCACCAGCCACGTGGAGTTGACCGGCAGAATTTTGCAGAAAGACAATCCCACTTCGGTATCCGACCATACCACACACGTAGCGGGCACGCTGATGGCCAGCGGCGTTAATCCCGACGCCAAAGGCATGGCCTTCGGCCTGCAACAACTGATCGTATACGATTTCAACAACCACAACTCGGAAATGCTGAATGAAGCATCCGGCCTGTTGGTGTCAAACCACTCTTACTCCACCATAGCTGGCTGGTATTATAACCAGGACCAGGGCCGCTGGGAGTTTTATGGAGAAAATGGTGCCTTTGAGGACTATAAATTCGGTTATTATTCGAATGACGCCCAGATGTGGGATTCAATAGCATACCTTTCACCGAACTATCTCATTGTAAAAGCCGCCGGCAACAACCGCAGCGAAAATGGTCCTCAAGTGGGTGAGACTTACTGGGGTTACAATGCCAGCGGGCAAATGGTAAACAAGGGAGCACGTCCTTCCGGTATGAGCAGCAACGATAGTTATGATTGTATTCCCACCTATGGCGTAGCTAAAAATATTCTTACTGTAGGCGCTGTCAATCCTATACTTTCCGGTTATGCACGCCCGCAGGATGTGGAGATGACGAGTTTCAGCTCGTGGGGACCTACCGATGACGGCCGCATAAAACCCGATGTGGTGGCCGCCGGCGTAGACGTATTCTCCAGCACAAGCGGTTCGGACAACGAGTATTCATTTTTCTCTGGTACTTCCATGGCTGCACCCGCAGCAGCCGGCTCGCTTTTACTATTGCAGGAATATTATTCTCAATTGCATGGCGGCGCCGTGATGCGCTCGGCTACTTTAAAAGGCATCGTGATTCATACGGCCGATGAAGCCGGTCCCAGTCCCGGTCCCGACTACATGTTTGGCTGGGGCCTGATCAACATGGAAAAAGCAGCAGCTGTAATCTCCTCCAACAACACCGATCAGCTGATCATGGAAAAAGTGCTGAACAATGGCGATACATATACGCACGATGTAATAGCCAGCGGTAAAGGTCCGTTGGTAGTAACCATATGCTGGACCGATCCTAAAGCTGAAGTGGAAACTGTAAATATCCTCAACAATGCCACTAAAAAACTGGTGAACGATCTCGATATACGCGTTACATCGGGAGGCAACACTTATATGCCCTGGAGATTGAACCCCAATAATCGCAGCGCTGCTGCCACCAAAGGCGACAACACGCTGGATAATGTTGAGAAAATAGAGATACCCGATGCTGTGCCCGGCCAGACATACACTATTACTGTTACCCATAAGGGCACTCTCGCCCGCGGTTCGCAGGCTTATTCGATGATCGTGAGTGGTGTAGGCGGAATTGGGTACTGCAGCTCCGGCGCCACTAATACCGCCGGCGCGCGTATAGACAGTGTGTCTATTTCCAATGTGCAGAAGAAAAACCCGGACGGATGTACCAGCTATACCAACAACACCAACCTGACCATCCAGGCCCAGGCCGGTCAGTCATTACCTTTCCATATAGTGTTGAACAGTTGCGACGCGACAAACGCCGCCAAGATGGTGAAAATATTCATCGACTTTAACAACGATGGTGATTTCAACGACGCCGGCGAAACAGTTGCTACCAGCGGCGTCATAACCGGCAACGGCGTATTTACCGGCAATATCGATATACCTCTTTCTGTGAAAGTGGGTCATAGCGCCAGGATGCGAATTGTGGTAAGAGAGACCAATTCAGCCGCCAACGTAACGCCCTGCGGATCTTATGATAAAGGGGAGACCCAGGATTACCGCATCCAGTTTGCTACTCCTTCCAAAGATGTAGGTATAGTGGAAATTGTATCGCCCTATAATGGTTCCTGCGCAATAGGATCGCAATATGTTTCGGTGCGAATCAGAAACCTTGGCACCGCGCCGCAGTCAAATATTCCGCTGGTGGCTACTGTAAAACAAGGTGCTACCACCGTGTTGTCGGTATCGTTTACTTACCCGCTCAGCATTCCGGCATACGAGAGCCATGTGTACACATTCCAGGTGCCGTTTGAAACCGTAGCCGGAGCCACTTACACCGTAAGTGTGCGCACCAACCTCAGCGGCGACCAGGATGCCAGCAACGACGAGAAGGTGGAAACCATCAACATTGCCAATAACAGTAGCGCTATTACGGGCACCGCCGAAGTGTGCGGAACCAACCTGGTATACCTCAAGACCAATGCCACCGGTTTTGATGTGCCACTGTGGTATTCATCGGCCACATCTACCACACCTTTGGCTGCGGGCAACAACGCTACTACCAGCACCATCACGCCCGACAAGACCTATTATGTGGGTCTGAACGATGCCAGGCTTTCTGTGGGTCCGGCCAATAAGACGGTGTTCCCACAGGGCGGATATATTGCGTTCAACGGAAACTTTGTTCGCTTTACCAATAACGTTCCGCTGATCATTGAAAGCGCCAGGTTGTATATTGGTAAAGCGGGTACGATTAAGTTTACCATAGCCGATATCGTCAACGTCGACCCGCAAACCGGTGGTTATTCTTACTACCCGATTGCAAGCACCACCATCAATGTATACCCGACCAATTCGGTTGACAGGCCCATCAATTACCAGGGCAATGACGCCACCGATACCGGTGCTGTGTATATGTTGAATCTGCCGGTGCCCACTGCCGGTAACCACGCTATTATTGTGCAGTGCGAAAATGGTGCGAACATATTCCGAAATGCCAACGTTTCGCCCAATCCTTATCCGGTGGGCATTCCCAACGTGTTTACCATTACCGGTAACAGCGCTACCAACCCGAACGATCCTAATTTTTACCAGAACTACTACTATTTCTTCTATGATATGCGACTAAGGCTGGTGAATTGTCCCGGTCCGAGAACCGAAGTAGTAGCTTCCACGGCCACAGCGCCAGTGATAACGCTGGATGGCAACACCTTTACCAGCTCGGCGCTGGTAGGTAACCAATGGTATCGCAACGGTGTGCCCATACCCGGCGCTACCAGCCGAACTTACGCGGCTACACAAAGCGGTACATATACCGTACTGGTGACTGATCCGTTCGGATGCGCGCTTGAATCAAATGCCATCCAGCTCACACCTACCGCCGTGATTGATGTAGATGGAAATGAAATCCAACTGTCGGTAACACCTAATCCAAACAGGGGACAATTTAACCTGCAGTTTGAGGTGAAGACCAAGCGCGACCTCCATATCGACCTCATCAACATCCTGGGTCAGAAAGTATATCAACGCTCCACCCCCGGATTCATCGGCAAGTTTGCGCAGGAAATAAGGGTCGACAAAGTATTACCCGGCACTTACTTCCTGAAGATTCAGCATGGTCAGTCCATATACGTGAAGAAGATCGTGATACAATAAGCGAAGAGTAATATGCATATACAATGCCTGCAAACACTGTTTGCAGGCATTTTTCTTTTATTTCGTCAGCACAATTCTTTTCGAACCCCATCCTTTGTCTTTTACAAAATAGCTGACGAGATAAGTGCCAGAAGGATATTTGCTTAGGTCAGCCTGGTAAGAAAGATTTTTGTTACCGGTATATATTCTTTCCAAAATCTTTCCTGTAAAATCCGCGACATACAGTTCCTTGATTTTTTCAGATGATTTTATCTGCACTATGCCAGCAGTAGGATTGGGGAAGGCAGTTATAAGGGTGGGTGCATCTTTTTCCTCCTCGTTATCAAAGTTTTTCTTCACTACATTGTTGCAACTTTCGGTATAGATCATTTCTGCGATCAGGCGTTGCAGCAGATCGTTGAGCAATTCCACCTTGAAATTATCGCTAGTGGGTTTGATATGCTTTTCGCCCACGCCGCTATCGTCGGTAAGAAACACATAGCTGCCATTGGTAGCGAGCGCGATGGAGCGCATCAGGTATTCGGTACTCTTGTTGATGCCGCTGCATACCACCGGCACGATGCGTACGCCCATGGCGGCAGCCTGCACCACCAGGGCTTTCATTCTTTTTTTGGCATGATCGTGGGGCGGGGCGTCGAGCACCAAAAACAGAATTTTTGCCTGGGCATTTTTATCCCATTGCATTTTATTCAACGCGGCATCTAATGCATCATCAACAGCTTCGGGAAAATCGCCGCCACCGGCGGCATGTTGTTTTTTGATGAAATTGATAAGTGAAGAAACATCGCTGCCGAAATCCTGCACGCGGGTGACATATTCGTCGGAATGATCGCGGTAAAATACCGAGCCGGTACGCAGGTGCAGGTCCTGGTTCCTGGCGGCAATATTGGCGATCACATCCTGCAGTTCTTCCTGCAGGTATTTAATTTCATCGCCCATGCTGCCGGTGGCATCCACCACAAAGGCAATGTCAACCGAACTGGTGGCAAAGCAGGGTTTGTTGATGGTAATGCGATTGATGCCATGCTCGAAAACACGCGGATTGTAATGTGTTTGATTGCTGCAAACAATGATATATTCTGATTGCTCATTGTCTTCACTTTTTATACCTGCCCATAGTTCAGCTTTACCTGTATTATCGGTAACTGCTGTCCAGGCAGTATCGTTCGTCCACCTTCTGATCAAATAAGCTTTTTCACCAGCAATAGCCCTTCCTTCCTTATTCTGAACCTGCAGGCAGTAGCGCTTGATTGGTTTTATTCCCCAATGTTCACTGTGTTCCTGAAATTCAGCCTTTGTATAATCTCCCCACAGTTTCCATTTTTTAAAATCACTGAGCTCACCGGCGGTCAGAACTTTTGAACCGGGATTTACTTTGACAGGCTTTCCGCTTCGATAAATATTACTGGGTGAGCGCGGCGATTCTACTCTTATGCCTGGTGCTATTGCGCCGCGAAGCGCCACTGTTAATGATCTTCTTTTTTCCATTGTATAACCAACAACTACTACTTCTTCCAGCCTGGCAAGATCGGGCTCAAGTGCGATGGTGTAAAACTTTATGCTGTCTTCAGATTTTATCTGTATCAATTTTTTCGCATAACCAACGGCAGAAACCGAAATAGTAGCGGGGAGTTTGCGTATGGTGATCGAAAATTTGCCGGCGGTGTCTGTGGCAGTTCCAGTGCTGCTACCTTCCAAAAAAATAGCCGCACCCGCCACCGGCCCGCTTTTGGCTTTTACCTGGCCACGAATGGTTATGGTTTGCGAAAATGTAATTGCAGGGATTGCAAGCAGCAAAATAAGTCCAACAAATAAATGCCTCATAGTTCCGTTTTCGTAACAGATGATGAAAGCGGAACTATTGCATAAGCGTGTACTTTTCCAGGGTTACTTTTTTTTTTAAAAACTTTGGATTTCTTGTTGTATTCCAATGCCATGCCCAGCCAGTAATCCAACTGCTTTTTTGTTTTTATACATCGGTTTTAACAAAAACATAGCCTTTCAATACTTTTTGGTTTACACTATTAAGTTCAGCCTTTTTAATATATTCACTTTCATGAAACCGATACTCATTGCGATTGCCTGCCTTCTCTTTCAGTCATACTCCCAATCCCAACCTGTAAAAACGCATGGCGCCCTGCGTGTGAAGGGTACCAAACTGGTTGACCAACACGGCAATACCGTAGTGCTGCGCGGTATGAGTTTTGGCTGGCACAACCTGTGGCCGCGCGTGTACAATGCCGGTGCGGTAAAATGGTTGAAAGAAGACTGGCATTGCAACGTGGTGCGTGCGTCTATGGGCATTGAACTCAATAACAAAGGTTATCTGAAAGATCCTGAAGGCTCCGTGGCCCTTATAAAGAATGTGGTGGATGCCGCCATTGAAAATGATATCTACGTCATTATCGACTGGCACGATCATAATATTCATACGGAAGAAGCAAAGAAATTTTTTGGTGAAATGGCTACACGCTATGGCAAGTATCCTCATGTGATTTATGAAATTTTCAATGAGCCCGATCACGAGACATGGCCCGAAGTGAAAGCCTATTCAGAAGAGGTGATCAAAACTATTCGTGCTATCGATCCGGATAATATCATTCTTGTTGGCAGTCCGCAATGGGACCAGGCCATTCATTTGCCCGCCGCTGATCCTGTCAAGGGATATGACAACCTGATGTACACCGTGCATTTTTATGCGGCTACACATAAGCAATGGTTGCGCGACAGGACCGACGAAGCCATCAGAAAAGGACTGGCCATTTTTGTATCGGAATGCGCCGGTATGGAAGCCACCGGCGATGGTCCGCTGGATTATGACGAATGGCAGCGATGGATGGACTGGATGGAAGCGAACGAACTGAGCTGGATATTCTGGTCGGTGAGTGATAAAGATGAAACCTGCTCGGTACTGAAAAAATCCGCAGCCTCCGAAGGCGGATGGAAAGAAAGCGATCTGAAAGAATACGGCATCAAGGCACGCGAGTATATCAGGAAATACAATAAGAAACCTTAGGGCCTGGCATCATCCACCTCCTTCAGGTATTGTACCTTGAGGTGATCGTAAAACGAACGGCGGTCAATTGCCAGTGATACAAGGCTCGACAACATGCCGGCGAGCATGAGGTGAAAAATCACGTTGTGCCGGTCGGTCATTTCCAAAACCAGAATGGCAGAGGTGAAAGGTGTGCGCGTAACGCCGGTAAGAAAAGCAACCATTCCCGCGAGTATGAGCAGATTGCTGTCGGCGGCATTCAGCTCCAACCATCCGGCAAACACAGAACCGATGCTGGCGCCCGCGCTCAGCGAAGGCGCAAACACACCGCCCGCACCGCCGGTGCTGAATGAAAACATGATGCCTTCTATGCGCAGCAGGGGATAATACCAGGGAATATGTTTTTCATCGGTAAAAAGCGTTTGCGTCATCAGGTCTTTACCCGAGCCCACGGCATTCTGCCCGATGAACCAGGCCGCTGTTGCAACCAGCAGGCCGCAAAAGACAATATACACGATGCGGTGCCAGGTAAACTTAAAAGACGCAATCCACCGCATCAGCCGAAGGATAATTTTCGACATGGTGCTGCCCGCTATACCGCCGAGCAGTGCCACTACTGTTATCCAAAGGAAAATGCTGTAAGTAGATCCGCTCACGTGCGGATAGCCCAGGTAGAGATAGGGGCCAAGCAATGCCTGCGCGGTAAGACCGGCAATAATTACGGCGGTAAATAATTGTGTTTTGAAATAGCTGATATGCCTTTTGGTGAGTTCCTCTACGGCAAATACAATTCCTCCCAATGGTGTATTAAACGCGGCGGCCAGTCCCGAAGCGGCGCCCGTCATAATCATGTTCTGCTTCGAAATTTTGGGCCACCATTTGGGGAGTATCCTGTTCACCAGCCTGAAAACCGAGCCTGCAATCTGGATGGTGGGTCCTTCGCGGCCAACAATCCCGCCGCCGGTTACCATCACCAGGCTGGAAATCACTTTTACTATAATGATCTTAAGGTTCAGCAGCCTGTCTACCTTGTCGTGTTGCCTGGGGTTTGCCAGTTCAATGGCCGCCATTACCTGGGGTATGCCGCTACCCCGACTGAGTGGCGCAATGCGCTTGACGATATACCATGACACCAGGAAACAAAACGGCGTGATGAGGAATATCCAATAACCCACCTTATGCATCAGGTAATGACTGGCCTGTTCGGCATAGGAGAAAAGCTGCGCGTACGTAACCGCCGCAATACCGGTTACCAGCGAGGCCACCCAGAATGGCAGGGCCTGCAGGAAATTAATTTTGATCCGCTCGTTGGGTAACTTCTCGTAAAGTGTTTTCAGCCTGATGCGAACAGCATTGATCAAGGCCATCATGCATTATATGCTTTTAAGATTCACCAGGTCCTTGCCGGGACAATTGAATGAAATTACCCACTTAGTAATAAACGACCAATTAAAAATGGTCCCTGGGCGGAAGAGCACTATGGTAAAATGAACATTCGGTGCGAGGAGGTAATGTCGGCAAACAAATCGCGGCCCGAATCCGCTTCTATACTCACCCGGTTTTGCTTACAGGCGTGAAATAAGGCGCAAATGGCGATGATAAGAACTAGTACCAACTTTTCTACTGTAGATCCTGATTCCCCGATAGATTTCATATTATTCCTGCGAATTTGAGGCGCGAAAATAGGTCAGGGCGGCTCAATAAAACAATTTGCTTCGCATGAAGTGTAGATAGCTTCGGCTGAACTGTGGCAAAAAATAAATAAAATGAAAAAAGTCTATTGAACCCCGTAAATACGGGAGCCACAATAGACTTTTGAAAAAATTGCGCAGTGGAATTACTTCACGTTCTTGTTCACCACTTTCGCCAATTCGAACATAGAGATCTGGGCTTTCCCGAAAAGTGGTTTTAACTTGTCATCTGCATTGATCATACGGCGATTTTTCTTGTCTTGCAGACCGTTCTTCTTGATATAATCCCAGATTTTCTTGATGATTTCAGTTCTCGGCAGAGCTTTAGAACCGATTACTTCAGCTAAAGCGCTGCTGGGAGTGAGCGGTGCCATGAAGGCTGCGTTAGGTTTTCTGGCTGATTTTTTCTTGGGCGCTGCTTTCTTCTTAGCTGCTTTTTTCGGAGCGGCTTTCTTTTTAGCTGCTTTTTTAGGAGCTGCTTTCTTTTTTGCTGCTTTTTTTGCCATGGTTTTATAAATTTTATGGTGATTAAAAGTATATAGAAAAAGCATACATCAATCATAGCTCCCCTAGGAAACGAGCATACAATGTGGATAAGTTCATAGGAAAAAAAGCGGGAAAGTTATTATTCCTTACAGGGGGAAAAACGACCTTTTTACTAAGAGGAAATTATGTTTTTCATAGGGAAATTATAGTTGTGTCGCGTGAAATGCAGAGCTGGCGCGAATTTCAGCGGATCATGTTTTTATTTTTCTATAAAATGTTTTGAAAAATTTCTCTTGCAGCGAAGCTGTTTTTCCCTAGGAAAATCGCCTTTTTCCCCGGGGGCGCTCATAGGGAAAACCGGGCAAACAGGTGCAAAAGTTCTTTTGTTTTCCCTCTGAAAAAGGCCATTTTTCACCCGGTTTCCATAGGGAAAACTGTTTTGCCCTCGGCAAAGCCATCCGCGTAATTTCCAAAATCCAGTTTTGATCCGCGGTAAAATCAATCAACCTTGATATTGAAAATATCAACCGGCGGATCAAAATACTGATCGGTTTCCCGCATACGGTAAATCCTTCTTACCACATCCATACCTTTAACCACCCTGCCGAATGCAGCATATCCCTGCCCGTCGGGATTGTTTTCACCTCCATAGTCAAAACCGGGCTGATCGCCGATGCAAATGAAAAACTCAGTGGTGGCCGCGCCCGGCTCAGTGCGCGCCAGGGAGATGGTGCCATCCTTGTGCAGTATGTTCGTGATGTTGGTGCTTTCGTGGGGAATGCCCGGCAGTGTATCGTTCAGCCGCGGCTGCGAACGGTAGGTACCGCCCTGTATCAAGGCCGCCTTCAGCGCATCGGAAGGCTGGTTCTCGTCGTTCAGCACCCGGTAAAAAGAGGAATTCCTATAGTAGCCGCGCTTTACATAGGTAAGAAAAGCCTCTACGCTCCTGGGCGCCTGTTCGGGATAAAGCTCAATTACAATATCTCCCTGCCGGGTCTCGATCACCACCCGGGGACTTTTATTATCGGAAGAAGAACAGCCAAACAAAAACGCTGTTATAATTATTATGAGTATGGATCGCATAGCGCAGCAAATTACTGTATTAATTGTAACTTGACCGTATGGCCGGCTTTTCAAAAGAAGAACTCGCACGATACAACCGCCACATACTGATTCCCAACTTTGGGATGAAGGCGCAACAAAAACTGAAAGACGCCAAAGTACTGGTAGTCGGCGCCGGCGGATTGGGCAGTCCCTTATTACTCTACCTCGCCGCTGCCGGAGTAGGCACCATTGGCATTGTGGATTTTGACCTGGTGGACGAAAGCAATCTCCACCGCCAGGTATTGTTTTCGGTAAATGATGTGGGCAAACCCAAAGCGGAAGCCGCAGTCAGCAATCTTGCAAAGCAAAACCCGCATATCAAACTGGTTGCTCATAACACTAAGCTTACTTCAGCCAATGCCCTAGACATCATGCGGCCTTACGACGTGATTGCCGACGGCACCGACAATTTCCCCACCCGCTACCTGGTGAATGATGCCTGCGTGCTGCTGGGCAAACCGAACGTGTATGCGTCGGTTTTTCGTTTTGAAGGACAGGTTTCAGTATTCAACTATAACAATGGTCCCAACTACCGCGACCTGTATCCTACGCCACCGCCACCAGGCGCCATTCCCGATTGCGCCGAAGGCGGCGTGCTGGGTGTATTGCCCGGCATTATCGGCAGCCTGCAGGCGCTGGAAGTGATTAAACTGGTTACGGGGGTGGGGGAGACATTGGCCGGCAAGTTTTATGTTTTTGATGCATTGAGTTTTTCGGGAAGGGCATTTTCCATTACAAAAACCAATGTGGAAATAAAAGAACTGATCGATTACGAAGTATTTTGTGGTATAACAACTAATCAACAATCAATGAAAGAAATTACAGTGCGCCAGTTGCGCGAATGGCAGGAAAGCGGTAAGGAGTTTCAGCTGATCGACGTGCGCGAACCCAAGGAGTACGACGAAGCAAACATCGGTGCCGAACTGATTCCGCTGGGAACCGTTACCAGCAACACCGACAAAATCAGGAAAGATATTGACGTGGTAGTACATTGCCGCTCCGGCGTGCGCAGCGCCAATGCTATAAAGGAACTGGAGAAACTGGGGTACAATAACCTCTATAACCTCAAGGGGGGCATACTGGCGTATATGGAGGAAACAGGGAAGAAGTAAACCCGGGACATCGTCATTGCATCCTCACTTCTCCATCCCCTGCGCAGCTTTTTCCTTTTGCCTTTGCAAAAACTTCTGCCGGATAATATCCTGCACCGGCACGTTGTTGATCTTGCTTTCGAGCCAGCTCACGATATCGAGGTAAGCGAAGGCGCGGGTTTCGAAGCGGCTGCCCTCGTGTTTTTTCAGTTTTTCCAGCAGCTTTTCAAACTCCGGCTTAAGCGCCTTGGGCGAAAGCTTGAACGCGCGACGGAGAAACGCAAAGATCTCCTCTTCCACCGTACTCAGGTTTTCGAGTTTGGCCATAAAGCGGTAGACCGACTTGATGAGGTATTCCAGCAAGTCGTAGTTGTGCAGCTCATAGTGGGCAATCATATGCAGCAGTCGCGCATAGCTTTGCAGGTCATTGCGCAGGCCCACCTTCCAGTTGATGATCTTATTGAGATAAAGTATGGCCTTTTCGTAATCGCCGCTGCCGAAGTACAACGAAGCAATTTTATAATAAAATACCAGCACGCGGTGGGTATCGATATATAGGCTGTATTCCTTCAGCTTTTCTATGATATAGGGCACCAGCTTTAAGCCTTCGGTAAAAGTGCCCTCCATAAAGTGCTTGTTGATGCGGCTCAGGTTGAGGTATATAAAGACCTGGATGCGGTTATTATCGTTTTCGCGCACCAGCTTGGTGTGCGAGAATTTCTCAAAAGTCTCCAGTGCCTCCACCAGCTTGTTGTAGTTCTGCAGATCGAAATGCGCGCCCATCAGGTTGTGCATGCCTTTGATGTAGTGCGTGGTCTCCACTTCGATCATAAACTTTTCTTTTTCAAACAGCTCCACCCACTTCTGCGTGTAGCGGTAGTACTGCAGGTAGTCCTGGCGTATGAAGGCATACCAGCAATAGCTCTGGTAGAGGTATAGTTTTTCGTAAAAATGTTTTGCCTCGTTGGCGCCGGGTGGCAGGTACTTTTCAAAATACTCCCGCACGGCGGTCTCGTCTTTTTCGTTGCGGGCATGGCCGTTGCGGATATACCAGCTGTAGAGTTGCAGCGACAGGTTCGATAGTTTCCCGATCAGGTTCAGCCGCGCATTTACCTCGTTCACCTCGCACTCCAGCTGGTCGGCGCGGTCTTGCATACTGCGGGTGATATGGAGGGCTTCAATTTTTTTTTCGAAAAACAATACCTGCAGCAGGTAGGTCACCTGGTTGTGGGCGCGGGCCAGCTCCTTCAGGCGGTCAAGTATACGCAGACTTTGCAGGTATAGCCCTTTATTGTACAGTATGCGGGCAAAGTCCATCTGCTCGTGCAACTGGATGTCAATATTGTTGGTGTCTTTTATCAGCCTCAGGCTGGAGAGTATCTGGCGGTAAAGATGTGCTTTAAGGTTGGGGAGTTGTTGTTTTTTGATGCTCTTGTTCTTCTTCAGCAGCAGGGCCTCATCGTAGGTGTCCATCTTATCCAGTGCGTCGAAAAGCTTTACCACCTTCAGGTCTTCACTGGATGAGTTGCGTCTTGCATAGAGTTTAAAGTTGCGCTTCTCCGACTTCTGCAGAGATTTTATTAACTGAAATAAGGCGTCTGTCGATCTGTTGGGCATCGTATATAAAGATCACTGTAAGTAATTGAAAATAAGAACTTTAAGAAAAAAAATAGTGGTTTAAACAATGTAAATTAATCACAATTTTGATTTCGCCTGCAATGTACGTGAACTTAATTTCGGAGTAGCAGGTCGTTTAAGGATTTAATAGCAAGCAACACAAAATTAAACTACCTGCTCTTTTTTTAAAATCCATCAACTAAACTCCCCGTACAAGGTCAACTATGGAAGGAAAAAAGGTCGATATTTTCGATACCACTTTACGCGACGGCGAACAGGTGCCTGGCTGTAAACTGAATACCGCAGAAAAGATTGAAATAGCATTGGCGTTGGAAGATTTGGGTGTTGACATTATTGAAGCCGGGTTTCCCATTTCATCTCCCGGCGATTTTAAAAGTGTAAGCGAAATAGGGAGCGTTATAAAAAATGCCACCGTTTGCGGTTTGAGCCGCGCGGTACAAAAGGATATCGAAGTGGCCGCCGAGGCACTTAAAACCGCCAGGCGCCCGCGTATCCATACCGGCATCGGCACTTCCGACTATCATATCAGGGCTAAATTCCGCGCTACGCGCGAAGAGATACTGGAAAGAGCAATACAATGTGTGAAGTGGGCAAAAAACTTTGTGGACGATGTGGAGTTTTATGCTGAAGATGCCGGCCGTACCGACAACGATTACCTGGCCCGCGTAATAGAGGCAGTAATCAAGGCTGGCGCCACAGTGGTGAATATTCCGGATACTACAGGTTATTGCCTGCCGCATCAGTACGGTGAAAAGATCGCCTACTTAATCAATAACGTACCCAATATTGACAAGGCCGTGATCAGCTGCCATTGTCACAACGACCTGGGACTGGCCACTGCCAATTCCATTGCAGGTGTGATCAATGGTGCGCGCCAGATTGAATGTACCATCAATGGTCTGGGTGAACGCGCCGGCAACACTTCGCTGGAAGAAGTGGTGATGATCATCAAGCAGCATCACAGCCTGGGCTTTTATACCAATATCAATTCAAAGAAACTAAATCCGCTGAGCAGGCTGGTATCAGATACCATGCGCATGCCGGTTCAACCCAATAAAGCCATTGTAGGCAGCAATGCATTCTCCCACTCCTCGGGTATACACCAGGATGGATTCCTGAAAGATTCGCTGACCTATGAGATCATCAACCCCGAAGACGTGGGCGCTGATGGTAGCAAGATCGTACTCACCGCCCGGAGCGGACGCAGCGCCCTGGCACATCGATTCCAAAAACTGGGCTTCATGTACAATCGCAACGACATCGATGTACTGTATGAAAGGTTTTTGAATGTGGCCGATCGCAAGAAAGAAGTTGAGGATTCAGATTTGCAGGAACTTGCAGCCCACTACAACGCCCAGGTGGCCTTAACCTAGTGAGCAGTATTTTCTCATAATCATGTAGTTTTTGTTTACGCGTGGTGCGTCTGCACCACGCTTCCATCTTACGAAGAACTGAACTTGAAAACTTAATGAGCGCTAAAACACTTTTTGAAAAGATCTGGGAAAAGCATATCGTCAAGCAAATTGAAGACGGTCCGGCCGTTCTTTATATCGACAAACATTTTATTCACGAAGTAACCAGCCCGCAGGCATTTAAGGGCCTTGAACAAAGAGGGCTGAAAGTGCTGCGGCCCCAACAGGTAGTAGCAACCGCAGATCATAATGTACCCACGCTGAATCAACACTTACCCATACGCGATGAACTCTCTCGCAAACAGGTGCAACAACTGATCAAGAACTGCGCCAAACACGACATTGAGCTCTATGGTCTCGGTCATCCCTTCCAGGGCATCGTGCACGTTATTGGTCCCGAGCTGGGTATTACGCAGCCGGGCATGACCATTGTTTGCGGTGATAGTCATACCTCTACTCACGGCGCCTTCGGCGCTATTGCCTTTGGCATTGGCACCAGCGAAGTGGAGATGGTGCTGGCCACCCAATGCCTGATGCAAAGCAAGCCCAGGCTGATGCGCATTAACGTGGAGGGACAGCTGAACAAAGGCGTGGTATCGAAAGATATCATACTCTATATCATTTCACAGATCAGTGCCAGCGGTGCCACCGGCTATTTTGTGGAATATGCCGGCTCTGCCATCCGCAGCCTGAGCATGGAAGCGCGCATGACCATTTGCAATATGAGTATTGAAATGGGTGCGCGCGGTGGCATGATTGCTCCCGACCAGGTGACTTTCGATTACCTGAAAGGCCGCCTTTTTGCACCCGGCAATTCGCTGTGGGATAAGAAGGTGGAAGCCTGGAAACAACTCTACACCGACGAAGGCGCAAAGTTTGATAAGGAAATTTTCATTGACGCTGCTAAGATCGAGCCCATGATCACCTATGGCACCAATCCTGGGATGGGCATTGGCGTTAATGGTACCATTCCGAAAGAAAGCGAGATTGATGAAAAAGAAAAACCCTCTTTCCTGAAATCGCTCAACTATATGGGTCTTGAACCCGGTACGAAAATTAAGGGAAAGAAAGTGGATTATGTATTTATAGGCAGTTGCACCAACAGTCGCATCGAAGACCTGCGCATGGTAGCATCTTTTGTAAAAGGAAAAAAGAAAGCAAAAGATGTGGAGGTATGGATTGTGCCGGGCAGCAAGCAAGTAGAAAGCCAGGCGCGCGAAGAAGGCATTGATAAAATTTTTGCAGAAGCAGGCTTTCAGTTGCGCCAGCCGGGCTGTTCTGCATGCCTGGGTATGAATGAAGATAAAATTCCGGCCGGCAAATATTGTATCTCTACATCCAACAGGAACTTTGAAGGAAGACAAGGACCGAATGCTCGCACATTCCTCGCCAGTCCGCTGACGGCGGCGGTAGCGGCGATAACCGGTGAAGTAGCGGATGTGAGAGAATGGTTATAAAAAAACGACAACGAATCAATGAGCAAAGCGATCAACATAGTAAAGAGCACAGCAGTTCCACTGAATATCGAAAACATCGATACCGACCAGATCATCCCGGCGCGCTTTCTGAAAGCAACCAGCCGCGAAGGTTTTGGTAAAAATCTTTTCCGCGACTGGCGCTATATCAACGATGATGAAAACCAGCCGAAGAAAGATTTTGTACTGAACAATCCTTCCTATAAAGGGAAAATACTGGTGGTTGCCCGCAATTTTGGTTGCGGTTCCAGCCGCGAGCACGCCGCCTGGGCCATCAAAGATTATGGCTTTGACGTGGTAGTGAGCAGTTTCTTCGCCGATATTTTTAAAAACAATGCGCTGAATAATTTCCTGCTGCCGGTAACCGTCAGCGAAGATTTTCTGCAAAAATTATTCGCCGCTATTGAAAGCGATCCCAATACCGAAATAGAGGTGAGCCTCGAAAACCAATCGATCCGTTTCAACGGAAACGAAGAAAAATTTGAAATCAATTCCTACAAGAAAACCTGCTTACTCAATGGCTACGACGACATCGATTACTTGTTAAGTATGAAGCATGAGATCGAAGCATTTGAAGAATCGCGCCCCTGAGAACTTAAACACGAGAAGCCAGTTATGGAGAAAAATATTGTAGTAATAGAAGGTGATGGCATCGGTCCCGAAGTGACCCGCCAGGCGGTAAAAGTATTGACCGCTATTGCTGAGAATTTTGGACACAAATTCAATTTCACCTATCACCTGATGGGTGCAATAGCTATTGATAAAACAGGAAACCCATTACCCGACGAAACCATTGAAGCCTGCCTTAACAGCGATGCTATTTTATTTGGCGCCATAGGCCATCCGAAATATGACAATGATCCCACAGCGAAAGTACGTCCCGAACAGGGATTACTGAAGCTGCGCAAGTCATTGCAGTTGTATGCCAACATTCGCCCGGTAACTACCTACCCGGCTTTGCATCATCTTTCTCCGCTCAAGACAAAAAATATCGAGGGAGTGGATTTTGTGATCTTCCGCGAGCTGACAGGGGGTATTTATTTCGGGAAAAAAGAATTGAGCGAAGACAAAAACAAAGCTTCTGACGATTGCGTGTACTCGCGAGAAGAAATTGAGCGGGTAACACATCTTGCCTTTCAATATGCGCAGCAGCGCAGGAAAAAATTAACACTGGTCGATAAGGCCAATGTGCTCGAAACCTCGCGCCTCTGGCGCAGGGTGGTGCAGGAAATTGCCGCGCAATACAGTGATGTTGCCGTTGATTTCCTGTTTGTAGATAATGCGGCCATGCAAATTATCCTGAACCCCAAACAATTTGACGTGATACTCACTGAGAATATGTTTGGCGATATCATCAGCGATGAGGCCAGCGTTATCAGCGGCTCACTGGGATTGCTGCCTTCTGCCTCAGTAGGCAAAGGCGCTGCCTTGTTTGAGCCCATTCACGGATCGTACCCGCAAGCGGCTGGTAAAGACATTGCTAACCCCCTGGGTTCAGTGCTTTCGGCTGCCATGCTGCTCGATCACCTGGGACTGAACAAAGAAGCTGCTGCCGTGCGAGAAGCGGTAGAATGGACTTTGCAGAATGGTTTCGTGACCAAGGATATCGACCCGGTGAATTTCTATTTCACCAGCACCATCGGTGAGTTGATATGCGATTACGTGACTAACCGCATACCCGGCGGCGTGAATAAGGCCAATATCGAGCTCAGGAAATCGACCATTATTTAAATCGTTTCAACGGTTTTAAAAATAAAGTTGCTTGCTGCAGTTCTTTTTTTGACAAGGCGGGTGTATATTTGATTCAACATTCACCTTATGTTTGAAGGCAGAGTAAATAACATCATTTCTGTAGTAACTGCAATAATTATTGTGGTGGTGGTGATTATTCCTGTATCGCATGGAGGTGGATTGTAATATCGATAGTAATTAAGAAAGATACACAACCCGCCTCAGTGAGGCGGGTTTTTTTGTGTTTGGGTTTGAAGACTGAACAAGGAACAGGAAAGAAGGAACAAGCAACAAGAAATAATAATTGGATTTTAACCCTAAATCTTATTGGCAGATTTCATTATGGCAGAGTTGAATAAATACAGTAAAACGATTACGCAGGATGTGACGCAGCCGGCGGCGCAGGCAATGTTGTATGGTATTGGGTTGACGGAGGAAGATTTGAAGAAGCCGCAGGTGGGTATTGCGAGTATGGGGTATGAAGGAAATACCTGCAATATGCATTTAAATGATTTGGCGAAACTGGTGAAGCAGGGAGTGTGGGATAATGAGATGGTAGGTTTGATCTTTAACACTATTGGGGTGAGCGATGGTATTTCAAACGGCACTGAAGGAATGCGCTATTCGCTGGTGAGCCGCGATATAATTGCCGATTCAATAGAAACAGTTTGTGGCGCGCAATATTATGATGCATTGATTGCGCTGCCGGGTTGTGATAAGAATATGCCTGGCTCGGTGATTGCGATGGGCCGCCTCAACAGACCATCGATTATGGTGTATGGCGGCACAATTGCTCCGGGTCATTACAAAGGGCAGGATCTGAATATTATTTCTGCTTTTGAAGCATTGGGACAAAAAATTGCAGGACAACTGGATGATAACGATTTCAAAGGCATCGTGATGAATAGTTGTCCCGGACCCGGCGCCTGTGGTGGTATGTACACTGCCAACACCATGGCATCGGCTATAGAAGCGCTGGGTATGAGTCTGCCCTACTCTTCGTCCAACCCGGCATGGAGTGAAGAAAAGAAACAGGAATGTATAGCCGCAGGTAAAGCAATCCGCGTATTACTGGAAAAGAATATTTTACCCAAAGATATCATGAC
Source organism: uncultured Chitinophagaceae bacterium (assembly GCA_937958995.1). Taxonomy (GTDB): domain Bacteria; phylum Bacteroidota; class Bacteroidia; order Chitinophagales; family Chitinophagaceae; genus CALCIN01. The sequence continues at coordinate 348,437 of CALGAP010000009.1, forward strand.
GAGCAAGGCTTTTGAAAATGCCATCACTGTAGTCATGGTATTGGGTGGAAGCACCAACGCTGTATTGCACCTTATTGCGATGGCGCGCAGTGTGGGTGTGCCACTAACGCAGGATGATTTTCAAAAGATCAGCGACCGCGTGCCCGTGCTCGCCGATTTTAAACCGAGTGGCAAATACCTGATGCAGGATTTGCACCAGCATGGTGGTCTTCCTGCAGTGATGAAATATTTGCTGAAGAACGGCATGCTGCACGGCGATTGCCTCACCGTAACAGGAAAAACAATTGCCGAGAACCTGGAGAACGTACCTGAGCTGAATTTTGAAACACAAAAAATCATTTACCCGCTTGAACAACCGCTGAAGAAAACAGGACACCTGCAGATTCTCTATGGCAATATTGCCCAGAAAGGCAGTGTGGCAAAAATCAGCGGAAAGGAAGGCGAACGCTTTGAAGGTCCGGCGCGCGTGTTTGACGGCGAATTTGAACTGATTGCCGGCATTCAGTCAGGTCGCGTGAAGCCCGGCGATGTGGTGGTAATCCGCAATGTGGGTCCCAAAGGCGCACCGGGCATGCCTGAAATGCTGAAACCCACCTCAGCCATCATTGGCGCTGGTTTGGGTAAAAGCGTGGCGCTGATTACCGACGGACGCTTCAGCGGCGGCACGCACGGATTTGTAGTTGGACATATCACTCCAGAAGCATACGAAGGAGGAAATATAGCGCTGGTGCAGGATGATGACGTGATTGAAATAGACGCGGTGAAAAATACCATCAATGTGAAGCTAAGCGATGAAGAACTGGCGAAACGAAGAGCGCAATGGAAACAGCCTGCATTGAAAGCCCAGAAAGGTATTTTGTATAAATACGCAAAACAGGTAAAGGACGCATCGGAAGGATGTGTTACCGATGAATAACCACTTTCAAAAATTTTTCTTATGAGCGAAGGCATAACAATCAGCAAGCCCGCGCAGGAGGCTAAGACAAAAAAAGCAGGTAATGGCGCACCGCAACAGATCAGTGGTTCGGTGGCCGTGCTGGAAGCATTCCTGGCCGAAGGCGTGGATACCATTTTCGGTTATCCCGGCGGGGCTATCATGCCCATCTATGATGCTTTGTACGATTACCAGGACAAGCTTAACCATATTCTGGTGCGTCATGAGCAGGGCGCTATTCATGCCGCGCAGGGATATGCGCGCACCAGCGGTAAGACGGGAGTGGTGTTTGCCACCAGCGGCCCGGGCGCTACCAACCTGGTCACCGGGCTGGCCGACGCTATGATCGACAGCACGCCGGTGGTGTGCATCACAGGACAAGTTTTTGCTCACCTGCTCGGCACCGATGCCTTCCAGGAGACAGACGTGATCAACATCACTACGCCTGTCACCAAGTGGAATTACCAGGTAACCGATGCTACTGAAATTCCCGAAGTGCTGGCCAGGGCCTTCTACATTGCATCGAGCGGAAGACCTGGTCCCGTGCTGATTGATATTACCAAGAACGCGCAACTGCAACAGTTCAAATACGAAGGGTATAAGCGCTGTAACTATGTGCGCAGCTATCGTCCCAAACCGATTGTGCGCAAGGAATATATCGAAGAGGCGGCCAAACTGATCAACCAGGCCGAAAGACCTTTCGTGATCTGGGGACAGGGGGTGATACTCGGAAAAGCTGAAAAAGAATTTCGCCAGTTTGTAGAAAAATCGGGCATTCCCGCAGCCAGCACTATTCTTGGCCTGAGCGCATTACCCAGCGATCACCCGCTGCATGTAGGCATGCTCGGTATGCATGGTAACTACGGACCTAATGTGCTCACCAACGAATGCGATGTGCTGATTGCCGTTGGTATGCGCTTCGACGACCGCGTAACCGGAAGGCTCGATAAATATGCCAGGCAGGCTAAGGTGATACACCTTGATATCGATCCCGCGGAGATTGATAAAAACGTGAAGACAACGGTTCCCGTTTGGGGCGATTGTAAAGAAACATTGCCGCTGCTGACTGAGTTAGTACAGCAAAAAGTCTACCCGCAATGGCTGCAGCGATTTAAAGATGCAATGAAGCAGGAAGAAGAAGCCTGCATTCTGCCCGAATTGAATCCTGCCACCGAGCAGATGTCGATGGGAGAGGTGATCAAAGTGCTGAACGAACTCACCGACGGCAACGCCATTATCGTGACCGACGTAGGTCAGCACCAGATGGTAGCCTGCCGCTATGTGAAATTCAAGCAATCGAAGAGTAATATCACTTCGGGTGGATTGGGAACTATGGGATTTGCATTGCCCGCCGCCATCGGCGCTAAGTTGGGCGATCCCAAGAGAACAACCATCGCTATTATCGGCGACGGCGGTTTCCAGATGACTATCCAGGAGCTTGGCACCATCATGCAGTTTGGCGTGGATGTGAAGATCCTCATTCTGAACAACTCGTTCCTGGGCATGGTACGCCAGTGGCAGCAGTTGTTCCATGACAAGCGCTACTCATTTGTAAATATTACCAGTCCCGATTTTGTGCAGGTGGCCAAAGGTTATGGCATAGCCGGGCAAAGCATTTCACGGCGCGAAGATCTGAAAAGTGCTTTGCAGGCAATGCTGAATCACAAAGGTTCGTACCTGCTGGAGGTGATGGTAGGTAAAGAAAACAATGTATTTCCGATGGTGCCGCAGGGATGCAGCGTGGCGGAGATCAGGTTAAAATAAAACTTTTGTTATGGAAACAGGCAAGCAGGAATTCACGGTAACGGTATATACCGAAAATCATATCGGTCTGCTGAACCGTATTGCGATTATCTTTTCGCGTCGCAAGATCAATGTAGAGAGTCTGAATACTTCACCTTCCGAAGTGGAGGGCATTCACCGCTTCACCATCGTGATCAATGAATCGGAAGACGTGGTGCGCAAACTGGTGCGCCAGATCGAAAAACAGGTAGAAGTGCTGAAGGCTTACTACAACACTACCGACGAGATAGTGTGGCAGGAACTGGCCTTGTATAAAGTGCCTACCGATGAAATTGCAGAGAAGGTAAAGGTAGAAAGACTGCTCCGCGAGTTTGGCGCACGCGCTGTAGTGATCAGGAAAGACTATACTGTATTCGAAACCACCGGTCATCGCGAAGAGACAGACAAACTGGTGCAGGTGCTGGAGCCTTATGGGCTGATTGAATTTGTTCGCAGCGCACGCGTGGCCATCATCAAAGCCAGCAAGGGTTTTCATGAAAAACTCAAAGAATTTGAAAAAATGGCTCCCGGAGCTGAAATAAAAGAAAACGAATATTTAGGAAAACAAGGCGAAGTGTTTTCCATGTAATCAAATACTAAAAACTTAAAACTTCATAAGATGGCAAAATTAAATTTCGGCGGGGTGGAAGAAAATGTAGTAACTCGTGAAGAGTTTCCACTTGCCAAAGCGCAACAGGTTTTGAAAGACGAAACGGTAGCCGTGATCGGATATGGCGTACAGGGTCCCGGACAGGCTCTGAACCAGAAAGACAACGGCATCAACGTGATCGTTGGCCAGCGTAAAAATTCAAAGACCTGGGATAAAGCTGTGCGTGATGGTTTTGTTCCCGGCGAAACACTTTTCGAAATCGAAGAAGCTTTACAACGCGGCACTATCATTTGCTATCTGCTGAGTGATGCCGCCCAGATTCAATTGTGGCCGACCGTGAAAAAACATTTAACACCCGGAAAGGCATTGTACTTTTCGCATGGTTTCGGCATCACCTTTAACGAGCAGACAGGCATCGTTCCTCCCAAAGATGTGGACGTGTTCCTGGTAGCTCCCAAAGGTTCGGGCACGTCGCTGCGTCGTATGTTCCTGCAGGGTCGCGGACTAAACAGCAGCTATGCTATTTACCAGGATGCTACCGGCAAGGCCAGAGACCGCGTGTTGGCGCTCGGTATTGCGGTAGGTAGTGGTTACCTGTTTGAAACAGATTTCAAGAAAGAAGTTTTCAGCGATCTTACCGGCGAACGCGGTACGCTGATGGGCGCTATACAAGGCATTTTTGCCGCACAATATGAAGTGTTGCGCAAAAATGGTCACTCACCTTCTGAAGCTTTCAATGAAACTGTTGAAGAGCTCACTCAATCATTGATGCCGTTAGTGGCAGAAAATGGTATGGACTGGATGTATGCCAACTGTTCTACCACCGCACAACGCGGCGCCCTCGATTGGTGGAAGCGTTTCCGCGATGCCACATTGCCCGTGTTCAACGAACTGTATGAAAGCGTGGCTTCCGGCAAAGAATCGAAGCGCGCCATCGACAGCAACAGTCAGCCCGACTATCGCGAGAAACTGGAAGAAGAACTGAAAGAATTGCGCGAATCAGAAATGTGGCAGGCCGGCAAAACTGTTCGCAGCCTCCGCCCCGAAAATCAGAAACCTGCGGAAGAGGGCGCGAAGAAGAAGGAAGCAATCGCCTAATGGTTTTGGGTTTGGGGTTCCGAAACACCAGGCCCGAAACTGTTTTCTGATAACTAAAACAACAATCGACATCAACCATTCCCAATGAGCACATCAACACATACGCGTGCAGACCTGGAGTTTCATAAAGCAGCCATGCGGCTGAGGAAAGTGGTTACGCGTACGCCTCTCACTTTTAACCATAACCTGAGCCGCAGGTATGCGTGTAATGTATACCTGAAGCGGGAAGACTTGCAGGTGGTGCGTTCGTACAAGCTGAGGGGCGCTTACAATATGATGAGCAGCCTGCCACCCGAGCAATTGCAGAAAGGAGTGGTTTGTGCCAGTGCAGGCAACCATGCTCAGGGTTTTGCCTACAGCTGTAAAAAGCTCAGCATAAAGGGAGTGGTGTTTATGCCCATTCCTACGCCCAAACAAAAAGTGAATCAGACACGCATGTTTGGTGAAGACAACGTGGAGATTGTGCTCATTGGCGATACGTTTGATGACTGTGCTGTAGCCGCCAGGCAATTCACAGAAGAAAACGGCATGACCTTTATACCACCCTTCGACGATCCGCGCATTATTGAAGGACAAGGCACTGTTGGTCTTGAAGTGCTGGAAGATCTTTCCGAAGTGGATTATGTTTTTGTGCCGGTCGGCGGCGGTGGTTTAGTTTCGGGTGTGGGCGCATATTTCAAGACTTATTCTCCCAAAACAAAAATAATCGGCGTAGAGCCTGAAGGCGCTCCCTCAACTGTGGAGGCGCTGAAGGCTGGTCACCCCGTCACGCTCGAAAGCATCGACCGCTTCATTGATGGCGCAGCTGTAAAACGCATCGGCGATCTCACTTTCTCTATCATCAAAGAAGTGCTGGACGATATGCGCCTGGTGCCCGAGGGGAAAGTGTGCAGCACTATTCTGAAACTCTATAACGAAGACGCCATAGTAGTAGAACCTGCCGGCGCTATGTCAATCGCCGTGCTGGATGATTTTAAGGATGAGATCAAAGGAAAAAATGTGGTTTGCATCGTGAGCGGCAGCAACAACGATATCGACCGCATGCAGGAAATCAAAGAGCGCAGCCTGCAGTATGAAGGGCTGAAACATTATTTCCTCATCAGGTTTGCACAGCGCCCCGGCGCTTTGAAAGAATTTGTAAACCATGTGCTCGGCCCCGACGATGATATCACCCGCTTCGAGTACATGCAAAAGCATAATAAGGAAACAGGCCCCGCACTGGTGGGCATAGAATTAAAAAATCGAGCAGACTATGACCGCCTGCTCGATAATATGAAAAGGTATGCTATCAACTATACTGAGCTGAACAAAGACGATACTTTGTTCGGCTACCTGGTATAGACTAATCTACATCCCAAAACAGGTTGGTCGTCACAGCATCCCCGCCAATGTCGGCCGAAGCCTTTGCATAATTCTCCTGGTTCAGGTTTTGTTCATTCGATGGATAGGTATAGCGTACAGGTATGGGCGTTATAGCCGATGCCGGTGCCTGCAGTTGCGGATAATCCAGCCTTCTCCATACTGTCCAGGCATCAAATCCGCGCAGGTAAAAAGCAATCCACTGCTGCGTTCCGATTTTTTGCTCCCACGAACCGGGCGCAGATGAGTAATCTACCTCGGCTTGCGCCAGGTAGGCAGCCGCATCCGCATCCGAGCCACCCCAGAAGGTAATGGAAGCTGTCACCGCATTGATATAATGTTCCTCAGCCGTACCACCTACATTCATACCTCTTTCCACCGCTTCTGCCAGCAGAAATTCCACTTCAGCATAATCCATCAGTACAGAAGGTAAATCTGGCTCCAGCACCTTATCACTTGCGTGAGAAAAGTTAGCGAAAGTGTTGCCAGAACCATATATGCCACCCGAATATCCGCCATTGGGATCTGTGGTGAAATAAAACTCGCGCCGGGGATCGTCGAGGTCATTCATCGCATTTACCAATGTATTGGCAGGTACAAAATCGTTACGATTACTTTGCACCAGGTTGGTCCATATCGGGTTGGTATTGGGCGGCGTAGAGAGGTATTGGAATACGGCATTATCATCGTTTGAGGTAAACACATTGGGCGCTGCTTCCTCTGCCAGCGTTTTGGCAGTGGCGTAGTCCACATCGGCCAGCACCATCGCCATGCGCAGCTTGAGTGAGTTGGCAAATTTGAACCATTTTTCTACATCGCCGCGGTATACCAGGTCGGCAGAGCCAAAACTTCCTTCACTGGGATCCAGCTCATTGATGCTGGCATTGAGCGTGTCGAGCAGAGCCATGTACACTTCGCGCTGGTCATCATAAGCCGGTGTGGGGTCTTCAATGTTCATCGCTTGTGTGTAAGGAATATTACCGAAAGTATTTACCAGCACATAGTATGCGTGCGTGCGCACTATTTTCACGATGGCAATACGATTTTGTCGCGCAATCTCCTGCACTTCGGTACCTTGCGGTTCTGCTCTTATCAGCGAAAGACTCTCGTTCAGGTCGCGGATTACGTCGCGGTAAATGACGGTCCACCAGTTTTGCGGAATATTTCGGTTTCCGATATCATACCGGCTCTCCTGCGGGTATGTGGTGGCAGCCCAGTATTGTACAATGAATTCAAAAATGTTTTGATTCACGTTGGGCGTCGTCAGTATATCGGAAAAACTTTTTTGCGCCGCCGAAAATAGTGTTGAACCCGGCGCCTGCGATGCCGACTTATTGTCAACATTGATATCGCTCAGGTTTTTGCGGCAGGCGGTAAACACTGCCAGCAAAGCGAATATTATGATCAGGTTACGTTTCATCGTTGATGTTTTTAATTTTCTCATGCCTTAAAATCTGAATCGTGCGTTGAAGCCAATAGTGCGATAAGTAGGATAGCTTCCCACCTGGTAGCCTTGTATATTGCCACTGCTGCTCGCATCTTCGGGATCGGCGTCGGGAAGATTTTTATGAATGATCCATAAGTTTCTTCCATACAATGAAAGGTCGATACCCTTGATGGCGCCCAGCTTCGAAACAAGTCTGTCGGGAAATGAATAAGTGATATTCGCTTCGCGCAGTTTAACGAAGCTGGCATCATACACATATCCCTTGTTGGGGAAATTGTTGTAACCATAACCGCGCAAACCGGTGATCAGCGCGCGCGTGGTATTTTCCTTACCGCCTTCCGTCACGCCTTCGAACAACACACCACCACCATCTTCTACCGGATCACGAATGGGATTGCCCAATTCATTCTGCCCTGACTGTGCTTCATATAAACCCGTGCCCTGTCCATACCACTGGTCAATGCTGTAGATATCGCCTCCTTTGCGTATATCGATGAGGAAACTGAAAGAAAGGTCTTTCCAGGTAAAACTGTTGTTGACACCGCCCGTCCAGTCGGGAATAATGTCGCCGATGATATTGTTGGTAGACTGCGACACCAGGTAATAACCGTCTGCATCTACTACGCGCTTGCCACTGGCTTCATCATACACGAAATCGCTACCCCGCAATACGCCGAACGGTTGACCAACGGTGGCATTGAGCGAAACACCTCCCTGGAAATTACCCAGCAAGATGTTTTGCGTACCACCAATCAGGCTGATCACTTTGTTGCGGTTCTGCGCCCAGTTGATGTTCATGTTCCAGGTAAAATCGCGGCTCTTCACCGGCACCAGGTTCAGCGACACTTCAATACCCTTATTTTCTACATTTCCCGCATTGATGATCTGTGTGGTATAGCCTGTGCCGGCCGACACACTCACGGGAATGATCTGGTCGATGGTATTGGTCTTATACAACGTGAGGTCAAGTCCTATGCGGTTACGCAGAAATGAGAGTTCAAGACCGCCTTCATAGCTCTTGGTTCTTTCCGGCTTCAGGTTTTCGTTGCGCTTGGTGCCTGAAACGGAGAAGAGGGGAATATTGCCGAATGGAGTGGGCTTGTCATACACATCGGTTACAAATCCCCATGGCGCGGGACTACCAACTTCCGCATAATTCAAACGCAGTTTACCAAAGCTGAGCCAGCTCCAGTCTTTCAACAGTTCTGAGAATACAAAGCCGCCGGAAAATGACGGGTAGAAAAAGGAATTGTTATCCGCCGGCAGGGTCGATGACTGGTCGTTGCGGCCGGTAACATCCAGTATCAGCATATCTTTCCACGTAAGGGTGAAGCCGGCAAACACGCCGCCCACTTCCACACGCTGATCAGTTTCAACAGGCGGTTGAATGGGGTTGAGGGAATTGGCAAGTGAATATAATTTCGGCACCACCAAACCACCATTCGTGGAGGCAAATACTGAATTCTGCCTGTTCTGCCGCAGGTTGGCGCCCACCAGTGCTTTCACGTTCAGGTTATCGCTAACATCTTTATCGAAGTTGGCGATGAAATCATAGTTGTATTCGCGGAAAGTGAGATTGAAACGGGAATAACTTGCAATATTCACTGAACCGTAGCCGTCGCGTTCCTCCTGCAACTGGTCGTAGGTGTCTAACGATACGCGGCCCAGCAGGTTGATGGCATCTGAAAGCTGATAGTTCAGGCTAACTATGCCGAGTGTACGAAAACGGGAGTCGTTCTCATAACTTTCATAGCGCACAAAATAGGGATTGTCCCAGTATATCGGACCGATATCATCCGGTGGACCAGACATATTCCAGGTGATGTTTTCGCCAGTAAGCCGGTAGGCTCTTTCAAGATCTTTAACATCCACGTTCATCTGCCACCACTCACGAAAGCCGTTCACCAGGCTGCGTGCATCGCCATAGCCCGTGCCATAGCGTCCCAGCCCCCTTGTCTTCGAGAAATTTACGGTAGCTGAGGCAGTCAGTCTTGGTGTGATGTTGTAAGATGCCTGCAGGTTGATCATGTCTTTGTTTAAACGGCTGTTGGGCAAAATACCCTTATCATCGGTGCGGGTATAACCCAGTTTGAAAGTGGCTCTGTCACCTCCGCCGTCAACAAACGCGCTGAAATTGGTACCCCAGGGTGTTTCAAAAAATTCAGTGGGATCATTAGCCGCCGCCACCCAGGGTTTTTTCTGGAGGTAAGTGGGCAGGCGCGGATCAAATGCATCCCAATGGTATACCATCAGGTTGGGATTGAATTCACCGCCGAACGATGCGTCTTCGGTGGTGGGTACAACCAGGTCGGGTGAACCATCGCCATCTGCGTCAAAGTACAGGAAGTGCGGATCGGGTGATGGGGGAGCATCGGAGTATGTATAATAATCGGGGTCATAATAGCCACTGCCGTATTTGTGCTGGTATTTCACCCAGGTGCTTTTATCCATAAAACCGGTAGAGCCGCCCAGGTTCACCGTAACGCCCAGTCCTTTCCTTCCCCTCTTGGTGGTGATAAGCACTACGCCGTTGGCCGCGCGCGAACCATAGAGTGCGGTTGCCGCCGCGCCTTTCAGCACGTTGATGGATTGAATGTCGTCGGGATTGATATCGGCAGCGAAATTGCCGTAGTCAAAACCGCCAAAACCATTTTTCTGTGTGGTTGAGTTTACGTTGGCATTGTTGGCGGGCACGCCGTCAATCACGATCAATGCCTGGTTATCGCCGGTAATTGACTTATATCCCCGCAAAATGATGTTGGATGAACCACCCATCTGGTTGTTGCTGGAGATTTGTAAGCCCGCCACTTTGCCCGACAATGAGTTGGCAAAATTGCTGGGTCTCACTTTAGTCAGTTCTTCGCCCTGTACCTGCTGTGCCGCATAGGGTAATTCATTTTTCTGCCTTCGGATGCCCAGCGCCGTTACCACCACTTCGCTCAGTGCGCCGCCGGCCTGCATTTTCACTACAATTTCTGATGAGGTGCCAATGGGCACGGTCACGTCGTCAAAGCCGGCTGCCGATACCTCCAGCACATCGCCTGTCTGTACTTCGATGGTGAAATTGCCCGCCGAGTCGGCGGCTACTCCTGCATTGGTTCTCTGAATCTTGATGGTAGAATACGGGATGGGATTCCCCTGATTGTCTTGTACCTGGCCCCTGATGGTTCGCGTCTGGCTGTATGCAAAGAATGCATGTAACAGCAGCGCCGCGAAAAGCGGTAGAATCTTTCTCATGTAATTTCATTTTAGTTTTTAGCTCAAGCAATAGCAAATCTGTCAGTCCCACTGGACTGTGGAAAAGGGAAGAGGAGCCGTTTGAGGATTAGAGGAGTTCGGCTGAGGATTGTAGAAAGGGCTGTGGAAAGAACGCGTCCTGTTAACGTATTGCAAATATTATTCCTTAATCAAAATAAAAAAGGCTTCCCCCTTGGGAAGCCTCCAGTACGTTGTACCTCTACAGTTCGAATTACGCTATTATTCGATAACTCGGATGGTAGGAACCTGTAAAGAAGCGGAGAACATTCTGCGCTTCATGCTCCACATCTGAGCTGCAGTGAATTTTTTGGATTTTTTGGGCGCCACTTGCGGGTACGCAATTGTCTCCTTCACTTCTTTAGTCAGCTCCTGTAACTCCTTCTCAGTCAGACGTACAATTCCAGGCAATGAATCTGTGTTCATAAATGAATATTTATGTTTAAAAAAATTGAATCGTGATGAATCTCTTAATTCAGGGATGGCAAGTTGGAAGCAATCAAATCAAACTCTAAGCAGGAGGTTGTCCGGAATTATTTTCTCGCGAGGTTTTTCTGAATTGCGCTGCAAAGATACAAAGTTTCAACATCACTAACAAGCGGTGAGTAGTATGAATCGTGGTTTTGAGAACACAGTTTTAACATTTAGTTGATTACCAGTAGACGCTTTAGGAGGAATTGCGGGCGGGTGACCGCATTTGGTGAGTAAATGCTAACCGGCCACCCAGTTGGTACTAACGACCATTCGTACTACTGCCGACTTATCCACGCTTCGGGATAAAAAAAATTGAAGAATCTCCTGTATTTCGCGAGTTTTTCTGTAATTTCCAAGTGTTGCTTGCCGGGTTTTTGAAATGTGTTTAAAAACCTGTGATAATTATTGATTTTTATTCAAAAACAACGGTAATAAATGGCAAGTAACCAGGGTTTGTACCATCCATCCTTCGAGCACGATGCCTGTGGGATAGGCTTTGTGGCCAACATCAAAGGCACCAAATCACACCAGATCATCTCGGATGCATTGACAGTGCTGGAAAACATGGAGCACCGCGGCGCCTGCGGTTGTGAAAACAATACGGGTGACGGAGCGGGCATCATGATCCAGACACCACACGAGTTTTTCTTTGATGAATGCATCAAGATCGGCGCTCATCTACCTCCCTTTGGGCGCTATGGCGTGGGCGTGATATTTTTCCCCGCCGACATCCGCCTGAGAGAAGAATGCCGCGACATTTTTAACCGCGCCGCCGAAAAACTGGGTCTTGAAATCCTGGCCTATCGTAAAGTGCCCGTGAATCCCGACAATATCGGGCCCACAGCGCTCAGTGTTGAACCTGAAATGGAACAGGTGTTCATCGCCTGTCCTGATCACATCAACAACCCCGACGATTTTGAACGCAAACTGTTCGTACTGCGCAACTATGCCAGTCACACCATCAACAACACGGTAAAGAAAGACGCGATCGGGTTTTACATCGCATCGCTCTCTTACAAAACGGTGGTGTATAAGGGGCAGCTCACCAGTCACCAGGTGCGATCCTATTTCCCCGACCTCAGCAACAAACGTATGGTGTCGGCCTTCGGCCTGATCCATTCGCGTTTTGCTACCAATACATTCCCCAGCTGGAAGCTGGCGCAACCCTTCCGCTATATTGCTCATAACGGCGAGATCAATACGCTGCAGGGTAACCTCAACTGGCTGAAGTCGAGCGAACATGGCTTCACTTCTTCTTACTTCACAAGAGAAGAAATGGAGATGCTTCTGCCGATAGTTACCGAAGGACAAAGCGACTCGGCCTGTCTCGACAATATGATCGAACTGCTTACACTTGCCGGCCGCTCGCTGCCGCATGTGATGATGATGCTGATACCCGAGGCCTGGGATGGCAACGACCAGATGGACCCGGTGAAAAAAGCGTTTTACGAATACCATGCTTCCATTATGGAGCCCTGGGATGGACCCGCTTCTATTTCATTTACCGACGGAAAGATCATCGGCGCCACCCTCGACAGAAACGGTCTTCGTCCTTCACGCTACTGCGTAACCACCGATGACCGGGTGATTATGGCTTCCGAAACAGGCGTGCTGCCTGTTGATCCCGCTATCATCAAAGAAAAGGGAAGGCTGCAGCCCGGAAAGATGTTCGTGGTGGATATGGAGCAGGGAAGGATCATCAGTGATGAAGAACTGAAACAAACCATCTGCAGCCGCAAACCTTATGGCGACTGGTTGAATCAATATAAGATTCGTTTGGAAGAACTGGATGAACCACGCGTTACATTCACGCATTTGTCAGATACTTCCATTCTGAAATATCAGAAAGCCTTTGGTTATACATCCGAAGACATAGAAATGATCATCAAGCCAATGGCGCTCGAAGGTAAAGAGCCTGTAGGCAGTATGGGTACGGATGTGCCACTGGCAGTACTGAGTGATCAACCGCAACATATCAGCGCTTATTTCAAGCAACTGTTTGCCCAGGTAACCAATCCGCCCATCGATCCCATTCGTGAGAAGATGGTGATGAGCCTGGCCACCTTCGTGGGCAACAACGATAATTTGCTGGAGGAGCAACCTACGCACTGTCATACCGTAGCACTCAAACATCCTGTGCTCACGAGCACCGAGCTGGAAAAGCTGCGCAGTATCGATACCGGTAAGTTCCAGGCAAAAACATTACAGACCTATTTCCGCGCCGACGGTAAGCCCGGTTCGCTCAAAGCTGGTCTCGATCGTCTTTGCCGCTACGCTGAAGACGCCGTGCGCGACGGATTTGAAGTGTTAATACTTTGCGACCGCGCAGTTGACTCCGATCACGCGGCTATACCTTCCCTGCTGGCCACAGCTGCGGTGCATCACCATCTTATCCGCAAAGGCCTGCGCGGACAAGTAGGCATAGTGGTAGAAGCCGGCGACGTGTGGGAAGTGCATCATTTTGCAGCGTTGATTGCATTTGGTGCTACCGCCGTGAATCCCTACCTGGCGCTCGCCACCATCCGCAACCTGAAAGCGAATGGCAGCCTGCAGACAGATTATAGCTGGGAAGAATTGCGCAAAAACTATATCAAGGCCGTTTGCGATGGCCTGTTGAAAGTGTTTTCAAAAATGGGTATTTCAACGCTGCAGTCTTACCAGGGCGCGCAGATATTTGAAATACTTGGTCTCAATAAAGATGTGGTTGACAAATATTTCACTGGCGCCGTAAGCCGCATCGAAGGCGTTGGCCTGGATGAACTGGCCAGGGAAGCGCTCGCCAAACACTGGTATGCCTTCAGTAAAAAAGAATTGCCGGTAAATCGGTTGCCCGTAGGCGGTATATACCAGTGGAAGCGTAAAGGCGAGTTCCATTTGTTCAACCCGCAAACCATACACCTGCTGCAGTACAGCACCAGGATGAACGACTACAATATTTTCAAGAAATATTCAAAGCTCGTCAACGACCAGAGCGAGAAAGCCTGTACGCTGCGCAGCTTGTTTAAGTTTAAACATAATCGTCCTTCCATACCCATTGAGGAGGTGGAACCGGCTGAAAGTATCCTGAAGCGTTTTGCTACAGGCGCTATGAGTTTTGGTTCTATCAGCTGGGAAGCACACACCACGCTGGCCATTGCAATGAACCGCATCGGCGCCAAGAGCAATACCGGCGAAGGTGGCGAAGATGAAATTCGTTATACGCCGCTTCCCAATGGCGACAGCATGCGCAGTGCCATTAAACAGGTGGCGAGCGCGCGCTTTGGTGTGACCAGCTATTATCTTACTGAAGCAGACGAACTGCAGATAAAAATGGCGCAGGGCGCCAAGCCCGGCGAGGGCGGTCAGTTGCCCGGTCATAAAGTGGATGAATGGATTGGCAAAACACGTCACTCCACACCCGGCGTTGGTTTGATATCACCGCCGCCGCACCACGATATCTACTCCATCGAAGATTTGGCACAGCTGATCTTTGACTTGAAAAATGCCAACCGCAACGCGCGCATCAACGTGAAGCTGGTGTCGAAGGCGGGCGTAGGTACCATAGCAGCTGGTGTAGCGAAAGCAAAAGCAGATGTGATCCTGATCTCAGGTCATGATGGCGGCACAGGTGCATCGCCCATCAGTTCTATCAGGCACGCTGGTTTGCCCTGGGAACTGGGCCTGGCAGAAACACATCAGACACTGGTAAAAAACAAACTGCGCAGCCGCGTGGTATTGCAGACAGATGGCCAGTTGAAAACCGGCCGCGATATTGCCATCGCCACTTTGCTTGGTGCTGAAGAATGGGGCGTTGCCACCGCCGCGCTGGTTGTGGAAGGCTGCATCATGATGCGCAAATGTCATCTCAATACCTGCCCCGTGGGTGTGGCTACACAAGATCCCGAACTGCGCAAACGCTTTGCGGGTAGTGCAGATCATGTGGTGAACTTCTTCAGGTTCCTGGTGCAGGAACTGCGTGAGATTATGGCCGAACTTGGTTTCAGAACCATCAATGAAATGGTTGGTCAGACCGAATTCCTCGAAATGCGCGACAACATCAGGCACTGGAAATACGAGAAGCTTGACCTTTCTCCCATATTGTATAAAGAACCTGCGAGCGAATTTACCGGCCTGTACAAAATGGAAGAGCAGGATCACGGAATTGAAAATGTGCTCGACTGGAAACTGCTCGAAGCGGCAAAGCCGGCTATTGAACGGCAGGAGCGTGTGTCGGCAAGTTTCCATGTAAAGAATACCGACCGCACAATAGGAACATTGCTGTCAAACGAAATCACGAAGAAATATAAATCCGAAGGACTGCCTGATGATACCATTCACTTCAACCTGTATGGTACGGCAGGACAAAGTTTCGGCGCATTTACAACCCGCGGTCTTACGCTCGAACTGGAAGGCGATGCCAATGACTATTTCGGAAAAGGCCTGAGTGGCGCCAGGCTGATCGTGTATCCGCCGCGCCAGGCCAGCTTTGTGCCTGAAGAAAATATCATTATCGGCAACGTAGCCTTCTATGGCGCTACATCAGGTGAAGCTTATATCCGCGGAAAAGCAGGTGAACGTTTCGGTGTGCGCAACTCAGGAGCATCGGTAGTGGTGGAAGGTGTAGGTGATCACGGCTGTGAATACATGACCGGTGGAACAGTAGTAGTGCTCGGACCCACCGGCCGCAACTTCGCCGCAGGTATGAGCGGTGGCATCGCTTACGTGTACGACGTGAAAGGTCAGTTTGAGTCGCTTTGCAACAAAGAAATGGTTGACCTCGATCCGCTTGACCAGGAAGATATTCAGTTGCTGAACGATCTCATTACCCGTCACTACGCCTATACCGGAAGTACGGTGGCGCGCTTTGTGCTGGATGATTTCGAGAACCAGCTGAAGAATTTCATCAAAGTTTATCCCAAAGATTACAAGCGTGTGATGAATGAGAGAAAGGCAAAAGCCGAATCACGCATTTAACGCGGATTAAGGGATTACGCGGATGAGAGATCATGAAGCCGAAAAATATCAGAATCCGTGTAATCCATTCATCCGTGATAAATCCAAATCCCAATCATTATCAAACTTTCAAAATCAACAAATAAATCCCGATGGGTAAACCAACAGGTTTCTTGGAGTTCACCAGAGAGTTGCCGGCAAAGAAGCCGGTGGAAGAGCGATTGCAGCACTACAACGAGTTTGTAGAGCGCTACAGCGATGAAAAGTTGAACCAGCAGTCGGCGCGCTGCATGAACTGCGGCGTTCCATTTTGTCATAGCGGCTGCCCGCTGGGAAATAATATTCCCGAGTTTAACGATGCAGTGTATCGCAAGAGCTGGCAGGAAGCATATGAAATCCTGAACAGCACCAACAATTTTCCCGAGTTTACCGGGCGCATTTGTCCCGCCCCCTGCGAGAGCGCCTGCGTGCTGGGCATCAATCAACCCGCCATCACTATTGAAGAAATAGAAAGGCACATTATTGAAATAGCTTTTGAAAAAGGTTTTGTAAAACCCCGTATTCCGCATGTGCGTACCGGTAAGAAGGTGGCTGTAGTGGGTTCAGGTCCTGCCGGACTGGCCGCGGCCGCGCAGCTGAATTATGCTGGTCATACCGTTACTGTTTTTGAGCGCGACGACAGGCCGGGCGGCTTGCTGCGCTATGGTATTCCCGATTTCAAACTCGAGAAATGGGTAGTTGACCGCCGCATCAGGCTGATGGAAGAAGAGGGCATTACCTTCCGCTGCCATGCTAACGTAGGTGTGAACGTGCGCGTAAACGACCTGCTGCGCGAGTTTCACGCTATTGTGCTGGCTGGCGGCTCCACCATTCCCCGCGACCTGAACATACCTGGCCGCGAGCTGAAAGGAGTGCATTTTGCTATGCAGTTTCTGAAACAACAAAACAAGCGCAATGCCGGCAAGGACCCGCTGGGCAATGCATCGATCGAGAGCAATATATATGCTGAAAACATTTTAGCTACCGGTAAGAACGTGGTGGTGATAGGAGGGGGTGATACCGGTAGTGACTGTGTAGGCACTTCTAACCGCCAGAAGGCAAAATCGGTAACCCAGTTTGAGCTGCTGCCCAAACCGCCGGAAAGCCGCACGCCGTATATGCCCTGGCCTACTTACCCGATGATCCTGAAATCATCCACTTCGCACGAAGAAGGCGCCGACCGCCGCTGGGCCGTTGCCACTAAAGAATTCCTGGGCGACGAAAAGGGCAATCTGCGCGCCCTGAAGATCGTGGACCTGGAATGGACCGTTTCGGAAGACGGCCGCCCGGCGCGATTCACTGAAAAACCCGGTTCGGAGCGCGAAGTGCCCTGCGAACTGGCATTGCTGGCCATGGGTTTTGTGCACCCGCAACATAATGGATTGATCAACGAGCTGGGACTGGAGCTGGACGAACGCGGCAATGTAAAGGCTGCCGAAGGCGCTTACAAGACCAGCATCGGGAAGATTTTTGCCGCCGGTGATATGCGCCGCGGTCAGAGCCTGGTGGTATGGGCCATCAGCGAGGGCAGGGAATGTGCCCGGAAGGTGGATGAATTCCTGATGGAAGGAAAGTCCTTCCTGGAGGAAAAAGACCGCAACCTGGTTTTAGCATTTTAACAATAAAAAGCTGCTTTTTTTGAAAGCCATCCAAAAAGGATGGCTTTTTTGTTTTCAAACTGTTGATTTATGCAATTGTTTGAACTCTAATGAGTTTGGCACCGTTCTCCATTCACATTCTATACACATTAAAAAATATAAAATGTTAAAGAAATTGCGCAATTTTGTAAAAATTTTCTCTAAATTCATACTAATTATTCAAATGTAAAATTTAATAATACAACCAACTAAAACAATCGCGAAATGAAAACAACCTCCTTCAAGCAAGTCGCTCCGTTCCTGGTTCTGGCCCTTGTAGCCATTGCCTCGATCTTCATTCCCTCGGTTGATGCTTTCGCCGGCGAGTACAATTCCGCCGACGTAGCCTGGATTATTGTAGCCGCCACGCTGGTGTTTCTGATGACGCCGGGCCTGGCATTTTTCTATGGTGGCATGGTTCACCGCAAAAACGTGATCTCTACCATGATCAAGAGCGTGGTAGCCGCCGGCGTGGTCAGCGTGCTGTGGATCACCGTAGGCTTTAGCCTGGCATTTGGCGAGTCTATTGGCGGTATCATTGGCGACCCCACCACCTTCCTGTTCTTTAAGGGTGTGGCTTCCGGCGCGCCCGCACTTCCGGGAGGCAGTGAAATGACCATCCCCCTGTTGTTGTTTGCCATGTTCCAGTTGATGTTTGCGATCATCACCCCCGGCCTCGTGGTGGGTGCGGTGGCTGAACGAATTCGCTTCACCTCTTATATATTGTTCATCGCCTTATTCAGCCTGCTGGTGTATGCACCGCTGGCACACATGACCTGGCACCCGAATGGTCTGTTTGCTTCATGGGGTGTTCTCGACTTCGCAGGTGGTACCGTTGTGCACATTTCTGCCGGTTGTGCCGCTCTTGCCGGTGCAATGGTGTTGAAACGCCGCGCGGTACACGTGCTGCAGAAAGAAGTTCCCCCGGCCAACATTCCTTATGTACTGATTGGTACCGGTTTACTGTGGTTTGGCTGGTTTGGTTTCAATGCAGGTTCTGCACTGAGCGCTGGTCCGCTGGCTGTATCAGCCCTGGCCACCACCAATACTGCCGCTGCCGCAGCAGGTCTCAGCTGGATGTTCTTCGATGTACTAAAAGGTAAGAAGCCCTCCGTACTCGGTTTCTGTATCGGCGCTGTGGTGGGTCTCGTAGCCATTACACCCGCAGCCGGTTTTGTGGCCGTACCTCAAAGTATCTTCATCGGCGTAGTGGCCGCTATCGTTTCCAACATTGCCGTTTACTACAAACAAAGAGCAAAAGTTGACGATACGCTCGACGTATTCCCCTGCCACGGTATTGGTGGTATGGTAGGTATGATGATGACCGGTGTATTTGCTACTACTACTGTAAACGATGCAGGTACAATGGGTCTCTTCTATGGTGGTACTGCTTTCTTCCTGACACAAATGAAAGCAATGGCCATCACTGTAGCCTTTA
Organism: uncultured Chitinophagaceae bacterium; assembly: GCA_937958995.1. Taxonomy (GTDB): domain Bacteria; phylum Bacteroidota; class Bacteroidia; order Chitinophagales; family Chitinophagaceae; genus CALCIN01. The sequence goes on from CALGAP010000009.1 coordinate 367,442, forward strand.
GCTTCACAGCTTCCTTCCTCATATTCAAGTTTATCAATTTCATCCTGCCTCTGCGTGTTTCTTCCGAAGAAGAAGAAATTGGCCTCGACGCCACTCAGCACAATGAAAAATATCTGCAGGGTACCTTGTTGGTGAGCTCTACTAAGAACGGATCTTACCTGGAAGAAGAAATAGCTATAACAGAAAAAGGTACAGTTTAAATGATGAAATGAACTTCTGACACAAGTTCAGATACCATCTACCGTACCCTTTTCTTTAACACTTAAAATCTATAACAATGTTAAGAAACATTTCGTTATTGGCCATGCTATTGGCCCTGATTTCCCCTGCATTTTCACAAGAGACTAAAGAAGAAGAAGAAAAAAAAGGTCCCACTATAAGTGGTTCTGCTGATGTGTATTTCCGCTACGGTTTCAATAGATTTAAAGAAGATCCATATAACAGCTATACCAGTTTTACCGGTTCACACAATTCATTTGAATTGGGTATGGCCTCTGTAAAACTCGAACATTCAATCGGTAAAGCTGGCATCGTGGTGGACCTGGGATGGGGCAGAAGAGCTGAAGATTTTTCTTACAATGACGGTGAAGCTGCTGCCGGCAAAAATGGCTTCCTTTCGCTGGCCATGCTCAAGCAGTTGTACGTAACCTATTCTCCCTCCGATAAAGTAACGCTCACGCTCGGAAGCTTCGGCACGCACATCGGTTATGAAGTGCTGGATGCCTACCTCAACAGGAATTACAGCATGAGCTATGGCTTTTCGTACGGTCCGTTCTTCCACACTGGTCTCAAAGCCGATTTTGCATTGAGCGGCCAGAGTGGTTTGATGCTGGGTATCATCAATCCTTCTGATATGAAAACCGCTTCCGGTTTTCCCAAGATGTTCATCGGCCAGTTCACCACCGGCACTTCCGATGAAAAACTCAATCTTTCCTTTGGGTTCCAGGGCGGAAAAGGCGACGATGTCTCCCGCTTGTACCAGGGCGATCTTACCGGCTCATATGCCATCAACGATAAGTGGAGCCTGGGTCTGAACGCCACTTACCAGAGCAGGAGTTATAAGAATGGTGGCGACGAATGGAGCGATGGTGAAGGATGGTGGGGTGCTGCCCTTTATGTGAACGCCGATCCCACTGACTGGCTGGGCATCACCTTCCGCGGTGAATATTTCAATGATGATAAGAACGTAGTAGGTTTTGGAACCAACTTAATCGTTCCCACGCTGTCATTTAATTTTAAAGTCAATAATCTTACTATCATACCTGAGTTCCGCTTCGACACCGCCGGCGAGGAAATTTTTGTCAAACATGATTATACCGGCACCAAATCCAGCGGCTCATTCATCCTGGCAGCTCATTATCGATTTTGATATAGTGAGTCTTGCTATAGAAAAAAAATTCAACTAAAGCTAATTGCTTCACAATATTCATAAGGCTGTCATACCATGGACAGCCTTCATGATTGTGTGGTAATACTGTAAAAAGGTAGTACCCCTTTTTTCATTACCGTTGTTTTAGTTATCAGAAAAAAAACGCATCCGTTCTCGGATGCGTTTGCTTTTGGGTATTGTGCTACGAGTTTTGTGTTTCGTGTTTCGGGTCGCTGCCGCGCTTTGCAGTCTCTGCCCGAATCAAAGATCCCGAAACTTTAAACCCGAAATCCTTCGCTTAAGCGGAGTTCCTCCCCGCATTTATAATCCCAAACGAAGATCTTATCACCAGCTTCTCATAAATCTCGCGTTGCCCGGAGGTGGCTGATTGTTGTTCCATCTGGCGGATGCGTGTCATGGCGTATTGCTGAATGGTGGTGAGGGGCAGCACAATGCGCTCGCGCATCTGGATGGAGAGCTGCTCCACGGGGTAATCGGCCATCAACTCCGTCTTGCCGGAAATGAGGAATATATATCGTTGCGTGAGTTCATACTCCTTGTAAATAGCTGTCCATACTTCTCCAAACTGCGGGTCCTGGCTGAGGTGTTCGGTGAGGGGGAAGAAACATTTCTTCATCGCCATCTCGCAGTTATCGAGCAGCGTTTTGAAGAAAAGCGATTGCTTATATATTCTTTTTATATCCCCCAGCTTACCACGCTTATCAAGCGCCTGCAGGGCAGAGCCTACGCCGTAGTAACCCGTTACATTTTGCTTTAACTGGCTCCAGGCGCCCACGAAAGGAATAGCGCGCAAATCTTTCAGGGAGAGCCGAGTGCTGCTGCCGCGCTTGGCGGGGCGACTGCCGATATTGGTTTGTGCGTAAAATTTCAAAGGACTCACCTGCGAGAGGTAATTCAGGAAATCGGGCGAGTCTTTCAGTTTCTTATAGGCTTCTAAACTTTCCCTGGCCAGCTCATCGAGCAACTCCTTATCACGTTCGCTGAGAATCTTGTCATCATCTACAAATAAATCATTCGAGATACCGGCATTCAGCAGTTGTTCTATATTGAACTGCGCTGAGTCAATTGTACCGAAATTTGAACTCACGGTTTGTCCCTGTATGGTGAGCTGAATTTCCTTATTTGAAATATTCCTGCCCATACTGGCGTAAAACTTATGCGTCTTGCCGCCGCCACGCGCGGGTGGACCACCACGACCATCGAAAAAGACCACATCCACCCCATAGTCGGCGGATATTTTCGTGAGTCCTTCTTTCGATTTGTAAATGGCCCAGTTGCTCATGAAATAACCGCCATCCTTGGTGCCATCTGAAAAGCCCACCATGATGGTCTGCCGGTTGCGCCGGTTTGCCAGGTGCGCCTTATAGGTTTCGTTTTCGTATAGTTGTTGCATGATGGCGGGCGCGCCCTCCAAATCATCAATAGTTTCAAAAAGCGGCACGATATCTATCGGCATGCTTTCTTTCTTCCATCCGCACAACCTGAACAGCGCGTAAACCTCCAGTACATTCAGCGCGCTGTTGCACTGGCTGATGATATAGCGATTGCAACCTTCCACACCATTGTATTGCTGAATTTCTTTGATGGTCTTAATGGTCTGCAGCGTGTCTTTGATCAATCCATCCTCAAACACGTGCGTACCTACATCGCCGGAGACATTTGACAACAATTTTGTTTTTTCCTCTACGCTTAATTCCTTGTAGTTTTTCGGCAGCAGATCCGTTTTCTCAGCGATCGCTTCCAGCACGGTATGGTGTACTGAACTATCCTGCCTGATATCCAGCGAAGCAAAATGCAAACCGAACACATGCACCTTGTTGATAAGGCTATCCACCAGGTGCTGAAAAAGTCCATTGTGCTGGTAGATTAATATTTCACGGATGCTGTACAGGCTTGCGAGAATGCCTTCCTTGGTCAGCTCGGTGCGCTGGCCCGGAATAAAGATGTTATTGTACAATTGCTTTTCCAGCTCGGCCAGGATGGTATCCACGCCTTTAAAAGTGAGGCGACGCTTCAGTTTGCGTACGTCGAGGTAATAGCATTTGATGATGCTGCCGCGCAACATATCGGCTACCTTCAGCGTGGTGTCGCAGGTGACGTTGGGATTGCCGTCGCGGTCGCCGCCGGGCCAAAAACCCATGGTGATAACCGGGTTGTTGTCGGGAATGGCATCGGGGAACTGGTTTTTCAAAAAAGTAATAATGCGCCCCGCTGCCTGGTAAAATACATTTTCGAGGTACCATACCAGGCTCACAGCTTCATCATATGGCGTGGGCTTTTGCTTTTTGAAAAATGGCGTTTTACCCAATTGCTGCAGGTACATATTGATCTGGCTGGCGTTGTTCTCGGCCAGCGCTTTGGCCAGGTCGTTGATGATGCCCAGCACGGGGCCGGGGTAAAACTGCGTAGGGTGGGCCGTGAGCACCAGGCGGATCGAAAAGTCTTTCAGTTTTTCCGCCAGCCGTTCCTGCATACCATTCTGGATGACCTCCGACTCGAGGTATTTCAGTGAACCCACACCGTTAATATCATTCACCTCGCGGAAGGAGGCATCTTCCAGCGCATCAAACAACACCACCTGCCGTTCAACGTACTGGATAAAACGAAATAGCAGGTCCAGCTTATCCTGTTCCCTGGTATAAGTAGTATGCTTTTCGAAAAAATCCTCGATGATCTGCACCGGCGACAACTTTTTCTTATACCCCTCCTCGCAAAAATTGAGCAGGAGCGATAGCAGGATGCCGGTTTTTTCGATACGGTGAAAAGGCAGTGAGGTAAAAAGGCTGTTGTACAACTGGAACTTGATGCCTACGTGATTCTTGAACTGCTGCAGTGCCAAAGACGATTGTCGATCCATAGGGTGAAAATACAATTTTAAAAAACTAACAACTGTTATGAATGCTATCCATTATCTTTGGTCTGCTCAATTCTCAATAGTGGTTGTAAACAAACATATCATTTCCTCATCGTCCTCTGTAGCTACTACAGCTACTACCACTATTACCATTACAACAACCCGTTAAGGGTTGTACTTTACCATATCACCTTTGGGGATTTCCTACTAGTAAATAATTAATCATTAATTCTTTATTCTCAATCATACGTTATGCAGGTTTTAAAGTTTGGCGGTACATCGGTGGCCAATGCCGAAAACATCAACAAAGTGGTGGCGATTGTGCAGCAGGCTGTGCAGCGCGACAGAACCATTGTGGTGGTCTCGGCACTGGGAGGCACTACAGACAGTTTATTGCAGAGCGGCGCGCTGGCAGCCGCGGGTGATGAAAAGTACAAAGACATTTTGCAGGCGCTCGAACAGCGGCACCTGGAGACGGTAAAAGCATTGATTCCCGTGACGCGGCAAAGCGCGGTGCTGAGTTGGGTAAAACAACGTTGCAATGAAATTGAAGATATCTGCAACGGTGTGTTCCTGCTCGGTGAATTGTCGGCGCGCACGAAAGACCGGATAGTAAGCTATGGAGAGCTGCTTTCTTCGCGCATTATATCAGACCGCTTCAATGCAGCAGGCATAGAGAATGAGTGGGTAGATAGCCGGGAACTGATTCGCACCGACAGTAATTTCGGTCATGCCGCGGTGAATTTTGTGCAAACCAATGTGAAGTGCGCCGATTATTTTTCCGCGTCTTCGGCTCAACTCCATATCATGCCCGGCTTCATAGCCCGTGATGATAACGGCAATGGCACCACGCTGGGTCGCGGTGGTTCCGACTACACAGCGGCCATCGTGGCGGCGGCTGTCAATGCCAACTCGCTGGAGATATGGACCGACGTAAGCGGCATGATGACCGCCGACCCGCGACTGGTGAAGCACGCAAAAATTCTTCCGCACATCTCTTACCAGGAGGCGATGGAGCTTTCGCATTTCGGTGCCAAGGTTATTTACCCGCCCACCATTCAGCCAGTAATGAGCAAGAATATCCCGGTATGGATCAAAAATACATTTGAGCCCGATCACCATGGCACGCTCATCGACCCGGAGAGCGTGACCAATGGCAGCAATATCCGCGGCATTACCAGCATCAACAAAATTGCGCTGCTGAGTCTTGAAGGCAGCGGCATGGTGGGAATTCCCGGTTTTTCACGGCGATTGTTTGAAGCACTGGCCAACGAGCAGATCAATGTGATCCTGATTACGCAGGGTTCTTCAGAACACTCAATATGCGTAGGCATTGATGAGGCGCTGGCGGCTCGCGCGCGTGAGGCGGTAGACAGGGCATTTTCCTTCGAAATTCAAACCGGTAAGGTGGATCCGCTGGTAGTGGAAACCGGCCTGGCTATAGTGGCGCTGGTGGGTGATAATATGAAAAGTCATCCCGGCATCAGCGGCAAAATGTTTGGCGTCATGGGCCGCAACGGCATCAACGTGCGCGCGATTGCCCAGGGTTCTTCCGAAAGAAATATTTCTGCTGTAATCTCCACCACCGATGTGAAGAAGGCCATCAACGTATTGCACGAAGAGTTTTTTGAAACTACCTACAAACAAGTGAACCTCTTCGTGGCCGGCACCGGTAATGTGGGCGGCAAACTGATGGCGCAATTGCAGCAACAACAGCAATGGCTGCAGGAGCATCTTCGTTTGCAGGTTCGGGTGATTGGTATAGCCAACAGTCGCAGAATGGTGTTTAATGATGAAGGCATTGATCTCAGCAAATGGCGCGAAGCATTGGAGCAGGGAGAAAAAATGGATCTGAAGGTTTTTGTAGAAACTATTCGTTCAAAAAATCTTCGCAACTCTGTTTTTGCTGATGTGACAGCCAATGATAAAGTAGCGATGGTTTATGATCAATTGTTATCGAAAAGTATATCGGTGGTGGCCTGCAATAAGGTGGCCTGCTCTTCCTCTTACGAATACTATAAGAAGCTGAAAGACCTGGCGCGCGAATACAATTGCTCTTTCCAGTTTGAAACCAATGTAGGCGCGGGTTTGCCGGTAATCGGCACGCTGAACGATCTGCTGCGCAGCGGCGATGTGGTGAACCGCATTGAAGCGGTATTGAGCGGTACGCTGAATTTTGTGTTCAACAACTACAATGGTCAAAAGTCCTTTGCCGAAGTGGTAAGGCAGGCGCAGGAAGAAGGTTATACTGAACCCGACCCTCGTCTTGACCTGGGCGGCACAGATGTGATGCGCAAGATCATGATCCTGGCACGCGAAGCGGGAGAAAAATTAGAAATGGAGGATATTGAGAACAATTCGTTCATGCCGCCATCGTGCATGAAGGGTAGCGTGGAAGATTTTTATAAAGAGATGGCGCGGCAGGAAGATCATTTCAAACAATTGTATGAGCAGGCGGAAAAGAGCGGGAAAAAGCTCAAGTTTGTAGCCCGCTACGAAAACGGCAAGGCCGCAGTAGGTTTGCAGCACGTGGATCCGAAATCTGATTTCTTCCACCTGTACGGCAAAGACAACGTGGTGCTGTTTTATACCAACCGCTACTCGGAGCAACCACTGGTGATCAAAGGTGCGGGTGCAGGAGCAGAGGTTACCGCCAGCGGCGTGTTTGCCGATATAGTGCGGGTAGCTCACTAAGAAAGTAATAAGGATATAATGAATAAAGGAAAAACGGTAACAGCCTGGGCGCCGGCAACAGTAGCTAACCTGGTTTGCGGCTTTGATGTATTAGGAATGGCGCTGAGCAAACCGGAAGACATCATGAAACTAACCCTGCGCGAGGAGCCGGGCATAGTAATCAGGCACGACGACGAATACAAGCTGCCCGCTGAGCCCGAAAAAAATGTGGCAGGCGCCGCATTGCTGGCATTGGTAGAAGAATTGCCAGAAAAAGTGGGTTTTGAGGTAACGATTACCAAACAGATCAAGCCCGGCAGCGGTCTGGGTTCCAGCGCCGCCAGTTCGGCAGGCGTGGTGGTAGCAGCTAACCATTTATTGGGAAACCGCTTTTCAAAGTTAGACCTGGTGCGTTTTGCCATGAATGGTGAAAAGGTGGCTTCGGGTGTGAAGCATGCCGACAACATCACGCCCTGCATTTTTGGAGGCATCACCATCATACGCTCGATTTTTCCTTTGGATATTGTTCCCATAGAAGCGCCGCCGCTGTACGTGACCGTAGTACACCCGCAAATTGAAGTGCGCACTTCAGATGCCCGGCAGATACTGCGCAAAGAAGTGCAGTTAAAATCAGCCATCAAGCAATGGGGTAATATAGCAGGACTGGTAGCCGGTTTCCTGAAACAAGACTACGGGCTCATCGGCCGCTCGCTGGAAGATGTGATAATTGAACCCGTGCGCAGCATCCTGATTCCGGGGTTTGATGAGGTGAAATCAGACAGTCGCGAAGCCGGCGCACTGGGTGGAGGTATATCCGGATCGGGACCTTCTATTTTCATGCTCAGCAAGGAAGAAAAGACCGCGCTGGAAGTGGAGAAAGTGATGAACAGTGTTTATACCAGGCTGGGACTTGATTTTAAAACTTACGTTACAACCATAGGGGAAGGCGTGAGATTGGCGTAGTGTCGGTTAATCAAAAACATTATGAAATACTATAGTCTCAACAAACAAACACCAATAACCGATTTCCGGGAAGCCACCATCAAGGGCCAGGCACCGGACAAGGGACTTTATTTCCCGGAAAAAATTCCGGCGATAGAAAAATCATTTTTCGACAATATTGAAAAATACAGCAACGAAGAAATTGCATTCCGCATCATTCAACCATATGTTGGCGGCACCATTCCCGACGATGAGCTGCAAAAAATTGTAAGCGAGACCATCAACTTTCCCATCCCACTGGTGCCTGTGAGGGATAACAGTTGGGCGCTGGAACTTTTTCACGGCCCTACACTCGCGTTTAAAGATGTGGGCGCGCGCTTCATGAGCCGCTGTCTTGGGTATTTTGCGCGCACCAATGCCAGCGATTTTGCGGGCGGTGGGAAAGTGACTGTTCTCGTGGCCACCAGCGGCGATACCGGCGGAGCGGTAGCGCATGGTTTTTATGGCGTGGAAGGTGTGGAAGTGGTGATCCTTTACCCCTCGGGAAAGGTGAGCTCGGTGCAGGAAAAGCAGTTGACTACGCTCGGAAAAAATATCCGTGCACTGGAAGTGAGCGGCACTTTCGACGACTGCCAGCAACTGGTGAAGCGTGCGTTTGCCGATGAGGCGTTGAACAAAAAAGTGTTTCTTACCTCGGCCAATTCTATTAATGTGGCGCGCTGGCTGCCGCAGCAGTTTTATTATGTTTTTGCCTGGAAGCAATGGGCCGATAAAACCCATCCGCCGGTGATTGCGGTGCCCAGCGGTAATTTCGGCAATATCTGCGCGGGACTGCTGGCGCATTGTTCGGGGCTACCGGTAAAACATTTCATCGCGGCCTGCAATGCCAACGATGTGGTGCCGAAGTTTTTGCAAAGCGGAGAATACAAACCGATAAAAGCCGTTGCCACTTTATCGAATGCTATGGACGTGGGGGACCCCAGCAATTTTGTACGTATACTCGAACTCTTTCATCACCAACTGGGAGACTTGCGGAAAGTGATGAGCAGCTATAGTATCAGCGATGAAGAAACGCGTGATACCATCAGGAAGGTATATTCGAAGTACCACTACCTGCCTGACCCGCACGGGGCCGTAGGCTATTTGGCGTTGCAACGTTATTTGGAGGTGCACCCGGGTGATAAGGGTATATTTCTCGAAACCGCGCACCCTGTGAAGTTTTACGATGGCGTAGAGCCGGTGATCGGAAGTGCGGTACCCATACCCGAAGGTATACGCGCTATCATGAATAATTCCAAGAAAAGCCTGAAAATCGCGCCTGATTATGAAGCGCTTAGGGCAGAGTTAGAAAAATAAGGGGTTCGAATTTCATTAATTCGGGGGAAAAAGGCGTTTTTGTGGCACAAACCTAAACCCCCCAATCATGAAACAGTTGATCCTCTTTACCCTGGCCGTTCTGGCAACTTTTGGTTTGCGAGCCGGCGATGACGATTCGAATGCCATCTACGAAGCCCGGGCCAGAAAATTCATTGACTCTATAGAGGCAGCCATGCGTTATGAAACGGGCAGCATTCAACTCAGCAATGGTGTTGCCCAGTTAAACATTCCCCAGGGTTTTAAATTCCTGGATGCAGAACAAAGCCAGTACGTATTGAGCGAGCTTTGGGGCAATCCTCCCAATCCCAACGTACTGGGAATGATCTTCCCGGAAAATGGTGGCGCATTGGCCGACAGCAACTACGCATTTGTAATTACATATGAGGAGGAAGGACATGTGGACGATAAGGATGCTGCCAAACTTGATTACGACGATCTTTTGCAACAAATACAGGCCGGGGAAGCAGAGGCCAATAAGGAACGCACAAAGATGGGTTATCCTCCCATACATCTCGTAGGTTGGGCTGCCAAACCATTCTACGACCAGGAAAATAAGAGACTGCACTGGGCAAAAGAACTTTCATTCGGGGATAATGAAGAAAATACCTTGAACTACAACGTGCGTATACTCGGCCGCAAGGGCGTACTGGTGTTGAACGCAGTGGCCAGTATGAGCGAGCTGGATCTCGTACAGAGGGATATCGACAAGGTGTTGCAGATACCGGCATTTACAGATGGAAACAGGTATTCCGATTTTGATTCGAATATCGATAAGGTAGCGGTGTATGGTATCGGTGGCCTGATTGCCGGTAAGGTGCTGGCAAAAGCTGGCTTCCTGGCTATACTCGCGAAATTCGGCAAGTTTATCATCCTGGGTATTGCTGCGCTGGGTGGTGTGGCCTTTAAGTTTTTCAAACGCAGGAAGAGTGAAGAGATAGTTTATGAAGCGCCTGCTACAGATCAGACTACCCATACATAGCTATATAGAATAACTGCATGAAAAAAGCCGGTTCACCATAGGCGAACCGGCTTTTTCATTTTAAATAATTCCTGCCAACTCGAGACTTTTCTTTTTCAGCTTTCTTATCTCTATATCTTCTATTATCGGATCGGGTGTTAGTATCAGTGATGTGTTGTTAGTGCGCCACCAGTTGTCGCGTTGTAATTCTGCAAAAGGAATCACACCAATAAGATATTTGCGATCGGTTTCCGAGTGCCATTCTTCGATCCATTCAAATTTTTCCTTGGGAATATATTGCAAATCGTCGAAGCTCACATACACGCGGATATAAAATTCGTTGGTGAGTTCGTTGGGCTTGTGGTGGTATAATTTCTTATACTCGTATTTGTATTGATAGCGCAGGGCCGACAGGTCGCTGAGCACGGCAGAAGCAGTGGGGAAGCTGCCTGCGCCCTTACCATAGAAGAATTGTTTGTCGGCAAAACCGCTTTCGATTACCACGCCATTGTATTCATGTTTTACAAACGCCAGGTGATCGTCATGTTTTACAAACTGGGGCAATACAAAAGCAGCCACCTTGCCATTCTGCAATTTCTTGGCCTGCGCCACGAGTTTGATATCGTAATGTTTTTCCGCGGCGGCGTTGGCATCGAAGGCGCTCACGTTTTGAATGCCGTTAAACACCAGGTTATCGGGATGCTCCACGATGCCATAGGCATGCGTGAGCAGGAAGGTCCACTTATTCACCGCATCATATCCTTCCACATCCAGCGTGGGATCGGTTTCAGCAAAACCCAATTGCTGCGCCTGCAGCAAAGCTTCCTGGAAACTGAGTTTATCGCTGAACATCTTAGTGAGAATATAGTTGGTGCTGCCATTCACGATAGCCTTAATCGAATGCAACAAGTCGTTATCGTAATACTCCTCCAGGTTGCGGATAACGGGAATGGACGCACAAGCCGCTGCTTCGTATAAGAGCGAACGCCCGGTCTTTTGCTGAAGTCCTAACAGTTCGGGTAGGTTTTCCGCGATCATCTTCTTACTCGCACTCACCACGTCTTTGCCATTTTTTAACGCAGTAGAAACGATTTCGAAGGCGGCCGCCGATTCATTGATCACTTCCACAATCACGTTGATCTCGGGATCGTTCAACAGTTCATCACGATTGGTAGTGAACAATGATTCGGGCGCCTCACGTTTTTTGCCCGGGTGTTTTATACAAACTTTCTTAATCGTTGCTTTTAAGGAAGGTGTTTGTTGCAACACTTTGTACAATCCTTCACCTACTACTCCAAAGCCAAACAAGCCAATGGTCAACGGTTTATGTGCGTCCATCCTGAAATTGATTATTGATTGTTGAATATTGAATATTAATTATTGCTATTGCTGATTTATGATTGAATATTTCACCGCCGGCACTTCCTTCTTCAGCGCCTGCTCCAGGTCTTTTATCAAATCTTCTGCATCTTCCAATCCCGCACTCAACCTGATCAGGCTATCGCTCACTCCTGCCTCGCGTCTTTTCTCCGGGGGAATCGTCTTATGCGTCATGCTCGCGGGATGGCTCACCAAACTTTTTATACCACCCAGACTTTCTGCCAGCTGAAACAATTTGGTATTCGTCACAAAAACTGTCGCTGCTTCTTCTGTATCATTTTTCAGCGAAAAAGAAACTATGCCTCCAAAGCCCTTACTTTGTTTTTTCGCCACATCATGTCCCGGATGCGTAGTCAAACCAGGATAATACACCTTATCTACCGCCGGATGATTTTGCAAAAATTCTGCAATCTTTTGCGCGCTGGCGCAATGTTGTTTCACACGCAGGTGCAGGGTCTCAATACCGCGTATCACCAGCCAGCTATCGAAAGGAGCCAGCACGGCGCCGCAGGCATTCTGGAAAAATTTTATTCTTTCACCCAGTGCTTTTTCTCTCGTCACCACAATACCTGCAATCAGGTCGCTGTGCCCACCGAGATATTTGGTAGCAGAATGCACTACAATATCAGCTCCCAGCGAAAGAGGTTTTTGTAGGGCGGGCGAAGCAAAAGTATTATCCACGCAAAGGATACATCGGTTGGCCTTTGCAATCTTTGCGATGGCTTCGATGTTGGAGATCTTAAGCGTGGGGTTGGTGGGCGTTTCCAGCCAGATCAGTTTTGTTTTGGGCGTCACGGCGTTGAACACCTGCACGGGATCGCTGGTATCAACAAAATGAACTTTAATGCCATACTGATGATACACCTGGGTAAACAAACGGTACGCACCACCGTAGATGTCGTCGACCGCTACAATTTCATCGCCGGTCTTGAGCAGTTTCAATACTGCATCAATTGCGGCCAGTCCGCTGCTGAAGGCGATGCCGGTTTCACCTTCTTCCAGTCCGGCCACCAGGCTCTCGAGCGTGGCGCGCGTAGGATTATTGGTGCGGGCATAGTCATAGCCCTTATGCACACCTGGTGCATCCTGCACAAATGTTGAGGTCTGGTAAATAGGTACTGATACGGCGCCGGTGAGTGGATCTACCGGGATGCTGTGAATGAGTTTTGTTGTCGCTTGCATTTGAATAAACATTTTGGTTCCCCCTGCGGGGGAGTTGTTAAAAATTGGTTCGCGACATCGTTATTCAAGAAAACCGACCGGAGAGAGCCGTAAAACAAAAAAGCTCTTCCGATACGTCAGAAGAGCTTTCAATATGCTAGAATACAATATTGTAGAAGCTTTGAATCTGACTTATCTTCCCCGTTTGCACGGGATGGAGTTGGCACCTTACTCATCGGCTTTTTCAAACCGAAGCAGGTTGTCAAGGCTTCATCGGGCCATTTCCCTCAGCCTTTCTTGATAAGCGATGCTGAAAAAGAACTGAGGCAAAGATAAAGCCGGATTTTTAAAATCCAAATTTCTTTTTCGTTATCTTTGTTGTCTCACCTCCTCAATCCCGCTTCCCGTCCGTTTTTCCCTTAATTAATTCCCGTTAACCACTAAACTTCACCGATATGAAAAAGCATCATGCCCTTGCGACACTAACCGTTGTCATCTTTTTTGGTTTTGCATCTTGCCGCAAGTGGGATTGGGACTGGTTCGACAAAAGTAAGACGGATTGTGATGTCCAGTCTTATTACCTCACTGAGATAAACCATGGGGGTCCTGATCCTTTTCTTTTTGAAAAAAAGTATAACGCTGCACGCGACCGTGTAACAGAGATCACCTTCACTTTTCTAAATCTGCATCCTGTGGAAGTTCCTTACCAGGCCAGGCTGGTGTATGAAACAGACCGGTTCTTTGCTATCAATAAGCTGAATAAGAAAGATACGCTTATGAAAGTCCTGCTGAATAGCCAGGGCCGGGTGAAAAAGGTGTACGGCAAAATTCATCGCGACTCCATCATTTTTGAATATGATCATAAGCAGCGGCTGAAAGTTATAGCAGCGGAAATAAGTGCGGGGGGGGGGGCTCTTTCCAGGGACACTTGTGACTACGACGACCATGGAAACATACTGGGCGTTACCCATAGAGATATGTACGGGCGCGTTGGTTATTTTTACAAATACGATTATTCGAGAAAAGCCAAACGTCAGTTTTATCTTGATGAACCCGTACAACACGATGAGTTCGCCTTGCTGCAATACCTGGGTTATTTTCCGGAACTGGAGCCAAAACATGTGCGCATATTTTCACGAATCGGGTTGGAAACCGGGGCTCGACTCTATGAGGGGCATCTGACTAATCATAAATTCGATTCTAAAGGAAGACTTATCAGTTACGATTCGTATCACGAAGAAGACTTTAAATATCTTTATTGTAGTGCTATTGTTAACTGGAAGTGCAGATAGCCATTGAGCAAGAATAAAAGGCTGTCTACCCACGGTGGACAGCCTTTATTTTTTTCATCGGGAAAATTATCGGTTAAAAACGGTAGCCTACAGAAAGACCGAAACCAGTATTCTTGGTCTTGCCCCTGTCGTCGTCGTCAACGCCTTCAATTTTCGGGTTGATATTTACCATGCCCAGTTGCGCATTGATTTGCGCAAAGAAGCGCTGACTGAATTCATATCCGAAGAAGATATTGCCACCGGCATCAAAACCTTTTACATAAGGAGTGCCCGACATAGCCTCTGACAACGAGATCTTGTTTTCAAATTTGATGTCTCATCACCCTCGTTGCTCTTCACTTTACCGCCGATGCCATAAGCTAAGTAGGGCCCGATGCCGAGAATCAATTTTCCTGTGCCCAACACGGGTTTATACACAAAACTTAAAGGAACTTCAATATAGCCGATGTTTACCTTGGTATCGTCGGGGTCATCCAACTTGGCACCTTTCTGACTATACAATACACCTGGACGGAAATAAAATTCTTCCGCAACCGGGATGTCGGCTTCAACGCCTACATGAAAACCGGTTTTCAGTTTGTTGTCAAGATCATGTCCACCCGGTTCTTCACCATTCAGGTTCTGGAAGTTGATACCTGCCCTGATAGCAAAACTTGTCCTGGTTTGCGAATAGCCTATGCTTGCAAGCATGCACAGGCCCGCAAACAATACGAGCATCTTTGTTTTCATTTTTGTGTGTTTTAGTAAGTAATTGGTCGTTTTATTTTAAAGAGCTGGTTAGTTGGAAGTGCCGGCTTCTTTCTGAGCCTCAGCCTTCATCTTTTCATTGGCAGTGATCAGGAAGTTTACCCGGCGGTTTTGCGCACGTCCTTCTTCGGTATCATTGCTGGCTATGGGCGCACTCTCGCCATAACCTTTGGTAGTGATACGCGCACTGTTGATACCGCGATTACGCAAATAAGTTGCCACGGCATTGGCGCGACGTTCAGAAAGTCCCTGGTTATAACTATCGCTGCCCTTGCTGTCGGTATGTCCCTGGATTTCGAGATTGGTATCGGGATATTCTTTCAACACGTTGATCAGTTTGTCAAGCGAAGCCTCAGCAGAAGGAGTGAGGTCTGAACGGTCGTAGCCAAACAATACTTTGTCGGAAAATTCAACTACGATGCCCTCACCCACGCGTTCAACTTTTACACCGGGTACTTTGCTTTCAATTTCTTGTGCCTGCTTGTCCATTTTTCTGCCAATAACGGCACCAGTAACGCCACCAACGGTAGCGCCAATAATAGCTCCCATAGCGGTATTTCCGGCTGCCTTACCGATTACAGCACCAGCGGCTGCCCCGCCGGCAGTTCCAATAATGGCGCCTTTGGTGGTCTTGTTCATGTTCTTACAACCACCCAAAACAATGGCAGACGCTAATAAGGCCAACCCTGTTTTCTTTAAGATTTTCATAATAAATTTTTTTAATAAATCTTTTGATTCTGCAACAATGTTTTCAAACATTGTACCAGCTTTAAGGTTTAAACTTTGGTGAAGGTTTTGTTAAGAACTGAATCTCAGTCAAGTAAGGGGTAAGGGGAGTTTGAAACTCGAAACCCTTTCCTCCTTATCTTTGATTTTTCCTAAAAAAATTAGCGAATTGGCAAAGAGCGGATCTACTACTGTTAGTACCAATGAAATGATTGAAGTATACGGGGCGCGTGTTCATAATCTCAAGAACATAGACATCAGCATACCAAAAAATAAACTGGTCGTCATAACCGGTATCAGCGGCAGCGGCAAATCATCGCTGGCTTTTGATACTATCTATGCAGAAGGGCAGCGCCGGTATATGGAAAGCTTCGGCGCATATGCGCGACAGTTTATAGGCGAAATGGAACGTCCCGATGTGGACAAGATTACTGGCTTGTCGCCGGTTATTTCTATTGAACAGAAAACCACCAATAAAAATCCTCGTTCTACTGTAGGCACTATTACGGAGATATACGATTTCGTGCGGCTGTTGTTTGCCCGCGCGGGGGAAGCCTATAGTTACAATACGGGGAAAAAAATGGTCAGATTCAGCGAGGAGGAGATCGTTGATAATATTTTCAAAAAATTCAAGGGTAAAAAAATTACGCTGCTCGCACCGCTGGTGCGCGGCCGCAAGGGTCATTACCGCGAATTGTTTGAAGACATCCGTAAAAAAGGTTACCTGAAAGTGCGCGTTGACGGCGAAGTGAAAGACCTGGTTCCCAAAATGCAGGTCGACCGCTACAAGATACACGATATTGAAGTGGTGATAGACCGCATGGCTGTGAACGATGATATGAAAGTGCGCATAAGCCAGAGCGTGCAAAAGACTTTGCAGATGGGTAAAGACCTGATGTTCCTGCTCATCAACGATTACGATAAAGTGGTGCAGTATTCGCGCCAGTTGATGTGTGAAGACACCGGCATCAGTTACGAGGAGCCATCACCCAATACATTTTCATTCAACAGTCCTTACGGCGCTTGTCCTGCCTGCAAGGGCCTGGGCTCGGTGTACCAGGTAAGCATGGAAGCCATTCTTCCCGACCGCAACCTCAGCATTAATGAAGGCGGCATTGCCCCGCTGGGCGAAGAGCGCGATAATTTTATTTTTAACCAGGTACAAAAGCTGGCGAAAAAACACAAGTTCAGTCTCGTTACGCCAATAAAAGATCTCAGCAAAAAACACCTGAACCTGGTGTTATATGGCAGTGAATCGGAACCCGACGATGACGTCCTTGATTTCGACACCGTGGAACCCGGTGAAAATATTTACTGGGCAGAATTTGAAGGAGTGGTTACGCAACTGAAGCGATGGTTTGCCGGCAGCAGCAGCGACAGCATCCGTCAATGGGTGGAACAATTCATGGAGCTGAAACCCTGCGGCACCTGCAATGGCACGCGGTTAAAGAAGGAAAGTCTCTGGTTTAAGATTGCCGACAAAAATATTGCCGAGCTCAGCGAAATGAACCTGGACAAACTGATGGCCTGGTTCAAAGGCATTGAGAAAAAATTAAACGCCAAACAAAACGCCATTGCGAAAGACGTATTGAAAGAAATTCGCGAGCGTTTGCAGTTTCTGCTCGACGTGGGCTTGAATTATCTCACTCTCAATCGTCCTTCGCGAACACTGAGCGGCGGCGAGTCGCAACGAATTCGCCTGGCAACTCAAATTGGCTCACAACTACAGGGCATCACCTATATATTGGATGAGCCCAGCATTGGTCTTCACCAGCGCGACAACCAGCGATTGATTGGCGCTTTGAAGAACCTGCGCAATATAGGCAACAGCGTGCTGGTAGTGGAGCACGACAAAGATATTATGATGGCCGCCGATCATTTGGTGGATATCGGTCCGCGTGCCGGTTTTCATGGCGGCCGCGTTGTAGCGCAGGGAACTCCCGAGTCATTGCTGAAACTTGATACACTAACCAGCTCATACCTGAATGGTCATAGGGAAATTGCCGTGCCGAAGGAAAGAAGAAAAGGTAATGGAAAATACCTGGAGCTGAAAGGTTGTCGTGGTAATAACCTGCAGAATGTCGATGTAAAATTTCCCCTGGGAAAATTCATTGTCGTGACCGGCGTGAGTGGCAGCGGAAAATCCACCCTTATCAACGAGACGCTGTACCCGATACTCAGCAAACATGCCTACGGTTCGCGTGCTACAGCTTTACCATATAAAAGTGTGAAGGGGCTTGAACATATAGATAAGGTAATCGAAATTGACCAGTCGCCCATTGGCAGAACGCCGCGCAGCAACCCGGCCACTTATTGCGGATTTTTCACCGACATCCGCACCTTGTTTGCCGCCGTGCCTGAGGCAAAAATTCGCGGTTACAATGCAGGCCGTTTTTCCTTCAACGTAAAAAGCGGACGCTGCGACGTGTGCGAAGGCGGTGGTATGCGCGTGATTGAAATGAATTTTCTGCCCGATGTATATGTTCCCTGCGAAAAATGCCAGGGCAAACGCTATAACCGCGAAACACTCGAGATTCGATACAAAGGCAAAAGCATCAGCGATGTGCTGGATATGACTGTTGATGATGCCGTTGAATTCTTCCAGAATGTGCCCTATCTCTATCGCAAGATCAAGGTATTGCAGGAAGTTGGTCTCGGCTATATCACGCTGGGTCAGTCAGCCGTTACGCTCAGCGGTGGCGAAGCGCAGCGCGTAAAACTCGGTACTGAATTATCCAAGAAAGATACCGGAAAAACATTCTACATCCTCGACGAACCCACTACGGGGCTTCACTTCGAAGACATCCAGCACCTGCTCGATGTATTAAACAAACTCGTGGACCGCGGTAACACCGTACTCGTAATCGAACACAACATGGACGTAATCAAAGTAGCCGATCACATCATCGACCTTGGCCCGGAAGGCGGCGATGGTGGCGGAAGAATTCTCTTTGAAGGCACTCCCGAGGATTTAATAAAGGTGAAGGAAAGTCACACGGCGAAGTTTCTAAAAATGGAACTGAAGTAAGATTGAAAGGGAACGGGGAAGTGAGAGGAGACAAGAGAACTATTGAAGGATTCGTCATTGCGGGGAACGGATAGTTTAACCAGGCTAACCGTTCCCCACAATGACGATCTGATTCAGGACTTCTAATCCTTTTCCTTATTAGCCTTTACATTGCTGCTGGTTTCTGCAATCTTTGTCAGCAGTTCATCGGCCTGCTTTTCTTCGGCAAGCGTTTCCGCGAGGATTTCTGCAGCTTCATTATGTCTCATGGTTTTGGCCAGCTGAACAAGACCGCCATAGGTGGCTATTTCATAATGTTCTGCTTTTTGTGCGGCGAAGATCAGGCCAACATCGCGTTGGGCAGTGCCTTCGTCAGTTTCATCAATTATTTCCTCACCTTCATCGGCGATGCCTGCCATAGCCTGGCATTTCTTTGCCGTGGCTTCTTCGCCCAGCATTTCAAAAACATTTTCCAGGCGTGTTACATGCGTCTTGGTCTGCATCAAATGATCGGCAAATGCTTTTTTAAGTTCACGCGAGGTAGCGGCCTCTTCCAGTTTGGGCAAAACTTTTACAAGCTTTTTTTCTGCCCAGTAAATATCCTGTAACTGATCTATAAAAAACTGGTGCAACTTGTTGTCGGCCATGCTGCCAGCCATAGTTTTTGTACGAGATTCCATAAATAATGATTTTTAGTTTTAGAAAAATGATGATCCGCGAGCAGGAGATAAATAGAATGCAAAATGCATTCCCGTGGCAGCATGCCCCTGGTGTGGGGAAATCTCTACAAGAAGAATGAAGAAGGAACAGGGAAATTGAACCCCTGTTCAATCTTCAGTCTTCAACTGATTTTGACCCGCGAATTTTCTCTCACCGACCGGTACACCGCTTCTACCACTCTTATATCTTTCAGTCCTTCTTCGCCGGTGGCGAGCATCGGTTGTTTGTTGAGGATGGCGAGGGCGTCGTCGTCCATTTGTTTTATTTGTTCACCGGGCACGCGGGTAATGGCGGGGGGAAGTTTGATGCCGTCGCTGGTTTCGCCCTGCACGCCATTGTAGGCGCTGAAGGGGTCGAGTTTGTACCAGCCATTGGCGGCGTTGACCAGGAGACTGTTCATGTTTTTGCCGAAACTGGTTTCACATTCGGCAGTGGCGCCGCTGGGAAATTCGAGCTGGAACTTCATGGTCTCGTCCACTTCTTTATAAATTTCAGGGCGGGTAGTTGATTGCTGGGCAGTTACATAAACGGGTTCTTCGCCGGTAGAGTAGCGGGCGGCGTTGAGAGGATACACGCCCATATCGTACATGGAGCCGCCGCCGAGGGATTTGATTTGCTTCCAATGATTGGTGCGGCCATCGAAATATCCGGCAGCTGCGGTCACTTTTATTATTTTGCCATACTTTTTTTCCTTACCGAACTGGATAATTTTTTGCGTGTTGGGTTCGTGCTGCATCCGGTAGCCGATAGCCAGCGACACTTTATTCTTTTTGCAGGCGTCGATCATCGACTGGCATTCTTTCACTGTCATGGCCATGGGCTTTTCGCACCACACGTGTTTGCCTGCATTGGCCGCGCGAATCACGTATTCTGCGTGCATGGAAGGCGGCAGCACTACGTACACCACATCAATGTCGGGGTTGTTCGCGATCTGGTCAAAATTCTGGTAGTTATAAATATTCTTGTCGGGAATATTGTGCTGTTGTTTCCAGCGTTCTGCCTTTTCGGGCGAGCCGGTCACGATGCCAGCCAGGTAGCAGTGTTTGGTTTCTTTAAGCGCCGGCGCCAGCAGGTCGGTGCTGTAGTAGCCCAGACCCACGAGTGCAATGCCCAGCCTGGTTTTCTGTTTCGGAATCAGAATGTGCGGAAAGGATTCGCTTGCCACCGCCAGGGCAGCCATGCTCCCGATAGTTTGCCTGATGAATTGTCTGCGTGTGTTCATGTGCGTTGGATAAAGTGATCAACCAATTTTTTTTGAGGTAATTCCATCGGCAACGCATCATGGCGCGTGGCCGTGATGTTTTGCCTGTGGACAAGGGAGCATTAAGTTACGCAGAATAAGTGTGGAATGCACACTAATTATTGAGGAGAAATTGCTGATTTTATGGGACTGGAGGTCTTCACCGACGGAATGCGTATGGAATCTTTTGAAATCACGAGTGTAAGCATGCCTGAAACCATGATTACTGCCGCAGCCAGCAGGAAATAATTCATTGATTCAATATAGGTATGGTTGATAGCAGCGAGACCTTGCAAGAAAAGAAATCCTTCGTTCAGCATGACGCCAATAGTGAAGATAGTCAAGCCAGTATTGGTAAGCCGGTTATCGGCCGGTAAAAAGCGCACGTGAACAAAATAGCCTAGCAGAAATAAACTGACCAAACCCAGCAACACCAGGTGCAGGTATCCTATCACCACGGGCCTGAAGCCAAAGGCCAGGTAGCTGAGCGAGGGAATAGCCGACAGGGCCTGTAATATTATTTTTATAACAAAGGCTGTCACCGCCAGCAACCACAACCATTTTGTGGCGGTTGATAAATGTTGCACAAAATTTCGGCGAATACCATGTAATGCTTTGCCCAGCCAAACCAGGGCTATCAATTGCATAATAGCAGCGGCCACTGCCAGCCAATAGAGTGGCGTGGGCAGTCGCATCCACAAGGCAGATAATAAATAGGCGGGCACACTGGCGGCGAGTAATGTGTACACACCATACTTCAGATTTTTCCAGTTGACAGTAGCGCCCGATTGATGCAACTGGTATATAAACAAGCCGGCAATACCAAACAAGAACCAGCCATTGTATTGAAAATGCAGAAAGAAATAAACGGAGCCGATATATAATCTTTGCGAGCTATTCTCCGAAGCCATCAACCAGGCTAAATTAAAAGCTCCCAGTGATGAGATGATATAAAAAATCATTGCCGAACGAAAACAAATTTTCACCAGTTGGGGCAAAGCGCTCAACTTGCGCCACGCCAGTATGGCAAATAAGTAGGAGAATATAATTGATAAGGTGGAAAATGCAATTGAAGGCGCCTTATAACCCATAAAGGGAAAAGTGAGCAACATGCCGAAAGCGGCGAACTGTCCCAGCCAGAATAATTTCCTGAATACAGATGAATTGATTGTGTTTTGTGCATGAACTATGGCCGTGATGGCTGCGAATAATGCCAGCGAAACCCAGCCGGAAAAGGCGAAATGAGAGTGGGCATGCAGCAAGTTTTTATGATCAACAGCAGGTAAGGGAAAAACTATCTTAATGCGCAATAACAAACCTGCTGTAGCCACGATAAGCAGGTTCAGCAAAGCCAAACGTGCCCACTTGCGGAATATATCTTCAGCAGTAAACTTTTCCTTTTTCGATAACCAGTTTTCCTTGTTCATGTAAGTGTCGGATTGCGCGGATAACGGTCTCTACGCGGAGTCCCGTCATATCCGCAATTTGTTGACGCGTCAGGTTTACCCGGTTGCATTTCGGGCACATATGACGGTTATTCACTTTAAAATAATTCATCAGCGCCGATATGCGGTATTCGGGATTGGTGCTGGCCAGCGCTTTTATGGTAAGGAACTTGTAACGCAAACGCTCTACCAGTATCCGCGAAAAGGCAAAATGCAAATCCTGGTTTTCTCTCAGCAGTTGCATAAACGTTGATTTATGCAACCTGATCAATACCGAATCTTCATCGGCAATGGCGGTGGCAACATAAGGGCCATCGTCAAACAAAGGTAATTCACCAAAAGATTCACCTTCCTCTACCATCAGCTGAATAATTTCTTTTCCTTCTTCATTAATGCTTACCCACCGCACCTTACCCTTCACCAACTGATAATAGAAATTGGCATGACCTCCTTCGAAGAAGATGAGCTCATTGCGTTTTACCTTTTTGTAGGTGGCGCCCCAGGTAAGGAGCAGATCGATGTCGATAGCCATAGCGCTGAAGTTTCTCGTGATGAACAAACAAAACTATATGCTACTGTACAGGCAGGAGATGATACTAAGTCAGACTTAACCTGATTTAAATCATATGAGATGGGTGGACGGAAGAACGCAACAACAGTAATTTACGTAAATAAAGCTTACAGTGTGCTGGTACTCAGCAAAATTGAGAAAGAACAAGTAGCATGACAAAAGTCATGTCCTTCATTTTTCCCCCAAATGTTCTGAAAGGTTCTCGCAATCTTATGATTACGATCATAAAGGCCGGTTTGGGTTAACCGTAATCTTGTGCCGTATTTCATCACTATCAAATTCACATGTATATGAAAAAATTGTTTTTCGCCTGCATTATCGCACTCGTTGCCTATGCCTGTTCAGACAGTGGAACCAAAACAGAAGGATCGAATGACGATGCTTCAACTTCCTCTACTTCAGGCACTCCCGGCTATGATACTGCCCGCGGCACGGGTAAGTTTACCAATGTGGAAGTGAGTCCCACTCTCGACAAAGCCATGGCCGATGCCGGGGAGAAAGTGTACGACATCAAATGCGCTTCCTGCCACAAGCTCAGCGATGAAAAGCTGGTAGGTCCCGGATGGAAAGGCGTTACCCAACGTCACCGCCCCGAGTGGATAATGAATTTCGTGACCAATGTTGATGAGATGCTGCAGCAAGATCCTAAAGCGCAGGCCATGCTGGAGATATGCCTTGTGCGTATGCCCAACCAGAACCTGACCGACGATGAGGCGCGCAACGTGTATGAGTTTATGCGCAAGAACGACGGTGTGAACTAGTGACCAACCCCCTAAAATATAAATATATGAGATCAGTAAACTTTCTAACAATCATGGCCATAGCAGGGTGTATGGCATACATGTCGTGCAAACCCTCGGCAGGCAACGACGCTGTAAGTGGCGATGCTGCTGCGAAGGCTTATGTGCCCCCCGGCAAATACGATGAGCTGTACAATTTTGTGTCTGGTGGTTTCAGCGGGCAGACTTCCGTTTACGGCTTGCCCTCGGGCCGCCTGCTGCGCGTGATCCCCGTTTTTTCTGTTGACCCCGAAAAAGGATATGGCTACAGCGAAGAAACGAAAGCAATGCTCAATACCTCGCACGGTTTTGTGCCCTGGGATGACCTGCACCACATGGAGCTTTCGCAAACGAATGGTGAAATTGACGGCCGCTGGCTTTTCGGCAATGCCAACAACACGCCGCGCGTGGCCCGCATTGACCTCAAGACCTTCCGCACCGCCGAAATTATAGAGCTGCCCAACAGCGCCGGTAACCACTCTTCGCCATTCATTACCGAAAACACAGAGTATGTAGTGGCCGGCACCCGCTTTAGTGTGCCCATTGGCGACAACACCGATGTGCCCATCAGCTCGTACAAACAAAATTTCAAAGGCACCATCAGCTTTATCAGCGTTGATAAAAATACCGGGCGCATGAATATCGCCTTCCAGCTGGAAACGCCTGGCGTTAACTTCGACCTGAGCCACGCCGGTAAAGGTCCCAGCCACGGATGGTTCTTCTTCAGCTGCTACAATTCTGAACAGGCCAACACGCTGCTGGAGGTGAATGCTTCGCAGCGCGACAAAGACTTCATTTTGGCTGTGAACTGGAAAAAAGCTGAAGAATACCTGGCGCAAGGCAAGGGTAAGAAGAAACAGGTGCGTTATGCAAGAAATCATTATGATGAAAGCACACATACTGCTGTTTCTGAAATCCTGACCGAAGTGACCATGCTCGACCCGAAAGAGCTGAAAGATATTTGCTATCTCATACCCTGTCCCAAATCTCCGCATGGTTGCGACGTGGATCCCACCGGCGAATACATTGTAGGCAGTGGTAAGCTGGCCGCTTTGATCCCCGTATTTTCTTTCACCAAAATGCAACAGGCCATAGCTAATAAAGATTTTGAAGGAGAATATGAAGGTCTGCCAGTTCTGAAGTACGAATCTGTGCTTCATGGCGAAGTACAGAAACCCGGTCTTGGCCCCTTGCACACCGAGTTTGATGGCAACGGTTATGCTTATACTTCGTTCTTTATTTCATCTGAAATTGTGAAATGGAGTATTAAAGACCTGAAAGTGGTTGACCGCGTGCCCACTTACTATTCAATCGGACACCTCTGCGTGCCGGGCGGCGATACCAAAAAACCTTATGGTAAATACGTAATCGCCTATAACAAGATCACCAAAGACCGCTACCTGCCCACTGGTCCTGAACTGGCGCAAAGCGCCCAGTTGTATGATATCACGGGTGACAAAATGCAGCTGATACTCGACTTCCCCACTATCGGTGAGCCGCACTATGCGCAGGCAGTACCGGCCGATCTGATCTCGAAAAATTCGGTCAAGTTCTACAACATCAATGAAAATAAGCACCCGTACGTGGCAATGGGTGAGAAAGAAGCGAAGGTGGTACGCGAAGGAAACAAGGTGCATGTATATGCAACCGCTATCCGCAGCCACTTTGCTCCGGATAATATCGAAGGCATAAAGCTGGGCGATGAAGTGTATTTCCATATTACCAACCTGGAACAGGATTGGGATATTCCGCATGGTTTTGCCGTGAAAGGCGCCAACAACGCGGAACTGCTGATTATGCCCGGCGAAACACAAACCCTGAAATGGGTGCCCGAGAAAGCTGGCGTTTACCCATTCTATTGTACCGACTTCTGCAGTGCCCTGCACCAGGAAATGTCGGGTTACATACGCGTTTCGCCAAGAGGAAGCAACGTGGAACTGACGTATAGTCTTGGCAAAACCGAAAGCGAATCCACTCAACCTAATAATTAGATCAGATCATGACAAGCAAGATGTCCCTCCTCACGCGGATAATAGCCGTCATCGGCGCGCTGCTGCTGGTCGGCGCCATATTTCTCCCGGTCTGGAGGATCGAATTAACCGCGCCCCAATATCCGGAGGGACTCGTGTTGAAAATTTATGCCGACAAACTCGGCGGTGATGTGGAAGTAGTAAATGGTTTAAACCACTATATCGGCATGCGTACACTGCATGAAAAAGACTTCGTTGAATTCCAGGTGTTGCCTTATATCATAGGCACCCTGGCATTCTTCGGGTTACTGTCGGTGGTGGTCAACCGAAAATGGTTCTTTTATGTCTGGGCAGGATTCTTTGTGTTGTTTGCCGTGATTGCCATGGTTGACTTTTACCGATGGGAATACAATTATGGTCATAACCTCGACCCGGCCGCGCCTATACAGGTGCCCGGCATGACCTATCAGCCACCGCTGATTGGTTTTAAGCAGTTGCTCAATTTCGGCGCTTACTCCATTCCCGATATGGGTGGATGGTGCATGGTAGCCACAGGACTGCTGCTGGTATTTTGTGTGGCGTTTGAGCTGAAGAGGTCGAGGCATGCACGCCGGTCCCCGTATAACTCTATAACCGTAGTGGCTATTGCCCTGTTGCTGATGCAATCGTGCAGCAGCGGACCGCAGCCCATACGATTTGGCGAAGACGCCTGCGAGTTTTGCAAAATGACGATCACCGATAAGAAATTCGGCGCAGAAATAGAAACTCAAAAAGGAAAGATTTACAAATTCGACGATATCCATTGCCTGACCTCGTTTTTAAAATCCGGTACCCTCGATACGCAACAGGTGAAAAACATATACATGGTAGATTTCGCTTCGGCGGGGAACCTGGTGCTCAGCAGCCAGTGTTTCCTGCTGCAAAGCGAAAACATACAAGCGCCTATGGGCAGTCATATCGCAGCCTTTGCCAACGAAGACAGTCTCCGCAGTTTTCAGCAACAATTAAACGGAAAACAGGTAAGCTGGCATGAAGTCAATCAGTAAATATTACCATTGGCTGACCTGCGCTTTGATAGTGATGATAACGCTGCCCGCGCAGGCGAAGACCTGGCGCGTAAGTCCGAAGGGTAAATTGCCATCTGTTCAGCAGGCTATTGACCTGGCATCGCCCGGAGATACCATTGTGGTGGAGCATGGCATATACAAAGAGAAGACCATCACCGTAACCAAACCACTTTATCTTCTGGGCATCAACTATCCGGTACTCGATGGAGAACGTAAACATGAAGTGCTGGCAATTAAAAGCAGCCGCGTGACGGTAGAAGGATTCCTGGTGCAGCATTCCGGCTATTCAAGCTACAACGACATTGCCGGCATTCGTGTGTACAACAGCCGCCTGGTGACAATCAAGAATAATAAACTCTTCGATACATTTTTTGGCATATATACTCAGCATGCTGCCAATTGCACGATCACAGGAAACGAGTTGCAGTCGAAAGCCGTGACCGAACTGAATTCAGCCAATGGCATCCATTGCTGGAAAAGCGACAGCATGCATATCGTGGGCAACAAGATCAGCGGGCACCGCGATGGGATATACTTTGAGTTTGTAACGAATTCGCTGATCGAGAAAAATTACAGCGCGGGAAATGTGCGCTATGGATTGCACTTTATGTTTTCGCATGATGATAAGTATGTGGAGAATGAATTTTTCAATAATGGCGCAGGCGTAGCCGTGATGTTCTCGCGCGGTGTAACCATGATTGGCAATACATTTCGCGAAAACTGGGGCGGTGCCGCCTATGGTTTGCTGTTGAAAGAGATCAGCGACAGCCGCATGGAGCATAACAGGTTTTTGAAAAATACCGTGGGCATTTTCATGGAAGGCACCTCGCGCATGAAGATTGTGAGCAACGATTTCGACAACAACGGGTGGGCAATGCGGGTACAGGCCAGTTGTAGCGAGAATGAAATTGTAGGCAACAATTTCAGGGGAAATACCTTCGATGTAGGAACCAATGGCTCGCTGGTGTTGAATACATTCAATGGCAATTACTGGGACAAATACGAGGGCTACGATCTTG
Source organism: uncultured Chitinophagaceae bacterium (assembly GCA_937958995.1). GTDB lineage: Bacteria > Bacteroidota > Bacteroidia > Chitinophagales > Chitinophagaceae > CALCIN01. The sequence continues at coordinate 394,760 of CALGAP010000009.1, forward strand.
ACCGCAACGGAACCGGCGACGTGCCTTATCGCCCCGTGAGTCTCTATTCGATGATCGCAGAACGCAATCCCGCCACCATGATGCTGTTTCGCAGCTTTATGGTTTCGCTGCTCGATAAATCGGAAAAGATTATTCCCGGCGCCACACCTGAAAATCTGAAAGACGAAAGGCCGCAGATGAGGCCATTCAAGAGATGAGACCCTAAAAATTTGGTTATGATCATTGCAACCAGTGTTACGAAAAAATTCGGCCGGCTTACGGCATTAGAAAATGTGAGTGTGACCTGCAATAAAGGACAAAGCATTGCGCTGATTGGTCCGAATGGCTCGGGTAAAACAACTTTCATCAAGTGTCTGCTGGGCATGGTGGTACCCGACAGCGGCTTTATCACATTCAACCAACAAAATATTATTCACGACTGGAAATACCGCTCCCATATTGGTTATATGCCCCAGGTGGGCCGCTATCCCGAAAACATGACCATTGCCCAGGTGCTGGATATGATGAAGGATATACGCCGCGAGCAGAAAGCAGCGCTCGATGAAGAACTGATAGAAGCTTTTCAACTGGGGAAAATAATGAACAAACGTATGCGCACGCTCAGCGGCGGCACGCGCCAGAAGGTGAGCGCGGCCATCGCGTTTTTGTTTAACCCCGATATGCTGATACTCGACGAGCCTACGGCGGGTCTTGATCCTCTTTCAACGGAAATACTGAAAGAAAAGATTCGCAAGGAAAAACATAAGGGTAAGCTCATTCTCATCACCTCGCATATTCTAAGCGACCTCGACGATATCATTACCGAAGTGATGTACATGCAGGATGGGCAGTTACGTTTCCACAAATCGCTGGAGCAATTGAAAGAAGATACGGGTGAAAAAGGTTTGTCGCGCGCGATTGCGAGCATCATGAAAGCAAACGCTCAATAACAAGGTTATGAAAAAAATTATCAAATACGTTATTCTTGATATACTCCGCAACAGGATCATGATCGGCTATACTTTGTTCCTGCTGATCATTGCGCTGAGCGTGTTCGGGCTGGAAGGCAATCCTTCAAAAGGTGTGCTCAGCCTGCTGAACGTGGTGCTGATCATTGTACCGCTCATCAGCATTATTTTTTCTACTATTTATGTCTACAATTCGGCGGAGTTTATTGAATTGCTGGTTTCGCAGCCTATTAAGAGAAGAAGTTTATGGATGAGCATATTTACCGGTTTGGCGAGCTCGCTGTGTACTGCATTTTTCATCGGTTGCGGCATTCCTTTGTTAATATACGTTCCAGATGCCACAGGCTTTACTATGCTGGGTATGGGCTTGCTGATCACCGTCATTTTTACCGCCATCGCCCTGCTCGCTTCTATGTTTACCCGCGACAAGGCAAAGGGAATCGGTATTTCTATTTTACTTTGGTTTTACTTCACCCTCATCTTTGACGGCATCATTTTATTTTTGCTCTTCCAGTTTATGGACTACCCGCTGGAGAAAGCAATGATCGCGTTTAGTTTCATGAACCCGGTTGACCTGGGGCGCATACTGATACTGCTGAAGCTGGACATCTCGGCACTGATGGGCGCCACCAGCGCTTTGTTCAGGGATTTCTTTGGCAGCGGCCAGGGAATGATCATCGCGCTTTTGATAATGGCCTTGTGGATTATTTTGCCTTTATGGTTTTCAGTAAGGCGATTTGCCCAAAAAGACCTCTGATTATGAAGACAGATATTCGAAACCGTTCCGATATACAACTACTCGTTGACCGATTCTACGATAAGGTAAAGAAGGATGATACTATTGCCTACCTGTTTATTGATGTGGCCAAAATTGATTGGGAGCATCATCTTCCGCGCATGTACGACTTCTGGGAGAATATTGTATTTCAAACCGGCGGCTTTACCGGCAACCCGATGATCGCGCACCTGCAGCTTAATCAGAAATCACCTTTGAAGAAAGGACATTTTGATCGCTGGCTCGCCCTCTTCTTCGAGACCGTGGATGAACATTTTGACGGAGATAATGCAGAGCTGATCAAGCAGCGTGCGCAGAGCATTGCGACGATGATGCTGATAAAAATTATTAAGTCCGGGAAATCGGATTCGGTTTATTGATTTAATATCTTATAAAGAAGAAAAAAATGGCGGATTTAGCGCGGATGAAAGGATTACGCGGATTCTCACGCACTCACTATCTTTTTGAAGATTGAGATCTGTAAAAATCCGCGTAATCCTTTCATCCGCGCTAAATCCGCGATTCCTTATCTACACTTAATCCCGATATTACTTAGGATCCAGTGCCTGGCCAATGATATATGTCAGGTTCGAACGATGAGCTTTGGTTTCCTCATTGGTCGAAACCGCTGTGGCCAGTTGTGATTTTATTTTGCGCAGTGTGTACAACGCTGCGGCTTTGGCTACATCATCATATTGCGACGTCTTGGGATCAGCAATCGTGATCAGCTGTTTGGTGAAGGCTGTCTGCAGGTACTGGCGATACACGTTTACATTGGTAGCCAGGTCGGCAGCAAAGATTCCCTTTTGCAGATCGCTTAATACGCTGGCAACGCTGTACTGGTTACCATAGAGACGAGTATTGGTAATACGTTGCAGGGTGGCCGGGTGCAAAATGTGCATCAAAGCGCCCTGGGAAGCTATAGCCGTCATATTGCTGGTGATGCGATAGTCGTCGCCGGCGTTATTCTGGTTAAAACCACGACGCTGCGGCTGCAGGTAAGCATATACCTCGGTGTCGGCTTTGTAGGCATCGGGGGCAAATACATATTTATTGAGAATTTCCACGGCTTTCTTCTGTGTTGCCAAAGGCACGGGTGTAAATGGCTTGTTGGCTGAATTCTGCTCGGGGAAGCTTCTGTCAACATACACACCACCCACAAAACGGCTGATGGCAGAGATCATGTTAACACGTTGCGTCAGCAGGGCATTATACCTGGAACGCAACTCGTGGTATGATTGTCCGGGTTTACTGTATTTCTTCACCAGTTTGCCCATGGTAGTGTTCACCACTTTGAAACGCTCTTCGGCATAAGCGATAGGATCACTACTCATATCGTTGATGTTCACGCGGGGATCCATGGCTTTACCGGGAGAACGCATATCATCACCGTCGTTGCCAAATGCCAGTTTGGGATCGGTGCTGCGGCTGAGAATTTTGTTTAAAGCAGCCTCCTCTTCTTCGGGCTTGAATGGCGTATAGCCATATTCGATAGCCCAGATGTCGTAAGGACCAGCCTTGGTAGTGTAATAATCACCCTGCTTGCTTCTGTCGGCAGAGACATTCACAGCAGGATAATCCATCACAGAACCGGTGAGACCCAGTTTGCGGGTGATTTCCTTATTATTCACTTCAGCGGGAGAAAGCATCTGGCTCGCTTTCATATTGTGGTTCAAGCCGAGTGTGTGACCCATTTCGTGCATCACAAGATAGATCAGGAATTGGCGGTGCATCTCCTTTACTTCGGCAGGTCCGGCATCGGTAGCATCCAGCACGGTCATGCCAGTAAGTAATTGGGCCTTCAGTTCGCTGGCGAGCGTGCAGTATTGGTGATGGTTATTCATACCTTGTACCTGCAACCTAGCCATGGAAGCGGTGACGTCGCTATTGAGCAATTCATCCAATATTGGTGTGGCACTGCCGCTGAACCATTCAATGGAAATATCGGCGCCGAGTATCTGGCCGGTTCTCGGGTTCACAAAGCTGGGACCGATAGCGCCATAAGTAGGTTGTGCTGACGACACCCAGCGAATCACGTTGTAACGGATGTCGGCGGGATCCCAGTCGGCATCATCGGGCATTATTTTCATTACCACCGCGTTTTTGAAACCGGCTTTTTCAAACGCTTCGTTCCAGGCTTCGCCTGCTTCTTTAATAATCTGGCGGTATTCAACGGGTGTGGTGTTTTCTATCCAGTAAACGATGGGTTCTACCGGCTCGCTGATGGCCGCATTGGGATCTTTCTTCACCAGGTGCCAGCGGGTGATCATATCCTTGTATGGAGTTGGACTGATACTTGTCTGGTCGTTAACCTGTTGCATGAAGTAACCCACGCGCGGGTCATCGCGGCGCGGACGGAAATCGTTCTTTGGCATTTCGATCAGGCTGTGCTGCATGCGCACGCGTACATAACGGTTATCGGCAATCGCAGAGCCACCGTTGATAAGCGGAGCGGGGTTATCGTATGCCAGGTCAACCACGATATCGGTATTGTTGGGGAATGACCGTACCTGGTGAACGCGCGATTTGGTGGGATTGAGGTTGCCCAGGTTCCATATCTGCATGGCCAGGGGACCGGGGGGAATAACGGGTTTTACCGGGTCGAGCTTATCGCTCACGAAAAGCGCGTCGGCATTGACGAGGTAACCGTCATCGTCCTGGCTGGTGATCTTTTCTGCCACGATCACTGCTTCGGGCTTATCCACGTTGGCTGTCTTGCTCACCGCATTGTTGGGATCGTACCAGAAGTTGGTGTTCACGCGCACAAACTCCAGCTTGTCGTACGATTTCTGCACTTTAAACACAAAGGTTTCGCGGTGCATGCTTTGGTTCAGGTACAGGCTGTTAGGACCATTGATGGAAAAACTCTGGTAGATGTATTCCTTGTCCAACTGGTCTTTTTTTACATATAACTGAAGGCTGCCTGTGGTGGTATCCTGGTACACGGTAAACATACCGTCGATCTTTCTGCTTGCTTTCACTTTATCGGTGATGCCCGCAGGCTTTTTTGGCTTTGATGTGTCTGCTACCGCCGGTGTCGGGGGAGCTGCAGTTGTTTTCGATTTGTCCTGGGCAGTGGCGGTTATGGCAGTCATACCCGACGCTACCAGCAGGACCAGGAGAAATTTTTTCATACATGGAAAATTTTGGTCGGGAAATATACAACCCTGTTTGGGTAAGGCAGGCCAGGAAAAGGATGGATGTATGAAATTCGACGGTTACCGGCAACTGGGCCTGGAAAAGGCTGTGGCAACTGGGTAGTATACCCCGGAACAGCGGTCAGGGAATCTTGTCGTAATTTTGCCCTTACCATTATAAAAAACAGCCCGATGGGATTCTTACGGCAATTAGCTGAATACTTCTATATCAAGAAACGCGACCCGAATGCGCCGCATACAAAATGGATGAAGTACATGCACGGGATCAACAGGATTTCACTGTTTATGTTTATCCTGGCGTTGATAATTATCATAATAAAGATGCTGACGAAGAAGTAGGAGTGAAGTCTGAAATAATGCGCTTATTTCTTCAGGAATTCAACAATACGCTTTGCCGCCTTTGCCGAAGCATTTCCTCCCTGGCTCAGCAGTTGCTTTAACTCCGCATAATCTGCCTGCAACTGTTTTTTCCTGGCTTCGTTGTGCAGCAATTCATCTAATTCCTTACGGCAATTTTCTACAGTCAGTTGGTCCTGGATCAATTCTGTTACCACCAGCCTGTCCATAATCAGGTTTACCAGCGAAATGTATTTCACTTTGATCAGCCGCTTCGCTATCTGGTAGGAGATGTTGCTTCCTTGATAACAGACTACTTCCGGCACGCCAAACAAGGCCGTCTCCAGCGTAGCCGTACCCGAGGTAACCAAAGCGGCACTCGATTTTTTCAGCAGCGCATAGGTTTGATCGCTCACTGATTTCACATGCGGGTAGAGGCGTAATATTTCCTGGTAAAAACTATCTTCCTGTCCCGGTGCTTTGGCTACCACGAATTGATAGTCGGGAAAATGCTTGCTTACTTCCAGCATCACCGGGAGTTTTTTCAGAATTTCCTGTTTCCTGCTGCCGGGCAATAAAGCAACAATTGGTTTTTCCCCCAACTCTAAACCCGGCCCCTCCAACCTGTAACCCTCCACCACTTCCACCAGGGGGTGACCTACATATTCCACTTCCCAGTTCCATTTATTTTTAAAATAATCTTTTTCGAAGGGAAGAATCACGAGCATCTTGTCGATGTTCACCCTCATTTTTTTCACCCTGTTTTCTTTCCAGGCCCATACCTGGGGCGAGATGTAATAAATCACTTTCAGCCCGTGCTGCCGCGCCCATTCAGCAATGCGCAGGTTAAACCCGGGGTAGTCGATCAGTATAAGCGTATCAGGTTTGAATTGCAGTATATCTTGCTTGCAAAACTTCAGGTTGCGGAGAATGGTGCCGAGGTTTTTCACCACCTCATAGAAACCCATGAAGGCAAGGTCGCGGTAATGTTTTACCAGCTCGCCACCGGCTTGTTGCATGCGGTCGCCGCCCCAGCAGCGGATGACCGCTTCCCTATCGAGTTTGCGAATTTCTTTGATCAGGTTGCTCCCGTGGAGATCACCGGAAGCCTCGCCGGCTATGATGTAATAGCGCATGAAGCGAAGATAAGTGTGAATATTGAATTTGAATTTGAACAGGGAATCTGAATGTGAACAGACAAATCACCGCGGTGGCTACAGTAAATATTTGATCAGCAGGGCAGTGATGGCGTAAATCAAGGTGATGGCGAAGATGCCTTTGGCGGTCTTGTCGCGGCGGGTGTTGACGTAAATGGTGAAGAGTGCGATGTTGGCTACGAGGCAGGTAACTGAGATGGCGGTGACCAGGTTTTTGTTGGTGGCCACGGCATGCATCATATCTCCGACAGAATAGAGGGGGTAAAATTTTACAAAATAATATACGACCAGACTAATCAGGGGTGCCAGGAAGCCCAGCACGATGCCCAGGCGGAGATCGTCTCGTTTTAACATCAGAGTTTCCAGGTTTTTTCTAGTTTTTCTTTAAGAACGTAATTCGTCATATCAAATTGCACGGGCACCACACTTACGTAGTTATTTTCCAATGCCCACACATCGGTATCTGTGCCTTCGTCGAAGTTCACAAATTCGCCGGTCAACCAGTAGTATTTTCTTCCGTGCGGGTCGTCGCGTTCTATGAAGTCTTCTTCGTATTTGGCATAAGCCTGCCTGCATATCCGCACTCCCCTGATCAGTTCATCACTCACAGGCGGGAAGTTTACATTCAGAATGGTATGCTTGTCGAGCGGCTTCTTCAACATCTGCTCCACAATCAGCCGCGCATACTTGCGCGCCGCCGCAAAGTCGGCTTCTATACTATAGTCGAGCAGCGAAAAACCAACAGAAGGTATGCTTTCAATGGCCGCCTCTACTGCTGCCGACATGGTGCCGGAATAAATTACGTTGATGCTGTGGTTGGCGCCATGATTAATGCCACTCAGGCAAAGATCGGGTTTGCGGTGTAGTATCTTGTCAACAGCCAGCTTCACGCAATCAACCGGCGTACCCGAACATTGCCAGGCTTCTATTTCATCAAACAACTGCACCCGGTGCAGGCGCAGGGGCTGACCAATGGTGATGGCATGTCCCATACCAGACTGCGGTTTATCGGGCGCCACCACTATAATCTTTCCAAGGTCCTTCACCGCCTCTACCAGGTTGCGGATGCCCGGAGCGGTAATCCCATCGTCGTTAGTTACCAGTATGATCGGCTCTTCTTGCTTCTTTGTCATATCGAATGGCAAAAGTGGTGAAAAGTTGAGAAGTTAACAAGTTGAATCCTTGGCTACTGTGCAACCCCGCTCAATTTACCACTAAGTGGTATTCGACTGCCCTTAAAATGTAGTACCTTGAATGTTGGAAATTACAACTGCGTGAAACCTCTCCTATACCTTGTGGTGTTGGCAGGGATTTGGCCCGCTGCCTGCGTTTATTGCCAGCACCAGCCTGTCCGCTTCGAGCACTGCTCGCTGCGGCAGGGACTCTCACAGGGGAGCGGCTATGCCATTACACAAGATCATCACGGTTATATCTGGATGGGCACTCAGCATGGCCTCAACCGCTTCGACGGACACACCATCAGCGTATACTATAACGGTGATAAAGGTTATAGCGGCAGCAATTTTATCAATCACCTGCTCACCGACAGCGCGGGTAATGTATGGATCGCCTCTACCGGCGGATTGTCGGTGCTGGAAAATGCGTCCAGGCAATTCATGACGGTCAGTCGGTTAACACAACAAAAAACCGCACTCGACAGCATAGCCATTCTTCAGTTATGGCAAGACAGCAAATACCGGGTATGGGCTTCAAGCACCGTGTCGGGCGTTTTCAGGGTAACGCATAAGAATGGCAGTTGGCAAATCGCGCAATTCCTGGGGCAAGGGCCTTATCGCGGTGGCGCTATTACGGAAGATAAAACGGGAAGAATATGGCTTTCCTCCCAACAGGATATTTTTTATTACGATGAACAGGCGGGCCGTTTTGAGTTGTGTTACGTAAAAGGTATCAGCGGCCAAAAAGATATACGCGCCATTTTAGTGGATGCCGACAACCTTTTATGGGTGGCCACCTTTGACGATGGTATCTATATTATTTCACCCGATATTCGGGAGCCCGCCATCGTCAGGCATCTCTGTAAGGCTGCGCCGGGCAAAAGTTCGCTGGGCAGCAATGATATCACTTCTGTGTTGAAAGATTCCGACAACAATATCTGGATCGGTACGCGCAATGACGGGCTGAGTAAATACATTCATCAAACCGGCGAAATCATACAGGTGCGACATGATGATGAAATTCCCGAAAGTCTTTCAAAGAATTTCGTGTTGTCGTTGTATGAAGACAACCAGGAAAATATCTGGGTGGGTACCAGCGGCGGCGGATTTGACCGCTATGATCCGAAGAAAAGCCATTTTGAATTGTTCCGGCACACCGGTGGTCGCAGCAATGATGTGGGTGATAATATGATATTCTTCATCAAACGCCTGCCGCCGGGTTATATGTATTTCGGCACACAGTCGGCCGGGCTCGCGCGCTGGAACCAGGAAAAGAATGCATTTACGCGTTTTACAAAAAATCCCGACAACCCCAACAGCCTGGTGCATAATACCGTGTACGATGTGGTAGCCGACGATGCAGGAAGACTATGGATAGCTACCTGGGGCGGCCTTTGCAGTTATGATGAATCGTTGCCTCCCGGCAAACGCTATAGCCGCTATAATAATGAAAGAAGCCAGGTTTCCCGGCTGTACAGCCTGCACAAACTGAAAAATGAAAACAAATTGTGGGTGAGCGGCGATAACGGCACATTCATTTTTGACATCAGCACGCGTCAATGGCTTGATTGGCCGGATGAGGAGATGTCCAGGCTGATCGGCACGCAATGCATTCGCGTGTTTTATGAAGATGATGCGGGCAATACCTGGATGGGCAGCACCGATAATGGCATCATCAGGTATAACCGGCAAAGCGGGAAGCTGAGTGTTATACCAGTGGCTGCGCCAAGTGTACGTTCTGTAGTGCGCAGCCTGCGGCCGGATGGTGACCAGTATTTGCGCGCAGGCACCGACAATGGCTGGCTGAAGCTGGATATAGCCAATGAAGAAATCGCAGAGCGGTTTACTACTACCGATGGTCTTCCCGACAACGTAGTATACAGTATGGAAAAAGACCGCGATGGCAACTGGTGGATCAGCACCAACCGCGGACTGGCTTGTTATATGGTAAAACAAAAAACCTTCCGTGTATATGATGAGCGCGATGGTCTGCAGTCAAACGAATTCAACACCAACTGTTCCTGGGCCGATAGTTCGGGCATTATGTATTTCGGTGGTGTAAATGGTTTTAACGTGTTCGACCCTTTGCGTTTCAAACCGGGAAGTTATGCGGCGGATGTGCGGTTGACTGCCATCAGGCTATTCGACAGCACCTGGCTTTCTGACCTGGAAGCAGACCGCGTGCAGGAGCTAAGGCTGAAGCACTTTCAAAACTTTGTGTCGTTTGAATTCGTGGCGCTCGACTATTCCTTCAGCGATAAAGCCACCTATTACTACATGATGGAGGGCCTTGACAAAACCTGGATGAGCAGCGGCTCGCGGCTTTATGTGAGTTATACAGGTCTGCAACCCGGTGAATACACCTTTAAGGTGATCTACCAGAACCGTGATGGTATTTACTCAAAAAATACTGCGAGCATAAAAATAATTATCAGTCCGCCCTGGTGGCTTACCTGGTGGGCCCTGGGTTTATATGTAATCGCAATAGTGGGTGTGGCGTATGGACTTTATCGCCGGCGTATCAATCAACTGAAGAAGAAGCAGGCTGAACAGATCAAGACTATGGTGGCCACGCAGGAAGATGAGCGCGAGCGCCTTTCGCGCGACCTGCACGATGATGTGGGCACCCGGCTTTCTGCCATTAAACTGTACATATCGTCGCTGGGAAAGAAGATTGACGAAAGGCAATTGGACGAAGCGCGCAAACTGGCCGAAAACTCCGAGAGGCTGATTGACGAAACCATGGGCGACGTGCGCAAGATGCTGCTGAACCTGAGTCCGCAGGTACTGGAAGAATTCGGTTATGCTACAGCGGTGGAAGTACTGGTGAACAAGATCAACGAAACACGTTTGCTTAATTTTGACCTCGTGATGTTTGGGTTGAAACAAGGATTACCCAAGGACCATGAACTGGTGCTCTACCGCATTACGCAGGAGCTGATCAATAATGTGTTGAAACATGCGGGCGCCAGCCGCGTATCGCTGCAGGTGGGGCACAGGGATGAAAAAATAATCCTGATGATCGAAGACAACGGCAAAGGATTTGATATAAAAGAGCATAAGAATGGTTATGGCTTAAAGAACCTCGAAGCGCGCACGCAGCTTCTTAAAGGACAGATGGAAATAGACTCAAAACCCGGCAAAGGAACCTGTGTACTGATTGAAATTCCCTATAAAATGAATGACCATGCCCGAGTATAACCTGCCAGTAGATATTCTGATTGCCGACGACCACCGCATTATGGTGGACGGGTTATATGGCATTTTAAAAGATGAAAAAAGTATAGGACAGATCTATACTTCCTACAATGGCCGCGATGCCGTGAACCAGGCCTTGAGCCGCGAGGTGGATTGCGTGATCCTGGATATCAATATGCCCGAACTGAATGGCATCGAAGCCGCGAAAATGATCAGGCAACAAAAGCCGCACGTGAAGATCATTATGGTGAGTATGCTTTGCGACAGCAGCATAGTGGGAAAGGCTCTGAAGGCGGGCGCCGACGCCTTTATTATAAAAAATACCGGTAAGGAAGAACTGCTGAAAGCCATTTCGCGGGTAATGAAAAATGAAAAATACATCAGCGCCGATCTTTCCTATGACCTGCTGCACAAGATGGGCCGCCCGGCCAGCGACAGCAGCCTGCACCTGACACAACGTGAAAAAGAAATTATCCGCTATATCGCCGAGGGACTGACCGCGCATGAAATAGCCGACCGGTTATTCATTAGTCATCGTACGGTGGACACACATCGGAAAAATATTCTGCAAAAACTCAACCTTAAGAACATCGCCGCGCTTACTCGTTATGCGGCCGACCACGATCTGCTTTAAAGGTTTTCCATTACGTAAAATGGCGTATATAGAAAATACAGTGAAAGCGGTATTGACCGGCATGCCACTATGTGCCACATTTACCTTCCCAATATTCAGGCAGGCATGGAATTCAAGTACGAAGAACTCGTAGAAACCGAACTCATCATCGGTCGGCTGCTCGCGCAGGGATTAAGCATCGCTGCGATTTCTGAAGAAACAGAAATGAGCAGGCGCATTGTGTCGGCACATATCCGAAATATGAAAGTGAAACTTCACACGAAGGAGCTTTCTTCTTTGAGAAAGCTATTGCAAGACTGCTTGCCAGGGAAATAGTAGCGTCTTAAGTCAAAAAAACGGTATAGATATGAAGCAAAGTTTCTTTTCCTTACTATTACTTACAACACTCGCAGTAGCTTGCAAAAAAGGTGACACTGGCCCTGAAGGTGCTCCCGGCATCGACGGCAATGCCAATGTAACCCAGTACAGTTTCGGTCCGCAGAATTTCGCAGCCAGCCCCTATTTAACTATGTCAATTACCACTACCCAGGACACCATGAACAACAGCACCTGGCTGGTGTACCTCTATCACCAACAGGTGTCACGATGGTATTTTGTGCCCGGCCAGGGATATGCCGGCGCCACTTTTTACCGCGTGAGCATGGGTTATGCCAACAACAAAGTGAATATCTATATTGACAGAGACGGGCCCGGCGAAAACTACAGCAGCGCCAAAGTCATCCGCATCTATAATAATATTTCCCTCCCCGGCGGCCGCACCCGGCTGCCCCACGAAGCTGCCGGCATAGACACGAGGGACTACGAGGCGGTCAGACAGTTTTATGGACTACGGGAGTAGTGGAGCGCTTCGCGCACACGACACCCTACACCGTCGAAACACTCCAAAGGTGAAACTGCGCGAAGCGCGCAACCCGAACCCCTAAGCTCTAAACCCGAATTTTCCACAACCCAATTGTTTTCTGCGTCCTTTACGCTACCTTTGCAGCCGGTTAAAAATCCGGTGATTTTTGGATATTGTACCGGATTGATTTTTAACCTTTTATATAACAACTTGTAAGCATGGCCGGCCAGTTAAAGGAAGTCCGCAACAGGATAAAGTCAGTTCAGAACACCCAGCAGATTACCAAGGCAATGAAAATGGTAAGCGCTGCCAAATTGAGAAGAGCGCAGGATGCCATCATCCAGATGCGTCCCTATGCCCGCAAACTGCAGGAGGTGTTAAGCAATATCGTCAGCAGCTCAGAAGGGGAAGTGGGTATGAAACTGGCTGTGGAGAGGCCTGTTGAAAGAGTGCTGCTGATCGTGATTACCAGCGACCGTGGTCTTGCCGGCGCCTACAACGCCAACGTGATCAAGCTGGCCAAGCAACTGATCAGGGAAAAATACGCTGCTCAGCATGCCAAAGGCAACGTGACCATCTGGAATATCGGTAAAAAAGGTTGCGAGCATTTTGTCAAGAATAAATACAAGGCCGACGCTACTTACCGCGACATATTCCTGAACCTGACCTTCGAAAACGTGCAGGCTGTGTCGCAGGCCGCCATGAAAGCTTTCGAACAGAAAGAATTTGATGTGGTGGAAATCGTGTACAGCGAATTCAGGAATGCCGCCACTCAGCGTTTTGTAGTAGAACGCTTCCTGCCCATCCCCAAAGTGCAGAAAAAAGAAGGCGCCAAGAAAAGCGATTTCATTTTCGAGCCGGCAAAAGAAGAGCTGGTTGCCGAGCTGATGCCCAAAATATTAAATACCCAACTGTTTAAAGCAGTGCTCGACGCGCATGCTTCAGAACACGGTGCGCGCATGACTGCCATGGATAAGGCGACAGAAAACGCCAACGAATTATTACGCAGCCTCAGAATTAGCTACAACCGTGCCCGCCAGGCAGCCATTACCACCGAGTTGACCGAGATAGTCTCCGGTGCCGCTGCATTGCAGGGATAATCCTTGAACGATTAATCAATGGAAATATCCAATCTCATACCCCATATCGAAGCGCTGGTATTTGCCAGTGACCGGCCGCTGACCACACTCGAGATCACGGACTTGCTGAACAATGCGTTTGGCTTTATGGAAGATAAGGTGACCCTTGAGCAGGTGGAAGCAGCCATGGAAGGTATTGTAGAAAAATATGAAAGCGATTTCTATCCTTTCAGCGTACGCCAGAGCGGCGGCGGCTGGCAATTCCTCACCAAGAAAGAATATCATAAGACCGTAGCCCAGCTGAATGGCGATAAATTCCTGAAACGCCTGTCAACAGCGGCTATGGAAACCCTGGCCATCATTGCCTATAAACAACCCGTTACCAAGGCTGAAATTGAGGCTATCCGCGGCGTGAGCAGCGACTACGCTATCCAGAAACTGCTGGAGAAAGACCTGATCGTGATCATTGGCCGCAACGAAAAACTGCCCGGTCATCCCCTGGTGTATGGCACTTCGAAAAGCTTCATGGATTATTTCGGCATCAACTCGCCCGAAGATCTGCCGAAGCTGAAAGAAGTATTCGACGACTCTATCGTGAACCCCACCATCGTAAATGAAGAGGCCGCGGGTGAGCTCAGGCCCGAAGGCGAAACCGAAGCCGGAAGCGAAGTTCCGTCCGCTGAAGAAGGCGGCGAAGCCGACAGCAACGGAGAAAGCACCGAAACCAACTCGCAGTTCGTGGTGCGCGAAGATGGCGAGCTGATTGAAGAATCGGCATCTGCTCCGCGCGAAGAGAATGAAGGAGAGGAAGGCGGCAGCGACCAGGAAGAGGAAGAAAAATAATTTCCTGCTTATATAAGAATGTTTCACGCCGGGGCCTAAGAATTTCACGCAAAGGCGCCCAGGCGCAAAGAAACACATCCCCGGCGCCTTGGCGCGAAACATTCCCCAAAGATGCCCGGCAACTAACGCTTCGCCTGGGCGCGTTAAATTCCACGGGCCAACAGCCCTGGCTCCGAAAAATTTGCGCGAAACCAGCCTTAACCTATATTCGCGAATTATGTCTCAACAACTTTCCGGAGAATTCCTTGCAGCTATAGCCAAAGAGTATGGCACACCGGTATATGTGTACCATGCTGAAAAAATAAAAGAACAATACAACAGGCTCACCGCCGCATTTAAAGATTCCGACGCGCGTTTCTTTTATGCCGGCAAAGCCCTCACCAATATCAACATACTTCGCTATATCAAAGAACTCGGTTGCGATGTTGACTGCAGTTCCATCAACGAAGTGCGCCTGGCACTACATGCGGGCTTTGCGCCGGAGCGTGTTTTATATACCAGCAACAATATTGCTTTTTCTGAAATAGAAGCCGCGCAGCAACTGGGTGTACATATCAATATTGACAGCCTGTCGAACCTGGAGAAGTTTGGAAAAAAATTCGGTCATAGTTATCCCGTGGGTATTCGCCTTCGACCCAACATCATGAGCGGTGGTAATATCAAAATCGCAACCGGTCATAGCAAAAGTAAATTCGGCATCCCCCTGGAGCAGGTCGATGAGGTGTTGCGGCTGGTGAGTGAAACCAATCTCTACATTCGCGGCCTGCACATTCATACCGGCAGCGAAATCGAAGATGTGGCGTTGGCCAAAGGCATTGAAGTATTGTTTGGCCTGGTGGATCGTTTTCCCGAAGTGGAATTTCTCGATCTCGGTGGCGGTTTCAAAGTGCCCTACAAACCCGGCGAGCAGGGCGCCAATATTGAAGCATCCGGACGCATGGTGGCCGAAGCTTTCGCAGAATTTGAAAAAAAGAACAATCGTCATCTGCAGGTATGGTTCGAGCCGGGAAAATTCCTGGTGAGCGAAGCGGGTTACCTGGTTGCTACCGTGAATGTGCTCAAGCCCAATCATACCACTATTTTCGCGGGCGTTGATACCGGTTTGAATCATTTGATCCGCCCGATGTTTTATGGCGCTTATCATATCATCGAAAATATTTCCAATCCCCACGGTCCTGAAAAAAGTTATACCGTCACGGGTAATATCTGCGAGACCGATACTTTCGCGGAAGACCGCTTACTGCCCGAAATCCGCGAGGGCGATTACCTCGTGTTCCGTAATGCCGGCGCTTACGGTTACGAAATGGCCAGTAACTACAACAGCCGGTTTAGACCGGCTGAAGTATTGGTGCTTGATGGCAAAGCTCACCTCATCAGGAAGCGCGAAGCGTTCGAAGACTTGCTGAAGAACCAGGTTGAGGTTATCTAGCCAAGCGCGTATTCAATTTTTATCCCTCTCAAAGTCCTCACTTCATCAGTCTTTTTGATGGTGTTGGTGATTTCCAGGAAGTACAGGTACTTATCCTTAATCAAACCACCTGCGTCAAAGTGATTGATCTGTTTTTCCACAAAATCGTCAGGCGGATTGCTGGCGGGCGGCAGAAAATCGAGAGAGACTTCCACTTCGCCACTGTAGCAATGGTGATCGATATGTTTTTTCAGGAAGATGAACTGCATCTCTTCCTTCGAAGTGTTTTTGTAATAAACCGTGATAGCCCTGATAGTAGCGCCGACGGGCAAGGCGATAGGCGCCATTAAAGCATGCCCGGGTATGTCGGTGGTGCGTCCTTCCTGGAAATGTTCGGTATAACCCGAACTGCTGGCGGCGGGAAAGAAAAAGCAGGAGTCAATATACACCGAGAATTTTCCCTTTCCGGACACCGGAAGCAATCCGCCAACTGATGCTGTTCTTGTGGTTAACGATTTAGAGGCTGCAGTTTTTTTGCTCGCTGCCTTTTTCTTGCCTCCCTTTTTGCCGCTTGCTTTTCCCAGAATTTTTTTGGCCGGCTTCTTCTTAGATGCCATAGATAAGTTTTTAATGGTTAACAATATCCATCCAAGATAAACAGTAAAAAGAAAGTCAGAAATACCACATACTGGTAACACAATCCGCACCATCTGTGATCATAATCCGCGATATATTCGTAATATCACTCATCCATTTAAGCCAGTTTTAAATACTCAACCAATGAAAATTGCATTTCACGGAGCAGCCCGCACGGTAACAGGTTCGAAACATTTGCTTACGCTGAAAAATGGTAACCAGTACCTGCTCGACTGTGGTATGTTCCAGGGTATGGGAAAAGACACCGACGCGCTCAACAGGCATTTTGGTTTTGACCCCGCTGATGTGAAGTTTCTTATTCTTTCGCACGCGCATATTGATCACAGCGGACTGATACCCAAACTGGTGAAAGAAGGATTTAACGGGAAAATTTTCTGCACGCCCGCCACAAAAGATCTCACTACCGTTTTGCTCGAAGATTCTGGCGCCATACAGGAAGATGATATCAAGTATGCCAACAAAAAAAGAGCAGCTTCCGGTCAGCCATACCTGCAACCTTTATACACCCGCGAAGATGCCGCTCTCGCATTTCCCTTGCTGGAAGCGGTAGAGTATAACAACTGGTATAAGATCGATGAGCACGTGGAGGTGTTGTTTACCGATGCCGGCCATATTATTGGCAGTGCAGCTGTGCATTTGCGTATCAAAGAAAGCGGCAGGACGGTGCAACTTACCTTCAGTGGCGATGTGGGTCGCTACCGCGATGTGATACTGCGTTCGCCCGCTGTTTTTCCGCAGGCAGATTATATCATCCTGGAATCAACCTATGGCAACAGCCTGCACGAACTGAAGCGCACTACGCCCGATATTTTGCTGGAATGGATCGAAGAAACCTGCCTGAAGAAAAAAGGCAAACTGATATTACCCGCCTTTAGTGTGGGCCGCACGCAGGAATTGTTGTTTACGCTCAACCAGCTTGAACTGGAAAGAAGATTGCCCGACCTGGATTATTTTGTGGATAGCCCGCTGAGCATCGAAGCTACGCAATTGGTGAAGAGATATCCCCAGTATTTCAATAAAAATATTCAACGCATACTGGAAACAGATAGCGATCCCTTTGCATTTAAAGGTCTCCGGTTTATCAAAACAGTCGACGAATCGAAGTTGCTCAATTTCCGCAACGAACCCTGTGTCATCATATCCGCCAGCGGTATGGCCGAGGCCGGTCGCGTAAAGCATCATATCAGTAATAATATCGAGAACAGCCGCAACAGCATTGTGCTTACCGGTTATTGCGAACCCGATTCACTGGGCGGCCGGCTGATGGCCGGAGCCAAAGAAGTCTCGATCTTCGGCATTTCGCACGAAGTGCATGCCACAATCGGCGCTATTCACAGCATGAGTGCACACGGCGATTATGAAGACCTCTCCCAGTTCCTTGCCTGCCAGGACCCGCGCAAAGTGAGAAGGCTCTTCCTGGTGCATGGAGAGTACGATGTGCAGCAACAGTTCAGGGAAAGATTATTGAAGAAAGGGTTTGATGATATTGAAATACCCGAGATGCATTACGAGATCGGGCTGGGATAAAATAACAAGAGCTGCTCGATGGCGAGCAGCTCATACAAAACTTTTCTTCTAAAGGGGTAACTCAGTGTAAATGTCTAATCATTGATAGGTTCAGATTTTTAGCTTGTCAGTTTTCCTCAGATACATGGATTTCATTTTACACGATACTTTCAAGGGATAGGACGGTTTTCCTTCAAGGAGATTTGCTATTGGCTCTTTTCAAAAGGATCCAGGATTCAGGGTTCGTAGGATGGTTGGATACAGGGTACTTTTCAGGTTCTTGCGGATCTTGGATTACTTCAGATTTTTTCACTTTCCAAGGGCCTCGGCTTTCATCAGGATGGGATCATCGTATCAACACTTCAAAGTTGGTAATTCTTTTCCTAACCTCATACTTTATTCGATTAATGGACTTTTTGCTTCGGTGTTTGTCCGATAAACGCCCGTATTCGAATCACGGATGATGGCAAATAACAAAGCCGGATCATATAGATCCGGCTTGTCGGTAAAATGAAATCCTATGCATGTTATGAGTAAGGCTGGAGTGATAATACTCACGTTTTCAAAGCGAACGGATTTCAGATTGTCCTTCTGAAAAGGATAGGGTCTTTCGCGTAACCGTCACAAATTAATATTGTGATAGAAGTCAGAGAAAAAGAGTAGGGTACGGACTATCGCTCAAATGAGCAGGGTTTAGGGGTTTGGGTTCAAGGGTTAAGCAAATTAGCTCTGGTCTCTTTTTCTCTTTCTTCTTGTTTATTTCCTGAACACAAAATTGGCAAAGGAAGGGGGCCAATCATAATTTATTAGTCATTTGACCGCCTTTTGCCGTTGAATCGACCGGATTCTTCGATGAATGGAATTAAATGATATTCAGGCGTTTAAGTACTTCCGCCTTGTGAGACTTGCTGACAGGAATCTCGTGACCCTTGATAAACAGGTCGTTTTCGCGGATATCGTCAATTTTGGTGATATTGATGATATACGAGCGGTGAACCTTGATAAAATGATTGCGGTTCACCTTTTCTTCCAGGTTCTTAATGGTATTGTGGGTGATGTATTTCTTGTCGGCGGTGACAAACTTTACATAATCGCCCATACTCTCGATGAAAAGGACATCGTCATTATTGAGCCGCACCAGCTTGCCGTCGCTCTTAATAAATATATGATCCGAGGCCGTGCTGCTGATATTGTTGTCGCCGCCCGCCGTGGTGAGCTTATTCAGGGCGTCTATAAACCGTTGATAAGTAAAGGGTTTCTTGAGAAAGTCGGTAACATTATACTCAAAAGCATCATAGGCATACTCCTGCTTGGACGTAGTAAGGAAAACTTTGGGGTAATAGGCCAGCTGGTCGAGCAATTCAAAACCATTGGCGCCCGGCATTTCCACGTCCAGGAAGAGAATGTCAACAGAATTCTTGTTCAGGTAGTCGAGGGCTTCTGCCACATTGGTAAAATGCGCCTTAACTTCTACTTGTCCGGATTTTTCACAGCATTTGGCCAGGTAATCAGCCGCTACCTGCAAGTCTTCAACAATTACCGCACTCCAGCTCATACAGGGTTAGCGTTGAACGCTTTCAATTTTTGGTATTCCGAGGCAATCAAGTCCTTACACTCGGCTAATGTAGTTACAATTTGCTTAAAATCATCTTTAAGATAATCAGTGTCCTGTACATTTTGACATAAATCTTCAAATTTTTTAACCTGTTCCTGTATGGAGGTCAGTCCCACGAACCCGAACGTCGGTTTCATTTTGTGTGCAGCCCTTTTCAGGTCCTGCAGGTTGCCCGCTTCAAAGGCCGCCTTTAACGCTTCAACATCCTCATCGTAGTGCTCCAGCGTGGTGGCGAAAATCTCCTCCATATACGCATAGTCATCAGCGTACATGCTAAACAGGTACTCACTATCAATTTTTTCATTGAAAATGAATTTCTTAGAAAAGTCCTGGTTCGTCATAAGAAAATAGATTTTCAAATTTTTCGTTATGGATGAAGCACTTGTACACAATACAATGCCAGGGGTCAATCCAATAACTCTATGAAGGAGAAAATATTATATCTCTTGTGGTCTATTTATCGGGAGATCGTTTATTCCGGCCTTGAAGACGGCATAACCCGCGATGCCCGGAAGAAGATCATCCGGTTTAACCAGTTCACCATGCTGGCCCTGCTGGTGAATTTCCTCTCCGTCATTTCCTATTTCTATCATAAGCTGTACATCAGTGCCCTTGTCAACATCACTTCCGCCTATTTCTTTTTACTGGCCTTTTACCTGGGCTCGCGCAAGCGCCTGGAAGCCGGACGTATCCTGGCGGTGGTGAATGTGAACGCCTATCTTATAATCATCAGCTATATCGAAGGTCTGCGCGCGGGCGAATACCTTTTGTTTTTTCCCTACTTCCTGGTACTGACCTTCCTGGTGAGCCTGCGAAGAAATTTCCGCGAACTGATCATCGTTTATACCATCACAGTCATTTCATCAATCGTGTGTTTGAAATACCTGCCGTATGTGAACACGGAGATACAGGTAATCAACGCGCAATTATATGAAAGACTATACAGCTCCAACCTGGTGATTTCACTGGCCATGACCATCATATTCTCTTACGCCATTCTGCGCGTAAACAAGGATAATGAGGTGGCCATACTGCAGGAGAAAAAATTTGGTGATACCATCTTCAATACTTCACTCGACGGTGTATTCATTATTTATAAGCAATCGAACATTATCGCGAGCGTAAACCAGCGCGCGCTTGAATTATTCGATCTGCAAGAAAAGAGAGAAATAGAAGGTACTTCTATCGAAAACTGGTTCGATGAAGAACAGATCGCCAAATTTCAGTCGGTAAGACTGAGCGATAATGATGAAAACCGCAACTGGCAGGGTGAATTGAGTTTTACCACCAAAACCGGCCGCGTGTTTTATGCTTTCGTGAGCGTGGTGCCCTTTGCTTACAAAGACGTCAAGTATACCAAGATCAGTATCCTGGATGTGTCGAACGTGAAGATGGCAGAATTTGAACTGATGAAGGCGAAAGAAAAAGCCGAGTCTGCGGCCAAAGCCAAATCGCGTTTCCTCAGCAATATGAGCCATGAACTGCGCACGCCGCTCAACGGCATAATTGGCGCATCGAATTTGTTGCTGCAGGAAGATCACCTGGCTGCACAGAAACCGCATCTCGATATCCTGAAGTTCTCGTCTGAGCATATGATGATGCTCATCAACGATATTCTTGATTACAACAAGATTGAAGCCGGTAAACTGGAACTGGCAGAAGCGCCGGTAAATATGAAGGAGCTGATGCAAAAGATCGCTTCGCAGTTTGCCGGACAAATAAAAGCAAAAGGCCTCCATTTCAAGATCGATATAGACGACCGTCTGGATATGGAGTTTATTACCGATGAAACGAGGTTGAACCAGGTGTTGAGTAATCTATTGAGCAACGCGGTGAAGTTTACGCATACCGGCACCATTACATTGGCGGTGCGAAAACTCTTTTCTACCAGTTCGCTGGCCACGCTTCAATTTATCGTGATGGATACCGGCATTGGTATTCCTAAGAATAAACACAAGGAAATTTTTGAAAGCTTTACGCAGGCCGATGTCAACACAACGCGCAAATATGGCGGCACTGGCCTGGGGCTCGCCATCACCAAGAAAATCGTCAATAAATTCAACAGCGATCTTTTGCTCGAAAGTGAAGAAGGCAAAGGCAGCGCTTTCCACTTCACCGTGGAGTTCAAGATCAACGTGAACACACGCAAGCGTTATATCAACGAAGACAATGTAAAACTGCTGGAATCGCTGGATGGCATCAGGGTGCTGGTGGCCGAAGACAACCCGGTAAACTTATCAATTGCGCGCCGCTTCCTCACCAAGTGGGGCATACAGGTAGAGTCTGCTACCAATGGCCGCGAAGCGGTGGAAGTGTTCCGAAAGAGTCATTTCGACCTGGCATTGATCGATCTTGAAATGCCGGAGATGGATGGTGCAACAGCATTGAAAGAAATCCGCAAGTTAAACGCAAATATTCCTATCGTGGCCTTTACTGCTGCAGTATACGACAATATGCAGGCAGACCTTCTTGAAAAAGGTTTCAACGATTTTATACACAAGCCTTTCAGGCCAGAAGACCTTCACTCCAAGATCAGGTATTTTGTAAGCGCGCAAAAAAGAGCGTGATGCAATCTTATCATGTGATCATTTTTTAATTTCGGTTGGACTATATAGTTATATCGTTAATTTATCTTGAATTTCATTCACGATAAATTGCATTGTCCTTCGCTACGTGAGCGGTTAATTTCGATTACAAGCGCCGCAGCACTCGATCAGATTACTTCCTCTTTAACTAAGCTAAAAATGTTTGTTAGCGATTATCACAAAAATGTCATAACGCAGCAGGCAGGTACAGCCATTTAAGCTAAACATCTATGAGGAAAACTATTTTGTTTGTTCTTTTCATGATCGGTACTTTTTATTCCTGGGCACAGTATCAGACGGTGACAGGAAGAGTAACTGATCAGCGCAACGGTCAGCCGCTGCCAGGCGTTACGGTTACGGGTAAGGGTACAAATATCTCCACCAGCACCGAGCCCGATGGTTCTTTCCGCCTTACCGTTCCAACTTCGGTTACCACACTGGTGTTTACCAGCGTAGGATTTGAAGCACTTGAAGCGTCCATTACAGGCGCCGAACTGAATGTGCAGCTGGCGATTGGAGAAAGTTCACTTTCCGAAGTGGTGGTTACGGGTTACACCACTTCCAACAAACGACAGGTTGCGGGCTCCGTAACGCGTCTTGTAGCTGAGGAAGTGCGTTTACAGCCGATCGGTTCATTCGACAAAGTGTTGCAGGGTAAAGTCCCCGGACTGCTTTCTCAATCGCAGACTGGTCAGCCTGGCGCGCCTGCTGTGGTGGTCATACGCGGTAAAGGCTCCATCAACGGCACCAACACACCATTGTATATTATGGATGGTGTGCAGGTGAATGCAGCTGATTTTGCTTCCATCAACCCCGGTGATATAGAAACCTTCACCGTGTTGAAAGATGCATCGTCTACCGCTATATATGGTTCACGCGGCGCCAATGGCGTAATTGTCATCACCACCAAGAGAGGTTCACAAGGCCAAACGAGGATCAACTACGATGTGCAATACGGCTGGTCTGAGTTGCCGAAAAACAAGCTGGAGGTGATGAACAGCGCAGAAAAATTGCAGTACGAATTTTACGACCGCGATTATTGGGGACCTAATCCTTTCGGCTGGACCCAGGAAGAGGTGGACAGCCTGAGTAAGGTGAACAACCATATCGAAGAACAATTATTTCACAAAGGCCTCACGCAACAGCATCAGCTAAGTGCATCGGGTGGTAATGAAAGAACCAGGTTTTACATATCGGGTTCCATCTTCGACCAGGAAGGCCTGGTAAGAACTACCATGTTGAGAAGATATACCGGCCGCGCCAATATCGACAACTCTTTCGGTGATTTCAGAATTGGCCTTAATGCATCAATCGGTTATTCGCGCGGCGTAGGCACTTTGGAAAACGGCGCCTATATAGGCGAGCCGCTCAACGCCATCAGGTGGTTCAATCCCTACCTGAGCCTGCGCGATGAAAATGGCGAATACCAGGACGACTACCTGCAAAGTCAGCCTAATCCACTTCGCGAGTTATTGGAAAACAGCAATCACACCGATCAGCTCAAAGGTGTGGGAAGCGCCTATGTTGAATGGAATATTCGCTGGATTCCCGGCCTGAAAGCGCGCACGCTATGGGGCATAGACTATACCAGCAATGAGACTACTAATTATTATGACCGCACAACCGACCAGGGTTCGCAATCAGTAGGAGGTAATGGTCAGTTGGACAGGGCATACAACAAGACTTTCCGTTATACCGGCACCACTTCCTTGAACTATACAAAAAACTGGGATGATCATGAATTGAGCGCTGGACTGTTTTATGAAATGGTGGAAAGTAAGACGCAGGGATTTGGTTTCAGTGGATTTGGTTTGGTAGGACCGTTCAAAAATGAGTCGGGCATTACTCCCGGCACTCCCGAAAATGGTTTTATTCCCGTTGTAAATGGCAATGTAACCACCAACGCGCTGGTGTCTTACTTCGCCGATGTGGTATATGGTTACAAAGGAAAATACTATATCAATGCGGGCGCCCGCCGCGACGGTTCTTCGCGCCTGTCGAGAAATGACCGCTGGGCTAATTTCGGCCATGTGGGTGTGAGCTGGATTGTGAGCGACGAATACTTTTTGCAGAATGCCGCCAACTGGCTCGACGTGTTGAAGTTCAAAGCCAGCTATGGCTCTGTGGGCAGCCAGGGTGTGAATGACTTCGCTACCCGCGAATTGCTGAGCGCTACTTCGTACAATGGAGTAGGAGGGCTGGTGCTCACGAATTTCCCGCGCAATCTTACCTGGGAAAGAAAAGTAATGTTCAATACCGGTTTTGAATTCTCTTTATTCAAAGGCATATTGAACGGTACGGTCGAGTACTATAACAATACTACGCAAGACCTGTTTCTCGACCGGCAGTTGTCGCGCACATCAGGTTCGCAATCCATTACCAACAACCTGGGTAAACTGCGCAATAGTGGTGTTGAAGTTGGGGTAAACGTGAACATCATCAGAAATACCAATTTCACCTGGTCGGTAGAAGCCAACTATTCATATAACAAGAACGAATTGCTGGACCAGAATGGACTGGAGAAAAATATCACGGGTTTGTTTATCAACCAGGTTGGTCAGCCTATCAATTCACTTTACCTCGTGCGCTATGCCGGCGTTGATCCCGCCAATGGCGATGCTTTGTATTATGAGCTAGACGGCAAGACTACTACCAATGTGTACGATCCTGATCATCGCGTATTATTAGGCACTACAGATCCTCCTCATTATGGCGGCTTCGGTACAACACTCAACTACAAAGGTCTGCAACTGGAAGTATTGTTCAGCTACGCGTATGGCAATGTGATCTTCAACAACGATAGAACTAATATCGAAAACCCGATCTATTGGTTCTCGAACCTGGCTAAGAGGATGCTCAACGAATGGAGACAGCCGGGTGATATTACTGATATTCCCAGCGCCTTCAGCGACTGGGTGGGTTCCACTTCGCGCTATGTGGAAAAAGGCGATTACCTGCGTCTCCGCAACGTAATGCTCAGCTATAGCCTGCCCCGCAAACTGTCTGAAAAACTGAAGATGAGAACAGCACGCATTTTTGCGCAGGGGCAAAACCTGCACGTATGGCATAATTTCCTGGGCTACGATCCTGAGATCACCACAGGTAACCTGATCGGTTCGCACTATCCGCAACTGAGGACTTTCACATTTGGACTGAACGTTGGTTTTTAAATTCTAACAATACTGATATGTCAATAAAAAAGATAATTATAGCCATTCTGATGTACTCCAGTCTCAGCGCCTGCACCAAGATACTGGACAAGGAACCTGAGTCGACCCTCGATGGCGCCGAACGCTTCAATAGTATTGAAGACTATGAATTTTCACTGCTGGGTGCGTATGCGCTTTTCCGTGATACTGACTACTACGGCTCTTTCGACGGCAACTCCAATGCCTATGTAACATTACCCGATCTGTTGTCTGATAATTTTTTTGAATCCATCGAATCGTTGGGAAATGAACGTGTGTTTTCGCGCTGGCGTTATACCAAAGATGAAACCCAGATTGAAAATACCTGGCTCGCCGCCTACCGCATCATATCGCAGGCCAACCTGACTTTGCGCGGTATCGAGCGTTTTGAAGACAGCGATCCCGGCGCAGTTAACCGCATTCGCGGACAGGCGCTCGCTATCCGCGCCATGGTGCACTTTGACGTGATGCGTTACTGGGTGGAAGACTATGACCGTAACTCCACTGCTCCGGGCATACCTTATATCTCGGTGTTTGACTACGAGCAAATGCCTTCCCGCGGCACAGTGAAGAGCACCTACGATCAAATACTGCAGGACCTGTATACTGCGTTGGGTAACTTTGAAGGTGTAGATTATCCTGTCAACACTATCGACAGGTCGCGCATGGATGAACATGTGGTGCATGCATTGCTTGCAAGAATTCATTTATACGCCAACCAACCCGACAGCGCCATCAAGTATGCAACGATGGTGATCGATGAATTTCCGCTGGCTTCCAAGGATCAGTTTGGTTTGATATGGAGAGATGCGTCGCTGGCCGAAGTGGTTTGGTCGTATACCTTTACTGCAGGACAGGGCCGCGTGGCAGGACATGTTTATGCTCCCGATATCAATGCAGCGCAGTATTATCCCAACCTCACTTTGTTGCAATCTTACGACCCCGGCGATATTCGCTATGATGCCTACTTCAGGGACGTGCCCGACGACTACGGAGATCCCAGAACTACGCTGGTAAAATATGAAGCAAAGATTACGCAAATAGGAAAACCTGATGGCGTGGTAAACTTCAAAGCTTTCCGCACCGGGGAAATGTACCTGGTGAGAGCCGAAGCCTACCTGCGTAAGGGCGGTGCGTTTCAGACGCTGGCGATGGATGATCTGAACACGCTGCGTGCTGCGAGAATAGTTGGATATGTGCCCGAATCGCTCATCGGACCCGCGCTGGAAGAAGCAATTGCTTTTGAGCGCCGCAAAGAGCTGGTAGCAGAGGGACATCGTTGGTTTGATCTGAAGCGTACAACCCGCACCATCAACAGAACATTTTGTACTAGTTTCTGCACGCTGTTGCCTAACGACCGTGCCTGGACCTGGCCTATTCCACAGCCGGAGTTAGATGCCAATCCCAACATCAGGCCGCAAAATACCGGATGGTAATACCCAAATAAGTGAAGATCAAACTTATCATGGTGTTCAACCATGATAAGTTTTTTTATTGTTACTGTGCAAGCGGTCATTTTTAATGATCACTGCTCTGGCATTTCCGGAAATTTTTATGATCTTCGTCCATCAGTTGGTCCCACCGGGCCAAAGAGTAATAGCCAAAAAAATTAAAGCCATGAGAAAACAAAATTCTATCACTCTTCGTTCAAATCCACGCGCCCGTGCGTCAAGCCCTCAACAATTCGGGGAGTCAACAACTGCCACCCGTTTAGAAGAAATAACGGACTAAACGAATTTTAAAAATCATAAATAAACTTATTTCCAGGAACTACTGACCTCACAGCAATCCTCCTGGAGATATATGCGGTTGCTGTTGTAAATTTTCTCATGTGACTCGCAGCCCCGGCTCTCCGGGGCTGCCCGTTTTTCTATTGATAACTCAATTTGAGTTCCACTCGCCTGTTCAACGCTCGTCCGCCTACATACTTGTTGTTTCCGATGGGGCGGCTTTCGCCATAGCCTCGGGTAGTCATGCGGCTGGGGTCGATACCTTTGTTGATCAGGTAGGTTTTCACCGAGTTGGCGCGGCGGATTGAGAGGTCGAGATTGCGTGAGGCCTTGCCTACATCGTCGGTATGACCTTCGATGGTAAGGTGCAGGTTGGGATCGGCCTGCAGCTGCTCAGCAATGAAGTCGAGCTGCTCATAAGATACCTCCAATATGGTTGCGCTCTTGGTGACGAAGAATATCTTGCGTGCCGCAAGGTTTACGGAGTTAACCACCTCGGGTTTTACCTCCGGACAGCCACCGAGCTCGATGCTGCCACGCAAGTGGGGACATTTATCTTCATCATCATTCAGGCCATCGCCATCGCTGTCGGGAGCAGGACAGCCATTGAAATTTTTTGAGCCTTTTTCATCCGGACATTTATCGTCTTTGTCGGGCACACCATCGCCATCTTTATCGGGGCAACCAATCAAGGCAATTTCACCGGGTTCATCAGGACATTCGTCCTTATCATCGGTCACGCCGTCCTTGTCCCTGTCGTTTTCAACAGGCACTTCTTTCACCTGTTCCTGCTTTTTCTTCTTATTGTTTTTAGCAGGCTGGAATACGGGTATATGCACGCCTACATGTACATCCATTCCCTGTATCCGGTCTTTGCCAAAGAGGTTTGACAATACAGATGAAGAACCGGCAAAGACGGGTCCCAGGCGAAAGCCGGCACCTGCGCTGAACTGGTCTTCCATGTTATAATATACCGGCACATAAATGCTGAACCATTTCTTTTCAAGACGCGGGGTCACGGTAAAAGAAGTGGCGTAGTGCGCGCTGAGCGCATTCTTGCTTTTCGACACCATATTGATCACGGCGCCGGCATTGATGAATAGTCTTTTGTAAATATGATAATCCACATCAGCTCGGATGGCCATGGGTAGTTTCACATTCAGGTTTTCTTTCCATGCCTGCGGATCAAGAATGCCGTTTACTTCCAGGCGGTCGAAGTATTGATCATAATCTTCTCCATCGGCTTTCTTGAATTCATCAGCATTGAAGCCGCTGCCATCCACCAGGTAAGTATTGCCATGCGGCGAGTTTTTATAACGTACATATCCGAAATCTGTAACTGCTACGCTCATTCGCAATTTGTAAGGAGTCTGGTCATTATCGAGCCAGGTGGTACGTGCACCTGAATCTTTTTTACCACCGGGTTCCCATTCCCATACCAGTCCCGCGTCAATGCCCCAACCACCGCGTGAGGCGCTGCCGCTGATGCCATCCCATATCCGGCCATCTTGCAGGTCGTCGATATTGGAGGAATATTGCACGGTCATATCACCGGCGAGATTATTGAAATTTTTCGCTGCGTCGATATTATACAGCAAGGTATTGGTATGCACAGAGCCGATGCCGATACCATGAACGTATTTACCGGTAACTCCCAGTTTCAAGGTGCTGTTATCGGTCTGTTTTACAATCCTGCCATAAGTGAGTCCAGCCTCGGCAAACGCATGAATTTTCAATTGCACATTTTTTTCTGCCAGATCAGTATCCCACACGCCATCATCGCTGTTGAAGAAATGAAAGCCGGTATTGCTCAGATTGTACGAATTGGCAAGGCTTCGCATGCGGGTAGTAAAGCCCAGGCCGCTGCGCGGACTCAACGTCATCAGGAACGAAGGCCCCATAATATCGGTATTGAGCCACAGCTTCTTGGTCTCATTAGGAGTATTCACCTTGAAATAATGCGTGCCTTCACGCAGGTCGGAGAGGTCGAAATGAAAAAGCTTTTTCTTGTCCAGCTCGTAGGCATTGTTGCCGATCAACGAGCTCACTGACACCAGGTTCACATCAACTTTATATTTGCTGCCTGCAACGTTGGCAGGATTGAAAAGCAGGCTTTGGGTGCCCGCATAGTTGTCATAAACGTAGCCGTTGTATTGCTGTGAAAATGCGGAAAAGGCCATCAGGCCGGCTGCTACCAGGAGTAGAGATCTTTTCATTTCGACAGGATTTTGGATTTAAAGGCTGATATATAACGTGTTCGACGGAATTCAAGTATAAATGCGCAGAAAAAATCCGCGATAACCCTCCCGCCTCGGGGTCATACCTTATGGAACGCATACATAGTTGTATGTAGCTGAGGCTTTTCCAAGTATTTTTGCCGGAACAGCATTTGCATACCCAACTCAAAAATTATGTTTCTCCCCATTGGCGACGATAACCGCGACCGGCGTAGTACCCCTTATATCAATTACCTGCTTATAGCAGCCAACATATTGGTTTTCGTGTTCTGGCAGGATATGGGCAACAACCTGCAGGTAATGTTTGCCTACTCCACCGTGCCCGCCGAAATTCTCACCGGGCAGGATATCGTCACCAGTCCCACCATCGTGCTCGATCCGCTCACCGGTCATCGCTTTGAAATGCCGGGACTGGGGCCTACCAACATACCTGTGTATCTTACCCTTATCACTTCTATGTTTATGCATGGAGGCTGGGCGCATCTTGGCGGCAACATGCTTTTTCTCTGGATCTTTGGCGACAACCTCGAAGATGAAATGGGGCATGGCAGCTATCTCATTTTTTATTTGCTCTGCGGCATACTGGCCGCCCTGGCCCATGTGTTCAGTACAGCCTTCTTTGGACAAGATGAATTGATGCCCAGCTTGGGCGCTTCGGGTGCTATTTCGGGTGTGCTGGGCGGTTATATGCTGCAACACCCCACGCGTGCTGTTCATGTGTGGATGCTGTTCACCATCATCTCAGTGCCCGCATTTATTGCGGTGGGCATCTGGTTCGTGTTCCAGGTGGTGCATGGACTTGGCGCATTGGGTGGCGAAGAAACAGGCGGCGTTGCTTATGCCGCGCACATCGGCGGATTTATTGCGGGCTTATTGCTGGTGAAATTTTTCGCGAGGCGTGTTGTGCCCGAAAGACGAAGAAGTACGCGCCGGTATTTATAACTGAAATACCGAAAACAATATAAAGGCGAGGAATAGTATGATGAGGATAAGCAAGCCGGATAAACTTGCCAGCACCGTTTTGCCGATTGTTACCAGCCAGCCTTGTTTGTAAAATCGCTTCATGCTCAGCAGCAGGTACAAAAATGGCAATAACAATAGAATGAGCCCCACCACATCGAAGAACCTTATTCCTGATTTGCCGAGCATATCAAAAATCGTAAGCAGCAGAATTACTATGAAACCGAAGATGTATTGATGTATCGAGAAGATGATATGACCCGCGTACAGGTAATTTTTATTGCGCAGGTAAAGCAGTTTTAATGGTCAGGACTAAAGATATTTATAGTTTTTGAAACAAAATCTGTAATTTGCAACCACGTTACAAATTTTCGGTAATGCAAAAACATCGTCTCATACGTCAGTTGGTGGCTGGTGCCATGCTGATGCTCTTTATCCTGAGCATCATGCCCCGCCTGTACCTGCACGAAGTTTTTGCGGCGCATAAAGACTTAGTTGAAAATACCTGCCAGGATCAGCCGACTATCGGGAAAGATGGATTTACCTGCGACCTGAACGACCTGGTGGCCACTTCGCCCTTTACCGAAACAGAAACGTCCATCGCATTGAACCCGGAAATAGATTTTCCGGTTCTTCATACCCGTTATACTTCGCAAATAGCTACCGCGGCGCCCGAATGTTTTTCGCTGCGGGGACCCCCGGTGTTAGCATAGTAAATAAGTTGAAACGAAAGTGCTCCTCTTTCGCACTTTCCATTTTTTACTATCTAACATATTACCGTGAAAACTGTATTCATATTTCTTTCCAGTATTTTACTAGCTACTATTGCATTTGCGCAGCCCTGCCAGCTGAGATTGTCAGGGCATGTGGAAGATGCCGACATAAAGGAAAAACTGCAATCGGCTACCGTATTAATTGTGGAGCTCAACCGCCAGGTGATCACCGACGAAGATGGCAATTTTGTTTTTGAAAATCTTTGTCCGGGCCGCTATACTATACAGATCAGTCATGTGCATTGCCAGACGCTGCACCAAAGCGTGCACCTCGACAGGAACCGTCACCTCGACCTTTTCTTACCACATGCCAAGAATACGCTGGGCGAGGCCGTAGTGGTGGCAAAGAAAGAAATTGCCAGCGCTGGTTTCAGAAAAGAACTTTCCGGCCAGGACCTGGAAGAAACCAGGGGTTTATCTGTTTCTGAAGCACTCAGTAAAATCAATGGCGTTACGTTACTACAAACCGGCAGCACCATTTCAAAACCGGTGATTCATGGCCTGCACAGCAACCGCATTCTCACTATTGTGAATGGGGTGCGACAGGAAGGACAGCAATGGGGAAATGAGCACGCGCCGGAAATTGATCCCTTCATCGCCGATAAACTCACCGTGATTAAGGGTGTGGATGAACTCCGCTATGGTTCCGATGCCATCGGCGGCGTGATACTGGTGCAGCCAAAACCTTTGCAAAACAAACCCGGCTGGCGCGGCGAAGTTAATACCGCTTATTTCACCAATAACAGGCAATATGTGG
The DNA here is from genome assembly GCA_937958995.1 of uncultured Chitinophagaceae bacterium. Lineage (GTDB taxonomy): Bacteria > Bacteroidota > Bacteroidia > Chitinophagales > Chitinophagaceae > CALCIN01. Next base: position 426,319 of record CALGAP010000009.1, read on the forward strand.
CATCGGCTGTTTTTGAACAACAGTTAAAAAAACTGCCTGCATTTTCTTACCGCCTGCAAGGCACCTACAGACGCGGGGCCAATTCGGCCACGCCTGGTTACCGGTTAAACAATACTGCCAGCGAGGAGAAAAATTTCTCCATCACTGCCGGCTATACCAAAGAATATTTCAACACTGAATTATTCTACAGTCGTTTCGCTACACGCGTCGGCATCTTCAAAGGCGCGCATATTGGTAACCTCTCCGACCTGGAGACTGCTATCAATGCCAACAGACCTGATCCTATTTTTACCGGCCAGGATAGCTATGAAATCGACAGGCCTTACCAGGATGTGACACACCAAATTCTGAAATCAAAAACACAGTACACGAAAAACGGTCATCGCTTTGTGTTGCAACTGGCAGGACAATTCAACCAGCGCAAGGAATTTGACATTGTGCGCAGCAGTACTAATACAAGACCGCAACTGAATTTATCTATTTCCACTTTTACTGAAGATTTGAGTTATGAGCACCCGGTACAACGCAACTTCAGCGGGATAGTGGGTATAGCAGCTATGCAGCAGGACAATGCGTATGCGGGAAGATATTTTATTCCCAATTATCAAAGTTATACCTACGGCGCCTATGCTATTGAAAAATGGCACAAGCACAAATGGGAATTGCAGGCAGGACTGCGTTATGACAACAAAACGATTTATACCAATCGCCTGCTGCAGGGCGGCAGCAGTTTCGATCACTATGATTTTGATTTCTCTACATGGGCAGGATCTGCCAGCGCAGGTTTCAGACCGAATGAGCATTGGAAGCTGAGCGCCGCATTTTCGCTCTCAACGCGTGCGCCGCATGTGAATGAATTGCTGAGCAATGGCATCCACCATGGCAGCGCCACTTACGAAGAAGGCGATCTGAACCTGAAACCCGAAAAATCTGCGAATCTCGGTGTCACCATCAACTATCAAAACCAAGATGAAACCATTTCAGCAGAAGTATATCTCTATTCCAATAACATTGACGATTTCATTTACCGCCAGCCCGTGCCCAATGAAGCAGTGCTGACTATTGCAGGCGCATTTCCGAAAATTGAATATCATCAGACCGATGCTACATTGAACGGTATGGATGCCAGCATTTCAATAAAACCGATTCGGCAGGTAGACTGGACCTCGCGACTCTCCATACTACGCGCGAAAAACAAAGCGCTGGGCGACTGGCTGATACTGATGCCCGCCGACCGCGTGAGTACCGAACTGAGTTACCTGCCCGCCGATGGAAAACGTTTCACCAAAAATAATATCTCCGTAGAGCTTTCGCATGTGTTTGAGCAGACACGCGTGCCTGATGAAAAGAATGTGAAGTTCGATTATAAAGCGCCACCCGCGGCTTACACGCTGGTGCATGTGCAGGCATCGAGCACACTCATGATCAATCAATTTCCGCTGACGGTGGGATTAGGTGTGAGAAACCTGTTCAACACCGCTTACCGCGACTACCTGAACAGTATGCGCTATTTCACCGATGAAATGGGCAGGAATATCAACCTGCGTGTAACCTTACCTATCGGAAACTCCTAAAATGAAAACTATGAACTTAAGAATCCTTGTCATCATATACCTCCTGGTTTTTAGCGCCTGCAAAAAAGAAAAAGGCGAAACCAACGAAGAAGAGCTGATCACCACGGTTGTCATCAGCGCTGTTCCGCAAAGCGGAGGCCCGGCGCTCGAATTCAGGTTTGCAGACCTGGACGGTCCCGGCGGCAACCCGCCTTCGGTTGATGACATTGAACTGGCGGCTAATACTGCATACAATGTTTCGATATTTCTGCTGAATGAGGCCGCCGATCCTGCAGAAGATATCACCGAAGAAGTGGAAGAGGAAAGCCAGGCTCATCGCATTTACTATGAAGTTTCTCCCGGCGTCAATCTTTCAATTGATAACCTGAACAATGATGTGAACGGCGTGCCGCTGGGCACTACCAGCGTATGGACTACCGGCGCTCCTTCCACGGGCACGGTCACCCTTACGTTGCGCCACTATCCCGGCGATCCTCCCGACAAACAAATTCCAGACCCGGTCAACAGTCCCAAATCAGCAACAGACATCTCCGTGAATTTTACATTGACGGTAAATTAAGTTGGCGCCGGGCAGGCATTTATGCCGTACATTTATAAAAAAAGAATGGCCAACCCTGTACTCGGTATCCACCACATTACAGCCATCGCAGGCTCGGCGCAGCGCAATTTTGATTTTTACACGAATGTGTTGGGGCTGAGACTGGTCAAGAAAACCGTGAACTTCGACGACCCTGGCACGTATCATTTTTATTATGGCAATGAAACCGGCGAGCCGGGAACCATTCTTACATTTTTTCCCTGGACTTATGTAAAGCGTGGCATCAATGGTATTGGTATGGCTACGGAAATTGGTTACTCCGTGCCCGCAGGCAGTCTTGATTTCTGGACAGCACGTTTCAAAGAAAAGCGCGTTGTATTCAATCAACCCCAGGAGCGTTTTGGTGAACAGGTAGTATACTTCCAGGACCCCGATGGTCTTGAATTATTTCTGGTAGTGCCGGAGCAGGAAGATACCCGCCAGCCATGGACCACAGAGCAGGTGGGTGCCGATGTGGCCATCCGCGGTTTTAGAAGCGTGACGCTGCAATTGCTCAAAGTGGAGCCTACCGCGAAAATCCTTACTGATATTTTCGGTTACAGGTTGCTGAAACAAACCGGTAACCGTTATCGCTTTATCACCGATTCAATTGACAACGCAAACATTGTTGACATAATAGAGACACCCGGTGGCAAGCGCGGTGTAAACGCGGGTGGCACCAATCATCACGTGGCATTCAGGGTAAAGAACGAAGAAATTCAAATGGAGTTGCGCGAGAAAATAATTGAGCAAGGCCTGGATATTACCCCGAAAATAGACCGAAACTATTTTTTCTCGCTGTACTTCCGTGAGCCGGGTGGTGTGTTGTTTGAAATTGCCACCGACAACCCGGGTTTTGCTATTGATGAGCCGGTGAGTGAATTGGGAAAAGCCTTGAAACTTCCGCCGCAATACGAACCCAGGCGCGCGACTATTGAAAAAATTCTTCCGGAACTGAAGCAAGCATAGGCCATGCATAGGAAGCAAATTTTAACTGCGGGCAAAAAACTTTCCGAAGCGAAGCAAGCGTTGATCATGCTGCATGGCCGTGGCGGTTCGGCAGATGATATCCTAAGCTTAGCACATTATTTATCTGTGAATGACTATGCGCTGCTGGCGCCGCAGGCAACCAATCATACCTGGTATCCCTACTCATTCCTGGCGCCGCCAAAAGAGAATGAACCATGGCTTTCTTCGGCACTTGACTTATTAATAGAGACTGTAAGAGATATCAACGCCGAAGGCATTGATAACAGCAATATTTATTTTCTCGGCTTTTCGCAGGGCGCCTGCTTAGCCCTGGAGTTCGTTGCAAGAAATGCGCACCGCTGCGGCGGCGTGATTGCCTTCACCGGCGGACTGATCGGTGATAAAATTTATTCAGAGAATTATGGCGGAGACTTCTCCGGCACGCCCATCTTTATTGGCACCAGTGATCCGGATCCGCACGTGCCGGTGGAAAGGGTAAATGCTACTGTTGAAATACTCGATAAGTTGAATGCCTGCGTTACCAAAAAGATATATAAGAATATGGGGCACACCATCAGCCAGGATGAGATTGAAACGGTAAACACGCTCATTTTCAACAGCCAATAAAAAAGTTTGCAGGGCTTGTATGGAAAAAAGCCAATTTTGTTGTCTTCTATGAGCGATGACCTGGGCGGCGGCATATGGTGGCGCAAAGACAATTCTTCGAAAAATACTCCCTCGAATATGCCCGCAGCCATCTTAGCGGCACGATTGTATAAAAAGTTTAGTAATCCTGGTGACCTGCAATGGGCGAAAGACATTTACCACTGGCAGAAATCTGTGTTGTACGATGCCAGCAGTGGATGGGTGTACGACAACATCGATAAGAACAGCACAAAAAATACTTCCTGGAAATTCACTTATAACCAGGGCACTTTTCTGGGTGCCGCACTGGAACTGTACAAAGCTACCGGAAGCTCCGGCTACCTGGGCGATGCTATTAAGGCCGCCGACTATGCGGTGAGCAGTGGCTTTCTTACCACCAGCTGGCATGGTTGACTATGTGAAGGCTTCATCGATGGAGTTGCAGCGCTATGTTAGCACTTTCTGGATCCATGCTTTTGTCTCAGCCACCAGCATCGACATCGTATCCGTCTTGCCAGCCTTAAAACTATGATCGGCATTTTCAATCTTCACCAGTTTCGCCTTTTTCAATGATTTGGTCACTTTGGTTATCAAATCCCATTCCGCCAGCGCATCCCGCGTGCCCTGCAGGAAAAGCATCGGCACTTTCACTTTTTTCAAATGATCGCCGCGTTCAACGGAGGGTTTGCCGGCGGCATGCAGTGGGAATCCGTAGAAGATAATTCCTTTCACATCCGCATCGGGGTGCTCAGACAAATACTGCGAGCTCATCCTGCCGCCAAATGATTTTCCCGAGACAAATATGGGGAGTTTAGGAAAAAGATCTCTTGCCCTGGCAATAGCCGCCTCAATAGCCTGGTGCGCCACCGCTGGTGAGTCGGGGCGGCCTTTTTTGTTTTCAGTAAAGGGAAAATTAAATCGAAGTGTTGCGATATTTTCTTCTCCTAAGCGCGTAGCCAGGGTTTCCATAAACACATGATCCATATTGGCGCCCGCGCCGTGGGCCAGCACCAGTACGCATACAGGCTTTGCAGGCGCAATACAACGGGCAGAGACCTTACCTATAGTGGGAGAGACGCTGATCTTGAGTGATTTTTTTGCCATAAGGAAATTATTGCCAAAGCTAGGGGAAGCTCAGCTCATTCCAAAGGCCGGGTATTTGTTCTTCAACGTCCCGGGTGCGTTATTATTCGTCAACGTCAAGCGTAGTCTCCCTCGGGATGAATATTGTACGATACGACGCCCAACCCTTACTCCAGTAGCCTTTGATATCGCGCAGGGGTAACTCTTCGTCCCATACCAGCAGTTGCTCTTTAATCGGCGTTCCCTTGGTATAGACCACCACATATCCATCGGGCAACTTCACTACGTCGGTAATGAAAAAGCCTTTTTTGAAATTCGCCTGCATATCTTCCTCGTCCCATCGGTTGTTTTCGTAAGCCCTGAGCGCCTGGTCAGAATAATTTTCTTCGCGCATCACGATCACCCAACGGTCGCCATATGCCATTTTGGTGATGTATTTGCCGTCTTTCCAATGTTTCCGGATATTTTGTATAGGAAAATCTTCCGCATTCACCGCCACTTCTTTCTTACCCGTGAGCAGAGGTGTAAACATAAAGGTCCATTTCCCTTTATTAAAGGAGAGCTGGGTCAGTGCACGATTGTCTTTATAATGTTCCAGCACCTTATCCCACATTTTGCTGAACTCAAAGTTGTGAAAGAAATTACTTTGCCAGTGAGTGGTAGTCTTCGACATGGTAATAAACAATTCTTCCTCGTAGCGGTTCCATTGCACGTCGGTATAGCGAAATCCTTCGTCGTATTTCTTTTTTAATTCATCACTCCATTTTCTTCCGCGAAACCAGAACTGCTCGCCGTAGTTGATGCCTTTGGTAAAAATGAGCAGCCATTTCCCGTTCTTTAAACGCTCGCCCTTTTTGTTGATAAAGTAAGCTTCGGTGCCCTTCAATACTTCCGCCTCGCCACCTTCGAAGGGTTTCACTTTGTTGTATTCGGGTTGAATGACAATTTTGCCCGACTTATCAATGAATCCCCATTTGCCTTTCACTTTAACCATAGCCATGCCCTCGCGGAATCTGCGTGCTGATTCAAACTGAAAAGGAATAATGGTTTCACCGCTGGCGTTAAGAAAGCCGAATTGATTATTCAATTGGGCTGCCACCAGTCCCTCCGAAAATGCATCGGTCATTTCATACTTGCAGGGTATCACCAGTTGGCCTTGCATGTTTACAAAGCCGTAGCGTAAGTCATCACCTACTTTTTTGCCCACACATACCATGCCTTCGCTGGGATAAAGCACGAGATCATACTCGTGCGGAATCACCAGTTTGCCTTTGTCCGAGATCATGCCCCAGCGACCGTTTTTCTGCGCGGGAGTATTACCTTGTATGAAGCCGTCGAAAAAACTTTCATATTCGAGCGGTATCACCACGGCTCCTTGTGTATTAATATAGCCGTATTTCTTTTTGTCGAGCGAAACTTTGGCAAGACCATCCTTGAAGTCGGTGGCAGAAGCGTATTTCAGAGGGATTACTTCATTGCCCTTTCGATCGATATAGCCATACTGGCCGCGGTACCTTACACGACGCAGGCCATCACTTTCTTCATATTGAAGATCGTACGGATTATCACTTGTCTGGGTAAAAGCGAAGGAGGAAATCAGTATTCCCAAAAATAGAAAAGTAGTTTTCACAAAAGGTAAGTTTAGGGTTGCGTGTAAAATACCGCAATTAACGTGAGCTTTTCTCTTTTCGCATTAAAAGTGCATGAAAAATTTTTTTGATGCGGGAATATGACCTATCCGGATAGATGGATTGCCTGATTGAAACATTAATTCATATACACTGCTTTAAATCTGGCCAGCACCTGTTCTCCCTTGTTTAAACTCAAATCATCTCCTGAAAGCGTGTAACTATCCGCTTCCTGCAATGCTTTTAAGAAGTTTTGTTCAGTCTGCATCGAAGGGCAGGCCATGAGCGTACTCATCATTTGCGAAAATTTGATGCGGTTTATACTGCGCACTTCAACACTGCCGCTGATGGCATTGCAGCCGCCGTTGCCGTTTACCCGGTTGTCGGCTTCTTTGATTATGATATGTGGTTCTCTTCCCATGCCGGAATCTACTGTTACCGGCTGCCCTTCCAGCTCTGTCAGTTTCCAGTATTTTTCAAGGATATCAAAATTGGATTTGGTGAGTATAAATTCAGTTGCGATTTCTCCGGTAATTTTGTTGCCCGCCTCGTCGAGCTGCGTAAGTGTATTCTCACCAACGAAGAATTTTGTTGTTTGATTGCTGTTGCTTTCGAGTGTTATGGTATTTCCTTTGTCGTTCCACGAAAATTTGCCGGTATACTCCAGTTGCGCGCCTTCTCTCTCGAGGTATTTCATGGTCATCCGGTAGGTCAGATCTTTATTGAGGTAAACGGTGGTTTGAATGCCCGGGCAATCAGCGCAGGGAATAATGCCGCGGTAGGCGCCATCCCAGTCGAGCGCATTCTGGCTATTATGTGCTCCATCAGCAGCCGACGTGCCGGTTTGCTGGTTGCCGCCGCAGGCAGCGAGAATAGAAAGGACGAAGAAGGTTGCCAGATGGATGAAATTGTTTTTCATAAAAAAGTTTTTGGTGTTGCGGAAATAATGATTCCTCAGTTCTCAGACGGATTTTTCGGTTTTCTGTTGCTGCTGGTATATAGGAGAGGTCTTGAAGGTCAAACTTGTTTCACAATTTACTAATAGCTGCAGGATGCGGGCTGGCCTTGCGGCCTCTTTTTGAGGGGTAAAAAAATTACTCAATGTACTGAGCAATTTTACTTAAAACATTGAGTAATTTCCAAAACATGTTTGAAAAGATTTGTTTACAGTCACTTATAAAAACAATTTTGGGGCAGAATGGAGCAGATTAGTTATTACTTTTATATTAATGCCGGAATATGGAAAACTCCCACCATTCTAATTCTTACCATCTGGATAACATAGGGGCATTCACGATTTAACTACATCATTCGCCGATTCGGATACACCAGAGTTCTTGTTTCTGACCAGCTTTGCATCATTATCTCAAACAATTAAAATCAAGGATAATGGAAGCAAAGAAAGTTTGGTTTGTGACAGGAGCTTCAAAAGGTTTGGGGCTTGCACTGGTAAGAAAATTATTGGCAAATGGCTACCGCGTAGCTGCTACCTCGCGAAACAAGCAGGCATTGACTGATCAACTCGGACCAGCATCGGATGCGTTCTTGCCGCTTGAGGTCAATTTGTCCGACAATGATGACGTGCAGCATGCTATTGAAAAGAGTGTGGCACAGTTTGGCAAAATCGATGTGGTGGTAAACAATGCCGGTTATGCACAATTCGGCACCCCCGAAGAACTCACTGACGAAGAGATACGCCAGAATTTTGAAATTAATGTATTTGGCTTACTGAATGTAACCCGGAATGTAATGCCTCATCTGCGGGCGAGAAAGTCGGGACACATCATCAACATGGCATCCATCGGAGGTTTTACAGGAGCTTTCCCGGGTGCCGCCATCTATTGTGCCACCAAGTTTGCCGTGGCCGGGCTCACCGAGGCATTATCGGCCGACGTCAAAGAATTTGGTATTTCGGCAACCGTGGTTTATCCGGGTTATTTCCGCACTAATTTCCTGGACAAGGGTTCGCTTCGCCTTCCCAAAAATCAAATTAAGGAATATACCGCCTCGGCCAATCTCGCCCAGTGGCATGCCAACGAACAAAACGGCCATCAACCTGGCGGTCCTCAAAAAGCCGCTGCAGCTTTTAAAGAAGTGGCAGAAATGGAGAAACCGCCCTTGCACCTGTTCCTGGGAAGTGATTCTTTGCAGCTGGCCCAGGAAAAGATCGAAGTAATACAAAATGCACTGCGTGAGCACCAGGCACTGAGCACATCAACGGATTTTTTAACATCATCAGAAAATGTGGAACAATGGAAAAACAATTCATCATCAATCATGGTTTAATACTAACACTCTTATTGGGAAGCACAGCATGTACTTCCCAGGGACAACAAGCAGACCGCTCATCCATTATGGACCGGACCGCAATGGAGGAGGCAACGACAATTGTTGCTAATCAATTTGTGAAATGGAAGAATAATGAAGGCAGCTTTTTCGACATACTGGCGGAAGATGTGGTTTGGACCGTGAGTGGGCAATCGCCGGTTTCAGGTACTTACAACGGAAAAGCGGAGTTTATTGAAAAAGCTGTAAAGCCGATTTTGGAAAAATTGAAGTCGCCACTGCAACTTGAACTCATCAGCCTGACGAATGACGGAACTCATGTCTGGCTTCATTTTAGCGCCAGTGCTACCACTATTTCGGGCGGCACTTATAAAAATGATTATGTGTGGAAACTTGAGGTTAAAGACGGAAAAATCATCCAGGCAACGGCTTTTCTCGACACCTATGAACTCACCAATTTGATTAACAATACAGCAGCTACTATGAATAAGACGATAGAAGAAACTAAGGAATACATAGGAGTGTGGGTGACCGAAGACGGTTACATCCGGCATGAACTATTGCCCAACAACAGGTATGATGAAGCGCGCGGCAATCGCAAAAGCGCTTACCAGGGCAGTTACAAGGTAACAGGAAATCATATTGACTATAAAGACGACACCGGTTTTTCGGCAGACGGAGAATTCAGAAATGGTATTTTATACCATGCCGGAATGATTTTATACAAAGAGAAAAATTAGTTGAACAATGGCAAAAGCATACCGACTCAATTCCATTGCCGAATTTCATTCGTTTTGCAATCTTCCCGGTCCCGATCATCCGTTGATCAGCCTGATCGATTACAGCAAAGTGTCTTATCCTTTCGATGAAAGTTGTGTGAAATGGGTACAGGATTTCTATACTATTGGATTGAAGAGGAATGTGAATGCCAGGTTTAACTACGGGCAACAAGTGTATGATTTCGATTCCGGGGTTTTGTCTTTTATTGCACCGCTTCAGTTTCTGAAAATAGAAATCAACCAACATGTTGTAGCAGAACCAACGGGCTGGCTCTTATTGATTCATCCTGATTTCTTATGGAATACTCCGTTAGCCAAGAAGATAAAAACCTTTGATTTTTTCCAATACGCGGTAAACGAGGCGCTTTTCCTTTCCGATAAAGAGGAGAAGATAATAGTTGACATATTGCTGAGCATAAAACAAGAATATCAATCAAATATTGATAAGTTTAGTCAAGATTTAATTATCAACCAGGTCGAAAGATTGCTCATTTATTCAGAGCGATTCTACGAGCGGCAATTTTTTACCAGGAAACGCTCCAGTACGGAATTGCTGGACCGGTTTGAAGCAGTGCTCAACCAGGCTTTTGAATACGAGAATGTGTTGAAAAACGGCATTCCTTCTGTGACCTTTATAGCGGAACAGCTTCATATTTCTCCCAATTACCTGGGAACGCTATTGCGATTGTATACCAGTCAGAATACGCAACAGCATATCCAAAACCGCCTTCTGACCTATGCCAAAGAAAAGCTGAGCACAACTGAAGAATCCATAAGCGAAATAGCGTATTCTTTAGGCTTTGAACATCCACAGTCATTTAGCAAACTGTTCAAGCAAAAAACCGGTCAAACGCCTCTGGAATTCAGGCAATCGTTTAATTGAGCAGATGTTTGGTTATGTGCAAAGGAAGCCGGGGATTTTCGGTACCTGCCAGACCAGGCAATTCCCAGGAATGATGGATGGTGGGTCGGCGAAACCGTAGCCCACCAAGCAAAAGGGCTCCTCTGGAAGAGAAGCCCTTTGATCATTTTGCCCTTTGAAAGCTTGTACCGCGTACGGGATTCGAACCCGTATCACCACCGTGAAAGGGTGGTGTCCTAGCCCTTAGACGAACGCGGCTGATTTTCACCATTTTCCCGGGTATTACCCCGGGTTTTTGGGACGGCAAAGATAATAGGCAAAATATTCAACCCCAAATAAATTTCAACTTTCCTGTGGTAAGCGGCATTCCCGGGTTTGAACATTTGGGCAGTAAGTTTTTGTTGTAACTTCACAGCCGCATTTATAACCTAAAAATATTATTGAAAATGAGCACAGTTAAAGTCGCGATCAACGGTTTTGGACGTATTGGCCGGTTGGTGTACCGCCAGATCTACCAAATGGAAGGAATCGACGTGGTGGCAGTCAACGATCTGACAAGTCCTAAGGTGTTGGCGCACCTTTTAAAATATGATAGTGCACAGGGGCCCTTCAAGGCTGAAGTAAAGGCTACTGAAAACTCCATCATCGTTAACGGCGATGAGGTAAGAATATATGCACAGAGAAATCCGGCCGAAATTCCCTGGAAGGACCACGACGTAGACGTGGTGCTGGAATGTACCGGCTTTTTCACTGATAAAGACAAAGCCTCGGCCCACCTTACCGCCGGCGCTAAAAGAGTGGTGATCTCGGCACCCGCTACCGGCGACCTCAAGACCATCGTGTTTAATGTGAACCACGATATTCTTGACGGTACCGAGACCGTGATCAGCTGTGCCAGCTGTACCACCAACTGCCTGGCCCCGATGGCGAAAGTGCTCGACGAACAATTTGGTATCGTAAATGGTCTGATGACCACCATCCACGCTTATACCAACGACCAGAATACACAGGATGCTCCCCATGCCAAAGGCGACCTCCGCCGCGCCAGGGCAGCCGCTGTGAATATTGTTCCCAACAGCACCGGCGCCGCCAAGGCTATCGGACTGGTACTGCCCAACCTGAAAGGCAAGATGGACGGCTCGGCACAACGAGTGCCCACTATTACCGGTTCACTCACCGAGGTGACAGCCATCCTGAAAAAGAAAGTGACCGTGGAAGAAGTTAACGCCGCCATGAAGGCCGCCAGCAACGAAAGCTTCGGCTACACCGAAGACGAAATCGTGAGCAGCGATATTATCGGCAGTACCTATGGCTCACTCTTCGACGCCACCCAGACCCGCGTTCAAAACGTAGGCGATACCCAACTCGTACGCGTGGTAGGCTGGTACGATAACGAAATGAGCTACGTAAGCCAGCTCGTTCGCACCCTCAACTATTTCGCAAGATTAATCGGAAAACCTGCAGCTAAAGCAGAGAAAGCGCAAGCATAAATTCAGTTATCGGGTTTTGGGTTTTGAGTTTCGGGTTCTTTGGTTCAATCTTGCACCTGGACCATGGAGCAACACGAAACCCAAAACCCGAAACCCGAAACTATTTAAACTATGTCAACATTCTCCCAGCACAACTTCTCCAACCAGAAAGCCCTGATCCGGGTTGACTTTAACGTTCCGCTTGATAAAAAGACATTTGAGATTACAGATGACACGCGCATCAGAGCAGCGATTCCTACCATTCAAAAAATATTGAAGGATGGCGGTAGCGTGATATTGATGAGTCATTTGGGAAGACCGAAAGAAGGTCCCGAAGACAAGTATTCGTTGAAGCACGTGGTGTCACACTTGTCGAAACTGCTGGGCAAGCAGGTGCAGTTTGCAGATGATTGTATTGGAAAACAGGCTTACGATTTAGCCAGTCAGCTGAAGCCCGGCGATGTGCTGCTGCTCGAAAACCTGCGCTTTTATAAAGAAGAAGAAAAAGGCGATGAAGGTTTTGCAGAAAAACTCAGCAAGCTGGGCGACGTATATGTGAATGATGCTTTCGGCACTGCTCACCGCGCCCATGCCTCCACCGCCGTGATCGCGAAATTTTTCCCTGGCGATAAAAAAATGTTTGGCCTGCTGATGGAAGGAGAAGTGAACAGCGCGGAAAAAATTTTGCATAAGGCAGAAAAACCTTTCACTGCCATCATTGGTGGCGCGAAAGTGTCGGATAAGATTCTCATTATCGAAAACCTGCTCGAAAGAGCTACTGATATTATTATTGGCGGCGGCATGGCTTACACCTTTATGAAAGCGCAGGGCGGCCATATCGGCAATTCGCTGTGCGAAGACGATCGCCTGGATGTAGCCAACGAGCTGCTGAAGAAGGCAGCGGCCAAAGGCGTGCGCATCCATCTTCCTTCCGATTCGGTGATTGCCGACAAATTTGATGCATCCGCAGAAACATCTGCAGCTCCCAGCAATAATATCCCCGATGGCTGGATGGGACTCGATATAGGACCCACTGCTGCCGACCAGTTCAGCAACGTGATCAAACAATCGAAAACCGTGCTCTGGAACGGTCCGATGGGTGTGTTTGAAATGGAGAAATTTCAGCACGGCACCAGGGCAGTGGCTACCGCCGTGGCCGAAGCCACGCAAAACGGAGCCTTCTCGCTGGTGGGCGGTGGCGACAGCGTTGCCGCTGTAAACCAATTTGGTTTTGCTGATAAGGTAAGTTATGTATCTACCGGCGGTGGCGCGATGCTCGAATTTTTTGAAGGAAAAGAACTGCCAGGCATTGCCGCTATAAGGGGATAGTCTTAAATTAGCTGATTATCCACCAAACCCTGTCTTATGGCCAAAACCTTCCTCCTATCAGCCGCCGCATATATGTGCTTATATGTTATTGCCCAAGGTGTAGTCGCCTACCAAAAGCAATAAACAATGAAGTCGGCAAAGAGAAATACAGGAGCCATCCTTCTCTTCCTCTTGCTGGTAGCGGCGACGGTGGATAGTAAGGCGCAAAAACTTTATAATGCTTTCGACTCCATACAGGTGTTTGTGCTGATTGAAAAAGCGGACCAGTTTATTACTGTGTCCGAATTTGATTCTGCCGATAAATACAACAACGAAGCATTAACTATTTGCCTGCAGAAAAAATTCCTGCGTGGCGAGGCGCATGCGCGCATCAAGATCGCCGACAACTTACTCAACCGCCGCGAACTGAAAGGTGTGGTCTTCCAGGATTCACTCAGCCTGAAAGCTGGCATGCAGTTGAAAGATTCCCTGATCATGTCGCTGGCGTACTATCAATTGGGATTGCTGGCCACTTACCAGGATAGGTTTGATGAAGCAAAGACTTTGTTTGATAAATCGCTGCAGGTATTTTTTGAAAAAGCCCAGTCCACCACCACCGCTGTCATCTACAACGATATGGGGTATATGTATGGGCAAAAAGGCGACCTGGACCAGCAACACGAGTGGCTGCTGAAAGCGCTGCGCCTCTACGACGTGAATGGCGACCAGGCCGGGATGGCGCAAACGCTGAACAATATTGCCACCTGTCTCCATGAAGCGGGCCGCACGCGCGAAGCATTGCCTTATATAAGGCGTGCGATTGAAATAAGGGAAAGACTGGGCAACAAGGTGCAACTGGCCAACAGTCATAACAACGCCGCGCAACTCTATATGACCGTTGACTCGTTGGACCAAGCCATCAAACATCAGCAGCTCGGCCTGAAATATGCGGAGCAGGCAGGCATCACGTCGAATATTGCGCACAGCTATATCACGCTGGCATTATTGTTCAACAGGCAAAAGAAAAACGCCGAAGCCCTGGAGTATGAGAAGAAAGCTATTGCGCTACTTGAAAAAGAAGGCAGCCACCAGGCGCTGCTTGCCCGGCGATATATTGCGGCGGCCATCCTGAGCAAATCCGCTAAATATTCAACCGAGGCTGTCAGCTGGTTTAATAAAGCGCTTGAATTGTCGCTGGCTACCAACAATCGTTACAACCTGCGCGATATATACCTGAACCAGGCAATTTTTTATAAGGACTACCAGGATTATTACAACGCCTACGAATCGTTTAAGCTATATGTAAAATATAAAGACAGCATCATCAACACTGAGACGCTGGCCAAGATGGCGGAAATAGAAACAAAGTATGAAACGGAGAAAAAAGATAAAGCCATCATTGAGTTGAATGCCGCGCAAAGGATAAAGCAACTTGAGCTGGAAAAACAAAGAGCGATCATTGCGGGAAATATCGAGGAATCGAAAAGAAAGCAAAATGAAATTGACCTGCTGATGCGCAATGCCGAACTGCAGGCTTTGAAAATAAAACAGCAGGATGAAGAGCTGGAAAAAAGCCTGCTGCTGGCGCAAACAAAGGAACAGCAGTTGAGACTGGCAGAAAGTGAAAAACTGTTACGCGAAAAGCAACTGCAAAGTCAAGAGCAATTGCGCAATGCGCTCATAGCGGGTATTGTTCTGATTCTGATTCTCGCCGGAGTACTCTTCAACCGCTATCAATTGAAGAAAAAACTCGAGCAGCAGCAAATGCTGCAAACCGTGCGCAACAATATCGCGAAGGATTTGCACGACGAAATTGGTTCAACGCTTACCAGCATAAATATTCTTTCTCGCGTCAGCAGGAAGCACCTGGTGCACGATATAGAAAAATCTTCCGCCATTCTTGAAAACATCACCGAGCAATCGCAAAACATGCAGCAGGCCATGAGCGATATAGTCTGGGCTATTCGTCCCGACAACGACCTGATGGAAAATATGCTGGTAAGAATGCGAGAGTATGTAAGTCATACCCTCGAGCTGAAAAATATCGAAGCTGATTTCGATGTATCGCCCGACATTCTGCAACAGCCACTGGCCATGGAGCAGCGCCGCGATCTTTTCCTCATTTTCAAGGAAGCGGTGAACAACGCTTCCAAATATTCAAAGGCGAGCAAAGTAAATATTCACCTCTCGCGTCAAAACAACTCCATCCACATGATCATACAAGATGATGGCGCGGGTTTCGACATGAACAATCCCCGCTCTTCAAGCGGCCTGAAGAATATGCGTGAAAGAGCTGCCGCATTAGGCGGTCATTTGCATATTGATACGGCACCAGGCAAGGGTACCTGCATCGAGTTGAACTTTCCTGCCATTTGAGTTACTTGCATGCCTGCTCCGCAATTTTCATTGGCATGCCGAAGAGTTTTTTCGTGTGCTGTGTAACTAAAATGCTATCGCTGCGACTAAGTGGTTGCTTTACATTCAAAATCGTTACATTTATATTTATAAAACATACTCAATTATGAACTCACGTAATGTTGTTCTCATTGTTATCGTTGCACTCATATTGATTTTGGGTGGATGTGGCTGCGGCGGATATAACAAAATGGTAAACCTCGATGAAGAGGTAAAAGCAAAATGGGCCAACGTGCAGAGTGATTACCAGCGGCGTGCAGACTTAATTCCCAACCTGGTTTCGACCGTAAAGGGAGCTGCCAATTTTGAACAGGAAACATTGACCCGCGTCATAGAAGCAAGGGCCAGCGCTACCCAGATCAAAATCGATCCCGATAATCTTACACCTGAAAATATTCAGCGTTATCAAAAAGCGCAGGGCGAATTAGGCAGTGCTCTGAGCAGGTTGCTGGTAGTGGCGGAGCAATATCCCACATTGCAGGCCACACAAAACTTCCGCGATCTGCAGGCGCAGCTCGAAGGCACAGAGAACCGCATTAAAGTATCGCGCAACGATTTCAATACAGCGGTACAGAATTATAACTCCACCATTCGCCGGTTCCCCAACAACCTGTTTGCCGGCATGTTCGGCTTCACCAGGAAAGAAGGATTTGCTGCCGAAGCGGGAGCTGAGAACGCACCCAAGGTGGAATTTTAAACTAGCATATGGCATTATTTTCTTTCGGTCGAAAAAAGCAATACTTCTCGTATAATGAACAGCAGGCCATCCTGGAAGCGATCAGGCAGGCTGAGCAGAGAACGAGTGGAGAGATTCGTGTATATATTGAAGATCGCTGCCGCTATGTGGATCCTCTCGACCGCGCGGCAGAGGTGTTCTGGGGTTTGAAAATGGATCTGACCAAAGACCGCAATGGTGTGCTGATATATGTGGCTATGCGCGATCACCAGTTTGCCGTGCTCGCCGACCAGGGCATTCACGAAAAGGTAGGCCAGGAGTTCTGGTACCGCGAAGTGGAAGTGATGAAACAGCATTTTCGCCAGTCACACCCGGCAGATGCCATCGTCAGTGTGATCAGAGATGTGGGAACCGCATTGCAAGAACATTTCCCGTACGACCGGGACACTGATAAGAATGAATTACCCGATGATATTGTGTTTGGGCATTAATATAACAAGCAGGTAAACTGATGAAATTGAAACTTAAATTCCTTCTTTCGGTCTTACTGGTCTCGGTTACGCTGGCGATGCAAGGCCAGGGCATTCTGCCCCCGCCCAATCCTCCCCAACTGGTGAACGATAAAGCCGGCGTGCTTACTTCCCAGGAAGTTCGGGCACTGGAAGAAATGCTGGTGGCCGTTGACGACAGCACCTCCAACCAGATCGTGATAGTATTATTACAAACGCTCGAAGGTTATCCCATAGAAGAATATGCCACTCGTCTTTTCCGCGAATGGGGGATTGGTAATAAAAAAACAAACAACGGCGTGCTTATCCTGGCAGCCATCAATGATCGAAAAGTCAGAATTGAAGTAGGTTACGGTCTCGAAGGCGCCATACCCGATATCATAGCCAATCACATTATACAAGACGATATTGCGCCCAATTTCCGCAAAGGAGATTATTATGAAGGACTGCGTGCCGCATCTCAATCCATAATCAAAGCAGCCGCCGGCGAGTACAATACACCCCGCGACCGCAAGCGTGATGGCATTGGCGCACCCATTGGCTTCCTTATTTTCATTGTCATCATGATCATTCTTTTCGCAGGCCGTGGCGGCGGTGGTGGCGGCGGCTACATGAGTCGTCGTGGCAGTGGTTGGCTCGGTCCCTTTATCCTGGGCAACATCCTCGGCAACATGGGCCGTGGCGGAGGTGGCGGTGGCTGGAGCAGCGGCGGTGGCGGCTGGTCTGGCGGTGGTGGTTTCGGCGGCTTCGGCGGCGGCAGCTCGGGCGGCGGCGGCGCGAGCGGAAGCTGGTAAGGGGAATGGACAGAATGAAGGAATTTGAATTTGAATCTGAAACTGAATTTGAATAAGAAAAACAAGAAGGTCGAGCTGAAAAATCCAGCTCGACCTTCTTGTTTTTCTTATTCAAATTCAAACTCCTTGTTCAAATTCAACTTCAATATTCTCAGAACCCTTTCGCCCCGATCTTCCCCTTTATATAATCAATCTGCGCCTGGTAGGGGGCTTTGTCTTCGGAAACAGCTTTAACTTTTTCCTTTTTGGCGATGAGACCGTTGAGCAGGTTGTTGACGTAGGGCTCCAGGCCGTAAGGCTTGATCAGGTCGCGGAATTTCACGACCATGTCGATGCCGGTCTTTACTTTTTCGGTGTCGTTTACTTTGCTGAGGAAGTCGATGAAGGGTGTCATCAATTCAAACTTGGCCTGCGAAAGGGCCATCTTGTCGAAGGCGTTGGCGATGATGTCGAAACCACTTTCGTCACCCGATTTGATGAGCACGCCGGTGATGGCTTCCACCAGCTTGCCTTTTGTCTTGGTCTTGGCAAGGCGTTTGGCTTCATTGATGCCCGCAAGACTATCCACCTCAGACAATGCTTGCAGTCCGGCGCCGGCAACGGTGTAAGAAGAATCGCTGAGGGCTTTTACAAATAATGATTTGTATTGATCATTACCATACTCGGCCAATGCTTCAATGGCGGCGGCGCGTACCAGCGATTTGGGATCATTCTTTGCCAGGTCAGCAATTGCGGACTCCATTTGCTGGCGCACTGTTTCTTTTCTCAGGTCGAGACGGGCAATGGTAAAGCCGCGCAAGCCATGATATTTGTCTTTCAAACCTTGTTTCAGCAACTCGATGGCTTTGGGATTGTCCTGGTTGCGAGAAGCAAAATCCAGGGCCTCGCGACGGTCGAGATAATTGCCCGCATATTTGTATTGATGAATGTAATTGTCGAGCGTTTTGTTATCCTTCTTTTCTGCCAGTAATACTTTGTCGCCATCAACATTCACCAGGTCGGGACGACTTTCGTAAGCAAAAGTGAAAGTGTCAACACTATTTTCTACCCATACCTGGTGACGAACCTTCTTAGGTCCGTTGTAAATATCGATTGCAATCGGCAATTTAAAGACCTTGCCAGGTTGTGTTTGTTTGATGATTACCTGCACTTTCTTGGCATTGTCGTCGTAGATGTAGTCGATGGTCAATTTCGGGTGACCGCTACCGAAATACCATTGATTGAAAAACCAGTTGAGGTCTCTGCCGGTCACTTCCTCAAAAGCCAGGCGCAGGTGATGCGCTTCGGCGGCTTTGAATTTGTGAGTGGTAAGGTATAAGTTCAGCGCTTTGAAAAATGCGCTGTCGCCTACGTAGTTGCGCAGCATATGCAGAATGCGGCCGCCCTTATTATAGCTTACCGCATCAAACATGCTTTCTTTGTCGGGATAGTAGAAACGCACCAGGTCTTTTTCTGCGCTTTGGCTCTGCAGGTAGCCAACCATATCGGCATAGTTTTGCGCATCGCCGGCATCTTTGCCGTATTTATATTCATCCCATAAGGTTTCGCTGTAGTTGGCGAATGATTCGTTCAAAGTCAGGTTGCTCCAGCTTTCGGAGGTTACGTAGTCGCCGAACCAGTGGTGAAACAATTCGTGCGCAATGGTGCTTTCCCAATGATTGCCATCTACCAGCTCGCGGGCATCCTGTTGAGCGCTTTCCTGGTGCAGGGTGGCGGTAGTATTTTCCATAGCACCGCTTACATAGTCGCGGCCCACGATCTGCGCATATTTTACCCAGGGGTAATCAACACCAGTGATTTTTGAGAAGAAGGCCATCATTTCGGGGGTATGACCGAAAATTTTTCGGGCGACGGGCGCATATTCTTTCTCCACATAGTAGCTTACTTCTTTTCCTTTATAACTGTCTTTGATAATGGCATATTCGCCAACGCCCATGAAAAAGAGGTAGGGCGCATGCGGCTGATCCATTTTCCAGTGATCGGTGCGTGTGCCGTCGGGGTTTGTTTTTTGAGAAACGAGTTTGCCGTTGGAAAGCGTTACGAACTTCGACGGCACAGTCATAATAATTTCCTGGGTGGTCTTTTGGTTGGGTTTGTCAATGGTGGGAACCCATACCGAAGTAGCTTCTGTTTCGCCTTGTGTCCATATCTGTGTGGGTTTGTCTTTTTCTTCTCCTCTGGGATTGATGAAGTACAAACCTTTTGCATCGGTGATGGCTGCGCTGCCTTGCACCTGCACTTCGTTGGGCTTGGCAACGTATTCAATGAACACGGTATATTTTTCACCGCCTTTGTATGCCTTGTCGAGTTTGATGTTGAGCACCCAGCCGTCGTATTTATACTTCAGCGGTTTTTGAGTACTGCCACTAACCAGTGCCACTTTTTTTATTTCCATACCCTTGGCATCCAGCTCCACTGAATCGGTGGCATAGAAATGGGGTTTCAGGGTGATCCATGCTTTACCATTCAGGTAAGCATTGTTGAAATCGAAACTGCACTCGAGTTTGGTGTGCACAAGAGCGTTGATGATGGGCGCACTCTCGCGGTAAATTTTTTTCCAGGAGGTATCTGCCGGTCCTTCATGTTGCGCATATAGCAGGGGTGCAGCCGAAATAACAAGCAATGCTAAAAGAAGCTTCTTCATACAGAAATTTTAATGTTATAAGAGGTGTAAAGATAGGCGCGGGGTTGCTTATTATTTGCAAAAAATGGTACAAGTGGTGCATGGCTACAGGCAAATGAGTAGATTTGCCGTATGAGCAATGCTTTCAGGTACTTAAGGCTATTTGCTTTACTCATTATTTGTATCCGGTGCAGTGTGAGCGTTTCGGCGCAGCAGCAGCAATGGTTTCTCTTTATCCAGTCTGAGAGCAGCCAACCCTTCTATGTTCGTATTGGTGAAACCGTTTATAATTCTTCCAAGGTTGGCCACCTGGTCATTGATGGCCTGCGCGACAGCACCTACCGTGTAAATATTGGTTTTCCTCAAGGCAAGTTTCGCGAACACGCATTTTCCATTCCTATCCGTAAAAGTGATCACGGCTTTGAACTAAAAAAAGCCGCCGGCAACGACTGGATTTTGTATAACTGGCAAACCCAGGAAACAATTACGGCACCCCGCACCGACTCATTATTATACGGCGAACGCAAAAAAGATAATGGCTTTGCTGCGCTCATGGCTTCGGTGGTAAACGATTCCGCGGTTTTATATACTTCGGTCGTAAAAGTGGATCCGCCATCAATACCAGAAGTAAACACGGAGGTGAAAACTATACCAGCCGATACGGCCGCCATCGTTAAGCAAGAAGCTGAAGCGAAAACCGATCCATCGGAGGTGGTGGTAAAAACGGAAGACAGTACTCGGGCCGAATCGGAATTGGTTAAAACAGAAACACCCAGGCCCGATTCCGGTGTAGGGGACACAGCCAGCACTATCATCTTCTCCGATACTACCGCGTTGGTTTCAAAACCTGTGGATGAAGAAAAAACACCCCCGATTGCGAAGCTCCGGGAGGAAACTGATAGGCAGGAGAAAAAACTCGTATTTCTCGATAATACCATCGGTATTGGAAAAGACACCATCACGGTGGTGATTCCAATAGAAAAAGATTCGGTGGCTACGCCCGAAAAATTATTGGTGAAAGAAGAAAAGGAAACTCCGGAGGAATTAACTGTTCAGCCATCTGCAGACTCTTTGGCTGTTGTCAAAAAAGATGATTCCATAGTTGTTCCCAAAGCCGAAGAGAAACAGGCAGACTCGCCTTTGGTAGCTAAAGTGGTTATGCAAAAAACGGAGCCGCCGGCAGTGATTGCTAAAGAAGAAAAAGAAGCTGTGAAAGAGACAGATACTCCCGGTATTGCAGCCGGCAGACCAGACTCTGCATCGGTTGCACCAGCGGGGCCTGAAAAAACCTCCTCGCTGGTGATGATCAACAGCGACTGTGTGAAATTTGCCACCGACAACGACCTGGACAAGTTGCGTATAAAAATGATGAAGGAGTCTGATCCGGGCAACCGCATTTTCGTGGCACACAAGGCATTCAAGTCTATGTGTTTTGCCACCAGGCAAATAAAGGCTCTTTCCGAACTATTCCCCAGCGATGAGTTGCGCTTCCGTTTTTATGAAACGGCCTGGCCTTTTGTCTCCGACAGCTCACAATTCAAAACACTGGAAGAAACCCTGACTGACCAGTTTTTTATTACAAGATTTAGAACGTTACTTCGCAGGCAGTGAGGGGTTTAAAGTTTCGGGTTTGGGGTTGCGCTGTTGTTTGAGCAGCCTTTTAAAGCGTTTAAACCCACCACCTGGTACGGTAACCAACCCCGAACTTCAAACCTGAAACCCAAATCAGCTCTGCTTTGCGGGGCCACCGGAAACCTTAAACCCGAAACTCGAAACCCATATGCGTTATTTCCTCGAAGTCTCATATCTCGGTACGCGTTATGCCGGCTCGCAGGTGCAGGCCAATGCGGTCACGGTGCAGTGGGAGCTGGAGAAGGCTTTGGAGACATTTTTTCGTAAACCGGTGGTACTCACGGGTTCCAGCCGGACGGATGCGGGGGTGCATGCCCTGCAGAATTTCTTTCATTTTGACTGGGAGGAGGCTATTCCGGGGCGTAACATATATAACATTAATGCAATATTACCGAAAGATATAGCGGTAAGGGGGATATACCGGGTGGGGGATGAAAACCATTGCCGTTTTGATGCGGTGGCGCGATTGTATGAATACCGGATTTACTGGAAAAAGGATCCTTTTCTGGAAGGCAGGGCTTATTATTTTCCTTATACACTCGACAGGGAGGCGATGATGAAGGCGGCCGGGGTGGTGGCGGAGTACCGTGATTTTACCAGTTTTTCGAAGCGTAATACGCAGGCGAAGACCTTTGAATGCAGCATTATGGAGTCGGCCTGGGAGGGCAGGGAAGATTTGCTGGTGTACAGGGTGAAGGCGAATCGTTTTTTGAGGGGTATGGTGCGTGGGTTAACGGGCACGATGTTGCAGGTGGGGAGGGGAAAAATTTCGGTGGAGGAGTTCAGGAAAATTATTGAAGCGAAGGATTGTACGCTGGCTGATTTTTCGGTGCCGGGACATGGCCTGTATTTGATGCGTGTTGAATATCCCGGGAATTATTTTTCGGAGAAATAGAAAAGTGTTGTTGCGAAAAAACTTGTGAAATTTTTTTAGAAAAGCGGAGAGAGAAAAATGGGATGAAAAAAAATAATCTGCTGAAACGCTTGCCTGGTCTATGTTTCCCGCGATGTGAATAATCTTTTTCAAAAAATATTTGGTAGGGATTTGTACAGTGCTATCTTTGCCACCCGATTGAAAAAACGGTAGAGGAAAAGAGAAGTTTTTTGAAAGAATGTTAGCGAGATAAAAGTGAAGAATGGGTCAGGTAAGCGGTTGATGAAGAAAGAAAAAAACTTGGTGTGAAAATGAGAAACTCTTACCTTTGCCGTCCGCTCTGAAAAATTAAGAAGTAGTTCTTCGATAGGTACAGAAAAGACGAGGCGAGAAAGTCTCAAAAGAAATAAGAAATTATTTTGCTAATAAAATAAAGGTTCGTAGCTTTGCAGCCCCGTTTGAAACGGGGAGGGCAAAAACAGCCTGAAAGATCTTTGAAAGTTTGGAAGCAACAGCACTTTTCAACTGTATAGTTGGAGAGGTAAGGTTTAGCGATAAAAAAATAACACGATCCACAACGTTATTTTCCTTTTTGAGAAATAACGCCAAAGATCAAAACTCATTTACAATGGAGAGTTTGATCCTGGCTCAGGATGAACGCTAGCGGCAGGCTTAATACATGCAAGTCGAGGGGCAGCAGGTCTGTAGCAATACAGATGCTGGCGACCGGCAAACGGGTGCGGAACACGTACGCAACCTTCCTTCAAGTGGGGGATAGCCCGGGGAAACCCGGATTAATACCCCGTAATATTATGAGGAGGCATCTCCTTATAATTATAGCTCCGGCGCTTGAAGATGGGCGTGCGCCTGATTAGGTAGTTGGCGGGGTAATGGCCCACCAAGCCTGCGATCAGTAACTGGTGTGAGAGCACGACCAGTCACACGGGCACTGAGACACGGGCCCGACTCCTACGGGAGGCAGCA
>CALGAP010000010.1 GCA_937958995.1 uncultured Chitinophagaceae bacterium
AGATCCGTAGCTCAGCCTGGTTAGAGCACTACACTGATAATGTAGGGGTCACCAGTTCAAATCTGGTCGGGTCTACTAAATAGCATAAGTAGTCATAAAATCCGTTAGGGGAGAGTGCGCTGATGAGGTAAGAGGGTGAAGGATTATTAGGACTAAACCCCGGGGGGTTAGCTCAGTTGGCTAGAGCATCTGCCTTGCACGCAGAGGGTCATCGGTTCGACTCCGATATCCTCCACAGTGAGAGAGGGGGTAGGGAGTAGAGGAGAGAGATGATAGTTCTTTTTATTGAAGAGAGAGATGATAATGGCATTGAGGCCTAAAGGTTCGTAACCTTAATTATCACAATCAAGCTCTTTGGAAGGATGAATATTCTGAAGAGTAGTTGTAAAGTTCTTTGACATATTGGAAAAATATTTGTTAGGAGAGTACCTAACAAGTTATCACACATGTTTGCGAAAACGCCAGAGATGGTGGTCTTAAGCAAAGTGAGTGGGTAACTACAATTTTAGAAACTTATTTAAAGCGACTAAGGGCGTATGGTGGATGCCTTGGGTCTGAGAGGCGAAGAAGGACGTGGTAAGCTGCGATAAGCCAGGGGGAGCTGCACACAAGCGTTACATCCCTGGATTTCCGAATGGGACAACCTGGTACGTTGAAGACGTATCATCCTGAGCAATCAGGAGGCCAACCCGCTGAACTGAAACATCTAAGTAGGCGGAGGAAAAGAAAACAATAGTGATTCCCTGAGTAGTGGCGAGCGAAAGGGGAAGAGCCCAAACCAGAGCGGCGTGCTGCTTTGGGGTTGTAGGACCACATTTAGGATTCGATCTCAAGCCGAATCATCTGGAAAGATGAACCGTAGGAGGTGATAGTCCTGTAAGCGGAAATGATCGATGACGCGTGGTATCCTGAGTAGGGCGGGACCGGAGGAATCCTGTCTGAATCTGCCGGCACCATCCGGTAAGGCTAAATACTCCTCAGACACCGATAGTGAACCAGTACCGTAAGGGAAAGGTGAAAAGCACCCTAAATAAGGGAGTGAAATAGTACCTGAAACCGTACGCCTACAAGCGGTCGGAGCCGCGCAAGCGGTGACGGCGTGCCTTTTGCATAATGAGCCTACGAGTTACTCCTCACTGGCGAGGTTAAGTTAAGAAATAACGGAGCCGTAGCGAAAGCGAGTCCGAATAGGGCGCTTAGTCAGTGGGGGTAGACGCGAAACTTTGTGATCTATCCATGGGCAGGATGAAGGTGTGGTAACACACACTGGAGGTCCGAACCCGTAAGCGTTGAAAAGCTTTGGGATGACCTGTGGATAGGGGTGAAAGGCCAATCAAACTGAGAGATAGCTCGTTCTCCCCGAAATGTTTTTAGGAACAGCCTCGGTTAATAGTCTGTTAGA
The DNA here is from genome assembly GCA_937958995.1 of uncultured Chitinophagaceae bacterium. Lineage (GTDB taxonomy): Bacteria > Bacteroidota > Bacteroidia > Chitinophagales > Chitinophagaceae > CALCIN01. Next base: position 1,403 of record CALGAP010000010.1, read on the forward strand.
GGTAGAGCTACTGATTGGGCTAGGGGGCTTCACCGCCTACCAAACCCTGACAAACTCCGAATGCTAATAGATGTTTACCGGGAGTGAGGCTGTGGGCGCTAAGGTCCATGGCCGAGAGGGAAATAACCCAGAATAGCAGCTAAGGCCCCCAATACATAGTTAAGTTAATCAAACGATGTAGAGTTTCTATAACAGCCAGGATGTTTGCTTGGAAGCAGCAATTCATTTAAAGAGTGCGTAACAGCTCACTGGTCGAGAGACTCCGCGCGGAAAATAATCGGGTATTAAACTATGAGCCGAAGCTCTATGATTGCCACTAGGTGGTAAATCGGTAGGGGAGCATTCCCATCTGCGTTGAAGGTGTGTGGCGACGCATGCTGGAGCGTTGGGAAAAGAAAATGTAGGCATAAGTAACGATAAATAAGGTGAAAAACCTTATCGCCGAAAGTCTAAGGGTTCCTGATCAACGTTAATCGGATCAGGGTTAGTCCGGTCCTTAGGCGAACCCGAAAGGGGTAGCTGATGGAAAGCAGGTTAATATTCCTGCACCTGCTATACATTAAAAGTGACGAAGGGCCTTAGGTAACTAGGCTGACGGAATAGCCGAGCGGATCCTTCGGGTGAAGCGCATTACTGAAAGCACTTCCGAGAAAAGCGAGTATAGCAGCCGGTACCGCAAACCGACACAGGTAGACGGGATGAGTATTCTAAGGCGCTCGGGTGAGCCGTGGAGAAGGAACTAGGCAAATTGACGCTGTAACTTCGGGATAAAGCGTACCTACTTTGGTAGGTCTCAGTGAAAAGGTTCAACCAACTGTTTAACAAAAACATAGGGCCCTGCAAAATCGTAAGATGACGTATAGAGCCTGATACCTGCCCGGTGCTGGAAGGTTAAGGAAGGGTGTTCGGCGCAAGCCAAAGCTCCTGACTGAAGCCCCAGTAAACGGCGGCCGTAACTATAACGGTCCTAAGGTAGCGAAATTCCTTGTCGGGTAAGTTCCGACCTGCACGAATGGTCTAATGAGTTGAACGCTGTCTCCTCCACGAGCCCGGTGAAATTGTAGTATCGGTGAAGATGCCGGTTACCCGCCACGGGACGGAAAGACCCCGTGAACCTTCACTACAACTTTGCATTGATTTTGAATTACGGATGTGTAGGATAGTTGGGACGCTATGAAGCCTTGCCGCCAGGTAGGGTGGAGCGGTCGGTGAAATACCAACCTTCTTTGATTTGAAATCTAATCCCTGTTTAGGGAGACAGTGCATGGTGGGTAGTTTGACTGGGGTGGTCGCCTCCTAAAGAGTAACGGAGGCTTGCAAAGGTACCCTCAGTACGGTTGGTAATCGTACGTAGAGCGCATCAGTAAAAGGGTGCTTGACTGTGAGGCAAACAGGCCGAGCAGGGACGAAAGTCGGCTGAAGTGATCCGGCGGTTCTGTATGGAAGGGCCGTCGCTCAAAGGATAAAAGGTACTCCGGGGATAACAGGCTGATCTCCCCCAAGAGCTCATATCGACGGGGAGGTTTGGCACCTCGATGTCGGTTCGTCACATCCTGGGGCTGGAGAAGGTCCCAAGGGTTCGGCTGTTCGCCGATTAAAGTGGCACGTGAACTGGGTTCAGAACGTCGCAAGACAGTTCGGTCCCTATCTGTGATGGGCGTTAGAATATTGAGTGGACATGACCTTAGTACGAGAGGACCGGGTCGTACGGACCGCTGGTGTATCTGTTGTGCCGCCAGGTGCAGCGCAGAGTAGCTATGTCCGGCCAGGATAAACGCTGAAAGCATCTAAGCGTGAAACCTTCCACGAGATGAGTATTCTTTTAAGGGTCGTAGTAGACGACTACGTTGATAGGCTACAGGTGTAAAGCTGGTAACAGCAAAGCCGAGTAGTACTAATTACCCGTACGCTTTAATTTTTTAAATTATTTTCTATTCCGTTGTTCGCATTTACAACTTTTCCCAATATGACTTTATTGTCGTAACGTATTCGTTGCGATTTACTGACTTATGGTGGTTATGCCGAGGGTGTTCACCTCTTCCCATTCCGAACAGAGAAGTTAAGCCCCTCATGGCCGATGGTACTGCACCACAATGCGGGAGAGTAGGTAGCTGCCATATTTATTCAAAAGCCTCTTGGGTAACACTAGGAGGTTTTTTTTTGCCCCTATTTGTATCTTGCAGCCTCACTGACAACCCATGAATCAAACCGTCGACCTGAAAGTCTACCCCTTCCCCCCGGACCAATTCATAGACAACGTTCGCCAGGCCCCAGGCGCCACCGCCCACCCCAAACACAACGAAATCAAACTCGCTACCCCCGTAAACAATTTCCTCGTCAAATGGGAACGCATTGAAGACGACTGCTGGATTCTGTATACGCTGCATCAGTTTCACGCACCCTTTCGCTTCCTCTTTCAACCCGATCCCGCGATTGATATGATACAACTCGATTTCGGATTGCGATTGCCGCCTTATGTTATAGAAACCAGTTTCAAACAATATCGCTGCGAAAAAACCCTCGCAGTTTGGTCGAATCACAGCCAGTTTTCAGCTTCTATTCCTGCCACACCCAATACCGACTCCATCCGGGTATTGCTGGGCAGGACATTTCTTGAAAAAAATATTCCCGAGGCTTACCCCGCATTTCTCAACACCGCTCCCGGCCAGGTGATAACCGGAACACACCCGGTGTACACCCGCCCGCTCACACCCGGCGAAGAATACCTGCTGCAAAGAATATTTGATTTCTTCAATGGAAACAGAAGAGCCACGGCAACACTTGCCATCAAGCAACTGACCATCGACCTCATCCGGCAATTTATCGAAATAGCATTGGCAATGGACCGGCCTGCTGAAGACAAAGGTATTAGTGTGCGCATTACCGATATAGCCAACCACTTACAGCAGCAGATATTTTCCAAGTTCCCCGGCATTGACGCACTTGCTCTGCGCGCGGGTTTAAGTACACACTACTCATCACACTTTCCATTCAAGGCCTATCTTCGCCGATTGCACACCGCTTACTAATTTTTTCTAACTACTGTCCGCAATGACAGGTGAATTGTCTTCGATGACTTTCTTATCTTTTTCGAAGAGCCCATATTGCATCAAATAACCTTATGATGCGGCTCTGTTTAATTATTAGTTTGCTCACCCTCAATTTTCATTTTTCTTCTTTTAGTCAGACTACCTGGTGTGTAAAAGCCAGCGCCACAGGCGCCAATAACGGGTTCAACTGGGACGATGCTTTTACCAGTCTGCAATCGGCCTTAGACGCCGCACAACCCGGTGATAATATCTGGGTGGCTGCAGGAACTTATTACCCGGAGAAATCAATAGATGCCTACGATACCGATGCCCGGCTTCGAAGCTTTTTGCTTCCTGGCGGCGTGGCGATTTACGGGGGACTTGCAGGAAATGAACCGGCCAACACGGATTTATCTCAACGCAACTTTTCGCTCAACTGGACAATTCTAAGTGGTGATGTAGATCATAACGACGTTCTCAACCAGGGAATTTCTACAAGCCTGCAAGGAGAAAATGTCTTTCACGTGGTGACAGTGGTAAGTGCGACGCCCACTGCATTTGACGGTTTTACTATTACCGGAGGAAAGGCCGATGGTACAATACCAATTTTGGTAGCAGGTATTACGATACCAAGTTGGACAGGTGGAGGAATTTGTATATATGAATCCAACTTCACTGCATCGAATATCGTGGTTGATGGCAATATTGCCGTTTCTGGTGGGGGAATATATTGTAGGGTATCACAAATGAATATCACGAATGTGCTCGTTCAAAACAACCAGGCTACTGGTAATGGAGGAGGTATCTGTTGCGTTAATTCTCAAGTGGTGATTCACCAGGCAGAGCTTGTCAATAATGAATCGGAAGGACTAGGAGGGAGACTTTGCAGTTCACAAGGAACTTATCGGTATACAAACGCTGTATTTCGCAACAACAAGGCTGCGTATGGTGGCGGTGGTGGGTACGATTTCCAGGCTACAGTAATATTGGTAAACAGCCTGATAACAGGAAACGAAACCGAGCAAAACGGGGGAGGCTGGTTTTCTGAAAGCGACTACAATCTGTTCGTTAATATAACGATTACCAATAACCGGAGTGGATTGGCTGGCGGTGGATTTATTTCAATCTATTCTCATCGGGTAATAAATAGCATAATTAACGGCAACGAATCGCCGGAACATCCTGAAATGTCTGCATTAACTAACGAATTTCGTTGTGTAATAGCTGGTTCAGGTTTCTACAACCACACCGGGGCACTCATACCTAATTATGTGCGCGGCCCTTTACTTCGTGACCCGGCTTCGGGCGATTTTTCGCTGTCTCCCGCCAGCGTAGCGATCAATGCCGGCAATAACCAGTTATTCCAGGACGCTACCGGCGGTGCGGTCAACATCGATATCGCGGGTACTACCCGCATTATGGCCACCATCATCGACCTGGGCGCTTATGAATGCACGATCAGACCCGATGCCAATGGCATTTTATATGTTAATGCGAATGCCTCTACCCAGGAACAAACCGGAGAAAGTTGGGGCCAGCCCCTCAAAGAACTGGCCGATGCGCTGGCCTTTGCACGCAGGATTGATAACAGCAATGTGAAGGATTACATAAAAGAGATCTGGGTGGCCGCCGGCACTTACAAACCGCTCTATAGGATAGCAGAACCAACAACAGACCGCGACAAAACTTTTTGGGCGGTGGGAGGTATTCACCTGTACGGTGGCTTTGCTGCTACCCAAGGCTCCGAAGGCGACCGAAATGCGCGAAACTGGATCACCAACCCTACTATACTGGATGGCGATATCGATGGAGATGGTACGCCCGCCAATAATGTGCATCATGTGGTGGTGGGGCCAGGTTTTACAAGCGACAGCACCGTTTTCGATGGCTTCACCATCCGAAATGGGAACGCAGATGTTTCTTCTTTAGTGGTTACTGACGGGTTTATGATAGTGCATCGTGACGTGGGCGGTGGCCTGTATAATTTCTACGGCCTGCTTCGGTTGAGAAATATTCGTTTTGAAAACAACCGGGCAACAAGAGGAGGCGGGTTTTTCACCACAGGAGCGAGCGAACTATACGGAGTAACTTTCCACAACAACGAAGCAAGTGATTATGGCGGAGGTATGGTAACAAATAACGGGAATGTACAGGTGTATCCCAATCCTTCACCAGGTGCATTTAAAGTGGCATTGGCGGGTTGGAAAGGACGTGTGCAACTGCAACTGATCAATGCCGCCGGCAATGTGGTACACACGCAAACTATAGCGGTTTCTGACGATGCAATCACAATTTCTGTACAACCCAAACTGAAATTATCGCCCGGCGTATATATGCTGAAAATAACCGGCGAACATTTTAACCGCCAAATAAAACTGATCGTGCAATAGTGCGGGGCGCGCAACTTATATTTGTTGATGCGCTGTTGGTACGCCTTACTCTTTGTACTGGTATTGATCGCTGCCTTCCGCGAAGCGGGCTCAAGGCGGTATAAGAAAATAACTATTACCGGGCGTGCACAGGGCACCACGTATGCCATCACTTATTATGCAACCGATAGCGTGGTGACTGCCCGCCAGGTAGATAGCATTCTTCGCGTTATCGATCAGTCTCTTTCACTTTACCAGCGCGGTTCGCTTATCAACCGGTTTAATCATTCAAAGCGGGGTATAAAGGCCGACCAACATCTGCTCACCGTTGTTCAAAAAGGCATCGAAACCTTTCATGCTACCGGTGGCATTTTCGATATCACCGTACACCCGCTGGTGCAGGCCTGGGGTTTTGGAGTAAAAAAATCGGAGAAAATTCCTGACAGCGCTTACCTGCAATCAATCCGGCTATGTGTAAGCAGTGAGTTTATTCAAATCAGCAACAAACGTTTGAAAAAAACGAAGCCCTGCGTAAAAATAGATCTCAACGGAATTGCACAAGGCTATACCGTAGATGTGCTCGCTGATTTTCTGGAAAAAAACGACGTGAAAAATTATCTCGTCGAGCTGGGTGGAGAAATAAGGGTGAAAGGAAGAAAATTACCCGGCAATGAAAAAATGAAAATCGGCATTGAGTCGCCGTCGCAATCGGTTTTCGAAAGAGCCGGGCTGCAGCAAATTCTTGAACCAGATAGCGGCGCCATTACCACTTCCGGCAGCTACCGGCAGTTTTATGAAAGCGGTGGAAGAAAAATCAGTCATATCATCGATGCCCGCACCGGCTATCCCGCCGATACAGAATTGATTTCCGCAATTGTTTTTGCACCTGATGCCATCACGGCCGATGCTTACGACAATGCATTGATGGCGATGGGACTTGAGAAAGCCATGGAGTTTGTGGAGCAACGCAACGACCTGGCAGCTTACTTCATCTACCGCAAGCCAGACGGGCAGGTAGCCGATACCGCCTGCTCACAATTTAAACGGCTTTTGAAGCGCTGATTTTCATCATCCATTTTTTGCTCCTATGAAAAAGTATCTGCCATCTTCCGGATCCCAACCGCCAAACGCCACATGCTATGGCAAAATCATGGCGACGAGCTGGTTTTCGGAAGCATTAAGGTCAAAGTGCTGAATTAGCCTATTTATCGATAATTGATTTGATCAGTCTTACCGGCACGGGCACCCATTCGGGCCGCTTGTTGAGCTCATAGTGTAAACTGAATACGGCACGCTCAAGCAGGTACACTTCCAGCAGCACCTCCAGGTCGTGTTTTTCTTTTGGAATGAAAGAAGCACCATTAACCGTCTGCAGGTAAGCATGCATAAAGAAGGAAGTCATATAGTGCGTCCACAAAGGAGCAAAGGGCTTCAGTTTCTCGATATCTTCAGGCCGTGTACGGTTGCTCAATAGATTTTCATGCGCGGCATAGTGAAACGAGCGTACAATACCGGCCACATCGCGCAGCGGCGAGCGTTTTATTTTCCTTTCGCTAAAGCTGCGGGAAGGATCGCCGCCAAAATGCAAAATGGCCACGTCTTTTCCCGTAAACAACACCTGCTCCAGGTAATAACTGCCATGAATGCGGATCTTGGTGATATCGAATTTTTTCGAATAGATCTTTTTGAGGCGGTCGAGCACTTCGTCTTTCCTGGAAAAAATTTCTTCTACTTCGGGTCGGATATCTTCCGGCAACTTCTTGAGCACCTTAGCCTGGTTGGAGTAAGCTGCTCTCACCTGCGACTGAAAGCCCGCATACAATGAGCGCTGATAGTGCAGGGAAAAATTTTCCGGGGCAAATTCTTTATTTTCATGACTGGCCGCAGCCAGGGCCAGGTGCATTTCACCGGTTCTTGTACCTAATAAACGAGCGGCTTCGCCCGCCGTAACGCCGATAGCTTCCTGCACATTGCCGGGCGCCTCTTCGTAAGGAATGGGATTGATGAGTGTGTCTTGCCAGCTGATAGCCGGTATCTGTTCCTTATTGAGCGTAAGCAGTTTTTCATTGTAATCACTTAGCCTGTCTTGCATATACGTGCGGCCATCGCCATGATTTTCGACGAGCGCCTGCATCATACCCAGGTTGATATTGTATTTTCCCAACTCCCATTCTATGCTGCCGAAATAGCGCGGATAGCTTTTGAACTTATTCTGCTGGTTAAAAAAACGGGTGATCTCCACATCTGGATTGGTGATATAATCCACCTGCCGGTACATTTTCAGGAAGAAACTATTGTCGTATGCGATGGAGATATGGCTCCGCTTATCGCTCACCACTCTTGTCTTTACATCCTGGTGCTCAGCCAGGTATTTTTTGATATGAGAGCTTTCTGAAAATTTCAGTTCACCGTTTTTTACCGACAGATCATTTCCTTTTGTGAGTCGTGAAACCAGGAATTGCTGCACGGGCACGGTATATAAAGCATCACACAAAATGCCTTCCTGGCCATCAATGTTCAATTGGCAAAGCACTGCCTGCGGATAGGCTTCGGAAATTCTTTTCGCATGTTCATCTTTCGCAAAGCTGATCCAAAGCTGGTAGAGGTTGGGTAGCTCGCTTTCGAACATCACTTCCACCAGGAACAAAAAACTTTCATTGCCGGGCACGGGCACATGCGCGTGGTGTTTTATGGTGATGCGTTTATTGACATGATCCTTATCTTCAAACCAGTTTACCTTCATCAGGTAAATGGGAAGCACGCTGTTTTCCAGTTCTTCTATAGTGGCTTCGTCCACCAGCTCTTTCCATTTGTTGATGCTTACCGATGGCAGAACCAGTTCATCCGCGGTTTGCGGATAAGCCTTCTCCATCAGGAACCAATAGCAACTATAAGAGTCGAGTGTGAGGAAATATAAACTGCTTTCCTGGACGAGCGGAAAACGATTTTTGCTGAAAAGTTCCACGGGCACATATCCTTTAAACTCGCTCAGATCAAGTTCGGCGGCCTGCGAATAGCGGGAAAGATTTGCCACCACCAGTATCACTTCATCTCCATAGGTGCGCGTAAAAGCCAGCACCTTGCTGTTTTCCACGTTAATAAACTTCATATCGCCGCGACCGAAGGCTTTGTATTTTTTTCGCATGCCGATCAGCCGCTTCATAAACCAAAGCAGCGATGAAGTGTTGCGGTACTGCGTTTCGACGTTCACCGCTTCGTAGTGATATTCGGGATCGAGTATAACTGGCAGGTAAAGCTTCTGCGGATTGGCTTCTGAAAAACCCGCATTGCGGTCGGGACTCCATTGCATGGGTGCGCGCACGCCGTCGCGGTCGCCGAGATATACGTTATCGCCCATACCAATTTCGTCGCCATAATAAATAACGGGCGTGCCGCTCAGTGAAAACAGCAGGTAGTTGAGCAGTTCAATTTTGCGCCGGTTATTTTCCATCAATGGCGCCAGGCGATGGCGTATACCCAGGTTGATCTTGGCCTTGGGATCTTTGGCATACACCTTATACATGTAATCGCGCTCTTCGTCGGTCACCATTTCAAGGGTGAGCTCGTCGTGATTGCGTAGAAAAATGGCCCACTGGCAGGTCTCCGGTATCCCTGGTGTCTGGTCAAATATATCGGTGATGGGATAGCGTCCCTCCATTTGCAGCGCCATAAAGATGCGCGGCATTACGGGAAAATGGTAGTTCATATGGCACTCGTCGCCATTGCCGAAGTAGGAGGCCGCCTCTTCCGGCCACATATTGGCTTCGGCCAGGAACACAGTGCCGGGGAAATGTTCATCAATATGCTTGCGCAGTTTTTTCAGGAAGGCATGTGTTTCGGGGAGATTTTCTCCATTGGTGCCTTCGCGTTCGAAGAGGTACGGAACGGCATCGAGCCTGAAACCATCCACACCCAACCTGCACCAGTAGTCGAGAATTTTGAAAATTTCTTCCTGCACTTTGGGATTGTCGTAGTTAAGGTCGGGCTGGTGGTGAAAAAAGCGATGCCAGTAATATTGCTGCGCCACCGGATCCCAGGTCCAGTTGCTGGTTTCAAAATCCTGGAAAATGATGCGTACATCCTTGTATTGTGTAGGATCATCTGTCCATACATAATAATTTCTTTCCACAGAACCCCTGGGCGCACGGCGTGCGCGCTGAAACCAGGGATGCTGGTCAGAAGTATGGTTAATGACCAGCTCGGTGATCACTTTTAGTTTGCGCTTATGCGCTTCCTTCAGAAATTTTTTGAAATCGTTGATATCGCCATAAGTGGGATTGATATGATAGTAGTCGGCAATATCATATCCGTCGTCTTTGAAAGGCGAGGGGTAGAAGGGCAGCAGCCAGATGGCCGTTACGCCCAGATCTTCGAGATAATCGAGTTTTTCAAGCAGACCCTGGAAATCACCAATTCCATCACCATTGCTATCACGAAAGGCTTTAATGTGCAGTTCGTAAATGATCGCGTCTTTGTACCAGTGCAGCTTATCGTCTAAAACTGTTTTTCCTTTGGACATAGCCATTGGGGGTTTGGTCCGCGCATACCATAAAAATAGCATGCGCGACAGTTTGGGCAATAATTTCTACAAACCGAGTATGCTTCCACGGGTCTCTAGCACATACTAAATTTTCGGCTCCCAGCCTTTCTCGTATTCTCTCCTCCAGTATTTCATCGCCTCTTTGTCGTTTAGTATGTGTCCGTTTTTCGGGTCGCAGTTCAAAGTTCTTCCTGTACGTTGCGCAATATTTGCCAGGTGACAAAGCAGCACGCTTTTCGCTCCTTCATCAATGGGCGAAGTGAGCCTGGCGTTGCCTCGCACGGCTTCTGTAAAATTATGTAAATGATAGTTATCGAGGTTGCCGCTGGCGCTTACAGGATTGGTGGGATCGTTTTTCGCGTCTGACTTTACTTCTTTTACCAGTTTGTTATTGTAATCGTAGATAGCGTAGTCGTCGTTGCCGGTATTTACGAGTGTGCCTTTTTCGCCATATATGATGAATCCACGGCCGGCTTTTTCAACGGGGAAATTATTACAGCTGCGACCTTCCCAACTGATCATTTTGCCATCGGCAAATTCAAAGCTGCATACTTGTGTGTCGGGGGTTTCCCAATCGTCTTTGTAGGCATAACGTCCGCCCGAAGAAGTGACGCGGGTGGGAAAATCGGTGCCCAGGAACCAGCGGCAGCAGTCAATTTCATGCGTGCCGTTGTTGCAGGTCTCAGCAGTGCCCCAATGCCAGAACCAGTGCCAGTTGTAGTGAACCAGGTTGTCTTTGTAATCGCGGCGCGGAGCGGGACCCTGCCACAAATCAAAATCGAGCGTGGAAGGCACGGGTACTTTTTTACCATAACCAATGGGTTTGCGGTTATTGGCATACCAGGCTTTGCCCATATACACATTGCCGATAATGCCCTCGCGCACCTGTTTCACAGCTTCTATCAGGTTGGGCATGCTGCGGCGCTGGTTGCCCATCTGGATGAGCTTGCCGGTTTTATTCATGGCTTCCACCAGCAATTCTCCTTCGTAAGGATTATGCCCGCAGGGCTTTTCAACGTACACGTGTTTGCCATGCGTTACACCCAGTATAGCTGCCGGAGCATGCCAGTGATCGGGTGCCGCAATCACCAGTGCATCGAAATCTTTTTTATTCACCAGTTCGCGAACGTCTTTTATTACGGTGGGTTTGCGTGAAGCATTGGCAAAAGGTTTCATGCCATTGGCAATCGCTTTTTCTTCTACGTCGCAGATATAGGCCACTTCTACATTGGGCAGTTTGGCAAAGCAATCGGCCAGGTAAGCACCGCGGCTATAGGTGCCCATCACGGCCACCACCACTTTATTACTTGGAGCATTTTTGCCAAATACAGGGAAATTCAGAATGGTAAGGCCGGCGCCTGCCAGCGATGTGTTTTTAATAAAAGACCTGCGGTCCATAAAGCAATCGGTTTGTTATATTTGATGAATTGATATATGTCTCAAACCCGGCAGATCGCAATTGTTTGTAACCCCCAGGCGGGTAAAGGAAAATCTCTGCGCCTAAGCCGGTAAATTCAACAACAACTTCAAACGCGACAAATTGCGCACACCATTTTCTCCGATACATGGCCAGTGAATTTTGACGGTTTCACCGATGTGTTCATCGCCGGTGGAGATGGTACGCTCAATTATTTCATTAACCGGTATCCAAATATATCCATTCCTTTATCAATTTTTAAAGGAGGTTCCGGAAACGATTTTGCCTGGAAACTGTATGGAAACGACAGTTTTGAAAAACATCTTGACCGTGCACTCAACAGCGAGCCAAAGTTAGTGGATGCAGGTCTTTGCAATGGTTATTATTTCCTGAACGGCGTGGGTATTGGTTTTGATGGCGAAGTGGTGCAGGCCATGGGAAAAAGGCGTTTCATTTCAGCGGGCTATCTCGCGTACCTGTGGACCGTTATTAAAAAGATCGCATTTTACCGCGAAAAAGAACTGACACTGATCTACGACGGTGTTGAAACCTCGGACCGGTATTTCCTGCTCAGCATTGCCCATGGCTCACGCTATGGCGGCGGCTTTATGGTAGCACCGCACGCCGAGGTTAATGATGGATTGTTGGATTTGGTGAAAATTGGTTGCATCCATCGTTTGCGGCGGTTGATCTACTTGCCGAAGATGGAGAAGGGAGAACACCTGGGATTATCATTTGTGTCATCATACAGGGTAAAAAAAGTTGTTGTGAAATCTGCTGAAAAAATCGCTGCTCATCTCGACGGGGAGCTGATGGTGAGTGATTTTTTTGAGATAGAAATATTACCGGGGAAGTTTAAGTTCAGCTAACAAAAAGCCCCGCATCATCAGCGGGGCCCTATAGAATACGAATTCCGAAAATTTTTACTAACCGGCGGATTCGTTTTTCTTATCCACAGTAATTACCGGGATGTTGGAACCATAGGTGAGCAGTTTGCGCGTGATACGGTTCCACCATCCGGGCATATGAAATTCATTCAGCGGATTAGCCATTATCAAATCGGCATTGATGCGCTTCGAAAATTCTAAAGTGCTCTTTGCAATATTTTTCCCTTCCAGTAAAAAACATTGTACCGGGATGGTTGAAAGACTTTGCACAACTTCCAGTGTTTTGTTGAGTACCGATTGCGCGGCGTTCTCATTATCCTTTCTCAGGCTTACCAGGTAAACCGTAGAGCGGAAGGAGCGTGCCAGCATGGTGGCAAACTGCACGCGTCGAACGGGAATTTCTTCACTGGTGAGCGGCAATACAATTTTCTTGAAATGACTTACTAGTCCGCTGCTTCGTATAGCCAGTACCGGTACACTGGTCATGCGTGCCAGCCTGCTGATAGAAACCGATGATAAAATACGGTGCACCAGGTTGAAGCGCGATAAACCAATCACCACCAGGTCCATGTCATATTTCTCGATGTAGCGGTGTAGCTCAGTGCTTTTTCTTCCCTGCAAGAGGCTGATCTCGATGTTGCCGCCGCCTACCAGGTGTTGTTGATAGACTTCTTTCATCGCCTCCAGTTTCCTGCGCGCATTATTCATATCAACCGTTGCATCATAGGGAAGTATATTGCTCGCCTCAATGGGTATAAGCGGTAAAAGATTTTTTGACACCACATGTACCAAGTGAACATTGCATTGGAAGGTGTTGGCCAGCTCAATGGCCTTTGTGATGGCCCATTTGCTTCTGCCTGAGAAATCGACCGGCACCAGGATATTATACAGTTTCTTTGGCATAGGTGATCAATTTTTTGGATTGCGAAATAGAATTCTGGTCAGGCCACGGCTAACAATGACTGAAAACTGTCTTCGCGAATATTTTTCCAGGCTATTGTCTCCAGTACTTCGTCTTTGGTGCGGAAGGCGAATCCTTTGCCGGCATTGCCCACCATACAGCGGTCGTCGCGGCTATCGCCAATCGCGATGCAGTTCTTCAAAGGTACATTGAATTTTTCGCAGGCATACACCAATGCGTTTGTCTTACAGTAAGCGTGCCCGCAGTAGCTGTCGGGCGAACCAAAGAAGTAGGAGGGAAGGGCCACTTCGCCGGTAGCTTTGCCCTCGAAAAACTCCAATTGGTTGGCGTAAGAAAAGTCTGCGCCGATGCGCTGGCGCACGTAATTGGTTATCAGTGTGTAACTATTGCTGATTATTCCAACTATATATCCTTTCTGTTTCAGTGCCTGTACAACTTCTTTTATATCGGGCACCATCTCGATTTTGCTGGCAATGTTCAGCAGTTCATCCATGGTGCGTCCTTTCAACAACAAACCGATTCTCTTGGTTAAGATGATCGGGTCTTTTTCACGGTCGCGAAGGTCTTCGAGTTTGGCGGTAAAACCAAATTCGCGCGCAAATGCATCGATGGTTCTTCCTTTCAGAATGGTATCATCCATATCGAAGATGGCCATGCGGTGAAAACCTGATAGTTCTTCTCGCAGCGTTTTGTTCATTTCGCGGTTCACCGTTTCCAGTGCGTGTATTTCTTCTTCGCTTATTTCCGCATGGTTTTGACTATGAGCTTTGCTGATGATGGCGCGCGAAACTTCCTTACTCATTTTGCCCAGCGCCTGCCAGGGTTTGCTTTTGTTTTCAATATAACCAATATTCACCTCTTTTACGCGCGCTTTCATCAGGTACATATCGATTAATATACCGATGTCGACGCCGTAATCGTTGAAAAAATCGATTTTATTGAAAAGAGATTTTTTTCCTGCAATCATTCCACTCAGAGGTTGCGAGAAATGTGCAAGACCGGGATAAAAAATATTCAACAAAGGTTTAGCCACCAATTCGGTTACGCGTCCTGCATTGCGGGCAAAACTTCCTTTTACAAAATCTGCTTCGTTGTTGAGTAAAGGTTCTGCGAGTAAGCGGATAGTGCCTTCGGGGTAGGGATCTATATCGCCGTCGAGGAAAATAATTAATTCATTAGTAGCGGCTTTGATGCCGTCTTTCATAGATATGCCTTTGCCGCGTGTCTGGCTGATGATGACTTTAGCGCCGGCTTCTTCGGCAATTTTTACGGTATCGTCTTCCGATTTATCGTCCACTACTATTACTTCACTCACTATAGAATGTTGCAAACAGAATTGCACAACGTTACGAATCGTGTTTGCTTCATTCAAGACAGGAATGATAACAGTTAGCATAATGATACTTTAATTATTCTGCGGTTGGTAAATAATAAATATGCCGGGGGCATATCGATTCGGGTAATCCCCGGTAAAAAGCAAATCACGCACCAATTTAATAGCAATTCCGGGCCGTGTAATGAAGGGCAAAAGTTGTGCCCGTGCCTGGATGCTGAGTGTCTGGGTGTTATGCGTCTTAGTTCGCTTTTTTGTCGCGTCCGGGAAAAACTAAATTCCGTTATATATTTTGAATACGCCTTAAATGCCCATTAAAAGATTATTAAAGGGGTGGTGACTGCAAAGCTAAGTATTTGAGGGTGTTTGATTAAAGAAAACACAAAAAAAATCCCTCCATGGTTGGAGGGATTTGATATAAGGTGTGCGTATAATTTGATTTAGTAATCTCTGTTATAACCGCCACCGCCACCGCGGTTGTAGCCACCTTTTTTGTAGCCACCGCCACCGCCGCCGAAGCTTCTTTTCTTGAAGCCACCGCCGCCGCCACCTTGTGGTTTCGGTTGTGCTTCATTGACGATGATCTTTCTGCCGAGGATTTCGGAATCGTACAGGGAGGTCAACGCGTTTTGTGCTTCACCATCTTCGGGCATTTCAACGAAACCGAAGCCTTTGCTGCGGCCGCTTACTTTGTCCTTAACGATTTTTGCGGAAGTAACAGAGCCGTACTGCTCAAAAAGGGTTCTCAACTCCTCATCGGTCATTTGCCATGAGAGGTTCCCTACATAAATGTTCATTGTAACAAGTTTTAAAGTGCGAAAAATAAACCGATAAATGACTTATAGTTACTACAATGAACTGAGGAAACCAGGATATTAGGTAAAGCACTTCAGAACATGAGAACTAAGACATTAATCAACCATGAAGATAACAAATTATTCCAATCGTGCAATTATTTTATCACCAGGAGAAAAGGGGGAAAAATCTGCAGGAATTACGAGGGAAGTTATGATTAATACGATGCCCGGAAAAGGGAAAGACCTGTTCTTTTGGAACAGGTCTTTCGCATATAGTTGGGTGGTGCCGGTTATTCGGCTACTACTTCAAATTCAACTTCAGTGCTGTTGCCGTTGCCGAAGTCGATAGTGGCTTTGTAAGCGCCCAGTTCTTTCACTTCATCGGTAATATGGATCCTCTTGCGATCGATCTCATAACCTTTTTGTTCGCGGATAGCGCGGCTGATCTGCAGAGAAGTAACGCTACCGAAAATTTTGCCGCTGGTACCGGATTTGGCTCCGATTTTCAGCGCGCCTTCTTTCAGTTTGGCAATCACTTCGTTGATTGCTTTCAGCATTTCCTGTTCTTTCTTTTCAGCCACTTTTCTTTTTTCTTCCACCTTTTTCAGGTTAGAAGGGCTGGCTTCCACCGCTAGTTTGCGGGGGATCAGGAAATTGCGTGCATAGCCGTTACGAACCTTAACCACTTCGTTGGCGGCACCCAGATTATCTACGTCCTGTATCAGTATTACTTCCATGGTGTCCTCCTACTTTAAAAGGTCAGTTACATAAGGCAATAACGCCATCTGGCGTGCTTTCTTTACGGCCTGCGCCACTTTACGCTGGTATTTCAGCGAATTACCGGTTATGCGGCGGGGTAATAATTTGCCCTGTTCGTTCAGGAATTTTTTCAGGAACTCAGCGTCCTTGTAGTCCACATACCTGATGCCATATTTCTTGAAGCGGCAGAATTTTTTCTGGCGTTTCTCTGTTTTAATCGCGGTCAGGTACTTGATTTCATTTGACTTTGCCATGTGTTACACCTCCGCTGCTTTTTCGGTTCCTGTAGGTACACCACTTCTCTTTTTCTCATTGTACTCGACGGCGTATTTATCGAGTGCAGTGATCATTTGACGAAGTACGTTTTCGTCGCGCAGCAATTGAATTTTGAGCTGCTCATTGAAGCTGGATGGCGCTTTATACTCCAACACCCAGTAAAGACCAGTAGTCTTTTTCTGGATCGGATACGCCAGTGATTTTAATCCCCAGGGATTTGAGTGCACTACCTCGCCACCATTACTTTTGATGAACTCGGTATATTTTGTCTGGGCGGCTTTGAAGTCCTCATCAGACAGCACAGGGGTAAAAATCACCATCAATTCATAATTGTTCATTGATCCCTGTTTTTGTTTAAAATTTAAAATGGGCTGCAAAGATAATGGGTTCAGAGCAAAGGGCCAATTGGTTTCGGGTTTCGGGTGCAGGGTGTAGGCTGTAGTGTGTGGGTTGCGGAGCGTTGAGCGTTGGCAGGAAAAGTGAAGACAACAGCTGGCTGTCGTAAAGCGATTGATTCTCAATTTTCTGCGTGTTGTCGTGGGGTATTATTCCCAGGAGAGGGCCACCTATAGGGAAGTTGGCCCACGAGGGGGGTATTGGAAACTGCCTGGCCCCGCCGGGCACCCTGTCATTTTTTCCGGCCGTATATTCGCAGCCCCCTTCTGGCATCGCGTTTGTTCGCCTGCGGGCATCAGATATTAAAAACCTATCTATATTATGGCCAAGGGTAAAATTCAAGTTCAAACCGAGAATATCTTCCCGATTATTAAAAAGTTCCTGTACAGTGACCACGAAATTTTCCTGCGCGAACTGATCAGTAATGCCGTGGATGCTACGCAAAAACTGAAGACACTTGCGTCGATCGGAGAGGCAAAGGGAGAACTGGGTGATCTGAACATTGAAGTGAAACTGGATACGGAAAAAAAGACGATCACCATTTCAGATAAAGGTATCGGCATGACTGCCGAAGAGGTGGAGAAATACCTGAACCAGGTGGCCTTCAGCGGCGCGGAAGAGTTTGTGAAGAAATACCAGGGACAAAACGAGAATAATATCATTGGCAAATTCGGTCTTGGCTTCTACTCGGCCTTCATGGTGAGCGATAAAGTGGAAGTGTTTACCAGGAGTTTCCGCGAAGGCTCTAAGGCAGCCCGCTGGGAATGCGATGGAAGCCCGGAATATATCCTGGAAGAAACAGGGAAAGATCAGCGCGGAACCGATGTGGTGCTGCATATCAATTCGGAAAGCGCTGAATTTCTCGACGAAACCCGCATCGAGGGTATTCTCAAAAGATTCTGCCGCTTCCTGCCCGTGCCCATTTTCTTTAAGGGCGAGCAGATCAATAACACGCAACCCGCCTGGGTAAAGAAACCCAGCGAACTCACTTCGCAGGATTACCAGGCGTTTTATAAGGAGCTTTACCCATACAACGAAGCGCCCCTGTTCTGGATACATCTGAATGTGGACTATCCGTTCAACCTCACCGGTATCTTGTATTTCCCTAAAATCAAACAGAGCTACGAAATACAGAAAGACAAAATTCAGCTGTACTGCAACCAGGTGTTCGTGACCGACGAGGTGAAAGATATCGTGCCCGAATTCCTGATGTTGCTGCACGGTGTGATCGATAGTCCTGATATACCGCTCAACGTTAGCCGAAGTTATCTCCAGGGCGATCCCAACGTGCGCAAGATCAATAACCATATCACCAAGAAGGTGGCCGATAAGCTCGAAGAGCTTTTCAACAAGGAAAGAAAAGAGTTTGAAGAAAAATGGGAAAGCCTGGCCCTCTTCGTGAAATACGGTATGATGACTGACGATAAATTCATGGAGCGCGCCGGCAAATTCCACATTTTTGAAGCAGCAACCGATTCAGCAGAAAAGAAATATTACACGCTCGAAGAATACCGTGCGGCCGCCGAAGCGCTGCAGAAGAATAAGGATGGTAAACTGGTAGTGCTGTACACCACCGATAAAGTGCAGCAGGATGCTTATGTAAAAGCAGCGCAGGCCAAAGGTTATATCGTGGTTCAACTCGATACTATTATCGATTCAGCGTTCATCAACCAGATGGAATTGAAATGGACCGATGTTCGTTTCACCCGCGTTGACTCCGATATCACCGATAACCTGATCGATAAACAGGAGGGAGGAGAAAGCGTGTTGAGCAAGGAAGAAGAAGGACGTTTGAAGGAACTCTTCGAACTGGAAATGCCTGCCCTGCATATTACCGTTGAAGTGAAAGGCCTTCAGCCCGAAGCTCCTCCCGTGGTGGCCACTCGTCCCGAATTCATCCGCCGTATGAAGGATATGGCCGCCGTTAGCGGGCAAATGGGAAGCTTCTACGCCAATATGCCCGATGAAGTTACCCTTACCGTGAACGGCAATCACCCCATTTACCAGAAAGTGCTTTCCGAAACCGATAAAGAAAAGCAGGAAAAAATCGTTCATAACCTCGCCGACCTCGCCCTGCTTTCGCAAGGTCTCCTCAAAGGCAACGACCTCACCAACTTTATTTCCCGCAGCGTAGAACTGATGGGCGGCGAAAATAAGAGCAGGATTATTCTTGAAGCGTAAGCGCGGAGATATTGAATATTGAATTTGAATTTGAACAAGGAATTTGAATATGAATCAGCTGATGATTCATTTTACTTCACGAAATTCAGCCTTATTCATATTCAAATTCCTTGTTCAAATTCAAATTCAATATTCCCCTCACTTCCAGCCTCCACCAAGCGCCCTATACAACTCCACCATCGCGTCGAGTTGCTGACGGCGAACGTCGGCCAGGTTAAGTTCGGCCTGGAGATAGTTGCTTTGGGCGGTGATGACTTCGAGGTAGTCGGCGAGACCGCTCTTGAAAAGGAGGCTCGCGTTGGCAATAGCTTGTTGCAGGGTGTTTACCTGTTCAGTGGCAATGCGATGTCGGCTTTCTAATTTGTCCAGCCTTACCATTGCGTTTGCGACTTCGCCTATTGCATTCAATGCCGATTGACGAAAGCCGATCACCGCTTGCTCACGTTGTATTCGCGCTACTTCCAGTTGAGTTTTCAACTGGCGCTGTTGGAAGATGGGTTGTACAATGTTTCCCGCCACAGTTCCGAACAATGAAGCCGGGATGCTGAACCAGTCGCTTGCTTTGAAAGCATTGATACCACCGGCTGCTGTGATGCTAAGCGCGGGATACATATTTCCCTGTGCATAACCCACACGCGCATTCGCAGCCCTTAATGCCAGTTCACTGGCGCGCACATCGGGGCGGCGACTGATCAGTGCCGCCGGCACGCCGGTGGGGAGCTCAGCCGGTATAGTGAAATCGCGCAGCTTGCTGAAGCGGGTTATTGGCCCGGGCACGTCGCCGGTCAGTATGCGCAACGTATTTTCCTGGATTGCTACTTCCTGCTCCAGCAACGGTACCAGCAATGCGGCGGTTTGTCGTTGGGCTTGCGCCTGCTGCACAGCCAGTTCAGTTACCTGTCCTGACTCTTTTTGCAGTTGCATCATCTGCACCACGGTATCGCCGAGCGATAAGTTGCGGCGCGCGATGTTCAGCTGCTCATCCAGCATCAGCAGGTTGAAATAAGTACTGGCGATGCCGGCCACCAATGTTGTTTGCACTGCATGCGCTGCTTCACGTGTTTGCAGGAAGGTATTGGCGGCGGCTTCGCGCTGGCGACGCAGTTTACCCCAGATATCCAGTTCCCACGAAAGCGTAGCGCCCAGCGTATAGTCTTCTACGTGATTAGCGCCAATAAAAGCTTCCAGGCTTTTACCATTCAGACTATTCTCCGATGGATTGAGGGTAGAACCTGTTGCCTGCGCCTGCACCACCGGCGTCCAGTTTACACGCGCCTGCTTCAGGTATGCCTGCGCTTCGTCCACACGACGCATGGCCAGTTGCAGGTCAAAATTGCCCGTCAATGCTTTTTGGATCAGCGACTGTAAAGTAGTGTCGGGAAAGAATTGTTTCCACTCCAGGTCACCGACACTCAAAGTATCGCCGGTGGCGGTGCCGGTGAATTGCGCCGGCAGCGCCAGGTCGGGCCGCTGGTAATCGCGACCCACCCGGCATGCTGCCAACGACAAGATGAATATATATAGTGCTATACTTTTAACGTGTTGCATGGTCATTATTTTCAATTGATGGAACTACTACCGGTTTTCGTTTGATTTTTTCCTGCAGCCATTGGAACATCACAAACAGCACAGGTATAATGAATATACCCAGTACCACACCTGTAAACATTCCTCCAACAGCACCGGTACCGATGGAGCGGTTACCCAGCGCCGAGGCGCCTGTTGCATTTACCAATGGCATCAGGCCTGCGATAAACGCGAACGATGTCATCAGGATGGGACGAAGACGCAATCTCGATGCTTCCAGCGCGGCATCTACCAGGCTCATACCTGCGCGGCGGCGCTGCACTGCGTACTCAACGATCAGGATGGCGTTCTTCGCCAACAGACCCACCAGCATTATGAGACCAACCTGCACATAGATGTTGTTTTCAATGCCAGTCAGCCTGATCAGTGCAAATACTCCCAATATACCCGTGGGCACAGAAAGTATTACCGATAGCGGAAGTATATAACTTTCATATTGCGCGGCCAGCAGGAAGTACACAAACACCAGGCTCAGCAGGAAGATCAGTGTTTGCTGCGAACCCGAATTGATTTCTTCGCGCGTCATACCACTCCATTCCGTGGCATAACCTCTCGGCAGATACTGTTCGGCCACCTCCTGGATGGCCTTGATGGCATCACCGGTGGTATAACCGGGATTGGGCAAACCATTGATGGTAACTGCATTGAAAAGATTATTACGCGAAACGATTTCGGGGCCAAACACGCGCTCGAGCTTCACTACTGAATTAAGTGGCACCATTTCTCCCAAATTATTCTTCACAAACATGCCATTGAGTGAAGCAGGATCGGCGCGGTAATTGGCATCGGCCTGCACTATTACGCGATAGTATTTTCCAAAACGGTTGAAATCGCTGGCAAAACTGCTACCGTAATACACCTGCAATGTTTGCAACAGCTCGCCGATATCAACGCCTAGTTGTTTTGCCCTGGTCTCGTCAACATCCAGCATGTATTGGGGATTGGCTGTATTGAATGTGGTGAATGCATACATAATTTCCGGACGCTTCATCAACTCACCAATAAATCCATAAGCTACATTGCCTAGTCTTTCAAGGGAACCGGCGGTGCGGTCTTGCAGTATGAATTCGAAACCGCTGGTGTTGCCAAATCCCTGCACAGTGGGGAATACAAATGTGAAAACGCTTGCCTCCTTTATCACTGCCAGTTTCTGGTTCAGCCCGCCCATCACCTCGTCAATATTCTTTACCGGACCGCGCTCTTTGTATGGCTTCAGCCTGATAAATCCGAAAGCGTAGTTGGAGCTGTTGGCATTGGCAACGAAGTTTAAGCCGTTTACCGAGCCACGTCTGTCTATTGCCGGCTCACGTTGCAAAATGCTGTCGATCTTATCCATCACACGTTGCGTTCTGTCGAGCGATGCGCCCGGCGGCAGGTTCACTGAGTACACAATAAATCCCTGGTCTTCGGTGGGTATAAACCCGGTAGGTGTAGAACGCATCATGAACCAGGTGGCAATGCTCACGATCACTAAACCGCCGATAGCAATCCATTTCCGCCTGATCAGGAAGCGGATAGCCTGCACATAACGATCGGTGGTGGCTCTGAAGCCGGCGTTGAAAGCTTTGGTAAAACGTTTACCAAAACCTGCCAGCACCATTTGCGGTTTGCCACCTGCAGTTTGACCTTCTTCGTTATGGACATTCTTCAGGAACAATGCGCAGAGTGCCGGGCTTAGCGTTAACGCATTCAAAGCTGATATAAGAATGGCAATAGCCAGTGTAAAGGCAAATTGTTTATAGAAAACACCCGCCGGTCCCTGCATAAATCCTACGGGCACAAACACTGCTGCCATTACTAGTGTGATGGAGACAATTACCCCCGAAATTTCTTTCATGGATGCCAGCGTGGCTTCCTTAGCCGGCAAGTTGGTGTTCTCCATTTTTGAGTGCACCGCCTCTACCACCACTATTGCATCGTCCACCACTATACCAATGGCCAGCACCAGCGCGAAGAGGGTAAGCAGGTTGATGGTAAAACCAAATAATTGCAGGAAGAAAAAGGTGCCCACAATCGCCACCGGCACAGCTATAGCCGGTATGAGTGTTGAACGAAAATCCTGCAAGAACAAGAACACTACGATAAACACCAGTATAAATGCCTCGATCAGGGTTTCGCGCACCTGGTCGATGGAGGCATCCAGGAACTCCTTGGCACTGTACATGATGAAATACTTAATGCCGGAAGGAAATGATTTGGACGCTCTCTCCAATACCTCATTAACTGCAGTGAGAATATCATTGGCGTTGGAACCTGCCGTTTGAAAAATGGCTATACCAATACCTTGCTTGCCCCCGATGAAGGTGTTAGCACTGTAGGTAAATGCGCCGAACTCAACACGTGCCACGTCTTTCAACCGCACTACAGAGCCGTCAGCATTTGCTTGGAGAATGATATTCTCATAATCGGCATTATCCTGGAATTTTCCTTTGTACTTCAGCACGTATTCAAAGCTTTCTGTCGTGCTTTGGCCAAAACGGCCAGGCGCTGCTTCCAGGTTCTGATCACGTATGGCATTCAACACATCTGTCGGTGAAAGATTATTCGCCACCAACCTGTCGGGCTTTAACCATATACGCATGGAATAATCTTTGGCGCCGAATACAAACGCCTGGCCTACCCCCGGCACACGCTGAATTTCCGGGATGATATTTATTTTGGCATAGTTCTGTAAAAACGTTTCATCATAGGTGCTGTCTTCGCTGTACAACAGCGGCACCATGATCATGCTGTTCTGTTGTTTCTGGGTTGAAATACCTGCCTGCACCACTTCGGCGGGCACCTGGCTAACGGCCTTCGACACACGGTTTTGAACGTTTACCGCCGCGAGGTCGGGATCGGTACCCACTTTAAAATATACATTCAGCGTCATGGTACCGTCGTTGCTCGACGTAGACGTCATGTAGGTCATATTTTCAACACCATTCACCGCTTCTTCTATCGGTGTGGCCACAGCGCGTGCCACCACTTCAGCGTTAGCGCCGGGATAGGTGGCAGTTACCTGCACCGTGGGTGGTGCGATATCAGGGAAAAGGGTAATTGGCAGTGAGTACAGCGACAATAACCCGAGCAAAGTGAGAATGATCGATACTACGGTAGATAGTACCGGCCTCTCAATGAATCTTCTTAGCATGGAGAAAAAGATTTTATGGTTCCGGGTTCAGGGCTTCAGATTTCGGGTTAGATAACCCGAAACCCTGAACTCGAAACCCGAAACAGAAAAGAATGCTGCTGTTTCTGATTGACTAAAAAATTACAGGGGATTGGATTTGAGCAGGCTGTCTGTTGTGATTGGTTCCGGCGAAATGATCATACCATCACGCAGGCGGTCGATGCCCTGGTAAACGATGCGATCGCCCTGGTTAAGACCTTTCGCAACCAAATAATAGTTACCACTTTTTTCTGCAACAGTGATGGGTTTGCTCACCACCTGGTTACTGTCGCCCACGGCGAAAACAAACACGCGGTCCTGCAATTCAAAGGTGGCCTCGCACGGCACTATCAGGCTGTTGTGCTTGCGGGGTATCCTTACCTTGCCGGTATTACCTGAACGCAGTATGCCTGCGCCATTGGGAAATACAGCACGGAAGCTGATAACGCCCATAGTGCGGTCGAACTGACCCTCGACGGTTTCTATTTTCCCTTTTTCAGGATAAATAGTGTTGTCGGCCAGTACCAGCTCAACAGGAGGCATTTGCTTTACCTTTTCCTGTATAGTCGCGCCGGGATATTCGTTCTTGAACTGCAGATAATCCACCTCGCTCAGCGAAAACCAGGCGTAGATCTGGCTCACATCAGACAACATAGTGAGCGGTTGTGCTTCACCGCGACCAACCAGGCTGCCGGTCTTGTAAGGCACGCGGCCTATATAACCACTTACCGGGGCTGTGATCAAAGTGTAACCGAGGTTGATCTGCGCAGTGCTCACGTTGGCCTGCGCTGATGACACGGCGCCCCTGGCTGCTTCCAAATTGGCTTGCGCCGTCTTCAGTTGCACTTCCGAAATCACATTGTTCTTTACCAGCGGTGTAAGCCTGTCTACTTCTACCTGCGCGCGATCGAGATTGGCCAGTGCCGAAACCAATGCTGCTTTTGCATTGCTCAGTTGCTCCTGGTAAGGACGATCATTGATCTTAAACAGCGGCTGACCGGCTTTCACATAAGCGCCTTCTTCAATAAATATCTTTTCGAGATATCCGTCCACCTGGGGACGTATTTCGACATTTACTTTTCCTTCAAGAGATGCCGAATATTCCTGGTAAGTAGTTGCGGGCACAATATCAACAGTCAGCACGGGCAGACTGGGAGCCGGCGGCTGTTGAATAGATGGGCTGGCAGCTGAATCGGAGCAGCTATTCACCAGCATCAGTAATCCTGCGGCAACGAGAGCCAGCGGGAAATAGGAGAGGTTCTTAATTTTTGTTTTCATCATCTTGTCTTTTTAGATGTTTGGCTATTAATAAATACAATACATACCTATGCCTGTCTGGCAAGCGTTCATTTAATTTACCGGCTTAGTGGTATTGGAAGAGAGAGCAAAAATAGTCTCAATTACGGTGAGAACTATTTACATAATCAGGGGAGAAATTGTACTTTTCGCGGTATTTTTTTGAAACAGTGCAGGTGTTTGACCCGTATGTTTTTTGAAATACCGGTTAAAGTAGCCGTCGTCCTCGAAATTGAGGTGATGCGCAATTTCTTTTACAGAGAGTTCGCCCCAGAATAAGAGCCTCTTGGCCTCCATCACCCGCTTCTCATCAATCAACTGCTTTGCAGTCTTACCTGTCACACTTTTTATGATATCGTTGAGGTGACCTGGCG
Source organism: uncultured Chitinophagaceae bacterium (assembly GCA_937958995.1). Lineage (GTDB taxonomy): Bacteria > Bacteroidota > Bacteroidia > Chitinophagales > Chitinophagaceae > CALCIN01. The sequence continues at coordinate 26,717 of CALGAP010000010.1, forward strand.
TAACGTATAACATATCAGCATATTGATCAACGCGGGTCTTGGTTCTGAAATGTTGATCGGTAAGCATCTTAAACTGGCGTACGATCCTGTTGTATGAGGAATCCATTACCGAGGCATGACCATCTTCCTTTGCCCTGCAAGGCACCATCCTGGCTGCGGCAGTGATAAACACATTCAGCAAGTTTTTCAGTATGGTTTCCTTCGCTGGTCTGTCGCTGTTGAATTCTCTATACATCAGGTCGAGATATGTCTTCAGTTCCTGGCGATGTTCTTCGGTTGGTATAGGGATTACCACCTGGCCGAACATATACTCCCAGCAGGCAACAAGACCCTGCGTTTCAGTCAACAACAAATCGCGCGTAAAAGAAATATGCACCATCTTGTTGTAGCTGTCGCCGTCGCGTTGATGCACCTGGTCGGGAGCCAGCATAATCAGGGAAGGGGCTTTGATCACGTATTTCTCAAAATCAGTGAAATGTGTTACCTCGCCTTCTTCGAGGAAACTTATTTTGTAGTCTTTATGCCTGTGAGGCACTCGCAGGTATGAAGGAACCGTAGTGCCCTCAGTTTTCTTCATAACGAAGTTAGTGCCCGGGATGCAGGCGGCAAGGTCATAAACGGGTATCAAGGTGTTGTTCTTCATAAACGAAAAGGCCGGGTTAAAGTCTGATTAGTGTAAAAGGGATAACAAGCCTGAATTTTTTTTGTTCAGGACTTTTTTGCTAACGTACGTTAGCAACAACCGTTAGCATTTGCTGTTTATTCGAAAGTAAACCGGTGTTATGACAACTGTATGTCAGGAGGGGAAAAAAAGAATTTTGTTAAGATGTTTCGCTTAACCGAAAATCAATCACTTTCAACTGCAAATGCTTTTCGCCATTCCATTCATTCTCTTCAAGGGTGAATACGACATCAAGCGGTTGATTCATTTGTAGAAGCGAAAACTTTTTACTCATACCAAATCCTATGCCGTTAAACACAATGTTATCTTGACGCAGGGAAAATTTGATATGCTGTTCTTTTACGATGCGTGAGTAGCCGGAGTCGAACACGTGTCTTGCCAGGAATACGGGTTTCATATTTTCCGGTCCGAAGGGTTCCATCTGGCAGAGTATCTTATAAAAAGGCTGGCGAAGATCCTTCAGGGTTATTTCCGCATCAATTACAATTTCAGGTACCAGCAGTTCCGGGGAAATGGTGGCCGAAACTACTTCTTCAAAACGTGCGCGAAACGCTTCCACGTTGTTTGGATGCAAGGTCATGCCTGCTGCATAAAAATGACCGCCATATCCTAACAGCAAATCCTTGCACTGGTGAATGGCTTCATACACGTTGAAACCTGCCACACTGCGGGCCGATCCCGCCACATAATCGCCCGATTGCGTAAGCACGATGGTGGGACGGTAATAATATTCTATCAGCCTCGAAGCCACGATGCCCACCACGCCTTTATGCCAATGCGGTTGAAACACCACGGTGGACTTACCGTTGGCATAAGCACTTTTTTCTATAAGAGCAAGGGCTTCGTCGGTAATATTTTTATCCGCTTCTTTGCGTTCGCTGTTGTCTGAGTGCAGCTGTGTGGCATACGTCATTGCTTCTTCATAGTTGCCGGCGATAAATAGTTGCACGGCCTTGCGTGCGTCATCCATTCTTCCCGCAGCATTTACGCGCGGCGCTATCATAAAGACCAGATTGGTAATGAGCAATTCTTTGGTAGCCCCACTCAGTTCTTTCAGCGCCTTTATGCCGTAATTGGGATTGTCATTCGCTTTTTTCAAACCATAATAAGCCAGCACGCGGTTTTCTCCCGTAATGGGCACAATATCCGCCGCAATGGCTGTAGCCACGAGATCCAGAAATTCGTGAGGAACGCTCTCGTCCATTTCCAGCTTTTGCGCCAGGGCGGTGATCAATTTGAAACCTACGCCACAACCGCAAAGTTCTTTATATGGGTAGGAGCAATCTTTTTGTTTTGGATTTAAAATAGCGACGGCAGGGGGCAGCTCATCATCAGGCATATGATGGTCGCACACGACAAAATCAATGCCCAGTTCATCGGCATAACGTATCAGGTCAACCGATTTGATGCCACAGTCGAGCGATATGATCAACGTGAAGCGATTTGCGTACGCGTGGTCGATGCCTGCGCGCGACACGCCATAACCTTCGCGGTAGCGGTGGGGTATATAATAATCGAGTTGTTCGGGTTTGCAGCATTTCTGCAGAAACCGGTACATGCAGGCTACGGCCGTGGTGCCGTCAACATCGTAGTCGCCGAACACCAAAATTTTTTCTCCGCTGGTGATGGCGCGCATGATGCGGTCAACGGCTTTTTCCATATCCTTCATCAGCCAGGGATCATGGAGATGGGAAAGCTGGGGCCGGAAAAAAGCTTTAGCAGCGTCATAAGTCTCTATTCCGCGTTGCACCAATATTTTGCACAACACGGGATGTATTTTCAGGCAATCGTTCAAGGCTTTTACCTTTTCTTCTGCCGCCGGTAATAAGTTCCATCTTTTTTGCACCATAAATTCCAGATAACATGTAAAGCCCTTAATACTTTCGGTCTGTGGTATAGCGAACCAGTTCCTCCAGTCCGTTGCGCACTTCCACATTGTCGAATGTCTGCAGGATGCTCAGTGCCTGGTCGCGGTAGCCGATCATCTTGCTGTGCGCATAATCGATGCCCCCGGAAGATTTTACAGTTTCAATCACTTGTCTCACTTTCTCCGGGTCCTTGTTCTGGTTCTTAATTATATATATTAGCTGGCGACGGGTAGCAGCGTCTGAATTGGTCAGGGTATAAATTAAAGGTAAGGTTAGTTTTTTTTCTTTGATATCGTTGCCGGTGGGTTTGCCTACTTCGTCGGGTCCGTAATCAAACAGGTCATCTTTGATCTGGAAGGCCATACCCACATTTTCGCCGAAGCGCCGCATTTTTTCTGCCGTATTTTCATCCCGCGTGGTTGACCAGGCGCCGGCGGCGCAGGCCGAAGCCAGCAATGAGGCGGTCTTGCCGCGGATGATATCATAATATACTGTCTCGCTCAGGTTGAGCGAGCGGGATTTTTCCATCTGTAACAGTTCGCCCTCACTCATTTGCCGTACGGCTTCCGACAGCAGCTGCAGGATGCGGAAATCGTCGTGGTCGAGCGAAAGCAGAAGGCCTTTCGCCAGCAGGTAATCCCCGACCAGGACAGAAATTTTAGTTTTCCATAATGCATATGTGGAGAAAAATCCACGTCGTTCAGGGCTTTCGTCCACTACATCGTCGTGTACCAGGGTGGCGGTATGCAGCAGTTCTACCAGCGATGCGGCCCGGTATGTAACTTCATTAACGGGCCCGCATAATTTGGCGGAGAGCAGTACGAACATGGGTCGCAATTGCTTACCTTTTCTATTCACAATAAACCGCATAATCCTGTCCAGCAGCGGAACCTGGCTCTTCACCGCCTCTTTGAATTGCTTTTCAAATTCCGGTAATTCCTCTCGTAATATTCCTAGGGATAATTTCATGAAAAATGAAGGGCAAATTAATACATTACCGGCTCATTCAAGCGGGGCACTCAAATTGCAGTGCGAATGTCTTAATGTGTGAAAGACAGCAAGATAATGCACATTGTGTTGGGTAAAAAAATTTGGTAATTAGCTGTCAATTAATATTTTTGCACAAATTCAGCTCAAAACTTTACTTAATCCTTCACATAAAACTCAGTTATGGCAAGCAAAAAGTACGCTTTTTTATTTAGCTTATTGTGCCTGATTGCGTCCGGTTCCTTTGCCCAGATAGGAGGGAGCTATGACGTGCAGGACTCCTCTGTTGTGCCCTCAAAAAGATTACCTCAGCACACGCAATTTATGGCCAATGAATATGCATTTCCCGCCAAGCCTCGCAACCAGTGGGAATTGGGTCTAAAAGTAGGTGCTTTTAGCATTGCCGGTGACGTGCGTAGCCGTTTCCCCGGATTCGGTGCTGCACTGCATGTGCGTAAAGCTTTGGGTTATGTATTCTCTTTAAGAGGTGAACTCGGATTCGGAACTACAAAAGGTCTGAACTTCCAGCCTTCTACCAACTACCTGAAGAATCCCGCCTGGGCTCCTTATGTTGACCAGGTGACCGGTCAGCCTTCAACACCAGTGTTTTACAACTATAAGTCAAATATTTGGGATCTGAGCCTGCAGGGTGTTGTTACCTTGAATAATATCCGTTTCCACAAGGATAAGACTGGCTTCAATTTATACGCGTTTGCCGGTATTGGTGGTATGATCTACGACACAAAGATTGATGCCCTCGATGGTAACAACCCGTACAATTTCAATAATATTCTGACTAAGTACGGCCCCAGCGGTTTTTCATATAAGGACAGAAAAGATATTCGCAAGGACCTGAAGGACCTGTTCGATGGTGATTATGAAACTGAAGCTGAAGGCGATAACAGCCAGCCCGAATTCCTGGGCGAGCCTTTCAAACCCGTGTTCAACTTTGGTTTGGGCGTTCAGTTTAAACTGAGCAAGAGACTGAGCCTGGGCATTGAAGACAGGTTGAATATCACCAAGACTGACCTCCTCGATGGTCAGCAATGGCAGAACAATGATGCTAACCCTCGTCCGCTGGCCAGTGCCCAGACAAGAGATTTCGACAGCTACAACTTCCTGTCTGTTGGTTTGAACATCGCATTGGGCGGCAAGTCTGTTGAGCCTTTGTGGTGGCTGAACCCGCTCGATTATGCATATAACGAGATCAACAAACCCCGTCACATGAAACTGCCGAAACCAGTGTTGGATGACGCTGATGGCGACGGTGTAACCGACCAGTTCGACCTCGAGCCCAACACCCCAGCCGGTGCTCCGGTTGACGCACGTGGTGTAAGCCGCGATACTGATGGTGACGGTGTGCCTGACTATAAGGATAAAGAACTCATTACGCCCACTCAGTGCCAGCCTGTTGATGCTGACGGTGTTGGTAAATGCCCGCCGCCTGCATGCTGCGATGAGCTGAGAAGGTATATCGATAGCATGGGTATTGTGGGCCGTGGTTGCGGCATCGGCGATCTGCCCAGCGTAACATTCCGCGACAGGTCTGTAGCCCTGACCAACGACGCTAAAGCCCTGCTGACCGCAGCTGCTGCACGCATCAAGGCTTACCCGAGCTGCCGCATAGCTGTAATAGGTTACTGCGCTTCAACCAAGTCTGAACAACAGCTCAGCTGGGATCGCGTAAATGCTATCATCAACTACCTGGTTGAAAAAGAAGGTATCAGCTCTGACCGCCTGATCTTCAAATACGGTGAACCCGGCGGTGATTGCAATACCGTAGATCTGCGTGATGCAACCGGTGAAGAAGGTCCGACCACCGTGCCGGCTCCGTTCCCGAACCTGCGCCGCAGGAACTAATAAGTACTCATAGCTTTGTCTATAAACTGGCTTCCCCGTTCCTTTCCGCCGACCGGCGGGAAGCGAACGGGGAAGTTTTTTTAATCATAATTAACATTCAGGCAGTTAGGCTACTGGCCAATCCTTTCTAATTTGTGCGTAAAACCTTAACTTTGCCCTCCTTTATGCGATCTGTAATATTCCTGGTATTGATAAGCCTGGGTGCGGCCTCCTGCTCCAAGTTTGCAAAAGTGCAGAAGAGTACCGACTATGAGTATAAGCTGCGCATGGCCGACAAATACTATGTGCAGAAGAAATATCACTACGCTCAGCAACTATACGAGGAGCTGTTCCCTTTGTTTAAAGGCCAGCCCCAGTTCGAGGATCTGTTTTACAAGTTCGCATATTGCTCGTACTACCTGCGCGACTGGCTGCAGGCCGAGAACCTCTTCAAACAGTTTACAGAAGTATTTCCCAATAGCCCCCGTGCCGAAGAAATGGAGTACATGCGGGCATACACCTATTACCGGCAATCGCCCAAACCACAACTTGATCAGACCAATACACAAAAAACTATTGGCCTGATGCAAACGTTTATCAATACGCATCCCGGCTCGCCGAGAATCAAGGAAGCTAACAGCATTATCGATCAGTGCCGCGCCAAGCTGGAGCAGAAAGAAATGGAAAGCGCCCAGTTGTATTTCAACCTCGGACATTTCCGTGCTGCGGCTATCGCGTACACTTCACTTATGAATAATTTCCCGGCTTCGCCGAAAAGCGATGAATACAAACTGCAGATCATAAAGGCATATTTCCAGTTTGCCGGTAACAGCGTGGACGAAAAGAAGCCAGCTCGTTATGAGCAGGTAGTTACCGAGTGTAACGATTTTATTGACCGCTTCCCGGAGAGCCCGCTGATGAAGGAAGTGGAACGTTATCTGACTTTATCTAAAAACAATATTAAAGCCACCAATAATGAGCAAATTACGAAGACAAATTAGTGCCAATACCTCTAATACGGCCGAGACAAGGGATCTGAACCAGATCAAGGCTAAGACCGGCAATATTTATGAGTCCATTGCCATTATAGCCAAGAGGGCTAACCAGATCAACATTTCGATGAAGGAGGAATTGCACACTAAGCTGGAAGAATTTGCCAGTCATACCGACAGCCTGGAAGAGATTCATGAGAACAAAGAGCAGATCGAGATTTCCAAGGCTTATGAGCGTATGCCCAATCCTGCTCTGTTGGCGACCCAGGAATTCCTGGAAGACAAGATCTACTATCGCAAGAGCGAAGACGATCTGTTTAGCTAAGTAATTGCGGCATCCGCAAGGATGCCGTTACTTTTAGAACGGGAATCCAGGGTAAAGAAATTCCGGGAACCAAAAAACAAGAACCAAATAAATTCCAAACCATAAATTCCAAAGAAGATTTCTAATCTTGGAATTTAAATCTTGGTGCTTATTTGGTTCTTGTCATTTGGTTCTTGTTTTTTATTCTCACGATTTCGCTTCCAGGTACAGGAGGTTACCCGCAATTTCCCATGGCATTTTTCTGGCATCTTTAAGCGCTTTGTCTTAATTTTAAACCATTATGTTTCAGGGAAAAAAAATCCTGCTTGCCGTTACCGGCAGCATTGCAGCATATAAGTCTATTTTGCTGGTGCGTTTGCTGGTGAAAGCCGGCGCCGATGTAAAAGTGGTAATGACTCCTGCTGCAAAAGATTTTGTGTCGCCGCTTACCCTCTCCACGCTGTCGAAAAACCCTGTGGTTTCCGATCTTTTTAATAACGAATCGTGGTCCAACCACGTGGAGATGGGCCGCTGGGCCGATGTGATGGTGGTGGCGCCACTCAGCTGCAATACCCTGGCGAAAATGGCCAATGGCCTTTGCGATAACATGCTGCTGGCAACTTATCTCTCTGCCACCTGCCCGGTGGTGGTGGCGCCGGCAATGGATGAAGATATGTGGCATCATCCCACTACCAGGCAGAACCTGCAAAAGCTGGAATCATTCGGCAATAAGATCATTCCCGTCGAGAAAGGCGAACTGGCCAGCGGTCTTTATGGCGATGGCCGAATGGCAGAGCCGGAGACCATTATGCGTTTCCTGGAAGAGAATTTTTTTTTGAGCACGGAGCTGGCGGGCAAAAAAGCCCTGGTGACAGCGGGCCCCACGTATGAACCCATCGACCCGGTGCGGTTTATCGGCAACCACAGTTCGGGAAAAATGGGCATTGCCATTGCGGAAGAGCTGGCGCGCCGGGGCGCGAATGTGCACCTGGTATTGGGACCTTCGGGTTTCAAGACCAGTTTGCCCGGCATTCATATTCACAAGGTGCAGACCGCCGAAGAAATGTACCAGGTGTGCGTAAGGGAATTTCCCGGCGCCGACCTGGCTGTGATGTCTGCAGCAGTGGCCGACTATACGCCCGTGGAAACGGCGCGGGAAAAGATCAAGAAATCATCTGACTCGCTGGTGATTGAGCTCACCAGGACCAAGGACATTCTTAAGAGTTTGGGTGAAATGAAACGCAAAGGGCAACTGCTGGTTGGTTTTGCCCTGGAAACCACCAATGAACGCGAGTATGCGCTCAGCAAGTTGCAGTCGAAGAATGCCGACATGGTGGTGCTGAATTCGTTGAATGATAAAGGGGCCGGCTTTGGCGTGGACACCAATAAGATTACCATTTTTGAGAAAAACGGCGCAGAGATACCTTACGAACGCAAGCTGAAACAACAAGTAGCGAAAGATATCGTTGATAGAATAGTGATGCATCTCAATAGCTGAGGTCAGTATTCCGTCAATTGATTTTCTAAATAAATCCATATGTGCAGAAAGATATTATTCCTGGTTTGCCTTTTAATGGGAATTCAATTCGCCGGCAAGGCGCAGGAATTGAGGGCGCGGGTATCGCTGAATGCCAGCGTGGTGAGCTCGCAGACCGACAGGAAAGTATTCCAAACCTTGCAGACTGCTTTGACCAACCTGCTCAATAACAGGAAATGGACCAACGAGACTTTCGAGCCCAATGAGAGGATAGTCTGCAATTTCCTGATCAATATCAAAGAACAGGTAAGCACCAATACCTATCGCGCGGCGATGGTGGTGCAGGCAGCACGACCGGTATTTAATACCAGCCTGGAGACTCCCTTGATCAACTTCCAGGACGACGATATCATTTTTAAATACGTAGAATTTCAGCCGATAGAATTCAACGAAAACCGTGTGGCGGGTACTGATCCATTGGCCTCCAACCTTACTGCTATTATTGCTTATTATGTTTATGTGATACTGGGTCTTGATTTCGATTCATTTTCATTGCGCGGCGGCGATCCATATTTCAAGCGGGCGATGGCGATCGTTAACAATGCGCCCGAGGGAAGGGATATAACCGGCTGGAAGGCTTTCGACGGTTTGCGCAACCGCTACTGGCTGATCGAAAATCTTACCAACAACCGCTACGCGGCCGTGCATGATGCCATTTACAATTATTACAGGAAGGGCCTGGACTATATGTATGAAAACGAGAACGAGGCGCGCAATGCCGTCATGAATTCGCTGAATGCATTCAATACGCTGAACAACGATATTCCCAATACCATGATCGTTCAGTTTTTCTTCCAGGGAAAATCGAAAGAACTGGTCAATATCTTCAAGAAGGCGCCACCGGAGCAAAAATCGCGGGCCCGCGAAATTTTATCTAAAGTGGATCTCACGAATGCTAACACCTATAAACAGGAGTTGAAATGAAGCAATTGCTGGTGATTGGCTTGATGTTTTTTTTCCTTTTTCCTGCTTGTACCAACCAGTATAAAGTTCCTTCAGGTATTATACCGAAAGAAAAGATGGAAAAGATACTGTGGGATATGATTGTAGCCGATCGTTATGTCACCAGTTTCTTGAGCAAAGACACCACGCTCAATTTGCAGGAACAGGCCTTGTCAATGTATGAACAGGTTTTTACCCTCAATAAGATCACAAAGGATGAGTTTGCAAAGAGCATGAAATTTTACCTGGAACGCCCCGATATTTCCAAGGTGATGCTCGATTCGCTGTCTGCCAAAGCCAACCGCCTGCGCGAAGAAATGTATAAGACCGGCGCACCCTTATAGCGCGTTTGTTCTTACATTTACGCCTAATAACATTGCTTGGCATGAATAAAGTTGTCTCCAACGCCGACGAGGCCATCCGCGACATACAGGATGGCGCCACCATAATGCTGGGTGGATTCGGACTATGCGGTATTCCTGAAAATTGTATTGCTGCGCTTGTGCGCAAAGGAATAAAGAATCTTACCTGTATTTCCAACAATGCGGGCGTAGATGATTTTGGCCTGGGATTACTGCTGAAGACGCGCCAGATCAAAAAAATGATGGCCTCGTATGTAGGCGAGAATGCAGAATTTGAACGGCAGTTGTTGAGCGGCGAGTTGGAAGTGGATCTGATTCCGCAGGGCACTTTAGCTACTCGCATACAGATGGCCGGTATGGGAATTCCGGCATTTTATACACCGGCGGGATATGGTACCGAAGTGGCGGAGGGAAAGGAAGTGCGTGCGTTCAACAACAAGATGTACCTGATGGAATATGCACTTCATGCCGATTTTGCGATTGTAAAGGCCTGGAAAGGCGATACCATGGGCAATCTTGTATTCCGCAAGACCACGCGCAATTTTTCCACCAGTATGGCCAAGGCCGGTAATATCACCATTGCCGAAGTAGAACAACTGGTGCAGCCTGGCGAAATCGACCCCGACCATGTTCATGTTGCGGGCATATACGTGCACCGCATTTTCCAGGGCTCGAACTATGAAAAACGCATCGAGCGCAGAACTGTCCGAATCCAATAACCCATTCGTCGGCGCAAGTCATTGCACCCGGCACCTCAAACCGCAAACACGAAACCCGAAACTCAATCTTATGGCTATAGATAAATTCGGAATCGCCAAACGCATTGCGCAGGAACTGAAAGACGGCATGTACGTTAATCTTGGAATTGGTATTCCAACTTTGGTTAGCAATTACGTGCCGGCAGGCATTTCCATTATGCTGCAGTCTGAAAATGGCATGCTGGGCATGGGTCCTTATCCTACAGAGGAAGAAATTGATGCCGACCTGATCAATGCGGGCAAGGAGACAGTGACCATTGTGCCGGGAGGTGCATTTTTCGACAGTGCTGAAAGTTTTGGAATGATACGCGCAGGCAAGGTGGATCTGACCGTGCTGGGTGCGATGGAAGTATCGGAAAATGGGGACATTGCCAACTGGAAAATCCCCGGAAAAATGGTGAAGGGGATGGGAGGTGCCATGGACCTGGTGGCCAGCGCCAAGAATATTATCGTGGCCATGATGCATTCAAACCCGAAGGGTGAATCGAAAATTTTGCCCAAATGCACCTTACCCCTTACCGGCGTTCGCTGTGTTAAGCGTATTGTATCTGACCTGGCCGTAATTGATGTATTGCCTGAGGGCGGATTGAAACTGGTGGAAAGGGCGCCGGGAGTAAGCGTAGAGGAAATAAGAAGCAAGACACTGGCGAAGATGATTGTGGAAGGGGATATACCGGAAATGAAAATATAACGTGAATTTTTATTGATGTAAATCGTTTCTCTTAACGGGCGCTACATACGCCGCCAGGCTGAAGAACAGGAAGCGGCTGATACCAGCAATCCAGAAGACTATCAATTTTTCCTCAACATTCTGCGACAACCCCGTTCGTACGCGTGTGAGTCCCTCAATGAACAGAAAGGTTCCGAAATAGCAGATCACGCCGCCGGCTATCCAGAACAATGGTTGCTGGAACAGAACAATGTGGCGGTTGCTGATCAGTTTCATCAGGGAGATTAGTGAAAGTAAGATCAAAGCCGACGATTCGATGGCGGTGATGACTGTAGGATAGGCGTTGGCGCCGCGAAAGGCATAGATAGTTATGACCACCGAAACAAAAGACACCAGCAGCATTACCATAATATCGCGTAAACGCTTTGGAAGGGCAGCCTGTACCAAGAGGAAATAGAGCAGGGATAGTTCAGCCAGGCGGAAGATCGCGGAAATAAAGGGCAGATAAAGCGTTGTGAGCGCAGGTATGGCAATGGCCAGGTTTTGAATAAATACCACGATGCAGGTAATGCGCAGTAAACTAAGTATGGGATGGGGGGCGGCGCGGCGGATAAAGAGTATAACGATTGGCAATAGTGGCGCAAAGACGGCCAATATCGACAAAACCTTAAATATTTCACTACCGGTTTGTACCATGGGTGGTCAGGCGGTTTGGTGCAACCGGTCTTTCACAGGGGTTTTGGGGCGAATTTATTTTTGGGGTTAGTCGATCAGGTTATTTTTCACCGCAAAGAAAACTAATCCTGCGGTATTTTTTGCGCCGAAGCGTTCCATTAATCTGTCTTTAATGGCTTCTACGGTGCGGGGGCTCACATCGAGTTTTTGTGCAATTTCATGCGCCGTAAATTCCATGCAGATATATTTGATGACGTCTCTTTCGCGCTCGCTCAGGGTAATTTCATTGTTAAGGCTGGGCACGACTTTTACCCGTGCATGTGATTTTTTCAGCAATATCCTGTTCACAAAATTATTCAGGTAGTAGCCTTTGCTCATCACTTCCATTATGGCCTTTTTGATTTCGGCCGGGTCGGCGCTTTTGAGCAGGTATCCATTGGCGCCAATTTCCATCATATGGCTCACAAAGCGCTCATCTTCGTACATGGTAAGGGCAATCACATGAATATTGGGGTATTGTTTGGCGATGATCTTGGTGGTTTCGATGCCATCTTTCAGGGGCATGCGCAGGTCCATCAGTATCACATCGGGTGACTCAGCAGTAGTTGGCAAATTATCCAGCAATTCCTGCCCGTTCTCCGCTTCCAGCACAAATTTGATGTTGGTATATGGCCGCAACGAAAGAATTACTCCTTTCCGGAATATCTTATGGTCGTCAGCGATAGCAACTTTAATAGGTCCCATTGTTTTTTATGATATTGGCATTCTAAAAATACTAAATAGTTTCGGGTTTCGGGTTTATGGTTCCTGGTTTAGCGGGTCTCAGGCCATCAGATTAGCTTGAATTAGAGTACCCGGAACCCGAAATCCCCTACACCGCTTCCGGAACTGGTTCTTCTTCCAGTCTTGGGATTTCGATTGTCACTTTGTAATAGGTCTGTGACATATCCTTTTCAAAATAGATGCGGCCTTGCAAGAGTCGCAGGCGGCTTTGAATATTTTTAAGGCCGAGGCCCTGGTTGCTTTTATTGAGTTTATCGAAATCAGCCTGTGTAATACCGCGTCCATCGTGGTGCAGTCGTATATAGAGCTTATTTCCGCTTAGGTTTTGAGTGAGGTGGATAAAACTGGCATTGCTGTGTTTGAGAATATTATTCACCAGTTCCTGTATTACGCGGAAGATGATCAGTTCCTGGTCGGGATGCAGTCTTTCGCGGTAATCGTGAAAGCGGCAGCTGGCGTTCATACTACCTGAGCCGCTGATCTTCTGGAAAAGGTCGTTAACAGCGCTCTCCAACCCGAAATTTTTGAGGGTAGGAGGCATCAGGCTATGCGAGATGTTGCGGATCAGCTGTATGGTATCGTCAATAATCTGTTTGGCGTTGTAAATGCTTTGCAGTTGGGTAGTCTTGTCGAGGTTCACCAGGTTTTCGTTCAGGTATAAGCGCGCAGTAGCGAGCAATGGGCCGGCATCATCGTGCAGGTCGGCTGCGATGCGTTGGCGTTCTTCTTCCTGCAGTCGTATGGATGCGTTGAGCAGCATTTTTTGTTGTTCCTGTTCCAAACGCTGGAGCTGCATCTGGTATTTGATAACCTTTCGCTGGTGGAAGATGATAAAGACAATAAGTCCGATAGTAAGCGCGAGCATGCCCACGGTACCGAAGAAAAGCACCAGGGAAACAGGACTACCGGGGTTATTGACTTGCAACAGGAACATGGGTTAGCTCTAGGGATTAAGGTGTTTTATAGTTAATTAAACGGTGGCGCAAAGGCTTTGTTATATAAATCATTATCAGACGGGGACGGAGATTTATGTTTTGGGAGGATGAAGGCAATGGATAGTAGGATATTTTTTAATATGTTGGAAAGCAAATTGATCGGCCAGTATGCTTCTTGTTCCTTCTCCGTCAACGAAGCGGTTGAGATAAAAAGGAAAAGTGTCGCAGCTAGGTATAGCAAAAACGCCGTGGCCACCCAAAATACTTTTGTTGAATAAATAAATGATATCTCCGGTCTACGCATTTGTTCGAAATAGAGCAATATGCAGTATAGAATCACCAAGATACTTTCCACCGAGGCAGGAACAGAATCAAAACTGTTCTCTGATATTGGAATACTGCTGGCTGGGCGGGTTAAAAGGTTGTTAATGGCAAAGGCATAAAATATTATGCTGCTGAATGCTATAAAGAGTCGTAGTGCTTTTTTCTTAATCTGCAGAAAGATAAAGGACGAGAAGATTGTAAACTCGGTTATTGTGAAGAAACTAAATAGATAGAAGGAAGATACTTTGTTTTCCTGAGGAAGCGCGTCAAACAAAATATCAGTAATCAATGACAGTATTGTGTATAAAAAAATTACCCATAGCTTCGCTTCTTTGTTTCTTCTCAAGAATACAAGAAACAATACTATGGGTAATAACCCAGATAACACACTAACTGGCTTAAGTATATCTGTTTCCAATAATGCCTTTAAATTTAATCAAATATAAAAGGCATTTCTCTAATAGTCAAGTGTTTTTACTACCAGAAAATCAGATCTTCCCACCAAGGGCCGCCTTTACCTTTTCCAGCGCGGTCTGCTACTATAGCAGGACGAACTGCAATATTGCCTTCGCTGTCTACCAATGAGTACTCCTTAATGGCCTTTCCATTGGCATCAACTCCTACGTATACCAATGTCTTTTCGCCTTGCTCGTCGATAGCATTGTAGAAACGAATGCCTTCTACGCCAGGCTGAGCCAGGATCTGCTCAATGATGTTTCTTCCGATTGTGTAGAATTGAGTGTCACTCGGGTTAGCTTCCTGGTAGTTTTTTACCAATTGAGCGCCTAACTCATAGCCGACCTCTTCACCAATTGCTGCTACGGGGCGTTTAGTGATGAGTTCTTTTTGCATCATAGTAGTGAGTTTTTAGAGGTTGAGAATAGTGGTTCCTGACAATAAAAAACCTCTAAAAAAAAAAGATAGCCAACGGGTTAACGGAGTCCTGAAATAATGTAAATTGCCCGAAATTCACGACAGACGTGGATTTGCGGGGATTTTACCTGGTAAGAACACGAGGCAAAAATGAGTAAAAACGCGAAAGTTTTACCGTATTTTTACTATCGTAAATGTCCCAAAATTAATGTGGGAACTTTACTAACAACCGGGAAAATGTTAACATTTTTGCCCATTTTGTGGATAAGTGGAACTACTTAAGAGATTGGCACGGAATTTAGGGGCGTGGCACTTGAAACCCTGGAACTTTTTATCTTACCTCTGAATTATTGATCCCTCGCACTGCAATGAAAGGAATGGCTCTTCGTTTAAGACTAACCAGTTACAGAATTCACCACGGAAAGAATAGTGCTGATTGACACCGGAGGTAATGCCCGATTTGGAAGAAAAAAGTAGAAGTTGACTGATATTGGACTTGACAGTTGGCTTTCATAAGATGATTGGAAATTATTTACTGGACGGTAACTAGGACATTGGATGTTTTGAGGTTGCCTATCCGCATCAATCAACTTCTGTTACAAATGTAGCGTTACGGAAATAGGTGAGCAAGCGCAGAAACGCTCCTTTTTTGAAGTTCAGAATTTACCGGGCGTATCGTAAATCTGCTTGGAGGCGTATCGGAAATTTGCGAATTGATTTTGATAATATAACGTTCGCCTTGTACCACGTGCGGAAATTTATTACGATATTTCAATTGAATATTTTACGAAGTGTGATTACGCGGGGTTGACGAGGAAAAAAACGAAAAGTATATTTACGCGTTTGGCAAATTCGATAACCCGATCTATAACCCATTAAAAGGCCGACCTTGATTATGAGCTCTGAACTGGTCATCAAAGTAGCATTGGCTGACGATCATAAGATTTTCCGTGATGGAATTAAGATGGCGCTAAAAGGCAAAGAGTATCTGAAGATACTCTGGGAAGCGGAAGACGGCAGGGATCTGATGCATAAAATGCAAATCAAGAAACCCGACGTATTGCTGATGGATATCCGTATGCCCGAAGTGGATGGCGTAAATGCCATCGGGATACTTCGGAAAGAATACAGTGACGTGAAAATCATTGTATTAACGATGTACGACGACCAGGAAATGATTACCAAGATGATGGAAATGGGGGCCAACGCCTATCTGACCAAAACCACCGACCCTGAAGAAATCTACCAGGCGATACTTACCTGCATGAATGACGACTTCTATTTCAACGACCTGGTGAACAAAGCAGTTTTGTCGAAGCTGCAGACCAAAAAACAAGTACGTCAATTTTACCCCAATCCGATAAAGTTTTCTGAAAAAGAAATCCGCATTCTGAAATTGCTCGCCGAGGACAAGACAACGGAGGAGATTTCCAAAGAAGTCTTCTTAAGTCCCCGCACCATCGAGACCATCAGGCAGAACATGAAATCGAAGGTGGGCGCCCGTACCATCGCTGGTTTGATAATGTATGGAATGAGGAATAAGCTGATCGATTGATGAGGGAATAGTTTACACTTCAAAAATTTTATTCAGAAAGTTGCCAGGCCGTGTCGTATTGCATACATGGCAAGTCCCACACGGCTCTTTACGCCCATCCTAAGAAATAGTTCGTCTCTAACGGATTCTACGCTTCTTGGGCTGAGCCCCATTTCTACGGCAATTTCCTTATAAGTCATTTCTGAACAGCAAAAACGCAGAAACTGTGCTTCCTGGTCGGTCAGCATATTTCTCATTACAATTTTTTCGTCTGGCGAATTCCTGAACAGGTTTACCAGTTTGCCGGTTACACTATTAGTATAATAATACCCGGATTCAACTACTGATTGGATGGCAAATTTCAATTCGTCAGGGTGTATGTCTTTTTTGAGAAAGCCCTTGGCTCCAACCTGCAGCATACGAATCAATGTGAGTTCGGAATCATACATGGTCAGCATCATTACATGAATATCCGGATGGTTATCTCGCAGCCATTGGGTGGTGGTATGCCCGTCCACTTCGGGCATATTGAGATCCATGATAATTACATCGGGATGATTGCCGCCCTTAACGCGGTCAATAACTTCTTGTCCATTGGCAGCAGTGAATAGGACCTGGCAGTTGTTGAAACTGCTGATCAGATAGGCTAAGGCGTCGCGCAAAAGAACATGGTCGTCCGCCAGCGCGACTGTAATTAATTTTTGATCAGGCATAGTAGTTAAGGTCAAATGGTAAAAAACTTTGGCAAATGTCTTAATAGGGTATTTTCATGAATACGGTGGTTCCTTGTCCAAGAACACTATTTACTTCACAATGGCCATCAATCAGCGATGCTCGTTTGATAATGTTTAATAGCCCGGTCCCTTTCTTAGTTCCAACTTCCGCTTCGTTTTGATCAAATCCACGGCCGTTGTCCGCTAACTTTACTTCTACACTATCTTCCAGATAATTTAATTCAAGTTCAATACAGGTTGCGCGTGCATGTTTTATGCTGTTGTTCAGTACCTCCTGGATTATCCGATAGATTACCAACTCTTTTTGGGTCTTCATATAGACCGGTGAACCAATAACGTCGTATCTAATCTCGAAGAGTCCGAGTTTACGGATTTTCCTTATTTCAAGGTCCAGCGCATGCAGCAATCCATTTTCTTCTATGTAGCCGGTATGTAATGTTTTCGAAATGTGACTTAGGTCTTCGATAGCTTTTGAGATGAATTCGACCGAGCTGATGACTTTTTCTTTTGTTTGAGGCGAGTATTGCCAATCAATTGTATTAAGATTAAGTTTAGCAAGAGTCAGCGACAGGCCGATATTGTCGTGGATTTCTGTAGATATGTTTTGAAAAGTTTGTTCTTGAATTTCTAGTTGAGTTGAAAGGAGCGTTTTTTCAAATTCTGATTTCAATTTCTCAATACCTCGTTTGTGCGCAATTTGACGTCGATTATGGGTATAGATTATATACGCAATGAATGCAATAAGCAGCAATATGAATGCGCTGGTAACCACGATAGACAATATTATTATGCTTTTTTCGCTATGCATAAGTAAGCTTTGATTAGTAGTAGAAAAAACAAAGTATAGCACAGACAATTTATCGCATACACCTTTCTTTCAATTTCATTTGAAAAGTCGAGAATATTGTCTAATAGAAATAAAGGTAATGTGCAGCCAAAGTATGCCATGATCCCAAGCATTACCCAAAAGTTTGGATCGGTTTTTAATTCATTCGGTAAAGGGCTTCGTATTAGTTGAAAGAAATAGTAGAAACACGGAATTAGCAATATTAAACCCTGTGGTACAAAAAACACCTCTGGGTTGAAATAAAATGTCTTATTTATACACCAGGTAGAAATTATGCTCGTGGCGTAAATCACGCCCACTCCCTTTAATAGTATTCTTGCTTTAGAATCTTTCAGAATACTCCAATAAAAAGAATAAATGATTACAAATTCCACCAGGAGAAACAGGTGGATCATGAAATTGGAGAAAACTAATGCGTCGAATTCTGGGCAAAATCGAGCAATAGCGGACGTCAAAAAGGTCTCTGTAAACGACACTGATGGGTAAATAAAAAAGTATTTCAGTTGTTTAAATCGTTTCCTATATATAATTCCGACAATGGCGGCATAAAAGCTCGCCAACATAAGAAACGCTTGCGTGCTTACATAAAAGAAATGCCTCAATGGTGCAAATTCATCGTCTATCATATTGTAATCTGACCACAAAGGGTATTATTGGGTTTTCAATCTTAATTTCCACCACAAACTAACCCATTTCCCACTGCTTCGCAAGGTGAAAAAAAACGGAAAAAATGTTTTTTTTCACGAAGAATACCCGTAACGGGTAACTGTGTACGCTAAAGGCGTTGATTTACCTGGAAAAACATATACCACTCGCACCTAAATTGTTTCTGGGATATGGGAGAGCGTGAGAAAAAACGGGAATTCCGGGGTTTTTCACATGGCGGGAATTTTGAGCGAAAGTAGCTTTGTTCGCATAGGATAAGGTTTAATGTGGGTTTGGCCACTGATTAGTGCAGAGTCCCGCCGACAGGCGGGATTTTTTGCTTCTTACCTGATCTTTTTCATGATCGCTAATATAGCGTCCCTCGTTCCCTCATAAAATTTAGCCTCCCGAAACTGGGGCACTATTATCGAATCTATAATTCGCTTCGTCTCTTCATTTGTCAACTTTTCTTCAGTGCCGTAGCCGTTGTTAATTCTTATCAGCCTGTATGCGGGGCAAATCACAATCAATACACCATTGTTTTTTTCTTTCGCGCCTACACCCCATTCGTTATGAAGAGCAATGACTGTGCTATCGAATTTGTCGTAAGAGGAAAACGTAGTATCTACGGTAACAACCGCGATCTGCGCGGTGGTCTCTTTTTCAAAAGCTCGCACTATTGAATCAAGACTGGCCACTTCCGATGGCAGAAATAAATTGTTGAAGTCGTTGATATAACCAACAGGGTTGGAAAAGCGACGATCCTGCGCGCAGGCGGAGCCCTGGAAAAGAATACTGACAATAAATATTGCGAGACAGCTGATTGATTTCATTATGGAAAATTTTAGAATCTTGAAAAATTTGCAGTCGTCACTTTTTGCCACGCCTTCATTAAATAGTATCTTTTATTCCTAAAACGCATGCCGGGTATGAAATACCTTTTACTTTTCACCGTATTCATTGCATTCACACATTGCGGCGGTCGGCCGGGACAAGCGGGCGCCAGCAGCGAATGGAGATCACTGTTTAATGGTAAAGATATCAACGATTGGATCGTAAAAATTCATCACCATGAGACCGGCGTCAATTTCGGCAATACCTTCCGCGCAGAAGATGGAATGATCAAAGTGCGCTACGATCAGTACGGCGCATTCAACGACCAGTTTGGTCATCTCTATTATAAGCAACCCTTCTCGCGCTACCACCTTAAGCTCGAGTACCGCTTTGCAGAGCCCTGGAAAGAAGACGCGCCCCCATACACGCGGCTCAACAGCGGCCTTATGTTTCATAGCCAGGATCCGCGCACCATGCCCAAAGAGCAAGACTGGCCCATCTCTATCGAAATGCAGTTCCTCGCCGGTCTGCCCGACGGCAAACCGCGCCCCACCGGCAATATGTGCAGCCCCGGCACACACGTGGTATATAATGGCCGGCTCGATAGCACGCATTGCATCAGCAGCAGCTCCAAAACATACCCGCCCGATGAATGGGTGCAAGCCGAGCTCATCGTTTATGGCGATAGCCTCATCCAGCATATCATCAACGGCGATACCGTGCTGCAGTACTCAAAACCGCAGATAGGAGGGGGCGTGGTAAACCGCTACGATCCCGCGGTAAAACAAAACGGTAAAATCCTGGGCAGCGGCTACATTGCCCTGCAAAGCGAAGGACAACCCATCGATTTCAGGAATATTCGTATAAAGCAGTTGAATTAAAGCCATAACGAGTTAAGCTGCGCGTCGCAACAATTTATTCCGGCTTTCCTGCAATTCATCCATACCGCCATTGTCCCCGGGCGCGGGCTACGCTTTCTTTGAGCAAAATTTAATCAAGACAGTTTATGAAAAAGATAGTTGGACTATTGACAGGCGTTATTCTGTCGGCAGGAAGCTTTGCACAAGTACAGATCGGCATCCAGGGCACTGGCAACCTGGCAACAGCCCAGATCAAATTTGAAGAACTCCTTGATTACTCTAAAAACATGAAGGCCCTGCCCGGCGGCGGCATTGTGGCACAGATAGGTATCAACAAAAGTCTGGCTATTCGCACCGGTGTTAATTTTTTGCAGCATGGCGTGGTGCTGAAAGCAACTGAGACTGGTGAAATCGATACCAAGGTGAAATTGGAAAACAATCTCAATTACCTGCAGGTGCCGGTTAATGTTTTGTTCCGTGCTCCACTGCCCGGCATTACTTTATATGTTGGCGGCGGCGGCTTTTTCAACTACGGTATCAGCGGTAAATCGAAGTACACAGTCACTTACACCGTGCCCGGCGGGGATGATATAGTAGAGTCTGAAAAAGTAGATGCTTTCAAGAAAGAACAGGATGGTGGTGCTGGTTTAAAGAAAACTGACTACGGCATCAGCGCGCTGGCAGGCATACAGTTTGGAAAATTATTTGCCAATGTAGGTTATCAACTCAGCCTCGCGAATATTGCCGAAGCTGAAGTTGGTGAGTATAAAAACAGGGGATTGCAATTGACAATAGGAGCTTTTTTCTAAAAGAAGATCGTTCGCATCACAGGCAAGGATTAGGAAAATGAAAAACCCTGGATTCCCAGGGTGTTTCTGTTGCTTTGGTCAACTGTAAAAGCTCTGTTGTTGTAAGTGTATTGCCCCGGTAAGCGTAAAATTGCTAGCCCTGCCTTCCAAATGTGCTTCGTCCGGGCCCGAGGGTAAAAGCACTTCGCCTTCGAGATGAAGGGAAACCTTATACAACAATGATGATATAGCAGGTTCGGCAGAAAGGCATGCCAGGGGTCAGCAGGTTGATGAATGCAGATAAGTGGGTATTGTGTTTAAATTACGCGATCTTACCAAAAGGGGTGGGTGATGATGACCGGAAAACCGGGTGCGGCGAGGACAAGAATAAAAAAAGCCTGCCTTTTCATAACCGTTCCGTAGCTGGGTTGAAAAAGCAGGCAAACAAAATTTTACGTCACAGGTCTAACCAACAATCGAATAAGGCTTGCAGAGGATCTTAGATAAGGTTCTTCGGATAATTGGAATTTAAAGTTCAGGTGTTTTTCATAGGTTCTGGATCAATGGCAGGCTTAGTGCAGCCCCGGTTTAAGGAACATTGGATTGATCTGGGGTTTTTCACAGGTTTGGATATGGTCTCTAAAAACTACTAACTAGGATATTGGTATCGCGAACAAGTTGATTCAAAAAAGGAAAGTTGATCGATATTGGACTTTGCCGGTTTCATAGAATATTAGATAATGACTTTCTGGACGGTTAACAAGGACATTGGACGGTCTGAGGTTGCTAATCCTCCATCAATCAACTTCCATATCAAAAGTACATGTGGATAAACATGTGGACAAGAGCACATTCACCCGTTTTTAACATTTCGGATTTTACTGCTGGTATAGTAAACAAAACATTTACGCATTCGAAAAAGTCCCCGGCCGACATCGTAAAACCACGATCTAAAATTAGTTTTACGTATATTCCGAAATAGTATAATTTCGTAATTCTGCTATAGTATTTGTCACGAAAAATTATCATTTTGAGGGCAATTTGAAGCAGTGCTTCAGGCTTCAAAACCCTTATCTTATTAAAATACAACCCGAATGAAAAAACCTGACACCGAGAGAGTTATTAAGGTTGCCATAGCAGATGATCATGCCCTGTTCCGGGCCGGCGTAAAAACCGCACTGGCAGCCAAGAAGGATGTCGAACTAATTGCTGAGGCCGACAATGGGATGCAACTTTTAAACCTGTTGCGTCACATTGAGCCCGACATTATCTTATTAGATATCCAAATGCCTATCATGGACGGCATACAGACTCTTCCGGAAATCCGTAAACTCCGTCCAGAGGCAAAAGTGATTATTCTGTCCATGCACAACGACCATTCCATGATCAGCAAGCTCATGGAAATAGGCGCCAACTCTTATCTCACGAAAAATTCCGATTCAGAAACTATTTACCAGGCCATCAAGACCTGCTACGAACAGGAGTTCTTTTTCAATGAACTTACCAATAAGGCCCTGCTTACCGGTTTGCGTACCAAACGCACCGATACGGCTGGTCCGCAAGACGTAAACCTCAGCGATAAGGAGTTGCGCGTACTGAAACTGATGTGCGAGGAAAAGACCACCAAGGAAATTGCAGACATCGTGGAGATCAGCCCGCGTACCGTGGAAGCGATCCGCGATAAACTGAAGACCAAGACCGGCGCTAAGTCAATGGCGGGGTTAGTAATGTATGCGGTGAAGAACGGCATTATTGACCAGGATGCGTAGGGAAGATTGAAGAGAGAACAGGGAAATCTGAAGGATAAATTTTGAAAGTGATATATCGCGCAAAGGCGCGAAGGCGCAAAGGAAAAACTTGGCGCCTTTGCGCCTTTGCGCGAATTTTATTTTCAGACATGTTAAAGTCAATGCGCGGCTATATTTTTTTTAATGGAGATATAATTGCGGCCGATGAAAAGCTGGTGGGCGCAGGCAGTCGTGGGTTGAGGTATGGAGAGGGTGTGTTTGAAACGATACGATATGTGAATGGGAGGGCGCCGCTGTTGCCATATCATTATGAAAGATTGATGCAGGGGCTGCAGACGCTGCAATTTGAAGTGCCTGCGCATTTTACAGCTTCATATATCCTGGCGGCTATTGAAGCGCTTTGCAGGAAGAATGAATTAGAGCAGTCAGCAAGAGTAAGGTTGAATGTGTGCAGGGGAGAAAAAAAGGAAACTTGCGTGATCATGGAAACGATGCCGATACCGGAAGGATATGATGCGTTTAATGAGAAAGGCTGGAAGGTGGATATATATGGTGAGGCGAAGAAAAGCTGCGATGCCTTATCTAATCTTAAATCGAATAATTACCTGCCATATATAATGGCGGCGGGATATGCAAAGAGCCGGGGATTGAATGATTGTTTGGTTTTGAATAGTTATGAGCGCATTTGCGATAGCTCCATAGCCAATGTGTTCTGGGTAAAAAATAAACAGGTTTTTACGCCGCCATTGTCGGAAGGTTGTATTGCGGGTGTGATGAGAAGATATGTAATTGAAAAACTCCGGGAAGCGGGCATGCCACTAGAAGAGAAAATATGTACTAAACAAAAATTGCTCCAGGCTGATGAAGTTTTTCTTACCAATGCTCTTTTTGGCGCCAGGTGGGTAGAGGAATTCCGGGAAAAAAAATACATAAACAAGTTATCTGCGCAGTTGTATAAACAAATTGTAAAGCCGCTTTTCTTCCGCTGAACTTTCCTGCCATCGTCTGGTTGTATTGGGCAATGACGCCCGTGATTATATTCTGGTTTCGAGGTTTTTCTGAATGAGTTAATATGGCGTGAGTTATACCAGTCATTTTAATTGGTGAAGGAAAATATTTCCTGCGTGGCGACTGCCCTGCCCGTAGTGCGCTCCAGCACCGACAAGAATTGCTGGATCGCCGCGCGGCCATCATTGCCCAATTGAAGTGAATAATTATTTACATACAAGTCGATGTGCTGGCGCATCACTTTTTCTTCCATTTCCTGCGCGTGCTGTTTTACATAGTCGCTCACTTCGGGATAATGAAGAAAAGCGTATTCAAGACTTTTTTTAATCAACTCATCAATCTTTTGACGGATGGGTTCTTGAATTTCTCTTTTCATTACGATGCCGCCGAGGGGAATGGGGAAGCCGGTTTCATTTTCCCAAAACTCTCCAAGGTCCATAATTTTTTTGAGCCCTTTTTCTTCGTAAGTGAAACGGTTTTCATGGATGATTACACCGGCATCCACTTCGCCGCTGAGCACAGCATCTTCGATTTGAGAGAAGATCATGAACTTTTTTTGCTTTACCTGGGGAAACGCGAGAGAAAACAATACATGAGCCGTGGTGTTTTTGCCGGGCACGGCCACCCGCATATCGTCAACCGTCTCGGTATTTTTTACATCATACTTCGTGATCAGTAATGGTCCCGCGCCTTTGCCAAGGGCGCCGCCGCTGTTGAGCAGGATATAGTTTGGCAGTACACTGGCCAGCACGCCATAGCTGATCTTCGATATATCGAGCCGCGATTCAAGCGCCCATTCGTTCAGGGTTTGCACGTCTTCGAGCACCACTTCGAATTCAAACCCGCCGGTATCTATTTTTTTGTTGACCAGGGCATCAAAGATAAAGGTGTCGTTAGGACAAGGGGAAAAACCAAGAGTAAATTTCATACGAGCTATTAAACGAACAAGGTTTTAAAACTGTTTAAAAATTTCTACCAGCTGCCAGTTCAGTTCTTCAATGGCTTCTTTCATTTTCCATTTCGATTTGTCTCTTTCTCCTACGAAGTTCGACACGGCGCGCAACTGTATAAAGGGCACGCGTTCCATCAGCGCCGTATAATGAAAGGCCGCGCCTTCCATACTTTCTATTTCCGCGAAATACTTTTTCTTCAACGCTTCAATGCGTTGCGGCCGGGTAGTGATTTCGTTGATGGTAACGCCTTTTACAAACGGCAAGTCATATTCGTTCCAGTCGTTGGTGTAGGGGTTTAGCAGCGATTTACCGGTATAAGGGCCAGTGGCCGCGTCCTGCAGTCCCAGGTCGAACACATCACGAAATTCGTTGTTTTCTTCGACACCCAGGTCGGCCATCACTTCTTCGGCAACAAATACCAGGTCGCCCGGGCAATGTTCTTCAGTAAAACTTCCGCATATGCCCGCCTGTATCATGTAGTCGGGCCGCATGTTGTTGATGTTGTACGTGAGCAGGTAGGTGGCACTGATGCTGCCAACGCCGGTGATGAGCACGTCTATTTCGTGACCATTCACTTCGTATTGTTGTTCGTGCAGGAAATCCAGCGTGGGCTGGATCTCCATCTTGGTGGCGGCTACCAGTAATATATACATAGGGCAAATATCAGGAAAACGTACCTTTGCGGCCCACCAAATTGATAAGGAAAAGAAATGGTGTACCTGACACGCGTTGAGCATTTTAACGCAGCCCACAAGCTATATAATCCGGCCTGGAGCAAAGAGAAGAATGAAGCGGTGTTTGGAAAATGCGCCAATGAAAACTGGCATGGGCATAATTACGAACTGTTTGTAACCATAAAGGGCAAGCCCGACTCTGATACCGGTTTCGTGTTCGATGCCAAACAACTCAGCCGTATTGTGAACCAGCACGTTATTGAACATCTGGATCATAAAAACCTGAACGTTGACGTTCCCTTTATGCAGGGTAAATTGTGCTCAACCGAAAACCTGGCAATTGCCATCTGGCAACAATTGCAGCCGCATTTGCCGGCGAATGTTCAGTTACATTGTATTAAATTGTACGAAACCCCGCGGATCTTTGTGGAGTATTATGGGGAATAAGGTGTTAGGTTGACGGGTTGACAAGTACGCGGATTAAAAAGCCTTTTCTTGTCAACTTTTTACTTGTCAACGTGTTAACTATACTTTATGAACAAAAAAGTGGCCGTTTTCCGAAAGGAACATTTCAATGCAGCTCACCGTTTGTACAATCCCGAATGGGATATGGCCAGGAATGACGCTGTGTTCGGCAAGTGTAATAATCCTAATTTTCATGGTCATAACTATGAGCTGGTGGTAAAAGTGACCGGCGTTCCCGATCCGCAGACGGGCTATGTGATGGACCTGAAATTGCTGAGCGACCTGATTCATGCCGAAGTGATCGAAAAACTGGACCATAAGAATCTGAACCTGGACACGCCCTTTTTCAAGCATCTTAACCCCACGGCGGAGAATATCTGTATAGTGATTTACGATCTGCTGCGTGCCAAAATAGACCCGCAACTAGACCTGCAGGTGAGGTTATATGAAACTGAAAGAAATTTTGTTGAATATCCCACAAATTAAAAATTACGAATGCCATGGCCTACAAAAAAGTAGAACACTATGAGGATAAGATCACGTCGGGGTTGATAGAAAATTACCGGGAAACGCTGATGCTCCTCGGCGAAGACCCGAACAGGGAAGGCTTGCAAAAAACGCCGGAGCGCGTGGCCAAGGCCATGCAGTATCTTACACAAGGTTATAATGCGGACGCCCACGCTATACTCAACTCGGCCAAGTTTCACGAAGAGGTGAGTGAGATGATCGTGGTAAAAGATATTGAACTCTACAGCATGTGCGAGCACCATATGTTGCCTTTTTATGGAAAAGCACATGTAGCTTATATACCCAACGGTTACATCACGGGTCTCAGCAAAATTGCCCGCGTAGTGGATGTGTATTCACGCCGCCTGCAGGTGCAGGAAAGACTCACCACCCAGATTCTCGATTGCATCAAAGAAACCCTCAACCCGCTGGGCGTTGCAGTAGTTATCGAAGCGGCGCACCTATGCATGATGATGCGCGGTGTGCAGAAACAAAACTCCGTGACCACTACTTCGGCCTTCTGGGGCGAGTTTGAAAAGAACGAGACGAGGAGTGAGTTTATAAGGTTGATTTCGTCGAAACTTCATTAAGGAAGTAAATTTTCGATTTCAATTTTTTTCGTCACATTTGCCCACTAAACTCATAGTTATACCAATATGATGCATGCTTTTGTGTTCCCGGGCCAGGGTTCGCAATACCCAGGTATGGGCAAGGAGCACTATGAAAGAAGCGCCTTTGCCAAAAGATTGTACGAACAGGCCAACGAAATCCTGGGTTTCCGTATTTCTGATATTATGTTTAACGGCACTGAAGAAGAGCTGAAGCAGACCAATGTAACCCAGCCTGCCGTTTTCCTGCACTCTGTGATTGCTTTCAAAAGTATTGATGAAGCCCGTCCCGATATGGTGGCCGGTCATTCGCTGGGCGAATTTTCTGCTCTCGTGGCCAATGGTGTGCTGAGTTTTGAAGACGGTGTGCGTCTTGTAAGCATTCGCGCCAAAGCCATGCAGAAAGCCTGCGAATTGCAACCGAGCACCATGGCCGCCGTGCTGGCACTCGACGACGATAAAGTGGCTGCCATTTGCGAAAGGGTGCAAGCAGAAACCGGCGAAGTGGTGGTGCCCGCCAATTACAACTGCCCCGGCCAACTGGTGATCAGCGGTACCGTAAAGGGTATTGAAATAGCTATCGAAAGACTGAAAGCCGCCGGCGCCAAACGTGCCATGGTATTGCCTGTGGGCGGAGCTTTTCACTCGCCGTTGATGGAGCCCGCGCGACAGGAACTGAAAGCCGCTATCGAGTCAACTACATTCTATAATCCTACTGCCGTTATTTATCAAAACGTGGTGGCAAGACCCGTACACGATAAAGACGAAATAAAAAAGAACCTGATTGATCAGCTGACCGGCGCGGTGCAGTGGACGCAAAGCGTGCAGGCCATGATCAAGAATGGCGCTACGAAATTTACTGAAGTGGGACCTGGTAAAGTGTTGCAGGGACTGATCAACAAGATCGATAAAACAGTCACCACAGAGGGCGTGAATTAGCAGCCGGGGAAAGATTTAGTCGCAAAACACCCCCATATTTGACGTAAATGCACAGTGCTTTCAAGAAGGGGAGAATATAAGTTTGTATAGAAAAACAAAATTCTCACCATAAAAATCTGAAAGTATGGCAAGCGTCAGCACTTACCTGAATTTTTCGCGCAACACAGAAGAGGCATTTAATTTTTACAAAAAAGTATTCGGCACCGAATTCCAGGGACCCATTATGCGTATGGGCGATGTGCCTCCTATGGAAGGGCAGCCACCCCTGGACCCAAAAGACAAAGACCTGGTGATGCATGTGTGTCTGCCCTTGCCGGGCGGTCACCTGTTGATGGGTACCGACGCGCCGGAGTCAATGGGCTTCAAGGTAACTTTCGGCAATAACATTTACATCAACATTTCGCCCGACACCAGGAAGGAAACCGAAAAATTATTCAACGCGCTCGCCGAAGGAGGTAAAGTGACGATGCCGCTCACGGATATGTTTTGGGGTGATTACTTTGGTTCTTTAGTGGATAAGTTTGGTGTGCAGTGGATGTTTACTTGCCCGGAAAAACCTTAAAGTAAATTCCGAATTACAAGTACCAGGAACCAAATAAATTTCATTTAGATAATCAAAAAAAATTCCAAAGTGATACTTCACTTTGGAATTTTTTTATTGATGCTAATTTAGTTCCTGGTGCTTGTGATTTAAGATTTTTTCTACCGTGGCAGCTTTGTAGAAATAGCGCCTTTGAACAACGGCGCACCCAACTCCCTGTTGCTGTTGCGTACTTCGGGGGTTAATGATTGGTTGATAGCTTCGGTACGCATGCGTGCGTAAGAACCGGTGTTGATATAATTGAGCACGGCAGCCAGGCAGCTTTCATTGCTGTCGCCCCAGTCTTTGTCGAGACCATCGCCCACCTCATGGTTCACTGTAAGGCCATTAAAATAATTTCCTTCGCCATTTTTGTTTACCGTGCGGAAGCTAACCGGGAAAATATACCAGTCGCCCACCGGTATCGGGAAGAAGCCAACGGGTTTTCCGTGCGTGTCTGAAGGTCCTACCAATTGCACATTCATGTAAGGTTTCATGCTGTTGATGAACAATTCGCTGGCAGAAGCCGTATTCTGGCTAACGATCACAAACAAACGATTCAGGTTGAGCGAGCCTTTCTTCTCGAATTTGACCGTTTCGTTGAACATGCTGTATTTGTCGTTGAACTGCTGTGTTTCCATGATCCCGCCATTACCGGCCGCGGGCACCAGCCAGTTGGCCAACGCGTTTTGCACCGACACATAACCGCCGCCATTGTAGCGCAGGTCAACTATCACATCCTGCACAGCTTCGCTGCTGAAGCGGTTGAAGATGCGGTCGAACTCGCTGTAAATTTCATTGGTATCGCCAAGGAAGGAATTGAAAACAAGATAACCTGTTTTCTTACCATTCACATTATATATCGTATCGAGATAGATAGGATGCTCCTGGTAAACCGATGCGTTCAAAGTAATATCCACGTCGCCGCCGCTGGGTTTGGTAAAGGTGAAACTGGTGGAGTTGCTCTGGTACACTGCTGCAACAATAGCGTTGGCATTGGCCGGAGTGATATTGGTGCTGCCATTGATAGCCTTAATGCGCCAGCCGCGACGAATTCCTGCCTTGCCTGCCGGTGATTCGGGTTCTACGTATGAAACGCGCAGGTCGTTATTGGTCAGGAAAAATACGCCCATGCCAAAGTCACCACTAATGCCGCTGCTTATATCATCCCATTCATCTTTTGTAACGGCAAAGCTCCAGCGGTCAACCGCGTTTGTAAAACCAGGCTCCTTGCTGTAGGGCCTGATAGCGGCCATAATTTTATCGGGATCGCTGTATTTGCGCGCGTCAAAACTTTGAGGAATCTGGTTGTACCAGAGGTAAATATCCCTGGTGTAGAGCAGCACTGAATCTTTCAGTTTGTCTGCAGCGGTAGGAGGGTTGGAGGGCGAGGGGTCGGAACTGTCTTTCTTACAACTGGTAAGATACAGACTGAGCAATGCCCCCAGCAGCAGCACATTTCTTTTCATGGGACCTAAAGTTGTTTAATATGTTTTAGTTGGAAAGTCAAGGCAATTAACGATCAATTTTCGAACCGGGTTGGCCCTGCAAACTCACATTAACATTTTACAAACAAACTCGGTGCCGGAACCAGGTTTCTACCCCATCCTGGGGAAAATCAAAGCTCGATGCTGCAGTTATACCAACCCTTGTCAATCTTTGCGTTATAATATTTTTCGTAAAAATTGATGGCTGGCGTATTCCAGTCGAGCACTTGCCATACTACACCGCTGAATTTCCTTTCTTTCGCTTCTTCAATCAGGCGGTCCAGCAGCATTTTACCGATTCCTTGTCCGCGCATTTTTTCTGTCACCAGTAAATCTTCGAGGTACATGCGCTGACCCTTCCAGGTGCTGTACCGGATATAGTACATCGCAAAGGCTTCCACCTTGCCATCTACTTCAGCTACGAAGGCCCACCACACCGGGTTGGGTCCAAAGCCGCTCTCTTCCAGGTGCTCCAGGGTAGCAGTCACTTCGTGCGGCGCTTTTTCATACACAGCTAGTTCGTATATCAGTTCCATCAATCGCGGGCAATCTTCCCTGACGGCCCTCCGGATTGTAATTTGCTTCGACATGTAAACTCCTATTTAGTCTGATTATTGTTTTCCTTATATCCCGGTCCTTTCACAAATCTTCCGGGGCGCGCGCCGGTATGGTTTCCGTTTTGTAACACGATTGTACCATTGACAAACACATCTCGCACACCCGTTGCATACTGATGCGGCTTTTCATAAGTAGCATGATCGCTGATGGTTGCAGGATCGAAAATAACGATGTCGGCGAAATAGCCGGGTTTCAGTTCACCTCGATTCCTGATCTTCAGATTTTTTGCAGGCAGGCTGGTGAGCCGGCGTATTGCTTCTTCAAGCGGAATGACTTTTTCATCGCGCACATATTTCCCTAATAACCTTGCAAAATTGCCATAGGCGCGGGGGTGACAATTGCTTTTCAGAAAAACGCCTTCGGGAGCCATGCTGCCTTCGTCGCTGCCAAAACTCATATAGGGCAACTGGATCTGGCGGCGCACATTGTCTTCGTTCATCAGGAAGTAAATACACTCCACGCGGGAGTTGTCTTGCACAATCAGGTCCATCGCCGTTTCCTCGGGAGGCGTGCCACGCAGTCTAGCTACTTCGGCCAGCGATTTGCCGGTATATTTTTTCAGGCTGTCTTGCTTAAAACCCACTAGTAAAATGTTTTCAGGACTACCAGATGCGCGGTAAAAGTTTTCCCATTTATCTGTGTACTCGTTCATTTCCTTCACCAGTTTCCTGCGAATAGCGGGTTGCTGCAATCGCTCCCGTAGTTTTGCAAAGCCGCCATCCTGCAGGCTGGGCGGCATGGTAGCGGTAAGGCCGGTGCCACCCGCTGTGTAAGTGTACATATTGGTGGTGATATCGAGTCCTTCGCTGCGCGCCCTTTCAATGCGGCGGATTGCGCTGTCGAGTTTGTTCCAGTTATCCTGCCCCGCGAGTTTGAGATGATAGATCTCTGTATGAATATTCGCACGACGGGCAATGGTGATCAGTTCTTCCAGCGCATCGAATATCTTATTGCCTTCGCTGCGCATGTGCGAAATGTAAGAGCCACCATACTTTGCCGCTTCCTCGCAAAGCGCTACCAGCTCGTCTGTTTTGGCAAAAAATGCAGGCGGGTATATCAGCGAGGTGCCAATGCCTAAGGCGCCTTCTTCCATAGCCTGGCGCACCATCAGTCGCATGCTGTCGAGCTCTTCCGCAGTTGGCGCGCGGTCTTCTTCTCCAATTACATTTATGCGCAAAGTGGTAGCGCCTACGAAAGAAGCCACGTTGCACGAAACACCTTTCTTTTCAAGATAATCCAGGTATTCTCCCAATGTATTCCAGGTAATGGGATATTTGAATTCAACCTGGTTGTTTTGAAATTTCTCGCGCATGGCCTGCGACCAGGGGCCCATACTTTCGCCTTCGCCAAATATTTCAAGTGTGACGCCCTGGCGGATATCACTTTGCGAATTGCCGTCTTCAATCAGCGTTTCCACCGCCCAGCTCAGCATGTTGATAAAGCCGGGCGAGACGGCCATGCCGGCAGCATCGATTTCAGTTTTTCCCTTTGCATTGGATAAATCGCCCATTGCCGCAATGGTATCGCCTTGTATGGCAATATCGCCGGTGAAGGGCTGGCCGCCGTTTCCATCGTAAATAGTGCCTCCGCGTATAACGGTATCGTACACCTGTTTTTCCTGGCAGCTGATAAGCATCGTACCAACCAGGAAGAAATAAAAATATCTCATGTCTTAAGAAAGTGCTTGTTCAAGATCCATCAATATGTCCTGCACATTTTCGATGCCGATGCTCATACGGATGAGTCCGTCGGTGATGCCGGCCTTTTCGCGTTGCTCCTTGGTAAGTCCATAGTGCGTCATCGAAGCAGGGTGACAAAGCAATGTGTCGGCCGTGCCCAGTGATACGGTACGCGTACACATACGCAGTTTGTTCATCATTTTCACGCCGGCTTCCATGCCGCCTTTCAGTTCTATGCTCATCATGGCGCCGGGATGATTCATTTGTTTCATGGCAATGGCATAATCCTTATGCGATGCCAGCCCGCAGTAATTCACGCGTGCCACGGCAGGATGCCCTTCGAGGTAGTGCGCCACTTCCATGGCATTATGACAATGCCTTTCCATACGCAGCTCCAGCGTTTTCAGACCATTGATTAATAAGAATGCGTCGAATGGATTGGCATTGCCACCGAGCAACCTGAATACTTTTTGCACTTCCGTGTTCATAAACTCCACATCGCGCCCGATGAACACACCGCCGATAGCCGTGCCATGACCATTGAGAAATTTGGTGGTTGAATGAATAATGAAATCTGCGCCTAACCTGAATGGCTGCTGAAGATAAGGTGTGGCGAATGTGTTGTCGCAGGCAATATATTTTCCATATTGCTTGCCGAGCGCGCTCACCGCTTCGATATCAACGCAAGACAAAACGGGGTTGGCAGGTGTTTCAATATAAATCAGTTTGATTGACTTATCGGATTTCAGTATTTCTTCTACCTTATTTAATTCATTTAGGTCGGTAAATACTGCCTCAATGCCCAGGCCGGGTAATACTTTGTGAAGCATTTCCTGCGTGCCGCCGTAGAGAGCTTCCTGGGTTAAAACCTTATCACCTTTTTTTAAAGTTGATAAAAACAAACTGGTAATGGCTGCCATGCCCGAACTCTGCAGGTATGCTTTGGCCTTCAGCGGCGAGCCGTTCTTATCCTTCAGTTGGAAAGTCTCCATGGCCGCAATTTTTTCTTCGGCCTCGGTGGTTGTGGGATTACCCCAGCGGGAATAGATATATCCTTCTTCCTGACTGCTGAAGCGGCGCATGCCTTGTTCGGCGTTGTCGTACACAAAAGTGGAGGAAGCGTATATCGGCACCTGGTGTGCGTAGCGAGAATCATCTTCATGACCGGCGTGAATAGCCAGCGAGCCGAAGCCCGAAAAGGGAAAGTTTGTTGCAGACATACTGCAATAATACGCCTAATACGCCCATTTTACCAGCGTAGCACCCCAGGTAAATCCACCGCCAAAAGCAGCCAGTACCAGGTTGTCGCCTTTCTTCAGTTGTTTTTCCCACTCCCACAGGCAAAGCGGAATGGTGGCGGCAGTGGTATTGCCATAGCGTTGAATGTTCAACATCACTTTATCGGGAGAGAGACCAATGCGATCGGCAGTGGCATCGATGATGCGTTTGTTGGCCTGGTGCGGAACCAGCCAGGAAATATCTGCGCCAGTCATATTATTTCTTTCCAACAGTTCGGCGCTCACGTCGGCCATACCTTTTACGGCGTATTTAAAAACGGGCTGACCTTCCTGGTAAGCAAAATGTTCCTTGTTGGCAACAGTCTCCATGCTGGCCGGGCGCAATGATCCGCCTGCCTTCATGTGCAGGTAAGGAGCACCTGAGCCATCGCTGCGCAGAATGCTGTCTTGCACGCCATAGCCTTCGGTGTTGGGTTCCAGCAGCACGGCGCCGGCGCCATCGCCAAAGATGATGCAGGTGGCACGGTCGCTGTAATCAATAATGGAACTCATTTTGTCGGCCCCTACCACCACCACTTTTTTATATCGGCCGCTTTCGATGAGCGAAGCGCCCGTGGTAAGGGAATATAAAAAGCCCGAGCAGGCGGCCAGCAGGTCGAAGCCCCAGGCATTTTTTGCTCCCAGCTTGTGGCAGGATATGTTGGCGGTAGAGGGGAACATCATATCGGGGGTAACGGTGCCCACGATCAGGGCATCTATTTCAAGGGGGTCTATACCTCTTTTCCTGCAAAGCTCCTGCACGGCCGGAACTACCATATCGGATGTGGCCTTGCCTTCGCCTTTAAGAATTCTTCTCTCTTCGATGCCGGTTCGGGTTCGGATCCATTCGTCGTTGGTGTCAACCATTTTTTCCAGGTCAAAATTGGTAAGCCTGTCTTCCGGAACAAATCCACCCACCGCGGTGATGGCTGCTGATATTTTTGCACTCATGTATTTACTGCGCTATTTAGCTATTGAGAAATAATGGGTAATAAGTATAAGCGGGCAAAATTAACGCATTTTGATTTCCAATGTTGTAAAGCTTACATTTCCCTATTTTCGCGGCATGATTGCATTTGTCCGTGGGCATTTTATCCATAAATCACCCGCCGTGGTGGTGGTAGATGTAAATGGCGTGGGCTATGAACTACAGATCAGCTTAAATACCTACACGCAGATCCAACACCTGAAAGAGGGCATGCTGTATACGCACCTGCATATTCGTGAAGACGCCCATGTGCTGTTTGGCTTTTTTGAAGAGACTGAAAAAGAACTGTTTCTGCAACTGATTGGGGTGTCGGGCGTAGGTGCAGCAACAGCCCGGATGATGCTGTCTTCGATGAAACCAGATGAGCTCACCAGGGCCATAGTGCAGGGAAATACCCGCCAGTTGGAGGGTATAAAAGGTATCGGGAAAAAGTCGGCCGAGCGCATAATATTGGAACTGAAGGATAAATTAGGAAAGCTACGTACCGCGCCAAATATTTCTCCATTGATTGACAATACGTTGGAGCAAGATGCGTTAAATGCTCTGATTACGCTGGGGATACCTCGTTCGACTGGTGAACAGGCCATTCAAAAGGTATTGAAAGCGGAGCCGGACCTCAAGGCGGTTGAGGATATCATTAAGAAAGCACTTAAAACAATCTAAGCCTATTGGATTTGGAACTCTACCTAACTAATTCTTGAGAAAAAAGATTGGCCCGTTTATCTCATTTCATCATTCGTGTTGCAGTTACCTCTGTGCTGGTCGCTATCCTGGCAACCGCTACGGCATTGAGTGCCCGCGCGCAGGATACCACCAGGGCCGACAGAACGGATACGCTCAAATATCCCATCCACGACCGGTATGGTGACCCCTTCAGCAACCCGGGCAGGAGGTCACTCGACCTGCGAACGCCGGCCAATATCCGGGACTCCATCGTTTACGATCCCAAGACCAAACAATACTATATCATCGAAAAGATTGGTGATTTCTATTACCGCAAACCCACCTACCTCACTTTCGATGAAATGATGCAGATTCAAAGCCGCCGCTATGAAGAAGATTATTTCCGCAAAAGGGCCAATATCCTGAGCGGTCTTAACCGTAAGCTGCTGCGGCCCAAAATGTCGCTGACCGATAACCTGTTTAACCGCATTTTCGGAAATGGCAAGATTGAAATCCGTCCGCAGGGCGAGGTGAACATCATCGCGGGTTACCAGGGCCAAAATATCAAGAACCCCGCTTTGCCTGAACGCGCGCGCCGCAATGGTGGTTTTGACTTCGACATGAACGCCAACCTGAGCGTTATCGGAAATATCGGCGACAAACTGAAACTGCCGATTAATTATAATACCCTCGCCAATTTCGATTTCGAAAACCAGTTGAAACTCGACTATACGGGCACCGACGATGAAATCATCAAACGCATTGAGGCGGGTAATGTGTCCTTTTCTTCCAAAGGATCGCTGATACCGGGTGCGCAGGGATTGTTTGGTTTGAAAACAACCTTGCAGTTTGGTAAACTGACCGTGACCGGTGTGCTGGCCAACCAGCGTTCGCAAAGGCAGTCACTAGGACTGCAGGGCGGCGCGGTAAATACCTATTTCGAGTTTAAGGCAAACGACTACGAGGAAAACAGGCACTTCCTGCTGGCGCAGTATTTC
Source organism: uncultured Chitinophagaceae bacterium (assembly GCA_937958995.1). Lineage (GTDB taxonomy): Bacteria > Bacteroidota > Bacteroidia > Chitinophagales > Chitinophagaceae > CALCIN01. The sequence continues at coordinate 62,682 of CALGAP010000010.1, forward strand.
AGGCAACACTACAATGAAGCCATGAGCAGGCTGCCCATCGTTACCTCGCAGGTGCAAATACTTCGTATAGAGGTATGGGTTACCAACCGCAATGGCTCAACTACCGAGACAAGAGACGTGGTGGGCCTGATGGATTTGGGTGAATGCCCGGTTTATAATACCGCCAGCATTAATTGCGTGCCCAGTCCCGATGGTTCGGCCTTGCCCAATAACCAGGCCAACGACCTGTACACCCGCCTGCTCAACAGCGCGGGCAGCCGCGATCCTTCGCAAGTTACTTCGCAACTGATGGCCATGGGTCTGCGACCAGTGCAGGATTTTGAAAAGACATTTGCGCGCAAACTCAATCCCAGCGATTTTTATTATAACCCGCAGATAGGGTTTATTTCACTCAACCAGCCGCTGCAACCCGATGAAGTACTGGCCGTGGCATTTCAGTACAGCTATAATGGAAAGATTTACCAGGTAGGTGAATTTTCACAAGACATTCCGCCGGACACTACCTCCGCTAAAGCTGGCACACAAAAAGTGCTGTTCCTGAAATTGCTGAAGGCTACTTCGCAGCGTACCAACCTGCCTTTGTGGGACCTGATGATGAAGAACGTGTATTCGCTGAAAACAAAAGACGGAAGCTACATCTCCAGCGTGCAGCCCGACGATTTCCAGCTGAATGTGTTGTATGAAGAGCCGAGCCTGGGTCAAAAAAGATTTTTGCCGGAAGGTTCGCGTCCCGGTGTGCCCCTGATCACGATATTAAATCTCGACCGGTTAAACAAGCGAAATGACCCGGCGCCGGATGGTATATTCGATTACCTGGAAGGATTTACGATCATTTCGCAACAGGCGAGAATTATTTTCCCATTGCTTGAACCCTTCGGGCGCGACCTGGACTCACTGGCGTTTGACGGGCAACCGCAGGAATTAAAGGATAAGTATGTCTATTATCCACTGTACGACACCATTAAAGAAATTGCGAAGACCTATGCCAACCTCGACCGGTATGTGATCAGTGGGTATGCGAAAGGACAATCAACTTCCGAGATAAGTCTTGGCGCCTTCAACGTGCCGCCCGGTTCGGTAACGGTAACCGCCGGCGGACAAACATTGGTGGAAAATGTTGACTACATAGTTGACTACAACCTCGGCACCATCCGTATCGTGAACCAGGCCATACTCAACTCGGGTATGCCGGTAAATGTGCAGTTTGAAAACAATGCGGGCTTTGGTATGCAGCAGCGAAACTTCCTCGGTGTGCGGCTTGACTATCTTGCCAAAGCCACTGCTAAAGAATCGTTGTCGATTGGTGCGTCGTTAGTAAGATTAGGGGAAAGACCCTTCTTCACAAAAACGGGTTACAATGAAGACCCCATACGCAACACGATGTATGGTGTTGATTTCAGTTATATGACGCAGGCGCCTCGAATCACGCGCTGGCTCGATAAACTGCCCTTCTACAGCACCAATGAAATGAGTACCATCACCGCGTATGGTGAAGCGGCCTTCCTGAAGCCCGGTCACCCCCCGCAGATAGGTAAGGGTAATAGTGGGGTGATCTTCATTGATGACTTCGAAGGCTCGCGCAACGCAATAGATCTTCGTTTCCCGCTCGTGAGCTGGGGACTTGCTTCAACACCTGGCGGCGACGGCAGTACGTTGTTTCCCGAATGGGATAAGCGCGATAACCTGGAATATGGTTACAACCGAGCCAAGCTGGCCTGGTATAATATCGAGCCGGTATTGCAGGACCCGCGTAGTCCCAACAACCCCATCACCAATGATAACCTGTTGAAAGACCCGCGCGTGCGTTCCGTGAAAGTGACTGAGATATTCCGCAACCGTACACCTGATTTCGGACAGGCCAACCTCATCACATTCGACCTGGCCTATTATCCAACAGAAAGAGGCCCCTACAATTTCGATCCCAACGTGAATCCCGACGGCACTTTGCCCAACCCGGAAAAACGCTGGGGTGGTATTATGCGCGGCATCGACCAGGTGGATTTTGAGACCGGTAACGTGGAATTTATCGAATTCTGGTTGCAGGATCCTTTCTTAATGAACCCGGGCAGCAGTGGCGGTAAACTGTATTTCAACCTCGGTAACGTGTCGGAAGACGTGTTGAAAGATGGTAAGCGTTTCTTTGAAAACGGTATCAGCGGCGCTGTAACGCAAGCGCAGGAAGATTCGAGTACTGTTTGGGGTAAGGTTCCGGCGAACCCAATCCAGGTGACGCAGGCTTTCAGTAACGATCCCTCTGACCGTCCGCTGCAGGATGCGGGCTTCGACGGTTTGGTGGATGAGGCAGAAAGAAGAAAATTCCAGGCCTTCCTCAACCAGATGCAGGCTGTGCTTTCGCCCGAAGCATTTGCCAAACTATTGGAAGACCCCTCTTCGGACAACTATATCAATTACCGCGACAGCAAGTTCAGCGGCAACGACGGCATACTGGCCCGCTATAAGAATATCAACAACCCGCAGGGCAACTCGCCGGTGGCTTCTGCCGATCAGCAGTTTGTAAGTGCCTTTACCCTCTATCCCGACCAGGAAGAATTTAACCGGGATAATACTTTGAATGAACTGGAAGAATATTTCCAGTACCGCGTTGACCTGTCACCATCAGCGCTTACACCCGGTACCAACTATATTACCGACAGTATTTCGTTTACGCCGAGTGGCGGCATTCCGGAAAAATGGTATTTGTTCCGCATACCCATTGCTGACTATGAGCAAAAGATTGGTAACATTCCCGACTTTAAGTCAATTCGTTTTATACGCATGTTCTTGACCGGCTTTACCGATTCGGTGGTGTTGCGATTTGCCAAGCTGGAGTTGGTGCGCAACACCTGGCGCCGGTTCAATTATGAGTTGGATACGACAGGTCAGCAAAGACTGATCCCTGCCAACTCGCCCACCACTGTGAATCAGCTGGCGGTGAATATCGAGGAAAATGCTTCGCGCAAACCTGTTCCTTACAAAACACCTCCGGGTGTAATTCGCCAGCAACAGCTGAGTAATAACAACGTGAACCTGTTGCTAAATGAACAATCGCTGAGCCTGCAAATCTGCAACCTCGCCCAGCGCGATGCACGAGGCGTATTTAAAAATATGAACCTCGATCTGCGGCAGTATTCGAGTCTGCAGATGTATTTCCATGCCGAGTCGGTGCGGTTTGACGGCGATATCAAAGACAATGAGCTGTACGGTGTGATCAGGCTGGGCAATGATATGCTCTTCAACTTCTATGAAATCAAAATTCCGCTGGCGGTAACACGCTGGGGCATCAACGTTCCCGAATCTGAAATATGGCCGTTGCAAAATGAGTTGAATGTGGCATTGGAGCGCCTCACAAAACTGAAACTCGAGCGCAACCAGTCAACACTGCCTTCAACCTACTACAGGCAGGTGGATGGCGATGGTAAAGAATATGCAATTCTCGGAAACCCCAACCTGGGTGAAGTGCGCGTATTCTTTATAGGTGTTGAAAACCGCAGTCGCCCCGAAGCATGTACCGAAGTTTGGTTCAACGAGCTTCGTCTGAGCGGGCTTGATGAAAAAGGCGGCTACGCAGCTATGGGACGCGTTGATTTCAAACTGGCTGATCTTGGTACGCTGTATATTTCCGGCAGCGTAAAATCAGCCGGCTTTGGTACCATTGAACAAAGGGTGAATGAACGCAGCCGCGAGGATTTCACGCAATTCGATATAGCCACCACGCTTGAACTGGGTAAGCTGCTGCCGCAAAAAGCGGGTATCTCCATTCCATTCTATGGCAGCTATAGCCGCGTGGTGACCACTCCCGAATATGATCCTTACGACCTGGATATAAAACTGAAAGAAAAGCTCGCCGCCGCCACCGGTGCGCAGCGCGACTCCATACGCGATGACGCGGTGGATGTGAAGACCATCAAGACGTTCAACTTCACAAACGTGAAGAAGATGAATATCAGCGGCAAGAGACCGCAGTTATGGAGTATCGAAAATTTTGATGTCAGCTATTCATATTACAAAGAAGAACATCATAACCCGCTGATAGAAAGCAATTCACTGGTGCGACACCGTGCGGGACTCGGTTATAATTATACCAACACACCCAAATACTGGGAACCTGCGAAGAAGATCATCAAGTCAAATTCGCCGTGGTTTGCGCTGATAAAGGATTTCAATATTAACCCTGTGCCGTCATTGCTTGGATTCAGGGCCGACGTGAACCGGCAGTTTGGTGCTTTCCGTCCGCGCAGCGTTGGTACGCCTAAAGGTCTAATACCAGAGACCTATGACAAATTCTTTACGTTTGATCGCTATTATAATTTAAGTTGGGATCTTACCCGTTCATTCAACGTTGACTTCACCGCGGTAAACCGTGCCTGGGTGGATGAAGATACTGGCCGCCTGGATGCGAATGAGCGCAAGCGTGTGTGGGAAAATTTCTGGAAGGGGGGAAGAAATATTGCTTATAACCAAAGGGCCAACTTCACTTACACATTCCCCACTTCGAAACTGCCCTTGCTCGACTGGACAACGGTGCGCGCATCGTATGTGGCCACATACGACTGGCTGGCTGCTTCGATGATTGCGCGCAGCCTCGGTAATACGCTGTCTAACTCGCAGGTGAAAAGCCTGAATGCAGAGCTGAACTTTGACAGGCTGTATAGCAAATGGCGTTTGTTGCGCGGTCTTGATGACGCAGCTCCGCCTCCGCAAACGGCACCGCCGCCATCAACCGACACAACAGGTAAGAAAAAGAAACGCGACCGATCGCAACCTGCGCAACTGGGCGGACTGGCGAAATTTGCGCTGCGCATATTGACTTCCGTGAAGCAGATGAGTGTGCAGTACAGCGAAAATGCCAGCGCCACTATATATGGTTACACAGATAGTACCCGTGCGCTGGGTATGAACTGGAAATCGCGCGCGCCGGGCTTAGGATTTATTTTTGGAAAGCAGCCTGATACCAGCTTCATCAATTATATGGCGCAGAAAGGGTGGCTGACCTCCGACTCCCTATTCAACTACCAAAACAGGCAGGATTACCAGCAGCGGTTAAGCATTACCGCGCAATTGATTCCCGTGCGGGACCTGACGGTAGATATCAATTTTGATAAGACGTTTGGTAAAACTTACAGCGAGTTATATAAGGATACGCTTGGCACCGGCAACAATTTCGCCCGCCTGAATCCGTATGCTTCGGGTAGTTTCAGTATAAGTTATATTTCTTTCCAGACTTTGTTTGAAAAGATAAAACCAAACGAAGTTTCGGAGACATTCCGGAAATTCCAGGATTATCGCATCATATTATCCAGGCGATTAGCGGAATCGAATCCATACTGGGCCAATTTGCCCGCGAGTGAAAAATTCCTGCCAGATGGATTCTACAATGGTTACAGCCGCTATGCGCAGGATGTGTTGTTGCCCGCATTTATTGCGGCCTACACGGGCAAAGATCCGTTGTCGGTTCCGTTGCTGAAGCAGAGCAATCCCAACATGCGTTCGAACCCGTTCTCGGGTTATATACCCAAGCCCAACTGGCGCGTGACGTATACGGGTTTGACGAGAATTCCAGGGTTGGAGAGAATATTTACCAACTTCACAATATCGCATGCATATAATGGTTCGCTGAGTATGAACAGCTTTAACTCGGCGTTATTGTTTGAAGACCCGCTTGGCCTCGGCTATCCGCGCTTCATCGATACGGTGTCAGATAACTTCATACCCTACTTCCTGGTTCCGAATATCACTATCAGCGAGCAGTTTGCACCGTTGGTTGATCTTGATATGCAGTTTGCCAACCAGGTGCAGGCGCGTTTTGAATTCAGGAAATCGCGCACGTTGGCGCTTAGCCTGATAGACTTCCAGTTGAGTGAAAACCGTTCGACTGAATTTACCATTGGCGGTGGGTATCGCCAGCGTGGTTTATTCAGCTGGATCAAGTGGAAAGGCAAGCCACTGGAAAACGATGCGAGCTTCCGTCTCGATTTCGGCATCCGGGATGATGTCACCTCCAACAGTCGTCTCGACCAGACGCAGGCGCTACCCACGTCGGGACAAAAGGTGGTTACCATTAATCCATCTATTGATTACGTAATTAGCAACCGCGTTAATATCAAACTATACTTCGAGCAAAGGCGTGTAGAGCCGAAGATATCTACATCACCACCGATCACCAACACGCGTGCGGGTGTGCAGGTGCGTATTTCTCTCGCGCAATAAGAAGATTGATTGTAATTTCAAATTTGAAATTTATTTCAGTGATGGGTATACGTAAATGGAGCGCAGTGATTTAATTTTGGCGCGTGCGTTTGGATGAATCAAGGAACAAATGGATGAGTGTGGGAAATACTTGAAGAATTGCGTAAAGCCAGTTCCGTCAGGGTTGATGCTGGCCGGAAGGTGAACCGTCCTTCTTGAGCAGCATAACATAACCGCACATTTTCTTCTTTTTCTTATTGACCTGGACGGGTTTTATCATGTGGTATTCTGAAAACTTCGGAACGTAGTCGAAGCTGATGATGCTGCCATCAAGATCATCGCCCCACTGGTTTTTCTTGTACACCACCTGTTTTTCGTTCCAGTCGTACATCCTCACTTCATACAATCTTGATGTGGGGTCTCCGATAAAAACAAACTGGTACCAGGTGCCGGAAGTCATGGGTAAAATGATTGGCATTTCGTACTCACTCTCCATAGTCATGGAAGCCTCGCGCAAAACCGTAAAGCCCTGGGCGGCATATAACTGCTTCAGACTATCAACAGTCTGTTGATAGGGATTCGTCTCACAGGCCTGCTGCCTGATCACGTCGTTCTGACCCAATAAACTAGTGGAAATTAACAGGGCGAAGAAAAGCTTGGCTATTTTGCATAGGACGACCTTACTCATACTTATTTGGCTTTTACGCGGATTTTTGGACTATTGGGACTATAAAAATAAGCAAATGATTGACACTAACAAGCGGCTCACCGGATTTTAATCCCGTTACATATATTATTTATCAATCATTTATGAATCCTTATGAAGATAAAAGGAATTGGCCTGCGCGGTACAGGTTAATACCAGGTCGTTTATACAGACATGAGGGGGCAATGAGGCCGTATAGCATACAATTTCCGCTACATCGGCAGCAACCAGGGGTTGATAGCCCTCATATACTTTTCGGGCATTTTCCTCATTTCCCTTAAAACGAACCAGGGAAAATTCGGTGTCCGCAGCGCCGGGATGAATAGCCGTCACTTTGATATGGTGCCTCAGCAGGTCAATGCGCATGGCTTTGGAAATGGCATCTACTGCATGTTTGGTAGCACAGTAAGTATTTCCTTTTTCATATACTTCCTTCCCTGCAGTGGAGCCAATGTTAATGATATGTCCCCGCCTGCGCGCAATCATACCAGGCAATACTGCTTTTGACATATACAATAGTCCCTTCACGTTGGTATCGATCATCGTATCCCAGTCTTCCACTTCAGCTTCATCAAAATAATCGCGGCCCAGGGCAAGACCGGCGTTATTGATCAGTATGTCCACATTTTTCCATTGTGGCGGGAGATTTTCTATGGCGGCAAAACAACTTTTCTTATTACGCACATCAAAAGCCAGCGGCAGCACCTGCACCGGGAATTTTTTTGTTAACTCCTCTTTCAATTTTTCCAGGCGCTCGGCTCTTCTGCCGGTGATGATGACATCAAACTTATTTTCTGCAAATTTGCGCGCAATGGCTTCGCCAAAGCCTGAAGTGGCTCCCGTTACCAGGACAATTTTTGACATGATGCCGCTGAATTTTTTGAAGCTGCAATGTAAGAAGGATGCGCGATTAATTTATCAGTACAGCCGTGCCTTTGCGCTGCACTTTCTTTCCCGTATAGTCGGTGCCACTCACCATCCATACATAGGCGCCCGAATCCTGCAGTTTGCCCGCCACACGACCATCCCATCCTTTGCCAACCTGCGTGGTCTGGAATACCAGTTGTCCCCAGCGGTTATATACCCGGAAATAATCCAACGTGGAAATACCAACCGGTATGGGTCGCAGCACGTTATTGCGCGAACTGTTGGGCACAAAAGCATTCGGTACGAATATATCAGGACTGGTCTTAAATACGCGGATATTAATGGTGTCGAGATCGTAACAACCTTCGGATGTATAAGCGCGCATAATATAAGTCTGGTTTTCTTCCAGCAGTGCAACCGGGTTAGCCACATCATTTCTGTTGAGGAAAAATGGAGGCTGCCATTCAATAAACTCGGCGCCCGTTCCGTGCAGTTGCAGGGGTTGTCCCACTACCACTGCGGTATCATTGCCCGCAAAGGCGAATATCTGGTCGCGCACCGTTACCGTTACGGTGTCGATGCCAGGCTTCGGGCAACCCAGCGTATCGTACACTTTCAAGATGTAATCTGTAGTGGTGAGCGGCCATGCCAATGTAGTAAGGCTTTGCGGCGTGCCTAGTGTGCTGGTAGGACTCCATTCGTGACGTACGCCCACCATCGAGGCGCGGAGCGTGGCCGTATCATCATAACAAATTATAGTGTCTGCACCGGCATTTGCAATAGGATAGGGTACGGTTCGTACAATAACATCGTCGGTGGCGCTGCATTTACCAATTGATGCCACCACCGTAAATGTGGTAGTAGTCGTGGGCGCCACCAATGGTTCTTTCACTGTGGGGTCATCGATGGGACTGTCCGGGTTGCTGGTCCAGCTGAAATACAAACCGTCTGTCTGAGGTTTTAATTGAACGGTATCTGTCAAACAGATCGTCTGCGCAGGACCCGCGTCCAGCGTAACGAAATCAACCACGCGCACCTGCACATAATCCTTGTTCACGCAGCCGTTTTCGTTCAGCGTAGCTTCATATATCGTGGTTGTCTTCGGAAATACTGAAGGCGTCGCCGTATTTTCATTCATCAAATATGGCCCCGGGCTCCACGACCACACACCATTGCCTATTCCCTGCAATTGCAGGGTATCGATACTGCAGATCAGGGTGTCCCTGAATGCAAAGTCTATGGGAGGCTTGTCTCTTACTTCAATCGTGTCTTTGACCGTGGCTACACAACCTTTGTTGCTTTCAACGGTAAGAGTTACTATTTTGAAGCCGGTAGTGCTGTATTTCCAGCTTGGATTCGCAATGTTCGCAGAGTCAGCCTGCGTGGTTTCGTCACCAAAATTCCATGACCATTTGCTGGCCGCGCCATAGCGCGATTTGGTGGTATCGGTAAATTGCAGCGGCAGCAGTACGCAGGTGCCTGTAGTAGTAAAGCCAGGATAAAAACCGGGATATACTTTTGCCAGGGTCTGTGTTGAATCCAGGCACTGGCCAGCCAGTACCACTTTCAGTTTTACCTGGTATGTGCCCGTATCCGCATATTGATGCTGCACGCGGCCTTCAATATCGGTAGTGGTATCGGGTTTGGTGCCATCACCATAATCCCAGATATAGATTGAACCCGCGGGATTCAGTTGTTCATTCTTGAACGTCACCAGGAAGTCGTCGCAGTAAGAATAATCAGGTTTCAGCAAAGCTTTCAGCGGCACGCAATCCGACACACCCACGTGAATGTCTTTGCGATGAATATTGATCAGCACACCGGCGCGGTATTCATAAGCACACACAGTAATTACATACTGCCCCAATACGCTGGGGGCAACGCCGGTAATGATACCTGTGTGAGGATCTATGTGTACGCTTCCACCCAGGGGGCCGGTGGCTGCAAAAGGCGCCTGGTAGTTGAGTTGCGGATATGAAGGAGGAGAGGCTTGCTGCGGCAGCGGGTCACCGGTTGAAGCACCTTGCAGGCCTCCGCAAAACATATACACGATGCTATCGCCTTTTGCTTCGTCATCTGCCGTTTGTTGTTTGGCGTTGAAGTTAAGTGTGAAGGCGCTGTTGCGGCAAATAGCAGAAGCATCATTGCCCTGGTAAGCAGGACTGCTGTTGGTATAAGCATCTGCCAGCACTTCGGTACCCGGAATTTCTGCCATATAAGTGGCGCCTACAGCATCGCTGGGTTGTTGCAGGTTGCGGATACCGGCAATGCGGCAGCAACGCTGAAATGCTACAGTGTATCCCTTCGCATTGATGGGAAGCGTTACCACCACTGTATACGTCCTCACGCGGTAGCAAACATCGTTCGGCGGGTTGCCAATACAAGGGTTGGAAGCCGGGTCAAAACGAAGGAAGGTTTCGTTGGTCATTTGCGCTGTGTGATTACCCACCACAGCATTATTGTGTTTGTCGAAAATGGTCAGCGGAACTGCGGGGTCGAGTTGTCCCTGGCGGTTGGCATTACAGTCGATGTACAGTTTTAGGTTCAGCTCATACCGGGCAGTGTTGGCGGCTGCGCCGGGCCCCAGGTACTTATAGAAAAGCTCGCCCCCCTTGATATGTTCGGCAAGCAAGGGTTGGATTAAACCGCACAAAAAAACAGCTATAACAAGGACTTTCTTCATCCCTAATGTTTGTCCGCCATGCGTTTTAGATGGCCGGATCCTTATGGTTTTTTCAATTCCAGGTAAAATACTTTTAAGCTGGCGACAATGCCGAATCCACCAGGAATTTTTCCAGAAACGCGGTACTTGTTGCAGCCTCTTCAATCATTCCGAGATGGCCGGAATGCATAAGTAGCTGAATATAAGCTAATCGGGGAAGATGGCATTGCTCAAGGACCTGGTCGGCCGGAACCGCATTGTCGTATTTGCCAATGATGAACATTACCGGACCGGTGAACTCCCTTAGGACCCTGGTTCTGTCGGGCCGCTGCATCATGGCCTCGTAATATCTTACGAGTGATTGGGCTGGAAAGTTGGTAAAACGGTCAATAAAATCCTGAACTACAGCAGGATTTTTCTTGCGGAATTCTTCCGAAAACAGGTTCCTGTTGGCCTGTTCCAGGAATTTTACCGGTCCATTTTCCCCGATGAATGCTATCCCGCGCCGGCGGGCGGCTTTTTTTTCCTCACCATCGGCATAGGCCGAAGAATGAAACAGTCCGAAGGCCTTTAACCGTTGCGGATAAAGCTCGGCAAATGCAAGCGTCACATACCCGCCCATGCTGTGTCCCACCATTGCGCAGGTGTCCACACCCGCGTCATCCAGCACCTGCCTCATCACATGCGCCATGCCCTCCATACTCACGTCATCAGTAAGTCCGGATTGACCACTTCCGGGCAGATCAGGAATGATAAGCCGGAAATTTTTCTCCAACACGGGCGCCACTCCTTCCCATACCCTGCTGTCTTCACCAAATCCATGCAGCAGCATCACCGCGCTTCCTGATCCGGAAACCTGGTAGCTGATGGACTGATTATTTACCATCAATGTTCGTTGCATTGCCATAAGGCAATTTAAGGTTTTTTGCTACGGAAATAACTGCGTATAATGATTACCAGCAAAAGTGGCAGCAGTGAGGGATTCATTTGCTGCGGCAGAAAAAACCACGCAATACCGGTGAGCAGAGAGATTAATATGGTGAAAAGAAAATATTTTTTCACCCATTCCTTTCGTTGCCCCAACACAAACGCGATATAAATATGTGAAGGAATTGACCATAACAGGTTGAAATTGTCGCGGCAAACCGTGTCAACACGAATCATCCAAAGGGTGATCAGCAACAGGCCCAACAGGCCAAGCAGGAAAAATAAAACCCTGTCGAACAATCCCATTACTTGTTGTGCCCAGCGAGTGCCCAGGAGTGACAAGGCGAGAACGCACACTAAAACGATGGAAAAAAATACAGTGGGCGTGAACCAGGATTTTTCTTCGGCAACTTCATTGGCAGTTACAACTGTCTGCTTACCGGACACCAGCGCCCGCGAACCGACTGTTGCGCGGTCGAATCCATTCATCAGGTAATCGGGCAAAAACATTGACTGCTCACTGGTGATTTTTTTGTCGAGCCTGGCTCCGAGTAATATATCGATGCCAAGTTGACTCCAGGGCTGATTAGTCTTAACCAGGTATTCATGGATCAGGTTGCGGTAAGTGACGCTTCTTCCATCCAGAATATCAGGCAAAGCCAGCGGCGAACCCACCGCTTTTTTCACCATATCCTTGGCCCTGGTGGTGCAGTTATCATCCAAAAAATAATATAGGTAAAAGCGATTGTCTTCCCGCGCATTCTCCAACAGCAGCGCATGCAGGCTCTTTTTTTCTTCGCAGGTAAGTTGCAGCTCCTGCTCGATTACGCTGCGATTTTGCATCTTATACTCCCACTGGAAGTCCGTATAAGGATAAACAGACAACGCATAAAGCATCAGTCCGCGCGTGAACTTCAGGTAGAAATAAGGATCGGAGTCGTCGAAAGTGCCGTAGTTAAAAACAAGATCGCTGCCGGTGGATTGGTCGGTGACGCGCAGGGCGGTATGACCAAAGGAGCTGTACAATTCTTCACCAGGACTGCAGGTGAGTAAACTGATGCGAAGGTGGCAGGAATCGGGCTGCGAATAGCCACTGATTCCAATGAGTGCGGATACTAGTATCAATAACAACTTTGACAACCTTCGCATCATAAGGCTATTTTGCTTTTACTACCTGCTGTAATTGGGCGCCTCCCTGGTAATTTCGATATCGTGTGCGTGACTTTCTTTCATACCGGCATTGGTGATGCGGACAAACTGCGCTTTTTGCAATTCAGCTATGTTTTTTGCGCCACAATAACCCATGCCTGAGCGAAGACCGCCAACATATTGATAAACTATTTCACTCAGATTTCCTTTAAATGCCACGCGGCCTTCGATGCCTTCGGGAACAAATTTCTTCACGTCGTCTTCCACGTCCTGGAAGTAACGGTCGCCGCTACCCTGGCTCATAGCTCCCAATGATCCCATGCCGCGGTATTGTTTGAATTTTCTTCCTTCGTAAATGATGGTTTCACCGGGGCTTTCTTCGGTACCTGCAAACACGCTACCCATCATTACGAGATTGGCTCCTGCGGCCAGCGCCTTTACCATATCGCCGGTATAACGTATACCTCCATCTGCTATTAAAGGAATTTTTGCCTTGTGTAGTACCGAAGCTGCTTCCATAATAGCTGTAATCTGCGGAATACCGGCGCCGGCTACAATTCGCGTGGTACAAATTGACCCCGGGCCAATGCCCACTTTCACCGCGTCGGCGCCTGCTTCTACCATGGCCTTTGCACCGGCGGCTGTGCCGATATTACCGGCTATTACCTGTAATTTTTTGAAATTCTTCTTAAGTGTTTTCAGTGCTTCCAGCACGCCTTTACTATGACCATGCGCGCTGTCGAGACAAACCACGTCCACGCCGATCTGCTGCAAGGCAGCTGCCCGGTCGAGCAGGTCGCGGGTGATGCCCAATGCTGCACCTACCAGCAGGCGGCCGAATGCATCTTTTACTGCATTGGGAAAACTGGTCAGCTGCAGAATATCGCGATAGGTGATAAGACCGAACAATGTGCCATCCTTTTTCACCACGGGCAGCTTTTCGATCTTATGTTTCTGCAGAATTTTTTCAGCCTTCTTCAGGTCAGTGCCTTCGGGAGCGGTGATGAGATTTTCGCTGGTCATCACCTCGCTCACCCTGCGTTTTGTATTGTTTTCGAAACGGAGGTCGCGGTTGGTGAGAATACCTACCAGTTTATTATTATTATCTACGATGGGTATGCCGCCTATCTTGTTTTCTTTCATCAGCTTGAGCGCGTCGCCGATAGTGGCATCCTGGTGCAATGTGATGGGATCAATAATAAGGCCGCTTTCGCTTCTTTTCACTTTCCGCACCTGTTCTACCTGCTTTTCAATGCTCATATTCTTATGCAGAATGCCCAGTCCGCCCTCACGAGCCAGCGCAATGGCGAGGTTAGCTTCTGTAACCGTATCCATGGCGGCAGAAAGCATAGGAATGTTCAAACGGATGCTTTTTGTGAGTTGGGTGCTGACATCCACTTCGCGCGGAAGTATTTGACTATAAGCGGGAACGAGAAGAACGTCATCGAACGTTAAGCCTTCACCAATAAATTTTTCTGAACGGGGAAATTTAGTCTTTGGAGCGTTGATTATTGTTGCCATGTGCAAAGATAGGGGCAGGGGGAAATATGCTCCAAATTGAATTTCTAACGGAATATGGAAAAGGCCGGTGGCGGGTGTCGGGTGTAAAGTGGCGGGATCGGAGTGATTTCGGGTTTGGCGTTCCGGTTTGCTGCCGCGCTTTATAATCGCCGTTCTAATCGCAGAAGCTGAAACCCCAAACCCGAAAATTCCTAACGTGTATTATTATACGAGTTATTCCAAGGGCAGTTGTTTCCCGTGCTCACCGGTTTATCCACACAAAATAAAAACTTTTCTGATTTTTAGTAAAATATTTAGTAATTTGCGCTAAACTTATTAGCCTATGTCTTTGGCCGGTAAAAACCTGAAATACCTCCGGAAGCTCCGCGGATGGACGCAGGAGGAGTTTGCTGCTAAACTGCATATCAAGCGGTCCCTGCTTGGCGCCTATGAAGAGGAGAGGGCTGAGCCACGCATCGATGTGCTGGAAATAGTGAGCGATATTTTCAAGCTCACGCTCGACGAATTGCTGCTGAAAGATCTCGGTGATTCGAAGGGTAATTACCTGGCCAGGCGCCGGGCGCAGAAACTGGCAGCCGGCACCAATGAAATTCAGTTTGTACCGGTAAAAGCAGCTGCAGGCTACCTGGCGGGTTATGCCGATCCGGAGTTTTTGGACGAACTCAACACCTTCACGCTACCCATGCTGGCGCCGGGTACTTATCGTGCCTTTGAGATTGTGGGTGATTCCATGCTGCCCACACCCAGTGGTTCGGTGATTGTGGGAGAAAAAGTGGAGAATCTCGACGACATCAGGAACAACAATACCTATATCGTCATCTCGCGCAACGAAGGCATCGTATATAAGCGGATGATGAAAAATGCGCGCAGCAAGAATAAGTTCACGCTTATCAGCGATAATTCGGCCTACCAGCCCTACACCATCAATGCCGAAGATGTATTGGAAATCTGGAAGGCGACGATGATCATCAGCAAGGCGAATGTTCAGCCGCGGTGGGATGTAAACCAGCTGGCAACCGTGGTGAATAATTTACAGGAGCAGATTTCTTCACTGAAGAAAAAGATGAATTAAGCGTTCAATCGTAAATAGCCACTGCCGTGCGAAAAGTATTGCAATGCGCTTCCACGATGGTTTTTACATTGGGAGAATAACCTCCGCCCATCGCCACGACGCATGGGATATGATTGCTTTTCAACTGTGAAAAAACAATCTCGTCGCGGCGGCGGCAACCAGCGGGCGTCACTTTCAGCCGGCCGAACTTATCAGTTTCGAGAATATCAACGCCCGAGAGAAAGAAGGCAAAATCGGGTTTTAGTCGGGAGATCAGTGTTTGTAGCGTGTCTTCAAGCAGGGGTAAATAAATTTCATCATTAGTACCGTCTTTCAACGCAATATCCAGGTCGCTTTTTTCTTTGCGAAAGGGATAATTGTGCGCGCCATGCATGCTGAAAGTAAACACCGCGGGTTCGTTCTCGAATATCTTGGCGGTGCCATTACCCTGGTGCACGTCGAGGTCAATGATGAGAATGCGTTCGGCTAATTTTTTATGCAGTAGATAATTGGCTGCTACTGCAAAATCATTCAGTAAACAAAATCCTTCGCCGTGATCGGCAAAGGCATGGTGCGTACCGCCGGCCACATTCAGGGCAATGCCATTTTCCAGCGCGAAGTGGCAGCAATCAATTGTGCCTTGCGTGATCACCAGCTCGCGCAAGGTGAGGCGCGGCGATTGCGGAAAGCCGATATGCCGCTGCTCCTTTGCACTGAGCGCCTGGTGATGTAGTTTGTCGAGGTATTCGCGGTGGTGCGTCAGCAATACGATTTCATCGGGGCAGGGAGCGGGAGCAAACAGATTTTCCGGCGAGATAGTGCCTTCGTATATCAGCTGTTCGGGAATGAGCTCGTATTTCACCATCGGGAAACGATGTCCCTCGGGCAAGGGTTGAACATATACGGGGTCGTATGCAATTTTGATTTTGCCGGGATGCGTGCCGTGGTGACCGGGAAATGACAAGGTGCTCATTGCAACTGCACGATCTTGTTTTCAACAATGGCGAAAATATTTTCACTTTCATCGGGATCCATGAGCCAGGTGCCGGTGAATGCACTGAAAGCGGGCAACACGCAAAAATCGCGGGCGAAATAAAAGCAGGGTAAGCGTAATGATTGTTTACCCATGCCGCTCAGCAGCACGCCTGGATGTATATGACCGGAAAAAAGATAGGGCATACCAGTCTTGAGAGCATTGGCCTTATCATGGGAGCATTCCTCCTTATCGTGACGGAAGCGGAATTGTGAAATCTGCAGTTCTTCGTCCACCACATTAATATTCGCCTGCCTGTACCAGTCCTGGTGCAATATGTCGTGGTTGCCTCGTACCAAATCGATTTCGAGGTGGGGGAAATCATTGCGCCATTTCAGGAAAAGTTCAAGCTCTTTGTTTTCATGACTATGGAAAAGATCGCCCACAACGATCAGTTTGCGGGGCCGGTAAAATTGCACCTGGTGAAATAGTCGCTGCAGGTCTTTTTTGTAAACTGTCTGCGGAACGGCAATACCATGTTTGCGGAAATGGCCCGTCTTGCCAAAATGGAGGTCGGAAACGATCAGCACTTGTTCATCTTCCCAGTAAATGCAGCGATCGGCCGACAACCAAAGCTGCTGATCTCTTAATTTATACGAAACGGGCGCTTGCATGCAGCAAAAATAAGTGGAATGGGTTAGCGCTCCAACTGGGCCTGCATTCTTTTTACGCGGTCTTCCAGCTTTTCGGAAGTGAGATTTTCGCGCATGCTGTCTACCTTGATGGGGAAACAAAACGGCGTCAGTTGTTGGGGAAATGTGATCACAATTTTTGAGTGCTGGATTCTCTCCAGCATGTTGCGCAGCCGCACTTCTTCCATTTGCTGGTCAAAGACTTCCTGGTAAGCCTGGCGCAGCAACAAATTGTTGGGCTCATACTCGCTGAACACGTTGAAGAGCAGCGAAGCGGACGATTGCAAATGCCTGGCCTTCTTTTGTTCGCCCGGGTATCCCTGGAAAATCAACCCGCCGATCACGGCATTATCGCGAAACTTGCGCCGGGCCATTTCAGTGGCATTGGCGCTGCGCTGGATATCGGTCAGTAAGTCATCGGCAGTAAAAAGATCCATCACGTTGGTATCATCAACAGGTATGGGCTGGTCGCTGAGCAGTTCAAAACCATAATCATTCATAGCGAATGAAAAAGTGATGGGCGTGATCCTGCTGATGCGGTAGGCAAGTATGGCCGCCATCGCTTCGTGCACCAGCCGCCCTTCAAAGGGATATACAAAAAGATGGTAACCGTCTTTCGTTTCGATATGCTCTATCAGCAACTCATCGGCACGGGGCACGTGCGATAATTGTGCCTGCAATTGAAACAATGGTTTCAATACTTCCAGCTCGATATCTCTTTTCCCGGAGTTCGAATTTTTTGTTGCGCGCTTTACCTCAAAAGCTTCATTGAACTTTTCGCGCAACTTTTTACCGAGGTTTGCGCTCAATGGCATGCGGCCTCCATCCCAACTGGGCACAATAGATTTCTTTGATTTCGATGGCCGCACCAGCGCCGTCATTTCTTTGATGCCTACGAGCTCCAGGTTACGGCCCGCCAGCGTGAATACATCGCCGGGATTGAGGCGCGTGATGAACCATTCTTCAATCACACCAATAAATCCGCCGCTCATGAATTTCACTTTCATCATCGATTCGCTCACGATGGTGCCGATATGCATGCGGTGGCGCATCGCCAGCCGGCGACTGGTGAGGCGGTATACGCCGTCGATCACTTCAATTTTTTTGTACTCGTCGTATTGCTGCAGCGCCGTGCCGCCTTCGGTAATGAATTGCAAAATGGTGCTCCACTCCGCTTCGGAAAGATCTCGGTAACAATAGGTGGTGATGATTTCGTGGTACAGTTCATCGGGACGGAAACCTTCTGAAATGGCCAGCGTGCCCAGGTATTGAATCAGCACATCGAAGCAGAGCGTCATCGGCTCGCGGCTCTCGATGAAATTTTCTTCAATTGCATTCTTCAAGGCGGCTGCCTCAACCAATTCGAGAGAATGAGTGGGGAGAAAATAGATCTTGCTGATGGCATCGGGGCTATGACCGCTGCGGCCCGCGCGCTGCAGAAAGCGGGCGACGCCTTTTGGGGAACCCACTTGTATAACGGTATCAACCGGCCGAAAATCAACACCCAGGTCCAGGCTGGCCGTGCAGACAACGGCTTTCAGTTTTTCGGCATGCAGCGCTTCTTCTACCCAAATGCGCAATTCCTGCTCAATGCTGCCGTGATGCAAAGCAATGGCGCCTGCCAGGTCGGGGGCAATATTCAAGAGCGTTTGATACCAGGTCTCGCTCATACCGCGCGTGTTGATAAATATAAGCGCGGTTCGACTGTTGTTGATGATCGGCACCACCTTATGCGCCAGCTTTAAACCCAGGTGCCCCGACCAGGGAAATTTTTCAATTTCATCTGGCAGAATGGATTCCAGCACAATTTCTTTCCTGACTTCTGCTTTCACCAGTTCACCCATCGTTTTCAGCGGCGACAACAACACTTCTCTTGCCTGCTCCAGGTTGCCAATGGTGGCAGAGATGCCCCATACCTGCGGCTTTCTTTCGTTGGGCAAATGACACAACCTGGATATAGCCAGTTCCACCTGCACGCCTCTTTTTGATCCGATCAGTTCGTGCCATTCATCCACTGCAATTACCTGCAGCGACCTGAACAACTCCGGGTAACCTTTTTGCGCCAGCAGCAGGTGAAGGCTTTCGGGTGTGATGATCAGTGCTTCGGGCATTTGTCTTTTTTGCCGCTGGCGTTCGGCCACGTCGGTGTCGCCATTGCGGATGCCCACTTTCCACTGCATGCCCAGCTCGGCGATCACTTCTTCCATTGCGCGACCGATATCTTTCGCGAGCGCGCGCAGTGGAGTAATCCATAGTAATTGTAACCCGTTCTTCGATTTCGTTTTATAGTTGCCGGAATTTTTGTTAATAAAATCGATCAGTGTACCGAGAAAGACGGAGAAGGTCTTGCCGCAACCGGTGGGCGCATTCACTACACCGCTTTTTCCATTGATAATATGTTGCCAGGCCTGCTCCTGGAACAGGAAGGGGTGAAGGCCTTTGGATGCGAGCCAGTCGTTGACAATTTTGTAACCGGGTGTATTGTGCAGAACCAACTTATAATGTTTTCAAATATTCAATCACTGCCTTTCTCTCTTCATCGTTCAGTTTGTCGCCGAAATAATGACCATAATTTCCATAGCCCGGCAAATCGGTATTATACACGCCCTTTGAGGGTTTCTCGTGGTGTTTATATACCCAACCGATTTTTTCATAATCATATTCCGGTTTATGGATGTTTCTTGACCAGTATTTCGGGCGCTTATCGCTGTTTAGCACACCCTCCAATGTAGGCACGGAGCCATTATGAAAATAGGGCGCCGTGATCCAGATGCCATCGAGCGGCGGCGCAATATATCCTTCAAACGGTTCGAGCCGCGCGGGATGATCGCCCTGGGTAAACCAGCTTTTATTGAACCAATCTACGAATTGTGGGTTGCTGTAATTGGCTTTGTATAAAAACGAATCAGTCTGTATCACAGCGCCGGGAATAAGCAGGTTGGGAAAACTTTCTTCCTCGCCATAGCGGCCATGACATTTGGCGCAATGGTCAATAAAAATGGCTTCGCCCTTTTTCGCGAGCGCCGAATCAATGGGCTTCGGGTATTTCGGCGGTCGCAAAGAATAGATATACGCCAGCACATCGGGCATGTGCTTATCCACCTCGGCTGATTCGGAAGTGTCTTTCACAGTCAGCAGGTTGCTCGCCATCAGGAATCGCCCGAAATCGCCGCGGCCGAAGCCATTATAGAACATCGCATTTTTCTTATGCAAATGCCACCATGGCGGCACGTCGGTGGGAATATTGATTTCAGGAATATCCAGCAGTGGCGTATCGCTCCACTTAAACGTTACCGGGTCGCGGTGGGCTGCCAGCACGGCGGCAAGACGGTCGGCAGAATTCACGCCCGGTGCTTCTGTATCCAGGTAGGGAGCGATGGTCTTGCCGATATTAATGAAGTCTTTCGCCGCTTCGTATTTCTGTTTGGCAGTCAGTTTTAGCAGAGATTCCACGCGGCGAAGATTCTGAACATTCAGTTTTTTATTATCAGAAAAATCCATCAGGCTATTGCCAAGACCAATGTAAAGCTGGTCTTCAAAAACCTGGGCATGACATTGCAGGCAATTGGGAGCTACCAGCACTTCGCCGTTGGGAGCAGTGATGGCGGTGTATTCGTGGGAGAGCTTTTCATTTTTGCCGCTGCGTTCAAGATAATTCTTTCGGTCTTTGCCCATGCCGAGCACGAAAACGCTGTAGGGAATGCCGCCCTTCACATAGTCGCCGGTGGTTAGGTATTCAAAGCCTTTTTGCGCGTCGCCGCCGGTGCGTTGCACGCTGGGAGGTATGGGAACGGGGTCGTATTCGCCGCCGGAAATGATGCGGGTGAAAGCGAGACCGGTAAGCACGATGAGACTGAGCACTATCCACTTCTTCATATCACAGGTTTCATAGCTAAAGATACGTGAAAGTGGGTAACTGGTTTTACGGGCAAAGCAGGTATCATCCGCTACGTTTCCCTACTTTGGCCAGGGCCGGGCTGAGGTGCAAGGACCGGGCAGGGAGAAAGCCGGGGCGATTGAATAAAGCTAACGGAAAACGAAGGCGTATTATACCTGCTTTGCCCGTAAAACCTGGGAGTTGATGGGAGATGCGATGCTATTTCCCGTAGATCTCGAGCATTTTTTTGAGATCATCGAGGGTATTGATTTCGTCCACTTTCTTATCTTTTCTCCAGCGGCTGATGCGGGGGAAGCGGAGGGCGACGCCGGATTTGTGGCGGTTGCGGGCGGCGATTCCTTCGAAGGCGATTTCGAAGACCAGTTCGGGTTTGACGGTGCGTACGGGGCCGAATTTTTCGAGAGAATTTTTTTTCACGAAGGCATCTACCTGGGCAAATTCTTTATCGGTTAGGCCGGAATAGGCTTTGGTAAAAGTGACGAGTTTATCACCATCGCGCACGGCGAAGGTGTAGTCGGTATACAAATTGCTGCGGCGGCCTGCGCCTTTTTGTGCGTATACCATAACGGCATCGATGGTGAGCGGGTCGATTTTCCATTTCCACCAGTCGCCGCGGCGACGCCCGGTGAGGTAAGCGCTCGATTTTCTTTTTAACATCAAACCTTCGCTGTTGATGCCGCGCGCCTGCCCGCGGATGGTTTTTAATTCTTCCCAATTGGTAAATGATACAACGGGAGACAGGCGGAGGAAGGGGAGGTTTACCTGTTTGACCAGTTCTTCCAAAGCCTCCCGGCGCTGGGAGAGTGGCCAGTCGCGCGTATCTTCCCCATTCAACTCCATCAGGTCGTAGGCGAAGAAGCCGACAGGCGCTTCCTGCAAATGTTTTTTTGTCACATTCTTGCGACCGATGCGTGTTTGCAGCACGTTGAAGTTGAGGACCTGGTCGTTTTTATAGGGCAAGATTTCACCGTCCATCACAACACCGTCCGGTAGTCTATTGACCAACATGTGATATTCGGGAAATTTTTCCGTGAGCAAATCTTCACCACGACTCCACACAAACAACTGGTTATTTCGTTTGATGATCTGCCCCCGAATGCCGTCCCATTTCCATTCGGCCTGCCATTCTGCAGGATCGCCGAGTTCACTTAACTCATCTTCCAACGCGTAGGCCAGGTAAAATGGATATGGTTTGGAGAAATCAACCGCGGCAGCCTCTTCACTCAGCAGATCGTGATAGGTAGTGGTGGACGGATCCCAATTGCCGCTGATGCGATGCGCAATCACGGAGCTTTCCAGTTTGACCAGTTTCGCAAGTGCATTCACCATCAGGTTTTGCGATACACCTACGCGAAATGCGCCTGATAGAAGTTTATTAAAAACAAAAAGCTCCTTACTGTTCAGTTCGAGCCATGATTGAACAATGAACTTTTTCTTTTCGGGCTCGCTTGCCTGGTCGAGCTGTTGAAATTTTTCAACGTAATAGTGGAGCGATCGTTGGGGAGATTCATTGGTGGCAGTTTCAGGAATCAACAGTGCGATCGTCTCACTCAAATCACCAACGGTGAGATATGATTCCTGCAACAACCATAATGGCAGGTTCACCAGTTCGGCACACCATTCGGTAAGCCTGGCGCCGCTGACCGTTCTGCGCGGGCGGCGGCCGCTGAACAAAGCGATCACCCATACCTTGTCCTTATCTTCTGCATGTTGAAAGTAATCCACCAGTGCGTCCAGCTTATCGTTCGTTTTGGTGGTGGAACTCAGCCTTTGCACCAGCCGGGCAAATAGCCTCATGCCGCCTTCGGTGGTATGTGTGGTGACTTCACTCATTTTCTTTAGCCTCGTTTTCGTTTGTGCCGGGTAGTGAGGTATCGTCTTCTTCCTCTGAGCCGTACTCGGTTTTTACCTCGGCCGATGAAATGCCCAGTTCATTGAGGTAACGGCTGAAGGTGGACTGAAATCCATGTGTGACAAACACTTTTTCAGCACCGGTAGCCTTCACTGTTGCCAGCAGGCCTTTCCAGTCGGCATGATCGCTTAAGGCAAAACCCGCATCGGCATTTCTGCGGCGCTGGTGACCGCGCACCTGCATCCACCCGCTGCAGATGCCTACGCTGTAGGGAGAAAAGCGATTCATCCACGGAGTGCCGTCGGCGGAGGGTGGTGCAATGATGACGCCACCTTTGTAAGTCTCTTTGGGTAATTCAGGCGTGACGCGGGTAACGGCGGGCAATTTAAATCCTGCATTCACCAAAGCCTGGTGTGTATTCCAGATGGCGCCATGAACGAAAATATTTCCCGTTACCTCTTCAATAGCTTTCAACACGCGCTGCGCTTTGCCTAAGCTATACGCAATTAAAACCGATGTCTTGCCGTTCACCTGGTTGTTGCGAATCCAGTTGCGTATGTCTTCAAAAATCTGTTCCTGCGGTTTCCAGTTGTAGATGGGTAAGCCGAATGTTGATTCTGTAACAAAAGTGTTGCACGGCACAGGCTCAAAGGCGCCGCTGATACCATCGTTTTCGGTCTTATAATCGCCGCTTACCACCCACACTTCACCATTATACTCCATGCGAACCTGTGAAGAACCTATAATATGGCCGGCGGGGTGCAACGAAACTGAAACACCGTTCATGTTTATTTTTTCACCCCATTCTACTGATTGATAATTACCCTCACCCAGTCGCAATTGCAGCAGGGGTTTGGTAAGATGATGACATAAATAAAAACGATTTCCTGCACGCGCATGATCGCTGTGCGCATGGGTGATGATAGCCCTTTCTACCGGCTGCCAGGGGTCGATAAAAAAGTTGCCCCGGGCGCAGTAAAGTCCCTTGTTGGTAAATTCAATCATTTGCGATGACTAATATATCGCTTTCACCAGGCCGTCCACCTTTCGGACTATATACAGTTTCTTGTTCTCGAAGTAATCGAGCGTCTGCGTTTTTTTGTTGAGGATTGGCTGAATATCGAGTTCTGTGAACAGCATAAATCTCTTGTCGCCCAGGCTGGAGCCCAGGTTTTCTTTATGCTCGTTCAGCAGGTGAGTAAAATGATATACGGTCTCAAATCCGCGGAAAACGTTCTCAGTGGGTACTGCATAATAATTTTCCGTGAAAAGCTGATGGATATTGTTGGCCAGCTTATTTGCGGTGTCTATATAGTAAGGGGTGCTGTAGTAAACTTCAATGCCCCGGTAAAGCGATTTCTTAAAGTCGATTGTTTCCCAGGTGGGCATACCAAACACCGTGCTGGCATAACTTCTGCTCAGGCCGGATAGTGTACGGCAAAGATTTTGTGCAAAAACAACATCGAGGCTTCCCGCCAGGCACACATTGGTCTTGTTACTGTCGAGATGCGCCCTTACCTGCTCGGTGGTAAAATTATTTTCCAGCGTCACGTATTTCAACTTCAGCGGAACTGAAGACGTATTTTTTTCTATTTCAGTTAAATAATCACGCAGCCTGTCTTCCTGCGCACCTTTTTTGCGGAATACGATGATATTGGATAAGGCAAAATTTTTCTGCAAAAATTTATATAAACCCGCGCAGTGCGTCATTAGTGTGGAGTTCAGGATAACATAGTTCGGATTATCGGTAACGCCTGCATCATTGGGAAGATTGGCATTGATAAAGGGGATGTTTAATTTATTCGCCACCTGCGCCAGCATGGCCGCATCATTCACAGACACATGACCGATAAAAAGGTTCATGGTTCTTATTTCATCGCTCACGAGCAGTTGCGGCAACTTTTTTGTAGCGGAGCGCGTGTCGTACACGTAAATGTCGACTTCCACACCTTCTGCTTTCAGTGAATCGATGGCGAGTTGGGCGCCTTGCCAGAATTCAACGCCCGGACTTATGAATTTGGGAAATTGTTTATCGTAACGGTATTTGCCGGTAGCGTCAAAAGCTGAGTCGAGATACAGGGGAGCGAAAATGGCAATGCGTTGCCGCTGCGGCAATGAGTCTTTCTTTATGGCAACCGAATCAGCCGCCTGTTGAGCGGTGGAATCGGTTTGGGCAAATGCAAATGTTGCAGCTAACAGAGCGCAAATTGTAAACGCAAGTTTTGTCATAGATATCCTGTTTATGCATTGCACGCTCCTCAGACGCCTACTCCCATTCTATCGTTGCAGGTGGTTTGCTACTAATATCATAAACCACCCTGTTAATGCCTTTAACATTGTTAATGATGTCGTTCGAGACATGTGCCAGGAATTCGTGCGGCAAATGCGCCCAGTCTGCTGTCATGCCATCCACCGATGTCACGGCCCGCAGCGCCACTACGGATTCATAAGTGCGTTCATCGCCCATAACGCCCACGCTTTGAATGGGCAACAAAATAGCGCCCGCCTGCCAAACCTGGTCGTACAGGTTATGTTCTTTCAGAGCCTGAATATATCTATAATCGGCCTCTTGTAAAAGCGCCACTTTTTCAGGCGTTATTTCACCCAATATTCGTATAGCCAGTCCCGGACCCGGGAATGGATGACGGTGTAACAGTTCGGCGGGTATACCTAGCTCATGTCCCACGCGACGCACTTCATCCTTAAACAAAAAGCGCAGGGGTTCTACCAGCTCCAGGTGCATGATATCGGGCAGGCCACCCACATTGTGGTGACTCTTAATAGTAACCGAAGGTCCATGCACGGACACACTTTCAATCACATCGGGGTAAATGGTACCCTGTCCAAGCAGGCTGATATCCTTTATTTTACCGGCTTCCTGCTGGAATACTTCTATAAAAAGTCTGCCAATGGTCTTTCGCTTGGCTTCGGGGTCGGTTTTACCCTTTAGCGCATCGTAAAAGATTTGTTTGGCATCAACACCTTTCACATTCAAGCCAATTTTCTTATAGGTTTCCAGCACCTGTTCAAATTCATTTTTGCGCAGCACACCATTATCCACAAATATTCCATAGAGGCGGTCGCCAATGGCGCGGTGAATGAGCTTGGCTGCCACAGTAGAGTCCACACCGCCACTCAATGCCATGATCACTTTGCGGTTGCCGATCTTTTCCTTCAGTGAGTTGACAGTATCGGTGATAAAGTGAGCGGGAGTCCAGTCTTGCTTGCAGCCGCAGATATTAACGAGAAAGTTCTTCAGTATTTTTTTGCCCTCGGTAGAATGGTATACCTCGGGGTGAAACTGTACGCAATATAAGGGAGGCGCTGCGCCGTTTTTCTTGAAAGCCGCATAGGGTATGCTGTCTGTGTTAGCCAGCACTTCAAAACCCTGGGGCATTTCGAGGATGGTATCGCTATGACTCATCCATACCTGCGATTTTTCAGTGACGCCCTGCAGCAACACATCATCGGTTTGTTTTTGCATGAGGGCGCGGCCATATTCGCGCTTATTACTTTTTGCTACACGGCCGCCAAATTGTTTAGCCGTAAGCTGTGCACCATAACACACTCCCAATACCGGCAGCTTTTCATGCAGTTCCCGGATATTCACTTCGGGGGCATTTTCATCATTTACCGAAAACGGGGAACCCGATAAAATGATACCCTTTAAGGAGGGTTCGAATTCAATTTTCTTGTTATAAGGGAAAATTTCGCAGTACACGTTGGCCTCACGAACGGCCCTGGCAATCAATTGAGTATATTGGCTGCCGAAATCAAGAATGAGAATTTTTTCCGTCATGGTGACGCGAAGTTAGGAAACTGTAACATTTATCCGTGGCTCGCGTCAAATTGTTTTAAAATCCTGATTTTTGTAAACACCTTCAATAAAACCCACTTATCATGAAAAAGATTCTATTTGCTGCTTTATCCCTGGCCATAATTTCTGTTTCCTGCCGCTATGTTGCGGGCGAACGAATCCGGGGCAATGGAAATGTGCAAACCGAAAATCGTAGTGAGGGCGGGTTTAAGGGAGTTGAATCCTATGGTTCTTTTGATCTTTTTGTTTCTACAGCGCCATCACACAGCATCAGGATAGAGGCTGAAGAAAATATTCTCCCCTATATAGAAACTTACGTGGATGGTGATATCCTGAAGATTGATACCAAAGACGGATACTGGCTGAAGCCCAGGCGTTCCATCAAAGTATATGTCTCCGCACCTGAATACCGCCGCATCAAATCGCACGGGTCGGGAGATATTGTGGGTGAAAATAAAATTATTGGCGCCGATAAACTGGAACTGGGTGTGACCGGCAGCGCTGATATCAAGATGGAAGTGGATGCTCCCGAGGTGACTGCGTCCATCACCGGCAGTGGTAATGTGAACCTCTCGGGCAAGACAAAAACCTTTTCCACATCAGTGTCTGGTAGCGGCGATGTGCATGCTTATGATCTGCTTTCTGAAGACACAAAAGTGCGTGTGACCGGCAGCGGTGATGCCGACGTGTTTGCCAGTGTGAGCCTGGATGTAAGCGTGGCAGGCAGCGGCGATGTGCGCTATAAGGGCAATGCCAAAGTGAGCAGCAATATTGCCGGTAGTGGTGGTGTTAAAAAAGTGGACTAATCACATGTTCACATAACGCACCCGAATCCAGATATCTTTATTTCTCCCTTTATCGTCGGTGCAGGAAATTTTTACGGGACCTTCCTGTGGTATAAAGAATTGCTTGGTGTTGGCATCGGCAGATTTGTAAAACTGGTTATTGATATACCAATACACTTTACTTACATCATTTCCTGAATAACAGGAGAGCGCCAGTGGTTCGGGATTTTTTCGGCTAACCAGGTATTCCGAACCGTTCCTGGGCGATGTGATGGTTGGACCTTCTTCCCGGAATATTTTCTCGCACGATGGATTGTGTGGCGGCACCTTGTCGTAGGCAATTCTCTTATCTTCAAAATAGTGCTGCATTTCTGCAGGTATAGCCTTGATCATTTTCTTCTTATAACCCGCGGAAGGCATACATACGCGGCAGTAAGAAATTTTTTCGTCGGGAGAAAGCATTACCTCCAATGTGTTGTTGCATTTCACGGTGGAAGAAACCAGTGGTATGAAATAATCCGAAACAGTATGCGTACAATGTTCGGCGGGCTCCATGCCGGTTTCTGAACAAACGAGTCTTATATCGCAATCTTCGGGCTTGCTGAACCATTCGCGGTCGGCATCGTAATCGAGCGTGTTGAAGATTTTGAAGAGCAGGGGAGTGGCCACATTGGCGCCGGTAAGTTCGGGTACACCGAGAGCAGAAAAATTTCCCACCCACACGCCCACCGAATATTTTTTGTTATAGCCAATACTCCACGCATCACGGCGGCCATAAGAGGTTCCGGTTTTCCATGCAATCTTTGGCATATGTTCAGTGCTTTGCCAGTTGAGCGGAAAATCGGGACGGTCTATTTTGGTGAGTATTTCATTGATCATGAATGCCGCGGCGGGACTCAATATTTTCTTTCCGCCTGGTTTGTCTTCTGTCTGTATAAAGTTTGGTTTGAAATATTTTCCTTCATTCGCAAAAATGCTGTAAAGCCCGGTCAGTTCTTCCAGCGTGGCGCCGCAACCGCCCAGCACCATAGACAATCCCAGCTTTCGCTGGTCTTTCCGGATCTGTTTAAAATCGCAACGCGCCAGTTGCTGCACCATTTCATCAACACCTATCATACGCAATCCTTTTACTGCGGGAATATTTAGTGAATGCTCCAGCGCATATTCCATGGTGACATATCCGTGAAATTCTTTATCGTAATTCTCCGGCGCAAAACCATCATAACTCACGGCCACATCGGTGATCACCGATTTAGGAGTCATCATTCCTTTATCGATGCAAAGTCCATATACCAGCGGCTTAAGCGTAGAGCCTGGCTGCCTGATGGCCGCGGCGCCGTTTACCTGTCCGCCATCAGTTGTATCGTGAAAATTGGCAGAGCCCACATAGGTGATTACGTTATGCGTTTCGTTATCGATGACCACCACCGCGGCATTACGTATATTTTTCATCGCGAGCACGCGCACATAGTCCTGCACCAGTTTTTCGGTTTGCAACTGGTTATGCATATTGATATGGGTGCGGATGATAGGACCTCCTTGTCTTTTCAGTTTGTAAGCCAGGTGAGGGATCCATTTAGGAACGCTGCCGCGCCAGGCATCGAGCGGTTCTTCCAGGGCATCGTTAATTTGCTGTTGGGTAAATATTTTTTCTTTGGCAAAACGCCTCAGCCATCTATTCCTTTCCTGTACAATCAGATCGTTGTTTCTGCCCATCACCAGCGAAGAAGGGCGATTGGGTATTATGGACAGCGCCGTGATCTCGGCGAGCGACAAATGATCGGGATTTTTTTTGAAATACAGTATGGAAGCCGATTTCACACCTTCTATATTGCCGCCATAAGGTACCAGGTTGAGGTATAATTGCAGTATTTCGCTTTTGCTATACTTCCATTCCAGTTGAAAGGCCCTGAACATTTCCTTGATCTTGTTGAACCAGGTACGTTTCTTGGGTTCCAGCAGGCGGGCCACCTGCATAGTGATGGTAGAAGCACCCGAGGTGCGCTTCATGCGCAGCAGGTTTTTTACCAAAGCCCTGCCCACGGCCAGCGGGTTCACGCCGGGGTGGTAGAAAAAATAACGGTCCTCCTTTTCAATGATGGTCTTGCGCAGCAGGGGAGAGATTTCGTCCAGCTCGGTCTTCATGCGCCACTTATCGTCGCTGGTCAGGAAGGCATGCACCACTTCTCCTTTATCATCGGTGATGATGGTGGAGTACTCGATATTGGTTTTGATGGGAAAAAACCAGTTCAGCAACAGGAAAAGCAGGAATCCCGCCAGCAGGGCAAGTGCCAGCCTTTTTCCCCATTTTAACGCAATGCGCTTCATACTTTGCATGTTGCCGGTTTGTGCAGCGAAGCTAAATATTTTGATACTAACAGGGGCTTCCTGTTAACCATCAGCCAAAACTTAACATCCACTCAAATCTACCTTCCAACTACTCAGTCTTTTTGTACTTTAGCACCTATTACCAACCCTTCTCAATCGAACCCGCTATGCGTAATCAGCTATTGGCCTTATTTTTCCTGATCACGATTGCTATTTTTTTCGGTTGCAACAGCAGCCAGGTAAATCTTACTTTTACCAATGCGAAGGACGAAGTGCCTACATTGGGCAACCTCGTTTTTCGCTTCGATAAATTCCTGGTGAGTGATTCATTGCTGAATCAGTGGGATTCTACCAAATATGTGACTTTCGAGCCGGCTATACCCGGACGTTTCCGCTGGGAGCAGCCTGACCAACTGGTGTTTTCTCCTTCGCGCCCGCTGCCGCCCGCAACCACTTTCAAGGCAAAGCTGGAAAACGAGATCCTGCGCCATAGCGATTACGGGAAAATAGGTAAGAGCGATATTACATTCAGCACTCCCGGCCTGCAACTTGAAAATTCAAATGTGGCCTGGAAGCTGCGCGATGGCAGCAATACAGCGATACCGCAGGTGGATTTGTATTTTAACTACGCCGTGAATCCCGCCGCCATCAAAGAAAAACTCAAGGTGGAAATCGGTGGCACCAATATTTCGTATGAAGTGCCCACGCTGAATGAAGAGAGCCGCATTTCGCTGGTGTTGCTGGGTTTGAAAACAGAAGATAAGGACCTCGAAGCCGTGATCACGCTCGACAAAGGGTTGGTGCCCGAAGGCGGAAAGAATGGTACGAAAGAAAAAATTGAGAATAAGATCTTCATTCCTTCGCCCTATAATCTCACTATCAACGACGTGACCGCCGAGCACGATGGCGCAACAGGAACAGTATATGTGCGCACCAGCCAGCCCGTGAGAATGGAGGATATCTCCAAATTGCTGAGTTTTGAACCCTCATTGAAATTCTTGGTACAACAAACAGAAGATGGATTTGCCGTAACAAGCGAAGCTTTCAACGCTGATAAAAGTTATTTGTTCAAAATTCAAAAAGGGTTGAAAGGGCAGTTGCTCGGTGAACTGCGCGAACAATATGTGAACAATATCGCCTTTGGCGAACTGGAGCCTTCTATCAGTTTTACCAACAAGAAAGCCGTATATCTTTCCGCGCGCGGCAATGAGAATATAGAATTGCGTATCACGAACGTGCCCAAGATAAAAGTGATTATTTCGAAAATTTATGAAAGCAACCTGCTGACGGCAACACGCTATGGTTATTACCCGGTTGACAGAAGAACGCGCGGTGAAGGTGAAGAAGATGATTACTACTACTACGAAGATGAGAGCGATAACCGGCTTACGTTTGGAGATATTATTTATGAAAAAGAAATCGAAACCAGGTTGCTGCCCAAATATGGCGCGAGCCGGCTCTTTACTTTCAACATAGAGGACAGGCTACCCGATTTCAAAGGCATATATCATATCAAAGTGCGCTCCACTACGGATTACTGGTTGAGCGATAGCCGCTTTATTTCGAAATCGGATATCGGCCTGGTGGCGAAGGAAGGAAAGGACAAAATGCTGGTGTTTGCGAATTCAATTCGCACCGCCGAACCGATCAACGGTGTCAACATTATTGTGTATGGCAATAACAACCAGGTTTTGGGTATGGGCACTTCCAATGCCGATGGCGTGGCTGAAGTACAATATTCGCGAAAGGAGTTTGCCGGTTTCCGGCCGGCCATGGTGATTGCAAAATCAAACGACGATTTCAACTACCTGCCGTTTAACAATACCAAAGTAAATACATCGCGTTTTGAAGTGGGTGGAAAAAGAAGTAATGTGACCGGGCTGGACGCCTACATTTATGCTGAGCGCGACATATACCGTCCGGGAGAAAAAGTAAATTTCTCCGTAATTATCCGCGACAGGCAATGGAAATCGCCGGGGGAACTGCCGGTGAAGTTGAAATTTCTTTTGCCCAATGGTAAGGAGCTGAAAAATTTCCGCAAGACATTGAACGAACAGGGCTCGCTGGAAGGATCGGTGGACATAGCAGCGTCGGCCATCACCGGCACTTACTCGCTGGAAGTGTATACCTCGAACGATGTGCTGCTGGGCAGCCAGAATTTCAAGATAGAAGAATTTGTTCCCGACCGCATTAAAGTCACAACTGCGCTTGATAAGACGAGCTTGTTGCCGGGGCAGGCAGCCAAACTGAATATCAATGCACTCAACTTCTTCGGTCCGCCCGCTGCCAACAGGAATTACGAGACCGAGATACAGGTAAGTCCGCGCTATTTCAGCTCGAAGAAATATCCCGGCTTCGATTTTGGTCTCGACAATATCGGTTTATCGTTCGATAAAGTAACCTCCGAGGGCCGCACCGATGAAAATGGTAATGCATCGGTAAGTTATAACGTGCCTGAGATGTTTCGCAACAAAGGCTTGCTGCAGGCAAACTTTTTTGCTACCGTGTTTGATGAAACCGGCCGCCCGGTAAGCCGCCGCGCCACTGCCAGTATTTACACACAGGAAGTATTTTTCGGTGTAGGCAGCGATGGCTATTGGTACTATCCTTTGAACCAGCCGGTTAAATTCCCCATCATCGCGGTGAATAAAGACGACAACGCGCTTACGGGCGTAAGGGCACAGGTAAGAGTGATCAAACATGAATATCGCACCAACCTGCGCAAGTATGGCAATTACTTCCGTTACGAATCTGAGCGTGATGATAAAGAATTGGCAAACCAGGAAATTACTGTAAGCGGCGAGAGCACCAGTTATTCTTTTGTGCCTCGCTCGCCGGGAGAATATGAAATTCGTGTATCCATTCCCGGAAGTACCAGCTATGTGAGCAAGCGCTTCTGGAGTTATGGCTTCTGGGGTGGTGAGAGCGCTTCGTTTGAAGTGAACAATGAAGGAAATGTGGACATGTCGTTTGACAAGAGCTCCTATTTCACCGGCGAGAACGCGAAAATACTTTTCAAAACACCTTTCAATGGCCGTATGCTGGTGACCTTGGAGACCGACCGCGTGGTCAGCTATCAATATGTGAATGTGGAGAATCGGGCCGCCTCTTTAGATATTAAACTGGGTGCAGAACATATCCCCAATGTGTATGTTACTGCTACGCTCATTAAACCACACGAGACCAGCGATATTCCGCTCACCGTGGCGCACGGTTTCAAGAGCCTGCGCGTTGATGATAAGAACAGGAAGATGACCACTGAAATTGTGGCGCAGAAATCTGTGCGCTCACGTACACATCAGAAGGTTACGGTGAAAGCGGCACCCGGCAGTTTTGTCACGCTGGCGGCGGTTGATAACGGCATCCTGCAGGTGTCGGGTTTTCAATCACCCAATCCATACGATTACTTCTATGCCAACAAAGCACTGGAGGTAAATGCGTACAATCTTTATCCCTTATTATTCCCCGAAGTGAAATCAAATATCACCAGCACGGGCGGTGACGGTGACCTGGAGATGAACAAGCGTACCAATCCCATGCCCGCGAAGCGATTCAAGCTGGTGAGCTACTGGAGTGGTATTGCAAAAGCCAACAGCAGCGGTGAGGCCAATTTTGAATTTGATATCCCGCAGTTCAGCGGCGAAGTGCGACTGATGGCCGTTTCCTATAAAGATGAAAATTTCGGCAGCGCCGAAGCCAATATGACCGTTGCGGATCCGCTGGTGCTGAGTACGGCTTTGCCAAGGTTCCTGAGCCCGAAAGATACGGTGACGGTGCCGGTGATCATCACCAATACAACCGATCGCTCAACTACCGCTACGGCCACCATGAACGTGAAAGGTCCGCTGACGGTGGTGGGCGATAAATCGCAGCAAGTGTCGCTGAACGCAAAAGCGGAGGGCCGTGCCATCTTCCGCCTGGTGGCTTCGCCCACGGTGGATGTAGGTAAAGTGGAAGTGGTGGTAAATGGTTTGAATGAAAAATTCACCGACGAAATTGATATCAGTATCCGACCCACATCGCCATTGCAGGTAATAACGGGCAGTGGAGCGGTAGCTGGTGGAAATACGCAGCGCATCAGTATTCCGCTGAATGACTTCATGCCCAACAGCACCGATTATAAGGTGACCATCAGCCGCAGTCCCGCGCTGGAATTGGGCAAGCAGTTGAAATACCTGGTAAACTATCCTTATGGTTGCACCGAACAAACTATATCAGCCGCCTTCCCGCAACTGTATTATGCCGACCTGGCCGAGCAGGTGAACAATCAAGACGAGAAGAACCGCGGCAATGCCAACTACAACGTGATGGAAGCGATCCGGAAAATTAAGCTGCGCCAACTGTACAACGGAGCTATTACGCTGTGGGATGGCGAAGGCCGGGAACATTGGTGGTCTACCGTATATGCCGGCCATTTTTTGCTGGAGGCAAAGAAAGCAGGATTTGATGTTGACAACAGCCTGCTCAACGGAGTACTCGGTTATATCAATTACAGGTTGAAGAACAGGGAAACCATTACTTATTACTACAACGGCAATCTGCAAAAGAAGATCGCGCCGAAAGAAGTGGCTTACGGCTTGTATGTGCTGGCTTTGGCAGGCAAGCCCAATGTATCGACCATGAACTATTACAAGGCCAATCCCGAATTGCTGAGTCTGGACAGCCGTTACCTGCTGAGCGCGGCATACGCTATTGCTGGTGATAAAGCCAGGTTCAAAGAACTGTTGCCTGCTGCATTCAGCGGCGAGGTGAGCGTGGCGCAGACCGGAGGAAGTTTTTACTCGCCCATCCGCGATGAAGCCATTGCGTTGAACGCTTTGCTGGACGTAGATCCGGGTAATGGACAAATTCAGCTGATGGCCAATCACGTGGTGAACCAGTTGAAGCAAAGAAGCTGGTATAGCACTCAGGAATGTAGCTTCAGCTTATTAAGTTTAGGTAAAATGGCGCGTGCTGCCAACAAGGCTACGGTGACTGCAGAAATAAAAGTGAATGGAAAAACCGTAGGCACGGTGGGCGATGCGCCGGTAACGCTTACTGCCAAACAACTGGGCGGCACCAACGTAGAGATTGTGGCAAAGGGTGAGGGAAGATTGTATTATTTCTGGCAAAGCGAAGGCATCAGTGCAAGTGGTGACTATAAGGAAGAGGATAACTACCTCCGCATACGCCGCAAGTTTTTCGATCGCAATGGCCGGCTGATCAACGATAATACTTTTTCACAAAACGACCTGGTGATAGTACAGCTCACGCTTGAAAAAGCGTACAGCGGTCGCGTGGAAAATATCGCCATCACCGATATGCTGCCTGCAGGATTTGAAATTGAAAACCCGCGCACGAAGGAGATTCCGGGAATGGATTGGATAAAAGACGCCAACACGCCTACGGCCATCGATGTGCGCGACGACAGGATCAATTTGTTTGTTGACAGCTACAGCCCGAAGCAGGTTTATTACTATGCCGTGCGCGCCGTATCGCCCGGTATTTTCAAAATGGGCCCGGTAGCGGCGGAAGCAATGTATAACGGCGAGTATCATTCCTATCATGGGGCGGGAACGATAAGGATTAATGCGAAATAAGAATTCGGAATCACCCCGTGATGGCTTCGCAATGAAGGGGGCGCTTAATCTGTATTTCTGCTCAGCACCCGCTGAAAGCGCTTCACATCTGCCTCAGAATGAATAGGAGTGCGATGTATGATGTGCTGCACTAACTGGTTGGCGAAAAATGGCGCAAGGGAGCAGCCCTTGGTGCCCATGCCGTTGAATATGCCCACGGAATTATATTGGGGATGAAAACCAACAAAGGGTCTTCGCTCCAGGGTGGCAGGCCGCACAGCAGCGCGGTGGTCTATAATTGTAAATGGAAGCTTTAGCCAGCTTTTCAACAAAGCTTTGGCTTTTTCACGAAAGGCAGCTGTGGGCTGGTCATTCTCAAAATCCCATTCATAAGTAGAGCCAACCCAGAAAACATCCTGCTGCCACGGTGCGAGTATCATGCCTTGTTTAAAAATATTTCCAGTAGGAAGACCAGGAGCATTGATCAATAACATTTCACCCTTATTAGGAGCAAAAGGAAGATTTTTAAACCAGGGGTTATTCGCAGCGTTCACTCCATCGCAAAAAATAATTGCTTTAGCAGTGATGTTGTTATAGGTGATATGGTCTTCTGCAATTTTTAATTCATTCGCTTCAAATGTTTCTTCCGCCAGCAAACCTTTCGATTTAAGCATAGCCCTGTAAGCCGGTAACAACACAGGAAGATTCACGAGATAACAAGGATGCACTTCGCCAAATCCCAGGTCGTAATTAAACCAGTCTCTCCACTGGTTTTCATTTTGCGGCAGCACTAAAAATTCCGTATCTTTTCCATAACGCTGTAAAAAAGCCTGCCGCATCTGCGCTGTAGGAAAAAAATCGATGATGTTTTTTAGTTCAATAGTAGTAACTCCCAATTCTGCGCCCAACGCATCATAAGCGATTTTGGCAAAAGGCATCACTTCATCGATGATCCAGGTCTTTACTATGCGCCGACCGGTGACAGGGTTGATGATGCCGGCCGCAGTAAGCGAAGCGCTGTTGGGTCGGTAATCGTCGATGACTAAAAAAGACAGCCCGGCTTTTTGTAAATACCAGCTTAAGAAAGTTCCGCAAATGCCCTGGCCTACTAAGAGATAATCTACCTGCATTATTTTCCGGAAAGGGGTTGAATAAAAATATCACGAAGCTCCATCCATTTTTTCTCCTTGTCGCTTTGCAACACCGCGTGGATCGCGCGTGTTGTTTAAAGCGTCTTCGATGGGCGTTGGCACAGGCTGATTGTTTAAAATAGCCTGCGAAAAAAGATCGCCCTGGATGGTGTATTGATCGGTGATATCGAAGGTGATTTCTTCGCTGCTGTTTTTCTTATGCAGCCATAAGCGAGTGGCGCGGTCGGAAGGGGCGTTGAAAGGAATTTCAATTTCAATGCGGCCTTCGGTGCCTAAAATGTTTACGCGCTGGTATGGCGCCAGTTGCGTGCTGCAGGTAAAACTGCCGGTGCCATTACCAAAATCCAGCATGCCGGAACTAATAATATCGGTGCCCAGCACAGGATCGTATTCTACTTTACCCAATACTCGCTGCGGTTCTTTTTCATAAATGAAACGCGAGAGCGACACGCAATAGCAACCAATATCCATCATAGCGCCACCACCGGCTTCGGGCTTGTTGCGGATATTGTTGGGATCGGTATTGTAGTAAGAAAAAAATGATTGGATGGTCCTGAGTTCACCGATCTGCTTTTCACGCACTAATTTTTTTGCATGCTGCCATTGGGGGTGAAAGCGGTACATGAATGCTTCCATCAATTTCAAACCGGGCTTGCTGCGCGCATAGTCTGCCAGCTTTTCGGCCTCTGCAGGGTTCATGGCAATGGGTTTTTCACACAACACATGTTTGCCCGCTTCCAGGCATTTGATGGCCCATTCCACATGCATGTGATTGGGCAGGGGAATATAGATGGCCTGGATAGTCTTATCGGCCAGCAGTTCTTCATAAGAACCATAAGCAGTGGAAATGCCCAGGCGTTTTGCTTCGGCATGCGCCGATGTTGCATTGCGCGATGCGATGGCTGCTATCTCGCAAAATTTCCCTTTTTGCATGGCGGGAATCACTTTTTCCCGGGCAATTTTGGCGGTACTGAGAATGCCCCAACGAATTTTCGATTGCATAGGGGGAAGTTACGAACTTAACTTCACCGTATTGCTTTTTTCCCGCACCTTGAAAGGGATAGAAACTTCCAGCATGCATCCTTTTCCGGGCGACGACACAATGCGGGTGGTGCCATTGTACACCGCCGCACGGTTGGTAATATTGCGCAACCCGATACCGGCAGAGGTGATGCTGGTATCAAAACCATGACCGTCGTCGGTGATGGTTAGTATAATATGACTGGCAGAAGTTTGCAGTTTCACGACTGCATTGGTGGCATTGGCATGCTTCAGAATATTGTTCACCTGTTCCTGCACTATCCGATAAAACATCAGCCTGATATTGGTATCTGTCACTTCTTCGGTATAGTCTTGCGTGTCGAGCGTAAGCGTGAGGTTGGTCACCGCGCGCATGTTCGACAGTAGTTGCGAAAGCGCCTGCACCAGGCTGGTATCTTCCAGCGAGGGCGCCACCAGCTGGTGCGAGAGCCGGCGAATTTCTTCGATGGCCATTGTTATATGCTTGCAGCTCTTTTCGAGCAGATCGGGCACTTCGTTTTCATCGGCCACTTTCGCAAATTCGATGTACAACTTGGTGGCGGTGAGTATCTGGTTGATATTATCGTGCAGCTCTTTACCCAGTTCTTCGCGCTCGCGCTCCTGCGCCTGCACGGCCGTTTCGGTAATAAGCTTTTGCTGCATGATGCGCTGCCGCGCCAGCTCGGTCTCCGCGCGCCGGCGTTCCGTAATATCGTTCGCCAGTATGAGCCGCGCGGGTTTGTCATCATACAACACGTCATGCGCGATGATCTCCATGATGATGATATCGCCGTTCTTTTTTCGGTGACGCCACACGCCCGCCTTGTTCAATCCTTCAGGTTCCTTGCGGGCATAAGCCAGGTATTGCGCCACATCTTCTTCGGGGCGAAGCTCCAGTGCAGTGAGTTGCAGAAACTCCTCGCGCGTGTAACCATAATGTTTGATGGCGGCTTCGTTTACGTCGAGAATTCTGAGTGTGTTAGGGTCCAGCATCCACATGGGCATGGGGTTGCCCTGGAAGAGATGGCGGTATTTTTTCTCTGAAGCCCGAATCATTTCCTCATTGCGGCGGCGCTCGGCTTCGAGATTATATTTTGCCATCGCACTTTCGATGGCATTGGGCAATCTTTGCAGCCTGTCTTTGAGAATATAATCCCAGGCGCCTTCCTTCATCACATTTACCGCATATTCTTCCGACACGGTAGCCGTGACCAGGATGAACGGCACATCGATATTTCTCTCTTTCACAATTTTTAGGGCTTCCTGCGAATCGAAGGAGGGGAGGGAGTGATCGGAAATGATCACATCGGGATGAAAATTTTCCAATGCACTAATAAATTCCTGCCTGGTACTCACCAACATTTTTTCAAACTGTAACGATGACTTTCTCAACGCGCGCTCAATCATCTCCGCGTCGGATAACACGTCTTCCAGGTGAAGAATTTTCAATGGTTTGTTCATAGCAAAGGTTTTATTGATTTGAAAGCGGCACCTCATTGGTCAACAGCCAATAGAGGCCCAGCTCGCTCACGGCCCGGGCAAATCCTTCAAATTCCACGGGCTTAACCACGTAACTGTTTACTCCAAGCCTGTAACTGGCCACTATGTCCTGTTCTTCTTTCGAAGAAGTCATGATTACTACGGGTATCATGCGCGTGGCCGGGTTGCTCTTTACCTGTTTCAATACTTCGATGCCGTCAACCTTCGGCATTTTTATATCGAGCAAAATTACTCTCGGTATGTTGCTGATATCTCGTCCCGCAAATTGTTCCTTTCCAAACAAAAAATTGATCGCCTCTTCGCCGTCTTTCAGGTGTACGAGTTTATTCGCAAGATTAACTTTTTTCAGGGCCCGGATCGTCATTTCTGCATCATAAATATTGTCTTCAACCAAAAGAATTTCAACTTCCTTAATCATTCGTCTTTATTTTTTGGTAAACTGATATAAAAAGTAGCGCCCTCGCCGGGAGCAGATTCAGCCCAGATATCTCCGGCGTGCTTGTTGATGATGCGTTTGGTCAGCGCCAGTCCCACGCCGGTACCTTCAAATGCTTCGGAACTGTGCAATCGCTGAAACACGCCAAACAGTTTATGTGCATACTGCATATCAAAACCCACGCCATTGTCTTTTACAAAATACACGTGCTCATTTTCTTTTTCCTTATAGCCAATTTCAATGGCGGGTAAAGCTTCGCGCGATGAATATTTCACGGCGTTACTGATCAGGTTCATCCATACCTGCTTGATCATACTCTGGTCGCCCTCGCAGGGAGGCAGATCGTGAATGCGCACGTTGTATTTTATTTTTCCATTGCTCTCTTGTATTTCGTGCAGGCAGGTTTCAGCCAGTTGCCGCATATTTATTGGCTGATGCGTTACTTCTTTGCGGCTGATGCGCGAAAAGGTTATCAGGTCATCAATCAGCTGACCCATCATGTGCGCGTTGTTCATAATGGCGTTGAGAATACGGTTGGCTTCAGCATCCAGTTGCGTGCCGTAATCTTCCTGCAGGATTTGTGCATAGCCGCTAACAGCCCGCAACGGTGCGCGCAGGTCGTGCGACACAGAGTAAGAAAACGCTTCGAGTTCTTTATTTACCGCTTCGAGCCGTTCGGTACGATCGGCCACTTTCTTTTCAAGATCGCGGTGGGCGTTCTGAATTTGCACCGACATGGCATTGAAAGCGCGGGCCAGTTTTCCCAATTCGTCATAACGATCTACCGGCACGCTGGCCGATAAATTACCCGAGGCAATGGAACTGGCGGCAGAAGTGAGTTCTTGTAATGGACGCGTGATGTTGCGGCTCATGGTCCAGGCAAACAATATGCTCACGAGCAATACGATTACGCCCGCCCCGATCATCCAGTACAGGAATTCGCTGGCAGGACTAAGTATTGCCTTCTCGGGAAATTCCACCATCACCATCCAGTTGGTATTGACAATAGGCCTTACGGAAGCGTACATGCGATTACCGTCGCGCTTATAGGTGACTACATCGGCAGTTTTCGTTTTGTTAAAGGCCGGCAAGGCCACCGGGCTCAACAGGTTGGTCCAGAATTTCCCATCGTTATTGCCGATATACAAAGTGGCATCGGAACCGATGATTGCTGATAGTTGCCCAAGTGCTCTCTCCGTTGTGCGAACCGTTCTCCATTGCACTATGTGACCAATAGGTTTGTTAGCCTTGTCGGTCACCGCAACGATTATGGGGTAATACATCGAATCACCCACCGGAACAATTTTCCCAACGGTGGTAAACTCGGGTTGTGCCGAAGTGGCGCGCAGTTCCTGTTCTATATTGAGGGATCTGTGCGCATTCGTGCCTGCAACAGACAATATCGGCTGACGGTTGAGATTGATCAGTTCGACGGCCACCACGGAGGTATCGGTTTGCAGTTTTATAAGCTGTGCCAGCCCTGAGTCTTTGCTATTGCCATTGGCGTTGTTGAACAAGGTTTTTAAAAACACTTCATTAGAAGCAGCTGTGCGCATGGTGGCTCTTGCCTGGCGGGCAGACTGCTGAAACATGGTGCTGAGTTGTTCAGACAATGTAAGCAGCCTGCTGGTGCCCGCTTCCATGGCGGAATTTTTCATGCCGATATACGAAACCCATGTAACGGCAATGATCACCACCAGTAGCAGTGCGCAGATAAGGAGGGTAAGTCTGTGTTGAATTGAAAGCCGGGGAAAGTGCACCCGGTGTTTCCCTGCTTGTAGCCGGTTTACATCAGTCATAGTTACGAGTTTCGTACAAAACCTGCATGATATCATGATCCTGAAATGCAGGTACACTTTGACATCATAATCAGGCCGTTAAACCTTTACCGATTGTCACGTGCTACCAGAGAACATAACCAGGATGTGCCCATACCGGACCGGGGAGTGCTTGCTATTCCTGTTTTGATTGCTACTTTAAAGTTAAGTAGAATATATATTAATCGTTGCAATCAGCGCAAACGGTTGCGAGCATTTTGAAATCATCCAACTTTGGTAATAATACGCTGCGTGTCTCCGGGTTTGTACGAAACTTCTGTCTTGCCGGGATATTCTTCCAAAGCTTTTTCCAGGCAATCCATAGCGCTGTTCAGTTCGTCGGTATTCAGCACATAAGCTAGTCTTACTTCGTTCAGACCCAGTCCTTTTGTGCCATAAAAACCGGAAGCCGGCGCCAGCATCACCGTTTGATTATTGTATGAGAAAGATTCGAGCAGCCATTGACAAAAATTGTCTGCATTATCTACCGGCAATGCGGCCATAGCGTAAAAGGCACCGCCCGGATTTGGACAAAAAACGCCGGGTATAGCATTCAGTCTTTTTACCAGTGTATCGCGGCGTCGGCGGTATTCTTCGCGGGTGGCGTCGAAATAATTGTCGGGAAGATCGATAGCTGCTTCGCCAAGTATCTGCGCAAACGAGGGAGGACTTAGTCTTGCCTGCGCAAATTTCATCGCGGTTTCGATAAGTTTTTTATTGCGCGTAATAAAAGCTCCCACGCGGCCGCCACAGGCGCTATATCTTTTTGAAATGGTATCCATCAGCACCACATTGTCTTCCACACCGGCCAGGTGCATAGCGCTGGTGTGTTTGCCTTCATAACAAAACTCGCGGTAGGCTTCGTCGGCGAAGAGATAGAGATTATGTTTGAGAACAATCTGCTTCAATGTTTCCATTTCCTCGCTGCTGTAGAGATAGCCGGTTGGATTATTGGGATTGCATACCACAATGGCCTTGGTGCGCGGCGTAATGGCTTTTTCAAAATCCTGTATCGGCGGCAGTGCAAAGCCGGTAGCAATATGCGAGGTAATGGGTTTTACCACAACCCCGGCTGCCACTGCAAAACCATTGTAGTTGGCATAAAACGGTTCGGGAATAATGACTTCGTCGCCGGGGTCCAGGCAACTCATAAAGCCAAACAAGATGGCTTCTGAACCGCCGGTAGTGATGATAATTTGTGTATGATCTATTTCGATACCGGCTTTTTTATAATACTCCACCAGTTTGCGGCGGTAGCTTTCGTTGCCGGCGCTGTGACTGTATTCAAGCACTTTAAAATCCGCGTTGCGCACGGCATCCAAAGCGGCTTTGGGAGTTTCAATATCCGGTTGTCCAATATTTAAATGGTAAACCTTTATACCTTTTTTCCTGGCTGCCTCAGCATAGGGCACCAATTTACGTATCGGAGATGGCGGCATTTGCTCACCGCGCTTTGAGATTGTAAGCATGGGCAAATATAGAACAGTTTCGGGTTTCGGTTTGGAGGTTTCGGGTTGCTCCGCCGGTGTTGGTTGTCGGGCAG
Organism: uncultured Chitinophagaceae bacterium; assembly: GCA_937958995.1. Taxonomy (GTDB): domain Bacteria; phylum Bacteroidota; class Bacteroidia; order Chitinophagales; family Chitinophagaceae; genus CALCIN01. The sequence goes on from CALGAP010000010.1 coordinate 105,121, forward strand.
GTGCTGCGTTTTATGGCCGCTGCCTGAGTTTAAGACCCCGAAACCGGAAACTCCCTACCTTAGTAGTATGGACCAGCCTCCCAAAATATACCTCTACCGCCGCATCGTGCTGGCCAAGCTCTTCATTGATGAGCACTATGCGGAGGATATCGACCTGGATGCCATTGCGGGAGAAGCCTCGTTTTCGAAGTTTCATTTCATCAGGCTGTTTAAGATGGCGTATGGCAAGACGCCGCACCAGTACCTCACCAGGGTGAGGATTGAACAGGCAAAATTGTTATTGGAAAAAGGAGAATCCGTGAGTGATGTTTGCTTTGCAGTGGGTTTTGACGGCGTGAGCTCCTTTACCCATCTTTTTAAGCGATTTACCAAAATGACTCCCTCTGCATACCTGCGACAGCAACAGCAACGAAAAGAAGAAATAGCCGCGGCACCGCTGAAATTCATACCCGGTTGTTTTGCCGCACAAAATGGCTGGATCTGAAAATCGCAATTTTCAACAATACTAATTATGGGTTAATGTTCACTTTTGTTATCTAAAATTTCGTTTATGATCACAAGGGTGAACCACTTCAGCATTTTTGTTCTTGACCAGGACAGTGCTTAAGATTTTTATGTAAACAAACTGGGTTTTAAAGTGCATACCGATGCCAGCATGGGTCCGGGTAAGCGCTGGCTCACGGTGACACCTCCCGAACAGCCCGACCTGGAAATCGCCCTCATGGCTATTGATGAAGGCATGATGTTTAAAAAAGATACCGCGGAAAAAATGCGTGAGCTGGTAAAAGCAGGCACTTTTGGCTATGCGGTTTTTGAATGCAACGACCTGGTGGCAACGTATGAGGAGTTGACGGCAAGAGGTGTAAAATTCAAGAAGCCGCCCACAAAAGAGTTTTACGGATTTGAAGCATTGTTTGTTGACGATAGTGGCAACTGGTTTTCATTGGGCGAGAAGAAAAAGGAAGATTGAAGAGGCAAGAGAGAATTGGGAAGAAAGAAAAATCCCCGCAACACTGAGGCCGCAGGGATTTTCGGGTGACACCATATTCAAATTATTTTCCTTTTTTGCTGCCTTTTTCTTTTTCGTATTTGGCATAGTCAGCATCGTTCAGTACTTCACCGGTGATCCTGATTTCAATGGGTCTGTCAACACCGGCTATTTTTACATAGATCACTTTGTTGAACTGGCCTAATGTCTGTGCATTAAAACCTGCGGTGATCTTGTCTGTCTTGCCTTTTGCGATGGGAGTCTGCGGCCATGTAGGTGTAGTGCAACCGCAGGAGGTTTGCACGGTTTCAATTACCAGGGGTTTGTCTGATGTATTGGTAAATGCAAAATCATAAGTAACAGGTACACCTTGTTTGATTTTGCCGAAATCGTGAACGTATTCGTTGAATTTAATGTAGTCTTCACCGGTAACTACCTTGGCATTTGCAGATGTCTGTGCAAATACAGTAGCGGTAATTATTGTGGCAACCAGGGCCAGTGCGAATCTTTTCATTGTAGATCGGTTTAATTATTTACTATTTTTTAATAAGCTTAATGACGCATTCAGGGGTGCCGACGTTGCAGGTGTGCGGTAAACTGTGCCTGTAATAACTATGGTTTCCACCTGTCCGCCTGCAATCTGTACAGTCACGTTTCTATTAAAAGCGCCTTCAGCGGCTGCATTGAAACCCACTTTAATGGAAGCAGTGGCACCCGGTTGAATGGGCTCGCGTGGCCATTCGGGCGTGGTACATCCACAGCTGGCTAGCACATTTTCAATAACGATGGGGGAATTGCTTTTGTTTACCAGCTCAAAAACATGCGTTACGGGACGGCCCTGGGGAATCTTGCCGAAGTCGTAACTATGTTCTTTCAGTTCGGCTACTTTCACAACTGGTTTGTTATCAGGTACAGTCTGTGCGTTCACGCTGTAAACAGCACCGGAAAGCAGCAGGAGTACGATTAGTCTTTTCAGCATTGTGATAAACAATTTTTAAATAACTGATTCAAAATTACATTTTTAACGGCCGAAAAGCCAATTAATTTTCGTACTTACGACAAATTTTTCACACCCGTTGGGAAAGGGTGCTGGAATAGTATATAATCCTATTTTTGCCGTATGGAAAACACCCTTCATAATCAATTGCTTGCTGGTGAAAAGCTGTCCTTTGAGAAGTTCAGGGAAGAGGTACTAAAAGATTATCGAATGGCCTGTGAAAGCCGGCAGGCCAGCCTGTTAGGACGTAAGGAGGTGCTCACCGGCAAAGCCAAATTCGGCATTTTCGGCGATGGCAAAGAGGTGGCGCAGATTGCTGCCGCCAAGTTTTTCAAGCCGGGTGATTTTCTGTCGGGTTATTACCGCGACCAGACCTTTGCTTTCGCAACCGGCCAGGCCACTATTGAAGAGTTTTTTTCACAGCTATACGCCGATCCCGATACCACCAACGAACCGCATAGCGGCGGCCGGCAAATGAATTCCCATTTTGCCACGCCCATCGTAGACGAAAACGGCGAGTGGCTCGACCTGGTGAATCGGAAGAATATTGCAGCCGGACTGGCACCTACTGCCGGACAAATGCCGCCCGCACTGGGACTGGCGCTTGCATCCAAATTGTTTCGCCACTCCGATGTTTTGAAAGATCTGAAACACTTGAGCAATAACGGCAACGAAGTTTGTTTTGCCACCATAGGCGACGCGGCTACCTCTGAAGGACATTTCTGGGAAGCATTGAACGCCGCCGCTGTGATGATGGCGCCACTGGCGGTATTTGTGTGGGACGATGGTTATGGCATATCAGTACCCACTCAACTGCAAACGGTAAAAGGCTCCATATCAGAAGCCATGAAGGGAATGCAGAAAAAAGATAACACGAACGGCTTCGATATATACAAGGTGAAAGCCTGGGATTATGCCGGCATGTGTGAAGTGTTTGAATCCGCCATCCAGCGTATTCGCGAAACCCATATACCTGCGCTGTTTCATGTAGAGGAAGTAACGCAACCGCAAGGTCACTCTACTTCGGGTAGTCATGAACGGTATAAAAGTCCTGAAAGACTGGCCTGGGAAAGGGAATGGGACAGCAACAAGAAAATGCGCGAGTGGATTCTTGAAAATGAGCTGGCATCGGAAGAAGAACTGAACGATATTGAACTGCAGGCTAAGGAGTATGTACGCAGTTGCAAGGAAAGCGCCTGGCAGAAATTCATAGGCCCGTTGCAGAAAATGGTGAACGAGGCCGTGGAACTGATGGACCACCTGCGCAACAGCGGCGTTGGTCACGAGGAGGAAATTGAAAGGATCATCCATGCGCTGGCTACCAACCGTGAGCCGCACCGCCGGGATATATTGTCGGCCCTGCACCAGGTGTTGCTGTTGGTGGGTGATGCCCCGCAATCGGGCGATGTCAGAAACTACTACGAGCAATTACGTGATGAAGGTAATAAGACCTACGGCTCTCACCTGTATGATGAAAGCCCGAAGAGTCCGCTGAAAGTAAAAGCTGTTGAACCAGAGTATAACGACGACTCGCCGGTGATGAACGGCTATGAAATTCTCAACAATTATTTCGACCGGCTTTTTTCTACCAACAATAAAGTGCTGGCCTTTGGCGAAGATGTAGGCAAGATTGGCGACGTGAACCAGGGCTTTGCCGGACTGCAGCTGAAATTTGGGGAATACCGCATATTCGATACCGCTATCCGCGAGTTGACCATCATCGGACAGGGCATAGGCCTGGCCATGCGCGGGCTACGTCCGATTGCGGAAATTCAATACATCGATTACCTGCTATATGGATTGCAACCGTTGAGTGATAATACGGCCACCTTGTACTGGCGCACCAAAGGCCGCCAGAGCGCGCCCCTGATTGTGCGCACGCGTGGTCACAGGCTGGAAGGCATATGGCATAGCGGCTCGCCGATGGGTATGATGCTGCATTCACTACGGGGTATGCATATCTGTGTGCCGCGTAATATGGTGCAGGCAGCGGGTATGTACAACACGCTGCTCGAAGGCAATGATCCGGCTATTATGGTTGAATGCCTGAATGGTTATCGCCTGAAAGAAAAATTGCCGGCCAACATTCTTGAAATGCGCGTGCCATTGGGCGTGCCCGAAATTATTCGCGAAGGCAGCGATGTGACGGTGGTAAGTTATGGTTCGCAACTGCGTATTATACAGGAGGCAGCTGACGAATTGGAAAAACTCGGCATCGAATGTGAAATTGTTGACGTGCAGACACTGTTGCCCTTCGACATCCATCATATCATTCTTGGCTCGCTGAAAAAGACCAACCGTATTGTGTTTATTGATGAAGACGTGCCCGGCGGCGCCTGCGGATTTATGTTTAATAAAGTGATGGAAGAACAAGGCGGCTATCGCTGGCTCGATGTGGCCCCGCGCACCATCACCGGTAAACCGCACAGGCCCAGCTATGGCAGCGACGGCGATTATTTCAGCAAGCCCAATAAGGAAGAAATCGTTGACGTGATCAGGCAAATGATGGCCGAATAATATACTATCGTGCTAAGCAAAGAAGAGAAACGATTCATCAAATACTGGCAGGAGCAACGCACAGGAGGTAAGTACAAGTACTACCTGCTCTACATTCTTGCCGGCACATTTGTGGCCGTGCTGTTGCTGTCGTTTCTCTATTCTATTGTCATTTCTCCTTACTTCCGGGTCAATTATGGATTTATTTTTGTGCTCGTCTCCAGTTTTGTTTTGGTAACCCTCATCACCGTTCTCACCTGGCATCGTAACGAGAGAAAATTTAAGGCGATTATTAAGAGAGAAATTGAAGAGGGAAGGAACATTGATGGGGATATGGCGGATTAAGACCACGGATTAACGCAGATTAAGGGATTTCACGGATGCTTACGAGCTGGCTGGTCTCTTTCCGCGCAAACAGCGTAATCCTTATCAATATCCGCTATCACTCCCGCTACATCATCATGTAGTTGCCGCCGAACCCCATCCTTCTAATTTTACGCTCTGTGATCAATCATCGATCATAACCGTAAACCATTCACACATGAAAAAACATTTCTCCTTATTCTTTGTCGGCATGCTGCTGGTATGGGGTGTCAATGCCCAGAATTTAGAAAAAGATACCGTTGTTCAATACATGCCATCCACCATTGGGCCTTATTGTCCTACCAAATTGCTGGGCGGAGACCGCGAGTTCGACGGTCATGGTCCCGAAATCTGGGCCTGGATAAAACTGAAGATTGTTGATAAAAAATACATCGATGCCACGGTGTATATGCACGCCCGTGAAACCACGCACGACTGGAGCGAAACTGAAGGAACCTGGACAAAACGCATTTATACCGCACCTGCCGGTTATGAGATCAAAGCGATAGAGTCGGGCACCTATTCTGAAGTGCACTATGTAAGCCGGGCTGGTGTGAGTTCTTTCACCCCCCAGGGGTTGATGCAGGCCATTGGCGGCGCCCGCGGTGCTGATGTACCCTTTAAAGATGATGGACTGGTGAGACGTTGGCATATAGTGGGCGATACCGCCGGCGATGATATCAGCACCGACGACAACCCTCATGGCGATACTTCGGTGGCCGTGCAACTGAATGCCATGAAAATAAGACTTACAAGAAACGTGGTCCTGAAAACGAAGGTGAAACCAACAGTGAACCCTTCGGGAATCCGTCGCAATTGATCGACATAATCCGTCACTCGAACAGTACAAAAGCAAAAGAGGCCACTTTTCAGTGGCCTTCTTTCTTATAATGAGGTGGAATGTTTTATTGCAGGTTATGAAATACTTTCTGCACGTCTTCGTCCTGCTCCAGCCTGTCAACCAGTTTCATCACTTCCTGTGCCTGGTCTTCGGGTAACTGAACGGTGGTGGTGGGTATCCATTCCACTTCGGCGCTGATAGGCGTAAGTCCTTTTTCTTCGAGGGCTTTCTGCATTTTACCGAAGTCGGGGAATGCCACGCGTATTACGAGCACGTTTTCATCATTTTCACCAGTGCCTTCACCCATTTCTTCCAGGCCATGGTCTATCAGCTCAAATTCCAGTTCTTCCTGGTTGATGCCTTCGGGTTTCAGTTTAAATACACCCATTTTCTTAAACTGGAAGCTTACGCTGCCGCTATTGCCAAGCGAGCCATTGCCTTTATTGAAATGCGCTTTCAGGTTGGCTACGGTACGCACGTGGTTATCGGTGGCAGTCTCTACCAGTATGGCCACGCCATGAGGTCCGTATCCTTCATATAAAATTTCTTCGTAATTCTCCATTTCCTTACCCATAGCGCGCTTGATGGCGGCTTCCACGCGGTCTTTGGGCATGTTTACGCTCTTGGCGTTCTGGATACAGCGACGAAGGGCCGGGTTGTTTTCCGGGTCAGGTCCGCCCGCCTTTACAGCAATAGCAATTTCCTTCCCTATGCGGGTAAACTGTTTGGCCATGCGGTCCCACCGCGCAAACATTGTAGCTTTTCTTACTTCAAATATTCGACCCATGTTTATCGGTTTCTTTCAATGGTGTGCAAAATTAAGCGTTGAGCGAGAAGCTGCCAACAGAGATGGGTGTATAAAAAAACGCGGATTTAGCGCGGATTTGGGGATTACGCGGATGCTTGCTGCCTCCATATCCGGGAAAGCGTGTGAACCCGAAAAGCATCCGTGTACTCCCTGAATCCGCACTAAATCCGCCATTTATCCTCAGTAGCTTTATCCTTTAATTCTGATTCAGTTTGCTCTTGTTCCGGCTATATCCAAAATAGATCAATAGTCCAACCACCATCCAGGCCAGTGCGCTCAGCAGGGTGGGACCGGGCAGACCTACGATCATCGCGGTACAAACCAGCATACCCATGATGGGAACGAAGGGCACCAGCGGTGTTTTGAAAGGACGCGGAGTTACGGGATCGGCCTTACGCATGATCCATACGCCAAGGCTCACCAGCACGAAGGCGAACAGCGTACCGATACTGGTAAGGTCGCCGGCTACCCGCTCGGGAACGAAGGCTGCGAACAGGCCAACGAATACAAACAGTATCAGGTTTGATTTATAAGGAGTCCTGAATTTCGGGTGTACATCAGAAAATGCTTTGGGCAGCAGACCGTCGTTTGACATGGAATAGAACACGCGGCTCTGGCCCATCAGCATCACCAGTATTACCGAGGAGAAGCCGGCCAGGATGGCAATATTCACCGCGGTACCCAGCCATTCGTAACCGGGCATATAGGTTTGAATGGCGTATGTAACAGATGCTTCGCGGCCTTCGCGCACGAAGTCGGTATAGGGGGCAACGCCGGTGAGTACGTGCGAGAACAGCACATACAAAATGGTACAAATTACCAGCGAGCCAAGGATGCCGATCGGCATATCGCGCTTGGGATTTTTTGCTTCCTGTGCGGCGGTCGACACGGCATCGAAACCAATGAAGGCGAAGAACACGATACCAGCGCCGGTGAGTATACCACCCCATCCATGATTGAAGAATGCTTCGTAGCTCCACTGGCTGCCGTCGGGACGGGTTGCGGGCGGAGCGTCAGCGGGAATAATATAAGGGGTGTGATTTTCAGGATTGATAAAGCCCCAGCCGATGGCGATAAACACCAGCACGATGGCCACTTTAATAAACACGATGATGGCGTTCACGATAGCAGATTCCTGCGTGCCTTTGATAAGCAGTAAGGTCAGCACCAGCAGGATGAATAATGCGGGCACGTTCATGATACCGGTGTGCATTTCACCATTTATCAATGCTGACTCAAATGGGGAGTGACACCATTCGTATGGTATACTGTTTCCTAATAGATTGTTCAGGTACTGGCTCCATGAAATAGATACGGTGGCGGCGCCTAAGGCATATTCAAGAATCAGGGCCCAGCCAATAACCCAGGCCACCAGTTCACCCATGGTGGTATAGGCATAGGTATAAGCGCTACCGGCAATGGGGATCATCGACGCAAACTCAGCATAACACAAACCTGCAAAAGCACAACCAATGGCAGCGATGATAAATGAAATGGTTACTGCCGGACCGGCGTGCTCACCAGCTGCGGCGGCGGTGCGCACAAACAAACCGGCGCCGATGATGGCGCCAATTCCGAGAGCCACCAGGTTACCGGCTCCCAGGGTGCGTTTCAGGCTCTTTTCAGAGCTGTCCGCCTGGGCCAACAAAGCAGTCAAAGATTTTTTTCGAAATAAGCTCATAACTGTAGTTAATGATTTAAGAGTAATGAAGCGTGATCATTGTATAAGCCGGAAAGATAAGGATTTATTGATACCAACAGCAACGAAATCGGGGCAGAAATGGCCCGGAATCTTCGCCAAATCCGGTTAGTTTCATAGGGGGTACTATCCAAATACGCTTTAAACACTATATTGCGCACTTTATATTAACTACGGACTGCATGAAGAAAAACAGGCTCACGCTATTCATCTTGTTGGCTATGGTACTGGGTTTTGCGGTTGGCTACCTGGTACATGTAAACAGCTCGCCGGAATTCATCGATTCCTTTTCAAAGAACATAAACCTATTAGGGAAAATATTCATCCGCCTGGTGCAGATGATCATCGCGCCGCTGGTATTTTCCACCCTGGTGGTGGGCATCGCCAAACTGGGTGACCTGAAGGTGGTGGGAAGAGTGGGTGGCAAGGCCATGCTGTGGTTTATCAGTGCCTCGCTGGTATCGCTGACGATAGGACTGATACTCGTGAACGCGTTGAGGCCCGGCGAGCATATCGACTTATCGAGAGCGGATACCGAAGGGGTGAAAGACCTGATGAGCAAGACGCAGCAGTTCTCACTGGAGAAATTCGTTGAGCATATCATCCCTCGCAGCGTAATAGAGGCAATGGCCACCAATGAAATTCTGCAATTGGTTGTATTCAGCATTTTCTTCGGCGTGGCCATGACCGCACTGGGAGATTACGCAAAACCACTACTCAAAGCGCTGGATATAGTGGCGCATATAATATTGAAAATGGTGGGCTATGTAATGAACTTCGCGCCTGTGGGTGTGTTTGGCGCCATCGCCGGTGTGATCGCGCTGAGAGGCCCGGATATTTTATTGTTTTATTTACGCTACTTCGTTTTCTTCCTGGTGGGTATATTGGTGTTGTGGCTGGTACTGATTTTCGTAGGATATCTTATTCTCGGTAAGCGCATCGTGTCACTGCTACGCCGCATCGGCGGTCCCATGCTGATAGCATTCAGTACCACCAGCAGCGAGGCAGTATTTCCCAAACTCACGCAGGAACTGGAACGCTTTGGCTGTAAGGATAAGATCGTATCGTTTGTGTTGCCGCTGGGATATTCGTTCAACCTCGATGGCAGCATGATGTATATGACCTTTGCCAGCCTGGCCATTGCCCAGGCATATAATGTGCCGCTCGACCTGGGCACGCAGTTGACGATGTTGCTGGTATTGATGGTAACCAGTAAAGGTATAGCGGGTGTGCCTCGCGCCTCGCTGGTGATAGTGCTGGCCACCTGCGCCATGTTTAATATTCCGCCTGAGGGGGTTGCAATTATTCTCCCGATTGACCATTTTTGCGACATGTTCCGCACTATGACCAATGTGGTGGGCAATGCTCTGGCTACCAGCGCAGTCAGCAAATGGGAAGGCGAGCTGGGACCCGAGCTGCCGGAGGGAATAAATGGCGAGGCATAATTTTCATTAGCATTATATTGCAGGAATTTCTGATAATACAATCATGGTAAAACGCCTTTTGTGCATTCTAACGGTTCTTATAGCTGGCTTGGCAGTTTCGTCTCAGGAAAAGATCAGACTTAAAATCAACGACCAGTACGAATCGCGTATCGACAGCGTGCTGGTGGTAAATGGCAGCAATTCTACCTGGTATAAAAGCGATCCCGAAGGCAGGGTGGAAATTACCTATAACCCCGCCGATTCATTGATATTCTCCGCCGCCAATCATCACCCCACCGCGGTGGCGGCTTATTCGCTGGAGACAGATACACTGGTAACCGTGAAGAAAAAATTTACGTGGAAAGACCTGGTCAATCCCATGTTCTATATCGTGTATGGGGGATTGTGGCTCTTGCTGTTTATTGTGTTTGCCGAAACCGGTTTGTTTGCAGGTTTCTTTTTACCCGGCGACAGCCTCTTGTTTGTGGCCGGCATATACAGCACCAACCTCAGCGGCCAGTTCTTTAAAGACTTCGGCATGCCCGGCGCTAATAGCGAATGGGGCGGGTTGCTGGTATTGCTGGCATTGATTTCCGCGGCAGGTATATTGGGCAACTGGGTTGGTTTCTGGACGGGCCGTAAGATTGGACCGGCCATGTATCACTGGCGCGACCGCTGGTTTTTTAAAAAAAGATATTTACACCAGGCCCATGAATTTTATGAAAAGCATGGTGGCCTCGCCATCATCGGTGCGCGCTTTTTGCCCATCATCCGCACATTCGCTCCCATTGTAGCCGGTATAGTGGGTATGGAGAGAAAAAAATTCGCGTACTTCAATATAGTAGGATGTATAGCCTGGGTATTCAGCATGCTGTTTGCGGGTCATTTTTTGTATAAATGGATCTTGTCGCAATTCGGTTTCGATCTGAAAGAACATCTCGAAATTATTGTGCTCGGCATTGTGATTGTGACGACCGCGCCCGTGCTGGCAAAATTGATTTTCGGAAAGAAGAAGCACCCGGAATCCATTCCACCACAAACTCCTGAATAGCGTATGCAACAGAAACCAATTTCTGTTTTCAACATTGCGGTCATAGTAGCTGCTTTGGGTTACTTCGTGGATATTTACGATTTGTTGCTTTTTGGAATCATTCGCATCACTTCCTTGCGCGATCTTGGTTTGGATGATGCTCAAATTGCGAAAGACGGCCTCTTTATCCTCAACACCCAAATGCTCGGCCTGCTTATAGGCGGCATTCTGTGGGGCATATTGGGTGATAAGAAAGGTAGGTTGAAAGTGTTGTATGCCTCTATCATCTTGTATTCACTGGGCAATATTGCAAACGGTTTTGTGCAAAATGTGAATCAATATGCGCTGATCCGCTTTGTAACAGGCATTGGATTGGCTGGTGAACTGGGCGCTGGCATCACTTTGGTGAGCGAACTGTTACCCAAAGAAAAAAGAGGTATTGGTACTTCGCTGGTGGCAGGCATTGGTTTGACGGGAGCCGTGGTGGCGTTTTTCCTGAAAGAAAATTTTCACTGGCGAACTTGTTATTTCATCGGTGGCGGCTTAGGGTTTTTGTTGCTGGCGCTTCGCGTGGGCGTACTTGAATCTTCACTGTTCAAGAGTATTCAGCACGAAAAGATTACAAAGGGAAACTTCTTCATGTTTTTCAATAATGCAAAGCGATTCAAAAAATACCTGCTTTGTATACTTATTGGTTTGCCTACCTGGTATGTAATTGGCATTCTGGTTACCTTTTCCAAAGAGTTTGGGGAAAAAATGGGTGTGGAAGGAACTATCGATCCGGGTAAATCGCTGATGTTTGCTTATGCTGCTATTTCTGTCGGCGATGTGGCGGTAGGCCTGGTAAGCCAGTGGCTGAAGAGCAGGAAAAAAGCTTTGTTTATTTTCTACGGACTCACCATAATTGGCATTATCTGGTTCTTCAACCTGAAACCCGGACAATCGCCGGCCATGTTGTACGCGGCCTGCGCGTGGTTGGGCTTTGGCACGGGCTTCTGGGCAATATTCGTGACCATTGCCGCCGAACAGTTTGGAACGAATATCCGCGCAACGGCGGCCACCACCGTTCCCAATATGGTGCGAGGTAGTCTTAATCTCATCTCCTTATTGTTTGTAGGATTGCAACCTTCTCTCGGGTATGTGAAGAGCGGATGGGTAACAGGCGCCATTCTGATGGTGATCACTATTATTGCCGCGATCATGACCGAAGAATCTTTCCACAAAGACCTCGATTATGTGGAAGAGACCAGTCCTGTATATACATAATCGGGCATTTAATTGCATTTTTGCCGCATGAAATTCCTCGTCGTCCGGTTTTCTTCTATTGGCGATATTGTGCTGACCACGCCCGTGGTACGCTGCCTGAAAAAACAGGTGATGACGGCCGAGGTGCATTATCTTACCAAAGCATCATTCCGCTCGCTGATTGAGCATAATCCCTATATTGACAAGGCGCACTACCTGCAAGACAACCGGGACGAACTGATGCGCACCCTGCAGCAGGAAGATTTCGACTACATCATCGACCTGCACCACAACCTGCGCACCTTGAAGGTGAAGAAAGCTTTAGGCAAAAAAAGTATTTCGTTCAATAAACTCAACATCGAGAAATACTTATACGTCAACTTCAAATTGCGCGTGCTTCCCGACATTCATATCGTGGACCGCTATCTTAAAACGCTTCATGAATTTGGAGTAAAAAATGACGGTGAAGGGCTCGACTATTTTATTCCTGGAAAAGAGAAGGTAAAGGAAAAAGATATTCCTGCTTCGCATCACGCAGGATATATAGGACTTGTAATTGGTGCGGCGCATGATACCAAGAAATTGCCGCTGCACAAATTAAAATCGCTTTGCGCCACGATCGATCATCCGATTATTTTACTGGGAGGAAAGGAAGATAAGCCGAATGGTGATGAAATTGCAGCCGTTGATCCATACAAAATATATAACGCCTGCGGGAAATTTTCAATTAACGAATCCGCCGACCTGGTACGCCGCGCGAAGCTGGTGATAACGCATGATACCGGTTTAATGCATATAGCGGCAGCGTTCAAAAAACCAATCATATCAATCTGGGGCAATACTGTGCCGGAATTTGGTATGTATCCTTATTATGGATCAGGCAAAGGCGCGTTTGATATTATGGAAGTGCGGCCGCTGCGCTGCAGGCCCTGTTCAAAGATTGGATATAATAAATGTCCGCTGAGACATTTTAAGTGTATGGAGGCGATTGATGTGAGTGAGATTTATGAGAAGGTAAAAGAGAGATTGGGCAGGAAGTGATTGAGTAAATTTCGTAACTTCCCCAAAATCGTTCTCATGAAAAAGTTTCTGTTTGCTTGTTTAGCGGTTGCTGCGCTCATGGTAACCGCTGCTTATATGAACCCGCAGCCCAATATCAGCGGGGCCTGGTCGCTGCAGGATGGTACCAAGACAAAGACGCTGGTCATTACAGACGACTATCTCTCCATGACCACTTTCGACAAAGAAAACAAGAAATTTTACGAAACAAAAGGTGGCGTTGTCAAAATCAGTGGTAATAAGTTGACGCTGCTCTACGAGTTCAGCACCACTGACAATGGCGTTATCAACACCAGCGTAGATTATACTTTCGATGTGCAAAACGGCAACCTGGTGCTTACGCAGGGCAACACCAAAGAAACCTATAAGCGTGTGGACGATAACAAAGGTCCGCTGGCAGGCGTATGGTATATGAGCGGTCGCGTGGTAAATGATGTGGCCAGTGCTCCGCGTCCTTATGGCCCGCGCAAGACCGTGAAGATTATGTCGGGCACGCGTTTTCAATGGGTACAGGTGAATACGGAGAACAAACAAACCGGCGCTTCGGGCGGCGGCACCTATACATTTGAGAATGGAAAATATACCGAGCATATCGAATTCTTTACGCGCGATAGCAGCAGGGTAGGTATGTCGCTCAGCTTTGAAGACAGAGTGGAGGGCAAGGACTGGCATCACACCGGTAAAAGCTCAACTGGTCAGCCGATGCACGAGATATGGACTAGGGCGCCGAAGCAGTGAGGTTTTCTACTACGAATAAATCTTGTTGAAATAGCAAAGCCGCCTTGAGAGCGGCTTTTGATTTGCAATGAGACCTTAACCAAACCAGAACTCCGTACTAAACAATCATGTGAAATCACGATATGCCTTGTTACCCGGCCATCTCCTCACCCTTTACCAACTCATACACCTTTACCCCCAATGCATCCGCCAGCAGGCTGAGCGTATTCAACGTCACATTTACTTCGCCATTTTCCATCCTGCTGATCATGCCGTGATCGATGCCGCATATAGCCGTCAGCCCGCGCTGGCTCAGCGATTTGCACCGCCTGAATTTTCGCAGGTTCTCACCAAATATTTTCCGTATGTCCTTGCGCGGCTCCACGAAAAAAAATTGAGATGGGCAAGGTGAATAACTTTTTTGAAATAATTGTTGTGGTATGAAACACCGAGGGAATTTTTTTTCTACAATTGAACAATACTGTTAGTAGGTGGTGTGATATGCTTAAAATTTTCAGCATAAACCGGGCGGAAATTTTCGCGACAAGGCGCCAGGGCGCAAAGACCTTTCGTGCCTCTTCCTGCCACTCATATTCGCGTAATGCGTGATATCGTTAACATCTGCGATCAAAAAAGGGACCCCGATTTTATCCGGGATCCCCATTTGTACATCAGTGGTTAAGTCTTTAGCGAACAAAAACTTTTTGCGAGAAGCTCTTCTTCCAGTCCTGGTGATTCAGTCTTACGATAACGGCGCCGCTTGCAGACTGCGGAAGTGGTATATCGATGCGGCCGGTGCGGCCACCCAACATCTGCTTGCGCAGCAATCTTCCGTACAAGTCGAGGATTTCAACATTTTCAAATTTCTCCGAGAGATAAAGACTTACGGTGCCATTAGTACGGATGGTCGGAAATACATAGTTCCTCGCAGAGCCTGTGATTTCAACAGTTATGATTTTTGAATATTCTGCTGCGCCATCCAGGTCAACAGTTTTCAGCCGGTAATAAACTCTTTGCTTGTTGAAAACGGTATGTGTGAATCGATAGGTTTCGCCATTAAGATTATTCAGCGCAGGCACTACGCCCACTACGGTAAAGTCAATATTGTTTTCGCTGTATTGCACTTCAAATTGCTTTACGTTTTGTTCGAAGCTGGTCTCCCAGGACAGGTTCACACCGCCATCGCCGGGTTGCCCCTGGAAGCTGACGAGCGTTACAGGTAAGGGCGCGCCGGGAGGAGCGGTTACCAGGTAAATATTTCCGTTGAGTGTAGCGGCAAAGAGACGACCGCTCTCACTTTCTCCATAACTCACCACATTGGTCTGTACGCTGGCTTGTCGCGTCACGTTCCAGCCACCCGCGCCATCCGGCGCTACCAGCCATAGATGTCCTGATCCAAAATCGCTCATGAGATAATAACCCCGCAACGCGGGAAATTCATCCCCGCGATACACATAACCGCCAGTGACTGATATACCGCCCTGTGCATTGTGCGCGTATGCGTAGATGGGAGAAACATAACTGCTTTGCGGCTGACAACCCGTTGGGTTGTATGCATTGAAACCTTCATAACAACGCCATCCGTAATTAATGCCGCCGGTGGCGCCCGCCGGGCGGAAATTCAGTTCTTCCCATTGTTCCTGGCCCACATCCGCGAGCCACAGATCATAGGTCTGCCTGTCAAAACTCCAGCGCCATGGATTGCGCAAACCCAGGGCCCAGATCTCATCGCGCACATTGGGATCGTCAACAAATGGATTATCTTCAGGAATAGTATAAAATGGTTCCGTGTCGATGCCGTCAACATTCAGCCGAAGCATTTTGCCCAGCAATGAATTTCCATTCTGCGCATTATTGAGCGGGTCGCCGCCACCACCACCATCGCCAGTGGCAAAGTAGAGATAACCATCGGCACCGAAATTCAGTTTGCCACCATTGTGATTGGTTGCACTCTTGGGTATAGTGAGGAGAATATTCCCCGTTGTTTCATCTGCCACATACGGGTTGGCGGGGTTGGTGAAAAAACGCGCTACTGTTATAGAACCATTCACCCGCGTATAGTACACAAAAAACATCCTGTTCTCTTCATATAAAGGATGGAATGCGAGGCTCAGCAATCCCTGCTCGCCGCCGGAGGTGATAACGCTGTCTGAAATATCGAGAAATGGAGTGGGCAGCACCACGCTGTCTTCTATAATCCTGATGGTTCCGCCTCTCTCTACTATAAATAAACGATTACTGCCATCGTCAGCATTTACAATATCAACCGGCTGAGCAAACCCACTCATGTATAACCTGAAAGTCACGACAGGCTGTGCCGTAGCGCCGATGCTGCAAACGAAGCCCAGCATAAATAGTATGCCTCGGGCGATTTTCATGTTGGGAAGAATGGAGTACATTTTTCGCATAAGTTGACATTTAAGGTGTTTTGGGGCACCCGGCACCCGACACTCCACATGGGTGAAGCAACCAGAGACAAGACCGCAAAAGCAATGCCCGGCAATTTTGGGGAAATAAAAAAGGCGCCCCGGGCGGGACGCCTCCACAACAAACAATATGCGATTATAAAGTCTTCAATACATCATTCATAGAACGTACAGCATCTGCGCTCTTGTTGAACAAGGCTTTTTCTTCATCGTTCAGATCCAGTTCTATAATTTTTTCCCAGCCATTCTTGCCAATCACTACGGGCACACCCAGGCAGATATCTTTCTGGCCGTATTCGCCTTCGAGTTTCACGCAGCAGGTAATTAATTTCTTTTCATCGCGCAGGATGCTCTCCACCAGTGAGGCTGCTGCTGCACCGGGAGCATACCAGGCAGAGGTGCCAATAAGTTTGGTCAGCGTAGCGCCGCCCACCATAGTATCGTTGATGATTTGCTTTTGCTGATCGGCCGATAAGAATTTGGTTACAGGCACGCTGTTCCAGGTGGCAAAACGAATCAGCGGAATCATGGTAGTATCACCGTGACCGCCGATTACGATGGCATTCAGATCAGCGGGACTGCATTTGAGGTGCTGGCTCAGCTGATATTTGAAACGTGAGCTGTCGAGCGCGCCGCCCATACCAATGATCCTGTTTTTGGGAAGACCGGTGGCGGTGAGCGCCAGGTAAGTCATAGTATCCATCGGGTTGCTCACAATAATAAGAATAGCATTGGGAGAATGCTTGAGAATATTTTCAGCCACGCCTCTTACAATACCGGCATTGGTGCCGATCAGTTCTTCGCGCGTCATACCCGGTTTGCGGGGAAGTCCAGAAGTTATTACTACCACGTCGCTTCCGGCAGTCTTGCTATAGTCGTTGGTAGAACCAGAAATGCGGGTATCAAAACCAAGCAGGGCGGCGGTCTGCATCATATCCTGCGCCTTGCCTTCGGCCAGTCCTTCTTTAATATCGAGAATTACCAGTTCTTCAGCCAGTTCTTTACGAGCAATATTATCCGCAGTGGTTGCGCCTACGGCGCCTGCGCCAACGACAGTTACTTTCATCGGAGAAACAGTTTTATGAGGTTATGTAATGTTTAAAATTTGCCGCAAAGGTCGGGGAAAGCGGGGGAATATTGAATATTGAAATTGAAATTGAATTTGAATGTGAATGTGAATAAGGGGGTTATTTGCCGGCAAAGGCGTCGAGGACTTTGGAGATGGGGACGTTACTCTCAAAAGTGGTGATCAGCTTGCCGCGGCTGTCGTAAAGCGCCTGGTAAGGAATGCCCTGCATCTGGTAGTAGGGCGGGAGTTTGAAATTAACGTCGCGGCCAAGCCGTACATTGGGCCATTTAGTGCCGATTTCGTGTTTTTGATAGAAATAGACCATCTCATCAAAGGGCTGGTAAGTGGCCATAATGATCTGGATATCTTTAAACTTGTCTTTGTTCTTCTCCATTTCAGCCCATTGCTTCTGGCAGTGGTCGCACGAAGGGCTGAAAAAGAAAATAAGCGTGGGCTGTTGTTTCCTGAGGTCAGCGGTGGTAAATACCGTGCTGTCTACCTGTATCAGGTACAAATCGGGTAAAATGGGAGTCCTTTTATAGGGTGGTTCAGCTTTCTGACCGTTCTGACCATTTTGTGCAAAGGCTCCAACAGAGGTAGCGAGCATCAACAGCGATAATATCCAGTTTTTCAGTTTCATAGCTTAAGAGAAAGGGTATCAACAAAAATAACCCGAAAATACCTCCACTACAACCCTTTTTTCATTGTTTAAAAAAAGATTGGGTCATCTACGAGAATTTCGTAAGTTTACGGAAAATTCGTAGAAATGGAAAAGCTAACACCGCAGGAAGAACAGGCAATGATGGCGGTCTGGAAGACCGGCGAGGGGAACGTGAAAATGTTCCTGGAAAATATGGAAGGCAGCAAGCCTCCCTACACCACACTGGCCTCCACCATAAAAAATCTAGAGAAAAAAGGCCTGCTCAAAAGCCGGCTGGTGGGCAATACCTATTTATACAAAGCCACTATGACGGAAGAGGAGTATAAAAAAAGTCTTATGAGCGGCGTGGTGAAAAACTATTTCGCCAACTCTTATAAGGAACTGGTGAACTTTTTCGTGGAGCAGAAAAAATTGAGTCCGAAAGAACTGAAAGAGATCATCGACCTGATCGAAGGAAAGAAATAACCGCGCGGCCGTTGATGCGCCATTCAAAACCATTTTCATGACTGTGCTTCTGTGCATAGCTATCAGTCGCGAGCAGAAAACCAACGGTCATATAAAGATCAATATCCGCATCTCAAAAGATAACGAACAGTAAAAAAATACAGATATGCCTTACATAGCCGGCTACCTGCTGAAACTGTCCATAAGCCTTAGCGTCGTGTATCTCTTTTACGCGCTGGTGTTGCGCAGGCTTACCTTTTATACCTGGAACAGGTGGTATTTATTAGGCTATTCATTACTGGCATTTTTCATTCCTTTCGTGAACATTTCGCCGGTGTTGCAAAACAATCACTGGCATGATAGCGCCGTGATTCAATTTATTCCCGTGTTCGTGACGTCTGACCCGGGCAGCCCTGCTCACAGCAGCCAGGGCTTTGCCTGGTGGTCACTGTTACTGACCGGTGCGCTGGCAGGTGTGTTGCTGATGATGATTCGGTTTATCATCCGTTACATATCATTTCAGCGTATCCGCCGCTCGGCGCAGCTGGTGGCAGATGGCGGGGTGAAAGTGTACCATGTTGACAAATCAATCATACCCTTTTCATTCGGCAATGCCATTTTCATTAACCCGCAGTTGCACAGCGAAGAAGAGTTGAGACAGATTGTGCACCACGAGTTTATTCATGTAAAACAAAAACACACTATTGATATACTCTGGGGAGAATTGTTGTGCATGCTCAACTGGTATAATCCATTTGCCTGGCTTATCAAAAAAGCTATCAGGCAAAATCTTGAATTTATTGCCGACCACAAAGTGCTGGAGAATGGCGTTGATAAAAAGCATTATCAATACCTGCTGCTGAAGGTGACCGGCGCGGCGCATTTCAGTTTCACACAGCAGTTTAATTTTTCTTCCCTGAAAAAACGCATTATTATGATGAACCGATCTCGCAGCGCCAGGATACAGTTGACGCGCTTTTTATTCTTATTGCCTTTATTAACCGTGCTGTTGTTAGCCTTCAGGCAAAATGCGTTGCAACAGGAGCGTCCACTTGACACTACATCGGTGGAGGCTCTTGAGCAATTGCGCGGCATGTTTGAGTATGAAGTCAAAATCGGGAAGGATACCACACCAGCCCCCGGTGCCCAGGAAAAATGGCAGGAAGAATTTTTGAAAAAAAACAAAGCGGTTAAATCGGTCACATTACAAACACCACCGGGTAAAACAGACACCTTACCCGTAGTGGTGGTTACAAGGCATGATGGAATTGTGGAAGGTTACAACTGGAACGTGTTGCGTGCGCGCGAGCAATTCAAGAAACGATACTCATACGCTCCTCCGTTTGATACTAAAGTGAATAAAATACCACTGGCAACCGATAGCACCACCGTAGTGGATGCCAGCCTGAACGGGCCGGGCAATCCCTATACTTCGCCCTCTTCAGAGCTGCGGTTCAGGGAGAAAAATGTACTGCTGGTAATTGATGGCGAATTGCAGGAAGACGTAAAGAAAATAAACGAAATACCGGTTGAGACCATCGAGAGCATAAATGTTTACAAAGGAGAAGAAGCGGAGAAAATATATGGCGACAAGGCAAAAGGAAAGGAGGGTGTGATTGAAGTAAAGACAAAATTTGTGATCAATGAAGTCACCATATCGGCGGGCACGTTGAAAAAAATAAACAAAGACACCTTGAGGTTTTTGGACAACCCACAGATATCGGTGAAGACGAAAGAATGGCCCGATGTGTTGTACATCATCAATGGCATCGAATTTTCTTCGGATGAATTCAAGAAAATGGAATTGGAACCCAAAAGGATCGAAAAGATTGAAGTGATCAGCAATGAGTCGGCCGTGAAGTTATACGGACAGAAAGCCAGGAAGGGCGTTATTATCATTACGCTGAAACCTGATGTAACGCAAAGTCCTGCGCCGGCGGGGGAGGAAACCTGGGTGGGCACGGCGCCCGCAGAGCCGGTGATATCGTATATAGATGGTTTCACTTATGCCCGGGCGGGCGGCGGCTCCAGCATCCGCTACCAGGGTGAAATAAGAATAGTGATCGTGGATGGAGCGGTGTACTCCGCGGAAGAAGTGAACAAGCGTTTCAGCCCCAGCGATTTCATGTCGGTAGCAGCCATTACTGCGGGTGTCGCGAAACGCGAACACGGCTATAATGAGCCGGCCGTAGTGCTCAGTCGCGGAGGCTCCAATTTTGACAGGTACTTCCCTAAGAAGTCAACCCAGGTCGGGCAATAATCCCGGACCACTTCCTATTGTCTGCCTCATATTTTTGCCCTACTTTTGGCGTCCTTTGTTGGCGGTAGCCTAAGGGAATATCGCTGATTTACAATCATTCATCTCAAATTTATTGTAATTGTATGGCAACAACTGCAGACATCAGCCGCGGTATGATTATCAAATTGGATGGCAGTTTATATACTGTGGTGGAATTTGGCGAAAACAAGACCGCCCGCGCTGCCGCCAAAGTATGGGCCAAATTGAAGGGTGTGGATAATACCCGCAGCATTGAAAAGACCTGGAACAGCGGCGACACCATTTACCCTGTGCGCGTAGAACGCAAGGCGTTTCAGTTCCTGTATAAAGACGACACCGGTTACAACTTCATGGATAACGAGACTTTCGAACAGATTGCCGTGCAGGAACACCTGGTGGATGCTCCACAATTCCTGAAAGAAGGACAGGAAGTGTCTGTGCTGATCAATACAGAAAACGATCAGCCCATGAGCGTTGAACTGCCCGATAAGATCACGTTGAAAATTACCTATTCAGAACCCGGTGTTAAAGGTGATACTGCCACCAGGACGCTCAAGCCTGCCACACTGGAAACAGGCGCTACCGTAAACGTTCCCCTCTTCGTGAATGAAGGCGAGCTGATTCGTATAAATACCAAGACGGGTGAATACGTAGAGCGCGTGAAAGAATAAGACAGATTTATTTGGTAATCCTTATCTTAGCCGCCTGTTTACCGGATGACGGACAAAAAAAAATTGCAACAGATGGATTTCAAGCAAATTCAGGAGTTGATCAAGATGATCAACAAAAGCAACATTGGAGAACTGGTGATTGAAGAGAAAGGATTTAAGTTATCGATAAAGCAGAAAGAAGAACCGGCACCAAACGTTATTGCTGCTCCGGTTGCGACAGCACCTGTTGCGCTTCCGGCTGTACCGGCTGCTCAGCCTGCGGCACAACAAGCTCCTCCGCCGGCTGCTGAAAAACCGCGCCCTGCCGAACAGGCCCCCGACAACACGGTTACTATCAAGAGCCCCATGATCGGTACATTTTACCGCAGCCCATCACCCGGTAAACCACCGTTTGTTGAAGTAGGCGATGAAGTAACTCCCGGCAAAGTAGTTTGCATTATTGAGGCCATGAAACTCTTCAATGAAATTGAGAGCGAGATCAAAGGCCGCATCGTTAAAGTGCTCGTTGATGACGCAACACCGGTTGAATATGATCAACCGTTATTTTTGGTAGAACCTCTATAGCAGGTTTTCAGCCCTTAATAAATTCAGATGTTCAAGAAAATATTGATCGCTAATCGGGGAGAGATTGCGCTGCGGGTGATACGCACCTGCCGCGAAATGGGTATTAAGACTGTGGCGGTATATTCTACTGCCGATAAAGACAGTCTGCACGTGCGTTTTGCCGATGAAGCGGTATGTATCGGAAAAGCCGCCAGCACCGATTCCTATTTGAATATTCCCCATATCATGGCTGCCGCCGAAATCACCAACGCCGATGCTATCCATCCCGGCTACGGGTTTTTGGCAGAGAACGCGCGTTTTGCCGAGATATGCGGTGAGCATAATATCAAATTTATCGGACCCACGCCCGACCAGATCCGCGCCATGGGCGATAAAATGACCGCCAAGGAAACCATGATCAAGGCAGGCGTGCCCGTGGTACCCGGCGGTGAAAAACTGCTCGAGAGCCTGGATGAGGCCAAGGGACTGGCCAAAGAAATTGGCTATCCCATTATCCTGAAAGCTACTGCCGGTGGCGGTGGCAAGGGCATGCGCGTGGTGTGGAGTGAAGAGGAACTGGAGAAAAATTACAACACAGCCAAAACCGAGGCAGCCGCCGCCTTCAAGAACGATGGTATCTATATGGAAAAATTCGTGGAAGAACCACGCCATATAGAGATACAGATTGCCGGCGACCGCTACGGTAAGGTTTGTCACCTGAGCGAAAGAGATTGTTCTATACAACGCCGTCACCAGAAACTGGTGGAAGAATCGCCCTCACCCTTTATGACACCCGAACTGCGCCAACGCATGGGCGATGCTGCTATTAAAGCCGCTTCTGCCATCGGGTACGAAAGTGTAGGCACCATCGAGTTCCTGGTGGATAAGCACCGCAATTTCTACTTCATGGAAATGAACACGCGTATCCAGGTAGAACATTGCGTAACCGAAGAAGTAACGAATTTCGACCTCATCAAAGAACAGATAAAGATTGCCTGCGGCGAACCCATCAGTGGTCTTAATTACGAGCCCATTGGTCATGCCATCGAATGCCGCATCAACGCCGAAGATCCTTACAACGATTTTCGTCCCAGCCCCGGCAGAATCACCGTACTGCACCAGCCCGGAGGTCATGGTATTCGCGTAGACAGCCACGTGTATGCGGGCTATGTTATCCCGCCTTACTACGACTCCATGATTGCGAAGATCATTGCGGTGGCGCGTACACGCGAAGAAGCCATTAACACCATGAGCCGCGCGCTGAGCGAGTATGTGATCGAGGGTGTGAAGACTACCATTCCCTTCCATCAGCAACTGATGCGTAATGAGGCTTTCTGCAAGGGGGATTTCAATACAAAGTTTTTGGAGACGTTTAAGATGGTGTGATTTCCCGCGGAGGAACCGCTATACGAAACGCTGAATCACTTCCTCCATCTTTTCCTCCACGCCATAAAAGCCCGCGAGCTTGCGTATAACGCCTTCTACCAGCGCATCAGGGCACGAAGCGCCGCTGGTGATTAATATACGTGCCGGATTGCCATTGGCTGGCGGCAGGTAATTGCTGCTGCGTTCTTCTTTTTTAGTATGCCAGTTATAATGTTCCACTTCACTGGGTGAAAGCAATTTTTCTTCCGAATTGATGAAATAAGTTGGAAGCTTTTCTTCGCAAAGCTCTACCAGGTGAGTGGTATTCGATGAGTTATATCCGCCCACTACCACAGCAATATCGGCCGGTGTATTCAACATGCCGGTCACCGCGCTTTGATTATCGTTGGTGGCATAACAAAGCGTGTCGCGGGTATCGGCAAAAAGCTCGCTGATATTGGCGTCGGTAAGACCAAAATGATCTTTGATGGTTTGTTTCAGGTAATCAGCAATGGCTTGTGTGTCGCTGGCCAGTTGAGTAGTCTGGTTGACCACACCTATACGCTGCAAATCTTTTCGCACATCGAAGCCGGGAGAATAGCGTCCCGCGAATTCAATATAAAACTCATCGGCAGATTTCTCTCCTGTGATGTATTTCGCGAGCGCGATGGCATCATTCATATCATTCACCACCACAGAAGGTGCATTGGATGCGGCATGAGAAAAGGTGGCGCGCGTTTCCTCATGTTTGGGCTTACCATGAATCACTATACTGTAACCTTTCTCCGCAATCTGCGCGCTGCGGTTCCATACCTTTTCCACAAAAGGACAGGTGGTATTATATTTTTCGGTGTGAATACCTAACTCGTGCAATTGCCGCTCAATTTCTAACGTGGTGCCAAAGGCGGGAATGATCACTATATCGTCGGGCGTGAGTTCGGAAAAGGGAACCAGTTGTTCACCCAGCGTATTTTGTAAAAAACGTACGCCTCTTTCCTGCAGATCAGCATTTACCTGCGGGTTGTGAATCATTTCACTAAGCAGGAAAATTCGTTTGCCGGGATTTTCATCGATGGTACGGAAAGAAATTTCGATGGCATTCTCCACACCATAACAAAAACCGAAATGCCGCGCTAAATAAATGTGCAGTTTACCGAAATCGAGCAGGGTAGGGCTGAAATCTTTTTTCAATCTGTCCTGCATCCTTCGCCTGTTCTTCACGGCCGTAATCAGCGGGCTGCGGTATATTATGGGAACATTAAATGTCTTCATTGTGTATTACGGCTGCGAAGTTACTATCTTCACGTCACTTTTTATATCGGCTTATGTACAAACGCTTTACCCCGGTTGATTGGATCAGTGGCAGTAATATCTATGAAATTAACGTGCGGCAATATACTCCCGAGGGAACCTTCAATGCATTTGCCGGACATTTACCACGCCTGCGCGATATGGGCATTGAAGTGTTGTGGTTCATGCCCATTACGCCCATCAGCAAGGCCGTGCGACAGGGCAGCCTGGGCAGCTACTATGCCTGCAGCGATTATACCGCCATCAATCCTGAATTTGGAACGCTGAATGATTTCAAAAAAACAGTGCAAAAGGCTCACGAACTGGGTTTTAAGGTCATCATCGACTGGGTGGCAAATCATACTGGTTGGGATCATGTGTGGACAAAAACACATCCCGAATACTATAAGCGAAACGAAGCCGGCGAGTTTTACGACAGCAATGGCTGGCACGATGTAATCGATCTTAACTTTTATGATCATCACCTGCGCCGCGATATGATCGCTGCCATGAAATTCTGGATTGAAAAATGCGGCATTGACGGTTTTCGCTGCGATATGGCGCATTTGGTGCCGCTCGACTTCTGGCGGCAGGCACGTACCGAGCTCGATGCCATCAAACCACTATACTGGCTTGCTGAGACCGATGATCTTACCTATCTCGAAGTATTCGACAGCTGGTACACCTGGCGATGGATGTCGGCCACCGAAAAATATATGAAGCTGGAAAAAACCATGGCCGACCTGCTGCATATACTTGATATATATACGCACCAGGTGCCGCCGCATGTACTGCCAGCGTGGTTTACCACCAACCATGACGAAAACAGCTGGAACGGCACCGAGTATGAAAAATATGGCGGCGCAGCTAAAACGCTCGCGGTTTTCAGTTGCACCTACAAAGGACTTCCCCTGATCTACAGCGGACAGGAAATGCCTAACCGAAAGCGCTTAAAATTTTTTGACAAGGATCCCATCGAATGGAGCAGACATTTGGAGCTGCATGAGTTTTATCAAACGCTGTTGCGGCTTCGCCGCCAACACCCTGCATTGCAAAGCGCCGAGGCCCCCGAGATTATTAGTGTTGCCGCCGACGAGCCCGTGCTGGCTTTTACCCGCCGCAGCGGCGACAGGCAGTTGATAGTGGTGCTGAATTTATCTCCCAACGAAGTGATTGTAAAACTGCCTTCCCAGTATGTAAAGAATGAATTGAAAGACATTTTCGATGGCACAAAAATTAGCCCGTCCTCTTCGGTAATACCGCCGCTGAAAAGCTGGGATTATAAAGTGTTTGTTGATTAAATTCCAGGAACCAGGTATCAAAGACCAAATAACGAGAACCAAATAAATTCCAAATATCATTTCTCGAAAAAGTTCCTTTTTATACAAACAAAAATTCCAAAGGAAATGTCCTTTGGAATTTTTTATTAGAAATCTATTTGGTTCCGGGCATTCCCACCCAATTACCTGGCGTTGTCAAGATTAATAACAATCGGATAAATTCCTTCATAACCCGGATACATACCTTCGATCTTCACACTGCCTTTGGCATTTTCCAGCACCTTTCTGAATTCATCCACGTTTGTTACTTCCTTGTTGTCGGCTTTGATGATCACGTAACCTTCCTGCACACGCACGCGGCTGAGTAGTCCGCGGTTGCCAATCGATTTGATCATTACACCCCCTTTTACTCCCAACTCTTTAGCTTCTTCCTTGCTGATGGTGGCCAGGTCGGCGCCGAGTTTATCGAGAATGGAAGTTTTTACCATTTCAGTGGTGCCACTGATATTACGCAGTGTCACGGTCTTGGTGTATTCCTTGCCGTCGCGCTGCCAGGTAATGGTTACTTTATCGCCGGGGCGGAAAGTGCTGATCTGACCTATCAGGTCGGCACCGCTCATAATGGGAACACCGTTGATCTTAGTGATTACATCACCTTTCTGGATGCCGGCTTCGTGGGCGGCACCTTCAGCGCGAACGCCCATCACATACACACCACCACCGTCTTTTATGCCATTGGCCTTCTTCTGCTCATCGCTGAGGTTATCGCGGGGGTAATCGATACCAAGGTATGCTCTCTGCACAGTACCATATTTCATCAAATCTTCCACTACCTTTTTCACGATATTCACCGGGATGGTGAATGAATAACCCGCATAAGCGCCGGTAGGTGAAGCAATGGCCGAGTTGATACCGATCAGCTGTCCCTTCAGGTCGATCAGCGGACCGCCGCTGTTGCCGGGGTTTACAGCCGCATCGGTCTGGATAAACGATTCAACCGGTGTGTTACTCTGCCTGCGGTTGATATCGAGTGTTCTTCCCTTGGCGCTGATGATACCGGCGGTAACGGTGGCTTCCAGCGTCAACGGATAACCAATGGCCAGTACCCACTGTCCTACCTTCACCTCATCGCTGTTGCCATACACCAGGAAAGGAAGATTATTGGCGTCGATCTTGATCACTGCCAGGTCGGTGCTGGGATCGGCAGCGATCAGTTTTGCTTTGAATGTTTTCTTGTTATGCAGCGTAACATTGATTTCATCAGCTCCGTCGATTACGTGATTATTGGTAACGATGTATCCATCCTGGCTAATGATGGCGCCTGAGCCGGATGCCATCTGCGGAATAGAGCGGAATCGCTCTCCGAATCCATCACCAAAAAAATCATCCAGTTCGGGGAAGAGGTCACCAAAGGGACTACGGCGAGGCAGATTGTTGGTTACCGAGCGGGTCGCCTTGGTTTTGATATGCACGGTTGCCGGACTGGCCGAAGCTGCTGCCGCGGTGAAATCGGGCGCAACATTATTCTCGGACATGCCGTTGAAGTGTGCATAGTTTACAGGTAACTTACCACTATCATCTGAGCTGTGCGGATAAACATAGGATTCGCCTTTGCCTGTGATGCGGTTGTATCCCCAGAGCGTTCCAACTGTAGTGCCGGCGCTAAGGAGAACCACTGCAACTATCTGTTTAAATTTCATAATCTTTATCGTTTTTAAAATTCTTTATAAGGGTTTCAAATTATATGCCTGACGAAAACAAATTAACACAACAATCAACTACCTGTTAGTACCAGCAGGCCAGTTTAACAATTAATTTACTAAAGTCTTCGTAGATCGGCATTTCAAATTTACCAAATAAACTCAATAATTTGTGGGCCTTGATTTTCCGGGGGTTAAGACGCCCTTTAGCAAAAAATGGTTGGAAAAAAGGGCGGTGAAATTATATCAGCCCCGGCTTGCCAGTTTTTCATAACCCCAGCAAAAATTGCAGCGTGTCCACACCATCTGCATAGTCGGTCAACCCCGGCTGCTGCGCCTGGCCAAAGGGAATAACGTTTCTTGCCACCACACATTGTACGTCTTCGTGCTGCTGCAGTCTGCCGGCAAGTTCTTCAGCCGAAGAATAGTACTCATAGTTAAGCTGGCTGATAGGAGAGAAGATCTGCGCGTCTTCATACAGGATGATCGAACCATTGGTCATGTAAAACTTCTTATTCAGTATAAGCAAGGCCAGCTGGTAATCGTAGTTGTTTTTGTATTTATGATGCTCAATCAGGTGATTGTATTTCTTAAATGCTTCCAGCAGCGGGATGAAATCATATTGTTCGGGCACATAGATCTTGGTCACGTTTCTGCATCCCAGGCCAAAATACTGGTACACGTCATCGGCCAGTTTTTCCAGGTCCTCTTTATTTTCATTTCCCGACAATATCGCTACTGATGTTCGATTGCGGCGGATGATATGCGGGTATTTGCTGAAATAGTAATCAAAATAGCGGGCAGAATTATTGCTGCCAGTGGCTATATAGGCATCACAACCCTTGAGCATTTCGGAGAACCGCACCAGTTCTTTCACAGATGCATCGAGGGTATAAAGATGCTCAACCAGGTGGCGTATCAGCACATCATCTTTCGACGACGGTTTGATGGTTTGAACATGACCCGTTATGAAGGTGCAAAGGAAATCATGAAATCCTACCAGCGGTATATTGCCAGCCATTACGATGCCTACGTTTTTGGGCGAAGTATTTTCTTCCGGGATATTGTATTTTTTTGCCCATTCCAGCAAAGCTTTTTCATCCAAAAAACGCTCCGTAATGGCATTTACAGCCAGGTTGGTGAATTCAGGAATAAACCAGGCATTCTGATGATACGCGCGCTCTTTGGCAGCCTGCCAGGCTTCATTGTTTGATGAAATATATTCCGCAAGGCCCTTTAATAAATCGATCCGTTTTTGTAAATTCATGCCACCTTATATTTGCATGCAAAAGTAAAAGTATTTCAATCCATTAAAATTTCGACAAGACATGGCTATCAAAATAACTGATGAGTGTATAAACTGCGGGGCATGCGAACCCGAATGTCCCAATAACGCCATCTACGAAGGTGGTGTTGAATGGGCCATTTCGGATGGCACAACCGTAAAAGGACCATTCACATTGCTGGATGGTACAGTAGTGGATGCAGACCAGAGGATGCCGCCGATCAGCAATGATATCTACTATATCACTCCCAATAAATGCACAGAATGCCAGGGCTTCCATGAAGAGCCGCAGTGTGCTGCGGTTTGCCCGGTTGACTGCTGCGTGCCCGATGAAATGTACCAGGAAACTGTAGAAGAGTTGCTGGCCAAGAAAGAAAAACTGCACGTTTAAACTTCATAATCTGCATAACGAGAGGCAAGAAAAATTTGGAACAGGGGTACAGAAAGTCGTAACTTAAACTATATTTCAATTTTTACTGTAGCCTCAGTGCTACTCGTATTGGCGGGTGATATTTCCCGTCGTATAAAGGTGAAGGGATAACGACCTTCACCTTTCTTATTTTAACATCTGTGAAACAATAAATTAGAAAGCACTAAACTCGATTCCTTTTCGTTTAT
This sequence comes from uncultured Chitinophagaceae bacterium, assembly GCA_937958995.1. GTDB lineage: Bacteria > Bacteroidota > Bacteroidia > Chitinophagales > Chitinophagaceae > CALCIN01. The sequence continues at coordinate 134,418 of CALGAP010000010.1, forward strand.
TTGCTGAAAATTTCCAGCCAGCAATGAAACCCAATATTGCTTTCGTAACCGGGGGATATTCCACAGAAGCAGTCATTTCTTATAAGAGTGCGGTCACCATCGAAAAAAATCTTGACAGTGATAAATACCAGGTATATAAAATAGACATCACGCCCAATGGATGGTTTTATGAAAATGGTTCAGGCAAAAAACTGCCCGTTGATCAAAGCGATTTCACCATCAATAAAGACGGGCAAAAGATTAAATTCGATGCCGTGCTGATCGGCATACATGGCACGCCGGGCGAAGACGGCAAGCTGCAGGGTTATTTCGACCTGGTGGGATTGCCCTATACCAGTTGTGATGCTGCCACATCGGCCTTAACTTTCAACAAAAGATATACTGTAGCGGTAGCCGCATTTGGCGGCATAAATGTTGCTAAATCAGTGCATCTCTTCAAAGACCGCCCGGTGAAGCCCGAAGAAATTCTGAGCCAGCTGAGCCTGCCGGTTTTTGTAAAACCCAATAATGGCGGTTCCAGTATCGGTATGAGCAAGGTGAATGAAGCATCGGAACTGCCCGCGGCGCTGGAAAAGGCTTTCAGGGAAGATTCGCAGGTGTTGGTAGAAGAATTTATTTCTGGCCGCGAGTTTACTGTAGGCGTGTTCAAATCGGGCAGGGGTATTATCGTATTGCCCATTACGGAAGTGAAATCGAAAAAAGAATTTTTCGACTATGAGGCAAAATATGAGGGCAAGAGTGAAGAGATTACGCCCGCGCAGATTGATGAAGAAACAGCCAACATCATTCGCGACGCGGCACGCAAAGTGTATGAATTGTTCAATTGCCGTGGCGTAGTGCGGATCGATTTCATTTACAACGAAGCAAAGAAAGCGCCCTATATGCTTGAGATCAACACAGTGCCCGGTCAAAGCGAAGCCAGCATAGTGCCGCAACAGGTAAGAGCGATGGGCTGGACGCTGAAGCAGTTTTACTCGGAGCTGATAGACGAGGCGCTGCAAAGAAGGATTAATTGATGAAGAAATAGACATGCAAAAAACACAAAAGAAGAAGCCTCTTTTCGCCTTTCTCTCCAACAGGCCGCTGTGGGTTCACCTGCTGGTGGGCGTTGGCCTGGTGATCATTATTGTGCTCTTATTTCTGCAATCACTCGACTGGATGACGATGCATGGTAAGACGCTTACTATTCCATCGGTGACCGGCAAGACATACAGCGAAGCGGTAAAAACCCTGGAAGAACAAGGCTTTGACGTGATGATACAGGATTCTGTGTATGTTGATACCGCGGCGCCGCAATTGGTGATCAGGCAATTTCCCGAAGCCGATGCCACGGTAAAGCGCAACAGGACTGTATATCTTACCATCAACCGCGCCGTGCCGCCGCTGGTTGAAATGCCGCAACTGGAAGGACTGAGTTTTCGCAGCGCACAGGTAGCTTTGAAGCAATACGGACTGGTATTGGGCGATACAACTTATGAGACCAACTTTGCGCGCAACTCCGTGCTGGCGCAGAAATATAATGGCGATCGGATAAAACCGGGCACCAAAATTCATATGGGCAGTGTGATTGACCTGGTGCTGGGCGATGGTGGCAGTGGCATCCAGGTTCCCATACCCAACCTGTATGGCATGACCCTCGCCGAAGCGCGCGTAATTCTTGAATCGCGAGGGCTGATGGTAGATGTGATCTATCCGCCCGACCTGGCCAACAATCCCAATGCCTACGTGTATAAACAGGAGCCGCAGCCCCGTACACCCGATGGGCGTCCCAACACGATGAGCCAGGGACAATTGGTAGATTTGTTCCTGCAACTGGAGCAACCCGTATCTGCCGATACCACCAGCCGCAACCCGGCCAGTGATTATTAATAAAAATTATTGTATGCAAATCATAACTCCCGAAGAAGTAAAAGAGCGCCTCGATAAAGGTGAAAAATTAAACCTCGTTGACGTACGCGAACCGCACGAGCATGCCGAATTCAATATCGGCGGCGTATTGGTGCCTTTAGGAAAAATCCAGGCCATGCAGGTAGATGAACTGGAACATCTCAAAGACCAGGAAGTGATTGTGTATTGCCGCAGTGGCAATCGTAGCGGACAAGCTGCACTGATACTCGATACCATGGGTTTTACCAATACAAAGAATCTTGCCGGCGGCATGCTGAAGTGGCAGGAGAAATTTAGCTGATCAATCTTTTACCACCGTCACCTGCGGAGGTGCAATCCAGTCTTTTTCGATTGAGTCAAGCAGGTATTTGTCGACAGGGCCATCGTGCACAAAATACCTGTACTGCGCGCGGTATTCCTCGCCAGGGCCAATAGTAAATGCGCCATCCACCACCGGGGCAAAGGCCCAATAAGGCATGGAAGGATGAACGCGGATAGCCTGCGGGTAGCGGAAATTCGAAGGATGGTTAAACACAGTAGCACCCGCCATTAATCCATCGATCAATCCATAGGCATCTACCCAACGCGCGTGTGTACCATTGGCTGCAGTATCTTTTATGCCTTCGCTGGTGATGATATTCCAGTTGTTTCTAAAATAAATTTTGTCGTGCGGGTTCCACTGCCTGCTGCCACGAAACGCTAATCCGCCATAGTGATATTGGTTAAGAAACAGCGTGTCATTTGTTGTATTCACCTGCGTTAAGTGCAGATCAAACAGATAATGATCGGTGAAAGGATAGAAGTCGAGCACCCATTTTTCTTTTAATACCTCGCCGTGCGCAAAGCTCTTGTAGCGCAGCCATAATTCAACCTGCCCCATCACCGGTCCTTCAACAATTTTGGTTATCTCCACGTGTTCCACCGTTCCTTTCTGCAGGTGCGTATTCCAGAAGTCAACAAACTCGTTTCTGAATGTAGTGTTTGTCCAAGCGGTAAAAATGGCGTGCTGGTGTGCATGTCCGGCCGGAAAATCATCAGTCAGAATTTTTCCGCGCGGGGTAAACAGCGGATGAATAAACCCGCTGCGCTGGTAATATGCCGGGCTGTCGGCAGGCGGCTTCACCACTTCGGTATGATAAAACAGGAGGGGCTGATCCTTCACCAGCACCATCAACCCCGCCGGCTCGCGATCGATGGTGATGGCGTTTTTATAGGTGTTGGCCTCCACTGACTGCAGGGTGTACTGCACCGTTTCACCGGCTAATAATTTTTCAGGTAAAATGAATACAAGCGTATTGCTATCGAGCAGTTGTGCTGGAGTGGTGAGGCCGGTCCTTTCATTAACAAGGTGATACTGCGTGTTGGGAGCAAGTCTTTTTTGCAAGGTCACGCGCAGCGGCACCTGGCTGCGTGTGTGGTCACCTGCTTTCACTTCAATTACCTGGCTTTTGACAATAAAAGAACAAATCAACCAACAGCAAACAAGACCTGCAATTTTCATATCTCCGTTTTACGACAAAACGCAAATATAGAAAGCTCCCGTGTTCCGGGAGCCTTTCATTTTTTGTTAAAAAACAAATACTACAATTTTACGTTGAGCGCCACCACCAGGTTGGTTCCCGCCATGGGGTAGTAGTAATTTTCTGTGACCAGCGAACCGCCGTACTGGTAACTATAGGTATAACCATTCGGCTCGTATTTCCTGTTGAAAACGTTATTTACCTGGAAGATCAGCGAGGTTTCCCTGAACAGCAGGTTTTGCAGGTTGTAGATCAGCCTGGCATCCTGCACGTAGTAAGGATCGAGACTGCGCGACTTATTCGACGTGTTGTCGAGATACTGGCGGCTCACGTATTTGCCCAGCAGGCTCAGCTCAAGATTTTTGACAGGAAATATACTCAGCGTGGCCGAGCCCGTTACCGCGGGCGAAAAAGCGATATCAGTAGAGCCATGGTTAATGAATTTTTGCCCGCCATCATCATAGTCATCATAAAATTCCACAAAGTCTTTGATTCGGTTCTCGCTCAGCGTTAGATTGGCTGATGCCTGCAACCAGTCTGCCGCTTTCCAACCCGCCTGCAATTCTATTCCCATGCGGTAGCTGTCGGGCACATTGGTGCGTGTATAAGCACCTACATCATTCACTTTGCCGGTGAGCACCAGTTGGTCTTTGTATAGCATATAATAGGCAGTGGCGCCATATGAAAAATTGCCCGCCCTGCGTTCGAGACCCAATTCAAAATCGTGCAACTTTTCGGGTTTGGGCTGCTGTTCGGCTCCTGCTTCAAAATCGTCGCGGTTAGGTTCCTTGTTGCCCTGCGAATAAGATGCGTACACACGATACCCGTGGTTGGACCAGCTCATGCCAAATTTAGGGTTGAAGAAATTGTAAGTATTGCGCACATGTAAATGCGGGTTGTCGCGGAAGCCGCCGATGTTATACAACACGCGACGGTATTGCAGATCGGCAAACAAATCCCATTGATCGTTGATGCGGCGGTTATATTTGGCGTAAGCATTCACATCGGTCTTATAGGCATACAGGTCGTACCAACGATAGTTGAGCGGAACGCCTTGTTCGGCCCATATTATTTTACCATAGTGATCTCCATCATAACGATTCCAGCCGCCTCCAAAAGTGAATTGGTTTACCGGGTCGTTGTACTGCACCGAGAATATCTGCCCGTAGAAATCATTGTCCAGCCAGAGCTGCCGCACCAGGTCTGTTTGCGTGAAGGTGTCTGTACCAACGATATAATCGGGAAGTCCATACTTCGAGTACTTCTGATCGGCACGGTATTCTTCATAGTATCCTTTTCCTATGGTATAGAAGAAGGCGGTATTCACGCTCAGGAAACTGTTGAAGCGATGATTGAAGAACAACTGGAAATGATCCTGCTGAAAATTGTCGGTCTGGTTGTCGTACGGCTCGCCCGGCTTTTCCATACCGGCATAGTTGATGGTGCGGTTGGTGGCCAGGTCGGCTTCACTTACGCCATACCATGACTGGTAAGTTCTTTCAACTCCTGAAAAAACGTTCAGCCTCACGGAGGTGTTTTGGTCGATATAGGCGCCCGAAACAAAGAAAGATTTCAGATCGCTTTCGGCGCGGTCCACATATCCATCACTCGCAATTTTCGATAAGCGCGCATCGAAGGTGAAATGGTCGCCAATCAAACCACTGCCCGCTTTGATGGTATGTTTCCAGGTGTTGAAAGAGCCAAAACTATTATTGAACTCTGCATAGGGAGCAGTGCGCACTTCGTTGGTGTTCAGATTAATCGTAGCCCCAAATGCGCCCGCCCCATTCGATGAAGTGCCCACGCCGCGTTGCACTTGTATATTATTCACCGACGATACAAAATCGGGGAGGTCTACGAAAAACGAGCCCTGGCTTTCCGCATCGTTATACGGTATGCCGTTGAGGGTTACGTTAATGCGGGTACCGTCGGTGCCGCGGATGCGGATGCCGGTATAGCCTATGCCGTTGCCCGCATCGGAGTTCACCACCACCGATGGCGTCATCGACAGCACAAAGGGCAGGTCTTGCCCGGTATTGAGCCTGGCCAGTTCTTTTTCCGAAATATTGGTTTTGGTAAACGGCGATCTTTCGCCAGCCCGGGTGGCGCGCACCTCGATGGGCTGCAGGAAAAGTCCTGAAGTGCTCAGCCTGATGATCACGAGTCCTGATCCCGGCGACACGCTTTGTTCTACTGTTTTATAACCCACGCGTGACACTTCCAGGGTATAGGCGCCCGGATTTATGGAAGAAAAGCTGAAAAATCCCGATTCATCTGTACTGGTACTTGCCACATCGCGTAATGAAACGGTGGCATAGGCTATGGGATCGCCGCTGTTGAAATCGACTACTTTGCCCCTGATTGACTGAGCCTGTAACCAAAGCGAAATCAATAGTAAGCAAATCCCCAAAAACATTTTTTTCATCTGTAAATGAATTTTTTAGAGTGAAAAAACTTTTTGAGAGAAATGCTGCGGAAGTGAAGTGTAGAAATGGAGGAACTACCTTCCCTGCGCAGGCATTACCCTGGTCAGGTTCTACGGGTCTGATCTCAGCCTCCCTTCCCGGTACCGGAAAGGGGAGCACCCCGAGGAATCTGAAATCTCTTTGGCCAAAGAGACCGCAAAGATAGGGACAAAAATTTTCACAACCCTGTAACTTTCCCCTTACCCCATGCGTATCAGGTGCAAACAGCTAGTATGAAACGCACCATTTTACTAATTGGCCTGGTAGTGGCGGCCGGTTTTACCTCGATAGCCCAGGAAAAAGTTATAAGAGACGCCAATGTTGAAAAACGTGAAGTTCCTGCCTTCCACAGCATCAGGGTGGGCGACGGTATAGATCTTTATCTCACCCAGTCAGATGAAGAGGGAGTGGCAGTAAGCGCCAATAAAATTGAAGACCGCGATAAGATCAGAACGGAGGTGGAAAACGGCGTGTTGCGCATTTCGTATGGCAGGAGCGGGGGTGTGGTAATCGGCTGGCGCAACCGCTCGCTGAAAGCTTATGTTTCAGTAAAAACATTGAAAGAATTGCGTGCCGGCGGCGGATCGGACGTATATGCGGAATCGGGTCTTACCGTAGGCGATTTTAAGTTGCATGTGTCGGGTGGCAGTGATTTCCGCGGCACCATCAATGCAGAGAATCTTGAACTACGCGCCAGCGGAGGCTCCGATATAAGAATCAGCGGTAAAGCCGTGAACCTGAAAGCCAGTTGCAGCGGCGGCAGCGATATATATGCTTTTGACCTGGAGGCTGAATATGCTTTTGTTTCGGCTGGCGGCGGCAGTGATGCGCGCGTGCACGTTACCCGCGAGTTGGGCGCCGAAGCCAGCGGCGGCAGCGACATAGATTATAAAGGCGATCCCGTCATCAAGTATAAATCAACAGGCGGCGGCAGCAGTGTATCCAGGAGAAATTAATTTTAAGTAAACTCACATGAAAAATATTCTTACTTCAGTCTTTAGCCTGTTGCTTACCGTTACCCTCTTTGCGCAACAGACGTTCAACGACCCCCATGCAGAAGTACGCGATGTAAAGGGTTTCCATGGCGTGAGGGTCGGTGCCGGCATTAAACTGGTGGTTTCCCAGGGCAATACCGAAGCGGTTGCCATCAGCGCGCCCACGCAGCAGGAACGGGATAATATAAAGACTGTTGTTGAAAACGGAATTCTAAAAATATATTACGACCAGGAACTTTTACCCGGCCGCAGCAAGCTTCGCAAAAATCTGAGGGCCTATGTGTCAATCGTGAACGTAGAATTCCTGGGCGTTGCTTCCGGTGCTTCGCTCGAAACGGATGGAGAAATCACCGGCGGCGTCATTGACCTTAGGGCTTCGAGCGGTGGTATGATGAAAGCCACCCTGAAAGCGCAAACGCTCTCTGCCATCCAAAGCAGCGGTGGCTTGATGCGTGTTGCCGGCACCGCCGACTACATCCGCGTCGAATCAAGCAGTGGCGGCGTGTTCGAAGGCTACGACCTCACTGTCGATAAATGCTATGCTCGCAGCAACAGCGGTGGCATTGCCCGCGTCACCGTCAACAACGAAATTGAAGGCCGCGCCAGCAGCGGCGGCATTGTTTCCTACAAAGGCAACCCGAAATTGGTGAGCAAAAAGGCGAATAGTGGCGGAAGAGTCAGCAGAAGCTGATTAAAAAAAATCGGCCTCGAATGGAGGCCGTCTTTGTTGCGAAGGGGAGGATCGAACTCCCGACCTTCGGGTTATGAGCCCGACGAGCTACCGCTGCTCTACTTCGCGATGTGGGCTGCAAAGATAAAGATAGTATGCTTTGCCACCAAACTATTTTTAATCATCTACCTTTGCAGCGATTTTTTTTTTAACATTCATGAAATCGGGTTTTGTCAGCATCTTCGGGCGCCCCAATGCAGGGAAAAGCACGCTCCTCAACGCTCTGTTGCAGGAAAAGCTGGCTATTGTGTCGCCCAAAGTGCAAACCACCCGCCACCGGATCAAAGGAATACTCACAACCGGCGATTACCAGGTCATTTTTTCCGATACCCCCGGTATCATAGAACCGCAATATAAATTGCAGGAAAAAATGATGCAGGCCGTAAAAAGCGCCCTCGAAGATACCGATGTGGCATTGCTGCTGCTCGATATCAATGAGAGCTGGGAAGAAGCAAACAATATTTTCGAATCGCTTAACCTGAAGGTGCCCGCCATCGTACTGATCAATAAGATCGATACGGTAAAAAAAGAAAAACTGGAAGAAGCGGTTAAATTTTTCAAAGACAAAAAATATTGTACTGAATTGCTGCCCATCTCGGCCATTTTAGGCGGTAATAAAGAAGAACTGATCCGGCTGATCCTGAAATATCTTCCGCAGGGTGAGCCATTTTTTCCTGAAGATGAACTGACCGATCTGCCCACGCGCTTTTTTGTGGCCGAACTGATCAGGGAGAAAATTTTTTATTTGTACCAGGAAGAAATTCCGTATCATACCACGGTAATCGTCACTGAATTCAAGGAGAAAGCTACGCTTACCAAGATTGTGGCCGACATTATTGTGCAGCGCGAAACGCAGAAGGGTATTTTGCTTGGACAGGGCGGCAGAATGATCAAACAGTTAGGTACGGAAGCGAGGAAGGATATAGAACAATTCCTGGGAAGAAAAGTTTTCCTGGAATTATTTGTAAAAGTAAGACCCAAGTGGCGCGACAATGAACTGATGCTCCGCGAATACGGGTATCAATAAAAAATATTAAGAGAAGTTATGGCTGGTTTTACAGTGGCAATAGTAGGCAGACCCAATGTTGGCAAAAGCACATTCTTTAACCGATTGCTGGAACAACGCAAAGCGATTGTGGATGATGTCAGCGGCGTTACCCGCGACCGCCAGTATGGGGTGGCCGACTGGAATGGCAAAACATTCAACGTGATCGATACCGGTGGTTTTGTGCCGCGCAGCGAAGACGTGTTTGAAAAAGAAATTGCCAAGCAGGTACTCATTGCCGTTGAAGAGGCCAACGCCTTGCTGTTTATGGTAGATGCCAGCACCGGCATCACCGACCTCGATGAAGCCATGGCCGACATATTGCGCCGCACGGCCAAGCCTGTGTTCCTGGTGGTAAATAAAGTAGATAACCACGAACGTCTGCTGGAGGCCACCGAATTTTACCGTTTGGGTTTTGACCGCATATACTTCATCTCCTCGATGAGCGGCAGCGGCAGCGGTGAATTGCTGGATGCGTTGACAGAACTGATTACCGAAGAAGATGTGATTGAAACGGAGCAGCAGGCGCAATTGCCCAAGTTTGCCATAATTGGTCAGCCTAATGTGGGCAAATCATCCTTGCTGAATGCTTTGGTGGGTAAGGAGCGCACAATTGTGAGCAATATTGCCGGTACCACGCGCGATACTATTCATACCCACTATAATCTTTTCCAGAAAGAATTCATCCTGATTGATACGGCGGGCATTCGCCGCAAGACCAAGGTGCACGAAGACCTGGAGTTTTATTCTGTGATCCGGGCTATTAAAGCCATGGATGAAGCCGATGTGTGCCTGCTGTTGCTGGATGCAGAGAAAGGCATTACTGCCCAGGACCTTAATATTTTCAGCCTCGCTGCCCGCAAGGGTAAGGGAATTATTATTTTGGTTAATAAATGGGACCTCATAGAAAAACAGACCAACACCGCCCGCGATTATGAACAAACCCTGAAACAGCGGCTGGCGCCGTTTACCGACGTGCCCATCATATTCATTTCGGCATTGGAAAAACTGCGCATCCACAAAGCTATTGAGGTGGCGCTGGAGGTGTATGAAAACAAGCAGCGGAAAATACCGACTTCTCAACTCAACGAGGTAATGCTCAAGGCTATCGAAGCGTTTCATCCGCCGGTAGTGAGGGGTAACCCTATCAAGATCAAGTACGTGACACAACTGCCGACACCGGTGCCGTCTTTCGCCTTTTTCTGCAATTTCCCGGACGATATCAAGCAGCCCTACAAGAACTACCTGGAGAACCAGTTAAGACAGCATTTCAATTTTAAGGGCGTGCCCGTGAGGCTCTTTTTCCGGAAAAAATAGGCGGCAAAAGACCGCGATCCCTTCCGTTTTCAGGAAACCCATATGGTTTTTTACACAATAGCCAACTATCGGGTTTTTCTGACCATAATATTTGTGCAAGTCCTTGCAGTAATAACCTAATTACCGTATATTGCCTCGCCAATCTGTAGCCTTGGCTTCCTACCAAAAAAACCTCTGGAATCCATTTCCTGTGTATTTAGCTGATAATTTTTAAATCTCGTTATGAAGAAATTTTACTTCTACGCATTGGTAATTGCGTGCTTTTTTGTCTCCGCAACTATCCAAGCCCAGGACAGATATTGGATTCGTGCCGCCGACAATCCAGGCAACTGGAACGACAATAGCAACTGGTCCACCACTCCAGGTGGTGGGGGGGGAGCTTCCGTTCCTAACTCCGGCGCAAACGCATTTTTCCCGAATGGCGGTACGGTAAATGTAGACGTGGCCAGCATCACGCTGGGCAGGCTCACCGCATCAGGTGGCACCACCAGGCTGATTGCTAATGCTGCAACTACCATTACTGTACAAAGCAGCACGCTGAACAATGAAGGTTTACGTATTGAGAGTGGCGCTACGCTCGAATGCCATACTACTGCCAATGTACCTTTCAGCATCACATTTGCCAACGGCGCGGATGGTGTGGTGAACGGAACATGGGAGTTTACCGGCGTAAATGCAACGGGTACCAATGGGGCAACATTTACAGTACCGGGTACTTCCGGAACAGGCACCACCCTCAACATTAATGGCACAGTTATCTTCAGAAATTTTTCACGTATTCCCTCACCCGGCGCAGCGCTCGGGTCTGAGTATATTTTCTTCAATAACGGTTCTGTATTCGAACTTGCGCGCAACGGCGGCGGCACACCCCAGGCTACCTGGGCTGCTGGTTCCACCATATTAGTAACCGGTGCTACCACCACCGCCCCGAGCATAAATGTCGGCACTTCCAATAATATTGGAAATCTTACCTGGAATTGCCCAGGCATGAGCCCGCCAGCCGGTTCATTTGAACTTTCGCTCAATGGTCTCAATATCCAGGGCAATCTCTCGATTCTCAACACGAATGGCGAGGCACTCACGCTCTTATCGGGCGCTACACCCACCGTTGAAGTTACCGTTGGCGGCGACCTGGTAATCAGCGGCAATTCACTGGTATATATAGGAGAGGATGACGACAAATCCTACCGGTTGAACGTAAACGGTAATTATGTACAAACCGGTGGTCAGTTCATGATGCAATATGCTGACAATGTGGGTGCTAATACAACCGAACTTCATGTACGCGGCAACTTCAATCATACCGACGGCACATTTGGCCTGGCCAGCTCCGCCGTGGATAATGTAAACGAATTGTTTGTGGTTGAACTGGACGGCACTGCTGCGCAAACAGTCATTTCTACCGGTACCTACGATGATCCCAACGGCATGATTACACTGCGTTTGAACAATGCCAATGGTGCAAGCCTGGGCTCGCCCGTTACATTTGGAAAGATCAGCTGGAACTCTGCCAATAAAGGCATCCTGACTACTACTACAACAAACGTTCTCACCATCAGCAATACTAATGCTACAGCGGCCAACGTAGTAAATGCGCCGGCTGCTAATGGATATGTAAGCGGACCGGTCAGGAGGTTAACAGCCTCAACCGATCCGTATTTGTTCCCGACAGGCAAAGGCGGATTCCTGCGCCCTGCGACAATCATTCCGTCAAGCAGTGTTGCATCAGTGTACACAGCCGAACATTTCCACACCACACCACCCAGCCCCGGTTCGGTACTGAACCCGCTGGATGGCGTTACGAATGTAGAATACTGGAGCATATCGCGCCAGTCGGGAAGTTCGGCAGCTATTCAGCTTAGCTGGTCAGGAGGCGCCATACCGGGCGCTGATGCTACCGACGGCGTGGTGGTTGCAACCTTCAATGGCACCAACTGGGTAAGTGTGAAAAATGTTGAGGGTACCGTGTTCACACCGGGCAATGCCGGTGCAGGAACCGTTCGCTCCGGCGAACTGCCCGCGTTCAATGCCCTCTTTACCTTCGGCTTTGGTCCTGCCAATGCTCTGCCGGTCGACCTGGTTTCATTCACCGGCAAAAAATTGTCCAGCACCACAGCACAACTGGATTGGACCGTTACCGCGAGCAGCACCCCCGACCGCTTCGAGGTATTGCGCTCAACCGATGGCAACAACTTCAGCACTGTGGGTATAGTGAATGCAGTTAACCTGAAAACCAAATACAGCTTTATCGACAATACACTGCCTGTAGGCACTATCTATTACAGGCTGCGCATGATTGATGTGAACGGCGAACAGAAGCTGAGCAAAGTGATCGTGATCAGCAACGGCACAGATGGCCTGTTCCTGACTTCGATGTGGCCGACAGTTGTTACCAATGGCAACGCGCAACTGAGCGTAAGTTCATCGCAACGCGGCAGCCTGCAACTGGTGATCACAGATATGTATGGACGAATAGTGAAACAACAGATCAATAGTGTGGATGCCGGCAGCCAGTCTATCCGACTCGACCTGCATACATTGCCTGGCGGTGCATACCAGGTAACGGGTTATATGGATGGCAAGCGCAGCGCGACCATCAGGTTTGTTGTGCAAAGATGATAAGTGATAAAATCACGAATCACTAATAGCAGGAACCAAATAAATTTCAAATAAGAAAAAATTCCAAATGAGCATATCATTTGGAATTTTTTTATAGGTGCTTTATGGTTCTTGTTATTTATGATTTGTGATTTTTTTTTGTGACAGATTTTTTCTTTTCAATTTTCCCCCTACATTTGCTCCCTCGTTCACGGCTCACCGATAGCTTTTAAAACAGATTTTTATGAACTACAGAAAGCATCGTGTGGCTGTTCTTCTTACTATTTTATTTTCTTCCTTCTTCGCGGGATTGAGAGCGCAGGTTCGATGGGATGGTGGCGGCGGCGATAGCCAGTGGATGAATGCTGCCAACTGGAGCAATGATATACTTCCGGGTGTTGAGGATGATATTTTGCTCGACAATAGCCTGGTGATGGGCAATTATGTTGTGGTGCTGCCAGGTGGTATGCAGCAGATAGCTGTGAGATCCATTCGTATTTCTCCTGTTTCAGGAAATATTATTGAAATGATTTTGTCCGAAACCAACACTGCCGCGCCTGCGCTGGTGATCTCCGGACCAGGCTATGGTCTGGAGATTGGTGAGGGAGGTATTTTTCGCAATGCATCGGGCATCACAAGTGGTACATCGCTGCTGGTGAGCGATTCGGTTCGCGTAAACAATGGCGGCCGGTATATACATCAGACGAGGGGTACGCATGCAGGTTCCATTGCGCAGGTACTGTCGCGCGCGCCGGGTACGGAAAGAGGAGAAGTGGAGTTTGATGTGCCCGGTACCACTGGTTATACAATTTCTGCCAGTGCGCGGGTGTATGGTACTTTGATATTGTCGGCAAACGCGGCTGGTGTTGCGCGGACTTATTCATCCAGCGGCAGCAACAATTTCCTGGTGCGTGGTGATCTGCGATTGAATAACGGAGTTAACTATAACCTGAACCTTGATGCCGATCTGATTATTGATGGAAATCTCTTGCATTATGGGCAGAATTTGAATATTTCTTCAGGCGGAGATAATACGGTGGTGAAATTGAAGGGCGACCTGGTTCAATCGGGCAATATTACGGAAACATCAACGGGATTTCCCGTGGTGGAGCTGTGCGGCACGACCATTCAGCAAATAGACATCAGCGGCAACATCCAGAACAGTGTTGCATTGCGAATGAACAATGCGGCGGGCGCTATCCTGAACTCACCCCTTGCTTTGCCTTACCGGCTTGAATTAATAAAAGGAAAAATTACAACAAGTGATATCAACCTGCTTACGCTTCAAGCCGGGTGCTCGTTGACAGCAGATAGTATTTCAACCGCGGGTTTTATTGATGGTCCGCTAAGAAAGGAAGGGTTATCTGGCGAAGACCATTTCTTATTTCCTGTGGGAAAAGATGCCTCTATGCGCTGGCTGGCCCTGAAAAATGCGAGTGGCGATGTCACGGTAGAATATATCAAAACCGATCCGCGGCAAATCAGTATCAACTACGGCGATGGTATAGATCATGTCTCGAAGCTGGAGTATTGGACTGTTACAACCGAGTCGGCATCAGGCAGCCTTGAGTTGTCATTTACTGATCCAAACAGCGGTGGTGTGACTGATCTTTCCAGTCTGCGTGTTGCAATGCTGGAAAATAATGTGTGGATTGATGGAGGAAATACGTCTGTAACTGGTTCGGCTGGTGCAAATGGTTCGGTAACGGGTAATACGGTTTCCCTGAATGCGAACACAAAATATTTCACACTGGCGGGTAGTGACGCATTGAATAATCCGCTTCCGGTGCAGGTAATGGATTTTTCAGTTAAAACAAACGGGAATATCAACATGCTTTCGTGGCTGGTGGAAGGTGATGCGGATTATTTTGAAATACTGCATTCAGCTGACAACCGCATGTTTGAAAGCATTGGGAAAATTTATGCTGTCGCGGGCCGCCGTTCATATCAATTTAATCATATGAAAAAAGGAACAAGTTATTACCAGATGCGATTGATGCGCCGGAATGAAAAATTTTATGAGAGCCCGGTATTGGTGGTCACCGGTTCCAGGGGTGGCAGCGATCGCCTGATGTCGGTGGCGGTAGGACAGGAGATTTTGCTAACCATCAGTTCTTCGCGCCCCAAAGCCGAACAGGGTTGTATTATAGATGCTTCAGGAAGGGTAGTACATCGTTTTGCCACCTGGCTGAATGCCGGTATCAATAAGATAGCGGTACCTGCTGCCAAATTGCGGCCGGGCATTTATACGGTGCGGCTCACCACCAATTCGATGCCTTTTGTAAAATGGTGATTACAAAACGCCCTTGGTGGAAGGCAGATAGTTGGAAAACGGATCGCGTCTTATGGCCATGCGAATAGCTTTAGCAAATGCTTTGAAAATGGCCTCGATTTTATGGTGTTCATTGTCGCCGCGACACTCAATATGCAGGTTGCAGCGCGCGGCATCGGAGAAGGATTTGAAGAAATGGAAAAACATTTCTGTCGGCATTTCACCAATGCGTTCGCGTTTGAAGCTGGCATTCCATACCAGCCAGCTTCGGCCGCCAAAATCAAGCAGTACTTTGGCTTCGGCCTCATCCATGGGTAAGGCAAAACCATAGCGCTCCATGCCGCGCTTATCAGCGAGTGCTTTGGCAAAGGCCTCGCCCAAGGCGATACCGGTATCTTCGATGGTATGGTGCTCGTCGATATGCAGGTCGCCCCGGGCCTCGATGGCAAGGTCTATTTTGCCGTGCCGGGCGATCTGGTCGAGCATATGATCGAAGAACCCGAGGCCGGTGCTGATTTTTGATTGGCCCGAGCCGTCGATATTCAGTTCAATTCTGATCTGGGTTTCGTTGGTGTTACGCTCATGCGTTACTTGCCGCAATCCCTGGCGAAGGTACTGGTAGATCTCGCGCCATTCGGTAGTTTCAAGAGCGATGACGGAGCGGAGTTCGGCCAGTTTATCTTCAACTTCGCCGGCGCCCAACCCAGGGTCGTTGTTGAGCCAGATGGCTTTGCAGCCGAGATTTTTTGCGAGTTGCACGTCGGTGATGCGGTCGCCGATCACGTAAGAGTTGGCGATGTCATATTGGGTAGTATCGAGGTATTGAGTAAGCATGCCTATGCCTGGCTTGCGGGTAGGTGCATTGTCTTTCGGAAAACTGCGATCGATATGCACGGCGCTGAAGCGGATACCTTCACCTTCGAGGGTTTTCATCACTAGGTTGTGGAGAGGCCAGAAGGTATGTTCCGGAAATGATTCTGTGCCCAGGCCATCCTGGTTGGTCACCATGACCAGCTCATAATCGAATTCACGCGCTATGCGCGTCATGTATTCGAACATGTGCGGGTAAAAAGTGAGCTTGTCAAACGAGTCCAGCTGATAGGTAGGCGGAGCCTCGAGTATCAGCGTGCCATCACGGTCTATAAAGAGTATGCGCTTCATCGTATGGTTTGAATGTTCGGGTGAATATCGGGTAGTTCTTTGACTTACTAATGCACAATAGCTGCGTACGACTTCAGGCTTTCTGCCAGAGTTTGGTTTTCCTGTGGAGTACCAATGGTGATACGCAGACAGCCTTCGCAGAGAATCACATTGCTCCTGTCGCGCACTACGATACCTTGCGCCAGCAGGTAGTCATAGATTTCTTTTGCATGGGTAACTTTCACCAGCAGGAAGTTGGCATCAGAAGGATATATCTTCTGCACTACCGGCAACGCTTCGAGTGTCGCCCGCAATTCTTCTCGTTGCTGTACGATATCCCTGATCATGCTGTTCACCTGTTCCACTTCATCCAATGCCTGCATGGCAAGTTCCTGCGAAGCCTGGTTGATATTGTAGGGTGGTTTTATCTTATTCATCACCGCAATGATCTCTTCCGAAGCAAAGGTCATACCGATGCGGAGAGCAGCCAGTCCCCAGGCCTTCGATAGTGTCTGCATCACAGCCAGGTTGGGATAGTCATTCAACTCCTGCGTGAATGACCTGAAGCGGGAAAAATTAATATATGCCTCATCAATCACTACCAGTCCAAAATAGTTGTTGAGGATGATCTCAATATCTTCCCGCAACAATGAATTGCCGGTAGGGTTGTTGGGCGAGCATAAGAAGATCAGCTTGGTATTGTCGTCAACGGCCTCCTCAATGGCGGGCAGGTCGAGCTGAAATACAGGCGTGAGAGGAACTTTCTTGACCGCCACATTGTTGATGTTGGCGCTCACTTCGTACATACCATAGGTGGGCGGACAAATAATGATATTGTCGATGCCTGGCTCACAAAAGGCGCGCAGCAATACATCGATGCACTCATCACTGCCATTGCCGAGGAAAGTGTTCCCCACGGGCACGCCCTTGATAGCGGATAATTTTTCCTTCAGTTTGAGTTGCAGCGGATCAGGATAACGGTTATACCATTTCGTCAGCGGCGAACCATAACTATTCTCATTCGCATCGAGGAAAATACGGGCCTCTCCCTTAAACTCATCACGCGCGGATGAGTAGGGGACGAGTTTTTTGATATTTTCCCGAAGGAGGTTATTCAGATCAAAGCTCATTTTTATGTATTTGAAGCACGGCTGGTGCTACGGGTTAAAACTCCATTTGACAAGGTCCGGGAGCGAATAAGCAACTCTTAGTTATTTTCCCGCAACCTGATCTTTACAGCTTCAGCATGAGCCTGCAAACCCTCCGCTTCCGCCATCATAATCACCGTGTTGCTGATATTTTTCAATCCTGCTGCACTTAACTGCTGGAATGTGATTTTTTTCACAAAACTATCCACACTAACACCGCTATACATACGCGCATAGCCGTTGGTGGGAAGTGTATGATTGGTGCCGCTGGCATAGTCGCCTACGCTTTCGGGTGAATAATGGCCCAGGAAGACAGAACCGGCATTCACAATCTTTTCCGCAAAATCGGAAGCGTTCTCGCAGCTGAGGATCAAATGTTCGGGTGCATATTCATTCAGCAATTCGATAGCTTCGGCTGCGTTGCGCGTGATCACCATCTTGCTGTTATGCAGGGCCTGTGCGATGATGTCCTTTCGGGGAAGTGCGGCAGCTTGTTTGTCGAGTTCGGCCTGTACCTTTCTCACCAGTTCTTCGCTGTCGCTCACTAAAATCACCTGGCTGTCGGCGCCGTGTTCAGCCTGGCTCAAAAGATCTGCAGCCACGAAGGCGGCGTTGGCGCTGGAATCGGCTAGTATGGCCACTTCACTGGGACCAGCGGGCATATCGATAGCCACCCCTTCGCGCTGCACCAATTGTTTGGCATAGTTCACATACTGATTGCCTGGGCCGAATATTTTGGAAACCTTTGGTATGGATTCGGTGCCGTATGTCATGGCCGCAATTGCCTGCACGCCGCCAACGCGGAACACTTTGGTGATGCCCACTGCTTTTGCAGCAAACAAAATAACATCTGGAATTTTACCGTTGGCATCGGGCGGAGTACACAAGATAATTTCCTTGCAGCCGGCCAGTTTGGCAGGCACACCTAGCATCAACACGGTCGAGAAAAGAGGAGCGGTGCCGCCGGGAATGTATAGGCCAACTTTTTCAATAGCCACATTTTTGCGCCAGCACAATACGCCGGGCATGGTTTCTACCGGTTGACTTTCTACAATCTGAGCTTTGTGAAAGGTCTCGATATTCACACGTGCGGATAAGATCGCGGCTTTCAGTTTCGGATCAAGAGCAGCTTGTGCGGCCGCAAATTCTTCTGGGCTCGCAGCCAGCTCCTGCACATCGGCTTTATCGAATTGTCGGGTGAACCGGCGAACGGCTTCATCACCTTTTTCTTTAACCTCCTGGAGAATATTTTTTACAGATGCTTCCAGGGAACCGGTTTCCATCACGGGTCTCCGGGTCAGTGCTTCCCATTCGGGCCTTGAAGGATATTTGTGTAGCTGCATGGTTATTGCTCTTGTTTGAACCTTTTGGGCTCGTAAAACTTATTTTTGAAATTGATTGGTTTTTTATTATTTGATTTTGGGTGCTTGTCACCCCACTCAAATAATCATCTTCTCAATCGGCACCACCAGTATGCCCTGTGCGCCCGCGGCTTTCAATTGCTCAATTATGTCCCAGAAAGTATCTTCACTCAACACGCTGTGCACGCTGCTCCATCCTTCCTGCGCCAGTGGCAACACGGTCGGACTCTTCATTCCGGGAAGTAGTTGGATGATCTCCGGCAAACGCTCATTCGGCGCATTGAGCAAGATATATTTATTATGCTTAGCTTTCCTGACACTGCGGATACGGAACAGTAATTTGTCAAGCAATTTCGCTACTTCAGGCTGCAATGCATGATTCCTGATCAGCACTGCCTGTGATTGCATGATCACCTCCACTTCTTTCAGGCCATTCATCAGCAAAGTGGAACCGCTGCTTACGAGGTCGGCCACCACATCGGCTAGACCGATACCGGGAGCAATCTCAACAGAGCCGCTGATCTCATGAATTTCGGCCTTCACATTGTTTTTTTCCAGGAATTCATGCACCAGGTATGGATAGCTGGTGGCAATGCGTTTCCCCTGTAATGACTGAATGCCCTTGTACTCCTGGTTGCGCGGTATAGCCACAGATAAACGGCATTTCCCAAAACCCAGTCGTTCCACGATCTCTGCCTTCTTGTTTTTTTCAAACAGCACATTCTCGCCTACAATTCCAATATCGGCAACGCCATCTTCTACGTATTGCGGAATATCATCATCGCGCAGGAAAAAAACTTCCAGCGGAAAATTATCCGACTCGGTTTTCAGCCGGTCCTTTACATTGCGCAAATCGATGCCGCATTCTTTCAAAAGCTGTACCGAATCGTCGTATAAACGCCCGGATTTCTGTATCGCAATTTTAAGTTTCATCAAGTTAGAAGTTATTGTATTTCATTCGAACATCGATTGTTTCTGCCACAAAAAGCAGGAGGCTTACCTCAC
Organism: uncultured Chitinophagaceae bacterium; assembly: GCA_937958995.1. Classification (GTDB taxonomy): domain Bacteria; phylum Bacteroidota; class Bacteroidia; order Chitinophagales; family Chitinophagaceae; genus CALCIN01. Next base: position 153,901 of record CALGAP010000010.1, read on the forward strand.
TGGTAAGCCTCCACTTATATCTTGTCGCGCAAAAAGCACCACCGGCCTACCTGGAAGGGTAAGTGATATGATGATGACGTATGCGCTTGGAATTCTTCATAATGAGGGGCAAAAATAAGGGTAACGGGTGAAAATGCGAAAAAAAGCTGGATCGGGGAACTGTGAGGGAAGATGGAAGCGGAAGCAGGGAGGGGGAAGGAGAGAATCGTGGGCGAGGAAGGCAACGAATCAAAAATGCGGTCGCGAACTTACGTGCCATTGGTCAACATGCTGTTATAAAATAAGAGATTAATTACAATGCAAAAGGAAGTAACTTTCTGCTTAAATCTTTTACGCGCTGCATATGAAAAATACGTTGACCAACTGCATCTTGCCAATTCTTATTTTCACGATATCCTGCAACTCGCCACAGGAGAAAGCCGCGGAGACAGCCAGTCCCACCGCCGATTCCATGAAACTGGTATGGAGCGATGAATTTGATTATACCGGTCTGCCCGACAGCACGCGTTGGGGGTATGATGTGGGTGGTCATGGCTGGGGAAATAATGAACTGCAGTTTTATACGGCCAACAGAACGGAAAATGCCCGTGTAGAAAACGGACATCTTATCATCGAGGCTCGCCGCGAAAATTGGGAGAAACGTGAATATACGTCGGCCAGACTGATCACCAAGGGAAAGGGCGACTGGCAATATGGCCGTGTGGAAGTGCGCGCCAAATTACCGCGCGGCAGGGGCACCTGGCCTGCTATCTGGATGCTGGCTTCCACCACGCCGCTCAACTGGCCCGACGATGGTGAAATTGACATTATGGAGCATGTAGGTTTTGCGCAGGGAAAAATTCATGGCACGGTGCATACGAAAAAGTACAATCATATCCAGGGCACCCAGCGTGGCGATACCATCAGGGTGGATGATTGCTCCGAAAATTTTCATGTGTATTCTGTTGAGTGGGATAGCACAAGGTTGCAGGTGGCCGTTGATGGCAATGTGTATTTCACATTCGATAACGAAGGTTCAGGTTATGATGCCTGGCCTTTTGATCAACCCTTCCACCTGTTGCTGAATATTGCGGTGGGTGGCAACTGGGGCGGACAACAGGGAGTAGATACCACCATCTGGCCGCAAAAAATGGAAATAGACTATGTGAGAGTATATCAGAAGCAAAAGCGGTAGATCCAAAGGACACGATTGTATTTTGTCGTCTTACGGCTTGCTAACTTCGAAACAAAAACTGCATGATATGAGAACTGCACTATTTGTCGTTTTTTTCCTGATCGTCTCTTATGCCCATTCGCAGGGCGACGGTTATAAAACACCTCCCAAAGAAATTGCCGAGCTGCTGCTGGCCAAACCTACACCCGGCGTAAGCATTGACAGTAAGGCCGAATGGATGTTGCTGATGGAGCGAAACAGTTATCCTTCGGTAGAAGAACTGGCACAGCCGGAATTGAAGATTGCTGGTATGCGTATCAACCCGAACAATTTCGGGCCGAGCCGCCAGAATTTTATCAACGATTTTGTGCTGAAGAATATCAAGACCGGGAAAGAATTTAAGGTTGCCGGTCTTCCCAGTCCATTACTCGCCAGCAATGTTTCCTGGAGTCCCGGCGAAAAGAAGATCGCATTTACCAACACCACCAACCAGCGTGTGGATTTGTACGTGATTGATGTGGCTACGCAGAAAGCCACCAAAATCAATAAGCAGCCGCTTAATGTGATTCTTGGTGCTGATTTCACCTGGGTGGATGACTATACCATTTTGTACAAAGTGGCGCACAAACCCGCATCTGCTGCTCCCAGCAAGCCGCTGATGCCGCTCGGTCCTGCCGTGCAGGAAAACCTGGGCAAAGCCGCACCCAGCCGCACCTACCAGGACCTGATCAAATCGCCCTATGATGAGCAGTTGTTTGAATTCTACGCCACTGCGCAATTAGTGAAGAATGTAAATGGAGTAGAAACAAAAATCGGCGAGCCGGCTATTTACACCAGCCTGAATGTTTCTCCCGATAAGAAATATATGCTCGTGCGCACACTGCGTAAACCATTCTCATACCTGGTGCCTGCACAACGCTTTCCTTCGACCGTGAGCGTGCATGATATCAATGGTAAGCTGGTGAAGAAACTCGCTGAATTGCCCTCGGGCGAGACCTCACCCACGGGCTACGACAATGTGCAGATGGTGCCACGTAGTTTTGACTGGCGCGACGACGAGCCCGCCACCATCACCTGGTGCGAGCCCCTGGATAGTGGTCTCATCCGCAAAAACGTGGAATATCACGATGCCGTATATGCGCTGAGCGCGCCATTTACCGGGCAACCCAGGGAATTGTTTAAAACACAAATGCGTTTCCGCAATATTTTGTGGGGCAATGAAACCGTGGCCCTGGTGAGTGAGGGTCTTACCGGTAAACAAACCACGCGGCTGCACCGCTATAATCCTTCGACCGGTGAGTTGACCCTGCTGATACAACGCAATACCACCGACGCTTACAATGACCCCGGCAGCCCGGTGATGACAAAGAATAAATATGGCCGCCTGGTGGTGCAGACTATCGAGAACAATGCGAAGCTGCTGATGAACAATACCACCGGCGCATCGCCGAAAGGTGATATGCCCTTCCTGGCGAAATTTGATCTTAACACCAAACAAAGCGAGATCATCTGGCGCTGCAGCGAAGGTGTGTTTGAAGTGGTGACTGATGTGCTGGATGCGGAAAAGCTGGTATTGCTTACCCGTCGCGAGACACAGACCGAAGTGCCGAACTACTTCATCAGGAACCTTGTGCTGCGCGTACCCGATAAACCGATTACCAGTTTCAAAAATCCATACCCTCAACTTGAGGGTATTACCAAAGAAAAGATCTACTACAAGCGCGCCGATGGCATTGATCTCACCGGCAACTTGTACTTACCCAAGGGATATGATCCGAAAAAAGATAAGCCGCTGCCTGTGCTGATCTGGGCTTATCCGCGCGAATTCAACTCTGCCGCCGATGCGGCGCAGGTGCGTGGCAGTAAGTACAGGTTCACTAGCATCAGTTGGGGCTCGCCCATTTATTGGGTTACGCAGGGATATGCGGTGCTCGATAATGCCGAAATGCCCATCGTGGCCACCAGCGCTGATAAGAAGCCCAATGATAATTTCGTGGAACAATTGCGCATGAATGCAGAAGCGGCCATCAACAAACTCGACGAAATGGGAGTGGGCGACAGGAACAGGGTGGCGATCGGGGGTCATAGCTATGGCGCCTTCATGACTGCTAACCTGCTGGCGCACACGAACCTGTTTAAAGCCGGATTAGCACGTAGCGGCGCCTATAACCGCTCGCTTACGCCATTCGGTTTCCAGAACGAGGATCGCACTTATTGGGACGCGCCCGAGCTGTATTTCAATATGAGCCCGTTCAGCTTTGCCAACAAAATAAAAACACCCTTATTGCTGATTCATGGAGAGATGGACGATAACCCGGGCACTTTCCCTATACAGAGCGAGCGCCTGTTTAATGCAATCAAGGGCTTTGGCGGCACCGTTCGCTATGTGTCATTGCCTTATGAAGCACATAGCTATCGCGGCAGGGAAAATATCCTGCACATGTTGTACGAGCAGAATGCATGGCTGGAGAAATATGTGAAAAATGCGGATAAAACACCGTAGCAGGCACCGACAAGAAAGGTTTTTAGGGGAAATGTTCTATATTTAAAACATGTTAAAGAATGTATTTCAAAGAATTTCCCCGATTATGAAGACAAGACTGATCACATTTTTGCTTTTGGCCATATGGTATCCCGCAAGTGCACATTTGCGGGATACTAGTTTTACAGAACAAGACATAACGCTGACTACCAGCAGCGGTGAAATACAGGGCACGTTAACGCTTCCCGCATCAACCGGTGGTCCGGTGGCATTGATCATCGCCGGTTCTGGTCCCACCGATCGCAATGGCAACAGCCCGTACACTCAAAACAATGCTTACCAGATGCTGGCGCGCGAACTCGCCAAACAGGGAGTGGCTTTCGTGAGGTACGACAAGCGCGGAGTTGCCAGGAGTACGGGCGCGGCAAAGAGTGAAGCGGATCTTCGTTTTGAAGATTATATCAACGATGCCATTGGCTGGATTGAATTGTTGAAAAAGGATAATCGTTTCAAATCGGTAGTCGTAATCGGTCATAGCGAAGGCTCGCTGATAGGCATGGTGGCGGCGCAGCGTGGTGGCGCCAACAAATATGTTTCTATTGCAGGCTCGGGCAAGCCCATAGATGAAATTCTGAAAGAGCAACTGAAAGCGAATTCGGAACAAATTCACGATCTGGCTGTGCCTGTACTCGACAGCCTGAAACAAGGGCACCAGGTGAAAAATGTTGACCGGCAGTTATTCATGCTTTTCCGCCCAAGCGTGCAGCCTTATATCATTTCGTGGATGAAGTATGATCCGCAAGCTGAAATTAAGAAACTCAAAATTCCTGTTCTGATAGTGCAGGGCACCCGGGATATACAAGTGCCCACGGAAAATGCAAGGATGCTGAACACAGCTTTGCCGGCTTCGCAGCTGGTGATTGTGCAGGATATGAATCATGTGTTGAAAATCGTTGACAGTGATGACCGCGCGGCCAACCAGGCAACCTATGGTGAACCGATGCGCCCATTGGCACCAGGACTGGCGGGTGCGATCGCAAAATTTGCACTCAAGTCTTAGTTTTCCTATACAATTATATCTCCCTTTGCCCTCAAACTTGTAATTTTTGCGAATGATGCAGACTTTCGTTATCAACGTTAGCGGCAAAGTGCAGGGTGTCTATTACCGGCAAAGCGCAAAGCAAAAAGCGCAGGAACTGGGAGTTACCGGTTTTGTAAAAAATTTGCCCGACGGCAGTGTATTGCTGGTAGCCACCGGCCACAGCAAACAATTGAATGCATTGGTAGAATGGTGCCGCAAAGGTCCGCCTGCAGCGCGTGTTACGAATGTAGATGTGAAGGAAGGAGATCCCCAATACTTTGACAGCTTTACGATTTCGCGATAATAATTATTCAAAAGATAAATACATAAAACCATGACTCAACGATCATTGCTATTACCGATTTTACTTTTATGCGTGATAGGCGCGCAGGCGCAGCGTCCGCTTCGCCAGGGCGATCCCAAACTCACCGAACTGTGGGAACCGCAACCCAGGGTGGTGACTCCTGGCAAGACAGCTGCCGATCCTCCATCGGATGCCATCGTGCTGTTTGATGGCAAGAATACCGATGCCTGGCAGGGACGTGATGGCGGACCCATCAAATGGAAAGTAGAAGACGGAGCTATGACCGTGGTGGCCGGTACCGGCGATATCCGCACCAAGCAAGGTTTTGGCGATTGCCAGCTTCATATTGAATGGAGAACTCCCGCCGAAGTAAAAGGCAGCGACCAGGGCCGCGGCAACAGCGGTATATTTTTCATGGACCGCTATGAACTGCAGGTACTCGACAACTACAACAACAAGACCTACGCCAATGGCCAGGCCGGCAGTATCTATAAACAACTGCCTCCGCTGGTGAATGCATGTCGTCCGCCAGGCGAATGGCAAACCTATGACGTGATCTGGATTGCGCCCCGTTTCAACGAAGACGGCTCGGTGAAATCACAGGCCCGCATCACCGTGTTCCATAACGGCGTGCTCGTTCAAAACGACGCCGTTCTCTTAGGCGGAACTCAATACATTGGCATCGCCAACTATGAAAAGCATGGCGACAAAGAACCGATCAAGTTGCAGGATCACGGCAACCCGGTTAGTTTTCGAAACATCTGGATAAGACCGTTGTAGAATATTGAATTTGAAATTGAACAAGGAATTTGAATTTGAATAAAATTGAATTTTGGGATGTAGAACTAATTTTCAGCTCCATTCAAATTCAAATTCCTTGTTCAATTTCAAATTCAGTATTCATCGCTTTTCTGCAGTTGGCTGAGTACATTCGCCACCACCCGGTCGCATCTCGGGGCATAAAACTCAAACAATTCCTGCCCGTCGAGGGTGTTGAGGAGTTGTTTGCGGATCATGGCTTTGGCGCGGAGGAGGCGCACCTTTACGTTTTGCGGGGTGATTTCGAGGAGAGAGGCGGTTTCGTCGGTGGAAAGTTGTTCCACTTCGCGGCAAATGAAAACCGTGCGGTATTTGAGGGGCAACTGTAAGATGGCTTGCTGCATCAGTGCTTTTATTTCTTTTTGCATAAGGGATTTTTGGGTGTCCTGGTCATAAACCAGGTTGTTGTGTTGCAGCCATTGGCGGTAAGCGGTGCGTTCTTTTTCTTTCCTCCGAATAATCTGTTTGCATTCGTTGATCATAATCCTGATAAGCCAGGTGCTGAAAGCTGCATCAGCTTTGAATTGCGGCAGATGATACCATGCTTTTAAATAAGTATTCTGCATAGCATCTTCCACCAATTGATCGTCGCTGCCCAGCCATGCAATACCGATTCGGTACAATTGCTGGTTGTATCGCCGCATAATCTGCTCATAGGCAGCGGTATCACCGTTTTTTATTTCACGGATAACAAGAAGATCCTGTTCCCCGGCTGTTAAAGGAGTTGCCATTTTTTTTAGTCTTGATGATTGGATGCCTGCATGGAACAAAGGTTACAAAATTTGTAACCATCGTTTACCCCTGGCATCCAATGAGAAAAAATCATGAGTACTATTGCTCTTACAGGCTCTACAGTTAGCGTCCGCACCATACTGAAATATACGTATGGACTGGTGCCGATGGTTGCCGGCGCGGACAAGTTCACCAATTTATTAACAGACTGGGCAGTGTACCTGCGCGGGGTAGAAAGCATGATACCACTCGCGCCAGCCAGCTTTATGTTGATAGTGGGTGTAATTGAAATAGTGGCAGGAGTTCTTGTGTTTCGCTTCACGCGCCTCGGGGCGATGATCGTGTCGGCATGGCTGGTGGCGATTGCCGTTGTATTGATAGCCGGCGGCTGGTACGATATTGCAGTGCGCGACCTGGCGATGGCTATTGGCGCATTTTGCCTGGCAAAATTATCCGAGAAAGAAACGGCGCGGGCCTGAAAAAGTTTCAGCTGTTAATTTGGATTGTTGCATTTAGTCTGCTCTCCCGGCTTGCGCCGGGAGATTTTTTATTTCAGCAATTCTTCGATAGTAGCATCAAACTCTTTGCGGAATCTCTCATAATGTTCGCCTGTACCAGGACCATTGAAGCCGGTATGAATCTTTTTCACTTTGCCATCCTTTCCAATAAAAATGGTGGTGGGTAACATTCTGATGGGAGTGAGCTGGGGTAATGTTTTTTCTGTGCGCAATGAATCGCTTGAACGCACACCGGTGATAAGCATGGGGTATTGTACGTTGAAGCGCTCCTGGAATTTGCGAAGACTATTGCGGGAGCGGTTGAAGTTGTCGCTATATTCATAAGCAAGCGCCACCATTTCAATGCCACGGTTTTTATTCTTGTGATAATAATCGCTCAGAAAAGCGGTTTCATCCATGCAGTTGGCGCACCATGAGCCCATAAGCTGAACCACGACTACCTTATTCTTAAACCTTGCATCATCAGAGCTCACGATATTACTATCCAGGTCGGGATAGCGGAAATGGATATACTCTTCGCCGGGTTTCATATACACGGCAGAAAGCGTATCGGGCAAGTAAGCATTTTCATTTCGGACTCCTTCCCAGCGTTCGTTGAAGGCGGGGCCGGAAATATATGATCCGCCCGTGATGCTGTCGCCCACAACCTTTGCCTTAAAGTAATAAGCATGGTGACCATCGAATGTTGAAAGGCGCAAAGTGTCGCCGTCAACAATGCCCTCGAGAAACCGGTAATCACCGGAGGGATTCAGGAATGTGCCGGTCAGTTTGGTGCCCGATTGCTTAAACTCTGCCACTGCGGGCCGTGAACGTCTTTCATTCGAAAATGTTACCGCATAGCGGCCGGTAATATTCTTTACCGGGGAAGTGGCGGCGGTTTTCGGAAAACGTTCTGCAAATCCGTATTCAAATTTTACGGGTATCACCATATCGTTGGTGCTGGTGCCACGAACCCAGGTGCCGCGCAGTTCTTTATCATTAATTCTTTGCAGGTAAAAAGTGGATTCAAACAGAGGCATGAGTACGATGAGGGAATCGCCTTTTGCCTGGATATTGTTCACCGCAATTCTTTCGGTGGCGTTGCGCACATACCATACCGGTTTGCCTTTTTCGTATTTTACGTCGATATTGAAAACGATATGATTGCCATCATCACGCAACAGCGATGCTTTCCACCAGCCGGTTTTCAATTTCGGTTGTGCGAAAGCGGCGTTTGTTAAGCTAATGCAAAAGAATGCCAGGTAGAGTATTCGTTTCATGGGAATAGAAAAAACAAAGAAACGGGAATTTTGTTTATGGTGAGCCTCATTCACAGTCAAATTCATGCTCTCAAATTCTCGATCATATCCTTCGTCATCCTCTCCAGATCATATTCCGGTTTCCATCCCCAGTCGGCGCGTGCCACCGAGTCGTCGATGCTTTGCGGCCAGCTTTCCGCAATGGCCTGGCGGTAATCGGGTTGATAGGTGATCGTGAATTCGGGAATATACTTTTTGATGGCGGCAGCAATTTCTTTGGGCGAAAAACTCATGGCCGCGAGATTATAAGAAGTGCGCACAGAGATTTTATCGGCGGGCGCCTCCATCAGTTCAATCGTTGCCCTGATAGCATCGGGCATATACATCATGGGCAGGTAAGTGTTTTCTTTGAGAAAACAGGTGTAACGCTTCGATTCCAGCGCGTCGTGGAAAATTTCAACGGCATAATCGGTGGTGCCACCGCCGGGAGCCGACTTATAGGAGATAAGCCCAGGATAGCGGAGGCTGCGCACGTCAACGCCAAAACGATGATGGTAATAGTTGCACCAAAACTCACCGGCATATTTACTGATGCCATACACGGTAGTGGGCTCTATGATGGTTTGCTGCGGGCAGTTTTGTTTGGGAGAGGTAGGACCAAATACCGCGATGCTGCTGGGCCAGTAAACCTTATGTATCGTTTCTTCGCGCGCTATATCCAGCACATTCAGCAAGCCCTGCATATTGAGGTTCCATGCCAGGCCGGGATTTTTTTCACCGGTGGCTGAAAGGATAGCGGCCAGCAGGTATATCTGCGTTACGTTTTGGCGGATCACCTGCACGTGCAGCATTTCTTTGTTCATCACGTCGAGGCTTACATAGGGACCGGTACCTTTCAGGAGTTCGTTTTCCTCGCGCAGGTCGGAAGCTATCACGTTGGCATTGCCATAAATTTTGCGAAGACCAAGCGTCAGCTCCACACCGATCTGGCCCGAGGCGCCGATTACGAGGATTTTATCTTTGATCATGTTGCGGTGTAAAATTTCGCAAACGTAAACAAAACCCGGCAATCCCAAAATAGCCGTTCAGGACAGGGAAAACCATACACAAGAAAAAACTACCTTTGCCCGCATGGATAAAATGCTGACAGATCTCTTCAAAGGACAATCATACGATGAAAAGAATTTTTTCCTGATAGCAGGACCGTGCGTGGTGGAAAGCGAAGAATTGCTGATGGAAGTAGCCGATAAAGTGTCAGGTATCTGCAAGAATCTTGGTATTCCTTATATTTTCAAGTCATCGTACCGCAAAGCCAACCGCACCAGCGCTTCTTCCTTCACCGGCCTGGGTGATGAGGTGGCCATGAAGCTGCTGCGCAAGACAGGTGATACCTATAAATTGCCTGTCACCTCCGACATTCACGCGCATGATGAAGCCGCGTTGGCCGCAAAATATATCGACGTGCTGCAGATACCGGCCTTCCTGTGCCGCCAGACCGATCTGCTGGTAGCCGCTGCGCAAACGGGCAAGATCGTGAATGTGAAGAAAGGCCAGTTCGTGAGCGGTCCCTCGATGAAATTTGCAGTAGAAAAAATTGTAAAAGCAGGTAATAACAAAGTAATACTCACCGAACGAGGCAATACTTTCGGTTACCAGGACCTGGTAGTAGACTACCGCAACATTCCCTGGATGAAAGAACATGGCGTGCCCGTGGTGATGGACTGCACGCACAGTCTGCAACAGCCCAATCAGACATCCGGGGTGACCGGAGGTAACCCTCAACTCATCGGCACCATTGCGAAGGCAGCTATTGCAGCAGGCGCAGACGGGCTGTTTATTGAAACGCATCCCAATCCCGCAGTTGCCAAAAGCGACGGCGCCAATATGCTGAAACTTGATTTGCTGGACGACTTATTAAACCAACTGGTAAAACTCAGGAAGGCCATAGTATAACTTGAACATATTGATTGTTGATTCTTCGCCCGAACCAGACATTCAACAATCAATATATTAATATTCAGATAAAACGGGAAAATCCCGTTTCCGGGACCTCCCGTTGTAGAGAGTCTCGACTCTGCTGACTGCAAAGTTCAGAGCTGTATCAAGAATTCGTTACTAACTTTTTCCTTTCTTTGGCAGGTGGTACTTCATGGGAAAGCGTTATCTCGGAAAAATTGCCTTCCAGCTTGATGGTGCTTTTGCCATCGCCTGCTTTTCCCCTGTAAGAGTTGCTGAATTTGGGTCCGCGGAAACGAGCGCCGTCGTCATCATCATCTTCTTTTTTCAGGTTGATGCCCGACAGGTTATTGAAAGAACCAAAGTTGGTTTCCACGGTGAAGTTCGCCGAAATATTTTTCGGCACTACAATGGCTACATCAGAATATTGCGCGTCTACTTTCAGATCGCTCACATTGGCGGCATTGATCATTACATTGCCTTTGCAAAACTCAATTTCAACATTTGCTTTGCCGGAAAGATTTTTGATAGTGGCGTCGTTGGCATAGCCAAATTCATATTTTCCATTTGACGCACCTTCGATCACCACCCCACCAAACTTCACTTCTATTGAACCGGGATTAGACAATTTACCTGCGCTCAGGTTGCCAAACTCCTGGGAGATATTCACCTTGCCGGTGAGATCGGGAAGGGTAGTGTTGCCGAATTTGTTTTCGATATCCAGCGCCAGGTTAGCAGGCATCATCACTTCATAATCGATAGACATGTTGCTGTTGTGTTTGCCCCTATAGCCCTTGCCGTTTTTCTTGTTAAGAATGGTTTTGAAATAGATCTTGTTGCCTTTCTTGCTGTGCTGCACATCAATGTTTTCAAACAACAGGTCGGCTGCTTCCTTCACGTCGGCGCTCACTTCAATTTTCACGTCTACTTTTACCTCGTTGCGGTTCCATGTTTTGATATTCACCTGGCCAAACTGGCTCTCGATATCCAGCACATCACTTGACGAAGCGGGGTAGGATTGACTGATGGTTCTTTCATGGGCATATTCAAACTTCTTCTTTTTCGACTGATGCTGTGCCCACACTTCGCCGGCTCCCGACAGGAGCAGCACAACGAAGCTAAGCAGGGGTACTATTCGTTTCATTAGTTTTACTTTTTGATTGTTTGATGAGTTTAATAATGTTCAGCTGCTGATTCAGGAGTTCCGTCTGCAGTCGCAAATTCTGAATCATAGCTTCCAGCAGTTGCTCGCGGTTAGGTGTCACCGGCAACTGGTTTTTCAGGGCGTAGTACGAACTGTCCAGTTTATTAATGTCGGCAATAAACTGTTTGTATAACTGCGGGTTATCTTTTTCAATCTGCTTCAGTTCAGATTGTTTCAGTTCAATCAGCTGGGTGAAATGATATACTTCTTTTGCATAGGTTGGATTGATCTCTTTAATCAATTCATCGGCAGCGGCATTGGCGGGATGATTGTCGTTAACCGCCACAAGGGGATCAACACGGTTATGGTCTGTAGCCAGGTAAAATACTCCGATACCGGCCAGCACCAGCACCGCGGCGGCCACACCAATACGCAGGAATTTCATGGCTGTTACTTTCCCTATACCTTTCCTTTCTTCGGGTGTTGACAGCTTCTTTTCCAATGAAGCCCATACCTGCGGACGCGGTTCTTCACTATCAAACTCTTCACGATGGTCGCGCATAAATTTCTCCAGTGGACTGCTCATGATAATCCTCCCTGTTTTATGATGAATAAAAGTTTCTGTTTGGCGCGGATATACTGCGTACGTACCGTATTATGTGAAATGCCGAGAATTTCTGATATCTCTTCATGATCGTATCCCTCCAGCAGGTAAAGGGTCAGTACGGTGCGGTATCCGTCGGGCAGGCGGCGGATAGCCTTTTTTACCTCATCCACTTTATACTGTATCTCCGCTTCGTCGGGCGCTTCCACATCGGGCAGCGAATACACCACCGAATCTTCCACGATTTCCTGGTTGGGCTTGCGCCTGCGCAGCGCGTTGATCGATTTATTGATCACGATCCTCTTGAGCCAGGCCCCGAAAGTGGAACGATAATGAAAATCGTCCAGCGAACGAAATGCGTCCAGGAACGCTTCCTGCAGCACGTCCTCGGCGTCTGCGCTGTTGTTCACTATGCGCAGGCTGGTATTATACATGGCCCGGGAATACTTATCGTATAGCGCCTGGTAACTTTGCCTGTCGCCCTGTTTACACCTTTCTACTATTTCATCCCGGATGATGGTTGCAGTCAGCTCCAAAATGACAATTTTTAGTTTACATAAATAGAGACATGAAGTTGGAACGCATGTTGCATTTCAGGCCCTGTTTTTTTGAAGATTGTAGAAGGAGCACGGAAATTGGAACAAGGAAGTAGAGATCTGCTACGCCTCTTACCTCCCCGTTCAATCTTCCCGGTTCCTTGTTCGATATTCATTTATCTCATACTTTAGCAGCACTTTAATATACCTAATATATACTGTCATGGCAGCTAAAACCGACCTTTTTACCAGCCCGGATTATTACTTACTGGATGAATTGTTGACCGATGAGCAGAAGCTGGTGCGTGAATCTGTGCGCAATTATGTGAAAAAGGAAATTACACCTATTATTGAGGATTATGCCCAAAGGGCAGAATTCCCGGAACATATAGTGCAGCAATTGGGCGAACTGGGCTGTTTTGGCCCCACTATACCCGAGCAGTATGGCGGCGGGGGACTGGATTATATCAGTTATGGACTGATGATGCAGGAACTGGAAAGGGGCGATAGCGGCGTGCGTTCCACCGCCTCGGTACAGGGCTCGCTGGTAATGTTCCCCATCTATGAATACGGCAGTGAGGATCAACGCCGTAAATACCTGCCCAAGCTGGCCAGCGGCGACTGGCTGGGCTGTTTTGGCCTCACCGAGCCTAACCACGGCTCCAACCCGGCCGGCATGCTCACCAATATCAAAGACGCTGGTGACCACGTGATTCTCAATGGTTCCAAGATGTGGATCAGCAATGCTCCCTATGCCCAGATTGCGGTGGTTTGGGCAAAAGACGAACAGGGCGACATCCGCGGCCTGATCGTGGAAAGGGGTATGAAAGGTTTTACCGCCCCCACCACCCATGGCAAATGGAGCCTGCGGGCTTCCGCCACCGGCGAGCTGGTATTTGATAATGTGAAAGTTCCCAAGGAAAATATTTTACCCAACGTAAAAGGCCTGAAAGGCCCGCTGAGCTGTCTTACCAAAGCCCGCTACGGCATTGCCTGGGGCACGGTAGGTGCGGCCATGGATTGCTACGATACCGCCCTGCGCTATGCCAAAGAACGCGTGCAGTTCGACAGGCCCATTGCCGGTTTCCAACTGCAGCAGAAAAAGCTGGCCGAAATGATTACCGAGATCACCAAGGCGCAATTGCTTAACTGGCGACTGGGTGTGCTGATGAACGAAGGCAAAGCCACCCCACAACAGGTGAGTATGGCCAAACGCAATGGCTGCGAAATTGCCTGCCAGATAGCGCGCGACGCACGGCAGATACTGGGTGGCATGGGTATCACCGGCGAGTATTCCATCATGCGCCACATGATGAACCTCGAGAGTGTGATTACCTACGAAGGCACACATGATATACATTTGCTGATTACGGGCATGGATATAACCGGGATCAACGCATTCAAATAATATGCGCATTTTCCTCATCGGCTTCATGGGCTCCGGTAAGACTCACTGGGGAAAACAGCTGGCAGAACGGCTGCAACTCACCTTTTATGACCTGGACGAAGTGATTGTAGAATCGGAGAAAAAGACCATCCCTGAAATTTTTGCCGAGAAAGGTGAAGAGTATTTCCGCAACAGGGAAAAAGAACTGCTCGAAAAATTAGTGGACGAACATGCTTCGATGGTCGTCAGCTGCGGCGGCGGCACGCCCTGTTTTTTCAACAACATCGAGTTCATGAAAAAATACGGCACGGTAGTATGGTTGAATACTTCCGTGAATGTGCTGTTGCAGCGCCTCATGAAAGAGCGCAATGAACGTCCCTTGCTGAAAGATATCAGCGATGAAGATCTTCGCCATTACATCATGCGCAAGCTGAACGAACGCCGCATCTACTACGAACAGGCCGATGTGGTGATCGATCGCGAAGATGCTTTTACCATGAATGAATTCATTCAAACCGTATTACATGCATAGAGGTTTTTTGCTCACTGCAGTCATACTGGGCGCTTTGTCCGTTGGTCTGGGCGCCTTTGGCGCACATGGTCTGAAACAATTGGTGCCGCCTGAAACAGTGGCTTCCTTTGATACGGGTGTGCGTTACCAGTTTTATCATGTGTTTGCTTTAATAGCCACCGCTATTTTGTATGAAAAATTCCCGGGCAAAATGTTACGTTGGGCGGGGAATTGTTTTTTAACAGGCATCTTATTATTCTCGGGAAGTCTATACCTGCTTACATTCCTGAAAGCAACCGACACCGTCGGTTTAAAAGGAATCGGCATCATTACGCCCATCGGCGGGGTGTTCTTTATTGTCGGATGGCTGATGCTGTTCTTTGCGATCCTGAAAAATAAGTTTTAGATCGGCGCTTCAAAGATGAGCGTGCACATTCCGTCGTTTTCGATCCGGAAGCTGCCTTCAATACTTTCCATTCTTCTTCTCATATTGCTGAGACCATTACCGAACCGGCGGAGTTGTTCTTCGTTGATGCCAATACCATTGTCGCTCACTTTTATCACCAGCTTACTATCGCGGGTTATGATTTCAATGCAGGCCTTCGAAGCCTGTGAGTGCTTCATAATATTGTTGAGGGCTTCTTTTACGCTCAGGAAAATATTCCGGCGCTTTTCCCCCGATACATCCACCTGCGGAATCACGGCTGGTACCTGCACAGTGCAACTGATAGGCGTACTGTCGAAATATTCGGTAGCGTGCGCACGGATGTATGCCACCAGGCTCTCGAGCGTATCGTTCGAGCTCTTCATGGTCCAGATGATGGTGTTCATCTTGCTCAGCAGGTCATTGGCTGAACTCGAAATTTTTTCCAGTTCAGGATATGTCTGGTCCTTCATCTTGTTCTTCATAATCTCACTCATCAACCTTATGGCCGTCATACCCGAGCCCAGTTCATCATGCATATCGGCAGAGATGCGGTCGCGCTCCTGTTGCTGCGCCGCCATTACGGCCACTTGTTTTTCAAACTCCTTTCTTTCGTTTTCCAATTTCAGTCTTTCGCGCTCTTTTACACGATCGATAATATCGCGACGGTTCTTATACGCAAGACCCGACAGGAAGAAGCCGAGTTCAAGCACCAGGCCTATTTCATAATAAAACAGGGCGCGGTTGAAGATGGACCCCTTTACCGGCGAAGGATCCCATTTTAACTGGATAATAGCCAGCGACAGAATGGAGAAAATGATCAGCGCGAAATTGCCCGCCACCAGGTAGTTGAGCAGCGGATCTTTTCGCTTGATGCTATATAAGATGAACACAATACCAATCAGGAAGAAGAATATCTTGATCACCTGGTTCTCCATAATGTTGAGCAGGTGATATTCTTCTGTGGTAAAATACATGATGGAGTACACCGCACAAAGTCCCAGCAATATCCAGTCGGCCACTCTCAGGAAAGTATCCAGGGCGGGATATTTCTGCCGCGTGTTCACAAATCGCCGTACGAAGAAGAGGTATGAAAACACGCTGCCCGACATGATCATGAAATCGAGATATTCTTCGTAGAAATAGTTGAAGAAAGTGGCAGAAAGGTTCAGGTAAGATTTCAGGAACAACAACGTGGCGGTACAAAAGGTATATACCGAATAAAAGATAAACTCCTTATTGCGCGACTGCAGGTAAACGGCCAGCGAGTAAAACACCATCAACAAAAGCAGCCCTGACACCACGTAAGTGAATATGTCCAGCACGCGTTCCTTATCGCGTATGGTGGATATCCATTGCGGTATATAACCATTTTCGATCAGTCGCGGCAGAAAACTGTTGATGTTTGTGCGCACAAAATTGAAGCTGCAATAATAGACGGCTCTTTCTTTTGGTTGCACGATCAGTCGTCTTACGCCATCGTAAGAAAGGTTTTTGCGCGTAATGCTTTCGGGCACTTCCTGGATGGTGGCGTTGGGGCTTTCATCGGATGCTTTGTAGATAGTGATGCGGCTGAAATATATAGCGGGTGAAAACAAGACCTCGATGGCGGTGTCGGCGCTGTTGTACAGTATAAACTTCAGCACATTGTCTTTTTCGATCAATGTGTCGGGAAATCCCCATACGTACTTCAGTAAATTTTCGCTGCGGAAGGGGAGGCTGGCAATATTGTCTGCTTTGGCAGTACCCTTGGGCAGGCAGGCCAGCCAGCTCTGGTCGTTAATCTGTTCATAAAACCTGATCTTGCTTACATCAACCACCATGGAGTCGGGCGCCTGTGCGGCGGCGGGAGTGCTGATGAAAGCAAACAGTATGGTTAAAATTATGATTGCCGGCGCGGATGCTAACCGGAATAACATATTGGTTTTACGGGTCATGACTCACAAGCTTGCCCAGTTCTGGAATAATACGGAAAGCTACGACATAAATCACGTATTGAGACGGATTGCGTTATCTTTGTCGTCATGGCTAATCGCTTAAAATCCTCGAAAAGCAAAACGCCTGGTCCGGAGAAATTCAAACCTGAAAAAGAAGAGCAGGTTCGTGTGAAAGACCTTGTAAAAGACGAACGTACCCACAAGATTGCCGGTACGCTTGCCTTGCTGGTAAGCTTTTTTCTTTTCATTGCTTTTGCCTCTTACCTCTTTACCTGGAAAGAAGACCAGGACAAGGTATTCCGCGGCATTGAGGTGCTTTTCCCTTCCGAAGAAATCAAGACTGCCAACCTGCTGGGTAATATCGGGGCATATATTTCGCACCAGTTTTTTTACAATGGTTTTGGGGTGGCGTCCTTTTTCTTTTGCTCGCTGTTTTTTGTACTTGGAGTCAACGCCATTTTTGGTAAAAAAATATTTTCCATCTGGCGCAATGTGCGCTACGTGGTGGTAGGCGTAATTTTCTTCAGCATCGCCCTGGCCTTTTTTGGCCGCCAGGCACAGTTTTCCTGGGGCGGCGCATTTGGCAATATGGTCAGCGACTGGCTGGTGCTGATGTTGGGCAAAGTAGGTGCCACTGTGTTGCTGCTGGCCGGCGGATTGGCCTATATCATCTGGCGCTTCAACCCGGTGTTCAGGCTGCCGGCCAAAAAGCCACAGGTGGCCGCAGAGCAAAATGCCACCCTTACCGTTGATGAAGAATTTTTGAACGAAGAAGGAGAGGACGCGAGTGAAGAAGAAGGAGAGGTGGCGGAGAAACCCAAACGGCGCAACAGGTTGAAGGAAGGAAACGGCATTTCAGTAATTCCTCCTAAAACTGAAGCACCCGTCAATGATTCGCTCACGGATTTCAAGATGGTGGAGAAAGATGAAATGTCATCTGAAAGTGAGAACGCCGCTCAAACCTTTGAACCCGATCAGCCTATTGTGATGGAAACGCCGGTGGAGACGCCGAAAAAAACTTCCAAATCATCGAAGACCACCGAGCTACCACAACTGGAACTGGAAATAAAAACCAACGAAGAAGTGTCGGCGGATGAGGTAAAGGAAGAAGAAGCAGAAGACGAAAAAGATAAAGCCTGGAAAGGAAAGGAAGCGGAAGAACTACCGCCTTACGAACCCACGCTTGATCTGCGCGATTATAAATTTCCCTCGCTCGATCTGCTCGAATATCACGGCAGTGAAAGAATAGTGCAGGACCCTGCAGAGCTGGAAAAAAACAAAAACCAGATCATCGAAACGTTGAAGAACTACGATATCGAAATTCAGCGTATCATGGCTACGGTGGGTCCGACTGTAACGCTCTATGAAATTGTACCCGCCGCCGGTGTGCGCATTTCACGTATCAAGAACCTGGAAGATGATATTGCGTTGAGTCTGGCCGCGCTCGGCATCCGCATCATCGCGCCCATTCCCGGCAAAGGCACCATTGGTATTGAGGTGCCCAATGTGAAGAAGACGCTGGTGAGTATGCGCACGCTGCTGAGCTCCGAGAAATTTCAAAACAATAATTACAGCCTGCCCATCGCACTGGGCAAAAAGATCGATAACGAAAATTTCATCGTCGATCTTACCACCATGCCGCACCTGCTGATGGCCGGTGCTACAGGCCAGGGTAAATCGGTTGGTTTGAATGCCATATTGGTTTCACTGTTGTATAAAAAACATCCTTCGCAACTGAAACTGGTACTGGTGGATCCGAAGAAAGTGGAATTGAGTTTGTACCGCACCATCGAAAAACATTTCCTCGCCAAACTGCCTGGCGAAGAAGAGGCCATCATCACCGATACGCGCAAAGTGATTCATACATTGAATGCACTTTGTATTGAAATGGATAACCGCTACGACCTGCTGAAAGAAGCAGGCGCGAGAAATATACGCGAGTACAATGAGAAATTCATCAAGCGCAGGCTGAACCCGCAGAAGGGTCATCAATACCTGCCTTTCATTGTGCTGGTGATAGATGAATTTGCCGACCTGATCATGACGGCGGGTAAGGAAGTGGAAATGCCGATTGCACGCCTGGCACAGCTGGCGCGCGCGGTGGGCATTCACCTGATCATTGCTACACAGCGTCCGTCGGTGAACATTATTACCGGTACCATTAAAGCCAACTTCCCCGTACGTATCGCCTTCAAGGTTTCTTCGAAAGTGGATTCGCGCACCATTCTTGATATAGGTGGCGCAGAACAACTGATTGGTAAAGGCGACATGTTGATTTCATATAGTGGCGAGCTTACCCGCCTGCAATGTGCTTTTGTGGATACGCCCGAAGTGGAAGGTATCTGCGAATACATCGGCCAGCAGCGAGGCTACCCGCAGGCCTTCCTGTTGCCAGAATACGTGGATGAAAAAGAAATGGAAGGCAAGGACTTCGACCTGGCCGACCGCGACCCCTTGTTTGAAGACGCCGCCCGCCTGATAGTGCAAAGCCAGATGGGCTCCACCTCCCTGTTGCAACGCCGGATGAAACTGGGCTATAACCGCGCTGGCCGCCTCATGGATCAGCTGGAAGCCGCCGGGGTAGTAGGTCCCAGCCAGGGTAGCAAGGCCCGCGACGTGCTGATCAAGACCGAAGCTGAGCTGGAACAGCACATGGCCAACCTGGGATAGAAAATTGTTAATCGTTGACAACCAGGTTAAACTATTTGGCGACTTATAGGTCTGAGTGATGGTTTCGGGTTTGGGGTTTGGAGTTTCGGGTTCCTACATTCGGGCAGCGATCATGCATCGCGGTAGCCCACCCGGCACTCGAAATCAGCACCCAAAACCCGAAACCGGATTCCCGCGCAGCGGGAATCCCTTATCTTTGCCGCCCTTAAACAATCATAAAAAACTACTTACGCAGATGAAACGAGCCGCCCTGTTTGTAACAGTACTTCTTATTACGATTGCCGGATTTGCACAAGGAGATCCCGAAGCAAAGAAAGTACTGGACGCGGTAAGCGCAAAATTCAAGACATTCAAAGCCGTACAGGCAACTTTCACACTTAAAAACGAAGACAGCAAAGGGCAGGTGCTCGGTACTAAGAAAGGTACTGTGTATATGAAAGGTTCCATGTACAGGGTTACCATCGATGGACAGGAAATTTTCTGCGATGGCTCTAACGTGTGGACTTACGATAAAGCTGCCAACGAAGTAACCATCACCAAACTCGATCCGGCCGGTGGTGGCATCACACCCCAAAAATTATTCACCAACTTCTACGACCAGGATTTTCTTTCCAAACTCAATGGCGAAAAACAGGTAAACAAAAAACTGGTACAGGAAATTGAAATGACGCCCGTAGACAAGACGCGTACCTTTCACAAAGTGTACCTGCTGATCGATAAGGTGAACAAAACTATTTACAGCACACGCGTTCTTGATAAAGCCGGAACAGTATTCACCTATACGGTAGATAGTTTGAACAGCAAAGTTAGTCTCGCCGATGCATTGTTCATGTTTGATAAGAGTAAGTACCCGGGCGTGGAGGTGATTGATTTGAGATAAGAGTGTGCTTTGCCTTTTTGGGTTTTATTCCCCGGCTTCTCCCCACCTGTAGGTGGCTATCTTTAGTCCTGCCAGGTCCAGCACACGGTCAACCACAGTGGCTGCCAACTCTTCAATGGTAGTGGGTCTGCTGTAAAAAGATGGAGTGGCCGGACAAATAATTCCGCCTGCCAGTGTTACGGTTTCCATATTACGAATGTGCACCAGGTTGTAAGGCGTATCACGCACCACGCAGATCAGTTTTCTTCTTTCTTTCAACACCACATCGGCCGCACGTGTTATAAGGTCGGTGGAAATGCCTGAAGCAATGCGGCCCAGGGTGCCCATGGAGCAGGGCGCGATGATCATGGTATCGAACCGGCCCGACCCCGAGGCAAAAGGAGCCATAAAGTCCATGGTGCCATAAAATTTCACAGGGTAGCGGCTATAGTCATCATTGCCCAGCTCGGTAAACCATACCTGTTTGGCATTTTCTGTCATCACTACGGCCAATTCCTGCCACTGTTTATTGATGGTCAACAATTTCTCGATCAGCAGTTTAGGGTAAATGGACCCGCTGGCGCCCGTTATGGCTAACACAATTTTATGCATTGGAATTGAGTTATTTTTACGAATAAAACAAAAGTAAGCATGCAAGCTTTGAAACTATCGGTTTTGTTTGGCTGGGTGATTATTTTTTCCTGTGCCCAGAAACCTGCCGAGCCGGCCGAGAAAATGAAATGGCTAACCCTTCAGCAAGTGGAAGACAGCCTGCAAAAAAATAAGAAGCCAGTGTTGATCGATCTCTATACCGATTGGTGTGGCTGGTGCAAGGTGATGGATAGAAAAACCTATGGCAATAAAAATGTAAGTGCTTACCTGCAGGAAAAATTCTATGCGGTAAAAGTCAATGCGGAATCAAAAAAAGATATCACCTGGCAGGGAAAAACATACAGCTTTAACCGCAATCACCGCACTAACGACTTTGCGATATATCTCACCAATGGTAATCTTTCTTATCCCACCACGGTGATCATTCCTGTGGAAGGTGAACCGCAAGCCATTCCGGGTTACCTCACGCCCGCGGAATTTGAAGGACTGGTAAAATATTTCGGGGAAGGAAAATTTGGGAAGATTTCTTTTGTTGAATACCAGAGAGGTTTTAAGTCTACGTGGAAATAAAAACTGTAGCGGGTGTAGGTGTGGTGAATTGTTCAAGAGGTGTTTTTGTAAAGGGGCGCAACTACAATTTTTTTTGCGGAAAATGTGTTGTGGGTGTTCTCGAATTTGTGTATTGCTAATACAGTTATATGGTGGTTGACTTGAATCAATTAAACGCGATGCCGTTCAAAAAAAATTTATCGTTGCAACTCTTGTTTCACGGTTATCATCTTATATTTGAATTTTCATAGGATAAGGTTTAATGGTTAATGGTATTTGATTAGTGCAGCCTCCCCTCCGGGAGGCTATTTTTTGGGGGATAAGCAAAGCCGTGAGGAATTTTAACGAAAAGATTTTGGGTTGGTGATCGCCAGCCGGTTCATATCCAACTTCACCTGTGCGATGAAAGTGCCGGGTACGTACAGTTCGGAGCGTTTTAATTTGAAGCGGAGATTATTTTTCCTTCTCATATTTACAAAAGTCACTTCGCTGATATATTCCCAATGCGTTCCCAGGCAGTACATGCCAATATAATATTTGCCCGGCGGCACCTGGGGTATCACAGTCTTATCATCTTTGGGATAGAAAACATTTTTGACCACTCCGGCACCCGTGTGATTGTATTTGTCGAAGAATATAAAGACGCTGTCAACCGGGGCGTTGCGGGAATAGCGCTTCTTTAGTGTGATGGTGACATCAACACTGTCGGTATGTTTTCTTTTCTGAGACCAGACCTCCATACTGCTCAAAAGCGCCGCCAAAACGGCCACTGTCAACAACGGTTTCATACGCACCGGGGTTAAGGGGTTTTGCGTGTATCCTCATAGGTCTGCTTAGGGTTTATTTCACCACCCTTATAACGTTTTGTCTAGGGGTTTTCATATAGTTGGCCAGAAAAAATCCCGCCAAGCTGGCGGGATTTCTATGCGTTGACTGACAATATTTTAGGCCTCAGCCATATCAGGGATGGCCGATACTTTGTACTTGCCCTCGTCCAGCTTTTGTTTGGTTTCTTCGAAGGCCTTGAGTGTCAGTTCAATATCTTCATCGGTATGCGCCGCGGTGGGAATCAGGCGGTAAATGATATGTCCCTTGGGAATAACGGGATATACCACTATAGAACAGAACACCCCAAAGTTTTCGCGCAGATCCATAACCATAGCGGTAGCTTCTTCCACGCCGCCTTTCATATAAACCGGGGTTACTACCGAATCGGTCTTGCCGATATCAAAACCCTTTTCCTTCAAACCATTCTGCAGTTTCAGCGCATTGCTCCAGAGTTTTTCTTTCAGCTCCGGTCTTGTCTGCAGCAATTCCAGGCGTTTCAGGTTTCCAATCACCAGGGGCATGGGCAGACTCTTCGCGAAAATCTGGCTGCGGATATTATAACGGATATAGTCGATAATATTCTTAGGTCCGGCAATGAATGCACCGATGGAGGCCATTGATTTGGCGAAAGTGGAAAAGTAGAGGTCAATCTGGTCTTGCACGCCTTGCTCTTCACCGGCGCCGGCGCCTGTCTTACCGAGTGTACCAAAACCATGAGCATCATCAACCAGCAACCTGAACTGGTATTTGCCTTTCAGCGCGGCAATTTCTTTCAGTTTGCCCTGGTCTCCTGCCATACCAAACACACCTTCGGTAATGACGAGAATGCCGCCGGCTTTTTGTTTTTCGATCAGCGCAGTAGCTCTCTGCAATTGTTTCTCGAGATCTTCAATATCGTTGTGTTTGTATACGTAGCGGTGGCCAGCATGAAGCCTTACGCCATCGATGATGCAGGCATGACTTTCGGCATCGTAAACAATTACGTCGTGGCGGCTGCAAATCACGTCTATCAGGCTCACCATGCCCTGGTAGCCATAGTTGAGGAGTATTGCATCTTCTTTATTTTCAAAAGCGGCGAGCTTTTGCTCCAGCAGTTCGTGTTGCGGGCTGTTGCCACTCATCATGCGAGCGCCCATAGGAAGGGCCAGGCCATATTGCTTGGCGGCATCAGCGTCGGCCTTGCGCACTTCAGGATGATTGGCGAGGCCGAGATAATTGTTCAAACTCCACACGATCATTTCCTTCCCGCGAAACTTCATGCGGCTGCCGATCTCTCCTTCCAGTTTCGGGAATGCAAAATAACCATGAGCCCGTTCACGATGCTGCCCGATAGGGCCGTAGTTTTTTAAAAGTCTTTCGAAAATGTCTGCCATAGTTTGATTCGATTTGTTAAAGGGTTGCCCGTCGGTTGCCGGCCGGGCCGCGGCAAAGTTACAATGAAACGGCCACCCACGTGATTTATTACCAGCAAATCATTTTCATATAATTTTAATACTCCTTTTTACTCAGCCAGTTATCTTTGTTAAAAATCATCTCCATGTACAAATCCTTTCTGCTTTGGATCTGCATAGTATTTACAGTTACCCTATCGGCTCAATCTCCCAAAATTATCCCGCAAATCAACAAACCCGAAAGACCCAAACTGGTCGTGGGTATTATGGTTGACCAGATGCGCTGGGATTATCTCTATCGCTTTTATGACCGCTACTTACCTAACGGCGGTATGAAAAGATTACTGAACCAGGGGTTCACGTGCGAGAATACATTTATTCCCTATACACCCACTTTTACCGCCTGCGGGCACACCTGCGTGTACACCGGTTCCGTACCCGCTGTGCATGGTATTACCGGCAATGACTGGTGGGATAATTTCCAGATGAAATCTGTTTACTGCACGCAGGACGATTCAGTGGAAACGGTGGGCAACAACGGTGTGAACGGAAAGATGAGTCCGCGCAATATGCTTGCCACCACTATTTGCGATGAACTGCGGCTGGCTACTAATTTCCGCAGCAAAGTAATTGGTATAGCTCTCAAAGACCGCGGCGGCATTTTGCCGGCTGGTCATTCGGCCAATGCTGCATACTGGTACGATTCCAAAACAGGAGAATGGATCAGCTCCACCTGGTATATGAAAGAATTGCCGCAGTGGGTAAAAGATTTCAACGCGAAGAAATTTGTTGACAAGTATTATGAAAAACCCTGGACCACGCTTTACCCGATAGAAACATACAGGCAAAGCACTTCAGATGAAAAAGCATACGAAGGAAAAACATTTGGCTCGGACCAGACAAAATTTCCCTACGACCTCAGCAGGTTTATAGGAAAAGAGTACGGTAAAATTTCGTCTACACCGGGTGGTAATACCATGACGGCTGAAATGGCCAAGGCTGCCATTATCCATGAAAAATTGGGAGCCGATGATATTACCGATTTCCTGGCCGTTAGTTTTTCATCTCCCGATTATGTAGGACACTCGTTTGGTCCAAACAGTATTGAAGTGGAAGATACCTACCTGCGTCTCGACAGGGAATTGGGCGGCCTGTTAGACTTTCTCGACGAAAAGGTTGGAAAGGGGCAATACCTTGTATTCCTGACCGCCGATCACGCTGTGGCACACTCGCCCGGCTTCAATGAAGAAAATAAATTACCCGGCCACCTGAGCGATGCAGCCAGCTGGCGCAAGGAATTAACGCAAAAGCTGCAGGAAGAATTTGGTTCCGACAGACTTATTTCCAGCACGTACAACTACCAGGTTTTCCTGAACCACCCGCTCATCGACTCCATGAAAATCAATGAGCGCGCGCTGAAAGACTATATTGTCAAATTCATCAGTCGCCAGCCGGGTGTTGCCCGCGTATTTGCCATTGATGACCTCATGCAGATACCGCTGAATGAAAAGCTGCGCAAGATGGTCGCCAACGGGTATTACCCCCGCCGCTGCGGCGACATTCAAATTATCAAGGACCCGGGTTGGTTAGACGGTAACGCCAGCTATACCGGCACCACTCACGGTTCCTGGTATCCCTACGACGCTCATATTCCACTTGTTTTTTATGGATGGAAGATAAAGCCCGGCCGCACCAACCGCGAGACTTACATGACCGATATTGCGCCTACCGTGGCGGCCATGCTTCGTATCCAGATGCCCAGCGGCTGCGTAGGCCAGCCCATCACGGAAGTGCTGAGGTAAATGGGGATTGTGATGATTGGGGGATTTTGTATAGGGATTTCACGAAATTGCATTTGGTGAAGTGATAATTTCGTCTTCAATCATTGATAAATTAAATCTCTCAATAATCATGATCACAATCCGCAATTTAGCCCTGTGGCTTATTGTAACCTGTTCCTTCCTGGTAAGTAATGCCCAGGTAAACCTATCCGATAAGATGCCGATAGATCCGAAAGTGAAGATTGGCAAACTTGATAACGGGCTCACTTACTATATCCGGCAAAACAAAAGACCAGAGAATAAGGTCGAACTGCGCTTAGTAGTGAACGTAGGGTCTATTGTGGAAGACGACGACCAACTGGGCCTGGCGCACATGGCCGAACACATGGCCTTCAACGGTACCACCAATTTCAAGAAAAATGAAATTGTTTCTTTCCTGCAGGATATAGGTGTTGGATTTGGCAACGACCTGAACGCTTATACCAGCTTCGACGAAACGGTATATATTCTTCCCATTCCTACCGACAAACCCGGCAACCTCGAAAAGGGTTTCCAGGTGTTGGAAGACTGGGCGCACAATGTTACCTATCTCGATGAAGATATCGACGACGAGCGTCCTATTATTCTCGAAGAAAGCCGCCTGGGCAAGGGAGCGCAGGACAGGATGTTCAAAAAAATTCTGCCCGGTCTGCTCGAAGGCACAAAATATGCTGATCGTTTGCCCATCGGTAAAGACAGTATCATCAAAACATTCAAGCACGATGCTATCAGGCGTTTTTACCGCGATTGGTATCGCCCCGACCTGATGGCGGTGATCGTGGTGGGTGATATTGAGCCGTCGAAAGCCGAAGAGCTGATCAGGAAACATTTTGCTGGCTTGAAAAATCCTGACAACCCCCGCAAACGGGAATTTAGTCCCGGACCTGTTTATTCAGAAAACAAAGCCATTGTTGCTACCGATAAAGAAGCTACCAGCTACATCGTTGCCGTTAACTATCCCTCATTCAAAAATGAAACACCCAATACTATTGGTTACTACCGCAAATACCTGGTCAATCAACTATACACCAGTATGTTTAACCAGCGTTTGCAGGAATTGGTGCAAAAAGAAAATCCTCCCTTTGTAACTGCCGGGGTGGGTTTTGACGCGTATGTACGCGGTTATAGTTCGTTTAGCGCTTTTGCTTCGGCCGGTTCCAATGATCCCAAGAAAGCACTGGAAGCTTTGGTGGAAGAAATTGAACGCGTAAAGCGTTTCGGTTTTACGGCAGCCGAACTGGACCGCAGCAAAAAAAGCATGCTCGCCAATTATGAGCGCAGCTGGAACAACCGCGATAAAAATGAATCGGGTGACCTGGTAGAAGAATATATCAGTCATTTCCTGGAACAGGAGCCTATACCTGGTATAGAGAATGAGTTTGCCTGGGTAAAAGAAATGTTGCCCAGCATTACCCTCGATGAAGTAAATGCAGTGAGTAATAAATTCAAAGATGAAAAGAACCGCTTTGTATTCCTGATGGGGCCTGAGCCGAATGATAACGCAGCCGTGCCCGCTGAAAAGGACCTGCTCGCTTTTATCGAAGCCAAAGAAAAATCAAACATTACGCCTTACGAGGAAAGAGCCGTTGCCAGTACACTGCTTAGCAAAGAACCGAAAGCCGGCAAGGTGGTGTCGAAGGCAACCAACAAAGTGCTCGGCACAACCGAGCTGACATTGAGCAATGGCGTGACAGTAACGCTGAAACCAACCGATTTCAAAAACGACCAGATACTGATGGGCGCTACGCGCGCGGGAGGAAAAAATAATTATGGTCTTGAAGACAAATACAATGCTGAATATGCCGTGCAGGTGGTATCGGCCATGGGCTTTGGAGATTTTTCTCCCGTTGATATGCGCAAGGCTTTGGCGGGTAAAAATGCCGCAGTTACTCCTTCTTTCAACGCCATCAGCGAGGGCGTGCGTGGTAACAGCAGCGTGAAAGACCTGGAGACTTTGTTCCAGCTTACGTATCTCACATTCACGGCTCCGCGCAAAGACACGGCTTTGTTCAACTCCTTCATCCAGCGCATGAAGGCGCAGTTTGCGAATATCAGCGCCAACCCGCAGGCAGCCTTTATCGATACGATGTATAAAGTGATGTTCAACAATAACCCGCTGGCTCCTATTGCCGTGGGCAATGCAGCATACTTTGACAAGGTGAATGTTGACCGCGTGCTGTCAATTTATAAGGAACGCTTCGGCGATGTTTCAGGAATGAACTTTGTATTTACCGGTTCGTTCAAGGAAGAAGAGATCATTCCGCTGATAGAAAAATATATTGCCTCACTGCCCGCTACTAAGAAGAAGTTCAACTTTGTTGACAACAAAGTGCGCCCCATAAGCGGCAAACAAACTTTGACCGTGAATAAAGGCAAGGAAGAGAAAAGCCTGATCCTCGCCTTCTATACCGGCGAAGTTCCCTATAGCGAAGACCTGGAGCTGAAATCGCAGGCGCTGAGCGAAGTGCTCAATATCCGCATTATTGAAGAGCTGCGTGAGAAAGTGCAGGGCATTTATGGCGGTGGCATTTTCGGCGGACTGGAGAAATAT
This sequence comes from uncultured Chitinophagaceae bacterium, assembly GCA_937958995.1. Taxonomy (GTDB): domain Bacteria; phylum Bacteroidota; class Bacteroidia; order Chitinophagales; family Chitinophagaceae; genus CALCIN01. Next base: position 182,007 of record CALGAP010000010.1, read on the forward strand.
CCTTACTCCAACTATGGATTTATATTACAACTGCCCTGTGGTCCTGAAAAGGTGGATACATTGTTGAAAGCTGTGCGAAAAGAATTCAATGACATGGTGGAGAAAGGACCCGATACGTCTTACTTAAATAAAGTAAAGCGCCAGTGGATCGAGCAGTATAAGACGAATATCAAGGACAACAAGACCTGGCTAGACAAATTGCTGGAGTATAAATTGCAGGGCGGCGATCCTGATCGTTTTGTGAACTACGAAAAATATGTAGAAAAGCTGACACCAAAAGATGTACAGCAGGCAGCGAAACTGATCCTGGCCGGCAAAAATGAATTTGTGGCAGTGCAGATGCCCGAAGGAACCGCGGCAGGACCAGGGGGAGAACGAAAGAAAGGATTCTGACAATACGAAATGGTTAGTAAAAACCCTGACAGACTGATGACAGTTGTCAGGGTTTTTACTATAGGGAAAAAAGTTTTTTTCTTTTTATGACTATCTACTAACTTGCAGGCATACCCGGTAATCAGGTTTCCCACGCTAAGATCTTAACTGGCAAAAAGTTTACAGCCATTTTATTGTTTACGGAACGATCATAAACGCATCTAACATATCCCGGAGGGGAGAATGGTGAGTTCTGATGCCGGCAGGCATTGTAGCGGGTTAAAATTGTTCAATTTTCATTGCCTGAGAAGCTAAGAAAATTTCCCGTGAAATGTTTTCGCTGGTTTAGGGGTTGCTTGATCAGTCAGCCGGTCTTCATGACCGGCTGTTCCTTTTCAAGCTGTGTAATAGAGCGTATCTGCACACTATTTAAAGGTATATACCAGGCTCAGTCCTTTCTGACCGCCCATTCCGAAATGTGGCACCAGGCTCAGGCGGTCATCGGCAGAGCGGTTTTTGTGAATGGCCGGCACCAGTATGCCAGTAAGGGCGCCGAGTCCCGCACCCAGCAACAGGTCTGAAGGGAAGTGCATTCCCGCCTCATGACGCATCCATGCCGTTGCAGCCGTCACACCCGCAGCACCGGTATAAAACAACCATTTCAATTTTGATTCTGGATGGTAATCGGACCATACTTTGGCAATAAAAAATACCGAGGAGCCAACGAGGTGTACGTGACCGGCATAAAATGAATTTTTTGAATTGCCGGTCAGTCGCTTTTCAAGCGGGCTTCTTTCGTCGTATACATACGGGCGATACCTGTTGGTAAAATACATGGAGCTGGTGTACAGCAAGCCTGTGATGGCCATGGTTTCAAAATAGAGGTACATTACTTTCCACCCATCTTTCCTGATTTTTTTATCGAGCAGCAACAGAAGTGGTGCCGGCATGGCGGCATAAAAGGGAATGTAACTCGCTTTGTCAATTTTGCTGTCGAAGGGTTTTATGGCCCAGCGGTCGAAGCCCGGCACATTTTCACGCCTGATGGCTGACAGTTCTTCCGCGGTAATGTCTTCCTTACTGTAGATCTTTGAAAACGCGTACAAGGACCATCCCGTGGCAATGCCGGTAACAGTAATGTCTGCCGCGGCATTTAACCGATATACCTGGTCGCTTTTTTGTTTTTGCTTTGAAAATGTTACTGTTCCTGGTTCAACAGTTTTAGCGGAATAATTTTCCGCCGAAACAGCGTCGTTGATTGTCGTGTCAACCTGTGCAAAGCCTGTCGTACCTGCCATCACAGAGACCAACATCCACAAAATTCTTCGTGCCATGTCCTTTAAGATGTATGTTAGTAATCAATCGTTTAATCAGTATTAGCAATAGTTATGCCACCGGAAATTCACTTAATTTGCGCCCCAATGAAGTATTTCTCACACCTTAGAACTGCGGTTCAGCTCACCGATGAATATGGTGGTCAAAAGCCATTCGCTGATTTTGCGCGGGAATTTTTTCGCGCAAACAAGAAGTACGGTTCCACAGACAGGAAACAAATTCTTCAGCTTTGTTATGCAGGGTTCAGGATGGGGCATGCAATGCCCAGGGCCAGAACAGAAGAGAGAATACTGGCGGGATTATTTCTCGTATCTACCCAACCCAATGTTTTGCTTGAGCATTTAACACCCGAATGGTATGAAAAGTTGAATCTGAATATTGATGAAAAGGTTTCAGTAATCAACAATAAGTTATCACTCGAAAAAATATTTCCCTGGAAAGAATTGCTGAGTGATGGCATCAATCACGATGCATTTTGCCGTTCCTTCTTGGTGCAGCCCGATCTTTTCATCCGCATACGTCCGGGTAAAGAAGAATGGGTGAGGGGCAGACTGAAAGAAGAGGGCATAGTGAGTAATGAAGTAAGTGATCATTGCCTGGCATTACCCAATGCATCCAAACTTACTGAAGTGCTGGAGCCCGACAGGGAAGTGGTGGTACAGGATCTCAGCTCGCAACGCGTGGGCGCTTTTATTCAACGCGCTGCCGAGCATCTCGACATTAGTACGGTCTGGGATTGCTGCGCCGGCAGCGGCGGCAAGTCCATCATGGCTTTCGACCTGCTTGATCATATCCATCTTACTGTATCGGATATACGCGAATCAATTCTCGATAATCTTGAGAAACGCTTCTTTAATGCTGGCATAAAAAGTTTTACCGCCTTCACGGCCGATATATCCTCGCCGCGATTTAAACCTGTGGATTATCTTTCTCCCAAAACAAAATTCGATCTCATCATTGCCGATGTGCCCTGTACGGGGTCGGGCACCTGGGGCAGGAGCCCTGAGTTTATTGCACAATTCGACACTACGCAAATTGAAAAATTCAGTGAGCGGCAGAAACATATTGTTGAAAATGCGGCGAAGCTCTTGTTGCCACAAGGTGCGTTTCTCTATGTAACCTGTTCGGTGTTTAAAAAGGAAAATGAGGAAGTAGCGAATCATATCGAAAAAAATATCGGGCTGAAACTGCAGCACATGGAATTGTTGAAAGGATATGAGCAGAAGGCTGATACTTTGTTTGCCGCATTATTTACTGCCTGATGAGGGGAATTGTCTCCCGCGTCTTACCATCAGCATATCTTACATAATACAGTCCGCGCGCCCAGGCATGTTTGTTTGAGAAATGAATAAAATACAACTGGCCTGAAGTCACCTCCAAAGTCTTGCTTTCGATAATTCTTCCCATCATATCAATTAACTGCAGACTACCCTTGCCGGTGTTGGGCGCTTTTATCACTACTTTGAAATCGCCGGGAGAAGGATTGGGGTAAGCTTTTATCCATTTATTGCCGGGAATGCTGTTTTGTCCACGTCTTTCGCGCTCTTCAAAAAGCAGTTGATAAGCGAGCTCAAAATTGGGAATGCCATAACCCATTCTTTCATTGGGTGCGTCTGCTAAATCGGATGCGCGCTGTACGTAGTCTATAATTTCCATATTGGTGAACTCGGGAAATGCCTGCCAGAGACAAGCAATCAGTCCGGCCATGTTTGGGCACGCATACGAAGTGCCATTGCCTGCAGCTGCATTACCCAGTGCATTGGCGAATACCGTGCCTTGTGCCACCGACACTACATTGGGTTTGACGCGGCCGGCGCTGTTAGGTCCCCAACTACCGGATAAATACAAATTTCCAAAGCCATCTGTCCCGCCGACGGCCAGTACGCTGTCGCCATCTGCAGGACATCCCACAAACCGCATATCACTCATCTGCATGCCATTATTGCCCGCGCTGTTCACTACTATCATGCCTTTTCTTGCGGCCATATTGGCAGCGCGCGTTATCAATGTAGTCTTGCCATCGCGCTCTGCGTACGAATGATCATCTGCAGGGTCATCGAAATCAATGTAACCGAGCGATGAGGAAATGATATCTGCGCCGGCACTGTCAGCAAATTCCGCGGCAGTGGCCCAGTTCACTTCTTCCTGCAGCGTTTCGGAAAAAGCATCTTCTGTTCGCAACAACCAATAACTGGCATGCGGTGCGCTGCCCACAATTACACCTGGCCTGTTGGCGGCCATTATAGACAAACAGTTGGCGCCGTGAAAATGATCTTCGTTCACGCTGGCGTTATTTTCCACAAAATCCCATTCACCCAGTATGCGTCCGTCCAGTCTCACACTGTCAAAAGCGGGATTGGTTTTATATGCATTGAAGCCTGCATCCAAAACGGCGATGCTGATGCCTCGGCCTGTAAAACCCAGGTCGTGCAGGTATTCGCCTTTGTGCAAATGAATCTGGTTATAGGTATTGCCGTAACTGATCGTGTTGGTTTCGTCGGTTTGCTGCACGCGGCCCTCGGGCAGCAGCTCCCAGCCCTTTGTACGCTTGTCTGTTCTGCGCCTTGCCATGGGAGCCTGAGAGACTAGCCTTACAGATTTTACAAAAGGAAAATTTTTGATGCGCTCCACTGCCCAGCCATCGTCAGTAGATATCAGTGCCTGGTTCAGCCACTTGGAGGTATGCACAAGTTGCACCGATGCAAACTGCCTGACGCTGTCGAGATATGCTTTTGACACAGGAAGATCGGTGGAATCGATGGGAAGTTTTTGTCTAATCCTTCTTTCAATTGCCCTGGCCGATAAATAGGTGCTCGGATTGGAAAGAGTATGTGCAGTGCCTTTCTTGTCAATAAACGATACAATATATTTTTTGTGCTGAGCCCTGGCCCACACATTCAGGAGCAGGAGAATAATAACAAGCGTAAATATTTTTTTCATCAATTGTGATCGATGATGGTCATCCTGATACCAAAGCCCTGCCAGTAATCGGGGTTGCTGCCGATGGCCGGCTGGTGTTCCCACATGAGCACTTCTTTGTAGATGAGACCAATGCCTTTGGCATATTTTTCTATCCAGAGGGTTTTTGAATCGAATATGGATGTGTAGTCTTCTTCATCAATCTGGTGCACGGTCACTGTGTTGGTGTAATCCTTGTTATTGATGTTCTCCACGGCACCCAGGTCTTTGTAGGTATAGTCCCAGAACTGTATGCCCGCGTCACTGGTTATACCATAGAACTGTTCAAAGGGGTGATCGGGAAGATGCGCATTACCATGCCAGCTGTTACCTTCTACAATAGGATCGACCAGCTTTATATACCGAAGCGTATTTTCAATTACCTCAATTTTTCCCTTGGCAGGAATAACATAGTAGGTTAACCGCTGATCCCATTCCTCTTCGTTGGTGCTGCCTACGGAACGCAGGTAGCGGAGAATGCGCCAACCTTCGCGGCCCAATGCATCCGTTATGGGAGCATCCACTACGTCTTTCGCCTCATAAGAAATAACGGTATCTCTTTGCCCGTAATCGATGAATACGGTAGAATCGAGCAGGTAACGAATATACTTGCCCGGCTCCAGTTTTATAAAGTAGTCAGTAAGCGGCTCGCTCGAGAAAGTATCAGTCTTGCTGCACCCTGTAACACAAATGATCAACGCAGTCAGTATGATCAGAGGGGCATTAACGGTTTTCATCTGGAGTGTATATTTTTTCAATAGTCCACCTTGCCAAAGCCAGGTTTCACAGGCATTGAAACGTCGTATATGGTTTTTTTATTGCCTGAAATTCAGGGCTATTTATCCCCTTTGGATGATACCGCCGCCCACTACATCGTTGCCTTCATAAAACACAGCGCTCTGGCCGGGAGCCACCCCCTTGGCTTCCTGGAAAAACCGTACATCCACCCCGTTTTCGCTGTTGTACAGGTGCGAAAGCGTGCCCTTATCCTTATAGCGGATCTTGGTAATCACCTCCATACCGTCAGTAATACCCTCGTACTTGATCCAGTTTAACTTGCTGACCTTCATATCGTAGCGGTTCAGGTCTTCTTCATCGCCCAGCATCACGGTATTGGTTTCGGGGAAAATATTGGTCACATACACCGGCTTACCAAAGGTGATATCCAGTCCCTTACGCTGGCCGATGGTATAAAACGGATAGCCCTTGTGCTTGCCCAGCACCTTGCCGGTCTTGTCAATGAAATTGCCCCCGTTCACTTTTTCTTCCAATCCTTCCACCCGCCGCTTCAGGAAACCGCGGTAGTCGTTGTCGGGAACAAAACAGATTTCATAGCTCTCGCTCTTCTTAGCCAGTTCGGGATAGCCATAGTCCAGGGCCATTTGCCTGATTTCCGGCTTACGGTAGGTACCTAAGGGCAACAGGGTGCGGCTCAGCAAATCCTGCTGCAGTCCCCAGAGTACATAGCTCTGGTCCTTCATTTCATCTACGCCTTTGCTGATATAGTAGCGGCCGTTTTCATGGCGGTGAATATTGGCATAATGACCGGTGGCGATAAACTCGCAGTCCAGCGCATCGGCCCTTTTCAGCAAAGCCCTCCACTTGATATGGGTATTGCACATCACGCAGGGATTGGGCGTGCGCCCCGCCATATATTCTTCCACGAAATTTTCGATCACAAAATCGCCGAACTCGTCGCGTATATCCAGTATATAATGCGGAAAACCATGCTGTACCGCCGCCATGCGTGCATCATTGAAAGAGTCCACATTACAGCAGCCGGTCTCCTTCTTGCTGCCGCCGCTGGCCGCATAGTCCCAGGTTTTCATAGTAATGCCTACCACTTCATACCCCTGGTCATTGAGCATGAGCGCCGTAACGGTACTGTCGATACCGCCACTCATGGCCACCAAAACTTTACCGTGCTTGCTCATGGTTGAAAAAAGTTCAAGCTGCAAATATAGGAAGAATCTGGGTCGGGTGGCGGGTGAGCGCGGCAGCACCCTACACCCGCCACCGATTTTTGTATCTTGTAACCATGAACCCCCAACACACCGAACTGAACCTGCAGCAGGAGATCGATTATGTACCCGGTATGATGGAGTTGTATGGCAGTGATGAGGAAAATTGCGGGTATAATGACGACTAAAGGACTGAGGTCCACACAAATTCAACCGGTATTGTCGTTAGTGAGATGGGATGGATATAAGAAGCATAGGCGGCAGGCCCTTAGAATTATGCTTACCGGCCTGGATCTTGCGGCGCTGGTTCGATATTTTGTCTAAAGCAATAAAATCCGGAAATATTCATGAAACAACTTTTCCTCGTACTCGTCTTTATCGCAACTACCTTTTGCACTACCGCGCAAAAGAAGAAAGTGGTTTTTATGATCGTTGACGGCATACCTGCCGATATGGTGGAAAAACTGAATACGCCCGCATTAAATGCTATCAGTAAGATCGGCGGATATCGCCGCGCTTATGTGGGCGGAGAAAAAGGAGGGTATTCACAAACGCCGACCATTTCTGCCGTGGGGTATAACAGCTTGCTTACCGGCACCTGGGTCAACAAGCATAATGTGTGGGACAATGATATCAAAGAGCCGAATTATCATTATCACAATCTTTTCCGGTTAATAGAAACGCAGCAACCTTCGAAGAAGACAGCCATTTTCTCAACCTGGCTCGATAACCGCACCAAACTGATTGGTGAAGGCAAGCCGGAAGCGGGCGGCATTCAGCTCGATCATCATTTCGACGGACTTGAATTGGACACCGTCCGCTATCCGCATGATGCTGATGCGTTTTATGTTCATAAGATAGATGAGGAGGTGGTAAAACAAGCGGCTATGTACATCCGCAACGAGGGCCCCGATCTTACCTGGATATACCTGCAGTACACCGACGATATCGGTCATATGTACGGTAACAGCGGACGCTTTGAAAAAGCCATTGAAATTATGGACGACCAGGTGCGTCGTATCTGGGAAGCTATTCAAAGCCGCGAAAGGAATTACGGCGACAAATATGAAATTTATATTACGACTGACCATGGCCGTGATAATGAGACGGGGAAAGGTCATGGCGGACAATCAGACCGCGAACGCGCTACCTGGATTGTGACCAATGCCGCCAACCTGAATACCTATTTCGATAAACATGTACCGGCCATTGTTGACATCATGCCGTCCATTGCACACACTTTGAAATTAAAACTCACCCGCGACCAGCAAATGGAGATCGATGGCATTGCCTTGAACAAACCGGTATCGGCTATAGAGCCATCTGCCCTTTTGGAAGACGGAAAAATTATTGTGAAATGGAAGGCGCTTGCACAAAAAGGCAATGTGAAGATATGGCTGACTACCACGAATAATTTCAAAACAGGCGGGAAAGATGTTTATAAACAAGTGGCGAGCGCGCCGCTAGCCAGCGAGACCGCAGAAATAGATGTAAGTAAAATGCCTTCCGATTTTTACAAAATAGTGATCGAAGCGCCGGACAATATGCTCAACCGCTGGATTGTAAAGTGAGTTAAGCAAGATTTTCTTAAATTTCCCCTCTAATCACGAAAAACTACTGCATCATGAGAAAAGCAGCTTTATTAGCGGCTACGCTTATTTTTTCCACTATCGTTTCTGCGCAGGATCTTAGCTATTATCTTCCGGACAGCATTAGCTATAATCCGGCAATTCCTAAACCAAAAGATATTATCTACCATGAGGTGGGTGAATGGCATGTGACCCACGATCGTCTTGTGAATTATATGAAAGCCATTGCGGCCGCGGCTCCCGAAAGGGTAAAACTGGAGCTGATGGGCCTGACCTATGAAACGCGCCCGCAGGTGTTGCTGATCATCACCTCTCCCAAAAATCATCAGCGTCTTGAACAGATAAGACAAGAACATTTATTGTTGAGTGATCCCGCACGTTCGGGCTCGGTGAATATTGACAATATGCCTATTGTGGTATATATCGGTCACAGTATTCACGGTAATGAGCCCAGCGGCGTGAATGCGTCGATGCTGACTGCTTATTACCTGGCGGCAGGACAAGGCAGGCAAATAGACGAGTTGCTGGAGAATGCCGTGATTTTACTGGATCCGTCATTCAACCCCGACGGTATGCAGCGTTTTTCTACCTGGGCTAACCAGCACAGAAGCAAGAACCTGGTGACCGATCCCAACAGCCGCGAGTTTAGTGAAGTGTGGCCTGGCGGACGTTTCAATCATTACTGGTTTGATCTTAACCGCGACTGGCTGCCGCTGGTGCATGTTGAGAGCAGGAACAGGATTAAATGGTTTCACGACTGGAAACCAAACATCCTCACCGACCATCACGAGCAGGGCAGCAATGCCACTTTCTTCTTTCAGCCCGGCGTGCCTTCGCGCGTGAACCCGCTTACTCCGGAAAAAAACCAGGAATTGACCGCTGCGCTGGGAAAATTTCATGCAGCCTTTCTCGACCGCATCGGCTCATTGTATTTCACCAAAGAAAACTATGATGATTTTTATTATGGAAAAGGCTCTACTTTTCCTGATATCAATGGCGCCATAGGCATTTTGTTTGAGCAGGCCTCTTCGCGCGGTCATGCACAACAGACTGCAAATGGCATATTGCGTTTTCCTTTTACCATCCGCAACCAGTTTATCACCGCGTTGTCAACACTGGAAGGCGCCAAAGCGCTTCGTAAGGAATTTCTCAGCTGGCAGAGAGAATTTTATAAAAATGCTATGGCCGAAGCCAATGCTGCTGCCATAAAAGGATATGTCTTTGGTGATGCACATGATAAGGCAAAGACTGCCATTTTCATTGACATGTTGCGCCGCCAGCAGATAGAAGTATATCAGCTCAACAGCAGTATCAGCGCCGACGGTTACAATTTTGAAAAAGGCACTGCCTATGTAGTGCCCGCCGCGCAACCGCAGTATAAAGTAATACGTACCATTTTCGATAAGACGCTCACTTATAAAGACAGTCTCTTTTACGACATTACTGCCTGGACTTTGCCGCTTGCATTTGGATTGCCTTATGCAGAATTGCCTGCGGCAAAATATAATGCATCATTGCTGGGTGCAAAAGTGGAATCGGCACCCTCGCTGCAGGGTTCAATTGCCGGTGATATCAGCGGTGCCGGTGCGGCCGGACTTGGTGGCGCCCCGGTAAAAGGCGCCAGCGGCATTTATGCCTACCTGTTTGAATGGGATGAATTTTATGCCCCGCGCGCATTGTATGAATTGCAGCAGGAAGGTGTGCTGGCGAAAGTTGCCACCGCGCCTTTTGAAATAAAAGTGGGCGGCACCAATCGCCAATTTGATTATGGCACAATCTCGATACCGGTAAGCCTGCAAAAGCAAAATGCGCAGGATTTGCACGATCTTATTAAGAAGGTGGCAGAGCGCAATGGTATTACTGTTTATGCAGTAAATACAGGTAATGTAGTGTCTGGCATCGATCTCGGCAGCAGCAGGTTGCAGAATGTGGAGCAGCCAAGAATTGCTATGCTTGTAGGGCAGGGTGTTAATGCCACCGATGCCGGTGAAATATGGTACCTGCTCGATCAGCGCTTTAATATCCCGAGCACGCACCTGGAGACATCTGCTTTCAACCGTGTTGATTTGGGTAAATACAATACTATTATCATGGTGGGCGGCAACTATGGTCAGTTAAATAAGGAAAAACTGAAAGAATGGATACAGGCGGGCGGCACGTTAATAGTAACCGAAGAAGCGGTGCAATGGGCTGCACAAAACGGCATCACCAACGTGACCTTCAAAAGAAGAAGGCCTGAGGTTAGCCAGCCTGCTCCCTACGTGGAGCGCACGTTCCGCCAGGGCGCCCAACGCATGGCAGGCGCTATTTTCCGCGCCAATATCGATCGCACGCACCCGCTATGTTACGGTTATAACTACCCGTTTGTAGATCTCTTCAAAAGTAATTCGGTATTTCCCGAGTTGAACAAAAATCCATACAGCAATCCATATACTTATGGCGATAAGCCTTTGCAAAGCGGTTTTATCACCAAAGAAAACTACGACATGTTGAAAAACTCCGGCGCCGTATTGGTGAATTCTGTCGGCAGCGGCCGTGTCATTTCCATTGCCGACAATCCCAATTTCCGCGCTTTCTGGCTTGGAGGCTCCAAACTCTTCCTCAATTCCATCTTTTTCGGCAGAAATATCGACGCCGCGTCGGGAAGGAATGAGTAGTGTTTCGGTTTTGGGGTTTCGTGAGCGCGAAACCCCAAATCACAAACACGAAATCCCAAACCCGAAACAATTTATCCCCAACCTTTAAACCCGTATTGCTACATCCAGCCTAAACCTTAACTTGCCCCGTTGAACCATTTTTTATTCGTAGCTAAATTTTAGGTGTATGATTAAACTACAGGTAATTGGCAACCTGGGCAAGGATTGCCTGACCAATGTCGTGAACGGAAAGAATGTGATCAACTTCAATGTTGCACACACTGAGCGGTTTAGGGACCAGCAAAACAATCTCAAAGAAAAAACCACCTGGGTGGAATGTGCTTATTGGACAGATCGCACCGGTATTGCTCCTTACCTGCGTAAGGGCACACAGGTGTATGTGGAGGGTACACCTGAAGTGAGAACCTACCAGAAGAACGACGGCAGCTTTGGCGCCTCGCTCACACTGCGCGTATTCAGCATCCAGTTGCTCGGTTCGCGCAACGATGGCGGCAATGCTTCCGGCAACGAAGGCAGTTATTCGCCCGCGCAGCGTGAATCAGTTCCCGCCGCCAGCGATATCACTGAGCCTATCGATGATCTGCCGTTCTAAGTTTGGTATTCTGCCCGGATTTTAATAATTGTTTCGGGTTTCAGGTTTGAAATTTCTAATGCGGCGTCGGGTGTAAGGTGTCGGGTACAGGGTGGCTGCCGCGATTTATGATCGTCGATCGATTGTACGAACCAGGAATTTCAAATCGGGAACCCGAAATTTTTTCCCCCCTGCAACCGTCACCCCACACCCGTCACCCTCCACTGGCGCCGGCACACTACTTCTTCTCAAACGCTCTTACCCACGCTTCCACTTCTTCCCGGCTTACTGGTTTTTCTTTATTGTCAACATCAATAACGTAGAGCAGTCCTTTGCTGCCGGGGGTAGCCATGTAGGCGCTTACTAAACTGAATTGTTCGCTCATCAGTAAGCGTCCGTTGGAGATATTCCACAATTCTTTGGCGCAAAGACAACCATTGGTAGGAGTGAGGGGATAAAAGGGTTTGTCTTTGAAATATTCCGGATCGATGGTTGTGCCATGAGCGATGATGGCATTGCGCCCGATTTTTCCCGCATAAAATGATTCCTTCATGAAATCATCTTTTCGCCACGAGGGAGGCAGCAGGTCGAGATAGAGTTGCAGAGAATCCATGGCGGGATTCCAGCTCATACCATTGGGGTATTGAAAAAACCTTTCCCACTTGCTTTCAAAAGGCATAATCATTTGCAGGTTGGGCGTGGGACCAATCAGTTTGTTGTTGGCCACGGCGGTGCCTTGTATGCTGTAAACGCCCTGCGGGGTGTTGCCGTTTTTGATGAAATAAGGAAGGTTAGAAGCCGCCCTCGCCAGTTGCTGAAATACCATCAGCCTGCCATCGGGATGACGCATGAATTTGCCATCGGCTTTCTGCACTATCGCGAGGCCGGGATAGTCACGATTGTGACGCTGAAAAGAATAGATCACTTTCTTCTGCAGTTGCGCCTGGTGACGAAATAGTGCAACGATATCAGCGGCGGTGCGCGTTGGCCGGCGATGGTAATTGTTCAGGTATTTTTCCAGTTCTACCAAAACCTGCAGCGTGTCATATCCCGGAAAACTTTCCACCATTTTTATCTTAATCGTGTTCGCCGCGTCGTCGGAAGGTTGCAGGCGATGCGTGTAGAGCGCAGCCACGGCAAACAGCGAAGGATCGGTTTCAGTTTGAAGGATGCGCTGCATATAGTCGGCAAAACGGTCGGGGTATAGTCCGTATACCGCTTCCAGCAAAGAGCGTTTGGTGTTGCGCGACAACGAATCGTAATGAAGAAATAATTTCGTAAAACCCAGTTCCACTTCTTCATTGGCCAGCATAAACTGCGATACGGCGCGGCAGGAAGATTCAAACTTGTATTCGGTGGTGCTGTCGAGCGGCAGCGCGAAGGCTCGTGTGATGCCTTCAAGATCCTGTTTCAGCAACTGCCGCTTCTGGTATAACACAAAATCGGTATAGATATCTTCCCTGCGTGATTGTGCAATCGTTTGTGTGAAGGAAAAAAGGAAAAATAAAATTGCTGCAACTGCCGCCAATGACTTCATACTGTAAAAATAAGTAAATTGATGGCGCATCAAACTGAAACAACATGTCGAAGAGAAACTCCTCCCGAAGAAAGTTTTTGCAACAGTTGAGCGGATCGGCCCTCGCCCTTAGCGCAAGTCCCTTTGCTTCGCTGGCCGACCAGGAAAAAATAGAAGAACGCATCATTCAATACCAGAAACCCATCATGCCCAACGATACCGTTCGCATTGCGGTGATCGGCGCAGGCATTATGGGTTTCTCCAATGTGCAAACCGCTTTGAAAATTCCGGGCGTTGAACTGGCCGCTGCCTGTGATCTGTATACCGGGCGGCTCGAGCGCATGAAAGAATTGTATGGGAAAGATCTGTTTACCACCCGCGACTACCGCGAAATCCTGGAAAGAAAAGATATAGATGCAGTGATTGTGGCTACCAGCGACCACTGGCATGCGCGCATCTCCATCGACGCGATGAAAAAAGGCAAGCACGTGTATTGCGAAAAGCCGATGGTGCATAAGATCGGCGAAGGACTGGAGGTGATCAATACGCAGCGCCAGACCAAAAAAGTGATGCAGGTGGGCAGCCAGCGCGTGAGCAGCATTACACATGCCAAAGCACGCGAACTGTATAAGGCAGGCGAAATAGGGCAACTTACCTGTATAGAAGGCACTTACGACCGTCAAAGCGCTAATGGCGCCTGGCAATATACCATGCCTACAGATGGCGGCCCCGATACGGTTGACTGGGACCGTTATATTGCGGGCATGCCAAAGCAACCCTATGACCCGAAGAAATTTTTCTGGTGGCGCAATTACCGCGACTTCGGTACGGGCGTTGCCGGCGATTTGTTTGTGCATCTCTTATCGGGTATCCATGTAATTACCGGCTCTTTGGGGCCTGCACGTATATTTTCCGCAGGACAATTAGCCTATTGGAAGGATGGCCGCGATGTGCCGGATGTAATGACCGCCATTATGGACTATCCCGCCACCAATGAGCATCCCGCGTTTCAACTGATGCTGCGCGTCAATTTCATCAGCGGTGATGGCGGCAGAAGCACCACGCGTTTTTATGGAAGCGAAGGCGTGCTCGACCTGGGCGGCAACAGCGTAACGGTCACTCACAGCCTTATGCCCAAAGCACCCGGTATAGGTGGTTGGGATTCGCTGAGCACCTATCCCAAGGCCATGCAGGAAGAGTTGCTGAAGCAATATAACGCGCGCTGGAAACCAGAAGACCAGAAGCGTCCCACCAAAGACCCCATTAAATATTCAGCTCCTTCTGGCTACGACGACAGCGTTGATCACTGGGCCAATTTCATCGAAGGCGTTCGCAGCGGCAAGCCCGTCAACGAAGGTCCCGAATTCGGGTTCCGCGCCGCCGCACCCTGCCTCGCCGCTAATGAAAGTTATTTCCAGAAGAAGATTATTAATTGGGATCCGGTGAATATGAAGTTGCTGAAATAGTTTCGGATTACGGATTGGGTGTTTCGGGTTGCTGCCGCGTTTTATAGTCGCTGCCCGATTGTCAGAACCCGAAACCCCAATCACCCAACCCGAAACTCTTATCTTCGCCGCATGGCTGAAAAAATTTACGCATACCAACATTTACTGGATTTTACCCGACAGGTATTTGAGAAAATGGGTTGTAGTGAACAGGATGCTGCGTTGGCGGCGGAGGTGTTGTTAAGTGCTGACCTGCGGGGTATAGATTCGCACGGCGTGGCGAGGCTGAGTGGTTATGTGCGCTTGTGGGAAGTGAAAAGAATCAATGCGAAGGCGGCGGTGAAGATTGTGCACGAGACTCCCTCCACGGCGGTGGTTGATGGCGATAGCGGACTGGGACTGGTGGTGGCGCCTTTTGCTATGCGGGTAGCGATTGAAAAAGCGAAGCAGGTGGGCACTGGTTGGGTGAGCGTTCAGAACAGTAATCATTTTGGCATAGCAGGCTATCATGCCATGATGGCCCTGCAGCACGATATGATCGGCATTGCAATGACCAATGCCAGTCCGCTGGTGGCGCCTACGTTTGCAAAAGAACGTTTGTTAGGTACCAACCCCATCTGCGTGGTGATACCTGCCGGCGAAGAACCCGCTTTTGTTGCTGATATGGCTACAACTACAGCGGCCAATGGTAAACTCGAAATTCTGCAACGCAAAAATCTCGCTACTCCCACCGGCTGGGTGCAGGATAAGGAGGGTAATCCCAGCACCAATGCCCACGAGCTGAAATCGGGCGGTGCACTGTTGCCGCTTGGCGGCGACCGGGAG
Source organism: uncultured Chitinophagaceae bacterium (assembly GCA_937958995.1). Lineage (GTDB taxonomy): Bacteria > Bacteroidota > Bacteroidia > Chitinophagales > Chitinophagaceae > CALCIN01. The sequence continues at coordinate 197,236 of CALGAP010000010.1, forward strand.
CATGGAAGTCATAAGGGATATGCACTCGGCGCCATCGTGGATATATTTTCCGCAGTACTCAGCGGCGCCAATTATGGTCCCTGGGTGCCGCCATTTCCCGCCTACGTGCCCATGCCCACCGAAATGCCGGGTAAAGGTATCGGTCATTTCTTCGGCGCCATGCGCATAGATGCTTTTCGTCCGGCCGAAGAATTCAGGCAACACATGGACAAATGGATCAAACGCTTCCGCTCTGCCAAAGCTATCAGGCCAGGAGAAAAAGTGCTGATACCCGGCGATCCCGAAAGGGAGATGGAAGCCGAGAGGAAGAAAAATGGCATACCATTGTTGGAAGTGGTGGAGAGAGACCTGAAAGAATTGGGCGAAAAGCTGGGAGTGAATTTATAGAGCTTTTTCAACCCGCAAATTCTTGCATCCAATCCATATCTTTGCGGCCTTAAAAATCCCACGCAATGAAAGTAATGAAGTTCGGGGGCACCTCCGTAGGAAAACCGGAGCTTATGCACCAGGTGGCGCAACTGATCACGAAAGACGAAGAGCCGCGTATAGTTGTGCTCAGCGCGCTGAGCGGTACCACCAATGCGCTGGTGGCTATTGGTGAAGCATTGGCAGCAGGCAACCGCACACAGGCCAAGGAACTGATCGATAAGCTGGAAGCACATTACCAGAACTTCATCAAAGACTTGCTGAAGACCGATACCGCTTATGCAAAGGCGAAGAAAATCGTTGCGGAACATTTTGAATTTCTCAATATCATTCTTCGCATATCGTTCAGCGAAGCATTGAATAAGGATATTCTCGCCCAGGGCGAACTGCTTTCTACCAAATTGTTCAGCACTTATCTTGAAGAGAAAGGTATTGATCACGCGCTGTTGCCGGCATTGGAGTTTATGGTGATTGATGCAAATGATGAGCCCGTGCTCAACACCATCCGCACTAAGCTGAATGCCTTGCTGCAACAACATAAATCGAAAAAATTATTCATCACGCAAGGATATATATGCCGCAATGTGCGCGGCGAAGTGGACAACCTGAAGCGCGGTGGCAGCGATTATACTGCCTCGCTGGTGGCCGCGGCCGTGAATGCATCGGTATGCGAAATATGGACCGATATAGATGGCATGCACAACAACGACCCACGCGTGGTGAAGAAAACCGTGCCAGTGGAACAACTTAGTTTTGAAGAAGCAGCCGAGCTGGCTTATTTCGGCGCAAAGATTTTGCACCCCACCTGTATCTGGCCTGCCCAACAACAGAAAGTGCCGGTAAAACTGCTCAACACCATGCAGCCCGAAGCGCCAGGCACCGTGATTATGCAGGATGCCGGTTCGAAAGGCGTGAAAGCCGTAGCTGCTAAAGACGGCATCATCGCCATCAATATCAAGAGCAGTCGCATGTTGCTGGCCTACGGTTTCCTGAGAAAAATATTTGAAGTTTTTGAAAAATACCGCACGCCCATTGATATGATTACAACTTCCGAGGTGGCGGTATCTGTAACGATCGATAATGGCACTCATCTGAAAGAGATCGTGAAAGAACTGGAACCTTTCGGCACCATCAGCGTAGAGCAGGACAATACCATCATTTCCGTGGTGGGTAATGAAATTGCCGAGACCAAGGATATGCTGCGCCGACTCTTTGAGGCGCTTACGCCCATACCGGTGAGGATGGTAAGCTATGGCGGCAGCAAACATAATGTGTCGCTACTGGTACCTTCATCGTATAAGACTCAAACGCTTCAGTTGCTGAATAAGGGGCTGTTTGGACTGGAGTAATCAACGTCCATCATGCACATCATTTTCTACTTCACCATTGGCTGCGCCATTATCGGCGCACTGGGTGTTGGCATCGCCAGCCTGGGTGCCGATGAAGAACTGATGCGGCGGCGCTGGACTCGTTACTACTCATATGTGTTCACTACGCTGGTAGTGATCGTCTCCATTTTTACCAGGCTGGTTTCCATTCTTACCATGCTCATCATTCTCGGCGGCTGTTTTGAAATCATCCGCGCGGTGATGAAGCATAAATACAGGAGCCTGCCAATGCTGATGACCGCGTTGGCGGGTTATACACTGATAGCCGCGGGCTTTTTGTTTTTTTCCTTCATCTTCAACCCCTATTTTCTTTATTCCATTTACCTGCAGGTATTGATGTTTGAGGTATTCAGCCAGGTGGCCGGCACCTGGTTTGGGCGCCGCGCCATAGTGCCGGAGATGGACCGGTCAAAAACAGTGGAAGGAGTGGTGGGCGGATTTATTTTCTGCGTCATCACCGCGCTGATTGTATCAGGTATGCTGAATGTTACGCTGCCGGTTTCCATATTTATCGGTGTGCTTACCGCAACTGCTGCAGTAACGGGCGACCTGGTAAGTTCCTGGTTCAAGCGAAGAATGAACGTAAGGCAATACAGCAAGTTGCTGCCCGGCCAGGGAGGATTCCTGGACCGCTTTGATAAGTATATGGTGACGGGAACAGTGTACTACTGGCTGGCGATAACAGTACTGAAACATTTGTTGACGCCATTTCTTATTTCATGATGAGATGCTTACTTTTTCCATCTCTTGCTTTTTATATATTTCTCCAATTCCACTGCCAGGAAAATTATGGCTGATACACCTATACAGACCAGGAGTTCGCTAAGCGTGAGCGGCTGAATAGATAACACTTTGGCAATAGCTGGAGTGTAAGTGACTGTCAACTGCAGAGCAAATGTGATGCCTACCGCGCCGAGCAATTGCGGGTTGCTGAAAAAGTTTTTGCTGAACAATAATCGTTCGTCACTATGCGTGGCCAGCGCGTGGCTCAGCTGCGCAAAGCAAAGCACGGTAAATACGATAGTCTGCCAATGCTTCACGCCGGCAGATACTGCCCAGGCCTGCGTGCCGAGCGTGAGTGCAGCCATGAGCGTGCCAACCCAGAGTATATGAATACCCAGTCCACCTGCAAATATGCTTTCTGAAGGATTGCGTGGTGGCCTTTTCATAACATTCCTACCTGCCGGTTCGCCCGCCATGGCAAGACCGGGCAGGCTATCGGTAACCAGGTTGATCCAGAGAATATGAATGGGTAATAACGGTATGGGTAAACCGACAATTGGTGCAATGAAAATGGTAAGAATCTCCGCGAGGTTGCAGGTGAGTACATAACGTATAAAGCGGCGGATATTGTCGAAAATGCGCCGCCCTTCTTTAATGGCCTTGACGATAGTGGCGAAATTATCGTCGAGCAAAATCATATTGGCCGCTTCTTTTGAAACATCAGTGCCCGTAATGCCCATGGCTACGCCTATATTGGCGCGCTTGAGTGCGGGGGCATCGTTTACGCCGTCGCCGGTCATGGCAACGTATTGATTTTTTTCCTGCAGCGTTTTTACGATATTCAGTTTCTGCTCTGGTGACACGCGGGCATATACTTTTATGTGTTCGATTTCGTTCACAAAACTTGCTTCATCCATTCCTTCCAGTTCAGTGCCGGTCATCACCTTATCATCCTCGCCGTATAAGATTCCCATCTCGTGTGCGACGGCCCTGGCCGTGGCAGGATGATCGCCGGTGATCATCACGGGTACGATGCCGGCGCCTTTGCATTCCGACACGGCCTGTGCCGCCTCTTCGCGGGGGGGATCGATCATACCAGCCAGGCCTACGAAGCGCTGATCCGTCTCTATTTCTTCCGGGCAGTTTTCATTGGGCAGCTCCTGAATTATTTTATATGAAAATGCCAACACACGCTGACCCGCCTTCGCCATTTTTTCTGATTGCCGGGTGATGGCATCGGCATTGCAGCCCTGACAGATTTGCACAATTGATTCCACTGCCCCTTTAGTGACAGCGAGGTATCGATCGCCGAGCTGATGAATGGTAGTCATCATCTTTCGATCAGAATCGAAAGGCATTTCGTGTACGCGTTGATACTTTTTGAGTTCGCTTTCATCGAAATCATTTTTTTCGTTCACGTATTCTATCAGCGCTATTTCAGTCGGATCGCCGATGGTTTTGTCACCATCCATTTTCGTATCCTGGTTAAGTGCCATGGCCAGGTGCAGGAGTTGAATGGAAGTGAGATTGTCCACTTCAGTTTTTTCCTGCTCACCTTCTGCCGCCCATGTTTCTTTCACCGACATTTTATTTTGCGTGAGCGTTCCCGTTTTGTCGGTGCAGATGTAAGTCACGCTACCGAGCGTTTCCACCGCTGGCAGTTTCCTGATCAGCGCATTTTTCTTCACCATAATATTGGCGCCTCGTGCCAGTGCAATGGTCACCACGGCGGGAAGAGCTTCGGGTATTGCAGCCACAGCCAGTGAAATGGCGGTAAGCAACATGGAGACCGAATTTTCACCGCGTAAAAGAACAATCACATACAGCAACACACAAATGCCCAGCACGATGAATGATAATTTTTTCCCGAAATCAGCCAGTCGCAACTGCAACGGTGTAAGACCGCTGTCTTCCTGCAGCATCTGCGCTATATCGCCGATTTCGGTTTTCATGCCAGTGGCTACTACCACTGCTTTTCCGCGGCCATAGGTTACCAGCGTGCTTTTGTAAGCCATATTGGTGCGGTCGCCGATCGGAAGTTTTTCATCGGGAAGGGGGTTGGAGTTTTTGTCTATGGGCTGCGACTCGCCGGTGAGCGAAGCTTCTTCCACTTTCAGCGCGTTCGATTCAATGATGCGTGCATCGGCGGGCACCATATCGCCTGCTTCCAGGCTAATGATATCTCCCGGCACCAGCTCGCGCGCAGGAACCTGGTGTTCCTCTCCGTCGCGCAGCACGCTGGCCTGTGTGGTCGACATTTTTTTCAGTGCCTCCATTGCCTTCTCCGCCCGGTATTCCTGCACAAAACCAACAATAGCATTCAGCAGCACGATCACGAGTATCACGATAGTATCTTTCGCATCGCCAACCACCCCGGAAATGATAGCCGCGACGATCAGTATGATGATCATGAAATCCTTAAACTGCAGGAGGAACATTACCCACGGCGATCGTTTCTTTTTTTCTTCCAGCTCATTGGGGCCATGCTGCTTCAGCCGGCTGGCCGCTTCATTGGCAGACAGACCTTTATCACTGGTGTTTAATTCGGAAACAACGCGGACGATATCGCTGGTGTGCCAGGTCATAGGTAATGGTAACTAATAATATTGTGCCAGCACGGGACATATTGACTGTTGTTTCTTTTTTCCTCCCAATATTTCCTTAGGTTTGATCCATGTTACGCTGGCTGATTATTTCCCTTTTTTGTGTGGGCTGTGGTGCATCGCTTAGCGACGAAAAACCAAAGTCCGATACCCTTAGTTGTTGCGCGACGCTGCCTTCGCGCTATATCGGAGAATCCTCACCTGTATCCATTCAGACTGCAGATAGCATTTCTACGGAGGGCATGGTGCTTATACCCGGCGGGCGCTTTTTGATGGGCGCTTCGGATGAGGAGGGCAGGCCCGACGAGTATCCGCAGCATTGGGTGGAAGTGAAGGGTTTCTGGATGGATGAGACCGAGGTTACGAATGCGCAGTTCCGGAAATTTGTGGAGGCTACCGGTTATGTCACCACTGCTGAAAGAAAACCTGACTGGGAAGAATTGAAAAAACAATTGCCGCCGGGCACGCCGAGGCCGCATGATAGTCTACTGCAGCCTGCATCGCTGGTGTTTTCGCCGCCCAGTGAGCAGGTGGTACTCAGCAATCCCGGGCAGTGGTGGCGCTGGGTAAGAGGCGCCAACTGGAGGCATCCGCAGGGACCGGGCAGCAGCATCGAGGGTAAGGATAATTACCCGGTAGTGCATGTGTCGTGGGAAGACGCGAATGCGTACGCCAAATGGGCCGGCAAGCGGCTGCCTACCGAAGTGGAATGGGAGTGGGCCGCACGCGCCGGCATGGCCAACCAGCCATTTACCTGGGGCAATGAGCCGGTGGAATCCGGAAAAGCAAAGGCGAATATCTGGCAGGGAAGATTTCCCGACCTTAATACTGCAAGAGATGGATTTGAGCGAGCGGCGCCGGTGCGTTCTTATGCCCCCAACGCCTACGGATTGTACGATATGGCCGGTAATGTGTGGGAATGGTGCGCCGACTGGTACAACGCCCACTATTATGTGGAATGTGCCCGGAAAAATATTACTGACGCCAAGGGGCCTTCCAGTTCTTATGACCCTGACGAACCTGCCGTCCCGAAGCGTGTGGTTCGCGGAGGTTCCTTTCTATGTCATGCTTCTTATTGCGCCAGCTATCGCGTATCGGCGCGCATGAAGACATCACCCGATACGGGTTTGGAACATACGGGTTTCAGATGTGTTCGCGATCAATAATCACGCGATCTTGAGTGCGCGTATTAATTCGGGTTGCAATTGCGCGCCCGAAGCAGGATGCGCATGCCAGTACAATCCAAGCACCAGGCTGCTCAGATCCAGTTCACGTTTGTAACCGGAGGCGCTCAGGTCGCAGGTGAGCAGGGGCTGCATATGATCGTCGTAAATGATGAGGTGTTGTTCGGGATTATCTTCAATAGTATAGTGAAATTTATTGCCGTCTATTTCGATGGCGCCGGCGTGGAAACCTTTTTCAAAAGTCATTTTACCGATCTCCAGGCCGTACTCGTTTTTAAAGATGGTCTTATTGTTCCAGAAACCACTTCGCTCAAGAAAAAAAACGCGCTGTGAGTCGTCATTACTTACGCGCACCGATTGTTGCAGGAGGTTATACTTCAGTTCTGCCTTCTTTTCCACTCCATCCACCAAGTGATATTTCTGCACGGAAGGCGAAGCATGATTAACCAGTACCCATTTCATATAGCTCGTTTTAGTTGAAAAAACAAGAGCGCGGCCCTTCCACCATCTTCAACACCTCACGCCTCAAAGTACCGGAAAATCGGAGAAAAATAACGCACATTTACTCCACACCAAGCCCGCCGGATTATATGCTGATTGATTATTATCAAGCCCTTCCGCGGGCGGGCGGTCTTCTCTCTTCCCCCTCTACCATGAATCGGGGATATTTTTTAGTGCAATTATTCCGTACTTCGTGGCTCCATGAACAAACAAAAATGAGTCAGCTGCTAACGAAAAAAGGCCGCATCCAGAGTATTGATATGTTGCGCGGCATCGTAATGATCATCATGGCGATTGATCATGTACGTGATTTTTTTCATCAACCTGCCTTTACTGAGGATCCGCTTGATCCGGCTACCACTACGGCAGCACTGTATTTTACAAGATGGATAACGCACTTTTGCGCGCCTGTGTTTGTGTTCCTGGCCGGGACAGCCGCGTATTTGCAGGGTTTGAAAAAGACGAGAGGCGATTTGAGTAAATTTTTAATCACGCGCGGGCTATGGCTGGTAGTGGCGGAGCTGGTGATCATTAGTTTTGGATGGACCTTTGATCCGGGATATCATAATATTCCTTTGCAGGTGATATGGGCGATCGGGATATGTATGATGGCACTGGGGCTGCTGGTATGGTTGCCTTTGAAAGCTATACTGGCAATTGGTGTATTAATTTTCGCAGGACATAACCTGCTCGATTATTATGAGGCCTTGCTGGCCGGCAAGAATCAGCCTCCGGGTTTTTGGTTGGATGTTATCCATTCTGCACGTTTTACCACCTATGAATGGATGCCTGGCCATAATGTGTTTGTGGTTTATCCTGTGCTGGCATGGATTGGCATTATGGCGCTGGGATATTGCGCGGGCAGATGGTTTGAACCGACGGTGGATGCTGCCAGGCGGAAGAAAATATTGTTGTGGACAGGTTCCGGGTTAATTGTTCTCTTCATCGTTGTTCGTGCAATCAATGCATATGGCGACCCGAACAGGTGGAAAGATTATCCCACTTTGTTGCAGGACTTCTTTTCGTTCATGAATGTTACCAAGTATCCGCCTTCCTTATTGTACTCGAGCATTACATTGGGTCCGGCATTGATAGCGCTGGCGGCGCTGGAGGGTGTGCAGAATAAACTCACTGATTTTGCGAGGGTGTATGGCCGCGTGCCCTTCTTTTTCTATATCCTCCATTTTTATTTGATACATACGTTTACGGTGCTGGCATTTTTCTTTATAGATGAGCGAGGTGTGGACGAGATCGTCGATCCGAATTCATTCATGTATTTCCGTCCGCTTGATTTTGGATACGGATTGCCGGTGGTGTACGGGGTATGGATTTATGTGGTGCTGGCGTTATATCCGTTGTGTAAATGGTACGACAGGTATAAGAGTACACATAAGAAGTGGTGGTTGAGTTATTTGTGATGACAGGTGGGATTACTTAAGCAGTTGCTTAATTTCATTCAGCTTCAGCAACGCCTCCACTGGCGTCAGCCTGTTTATATCAATTCCTTCAAGCAGTTTCCTGATCTGCTCAAATGTTTCGCTATGCGCATCGAATATGGAGAGTTGTAATTTCTGGGAAGAAATTTGTTTTACCTGTTCGCGCGGTGAGGCGGGATTGCCGGCATGTTTTTGTTCCAGTTGTTGCAAAATTTCGTTGGCGCGGTTGATGAGCGCAGGCGGCATGCCGGCCATGCGGGCCACGTGAATACCAAAACTATGCGTGCTGCCGCCGGGCGCAAGTTTGCGCAGGAAGATTACTTTGTTGCCCACTTCTTTGTTGGTGATATGATAGTTCTTTACGCGCGGCAGTTTATTTTCCAGTTCATTCAGTTCATGATAGTGCGTGGCAAATAAAGTCTTGGGTGCAAAGGGCGATTGATGCAGGTATTCAGCAATGCTCCATGCAATGGAAATACCGTCGTAAGTAGAAGTGCCGCGGCCAATTTCATCTAACAGTATCAGACTACGCGCGGTGATATTGTTGATGATGCTTGCGGTTTCATTCATTTCCACCATAAAAGTGGATTCGCCGCCGCTGAGATTGTCGGAGGCACCCACACGGGTAAAGATTTTGTCAGTCAGCGGTATATGTGCCGAGTCGGCGGGCACGAAACTGCCCATATGCGCCATCAAAGTAATGAGCGCGGTTTGTCGCAACAAAGCACTCTTACCACTCATATTGGGACCAGTCAGTATGATGATCTGTTGCGAGGCGGGATCGAGCAATATGTCGTTGGTGATATAAGGCTCGCCCGCGGGCAGGTTGCGCTCTATTACGGGGTGACGTGCCGCTTTGAGATCGAGTTCAAGTCCGTCGTGCAATACGGGCTGACGGTAGTTGTATTGAAGCGCATTGTTGGCAAAACACAGCAGGCAGTCCAGTACGGCCAGCACATGACCATTCACCTGCATGGGCGCGATAAATTGCTGCAGATCGAGCAGGAGCTTATCGTAAAGTTCGAGTTCTATAGCAAGAATTTTTTCTTCGGCGCCGGTAATCTTTTCTTCGTATTCTTTCAGTTCAGAAGTAATATATCTTTCGGCATTCGCCAGTGTTTGTTTGCGAATCCAGGAAGCAGGCACTTTGTTTTTGTGCGCGTTGGTTACTTCCAGGTAATAGCCAAACACATTATTAAAACCGATCTTGAGCGAGGAAATGCCCGTAGCTTCGGCTTCCCTGCTTTGCAGTTCGGCGAGGTATTCTTTGCCGCCGCTGGCAATTTTTCGCAGCTGATCAAGTTCTTCGTGCACGCCTTCGCCTATGATTCCTCCTTTGGCTGTTACGGCGGGAGGATTGTCAATGATCTGTTTTTTTATTTTTTCCGCTATTTCATAACAACTATCCAGTTGAGCGGTCAGGCGTTGCAGGTAGTCATCTTCTGCCGAGGCGCAGAGTTGTTTTATTTCTTCTATGTGCTGCAGTCCGCGCGCGACGGTCAGCACTTCGCGCGGGTTGATCTTCTTCATAGGAATCTTACTCACCAGCCTTTCAATATCGCCGCATTGTTTGATATGATGGGTGAGTTTGTTGCGCAGCTCCACATCTTTTATAAAAAACGCCACCAGGTTGAGTCGCTCGTTGATGCGCGCCATATCTTTCAGCGGCAACAGCATCCAGCGTTTCAGCAGGCGCGCGCCCATAGGACTTACCGTATTGTCGAGCACTTTCAGCAGGTTATTACCCTGCTCGGTGCCCGTGCTGATCAGTTCCAGGTTGCGGATCGTGAAGCGATCCATCCACAAATAATCTTCGCGGTCGATGCGCTGCAGCGAAGTGATGTGTTGCAGGTTGGGATGTTCAGTATCTTTCAGGTAATGCAACACCGCGCCGGCAGCCACAATGCCGTGATGCAGTTCTTCAATACCAAAACCTTTCAGCGAATGTGTCTGAAAATGTTTCAGCAGGCTTTCGGTAGCATACGCTTCATCAAAGATCCAGCTCTCCAGGGTATAGGTATAATACTTCGAGCCGAATGCTTCTTTGAATTGTTTTTGAAATGATCGCTGAAAAATCACTTCTGCGGGGCGCAGTGTTTGCAGGAGTTTATCAATATACTCCTGGTTGCCCTCCGCCACGAAAAATTCGCCCGTGGAAATATCCAGGAAAGCGATACCAATATTTTCTTCGGTAAAATGAATACCGGCGAGGAAATTGTTGCTGTTGTGTTCAAGCAGTTTTTCATTGATAGCCACTCCCGGCGTTACCATTTCTGTAACGCCGCGTTTTACGATGCCTTTGGCGGTTTTGGGGTCTTCCAACTGGTCGCAAACCGCTACCCGGTAGCCGGCTTTAACCAGCTTGTGCAGGTAAGTATCCAGTGCATGATGTGGAAAACCTGCCAGCTCGCTGCTGGCCGCCGCCCCGTTGTTCCTCTTGGTCAGAGTGATGCCCAGCACCCGCGAAGAAATGATGGCATCTTCTCCAAAAGTCTCGTAAAAATCGCCCACCCTGAACAACAGCACGGCATCAGGGTACTTCTGCTTTATAGCCCGGTGCTGCTGCATTAAAGGGGTATCGGTGGTGGTTTTGGTCATGGCGGCAAATTTAAGGGTTTCGAATGTAGGGTGGCGGGTGAAACTGCGCCGCCTCGCGGCGACGCCCTATCTTTGCCCTATGCGCAAGCTAAGCATGGATGAATTGAACCGCAAGACGGTGGAGGAGTTTAAGGAGTCGGAGAAAGTGCCGGTGGTGATTGTGCTCGACAATATAAGGAGTATGCACAATGTGGGCAGTGTGTTTCGTACGGCCGATGCTTTCCTGATGCAGGGCATTTACCTGTGTGGTTATACGCCACAGCCGCCGCACAGGGATATACATAAGACGGCGCTGGGCGCTACGGAGACTGTTGACTGGAAGTATTTTTCCACCACCCTGGAGGCGGTGAAAAGTCTGCGGGAAGAAGCTTATACCATCTGGGCGGTAGAACAGGTGGAAGGCAGCCTGCCGCTGCACCAGGTACCGGTGAAAAAGGGAGAGAAGCTGGGCCTGGTATTTGGCAATGAAGTGAGTGGGGTAGATGCCGAAGTGCTGAAACTATGCCATGGCAGCATTGAAATTCCGCAGATGGGAATGAAGCATTCGCTGAATATTTCAGTGGCAGCAGGCATTGTGCTGTGGGAGTTTTTCAAACAATTACATACGGAGGCGCATGCTTAACTTTTTCAGGAGAATTTTCAGGAAGCGTTTCGACAAGAAGATCCCGGCGGATTACATGCACATCATGGACCAGAAAGGATATGAGCGCCTCATAAACTATGCACTGAACTATTTCCGGGAAAAAGGTGAAAAAGTGATTGCCCTGAACGATGGCATGCTGACCGTGAAGGGCGAAGATGGCAAGGCTTTGAAATACGGCTTCGATAACCTGGTGCGTATGCTCACTGGCGCCGAGGAAGATGATTGGGAGTCGATTATTTACTCGCATTTCAATAAGATCAATTTCTCCGACGACGCCTATAATTATTTTTTCAAAGACTACGACTACGCCAAACAATTCCTGAAAGTGCTGGTGAAGCACGAAGCCATTATGGCCAACGAATTTGCGAAAGACCTGGTGCTGCGCACCGATTTTCCCGGCACGCGCACCGTGTTGGTATTTGACTATGAAAACCAGTTCAGGTACCTGAAAATGGAGGAAATTGCGGGGTGGAAACTGCCGCAGGAGACCCTGTTTGAAGAAGCACTGAACAATGTGGCTACGGAAGAGTTAAATATCAACAAGATGGCGCACGACGATGGCTGGGAGTTTTACTCGTTTTTCAGCGGCGATTTCTCCGCTTCACGGATGATTGAGCTGGAGAAATATTTCGACTTCTGCCTCGGACAGTACGGCGCATTGGTGGCAATACCAACAAAAGGCTCCACCTTTGTATCGCCGCTTACGGATAACCGCGTCACTGCGCGCATTGAAGTGATTGCGCCACTGGTAACGCAGTTTTTCGAACAGGATCCCGGCAATATCACCAACAATTTTTACTGGGTGTACCATGGGATCATAGAACCTTTTCCTACAGAGAGTACCGGCGATGGGTATATGACGGTGAAATTGCCGGAATCGCTGGTGCGACTGCTGAACTCAAACTGAAGTGCAGATTATGACCACTATTAAAAATTATCTTTCGCTCATCAAGTTTTCGCATACCATTTTTGCGATGCCCTTTGCGTTGATCGGGTTTTTCCTGGGAATGTTTAGTATTACGTCGGTTTTGCCCGGCTGGAATATCCCTGCTTTTTCCCCGGCGCAAATTGCGGACCTGACCTGGCAATTTATATTAGTTATTCTCTGCATGGTCTTCGCGCGCAGCGCCGCCATGGCTTTTAACCGCTACCTCGACAGGCATTTTGATGCTAAAAACCCGCGTACCGCCATTCGTGAAATTCCCGCGGGTATTTTGAAGGCAAACAGTGTATTGTGGTTTACTATTGCCTGTTGTGTGTTATTTATCATCACCTGCTGGTTTATCAATCGTATTTGCTTTTACTTATCACCGGTAGCCTTATTCGTGATTTTATTTTACAGTTATACCAAAAGATTTACACCGCTTTGTCACCTCGTATTAGGATTAGGTCTTTCCCTGGCCCCCATCGGCGCTTACCTGGCAGTGACGGGCGAATTTCACCTGCTACCTATTTTGTTTTCACTTTCGGTGGTGTTTTGGGTGAGCGGCTTTGATATCATTTACGCTTTGCAGGATGAAGAATTTGACCGCTCACAACGATTATTTTCTATGCCGGTATGGTTGGGAAAGAAGAAAGCGTTGCGCGTATCGGAAGCATTGCATGTCATTAGTTTTGCTTGTATTGTTGCCGCAGGTGTTTATGGTAGATTCGGGTGGCTTTACTGGGCAGGAGTGGCGGTTTTTGGCGGCATGTTATTATACCAGCATTCCATTGTAAAACCCGATGACCTGCGTCGCGTAAACCTCGCTTTCATGACTGCTAATGGAATCGCCAGCGTAGTGTTTGCCGTGTTCGTGATTGCTGATATATTTTTACACCCGGTTGTTTATCCATAATTATGCCCCGCATACTTGCCATAGATTACGGATTAAAGCGCACCGGCATCGCCGTTACCGATCCTTTGAAAATAATCGCCACGGCATTGACGACCATCGAATCACCCAAACTGATCGCTTTCTTAAAAGATTATTTCAAAAAAGAAGAAGTAGAACTGATCCTTATTGGCGAGCCTAAGAACTGGGACGATACCGAAACCCACGCCACGCCGCTGGTGCGTAAGATAGTGGAGAAGCTGAAAAAAGAATTTCCCCAAATACCCATTAAACTGGTTGATGAACGATACACTTCAAAAATGGCCAGCGCCGCCATGATCGATATGGGATTGAAGAAGAAGCAGCGCCAGGATAAATCGCTGGTAGATAAGCTGGCGGCCACCATCATTTTGCAGGAATACCTGCGCAGTCTTGAATAATGAAGCTTATGGCAATACAAATCAAACGCGTGTATGAACCATACGATCATCAGGATGGTTATCGTATATTGGTTGACCGCCTGTGGCCGCGCGGCATGAAGAAGGAAGACGCGCATATTGACCTGTGGCTGAAGGAAGTGGCACCTTCCACCGAGCTGCGGCAATGGTTTCACAAGGACCGGGACAACTGGACAGAGTTTGTGAAAAGGTACAAGGCGGAACTACGGCATAACGAAGCGCTCAACGAACTGCGCCGCCTGGTGAAAGAACATAAGAAAGTGACGCTTTTGTATGCGGTGAAGGATGAAGAACATAACCACGCGCAGATATTGCTGGAGTCGCTGTGAGGCCGTACCTTTGCACTCGTTAATAACACTCGAACAATCAAGCATTTAACAATGATTTTACCGATAGTTGCGTATGGTTCCCCGATACTGAGGACTGTGGCTAACGATATTACGCCGGATTTTCCCGGCCTGGAAAAGCTGATCGCTGATATGTGGGAGACCATGTATGCCAGCAACGGGGTGGGGTTGGCTGCCCCGCAGGTAAACCGCGACATCAGGCTGTTTATCGTAGACAGCTCCCAGATATTCGAAAACCAGGAAGAAGACGAAAAAGGCAAATACCCCGACGAACCGGGTATTAAAAGAGTGTTCATCAACGCGCATATCAAATCGCTCAACGGTGAAGAATGGGCTTACAACGAGGGCTGCCTGAGCATACCCAAGATTCGCGAAGACATTTACCGCAACGAGACCGTGACGCTGGAATACGTGGACGAACAATTTCAGCCGCATACGGAGACTTTCCGCGGCATCACTGCGCGCGTAATATTGCACGAATACGATCACATAGAGGGAAAATTGTTTATCGATTACCTGAAGCCTTTGAAAAAAAGAATGCTGAAGGGTAAACTCGACGATATTTCAAAGGGCAAGGTGAAAGTGGACTACAAGATGGTATTCCCTAAATAACTGCCGTGTCGCGCCTCTCCATACTTTGTTGCTTGTTATTGATTTCCCACACCGCACTGTCGCAGGACTCGTTGGTGACCGTTGAACAGAAGACTGTCACCCTGAAAGAGGTGGTAGTGCGCAGCAACCTCAACGTGCCCGCCTTTATTAAGCGCGTGCAGAACGATACCACTTTTTACAAAGCCTTTCGCAACCTGCGCGTGCTGAGTTATACTTCTCTCAACGACATCCGCATGATGGACAAGAAGGGCAAGCAAAAAGCTTCCCTCTTCAGTCGGACCCGCCAGCACGCTAATGCCGGCTGCCGCTGGACGGAAGTGCTGGAAGAATCTGTGACCGGCGACATGTACGACAAAAAGAAGAGGTTGAATTACACTACCGCCGAAATGTACGCCAGCTTGTTCTTCGCGCCCGATACCGTTTGCGGTGAAACGAATATCGTGAAGGATGTGGCCTTTAGTTTGAAAGACAAACGCGGCCTGGAAAAACACAAAGAGCAACTGAAAATGCTTTTCTTCAACCCGGGCAAAAAGATTCCGGGCATTCCTTTTATCGGGAATAAGATTGCGTTGTTTGATGAAGATGTGGCGAAGCGTTATGAATTTATCATTGACATCGACGCATTCAAAGGCGAGATGTGTTATGTTTTCACCATTGTGCCGCGCGAGGGCTTAAGCGAAGGCAAGAAGGACAAGATTGTAATAGATGAAATGGTCACCTGGTTTAAAATCGACACCTGGGAAATTGTAGCGCGGAAATATTCGCTGAGTTATGATGCCGGCGTTTACGATTTTGATGTGCATATGGAGGTAGAGATGACGAAGTACGGCGAATACCTGGTGCCCTCGCTGATGCGGTATTACGGCAATTGGGATGTGGCGTTTAAAAAGCGCGAGCGGGGCGTGTTTACGGCGACGCTGTTTGATTTTGGGGAGTTATAAAAAAAAACCGGCACATCTTTCGATATGCCGGCCAGACAACCTCTAAATCAAAACTTATTTACAATTCACAAATACTTTAATTAAACCCACACCACCGCCATCAAAATCCTGCAGTGCCTTACCAAGCACCTGGCCTGCTTTCACTTTTTCAGGATCGGCTTTCATGGCCACACCGCGTTGTGATGAAGTAACCAGCAGGTCGCCTTTCCGAATAGCGCCGCCTTCTGTGCATACCTTGGTGGGAATTACGCCGATTACACCCAATGGCACTTTGTCGTTCAGCGAGTGCTCGATGTTTTCTTCGGTCAGTAATACACCTGGCTTGGTGGCATACACACCCAGCACTAGCGTGGAGTAGGGCTCGGCCGATTTCGTAACGGCCCTGTCTTTTTCCAGGGAAATTACCAGTACGTCACCCGGCTCATAAGTTTTTACATCTCCTTCCACATCAAAGGCTTCGGCCAGGTCGGCACCGCCGGATTGTGTTCCGTTATTAAAATATCCCCGGCCGGTGGCATCAATGCGCGCCACCACTGTGCTCAAGCTGGGGCCAGACCGAAAGACTAGCATATTACCGTTGCTGTTGAAGTTATCGATCCGCACCACAGGGTCAACGCTGCTATACTCCCTGATAAAAAAACGTGCTGCTGTACTGGAGCCCGATGCTGCAGAAAGACCAAGTCCGGTTTCACTCTCCACCGATATGGCCACGCCACTTTTGGTAAGCGCTTGAATGCCCGTACCGAAGCCATCATTCACAGCCAGCAGAGCGGATCCATAACTTGCTTGGTTAGACACATGAAAAACACCCGCGATACCGCCCGCTCCTGTAGTCCGCCCAAAGATAGCCGCCGTCGCACCGATACCAGAGTTGAGATTATGCCCTAAATTGGTATTGGTCTCTGCACGCAAAGCATTGGCCCGGGAAATTGGATTGGATACTATAAAACGGGCAGCATTACCCAAATCATTATTGGACGAGTTGCCGGGAGAATTAGTTTCTACTTCCAGTGTGTTGGCATTAGTGTTTGCTGAATTGATGTTCTCGAAACGCGCAGCACGTCCTGTACTATTATTAATGCCAACCTGTCCCAGTATGGCTATGCCAGTACCGCTGGAATTGCCGCTAATATATCCGCGGACAGCAGCTCCTCCATTTTCATTGATGGCTAACAATGCTGCGCCGGTGTTGCTGTTGGCGCGGGAATAGATTGAAGTACCGCCGGCCCTGTTTTCACTATACAATCCATAGTTGCCAGGCGAATTGGTTGCAGCATAAACGGCATGACCTCCGTCCGCAATAGACGTCACCCCTGAACCGGTGCCCGTGTTGGAAGCACTCAGTGCTGCGCCGCCACCATTGGTGCGTGCATTGATAACGTTATTGCTATTGGAGGAATTGGAGATGGTGAAATAAGCCGGAGTTCCGTTCTGGCTTTGTACCGACAACCCGGTACCTGAAATGCTTGAAGCAAATACGCCGGTACCGTTGCCTGATGCTGATCCATACACACCGTTGCCGCTTGCAGTCGTTCCAAATACACCCGTACCGTTTGAGTTGTGCATGCCATATACCCCGATGCCGCCTGACCCCGTACCTAAATTAATACCCTGCAATGCGATAATGCCGTTGCCTGAGTTGGAAGCAGGTATGTTTGCCTCGATGGCGGGACCTGTGCCCGCATTGGATAGTGACAACAAGGCATTGCCGGAGGTGCCAGTGGCGGAATAAGGAAGAGTAAACCCACTTCCCGTATTATCGGCTGCCGGTGCCCAAAAACTGCCGTTATATTTCAGAACCTGGCCGGTAGCCGGGGTAATAGCCGCTACCTGTATACCTCGTATGCGTGTAACCGTTGGATTGGGATAAGTGCCGCCCAGATCACCACCGGCTCCACCACTCGGTGGAAGCGTGGTGGGAATTACGCCACTGGCAAGTTTGTTGGCAGTAATGGCGCCGTCACGAATAACCGGATCGGGATAAGTGCCGCTTAAATCACCACCAGCCACTCCACCACTTAATGTAGAGTTGCCGGCATATAAGGCATAGGGAACCGACAAGAGCTGGCTGGTACCCATCTGCTTGTAATTACTACCGCCCTCCAGGTCCATTTCTACCTGCAGGTATTTGTTGCCGCTACCCCAGTTCACGTCATACAGCGTGCCCATCGAAGTAGAGGCGCCACTGCCACCGATAGCCACGTTAAACATACCAAACGCATTGGTGGTTACGGTGCGCGTCTCCATATACACCACCGGTCCGTTTTCGCTTCCATCGCGAATGGACAAACGAAGATTGATTGTCTTGAGAGGAATCGCATTGCCCGCGGGGTTGCGTGCAATGCCCTGGTAGTTGATGGCCGGTGGCGCCTGCGCCAGCAGTGCTACAGGGGCCGTCAACATAACAAGGAGAACAGAAAAAAGCCTTCTGGTCATAATAGTGTTCATTCAAGGGTTTATGTTAGGATATTAATACTATTGTGAAAGTTTTACCAGCCGGTAAGCACCCTTACGCGTGGGGGCCGACAAATCGGTAGGTTTTAATTCTATGTGCAGGAAGTAAAAGCCGTTCTTGAAAGTGCGCATATCAAGCCGCTCTATGCGACCGGCACCGTTGTAGTCGAATTGCTTTACCGCCAGAATTCTTCCCAGCACATCGGTAAAGCGTACTGTAATGGTGCCCGCCTGCGGCAAAGTGATGTTCAGTTCGGTGCTGGTATAAACAGGGTTGGGGAAAATCATGATTTCGCCGTTGGCGAAAAAATCATTCGTGTTACTCGGCCGCCCCGTACCCGGATGCAGGAAACCATTTTCCAGCATGCCGTTGCTGTTTTGGTAGAAAGTCACGAGACTCATTTCGCCCACGCTCCAGTCTACCCGGTAGTATTTGTCAGACCACGAACCGCCGGTACTGTTGGTAACATCCGGTGATACCGATTGCGCATTCAGGATAACAGAAAAACCAATAAGCAGAATGATTAAAAGGGTCGATCTTGTCTTCATGTGGGGGTTTGGTTAGTGCACTAATATAATGGTGGTGCTTTTTACCCACAATCCCTTATTCCGGTATTTTAGAGTAAGTATGATCTACGTCAAATGTTTCGCCTTCACATAGCCGCGCCATTTCTCAAACAATTGCTGCATATCTTCCGGCAATTCGCTGTCAAACACCACCTCCTTCCAGGTGCGCGGATGAATGAACCCAATCGTTTTTGCATGCAACGCGTGCCGCGGACAAATAGCAAAACAGTTTTCAACAAATTGTTTGTATTTGCTGAAGACAGTTCCTTTCACAATTTTGTCACCCCCGTATAATTCATCATTGAAAAGCGGGTGACCGATATGTTTCATATGCACGCGGATCTGGTGTGTGCGGCCGGTCTCCAGTTCGCATTGAATGATGGTGACATAGCCCAATCGCTCCAGCACCTTATAATGCGTCACGGCCTCTTTGCCATATTCGCCGTCGGGGTAGGCGTCGAAAATTTTGCGGAAACGTTGATGACGGCCAACATGCGCGCGGATGGTGCCCTGGTCTTCGGCCACATCCCCCCACACCATGGCGATATAGTGCCGATGAATGGTATGATCAAAAAATTCTTTGGCAAGTGAGCTCACGGCCTTCTCGGTCTTGGCCAGCACCATCAGGCCGCTGGTGTTTTTATCGATGCGGTGAACCAGCCCAAAACGCGGCAGGGTATCGGCCGTAATATGGCTGTTTTGTTGTTGCAGGTACCAGGCCACGCCATTGATCAACGTGCCGCGCGGGTTACCGCTTGCCGGATGCACCACCAGTCCCGCCGGCTTGTTGATGATCATGATGTCATCATCCTCGTACACAATGTTTAGCGGCATTTCTTCGGGAATGATCTCCTCGCCATGTATTTCCTTATCGGAATACACAATGATCTCTTCGCCCGGTTTGATTTTGTGATTGGAGGTAACCTGCTTACCATTGATCAGTACGCGGCCCGACTCAATGGCCTGTTGTACTTTATTACGCGAAGCCCCTTCGATACGGGCCACCAGGAATTTATCTAAACGCATGGGCTCCTGGCCACGGTCAACAACGATATTCAACCGTTCGTACAGCTCCTCAGAACCTTCAGCCTGTTCTTCATGATCCGGAAAATGTACCTTTTCAGCGTTGCTCATGGGGCAAAGATAAGGGTTCGGGGTGTCGGGTGACGAGTGTGAGGCGTTGGGTAAAACGGTTGGTTTCGGGTTTCGGGTTGGGAGAAATAGGAAGGGAGGGCCAGGTGATAGGTGCGCCACCCGGTACCTGGCTGTCCAGTGCGGGGTTGGGCAAACTGGCTTACATTTGCAGGATGTCGAATACTATGAAACAGCGGGTATGGTTTCGGGATTTGGGCCGGATGGAGTATAAGGCGGCCTGGGATTACCAGGAAGAATTATTGAAGGAAAACCTGGCGGTAAAAGCCCTGCGGTATACAAATGGAACAACACCTGTTACCATAAATCAACCCGATGTCGTGCTTTCGACAACAACCCAATCCTTCCCCCAACGCGAAACGCCCAACCCGAAACCCGAAGCCATCATTTCACCCGACACCAAAAACTACCTCCTTTTCGTCGAGCACCCGCCCGTTTATACCCTGGGAAAAAGCGGCAATGAACAAAACGTATTGATCGGCGATGAAGAGCGCGTTCAAAAGGGGATTTCATTTTACAGAACCAATCGCGGTGGTGATATCACTTTTCACGGACCCGAACAAGTGGTAGGTTATCCAATTCTGGATTTGGAAAAATTTTCAACCGATATCGGGAAATACCTGCGCAATCTTGAGGAGGTAATTATACTTACTATGTCCGAGTATGGATTGAAAGGCGAACGTTCGGCGGGAGAGACCGGCGTGTGGATAGATGCTACCATACCGGGCCGCGAACGAAAGATCTGCGCTATGGGAATCCGGTGCAGCAGGTGGATTACGATGCACGGTTTTGCGTTCAATGTAAATACCGATCTGCGCTATTTCGATTATATAATACCGTGTGGTATTCAGAATAAGCAAGTCACATCGCTGCAAAAGGAATTGGGATACAAATTGGATATGGAGGAAGTAAAGGAAAAGATTAAGAAGAATTTCGAACTTGTTTTTGGTGCGGAGCTGCAGCAGGAATCACGGATTTAATGGGATTATATGATCACTCTACTTACTCACTCCTTTGGTATAAAAAACTTATGCTTCTCCTTCAACTGCCCATTTTCATATAATTCAAATTTGAACCATCCCGATCGCAGGAAATTTGTCTTGTCAAGCACCAGTGCCGGCTGATTCACCTCCTTGATCTCGAAGAGCGGGTTTTCTTCATCATCAAAAAATTTGATGGCGTATTTTTTTGAGCTGGCTTCGGGAAGTACAATAGAGACGTTCCCATCTTTCTCCGTATAAATAAATTTTGAAGGTTTATAGACGACGGGAGGGATATACGGTTTGATCAATATCGTATCAACGCTCGCAAAAGCGATGGTGTCTTTCGTTTTTTGCACCACAGAATCCCGGAAACGCTTGATATTTTTTTCGCTCACCTGTGCAATCACAGTGTCGCGGCGCACCACGGTAAAGATCTTTTCAGGAACGGGCAAGGGCACCACCTCCTTGGGTTTTTCTTTCGCGGTTTCCTTGATGGCCTCTTTGATGGCCGCGGCTTCCTGCGGCGTCACGTCTTCGGCCACTATCACGCGTCGCCTGGTCTCCTGGTTTTCAGCCAGGGGTTCGGCCGCTTTGGTGGTATCGAGCGTGGGTATTTTCGATTTGGTAAACATGTATTTCCCGCTGTCCCTAACAATAAA
This sequence comes from uncultured Chitinophagaceae bacterium, assembly GCA_937958995.1. Lineage (GTDB taxonomy): Bacteria > Bacteroidota > Bacteroidia > Chitinophagales > Chitinophagaceae > CALCIN01. Next base: position 218,725 of record CALGAP010000010.1, read on the forward strand.
AAGGCGGTAATACATGAAGGGCGTATCTGCCTTGGTGTCCACAAAACCGTTTTGCAGCACTTTGGGATCGGGCACGGTCATGATGGTCTTGAAATTCCGGTTGTCTTTCGAGCGCTGGATGCTGATTTGGTTGGTGACCGGCAGGGTGTTGGTCCAGCTGATGAATACCCTGTTGTTGCGCGTCACTGCCGTGAAATCAGGTAAGGTGTCCTGGGCAATACCTGGCAACAGGCAGGACAAGATAATGATTATAACCAACAACAACTTCCGGGTCATGAGCCTATAACGAATTTATTACACATCTATTTTGGCGAGGCAAAGATAACCCCGCACGGCAATTGACAATTATTGAAAAGTTAATGTTCCCGGAGCCAGCGACCTGTTGCCCTGCAGCCCTCCGCTATGGATAATCAGCAGGCTGCTACCCGGCGGAAAATGGCCATTCTGTACCAGGTGGTCCACGGCAAAAAGCAGTTTAGCAGTATAGACAAAATCGGTGGGAATGCCCTGCTCTTCGTACAGCCTGTTCATGAATTGCAGCAATGCAGGAGTATGACGTGCATAGCCGCCAAAATGATAATCGTAAACGAGCCGGAACGCTTTACCGGGATTATTTTCAGCAATAAAGCTCTCAATTGTATTGTTTTCAATGGCGGAGACTTTCAGCGCGCTGATGCCAATAACTTGCTGATGCGGCGCTGCTGCCTGCAGCAAGCCTGCCATCATGGTGCCTGTTCCTACGGCGCAAATGATATGCGAATATTTTCGGCCATCGGCTAATGGCAATATTTCAGCAGCGCCCTTTACACCCAATTTGCTTTGTCCGCCCATTGGTACCATGAAATATTGTGGAAATTCCTGCGCGATTTTTTTCTGCAATGTTTCTTCATCGGCAAATTGGGCGCGATTCACAAATTTCAGCTGCATGCCATAGTCGATCATATCCTGCAGTGCGGGAGAATAATGTTTCGGCTCTTCGCCACGTATCACTCCGATAGCGGCCAGTCCTGCTTCGCGGGCGGCCCAGGCTGTGGCCACAAGATGATTAGAGAATGCACCGCCAAACGTAATAATGCCTTCACTCCTGCGTTGAAGAGCTTCGTTGAGGTGATATTTCAATTTGAACCACTTATTGCCCGACACCACAGGATGCAACAAGTCGATACGCAACACATCGGCGCTCACCTCCAGGTTGGCATAAGCATTGAGTGGCTGTAATATCGCTTTGGAAATATCTATATTTAACTATTTTCGTGACTCAATTTTTAAAATTACGAAATGGAACCTACGCTTTTGATTCTCGCTGCCGGCATGGCCTCCAGGTATGGAAGTATGAAACAGATGGAAGGATTTGGTCCTGGTGGTGAAACCATCATGGAATATTCAATTTACGACGCCATGCGCGCTGGATTTAAGAAAGTAGTGTTTATTATCAGGAAAGAATTTGCGGAGAACTTCCAGGCAGTCTTCGAGCCGAAGCTGAAAGGAAAAATAAAAACCGGCTACGTGTTCCAGGATCTGCAGTCATTCATCGGCTCGCACACAGTGCCTGCCGAACGCACCAAACCCTGGGGCACTGCGCACGCCGTTCTCTGCGCGAAAGATGAAGTGAAGGAACCATTTGCTGTAATCAATGCCGACGATTTCTACGGCCGCGATGCTTTTGAGAAGGCATATCATTTCTGCACCAAAGAAGTAAATAGCAAGACTTATTCCATTATCGGGTATGAATTGCTGAAGACACTCAGCGATAACGGCACCGTTAACCGCGGCGTGTGCCAGGTAGATGAAAAGGGCAACCTGGCCAGCATTGCAGAGCGTTTGAATATTTCAAAACAAAGCGGCAAGATCGTCTGCGACGACGACCAGGAACCAAAAGAACTGCGGCTTGATTCGCAGGTGTCTATGAATTTCTGGTGTTTCGACCAGTCCATTTTCCCCTATACACAGCAATTATTCGAGGAGTTTCTGAAAGAAAATATTTCAAAGCCCAAGGCTGAATTTTTCATACCCATCGTAGCCGACCGCTTTATTCGCGATAAAGTGGGAGTGATAAAAGTGATTCCCACCACCGCGCAATGGTTTGGCGTTACCTACAAGGAAGATGCTCCCGATGTAAAACAAAGCCTGCACAAACTGGTGCAGGCCGGTGAATATCCTGAAAGATTGTGGAGTTAATCGCTTAGTAACTCTTCACCATAAACACGCATTCTTCAATTCGCTTGATCTGCTGTGTTCTGTTCAGCGTTCTCAGCGGAACAGTCACCGGCAGTTTAATGCGGTCTTCTGAAGTGGAGTCTTTCCTGATTTCCTGCAGGGCGGTATAAATATTTTTCGAACGGCTGCTGAAGAACACGCCTTCGGCGCTTTCCTGTTTACCGCTCAGCACGCCGATCACGTCGCCCGCTTCGTTGAAGATGGGACCGCCCGAGTTACCAGGGTTGGCCGAAATCGCAATCTGGTAAGCAAGTGTGTCTCCGTTATAACCGGTGCCGGCGCTCAGGTAGCCGCGGTTATACACGATCTCCGCATTAGAGCGCGGGTAACCGAGCGTGAAAATTTCTTCTCCCAGGTCTGAATTGTTCTTGCTGATAGAGTAGGGAAGACTCTTCACAAACTGGAAGCGGTTGTCTTCAATTTTCAGTATCGCTATATCCGATTGCTTGTTGATATAAATGGTAGATGCTTTGTAATAATCGCCTTTCACATTCTGCACATAAACCGAGTCGGCATTCACCACCACGTGCGCGCTGGTTACCAGGTAACCTTTGCCGTCTATGAGGAAGCCGGTGCCTCCCAGTTTGGGATCGGCCTTGGGTTTGGTGGTGGAAATCTGGTTTTTCAGCTGGCTGATTTCGATCTCAGTGCCTTTCTGTTTGTTTTCCAGTCTTGCAAAACGTTGCGCCAGCTGCCTGTATTCGCTATGGTTGGCTTTGGGGGTAAAAAGGTATGCGATCACGCTGATGGAAATAGCGGTGATGCCTGCAATGGAGGCGGCCACTGCCACCACGCGTTTGTATTTTTTCCAGAGTTCGACGATGGTGGCTTTGCGTTTTTCTTCTTTGATGGCGCCTTCGGCACGCAGTTGCGAGTGAATATCGTTGAGAGTGGATTTCAGGTTCTTTATATCACCAAACTGCTCCATCTGGTGCAGAAAGAAGGTATGTTCCACAACACGCTGATCTACGTCAGGGTTTTCCTTCCGGAGTTGCTCGAACCTTTGTTTCTCTTCGGCGCTCATCTGGCCGTTGAGGTATCGTTCGATGGCGTCCAATAATTGTAGCTCTTCCATCACACGTTGTTGTTGTTTTTATATTCTGCAAAGAACAATTTCCGGAGCCGCATCAGGCATTTGTACTTTTGGTTCTTTGCGTTATCAGCATTGGTGTATCCAAAATGGCTGGCAATCTCGGTCATATTTTTTTTCTGCAGGTAAAAAGCCTCGAGCAAGCTTCGGCAGGGTTCCCCCAGATGCAGCATCGCCTTTTCCATCATAGTAAATTGTGCGTTGCGCTGGCTGTGGGCTTCTATTTCTTCTTCTACGGGTACGGTGTCTGCCAGTCCGTTCATGTCGGGCAAGTACTGTTGCTGTTGTTGCAGCCTCTTGAGCCACAGGCGCCTGCACACGGAGTACAGGTAGGTTTTCAGCTGGCAGTTGAGCTCAAAGCTGCCCGATTTTGCCTTTTGGTACAGTACGATAATGGCTTCCTGGAAAATATCCCTCGCATCGTCGAATGAGCCGTTGTTGTTGGTTACCAGCGACTGAACCATATTATAATGTTGTCGATAGATGGTTTCAGCCGCCTGCCGGTCGTTCTGTGCCAGTCTTTGCAATAAGCGTATTTCTTCTGAAGCTTCAGATTTCACGGTTAGCCAGTTATTAATACCGAATTTAAGGGAAAGTAACCCAATATAGCATTCATTATTGCCTTATAACGCGTATAAATTTCACAGATTGAGGGGATTATAAAAAAATTTAAAAAATTGAGGGGTCGCCGGGTTACTTTCGGCTCATTTCTGTATTAACCTTTAAATCATTCGTTAACAAAACAAAAAAACGGTACAATGAAAAAACTGTTGTTAGTTTTCGCTATCGCAGCTTTCGTAGCTTGTAATGATTCAGGAACTAAAGAAGAAAATGCTACTCCTGAAGCACCTGCACCTCAGGCTGCTCCCCCGGCTGATTCTGCTGCTACCAGCACTGTAGATTCAGCTCAGGTTGATTCATCTCTGCAGAAGTAAGTTTTTTTTCATATGGCAAGCAATCGTTAGAGGCCGCCCTGTTCTCAGGGATGGCCTTCTTTTTTGGCCGGAGGCCAAAAAAGAATGTTGAATATTGAATTTGAACAAGGAATTTGAATTTGAATGGCGGGCATCAAGGTCGAACTTCGTGCACCTATTCACATTCAGATTCCTTGTTCAAATTCAATATTATTCAACATTCAAAAAGGCCCCTGGAGGGGGCCTTTTTCATCGGTATCTTTTATCAGCAAATTATCTTTTGCCGCCGCCATAGCCGTAGCCAATGTAGCCACTAGTGCCGGGGCAGGCCCCTTTTGAGCTGGCACAAGATGCAAATGCTGAACCAATAAGAATTACCAGTGCGAGAATTACCAAAGTCCTTTTCATTTTTGTGGTTTTATGTTAACGAAAATAAGCCTGGATGAAAACGGGCTTCGATCTCCAGGTCAATCAGAGGTAACGGACTTCAGTAATGAAAAGTAAAAGGGTAAGAAGTACGGGGAGGATTTCTAAGATTTGGATCGCGATAGGCCAAAATAACAAAGAAATTATGGGTTATGCAAGCCCCACCCCCATAATTTTTTGCGTTTGGCCGGTGCATACCCAGATTACTTACATTTGCATCCAACGTAGTTTATAACCAATATCTATTTCTGAATGTTACAGTTAGTGAAGCCGTTGGCCGTTATTGACCTGGAAACGACCGGAATTAATCTCAGCACGGACCGCATCGTTGAAATTGCCATAGTAAAGGTGTTTCCCGATGGCAAAAAGCAGATTAAAAGGAAGCTCATCAACCCGGAAATGCCTATTTCGGCTGCTTCACAGGAAATGCACGGCATTACTAATGAAATGGTGAAGGATGCGCCCACCTTTAAGCAGGTGGCCAATGAAATCAAGCAATTTCTCGACAACTGCGACCTGGCAGGATATAATTCCAACAGGTTCGATATACCATTGCTGGCTGAAGAGTTTTTGCGCGTTGGACTGGAGTTTGATTTTTCAAACCGCAAGCTGGTGGATGTGCAAAAGATCTTCCACATGATGGAGCAACGTACCCTCAGTGCTGCCTACAAGTTCTATTGCAATAAAAACCTGGAAGGCGCGCATGGCGCCGAAGCAGACGCCACTGCTACCTGGGAAATCCTCGAGGCCCAGGTTAACAGGTACCCTCAACTGGGAAATTCCATCGATTCGATCATTACCTGCATCGGCGACGATTGCATTGTTGACTTTGCACGCCGAATGATTATGGAGAATGGAGTGGAGATTTTCAACTTCGGTAAACATAAAGGCCGCGTAGTGGCTGAAGTATTAAAGGCCGAACCTCAATACTACGACTGGATGATGAAGGGTGATTTCCCCATGCATACCAAACAAAAGCTCACAGAAATTTACCGTCGTACCGTGTTAAAGAAGGGCTAAATGGTCGTGGTGGATTTTTAGCGGCGAACCTTCACCCCAAAAAATTGTAAATTAGCGTATAATCGTTGTTTGCGTAATTGGAAAAAATTGTCATCATACCAACATTTAACGAGAAAGAGAATATTTCCCGAATTATTAGCGCCATACTTGCGTTGCCGCAGGATTTTCATGTGCTGGTGATCGACGACAGTTCACCCGATGGTACTGCCAATATTGTCCGCGAACTGCAGGGCAATTACCCGGGTCGTTTGTTTCTTGAAGAAAGAAAGGGCAAGCTGGGGCTGGGCACGGCCTATATCCACGGCTTTAAATGGGCGCTGGGCAGGTGTTATCGTTATATTTTTGAAATGGATGCCGATTTTTCCCATAACCCCAACGATCTCCGCCGCCTCTATGAAGCCTGCCGCGTGGATGGCGCCGATGTGGCCATCGGCTCGCGCTATGTGAAGGGCGGGGGCACGGTCAACTGGCCCTGGGACCGCATACTGCTTTCCAAAGGCGGCTCCCTATATACCCGCATCATCACCTGGATGCCGGTGAATGATACCACCGCCGGCTTTGTTTGCTATAAACGCGAAGTGCTGGAAGCGATCAACCTCGACCAGATCCAGTTTCTCGGCTATGCCTTCCAGATAGAAATGAAATTTGCCGCCTGGAAGCTGGGCTTCAAGATCAAAGAAGTGCCCATCATTTTCGAAGACCGCAAATTCGGTACTTCCAAAATGCATAAGGGCATCGTAAAAGAAGGCATCCTGGGCGTACTCAAACTGCGCTGGTACAGCCTGTTCAAAGATTACCGCAACAGGGTGAAAAATACCAACAACTCTGTGTTTCCCTCCGTATCGCGCGAAGAAGTATTGGCAAAAACCAAATAACTCCCATCTTTGCGTTCATGCGAAAGGCTTTCCTGCAATTGCACATGGCTGTTTTTCTGGCTGGCTTTACCGGAATTCTTGGCCGTTTAATTACTCTCAACGAAGGTTGGCTGGTATGGTACAGGCTGCTGATCACAGTTCTCACTTTGCTGGTCTTATATGCTATTCAAAAGAAATTTGAAAAAGTAAAGCCAAGAGATGTCAGGGGCATGTTTGGCGTGGGCGCCATCGCAGCCTTACATTGGATCAGTTTTTTTGCCAGTATTAAATATTCAAATGTCTCGGTGGCGCTTGTGTGTTTTTCAGCCACCGGTTTTTTCACCGCATTATTTGAACCATTCATCACCGGGCGCAAACTGCTGATGAGTGAGTTATTTTTAGGGCTGCTCGTCATCAGTGGCATTGCACTCATTTTTCATTTCGATCCGCAATTCAAAAAGGGTATCATATTCGGAGTTATTTGCGCCATACTGGCCGGCATTTTTCCCGTATATAGCCGCCTGTATGTACAGCGATATACCCCTGAAACGGTAACGCTGTACCAGCTGAGCGGCGGACTGATTTTCCTGTCAGCCATTTTACCATTATACCTGCACTATTTCCCCTCCGATCATTTTATACCTACCTGGAGCGATTTTGGGTGGCTGCTGGTATTGAGCTGGCTTTGCACGGTAGTAGGCTTCAACCTGGGCATTACGGCGCTCAAAAAGATCTCCGCATTTACTGCCAACCTCTCTTACAATCTCGAACCTTTGTATGGGATAGCGCTCGCGTTCCTGGTTTACCGGGAAGACAAGCTGTTGACGGGCACTTTCTATATTGGTCTGATGCTGATTTTGGTAGCCGTTGGTTTACAGACCCTTTTGTTTTACCGCCGACACAAGAAAGCGGCCGCTTCGGGCGTTAAAGGGTAGTTTGGTCAAGTCGTTTAGCCTTGATTAAGCGTAATTGTAAACCCTTAAAGAATCAGTATGAAAAAAATCCTCTTCCTATGTATTGCCCTTGCAGCCGCTGCGACCGGATTTTCCCAGGCGAGATTCGGCATAAAAGGCGGCGTTAACCTGGCCAACCAGAAAGTGAGCGTCGAGGTAATGGGATTTGGCGTTTCGCAAGATGGTGATGGTATAGTGGGCTTTCACCTGGGCGGCGTTGCCGAATTTCCTATGGGACGTCATTTCGCCTTCAGACCTGAATTACTCTTTACCGGGAAAGGCGCCAATATGAATGTTAGCTTCGACGACGAAGAAGAAGAAACTTCCAAAGCCAAAATTCGTCCTTACTATCTCGAATTGCCGCTCAACCTGGTGTATGGCTATAACCTGGCTTCTGGTACACGTTTGTTCCTGGGCTGCGGTCCCAGTCTTGCGTACCGGTCTTTTTGGTAAAATAAAAAGCCAGGGCCAGTCAGAAGATGTTTTCCAGGACGAAGGATTCAAAAATTTCGACCTGGGTCTCAATAGTCTTGCAGGTGTGCAATTGACAAGCGGCCTCACCTTCAGCATCAATTATACTCCGGGCCTTTCTAATATTTATAATGGCGCTGAAGACCTGGAGGACATGATTAAAATGAAATGGAAAAACACTGTAGTAGGCTTTTCAGTCGGCTATATGTTTGCCAGGAAATAAAAGCATAGTTCAAATTCATTATACAAAAGCGGTTTCCTGCGGGGCCGCTTTTTGTTTTTATGAGCGGCGCCATAGATGGATAACCATTGTCGTCAAATGGGCATTTATGGTAACTTTAGTCCAACCATTCCAAAACACATTATGAGAAAAATTTCCTACCTGGCTGCCCTTTTGTTGTTTACCCTTTCTCTTTCCGCGCAAAAAAAGCCGCTCGATCATTCTGTATATGATGGCTGGCAAAGTATCGGGGAAAGGGCCATCAGCAACAATGGCAAATTTGTAACCTATACTGTCGTGCCACAAGAGGGCGACGGCATGCTGGTAATACAAGCTGCCGATAACAGTTTCAAAAAAGAAATTCCGCGCGGCTATGGCGCAAGCATATCGCAAGACAGCCGCTTCGTGATCTTCAAGATCCGTCCGTTTTTCAAAGACACCCGCGAAGCGAGAATCAAAAAGAAAAGACCCGATGATATGCCGAAAGACAGTCTCGGCATTTATGAGTTTGGAAAAGATACCGTGATCAGGATTGCGCGTGTAAAAACATTCAAACTGCCCACCAAAGGCGATGGCCGCTGGCTGGCTTATCACCTCGAAAAATCATTGCCCGCTGCCGGCGGCCCGCGCCGTCAACCCGACTCACTGGCACGCATCAGTCGAATGGAGCGCATGGCCGACAGCCTGATGCGTGTGGCCGACAGCATCCGCAACAAGGCCAACGAGGCTAAACAAAAAGGCCTGGCGGTGCTGCAACCGCCACGGCGCGATTCAGTTCCCGCCCCCAAACGCCCCGATCCCGTAGAGGAAGGCACCGAGCTGGTGTTGCGCGATTTGCATACCGGCCAGGAATACAGGTTCCCGCTTACCAAAAATTATGTGTTCAGCGAGCAGGGTAATGTGCTGGTGGTGGAGACTTCCCGCAAAAACAACGATACGCTGGTACAGGCCACCGTTCAATGGGTAAGCCTGCCCGACGTTAAAACCGATACCGTGTTTCGCATATACAACGAGGTGAAAAACCTGGTGCTGGATAGGGAAGGCACAAAGCTGGCTTTTGTTGCCGAACGCGACAGCGCCGCCAAAGCCCTGCAGAAATTCTGGAAATTGTATTACTATGAAAAAGGAATGGACAGTGCCCGCAGGCGGGTTGACCGCAACACTGCCGGCGTTGCCAAAGGATATACAGTAAGCGAAAATGGATTGCCCGTGTTCAGCCGCGACGGCAAAAAATTATTCTTTGGCCTGGCACCCATCAGGAGACCGAAAGACACTACGCTGGTTGAATTTGAAACCGCCCGCCTGGATATATGGCATTACGATGATGATTATCTGCAACCGCAACAGTTGAAACAACTCAACAACGAACTGCGCCGCAGCTATACTGCCGTACTCAATGGCAATGATTCAAAAGTGATTCCACTGGGCGCAGAAGACGCTGAGACTATTCAATTGATTGATGAAGGCAATGCCGATTATGTGCTGGGTCTTTCCACCAAAGGCAGCCGCAAAGAACAGCAATGGCTGGGCTTCACACGGTATACCGCCTATATTATTTCAACGGTGGATGGTTCAAGAAAGCTGATTAAACAAAAGCAACGCGGATTTTTATCGGCTTCTCCCAAAGGCAAATTTGTGCTTTGGTATGATCCCGCTGCAAAACATTATTTCGCGTATAATGTCAGCAACGGAACTATCAAGAATATCACGCAGAAAATAACCGTGCCATTATATAATGATGAAGACGATCATCCCGATGATCCGGGCAGTTTTGGTACAGCAGGCTGGCTCGAAGACGATGAGGCCGTGCTGATCAACGACCGCTACGATATATGGCAGGTAGATCCCAATGGTGTGAAGGCGCCGGTGAACATTACCAATGGTTATGGCAGGAAAAACAGGACCGTACTGCGCTATGTGCGCACTGATCCTGAAGCCCGTTTCATAACCCGCGGTCAACAACTGCTGCTGGAAGCATTTAACCGCAACACCAAATACGATGGCGTGTTCACCCTGAAGCTCGGCGCCGGCGGTGATCCGGTGAAACTCGATATGGGGCCCTATGCATTGTCGTTCCCACTGAAAGCAAAAGCTGCCGAAGCTTACATCGTAACCCGCATGACGCCCGAAGATATCAACGTGTATGCTACCAGCGATTGGAAAAGCTATACCAAACTCAGCGCTACCAACCCGCAGCAGCAAGATTATATCTGGTTTAAACCTGAATTGGTAAAATGGAAAATGTTTGATGGAAGAGAAGCAGAGGGGCTTTTGTTCAAACCCGAAAATTTCGATCCGAAGAAGAAGTATCCCGTTATTTTCTATTTCTATGAGAAGAACTCCGATGGTTTGTACAACTACCGCGCGCCGGCGCCCAGTGCGTCTACTATTAATATTCCCTACTTTGTGAGCAATGGCTACCTGGTGTTTGATCCGAATATCTATTATAAAAATGGCGAACCCGGCGAAAGTGCCTACAACTCGGTAGTATCTGCGGCGAAGTATCTCGCTAAAATGCCCTGGGTTGACAGCACTAAGATGGCCATCCAGGGACAAAGCTGGGGTGGCTACCAGGTGGCGTACCTGGTGACGCGAACAAAAATGTTTGCCGCTGCTGGTGCGGGCGCACCCGTTGCGAATATGACCAGTGCTTATGGCGGCATTCGCTGGGGCACAGGCCTCAATCGTCAGTTCCAGTACGAACGCACGCAGAGCCGCATTGGCTACACACTCTGGCAGCGTCCAGATCTGTATATCAAGAACTCACCCTTATTTAAAGCCGATAAAGTGACCACGCCCTTGCTGATCATGCACAACGACAACGACGGTGCTGTTCCCTGGTACCAGGGCATCGAATTTTTCACCGCCCTCCGCAGGCTAGGCAAAAAGGTGTGGATGCTTCAATACAACGACGAAGACCATAACCTGGTAGAACGCCGCAATCGCAAGGACCTCAGCATTCGCCTTGCCCAGTTCTTCGATCACTTCCTGAAAGGCGCCCCCGCTGCCCCCTGGATCAAGAATGGTGTGCCGGCAACCCTCAAAGGAATAGACTGGGGCATTGAGGCAACGACGCAACCGAGCTTTTGAAGAATAAAAAGAATAAAAGGAATAAAAAGAATAAAAGGAATTTGAATTTGAATTCCTTTAATTCTTTTTATTCTTCCTCTTCTCTCAGGCGGCGTTGCTGATGTATCGTACAAGGCTTCGCTTTGCTACGGGCAGGAGTGTTTCTGCCAGGGGGAAGCTGAGATCGGTTTCGATACTATATACGGCGGGGTTGGGGAGGTCGCGTTTTACGCGGAGCAGTTCGGCCTTGATGTTTTCGTAGGTGTTCACCATGTTGCGCTCCCACTCGTTGACGTACTCGGTGCGGATAGCGCGGAATTTCTCGTCGTGCTTTTCAAAGAAGCTGAGCCGGTATTGGTAAACGAAGGTGGTGCGATAAGAGCCTTCGCTCAGGAAGAAATATCCTTCATTGGTATCGAGCGGCACGAGGCCCACCGGGAAGATGGTGAGTTTGTCTTCCACGAATTCATATATCTGGCTGCCACTGTCGATGGTGCTCTTCATTTCATTGGTGGAGTAGTTGATGATATCTTCCAACTCCTGCATTAGTTCATCATCTTCTACCATCTGCTCGTACAGCACCTGCAGTTTTTCCATTTGAATGCCTGTAAGTTTTTTCGGAAATTGTTCCTGCAGGAACTTTTTATTTTCGCGAAAAGCCACGAGATTGTTATAGTGAAAAATAACGTCGGCCAGCTGCGGGTACAATTTGTTTTCATTGAAACATTTGGTTACCTCCTGCAGGTAGGCCAACAGCACATATTTCTTGAGTTCGAAATCGATGTATCCATCGGCGAACCATGTTTCTGAAAGGGTCTTCATAATGTGCTTTTTTGTTTAACTTATTTACATTATTCATTATTGATGGGTGATCTAAATGAATTTACAAAAAAAAGACCTTGATTGAAAAATGACGTTTAATTTTAAATAGTTAAAACTCCATTCATGATCAGACTATTTTGCCTCGCGTTGCTTGCATCCTTTTTACTAACGGCCTGCAGCCACACTTATTATGTGGTTCGTCATGCCGAAAAAGCCGAAGCTGCCAGCGGTACCACCATGTCTACCCGCGGCAATCCACCCCTAAGCGTTGAAGGCGAGGAGCGGGCGCAGGCATTGAAAGATGCATTACAATCGAGTAAGATCGATTATATATTTTCAACCAACACCACCCGAACACTAAGCACTGCCGAGCCGCTGCGCCAACTGCGTGGACTCACTGTGGAGCACTATGGTCCTATGCCCGATGCAGCCTTTATTGAAAAGCTGAAAGGCATAAAGAAAAATGTGTTGGTAGTGGGGCATAGCAATACGATAGATGATATTGTGAATGGATTAACAGGTGAAAAAACCGTGCCGGGCGATTTGCCGGAAAGCGAGTACAATAACCTGTTTGTGATTACTTATAAAGGGAAGAAGGTGAAGTTTGAAAGGAGGACGTTTGGGAAATAAATGATTTTTTGTTGGAGGGTGCGTGCGGGAGGGTGTGCGCGCGCAAAGGCGCCAAAGCGCCAAGGGAAATGATACACAAAGGCCACATAGCTCACCAGCACGATGTATTTACCCGGGTTTGTGCTACCTGGTGAAGCTTTGCTGCAGGAAATCGCCGGCGGTATGCGCGAGGTTAGATTTCTCTTTCAGGATTAAAATTCTCCAATTCTTTAGCAACAGCATTTAAGAATGTGGCGCCCAACGCACCATCAATAATGCGGTGGTCGTATGAGAGCGACAGGAACATCATATGCCTGATGGCGATGGAGTCGCCTTGTGCGGTCTCGATGACAACGGGCCTTTTTTTAATGGCGCCCGCGGCTAATATCGCTACCTGCGGCTGGTTGATAATGGGAGTGCCCATGAGGCTGCCAAAAGTGCCTACGTTGGTAAAGGTAAAGGTGCCGCCTTGCGTGTCTTCAGGTTTCAGGCGGTTGTTGCGCGCGGCATTGGCCAGGTTGTTCACTTGTTTGGTAAGACCCACCAGGTTGAGCTGATCAGCATTTTTGATTACCGGCACAATCAGGTTGCCGCTGGGCAGCGCGGTGGCCATACCGATATTAATATCTTTCTTTACAATCAGTTTTGTACCGTCAATGCTGCTGTTGAGCCAGGGATATTTCTTGATGCAGCGAACGATAGCCTCAATAAACAGTGGGGTGAAAGTGAGTTTTTCTCCCTCGCGGCTTTCGAATTCTTTCTTTACACGGTCGCGCCACTGCACCAGGTGCGTAACGTCGGCTTCGGTGAAGCTGGTCACGTGCGGACTGGTTTGTTTGCTGCGCACCATATGCTCGGCAATCAGTTTGCGCATGCGGTCCATTTCCACGATCTCTACATTGCCGCTGTAGATGGTCTGCAATGGCTGACTGCTGTCCTGGCTGGCAACTGGTTGCGAAGGCTGGGACTCCTGACGTGCAGGAATATTAATGGTAGTTCCTGCAGTCCTTCCACTACGCTTCGATTCCACGTATTGCAGGATATCTTTTTTAGTCACTCTTCCTTCGCTGCCGGTGCCCGGAATTTTTTCCAGTTCACTCATGCTCACGCCTTCGTTGGCCGCAATGTTCAATACCAATGGAGAGTAAAAGCGGTTGCCCGAACCGTTGGAACTGGCGGGCTTATTGTATTGTTGGGTGCTAACGGGCTGGGTAGTTGTTGCTGCTGCAGCCGGACGATTGTCAGAAATAACAGTGGCCGGGCTGCTCACGGGTGCAGTGCCGGTGGCCGGTTGATCTGCTCCTGCGCGTATGCGCGCGATGACGGCGCCTACGGGCACCACGTCATTTTCTTTGTACAGGGTCTCTTCAATAATGCCTTCAGCGGTGGAGGGCACTTCGCTATCCACCTTATCGGTTGCAATTTCCAAAACAGTCTCATCGCGTTTTACCGCGTCACCGGGTTTCTTGTGCCACTTTAAAATAGTGGCTTCCATAATACTTTCACCCATTTTAGGCATTACCAGGTCAACTAAAGCCATGTTTATTCTGAAGTTTTTTTGATTTAAATGCTATACTGAGCCGCTAAGGTAATGATTTTGCTAACAATTGTTCGCTTAGCCGTTTTCAATGATAAACTTACGTAAAAGATTCAGGGCGGTCATGGCCGTCATTTCAATATTCCGCATCCTGTCGTACTTAAACTGGAATTTTTGTGCCACAATATTCTGGCGGCTGCCTGCGGCAATCCAAACGGTGCCCACGGGTTTTTCGGGCGTGCCGCCATCAGGTCCCATAATGCCCGACACAGCTACGGCGTAGTCGGTATTCATCAGCATGATAGCGCCTTCCACCATTTCGCGCACCACCTCTTCGCTTACGGCACCTACGCTGCGTAAGGTTTCGGGTGATACTTTCAATACCTGTGTCTTCACTTCATTGTCGTAGCTCACCACGGTACCTTTATAATTGCTGCTGGCGCCATCGATAGCCGTTATCAAATGTGCGATATAACCGCCGGTGCAGCTTTCTGCCGTCGACATGGTTTTATGTTTTTCACGCAACATGCGGCTCAGCGTCATCTGCAGCGTTTCATCGCGATCGGTCACCAGCCATTGCTTTACCAGCGATTTCAGGGCCTCAAACTGGTCATCCAGTTGCTGGTTAAGCGTTTCTTTGTGGGTGCCCCAGCCTGTGATGCGCAGTCTAACCATACCATAGTTGGGCAGGTAGGCGAGTTTTAAATGTTTGGGCAGTTTTTCTTCCCAGTCTTTGATCGTCTCTGCCAGGAACGATTCTCCCACGCCCGCGGTCAGCAATGTACGATGTTCAATAAATGGTGTTTCAAACAGCTGGCTGAGTTTGGGCAGCACCAGTTTTTCCATCAGGCCCTTCATTTCGTGCGGCACGCCTGGCAGCGACACGTACACCCTTCCATCTTTTTCGAACCACATGCCGGGTGCAGTACCACGTTCGTTGTGCAAAACGGTACACACGTCGGGCACTTCAGCTTGCTTCAGGTTGCGCTCGATCAGGGGGCGCTTAAACACTTCTGTGAAAAGGTACTTTATATGTGCCAGCACTGCTTCATCCACAATCATCTTACCGCCAAAATACTCACACAATACAGGTTTGGTAATATCATCTGCCGTGGGGCCCAGTCCGCCGGTGATGATAATGATCTTCGCGTCTCTCTCCGCCGTCTTCAACCCCTGGAAGATCTCTTCTTTATTATCACCTACTGAAATGCGTTGTTTCAGCCAGATGCCGTGTTGATTCAGTTGCTGTGCAATCCAGGCGCTGTTTGTATCCACCACCTGCCCGATCAGCAGTTCGTCGCCAATTGTTACAATGGCCGCATTTAGTTCCTGCATAGACGACAAAGGTAAGGGGAAGATGGGTTTAA
This sequence comes from uncultured Chitinophagaceae bacterium, assembly GCA_937958995.1. Taxonomy (GTDB): domain Bacteria; phylum Bacteroidota; class Bacteroidia; order Chitinophagales; family Chitinophagaceae; genus CALCIN01. The sequence goes on from CALGAP010000010.1 coordinate 234,294, forward strand.
TGCGGATGGGTTGGGGTTCCAGGTTAATTACATAACTTATTCATCATATTGTCAACTTTGCTTAAGTTCAACAAATTTTTGCGAGCATGCGAGAGTATATTTTCAGTTTCATAATTCTTTTGTGCTGTAATACATCATTGCAAAGCCAGGCGATACAACAACGACTTGCGCAAGCCGTAAAAGTATTCGAATCCGACTCGCAAATGCGCAATGCTATTGTAAGCTTATATGTGGCCGATGCAATAACCGGTAAGAAAGTATTTGCGCACAACGAGCGCTTTGGCCTGGCACCCGCCAGCACGCAGAAAATTTTCACCAGCATCGCAGCTTTTGAATTGCTGGGTAACAATTATCGTTATAAGACTGATTTGGCATATAGTGGCAAAATTGAGAATGGATCATTGCAAGGAAAACTATATATCATTTCAAACGGAGACCCCACGCTCGGCAGCTGGCGTTACGCCGATACAAAGGAAGGTTTTCTTTTAAACAACTGGGCAAACGCAATAAAGACACAAAACATCACCAGCATCGGGCAAGGAATATCCGCCATTGCATCCAATCAAAATTGGTCACCCGCCTTTATTCCCGATGGATGGATTTGGCAGGATATCGGCAACTACTACGGCGCGGGTGCCGGGTTTCTGAACTGGCGCGAAAATCAATACGACCTGGTGCTTCGTTCAGGCAGCAAGACCGGCGACAGCGTACACATCGTCACTACAAAACCTAAACTGCATAACGCGACACTTCAAAGTTTCGTTACCACGGGCGCGCCAGGCAGCGGTGACAACGCGTATATCTATCTTCCACCCTTCGCCACTTCGGGTATAGTGAGGGGTACCATTCCGCCCAATGAAAAAGCGTTTGTGATTTCGGGTTCTTTTCCTGACCCCGCATCGCAACTTTGCATGACACTCGCCGATAAACTGCGCGAAAACCAAATAAGCGTAAAGTCATTTTCTCCCAATAGCGAAAAATACAACTCCGCAAATCTGAAGATCATCACCACCCATCAGTCACCACCCCTCGACAGCATGAACTTTTACTTTATGCGGCGAAGCATTAACCTATACGGCGAAGCCTTTGTAAAAACAATCGCGCTTGAAAAGACCGGCGTGGCAGATACCGACACAGGCATCAGGGTGGTGAGAGATTTTTTCAAAAATATCGGCATTGAAAAATCTGCGCTGCAGATCATAGACGGCAGTGGGCTCTCACCGCAAAACAGGGTGACCACAGAAGCCGAAGTGCTGGCGCTGATCTATGCACGCAAGCAGCCATGGTTCCGGTCATTTTACCTTTCATTGCCCGAATACAATGGTATGAAGATGAAGAGCGGCTCCATCGGTGGCGCAAGAGCATACGCCGGGTACCATACGGCCCGTGACGGTAAGCAATATGTTTTTTCCATTATCGTAAATAATTACAAAGGCTCCGCCAGCGCGGTGGTGAGGAAGATGTATAAGGTGCTCGACGTGCTGAAATGATGACTTCACAATCGCAAACGATTGCGATTTTTTTTGTAGGTAGTTTAGGCAAATAATCATACACTTGCTGCCATTATGAGTATCCTTTCACAGTTTAGCCTGGAGGGTAAGACTGCTCTCGTCACCGGTTGCAAGAGAGGCATCGGCAAAGCCATCGCAGTAGCGCTGGCCGAGGCAGGGGCCGACATTATCGGGGTATCGGCCAGTCTTGAACTCAGCGGTAGTGCTGTTCAGAAAGATGTGGAAGCCCTTGGCAGAAAGTTCAAAGCCTACCAGTCGGATTTTTCGGACCGCCAGTCGCTCTATGCCTTCATCGAAAAAGCAAAAAAAGAAAACCCACCTGTTGACATACTCTTCTGCAATGCGGGCACCATTAAAAGAAAGCCCTTTGCCGAGCATCCCGATGAGTGGTGGGATGAAGTGATTGAGGTAAATCTCACCTCACAATTCATCCTGGGCCGCGAATTTGGGAAGGAAATGGTGCAGCGCGGCAGTGGCAAGATCGTCTTCACCGCTTCGCTGCTCAGCTTCCAGGGCGGTATTACCGTGCCTGGCTATGCGGCCAGCAAGGGAGGCGTGGCCAGACTGGTGATGGCCATGTCGAACGAGTGGGCGGGCAAGGGCGTACAGGTAAATGCTATTGCGCCGGGCTATATCGCCACCGACAATACCGAAGCATTGCGCAACGATCCCGATCGCTCGCAGGCAATTCTCAGTCGCATACCCGCCGGCCGTTGGGGAACGGCCGATGATATGAAGGGTGCGGCGGTGTTCCTGGCGTCGGCGGCATCGGATTATGTGAATGGAACGATATTGACGGTGGATGGCGGATGGATGGGCAGATGAATATTGAATTTGAATTTGAAGTTGAAGTTGAAGTTGAATGTGAATAATTGTTTGGAGATAAAAATTGATTATATATGGATAATAGGTTAGCAATTGGGCCGGGTGAGGCCAGGGGAATGGATACGGAGGCGTTGAGGAAAGCGTTTTTGATTGAAAAGGTTTTTGGGGAAGATGAGGTGTTGCTGACTTTGTCGCATTACGACAGGTATATTGCAGGCGGTGCGATGCCAGTGAATAAGAAAATATTGTTGCCGAACCCGGAAAAATTAAAGGCAAATTTTTTCCTCGAGAGGAGAGAGATGGGTATCATTAATGTAGGTGGAAAAGGAACAGTGGTGGCTGACGGACAGCCATACGAACTGGATTTTAAAGAGGCTTTGTATATCGGGAAAGGGACAAAAGAGGTGAGTTTTTCTTCGGCGGACAAAAACAATCCTGCGAAATTTTATATCAACTCCGCGCCCGCGCATCATACATATCCTACCAAAAAAATATCGCGCGCGCAGGCCGAGGTGGTGGAACTGGGGAGCGCAGCTACCGCCAACCACCGCGTGATCAATAAAATGATTGTAGCGAGTGTGCTGGAAGTGTGCCAGCTGCAAATGGGCTTTACGGAACTAAAGAGCGGCAGCGTATGGAACACCATGCCTGCGCATACACATGACCGGCGCATGGAAGTTTATTTTTATTTCGAAATACCACCTGGACAAGCTGTTTGTCACTTCATGGGCGAACCGCAGGAAACACGCCATATATGGATGCAGAATGAGCAGGCAGTAATTTCTCCCAACTGGTCCATTCACGCCGGAGCGGGTACATCCAACTACACATTCATTTGGGGCATGGCCGGTGAAAACCTCGATTACGGAGATATGGATCATTGCGCGATCACGGATTTGCGGTAATCACACTTTCATAAACTCACGCTTATATTCCGTAGGCCGCATCGACATAATATCTTTGAACTGCTTGTTGAAGTTGGACAGCGTATTAAATCCACATTCATAACATATCTCTGCTACCGACATATCAGTCTCGGTAAGCAGTTCACAGGCATGTTTCACTCTTATCTCCGCAATAAAACGCGAGTAGGTCTTATTGTTTTTCATAGAAAAATAGCGGCTGAACGAAGTGGGCGTCATGTGCAGCAAGTTGGCCATTTTTTCAAGAGGAATCTTGCTGCGGTAATTTTTGATGATGTATTCATACACTTTGTTCAGCCTGTCGGTCTCGTGCTCGGCAAAGCTGGCGTTGTAGTGCGTGGAGGCGATATAATGGTATTCTTTGGTGTTGGCCAGCAGATCGAGTATGCGCAGCATTTGAATCAATGCGGGCAGCCCATCGAGCGTGGTTAGTTCTTTCATCATTTCGATGGCCATTTGCTTATTATGACCATAAAATTCAAGTCCGCGCGCTGAACGATGAAAAAGCATTTTGAGGCGATGCATTTCCACTTTCTCCAAAGCATGTTCACCCAAAAAGTTTTCATTGAAATAGATCACAATACCCCTGGTGTGAAGCCGGCTGTTCTTTTTAAAATATGCTTCATCGCTGCGCCAGAGGTGTGGCAGGTTGGGACCAGTGAGGATCAGTTCGCCGGGCTTAAACGATTTGATGCTGTCGCCGATAAACCGCGTGCCCGTTCCTTTCAACACCACAAAAAGCTGGTATTCGGAATGCGCATGCCATACCGGGTCGAAATGCTTTTCTACCAGGTCTTTGACCACAAACATCTGCGTGTCGGGAATGGCTGATTTATGGAGGGCGACTTTCACAGTTATAACTATTAATTATCCATGATGTCTTGCAATATAATGTAATCCATGACAAAAAACAGTCAGGATTGGAAAAAATAATGATAGATGAATTGATACTGATTTTTGAAATTCGTCATATTAATCACCCTCAACTTGCTTGCTATGTGTTACCGCCGGCAAATCACGGCTATATTGTTCATTATTGCCTGTGTTTCTGTTGGAGCTTCGTCAAAACAATTTCAAGACCGTCCGCGAAGGCTGGAGCTGCTTTTCCTGGGACATACTGCCAACAACCACCACAATTCTGAAAAGCTGGCCTCCATTTTTCTCAAGGAGTATTTTAAGAGCGGAATTAATATAACCTTCACCACGCGGCCCGAAGATCTCAACGAAGATTACCTGTCTCATTTCGACGGACTGATCGTGTACGCGAATCATGATACCATCAGCGATTCGCAGGCAAAAGCCTTATTGAATTTTGTAAAAAGCGGCAAGGGTTTCATACCCATTCACTGCGCCTCCTGGTGCTTCCGCAATAATCCCGAAGTGGTGGCACTGATCGGCGGACAGTTTAAAAGCCATAAATACAATTCGTTTCCCGCTGTCATTGTAAAGCAGGATCATGAGGTAGCACGAGGTATCGGGCCTTTTATTACCGAAGATGAAACTTATGTGCACAGCAAACTCGCCGATGATATAGAAGTAATTACAGAAAGGGTAGAAGGCGATCATCACGAGCCTTATACCTGGGTAAAAACCTATGGAAAGGGTCGCGTGTTTTATACTGCCTATGGTCATGATGATAAGACCTTCAACAACCAGGGTTTCCTGGATCTCGTACGCAATGGCATTTTGTGGGCGGTGGGGGATAAGGCAAAAGAAAATCTGCAGCAACTTCATCTCGCCAATCCCAAATATTTTGAAGGTCCTGTTCCCAATTACGAAAAGAAAAACCCGGCACCACTAGTGCAGGAATCGCTCACTCCGGAGCAGTCAATGTCGCTGATGCAGGTACCGGTTGGTTTCGAGCTGCAACTGTTTGCATCGGAACCCGACGTGGTAAATCCCATTTATATGAACTGGGATGAACGCGGCAGGTTATGGGTCATTGAAACCGTGGACTATCCCAACGAAATAAAAGACGATGATAAGGGCGATGACCGCATTAAAATTCTTGAAGACACCGACGGTGATGGCAGGGCCGATAAGACCACCATTTTTGCCGAAGGCCTGAACATACCCACCAGCTTTGTGTTTACCAATGGCGGCATTATCGTGAGCATGGCGCCTTCATTTCTTTACCTCGCCGACACCAACAACGACGACCGCGCGGATATTCGCAAACCGCTGCTGAAAGGATGGGGCAAACGCGATACGCATGCACAGGCTTCGAACCTGCGCTATGGTATCGATAATAAAATCTGGGGCGTGGTAGGATATAGCGGTTATTATAATGGTAAAAAAGGAAAAGACTCGCTGCAATTTGGCAATGGTCTTTACAAATTTGATCCCAACAATTACCAGCTTGAACATTTATCAACCACTTCCAATAACACCTGGGGCTTAGGATTTTCAGAAGAAGGCGACGTTTTTGTATCTACCGCAAACAATACGCACACTGCTTTCTTCGGTATGCCAAAAAAATACTTTGACAAAGCAAAGATCAACGAAACCGGCGTGCAGAAACTGGATGCGCACTATGATATGCGCACCGCCACCAAAAACTTAAGACAGGTGGACGTGCATGGCGGATTTACTGCAGCGGCAGGTCATAGCCTCTACACCGCGCGGGCATTTCCAAAATCATACTGGAACAGCGTTGCCTTCGTGACCGAGCCTACCGGTCGCCTTGTACACCGCGTGATATTAAAACAGGATGGCGCAGGCTTCAAAGAAGAAGGCGATGGCTGGAACATACTTACCAGCGCCGACGAATGGGCCGCTCCTATACAGGCAGAAGTAGGTCCCGACGGCGCCTTGTGGATTACCGACTGGTACGATTTCATCATTCAACACAATCCCACACCCACCAAAGAATCTGCCGGACTGGAAGCAGTGAACGGCGCAGGTAATGCCTATATCAATCCCCTTCGCGATCATGAACGTGGCCGTATCTATCGGCTGGTGTATAAGGGTAATGACCAGAAAAATACATTGCAGCTGAGCAAATCAGATCCGGCAGGATTGATCAAGGCTTTGTCTAATGATAATATGTTCTGGCGACTGACAGCGCAGAGATTATTGGTGGAAAGAAAAGACAAATCAGTTTTTCCTGAACTATACAAATTGGTGCAAAACGAGCAAGTGGATGAGATTGGTATCAATGCTCCTGCCATTCACGCTTTATGGACCTTGCATGGATTAAAAGCGTTCGACGGCAGCAATGCTGCAGCCATCAATGTTGCCATCAAAGCATTGTCGCACCCAGCTGCCGGTGTTCGTCGCGCGGCCATAGAAGTGTTGCCGAAAAATGCGGCCACTTTCCAGGCCATGCAAAAAGCAAAATTGTTTGAAGACAAAGATTTTCGCGTGCGGCTGGCAGCGGTGCTTGCCACAACCGAAATGCGCAGTTCGCCTGAGATTGGTAAGACACTCGTAAGCATGGCCGAGAAGGAAGAGAATTTTTCTGACATGTGGTTGCGCCACGCGCTCACCATTGCCAGCAAACTGAATGAAGCTGAATTTCGCGCTGCTTTCCGTGCCCGCGGACTGAACGACAATCCTTCATTAGCCGATGCTTCACTGGCGCAAAGACTGGCATTCGGATCGCGATTAAAAGATATGCCGCTGAGGCGCGCGTTTGGAAGACAAAATGAAGCACCCAATCCCAGTGTTGCCAACAGCGAATGGCTGGTGTCGGGTGAAATGCAAAAGCCCGCGCAGCCATCCGGCGCGCCAAACGCCAATCAACCCATCGTGTACAACGGTCTTTTGGTGGCTCATGGCGATAGTAAAGATGGTTATGGCATTTACCTGAAAGATGATAAAATGTATTTCATCATCAACCAGAATGGTAAACGTTTCGAAGTAACCAGTGCTGAAAAATTACCAGCGAAGTTTAGCTTCAAAGCGGGACTGCAGAAAAATGGAGTGATGAAACTGCTGATCAACGACAAGGAAGCAGGTAGTGCTAAGACATCCGGCTTATTCAAAAAGACTTTCGATGTACCGATGCGCGTTGGATTCGAAACCAGGAGAGGAGAAGAAAAAATTGCCAACTATCCCGATACATTTTTCCTTACCCGCGGCACATGGCCCTCTGATGCCAAACTGGAGATATTGGAAAGCGCTGCCCCCGCTGCAACCACCACCGCCAAAATTGATAAGGTGATCGTGTTGAATGTGGTGAAAGATGTGATGAAGTACGATAAGGAGCTGATCACCGCGAAGGCAGGCACTACCATCCAGATTGTGTTGAATAATCCGGACTTCATGCAGCACAACCTGCTGGTACTGAAGCCTGGCAGCCTGGAGAAAGTAGGAGCGGAAGCCGACAAGATGGTGACCGATCCCAATGGCGCCAAGATGCATTATGTGCCCAAAATGCCCGAGGTAATTGCCTCAACGCCCATGATCAACCCGGGCGGAAAGTACACGCTTACGGTGAAAATACCGAATGTTCCCGGCGATTATCCCTTTGTGTGCACCTTCCCCGGACACTGGCGCATTATGAAAGGCATTTTGCGTGTAACGCGATAAGGTCTTATTAACACCTAAAACAACTGTATGACTCAAAGCAGCAATTCGGGAGTCCCAGACAGGATGCTTTTTTACACCTGTTTCATTTCGTTGGTAACAACCTCTTTCGGATTTATACTGCGCGCGATTGTATTGTCCGACTGGGGTACCCAGTTCAATCTCTCCAAAACACAGCTGGGTGAAATCACCGGTGTTGGTCTCTGGCCTTTTGCCATCAGCATCGTTATTTTCAGCCTGGCTGTGGACAGAATCGGCTATAAGACATCGTTAGCTGCGGCTTTCGTATGTCATATCACTTCTGTCACCCTTACCATATTTGCCGACGGCTATACTATGCTCTATGTAGGCACGCTCATCGGCGCGCTGGGCAATGGTATAGTAGAAGCTGTGGTGAACCCCGTGGTAGCCACTATGTATTCGCGCGAAAAAACGAAATGGCTCAACATACTGCATGCCGGCTGGCCCGCGGGCCTGGTACTCGGCGGTTTGATCGCTATGTCGATGGGCAGCCTGGGCTGGGAGTACAAGATTGCACTCACTCTTTTACCCACCCTGGTGTACGGCGCCATGATGATACCACGCAAATTCCCCAAGAACGAACGCGTGCAGGCAGGCGTTTCCTACCGAGAGATGTTGCAAGAGGTGGGAGCGCTGGGTGCACTTATCATTGTGACGCTGATCGTAATGCAACTCGGCGGCGTATTCGCCTGGCCCACCTGGCTGATCATTACGCTTATAGCAATCACAACTATTGGCTTCGGAATTTATTCCCGGAGTCTCGGCAAACCTTTATTCGTGATCTTGTTGCTGATCATGATACCGCTGGCCATCACCGAACTCGGCACCGATAGTTGGATCACCGACCTCATGACGCCGGCTATGCAGGAAATTGGCTTGCCTGCAGGACTGGTGCTTGTTTATACTTCAGCCATCATGCTGGTGTTGCGCTTATTTGCAGGCACTATCATTCATAAAATATCACCGCTTGGTATGCTGGCCGTTTGTTCGGTCATTGCTGCTATTGGCTTGTTCCTGCTTTCTCAATCGGCAGGCATCATGGTGCTGCTGGCCGCTACCGTTTACGGGCTTGGCAAATCATTTTTCTGGCCCACTATGCTCGGTGTAGTAGCAGAACGTTTTCCCAAGGGCGGCGCGCTCACACTGAACATCACCGGTGGTTTGGGCATGATTGCGGCTGGCGTACTCGGCGCGGGTATCCTGGGGTATATACAAGACAGATCGGTAGATGCCAGCGTGCGCGAATTCGATGCAAAGAACAATACAACATTGCAGTCGACTTATCTAACCGAAGAAAAGACAAGCGCCTTTGGTACTTACCGTGCGTTGGATCAGCAGAAATACGCCGAAGCCAATCCCGACGATAAGGCCACGCTCACCACTTTGCAGGATGATGCCAAGAAAAGCGCGCTGCGCGATATCGTGATTTTCCCGATCGTGATGTTCATCAGCTACATCGCACTAATCCTCTACTTCCGGTCGAAGGGAGGCTACCAGGCGGTGGTGCTGACAAAATAGATGACCATGCCATTAAACATATCATACGGAGTAAGCACCTGGCTTTGGGTGTCGCCATTCACCACTTCATTGGCCGATGAGCTTTTCGCCAAAGTGGCGGGAATGGGTTTCGATGTAGTGGAAATTGCAGTGGATGATCCCGCGCTGATCGATGTGCAAGTGGTGAAAGAAGCTTTGCAGAAATATGGATTAAAAGCCTCGGTGTGCGGCGCCTTTGGTCCTTCGCGCGATTTGACGAATGCATCAGCCGACGTGCAGCAAGACGCGCTGCACTATATCGAGGCCTGCCTCGACATCTGCACAGCGCTGGGCGCAAAATTCCTGGGCGGGCCGATGTATGCCGCCGTCGGCAAGGCGCGCATGTTGCCTGCCAGTGAAAGAAAAAAGGAATGGGAGCTGGCGGTAAAAAATCTGCAAAAGGTTTGCGACATGGCTGCGGCGCGCAACCTGCAAATTGCGCTGGAGCCACTTAACCGCTTCGAGTCAGACCTGGTGAATACCACAGAGGATGTTATACGTTTGATCAACGATATCAATCATCCCGCAGCGAAGATCATGCTCGATAGCTTTCATATGAACATTGAAGAAAAAAGTATAGAGCAGGCGATTTTGCGTGCGGGCGATCAATTGATTCACCTGCAGGTGGCCGATAATTATCGCGGTGCCCCGGGCTCGGGACAAACAGACTGGAAAGCCTATCGCAAGGCTTTGGAGAAAATAAAATACCAGGGAATTGTTACCATCGAAAGTTTTACGACCGACAATGTAGGACTGGCGGGAGCAGTTTGTTTCTGGACTCCCAAAGCCGAAAGCCAGGACGCATTTGCACAAGAAGGCCTGCAATTTTTGAAAAAATGGGCCGCCGATAAAAAGAAACTATCCCAAAACGGAAAACTAAAAACTACTTAACTATGGCAAAGAAGATCAACGTAGCCATCGCCGGTCTTGGCTTTGGCGCAGAGTTTATCCCGATATACCAGTTGCACCCCAATGCCAATATGTATGCCATTTGCCAGCGCAACAAAGCCAATCTGGACAAAACGGGCGATTACTGGAAAGTGGATGTGCGCTATACCGATTTCGATGAAATGCTGAAAGACCCCAATATAGACGCGGTGCATATCAACACGCCCATACCAGATCATGCTTCGCAGAGTATAAAAGCGTTGAAAGCAGGTAAACATGTAGCCTGCACCGTGCCCATGGCTACTACTGTGGAGGAATGCCGCCAGATAGTAGAACTGGTTAAGCAAACCGGTATGAAGTACATGATGATGGAGACCGTGGTGTATGCCCGCGAATTTTTGTTCATGAAAGAATTGTATGAAAAAGGAGAGTTGGGAAAAATTCAATTCCTGAAAGCCAGTCACCAGCAGGATATGGACGGTTGGCCCAATTACTGGCCGGGACTGCCACCCATGTACTATGCCACTCACTGCGTGGGTCCCGTGTTGGCGCTTACGCGCGCCGAAGCGGAACATGTTTCCTGTTATGGTTCGGGTACCATCCGAAAGGAGTTGCACCAGTATTACAACTCGCCCTATGCGGTAGAGAGCACGCATATCAAATTCAGGAATTCAGACCTGAGTGCGCACGTATATCGTTCGCTGTTTGATGTGGCGCGGCAGTATCGCGAAAGTTTTGAAGTATATGGTTCGAAAAAATCGGTGGAATGGCCGTTGATAGAAGGTCGGCCGCTGGTGGTGCATACCGCCAAACGCCCCGAACCCGAAATCCCCGAAGAAGTGCATTCGCCCGACTATGCGCATCTGTTGCCCGAGCCTATACAACGTTTTACCACCAAAGGCGTGTACGATACCGACGAGAACCAGCATCTTTCCTTTACGCAGGGGGCAGGCCATGGCGGTTCGCACCCGCACCTGGTGCACGAATTCATTACCGCGCTGGTGGAAGACCGCGATCCCTTCCCGAACGCACGACAGTCGGCTAATATCACTTGTGTTGGTATATTAGCGCATGAATCTGCCTTACAGGATGGCAAACGTATGATGCTGCCGGAGTTCACGCTCAGCGGTGATAGCGTGGCGACGGCCAACAAATAGCATCTAACAGCATAAATTTATTAGTATGAAGAAGCTCCAACTTGCTATGCTCATTTTCATAATGAGCTGTCTCACTATGCCCTCGCTGGCGCAGAACAGCCAGCCAATCACGATCAAGGCGAACGAAATAAAGGCCGAGATCGCACCTACGATGTATGGGATCTTTTTCGAGGATATCAACTTTGGCGCAGATGGCGGTTTGTATGCCGAGCTGGTAAAAAATGGCTCCTTTGAATTCAGCCGTCCCATGATGGGTTGGAAGGAAATAAGACCTGCCAATTCGAACGACGCGATACAGTTTATTATACGCGGTGAAAATGTGCCTAATCCGCGTTATGGCCGCTTCCTGGTGCGCTCGGCTTCCGGCTTTGGTATCAGCAATGAAGGCTTCCGCGGCATGGGCATCAGGAAAGATAACCAGTATGATTTTTCAGTGCTGGCCCGCGTGGTTGAAGGCAATATCTCACTGCGGATTGAACTGGTCAGCGAAAAAAACGAAAAGCTGGGCACTGCTACGCTGTCGTTGAAGGGTTCTGAATTTACCAGGCACAGCGTGAGCTTTTCTACCACCGGTGGCGACGCCAAAGCATCGTTGAATATATTCTTCGAAGGTACCGGCGTGGTGGATCTCGATATGATTTCGCTTTTCCCGAAAGATACCTGGAAGCAACGTCCCGGGGGACTGCGTGCCGACCTGGTGCAATTGCTGGCTGACATGAAGCCGGGTTTCTTACGTTTTCCCGGCGGCTGCATTGTGGAAGGACACGAACTGGCCAACCGCTACCAGTGGAAAAAAACGGTTGGACCACTCAACGAACGCGAGCTGATCATCAACCGCTGGAACAAGGAATTTAGTCATCGTCCCACTCCCGATTACTACCAAAGCTTCGGCATTGGTTTCTTTGAATATTTTCTTTTGGCCGAAGATATCGGCGCCGAGCCGCTGCCCATTCTCAACTGCGGTATGGCCTGCCAGTTCAATACCGGAGAGCTGGTGCCCATGGATCAGCTGGATCCCTATGTGCAGGATGCGCTCGATCTGATTGAATTTGCGAATGGTCCTGTCACTTCCAAATGGGGCAAGCTGCGCGCCGATATGGGTCATCCTGAACCATTCAATCTAAAACTGATCGGCATAGGCAACGAACAATGGGGCGAGCAATACGTGGAGCGCTACAAAGTGTTCCAGGACGCAATCCGTGCTAAGTACCCTGAAATTAAGATCGTGGCCAGCGTGGGACCGGGATCGGAAGGTGAGAGATTTGAATACCTCAACCCGCGTATGCGCGCACTGAAAGCCGATATTCTTGACGAGCACTATTACCAGCCACCTCAATGGTTCAGGGAAAATGCGAGACGCTACGATAACTACGACCGCAACGGCCCCAAAATTTTCGCCGGTGAATATGCCGCGCAGAGTAAAGGAGTGACCAGTCCCGAGAACCGCAACAACTGGGACTGCGCCCTCAGTGAAGCCGCGTTCATGACCGGCCTGGAACGCAATGCCGATGTGGTGACCATGACTTCATACGCGCCATTGTTTGCCCACGTAGACGCCTGGCAATGGACACCCGACCTGATCTGGTTCGACAATCTCCGGTCTTATGGCACGCCGAATTATTATGTGCAGAAACTATTTTCGGTAAACAAAGGCACGCACGTAGTGCCTATGCTGCTGGGCAATGAAACGATTGCTGGACAGAATGGCTTGTTTGCCACTGCGTCGATTGACAAGAATACAAACGAGTTGATCATAAAAATGGTGAATACCACCGGGGAATCAGCCACCCATGCAGTAAATGTGACCGGTGTGAAAAAATTTGATAAAAAAGCAAAGGTGACCGTGTTGCAGAGCAACGACCTGGACGCTGTGAATTCAATAGATCAACCGAAAGTCGTGAGTCCCGCAGATAGTGAGATGGAGGTAAAAGGTAAGAAGCTGAACATAACACTGGCCCCGTATTCGCTTACAGTGGTGCGCGTGAAGATGTTGTAGTGCGGAATTATCTTGAATAGGGGCTGGTCTGCTGATGTGCAACTGGTGATGGCGCAATCAGGGGAATGATCACAGCAAACTCCTTTTGCGTTTCTTTCACCACTATATCAGGTTGACCGAGCAGTTTATACTTCTTAGTGATATTGCCCAGGCCTACACGGTTTGAGCTCACCTGCCGCACTTTTCTCTGCAGGTTGTTCACCACGATCAGGTTACCGTTTTCAGTCCGAAGCATAATCCGCAGCGGACATTCCTTCATCATGCGGTTATGTTTAACCGCATTCTCCACGAGCATCTGCAAGGTAAGCGGGGGAAGCCGGTGCTCGTGGTATTTCGGATGAATATTCACCAGCATCTGCAGACTTTCACAATAACGCGTTTGCAACAGGTGCGCGTACGATCGAATAAACTGCAACTCTTCAGATAGTGTGGTGAGATCGTCTTCGTTGTTGCGGAGGAGGTAACGGTATACTTTACTCAACTCATCCTGAAACTTTTCCGCCTTCGCCGAATCTTCGCTGATGAGCGAAGAGAGTGAATTAAGACTGTTAAATAAAAAATGCGGATTTACCTGCGCTTTCAGGCTCTCGAGCTGCGTCTGCAGGTTTTCTCTTTTTAATTGTTCCGTCAATATCGCCGCTTTTTTCCACCGCTCATAAAATGCCGCGGCCTCGTGAAAACTCGCCGCCAGCACATCCACCACCATGCCGGTGATGATGGCCCACATCAGCCGCCCCCAGTCGAGCTGGTAATTGAAAAAATGTACAAAGTCGTAAGCCCAGAATACGATACTGATGGTAAAACTGGTAAGCAGTATATACAATGAAAGCGCAATCGCCAGCCGCTTCACGGTATCACTGTACCTGGGATACTTTCTCTGCAAATGAACCGCCACCACAATCTGCAGCAGCCATGAAATGATGGCCGCAATGGAGGTAATGGCCGTCGAAAGCCAGAAAACGCCCGCCTCTGTAAAATACCGGTTGCCGAATATCCAGTAATTCATGAGTACGATCACCGGCGGCAAGAGTACACCGATGATGATCCAATCTTTCCTGGTATATAGGGACAAATTCATGAGGGCTAATATATTGCGTTGCCTGCGCGTGGTGTAGCCCTCTTATCATGGATTGTATTTTTAGTGCAATTAAGTGAAGTTTTGGCGATATGAACGGGAGGGGAGAAAATAAGAACTGCACCACTTGTTCGGCGGTGCAGTCTTAGGTGGTTTTCTCTTGGGTGGAGATTGCCTGATCAAAAAGAGTAAAGGGGTTAAAATAAAAAAGCCTTAACCAGGCAGATATTGCTATCTGAATGGTCAGGTGTTACAGGAAACTTTATTTTATGAGGGAAACAAGTTTTTGGGTTGTCGCAAACATCATTAAACGAAAAATGCAAAACGCCCTGGTACATGTAAAAGTTAGGTTTGGTTAGCGGTGTTCAAACAGATAGGAAAGAGGCTTATGGTAACAACGGATAGGTAGAAATGGCCTACGCAATATAAAGAAAAATATGACTTAGCAACTCTTTTCCGTACTCTTCCGGCCTGATTTTTTGCACAAGCTCCGCACATTCGGGAATCAGGATGGCGCAGGACGTTCAGCAATAATAACTATCTTACTTTACAAAGCCTTAAATGTCAAATCTACAATTGCTGTTATATGAAATTTCTCCTTCGGTTAATTCCCTCGCACCAGTATCTTGCTATACATGTTTTAGCATTGGATAGAAAATATTCGTTATGAATCGAAATATATTCACTGCGCTGCTGTTGGTTGTTGCCCTGGCGTCGGTTGCGCAACCACGATGGCCGGCGATCAGCCCCGAGACAAAACCATGGACACGCTGGTGGTGGCCGGGTAGTGCCGTGAATCCAAAAGATATTACCGCCAGTCTGGAGGCATACAAAGCCGCGGGACTCGGCGGTGTGGAGATTACACCCATTTATGGAGTGTCAGGTTATGAAAACCAGTTCATTGATTTTCTCTCGCCGCAATGGATGCGCATGCTCGATCATACTTTGAAAGAAGCGCGGCGGCTGGGTATCGGCGTTGATATGGCTACCGGCACGGGCTGGCCTTTTGGCGGTGGTCCGCATATAGGCGCGGCCGAAGCTTGCAGGGATATCAATGTAAAGACCTGGTCACTGAAAAGCGGCGAGCGGCTGTCTGACCCCGTTATATTTATCCAGGAGCCTTACGTGCGCGCGGTGGGCAACCAGATCTACGAATTGCACGGCATTTATAAAACTGAAGAAACAAAAGGCAGTATTTCTGAGCCGTTGCTCAAAGAAGCATCGCGCACGCCCGATATTGAAAAATTAGTAGAACCGGTTTACGAAAACAAAAACCTGCAGGCGCTCGCGCTCGACCAGGTGCAGTTTCGCAAGCAATTGCCTTTGCAGACATTAATGGCCTTTAATGAAAAAGGCCAATCCATCGATCTTACATCGAAAGTGGATGCAGAAGGAAAATTGAACTGGACAGCGCCCGAAGGCGAGTGGACACTGTACGGATTGTTCATGGGATGGCATGGTAAAATGGTGGAAAGAGCGGCCCCGGGAGGAGAAGGCAACGTGATCGATCATTTTTCGGCGGCAGCTTTGAAAAAATACCTCAGCGTTTTCGACAAGGCATTTGCGGGTAATAGCCTGAACGGACTGCGCGCATTCTTCAACGATTCTTATGAAGTGGACGATGCGCGCGGCGAAAGTAACTGGACACCGGCACTGCTCGACGAGTTCAAGGCCAGGCGCGGTTATGATCTGCGCAGTTACCTGCCTGGCTTATTTCAAAAAGAGCGTGATGAAAACAGCCTGCGCGTGCTGCACGATTTCAGGCTTACCATATCAGATCTGCTGTTGGAGAAATTCACCATACCCTGGCGCGAATGGGCGAAAGCTAAAGGTAAGATCGTGCGCAACCAATCGCATGGATCACCGGCAAATATTCTCGATCTCTATGGCGCCGTTGGTATTCCCGAGACAGAAGGCACCGAAATACTGCGCTTCAAGGTTTCCGCCTCGGCCGCCAATGTGTTGGGCAAACCACTCGTGGCTGCGGAAGCCGCCACCTGGCTGGATGAACATTTCAAATCGGGATTGCGTGATGTAAAAGCTTCGGTGGACAAATATTTTCTCGGTGGGGTGAATCATATCGTATATCATGGCACCAGCTACTCGCCTGCAGATGATCCCTGGCCGGGATGGTTGTTTTATGCGGCTGTGCATTTTCAGCCCGTGCATCCTTTCTGGAAAGATTTTGGCGCGCTCAACAATTATGTAGCGCGCTGCCAGTCGTTTCTGCAAAACAGTAAGCCAGACAACGATGTGCTGATCTATTTTCCTTTCTCCGATAAAATTTCCTCGCCCGGCGGCCGCGAGCTGCTGCATCATTTCGACGGCATGAATGGCTTTGAACAAACTGACTTTTATAAAGTGTCGGAAGAACTCTTGCAAAAAGGAGTTTGCTTCGATTTTATCTCCGACAGGCAAATTGAAAAATTATCAAACAGCGGAAGTTTGATAAAAGCTCCCGGCGGCCATTACAAAGCCATTGTGCTGGCCAATGTGAAATACCTGCCGCTGGAAACCTTGAAAAAACTTAATGAACTCGCGAAAGGCGGGGCAAAAATTATTGCATATAAAAATTTCCCCGCAGGTCCGCCGGGACTCGCAGAACTGGAAAAAAGACAGGATTGGTTCACTGCCATCGCCACCACCTTGAGGCAATCGATTATTATGGGCGATGAAATAATGCCCCTGCTGGCACAAGCCAATGTGCCGGTAGAAAGCATGACGGAGTTGGGGTTGCATTTCACCAGGCGAAACGCCACCCATGGCAAGTACTATTTCATAGTAAATTCTTCAAAAGAACCCATTAGCCATTGGGTTCCTTTAGCTTCCAATGCAGCTGCTGCCTATATATTCGATCCCATGCTCGCGCGCAGCGGAAGAGCCAAAATAAAAAAGGAGAATGGAAATACTTTTGTGTTCCTGCAATTGCAAGCCGGTGAAAGCTGCATACTGCAAACATCAGCCACGGCCTTGCAGGGACCGTTGTTTGACTATATCGATTGGCAAGGCAACCCGCTAGACATCAGCGGCGAATGGAAAGTGACCTTTATCAGCGGCGGACCGAAGTTGCCCGGCGCTACCGACGTGAACAACCTGCGCTCGTGGACAGAGTTTCCCGTGGATGGTGTAAAAGAGTTTTCCGGCACCGCTCAATACAGCATTCGTTTTCCCAAACCTTTATCCGAATTCAAAGCCGATGGTTATGTGCTCGATCTTGGCAGGGTAGAGCAGAGCGCCGAGGTAATTTTGAACGGTAAAAAACTGGCTACGCTCATTGGGCCGGTATACAGCGTGGTAGTACCCGCCGACCAGGTAAAGGAATCCAATTTGCTGCAGGTGAATGTATCGAACAGCATGACAAATCGCATAATTTATCTCGAAAAACAGGGAGCGCCGTGGAAAAAGTTTTATAATGTTAACTTTCCGTCACGGTTGGCGGCCAACCGCGGCCCGAATGGATTGTTTACGCCCATCAACTGGCAGCCCGAACCATCGGGATTAACCAGCGCGGTGACCATTACACCAGTAACTTTTATGAAACAGTAATATTAAACGAAACACTATGACAAGGAAATTTTTCTTCTTCTCATTCTTCGCATTGCTTTCAATCAACTTTGCCATGGCACAATCAAAAGACGAAGCAGCGGTGGCTGCAGCCGTTGAGACATTGCGTAAGGCGATGGTAGACGCAGACAAAGCAACACTGGAAAAAATAACAGCTCCCCAATTGAGTTATGGACATAGCAGTGGCAAGGTGGAAAACAAGGAGGAATTTATACAAGCAATAGTGAGCGGTCGGTCAGCTTTTACATCGCTCACCTTCAGCGATCAGACCATAACATTAGCCGGTGATGCCGCCATTGTGCGCCATACTTTTGAAGGCGATACCAACGATAATGGCAGGCCCGGTCACGTGCGTATATTCGTACTCACCGTTTGGCAAAAACAAAAAGGTAACTGGGTGTTGCTCGCCCGCCAGGCAGTGAGACCTCCTCAGCGCTGATCAATGCATTTTTCTTTACCTCCTTTTCACCCGAAAAGGAGGTAAATGATTTTTACTATGAGAAAATATTCCTGCATCTTTCTATCGCTTCTTATTACCAACTGTGCTGTTGCCCAAAAAATCGATCGCGAAGCTTTGGTGCGGCGGCATACCGTTTATATCAAGAAAGCCGATTCGCTGAGCTCACTTACCGTAGGCAATGGCAATTTCGCGATGACGGTAGATGTAACCGGGCTGCAGAGTTTTCCCGGATATTATAAAGGCGGTGTGCCATTGGGCACGCAGTCGGTGTGGGGTTGGCATTACCTGCCCAACAACGACGGTTATCAATTTGAAGAAACGCTGAAGGTCTATGAACTGGCAGGCCGAAAAATTCCTTACCCTGTACAATGGAAAGAACCTGAACGCAACAGGAGGGCCGCAGATTTTTTTCGCCAGCAACCGCATCGCATCCATTTGGGAAATGTAGGCCTCGAAATCATCAAGAGCAACGGGAAAACTGCCACCATCGAAGATATCCAAAATATCAGCCAGCAGCTGGATATGTGGACGGGCGAAATTAAAAGCAATTTCACGGTAGAAGGCCAGCCCGTGCAGGTGCGCACCTATGTACATGCGGAAAAAGAAGCGGTGGGAGTAAGGATTATTTCTCCGCTGGTGCCATTGCAGAGAATTCAGGTGCGTCTGTGTTTTCCCAATCCTACCGGCGAATGGAAAGATGTGGGCGTGGATTTTGGAAATGAAGAAAAACGCAGCAGTTTCCTGGGACAAATATTGCAGGATCACGTGCTGGTGGGTCACCAGGTAGGATCGACCGACTATACGGTAAAAGTTGAATACCCCGATCGTCCGCGTATCTACCGTCGTGGCACACACGAATATATTTTTGCCCCCCATGCAGCCACCAACACTTTCGATCTCGTGTTTTGGTTTACCCGCGACGCGCATTTCACCTTCGGCTCATTTGAGGGGGTGCAGAAAAGTAGTATGGAGGGCTGGAAAAAATTCTGGCTCAGCGGCGGCGCCATCGATTTCAGCAGTTGCTTCGACAGTCGCGCGCGTGAACTGGAGAGAAGAATGGTATTATCCCAATACCTCACCCGGGTAAATTGCTCCGGGCCCTTTCCACCGCAGGAGACAGGACTTACCTACAATAGCTGGTTTGGCAAGCCCCACCTGGAGATGCACTGGTGGCATGCTGTGCATTTTGCTCTATGGGGCAGGGCACACCTGATGGCGAATAGTGTAGACTGGTACTTTACCATTGCCGACAGCGCGCGTGCTATTGCTAAGCGACAAGGCTTCGAAGGATTGCGCTGGCCAAAAATGGTGGATCACCAGGGTAATGAAGCACCTTCATCGGTGGGATCGTTTTTGATATGGCAGCAACCGCATTTTATCTATATGGCGGAGTTGTTGTACCGGGAAAATTCCAGTAGGGAAGTGTTGAACAAATACAAAGACCTGATTTTCGCTACAGCCAATTTCATGGCCTCATATCCTTCTTACGATGCGGAAAAGAAAAAATATAATCTCGGCCCGGGATTAATACCTGCTCAGGAATGTTTTGACCCGCTTACCACTTACAACCCCACCTATGAACTCGCCTATTGGTACTGGGGCTTATCCATCGCGCAGAAATGGCGCGAGCGCCTTGGTATGCCGCGCGAAAAGAAATGGGATGAGGTGATGCAAAGCCTCGCGCCACTGCCTGTGGCCAATGGCGTATACCTGGCAACAGAAAGCACACCCGACTGCTATACCAACGAACGCTATCTCACCGACCATCCCGCCGTGCTGGCTGCATTTGCGTCCATTCCCGCCATGCATGGACTCGACAGCGCCATCATGAAAAATACCTTCGACACGGTATGGGCAAAATGGAAATGGACCGAGACCTGGGGATGGGATTTTCCCCTCACTGCCATGACGGCCACGCGTCTTGGCCTGCGTGAAAAGGCGATTGAGGCTTTGCTGATGCCCATACAGACAAACACTTACCTCCCAAATGGCCATAACTGCCAGGATGGCCGCCTCACTATTTACCTTCCCGGCAACGGAGGTTTGCTGGCCGCACTGGCCATGATGTGCGCGGGCTTTGACGGCAGCGACGAGATTAATCCCGGATTTCCCAAAGACGGACGATGGAACGTGAAATGGGAGGGTTTAAGAAAAATTTTTTGACGAGCTTAACAATTGTGACATAAAATTCAGGCGCGTGATTGACGTTTTTATGTCGTCCAATGGCTATCGCTTGCATGACCCCAAAAACTATTGAATGAAGAAGAGCACGCTCCTTGTGTTGTTTTGCCTGCAGGCTTTCTTTTCATACAGCCAGCAGAAAACAGCAGGAAGCATTAAGGGAACGGTAGTTGATGTGCAAAACAGGCTGCCCCTGCCCGACGCCACTATCACCGTATTGAACCGCGCAGATTCTGCAGTGGCAGGCTTCTCGGTGGCCGGCAAAGCAGGCGATTTTGAAATAAAGAATATTCCGGCGGGTCAATTCATCTTCACCATCAGTTTTACCGGCTATAGCCCCTACGTAAGGGAAATTGAAATTACTCCTTCACTCAGCGTACTCAATCTCGATACTATTGCACTCGCCACAGACACCACTATGCTGGCTGGCATCGTGATCACAGCGCCGCCTATCAGGGTAAAACAGGATACGGTAGAGTTCAGCGCCTCTGCGTTCAAAACACTACCCAATGCCACTGCAGAAGATTTGTTGAAAAAACTTCCGGGCGTAGAAGTGGACAAAGACGGTAACATTACCGCACAGGGTGAACCCATCACGAAGATCTATGTTGATGGTAAAGAATTTTTCGGCAACGATCCCAAACTGGCTACGAAAAATCTCACTGCCGAACTGATCGAGAGCATACAGGTGTTTGATGATATGAGCGAACAGGCAAAATTCACGCGCATTGATGATGGCAGCCGCACACGCACGATCAATATTAAGTTGAAGAAAGACAGAAAGCAGGGAATCTTCGGTCGCGTGAATGCGGGTCTTGGTTCGCGCGAACGTTATGAAGGTACTGCATCATTGAATATGTTCAGAGATCGTACGCAGTTGTCTATTCTCGGCGGCGCTAACAATACCAACCGGCAGGGCTATACCTTCAACGATCTCATCAGCAGTATGGGAGGTATGAGCGGCATCAACGGTAATCGTGGTGGACAGGGACCTAGTGGTTCGGCTGGCAATGGCAATACAAACAGCTGGAGCACCGGCATCAATTTCCGCGACCAGTGGGGAAAGAAAATTGAATTTGCGGGCAACTATTTTGTATCGCGCTCTTCGAATGTGAACAATAGCAAAAGTTTTCGCCAGAACTTCTTAACGGAAGACTCCGTGTCTTTTGCCGATGAAATATCGTACCGGAAAAATGTGAACCTCAACCACCGCATCGGTATGCGTATCGAGTATTTTATCGATAGCATGAATTCGATTGTAATGACGCCGAATATCAACATTCAACGTTCGGAGTCAGAGAGCTTCGATTCATTGATTACACGCGCCACCAGCCCGAAATTTGACTATACCGCCATCACCAGCACACAAAACCGCAATAACCAGCGCGATGGGTTGAGCTTAAATAATAACCTTCTATTCAGGCATCGTTTTCATAAGCCGGGCAGGACATTCACCATCGGTTGGAACACCGCGCTGAATGAAAGCGACGGAGAAGGCTATAATATTACGCCTTATCTTTTTTACAATCCCGATGGCAGCCTGAAAAGCATCAATGACCGCCGCCAGCGCAACGACCTGGTGTCGAAATCATTTAACAACACCATCAGTGCATCTATTACCGAGATGGTGGATAGTGATAAGATACTCGAGTTGAATTATGCCTACACCAACAACAAGAGCATCAACGACCGCGATGTGTTTGACTATGATCCAGTGACCGGCGAGTATGACAGCGTGAACAGACCGCAGACCAACTATTTTGAAAATGTGTTTGAGGCCAGCCGCCTGGGAACCAATTTCCGCGTAAAGAAACAAAAATACGATTATCAACTCGGCGGTTCCGTGCAGTTTGCCTCGCTGTATAACCTGAGCAATCGCGCCACTACGGGCAAGGACAGCACCATGCGGCAGACTTACACCAACTTTTTCCCGAATGCCAGTTTCAACTACAATCTGGGCGCACGCAAAACACTTCGGTTTAACTACCGTGGAAGCACACGTGCTCCGAGTATTTCGCAATTGCAGGACGTGCTGGATGTGAGCAACCCGCTGCGCAACAGGATCGGTAACCCCGATCTGAAACAGGAATTCAACAACAACGTGCGGTTGAGCTATAACGGTATGAACCCGCGCAATTTCCTGTTTGTTAACGCCAATATTTCTGCTACAATCATCGGTAATAAGATTGTTAACAGCATAGACTCGTTGTCGGAGGCCGTGTTGCTGGTAAAACCCGAGAATGTGGACGGTGCCTTCAATATAAATATCTCCGGCACCATCGGCATTCCGTTGAAAAAGGTGACTACCGGCAGAAGGAGCCCGCTAAACCTGAACCTGACCACCAGATTCGGTTATAACCGCGATGTGAGCATGTTGTATAAGAAAATCAATTACAATCACAGCAGACGTATCGGTGAGCGAATCAATTTCAACTATAACATTCAGAACAAACTCGACCTGAACGCTACTGCCTCGTTCAACTACAATGATGCCCGCTACAGCGTGCAGGAAAATTTGAATTACAAATATTTTGACCAGCATTACTCGGTGGATTTCACCTATACGTTCTTTAAGAACTTCATGTTGAACAACGATTTCGATTACTATATCAATACTGGTCGTGCGGATGGATTCAACCAGGCGATCCCGCTCTGGAACGCGAGTTTCTCATGGCTGTTTTTCAAGAAAAGAAATGGAGAACTGAAATTCCGGGTGATTGACCTGCTGGGCCAGAACAAAAATATAGACCGTACAGTAGGAGAGAACTATCTCGAAGACACCTACACTGAAGTGCTGCAGCGTTATTTCATGGTTAGCTTTATGTACAACTTCAACAAGTTTGGCGGCGGCAGCATGCCTTCCAGCCGGGGCAATGGTGGCAGAAGGTTCAACAATTAAAATCAGTGGAACTGGTGAATAATCTGCCCCAGATTCCGCGTTTATTTGTGAGTGTGATGTGCAATCTCTTCCATGCCAACACGGTGCTGATCCTTTACAGCAGGACCATTCAGCATTTCTCCATATTTATTAAACCGCGAGCCGTGGCAAGGGCAATCCCAGCTTTTCTCTGCATTGTTCCAGTTGATACTGCAGCCCATGTGGTTGCAGGTGGGACTGATGCCCCAGATTTTGCCATCTTCGTCTTTATACAGCGCAATTTTTTCTCCTTCATATTTTACAATCTTTCCTTCACCCGGGGCCAGTTCTGCCAACACTACCAGTTTTTCTGCATTAAATGGTTTGCTGATGATATTGCTGACCACTTCTGCCGCCGCACTGGCAAATTCTGCAAAGCCCGCGATGGGTTTGAGTCGGTTGGGGTCGAATAATTCAGCATAGGGCGATTTACCTGATACGATCAGATCGCTGAGAATGATGGCCGATAAAGTGCCGTAGGTCATACCATTGCCGGCGAAACCCGTGGCAACAAAAATATTTTCAGGATGCATAGGGTAGTGGCCGATATATGGCAGCCCGTCAACCGTTTCATAAAACTGGCTGCTCCATTTCCATTTTATTTCTTCAATATCAAAATGATTGCGGAGATACGCTTCGAGGTTATGGAAACACTTGTCTGTGTTCAATTCCTGGCCCGTCTTATGATCTTCGCCACCTGCAATCATATACTTTTCACCATCGATCTCTTGCGTGCGGAAATAGTGGTAAGGATTTTCGGTATCATAAACCAGCGCGTCGGGATATTTGCCATTAATGCGAACGGCCATGGCATAACTGCGCCAGGCCACCAATCGCAAATGCAACAAATTGATGCCGGGCGGTGTATGAGTTGCGTATATTACATTCTTTGCTTTGATGATTCCATTTGAACTGTGCACCTGGAGCGGGATTTCTTCTTTTACTTCCGAAACCAAATTTTCCTGCAGCATCACGCCGCCAGCCTCTTCAAAGGCATTTGCGAGCGCATATACATATTGTATTGGGTTGAACTGGGCCTGCCCGCTAAATCGCGCAATGGCGGTGAAAGGAACCGGAACAGGATTTTCATTTACAAAAGCCATATCAACACCCACGCTGATGCTGCTGTTCACAATTTTCTCTAATTCCTCATTGAGTTCTTTTCGGGGAGAGAACAGGTAAGCCGTCTTTTCTTCAAAGCCGCAGGAAATATTGTATTGCGCTACATTTTTACGGATAAGGTTCAGCGCTTCTACCGCCGCCTGGTGGACAAGCTTCGCATCTTCTTCTCCAAAGTTTTTACTGATGGTATAGTAAGGTGTGTCCAGCACCGTATTGATATGTGCGGTAGTGCCGCCCGTGGTACCAAAGCCGATGTTTCTTGCTTCAGAAACGAGGCATTTCTTACCGGCATTCTGCAGCAATAAAGCCGTGGTAATGCCCGTGATGCCGGCGCCGATGATCACCACATCGTATTCTGTATTAGGAGAGTAGCGGTTGCGGGGTTGATAGGCGGGCATTTCCTGCCAGCAGCTTACGAGTTGTCCATCCCTGTTCATGATAATGATTTATGGGATGACATAAAATTTTATGCCCGACAGGGATCACTATCCGTGCAATCCCATAGTTCACTATAAATCGGTGATCCCTATTTCAGGTTATCCGGATTGGGTATAAAATTCAGAAAAGAGTGGAAGGCCGAGTTATACCTCCGCTTGTCAAGCTTGTAGAAGAAGGCGCCCTTTTTTGAACCGGTCTTCTCTTTTTCTTTTTGCTTTACCAGCAGTTTGGTGGACAATATTTTCCTGGTGAAATTTCTCTTATCCAGTTGTGCATCGTACACGCCTGTGTACAGGTTGTAGAGTTGCGGCAGCGTGAATTTCTCCGGCATCAGCTCAAACAGCAGCGGATGGAATGCCGCTTTATAGCGCAGTTTTTCGCGCGCCATATTCACCATCTTGTTATGGTCGAAGATAAGTTTAGGAATCTTCTTGATCGGGAACCATTCGGCATGGTAATCGTTGCTGATCTGCTGTTGATACTTATGAATATCGATCAGCGCAAAGTAAGCAATCGATACTGTGCGTTCGAGCGAGTCGCGGCCTGGATCGCCAAAGGCATATAACTGCTCCAGGTAGAGATCGGTCAGGCCGGTTAGTTGTTTTAAAACGCGGCTGGCAGCTTGTTCAAAGTTCTCGTCCGGTTTTACAAATCCACCCATCAGGCTCCATTTACCCTTCTCAGGTTCAAAGCCTCTTTGTATCAGCAATAACTTAAGATCATAGCCATCAAAACCGAAGATTATACAATCCACCGCTACCAGCATCCGGGTTTGTCGGGAATAATGTTTCATAGCAGTGAATCGCCAAATATAGGGAAAGTTTGGTTTCGAGTGGCGGGTGCAGGGTGCACTAAATAAATATCCTCGTCCCGCTAAAGCTCTCCCTGAAATCCTTCGGGGTGCAGCCTTTTTTCTTCTTGAAAATGCGGTTGAAGTTGGAGATGTTGTTGAAGCCGCAGTTATAGGCCACTTCGGCAATGGATTGAGTGGTGTCGATCAGCATGCGGGAGGCATGGCCCAGGCGGATGTCGGTGAGACTGTCGATAAAGGTATTGCCGGTGCGCTGTTTGAAGAAGCGGCTGAAGGCGGCATCGCTCATATTGGCCAGGCGCGCTACCTCGGAAAGGGTGACGGGCTTATCAAAGTTCTGGTTCATGTATTCGAGGGTCTTCTCTACGCGGCGGCTGTTGTACGAGTATTGCTCGTGGTTGTTGAACGATGAGTCTGACAGTATGCGCATATTGCGGCTGATGGAAAGATCGTGGAGAATAGACATCAGCTCTAGCACGGAGTCGAAGCCATGTTTTTGATTTAGCTCAATAATGCGGGGCGCCAGCGCCTGGGCTGTCTCGCGGGAGAAGAGTATGCCTCGCAGCGATTTTTCCAGCATGGTACGGATGAAACTAAGCTGGTTGCGGCGCAGGAATTTATCGTCGAACAGGTCCTTGTGAAATTGTATCGTGATCTCGCGAATCTCGCCGCTTTTGCAGTTATGAGTAAACCAGGCATGCTGCAGGTTGCTGCCCACCAGCACCAGTTCCAGTTCATCGATCTCCTCGATATGGTCGCCTATAACGCGGCGGGCTCCTTTGGCATTTTGTATAAAATTCAGCTCAAACTCTTCGTGATAGTGGAGAGGAAAATCAAACTCTGATTTCACCCGGGAGAAAATGGTAAAGCAGTCACTCTGCGTCAGCGGAGTGATCTCCCGCATCAATTTTGTTTTCATACAGAAAGCATTAGCGTTGGTCTTTCAAAATGGTCAAGCAAGCAATCAAAAATATATAATTGCATGCATAATTAGTATCAGCGCCCACATTTTTAATCCCGTTTATGAAACTCATTGCTGCAGAGACTTTCAGCTTTCGCTTAGCGCAACCCAATACATTTACATTTAAAAAAATATAAAAATGGAGCAATAAAGTATTAGTGATGTGTCAAATAGGGAGGTAGTTTCGGGTGTCGGGCGTAGAGTGTAGGGCTGCACCCGAAACCGATTTAGTATTTTTCCGTATGAAAAAAATTCTGCCCCTGGTTGCTGCCGTAGCGTTCCTGACCTCGTACGCCCAGGCTGACAGGCCGATTGATACGAAGGCTACCCCGAAGACGATCAAGTTGTACCAAAATCTCAAAAAGTTACTGCATAAAGGAATCATGTTCGGTCACCAGGACGACCTGGCTTATGGTTATGGATGGAAGTATGAAGAGGGCAGGAGTGATGTGAAAGACGTAACCGGCGACTACCCCGCCGTATATGGATGGGAGTTGGGACACCTGGAAATTGACCGCCCCGTCAATTTAGACAGCGTGCCTTTCGATAAGATGAAGCAATTCATCAGGCAGGGATACGAGCGCGGCGGCGTAATTACCATCAGCTGGCATCTGAACAATCCGCTCACCGGCAAATCGGCCTGGGATGCACAGCCGGGAACAGTGAAAGCCATTTTGCCCGGTGGAGAAAAACACGAGCTATACAAAAGCTGGCTCAATAAGCTCGCGGCCTTTATGCTGGATCTGAAAAGCAGCCAGGACGAGTTCATACCTGTGATTTTTCGCCCCTTTCATGAATTGAACGGAAGCTGGTTCTGGTGGGGAAAAAAGCTTTGCACGCCCGATGAATTCAAACAACTCTGGCAGTTTACCGTGCGCTACCTGCGCGATGAAAAGAATGTGCATCATCTCTTATATGCCTTCAACACCGACCGTTTTTACTCGACTGAAGAATATTACGAGCGCTACCCCGGCGATGAATGGGTGGATGTAGTGGGTTTTGATATTTACCAGCGCGGCAACGATAGGGAAGCATTTAAAAAAGACTTCGACAAAATGCTGACCATGCTGGAGGGCATCGCTGCAGAAAAAGGGAAAATACCGGCGCTCACTGAATTTGGATATGGCACTTTGCCCGACAGCGGCTGGTGGACGAACACTTTCGGCGAAGTGTTGAAGAATCACAAGATTTCCTGGGCGCTGGCCTGGCGCAATGCCGGTCGCCGACCCAATGGCACCGAAGAATTTTATGTGCCGTATAAAGGGCAACGCTCCGCCGCCGATTTCAAAGTATTTTCAGCATGGGATAAGATATTGTTTCAGCAAGACGTAGCAAAGGAGGGGCTTTACCAATGAGACTGCAACTGATCGACATCCTGGTTGTGCTGGCTTATCTTATCACGATGGTGATCGTTGGCTGGATCATGCGCAAGAAGGCGCGACAGAATAAAGAGAGTTACCTGCTGGGTGGCAAGTCGCTGCCCTGGTATATGCTCGGCCTCAGCGATGCCAGTGATATGTTCGATATCAGTGGCACCATGTGGATGGTGGCCTTGTGTTTTGTATATGGTATGAAATCGATCTGGATTCCCTGGCTCTGGCCTGTATTCAACCAGGTATTCCTGATGATGTTTTTATCGAAATGGCTACGCCGCTCCAATGCCAGTACCGGGGCCGAATGGCTGGCCACCCGGTTTGGTACGAGAGGTCGCGGAGTAACGGCCTCACACAATGTGGTAGTGGCTTTTGCGCTCTTGAGTTGTTTTGGATTTTTGGCATACGGCTTTATTGGCCTGGGCAAATTCATTGAAATATTTGTGCCCTGGGATATCGTGAAAGATTATGTTCCGTTCACTATTGCGCCGCAATACGTACCGCATTTTTATGGCATCGTGTTCACGCTTTTCGCGATGTTCTACTCCATCATCGGCGGTATGCACAGCATTGTACTCGGCGATTTTATTAAATATATGATCATGACCGTGGCCTGCGTGAGCACGGCCGTGATTGCGATGATTCACCTGCACGGTAACGGCAATACCATGGCCGTACCCGAAGGGTGGACCAATCCCTTCTTTGGCTGGGAGCTGAACCTCGACTGGAGCCATATAGTGCCTGCTGCCAATGACAAGATCATTTCCGATGGCTATGGTTTGTTCAGCATATTTTTCATGATGATGCTGTTCAAAGGCATTTTTGCCAGTTTGGCCGGTCCTGCGCCCAACTACGATATGCAGAAGATTTTATCAACCCGCTCGCCGCGCGAGGCTTCGAAGATGTCGGGATTTGTGTCAATCATCTTATTGCCTGTTCGTTACTCGCTGATAATCGGCCTCACCGTGCTGGCGCTTTTATACTACCATCAACTAAACCTCAGCACGAGCAGCGGCGGCACCGATTTTGAAAAAATATTACCCGCTGCGGTAAATAATTTTTTGCCCACTGGCATATTAGGCTTAGTGCTAACCGGGTTGCTCGGCGCTTTCATGGGCACGTTCTCCGGCACGCTCAATGCGGCACAGGCTTATATAGTGAACGATATTTACCTGAAATATGTGAACCCTCGTGCCAACACCAGGCGCATCATCTGGATGAACTACTTCATGGGCGTGGTGGTGGTGACGATCGGTGTGATACTCGGCTTTTTTGTAAAAGACGTGAACAGTGTACTGCAATGGATAGTGGCGGCCCTGTATGGTGGTTATATTGCTGCCAACTGCTTCAAGTGGTATTGGTGGCGATTTAATGCCAACGGATTTTTCTGGGGCATGCTGGCGGGTATTTTGTCGGCACTGGCGTTGATTATATTGAAATATTTTGGCGTGGTGTCGGGGCTTGATTTGTATTATTGGCCCTTGCTGTTCCTGGTCTCTATTGTTGGTTGCCTGGCGGGCACTTACGCCGCGCCGCCTGCAGATGCCGAGGTGTTGAAGAAGTTTTACAAAACCGTAAAACCCTGGGGCTTCTGGCACCCTGTTCATAAGCAGGTATTGCTGGAAGACCCAACCTTTCAGCCTAACCGCCGTTTCAAACTCGATATGTTCAACGTAGCGCTGGGTATCATAGCGCAATGTTGTTTGACCATATTGCCGATGTATGTCGTGCTCTGGTTGAAGCTGCCGCTGCTGATTACGATCGGTATTCTGTTGGTGATTGTATTGATATTGAAAAGAACCTGGTGGAACAAGCTGGAAGACTAATTGGGAGGCCAGATGAATTTCGCGCCATGGCGTGAGCTTTTTTCTACGCTATTTCGAGAGCCTTTCCCTGGCATCTTTGCGCGAAACAACCATGTTGCCCATGAACTTACAAACATTCAAAAAAGAACTTGAAACCGAGCTGCAGTCCATCCTGCAATACTGGATAAAAAACGCACCCGATCCGTTGCTAAATGGTTTTTATGGGAGAATCAACGAAAACAATACCCCCGACCCCCGCGCACCCAAAGGCTCCGTACTGAACGCGCGCATACTCTGGACCTTTTCCGCGGCATACAATCGCAATCCGCGCCCCGAATATCTTATTATGGCCAAACGGGCCTATGATTTTATCCGCATTTATTTCACCGATAAAGAGTACGGTGGCATTTACTGGACGGTCGACAGCAAGGGCCATCCGCTCGACACCAAAAACCAGGTATATGCCATTGCTTTTGTGATTTACGCCTGCAGCGAGTATTATCAATGTAAACCCGATGAATCGGTTAAAAAATATGCGGTTGATTTATATCATCTCATACAGCAACACAGTTATGATGCCTTGCGCGGTGGCTACCTGGAAGCTTTCACCCGCGAGTGGAAGCCCATTGCCGACCTGCGACTGAGCGAGAAAGATGCAAATGAGAAAAAGACTATGAATACGCACCTGCACATACTGGAAGCGTATAGCAATCTCTATCGCATCTGGTCCGATGAACATTTGAAGAAAAATATTGAAGGACTGTGCCAGGTATTTGCGAAGTATATCTTTAACCCCCATACCAAACACCTCGGTTTATTCTTTGATGAAAACTGGACATTAAAATCTTCTGCCATTTCATTTGGACACGATATTGAAGCCAGCTGGCTGCTGTGCGAAGCTGCGGAAGTAACAGGTAATAAGCAACTGCTCGCAGAAATGCATAAGCTCGCAGTCGAACTCGCCGAATCAGTTCATCAAAAAGGCTTTGATACCGACGGAGGACTTTGGTATGAATATGATCATAATGCATTAGTAAAAGAAAAGCACTGGTGGCCGCAGGCCGAAGCAATGGTGGGCTTTTTCAATGCCTGGCAAATCGCCCAACATCAGCCATATCTTGATCGCGTGCTTGCCAACTGGCAGTATATAAAGGAAAACATTATTGACCACCAGCATGGTGAATGGTATTGGGGCCGATATGCCAATAATCAAATAATGCCCGGGCAGGATAAGGCCGGACTCTGGAAATGTCCCTATCATAATAGCCGGGCCTGCATGGAATTGATACAGCGAATTGAGCGGATGGAGCCCATGCAACAACTTTAATGGTTGCATGAGTTGTTTTTTAAAAATGATCCTTATATTGTGCAAGAATTAGTGTCAAAAAAACACTTAAACGCCTTGCACAATATGAAAAAGATTACTGCTGTTATTCTGCTCTCATTTTTTTCAATTGCCCTGTACAGTCAAACGACTAATGCCTATGCAACCATACAAGGCAATTCAAATCTCACCATCAGCCGTCATATTTACGGTCATTTCTCCGAGCATCTCGGTCGCTGTATTTATGATGGTTTCTGGGTTGATGAATCGCTGAACGTGCCAAAGAAAGGCCGTATCAGGATGGATATTGTAGAAGCACTGAAGAAGATCAATATTCCCAACCTGCGCTGGCCGGGGGGATGTTTTGCCGATGAATACCACTGGCGCGATGGCATTGGTCCGCGCGAACAACGTCCCAAGATGGTAAACACCAACTGGGGCGGCGTGACTGAAGACAATAGTTTCGGTACTCACGAATTTCTCGAACTCTGCAGCCTGCTCGGCGCTGAGCCTTATATCTGCGGCAACGTAGGTAGTGGCACAGTAGAAGAAATGTCGAAATGGATTGAATACCTCAATTTCGACGGTGTCAGCCCGATGGCTGATCTCCGCAGACAAAACGGCCGCAACGAACCCTGGCGCGTACAATTCTGGGGTGTGGGCAACGAAAACTGGGGCTGCGGTGGTAACATGACTGCTGAATTTTACGCCGATCAATACAAGCGCTATGCGTCTTATGTAAAAAACTATCCTAATGCGATGGTAAAGAAAATCGCAGGTGGTCCAAGCGATGGCGATTATCACTGGACAGAAGTGCTGATGAAAAATGTAGGTCCGCGGCTGATGTGGGGACTTTCACTGCACAGTTATACTATTCCGGTGAACTGGCAGAAGAAAGGTTCGGCTACCAATTTCCCCGAAGAGGAATATATCAGCGCACTCAAGAGCTGCCTGCGCATGGAGCAATACATAAAAGGTCATAGTGCCATTATGGACCGTTACGATCCTCAGAAGCGCGTAGCGCTGGTGGTTGACGAATGGGGTATCTGGACCGATGTAGAACCCGGCACCAATCCCGGCTTTTTGTTCCAGCAAAACAGTCTGCGCGACGCGCTGATCGCCGCTACCACCCTGAACATTTTCAACAATCACTGCGATCGCGTAAAGATGGCCAACCTGGCGCAGACCGTCAACGTGCTGCAGGCGCTGATTTTGACCGATAAGGAAAAAATGCTGCTTACACCCACTTATCATGTGTTTGACCTGTATAAAGTGCACCACGATGCTACCTGGCTGCCGGTACAGCTTTCTACTCCCGACTATGTATTGGGCGATACACGCGTGCCGGCCGTGAACCTTTCTGCTTCGCGCGATAAGAATGGTGTAGTGCATCTCACTATTGTGAACCTCGATCCCGCGAAGAAGATCACACTGACAGCCGGCTTATCAAACATCAGCTGGAGCAGCGTGGAAGGTCAGCAGCTGACCTCGGCTAAATATACCGATCATAACACTTTCGACAAACCGAATACCGTGGTGCCTCAAAAATTCACTGGTGCTAAAAAACAAGGAAATGACCTGGTAGTTGAGTTGCCCGCGAAGTCGGTGGTATTGCTCACCCTGAAGTAATAAAAAATTACGACGCCGCTGTAGTACTGCGGCGTTGAAGCGCTGTTCTTATAATGGTAATTTTCTCATCATGTAGTTTTTGAATCATTGCTTACGCGATGTCAGGCTGCTGTAGTCTTACAGCAGCCTGTTCTTTTTTGAAGCAATTTATTTTATCAACTCACCCGGCGTTAAACCCACGTAATCCTTTATATAACGCAACACATTCGGATACTTCTCAAACTCATGCTGTTCGTGCAGCAGTGTCAGCACCACGCTGTTCATACCCGCATTCAGCGCGGCTTCCACGCCTTTGGGCGCATCTTCAAACACGAGACAGTTGGTGGCGTCGATGCCTAGTTGTTGCGCGGCTTTGGTATACGTCTCCGGATCGGGTTTACTTACGCTCACATCGTCGGCACTGACGATAGTTTTGAAGAAATGCCTGATATTAAGATTATCCAGCACAAAGTCGATATTGAAGGTAATGGCCGCTGAGCCGATGGCCATAGGTATATTTTGTTCGTAGGCCTTTTGCAGGAATTCGTGCAAACCCGGTATCAGTCTCAGGTGTGGCCGAAATTCCTGCTGGTATCTCTTTTCTTTCTCCATAGAGATCCTGTCCATTTCTTCCTGCGAAAAATGTCCCGGTCCAAATACGCGCACCAGCAGCTCGGCATTTTTACCATACATATGACTTTTTACTTCTTCCCAGCTCAGGTTAGCGCCCAGTTCATCGTTCAGCACATGGTACCAGGCTTTTACGTGAAACTGCATATCGTCTATCATCGTTCCGTTGAGGTCGAATATGAAGGCTTTCGTCATGTTTCCTGCCAATTTTTGGTGAAAGGGCAAAAATACCGGTTACACAGCTTATTTTGACTTTATGTGTTAGGTGTGAGCGGAGTCTTGCTTCACCAAACCAGTTTTGGTCAAAATATCCTAGCGGCCCCTAAACCTCACCTCCAACTTACACCCCTTACCCGGGCTCGACGTAATCTTCACTTTTCCATTAAACAACTCCGCCCGGTTCATAATATTCGTAATCCCAATTCCCTTCCGCTTTTCACCCACATTAAAACCCTTACCATTATCTGCAATCAATAACCTCAATATGCCTTCATTTTCATGCAACTTTATACTTACCTCGCTCGCTTCCGCATGTTTAATAATATTGTTCAGTTGTTCCTGCACAATCCTGAACACCGTCATCTTAAGTTTATCATCCAATGACTGTTCATCAAACAGCTTCACGTCCAGCTTGATCCTGAATTTATTCGCCACGCGTATACTATCCACCAAATCCTCCAGCGACAATTTCAAGCCCACCTCGCTGTGAAATGATTGTATCAAAGATTTTGATAAACTGCGAATCTCCTCAATGGCGGTGCCGATGATATTACTGCTTCGCTCAATCATCTCGCGCGAAGGATGATTCAAATCCACACAGTTGAGACACAACCTCGCCGTGCTCAATATCTGCGTCACATTATCATGCAGTTCCCTGCCAATACCTTCTCGTTCTTTCTCCGTGGCTGCAATGGTGGCTTTGACAATTTCCTGTTGACGATGGAGTTTTTCTTCGATCAACTGGTTTTGCAGGCGAATTTTTTCTGTTATATCATTTGCGAGGACTAAATAAGATTCCTGGCCTTTGTAATTGATGGTATGCACCAGCACTTCCACCGAAATTTGTCCACCGTTTCGCTTCACGTGATTTCGCTGGATACGCTTGTTGGTATTGCAGGCCGCTGCCCATACTTGTTTCAGGTTGCTCTGCTCGGGAACTGGTAGCAGTCCATAGGCAGTCATTTTCAAAAACTCCTTGCGACTGTACCCGTATTGCTTGATAGCGGCTTCGTTCACTTCCAAAAAGTGCAAGGTGGAAGCATCGCAAACCAGGATGGGGAGGGGACTGTTATTGAATAAATTCCTGTACAGGTCTTCGCTTTCCTTGATCAGCTTCTCCGCTTTCTTGTGCCCGGTAATGTCGCGGAAATTGCAGACAATGCCATTAATATCGGGGTTGTGCAGCAGGTTAGACACGATGCCTTCGGTAAATATCAGCCTGCCGTCGCGGGTCTTGGCGCGGGCCTGGACAGACAACTATTTGCCGGGGTACATCAACAGGTCGAGGAATTTCTCGGCCAGCTCGGCGATATCTTCAGGATGCAAAAACTCATAGAAGCTGGCGCCGGTAAGCTCGGAAGGGGAGATGCCGAAGTTTTTCTCGATAGAGGGACTACCGTATACAATCTGCCCTTCGCCATTCAATACCACCGTAATGTCGGAACTGTTCTCGATCAGCGCGCGGAAGCGCATTTCGGCGGCTTTCAGGCGGCGGTCGTTGATGACTTTCAGGGTGATGTCGCGGGCAAAACAGGAAAGACCGGTTACTATATCGCCATCACGTATTGGGTCAACCGAAACCTCGCAGATGCAGGTCTTGCCGCCAATCCTGAATTCTTCGGTAAATCGTTGTATTTGTCCTGCAAATCCCTCCTGGTATATGCGGCTCCAGGCGCGGGTTTTAGAGGCGTCGATCATTTCAAGAAAATCCATCACCTTATCGCCGGGTTGAGGGTCGATGCCTGCAATCTCTCTTATCTTTTTTCGCAGGGCGCTGTTGAGAATAATATATCGCAGGTTGGTGTCGATGCTCCACACATACCCGTCGAAGTTTTCGACGATGGCGGTGAGGTTGGCTTCATTACGGGACTTTTGCGGAAGGATGGTTTGGGACGCGCTGGTCTGATCGGTTATAAAATTTTTCATGCAACTCAATTATGTCATCAAATATTTGTACGTAGGGTATGTGAACTAACCGGTCCTGTGACAGGAAGAGTTGCTACTTATCAGACGAGTTATGATTCGCCGGAGAGAAGGGGTGTTTGCTTTTTTGATGTAAACTCTTATAAATTTAGAGATTATGCCACAATAAACCACCCGTTTTACCTTTAAAACTTTCAACTGGGAATTCATGAATGACTGCCTGTAAAAGGTAAACTGCTTAATGCACTGGCAATGAACATTTCTACTATTTTTACAATATGGATGTGAGTTCTAAAGGCGCAGCCCGGTTATCAATCGGGGCTTTCTTTTTTTTGGCAGGTGCTTGTTTCGCCAGTTGGGCTTCACGCATACCGGATATAAAGCAGCATCTTCATCTGAGCGAAGGCGGACTGGGCGCAGTCTTGCTGGCATTACCGATAGGACTCCTTATTTCTCTTCCCTTCTCCGGCTGGCTCGTGTCGCGTTTTGGCAGCCGGCAAATGGTCATACCCGCCGCTATCACCTATGCTTTATTGTTGCCCCTGATCGGTTTAGCCAACTATGCCTGGCAACTCGTTGGTATTTTGTTCTTTTTTGGCCTGGTGGGCAACCTGCTTAATATCGCCATGAACACGCAGGCTGTAAGTCTCGAAGCGCTCTATGGACGTTCCATCATTGCGTCTTTTCACGGCATCTGGAGCCTGGCGGGTTTTACCGGCGCCTCCATTGGTACGCTGATGGTGAACCTGCGCTTCTCGCCGCTGCAACATTTTATGATCATCAGTGCGGCGGCCATGATTATCACCTTTCTTTGTTTCAGGAACACTTTGAAAAGGGATATTAATACCGATAGTGAAAAACCACTTTTTGCCAAACCTGATAAAAGACTGCTTAACCTGGGACTGATTGCGCTTTGCTGTATGGTGTGTGAAGGAACTATGTTCGACTGGAGCGGCGTTTATTTCAGAAAAGTAGTGGAAGTGCCGCAGGGACTCACCACTTTAGGATATACCGCCTTTATGAGCACCATGGCAGGTGGCCGTTTTGTGGGCGACTGGCTCGCTACGCGCTTAGGTACCAAACGCATGTTGCAAAACAGCGGCATTATCATCGCGACGGGACTTTCAATCGCCATTATTTTCCCCCATGTCATTCCTGCCACTGCAGGATTTCTGCTGGTAGGCATCGGCGTTTCGTCGGTGGTGCCGCTGGTATATGGCTCCGCAGGCCGCTCGAAAAATTTTACACCGGGTGTGGCGCTGGCTGCCGTATCCACAGTGGGCTATCTCGGGTTCCTGGCTGGTCCGCCCATGATCGGTTTTATTGCAGAGGCCGCCAGTTTACGCTGGTCATTCACCGTAATAGCAGTGTTAGGGTTTTGTACTACTGTTATTGCATCGAAGACAAAATTCGATTAGAGTTTCTCCAGCACAGCCACGGGAAATGATTGGAGAATTTCTTGCAGTGCAAGTTGACTGCTGCTGGTGAATGTTTCCCCGGTGAAGATATTTCTCCAGTGACCGGGCAATTCAATATTGCCAGCATAACTTTTGTCGAGCGTTTTTTTGTTTGCATACCTGCTCACAATGTTCAGCGGCGCAATTACCGCAATTTGTTTTCCGTCGTACCTTCTCGAATAGGCAATTGCTTCCGTTTCGCCGGAGTTGATGGGTATGGGAGAATATTCTCCCTCAGTAAACAAAGTCGGGTCGTTTCTTCGATAGTGTAGCAATTTGTGTGTCACCAGCATTTTTTCATAACCCTCGCGCCAGTTTTCATTTACAAAACTGATCAGCGATGGATTGCCCTCTTTTTCTTTCTCCGTTATTTGTGCCAGCATTTGCCTGCGCTTGGCATAATCAACGGGCCGGCGGTTATCAGGGTCTACAAAACTAAAATCCCACAATTCGCTGCCCTGGTAAATATCGGGTATGCCGGGTGCAGTTAGCTTGATTACTGTCTGCACCAGCGAATATATAGAAGCAAATTCGCTTACTTTTTCAGCAAAGGGTGTAAGACTGCCAAGGAAAGCGTGCTGCCGATCGAGTAGTTTTTTGATGAATTGCACGCAGGCATTTTCATAGTCTTCTGCTGGCGACTCATAGTTGCTGTTCATCTTTGATTCGCGAAGGGCTTTTACGATAAACGCTTCCATTCGCTCCACTAGTTCATCATCATCGGGTTTTCCGGTGATGGGCCAGCCGCCAATGAGAGATTGATAGATAAAATATTCGTCGTTGACCGAGGGTGTTGCTTTCCCTTCAATCTGCTGGCGAACCGATGCATTCATTTCAAACCAATCTTTTACTTTCTGTTTCCATTCCTCCGCCATCTCACTGAGCACATTGATTCGCATGCGGGCATCTTCACCGCGCTTAGTATCGTGGGTGCTGGTGGCGTTCAGCGAGAGCGCGTTTTGCTGCCGGCGGGTACGCATAATCTCGTGAAACTGATCCACGGAAATGGAAGGCACTGAAGGGTCGTCGCCTACTTCATTGTGCGAGATCAGGTGATTATATACATAAAAAGTGGTGTCTTCAACTCCTTTCGCCGTAAGCGGACCGGTAAATTGCATCAGGCGGCTGAAGAATGTTTTGAAATTGGTGAGAGCAGGTTCATCGGCCTCTTTACCGTTGAAAAGGTTTTGCATGTATTCGATTTCTTCGCGGCAATCGGGTCGCATCTTTAGTGCCGTTTTGAATGCCTCTTTCATAACCTCGGCTTCTGCCTCCTGCAAGGGATGACTATCCGGGTAAATGCGGTACACCGGCAGCGCAATCATCAATGCGGCAATCGTTTGTTTTATTTTTTCCCGGGAAAAATTCTTTTGCAGTTGCAGCTCAAAAAATTGCCGGGTAAGATTGTCCCATTCACCCGCCATGTGTTTTTCGAGGATAAGGGTTTTGTTATTATTTACTAATTCTTTGTAGGAAGTCTGGCCAGCTACCAGTTCCCGGTAAAATTGCAGCAATTGCTCCGCCCCCGTGCC
Organism: uncultured Chitinophagaceae bacterium; assembly: GCA_937958995.1. Classification (GTDB taxonomy): domain Bacteria; phylum Bacteroidota; class Bacteroidia; order Chitinophagales; family Chitinophagaceae; genus CALCIN01. Next base: position 273,081 of record CALGAP010000010.1, read on the forward strand.
GCTGGTGAGTAAGCGATTGGTGTAAGAAAGGAATTCATAGCCACTCGTTCCGTTCAGTTTCCAGCGTGAAGGGATATGTTCGTTGGCTTCTAAAATTTTTTCAGCGATGATGTAACAACCTTTGCCAAACAGTTTCCTCAGTCGGGATATATACTGGGTCGGATTATACAATCCATCGATATGATCGATGCGCAACCCATGTATTATTCCCTGGGTTGACAATGCATGTAAAAAGCGGTGGTATTCTTCGAAAACCTGTTCGTCTTCCATACGCAGGCAAATCAGGTTGTTGACGGTAAAAAAACGCCGGTAGTTGATTTCCTGCATAGTTCTTTGCCAGTGACAGAGTATGTAGTGTTGCTGCTGCAACAACAGTTGCATTTTGGTTGAGTCATTGTTAATGCGCTCCAGCGCGTGATTGATCTTGTTGCATTTCGATGGTGTATCAAGACAGTTGGCTATCCATCCTTCTTTCAGGTCTTTCCAGTCTTCATAGCTCATTCCCGACATGCCTTTATCAGCGAGCGTTTTAATGGAGTTGTAAATCGGTGCGCTATGTTCGGCTTCTTCTACCAATGCTGCTAAATAGTAGTAAGCAGCGAGAGAAAGCGGGTAGCAACTGTCATAGACACGAATGCAAAATCCTTCTTCGGAAAACGTGAGTTTTATATCCCGGTTTTCAATGGCAGTTTCCAAATCTGATCCTAAAAACGGCACCATTAGTTTCCCGCTCAAGTCAGGATCGGGATGCAGGAGATTGATATCAAAATAGCGATAATACTCCGAATGGGCATTGCGATCCAGCACATCCATCAGGCGAAAATTTTCGGGAGCAAAGGCCATATGGTTGGGCACTATGTCTTGCAGCCAGTTCATATTTTTCGCCGCCAGCCTGTCGCCGATAGTCTTGAGTGTTGATAAGGTTCCGATTTCAGGGTTGATGGTGTGCGGGTCAGTGACATCATAACCATGCATGCTACCGGGCGAAGCTGTTGTGACGGGTGAGGCGTAAACAGTGCTCACACCCAACTGATGCAGATAATCGATGATGTTTTGCAATTGCTCCAGCCTGAAATCTTTATTGAGTTGTATTCTATATGTTGATGATGGTATGTGCATAATAGGTTTATATTTCAAAGATCACCGCGCTGTGTGCGTTCATGTTTATTTTTTGATTTGGTTGAATGGTATCTGGCGCTATGGCGCCGGGGCCTTTCCATTCGCCGGCAGATGAGTCGAAGATTTTTGTTGCTGATTTTCCGATTGGCATGCTGAACGCACCATGTTCCGCTCCGAAATTCAATACAACCAGCAGCTGATGGTCATTGGACTGACGGATAAAGCCTATGAAATTATTTTCTTCCTGCTTGTGGTAAACGGCTATTGTATTTTTATCAGGTCCTTGTATAGCGGGATGCTTTTTGCGCAGAGAAATCAGGTGTTTATAGTATTTCAGTAAAACTGCCGACTCTTCATCCTGCTCAAATGCCCAGGAAAGTTTGCATTTCAGGAAAGTTGCTTCCGACTGCGGGTCGGGCACTTCACCATCCCAGTTGAAGTAATGAAATTCTTCTTTTCTTCCCTTGCGGATCATTTCCACCAGTTGCCGGTCGCTATGATGTATGAAGTATTGAAATGGATTTTTTTCTCCATATTCTTCACCCATAAACAACAGCGGCACTTGCGGCGCGAGCAGTATAGTGGCGGCGAATAATTTCAACGCTTCATACGATACCTGCGTGCTGATTCTGTTGCCTTCAAGGCGATTGCCTACCTGGTCGTGGTTTTGTGAAAAGATCACAAACTGGCTGTAAGGGTTTGCTTCCGGCATTAGGCCGAAAAGCTTTTTTCGATGCTTTGAAAATTGCCCGGTATATACATACGAGTCCTGCAAGGCTTTGGCGATGTGCGCCACTTCACCGAAATCTTCATAATATCCATTTACTTCACCGGTAATGACTGAGTGCAGGGCATGATGAAATTCATCAATCCACTGCGCATCCAGTCCATATCCGCCTTTCTCTGGCGAGTCGATATATCGCGGATTGTTCAGATCAAATTCTGCGATCAGTATTTTCCTGCGGCCGCTTTTTTTCTCCAGTTCGCTCACTTTGCTTTTCAGTGCAGCTATCCAGTGCCGTGCACTGTTATCCCAAATGGCATGCACTGCATCAAGGCGCAGCCCGTCGATATGAAATTCATCGAGCCACATCAAGGCATTTTGCCAGTAATAATTCCGCACACCATCGCACCAGGCATCATCGAAGTTCATAGCGCTACCCCAGGGCGTTTTATATTTTTCGGTATATACCGGCGCAAATTGCGGCCAGTAATTGCCTTCGGGTCCGAGATGATTGTACACCACGTCCAGCACTACCGCAATACCCTTGTGATGTGCTTCATTTACCAGTCTTTTCAAACCATCGATACCTCCATATGAATTTTGCACTGCAAAAGGAAATACGCTATCATAACCCCAGTTGCGCTCGCCGGGGAATTGTGCCAGCGGCATTATTTCAATGGCAGTAATGCCCAGGTCAACCAGGTAATCAAGTTTTTTTATAACGCCATCAAAATTTCCTTCGGGAGAAAATGTGCCAACGTGCAGTTCGTATAAAATCATTCCGGGCATGCCGATACCTTTCCACGCCTCATCGGTCCATTGAAATTCAGAGATCGTCACTGCCGAAGGTCCATGAACGCCCTCGGGCTGGTGACGCGAGGCAGGATCGGGGTATGCGTCTTTGTTATCCAGTTGATATTTAAAAGTGTCTCCGGGCAGAACACCGGGCACAGTGACCGACCAGTAACCGAATTCATCTTTTTGCATACTGATGGGCGGATGGCCCGTTAATAGCAATTCCACATTTTTTCGGGTGGGTGCCCAGGTTGTGAACGTGGTTGCAACATTTTGGTAATGCGCTCCTACGTTAGGAAAGCGGTGGTTCATCATTTAGTGTTCTTGACCACTGATGGTTAAAATAGCGTGCCAGCACCGGGTTGCAAGAACGTCGGCTCATTTCCGGTAACCGGTCGTACTATGGTATATCCCGGCGCTGCCAGCCGGGTCGTTGACATCCGTAAAAGCCTGGTCAGGAAAGTATTTGCCGCCGATAAAGCCTTGCGCCTGCGGTGGGGCATAATTTTTTAGACGCTTACTGCATGGCGCTTAAATTAGTCAGGGTTACCAAAAAATTCTGGTCAGTCTTTAAAGAATCCTTCGCCGCCTGGGGCGATCGCAGTCCATTTGCCAGCAGCGCAGTGATCGCGTACTATACTATTTTTTCACTGCCCGGACTGCTGGTGATCATCATTAACGTGGCGGGATATTTTTTTGGCAAAGAAGCCGTCACTAATCAACTGACTGGCGAAATACAAGGCATCATTGGAAAAGAAGCCGCTCAATACATCCAGGATATTATTGCAAAGGCCAGTCAGAACAAGGGCTCGGTTTTTTCTTCCGTCATCGGCATTGCCACTTTACTGTTTGGAGCCACGGGCGTGTTTTACAATGTGCAGCAGCTCTTCAATCGAATATGGGAAGTGGAACCAGCTCCAAAAGCCAAACAGAAATTTCTGCGCCTGCTGCGCGACCGCATTTTTTCTTTCGGACTCATTTTGGTGGTGGGCTTCCTGATGCTGGTATCGCTTGTGGTCTCAGCTTTGCTAGCCGCTGTAAGCAAGTGGGTGGCCAGTAACTTCTCCGAATCATTGCTGGTGCTTTTTAGTGTGCTCGACTTCCTGGTGTCGGTAGCTATCATCACTTTTCTGTTTGCAGCCATGTTCAAATACCTCCCCGATGTAAAGCTGAGCTGGAAATCGGTATGGCCCGGCGCCTTGCTGACGACGGTTTTGTTTGTGATGGCAAAATATTTACTCGGGCTTTATTTCGGCAACAGCGACCCGGCATCCACCTATGGCGCGGCAGGCAGCGTGATACTGATAATGCTTTGGGTTTCGTACTCGGGCCTGATACTCTTGTTTGGAGTGGAGTTTACCAGGGTATGGTCGAAGAAGACGGGTGAGAGGGCGAAGCCGGTGGAATATGCGAGGGAGAAGTGATGGGTAGTTTCCGGTTTGGAGTTTCGGGTTGCTGCCGCATTTTAGATGCACTGCCGAATTAAAGAACCCGAAACTCTAAGACCATAGCCTAAAGTTTTTCTTCATATGGCGTTAGTTGGCGATGAGATGGGTCCCTTTCCGGGTTTAATAAAACTGTCCCGAAAAATCCCCGGCAGCGCATGTTTTTTGCCTGAATCATCGTCCGATAAGCTGTCTTGCAAAAACATATAGCAACGGGTAAAAAAATGTACCGGTCACCCGCGGCGAATTTTGTAAATTCATAGCGGTTTTCATTTCAATTCAACATAAATCCTCTTCTATGGCATCCTTTCAACTAAACATCAACAACAAAAAGGTTACCGTCGACGTGGCGCCCGATACGCCTTTGCTATGGGTTTTGCGCGATGAGCTGAACCTGGTAGGCACCAAGTATGGCTGCGGGGTGGCGCAGTGCGGCGCCTGCACAGTATTGATAAATGACCGTGCTGTGCGCAGTTGTACGCTGCCTGTATCGGCCGTGCGCGACAGCAAAGTGGTGACTATTGAAGGATTGAGTGAAAACGGCGACCACCCGGTGCAGCAGGCCTGGGAAGAAGTGGATGTGCCGCAATGCGGATATTGCCAGGGCGGACAGATTTTGTCGGCCGTGGCTTTGTTGAAACAAAAACCAAAACCAACCGATGAAGATATTGATGCGGCCATGACCAATATCTGCCGCTGCGGAACCTATGTACGTATTCGTAAAGCCATTCATTTGGCTTCAGAAAAAGGAGGTAACGGATGAAAACACTGACAAAACAACCCACTGCTCCAAAACAAACCGGCGCTTCCGCCATATCACGCCGCAATTTCTTACGCGTTTCCGCATTAACCGGTGGCGGTATGATGCTCGGATTTGAAATGTTGGCCAAGGCCATTCCCGAAGTAGCGGCCGACGAAGTGCTTTTTACTCCCAACGCCTATCTCGTTATCGATCCCAAAGGCATTGTGACGCTTATGGCGCCCAACCCTGAAATAGGGCAGGGGGTAAAAACAGCATTGCCCATGCTACTGGCTGAAGAGCTGGATGTAGATTGGAAGAAAGTGGTGGTGACCCAGGCTCCGTTCGATGCCGTGAAGTATGGCAACCAGTCTGCCGGTGGCAGCGGCGCTGTCCGCAGCCGCTGGGAAAGCGCCCGCAAGGCAGGAGCCATTGCGCGTCATATGCTGGTGGCCGCCGCGGCGCAGACCTGGAACGTGCCGGTGGAAGAATGCTATACTGAGACTGGTTTTGTGATTCACAAACCCAGCGGCCGCAAGTTGAATTACGGCGAGCTCACGGAGAAGGCTTCTGCTATGCCGGTGCCGGAAAAGGTGACTTTCAAAGATCCCAAAGACTATAAGATAATTGGCAAACGCATTCCCAACGTCGACAACAAAGCCATCATCACCGGTAAGCCTTTGTACGGCATCGATACCCGCCGCGAGGGTATGTTTTTTACCCTGGTGGCGCGTCCGCCGGCTTTTGGCAAGAAACTGAAATCGTATGATGATTCAGAAACATTGAAGGTGCCTGGTGTAAAGAAAGTGGTGCGTTGGGATAACGTGGTGGCCGTTCTCGCCACCAATACCTGGGCCGCCTGGAAAGGCCGCGATGCATTGAAGCTGGTGTATGAAGACGACAGCCCGCTGGAGAGTACCGCAGATCATGAAGCAGCCTTTAAAAAGCTGATACAGCATAAAGCGGATAAGCCTGCCCGTGAGGATGGCAATGCAGAGCAGGCGTTGGCCGGCGCTAAGAAAGTGATTGAATCGGTATATGAAGTACCCGTGGTTTCTCACGCTCCCATGGAGCCCATCAATTTCTTTGCGCATTATAAAGATGGAAGCTGCGAACTGTACGGACCCACGCAGGTTCCCGGCAGGGCGCGTGCTGATGTGGCAAAAGCGTTGGGCATTCCTGAAGACAAAGTAACACTCGGTCTGCCCCGCCAGGGCGGCGGCTTCGGCCGCAAGTTGCGCACCGACAACGCCGTGGAAGCAGCCATGATCAGCAAGATTGCCGAGGCGCCCATCCAGATGATGTGGACGCGCGAAGACGATATGCAGGGGGATTTTTACCGCCCCAGTTCGATGTTCCGCTATCGCGCGGCAATTGATGAAAACAATGAACTGACCGGCTGGTATGTAATTGCCGCCGGGCTCAATAACGGCCGCCCGGCCATTGCGGAAAATTTCCCCGCGGGCAGCATCAGCAATTTCAGGGTAGACAATCACAATCTTAGTTCGAATATTCCTACCGGTCCCTGGCGTGCACCTACGCACAACTCGGTGGCTTTTGCCGAGCAATGCTTTATCGATGAAATAGCGCACGAACTGAAAAAAGACCCGGTGGCATTCCGATTAGAACTGCTGGAGAAAGCAAAATCGCTCGGTCTGAAAATCAACTACAACATCCCGAAATTCCGCGGCGTAATTGAAAAGGCCGCTGAAATGAGCAACTGGGGTAAAAACACACCCGGTCGCTTCAAAGGATTCTCCGCCTATTTTTCCTTCAGCACCTATGTGGCTGAAGTGGCCGAAGTGTCGGTGGTAAATGGAAAACTGAAGGTGCACAAAGTATGGGCAGCGGTGGATTGCGGACAGGTAGTAAACCTGAGCGGCGCGGAAAACCAGGTGGAAGGAGCTATTATTGATGGTCTGGGCCATGCATGGCATACGAAGTTGACTTTTGACAAAGGCGCTGTGGTTGAGAAAAACTTCCAAACCTATAAGTTCATGCGCCTGCAGGATGCGCCGCCGGAAATAGAAGTGAAATTCATCGAGAGCCACGATTCTCCCACCGGCTTAGGTGAACCGGGACTACCCCCGATTGCCGCGGCCGTATGTAATGCCATATTCGCAGCTACGGGAAAGCGAATCCGTAAACTGCCTTTTGGCGAGGAGATCTAGCGAACTGTATTAACAATATGACTCCTGGCAGACCCAGGTTACTTCGTTCGACCTGCCAGACAAATTTGACAACATACTCAACCCAATAGCCTTTCCGCCACCTTTGGCACAATTTTTTACATAAAATGGGTTGCGGATCGAGCCTGCCCGCCATATCGGAAAAATACGAGGCCTGAAAGTAGCAGTCCAGAAGCTTTGCCTTTTAAATCAATGACGTATGAAAAAGCTATTCAGCCTTGTGGCGATAGGCATGATGGTGACCTGGCTTGGCGTGGCCTGTAAAAAAGAAACCGATAAGCCCACTCCGCCCACTGTGCCTGAACCGTCTACACCTGGGCAGCCGAATGAACCGGTTAATACGCCCGAGACATCTCCGCACATTCTAAAGGCGGTCACCAAAAATATTCCCAACAGCAACGCCATGGGCTATTACGTGGCGCTTCCCAGCCGCTACGACCAGACCGATATCAAATACCCGATTCTAATCTATTTACACGGCGCCGGACAAATAGGCAATGGTTCCACCGAATTGCATAGGGTGCTGAATGCGGGCACTGCTAAGGTGATTGCAGATAAAAAATTCCCTCCCAACTTTCAGGTAGATGGACAGAACTATAGTTTCATAGTAGTGATGCCGCAATTCCGGGGCGAGCCCTCTGTGAATGATGTAAAAGATTTCGTGGATTATGCCCTGGCCAATTACCGCCACGATCCGAAACGCGTTTATGTATCGGGCAGCAGTATGGGTGGGCGCAAGACGGCAGCCTTTGCCTGCACATTTCCTACCATTCCGGCAGCCATTGTGCCCATGGCGGGAGCGCTGTTTTACGACCTGGAGAAAAACGCGAAAAATATTGCCGACAACCGTGTGGCTGCCTGGCTTTTTCATAACGAAAACGATGTTTCCATCAGTGTGGATGAGTCGAAGAACTTCGTGAAAGCGGTGAATAGTTTCAACCCCGCTATTAAAGCCAGGATTACCGTTTTTCCATGGTCTGATTCGCCGCAGGGACATGATGCCTGGACCATACCCACTAATCCCGATTACAAAGAAAATGGTGTGAACATCTACGAGTGGATGTTGCAATACAAACGGTAGTTTCTGTTTTTCTTAAAATATTTCGTGCTATATTGAAGGCCGAAATAAACTACCTTATGCGCACGACTATCCTTACTATTTTTTCAATGCTTTTTGTAAGTGCGGCGTTTCTTGCTTTCCAGGACAATCCGCTGGAGCAAAGTATCAAACGCGGCGCCGAAGTGTACACCACCAGTTGCCAGATGTGCCATATGCAGAATGGCGAAGGACTGGAAGGTTCTTTTCCGCCCCTGGCAAAAGCCGATTTCCTTGAAAAAGACAAGACAGGTAAAAAAGCCATCGGCGTTGTCCTGAACGGTATGGAAGGCGAACTGACCGTAAACGGAAAAACATACAATGTACCGATGCCTTCACAAAGTCACCTTTCTGACCAGCAGATCGCTGATGTATTGAATTATATCCGCAACAGCTGGGGTAATAAGGGAAAGATGATAACGGAAGACATGGTGAAAGCTGAAAGAAAATAAAAGAAGCCCCTGGTGAGGGGCTTCTTCGTTTAGTAAGTTAATATACTTCGTTACAAATTAAATCTCATCCAGCTTAAACGGCAACTTCCGAATCCTTTTTCCCGTTAAATCGAATATTGCGTTGGTAAGTGCGGGCGCTAGTGGCGGCAACCCCGGTTCACCTACGCCGCCAGCCTTTTCTTCATTGTCCATGATATATACTTCAATCTCGGGTATATCGCTGATGCGCGGCATAGGATAATTATGGAAATTCGTTTGCACCGCCTTGCCGTCTTTGAAATTTGTTTCGTGCGTGATAGCCGCGCCCAATCCCATCACAATACTTCCTTCCACCTGCGCTTTGATGATATCGGGGTTCACATACCAGCCGCAATCGATCACGGCCCACACCTTATCAATTTTTATTTTTCCGTTTTCATTTCTCGACACTTTCACCACTTCACCCACAATGCTTTCAAAACAATACGTGATTGCCACGCCCCAGCCATCATTCTTCTTGCGGTTTTTCCAGCCCGATTTTTCTTCCAGCACATTAATCAGCTCATTATAGCGTTCGTTGAGATAACCGCGACGAAAATCCAGCGGATCTTTGCCGGCGGCAACAGCGCATTCATCAATGAAGCTTTCATAAGCAAATCCATTGGTGGATGAATACACCGAGCGCCACCACATCACGGGTATGGGCGATTCGGTAGGAATATCGGCAAAGCTGTAATGACGGATGGATTCGAAATAGGGTTCTGGAAAACCTTCGGTGGTGCTGTTGTTGTAGCTCGACTTATCAGCCCCCGGCCATTGGTGATCCATATTCTGCGCGGCCACTTTTCCCTGCAGTGCTACAATGCGGCCGTCTTTACTCAGACCTGCCTTACAACTATACACGGCGCCAGGACGGAAGGGACCTTGCGTCATATCGTCTTCGCGACTCCATACCACTTGCACGGGCGCTTTCATTTGTTTTGATATCAGCACAGCTTCGTATGTGTAGTCGGTGAATGCTTTTCTGCCGAAACCACCACCGAGGAAGGTCATGTTCACGATCACGTTTTCTGGTTTCATATTCAACCGGCCGGCAACATCACTCTGAATCCAGTCGGGCGCTTGTATGGGACCCCATATTTCGCATTTGTCGTCGGTAACATGCGCTATACAATTCAGCGGTTCCATGGCGGCATGCGCTTCATACGGAGTTTCATAAATGGCTTCTATCTTTTTATCGGCCTTTTCAAATGCCGTTTCAAAATCGCCGCCGGTGCGTTGCGAGAGACCAGGTTTTTTCAGGTCTTCGTGCATGCGCTTAAAGATCAACTCGGTATCTACATGTTCGAAGCCGCTATCGTCCCATTCTACCTTCAGCGCCTTTCGTGCCTGTTGGGCTGCCCATAATGTATCAGCCACTATGGCCACGCCTTCGCGGGTATAGGCAAACACGGGCATTTCAACTTTGAAAATATCTTTTACGCCCTTCACTTTGCGTGCGGCGCTGTCGTCAAAGCTTTTCACTTTGCCGTGAAAACGCGGGTTGCGTTCCACAACGGCGTACAACATGCCGGGTATCTTTTTATCAAGACCAAAAATGGCTTTACCATTTGTCTTCAGCGGTGTGTCTTGCCGCGGCATAGGTTTGCCGATGATCTTGTAATCGCGCCGCGATTTCAGTATCACGTTTTGCGGCGGGGTCAGTTTGGAAGCTTCTTCCACCAGTTCGCCATATCCCGCCTTTTTGCCCGAAGGGCGATGAATGACTTCACCATTTTCGGCATAGCATTCTTCTTTTTTCACTTCCCATTTTTTTGCAGCTGCTTCAATCAGCATTTCGCGGGCGGTGGCGCCGGTGCGGAGGAGGCGCTTGTAAGCACCACGCACGGTGGAACTGCCGCCGGTAATCTGGCTGCCAAATTTGGATTGATGGCCGGGGGCAAAAGCAATTCTTACCTGGTCGAGATTCACCTCCAGTTCTTCGGCAATCATCTGTGGCACCACCTGGTAACTGCCTTGTCCCATTTCGGAGCGATGGTTGAGGATGGTTACCAGTCCATTCTTATCAATCGATATCCAGGAAGTGAGCTCGATGCCCATTTCCTCGGCCATTTCTTTAGAGATAAATTGTTCTGTTTCTTTTCCCAGTGCCGGGAAATAGAATCCTATGGTGAGTGCGGCGCCGGTCATGCCCGACAATTGAAGGAATTTCCGGCGGCTAACAGCAGATGGTTGTTGCATGGTAGTCGATTAATTGATTAACCTAAACTTTTTGCGGTGTCTTTTTTCATGATCTCGCTGGCCTTGTGAATGGCCTTGCGGATGCGGGTGTAAGTGCCGCAGCGGCAGATATGTCCCTGCATGGCGGCATCAATATCCTTATCTGTTGGATTGGGATTTCTTTTTAACAGCGCCACCGCCGCCATGATCTGGCCGCTCTGGCAATAGCCGCACTGAGGAACCTGCTCCTCTATCCAGGCTTTTTGTACCGGGTGCGAATTGTCTTCGCTCAATCCTTCAATAGTCACCACCGGTTGTTTTACCGACGACACCGGCAACGAGCAGGAGCGAACCGGCATACCATTCATGTGCACCGTACAGGCGCCACATTGCGCGATACCGCAGCCATATTTTGTTCCGGTGAGATTAAGAATGTCGCGTAGTACCCACAGTAAAGGCATTTGTGGGTCGGCATCAACGGTGTATTTTTTCCCATTGACAGTCAGGTTGAAAGAAGCCATGTTGTGAGTTTTGTCAGATTTGTTTCAAGTTACACAATTAAACAAATGCGAAGTCCGGAATTTCGACAACCGGCACGACGAATGGCGGAAGTGTACGGCGAAAGAGTTGTATTTTTAAAGCGGTTGGTTAGGGTGGAGGGTGTGGAGTTGAAATAGAGAAATTACCCGGGTAGAATATGAAAGAGATCTCGGAAATAGTTAAAGCATACGAAAGAGCTTTGCGCGAAAATCGGCAGGCAGCGCTGGCTACGGTGGTGCACGTGGACGGCTCATCGTACCGGCAGGCGGGTGCCAGGATGCTGGTGACAGATGATGGCCAGTTGACTGGCGCCATAAGCGGCGGCTGCCTGGAAGGAGACGCCTTGCGAAAAGCGCTGCTGGTGATGTCGCAACAAAAGCCCATGCTCGTAACCTACGATACTTCCGACGAAGACGATGCCAAACTCGGCGTAGGGTTGGGCTGCAATGGCATCATTCATATTCTTATTGAGCCGCTGGATCCGGCAATCGAAAACAATGCCATCAACCTGCTGAAGCGAATGCTGCAACGGCGACAGAAAGCAGCGGTGCTGACCATATTTGATATGCAAAACCGCAAGGCCGATCAGCCGGGGACCTGCTTTGTGTATAATGAAAATGATGAGAGCACCGGTGTCATCAGTCCTGCCTTCCTGCAACCGGTACTGGTGGCGGATGCAAAACAGGCGATAAGTCAACAAACTTCGTCCACAAAAAAATATACTGCCGATGACGCGAGCTTTACGGTGTTTACAGAGTTTGTGCAACCGCCGGTGTCGTTGGTAATTGCCGGCGCGGGCAATGACGTGATGCCCCTGGTGGATATGGCGAATATTCTTGGCTGGCAGACTACCGTAGTTGATGGACGAGCCAATTATGCAACAGCAGCACGCTTTCCTATGGCCGGCAAGGTGGTGGTGGCAAAACCGGATGCTGTGCTGAACCACGTGTCAATAGACGACCAGACTGTCTTTCTGCTGATGACGCATAATTACAATTATGACCTGGCGATGGTGCGGCAGTTGGTCAATACAAAAGCGGTGTACATAGGCGTGCTGGGACCACGGAAGAAATTTGAGCGAATGCTCAGCGAATTGAAAGACGAAGGCATCGAATTGACGAAAGAGCAACTTTCGAGAATATATAATCCCATTGGATTGAATATTGGGGCAGAAACTGCGGAAGAAATTGCATTGTCTGTTTTATCTGAAGTGCAGGCGGTACTCTCGCGCAGACCAGGCGGGTCGCTGAGAAATGAGGCTACGCCGATACACGAGAGGAAGAAGCAGGAGATAAAGGAGGTTAGGTTATGAGGCCAGGAGTCAACCATCAATTCTCCCCCACATGAAAAGTATCAGCATCATATTACTCGCGGCCGGCGGCTCGTCAAGGCTTGGAAGACCGAAGCAACTGCTGCAGTTCGAGGGTACAACCCTGGTGCAACGCGCGCTGGATGCTGCATTAGAAGCGAAGCCAAAACAGGTGGTAGTGGTGGAAGGCGCGCACAGGGGATTAGCAGAAAAAAGTAATACCGCAATAGTGGTGGAGAATAAAGACTGGCAGGAAGGCATTGCTTCATCTATTCGCAGTGGATTAAATACTGTACTGGAATATGAGCCGGGAACCGATGCGGTGATCTTTATGGTTTGCGATCAGCCGTATGTAACAGGGGAGTTGTTGAAAGAAATAATGACAGCGCATGAAAGTTCGGGAAAGGATATCGTGGCATCATCTTATGCAGGAACGGTGGGCATTCCGGCGCTGTTCAGCAAATCATATTTTGACGCGTTGCGTCAACTGAAAGGCGATGAAGGCGCGAAAAAAATTATTTTGAAAAATACGGATGGGGTGGCATTGGTTGATTTTCCAAAAGGAAATATTGACATCGATACGGCAGGCGATTACGCCACATTGCAGGGAAAAGATATACCGCCGGTTTAAATTATAATGGATAAATTTATAGCATGATCAAGGACAGTTTCAACCGTGTGCACGATTATTTGCGGATCTCCCTGACCGATAACTGCAACCTGCGGTGTTTTTACTGTATGCCCGAAGAGGAATATGAGTTCACCGCGGCTTCCAAACTGATGCAGGCGCATGAGATAGAAGCTATCGCAAAAATATTTGTGCAGATGGGCGTTCGCAAGATCAGGCTCACCGGCGGCGAACCGCTCGTGCGTAAAGATGCGGGAGAAATAATCCTGGCTCTTTCAAAACTGCCCGTTCAACTCACGCTCACTACCAATGCCAGCAGGCTGCATCACTTCTTACCCACCTTGCAAAAGGCCGGTATCCAGTCTATCAATGTAAGCCTGGATACGTTGCAACCCGAAAAATTTCAGCTCATCACCAGGCGCGATCAATTTCACGTAGTGTACAAAAATATTCTCTCACTCATCGATGCAGGCATTCATGCCAAGGTGAATGTGGTGGTGATGAAAGGGCTGAATGATAACGAGATCATTGATTTTATTGAGTGGACCAAAGAAACCCCGGTGCATATCCGCTTTATCGAGTTTATGCCATTTGCCGGCAATCGGTGGACTAGCAACAAAGTATTTACTTATCAGCAAATGCTCGCCACCATCGGCGAGCGCTATGATTATATCAGGCTGAAAGATGAGGCGCACGATACGGCGAAAAAGTATATTGTACCCGGGCATGCAGGCACCTTTGCAGTGATCAGCACCATGAGTGCACCATTTTGCAGCACCTGCAATCGTATGCGGCTGACAGCAGATGGTAAAATGAAGAATTGTTTGTTTAGCAAGGAAGAAACCGACCTGCTCACTGCTTTCCGCAATGGCGAAGACATTGAACCGCTGGTCAGGCAAAGTGTAATGATGAAGGCAGAAAAACTGGGCGGACAACTAACCACCGATTTCGAACACCTGGAAGCCGAAGCCATCAAAAACAGGAGTATGATAACCATAGGAGGTTAACATGGCAGAGGGCCTGGTATTTTTTTACATCCTTTTATTTTTTGTTGCATTCCTGTATGCGTCGGTAGGTCATGGCGGCGCAAGCGGCTACCTGGCGCTGATGGCGTTATTCAGCGTATCGCCCGAGGTGATGAAGCCAACTGCGCTTATGCTGAATCTCTTCGTTTCACTCACCTCATTCATTCAGTTTTATCGCGGCAAACATTTTCGCTGGCAAATATTTTTACCACTTGCCATCGCTTCTATACCTATGGCTTTTCTTGGCGGTAAAGTACAGGTAGATGGAACGATTTACAAACAAATCCTTGGCGTACTATTATTGATACCGATTGTGCGGTTTATTTTTTTCTCGAATATTAAGGTAGAAGAACAGAAAGGCGCAAACATTCCTTTATCATTGGTCATCGGCGCTGCCATCGGCTTTCTATCGGGATTGATCGGTATTGGCGGCGGCATTATTCTTTCTCCCATACTCTTACTCTTACGCTGGACCGATCAAAAGCAAACGGCGGCTATCAGTGCGATGTTCATTTTTGTGAATTCTTTGTCGGGACTGGCAGGACAATTTACGAAGGGCATTCAATTCAGTGCAGATATGTACGCTTATGTTGCAGTTGCATTTGCGGGAGGACTTTGCGGCGCCTGGCTGGGAGCTTTGCGGTTCAATCAGAATGTGCTGAAATATTTACTGGCGTTGGTGCTCATTATGGCATCCTTCAAGTTGCTTCTCACCAATGCATAAATAAAAAAGGCGATCTTGCAGATCGCCAGTTAATCTGAAAAAAATATGGTAAGCGGCTATTAGAAGCTCTGTATCACTATCCCGCCTGTGCTATCAACACTTCAAAACCTTCGTCACCTGATTTTGCCCATTCCGCAAGAATTTTACTTTCGATAGGCTCGTAAATACCTTTCTGGTCGGCTGAGGTGGGCAGTTCTTTCAGCGGAACTAATACAAAATAGCGCGGTTCCATATAGTCCAGGTGTTTATCGGGCGAAAATCCTTGCACCTGTACATAGCGAAATCCTTTTTTGCGGAGACCTTCCAGCGAAGAAGGGGTGAGCTTCTTTTTCGCGTCGCCGGCAGCCCGGTCGTCATGCTTCATAGCAAAAAATTTAAAGTTATAACAATATTCCAGGTCAATTGTTCACTGGTGTCTTTTCTTTGTGTGTTATGTCGTCCAGGATTTCCTGGCATCGTTCCAGCGCTTCTTCCATTGTATTGGTTACGTTGGCTTTACCAATGGCAAACAGCAATCTGGCATCCTTCAGTTCTTCCATCACCTGCTGGCTGTGTACCTCGGCCAAAATAATCTTGGTGCCCCGCCGCTGCGATTCTTTATGCACTTCTTTCAGGGTTCTCAAACCGGTGGCGTCAATAATCGGCACTTTGCCCATGCGGATGATCAGTATTCTCGGCGGCTTTTCAATCTGCTTAATGGCATCCTTAAACTTGTATGCCGCGCCGAAAAACAAGGGACCCGATATCTCAAAAATCTCCACGCCGGCAGGTACTGGAAAACGGTTAATAGATTCAGATCCGTTGTTGCCCGCTTTGTCTTCTCCGCTACCGGTAAGCATCTTCACATCGGTGAAGCGGATCATTTTTCTCATGAAAAGAAATGCCGCCAGTATCATACCGATCTCGATGGCTACTACCAGGTCGATTAACACGGTAAGCAGGAAAGTGGTGACCAAAACGGCCATATCTCCACGAGGACCTTTCAACACAGAAATAAAACTTTCGTACTCGCTCATGTGATAGGCTACCACAATCAAAATTCCGGCCAGCGTAGCCATAGGCACCAGGCTGGCCCATTTGCCCACAAATAATACTATGATGAGAAGGGTTAAAGCGTGAATGATACCGGCAACGGGTGTGCGTCCCCCATTTTTTATATTGGTAGCGGTGCGCGCAATAGCCCCGGTGGCGGGAATGCCGCCAAACATGGACGAAAAAATATTGGCAATGCCTTGTGCAATCAGCTCGGTATTAGAGCGATGATTGCCACCGATCATACCGTCGGCCACCACGGCAGACAATAATGACTCGATACCGCCCAAAAGGGCAATCGCAAATGCCGGTGCAAAAAGATGCTGCACTGTTTGAAAATCGATATGGGGCATAACCGGCGAAGGAATCGCAGATTTGATTTCACCAAAACGAGTGCCTATAGTAGTCACCGGCAGGTGAAAAGCATGCGCCGCAATAGTGGTAATTACTATAGCTACCAGCGATCCCGGGATTTTTCTCGAAACCTTTGGCCATAATAAAATCATAGCCACGGTGAAGCCTGCAATCAGTACGGCGTACGGATTTATCTTACCAGCGCTTTGAATATATATTTTCCACTTCGCTACAAAACCCGCCGGCAGGTCGTCTATGTTCCACCCAAAGAAATCATTGAGTTGAGAGGAGAAAATGATCAGCGCTATGCCACTGGTAAAACCCACCACGAGCGGGTGGGGGATGAATTTGAACAAGGTACCCAGTTGCACCAGCCCCATCACGATGAGTATGATGCCCGCCATAAAGGTGGCGATGATGAGGCCGTTAACGCCATACTGCTGCACAATGCCATACACAATCACGATGAATGCGCCGGTGGGACCACCGATTTGCACGCGGCTGCCGCCCAGCGCTGAAATGATAAAGCCCGCCACGATAGCGGTAAACAAACCCTTTTCGGGCGTTACGCCCGAGGCTATGGCAAAAGCGATGGCCAGGGGAAGCGCAACAATGCCCACAATAACACCCGCAGCAGCATCTCTCGAAAACTGGGCGCGGTCGTATTGCTGTAAACAGTCAATTATTTTAGGGCGAAAGATCACTTGCGTTTTATCCAGAATTTTAAACGGTTATTGAATTTCGAGGCTACTGAATAATAGGAGTCCGGTATTTCATCTTCGAGGCTGTGATAAGTAACTATCCTGGTGCCCACCGGCATCTCAGCCAGTTTCATATGGAGGCAACGCGTGTAGTAATTGTAGAGCTCGCCTGAACATTCGATGCTGTCATCGATGCGCTGCTCTTCGAAAAGATTTTCGTAAAAAGAGTTGTAAAAATAGAAATGATCGTAATGGGAGAAATCAATTTTGGTAAAATCGCCGTGACGAAAAACGGCGTTGGGTATATGCAACCTCACGCGCACCGATTCTGCCAGCTGCACCAGGTTGCTTCTTTGTTCTATGCCATCAAACAATGCCGCGGGCCGGTAAAAAGCGGCGGCCAGGCAAAACTTGCCGATACCACTGCCCACATCCAACACGCGATCGTTTCCTTTGGGAGTAAGAAAGTCAATCACGGTCCTGGTTATACGAAGAGGTGTCCAGTGGCGAATGGATAATTTCCTGATAAACTCAGGGTAAAGGCTGTCGAACAACTCGTCTGACCGGAACCAGCTTGTCTCAGAACGGTAAGAAGCTATAGAATTCATAGGGTAATCAATGGTTTAGGAATCCCTGTGACTTTTTTCATGCCCGCAAAGTTACCGCGTTGAAAATGACTTGCCTATGGATTAAGATTACCGTAAAAAGTAACTTTAATCACTTTATTAGCTGTAATTTTGGGGGTAATGAGCGTTCAATGAGCATAAAAGAAATCTTCCCTATCAACAAGTGGGACTTTGACAGTCAGAGTATTCTTCTCAACCTCCCGGAAGAAGACCTGCAAATGCTTACGGCTCATGAGACGAAGCAGGTATATAAAAAAGGAGAGGTTATTTTCCGGGAGGGCGCCTATCCCTCAGGCATTTTTGTTATCAGCAGTGGTAAAGTAAAAAAATACAAACTTGACAAAGACGGCCGCGAACAGATTATATATGTAGCCAACAAGGGCGAACTGATCGGGCTGCAGGCTGTGCTGGCGGAAGACCGCTATCCCGATTCTGCGGCAGCTCTGGAAGAAAGCGCCATCACCTTCATCCCCCGCGAAGATTTTGTAAAGGCGATGGAGAAATCGCCGACGCTGACCCGGCATCTGTTAAAAACATTGAGTCACGAATTTGCTGTGCTCGTCAACAACCTGGCGTTGTTTGCGCAACGCCCGGTGCGCGAGCGGCTGGCCTTGCAACTGGTGGTGCTGCGTGAAAAATATAAAGAGAACTTTCAACCCGGTATGCCGGTGGCCATTAACATGTCGCGCGACGACCTCGCGAGTCTTGTCGGCACTGCCAGGGAAAACGTGTTGCGGGTTCTTGCGGAGTTCAAGGAAAAAGGAATACTGGAAACAAAAGGCAGACAGATAATCGTGCATGATGTAAAACAGTTAGTGGAGCTCGCACGCGTATAGTGCGGAAAAATTTAATGCTCTAATAATTTTCTTTCTCTCCAAATCCCCTCTCAGTCTTTTATATTCGGGAAAAAAATCAACATGAGAAAGCTCCTGGTTGTTTTATTTTCATTTACCACCCTTGTTACAAATGCCCAGGCCGATCATAGTCACCGCCTCGCAAGGGCGCTTCGCTTTCCTGATATTCCCGGTTTTAAATCTCTAAAATGCGATTTGCACATGCATACCGTCTTCAGCGATGGCAGTGTGTGGCCCGATATTCGTGTGGCTGAAGCATTGTGGGATGGACTCGACGCTATTTCCCTTACGGAGCATCTTGAATATCAACCGCATAAGGAGGATATACCGCATCCCGACCGCAACCGTTCTTACCAGATTGCATTGCAGGAAGCAAAAAATCATGACCTGCTGATCATTCATGGATCGGAGATCACACGCAAAATGCCTCCCGGGCATAGCAATGCACTCTTCATAAAAGATGCAAACAAAATGCTCATCAGCGATTCAGTTGAGGTTTTTCGCGAAGCAAAAAGACAAGGCGCCTTTACTTTCTGGAATCATCCGCACTGGACATCGCAGCGACGCGATGGTATTGCCACGCTCACAGACATGCACCGCTTCCTGATTCGTGAAAAACTGCTCGATGGTATTGAAGTGGTAAACGACAGAAGCTATTCAGACGAGTCGCTGCGCATTGCGCTCGACAACAACCTCACCATAATGGCGGGCAGTGATGTGCATAAACTGGTTGATCATGAATATAAGGTGGCGGAAGGAGGCCATCGTCCCATAACTATTGTATTTGCTAAAGAGAAAACCATCGAAGCAGTGCAGGAGGGTTTGCAAAACCGCCGCACGGTAGTTTTTTACAACAATCTTTTAATTGGCCGCGACGAATGGCTGGTGCCTCTTCTTGAGGCTTCATTGAAAATAAAATCAGCAAAATACCCTGAGCGCAACGACGTGGCGATCGTGGAGATTGAGAATCTGACCAGCTGCGATTTTATTCTTCAAAATAAAACAAGCTATACGCTGCACGATCATGCAGATGTGATTACCATAAAAGCGGGTGAAGTGAAAACTATCCGCGTAAAGACGGTGAACCGCCTCGATAATCTTGAACTGAAATGGGAAGTGCTTTCAGCCGTAAATGCACCCAACCGACATCCGCAAATTACATTGAAGGCGGCCTTGACGAAGTAATCACACAATGGTGAGTTCAATGCCCATTCCCTTCAGCGTGTCCGCCATATGATCGGAGATGCCGCTGTCGGTAATGACCTGGTCCACTTCTTCCAGGCCACATATGCGGCCGAAGCCGCGTTTGCCAAACTTGCTGCTGTCGGCCAGCACGATGGTGCGCTGTGCAGCTGCAATCATTTTGCGGTTAAGATGCGCTTCCATCGCGTTGGTGGTGGTAAGACCAAATTCGATATCGATTCCATCCACGCCCAGGAATAATTTATTGCAGGAAAAATCGTCGAGCACTTTCTCTGCATAGGGACCGGTAGTGGAAGAAGAACTTTTTCGAAGCATGCCGCCCAGTTGTATCACTTCCACATTAGGATGATGTGTCAGTTCCAGCGACACATTCAGCGCTGCCGTGATAACCGTGAGCGTTCCTTTGGGATGAATCTGTTTTGCCAGCGCCAGCACCGAAGTACCGGACCCGATAATGATACAGTCATTCTCCTCGATCAACCTGGCTGCGGCCTGGCCGATCAGCGTTTTCTCCGTTGACCTGATTTTCTCTTTCTCATTCACCGGCCTGTCAGCCGCATAAGGATTATTCAGCGTAACGCCGCCATGCGTGCGGTACAACAATTTCTTATCCTCCAGTAACTGCAGATCTTTCCTGATCGTAACCGAGCTCACATTTAATTCCTTACATAAATCCAGGACTTTCACATATCCTTCCTTTTGCAAGCGGTTAATAATATGCTGATGACGTTCGTGCTGGCTGATCATGTTCATGTGTAATGCAATTTCAATTTAATCAATCTTTTACAGTAAAGGCTCAAGGTATTTGGGGGTTGTTGGCGGGTGGTTCGGGTGAAGAATTTCGGACCCCTGGCCCCCAACCTGAAGCGGCGCGCCCGCGCCCCGCCCCTGGCCACCGCGTGCAAAACTTTTCTTTTTTTGTAAAAATAATTATTTATACTTTCGTTTTGTTATCTTTTGATACAAATCGAAAGAAATCGAAATCGAACATAAGTGAAAAACTAACTGATGCGAAATACCCTTGTTAATAGCCCGTATGAAAAACGAGCGAAGTCGCTGGAGCAGATGGACACTGTGGCACAGTGGGACATCGTGGTAATAGGCGGCGGCGCTACGGGACTAGGTATTGCGCTCGACGCGGTATCGAGAGGGTATAAAACGTTATTGCTGGAGCAGGCCGATTTCGCAAAGGGCACCTCCAGCCGCAGCACCAAACTGGTGCATGGTGGCGTGCGCTACCTGGCGCAGGGACATATTGGCCTCGTGCGCGAAGCCAGTGTTGAACGCGGATTACTGCACCGCAATGCTCCCCATCTTGTCAAGAACCAGACCTTTATTATTCCCCTGTATAGTTACTGGGACAGATTCAAGTACACCATAGGCCTGAAACTGTACGACTGGATTGCAGGAAGTTTGAGCCTGGGCTCCTCTGTTTTTATTTCCCGGCAGGAGACCATTGAGCATTTACCCAATATAAAGACTGAAGGATTGGTCGGCGGCGTACTGTACCACGACGGGCAGTTTGATGATGCCAGGCTAGCCATCAACCTGGTGCAAAGTATTTTTGATCATGGCGGCTATGCGCTGAACTATATGCGCGTGGAAGGACTTTTGAAAGATGAGCAACAAAAAATTTCGGGTGTGGTTGCCCGTGATAGGGAGACCGGCAGGGAATACCGCATTCAAAGCAGGGCGGTGGTGAACGCCACCGGTGTGTTTGTCGACGATATCCTGAAAATGGATAACCCCTCGGGTAGAAAAATCACCTGCGCAAGCCAGGGCGTACACCTGGTGCTCGACCGGGAATTTTATCCTTCGGATGATGCATTGATGATTCCCGCCACCAGCGATGGCCGCGTGTTGTTTGCCGTGCCCTGGCACCAAAAAGTGGTGGTGGGTACCACCGATACGCCGGTTGACGAGGCTTCGCTGGAGCCGGTGGCGCTGGAAAAGGAGATACAATTCATTTTGCAAACGGCTGCTGAATATTTCACCAAAGTTCCGCAACGCAGCGATGTGCTGAGCGTGTTTGCCGGCTTGCGACCACTGGCTGCGCCGCAAAATGAAAACCAGAAGACAAAAGAAATTTCTAGAAGTCATAAGATTATGGTTTCGCCATCGCGGCTCTTCACCATCGTGGGCGGCAAATGGACTACTTACCGCAAGATGGGAGAGGATATGGTTGACCGCATTGAAAAAACACTGGGATGGCCCCGCCACGGGTCGGCTACCGGCAACCTGAAGATTCACGGTTACCAGGAAGAAACTGTTGCAGATGATCCGTTTTCGTTTTACGGCAGCGATGCCGGCAAGGTGAAGAAATTGATGAATGGCGACGCCCGGCAATGGATAAGCGAGAGCCTGAAAATCCATAAGGCGCAGGTGTTGTGGGCCGTGCAGGAGGAAATGGCCCTGACCGTAGAGGACATCCTGGCCAGACGCACAAGAGCTCTATTGCTCGATGCCCGCGAAAGTATTCGCATATCCCGTACCGTAGCAGAAATAATGGCGCAGACTTTAGGAAAAGATGAGACCTGGATTTCCCAACAGGTGAATGATTATGGCGCAATGGCTGGCAAATATGTTTTGAGTTAAGGCCAGGTTCTGAGTAAATAAGACGGGTTCCTTGGTTGAGCTGCAGTCGCTGCAGGTTTTTGCAGGCTGATTTGCGGCAAGTACTAGTCACGTCCCTATATGAACCTGATTTGTAAACATGAATAAAACATTCTGTTAACTATGAGATAACATACCGCGCGCAATTTTGGTAATACAAAGAAGCGCATATATATAATAGTTATGTAACAATTTATCTTCTTTTACACTTAACCAAAACAAAAGCAACAATGGAACGCTTTACTCGACGATTACTTGTCGCAATCCTGCTTATGAGCGCAGGGCCGCTATATGCACAGCAGGTTACTACTACCGGTAAAGTAGTATCGGCCGTTGACAGACAGCCACTGCCCGGTGTAAGCATACAAGTAGTGGGCACATCAACCGGTGTAAGCACCGGCAACGACGGCTCCTTTTCAATCACTGCTGCTCCCGGCAGCACATTAAGCATTTCTTTTGTGGGTTTTCTTACTCAAGAAGTGAAAGCTACGGCCGGTGACATCGGCACCATCATGCTCGAGGAGGATTCGAAAAGCCTCAACTCGGTGGTGGTGGTAGGTTATGGCACGCAGAAAAAAGCCAATCTTACCGGCGCCATTTCTGTGATGGACATGACCACCAGGGAGGGACAACCCATTCCCAATACCAGCCAGGCCCTGGCCGGTATGCCGGGTTTGTTTGTGAATCTCAGCAATAGCATGCCCGGTGTGGACAGAGCTGTTATCCGCATCAGGGGCTTCGGTACGCTGAACAACAACGACCCGCTTGTTTTGGTTGACGGTATCGAATATTCGCTCGATGAACTGAACCCAAACGATATTCAGAGTGTCACCGTGCTAAAAGATGCATCTGCCGCCATCTATGGTTCCCGTGCCGCCAACGGTGTAATATTGGTTACCACCAAAACCGGTAAGGGCGCTTCCAAAACCAATTACAGCTATTACTATGGTGAGCAAAAAGCAACTTATCTGCCCGATGCTATCTGGGATCCGATCGTGTATATGAAACTGAAGAACCAGGCTTTGAGAAATGAAGGCAAGACGGCCATGGATTATTCCGACGACGAAATTGCCGAATACGAAGCAGGCATGGCTACAGATCCCTTCACTTATCCTGCCAATAACTGGTTTGATATTGCGCTGGGCAATGGCGTAATTCAAAAACATGACCTGAGCTTTTCCGGCGGAACCGATAAATACAATTACCGGCTTTCTTTAGGTTACCTCGACAGGGTGGGGATTATGTTTGGTCCCGGCAATGACGAGAAGAAATATTCGCTGGGACTGAATGCCTCTATGAACGTGAGTAAAAGACTGAAGGTGGGTCTCACTTTTGACGGTTACTACCGCAAGTACACCCAGCCTTTTTATACTGATTTCTGGAACTACCTGATGCGCACGCTTCCCATCATGACCGACACATTGCCCGATGGCCGTTATGGTAACAGCTGGCTGCGCACGCCCGGCCGAAACAACTGGGAAAACCCACGCATGATCGCGTACAATGGTTACCAGCACAAATTAGTACAGCGTTTCCTGGCTACTGTGTTTGCTGAATATAAATTGCCTTTCGACATTACCTATCATATCAAGTTGGGTGCTGATAAATACGATGGTTTGCTCTCCACATTCACCCCGCAGATGCAGACCTTCAACCCCAAAACGGGAGCGGCTATCAACTGGAACAGCCCGTCAACTGCGCCGCGCGCTGCCAAGACCGACTATAACGATTTGAATCTTCATTTCTATAATACACTCAACTGGACCCGCACCTTTGGCAGTGCACACAATGTGAACCTGATGGTAGGTTCGAGCTACGACGATTTCAACAGCGACCAGTTTGGCGCCGCCATGACTGGTTATCTCGATGGCTCGCTCGAAGCACTGAATGCGGGCACCATCCGCTACGACATCAGTGGTAATTTTACTGAAGACGTGCTGATTTCCTATTTCGGTCGTGCTAATTATGACTTCGATGGTAAGTATCTTTTCGAAGCGGCGTTTCGTTACGATGGTTCTTCGCGCTTTGCGCCCGGCCGCCGTTGGGGCTTCTTCCCGTCTGCTTCTGTAGGTTGGCGTATCGACAATGAATCATTCTTCCATTCACGTCATATCAATTTGCTGAAACTACGCTTCTCTTCAGGGCAAATGGGTAACCAGGCCGTTTCGCTGTACAGCTATGAGCCAACCATCAACCTGGGACAGGATTACAGTTTTGGCGGCACCCTGGCATCCGGCGCTGCAGCTACCGCTTATGCAGACCCGCGCATTTCATGGGAAACAACAACCACCTATAACCTCGGCATCGATGCCGGTTTCTGGAACAATCAACTCACTGTCTCACTCGACCTGTACAACAGGCGCACCACCGATATCCTGCGTACTGTAAATATTCCCTCGCAGGTAGGCGCCTTGTCTGGTGCGAAAGAAAACGTGGGTACGGTAGACAATAAAGGCGTGGAGCTGACATTAGGATACCAGGGCAAAATCGGCGAATTCGGTTTCGGTATTAATGGCAATGTATCGTACAACAGGAACAAAGTGGTTGACCTGGGTGGACAAATACTGTACAACGATGGCACCAACCTGTCGACCATCACGAAGGCCGGCATTGCGATGAATTCCTTCTACCTGTACGAAGCCGATGGTTTCTTCCAGAACCAGGACGAAATTGACAACCATGCTTTCCAGAGCACTAATACACGTCCCGGTTATATCCGTTATGTAGACCAGAATAAGGATGGCATCATCAATGGCGATGATCGCATTGTTGTAGAAGTTTCTTCAAAGTTCCCCAAGTACACCTATGGTTTCAATCTCAATTTTGATTATAAAGGCATCAGGCTCGATGCGTTCTTCCAGGGTGTGTCGGGTGTGAAAGTTTATCCCACCGCCAACCTGGCATTTCCGTTCAACAACGGCGCCAACGCTACCTGGGAATGGGTGACCGATTCGTGGACACCTGAAAGGCCTAATGCGCGTTTGCCGATTGTGACCGAGGCCAACTATGGCGCGCGTGAAAACTTCCAGCCTTCGACATTCTGGCTGAGAGATGGTTCATACCTGCGTTTAAAAAATATTCAGCTGAGCTATGAACTGCCCGGCAAATGGTTATCGAAAGTGAAAATTACCAGGGCGAATGTGTTCCTGAATGCGCAGAACTGGATTACGTTCAGCAGGTATAAAGATTTCGACCCCGAAACCACGCTTAACGTTTCCACACTGTATCACTACCCGATGCTGAAAACTATCAGCGGCGGTATCAATCTCACTTTATAATCAAACCAAACAACGACAAAATCATTCGATATGAAAAAGATATTTTTAATCATAGGACTTACGGGGCTTTTTGCAGCAGGTTGCAACAAGAGCCTGTTAGATACCTCGCCTGAAGACAGGTACACCGAAAGTAATTTCTGGGTTTCGGAACAGGCGGCGCAGGCGGCGCTTACTGCCTGCTATGCCACGCTCAGGCACGAGGGTATATGGGGTGGTGCTTCTACGCCTTTGCTGGAAGAAACTGCTTCGCCCAACGCTTACAACTATGGCAATACCATGGCGTACAACGTGATTGCCGAAGGATTGCAGTCTGCCACTTCAGGCGGCATCATCGCGGCACGTTGGAAAGGAGCTTACCAGGGAATCGGCCGCTGCAATACTTTCCTGGTAAAAGTGGATGAGGTGGCTGAACTGAGCGAGGAGACCAAAGCTTACATGAAAGCACAAGCGCTTTTCCTGCGTGCTTTCTATTACTGGATGCTCGCCGCCTATTATGGTGATGCTCCGCTGATCCTCGATGCGCCCGATAAGAGCACGCAAGGCGACCTGCCTCGTACACCCAAAGAGCAGCTGTTTGCGCAAATTCTTACCGACCTCAATACTGCTGCCGCCGATCTTCCCCTGAAAAACAGCGCGGGCAACCAGGGTCGCGCCACAAAAGGCGCTGCGTTGGCTATGAAAGCAAGAGTGTTGTTATTTCTCGCCAGCCCGCTCATGAATCCTTCAGGCGATGTAAGCAAATGGCAGGCTGCACGCGATGCTGCCAAAGAAGTGATGGATATGGCAGGCGCCGCTGGTTATGGGTTGTTTGAAAACTACCGCGCGCTGTTCCTGCCCGCCAACGAAAACAATAAGGAAGTGATCTTCGACGTGCAGTTCATGTTTCCCGACCAGGGCAATTCCTTCGACCTCATCGGTCGTCAGTACAATTCTAATGCACCGTTGCTCGACCTGGCCGAGGCCTATGAAATGCAGGCCACAGGTCTTCCCATTACCGACCCGGCTTCAGGTTACGATCCCACTGAGCCTTACAAAGGGCGCGATCCGCGTTTGTACGCCACCATCGTGTATCCCGGTGATACTTTTATGAATGTGCCGGTTACACCCTCACGTTTCGCCATCACGGGCTATGGCATGAAGAAATACACCATTTATGATAAAGGTCCTGCCCCCGCAGGCCAGAGCGATCTGAAAGATGGTCAGTCTGAAACCAACTTCATTGTGTTGCGCTATGCCGACGTGTTGCTGATGTATGCCGAAGCGCAAAATGAAGTGTCGGGCCCCGACCAAAGCGTGTACGACGCCATCAACCTGGTTCGCGAAAGAGTTAACATGCCCGCGTTAACACCCGGACACACCCAGGAAGAACTCCGCGAGCTGATCCGCCACGAACGCCGCGTAGAGTTTGCGGGAGAAGCGCAATACTACACGGATATCCGTCGCTGGAAGACCGCGGAAGTTGTGCTGAACGGTCCTATTCACAAATACGATGGCAGCGTTATCGAGACCAGGCATTTCAATCCCAACCGCGATTACTGGTGGCCGATAGCTCAAACCGAACTCGATCTGAATCCCGAACTGCAACAAACTCCTGGCTATTGATATGAAGAGAAGAAAATTTATCAAACAAATAACCGGCCTGGCAGGCGGAGCAATTACCGTCGCCTGCTGGCCGGGCGGTTTGCTGGGCGCAAACGATAAGAACCGCATCAGGGGAAGAATCTTGTCGCGCGGAAAAGGATTAAAAGGAGTAGTGGTAAGCGATGGATTCTCGGTAACCATCACCGATGCCAAAGGCAGGTATGAACTGGCGCGCAATGCGGCCGCACAGTTTGTGTCGGTATCTGTGCCTTCAGGGTACCAGTTTCCCCACGAAAATCATATTACACGCTGCTACCAGCGCATTGATGCGGGTAAAAATGAATATGACTTTTCACTGCAGCCTTTATCAAAAGATGACAGCCGGCACCGCTTCATTATCTGGGCCGACCCGCAGGTGAAGAATGCGAGCGATGTGGAGAAGCTGATGAGCCAGTCTGTACCCGATATGCAGAAATATTTTTCTCAATCAGATTTTCCCCTGCACGGCATTACCGTGGGTGATATCGTGTGGGATGAACACGCTTTATTCAACGACTACAACAGAGCCATCAGGGAAATAAGCATTCCTTTCTTCCAGGTACTCGGTAACCACGACCAGGATTACCAGGGCACCGATGATTCCGTATCCGATGTCACTTTTAAATCGCACTATGGCCCCACGTACTATTCATTCAACAGGGGCAAAGCGCATTATGTGGTACTGGACGATGTCCGGTACCTGGGGAAAGGAAAATCTTATGACGGATATATTCCTGAACACCAGTTGGAATGGCTGAAAAAAGACCTGGTATATGTCCCCAAAGACCATCTCGTGATCATTTGCCTGCATATTCCCGTATGCACCGGTGTGTCGAATCGTGATGCGTTGTATGAGATTATTAAACCTTATAAAGCGCATATTATGTCGGGACACACGCATACCAATTACAATGTGGAGCAGGGAAATATTTATGAACACGTGCATGGTACTGTCTGCGGCGCCTGGTGGACCGGTCCCATCTGCGGCGATGGCACGCCGCCGGGTTATGCGGTGTATGAAGTGAATGGAAATGATCTGCAATGGCATTACAAATCTGTGGGCAAGGATTTGAATTATCAATCCAGTATATTTATGCACACTAATGAAGCGGGACAACGCGAAATGGTGGCGAATGTGTGGAACTGGGATCCGGGCTGGAAGGTGAGCTGGGAAGCTGATGGATCGTTAAAGGGTGAACTGGCGGCCACTGAAGGTTATGATCCGCTCGCAGTAAATCTTTACAAAGGCGGTGAGTTGCCAGCAGGCAGGCCCTTTGTAGAGCCTAAGAAGACAAAACATATTTTTAAAACGATTGTACCCGATGGTGTCAGCACGGTGAAGTTGCTGGCCACCGATCGTTTCGGCAACAGGTTTGAAACGATAGCAAGGGTAAATGCCTGATGAAAAAATGAGAAAAGAATCGCTACAACACATAACACAACTATGGCAGAATACATCTTATCATTCGACCAGGGTACTACCAGTTCGCGCGCCATTGTTTTTGATAATGGCGGAAATATTATAGCAGTAGCGCAGAAGGAATTTACACAAATCTATCCCCGGCCGGGTTGGGTAGAGCACGATCCGGCAGAGATATGGTCTTCGCAATTGTCGGTGGCAACTGAAGTAGTAGCCAAAGCAAACCTGAAAGCAAAAGATATTGCAGCGATTGGCATCACCAACCAGCGCGAGACAGCCATAGTCTGGGATCGGGAATCCGGTACGCCGATTCATAATGCTATTGTGTGGCAAGACAGGCGCACGGCGGAGTTTTGTGACGAACTGAAGAAGAAATATGGCAGCGCCATCCAGGAGAAAACCGGGTTGATTGTGGATGCTTATTTTTCCGCTACCAAAGTGCGCTGGATCCTTGATAATGTGAAAGGCGCGCGTGAAAAAGCGGTCGCAGGTAAACTGGCTTTTGGTACGGTAGATGCCTGGCTGGTATGGAAACTCACCGGCGGTAAAGTGCATGCAACGGATATCACCAATGCTTCGCGCACCATGCTGTTTAATATCAACACTTGTAAGTGGGATGATGAACTATTGCAATGGCTGGATATACCCGCGAGCATGCTGCCTGAAGTAAAATCATCGAGCGAGATTTTTGGACATACAGCCGAACAGATCCTCGCGGCCAAAATTCCCATCGCAGGCATTGCAGGTGATCAGCAGGCAGCTTTATTTGGACAAATGTGCGTGGAGAAAGGTATGGTGAAAAATACCTATGGCACGGGTTGCTTTATGCTGATGAATATAGGTGATAAACCCATTTTATCGAAAAACAATCTTGTCACCACCATTGCCTGGCAGGTAGACGGAAAGGTGCAGTACGCCCTGGAAGGAAGTATATTTATCGGCGGAGCCGTAGTGCAATGGCTGCGCGATGGATTGGGTATTATTGAAACTTCCTCTGCTGTTGAACAACTGGCTGCGAAGGTACCTGACAATGGCGGTGTGTACCTGGTGCCTGCCTTTGCGGGTCTTGGTGCGCCGCACTGGAATCAATACGCACGCGGCACCATGGTGGGCATTACAAGGGGCACCACCTCGGCACATATTGCACGCGCCGCGCTCGAAAGCATTGCACTGCAAACCATGGATGTGTTAAAGGCCATGGAGGCCGACGCAGGCGCACGTATTACTGAGCTGAGAGTGGATGGCGGCGCCACCGTAAATGATTTGCTGATGCAGATACAGGCGAACGTGCTGGATGCAAAAGTGGTAAGACCAGGGGTGACAGAAACCACCGCGCTGGGAGCCGCATACCTTGCGGGTTTGGCGGTGGGTTACTGGAAAAATATTGAAGAGATTCATAAGCAATGGAAACCGGCTAAGACATTTTCTCCCGACACCTCGAAAACAAAAGAGCTGACGAAAGGATGGGAGCGAGCCGTAAAAGCAGCGAAGGCCTGGGCTGCGGAGGGATAAGGAAAAGGGAACAAACTAAGTCAATCATCGAAAATTGAAAAAATAAAACGATTGTTATGTCACCATTTATGGCCGAGCTCATCGGCACAATGTTCCTGATCTTGTTGGGTACTGGTGTTGTGGCGAATGTAATTTTAAAAGGTACCAAAGGTTTTAACAGTGGCTGGATTGTGATTACTACGGGTTGGGCGCTGGCAGTGTATGTGGGTGTGGTGATTGCAGATCCCTATAGCGGCGCGCATATCAACCCGGCTGTCACCATCGGCCTGGCCACCGCAGGAAAATTCCCCTGGCAGGACGTAGGCTCTTATATCGGCGCACAAATGATCGGCGCCTTCCTGGGGGCGTCCATTACCTGGCTGGTATACCGCGATCATTTTAATGTGACCACCGAACCCGACACGCAACTGGCAGTATTCAGTACGGGACCGGCTATACGAAATTCATTTTTCAATTTAATGAGCGAGATTGTAGGAACCTTCGTGTTGATCTTTGTTGTGTTTTATTTTACTGATGCTGAAATAAAAGAGCAGTCAACCAAGATCGGTCTTGGTTCCATCGGCGCGCTGCGGGTCGCCTTCCTGGTGTGGGCAATTGGTTTATCGCTGGGAGGAACTACGGGTTATGCCATCAATCCCGCGAGAGACCTGGGGCCACGCATTGCGCACGCTATTTTACCAATAAAGCATAAAGGCAGCAGCCACTGGCACTATGCGTGGATACCGGTTATCGGGCCGTTTATTGGTGCGGCTATTGCGGCAGGGCTGTATTTGATATTAAGTAGCTAGATTCTTACCTGAATAATGTGCTCTCAAAGGTGCCAGGGCGCATAGATTATGTTGTTTCTGTGCGCCTTTGCGAGAAATATCTTGACAAGAAAAACTTTGCGAGAAAAATAAAATAATCATCTCATGAAATTGTACCCATCCATTCTGCTCCTTGCATTTGTGATTTCGTCCTGTGCCAACTCCCAGACATCATCTGCCTCTAATGATTTTCCTTCTTTCTTTAAAGAAGGTCACCGCGGCACGCGCGGGCTGATGCCGGAAAACACCATCCCCTCGATGATCGCGGCCATTGAGAATGGCGCTGAATTTCTCGAAGTGGATATTTACACCAGTAAAGACGGGCAGGTATTTATAGCGCACGACCCTTTTCCCAACATCGGCCATACACTGGATGCCGAAGGAAATGAAATAACTGCGGAAGATGCGCGCAAGTATATCTTTCACCAGATGAACTATGAAGATATCCGCAAGTTTGATGTGGGCTCGAAGCCATATCCGGCTTTTCCACAGCAGAAACAAATGAAAACATACATGCCTTTACTGGGTGAGTTGATCGATTCAGTGGAAGCATATACCAAAGCAAAAAATATAAAGCCGGTTATTTACAATATTGAATTGAAGACAAGTCCTCGCTATGATAGTCTTGGCTACAACTGCGGCCCCGAGGAAATGATCGACAAAGTGATGGAGGTAGTGAGTCAGAAAAATATCGGCAATCGTTACTATATACAGTCATTTGATTTTCGCCCGTTGATCTATTTGAAGAAAAAACACCCGAACGTTACGATCGGGTTTCTGACAGGTTCAAGGACGATGACCCTCGAAGAAAACCTGAAAACGCTTGGTTTTACACCCGATATTTATAGTCCCGAGTACCACCTGGTCACAAAAGAATTGGTGGAAGCCTGCAAAAAACACAACATGCGCCTGGTGCCGTGGACGGTGAACTCTGCTGATGATATGAAAAAGCTGGTTGAACTGGGTGTGAACGGCATCATTACTGACTATCCCAACTTGTTTGCGCAGATCGGTATTAAGTAATAAACTGAAACAGCTTTCTTCAGAGCGCGCAGGCAACTCACCAGGAGATTGCCGGCGCATTTATTAGTGGATAGCGCAGGATGGGTAGGAAAATCCCCATTCTTTCTATAAAAAACAGAAAGGCTCCGGTTGTGACCGGAGCCTCCGTTGTTTCTTTTTCTGTCCCTACGCCGGCATTATCCGGATCAGGTTATTTGAGTATAATCTCAGATTCCACCCAAGGCAGAACCACCCCTACAAGAAACAATTTAGATATAGGATTAAAATAATCGTGCCAGCTGAAAAACTTTTCAGTACTTTAAAGAATGTTCAGGAAGAAAGTAGATGTAGACGTGGTAAACGATATTTTGGAGGCTGCATTGGCGGCCTTCCCGGATTCCACTTTTATAAAAAGTCTTTCCCATCAATACCAGGAGCGAGGCGGTCTCAGTAAAAAGCAGCTGGAGGGCTTGTACAAAAAGTCGCTTAAGGTAAAATCAATCCCGGCTGGCAAACTGGCCACCCTGGAGGCTATGATCCTGAAAAGACCCACGCGCTATAAATCGGCGCCGCCACCCCCGAAGCCGCTTTATGAGAAGGATGAAAATATTGGGAGCGCGATTGACGCCATTCTGGCAAAATATCCTCAGCATAAACGCGTACTTTTTTTTAAATCGAAATACGAAAACAACGAACCATTGAGTGCGGCTGAAATTACCGAGTTGGAAAAATTTAAAAAGCTTTTGCAAAAATGATAGAATGGTTGATAATAGGTTTGGCCAGCCTGTTGGTGTCATTACTTACTTTTTTTGCGGGTTTTGGTTTGGGCACATTGCTGATGCCGGTCTTTGCGATATTTTTTCCCGTTGATGTTGCCGTAGCACTCACAGCGGTGGTTCATTTCCTCAACAATATTTTCAAACTGGTACTTACCGGCAGAAATGCCAACTGGGGCGTGGTACTTCGGTTTGGTGTGCCTGCTATTATTGCAGCGTTACCCGGCGCGTGGTTGCTGCTGCACATTTCTTCCTTTGAACCACTATTCACATACCAGATGGGCGATCGCTTATTTGCCGTGACGCCCGTGAAATTGCTGATAGCGGTTCTTCTTGTTTTTTTCGCTTTACTGGAAGCCCTGCCCGGGTTGAAAAAAATACAATTTAGCCGTGACAAAATGATTATCGGCGGCTTGCTGAGCGGTTTTTTCGGCGGACTTTCGGGTCATCAGGGTGCCTTACGCAGTGCATTTTTAGTGAGGGCAGGTTTATCGAAGGAATCATTCATCGCTACGGGCGTTATAATTGCCTGCATGATTGATTTTTCGCGTTTAACGGTGTACTTTAACCGTTATTTGAGTGCTGGCATCAGTGAGAATACGACGTTACTGATCATTGCTACACTGGCTGCATTTGCGGGAGCCTTTGCCGGCAACCTGTTGCTGAAGAAGGTGACGCTGTCTTTTATTCAAAAAGTGGTGACGGTGATGTTGATCCTGCTTTCAGTGGCATTGGGCGCCAGCCTGGTTTAAAAAATTTACAGGTGGCTCACCTGTCACTTAATCGTCAACCTCCATGCATGAGTGGAGGTTGGAATCGAAGGACCATCTCATCGCCCTTGAGACGAAGTTGAATGACTGGCGAAGGGATAGCAAGGAAGAGATGTAGACTTATTTGATAGTCACCACTTCCCATCCCCGCGGTTTCTTGATAAGATGAATGCCTAAATCGTGTTCGTACTTGAGTAGTTCGAGGGCAAATTCTTCGTCGCCAAAGCGAAGGCCTGAAATCTTTATCTCTTTCACATAATCAGGTAGTTTCGGTTGTTGGAAGATCAGTTTGCGTTCAAAGGCATCGATGGAGATGCGCAGGCAGCTTTGCAGCAGCAAGAATACTGATGCCACCGACCAGGCCTGCGGCGAGCAGGCAACGGGGTAACTGGTGGGCGCCTCGCCGCGACGGAAGGGAAAACCGCAAAACAGTTCGGGCAGCCGCTGCAGATCGATAAACAGGGAGGCGTCAAACAAACCCTGCATCAGCCGCAATGCCTCATTGATCAATCCATAGCGGCTCATGCCATAAGCTATCAGCGCTGTATCGTGCGGCCATACGGAGCCGTTATGGTACGACATGGGATTGTATCGGGCCGATTTGGAAGAAAGCGTCCTGATGCCCCAGCCGGTAAACATGTCATCCTGCATCAGCACTTGTGCCGTTTTATGCGCGCGCTCGTCGGTGGCGATGCCGGCAAAAAGGGTGTGGCCCGCGTTGGAAGCTACAACACGGCAGGGCTTTTTGTCGCCGTCTAGCGCCAGCACATAAGTGCCGAGCTCATCATCCCAGAATACCTGGTTGAACTTGTCCTTGAGCAAGTCGGCCTCACGGCGCAGTTTGTCGGACAGCATAGGCTGTCCCATTCGATCGGCCATATAGGCGGCCTGTATTTTGGCATCGTAAGCATAGGCCTGCACCTCGCACAGGGCAATAGGGAAGGAAGCGAGCTCGCCGTTTTCGTGCGAGATGGCATCGTTGGAGTCTTTCCATCCCTGGTTGGAGAGACCGCTTTCTGCCTTGCGCTGGTACTCGATGAATCCATCGCCGTCGATATCGCCGTATTTTTCCATCCACTTCAATGCGCGCAGTATATTCGGCCAGATATGGGTGATGGTGGCGATGTCGTTGGTT
The DNA here is from genome assembly GCA_937958995.1 of uncultured Chitinophagaceae bacterium. Lineage (GTDB taxonomy): Bacteria > Bacteroidota > Bacteroidia > Chitinophagales > Chitinophagaceae > CALCIN01. The sequence goes on from CALGAP010000010.1 coordinate 307,767, forward strand.
CTTCTTAAATAATGCCCGGCCAGTACAATGAACAGGAGTGTGGCGTCAATACTGCCGTAGTATAGTTTGAAAGGAATTTCGCCGGTTTCCGCCATTTCGCCGTTGCGCATTTCATGCAGAATCTTTCCTGGCTCTGCATCTTTGACCAGGTCGAGTGAAGTGGCCTGCCTGTGCGCGAGAAAATTAAGCACACCCCTGGCGATATCGGGTATCAGCCAGAGGGTTTCAAAGGCTGTCAATAGTCCGTCGCGGCCAAAGGCGGTATTGTACCAGGGTACGCCTGCATAGGGGTAAAATCCCTGTGGCGTGTTCACCAGCAGCGAACGCAGGTCGCTGGCGCTGCGGTTGATCCAGTTGTTGAATTGTTCGTTGTCGGTGTAGACAAAGGGGATCAGCTCTTTGCCTTTCAGCAGGGCAGACGTTCTTTTGCTGAACGCATTAGTATATGGTTCGAAGGTAGAGGTGCTTTGATGCACGTGAAAAAGTGCGGTGCAATGAATGCTAAACGATTGTTGAGCTGCTAAAGTCAGTTTATAAGTTGCCTTATGCGACTGCAACGTATCAGGCACGGGATCAAACTGCAGGTGAGTCTCCCGTTGAATATTGTCGAGGCCTATGTAGGCAAATTTCGCCGTGTCTTTGGCGATCACTTCGGGTGGTAGAATTTTGCCGCGTTTTTTGCGCTGCAATCCTCTCACCTCGAATATATCCCTGAAATCGCCGTGAAACGAAAAAGACATTTCAAACGTATACGGCTCCACGCCATAGTTGGTGAGTATGATCAGTTCGTGCAGGGAACCATTTTGCAAAAATTTGCTGCGCGCAATATGAATATTGCCTTTGGGAATGACGCCTTCTTCCGTATCCATATCAGGATTGGTAAGATCGACTGACAGGATTTCGTTTTCGGTCTTAACGTTGGAGCTCAAAAGCAGCGGCCGGTAATTATTTATCTCCAGCTCCATATCGCTCAGAAAGCGGGTGCCCTGGTGATAAATGCCCTGTGCGCCGCTACCGATTTGTTTGATATCGCCCCAGCGATCGAATACGCCGAAAGTGTCTTCATAGTTTAAAATACACACGCGGTCATCGGCATAGCTCGACGAGGCGTGTATATAGTATTTATCGTCGTGCAGCCTGACTAAGGCATCTTGTTTTTTCATAGTCAACTGTTTTGCTATGGACTCACCTTGCTGGCGGGCATAGGTTTCAGCCAGCTCAGGCGGCGCTGAGTCTGCGCATATACTTTTTCATATAATGTAATATAGTTTCTTGCCATAGCAGTAGCGCTGAAACGGCGCTCAAAAGTCAGGCGGCACTCTTCGCGACTGATGCGGTCGATATTTCTGAGTGCATTCACGGCCTGTGGTATGCTTTCCACAATATAGCCGGTGCGTCCATGCGAAATAATTTCAGGCACGGATCCACAGTTCCAGGCAATGACCGGCGTGCCGCAACTTAGTGCTTCTATCATCACCATACCGAATGGCTCAGGCCAGTCGATCGGGAACAGCAGCGCTTTGGCCTTGCCCAGGAATTCCTGCTTTTGTTCTTCGCCTATTTCACCCAAAAACTCCACATGTGGTTGCTTCATCAGCCTGCGGATCTTTTTTTCATAATACTGCTGGTCGGCCTTATCGATCTTGGCGGCAATTTTAATAGGCATGTTGGCCTGTCGCGCAATTTCAATGGCACGGTCAACCCGTTTTTCGGGAGAAATTCTGCCAAGAAAAGCTACGTAGCCGCCATCACCGGGCCCGGCAGTATGCAAATCGAGCGGAAGTCCGTGATACACTGTACCTACCCAATGTGCCATCGGCAGCGGTATGCGCTGCGAATTGCTGATGGAAGCCACCGGCAAATCATAAAAATGTTGATATACATGGCGCAACTCGGGAATGTCGAGACGCCCGTGTAACGTGGTGAGTGTGGCAATATTTTTCCCTTTGGTGAAAGGGAAATGAAGATAGTCTGTGTGAAAATGCAGTAAATCAAATTCATGCGCCCGCTCCAGTACTTTTCCTAACTGCACGATATGCCACGCCAAAGGATCGATGCATTCATGCAGTCGCAGCGCATGCGGAGTAATAGATACCAGGTTTGCCTTCGACACCGAATCGCCGGAAGCAAAGAGGGTGACATCAAAACCCTGGTTAACCAGCTCATCGGTAAGATAGGCAACGACACGCTCCGTTCCCCCATACAATTTAGGCGGCACGGATTCGTATAAGGGTGCTATTTGAGCAATTTTTAACACGCCCATCTATCAATTCAATTTTGATGCCTTAATGTCAAAGAATGCGGTCAGAACATCGGCCATTTAAAAGCCTTGAGTCCAACCATAAGATTGGTCATGATTTTGCGTGAATTAACAATATTGAAGCCCAGTTGTTCAAGGGCGGCAGGAATTTTTTGAAACAAGGGGATGAATTTTTTCTCCTTTACATACCAGGCCAGGTAGCAGAAAGGGGTTGCCAGAATACAGAGTGCCATAGCCAGCGGCACCACTACTGCAGCCACTATCACCAGGTAGGCAGCTACACCTATCAGGCCGATAATAGCCAGCGCCTTGATAGCGATCATCATGCTCTTACTTCTGTTCATATGAGGCGGATTTAATTTCCAGCTGGGAAAGGTTGGTTTTTTGAATTTTGCCGTGCGGGCCGCGATGGCCGAGACAATCTGGGGCGCATTTACGATGGTAAGACCAATAAGTTCAAACGGATACATAATGCGCAGGAAGGTGGGGTTGAACCTGTTTTCCTTAGCGCGCCATAAAACATATAGTAATGGTACAAGAACCAGGCAGATGGCTACTGCCAGCGGCAGCACAATGGCTGCGATAAGAATAAGATAAAGTGCGGTGAGCAGTATGGGTATGAAATGAATAATGCGCAGTATGAACCTGGGAACCCTGAAGTAATAGCTTGTTATACCGCGTATCATTAGCCAAACAATTTAGCTGTGAGTTTACAGTACGCAGCAAATACAGGCAAAGGAAATGATTCAAATATTATTCCAGCCCGCTCAATGGCATTGCAGCGGAATTTTTGGCAGTCGCACCGCGCTGGTATGGTTTTTTATCCGTTTCCAAAAACTGATTTTATGGCAAATACAAACCCCGGAAAAAAAGAATCGAGTTCATCGAGGCGTAACCGGAAAAAAATGGAAGACGGAACTTACAGTGAACTACCGGAAATGCAGGATATTCCGGGCCAGGATAATATTCCAAATGCAGGTGTTGCCGGCGAGCTGGCCGATACCACCATTTCATCTGATGATGAAGAAGGCGTTCGCGAAGGTAAAGACCTGCTTGCCGGAGAGGCAGAAGACGACCTGGAAATTGTGATGGGCACCGAAGCCGACGTCACCAAAGACGACTTAGTGCTTCTAGGCGACCCCGATGCCGACCTGGATATGGGCGAAGATGAACTCGTGGGCAAAGTTGTGCTGGACGATACAGACCTCGAAGGCGACCCGCTCAACGAAGCTGGCGTAGATGACAGCGCCAGTGATCTTGACGTGCCTCGCGATGAAGAAGAAAGCGAAGCCGAGGAGTTAGGCGAGGGCGATGAAGAAAATGATTATTATAGTCTGGGCGGCGATGACAACGACGACTTAGACAACGGCACACCGAACGAGTATAGAAGCGAATAAAGGGGATCCCGCCACGGCGGGATTTCTTTTTTAAATACTGAACGCTAAGTTTTTCAATTTCTCCCGAAACCTTATTTTTGCAGTCCAATTTTTGTCTCCGTAGCTCAGTTGGTAGAGCAATTGACTCTTAATCAATGGGTCCAGAGTTCGAGTCTCTGCGGGGACACACTACACTTCCATGAAACACAGTACAGGCGCGGGTTTTGGCCCGCGTCTTTTGTTTGGGGGTTGTAATGGGGGTTGTTTTTAGAAGCGCGTGATCTTGCCTTTGACCTGAAACAGTTGCTTAACGTCCGCCTTCTTTAAGATTATATTTTCATATATTTCGGGGTTGGCAGAACGGAGGGTTAGTGTTTTAACGTCCGCGAAAATCCCCAAGAAAATTATTTATATCCATCAAAGTCTCTTTAGACTCCTGGCTCTTTATATCGGTTATCAGCCATACGTGCGTCTGATTGGGATAGGCTCTAAAGAATGCCCTGGGTTGAATCGTTTTTATGTATTCATGAAATATTTTAGAATCATCAAAAAGTATTTCATTGGTTCCTGCGAGCGCAAGTAATGGCGGAAAATGATCAAAAATGATTTCGTTGGGATCCGCGCTCTCATCTTCTGCTCCCTGCAGGTAATAGTCTACAAAAGCCTTCACGTATTCTTTTTTCAAAATTGGATCTAAGGTTTGCCTTGTTTTATATGAGTTGGTATTGCATTTTAAGTTTAGCAGGGGCGAAATCAAAATCAGGGCTGCAGGTAGCTGATCGTTTTGTTTCATTAAAAAATGGGTTGTTGAAACTGCCAGGGTTCCCCCAGCACTGTCTCCCATGAAAATAAATTGTCTTCCTTTGTGGGTTTCAGACAGCGCTTTGCAAACTGCTGCAATCTCTGTTATGGCAGAAGGGTAGGGATGTTCAGGGGCCAGTGAATACTCAACAAAAAGAATTTTGAATTGCGTACTGGCAGCCAACTCGCTTACCAGGGCTCTGTGTGAATGGATATTGCCTAATGCAAAACCGCCTCCGTGCAAAAAAACAATTATGTTGTCTGAAACAGTTGCCTGTGGTGTAAACCAGTAGCAGTTTACCCCGGCAATCTGAACTGCCTCCACCTTCACTGATTCATTGACGGGATATATTTTTCCAAGAGATTCAAGTGAAATTCGTACACTCCTGACCTTTTCAAGAATATCGCTGGTAATAGTCTGTGCATTCATGGTAAGATTAATTGAAACGATTAACAGGCTAAATATGGTTCGCTTTTGCATTTTTGTTTGCAAATGTATAGGCAATGATATACTTTGTAAAGTAGTATATAGAAAGTATATTAGTATCCCGAAATATAGTAATGCAAAGGATCAAACGCTTACATATATGATTCAAAAAGAAAAAATTTGCCCCGTGGAGCATTCTGTCAATCTTTTGGGTGGAAAATGGAAATTGCCGATTATCCATGCTTTAGTGGCAAATGGGGTAGTACGATTTAAAGAGTTGGAAAGAATAATTTCTGGTATTACTCCCAAGATGCTCACCACTCAGCTTCGGAGCCTGGAAGCAGATGGCCTGGTTGAACGTAAGGTGTATGCTACAGTACCTCCGACAGTAGAGTATAAACTGACAGAAATAGGCAAATCTATCAGGCCGATGATCTTAGAATTGGAAAAATGGGGTCTATACCATCAGCAGATTTGTGAGGACGCGGAGAAAAAGAAGAAGAAAAAGTCTTCGAAATAATTGGAGCGTCACGACTCCTCTTTCTCAGCCCATTCCTTCCTTTGCATCGCTATATACTCCGATGGCAACATATCAAATTTCTGCTTGAACGACCTGGCAAAATAGTTCGGCGTGGTAAAACCTACATGATAGGCAATCTCCGCAATAGTCATGTTACTTTTCTCCATCAAACGCGTTGCGCGTTCAAGACGGAAAGAACGGATGTATTCAACAGGCGTCTTACCCGTTATCTGAAGCAGCCTTGTGTACAGCGTGCTTCTGCTCATGCCGAATTGCTTGCTGAGGGTTTCAACAGATAATTGCGGGTTGGTGATGTTTTGATCGAGGAAACGCGCGATTTCTTTCAGCAATACTTCATCGGATGAGTCGATCTTGGGATCGGGAGTGCTGAGAGAAATTTGTTTGGCGTAAGTATTTTGCATCACCGTCTTCAGCTCCAGCAGGTTCTTGATTTTGGCGCTCAGCACTTCAAAGTCGAAGGGCTTGGTAAGGTAATCGTTGGCGCCTGTTTCCAATCCCCTGATCTGTTGCTGCGGGTCGGTAATTACCGTGAGCATGATCACTGGTATATGTTTGGTCCGTTTGTCGGCCTTAAGTTTGTTCACCATTTCAATGCCATCTACTTCGGGCATGCTCACATCGGTGATGATGAGTTGCGGGTGATGGGCCAGCGCTTTCTGCCAGCCTTCGCGGCCGTTGGCCGCTTCAATCACCGTATAGTTGTTCCTTAAATTGTCTTTTAAATAAAAACGGAAGTCATCATTGTCTTCTACCACCAAAATCATCGGCAGCAGTTTGCCATTTGTTTTTTTCGTCTTCACCGTTTTCTCTGTTGCGGGAAGGGCCGCAGGTAATTCAACAGAAGATTCAGGCACAACTTCCAACGGGAGATGAATGGTGAAAGTGCTGCCATTGCCCGGTTCGCTTTCTACTTCGATGGTGCCGCCATGCATTTTCACAAATTCCCTGGCGATTGACAAACCAATACCAGCGCCGTAATTCAGGATAGCTGCTGAAGACTTGTTCTGGAAAAAGCGATCAAATATCCTGTCTATTGTTTCTTTGGGTATGCCAATGCCCGAGTCGGTGATCTTTATTCTTACCCACTGCTTATTGTCTATGGAAGGCATGGGAGATTCTTCCAGCACCACGCTGATGCTGCCACCCTCGAGGGTAAATTTGAAAGCGTTGGAAAGAATATTGAAGAGAATGCGTTCCAGTTTGTCGTGGTCGTACATCGCAATAAAGCGCGGAATGGTGCTGCTGAAAGAATAGTTGATATGTTTTCTTTCCGACAGATCTTTGAATGATTCTGATATTTCTTTTACAAACGATACAAACTCGCCGCGACATAGTTTTAGCGTCAGCTCCTGTTCCTCCATCTTCCTGAAATCGAGCAATTGATTCACGAGGTTCAGCAGTCGTTTGGCATTGCGCCGCACGATATATAGTTTGTCGAGTTTGGCGCTTGCTTTTTCTCCTTCGATCAACTGGTCGATGGGGCCCGAGATGAGCGCGATCGGTGTCCGTAAATCGTGGCTCAAGTTGGTGAGGAATTTTAGTTTCAGGCGGTCGAGCTCCTGTTGGCGCTTGATTTCCTGTTGTTCCTGTTCTGCTTTGAATTTTCGGCGCATTTTTGCAATTACGCGGTAGCGGCTATACAACAATATGCCTGCAATAGCCAGCACATAAAATACATAGGCTACCGTAGTGCGCCAGAAAGGAGGCCGTACAAATATTTCAATTTTCGATTCGCTCGTATTCCACACACCATCGTTGTTGCTCGCTTTCACCAAAAAGGTATAGTGGCCGGGATCCAGGTTGGTGTACACTGCCGTGTTATTGGTGCCGGTGTAGTTCCAGTCTTTGTCAAAACCTACCAGTTTATACGCATACTGGTTTTGTTTGGCCAGCGTATAGTTCAGTGCTACAAAACTCAAGGCAAAGTTCTGTTTGTAGTCCAGTTTTATTTCCTTGGCTATGGAAATATGTTCTTTGATAGGCGCGTCATCGCCCGCCACGACCGACCTGTTTGATATTTTCAAATCGGTAAACAATACCTGGGGCACATTCTGATTAATCGTGAATTGGTTGGGATGGAAATAGTTGATGCCCTCCAATCCGCCAAATAACAAGGAGCCATCCGTTAAGCGTATGCCCGAGCCATGAAAGAAATTTCCATTCTGTACGCCATAATAACTGTTGAAGTTTCTGAATTTGAGCATTACCGGGTCAAGGCTGCTGATACCCGTGTTGGTACTGAGCCACAAGCGGCCGTCGTCGTCTTCCACAATCTGGTGCACGGTAGTGTTTTGCAGCCCGTCTCTTTCTGTAAAACGCCTGAATTGATTTTTCTCTTTATCAAATAATGCCAGTCCACCACCATCTGTACCAATCCATATACGTCCCTCGCTGTCGCAGAGTATGGATTGCACTTTATCGCTTGGCAATTGACCATTAACCTGGCTATATATGGTCCATTGTTTATTGCCGGGATTAAATACTGCGATGCCGCCTCCATGGGTAGCTATCCATATATTTTTATCGGCATCTTCTTCAATATCGCGTATATATCCGTTAATGGGTAGCAGCTGTTGATCGCCGCCGCATGGCTTGGGGGTATATTTTGCAATCACCTTATTATCTTTTACCACATATACGCCACCACCATTAGTGCCTACCCAGATATTGCCCTGGCTGTCTTCAGTAAAAGCAAAAACATCATTTACGTATGCAGTACCCGGTGAATAACCTGTTTGCAATTGTTCAGCTTCGCCAGTCTCGGTATTCAGGATAAGCACACCCAATCCATAAGTACCGACATACAATCGCTGTTGCCTTGTGTAGTGCAGTGCTACGATAGGAGGGGTACCGATCGGTTTACCTTTTAATTTAATGGGTCTTGGCTGTACGTGACCGGTTTTATGGTTGAATTCGAACAAACCGGCGTCAAAAGTGGCGATGTATGAGGTGCCATTACGGTTTTCGGCAAAACTGGTAACGGCAGTAGGACCACCGTTCCTGGTGAAAGTGGTGCCGAGCTTCAGGCCAAACAGGTTAATATTTTTGTCATATTTGCTTATTCCGCGCATGAACGAACCAAACCAGTATATTCCTTCCTTATCATAATAGGCGCAGTTGATTGATTTGCTGTTCAAGCTGAAAATATTGCCTTCTTCTGTGTAGAAATTTGAAATTTTCCCGGTGGAGGTATTCATAGCATTGAGTCCATACAGGGTGCCTATCCACAACAGACCTTCGTCATCGGCTACCAGGCAGGTGATGCGGTCATTGCTCAATGAATTTTTTTCATCGGGTTTATGCTTATAGGTGTAGAAGCTTTGTTCGCCGGGCAATAATTTGCATAATCCATTGCGGGTGCCTACCCAAATGGTGCCGGATCTGTCTTCTGCTATGGCGCGCACCTGGTCGCTGGCCAGGCTGCTGGCATCATTCTCGCGATGTGTGTAAATTTTACACGTATTATTTTCTATATTATACCTGAAAAGACCGTTTTCGCTGCCAATCCATATATTACGTTTGCTGTCTTCAAACAAACTGTAAACAACCGTCTGTACAGTATCGCCATTGGCATCGCGCAGTATGATTTCCGAAACGGAGCGCGTAGCGGGGTTCATCACAAACAAATTGCCATATTGCGCTATCCATAGCCAGCCGCGGTAATCACTGCATATAGCTTTGATTACTGCATTGCCGGTAAGTCCGCGGTTTTCATAATTAATTATATAATGGTCAAATGAATTTTTCTGCCGGTTGTACATGCTCAGTCCGCCACCACCGGTGCCTACCCATAAATTGCCCGCCCGGTCTTCGTGTAATGCCAACACTTCATTTGTGCGCAGACTCGTGCTATCGTCCGGATTGTTGCGGTAAACCGTGAAATTGGTGCCGTCGTATTTATTCAGTCCATCGGTAGTGGCAAACCACATCAGGCCGTACCGGTCTTTAATAATGGAGTAAATACTGTTTGACAGCAGGCCGTCTTTAACCGTAATAGAGGTGAAATTAATTTGATTGGGCTGGGAAAAACCTATTATGGCAAGCAGGCATAGGAATGCCAGCAACAATGATCGTGTTCCGGTCATATAGCAGCAGTTAGTTACTGCATTATACGATTAATTGTAGAATTGACCATTATTTTTTAGCAGTTTTCTTTAAAACCGCCATTTTGATACCTCAAAATACTCAAAATTGAACATTTGTGACAGTATCTCGAACAAATGTCCCATCCTAAAAATATTGATTTCTCGAAATTTATAGGCGTACTCGCTCAACAGCCAACTGCCAGTGACTGCTTTGTCCAAAAATGGCAGGAGGTCTGGACAGGCGGCTTATTATTAACCAAAACGATTGCGCCGATGACGAACCCCGCTACTTTAATGACTTAAGTCAATACAGGAACATCTACCTGTAAATCCTCATTCCGCCTGCTGCAGGCGAATAACCCAAAACAACAAAATTGTTATGAATTCCAAAGCTTGCTGTTTCAAAGTCATTTTGTTTTTACTGCTTGTAAGTCCGCAGCTTACGCTGCTGGCCAATGATCCTGGGAAAAACGACAACCCGCCGGCCTATACCGCATTTATTGTCAGCGGAAAAGTAGTTGACAATAAAGGCAATGCGCTGGCAGGAGCATCCATTTTGCAGAAAGGCACCAACAATGCCACTACCAGTGGTGCAGATGGAAGTTTCAGCATCACTATACAGGGTGATGCAGCCGTGCTGGTGGTTTCGTTTGTTGGTTACCTTAATAAAGAGGTATCCGTGACCAGTGAGGCTACCAACCTGGTAATCGATTTAACGCCGGGTATCAGTTCTCTGGAAGATGTGATTGTGGTAGGTTATGGTACCCAGAAAAGGCAATTAACCACCGCCTCGGTTTCCAATGTAAAAGGTGAACAACTGGCAGCGGTACCGGCAGCCAACATTTCGAACTCGCTGGCTGGTCGTGCCACCGGTATAATTTCACGTGCCAATGGTGGCCGCCCGGGTGCCGATAACTCCACAGTATATATCAGAGGTATATCCACTACCGGTAATAACGCACCATTGATAGTTGTGGATGGTGTTATCAGAAACAATATTAATGAGGTAGACCCCAACAATATCGAGTCTGTGTCAATATTGAAAGACGCCGCCGCGGTAGCTCCCTATGGTTTGGGCGGCGCCAACGGTGTAATCCTGATCACTACTAAGCGGGGTAGTTCAGGCGCACCGGTATTCAGTGTAGGTGGTTATTGGGGCGACCAGCAGCCCACCTACGTTCCCAAAATGCTGAACGCGGTGGATTATATGAAGCTGAAGCTGGAAGCCTACCTCACCGAAAACCCGGGTGGGACTAATCCCACTTACAGCCAGGATTACATCGACAGCTATATGGACAACCATCGTGCTGATCCTGACAGATATCCTGTTTCTGACGCGCTGAACGATGTGATGAGAAAACACTCTCCCATGGCGCAGGCATTTTTCAACGTACGCGGTGGCGGACCGGCAGTGAAATACTATGCTGGCCTGAGCTATTTCCACCAGGAAGGTATGTTTGAAAAAGCCAACTACGAGCGTTACAATTACAACGTGAACCTGGATGTAAATATCACGCCCACCACTACTGCTTCGTTCTCGCTGAACGGTGCAATCCAGAGAACAATGGACGTGGATGGCGGTACAGGCCAGTTGTTCCGCGGTGTATATAAATTCCTGCCCGTAGCGCCGCTCAGATTCACCAATGGTCTGTGGGGTGAAAGTTCAGGTAACGCACCGCTGGGTGTTGTTAACTCAGACGGCTACTGGCGCCAGTACACCAATAATATACTCAGCACCATTACCCTGGAGCAGAAGCTGCCCTTTATTAAAGGTCTGAGTTTAAAAGGTTCGTTCAGCTACGACCCGTACAACTATTTCCAGAAACAATGGCACCAGCCGTTCATTTACTGGACACAAAACACATCTACTACTCCTTATACTTATACTCCTGCTTATTCAACCCAGGAAACAAGTGCTGCCACTTTTGCCTGGCTCAACGAGCAGTACTATCAGAACAATACCATCACCTGGCAGGGCTATCTCAACTACAACAACAGCTTTGGTTTGCATGACGTTACCGTGCTGGGTGTGGCTGAGCTGCGCAGCAATAAGCAGGCTGATTTCAGGGCACGTATCAACAACTACGCCGTAACAATCGACGAGTTGTCGCTCGGTAGCTCTAACAAAAACGATTTCGATATCGCCGGCGGTTCCGGTACCGGTAGCCAGGTAGGTTACGTGTACAGGGCCACTTATGCATACGATCGTCGTTACCTGTTTGAAGCATCCGGCCGTTATGATGGTCACTATTATTTTGCTCCTGGCAAACGTTGGGTTTACCTGCCTGCCTTCTCTGCCGGCTGGATTATCTCCAACGAGAAATTCTTTGACAACGTCAACTTTATCGATTTCCTCAAGCTGCGTGCATCATGGGGTAAATCTGGTAACCTCACCAGTACAGGCTTCCAGTTCCTGAGCAGCTATTTCCTGCGCGGTAATGCTTATGCGTTTGGTGATGGTGCCCTGGTACAAGGTTCTTATGTTGACAGGGAAAACAACCCCAACATTACCTGGGAGGTTGCGAAGAAAACTGACTTCGCTGTGGAAGCTACTTTCCTGAAAGGCATGCTCCGTTTTGAAGCAAACTACTTCCTGGAAAGAAGAACTGGTATGCTGTTGGCTCCCCAGATTGTAGTACCACAGGAATACGGTCTGCAACTGTCGCAGGAAAACGCCGGTATACTTGACAGCCGCGGTATTGAATTAATAGTCGGCGTTAACAAGAGACTGGCCAATGGTCTGCAATTTAACATCGACGCCAACTTCAGCTATGCCACCAACGAAGTGGTACAGGTTTTTGAAAACGCTGTTACCCGCAACGATCCGCGCCGCAGCAGAACCGGCCGCCGCCTGAACGCTGTGTTTGGATATAAGTCGCTGGGCCTGTTCACCACTGCCGACGACAAAGATGGCAATGGTATCATCGATGCTGCCGATGGTTACAATATCCAACAGTTTGGTACACTGCGCCCCGGCGATATCAAATATGCCGACATCAGTGGCCCCAACGGAGTACCTGATGGCAAAATCGACTCTTACGACGAAGTAGAGATCGGCCACCCCAACGTACCTGCTATTATCTATGGTATTAATGTGGGTGCCACCTGGAAAGGCTTTGATCTCTCTGCCTTATTCCAGGGCGGTGGTATGTCGCACATCAACGTGTATGGTTTCATGACTGTTGCACACTTCAACAACAACAGTAACTCATCATACGAGTACTACAACAACCGCTGGACTCCGGAAAACCAGAACTCAAAATATCCGAGAGCATACTCAGCACCGACCAACAACAACGGTCAGCTGTCTGATTTCTGGTTGAGAAGCAGTGCTTACCTGCGCCTGAAAACTGTAACCCTGGGCTATACAGTACCTGCTAATATCAGTTCAAAAGTGGCAATGAAGAACCTGCGTTTTTATGTGACTGGTCAGAACCTGGTGACTTTCTCTAAACTGAAATTCACTGATCCCGAAACTCCGGGTGAACAAGGTTATCCCATTCAGAAAGTAATCATGGTAGGTTTATCCACTTCGTTCTAAAAACTAAAAAAAAAGATGATGAAAACAGTAAAATTAAGTTTTCTATATAGCTGTGTGCTGATGTTGGCGTTTGGTATGACGGCATGCGATAAGAACCTGGACAACGTGAATAAAGCCACCCTTGACGATAACTCGCAATGGGCTACTGAAGCCAACGCAGACATTTTCTTAAATGACGTGTACGATCAGTTGCCGGATATGTATGGTGCGCCGGAGAACTACGACAATTTCACCGACGACAATGATGCCGGCTTCTACTACAACTCATGGAAATACAAAGACGGCAACCTCGATCCTGCTTCCACCAACTATGCACTGTTTGGTGGTGGCGCCACAGGTATACAAACCATCAGCAGGCACAGCTGGCCCGCTTTGTATACTTCCATCCGTAAAGTGAACACCTTTATCCAGAAGATCACTGAAAACAAGGACAACTATTCCCAGGATTGGTACAACAAACGCCTGGATGAGGCTCGCTTCCACAGGGCTTTTCACTACAGCATCCTGTTCCTGAACTGGGGTGGTGTACCCATCATCACGGCTCCGCAAACACGTGAGGACACCACTACGCTGTTTATGCCCAGGGCCACTTATGCGGAAACGTTAGATTTCATTGTTAAATCGCTCGATACTGTTCTGAACAATGGTTACCTCGAAGTAAAATACAACAAGGGTAATCCTAACGCTGGCCGCGCTACGTTGGGTGCTGCGCTGATGCTGAAAGCTTACCTGCAACTGGTAGCTGCCAGCCCCACTTTCAATTCGCCCACTTACATTGGTGGCCCCGATCCTCATAAGATTGCCGGCTTTGGCAACTATGATCAGTCACGCTGGGCTACCGCCGCTGCTTCGTTCAAGAAATTCATGGACGACTGGGGCGGTCCGGGCAAACCCTATGATCTTTTCCCTGAAGATTCTACCCTGTGGTATGAAGACAATGAATACAACTCGGAAGTGATCTGGGACAGGCAGTATGTTCCCATGGTGAAAGGCTCTAACTATGAGCAATATGGTGGCCCCGTGTTTGTGCTCGGTTCTTACTACACCTGGGGTAACTACAATCCCACCCAGGAGCTGGTTGACCAGTTCTTCATGGCCAATGGTAAACCCATTACTGACCCCACTTCTGGGTATAATCCGCAGAAGCCATATGAAAACCGCGAACGTCGTTTCTATAAGTGGATAGTGTACGACGGGGCGCCGTATAAGATGGACTGGATGCCGACATGGGATACTATTTACACCCGCATTGACAAGGTGAATCCGTCGCTGAACGAAATCGACTTTGCGAGCACCGACGTGAGCAATACGGGCTATTATTTCAAGAAAAAACTGAATCCCAAAAACCGTCCGGCAACGGGTCTCAGTGGTGCCAACTATATCTACTATCGTTACACCGAAGTATTGCTGGGTTATGCAGAAGCACAAAATGAAGCCGTAGGTCCTGACGCATCTGTATATGATGCCATCAACAAGGTAAGGGCTCGTGTAGATCTTCCGCCATTACCTGCTGGTCTCACCCAGGATGAAATGCGCGAAGCCATCAGGCACGAGAGAAGGGTTGAATTGTGTTTTGAAAACAAACGCCTGCACGATATCATTCGCTGGGGAATTGCACACGAAGTGCTGACGAAAGATCTGCATGGTATGAAGATCGAAAATACCAGCCCCGACGACAACAGTGGTGTATGGACTTATACTCCTGTACCTCTGAATCACCCGCATAACTTCCAGCTTAGACAATATCTGCACCCGATTCCGCAGTCTGCCCTGGCACAAAACCCGAAGCTGGTTCAGACACCTGGCTATTGATTTCTTTTCATGCAGTTAGTTTATATGGTAAAGGAAAGCTCATTTTAATGAGCTTTCCTATCTTTTTTTAATACCAAATAGTTGTACTATGAAACAATTTGCATTGATGGTTTGTCTCCTGCTGTCCGCAAAGCTGATGGCGCAGCAACCGGCGCCGGTGCGCGTAGAGCAGGGATTAGTACAGGGAATTTATGAAGATGGTCTTACAGTGTATAAGGGCATTCCCTTTGCTGCGCCCCCCGTAGGTGAACTGCGCTGGCGTGCTCCGCAACCTGCTGCCAAATGGGAGGGTGTGCGACAGGCCACGCAATTTGCACCGAGCCCCATACAAGGTGGCAACCCGCCATCGGGTAAGAGTGAAGATTGCCTGTACCTGAACATCTGGACGCCCGCTAAATCGGCCAACGATCGCATACCCGTGCTGGTATGGATATATGGTGGCGGCTTTAATGCAGGCGCCACCTCAGAAACAGTTTATAGCGGTGAAAAACTGGCTAAGAAAGGAGTGGTGCTGGTGAGCATTGCTTATCGCGTGGGACAACTGGGTTTTATGGCGCATCCTGAACTGAGCGCGGAAAATGATAAGCGCGTATCCGGGAATTATGGCTTGCTCGACATGATTGCCGGCCTGCAGTGGATACAGAAGAATATTGCCGCCTTCGGCGGCGACCCCGATAAGGTGACCATCTTTGGTGAATCGGCCGGCGGCATTGCCGTAAGCATGTTGTGCGCTTCGCCACTGGCTAAAGGATTGTTTCATGGCGCCATTTCGCAAAGCGGCGGCTCTTTTGGTCCGCCAAGACCTACCACCTATCCCGGGGAAAATATGAAAAAACTGCGCGATGCTGAGGCCGCCGGTGAGGAGTATGTGAAAAGCGCGGGATATACTTCAATTGCCGATCTGCGCAAGCTGGATGCCAGCAAATTGCCCGCCATTCGCGGACTGGCCTGGCCAATCATTGACGGGTATGTGATTCCCGATGATCAATACAAGTTGTATGAAGCTAAAAAGTATAACGACGTACCTATTTTGGTTGGCTATAACTCCGACGAGGGCGCCAGCTTTTTCCCTCCCCGCGTACCGCAGGATTATATTAATTCAGTAAAAACACGTTTTGGTCCTTTTGCCGATGCTTTGTTAAAAGCGTACCCGGTAGGGGATACTTCGGTGCCCAAAACCGCACGTGACCTGAGCCGTGACGCCGCCTTCGGCTGGCATACGTGGAGCTGGGCGCGACTGCAGGCTAAAACAGGTAAATCGAAAGTTTATTACTACTATTTTGACCAGCATCCGGAACGCGAGCCGGGCTCGCCGCGCTACGGTTATGGATCACCGCATGGGCAGGAAGTGGCTTTTGTATTTCAGCACGTGAATCCCAATAGTCCAGATGCCAGCAGCACCGACGAACAAATCTCCGAGGCGATGGCTACCTATTGGACCAACTTTGCCAAGTATGGCAATCCCAATGGTAAAGGTGTACCGGAGTGGCCCAGCTTCAGCGACGAAAAGCCGGTGGTAATGCATTTCAGGCAGCGTCCTCAACTTGGCACCGTGCCCGACCTGGAAGCCTTAAAAGTATTGGATAGTTACTTCAAGTGGAGAAGAACACAAGAAGGAGAAGCCTGGGCAAAATAAATTACCCAGGCTTTTTTGCTTGTATTATACCTGTATTATTCCAGCGATTTAATCCACTGCGCAATCAACGTAAGATCATTGGCCGGTACATGTGCCATCGATGGCATCTTGGTGGTGTAACCGGGCCAGTTGCCGGGGTTCGGTGATTTGATGAGTTGCACCAACTGCGCCACCGAATATTTTTTCGCCGCCACTTCTTTGTATGCAGGTCCTATCACCTTATTGGTAGTATGGTGGCAGGCCAGGCAGGTATATTTCTGCAGCAAAGGCTCTACGGTTTTGTAGTCGGGTGCCTTTTTAGAGGTACTTGCCTTTGGCGCTGGCTTCCTGGCAGCGGCGGTTGTGGTAGTGCTCTTTGCAGGTGTGGCTGTTGTGCTGGTCGCAGCATTTTCCGAATTAGTGCTCACGGCAGCTGCTGGTGTTTTGCCTTCCAGTTCGTCCAGCGTCCACAGCTCGGTGCGCGCTTCATATTTCTTACGAATTGCAGCCACTTCGGGTACAGATACAAATGGAGAACTGGTATCGCCCGGCCTGCGAAAGCGGCGGCCGGCATTGCCAAATTCAAAACGTATATAATTCACTACCGAAGCCACCCATTCATCCGAATTGGCGCCCAGCGCGGGCATTACTGAAGGATATTCTTTTCCGTCAATCGGGCCCTGCATGCCGTGCAAAATGATTTTTACCTGCAGCTCTTTGTCGGCAAACATTCTTCTTGAATTCGCCAAGGGAGGTGCGGCCAGTGAATTAGTGCCGGCCACTTGCACGCCCTTGCCACCTTCGCCATGACAGCTGGCGCAAAGTGAATTGAAAACGGCGGCACCGGCCAGCACAGAGTTTCTATCGGCGGCGGCCAGGTTGCCCAGTCTGGTGCCATAGATCCTCAAATCGGTATTACGGTCCATGGAGCGCTGGGCAGCCGGAAAAATGGGATTCGTTTTGTTGGCGGCCAGCAATTCCTCAGCCAGCGGAGCGCTCTTCGACGATTTAATGCTGTAGGTCGATAAGAACAACTGCAGGCGCACATCGTGCGAAGGATCATTTTTCAGAGCGGCCAGTTTAGCTATCATGTCTGCATCGTCCATCTTGATAAATGGCTCGCTGATAACGATCGCCGCCCTGCGCACTTGCGGGTGCTCATCATTTAACGCAGTGTATATAATGTTGCGGTCTGTTGCTTCCAGGCCATCCAGCGTCCACAATGCGTGCAAGCGTGCCAGGTGCGAAGGTTTGGCGGGCAAAGTAGCCTGCTCGCCGCGCACAATCTGTTGCAGCGTGGGCACTACCGATTTATCGTTCAACAAAACAATTTGCTTTTGTGCATTATCGCGCCACCAGCCGTTTTTATGATCGAGGTATTGCACCAGCTGTGCTGCAGTCTGATTGAGCATCTGCGGTTTTTCTGAAGGCTTATAGCCATCATACACCAGGCGGTAAATTCTTCCGTGACCGGTATTTTTCGCCAATCCCTTCTCATCAATTTTCTTTCGCAGGTATGAACCGGGCCTGGTCCAGTTGCCCTGCTGAATGATGCCGCGATGCATATCCACAATGTACAAGTAACCATCAGGTCCGGTATAGGTATTCACCGGCCTGAAGTTCATATCGGAGGAGGCTATGAACTCCTGGCGGTAGTAAGCGTTTTGAACGGTAACTTTTCCGCGTACGTTCAGCACTTTCGCGCGACGAATGATGCGGGCTACCGGTTCGCATATGATATAATCGCCTTGAAGATCGGCGGGCAGCTTATCACCGCGGTAAATAGACTGTCCGCAGGCGCCGGTAAAATGATTGAGCGTGCTGTCGGGGCGCAGGCGCGGCGGACCTCCCTGCACATCGGGCGTAGCTATAATAGGCCACACCTGCTGGAATTCGTTGTCAACCTGGTCGGGCATATCCAATGCGCCATACACGGGGTTGATCTGCGAACGTACCATCGGATTCTCGGCACCGGCATTGGTTAAGAAAATGCGGCCGTAATTGTCGTGCGTTACGCCCCATTGTCCGCCCGGACCGGAATATAACGAGTCGGCCTGCAGCAAACCATTCTTATATTTAAAGCGAACATAATCGTAAGTGAGGTAGATATAGTTGTCGACGTTCCAGTCGAGCCCGCTGCGCTGGTGTTCCATATTGGCATCCATCAGGCGGTAACCTTCTTTTTCAAACACCACTCTCTTGCGGTCGGCCTTTCCGTCGCCATCGGTATCCTTATAGGCGTGGATGGTGATGGTATTGGTTTCATTTACCAACAGTTCATCATTCACGCAGAGGATCATGCGCGGCAACAGCAGGCTGTCGATGAACACGGTGCATTTATCCATTTTACCGTCATTATCCGTATCCTCCAGTAGCGAAATGCGGCTCACCTTCTGTTGTTCGCCTGTAGCATCGGCATCCTGCATATAGGTAAGCATTTCTGCCACATACATCCGCGCATTGCCATCCCAGGCAATAGCCACGGGTTCTTTGATCATCGGCTCGCTGGCCACTATTTCAAGACGATAGCCGGCGGGCAGGTTGAAAGTTTTAAGGCTTTCTTCAGGCGAGAGATAATCAACCGACGGAGTGGGGTTGAACGTGCGAACAGGGTAGGGGTTGATAGCTGGTGTGGTAGCCGATTCTTTTGAAACGCCACAATTATATATGATAACGGTTGCCAGCAGCGAACCGATCAGGATATACATTTTTTTCATAGTAAATTATTTTTTGCCAATGGCGTATTGAATGCCGCCCAGTACATGTTGGAGGTAAAGGGGATCTTCCCACGATTTGTTATCATGTCCCAATGCAGTGTAAAAACTTCTGCCGCCATCAAAGTCGTGGTACCAGGCCATGGGGTGAAATTCGCCATGACCACCGCCTGTATAACTGTCTTCATCGATGGTGATCAGTATTTTCAGATCGGTACCAACCCATTTGAAGTTGTAATGCTCATCGAAGCGTTTCCAACGCTTAGGTAAATGTTTGGTGGAGATATGCGTGGTATCAACCACTTTGAACACCGCTTCCTGCGGGCGGGGATGGTTTTTGAAATAGGCACCGGTAAGTTCGCCATACCAGGGCCAGTCGTATTCGGTATCGGAGGCGGAATGTAATCCTACATATCCGCGGCCACTTTGTATAAATTTCTTAAAGGCCTCTTGCTGCTCGTCGTTCAGCACATTGCCGGTGGTACACAGGAAAATGACGGCAGCATACTGTTGCAGGTTTTCAGGGGTAAAGGCACTGGCGTCTTCGGTGGTGTCAACGCCAAATTTGTTTTTTTGCCCCAACTCCATAATGTACTTTTTCCCTGCCTGTATAGCCGAGCTATGACGGAAGCCCGCCGTTTTGCTAAACACCAGTACTTTGGTGGTTTTTTTCTGCGCCTGGCTTTCAATGGCAAACAATGCAAGCAATAAGAGAATCAGCGTTTTTGTTTTGGTCATCGTCTAGGGTATTTTTAATCAATGCACTTTCGACGGTTAATTTCACTACTAATTGTCAAGTAATAATGTCCGCCGAACATTTGTACTATAAATTCCAACATTTGTATCATCCCCGATCAGGCGGGTTAACACGGGGTATTAATAACTTACCGGTTATAATCCTTAAAAAACTGAAAGATGCAAACACGATTGTTTTTCACTATGTTGATGACTTTTTGTCTGTTGGGGGCTTACAGCCAGCCAAGAGGCCCTTATGTTACTTCGCCCGAGGTGCACCCCGACCATAGGGTGACTTTCCGTTTCCTGGCGCCCTCGGCCAAACAGGTCAACCTGAGCGCCCAGTTTCTGCAGGCGCCCATACCCATGACCAAGGATACGCAGGGTGTGTGGAGTGTGACTGTAGGACCGATAAGGCCCGACATTTACCCATACAGTTTTCATGTGGATGGTATTACGGTAAATGATCCTGCTAACCCGGATCTGTTCCCCAATGAGCGCTTCAAAGCCAGCCTGGTGGACGTGCATGCCGATACCAATTCGTACAATATCAGGAACGTGCCGCATGGGAAAATCATCTACGATTATTACCCCTCTATTGCCGGCACTACGGGCACAGTAGTGATTTACACACCGCCAGGATATGACAAGGAGACTTCAAAAAAATATCCTGTGTTTTACCTGATCAGCGGCACCACCGATACAGAAGAAACTTTCTATAAGGTAGGAAAGATTAACTGGATACTCGACAACCTGATTGCGCAGGGCAAGGCCAAACCAATGATTGTGGTGATGCCCTATGGCAACATACAGGGAAGAATTGCGCAGCAGAAATTCACTGCCATGCCGCCCGATCCTATGGGCAGGGAAAGTGAAGAAGCTTTGCGCCGCATGAATGAATTTGAGCAGGACCTGATCAATAATATCATTCCGCATGTAGAAAAAAGTTACCGCGTGATTGCCAATAAGGACAATCGCGCTATTGGCGGTTTTTCGCGCGGTGGCGGACAGACATTAAGAGTGGCATTTGGCAATATGGATAAATTCAGCTGGATCTGCTGCTATGCCGCTTATTTGCCACCCCAGGAAATGGAGAACCGCTTCAGCCATATTGCGGGCAATGCGGCCAACACCAACAAACAACTGAAACTATTCTGGATCAGCGTAGGCGACCAGGATTTCCTGTATAAGCCAACCGAAGAGTTTATGCAGTACCTGAAATCGAAAAACGTGAACTTCAAAAGTCTTATTACCGGCGGTGGACATACCTGGATGAACGTACGGCATTATTTTGTTGAAACGGCGCAGCTTCTTTTTAAGTAATTTGAACGGAAATAGCTGAATCGTAATGAAAGTATTTTTTTCCGTCGCCTTTTCTTTTATTGTATTGTTTGGAAATGGCCAGCAGCAACCAGCATTAAAACTATGGTATAAGCAACCGTCGGGTAATACCTGGGAGAATGCCCTTCCTATAGGCAATGGCCGACTAGGGGCCATGATATATGGTAATACCGAACTGGAGACTATCCAGTTGAACGAGCACACCGTATGGAGCGGGGGACCTAACAGGAACGATAACCCGCTGGCGCTGGACTCGCTGGCCATTATCCGGCAATTAATTTTTGAAGGAAAACAAAAAGAAGCAGAGCGAATTGCCAACCGTGTGATCATCACCAAAAAATCGCACGGACAGATGTTTCAGCCGGTGGGCAACTTGCAACTGGCATTTGAAGGACACGATCAATACTCGGAATATTACCGCGAACTGGATATTGAAAGGGCCGTTACAAAAACCACGTATAAAGTGAATGGCATCACCTATAGGCGTGAAGCGCTGGCTTCATTACCTGACCGCGTGGTAGTGATGCGCATTTCGGCAAGTGAACCGGGTGCCATTTCCTTCAAAGCATGGTTTAATACGCCACAACCCAATGTAGCCATGGCCACCACGCCGGGTAAGGAGCTGATGATTTCCGGGACTACCATGGACCACGAAGGTGTAAAAGGAGTGGTGAGATTTAATGGCATAGTACGGTTGAAACCCGAAGGCGGAGACTTAAATGCTGACGATACGTCGCTGCAGGTGAAAAATGCAGATGCGGTGACGATTTATATCTCGATCGCTACCAACTATAACAACTACCAGGATGTGTCGGGAGACGAAAACAAGCGTGCGTTGGAATACCTGAACAATGCCTATCCAAAATCGTATAGCGACATACTGTCGGCGCACGTGGCGGCTTACCAGAAATATTTCAACAGGGTAAAACTGGATCTCGGTTCTACGCCGGCCGCCGAAGCGCCTACCGACGAGCGATTGAAAAATTTCAACTCGGTAAATGATCCACACCTGGTAGCGCTGTATTTCCAGTTTGGACGATACCTGCTGATATCGTCTTCGCAACCTGGCGGGCAGCCGGCCAACCTGCAAGGCATCTGGAATCACAGGTTGCGACCGGCCTGGGATAGCAAGTACACGATCAACATTAATGCACAGATGAACTACTGGCCGGCAGAGAAAACGAATTTGCCTGAATTGCACGAACCATTTTTGCAGTTGGTCAAAGACTTGTCGGTGACCGGCCGGCAGACTGCGCGCGATATGTATGGCTCGCGGGGCTGGGTGGCGCATCACAATACAGATATCTGGCGCGCAACTGGTGCTGTGGATGGTGCTACATGGGGCGTATGGAATGCGGCCGCCGGCTGGCTCAGCCTGCATCTCTGGGAGCATTATTTATATAGCGGTGATAAAGAATTCCTGGAAAGCATATACCCCGTGCTGAAAGGCGCTTCTACTTTTTACGCCGACTTTTTGATTGAACATCCGAAATACGGCTGGCTGGTGGTGAATCCCGACAGTTCGCCCGAGAATGCACCCGCCGCCCACCAGGGCTCTTCGCTTGCCGCGGGCACTACTATGACCAACCAGATTGTCTTCGATATTTTCAGCGTCACTATTCGCGCTGCGGAGCTATTGAAAAAAGACAAAAATTTTGCAGACAGCTTGCAGCGATTGCGCAGGCGACTGCCACCAATGCAGATTGGTAAACACGGACAATTGCAGGAATGGCTTGATGATGTGGATGACCCGGCAGATCAGCACAGGCATATCTCTCATTTGTATGGATTGTTTCCGTCGAACCAGATTTCTCCCTACCGCACACCGCAATTATACAGTGCGGCAAAAACTACTTTAACTCACCGCGGCGATGTAAGCACCGGCTGGAGCATGGGGTGGAAAGTAAACTGGTGGGCGCGTATGCTCGATGGCAATCATGCATACAAGCTCATTCAAAACCAATTGACGCCTGTACAGGCACAGTCGCGTGGCAGTGGCGGCACTTACAATAACCTGTTCGACGCGCATCCGCCCTTCCAGATCGACGGCAATTTTGGCTGTACCTCGGGCATTACCGAAATGCTGATGCAAAGCGCCAATGGCGAAATGCACCTGCTACCCGCCTTGCCCGATGTGTGGCAAAATGGTGGCAGCGTAAGCGGACTGCGCGCTATCGGTGGTTTTGAACTGGTGAGTATGGAGTGGAAAGACGGACAACTGGTGAAGGCCGTGATCAAATCCAATCTCGGCGGCAACCTTCGCCTGCGCGTGCCCAATACCATGAAATTGAGTACGGGAGCCGCGTTGAAACCGGCGAGTGGAAAAAACTCCAATCCATTTTACTATGTGGAAGAAGTGGCGCCGCCGGTTATTTCAAAGGAGGCAACCATCCAATTACCGCAGTTGAAAGCTACGCATGTGTACGATATACCAACGGCAGCTGGCAAGACCTACACCTTTGTGCAAGATTCTACGCCGTGAAAATATGGACGCTGTGCGCGGGCTGATTTTGTAAAATTGTAAAACATACACTTATTATATTGTTATGAAACGACTGCTTGTAGTATTCAGCTTTGTTGTGATTGCAACAATGGCATCGCGCTCTCAGGACATTGTGAAAGAAGCCCCGGCGGGTTTTGATAAGCCGCGCAACGACATTCC
The DNA here is from genome assembly GCA_937958995.1 of uncultured Chitinophagaceae bacterium. Lineage (GTDB taxonomy): Bacteria > Bacteroidota > Bacteroidia > Chitinophagales > Chitinophagaceae > CALCIN01. Next base: position 331,677 of record CALGAP010000010.1, read on the forward strand.
GCACGGTGTGATTGACACCATTACCTATACCTCCAAAACGGTGGGCACCAAACGCCGCGCACTGATCTATACCCCGCCCGGTTTTTCAAAGAAGAAGAAATACCCTGTCCTTTACCTGCTGCATGGTATTGGTGGCGATGAAAAGGAATGGCTGAACGGCGGCAGTCCGCAGGTGATTCTCGACAACCTGTACGCCGAGAACGCCATCGAACCCATGATAGTGGTAATGCCCAATGGCCGCGCCATGAAAGATGATCGCGCAACGGGCAGTATTTTCGACCGCGAAAAAGTAGAAGCTTTCGCCACCTTTGAAAAAGATCTGCTGAATGATCTCATACCCTTCATAGAGAAAAAATATCCTGTGCTCGCCGACCGCGAGCACCGCGCTATTGCAGGCCTGTCGATGGGTGGCGGACAGTCGCTGAATTTCGGTCTCGGCAACCTCGACAAATTTGCCTGGATAGGGGGCTTTTCTTCAGCGCCCAATACCAAAGCGCCTGAGCAACTGCTGCCCGACCCCGAAGCAGCAAAAAGCAAACTGAAACTGCTTTGGATTTCGTGCGGCGATAACGACGGACTGATCGGTATCAGCAAACGCACACACGATTATTTAGAGAAACACAAAGTACCGCACATCTACTACATAGAGCCCGGCGTACACGATTTTAAAGTGTGGAAGAATGGTTTGTATATGTTTTCGCGCTTCCTCTTCAAGCCGGTGGATGCATCGAAGTTTAATAAATACACTGTGCTGGGTACGCCAGCTTCCACCAATGTAAGGAATGCCAAGTATCCGCAAATACTGCCCGACAGCCGCGTGGTATTTCGCATCAAGGCGCCCGATGCGCAGAAGCTGCAAATAGACCTGGGCAAGAAGTATGATATGAAACGAGATACCGGCGGTTACTGGACAGTCACCACCGACTCCATAGGCGAGGGTTTTCACTATTATTCGCTCATCATCGATGGGGTAGCTGTTGCTGACCCGGCCAGCGAAACATTTTATGGCATGGGTCGCATGGCCAGCGGTATTGAAATTCCTTTTGCCGGTGGCGATTATTATGCTATTAAAAATGTGCCGCACGGAGAAGTGCGCATCAAGCGATATTTTTCCACAGTCACCAACTCATGGCGTCGCTTTTATATTTACACACCACCAGGCTACGATGAAAATATCAATGAAAAATATCCTGTGCTGTATATACAACACGGCGGCGGTGAAGATGAAAGAGGCTGGACGGCACAAGGTCTTACAGATCTGATACTCGACAACCTGATTGCAGAAGGCAAAGCCAAACCCATGCTGGTAGTGATGATGGATGGCAATTTTGGCGGAGGCGGCTTGCAAGGTTTTGGCGAGCCGGTGCTTCGCATGTTCGAAAATGAACTGAAGAATGTGGTCATACCCTTTGTTGAGAAAAATTACCGCGCGAAGTCTGATGCCAACAGCCGCGCGCTGGCCGGATTATCGATGGGTGGTTTGCAGACTTTATATGCCGGTGTAAAAAACACGCAGCTGTTTGCCTATCTCGGCGTGTTTAGTTCGGGCTGGTTTGCCAACCGCGACGATCTCTCGAAGCCGCAGTATGAATTCATGCAAAAAAATAAGGATGAGATCAACCGCAACCTGAAATCGTTTTGGATAGCGATGGGCGGCCAGGAAGATATTGCTTATAACAACAACAAGGTGATGATGGCCAAATTTGATGAAATAGGCATCAAGTACACCTACAGCGAATACCCGGGTGGTCATACCTGGCCGGTATGGCGCAACAACCTGTACAATTTTGCGCAGGTGTTGTTTAAGTAAAACAGGGGCAGGGTTTTGCCTGCCATGTGCAAAATTTCCCGCTGGTATTTATTGGAAGTTTTGAGCCGGATGTAATGAATATCTTGTTTCATTTCTTTGCACCAGCCAAAACTTACCAATATGAAGCAAGCGATTGTTTTGCTATTTACATTATTCAGTATTAACGCGTTTTCTCAAACCCTTAGCCAACGTGTAGTCCATAACAATCCAGCCAACTACAGGCAACTATCAGCTGTGCATGCCGGGGCCGGTCAAATGAAATTTACCGGCCTTATCGGCAGCCAGCAGGTACAGAGCAATTTCCTTTACCTGCATGCCGGCGAAATTCTCGACAAGGGTGGTATTGGCCACCATTTTCACCACACTATCGAGGAGATGTACGTGCTTCTGGATGGTGAAGCGGAGTTTACCGTAAATGGTTTTACATCCAAGATTAAGGCGCCCGCCATTGTGCCCTGCAAAATGGGTAACTCGCATGGCATTTACAATTCGAGCGGCAAGCCCGTGAAGTGGCTCAATTATGCTGTGAGCACCACCAAGGGCCGCGGCGATAATTTCGACCTTGGCGACACCCGCGTGGGCGCCAGCCTGGATCCCGTTCCGCAATTTGTTTCTGCACAGTTGAAAAAAGAATCACTGCGTCCCAACAATCCCAACTATAAAGGAAACGGCGTGTTATTCCGCCGCGCACTGGGTCCCGATGTGTTTTCTACCAACTGGCACCATGTTGACCATGTGCTGATACCCGCCCGCAGCACTGCTGGTCCGCGATTGCTCGAGGGTGTTGAAGAGGTGTTTTATGTGATGAAAGGATCGGGAAGAATCATTGTTGATAAAGATTCTGCTGCTGTTAAAACCGATGATGCTTTTTTTGTGTCACCCAATGAAACCATCACCATTGTAAACAACGGCAATGAAGACCTCGAGTTGCTGGTGATAGGCGTTTCTGTTCCCAGGAAATTCACTACGCCAGCACCTCTTGCAAAACCCAAGGCCATTGTATTGCAAATGGAGTTTGTAGTAGCGAAAGAAAATGCCGAAGCTTTTGAAAAAATGTATTCTTCCATTTATGTTCCCGCCATGCTGGTACAGAAAGGATACCTGGAATCAAAACTGCTGCGCACTTTTCCTGAAAACGTACAGAAAGAGATAGAGGGAGAGGTTACGGAGTATAATTACATGATTCAGATTTCATTCGATTCAGAGGAAAACCGCCGCAGGTGGGTTGCCAGCCCGCAGCATCAGGTTGCATGGCCCGCCGCTTCCGGCCTTGCCAAATCCTTCAAATGGCGCGGCTTCGACGTGATGGGCGATGACAACCAGATGCTGAAATAGCTGACAAGAACTTATTATTTATCCGGGAGTGCATATGCCACATAAGCCCTTGGCAATGCACCCGGTTCTCTTGAACGATTGGGACTGTCTTTGGTAAACGTATTGGAAGCATTCACCACCAGGTACTGTTTACCGTTGAGCATATACATGATGGGTTGAGCGTTTGATTCGTAGCTCAGATTTGTCTCCCACAACAGCGTGCCGTCATTGGAATCGTAAGCATATAATTTACCGCCTTTACCGGTGCAGAACAAAATGCCGGTAGATGTCACCACCATACCTTTGCGCTGCGAGCCGTTGACGGCACCATTACCTTTCTCTCCTCTCTTTAAAGATTCGGCATCTTCACCAAGAGGCTTTTTCCATTTAATGGTACCTGTGTTCAGATCATAAGCTACCACCCATGCCCATACGGGTCCCAGCAAATCGGGCCAGGCAGTACCGTAATCGGAGATATAGCGCACGGGCGGATGCTCCACGCCGGGGGGATAATCGCTCATAGGTGCAACAACCGGTGAGTCGGGTTTGACCGGCGCGCCGCCAGATGCCACTACAGGACCATCGGGCAGCTTATTGTTTTGCGGCCTGCGGAAGCCGGGAGGCATACGGAAATTGGGATTACCGCCAAGATAACGATACAAAGCAGTGGCGCTCTGATCGTCTATATGCGGGTTGCCCGGCATTTGTCCGCGACCATTCGCCAGCAGGTTCTTGAAATCGTCGAACAAGATGCGTTGACCCGCATCCACCAGGCCAGGCGCTATACCTCTTCCTTCCATATTGTCGCCATGACATGCACGGCAGTTGTTGGTATATATCTTCTCGGCCAGTTCTACATCGCCTGCCGACATCAGCTCTTTCGCAGATTTGATGCGATTGAGTTTATAGACAGAAGGATATTCCTGCGTGAGGATATACAACATGCCTTTTTTGGGATCGGCGGCTGTGTTGCCAAAATTGGCACCACCCAGGGCGCCGGGCAGCATGATGGTTTCATACTTGTCAGAAGGCGGTACAAACAGACCCGACTTGGCAGCATCGATTCTCTTATACCATTTTTCTTTTTCCTCCTGCGAATAGTATGGGTTGATCATGTCCTTTGTCACCTCATGACGTGTAAAGTCTGGTAACGTAGAAATGGGTTGTGTGGGCCATGCCTGCTCCCCGGGCATTTCGCTGGGGGGGAACGGTCTTTCTTCTATCGGGAATACCGGTTCGCCGGTCACACGGTCAAACACGAATACAAAGCCATGTTTGGTGGCAATGGCTACTGCATCAATCTTTTTACCATTGCGGTTCAAAGTGAGCAGTTGCGGCGCGGAAGCCAGGTCGTAGTCCCACAAGTCGTGGTGTACGGTCTGGAAATGCCAGAGCCTTTTGCCGGTGCGTGCATTCAGCGCTACCAGGCAGTTGCCAAACAGGTTGGCTCCTATGCGGTCGGCGCCATAAAAATCGTTGGTGGGCGAACCGATGGGCAGGTACACAATACCTCTTTCTGTATCCACGGTCATCTCACTCCACACATTGGTGCCACCTACGTATTTGTATGCGTCTTTAGGCCATGTTTCATAACCATATTCGCCCGGATGGGGTATGGTGTGAAAGGTCCATTCCAGTTTACCGGTAACTACATTATAGGCGCGCACATGTCCCGGTGCAGAGAAATAATTCTCCCCCGGTGCCGAGCCCATAATCAGCAGATTGTCGTACAACACGCCGGGCATCATCGACTGCATTCTTCGTATAGACGTAGGTTCGCGGTCGAGGCCCTCACGCATATCTACATAGCCATTGTTGCCGAAGCTCATGATCGATTTACCGGTGAGCGCATCAATGGCCTGTATGGTGTTGTTAACTGTGATTAACAGTCGCCGGTCTTTGCGGTCTTTACTCTCCCAATAATTGATACCACGGCGGGTGAGACCCTGCAGGTTGGCGTGTATCCAAATCTCTTTACCGGTTTCTGCATGTATCGCTACCAGCGAAGAGTTTTTCGCCATCACATACATTATGGTATCCACTACGATGGGACTGAAATAATTGAAACCCGAATCGACGGTAGGGTAGTACCAGGCCACCTGCAGCTTGTTCACATTCTTTTTGGTGATCTGTGAAGCTTCAAAATAGCGCGACTGGCCCGGGCTGCCACCATAATGACTCCAGTTGATGGATTTGGGTTTCTTGTCAAAAGTGTTGTATGAAAGAATAGTAACTAATCCTACTAAAATGAGAACCGCCAAAATAGTTTTGGCGGGAAATTTACCTGATTTCATTCGCAGTCAGATTTGGCTAAGCTGGTTTTTAAGGTCAGGGTTTTACCCTGGTCAGTTTCATTTCACCTCTTTCGTTCTTAATAACGATCTCGTTTTCGTTGATCAGCTCACCAGTGTTCTCAATGGTGAAATCATTGAAACTAATGGAGAAAGAGAATTTTTTTCCATCCACTTTCCCGTTTTCCAGTTTAGTCTCTCCAAACTGAGTCTTCAGAGCACCTTGCAGTACATTGCCTTCTACTTTAAAAGTGTACTCCAGTTCAAAGACGCCATTAGGAGTTTCGCGACTACCTTTCCAATTGCCATCGAGTGCATTCTGAGCGAAGACGGCGGATCCTACAACCATCAGCAGTAATGTGAAAAACAGCTTCATTTAGCAAACAATTTTTTGGTGAATAAAAATGGTATGTTCTATAAATGTATATAAGACGTTTAAAAATACCAGAAGCCTTCACAAAAAATGTACAATATAATCCGGCGATAAATCTTGTACAGGAAGCTCCGACTTAATCTCTATTTTTCCTACGAAAAATTCAAATTAATTGTAACTATGAGAAGGCCTCTAACGAACCTGATTGTTTTCAGTTGCCTGCTTGCTTTCCCCGGCGTTTTCCTTTCAAGTTGCTCCTCTTCGTCAGCCTGGGAACAAAAAAACAAGGAGCTTATTGCAAAATACGATCTTACTGTAAGAACGCTGAGTGGATTGCCAAATTCTTTTGTGGCGTCTAACCTGGAAGCCGCACAGGTTACAAGTATAGACAGCCTGCAGACCGTAACGCTGCATCCCGGCGTAAACGCGAAATTGTTTTGGGGTACGGGCAACCTGGTTTCCATATTACACCTGGAACCGGGAGCAAAGATTGCCGAGGAAACCCTGCCCGCCGACCGCTTCCTGTTTGTGCTGGAAGGTTCTGTGGAACAGCTGATTAATGGTAAAAATGTCAGTTTGACAAGTATCAAGCGCGATGCGCCCAGCGGTACCAAAAGCGGCACCCCGCGCATCGATTTTGTTTATCTTGAAAAAGGCAGCACCAATGCCCTGACCGCCGGACCCAATGGTGCCAAACTGCTGGAGGCCTATAGCCCCTTACGCGCCGATTATCTCCAAAAGGCGGGCATAGAGGCGCCGGCCGACATTCCCGATGTGGAAAACTATCAGACCCCTAACGTGCAACCCGGCGTGGTGTACGACCTGTACGATTTTCAGCTTACCGAGCTGGCGCCCGGCGCACATTCGCGTCTCGTATCAGGCAGAAATATACAGCTGAGCTTTATCAGCATGGAGCCCGGTTCAGTGTTCCCACATCATATTCACCCCGAAGAACAAATGATGTTTGTGTTGCGTGGTGAATGCGAGGAGATTCTGCTCGACGGCAAACAACCGATGAAGCCGAATGATGTAGTGCGCATTCCCGCCAATATGGTACATGGCGCAGAAATAGGAGAACTGGGCTGCGACGCATTAGATATTTTCTGGCCGGCACGCGCCGATTACCTGGAAAAAGAAAAAGCAAGACTGGCTGCATTTCACGCCATCATTCCCGAGGGCGCCAAACCCGAACTGATTATCGATGGTAAAAAGACAAAACCAGAATTGTATTTCGGAGAAGGTCCCAAATGGATGAATGGCAAACTGTATTTCTCCAACATGTACTTCGATGAGAACTTCAATGCCAATCCCGGTAAAAGTTCAATCGTGGAAATGGATCCGAGCGGCAGTTATCGCAACATCACACAGGGAAAAATGCAGGCCAATGGTTTGTATCCCTATAAGAATGGTAACCTGATTGTGTGCGACATGATGGGTCATAGGGTGGTGGAGATGACTACCAAAGGACAAGTGGTGAGAGTGTTGGCAGATAAATACGATGGCAAACCGATTGACGGCCCCAACGATGTGATCACCGATGCTCGTGGCGGATTCTATTTTACCGATCCGCAGTTTACCATGGAACCCGAGAAGTTTCAACCCGGCCGCGCAGTGTATTATGTGTCGCCCGAAGGAAAAATTACACGACTCACAGAACCTAATGAATTTGCAATGCCCAATGGCATTGTACTTTCTCCTGACGGAAAAACGCTCTACATTAACAACTGCTACGACGACGAAGACTGGTACCCTGTGAAGAGCGAAAAAGACAACTATATCTGGGCCTATGATGTAAACCCTGACGGCACCATCAGCAATGGCCGCCAGTTTGCAAAACTTCACCTCACAGAAAATGTGCTCGACAGAAAAGGAAGATCATCGAGCGCCGATGGTATGGCCATCGATAAGCAGGGCAACCTGTATGTGGCTACTTACTATGGCGTGCAGATCTTTAATGCGAAAGGAGAATATGTGGGAATGATCAACCTGCCTTCCTTCCCGGTGAGCCTTTGCTTTGGTGGCGATGACATGACAACGTTGTATATCGTAAGCTACAGCAAAGTGTATAAGATCCAGACCAACATGGTAGGGCACGTTAATTATCTATCATAAGCAATCTGAAAAAAAGAACCTGGTTTCTACCAGGTTCTTTTGCTCATTACTTTATCGAGTTCTTCGCGGGTCATTTTTCCGAGTTCCGGGTGTTTCTCCAGCCATTTTAAAAATTCAGTCTTGATCTCATCAGTCCATTGGTCATCAATCTCACCAGTACTGTATCTGCCGCTGCGTACCATCTCAAAACCAAACTGGTCTTTGCGAATCACAAATTCTGCTACGCTTACAACATGCTCGGCCAAGTGGGCGGGCACAAACAAAACTCCTTCTTTCTGTGCAATTACCAGGTCGCCGGGCAGCACCATTACGCCGCCTATGCGAATGGGTGTATTCAATCCCATCAGCACCATATCTTCGGTGAATGAGGGATGAAAATCTCTTACAAAAGCATTGAAGCCTTCAATTTTCTGAATCTCCAGCAGGTCGCGGGCAGAACCGTCAAACACTACACCATTCCCTGATTTGCTGTAAATAGAGTTGGCAAGTGTGGCACCCATTATGGGTCCGCCGCTGATTTTACCAAATGCATCGGCCACATAAATATCGCCTTTTACCAGCGTTTCAATGGGCCATGAGTTGGTATTGCCTTTTCTGCCTTGTTTTGCCCCCCTTTCTTTGATGTTTTTCTCTACATCGGGGCGGCTGGGCATATACATAGCCGTTACAGCGCGTCCGGTGATGATGGTATCGTTCACCGTTTTCCAGTTACCTTCAAACTGGTGCAGGTAGCCTTCATTCCTCAAAACGGTCCACGCGTCGTCTATATAAATTTTCTTCGCCCTTTCGAGCAGGTTGTCGGGAATTTTGGGGCGGCCATCAGGAAAACGTTCGCCCTTCCACTCAGATGTCAGGAAAATCAGTTCTTCTTTAGAAATGGTTTGGGCATTTGCCGAGGCGGCAAAGAAAATTACGCTGAGAAAAAACAGGATGCTAAGGTTGAACTTCATGGGTAAAATGAAATTGATTTTGAAATGTTTCAAAAATCATCGGTTGTTTTCATGATATTTCTGACTGCCTGTTCGCCCAGGCGGTCTCTCAGTTGCGTGAGGTACAGGCTTCGGGGCGTCACATGCCGGTCGAGCGATTCTATATACCCGTTAGGTTTGCTCAATTCCTGCAGGGGCTTGTTGTAGATAACCGAAGCAGTACCAATATGGCCAAAGGAATAGTTCTGCGCGGTGGGTGGTTGCTGAATCAGGAAATCACCTTCACAATTCCAGAACACGCAGTTGGCGCCTGCCCAGCCGATGGTAATATCTTTCCAGTACCGGGCGGTGAGGGGCGCTTTTACGTTATCATATAGTGCGCCGTTTACCCAGTTGGCATGAGGCTCGCTGGAAGAGTAGGGGTTTACCGCTTCGCAGTGAAGAAACACATTTCCGCTGGAAGAAGGTGTCTGCATCACGAAAGAATGTCTGCCTTTCTGTGAGAAACATCTTTGCGCCAGCGAAAGCTGTCCGTTCAGCTGAAACGTAAATCTTCGGGCGCCTGCGCGGATAGATACCGGCTCCCAGCTTTCACAATCCTGGATGGTGATCCACTTGGTGGCCGCGGTGGTCTGTACTACGCTGCTGGCAAAATGCAAGGCCGTGATATTGCGCACCCAGCCATTTACGGTATTGGAAAAATTGATAAAGTTGAAATAATGGTTTTCATCCGCATAATATTCCTCCGCTTCGTATTTAGCTCCGGGACCGTCGAATGAACCGCGGTCCATATTGCCATACTCTGTCATACGCACCGATGGATTGTATTCCGAGATGCCGCGCAGGTTTTCAACGGCTACCTGTTCTATGCGGCCGGTATCGGTATATTTCACCACCTCGCCACCGCCCCAGCGTGTTTCGATGGCAGTGAAAATGGGAGCGTCTACGGTGAGCGTATTGCCTTTGATGTCAACAACAACGCGGTCGTAGCTGATAGTGAATGGGCGCCAGCGATAACGTCCTGCTGATAGTGAGTCCTGTCCTATTTCCTTAATCCAGTCTTCATTGCCATGCCGGCGCACCAGCACTTTGTCTCCTATTTTAAAATTTTTTGCGGATGCTACGTTAAATGATTTTGCACCAACGGGCACGTACTTATCTGTGATGGTTTGTTTGGTTTCTTCCTGCGCTGTCCAACCGGAAGCGCCACCAATATTGATCAATGCGGGCCTTCTGAAACCACTTTGTGGCGTGCCGCCCGATTTGCCAACCAGTATGGTGCCGATATCACTCGCACCTTCGCCGCGCAGCACCACTCCCGAAGCCCTGATGTAAATGGGTTTTTCCAACGGGTAAATACCCATCTTCAGTAACACGGCTCCCCTGAAGCCATGTGCATCTACCGGCATTGCTGATATTTTGTCGATGGCAGCCTGCACATTGTCTGAGTTGTCGCCCGGCACGGGCCACACCGTTACTTTCACCGGTACGTAGGGAAGCGGCACGCCGCCGCCTTTATAGCCGGCATTGGAAAAGTCGGGGATTTTATTGCCAAGACTATCCGCGACATATACCAGTTTGCCGTCTATGCCGGGATATACCAGCGAGGTGGCCGGCGGCATGTCTTGCGCTGTCCCTGCAATTGAAACGACAAGAAAAATAAACGCTACAAATGAATTTTTTTTCATGCCCTTTGTTATTTGAATAACCTGGGTGCGAAATCATATAATGCCCTGCGCCAGGTAAGCCATTCGTGCGCAGTGCCCTGCGACTCATGAAACACCACGTTGATGCCATGAGCCTTCAGCTGATCCACCAATGGTTTGGGATTGCTTTCTTCAGTGCCTGTACTGATGAATAGCAGTTTAAACTTCTTATTGAATTCAGCGGCATCTTTAAACACGCCGTTGAAAGCTTCCTGTACCACGTTGTTGCCGCGGAAGAAAAACCCGCTGAACGTGCCGATCCACGCAAACTTGTCGGGATGCGCAAACACGGTCATTGTAGTTTGAAACCCGCCGCGCGACAAACCCGCCATCGCCCTGTGTTCGCGATCGGTGAGCGTACGGAAATTTTTGTCGATGAAAGGAATCATGTCTTTCACGAAAATATCAGTGATGCTGCCTTTGGCCGAGCGCACGTCTGAATTGGTTTTGATATCGCCGCTGGGCATCACCACAATCATAGGTACCGCCTTGCCTTCATGGATTAGTTTGTCCATGATATTGGCCATATGTCCCTGCACCGACCAGCCATTTTCATCTTCACCCCAGCCATGCACCAGGTAAAGCACCGGGTATCTCCTGGTAGGGTTTTGTTCATACTCAGCCGGCACGTACACGTTGATATGACGCTCGATGCCATTCACTTCCGACCAGTGATACATGGAGCGGACATGCCCATGCGGTATATCTTTATTAAAGCGATAGTAGTCTCCTTCCGGCCCTTCGGGAATTTCAATAGCCGACGATTCCCAGTTGCTACCAAAATAAGCCTCGCTGCCCCTGTCGGCCACGGGCACACTATCGATCATGATGGAGTAGTAATGAAAACCTACCACCAGCGGATCAGTTGTGTACCACCATACACCATTTTCGTCTTTCTTCATCGCGTGTTTGCCATTGAGGTTGAGCGTTACGTTTTGTGCGTAAGGCGCCACCACCTTAAACATAGCCTGGCGGGTCTTGGGATTCACCGCCGGGTATTGCGAAAGAAAGGTATTGGTGGATGCAGGTTTAAATCCTTCGGGCATGGGATCATTCTGAATACCCATACCGGGCGGCTGCGCAGTTGCCATACCATACAAGGCGAAGGCAACAAGCGTGATAAGGAGCTTTTTCATATTGTTGTTTTTTTCAGTCGCTGTTGTTAAATGATAAGCTCGTTGTTGACGGTGCGCGCAATTTTCAACGGGTTATCATTTTTTAATTCATCGGGCAAAAGACTATCGGGCCAGTTTTGGAAAGCAATTGGTCTCACGAATCGCTTAATACCGTCGGCGCCTACGGAGGTGAACCTTGAATCAGTAGTGGCAGGGAATGGTCCGCCATGATTCATTGCCAGGCAAACCTCCACTCCGGTGGGCACACCGTTGAAAATGATGCGGCCGCACAAGCCTTTGATGGCGTCGAGCAGTTCTTCGTGCTGCGGCAGCTCGTTTTCGGTGGCGAACACTGTACAGGTGATCTGCCCTTCGAGGTTGGCAGCTACTTCCAGCATTTCGTTCAGGTGGCTGCAGCGCACAATCAACGAGTAGGGACCAAACACTTCCTGGTGTAAGACCGGGTTGCTTAAGAAAGTTTTGGCGCCTACAGTAGCCAGCGCGGCGGTACCGCAACCTTGCTCTTCTGCCAGTTGCCCTTCGCCCACCATTATCACGCCTTTCTGACCGAGCGCTTTCTGCTTTTTCTCTTCATATGCTTTGGCAATGCCGAGGTGCAACATTTTGGCAGCGCCAATATTGCTGATCTCTTCACTGGCCGCAGCTATGAATTGCTCCAGCGGCTCGCCGTCGAGCGCAATCACGAGGCCGGGGTTGGTGCAGAACTGTCCTACACCGAGCGTGACAGATGCCACGTACATTTTTGCCACTTCCGCAGCAGAAGTTTTCAGTTTTTCGGGAAACAGAAACACGGGATTGATGCTACCCATTTCTGCAAAGACCGGGATAGGTTCTTTGCGTTGGTTGCCCCAGTCGAAAAGTTGTTTACCGCCTGCATAAGAACCGGTAAAGCCTACAGCCTTGGTAAGCGGGTGTTTTACCAGGGCTTCACCCACTTCAAAACCGGCGCCATATACGTGCGCAAACACGCCATCGGGCATATTGGTTTCTGCTGCCGCCTGGTGAATGAGCGCTGCCACCATGGTAGAGGTTTCCGCATGTGCGGGGTGAGCTTTCACAATCACCGGGCAGCCCGCAGCAAAAGCGCAGGCGGTATCACCGCCTGCGGTTGAAAATGCAAATGGAAAATTGGATGAACCGAACACAACTACAGGACCCAGCGGAACCGATGTCTTGCGTATGTCGGGTTTGGGAGGATTACGGTCAGGGATAGCCGTATCAATTCTCACATCCAGCCACTGGCCTCGTTCGCAGGCGTCGGCATAGCTGTTGAGTTGAAAAACAGTCCTCCCTCGTTCATTTTTCAGTCTTGCCTCAGGCAGGTTCGTTTCGCGCATGGCCGTTTGTATCAGCTCATCGCCGCTGGCTTCCAGCTTCGCGGCGATGGCCCGCATAAAGCCGGCGCGCTGCCTGAGAGATAATTTCCGGTATTGCTGAAATGCGGCCCATGCTTTTTGCATTACCGCATCAATTTCTCCAATCGTTGCGTCTTTATACATAGTCTGTCTTTAATCACTCAAAGAAGGGAATATTGGGTATGGCGTATTTCTTCATTCCTTCCTCGTTGAGGTCAACGCCGATACCTGGTTTGTCTGACACGGTGATGAAACTCTTATTCACCCATTCACCATCATATTTCACAATCTCCTTAAACATCGGTTGTGTATGGAAGTAAGATTGCCATTCCATGATCAGGAAGTTGGGCACTGATGCACAAACATGCGCGCAGGCCATAGCTCCCAGGAATGATGCCACCATGTGCGGTGCAAAGGGCACATAGTACAGGTTGGCGAGGTTGGCAATGCGCTGGCCTTCGCCTAGACCGCCGGCTTTTTGCAGGTCGGGCATCACGATATCAACGGCGCCGATTTCCAGGAGCGGACGGAAACCATAAGCGAGGTAGTGGTTTTCACCGGCACAAATGGGCGTGCTGGTTGAATCGGCGATCTTCTTATATGCTTCGGGATTTTCTGCAGGAATGGGTTCTTCCAGCCACATCAGGTTCAGCGGCTCAAGCGCCTTGGCCACTCTTTCGCCGGTGGGTGCATCGTAGCGGCCGTGCATATCAACGCAGATATCAATATCGGGGCCCACGGCTTCGCGCGCGGCGGTCATCTGTTCTACCATACGGCGCACTTCCATGGGACTGGCTGTCCAGTTGTAGCGGTCGTATTTGCCGGGGTCGTTGGCCTGGTCCAGGTCGAACTTGATGGCGTTAAAGCCCATTTCTTTTGACTTTTTAGCCGCGGCGGCAAAGTCAGAAGGCTTGGGGTTATTGGTTTGATATAAGGCAGTATCGCTATATACTCTCACCTTATCACGGAATTTTCCACCGAGCAGTTGATATACCGGCAGACCCAGCGCTTTACCTGTGAGGTCCCATAGCGCTGTTTCAAAGGCAGACAATACAGCGATATACATACCGGCCTGCGCGCCACCGAATACACCGCTTTTGCGGAATTCATCAAATATGCGGTGCACGTTCAGCGGGCTTCTGTTTACCAGGCGGCGGCCCCAGCTTTTCACCAGGTGATAGGTGCCCTGGATAGCATCCACGCCTTCGCCATAACCAACTATATCCTGGTTGGTGGTCATTTTTACAAACAGGCTGCCTCTTATATAGGCACAGGTAACTTCTTTGATGGTCAGCTGTGAAGGTGCAGAAGCTTTGGGGGTTCTTTCAATGGCATCTTCCAGCCCTTTACCAAAAGTTTGTTGAAGCCCGGCCAACGGCGTCATTGCCGTTGCCAGCGCGGCCTTTCTGAGAAATGATCTTCTTGATGCAGACATAGGTGATAGTTGTCAGTTTATAAATTCAGTTAATAATGTACGTTTACCAGGTCCTGTCTTTTAAGAAATTCTGTATGGTTTCTTTCGGAACAGGGAGTTTATCTATATGGTCGTTAAGCCATTTTGAAAAATCTTTTTCTATTTCATCAGACCAGCGGGTATCGATCTGTCCGGCAGTGTATTTGCCTTCCCTGATGCGCTGGTGACCAAACATGTCTCTCAGTCGCACAATTTCTGATGTTACCACCACGCGCTCTGCCAGGTGCGGAGGAATAAATACCACTACGCCCATCTTACCCAACACTACATCGCCCGGCATTACGGTTACGGTTCTGATACGAGTAGGACGATTTATACCAACGATCATTGTGGTGAGGTCACGATTATTACCAAATCCGGGATTGTGATAGGAAGGATCGTAGCTGGTATAGAAAGACGTGAAGCCGCCGATCTCTTTCAAACCTTCGAGGTCGCGGATGGCACCATCGTACACAATACCATTACCGGTACGTGCATAGATGGCATTGCCCACGTTGTCGCCGATGGTGGGACCATTTCTCTTGGCACCAAACTGGTCGGCTACGTACACATCGCCTTTCTGCAGTATTTCTACCGCCCATACGTTTTGTGCTCTTCTGCCTTCTTTTTTACCTATTGAATCGATGATTTTCCACACGTCGGGACGACCGGGCATAAAGGTGGCAGTCACCGCGCGGCCGCAGAGCACGCTGTCGGGGTTGATAACCTGCCAGCCTTCTGCCACCTGGTATTTATAACCCAGGTTGCTCATGGTGGCCCAGGCTTCTTCCACGCTCACGGCGCGCATGCGTTGGATAATGTCATCCGGTACTTTGGGGCGGCCATCAGGAAAGCGTTCGCCTTTCCATTCGGAGGTGAGAGCAATCAATTCTTCTTTTGAAATCTGCACCGACTGAGCCTTCGATTGGTGCATAAGCATAACTGTGATGAATAAAAGAGCAACGCGTTTTAACGTTATCATATGTTGAATTTTTTGTCTGGTTATTGAACAAGTTTTGCTTCTGTTGCGGTTTCTGCTGCCGCCGCTTCGTCTGTTAGTTCGGCATCTTTGGGCGGGCGGTTATGCCACCAGCTTGCGAGCATAGAACCGGTGATATTCATTAATGGACCGAACACTGCTGCGGCCAATCCCATGGTGGCCAGTTTACCCATAGTGTTGGCGATGCCCGTTGCCAGGCCGGCATTCTGCATGCCTACTTCAATGGCGATGGTTCTGCAATCGGATTCTTTCAGCCTGAAGGCGCGGCCGCCCCAGTAGCCCAGGAAGTAACCGAAGAAATTGTGCATCAACACTATGCCAATGAGTGCGGGACCCATGGTGAGCAGGTTTTTCTGGCCGGCAGCCACCATAATGGTAAGGATGAACGCAATGCCAAACATCGAGAGCAAGGGCATGGCTTTGTCGAGCCA
This sequence comes from uncultured Chitinophagaceae bacterium, assembly GCA_937958995.1. Taxonomy (GTDB): domain Bacteria; phylum Bacteroidota; class Bacteroidia; order Chitinophagales; family Chitinophagaceae; genus CALCIN01. Next base: position 347,587 of record CALGAP010000010.1, read on the forward strand.
CTGCGATTTACCCGCGAGCAGTTTGTTGAAAATAAGACCCGCGCCGATGGGGATGATGATCATCTTCACGATCTCCCACATCATTTTTCCCAATTGAATTTCGACCATAGCGCCTGCCAGCAATTTCATGAGCAGCGGCGTCATCAGCGGCGCCAGTAGGGTGGCGATAGAAGTGATCGTAACAGACAAGGCAAGATTTGCTTTGGCCAGGTAAGCCATTACGTTGGAAGCCAGTCCGCTGGGCGCGCAACCAATCAATACAATTCCCGCCGCCACTTCGGGAGGGAAATTGGTAATGGTGGCGAGTGTGAAACCAATGAGCGGCATAATAATAAACTGTGCTGCTACACCCACCACTACGCCCTTGGGTGATTTGATAACCCCAGCAAAATCCTTCAGGCTCATTTCAGTACCCATACCAAACATAATAATCTGGATCAGCGGAACGATGAGATCACGTAAATCGAACCCGCCCCAGTTTCGGAAGTATTCCGGGTGATAAAGTGCGACCGTAGTGGTAGCAAAAATGACAACGGTGAAAGAAAGTCCTTTTAGCAGTTTGCTGCTCCTGATAGCAACAGCCAGGGCCAGGAAAAATAACATCAGAAACCAACCGGCAATGCTATGACTTTTCTGAAGCGTGAGTGCGGCCCAGACTCCCAGGCAAACTACCGACGCGAAATAAAACAGTTTGTAGATGGTTTTTTGTTGCATTGTTTACTTAGGTTTTTGGCTTTTTCTTAATAATCATGTTGCAGATCGGCAATGGCTTCAAATTCGTTGTGCAGTTTTAAACTCAGGCTTTCAAATACGGCATAGTGCTTCATATATATTTTATGATTTTGTTCTTGCGGATGATAGCTTTCCTGCAGTTTTACTTTTTGAGCCGCATGTTCCAGGTCTTTATATAATCCCATTTCGGTTGCGCCTACCAGGTAGCTGCCGCAGGCTACGCTGTCGGGGCCTGAATTTTTCTTGATATTGACGGGTTTATCGAAAATGTCGGCCATCATTTGCATCCATACCGGGAAAGAGGCATAGGTGCCATTGGCAGAAAGGCAGGCGATTATTCTATGTTCTTCCAGCACTTTGCTGATGCTATAGAATGCATATAAAATACCTTCGATGGTGGCACGTACCAGGTGCTGCAATTCGTGTTTGATGTTCAGGCCAAAGTATACGCCGCGCGCATTTGCATTCCACATTGGTGCGCGTTCGCCCTGCAGGTAGGGAAGAAAAATCAGTCCGCAGGAACCAACGGGCACTTTAGCGGCATCATTAATAAGATTGCGGATGCAGTCGTCGAGTTCATATACTTTATTAAAGTCGCCAAACTGTTTGGCATACCATTCAAAGACGGAGCCAACATTGTTGGTGGGGCCGCCGGACACATAATTGCCTTCGGCCAAAAGATAATTGAACAGCCTTTGCTTTTCATCCTGCAATATTTCCTTACCTACCACGCGTATGGCGCCGCTTTCTTCGAGTGTAACGGTGGCCTTGCCATCGCCCCAAACGCCGGCGCCGAGCGTGGCCATGCAACCATCGCTGGAACCTATGATGAGTTTTACCCGGTCGTGCAGGCGCAGCGAGGCCTGGTATTCAGGTTTCAACTTGCCGGCAATATGGAAAACCGTAGCCAGGTCGGCCAGTTTGTCTTTGGAAATGCCCGCGTATTTTACTGCATCATCATCCCAGGTAAGCGTATGAATATTCATCATGCCGGTGGCGGAGGCCACGCTGTGATCGATCACGTACTCGCCGGTCAGTTGCTCCAGGATATAAGTTTTAATTGACAAGAACTTATCTGCTGCGGAGAAACGCCCCGGGTCGTTATTGCGCAGCCACACAATTTTATTAAGTGGCGACATGGCATGTATGGGCGTACCTGTGCGGTAATAGAGTTCCTTTCCGAGTGGCGATTCCTTCAGTTCGTCGGCCTCTTTTTTGGCGCGGTTATCACTCCAAACCATGGCATTGCCGATAGGCACACCATTCTTATCAATCGGCAACACACTATGCATGGCCGAACTGAAACAGATGCATTGGACGTCATGCTTTTTGGGATGAATTTTCTCGTTGAGAAAAATCTTCAGCAGGTAAAGCATGGTGATAAAAATCTGCTCAGGATCCTGTTCACTATAGTCGGGTTTGGCATGAAAAGTAGGATAGGAGCCCTTGGTGGATCCTAACATATTACCCTCCATGTCGAACGCAACAATTCTTATTGCACCTGTCCCAATCTCTATAGTAATAATGCATTCCATTTTTATAAATTTTCATCAGATGAGGGAATGTGTTTCTTTCTGAACTCACTGGGCGTGTAGCCGGTGAGCTTCTTAAACGTTGTAGCAAAATGTTGGGAGGAATAAAATCCAACGTCCAATGCAATATCAGTTACGTGTACATTGGGCTTTTTCAACAATTTGATTGCTTCGGTTATCCGGATATTGATCAGGTAGTTTAAAGGAGAGAATCCCGTATAGCTCTTAACTTTTTCGGAAAATGCCGTGTTGCCCAATCCAACGAGCGCAGCCATCTCTTCCAGGGTCCATTGATGCGATAGATTTTCGCGTAAGGCCTGCTCCAGTTTCATGAAAATCTGCGGGAAATCACGCCTTGAATTGTTCTGCCTGGTCAGATGTCGTGCCGAGAGAATCAACAGTTCGTCAATCAGTTGATTAACACGCACTGTCTGGCCGATCTCCTGGTTCATGAATTCATTCTGCATGTTTTGAAAAATGGTTCCTGCTTCTTTCAGCCTGGACAGTACGGGGGTATTATTAAATGATAATATTCTGCCCAACGTATTAGCTTCACGGTCACTAAGGCGACTCCATTTTCCCATTAACATTTTTCCATTTCTGTCAAACTGCTTAAGTTTGAGATGTAGCCAGTTGATAGTGCCGATTCCAAGCAGATCTTTCTCACCGCCAAAACTTTGTCCTGGTAATATCATCGCAAGGTCGCCCGGGTATAGTATATATACCTGGTCATCGATCACCCAGTCGAAACGACCTTCAATGACATAGTAAAATCGCAGAAATGCAGATACCTCCTTTTTAAGCGAATCGAATTGAATTGCATTCACTTTCTTGTAAGCAAATTCAACGATGTGAGGAAAAGCATGAAGCTCTTTGCAATCTTTCTTTAAACAGTACTGATTCATGCAATCGTTAGTTTCGGCAATTCGTCAATTCGGCAACGATATTACTAATAAAAGTCAAGCAGCTTGTATAATATCCTTCGCCGAAATTTATTGGAAGTTTTGATTAGTCTTCTTCAGATACTTTTATAATTGTGAAATTGACATTTGTCGGAGCCAGTCCAGCGCGCCATTAAATCAGGAAGTCACAGTCTTATCCTGCGGTCCGTCCGCCCTCCAATTTCGGCTTGTATTATAAATATAAATTGACTTGCAATGAAAAAAATCCCCCTTTCCTTCCTGGCATTGCTATGCACTGTCGGTTTTTATTCCTGTAAAAAAGGTATCGCCAAAGCTCCGGAAGAAGAAGCCCTTACTCTTAATGCTCAACCGTCGAAAGGCAATCCCTCCACATTTTATGATCCCAATGGCCTCGTGAGCCCCAGCCAGCACGGCGTGCTCGACACACTGGCTACAGGGTTCAAATTCACTGAAGGCCCAGCTGTTGACAAACACGGAAATGTTTACTTCACCGATCAGCCCGATGACAGAATATATCGTTGGGATGCTGTGTCGGGCCAGGTGACACTATTCAAACAAGGCACCGGCCGCGCCAACGGTATGGCTTTCGACAAACAGGGTAACCTGATTGCAGCCGCCGATATGCACGGTGAACTTTGGAAGATCCGTCCCGACGGCTCGCATGAAGTGCTCGTTGACAATTACAACGGTCACAAACTGAATGGCCCGAATGATGTATGGGTCAATCCCAAGACTGGCGGTATATATATTACCGACCCGCTGTTTCCCCGCGATTATTGGCTCGACACCGATCCCCGTAAGATCAACAACCCGGGATGGCCGCCAGTATGGAGTGACCAGGGACCTGGCATTGCTGGTCATGTTTATTACCTGGCGCCTAACAGCAATACGCTTGTGAGGGTGACCACCATGCCCGGCTGGGACGCCGACAATTCATGGCCCAATGGTGTAGTAGGTACTCCTGACGGAAAAAGGCTGTATGTAAACAAATGGGCTGGCGACAACAAAGGCGGGACCTTTGTATTTGATGTAAATCCCGACGGCACTCTCAGCAATATGAGGAAGCTGACCGATTGGGGTGGTGATGGCATGTCGATGGATGACCGGGAAAATATTTATATCAGCAATGGTGAAGGCTTGATGGCCTTTGACAAAAACGGAAACAACATTTTGAGAATCCCCACTGGCGGAGGCGCAACCAATAATGTATTCGCCGGGAAAAATAATAAACTACTTATCATAACCGGCGGAGGACTTACCTCGCCACCATGGCCTTTCAACCAGGACAGGCTGATGTCTGTCATGATGAAAAATGTAAAGGGTGTGGAAAAATTCTAGTATTTAACCATTAACAATTGCTGTATGAGAATTAGAAACTTTCAGGGTTTGAAGCCCCTGAACAAACTCCTTTTATTAACCTGCTTTTTGTTTTGCTCTTTCGCAGCACTTGCGCAAGATGTTACGGGTACCGTAACAGACAACGAGGGTAAACCTGTACCCAGTGTTACCGTACAGGTGAAAGGAACTACCCGCTTCGTACTCACTAATGATGACGGAAAATTTACCATTGCTGTTGCCGGCAATGGCGTGCTGGTATTCACCCATGCCAGCTTCAACACACGTGAAGAACCGGTAAATGGCCGGTCGTCCGTGAACGTCAGTCTTACTCCTAGCACCGGAGATCTCGAAGGTGTGGTAGTTACGGCACTGGGTATACGCCGTGAGTCTAAAAAGCTGGGTTATTCTGCCACAGCAGTGAACGCCGATCAGTTGTCGAAAGAAAGAACCATCAACATCGGTGAATCACTCGAGGGCCGGGTAGCCGGTCTGAACATTACTCCACCCGCAGCCGGTGCCGGCGCCAGTAACCAGATTCGGTTGCGCGGCCAGGTAGGTTTTGCCGGCGTGGATAACGCTCCGTTGCTGGTGGTCAACGGTTTGCCCCTTGACCAGGACGCAAGAAGTGTGAACCCGGGCACAGGCGGTGGCGTAACACGCGACCGTGGCGATAACCTCGCCAATATCAACCCCGATGATATTGAAAGCATCACCGTGCTGAAAGGTGCCACAGCGGCAGCGCTGTATGGCTCGCGTGCGGCACGTGGCGCTATCATCATTACTACCAAGACTGGACAGAGAAACCAGGGTATTGGTGTTGACATTACATCCAACTACACTGCAGCCAAAGCCATCAATTTCCTCAAGGAAATTACACAGACTGAATACGGCCAGGGCCTGAACGGTCAAGTGTTTACCACCGCTGGCCAGGTGCAGGGTAACGGGCAATTTGGCTGGGGTGCCAAACTGGACGGCCAACCCGTAGTTAACTTCGATGGTGAGATGAGGCCTTACAAGGCTTATCCCAATCAGCTGTTTGAATTTTTACGCACTGGCACCACTTTCACTAACACAGTGGGTGTATCCGGAGGTAATGCCCAGGGTAGCTTCAGAGCCTCTATGTCTACCACCGCTGCCGACGGTATTGTACCCAACAACGAGTACAAGCGTAATATCTTCAACCTGGGCGTGAATTACAACGTGACAAAGAACCTGAAGTTTACATTGAATGCCAACTACGCCGACGAAGATTATATTAACCCGCCGACCATTGGTCAGCAGGGTGATGGTGCCGTAAACTTCTTTACGAGGATGCCCGTCTCTGTTCCCCTCGAGGCTTACAGGGACCATGCAACAGATCCCGCCACTGGTGCCGAGTGGAGGACCAATGGCTTCCAGGGTACCATCAATAACCCGTATTATCCCATTCAGCACGGACAGAAGTATAAAGAAGACAGGAACCGTTTGCTGGGAACAGCTACCTTACGCTGGGACGTTACCAAGTGGCTGTACGCCCAGGGCCGCTTTAACTACGACCGCTATAACAACTATATTGAGTCGTGGGATCTGAATGGTCAAGGTTCAAACACCGTTTATGTTGATCCTCCACCAAATCCCACTTACAGGGGGAGCTACAACCTTTCTACCAATCAAAACACGAATATTAACGCCGACTTCCTGATTGGTACTAATCACCAGGTTGGCAAGTTTTCGATTGAAGCGAGCTTTGGTGGTAATACACTGGCAACCCAGAACAAGAGCATTAACCTGAGCTCCAGCCGGTTCAGTGTGCCGAACTTTTACTCATATGGAAATGGCCAGCAGAAAAACGACAGTTATGGCTTTTCTGAAACCCGTCTGAACTCCCTGTACGGTATGGCTGAATTTGGCTTTAATGAGTTGTTGTTTATCGGTGTTACCGGCCGCAATGACTGGTTCTCCATTCTGCACCCCGACCGCAACAGCAAGTTCTATCCCTCTGTTACCGGTAGCTTCATTTTCTCCGAGCTGCTCGATAAATGGGGTTGGTTGTCATTCGGTAAATTGCGCGGATCGTGGGCGCATGTGGGTAGCGCTTCCGGTGTGGGTCCATATGAAGGCCAGCTCACCTATGGTTTGAGTCAGAATTTGTTTAACGGACAGCAAACAGCGTCTATTAACACTGGTAACGCGCCCAACATCTTCCTGCAGCCATTCACTGTAAAAGAAGTAGAAGTGGGCCTGGAATTGCGTATGTTCCAGAACAGGTTGTTGATCGATATCGCCGCGTTTGACAAAGTGACTACCGACCAGATAGTTTCGGTGACCCTCTCAAGCACTTCGGGCTATAATGCTTCACGCCAAAATGAAGCTTCACTGAAGAACCAGGGTCTCGAGACTTTGATTGAATACAAACCGATAGTAACCAAAAATTTCACCTGGACTACTTCGTGGAACAATGCCTACCTCAAAACCAAAGTGCTGAACGTAGGTGATCCCAGTGGTATCCGTCCGTTGATATACTACAACAATACTGGTAACGAGTTCCTGGGTGCGTTGATGTATGCTGAGGGACTGGCCATGAACCAGCTTTATACCAGGACTTATAAGAGAAATGATAAGGGTGAGATACTGGTAAGAGATAACGGTCTGTTTATACCAACCGATGGTACCACTCCGGGTGCAGAAAATACCAGTGGCTTCCTGCCGATTGGTAGTGCCATCCCCAAGTTTACTGGTGGCTGGTCAAACACCTTCCATTACAAAAATCTGAGCCTTAACGTTCACATAGACTATAAGTTTGGTGGTGTATTGATTTCTTCTACTTTGTTGAACATGACCCGCCAGGGGCTTAGTAAAATGTCGCTCCAGGGTCGCGAAGATGGTATAATCTTCCCGGGTGTGTATGCCAGCTCAGGATTGCCCAACACTACAAAGATTACTGTAAATAGCACACCGGTAAACCTGCAGCAGTTCTGGACTGAATACAGAACTCAGCAAATTGGTGATCCGTTTGTGTTCAAATCTGATTTTGTCAAACTCAGAAACATATCCTTGTCATACTCACTGAACGATGTTATCAAGAAGGTGGATGCTTTGAAGTTTATCAAGGGCCTTTCTCTCACTGCTGCCTGCCGCAACGTGGCCGTGCTGCATAAAGATGTGCCTGGCCTGGACCCTGAGTCCGTTCAATCATCGGGCGACACAAGACCGGGTTATGAAAACTCTGCATTGCCCACTACTCGTAACTACAGTATTAGTTTAAATGTTAAATTCTAAGGATATGCGAAATGTAATAAGATCAATATTTATACTTCTTTGTAGCAGCGCTTTACTGACTGCCTGCGACAAAAATTTTGCTAAGATCAATACGAACCCATACGCTACAACTGATATAGATCCTGCATTATTGTTTGCAGGAGCGCAACGCACTCATATCGGTACCTGGCAAGGTGAACACACTATTGTTCAGCACTTCCTGAGTCCGTACAATACGGGTGCCACCAAAGGGTTCAATTTTAACGAAGATGTTGATGCCAACAGCACACCCAAATGGGGTGAATACACCAGTTCCATTAAAAACATGTACCAGGCGCTTGTGCTCTTAGGGCCAGATACCGATCGCAAAAACCTGCGCAGCATGATTCGCATCTGGATGGCCCAGGTGTTTATGGGTTTGGTGGATAACTATGGTGATGTGCCTTATTCCGAAGCCGGCAGGGCAGTAACCGATGCCATATTTTTCCCCAAATACGATGACGATGCGGCCATCTATGAAGATCTGTACAAGGAACTGAAGGAGGCCGTTGCCGACCTGAATCCGTCTGGCGATTTTGTTTCAGCAGACCTTTTCTATGGAACCAACGCACAGCCTTCTACGAGAACAGCAAGCGCAGCTGACCAGGTAGCCAAATGGAAAAAACTGGGTAACTCGCTCCTGCTGCGGCTTGGCATGCGCTATTCGAAGGTGAACCCTACCAAAGCTGCGTCTATTGTCGCCGAAGCATTCAACGGTGGGGTAATGACTTCGAATGCCGACAATGCACATGTTAAACTCGATGGCCAGTCTTTCATACATGGCGATAATGCCGCCCTGAGAAACTTCTCTCATTTTAACTATGCCGCTGAGCTTTTCGTGGATCAACTGAAAAATACAGGCGATCCCCGTGCTAAATTCTTGGTGGCTGCCTTTACGGATCCTGGTAGTCTTACCAACGAAGTGAATCCCGACACAACACTGGCCAATCAGTTTGGCGCACCTGCTGGTATTACCAGCGATGAGATTGCGGCCGGCGCGCCCTACCGCGGTACCCGTGGTACTGGTTTGAACTATTCGCAGATAAATGTGCATACTATTGCAAGTACTGCTGTGCCGGTATTCTGGGTTACTTACAGTCAGACGGCATTACTGCTGGCTGAAGCAGCATGGAGGGGCTGGATTCCCGGCGGTGATGCAGCTGCCCAGGACTACTACGAAAAAGCGATAGCTGCAGATATGGAGATATATTCCCTGTATCCTAACACGTATCCGATTACCAATAGCGAAATTGCAGCATACCTGGCACATCCTAATGTGGCCTGGAATTCCGCTGATGCTTTGCGTTTGATCAATACGCAATACTGGGTAGTGAATATCAAGAATGGTACTGAAGCGTTTGCCAACTACAGGAGAAGCGGTTATCCTGTGCTGCAGCCTAATCCCTATATTACACAACCGATCAGAAGGTTGTCGTATCCCGATGTTGAAGGTCTTAACAACAATGCCAACTATGTTGCTGCTTCGGCGGCTATTGGTGGTGACTTGCTCACATCGAGAGTGTTCTGGGATATACCATAAGCAAATAAGAATTGCTTAAAATAAAATGTAGATGAAACTGTACAAACTGAAACAAGGAATTGCTATTGAGCACGAGAACGCGTTTTACCAGGCCGATGAAGACTGGGATAAGTTTATAAACGACGACCGGCTCTATGAAAAATTGCAGGAACGCATCAAGTCGCTGAAGCCCTCACCCGAGCTTAGCGGCAATATCCTGGCGCCCATTGGCAGCAGCCAAGAGCTGTGGGCCTGCGGCGTCACTTACCTGAGAAGCAAGATCGGCCGCCAGGAAGAAAGCAAGGATGCCGGTGGCGGCGCTTTCTACGCGAAAGTGTATGAAGCCGATCGTCCGGAAGTTTTCTTTAAAGCCAATCCATACCGTGTGGTTGGCCCGGGCGAAAAAGTTCGCATCCGCAAAGACTCAACCTGGGATGTTCCCGAACCGGAACTAACACTGGTAGTGACTTCCTCGGGCAAGATCGTAGGTTATACCATCGGCAACGATATGAGCAGCCGCAGTATTGAAGGGGAGAACCCACTTTACCTTCCCCAGGCAAAGACCTATGATGCCTGTGCTGCGGTAGGACCCTGCGTGCTGGTGACAAAGGAACCATTAGATGGTAAAACTGAAATCCGCCTGCAAATCAATCGAAACAACAAAGCAGCTTTTGAAGGCAGCGTGGCGCTCAGCCAGATGAAGCGCAAACCCGAAGAGCTGGTATCATTTGTTTTTCGCGAGTGTTCATTCCCATATGGCTGTTTGATCATGACCGGAACAGGTATTGTTCCCGGTCATGATTTTACACTCAAAAGCGGCGACGAGATCAGGATATCTATCGATGGCATAGGTACCCTGGTGAATAATGTTGCCTGACCGTGCTCCATACCAATTTGGGTGTACGCAGTTATCATAGATGCATAAGCAGAATCAGGAATTGGAACCTGGTTTTAAGTTGAAGCCGGACTGAGAGGTCCGGCTTCTTTATTGGGAGTTCAGTAAGCGCAGTCTTTCTGTAAAAAAAAATCTAGCGCCTGAGAATCATGGTATCATTCACAATACCGTTTGCATTCACATGAATTTCTTTTGATAGCCTATATAAAATTGCCTGTTCAGTTGATTTAGTCGCGTTGAGGTAGTATTGTCCTTCCGGGATGTTGAACTTAGAGATTATGCCCAGGTTGTCTGAAGCGAGATCGGCAATGGCTAATGAGACATTGTTACTTGCTGCAGCAACCGGATTATCAAATAGGTGAACGCTTGCATTAGAAACTGCATTGTTTGCCGAGTCCTTTAAAGCAATGATAAAGCCATTGTTGAAATTGGCTTGTTTCCTGGCCAAGAGTATTTCTGTCGTTGTAAATCCATTCTGGCCAATCGTTACCGGTTTTGCAATTGCCTCCAGCGTCGAAAAGTCTAACTGTTTCTCAGCATTTACATAATACTCTCCCGGTGGCAAATTTGCCTGAAAGTAGCGACCAAACTTATCAGTTGTGAACGAAAACACAGCTTGTTGATGAGCATTCAGTTCTGCAAGCAACTTATTATTATAGATATGAAGGGTGACATTTGGTAATAATCCAAAATTATCGTCTTTTGTCGTGAATAATACGCCATTATGCTTTCGATCATCCAGTGTAGCTAGCAGAGCTGCACTTTCAGAGCCTTTCTTAACGATTGCTTTACCGTAATAGTGGAAACCATTAAGTGTGTCTTCAAAACGCACGGCCAGGCTTTCCGGCGCATCCGAAAAAAGTGTAAATGAAAAGTAGCCTTCTTTGTCTGTAGAATCCGAATACAAATAGTTCAATACGTCAATTGTATCTGCGACAAGCAATACCTTACGATCGGGTATGGGCGAATAGCGTATATTCTGAGTTAATGTATCCAACAAAAAGAGGCGGCCGCGTATGTAAAGATCAGAGTCGAAATTACTGCTTTTTTTTTCGCAACCAGGTAAAAAAAATGTCAACAGGACCATTGTTACTACAGACAATGCTTTCATACTATTGTTTTTTGAAAACGTTCAACAAATTGAGAAAGCTGGTGGGGTCGAAGCTAAGAGCGGCGAATGGACCTGCTAACTTATAGTTGAGTTTCTCTTCGATAATTTCATCATTCTGAATTTTGTAATAATTGTGCCTCGCCAGGTGGAGCCCGACAGTCAATTTCAATCCTGGCCAAAGATCTTTTCCCAAACCCAGGTAAACATTTTCAAGCGGGCGAGGTATGCCAACGCCAACAAAGGCAAAAAGTCTTTCTTTATTCTTTCCCCAGAAACTGTTGTCTTGATTAAAAAGTCCTTTTTTCCCTAAATAAGTGTGCAGACTAACAACCAACTGATATTGCCGGACATTATTGGTTATTGCTATGCTACCATTATTTTCTGAAGCAACGGATTGGCTATATGGTGTAAAAGTATAGGCAATGCCTCCGCCAAGCGAAAATCTATGGCCCTTACCAACATTGTAGCTGAATTTCAAGATATCAATCGTATCCGACTTGTTTGTGGTGTATACTATTACATTTTTTTCGACCGCCTTCGATGCCGGGTCCGTTTTCAATATTTGAGTTCTGAATACGGGAGATGGTGTCTTTCTGGGCTTCAGCGGATCCTGGATCGGGAAAGTGCTGTAATTAAATATGTCTTTCAGACCGGCAATTAAAATAGAATCTTTTATAAGACTATCGATTTGCGACCGCTGGAGCGTGGCAATATATTCATCCAAAGTACGCGCGAACTTGTGCAGGCTACTGGTATCGGACTCCAGGACGCTTAAGTCTTTGTCAACCAATTTTTCAAATGTTGACCAATACAATGACCTATCCAACAAATCACTACGATTAAGGGCTGCGCCAACCGCCGACTTAAGTGAGTTAAATTTAGTGTCTTCGCCATATCTGATTGTAACAAATCCTACATGAAGAAGCTTGTCGTTCGGTCGAATTTTAGTGGAATCGACCGCCCCATTAATTGTCGCGTCTTGCAAAATTTGGTTATTGGGTACAGGAATTTGCGGCAGGAAGAAATCTAGTATCCCGGAGAAAGGAGTATAGGCTTCTACCACCTGTGCTATTTCACCAAGCTGGCTTACTACGGTATCAAGGCCGTCTTGAAATGCCGAACGGTCTGTTATTGCCTTCTCTGTTTGCACCAATCCCGGTTTGCTCGCGTCGGCAACATTATGTATTACAATAGTTTTTGCTTCATTGACATGGATCGGTTTTGACAGGAACTTCAGGTCGGTGCCCAGGTCGATTTCTTTTACTGCTGAGACGCTTGCAAAATCGTCCTTTACCGGTATTTCTACTTTATTCAGGACTTGTTCACTAGTCAGTAGTTTGCTGAGTTCTTCTTCATTCACGCGTCTTAGGGAATCATTACGGTTTTGCAGACTAAACAGCATTTCGCCGGTGTTTTTTAGCCGAAGTTTATTGATGAACTCCTCTATGTGCCCCACTGAGTCGTAACGTATCTGCCGGTTCAACAGAGAGTCAATATATAAATTGAACAAGTTGACTTTGTCGACATCAAACATAGGGTTGCGGCGAATAAATTCTTCCGAGGTAAAATTGAACGGATTTAGCCTGATCTCACCGCCTCGGAACCAAAACCATTGCTTGAACCATGGTTTGCTGAACTCTTTTTTCAAGTGACTCAGCGTTGAATTACCCTGGTAAAGAGCAGTTCGAAACTTTTTTGTGGTCTGGTACATCGTTATATCAAATTGTAGATTCTCGCGCAAAGTTCTCAGCAGGCTTTTAATGGTATCCAAATTCGTTTGTAAGTAAGAAATATAATTGTCGAATTCATTGGTGAGTAATTTGATACTGTCAGTGAGTCCCAGCAAAGTAGCGTTATAATAGTCAATGAGAGTTAAATTAAACGGGTCGATTTTTACCAGTTCCAGCTTTTTGGTTTGCTTGTTGACGACAGCTCGGAATACAGTAAGGGTATCTATTAGTAGATGCCTGGAAGCCGCTTTCATAAATGGTTCGGCCATTTTGGAGTATGAAGCTGGCATCTGGCGAGAACTTAAAAGCAACCGCAATTCCTGCAGGTAATTAACGATATCAACTGAATCATTCGGCCCATCCCAGAGCCATAAGAAGAATTGGTGTAAAGTCTTTTTGTATAGGTTGCTTTGGATAATCTTTAGTGCCTCATCTATTTTCTTTACAAAAATTTCAGAAGCAGTATTCTTGATCGTAGAGTCAATTTTTGACAAGCTTTTTTCATCGAAGGTGATTAACGAATCTTTTGAGATCTTAATTAACCTGCCTGTTCCATCAAAAGCCAGTCTTTGGGAATGCGCGTGAAAAAGAGTTGCTGCCAGTATTAAGATGATGAAAAGTATTTTTCTTCGCATAACAGTTACAGTGGAAGCAATTAAGGGAAGGGGAACTAAAAAGGGTTTTAAAACTGTTTTTATTTTGAGAAATTTTTGTTATTGCGAAAATGTTAGTTGAAAATCAATATTTTATACTATTTGCCAATTCCAATTTTCTTTACAGCATTTTCCCTGTTAATCTCTGTCTCTGCCCTTGCAACCGCCCGGATTCCCGATCCCGCCTATGTCGCTACACTTGAAATAAGAGACGGGCTACTCTTTGTGAAAGACATCGCAATCATGAAATACAATAGTTCCACCAAAAGTTACCCGGAGTGTTTTCAGCGAAGTGTTTACCGATGATCAACCAGTGAAAGTGGATTGGCTGACCGGGCTGCTGGTGGTGCCCTATTGACGGCTAACCCTAACCTTCACAAAACTATAACCGCCCATCTCAACAATAAAGCCTACATTTATCTGTTCACCAAAAAAATACGCATGTTAACAAACAAGATCCTGCTCATCGACGATGATCCGGAAGAATATGACATACTCAGCCAGACCATCGCGCATGTAGCAAACGATATTGTTTGTGTACAAGCTTACAATTGTAAAGAAGGATTTCAGAAACTCGACGCTTCAAAAGGATTGCCCCGCTTTATATTCCTCGATCTCAATATGCCCGCCTCGCACGGAAGGTATTGCCTGGAGAAAATAAAGAACCACCCCGGGTATACATCGATCCCGGTGGTGGTGTACACCACCTCCGATCGTGAAATAGACAAAGAGGTAACAAAAAAACTCGGCGCGGAAATGTTTATTACCAAACCCAGTTCCGCCCGCGAACTGAAGGAAATACTAACATTCGTTTTGTCGGGCCAATGGAAGTATAATTAATTTTTGAGCTGAGCTGATGCCTGCATTGCAGGGATATTTTTTATATTCGTCGAATGCAACCAAACCCACGACGATGAAAAAAATATCCATCTCATTACTTCTCTTTTTTCCCATTTTACTTATTGCCCAGGATAATCTCACATGGTATGAGCCAACATTCGTGAATGGCGTTTGTGAACTTGACAGCCAACACATTTTTCATCGCCTCCCCGCGCGCATGGAAAAAGAAGTGCGTAAGCCGGTTTGGGATCTTTCGACGCAGTCGGCCGGCGTATTTATTTATTTCAAAACCACTGCACGCAGTATCACCGTTCGCTATACACTTGCCAGTAAAGTAACTGCGCATCCGCACCAGCCAGCCACCGGGGTAAGCGGTGTTGATCTTTACGCGGTTGACAGAAATGGCGACTGGAACTGGACGCCCGGAAGATTTATGTTCAGAGATACCGTTACCTATACCTTCAGCAATCTGAATATGCCCGCCAGGCGTTTTACCGACTACTATTTATATCTGCCTCCATACAACGAAGTAAAATGGCTTTCGATTGGCGTGCCCGCAGAAGAGAGATTTTCGTTTGCCAAAGATCAAAATGGAAAGCCCATTGTAGCCTATGGCACATCCATTATGCAGGGCGCTGTGGCTTCGAGACCCGGACTCGCCTGGACAAATATTTTGCATCGCAAACTTGACCGCACCGTTATTAATCTCGGTTTTTCGGGCAATGGCAAATTGGAGAAACCGATATTCGATCTGATGGCGAAAGTGGACGCAGCACTGTACATTATCGACTGCATGCCCAATCTCACCGGTCGCGATGTTACTGCCAACGATATAAAGGAGCGATTGTATTATGGTATCAATAAACTTCGCGCAGCGCATCCCGATGTACCCATTCTGCTGGCAGAACATGCAGTGGCCCACGGACCATTTTTTATGGACACTGCAAGATTGAACACCTATCAAAGACCCAACCTGGCATTGCAGAAAATTATGGAGGATCTGAAGGCCGATGGCTATAAAAATATTTACTATCTCTCCGCTAAAGATTTTGATTTCAATATTGGCAGCACAACTGATGGATTGCATCCCAACGATGTGGGTATGATGCAATATGCCAATGCCTACGAAAAAATAATACGCGAAATGCTGAACGAGCCGGTAGGCGAAATTTCAACTCAAAAACC
This sequence comes from uncultured Chitinophagaceae bacterium, assembly GCA_937958995.1. Taxonomy (GTDB): domain Bacteria; phylum Bacteroidota; class Bacteroidia; order Chitinophagales; family Chitinophagaceae; genus CALCIN01. The sequence continues at coordinate 363,321 of CALGAP010000010.1, forward strand.
CGTTCAGCAATATCGTGAAGGTTACGACTGGCTAAAGCGTCATAACGATATCATTGAAAATACCAGGAAGACCAACCCCGACGTCATCATACTGGCCAATTCAATTGTGCACTATTGGGGCGGCCTGCCTGCCCGGGGTAATGTGCCAGCGATGGGAGAGGAAAGCTGGCAACAGAACCTCGCACCGCTGAAAGTACAGAATGCCGGATTTGGCTGGGACAGGATCGAAAACACGCTGTGGCATGTGTACCACGGCATTTTGGATGAATTTAAAGGCAGGAAAATACTGGTGAAGATCGGCATCAATAATGTTGGCATGAATACCGACGAGGAGATTGTAAACGGATTGCAGTTCCTGCTCACGCAAATCCGGAAGCGAAAACCCCAGGCGGAAATCATAATGGCCGGGCTGCTGCCTGCCAGGAATCGTGAAGAACGGGTGGAAGCGTTGAATGCCAAGATCAAAGAAATGGCGATGAAAAATAATTTCCGCTTTGTTGATTATAGTAAGGCCTTTTTGAAAGATGGAAAAATAGACGCAAGCCTTTTCCTGCAGGATGGCCTGCATCCCAATAAAGCGGGTTATGATGTGATGGGCAGGGAGGTGAAAAAGGTGCTGGAAGCGAAATAGCCTACCTTCGCTGCATTAGGCGAACCTTTTTAATAGCCACGATAAACATGCAACCATTTGTAAAAAGAGAGTCAGTGGTGCGGAAGATATGGGGCAAAAGCGATACAGTGCTCTTCATCTTTGCAGGTGCAGCAGCTGAGTTTGCTTTAAACAAAGCCGTGGACTGGTTGTATTTCACCGGAAGGCTTCCCGCCGATCCTATCGGTCGATTGTTCTCCACCGTACGTTATGCAAGAAGTATCGTTTTTTCTTCAACCGAAGAAGCCAACAAAGCCATCGATACTATCCAGCATATTCACAAGGCGGTCGAAAAGAGCCGTGGCTATGCCATTCCCGACTGGGCTTACCGCGATGTATTGTTCATGCTGATTCATTACTCCATCGCATCGTATGAACTGCTTGAGCGCAAGCTGAGTAGTGAGGAAAAAGAAGATGTTTACGATGTATTCTACCGCGTAGGTAAAAGAATGGGACTACAGGAACTCCCTGGCAATTATACCGACTGGCTGCCCGTGCGTGAGACACACCTGCAGGAAGATTTGCAAAAAAGCGAGTATACCGCCGATCTTTTCAAACAATACAAAAAGCACCTCGGGGTCATGCGATACAAAGTGCTGATTGAAGGGCAGAAACTGGTGGTGCCGCACCGGGTGAGACAATTACTCGGTTTCAGCGATTTTTCTTTCCTTACTCCGGTGGTTCCGGTGTATAAGGTAAGCCGCCTGATGAAGATGGACTGGCTGTTGAAAAATATGTTGCTGCCGTCTGATTATAAAGACCAGATCAATGCACTGGATGTGGGGCCGGACAATAGCTGAAAGCATTTTTTCTTATCTTAAAAAATAAAACTACTGATGCCATGGACCCCAAAAATTTCGAAAGGGTAAAAAAGATGAGCTTTGCCGGCGTTTACCCTATGTATATCCAGAAAGCTGAAAAGAAAGGCCGTAACAAAGAGGAAGTTGACCAGGTGATATGCTGGCTGACCGGGTATGACAAAAAATCGCTCCAAAAACAGATCGATAGTAAAGTGGACCTGCAGACTTTCTTCGCCCAGGCTCCCCAGATCAATCCCAATGCTTCAAAAATTACCGGCGTCATATGCGGCGACCGCGTGGAGGCTTTGACCGATAAATTGATGCAACAAATCCGCTATATGGATAAGTTGGTCGATGAATTGGCCAAAGGCAAAGCCATGGAAAAAATATTGCGCCAATAAGGGTTTTCCCGCATCCGGAAGCCTGGCCCCGACAGGGACGTGTACTGTTCATAACTCATTGTTTATCCATCAAAATATCCTGGCTATTTTCGCGTTTTTATTTAGCGAAACCCGGCACCCTGTCAAATAAATCGTGTATGAACCGAAAAACAAGGAAAAGGTTGATCCGCTTCCTGGTCCTGTTGCCTGTTTCCCTGGTTTTACTTGTCCTAATAGCCGTTGGCATCTTGTACTTTCAGCAGCAAAAGCTGGTGGCGCTGGCCGTGAAGGAACTCAACAAACAACTGGCCGGTGAACTGGAGGTGGGCGGCAGCAGCATTTCTGCATTCGAAAATTTTCCCTACATCTCCATCCGCATGAACAATGTCCGGTTTTTTGCCGACAAGCAAAAAACCAAAAAGCCCATATACGAAGCCGACCGCATGTTTATCGGCTTTAGCCTGGAAGACATTATCAATAAAAAATACCACGTAAAAGTAATTGCGCTGCGCAACGGTCATCTCGACCTGGTGCAGGACAATGCAGGACAGCTGAATATTGTGAAGGCGATACAGGTTAAGAGTAATGCAGCAGCCAACACTACTGATACTGCCGCTACCGAACTGGACCTTGACCTGAAAAAAGTGGTGCTGCGCGGCATGAAAGTGACTTACCTGGACCAGCAGACCCGAAACCAGTTTGTTGCCGATATTGAACGCATCCAGACTTCATTGAAAACAGTGAAGGCTGATGTGGAAGGCAAGCTCGAAGGTAAGATGATCCTCGATTATACACGTCCGGACGATACGGTGCTGTTTCGCCATAAACACCTTGAAACAAAACTCGAGTTTTCTTATAACAAGGATAAACAACAGGTGCAGCTGCCCGTGGGCAAACTGCATCTCGAAGATGCCGTTTTCAGCATTACCGGCTCCGCCGATATGGCCAACGATAATTGGGTAGATCTGAAAATAACCGGCGACAATCCCAATTTCGACCAGTTGTTTTCATTTGTGCCGGATAATGCAAAAAAACAACTGGAGCATTTTAAATATAACGGTCGATTAGGTTTTGAAGGAATTGTGAAAGGAAAACTGAAGGATGGCGAAATGCCTTTAATCGAATTGTCGTTTTCCTGCGACGATGCCTGGGTGCACAACACCGAAGCCGATCGTAAACTGGATTCGCTCGCATTTAAGGGATATTATACAAACGGCGCGGGGCGTTCGCTCAAGACTTCGGAGCTGCGTATCCTGAATATGAACGCCAAACCCGGTAAGGGCATTTTCAAAGGCAATTTCGTGATGCGTGATTTCACCGACCCGAAAATACTGATGCAGGTGAACGGCGACCTGCAACTGGAATTTATCGGCGCATTTCTTGGCATCAAAGACTTGCAACGAATAACAGGACAGGTGATTCTCAAAATGGATTTTAAAGAATTGGTGGACATCAGCGTGCCAGAGGAGTCGATGGTGAAATTGTCGAAGGGTATTCAAAGTGAGCTGAGCGTGCGCAACCTTACTTTCCGCATTCCCGGCTATCCTTACATAATAGAAAAGCTAAACATGCACGCTGACATGAAGAATGGTTTTGTGAACCTCGATTCCTTCCACTGCCTCGTGGGTAATTCCGATTTAAGGATGACGGGTAGTATCAGCGACCTGCCTGCCATATTTCACGCCAAAGAAAAGCCGATTGTTGTCAAACTGAATGCGAACAGTAACAAACTGGTGTTTAAAGAGCTGCTGGCTTTTGACACTGTGCGCAGCAATAAGGCGAAAGAGGAAATTCACCATTTCAATATAGGACTGGCACTTGAAACCAGTGTGAATGAAATACTGAACCCTAATCCATTGCCTAAGGGACGATTCAGGATTCAAAACCTGCAGGCAAGGTTCAAGGAATATCCGCATGTGTTCAAGGATTTTGGCGCTGAGCTGATTATCGAAGACACCACTTTGCGTTTACGTGAATTCGCCGGCTACATCGACAGCAGCGATATCCGCTTCAGCAGCCGGGTCAACAACTACGCACTTTGGTTCGACAAAGTGAAAAGAGGAAAAATACAGGTGGCCTTCGACCTGAAATCGAATCGCCTGGCTGTGCGTGAAGTGTTGGGCAAGGTCGCGCGCGATCTGTTGCCAAGGGGCTACCGCCGCGAAATGGCCACGAACCTGTGGATACGCACCAGGACGGACATCCGATATGATTCAGTGTTCCGTTTTGCCGACGTAAAAATTGCCAATATTTCCGGAGAGCTCGTAAGGCACCCTGTGAAACTCGACAGCATTCGCGGCAACGTGAAATTCAATGCGGGTAATTTCATCAGGGTCGATAGTCTTCGTGGTAAAATCGGCCGCAGCGATTTTGACATCAACATGCGCCTGTACACCGGCAAAGACAGCGCGCGTATGCAGAAAGAAAATTACCTGCATTTTGCATCGCGCTTCCTCGACGTGGACCAGATGAGCACCTACGATTTTTCATCGAAACCCGCGAGAGAGCTGCCCGCATTTCCCGACCTTTCAAAAGGACAACGCGTGGTGGCTAAGCGCAGCGTGCATGCCGATGCCTTCAATATTTTCACTATTCCTTTTATCGACTTTAAGGCAACGGTGGATGTGAAAACGATCAAGTTCAAGCGCCTGTGGGTTAAGAATTTCTTTGCCAACGCGCGCATGAAAACCAACCAGCATCTCTATCTCGACACGCTGCAAATGGATATTGCCGATGGTAACGTTGCCGCCCGCGGCTTCTTTAATGGCAGCAATCCCGAGAAAATTTACCTGCGCAGCCGCATTAAGGTGAAGGAGGTGGATATTGAAAAAATGATGCTGAAGCTCGATTACCTGGGGCAGGATTATGTGATCAATAAGAACGTGAAAGGCAGGCTTACCGGTAATATCAAATGCTATGTGCAGGTGCACCCCGACCTCACACCGCTGTTCGATCATTCGGAGGCGGAACTTGACCTGGATATTGCCGATGGTATGCTGGTGAACTTTGCACCGATGCAGGCGCTTTCTTCCTATTTCAAGGATAAGAACCTGAACATGGTGCGCTTCGACACCTTGCGCAATAAGTTCACTTTTAAAGATGGCTCGCTTACCTTTCCTTATATGAATATCAACTCATCGCTGGGTTTTATGGAAGTGTCGGGTAAGCAGGCATTGGATATGAAGATGGAGTATTACCTGCGCATTCCGCTGAAACTCGTCACCAAGGTAGGCTTCCAGATGTTGTTTGGCAAAAAAGAAGAAGAGGTGGATCCCGACCAGATCGATGCTATCGAATACCGCAATATGGATAAGCGCGTGCGGTTCCTGAATTTAAAAATTTCGGGTACGCCGGATGATTATAAAGTCTCACTCGGGAAGGCTAAAAAAATATAGTTACGTACTGATTTGAGAAAACCGCGTTACGGCTGCGCCGTGCCTTGCATCTCCTGAATAAGATTAAACAGCGTTCTTTCTTCAAAACGTATATGCGCTTCCAAAGTATCGGCAAACTCGTTCAGCAAGGCAGCATCTGCCTTTGTATTTTTCAGCATTTCAATCATCGCGTAAATTTTCCTATGCTCATCCTCTGCCTGCACGCGCAGGGGATGATCGGGCGGCAGCAACGTGAATACCGTTTCTTCTTCTTCCTTAAAATGCTTTTCCAGGTCGGTGGTGTAAAAATCTATGATTCGCTTACTGATTTTGTCAAACTCAACTCCTTTACCCAGGTCGCGTCTGATTTCCCAAACCAGCAATAATCCGAAGTGATGTTCCCTTGACAACTGCACCAGTTCCTGGCTGCGCTTAATAGGATTATGCTTTTTCATCGGAGTAATTTTTTATAGTTATTAAATGGCTTTGCTGAATATATTTTTCGTCTCGGTTTCGCGGCCCAGGTAAAGATCGAAGGCGCTGCAGACATTCCGGATAAAATAGTGACCGCGATCGGTGAGCCTGACTGTCATATCTTTTCTTTCAACCAGTCCGTCGTGCTGCATGTCAGCGAGCTTCGGAAACACATATTCTTCCAGCAAGGGCAAATCTACGTCTCTTAATTCAGTATATCCTTTGCAACTGATATCGAGGATGTAATTCCTGAATGAAATGTCTTCTTCATTCAAAAAATATCCTTTCTGCACGGCAGGTTCGCCGCTTTCGATCTGGCGGTAGTAATCGTGTAATGTCTTGGCGTTTTGCGCAAATGCATTACCGGTATCGCTGATGGATGACACACCCAGTCCGAGCAGCAGGGAAGTGTGCTGCGTGGTATATCCCATAAAATTGCGGTGCAGCGTGCCCGATTGCCAGGCTTTATACAAATCATCGCCAGGCAGCGCAAAATGATCCATGCCTATGTCGGCGTAACCATTTTCCAAAAGCATTTTCTTACCCAGCAAGTACAAACCAAGTTTGGTTTCGGGGTCAGGCAGGTGCGATTCGTCGAATAGCCGCTGCGCCTTGCTGGTCCACGGTACATGCGCATAGCTGTAAAACGCTATGCGGTCGGGCTGCAGAGTGAGTACCTGTTGTATGGTATTGCTGATGCTGGTGAAAGACTGCAGGGGCAGGCCATAGATCAGGTCAAAATTCACGGAAGTAAACCCAATCCGTCTTGCATTTTCGGTGGCTGCCTGTAGCACTTCAAATGGTTGAATACGATTGATCACGCGTTGCACTTCGGGGTCCAGGTCCTGTACGCCATAGCTGATGCGGCGGAAACCCTCGCTGTAAAGCATTTCGAGATGCGCGATGGTAGTGTTGTTGGGATGACCTTCAATACTAAACTCGTGTTGAGGGTGAATATCAGCATCGCGTTTAATATACCGGATCAGTCGCTGCAGGTTTTCCGGTGAAAAGAAGGTGGGCGTGCCGCCGCCGAGATGTATTTCCCGTATAAGCGGTTTACCGCTCATCAGGCGGCGGTTTAAGTCCCACTCTTTTTCTATGACTGCCAGATATTCTGCCTCCACACTATGGTTGGTGGTAATTTTTTTATTACAACCACAATAGGTGCACAACGATTCACAAAACGGCAGATGTATATAAAGAGAAATGCCTTCGGGTTCATTGTGCTGGTCGAATCGTGATCTTAGAACGGAGGACCATTCCTGTTTGTCTATCTTTTCATACCAATAGGGCACAGTAGGATAGCTGGTATAGCGAGGTACCGGCTGGTTGTATTTTTTTATCAGGGATAAATCTGGTTGTGGTTCCAACATCCCGCAAAATTAGCGACGGTGCAGGGGGCAGAATATTGATGGAGCTTATGGAAACATATGATATTCGTCAGCTTACCGCATTAACATACCGTTAAAACTGCCCCTTTTTATCTGCTATAATTCAGATTCCGCGTGGATTTCGTTATATTCGCGTCAGTGCAAAAAATAGCTACCATAGTACTTTGTAAGAGGCTTCATTTCTTCCCCAATCAAAAAGCCTTTAATACTATTACCCCGGCCTGGTACAATATGTAACCACCCGGGGTGTGGCTGGTATTTCCATTCCATTTCCATAAAAAATATTTAAGCACTTAATCATGTCACGAAACCGGGAGGTTTCCGTGAGCAGTGTTAGCATCATCATCCTGGTCCTGCTTAACGGAATCATCATTCAACGGGCATATATCAGCAATGACAGGCTTTACTGGCTTTTGATCATAACACTGCCATTGTTATTGCTGGCATTTTTTAAACAAGGAAATAATCAAAAAATAATTTATTATGAACGACGCAAAAGAAATAAAAGACAAAATCATTTTGAAGAAGTCTGACTACGACCTGCTGGTCAAATATGTTTTTTCGCACCTTACTCCTTTATCGAGCGAGAACCGGAACGCGGAACAACTATACGAAGAAATAAAAAATGCGGAAGTAGTCGATGATGCCAGGTTTCCCGGCGATGTAATCGGTCTGAACTCCGTGGTGGAGGTGGAAGACAAACTTACCGGGCGCCAGATGAAATTCAAGATTGTGCAGCCCGGCGCCGCCAACCTGGGCAGGCAATGTATATCGGTGTATGCGCCCATCGGCATCGCCTTGATGGGATATCGCAAAGGCGACACCGTAAAATGGGAGATGCCCTCTGGTTTGAGAGAATTTATTGTGCGCAATGTGAACAATATGGCATAGCAAATCGTTTTCTAGGCTCAGGATTTTATTATGTAAATTGGGCCGTTAAAAATTGATTTGCGCATGGGGCATTTGCCAAAACTAATTGAAGACCTTGCACTGATACTGATCACCGGAGCAATCACAACCCTGATCTTCAGAAGAATCAGGCAGCCGCTGGTGCTCGGTTATATTATTGCAGGGTTTTTAGTGGGGCCACATTTGTCCATTACCCCAACAGTTGCCGATACCGAAAACGTAGAAACGCTTGCGGAGATCGGCGTAATCTTCCTGCTCTTCAGCCTGGGTCTTGAGTTCAGCTTTAAAAAACTATTACGCGTGGGCGGTGCAGCATCTATCACCGCCCTTTTTGAAATTGTCTTTATAGTCATCTCCGGTTATTTTGTAGGCCGGTGGATGAACTGGTCTGTCATGGACAGCCTGTTCCTGGGCGGTATGCTGGCCAGCAGTTCCACTACCATCATCATCCGGGCCTTTGATGAATTGGGCGTAAAGGCGCGCAATTTCGCCAGGATCGTATTTGGCGTGCTGGTGGTGGAAGATATAGTGGTGATCTTGCTGATGGTGTTGCTTTCTACCATGTCGGTAAGCCAGCAGTTCGAAGGCATGGCACTGGTGAAAACCGTAGCCAAACTGCTGTTCTTCCTGGCGCTTTGGTTTATTACCGGCATTTTCTTGCTGCCCACTTTCCTGAAGGCAGCTAAAAAATATCTCGACGAAGAAACGCTGCTTATCCTCGCCATCGGGCTTTGCCTGGGTATGGTGGTGGTGGCCACCAATGTTGGTTTCTCTGCCGAGCTCGGCGCTTTCATTATGGGTTCTATCATGGCCGAAACCACGTTTGCCGAAAAAGTGGAACATATCATCAAACCGGTGAAAGATCTTTTCGGCGCGGTGTTCTTTGTGTCGGTAGGTATGCTGATAGACCCGGGCACTATCATTGAGTACAAGTGGCCTGTGCTATGGGTAACACTGCTCACGCTTTTCGGAAAATTTTTCAGTACCACCATCGGCGCGCTTATATCGGGTCAGCCACTGCGGCAAAGTATACAGGTGGGTATGAGTATGGCGCAGATCGGCGAGTTTGCCTTTATCGTGGCCACGCTGGGCCTTAGCCTTGGTGTGATCAGTAATTTCCTCTTCCCCGTGGCGGTAGGCGCGTCGGCTATCACCACTTTTACCACGCCGTACATGATCAAGTTTTCCGAGAAGATGCACGTGTACGTAGAAAAGATGTTGCCGAAACGATGGGTAAATGCGCTGGGCCGTTATTCTTCCAGCACCTCAAAAATACAGGCAGAGAGCAACTGGAAGCAGGCTTTGAATTATTACGGGAAGATTATTGCCATCAACGGCACCATGATCATTGCCATTATCATTCTTTCGGCCAATTTCCTGATGCCATTTCTGCGTAAGAGTGTGGGAAATGATAACCTGGCCAGCATCATCTGTTTCACCATTTCGCTGGCCGCGGCATCGCCATTCCTGGTGGCACTCATGACCAAGAAATCAACTAAATCGGCCTATAAAGAACTCTGGCTCGATGAAAAATACAGTCATGGCCCGCTGCTGATTCTCGAAATCGTGCGCATTTTCATAGGTATTTTCCTGATTGGTTTCTGGGCCGATACTTTCTTCTCATCCACAGTTGCTGTACTGGTGGTAATACCGACCTCTATTTTGCTCTATTATATTTTTGCGCAGCGCATACAAAGGTTCTATCAACGCATGGAAGGCCGCTTTCTCGTGAACCTGAATGCGCGCGAACTGGCGGCAGCAGGAGAGGGCTCTGTGTCGAAAGACGTGTTTAACAAGAACGTAGAGATTCAATCCAATCTCGCACCCTGGTCGGCGCATATCATCGACCTGGTCGTACACCAGGAGGCTGCTTTTGCAGGAAAGACCCTGATGGAACTTGCCTGGCGCGAGAAATTTGGTATCAATATCGCCTATATAAAACGTGGCGATAAACTAATACATGCTCCCAACCGGTACGACCGCATACTGCCGGCAGATCATGTGGGTATCATTGCTACCGACGAACAATACCAGGCCTTTAAACCTGAATTTGACGCTAAGGACACCCATGACGATTCATCCAACATGATTGCCGATATTCAACTGCAGAAGATCGTGGTGGATGAACATACCAAACTGAAAGGCCTTTCCATCCGCGAGTCGGGCATACGCGAGCGCACCAACGGGCTGGTGGTGGGTATTGAAAGAGGCGATCAGCGCATACTTAATCCAGATAGTACCACCATATTTGAATGGAATGATATTGTGTGGATCGTGGGCGACCGCAGAAAGATACAGGAACTGGCAGAAGTGAAGAATGAGTGAGGAGAAGTTTACATTTACATAAAATACTCTCTATGCTTCGCCTGCTTTGCCTTATTGTAATCAACCTCTTCAGCATATGCGCCGAAGCGCAACTGAAGGTGAGTCCCGACAAACGATACCTCCTGAAAAAAGATGGCACACCTTTCTTCTGGCTGGGAGATACCGCCTGGGAGTTGTTTCATCGTCTCACCCGCGAAGAAGCAAAGGAGTATTTACAAGACCGCGCCAAAAAAGGTTATAACGTGATACAGGCCGTGGTGCTGGCTGAACTGGATGGACTGGATGTGCCTAACGCATACGGACACACGCCGCTCATCAACAATGACCCCACCAGGCCGACTGAAGAATACTTCAGGCACGTTGACTTTGTAATTAACGAGGCCAATAAACTTGGATTGATTATAGCACTGTTGCCCACCTGGGGCGATAAATGGAATAAGGCCTGGGGAGTAGGACCTGAAATTTTCACCCCGTCCAATGCAGAAGTATTTGGCAAGTGGCTGGGTGCAAGGTATCGCAACAAGCAGATCGTTTGGGTGCTGGGCGGCGACCGTAATTTGGCTGATGAGGAAGACTATGCCATCATTCGCAATATGGCAAAGGGTATAAAATCTGCGGATGCCAATCATTTGCTCACCTTTCACCCCACCGGCGGCAGAAGTTCGTTTGAATATTTTGCGGAAGATGACTGGCTCCATTTTCACATGTCACAAACGGGGCATCGCGCCGGCAACCCGGTATATAAATGGAATGAGAAAGCCTTTGCATTAAAAAATGTCCGGCCGCATATAAATGGCGAGCCTTGTTATGAAGACCATCCCAATGAATTCAAACCGGTTGAAAAAGGCTGGATGGATGATTTCGATACCCGGCAGGCGGCATACTGGAGTATGTTGTCTGGTGCCGCGGGGCATACCTATGGCAATCACAATATCTGGCAATTTTATACGGAGAAAAGAAAGCCCGTGAACAATGCCCGCACGCATTGGAAGATCGCGATGAATCACCCTGGCGCTTACCAGTTGGGTTATATGCGCCAACTTTTTGAAAAGCGAAACTGGCAAAGACTGGTAAATGATCAGTCGTTGATTATGGATGAAAACCCTGAGGGTGTGGAATACAGGATGGCTGCTGTTTCGGCCGATGGCGATTTTATGATGGTATATATTCCTTACGGAAAAAAGACCACCGTTAACACCTCAAAAATAAAATCGGAAAGACTCAAAGCCTGGTGGTTCAATCCGCGCGATGGCGGATCGGTTGCGTTGGGTGAATTTGCCAACACAGGCAGCAAAGAATTTACCCCCACTGCTATAGGCCGCGGCAGCGATTGGGTGCTGGTGATTGATGATGCTTCGAAAAATTACCGTGACCCGGGCATGCGTTAGCATATAATTTACCGGCCGACCACTTTCATCCATAATAAAAGCAGCGCCCGGAGGCACTGTTTCATTATGAATCCCTGAAAGGGTAGCGTTATTGTTCCAATTTTATTTCACCTACGTCAGTAGTCTGACCATCGGTCACGGTTACACCGTCCTTTGCAGCATTCTTATACGGCGGCTTTGCTTCAATGATGACGCGATATGTTCCCGCAGGAGCGTCAGCAATGGAGAAAGTACCGTTATCGATAGTTGCTTTCAAAGTATCGGTTGCAGAAACGGCCCATGCGTTAACGGCGCCGTCGGCAGGAGTAACCATGCCTTTGATAGTACCAGCTCTGAATTCGGTGAAGGCAAATAAGGCTGCGGCAGCAAAAGTCAACGCTGCCAATTTCAACTTGACATTTTTCATAATTACAAATTATGGTTAATTAAAAAATGGTTTACAACGTTTACAGGTGGTCGTTTGCTTTTTTCAAGCAGGGTCTATTGGTATATCCAAACGGTTGAGGAAGCGGGAAAAAAATGAATAACTTATTTGTGATTTGATATTATCCAACTACTGTGCCAGAAAAAATAATTGTTGACAAGAAAATTTTTAACATTTTCTTCAGGCGCGTGGCATGAAAATAATATTAGAGAACTGTGGAATTATGTCGACAGCGGAATTGAATATTGAATTTGAATTTTGAAATTGAAGTTGAATGTGAATGATTAAAGTGAGAGGCGGTGGGTAATGGTGGAGGGGAGGGCGTTGTCGTAATGACTAACGTAGAGCAGTGTGGTGTCGAAATGCAGGCAGAGCAGATCTATGAGATCATTGAATGATTTGGTTTGCGTTTCATCGAGGCCCTGGCAGGGTTCGTCGAGGATGAGGAGAGGAGGATTTTTGACGAGGGCGCGTGCGAGCAGTACCAGGCGTTGCTGTCCGAGAGAGAGGCGGAAGAGTGGGCGGTCTTTGAGGGACTGCAACCGAAGAATATCAAGCCAGCGGTTGACTTGTTGTACCTGGCTGTTACCTAATTGACGGAAAAGTCCAATAGTATCGAAAAGCCCCGAAGCGATCACGTCGAACACCGAAGTGCCCCGATCGAAGAAAAGATGGAGTTCGGGTGAGACGAAACCGATTCTCTTCTTAATATCCCAGATACTTTCTCCGCTGCCGCGGCGGCGATCAAATAAATAAATTTCATTGGCATAAGCCTGCGGGTTATCGGCGGAGATGAGACTGAGCAGCGTAGATTTCCCCGAACCATTGGGCCCGGATATGCACCAGCGCTCGCCTTTCTTTACTTCCCAATTAATGTTTTGTAAAACAATTTTTTCGCCATAGCGAACCGATACGTTCACCATTTTTACAGCAAAGTTGAAACTGTTTTCTTCGGGGGCAGGCAATTGCTTAATTAGTTCGGTGTTGAATGCGCTCGTATTTTGATGTTGCCACTTGATTTCACTGACTTTGCCTGTTTTCACCAATTTGCCATTTTCCAGGATGGCGATGTGTGTGAGGCAGGCAGGCATATCTTCATGCGCGGTGATCAATATTATGTGAATGCCGGCTTGCACAATTTCGTTCAACACATGGTGAAGCGTTTTTCTTCCGTCCACATCCAGCCCGGTAAACGGATTATCGAGTATCAATATAGCCGGATCACGGAACAGCGCCTGCACGATCTGCAGCCGTTTGTTTTCTCCATTACTTAATTGTATCAGCGGTTTTTGCAGGAGCGGAGTGATGTGAAGCGTATCCATCCAATGGCTGCCATCGGTATCGTGTCCCGCCTCTTCGATATATTCTGCCACGGTGATCGTGTCTTCGGCGTCAGCGGAATTATATCGCTGCTGGTAATAGAAGTCGCTGGTATTCGACCGGTTCTTAAATCGGTGTTGCTGCTCTATCATCAGCACGCGTGCGTGGTGTTGTTCGCTGCCAGAAAGGTGGTAAGAAATCGTGCCGTGATAATGAATCTTGCCGGCCAGCGCGTTCGCCAGCATAGTCTTCCCGCTTCCCGAATGACCAGCAATAGCCCATTGTTCGCCACGCTGTATTTTTAGTGAAACAGGGTGCAGGATGGTGACGCCGTTTTGAATCACAGAAACTTCGCACAGTTCAGCAAGAATGGGTTGAGTCATTGGTCAAAAATAAGGCAACCCACCCCTTTAAAACTCTCCTTCTCCCTTCTTTGCTCTCTCTTCAATCTTCATTTCTTTTTCCACAGCCGTGTATAATTCCCGCAAAACCCTTCTGATTTCAATTGGCTATATTTGCCCGTTCGCAAAAAATTTTAGTAAAAAGGTTTTTGGGGAAAGATGGTCCCTAAGTAGTTGTAAGTCAATTCTGTAGAATCCGATGGCGAAAACTAAGAAAACGGAAAACACCTCTGCAGCCCCCGGCTCTGATTTGTTTGAATATACCGAGGAATCGATTAAATCGCTCGACTGGCGTGAGCATATACGCATGCGCCCGGGCATGTATATCGGGAAACTGGGCGATGGCTCCAGCCCCGACGACGGCATCTATGTACTCCTGAAAGAAGTGATAGATAACTGTATTGATGAATATACCATGGGTTACGGCAAGCAGATCGATATTACGATTGAAGGCAAGACCGTAACTGTGCGTGACTTTGGCCGCGGCATTCCGCTCGGTAAGGTGGTAGACGTGGTGAGTAAGATCAATACAGGTGCCAAATACGACAGCAAGGTATTCCAGAAAGCCGTTGGTCTGAACGGTGTGGGTACTAAAGCAGTGAACGCGCTCAGCAATTATTTTAAGGTGACGGCCTTCCGCGAAGGCCGCGAAAAGACCGCCGAGTTTGAAAAAGGCGTGCTCATCAAAGAACATCGCGAGTCAAAAAGCGATGAAAAGAACGGTACGCTGGTGACATTCATCCCCGACGATACCGTCTTCAAAAATTTCAACTTCAACTACGACTATCTCGAAAGCCAGATCTGGAACTATTGCTACCTCAATGCCGGGCTGGTGATTACGCTGAACGGAAAGAAATTCGTGAGCAAGAATGGTCTGCTCGACCTGCTGCAGCGCAAGACCAACGAGGACGAACTGCGTTATCCCATCATCCACCTAAAAGGAGATGATATAGAAGTGGCCATGACGCACGAAGACCAGTATGGCGAAGAGTATTATTCATTCGTGAATGGACAATACACCACGCAGGGCGGTACGCACCTGGCGGCTTTCCGCGAAGCGGTGGTGAAGACCATTCGCGATTTTTATAAGAAGGACTACGACGCTTCAGACATACGCGGCAGCATTTGTGCCGCCATTGCCGTGCGCGTGCAGGAGCCGGTGTTTGAATCGCAGACAAAAACAAAGTTGGGCTCGCAGACAGTTTATGAAGGCGGTCCCAGCATGCGCAACTTCGTGGGCGATTTCCTGGCCAAGGAACTCGACAACTATCTGCACCGCAATCCCAGCACCGCCGAGGCATTGAAAAAACGCATCGAACAAAGCGAGCGCGAGAGAAAAGAACTGGCCGGTATCAAAAAGCTGGCCAACGAAAGAGCGAAAAAAGCGAATCTTCATAATAAAAAACTGCGCGACTGCCGCTATCATCTCAATGATGAACCCACCGGCAAAGACAGGGAAATTATTCTTGAAAAAGCAAAAGAGAGCACCATCTTCATCACCGAAGGTGATTCGGCCAGTGGCTCTATCACCAAATCGCGCAATGTGGAGACCCAGGCCGTGTTCAGCTTGCGTGGTAAGCCGCTGAACTGTTTTGGTTTGACCAAGAAAGTGGTGTATGAAAATGAAGAGTTCAACCTGTTGCAGCACGCGCTGAACATCGAAGACGGATACGAGGGATTGCGTTACAACAATATCATCATCGCAACCGATGCCGATGTAGATGGCATGCATATCCGCCTGCTGATCATGACATTCTTCCTGCAGTTCTTCCCCGACCTGGTGAAGAATAATCATGTATATATCCTGGAGACTCCTTTGTTCAGGGTACGCAACAAACAGGAGACTATCTACTGTTACGACGAAAACGAAAAGCAGGCCGCCATCAAAAAGCTCGGCGGCAAACCCGAGATCACGCGCTTTAAAGGATTGGGTGAAATTTCTCCCGATGAATTTGCGCGCTTTATCGGTCCTGATATGCGCAAGCAACCCGTGGTGATCGAACAGGGAGAGCACGTTCAGCAGACACTGGAATATTATATGGGAAAAAATACGCAGGAACGGCAAGACTTCATCATCGAAAACCTGCGTGTAGAGCTTGACCTCGTAGAAGGAGAGTAGTCAACAAGAAATTAATTTGTACCATGATCCATATTGTTTTTAACGAAGCAGATGTAGCCGTTTTGGAAAAAGCCTTTGAACTGGACAACGGTTTTGCCGGCGACGTGATACTGATAAGAGACGATTATGCCGTTGGACCAATAAAAGATATTTACACCACCGAAGGCATCCAGGCGCGCAAAGAATGGTGGCGCCAGGTGCTGGCCGGCGGTGATTATGATGGCCTGGTTGATAAGGCGCAGTGGGATGATAACAAGACCGTGGCCGAACTGGTTGAGCGCTTGAATAATAATGAAGAAGAAATTTGCTGGATATGGGCCGCACAAAACAAACATGATGTTTGCGGCTATTATTGGCTGATGAGCCAGTTGAAAGACCTGCAGGGAAGGATTTATATCTTATACCTGAACAATCTTCCCTTTATCAATGATAAAGGACAGATCTTTTATCCCGAAACCCTGCACGTAATTCCGCCGAAGGAGTTTTTGAAAGCCAAAAAACTGGCACGCCCCATCACGCTCAGCGAGTTTGAAGTAGATCCTGATGAATGGACAAGATTGCAGAACGAAGAAAAGGGCGTGCGCACGCTGGAAGGTGGCAAGAAACTGGCGCAGCACGATTATGATTTTTATGATAATGATCTGAAGAAATATATCAGCGCCGACTGGCAAAAGGCAAGCAAGATCATTCATACTTTCTTAAATAAAAATAAGCAGACTACCGGCGATGCTTACCTGCTTTGGCGTTTGAAGACGATACTGGCCGCCGGTGAATTTGATATACAGGGTGAACTGAAGGGTATGAAAGATTTTGAGGTAAAATCAAAATCGGCACAGCCCGCTATTGCAGAGTAGTTTGTTAAATAAGAATCTATGAGCGCGAAAAAGAAGGATAGTAATATCACAGAACAATCGAGTGGCGTAACGGGTCAGTATAAAAACTGGTTTCTCGACTACGCCTCTTATGTAATACTGGAGCGTGCGGTGCCTGCCATCGAAGACGGTTTGAAACCCGTGCAGCGCCGCATACTGCATGCCATGAAGGAAATGGATGATGGTCGCTTCAACAAAGTGGCCAATATCATTGGTCATAGCATGCAGTACCACCCCCACGGCGATGTGAGCATTGGCGACGCGCTGGTAAATATGGGACAAAAAGACCTGCTGATTGATACGCAGGGCAACTGGGGTGATGTACGCACCGGCGACGAAGCAGCAGCTCCACGATATATTGAAGCCAGGCTGAGCCGTTTTGCGCTGGAAGTAGCCTTCAATCCCAAAACCACCGAATGGGCACTGAGTTACGATGGCCGCAAGAATGAACCGGTGACCCTGCCCATGAAATTCCCCTTGTTGCTGGCGCAGGGTGCAGAAGGTATTGCGGTGGGGCTGGCAACCAAAATTCTTCCTCACAATTTCTGCGAAATCATCGAAGCCGCCATCAAGTATCTGCGTGGGAAAAAATTTGAGCTCTATCCTGATTTCCAGACCGGCGGCATGATTGATGTTACCAATTATAATGAAGGCAAACGCGGCGGCAAGGTGCGCGTCCGCGCGCATATTGAAGAGCTGGATAAGAAAACCCTCATTATCCGCGACGTGCCTTTTGGTGTGACCACCACGGCGCTGATCGACTCCATCATCAAAGCCAATGACCAGGGCAAAATCAAGATCAAGAAGGTGACCGACAACACAGCAGCTGAAGTGGAGATACAGGTTGACCTGGCGCCGGGCATTTCACCCGACATCACCATCGATGCCTTATACGCATTTACCAGTTGCGAGGTAAGCGTTTCGCCCAATACCTGCGTTATCGTAGACCAGAAGCCGCGCTTCATGGGCGTGCACGATCTGCTGCGTCATTCGGTGGATTACACCAAAGACCTGCTGAAGAAAGAGCTGGAGATTAAGCTGGGAGAACTGCAGGAAAAATGGCACTATACTTCGCTGGAGAAAATCTTCTTCGAAGAAAAAATATATAAGGAGCTGGAGAAAAAGCACGCAACCTGGGAGAAAGTGCTGGAGGCCATCGCTGAAGCATTCAAACCCTATCGTAAACAGTTGCGCCGCGATATTACCCGCGAAGACATTGTAAAGCTTACCGAAAAACCGGTTCGCCGTATCTATAAACTGGATATTGAAGAACTGAACGAGCAAATAAAAGGCCTTGAAAAAGACATCAGGCAGGTAAAGCACGACCTCGCCAACCTGGTTGATTTTGCGGTGGCATACTACGAAGGTCTTTTGCAGAAATACGGCAAAGGCCGCGAGCGAAAAACAGAGATCAAACTGTTTGAAAGCATACAGGCCAAACAGGTGGCTATTGCCAATGCCAAACTGTATGTAAACCGCGCCGATGGTTTTATCGGTACCGGTTTAAAGAAAGATGAATTTGTGTGCGATGTCTCCACTCTCGACGATATCATTTGCTTCACACGCAGTGGTATCATGAAGGTGGTGAAAGTAGCCGATAAAGTGTTTATCGGCAAAGACATATTGCATGTGGCAGTGTTCCAGAAAAATGATGAACGCACCACGTACAACATGATCTACGTGGACGGCAAGAGCGGTGTGTGCTATGCAAAACGCTTCAACGTAACCGGTGTTACCCGCGATAAGGAATACAATCTCACCAAGGGTACCGAGAAAAGCAAGGTACATTATCTCTCTGCCAACCCGCACGGCGAAGCAGAGGTGGTAAAAGTGATACTGAGCCCCAACAGCACGGCGCGCAAGAAAGAGTTTGATTTTTATTTTGAAGAACTCGAGATCAAGAGCCGCAACAGCCAGGGTAACCAGGTGACGAAGTATCCCATCAAGAGCGTGAAGTTTAAGGAGCAGGGACGCTCAACGCTTGGTGGCATCAAGCTTTGGTTTGACGACCAGTTTGGCCGCCTCAACACCGAAGAAAAAGGCGAATATCTCGGCAGCTTCCAGCCCGACGAGAAGCTGATCGTGATGTACCACGATGGCACTTACGAAATCACCGACCAGGAGCTGACGCAGAAGTTCGATCCTGAGCAGGTGATCGATATCGAGAAATTTGACCCTGAAAAAGTGATTACTGCCATCTACCTCGATAATGATAAGCAGCAGTTCAACGTAAAACGATTCAAGGTTGATACTACCACCTTACGCAATAAGTTCAGTTTTATCAAAGAAGGGGAGGGCAACTATCTCGAAGCTGTTACCACGCATCCCGATCCCGTTGTGAAAATTACCGCGGGCCGCGGCGCGCAACAGCGCTCCCAGAAAGTAAAGATCAACAGCTTTGTGGAAGTAACCGACCGGAAAACGGTAGGTATTAAGCTGGCTGACTTTACCAAATCCACCGTATTTGAATGGGTGATGAAGGAGCAGAAGCCTTCGGAAACTGATCAGCCTGAATTGTTCGAATAGTACGCAATGACGGAGTCGCCAGGACGGCGGACTTCTTTTTCCACCTTCTACCTTCGTCTTCGAATCTTAACTCCCGCATTTTGCGTGAGACTGCTCGAGAGGTATACTTCGTGTCGGTTTACGCCGTCTGTTACCAGCATGAGTGCGGTATTGGGTGGGTATTTGCCGAGGTTTTCGGCAAACATGGTGATTTCATTTACGGCGCGGGTGCTGTCTAATTTTATGTAGATGTTCAATGCCCGGGATGTAAGCTCCTGCTTTACCAGCACGGGCTGATTGTTCACGAACACGCTGATGCTGTCGCCATCAATATCGCCATTATCGTAAAAGCTGATGCGTACGGAATCGCTTTCTACTTCAATCTCCGTGCTATATATCGTTTTTCTTTTTGCAAAACGGGTGAGCAGTGGTTCTTCGATCTCTGCCTGATCAACAACCGGCGAATCAACGGTGCCGGTAGCCAGCGCATCGGCAGAGCGGGTAATGGTTTGGTTTTTGGTGACATCCATCACCACAAAATCTTCTTCCTGCGGCTTCCAGAATTTTTGCTGAGCAGTAGCCACGCGCAAAACGCTGTCTTCATCTTCGGCATTATCGAGGCTGAAGCTCACACGCAGTTCCGGGCAGGTGTATTTGTATTTGTCGTCGCTGAAAAAGCTGCCCCGCAGCGATCTTTTCACCTGGCTTACCATCAGTATGCCCTGAAAATGCATGGGGCATTCAATACCGTTGCGGGTTTCGGACCGGTGAAACAGGATGGGCAGATTGTTGATGCGCAACTCCCTGCTTTTTTTGTTGTAGGTGCCGCGCACAAAAAAGCTCTGGTAACTGTCTTTGAAATAATATCCGAAAATGCCTTCTACCTCGTCGCCCTTTTGTTTCAATATCAATTCGGTGAGATAGTTATTGTTGACCCCGCGGGCCACCACATCGGCCTTGCCATACCAACTGCCGGCGACTGACTGCGCGTATGCTACAGGTACCGATAAAAGAAAAATTGCTAATGGGATTAAACAGCGCATACATGAAGATATGCAGAAAAAATCAAGCCAAAACAGGAACAGAAATTATTTAAGAAACCGTTTCATCTGTCGCTCCACATTGCGCGTTTTGATAGACTCGCGCTTATCGTACATTTTCTTGCCCTTACCCAGACCTATTTCCAATTTTGCCAGTCCTTTTTCATTAAAAAGTATCTTCAGCGGCACAATGGTGTAACCTTTTTCTTTCATTTTCGCTTCCAGCTTTCGCAGTTCGCGTTTTTGCAGTAAGAGTTTTCTCTCACGCAAAGGATCGTGATTATTCACGGTGCCATGCGAATACTCAGCAATATGCAGGCTTTTTATCCAGAGTTCCCCTTTATGAAAATAGCAGTAGGCATCGTTGAAGCTGGCGCGGCCGTCACGCAGTGATTTCACCTCCGTGCCGGTCAGTACCATGCCCGCGACGTATTTGTCTTCGATGAAGTAGTCGTGGTAAGCTGATCTGTTGGTTATTACTGACATTTCCTGCCTGTTGTTGGAAATCACAAATATCAAATCACAGGAACCAAGTAAAACTCAAATTAAAAATCACAAAATTTGAAATTTTTTATTTGGTCATTATTGGGTTCCTGTTATTTGGTGCTTGTGATTTTACCCCAATTAGTTTTTGAATAAATACAAGACTGTCGCCAATTTATCTTTCAACTCCTTCCTGGGCACAATGAAATCGAGGAAGCCATGTTCCAGCAGGAATTCGCTGCGTTGGAAACCTTCGGGCAGGTCTTTTTTGATGGTTTCTTTGATTACGCGGGGGCCTGCAAAACCGATCAGGGCGCCGGGTTCGGCAATATTGAGATCGCCCAGCATACCAAACGAAGCGGATATGCCGCCAAACGACGGGTCGGTGAGCAGCGAAATATAAGGAATGCGGGCATCCGTCATTTGCGACAGTTTACCACTCACTTTTGCCAGTTGCATCAGCGAAAAGGCGCTTTCCATCATACGCGCGCCGCCCGATTTACAGATGATCAGCAGCGGCGTTCTTTCCTGCAGGCATATATCGATGGCGCGGCAGATTCTTTCGCCCATCACACTGCCCAGCGAGCCGCCAATGAATTCAAAATCCATACAGCCTACCACCAGCGGATGTTGCTTTACCGTGCCGCGGGCAATGCGGATGGAGTCGGTGATATCTGTCTTGGCCCAGCTTTCTTCCAGGCGCTTTTGATATGATTTGAGGTCGGTGAAGCCGAGAAAGTCCTTTGAACGGATATTCTCAAACATGATATCATACCCATCATCGTCGAACAGGATGTCGAAATATTCCGAGCTGCCGATACGGTGATGGTGGTTGCACTTGGGACAAACAAACAGGTTTTCCCTGAGTTCCGTCACAGTGCATATATATCCACAGGCAGGACATTTACTCCAGAGGCCTTCCGGAGTTTCCTTTTTTTCCGCCGTGCTGGTCAGAATACCCTTTTTAATACGCTTGAACCAACTACTTTTCGTTTCTTCACTCTGACCTTCTTCGCCGGCCAGGTTCGCTTCAAAATCCTCTTCTTGTTTCATGCATTAATATTGAAAAAGGATGGGGGATACGGGTCCCTTCTCCTGAAGTTCAAGGGGCTAAGATAGCGATTTTAAGAAATCCGTTTATTGCAGTGTGAATTTTGGCCTTGCTGCTTTACCTTTGCGGTGAATTTTAAAAAGCTCTCCCGGTTCAAAAAGATAATAAAAGTGAAACCGAGCATGTAGCGTAGCTTGCGTGCGATGGCAGTGCGAGGTTCCATCTGGCCTTAGAAAAAATAAATTAGAACAGATGAAATGGTCTGAATTCTTCACATCATCGGTAGGAAAGAAATTAGTAATGGCATTGTCAGGATTGTTCCTCATCAGCTTCCTGGTGGTTCATGTTGGCATCAATGCCTGTATTTACGCCGATATTTTTGATGACAGCGATAACGGAGAAATATTTAATAAAGCCGCCCATTTTATGGGCGCTTATTATGTAATACGCATTATCGAAGTGGGACTGTTTGTTGGCTTTTTCATCCACATCATCCAGGGCTATGTGCTGGAAGTAAAGAACCGGGCAAAAAGAAACATTGGTTACAAAGTGCCCATGGGTAGCAAGGGCAGCCGCTGGTACAGTAAGTCGATGGGATTGCTCGGTACGCTCATCCTGCTCTTTCTCGTAATCCATATTTCACATTTCTGGGTTCCTTCGCGTGTCACCCACACGCTGGAACCGGTGAACTATGGCACCCCCACAGAGTATCACAATCTGTATGCGCGTATGTATCACACCTTTCAGCAGGGTTGGGTGGTGATTGTATATGTACTGGGATGTATTTCGCTTGCCTGGCACCTGCTGCACGGTTTCCAGGCCGCCTTCCGTACACTGGGCGTCAGCAATACCAAGTATATTGCCCTGGCCCGCGGCGCAGGCGCTGCTTTTTCCATAATTGTTCCCTTGTTATTTGCCTTGATGCCCATCAGCATGTATTTCAACTGGGTTGACCTGAACTAACCCGAAACGCGAAAATTGAAACTCGAAACAGTATCGTTATGATTGATTCCAAAATACCGCCCGGGCCATTAGATCAGAAATGGACTTACTACAAAGGACATTGTAAACTGGTGAATCCGGCTAACAAACGCAAACTGGAGGTGATCGTTATCGGAACAGGGCTGGCAGGCGCTTCCGCCGCAGCCTCGCTGGGTGAACTGGGATACCAGGTGAAAGCATTCTGCTTCCAGGACTCACCACGTCGCGCGCACTCCATTGCCGCGCAGGGTGGCATTAATGCTGCAAAAAATTACCAGAACGACGGCGACTCTGTTTTTCGCCTTTTTTACGATACTATTAAAGGTGGCGACTACCGTGCACGCGAAGCCAACGTACACCGCCTGGCAGAAGTGAGCGTGAATATTATTGACCAGTGCGTGGCGCAAGGTGTTCCCTTTGCCCGCGAATATGGCGGTTTGCTCAGCAACCGTTCATTCGGCGGTACACAGGTACAACGTACATTCTATGCTGCCGGCCAGACCGGTCAGCAGTTGCTGATAGGCGCTTACCAGGCTTTGGAACGCCAGGTGGCATTGGGAAATGTGAAAATGTATTCGCGCCACGAAATGCTCGACATCGTGATCATTGATGGTAAATGCCGCGGCGTCATTTGCCGCAACCTGGTGACCGGCGAGCTGGAAAGACATTTCGGGCATGCCGTATTGCTCTGCTCAGGTGGTTATGGCAACGTGTTTTACCTGTCTACCAACGCAATGGGCAGCAACGTAACCGCCATCTGGAAAGCACACCGCAAAGGGGCATACTTCGGCAATCCTTGCTTTACACAGATACATCCTACCTGCATACCCGTGTCGGGCGATCACCAGTCGAAACTGACACTGATGTCGGAATCGCTGCGTAACGACGGACGTATATGGGTGCCGAAAAAGAAAGGGGATACCCGTAAGCCTAATGAAATTCCCGAAGACGAAAGAGATTATTATCTCGAAAGAAGATATCCCGCCTTCGGTAACCTGGTGCCCCGCGACGTGGCCAGCCGCGCCGCCAAAGAGCGCTGCGATGCAGGCTATGGCGTAGGTTCATCCAAACAAGCGGTATATCTTGACTATGCCGCCGCGATTATTCGTTATGGAAAAATCGAATGCGGTAAACAAGGTATTACCAATCCAACTGAAGAACAGATTCGCACACTGGGTAAACAGGTGGTAAAAGAAAAATATGGCAACCTCTTCGACATGTACCAGAAGATTACAGGTGAAGATCCATATGAAGTGCCGATGCGCATATACCCAGCCGTTCACTATACCATGGGTGGTTTGTGGGTCGACTATGAACTGATGACCACTGTGCCCGGCTTATATGCTTTGGGCGAAGCCAACTTCAGCGATCACGGTGCTAACCGACTGGGTGCATCGGCGCTGATGCAGGGTCTGGCCGATGGCTATTTTGTGATTCCCTATACCATTGGTAATTACCTGGCCGACGAAATTCGCACAGCTTCTATATCCACCGATCATCCGGCCTTTGTGGAGGCCGAGAAGCAGGTGAGCGACCGCATCAATTGTTTGATGAGCATACAGGGTAAACAATCGCCGGAAAGCTTCCACAAACGCCTCGGTAAGATTATGTGGGATAAATGCGGTATGGCGCGCAATGCCGAAGGTCTGAAGCAGGCCATCACCGAAATTCAGGAGCTGCGCAAAGAGTTCTGGAGCGATCTGCGCGTGACAGGTACCATCCATGAATACAACCCCGAGCTTGATAAGGCCAACCGCGTGGCCGACTTTATGGAGCTGGGCGAACTGATGTGTATCGACGCACTGCACCGCAATGAAAGCTGTGGCGGTCACTTCCGCGAAGAATCGCAGACAGAAGATGGCGAAGCCAAACGCGATGATGCCAACTTCAGCTATGTGGCTGCCTGGGAATGGAAAGGCGACAGCCAATGGCAGCTGCACAAAGAAGAACTGCATTTTGAAGTAGCAAAACCAAGTCAGCGTAGTTATAAATAATTAATTCAAACGAGCTATATACATGGAACATTATACAATGAATCTTACGCTCAAGGTCTGGAGACAAAAAAATAGCCAGGACAAAGGCCGTTTTGAAACCTATGAAGTAAAAAACATTTCATCGGAAATGTCTTTCCTTGAGATGTTCGACGTGTTGAATGAGCAGTTGATCGCCGAGGGCAAAGACCCCATTGCATTCGACCATGACTGTCGGGAAGGTATTTGCGGTATGTGTTCCATGTATATCAATGGCCGCCCGCACGGTCCCTGGCAGCACAATACAGTTTGCCAGTTGCACATGCGTGCTTACAAAGATGGCGACACCATCGTGGTAGAACCCTGGCGCGCCAAGGCATTTCCCGTTATCAAAGACCTGGTGGTTGACCGCAGCGCGTTCGACCGCATCATACAAGCCGGTGGTTATATTTCAGTAAATACCGGCAATGCCGTTGATGCCAATGCTATTCCCATAGAAAAAGAAAAGGCCGATGCCGCCTTTGCAGCAGCCGCCTGTATAGGTTGCGGCGCCTGCGTTGCGGCTTGTAAAAACAGCTCGGCTATGCTCTTCCTTTCTGCAAAAGTTTCTCACCTCGCGCTCTTACCACAAGGCGAACCCGAGCGCAAAACACGCGTACTGAACATGGTAGCGCAAATGGACAAGGAAGGTTTCGGCTCCTGCACCTTCACCGAAGCCTGCGAAGCCGTTTGCCCCAAGGGAATTTCGGTCACCAATATTTCCCGCCTCAACAAGGAATATCTGGTTGCGGGGCTGACGGAAGACAAGAGATAAGGATTCGCAATTTCCGACAAGGAAAAATCACCGGTTTTCGCCAACTTGGTGTAAATTCTCTTTATGGCGACCGTAGCAACCAACGCGAAACAAAGAGCGCTCGATTATATCGAGTCGCTTCCCCCTTTCTCTAAAACTATATGCAAAAAATTACGCTCCATCATTCTCAAAGCCGATAAAGAACTACAGGAAGACTGGAAATGGGGACCAAATTATTCATGCCATGGCATGGTTTGCGGATATGCCGGATTTAAAGAGCATGTAAAGCTTACATTTTTCAACGGCTCAGCACTTAAAGATCCGAAAGGATTATTCAATCATTGCGTGGACAATGAGTTTAACCGTTCCATCAAATACACCGACGTAAAAGAAATTGATGAAGCCGCGTTGACGGCGCTGATCAAAGAAGCTATCGCCGTTAATAAAAAAGGATTTAAACGGGTGGTGAAAAACAAAACCATCGAAGTGCCCGCCGACCTGCAGAAAGCATTGGCAAAAAATAAACCTGCTTTGAAATATTTCGACGGTCTTACCTATGGCTATCGCAAAGAATACGTTGAATATGTAACCGAAGCAAAACGCGAGGAAACCCGCCAACAAAGGATTGCGAAAATTGTTGAGCTTTGTGCGAGTGGCAAGACTTTAAACGATAAATACAAAAAATAATGAGTTATACCGTTCCCGCCGGTACACGCATAGGCCATGTACACCTGAAAGTATCTGATCTTGAAAAGGCGCTTGCCTTTTATCACGGTCTGCTGGGTTTTGAAATTACGCAGCACTATGGCAGCCATGCCGTGTTTGTGTCGGCAGGAGGGTATCACCACCATATAGGTCTGAATACCTGGTATAGCAAGAATGCTCCTCCTGCGCCCCAACGGGCCTGCGGACTATTCCATACCGCCATACTATATCCCACGCGAAAAGACCTGGCCATCGTGCTGAAACGGTTGATCGAAGCCAATTACCCGCTCGCCGGCGCCTCAGATCACGGCGTTTCTGAGGCCATTTATCTCGACGACCCCGATGGCAATGGGGTAGAGCTGTATTGGGACAAACCCCGTGAAAAATGGCCCTTTGACACCAACGGCAACCTACAAATGGTCACCGAACCGCTTGACCTTGACGACTTGCTGCGCGAAGCCAATAATTAACCTTCCCTTCGGGTAAAAAGCTGTAAATTTGCGCCTTCAAATTTGAGCTCGATGATTACAGTGAATAATGTTACGTTGTCGTTTGGAAAGCGTGTTTTGTTTGACGAGGTAAACCTCACTTTCAGCAAGGGTAATTGCTATGGCATTATCGGCGCGAATGGTGCCGGTAAATCTACCTTTTTGAAAATTTTGGCGGGAGAAATTGAACCCAACAAGGGTACAGTGGAAATCACTCCCGGTGAGCGTATTGCCGTACTGAAACAGAACCAGTCGGAGTTTGATGATTTCACCGTGCTCAATACCGTGATGATGGGCCATAAGCGCATGTGGGAAGTGATGCAGGAACGCGATGCCATTTATTCGAAAGCAGATTTTACCGAAGAAGATGGTATTCGTGCGGGAGAACTGGAAGCAGAATTTGGTGAAATGGGTGGCTATACCGCCGAAAGCGACGCGGCAACCTTGCTCAGCGAACTGGGCGTAGGCGAAGCACTGCACAACTCGTATATGCGCGACCTGAATGGTATGATGAAAGTGCGCGTGTTGCTGGCGCAGGCATTGTTTGGTAATCCCGACATCCTGATACTGGACGAGCCTACCAACAACCTGGACGTGGTGACCATCTCCTGGCTCGAAAACTTCCTGGCCGATTTCCAGAATATCGTGATCGTGGTATCGCACGACCGTCACTTTCTCGACGCCGTATGTACGCATGTGGCCGATGTGGATCGCGGGAAAATCAGGATATATACCGGTAACTATACCTTCTGGTACGAAAGCAGCCAGTTGGCGGCGCGCCAGCTGGCCGATAAGAACAAGAAGATGGAAGAAAAGCGCAAGGACCTGCTCGAATTCATTGCACGGTTCAGCGCCAATGCTTCCAAATCAAGACAGGCCACTGCGCGTAAGAAAGCCCTCGAGAAACTGGTTATTGAAGAAATTGCTCCATCCAACCGCAAATATCCCGGCATTATTTTCAAACCCCTGCGCGAAGTGGGCAACCAGGTGCTGAATGTAGAAAAACTCAGCAAATCGGTTGACGGCAGGGTACTATTCAAAGACATCACATTCGATCTGAGAAAGGGCGATAAGGTGGCTATTGTAGCCGACGATCAGCTGGCGGTGAATTATTTCTTCGAAATAATCAACGGAGAAATGGAACCAGACAGCGGAAAATACGAGTGGGGCACCACAGTGGTGAAAGCATACCTGCCCAACGACAACTCCAAATACTTCGAAGGCAAGGACCTGACGCTGATGGACTGGTTGCGCCAGTTTGTGCCTCCGCACGTTACCGATGTGGATGAGCCCTTCCTGCGCGGCTTCCTGGGCAAAATGCTCTTCAGCGGCGATGAGGTGATGAAGAAAACTTCGGTGCTGAGCGGTGGCGAAAAAGTGCGCTGCATGATCAGTCGCATGATGCTGCAGGATCCCAACCTGGTAATGCTCGACGAACCCACCAACCACCTGGACCTGGAATCGATCCAGGCCTTCAACGAAAGCATGACGAACTTCAAGGGCGTGGTGATGCTGGCTTCGCATGACCATACTTTCCTGCAGACGGTGGCCAACCGGATTATTGAATTAACACCCAACGGCGCCATCGATAAGCTGATGACCTTCGATGAATACCTCGAAGAAAAGAAGTCCAGGAACCTGCAGGTAGCCTGATTATCACCGCTAGTTCAATCCCAGGCAAGCATATAGTGAATGGGTGCCGGCTGTGAGGTTGGCGCCATTAATAGCCGCGGAAGCCCAGCTGGTGACTGCGGTACAATTGAAGATTGCCGCTCCAGTTTAAGCAGTTGTGGTTTCATGATAATTTGATACCAGCCGCTCAAAACCGTTGCACTAACCGCAGCAGCTGTCGCAGGGGGCGATAAATAGCGGCATTCATGCAATAAATCCTAAATTTAGACGCTATTACAGGGTGCCGCTGGTTTTTAGTTAATGAGGTGAAAATCAGCTTTGTTTGACTTTAAAAATCTTTTCACGGAAGGACTGCAGGCGACACGTTAAAAGATTTTTTAATAATTAGAAAACTTACTGGTTGATCGGGAAAGTCCTGATATTGTGTTTACTGTTTACCACCGGACTGCTGTTGGCGAATGCCCAGGTCCCACGGACCGATACGACTTTGTCTAATCTGCGCAAGAAAACACTTCCTGTCAGTGGCGATACCCTGCGTCTCGATTCGCTCAGTGTTATACCCCAAACCATCTCCATTGCCGGCATACCCGACAGTCTTTACACGGTTGATTTTGTAAATGGAAAACTGGTATGGAAACAACGCCCGCCGGTGGATAGCATCGTGGTGCAATACCGCGTGTTCAACACGCGGCTGAATGCGCCGGTGAAAAGAATGGACTACGACAGCGTGATCAACTTTTTTATCGGCAAGCCCTATACGCCCAACTTTGCGGGAGTGGGAGGACCGGGAGGTGATTTCTTCAATTTCGGAAACATCAACTACAATGGTAGTTTCGGCAGAGGTATAGCCTTCGGTAATAACCAGGATGCGGTGGTGACTTCCAATCTTAACCTGCAGATCAGCGGTTACCTGGCCGACAGCATCGAAATAGCGGCGGCCATTACCGACAACAATATTCCCATTCAACCCGATGGTACTACGCAGCAACTGAACGAATTTGACCGCATTTTTCTTCAATTCAAAAAGAAAAACTGGGCGCTTAGCCTGGGTGATATCGATATCAGGCAAAACCAAAGTTATTTTCTCACTTTCTACAAGCGCCTGCAGGGTATTGCTTTTGAGACTACCACGCAGTTGAGCCCGACGATTACCAACAACACGCTGGTGAGCGGCTCCATCGCAAAAGGTAAATTCACGCGCAACGTGATTACGGCACTGGAAGGCAACCAGGGGCCTTATCGATTGTATGGCGCGAATAATGAATTCTTTTTCGTGGTGCTGGCTAATACCGAACGGGTGTTCATTGACGGCGAGCTGATGCAACGGGGTGAAGATGCCGACTACGTGATCAACTACAACACCGCGGAAATCACTTTCACCCCGCGCCAGATGATCACCAAAGACAAGCGCATTGTGGTGGAATTTGAATATGCGGATCGTAATTATCTCAACTCGAACATTTATCTCACCAACGAAACCAATTTCAACGAAAAGGTTAAACTGCGTGTAGGTTTTTTCAGCAATGCCGACGCGAAAAATTCTCCCATCAATCAAACCCTCGATGCGGAACAAAAGAAATTTCTCGATACACTTGGCGATAAAATTGACCAGGCATTTTACCCCAATGCCGTGATCGATACTTTTTCGGTAGAAAAAATATTGTACGCAAAAATCGATACAGTGTATAACGGCGGTGCTGACACTGCTGAGATTTATGTGTATAGTACCGATCCCTCGGTGGCGCACTATAGTCTTTCGTTTATTTATGTGGGTGAGCAAAACGGTAACTATGTGCCTGACCTGAATGGCGCTAATGGCAAAGTGTACAAATGGGTGGCACCGGAGGGCGGACAAAAGAAGGGAAATTTCGAACCCGCTATTTTCCTGGTAACGCCGAAGAAACAACAATTACTCAACCTGGGCGTGGATTATCAACTCGACAAGAAAACTACCATCAACGCGGAGGTGGCCATGAGCACCTATGACGTGAACACTTTTTCTTCGCGCGATAAAGGCGACGACAGGGGGTATGCCACCCGTGTGATGGTGACCAATACACAACCGCTCAGCAGCGCCCAGAAAGGGTTGCGGCTTACCACGAACCTAGGTTATGAATACGTGCAGGACAAATTCAAACCGCTGGAAAGGCTGCGTAATATCGAGTTCACGCGCGACTGGGGTTTGCCATTATCGCCCGTGGCGCAACCAGTGGATGAAACAATCATTACCGCCGGCGCGCAGCTTGCAGACAATAAGAACAATTCGGTACGATACCAATTTACCTCTTATAACAGGGACAATACTTTTAAGGGCATCCGCAATACCATTACGCATACGCTGAATATCAGGGGCTGGCGCTTCAACAATGTTTTTTCCTTATCTACTTTCAGTGGCACTAATGAGAAGGGGCATTTCCTGCGGCCAACGGTAGATATATCGAGGCAGTTTCCGCGATTGGCTAACTATATCATTGGCGCCAACTACGCGGTGGAACATAACGAAGTAAGACGAAAAGTATCAGACAGTGTTACGGAATATAGTTTCTCGTTCTCCAACCTCTCCGTTTATCTTAAATCAAACCCGGCCAAACCCAACAAGTGGGGCATTACCTGGTTTACGCGCACCAATGCTTATCCTTTGGGCACTGAGCTGGCCACTGCTGACCGGAGCCAAAACGTGAATGTGTTTGCTGAGCTGTTGAAAAGCCAGAAACACCAATTCCGTTTCACCGCCACTTACCGCACGCTGGAGATCCTGAACTCGGTAGTCACCAAACAAGAGGCTGACGAAAGCATGATTGGTCGTGCAGAATACCAGATCAACGAATGGCGGGGACTGGTAACGGGCGGCTTACTGTACGAAGTGGGGGCGGGACAGGAACAAAAAAGAGACTTTACCTTCCTGGAAGTGCCGGCCGGCCAGGGTGAGTACACATGGATTGACTACAACAACGACGGTATTCAGCAGTTGAATGAATTTGAGGTGGCCCTTTTCCAGGACCAGGCACGTTATATACGCATTTTCACGCCCAGCAATGAATTTGTGAAAGCGAACTATAATACTTTCAACTACAGTCTTGGTCTTTTTCCAAAGGCCATTATTGACCTGGAAAAAGCGAAAGGCTTTGCGCGGTTCCTTTCCCGCATCAATCTTAATTCGTCATTGCAGTTGAGCAAGAAAGAAGTGGCGGATGGCGCCGTGCAGTTCAATCCTTTTGTGGCTGATACGGCCAACCTCATAACGCTGAATTCCGCGTTCATAAACACTTTTGCCTTCAACCGCACCAGCTCCAAATGGGGATTCGATATCAACAATGCGCGCACGAATAATAAATCGCTGCTAACCTATGGTTATGAAACGTGGAAACTCGACGACTGGAGCCTGCGCATGCGCCTGAACATTTCGCGCACCATTGCGCTGGAACTGATTGGACGCACCGGTATTAACCAGCTGACCAGTTCGAATGAAAAATTCGGCAACCGCAATTTCAAGATCGATCAGCAATCGTTGGAGCCGAGAATAACATTCACCAGGGGCGCCAATTTCAGGCTAATCACCGGCTATAAGTTCAGTGATAAAGTAAACGACCAGGGCAGCATGGAAAAATCATCTTCCCACGCCATTAACACGGAGGTGAAATACAACATTCTTCAAAACACTTCCATACAAGGAAAATTCACTTACAACACTATCAGCTTTTCCTCCAAGGATCCCGTCCCTAACTACAACACACCTTCCGCCTACATCATGCTCGACGGTCTGTTGCCCGGCAAAAACTTCCTCTGGACGCTCGACCTCACCAAGCGTCTATCCAACAACCTCGAGATGAACATTCAATACGAGGGCCGCAAACCCGGTGATACGCGGGTGATACATACGGGGAGAGCGAGTGTACGAGCGTTGCTGTGAATATTGAATTTGAATTTGAACAAGGAATGCTGAATGAGAATACGGTAGAAACCAACCAGTCCGGCAGCCCATTCATATTCAACATTCCTTGTTCAAATTCAAATTCAATATTCGAGGTTAATCAAAAAAACTTATTATAAAAAAATAACCCCAGGCATCGCCCAGGGTTATTTTTTTATAATAAGTTTTTTTGATTAACCGAACAATCCGCCTTTCTTCAGCTCGCGTGTAGCTTCGCCGATTTTAAAACCATTGTGGTAAACTTCAATTTTGTAGTTACCGGTTTTGAAAGTGCTGTTTTGTTTCCAGGCGAATTCAACATGTTTTCTCTTACCACTTTCGATTTCTACGGGAACCTTGGTGGTGAAGAATTTTTCGCCTTCTTCACGGGTAGTGAAGGTGCCTGAACCCAATGCTTCCACTGTGATGGGTTTGCCATCGGGGCCAGTGATAGCAACAAATACTTCGGTAGTACCTGCTTCGGCAATACGGTTGTCAACATCAAAAGCGATCACCAGTTTGTCAACGCGCTTAGCAGTAGAAGTAACTTTTTCCCTGCCATTGTTCTTTTCGTTGATGGGGGTGATGGTGATGTTGGAAGCGTTCAGCGTTGAAGCGATATCCACTTTCTTCTCCAACTCAACCTTTGCAGTAGTTGTGTTCTGCAGATCGGTAGTGAGTTGTTCTTTTTCCTGGGTCAACACTGTTTTTTCCTGCAGCAACACCTGGTTTTCCTGGGTCAGGCGGGCAATTTCAGCCTCCATGTTGGCGATCTTATCGTTCAACTCGGCGATCAAAGCCTGAGCTTGTTTTTTCTCAGATTCAGACAGCCTTTGTTTTTTCAGGATGCTGTTGATTTGACCTTTCAGTTTATTGATCTCGTTATTCCTTTCAGTAAGTTTTCCTTCCAGTTCGTTGTTATAGCCGGTCAGTGAATCGAGGCGGCCTAGTGCTGCGTCGAAACTTTTTTGGAGTTCATTTTTAGAAGAATCAACCGCAACATATTGTGTTTGCAATTGTGTAATCTTCTGATCGGATTTGTTCTTGTCCCACAGGAAATATCCCCAGGTACCAAGGATACCTACTGCCAGCAAACCAATGATCAGGTTTTTCGAATCCCTTTTCGGAGGTGTGCTTTGAGGACTTGCCGATGGATAATTGGTTGTACTCATAATTAGTGTATGTTTTTTAAAAAGTTAAAAATCAGGTTCAGCGTGTTTGTTTTACCAGATTTTTGGGTTGTCATATGGGGTTAGTCCAAAACCATGCCAGAATTAGTTTCCGGACCCTACGGAGAGTGCCTAAGAACGCTGAAAACCATGCTGGTATTGTACTATAGTTGTGTATAAATCTATATATGATACCACCTTTTTTGATGTATTATTGCACCGCTTTAATCAATTATATATTACATGAGTGCTGAAAAAATTATCGGGGATTGGAAGAAAAAGCAGTTCAAACCGGTGTACTGGCTGGAAGGGGAGGAAGACTATTTTATCGACAAGGTAGTTCACTATGCCGAACATCATATATTGTCCGAATCTGAAGCGGGCTTTAACCTGATTGTGTTTTATGGTAAGGATGCCGACTGGACGCAAGTCTTTAATGCTTGCCGCCGTTACCCCATGTTTGCCGAACGGCAGGTGGTGATATTAAAAGAAGCGCAGCAGATGCGAGACATTGACAAGCTGGAAGCCTATATAGAAAACCCGCTTCACTCCACCGTTTTTGTAGTAAGCTATAAAGAAAAAAAAGTGGATGGCCGAAGCAGGCTGGCAAAGTTGCTAAAGACAAAAGCCGAGTTGCTGAGCACCAAAAAACTATCTGACAGCAAGCTTCCCGAATGGACCAGCGAGCTGATTGCCTCCAAGGGATATAGCATAAGTCAAAAAGCCTTGCTGTTATTGGTGGACCATATTGGAAACGACCTCAGTCGTATAGATAATGAAGTGGAAAAAATGCTGGTAAACCTCGGCAACCGCAAGAATATTACAGAAGACGATATAGAAAAATTTGTCGGTATCAGCAAAGAGTATAATGCCTTTGAACTCCAGGCCGCGATGGCATCAAAAGACCTGGCCAAGGCAATGCGGATCATTCAGTATTTTGAAGCCAACCCCAAGGCCGCGCCCATACAACTGATACTGCCCACGCTCTATAATCTGTTCAGCAAGACCTACAAGATCTTCGGCCAGAATGCCAAAGATGAAAAAACAATCGCCACCAATATTGGCGAGAATCCCTGGTTTGTGAAAGACTATATTATGGCCGCCCGCAACTATGGCTACCAGGGTGTGGAAAGCGCTTTGCTCTTATTGCATCACTACAATCTGAAGACAGTTGGGGTAAACGACACCGGTACACCCGATGCATCTTTATTGAAGGAATTAGTGGTGAAGATGATGAATTGATTCGGGTATTGGTTGAATAAAAATTTATATAGTTTTGAGATAAATCAAATCTTTTGAGTTAATTAAACTTTCTTCAAAAACTCCTCCGACTCCTTCTTATCCACCGCAAGTTGCTCCTTCAATTCTTCGAGAGTATCAAATTTTTTCTCCTCGCGCAGATACTTCTTCACATATACCCGTAAGTGCTGGCCATAAATCTCTTTATCAAAATCAAAAATGTTCACCTCGATCGTCCGCTCTGTAACGCCAATAGTAGGACGAACTCCGATGCTCATCATGCCGCCGTACATTTTTCCTTCCAGCGATACCTGCACCACATAAATACCATTGCCAGGAACCAGCTTTTCATCATTTTCAATTTTCAAATTGGCAGTGGGGTAGCCGAGCGAGCGCCCAAGTTTTTTACCATGAACAACCAGTCCGTCAAAAAAGAAGTCATACCCCAGCAGTGCGTTGGCCGCCGTGATGTCTCCCTTTAAAACAGCATCGCGGATGAGGGTAGAGCTCACCGTGTTTTCGTTGATCACTTGAGCGGATATTTCAATGAGGCGGTAGCCGTACCTGGGGCTTAGCGCCTCCATCAGATGGTAATCGCCCTTGCGGCCCTGGCCAAAACGATGGTCGTAGCCAATGATGATGGTATGGGGACGGCATTTCCGGACCAGGAATTTCTCGATATAGTCTTCGGGCGACTGTTGTGCAAAATCTGCCGTGAAAGGCACTACCACCAGGTGGTCGATGCCCAGTTTATCGAGCAGCTCTATTTTTTCTTCAATAGTATTGATGAGATAAATGGGCTGGCTGTTGGCCACCACTTTGCGGGGGTGCGGATGGAAAGTGATGATTACCGTCTCGCCACCGATGCGGGCGGCTTCCTGCCTCAACTGCTCCAAAATCTGCTGATGGCCCCGGTGCACACCATCAAACGTGCCGATCGTTACCACGGCCCTGCAGAAATCCGGCAAATCATCAGAAGAATAATAAACTTTCATATTGAATGCGGTGCGAAAATACAATAGGAAGTTTACTTTTGCCGCTCAAATAAGCGCATGAGCCTATATTCAAAAAGGGGTGTCTCGGCCCAGAAAGAAGAAGTGCACAAAGCTACCGGGAAACTGGATAAAGGTCTTTTTCCCTACGCCTTTTGCAAGGTATATCCCGACTACCTGACCAACGACAGTAATTGGGTAAATGTGATGCATGCCGATGGCGCCGGCACCAAAAGCATTTTAGCCTATTTGTATTGGAAAGAAACCGGCGACATTTCGGTGTGGAAAGGCATTGCGCAGGACGCTATCGTGATGAATCTCGACGACCTGCTCTGCGTAGGCATTCATGATAATATTCTGTTTTCCTCCACCATCGACCGCAACAAAAAACTGATACCCGGCGAAATACTGGAGACCGTTATCAATGGTACCCAGGAACTGTTTGATGATTTGAAAAAATTTGGCGTAAATATCCATTACCTCGGCGGCGAAACTGCCGACGTAGGCGATGTGGTGCGCACCATAGCCGTAAACGGAACCATGACCGCCCGCTGGCCGAAAAACCGCATAGTGACTAACGAAAAAATCCAGGCTGGTGATGTAATCGTGGGTTTTGCCAGCGCGGGCAAGGCCAGCTGGGAAACCGAATACAATAGCGGCATTGCCAGCAATGGACTTACCAGCGCGCGACATGATGTGTTGGGAAAATTTTACGCAGAAAAATTTAAGGAGACCTACGAGACTTCCTTGCCAGATGAAGTGGTGTATATCGGCAAACACCGGATGACAGATACCGTTCCCGGTGCTCCGCTATCTGTTGGCAAATTGCTGCTGTCGCCCACGCGCACCTATGCGCCGCTGTTGAAAGTGCTGTTGCAGGAATATTTCCATGCCATTCGCGGATTGATACACTGCAGCGGGGGCGGACAAACCAAATGCATGAAATACCTGCCCGGAAATTTCCGCGTTGTAAAAGATAATTTGTTCGAGCCGCCCATCATCTTCCAGCTTATACAACAAGCTTCGGGCGCCGATCGCCGCGAAATGTACCAGGTGTTTAATATGGGGCACCGCATGGAAGTATTCACCGATGCAGCTTCAGCAGAAAAAATGATCAGCGTGGCGCGCGGATTTGAAATTGATGCGAAAATTGTAGGAAGAGTAGAAGCGAGTGAGAAAAAGGAACTGGTAATAAAAACCGGGGGCGAAGAAATTGTGTATTGATTTTCTCCGCCCCGGGGTTCAATAAATTGTATGTCTTGCTTATAGCCTGAACTTCAGCATAATTTGCTTCTCGCTTGTCGTCATTGGAAACTGGTCCGGTACTGCGCGCGCCGCAATCTCAATTCGTTGTTATTCACATGAACTTTGCTGAGTCCTGGTTCCTGTTTACCGTTACTGGTTTTTTCAACACCTTTTGTCGAATCCCCGGCTGCACGAAGTTTAATCCTGATCGGTTTTGTTGTGTCAGCCTTTGCTTCTTTGAGTTTTAGTTTGGTGGGAACAGTATCGGCTTTTCGTTTGACGGGAACGGTGTCGTTGTATTCCTGCAGTTCCTTTTTTTGTTGAAGCAGTCTGTCTTCCTGCAGTCTGAGTAACTTTTCCTGTTGCTGTTGCTTCATTTCCATCAGGCGCAGCCTTTCTTTCATATCAGTGTCCATAGCCTGCTTTTGTTCGCGCATGTACTGCTTCATCGTCTCCATTTCAATATTCATCTGCTGCACCTTCTCCTGGTGTTCTTTGAGGTAGGCCGGGTCTTCTTTTGCTCTCAGCTCGCTGTGCTGCATCATTTCTTTCATGGCTTCGGTCTTAACTTTTGATTGCCTGTCCATATTTTCCTGCAGCCCTTGCAATTCCACTTGCATGCGGCGGGCTACTTCTTCGGGATCTTTTCCCTGCTGGACATGTTGTGTCTTCGACTGCAGTTCTTTCAGCTGCGCCTCCATTTTATCCAGTTGCACGCGTTTCGCAGCCAGCATTTCCTGGTACATGCGGTCCATCTTCTCCTCTTTGATTCGCATTTGTTCCTCCAGCTGTCTCATTTGCTCGATATGCCTCTTCTCTTCGTCGGGAAGGGTATCGGTAGTAGTTGCGGTTTCATTGCCGTTTTGCGGCACGCCATAAATACTCTCTTCGGAAATGCCTGCGATGGTTAACAGCCTGGGCTGATCATTGGCCACCGCCGGTTTTTTTGCATAAAGTGTCACCAGGCAAAACAACAGCAGGGCTACGGGCAGCACCATCACGCGGCTCCAATACCCGTACTTCGATTGTTGAAATTGTGTAATCATGGCTATACGTCTTTTTATATGGTTTTGAAAAAAATGATTGGTCGCGGCATGTTTACCCGGATCCAGCGCCTGCTGCACCAGCAGGGTGGCATAGGCATAGCGGTCGCTGCCCGAGACAGCAAACTGGTCGGCCAGGAATTCATGAATGGCCTTCAGCTCTCTTTTGATGAGGTGAAAAAACGGGTTGAACCAGAACAACGCAGTCAATACTTCAGCCAGCAGTCGGTCAGCAGAGTGGCGGTGCCTGACGTGAAACAGTTCGTGCCTGAAAATCTGCTGTCCCTCGACGCTGTTAAGGGGCAACTGCTCGTTCCAGAATACGGAGCGGAAAAACGAGAAAGGGGTACCTGGTTCGTTGGTATTGTAAAAACGAAGCCCGGTAAGAATTTCAGCCGGGTACTTTTTTCTCAGCGATTGGATATACATGAGCGATCTGAACAGCAGCACCAGCAACAGCGATGCACCCAACACATATACCAGTAACAGGCTGTTTTCCCAGGTAAGAAAGGTCTCCACCAGCGGGGCATTCCCTGGCTCGGCGTCCGGGTAAGGGTTGAGAATAGAGACCGTCCGGTACATAGCTTCGTGCACCGGGTTTTCGGGCCGGTAGAGAAGGGGAATGCGGATAAAGGGCAGCACCACCGACAGCAGCAAGGCGCTCAGCAGGAAGAAGCGGTTGTAATGGTGAAAGCGCTTGTTGCAAAGGAACAGGCGGTAGTAGCCAAACAAGATGGCCGATACCAGGATCAGCTTAAACAGGTAAGTTGGCAGGGTCATGACTGGCTGTTTTTTGATTTTTTGATTTGTTCCATCAGGACTTCCAACTCTTCCAGGCTAAGTTTGTTATCATTTACAAACTGCGATACCAGTTTGACCGCCGACCCTTCGAAGTAGCCCTTCACCAACTGGTTAATGCTTTTCCTGCCATACTCGGTCTTGCTGATCATCGGCTTGTACAGGTTGTTGCGGCCCTGGACCTCGTAATTCACAAACTTTTTCTCAACCAGTATCTTCAGAATAGTAGATACTGTGTTGGGGTGTGGCTTGGGTTCGGGCATGGCTTCCATGATGTCTTTGAGAAAGCCTTGCTCTAGTGTCCACAGCACCTGCATCACCTGTTCTTCTGCTTTGGTTAATGACTTCATGAGAAATTGATTGATTTTCAATGGCGATTTAAATTCCGGGAGGGCCTGGTGACAGGTAGGCAACCTATGACCTGGCCATCCCTTATAACTAAATTTTTAGTGATGAATTCAAATGTATAACTAATTTTTTAGTTGTACACACCTTTAAAAAAAATTTTGGATTTTTTTTAAGGTGGGGGAGGATGGCACAAGATGGGGGTCGGATTAGCGTCTGATTGAGTGTCGTTGCGGGTTGCAGCGAATCCGTCAATACCCTTTTCCCCTTAAAACCTGTAGAGGTTTGTATTAATTCTTTAGCCCCGCGCAACAGATTTTTTCACAAGGGCTATGACAATTGAAGTTTGGTTATTATGTTTGCAGGCAGTTCAGGACGGATTAACATCCCATTATTGCATTGGTTTGCAACTTCTCCCGAACCTTTATTGTCTATCAACTGTTGATACTGTACCCTCGCCCTTGGATACAGATATTTATTTATTTTAAGTACGAATATGAGACAGCTCAAAATTGCTACCCAGATTACCAATCGAGACTCGCAGGCAGTTGAAAAGTATCTTCAGGAAATTTCTAAAATTCCGATGATCACTCCCGAGGAGGAAACAGTACTTGCGCAGCGCATCAAGATGGGTGATCAGAAAGCATTGGACAAATTGGTGCAGGCCAACTTGCGCTTTGTGGTATCTGTGGCTAAGCAGTACCAGCACCAGGGCCTTTCTCTTAGCGATTTGATCAACGAGGGCAACCTCGGTTTGATAAAAGCAGCCCAGCGTTTCGATGAAACCAAGGGTTTTAAATTCATTTCATACGCTGTATGGTGGATCCGCCAGTCCATCCTGCAGGCGTTGGCAGAGCAGGGAAGATTAGTCCGCCTGCCTCAAAACAAAATTGGCACTTACAACAAGGCTAATAAAGCCTACATGGCATTTGAGCAAGAGCACGAGCGTGAACCGAGCACAGAAGAGCTGGCAGAATTGCTGGAGATGAGCGAAACCGAGATCAACAATATTTTCCAGAGCAACACCCGTCACACCTCCCTCGATGCCCCCGTGCACGAGGCTGAAGATGTGGCTATGGGCGACCTGCTGGAAGGCAGCGATGATACCGACGACGATGTGATGAAAGATTCTTTGCGCAATGAAATCCGTCGCGTTTTGAAATCGCTCAGCCCCCGCGAAGCGGAAATTGTGAACGCTTATTTCGGACTGGATGGCGAAAATGGTGTTACCATCGAGCAGATCGGTCAGAAATATGACCTCACCAAAGAACGCATTCGCCAGATCAAGGAAAGAGCCATCAAGCGTCTGCAGAAAGCCCGCTACAGCAATGCGCTGAAAGCTTACCTGGGCTAAGCAGCATCGTGCCATCAGCCAGATGAATTAATGGTTAGTTTCGGTACCATAAAGTCCCGGCCTCGGCCGGGATTTCTTTTTTATCACGGATGATGGGATTGCGATTATGATCGCAGATTATAAGGATGGCGCGGATTACACGCATATCTGCTTCCGCGACGATGTCCGGATTGCCAATTTTTATTGGCAATTAAGTAATATTTCCACCATTGAATCCTGGTTGCGACAATATCCGTGAGATCTTAAATCCGCGTATAATCCGTGATTGCTCACTGGAAAATCCTATATACCCTTGATCATTATGGAAAAAACATTTAAGCCTGACGGTTATAATTCGGTTTCGCCCTACTTCATCGTGAAGGGCGCTCAAGGCTTCATGGATTGGCTGAAGAAAGTCTTTGATGCCAGGGAGAAACGTAGGTATGATGGAGAGGGTGGAAAAATTATGCATGCAGAGGTGCAGGTAGATGATTCCATCATCATGATGGCTGATGCGAGTGATAAATGGCCACCGGTGCCAACCGTAATGCATGTGTATGTGCCCAACGTGGAGGAAGTTTTTAAAAGAGCCGTTGATGCCGGCTGCGAAGTAGTGCATGAACCAAAGACGCAGGAGGGCGATCCCGATAAAAGAGCCACTTTTAAAGATTTTTGGGGCAATTTGTGGTCGGTGGGAACACAGTTGTAGTACCTTTGCTCAGCCATGAACGCAAGAATAGGATTTCTTATATCAGCACTCTTCATTTTTTCCTCCTGCGAAAAGTCTATATCGTTCCAGCCCGGTTCTGCTGAACCACTGGTAGTAGTAGAGGCTACCATTGAAGATGGCGAACCGCCCGTCGTCATTTTATCAAAATCGATGGACTATTTCAGTGAAATAACACCCGAACTGCTGGCAGCGTCTTTCATTAACGAGGCCGAAATAGAGATCTCCAACGGCACTTTAACCCACCGCCTCAAAGAATACAGTTACGAAACCCCTGAAGGGTACAGGCTTTACTACTACTCGATAGATTCTTCGAACCTGGCTACTGCATTCGTGGGCGAACTGAACACGCATTACAGCCTGCGCATCGTAACCGGCGGAAAGGAATATACCGCCACTACCACCATACCACCACTTGCCAAAACCATTGATTCGCTCTGGTGGCAGGAGTCAACCAATAATCCCGACACCACCCAGGTGATGCTGATGGGCAAGGTGACCGACCCGCCGGGCTTTGGCAATTATATCCGCTATTTCACCAGCGCTAATGGCGAGCCATTTTACCCCGGACTAACTTCCGCCTTCGACGACCAGATTGTGGATGGCAAAACCTATAGCCTGCAGATTGAAAGGGGCGTGAACCGCAACGAGGATATAGACTTCGATACCTACAGCTATTTTCACCGCGGTGATACCGTGACGGTGAAATTCGCCAATATTGACAAAGCCACATACGATTTCTGGCGCACGATGGAGTATAGCTATGGCAGCATTGGCAATCCCTTCTCTTCACCCACTAAAGTGATAGGCAATATCAGCGGCGGCGCGCTGGGCTATTTTGGCGGATATGCCGTGCAATACATTGGTTTGAAAATACCCGAATAAACTGCTTTTTTGTAAGTCGCTTTCCTTTACGAAACTATCTACTCACCTGTAATCCACACCGGGCGGCGTTGACACTTTCATAACTGATTAACCGGTAAATTTGCCGTTCCCTTAAGTTTATAACACATGGATAGTGAAAAAGTACATTGCTTAATCATAGGTTCAGGACCGGCAGGATATACAGCAGCAATATATGCGGCAAGAGCCAATTTGAAACCGGTATTGTACCAGGGTATTCAGCCCGGCGGTCAGCTCACCATCACCACCGAGGTGGAGAACTATCCCGGTTATCCCGATGGCATCCAGGGCCCCGAAATGATGGTTCATTTCGAGAAACAGGCTGCCCGCATGGGAGCTGATATCAGGTTTGGTATTGCCACCAAAGTTGATTTCTCCGGAAGTCCTTTCAAAGTGTGGATCGACGATGAAAAGCTGATCGAAGCCGACGCAGTGATTGTAGCTACCGGGGCATCAGCCAAATGGCTGGGATTGGAAAGTGAGCAGCGCCTGAATGGCTTTGGCGTGAGCGCCTGCGCCGTGTGCGATGGCTTCTTTTTCCGCAATAAGGAAGTGGCTGTTGTAGGCGGCGGCGATACCGCGGCAGAAGAAGCATTGTACCTCTCCAAACTCACCACCAAAGTACATCTCTTTGTGCGCCGCGACGAAATGCGCGCCTCCAAAGTGATGCAGGAACGCGTGCAACGCACACCGAATATCAAGATTTACTGGAACACCGAAACCGAAGAAATACTCGGGGAGACCAAAGTAGAAGCCGTGCGCGTGAAAAATGTAAAGACCGGCGAAACGCAAACCATCCCCATCCAGGGCTTTTTTGTAGCCATTGGTCATACCCCCAACTCAGAAATTTTCAAAGGATGGCTCGATATGGACAGCGCCGGTTATATCAAGACCATTCCCGGTACCTCCAAAACGAATATAGAGGGCGTGTTTGCCGCCGGCGATGTGCAGGATAAAATATACCGCCAGGCCGTAACAGCGGCAGGAAGTGGCTGTATGGCAGCGCTGGATGCGGAACGGTATCTGGGAGCCAAAGGATTGGTGTAAGCGAAGAAT
This sequence comes from uncultured Chitinophagaceae bacterium, assembly GCA_937958995.1. Classification (GTDB taxonomy): domain Bacteria; phylum Bacteroidota; class Bacteroidia; order Chitinophagales; family Chitinophagaceae; genus CALCIN01. The sequence goes on from CALGAP010000010.1 coordinate 406,555, forward strand.
CAACAATCAATATTTCAGGGTTAAAAGCTCAAATCTGTTGGCTGAATGCTATGGTGACTGTAGAAATACTAAATATCAAAATGCATGGTTACCATGGTATCTATGATGGGGAGAAAAATATTGGCAGTCCTTATGAGGTGAGTGTCAAGGCCCTATATGATGAGGGAAAAGAGGGGTTTGAAAAGCTGGAAAATACTATTAATTATGTATCAGTATTTGAGATCATTCAGCAAAAGATGAAGAAGCCTTTTCCATTACTGGAAAACCTGGCGCAGGAAATTATCGACGAAATTAAACAACGTTGGCCTTTTGCTGTTGAAATAATGGTCTCCGTCTACAAACTGGAACCACCCATTGAAAATTTCCAGGGTAGGGTAGGCGTTACTATACATAAGCGGTTTTGATGGTTAAAACAGGCATAGTTATATGGTCAAGTGTGTTGTTGTCGTTCCTGCCATTTGAAAGCAATGCCCAGGACCTGAACGTTATATTGAACGAAGCCATACAACTGGAGGCGGCCTTCAAAGACAAAGAAGCGCTCGAAAAATACCTCGAAGTGCTGCGTTATCAACCCAATCATCTCGGCGCACTGGTTAAGACCAGCGAGCTATACAGCAAGCTCGGCAAGCATCAGCCCACTAAGGAAAAGCAAAAGCAGTTTTATACTTCCGCCAAGACCTATGCGCAGAAAGCGTTGCAGGTAAATCCCAATAGTTCCGACGCCAATTTTGTAATGGCAGTGGCCATTGGCCGCGTTTCACTCATTTCCCCGGCAGAAGAAAAAATCAAGGGAGTAAAGGAAATCAAGTCCTACGCCGAAAAATCCATCAAACTTGATCCCAATAGTTATAAGGGATATCATGTTCTGGGTAAATGGCATTACGAAGTCAGCAACCTCAGCTCACTGGAAAAATGGCTGGTAAAAGTCGCGTTCGGCGCGCTGCCCCAATCGTCTCTGGAAGATGCGATCAGGAACTATGAAAAAAGCAAACAACTCAATCCCGCCTTCCTCCTGAATTATCTCGAACTCGCCAAATGTTACCGCCGCCAGGGCAAGACCGCTACCGCGAAAAAATACCTCGAAACAGTGCTCAAGCTTCCCAGCCAGATGTCTGACGATGAAGCCATCAAACGCGAAGCGCAAAAACTGCTGAAGGAATATAAATAATTTTTACACCACTTTTCCTTTCCACTTCCCGCTGCGCATATACAGAAACGAAGGCGTCAATATACAAATGCTGTACAGCCATTCGCTCATCCAGCCATAGGTGATGTCGAGGAAATATTTGTCGAGCACCAGGTAGACATAGATGGTATAAAACACGATGGCGAGTACTTCAATAAAGAATGTGATGCGCGTATTGCCCGAGCCGGTCACGGCAAACAGGAATATAAACGAGCAGCTGTGCATGATCATGGCCACAGAAACCACGCGCAATACGGGTATGGCCTGTTCTACAAATTCATTATCCTGCCCATAAATCGACAACACCACGCGGGGTGCCAGGTTGATAAGTATTACCGCTACTGCTGTGAAGCCCATGCTTACACCAATAATTTTTTTCAGTAAACTCCATACCTCATCCGATTTTCCCTGGCCGATTATATTGCTCACCATCATGTTGCCGGTGGCGGCGAGTGCCCAGTAAATGACTCCGCACATGCCAAACAGGTTGCGCATGGCATTGGAGATGGCCAGGGCCGTTTCACCATGCGCATCATTCAGCAGGAAAAAATATTCCCAGCTCACAATGCTGATGGCGTGCTGAAACACCAGGGGAAAAGATATGGTAGTGATCAGCATCAATGTGGCGCTGTGAGGACGAAAATCGCTGAACAGCCTGAATCTTTTGCTGATGCCCTTCAGGTGAATGACAAGGTACACCACAAACATGCCGGTGAATTCTGCGATGATGGAAGCTACTGCCGCGCCATTGAGACCCATTTGCGGGAAGAACCAAACGCCATTGATCAGTAACCAGTCGAATAAAATATTGGCCAGCGCTTCTGCCAGTGCGCCGGGCGCCAGGTAGCGACTGAGGTTGGTGCCCACCAGCAAGGCATTGCGTAGTTGGTAAATGTACAGGAAGATCAGGCCCCAGATGCGGATCTTCGAAAACACGATGGCATCGTCGAGCCGCTCGGGCGCGATGAATCTGGCAAACAGCAGAGGCGCCACCGTCCAGGTGATGATGATACCCGCAGTTGCAATACAAAGACTAATCAGTATACCCTGGTTGAATATCCTGCCGATTTCTTCGGGGCGGTTCTCGCCCGCGCGGCGCGCTATAAGCGTTTGTAAACCATTATTGAGACCAAAACCAATAGAAGCAAAAATTAAATAGTACACGCCCGTTATGCCCGCCACTGCCAAAGCCTGCTTGTCGTAATGCCCCAGGAAAATATTATTGGTAACGTAGTTAATTTGAGGGATCAGGATAGCAAAGCTGATTGGTAGCGCTGACCTGATTATCTGCCTGTAATTCGCCTTAACCTGTAAGTCCTTATCTATAGATACAGCTTCCATACTAACTCGCGAAATTAATGTATCATTGCAGACTTAAAATATGTTTCGCGCAACATTCGATATTAAACCAGAAAGCATTTCCACTGAAGAAATGCTGGGCAGCTTATTATTGATGGAAGTAAGCGGCAGCGCATTCAGCTACGTGATATACCATAAATCGCAGCAGCGTTTTTTGGTATTTCGCCAGTATTCGCTGGATTACAATCCCGGTAAGACGAACCTGGAGACCTTTCGCGATATTCTGCAGCAGGATGATCTGTTGCAGCACGAATTCCGCGAATCTTATATTGTGTACAACTATGCGGACAGCAACCTGCTGCCGGAAAAATATTTTCATATTGAGCTCAACAAGCCGGCCATTGAGCTGGTGTATGGCAATGCGCGCAAAGGTTTGTTGTTGAGCGAAAAAGTGTATGGATGGGAATTATACAATACCTATCGCATTCCGCGTGAAGTGCATACTGTGCTGCAGCAGAAATTTGCTGCCGGTAAATACTGGCACTATTATACCTTACTGCTCACCGGTATTGCCAAAGAATCTTCTGCTAAGGATGATGAAATAAAAATGGTGGTGGCTGCCGATCATTATGTAGTGGCGGTTTTCCGCAACGGTGAACTGCAGTTGCTTCAAACCTGGTACTACCAGACACCCGAAGACGTATCGTACTACCTGCTATCGGTATGTCACCGGTTTTATTTAAATCCAGAGGAAGTAAAGTTGAGCATTTCGGGTTTGGTGGATGAAGAATCGAACCTGTACCAGGAGATCATGAAATATTTTTTGCAAACATCCTGGGAGGTATTGCCCGATACGGTGAGCCTGCAGGAAAGTTTCTCGGAGTTTCCCCGCCATTATTTTTCACCCCTGTTGAAAATGGCATTATGCGTATAATCGGCGGCAACCTCGGGGGAAGGCGCATCAACCCGCCTTCAAAAATGCCACATACCAGGCCTACCACAGATATAGCGAAGGAAGGACTGTTCAACGTCATTGAAAACAATCTCGACGTCGGCACGCTTACCACGCTCGACCTTTTTGGCGGCACGGGCAGCATCACCTATGAACTGGCTTCGCGCGGCGCCATATCATGCACCATCGTTGAAAAAGATCCGGCCATGTACGCATTCATTAGGAAAACGATAAGCGATCTGAAATTGCAGAATATAAACGTGGTCAAAATGGAGGTGTTCAAATTCATAGAGCAGTGTACTGACCAGTTCAACTTCATTTTCGCGGGGCCGCCGTATGCATTGGCCACCATTGATGAATTGCCTAAAAAGATCATCGAAAAAAAACTGCTGGCGCCCAATGGATGGTTTGTGCTGGAACATACACCGCGCAATAATTATGAACAATATCCATTGTTTGTTACTTCGAGAAACTACGGAACCACCGTATTCAGCATATTTGTAAATAAAGCATGACCCCCATTTTTATCACCGGTATAGGCACGGGTATTGGTAAAACCCTGGTTGCGGCTATCGTAGCAAGAGCACTTGAAGCCGACTACTGGAAGCCTGTGCAGGCGGGATATGAGTCCGGAACGGATAGTGAGTGGGTAGCAAGACATTTGGCGGGAAGCAATGGTGCCGTGTTACCCGAGGTGTACAAACTCAGGCTGCCGGCCTCTCCTCATATTGCCGCTAGAGAGGAGGGCGTCGCTATTTCCGTACAAAAAATATGTGACAGCATTCAAATTAATAATCGTAACTTGATTGTTGAAGGTGCGGGGGGACTATTGGTACCTTTGAACGACAACGAATTTGTAGCCGATCTTATTCTGGCAATGAAGGCAAGAGTGATCCTGGTTAGTCGCAACTACCTCGGCAGTATCAATCATTCCTTACTCACCGCTCGTGTTTGCAGGCAAATGAAGATACCGGTCATCGGCTGGATATTCAATGATCAGTATCTGAATTATGAAGAGGAGATAATTAAGTGGACCAACTTTCCCAGGATAGCATCTATTCCATATACGGAAAATATAGACGGGATATTTATCAACTCTCAGGCTGCTGCTATTAGTAGTACACTGAAAGCTTTGCTATGATAAAAAGTACCGTTAGAAAAGAATTTTTGCAACGCAGAATGGATATAGTGGAGGAAGAGCTTCAACAACAAACTGCGTTGATAGCTTTTAATTTTAAAAAGTTAGCTCTTCCCGCTGTCTGGTATCTCTTATCGTACAACCCTGTGGTGAGCCGCCGCGAGTTTGATGTTTCAGTTTGCGAAGACATCGTAAAGCAACAGTTTCCCGCTGTACATATTGCCTGGCCGCGCATTCATGTTGATTTGCTCGATATGGAAGCCGGACTGGTTGAGCGCGACGGCTTATTTATCAAAAACCGTTTCAACATTCTCGAGCCCATCAGCGGCGCTATCATAGATCCACAAAAATTCGATTTGATATTTGTACCCCTCGTAGCCTTTGACAAGCGCGGGTACCGGGTAGGATATGGAAAGGGATATTACGATAAATACCTCCCCCGATGCCGCCCCGATGCGCTAAAGGTGGGTTTCTCCTACTTTGAAGCGGTTGACCGCATAGAGGACATCAATGATTTTGATGTACCTTTAAACTTTTGTATTACACCGCAAAGGATATATGAATTTTAATGCTCCCCTGGTCAGGTCGCTTCGCATTTTGTTGTTTCCCTTCTCCTTGGTGTATGGCCTGGCGGTATGCGTGCGCAATTATCTTTTTGACCACAATATTTTGAAGTCGTCTTCCTTCAATCTCCCCATTATATGCGTGGGTAATCTCTCCGCAGGCGGCACGGGTAAATCACCTATGGTTGAATTCCTGATCAGGCTGCTCAAAAACCGCTGGCATGTGGCAGTTTTGAGCCGCGGCTATAAAAGGAAAACAAAGGGCTACGCACTGGCGCAGGAAAATACCACCGCGCTGGAAATCGGCGACGAGCCCATGTTGTTTCATATCAAATTTCCCGATGTGGCTATTGCGGTGGGCGAAGAAAGGATAGTGGCCATTCCCCAATTGCTGCACGACCGGCCAAAAACGGGCGCCATCATCCTGGACGATGCATTTCAGCACAGGTGGGTCAAGGCCGGATTCAATATACTGCTGAGCGATTACAATAATTTGTTTACCCGCGACTGGTTTCTGCCTACCGGCGACCTGCGCGATGAAAAAAGAAGTTACCGCCGCGCTGACGTGATCATTGTGAGTAAATGTCCGCCCACTTTGCCGGAACAGGAAGCCGAATTCCTGAGAAAAGAAATCAACCCGCTGCCGCACCAGCGCGTATTTTTTACCTCTATTCAATATGGTATACCATATCATATCGTTACCCGCCGTCCTATGCCGCTGCAGGCTGCGATGGAAGTGCTGCTGGTAACGGGTATCGCCAACCCAGCCCCCCTGAAAAATTACCTGCAGGAGGCTGTGGCGGCTTATTACGAGATGGCTTTCAGCGATCACCATATCTTTACCATCGACGACTGGAAGGAGATCAAAAAGAGGTACCAGGGCATTGCGGCGGAGAAGAAAATTATACTGACAACCGAAAAAGATGCCGTCAGGCTCACGAAATTTGCACAGGAATTGCAGGAATACCCGGTGTACGTTCTGCCAATAGACATTCAATTCCTGTTTAACCAGGAGCAGGCTTTTAGTGATTTAATCACTAAATTCATTCAGGATTTCAATCACTGATTGATCACCTATGAGATCACGGATTTATTATGGATTAGGGGGATTGCACGGATAGGATCGCGGATTGAACGCGGATTTTGGGATTACGCGGATGCTTATGAGTTGTATCTTCCGAATAAATACCCGCGTAATCTGCGTAAGCCGTTTTTATGCGCGATCCTATCCCTTCAATCCCCATAATCCGAAGAAAATTCCTGATCATCGATATCCAAATTTTAAAAGGCTTTAATGAGCAGAAAACATTCCGGTAAGAAGAAAAAAGCGCAGAGTACAGGTAATACCCTTAAAGGTGTTCTCGAAATTACCCGCTCGGGTATAGGTTATGTGATCGTAGATAAATTACCCAATGACATACTGGTGCGTCCCAACGATTTCAATACCGCCCTGCATGGCGATACTGTAGTCGTACGCATAAAAGATGGGAACCGTCAAAGCGGCCGGCTGCAGGGCGTGGTGCAGGAAGTGGTGCAGCGCAAACAGACCGAATTCATGGGACGTATCGAGATTGGCCGCAGCAGCGCCTTCTTTATTGCCGATGTAGACAAACCCATGCCCGATATCGTGATACCTATGGAAAACCTCAACGGCGCCAAAGAAGATGATTCGGTGATCGTGCGCATTACCGAGTGGGAGCGGGGTAAAAAGCCCATTGGCGAAGTGGTGACCATCATGGACAAGAGCAACGTGAATGATATGGCCATGAAGGAGATCCTGATGGAAAATGGTTTCCCCTTATTTTTTCCCGAAAATGTATTGGAAGAAGCCGAGCGCATACCCGATATCATTTCAGAAAAAGAGATCAGCCGCCGCAAAGACTGTCGCAACATACTCACCTTCACCATCGACCCCGTAGATGCCAAAGATTTTGATGACGCGCTTTCATTCCGCGTCTTGAAAAACGGCAACTATGAAATAGGCGTGCATATAGCCGATGTAAGCCACTACGTGCAGCCCGACACCGCGCTCGATAAAGAGGCGTACGACCGTGCTACATCAGTTTATCTTCCTGACCGCGTAGCGCCCATGTTGCCCGAACGTATCTCCAATGAATTGTGTTCCTTACGTCCGAAAGAAGATAAACTCACATTCTCCGCCATATTCCAGATGACGCCCAAGGCAGAAGTAAAACATTTCTGGCTGGGAAAAACCGTCATTCACTCCGATCACCGGTTTACGTACGAAGAAGTGCAGGAGATCATAGAACAGGAAGCTGGTCTTTACCGCGACGAGATTCTGATACTGAATACACTGGCGCAGAAATTGCGCAAGCAGCGTTTCAAAAAAGGCGCCATCAACTTTTCATCGCAGGAAGTGCGTTTCAAGCTCGATGAAAACAACAAGCCCATCGGCATTATAGTGAAAGAAAGCAAGGAAGCACATCAATTGATTGAAGAATTTATGCTGCTTGCCAATCGTATAGTGGCTGAAGCGGTGGCAAAAATTAAAGTGAATAAGAAGCCACTGCCATTTCCCTACCGAGTGCATGATACGCCCGACGAACAGAAATTGCTTCCCTTTATTCAATTTGCTGCCCGCTATGGGCATACCTTCAACACCAAAACGCCGGAAGCCATCGCTGAATCATTCAACCAGATGTTGCGCGATGCACAGGGCCGTCCTGAACAGCACGTGCTGGAGCAACTGGGTATTCGCACCATGGCGAAAGCAATTTATACTACCGAAAATATCGGGCACTATGGCCTGGGATTTAAAAACTATTGTCACTTTACATCGCCCATTCGCCGCTATCCCGATATATTAGTGCATCGCATTTTGGAGAAGGTCTTGCAGGGCGTGGTAGAACCTGAGAAAAAACTGGAACAGAAATGCAAGCACTGCAGCGACAAAGAGCGAGCTGCAATGGAAGCCGAGCGTGCCGCCAATAAATACAAGCAGGTGGAATATATGCAGGATTTTGTGGGTGAAGAATTTGATGGCGTGATCAGCGGCGTGGCATCCTTTGGTTTTTGGGTAGAAACCATCGAGCACAAATGCGAGGGTTTGGTGAGCATCAACAGCCTGCTGGAGTATGATGATTTCAGGCTCGTGGAAGGCGATTACAGCCTGGTGGGTTTACGCAGCGGCCGTAAGTTTGCCATGGGCGATAAGGTGCGCATAAAAGTTGTGGCCGCTAACCTCAGCAAGCGGCAGCTCGACTATGAATGGGTGATCACTGCCAGCATCAGCGATGAGAAGAAACAGGAAAAGCCCGCTAAAAAGAAAAAGATTAAAAAGAAGCAAAGAAGTACCAAGTAAAAGTTTACCTCCCGATGCAAAGTTTTGAAGAACTATCACAGGAATTCAGCAAGCGCTTCCAGGTGCGTCATTTCCCCGAAGAACCTGCCTCTCTATACGATGCGGATGAATATTTCCTGGGACTGGGCGGTAAACGCATTCGCCCGGTGATGTGCCTGATGGGAAACGACCTTTTTGATACCATCCATCCCGACACCTGGCATGTGGCCAATGCCATCGAGTTGTTTCACAACTTCACATTAATTCACGACGACATCATGGACAAGGCGCCCCTGCGCCGCACGCAACCTACGGTGCACGTGAAATTTGGCGAAAGCACAGCGCTGCTGGCCGGCGATGTGATGCTGGTGACTGCTTACGAATACCTCAATCGCATCAAGGTTACTTACCTGCAACGCATCCTGCGGCTCTTCAACAAAACAGCGCGCGAAGTGTGCGAAGGGCAGCAGATGGATATGGAGTTTGAGCAAATGGAAAATGTGGCGCTCGACAATTATATTCGCATGATTGGACTGAAGACATCTGTGCTATTGGCGGCAAGCCTGCAAATGGGCGCGATATTAGGCGGCGCCAGCGCCGGCAACCAGCAACATATTTATGCCTTTGGTCACAACCTGGGTATTGCCTTCCAGGTGCAGGACGATTACCTGGATGCCTTCGGCGATCCTGCCAAATTCGGGAAACAGGTAGGCGGTGATATTTTAGCGAATAAAAAAACTTTCCTCACCATCAAAGCGATGGAGAGTTGTACAGAAGCGCAAAGAAAGGAGATGCAGAGACTGATGAAAGAAAATCCCTCCAATAAGGTGGAGAAAATGCTCGAAATTTTCCGCGAATGTGGTGTGGATAAATGGGCTTTTGACTTAAAGGATCATTATCTGAATTTAGCGCTTTACCATTTGGAAGAAATGGCTGTGCTTTCAACCCGGAAAGAACCATTGAAGCAATTGGCGCAATTCCTGGTAAAACGTGAATATTAATCCCTAATTTAACCGCTTAAACAATAGATACCCTTATGGCGAATCCCCTGTTCCGAAAAAAATCGCTTGACGTCATTAAGAAAGATTATGAAGCCGGGTTGCTGGAAGAACATGCAGCACATGGTGGATTGAAAAGAGTGCTGCGTGTAAAAGACCTGACCGCCATGGGTATTGCCGCGGTAATTGGTGCCGGCATTTTTTCCACTATCGGAAGAGCGGCTTATGACGGAGGCCCGGGGGTAACCATCCTCTTTATCATCACCGCCATTACCTGCGGATTTTCTGCTTTATGTTATGCTGAATTTGCCAGCCGCGTGCCGGTATCGGGCAGTGCTTATACCTACGCTTATGTTTCTTTTGGTGAATTATTTGCCTGGGTCATTGGCTGGGCATTGATCCTGGAATATGCTATCGGTAATATCGCTGTTGCCATCAGTTGGAGCGGTTATTTCAACAACCTGCTGGTGGGCTTAGGCATCCATTTACCCGAGTGGTTGACGAGCAACTATGAAACCGCGAGCGCTGAAGTGAAAGCAGCGGCGCCCTCGATTGGCGGATTTCCGCTCATTATGAACTTGCCCGCTTTCCTGATCACCGTACTCATTACATGGGTGGTATATGTAGGCATTAAAGAAAGTAAAAGATCTACCAACGCGATGGTGGCGTTGAAAATACTCGTGATTATTTTTGTGATCGTACTCGGATTTTTCTATGTGCAGCCTGAAAACTGGTCGCCCTTTTTACCCAATGAATTTACCGGCGTATTGAAAGGCGTGTCAGCAGTATTTTTCGCCTACATTGGTTTTGACGCAGTATCAACCACCGCCGAAGAATGCCGGGACCCGCAACGCGACCTGCCAAAGGGTATGATCTATTCGCTCATTATTTGCACTGTGCTTTATATACTGATCGCACTGGTATTGACCGGTATGGTATCGTATACTGAGCTGAACGTAGACGATCCCCTGGCGTTTGTGTTTGAACGCGTGGGGCTGACTGAGATCAGCTATATCATTTCCATCAGTGCGGTTATTGCAACCGCCAGCGTATTGCTGGTGTTCCAGATGGGGCAACCCCGTATCTGGATGAGTATGAGCCGCGACGGTCTGTTGCCTAAGAAATTCTCCAGGATTCACCCCAAATTCAAAACGCCTTCTTTTGCCACCATCATAACCGGCATTATCGTGGGCGTGCCTGCTTTGTTTCTCGACCTGAGTATCGTGACCGATCTCACCAGTATCGGCACTTTGTTTGCCTTTGTGCTGGTTTGCGGCGGCGTATTGACATTGCCGCCCCAACCCAACGAGCCGGGCAGAAAAAGGTTCAGGCTACCCTATATCAACGGACAATACATCATTCCTGCAATGGTACTGGCTGCAGCCATTGGGTTCTGGCCTACCATTCAGGAGCGTGCTGATTTCTCGCAGGGGTGGGATTACTGGAAGCACTATATTCCCTTCTACCTTTTCATCATTGTTACCATTGGTGTGAGCATCCTCACCTTCGTGCGCAAGTTCTCTTTTATTCCCGTGATGGGTATGATCAGCTGTTTTTACCTGATGACCGAGATCGAGCTGCGCAACTGGATCGTGTTCGGCGTATGGCTGGCGGTCGGATTGAGTATCTATTTTGGTTATGGTTACCATAAGAGCAAGTTGGCTGCAAAAGCGTCAGCATGAGTAGCAATGAGGAGTTGGCACTATATCAGTAATTTTGCACGCAGACGCGGGCGAAAATGAAGTTCGGTCCGGCATGAAAAAATACTGAAATGAAGTTCCAGGTAGGCGATAAGGTAGTAGTTACCCACTCCAATGAAGAAGGCGAAGTGGTGGATATCATCAACGACAAAATGGTAATGGTTGACGTACGCGGCGTGAAATTTCCCGCTTATATCGATCAGCTTGAGTTCCCATACTTCAAACGTTTTACGGAGAAAAAATTATTTCCCCCGAAAAAAGAAAAGAAATACGTCGACGATATTCCGCGCGAGAAGAAAAAGGTGAGCGAGAAAGTGATCGATGGCGTGCATCTCACTTTCATACCCGTAATGGATACTGATGAATTTGGCGATGATGTGGTGGAACAATTAAAGATTCATCTTGTGAACCGCACGCCGGAAGGGTATAAGTTTGAATACAAGGTGCTGTACGCCGGTGAGCCGGGTTTTGAATTACACAACCAGGTGCATCCCTTCGAAGATTTTTACCTGCACGATATACCCTTCGAAAACCTGAACGATAACCCGGTGTTCAGCTTCGACTTCTCATTGATGAAGCCTGATAAGAACAAAGCTGATCATTTCGAATCCAACCTGAAATTAAAACCCAAACAGGTCTTCGCGCGCATTGAACAGTTAAAGCAAAAAGGCGAGGCCACATTTTCCTATAAACTCTTCGACACGTATCCCGGCAAGCCATATGACGAACCGGTAGAATTGAGTCCGCTCGTACGCGCCGGCTATAAAATTTACGAAGCAGAAAAAGCCCGCCAGCACCTGGAGCCCGCCAAATCGGAGATAGACTTACATATTGAGAAGCTTACTCCCGACTGGGAAAAGATGGACAGTTTTGAAATGCTCACGTTACAGCTAGAAACCTTCGAAAAATACCTCGACCTGGCGCTTGCCCACCATTTACCCTCCATGATCGTCATACACGGTGTTGGGAGCGGCAAACTGCGCGACGAGATTCACGAACAACTCCGCCTGCGCAAAGAAGTAAAGAGCTTTATGAACCGGTATCATCCGGCTTATGGCTACGGCGCCACTGAAATTCTGTTTGAATATTGAATATTGAATTTGAATATGAACCCTAACTTAGCACTCTAACTACAAACCGGGTCGTCGCGCTTCCGCCTTGGCGGAGGGGAGGAAAGTCCGGACAGCACAGGGCAATGTACCGGTTAATCGCCGGGTTCCCGCCTGCCGGGAAACAGATAGTGCCACAGAAAATAACTACCCCTTCGGGGGCAAAGGTGAAAACGTAGGGTAAGAGCCTACGGCCTTGCCGGGTAACCGGCCGGGAGGGCAAACCTTACATGCTGAAATGCCACGTATACCAGCGCCAGCAGGGCGGCCCGTCCGATCCCTCCGGGGAGCGTTGGGTGGGTAGGCAGATAGACCGCGCCAGTAATGTCGCGGCCAGATAAATGACGGCCTCGTCTATCTCGCAAGAGACAGACCAGACAGAATCCGGCTTACAGGTTTGTAGTTAGTTTTTTTACTTAAGTCAATTCTTCTTTTCATAACTATTTTCTTTTTTCGCAGCCGCAATAACAATTGATTTCACTTGTGCAATCCGGGCAACTGGGTAGTTATTGCAATTAACTCGCTTACTTACGGTAAGGCCTATTTTATTTTTTGTTTTTTGAACTGAATGATTATTTTTATCCATTGTTGATTCCCCTTAACTCAACCCAGATGAGTGATGATTTTTTTTCCGGTAAATGGGTCGGTGAGTATCGATACGGCGAAGGTTATCCACCCAAAGCTCCGGTCAGGTTTGAAATAGAAATGACAGTACAAAATGGTTTGCTGATAGGTTTTTGCGTTGATGATGAAACAAAACATCACTTTGAAAAACCGACCCTGATCGAAGGCACGCTCACCGACAAGCAGATTCGCTTTCACAAGAAGTTTCCCTATTTCTGGGATCACGACGATAAATTCAACCCGCGTTTCATGCCCAAGCTTCCCCCGCGCAAACTGGAGTATATCGGCCGGTTCGAAGACGGAAAATTCGTGGGCGAATGGCAGGTATCTTCTTCCTTCACCGACGACACGGGCGAGGTATTTGAATATAAGGGCAGCGGCTACTGGGAAATGCGTAAAGCCTGAGCCAGTTTCAGCAACAGGCCCTTTCCGGGGTAATGCCACCCCTTTCGCATACAAGAATCTGCTTTTTCACATACAAAATCGCGACGTTCGCATACAAAGACCTAAAAGTCAACCAGGGTAAAATTACTTTAGCTGTTAGTAAACAACTGCTATGAAACAGTTTTACCCCTATTGCCTTATTCTATTGGTGCTGGCTGCGGCCGGCACAAAAGGCCAGAGCGTTACTCCCGTTACGGCTTTCAACTCAGCCGGCGGCACCTGGTACGGAAACGGTTACCATCGCTTTGAATGGAGCTTTGGCGAAGCCGTACTCGTAAATACGCTAACGCCGCAAGACAACTCGGTTTATATCACGCAGGGTGTGTTGCAGCCCATTACCGAGCAATCGAGCCTCTCACCCTATATCGTGTTTTTCGCCAAAGGCGAATACTTCATTTTCCCCAATCCCACACAAGGACTGTTTGAGGTGAACTTCATGGTGCGACAAAGCGGCCGCCTGGAATTGCAGCTTACCGACCATATGGGCAAGGTGTTGCAAAAGAAAGCGCTGCGTTATAACGGCTGGGGACATATCGAGAAATTCGATCTTACCAAATATCCCAACGGAACCTATCTCGTAATCGCAACCCTTACGCCTGACACGCCAAGACCCGGCGATAGTAAGATGGTGATCAGGCACAGCGGCTTCAAGATTGTCAAAATCAAATAACAACCAGGCTATACTTTTAAACCCTTATAATCATGAAAAAAGTTCTATCCGTAGTTGTCGTAATGTTGGTAACGGTCATGCTTGTGCGCGCACAGGCGCCTCGCATGTTCAACTACCAGGGTGTTGCCCGCAACTCGGTGGGTAATGTGCTGGGAAATAAAGACATTACCCTGCGCCTTACCATACGCGAAGGTGGTATCAACGGCCAGGCGCTGTATAGCGAAACCAGGAAAGTTACCACCAATCCATTTGGTTTGTTTGTGGTGCAGGTGGGTGGTCCCGGCGCTTCGGCCGTAACCGGCAGCATCGATGGCATTCCCTGGAATACCGGTAATAAATACCTGCAGGTAGAAATAGATCCCGAGGGCGGCAGTGCCTTCCTGCATATCGGCACCACCGAACTGTTGTCGGTGCCTTTCTCACTGTACTCTGAATCGGGACTGCCGATTGGTCCGGCGGGCGAAGACCTTACCGGCGCCTATCCCAACCCGACGGTAGCAAGAATTCGCGGGGTGAATGTAGCCGACGTGCAACCTGCACAAAATGCATTGCTGGGTTTTGATGGAACCAACTGGACACCGACCAGCCTGGCTACGCACCCGCACAACTACTGGAGACTGCAGGGACAAACCCTTTCTAATACCAACGATGGTAATACAGGTATCGGTCTCAGCGATCCCGAGACCAAACTGCACGTGAAAGGTTCCAGCAGTGGTCCTGTAGCAACTTTTGAAAATACCCAGGATGGCGATGGAGATGGTATTGTGGTGAGATTAGGTAAAACGCACCCGCGTTATAAAGATGGTGATTATGTGCATATACCCATTCCTCCTGTGCAGAATCTTGAATCGCAGATGAACCAGATCAGGAGATGGGTATATGGTGAAGAAAAATTCAGTCCCGAGCAACTGGTCAACCTGATACCACACCAATACATGATTGGCTCAGTATGTAAACTCACCAACCTGATCTCGGAGCAACTCAACAATGCGCTCAACCTTCCGATCTACATCGGTCCTTACAGCACACCAGCCTATACGCTGATACCCAGAACACGGATATTTGGCGGCCTGGGTCTGCCAGATCCACTGCCAGATATCCCGAGTATTTCAATCGGGCCTTATACAATTCCTTCATTAGACATTTTGCCGGAAAAGATTCCCATATTTCCCCGTATTCCCGAAATACCCTGCGGCAACCTGCCTTCGCTGGACATTCCGGTGTTGTCGTTTACCAATGTAAGCAACTCGCTTACCAAGGAAAATGAATTTGTGATCTTCCAGGATAAAGCAGGTCGCAAGCTGGGTGCTATCAGGGCACAGTCCATACAGGATTTTTCATTTGATTACTTTGATGGTTTGAAAGTATTGAGCCTGGCCGAACAGTTCCTGGGCCTGGATATTGTAAAAGATTTGTTGGGCGTGGTGGTCGGTGTTTCCGAAATGATCAATGACTACAACAATATTGGTGTGGAGTATAGTTCGGGCAATGGCGACTATGCCGAGTGGCTCGAACGCCTCGATCCTGCCGAAGAAATCAGCGCCGGCGACATTGTGGGCGTAAAGGGCGGCAAGATCACCAAATCGCTCGAAGACGCCGACCAGGTGATGGCCGTTTCATATCGCCCGATTGTGCTGGGTAATATGCCGGAGAAAGAGAAAGTGCATTTGGGAAATAATGTTGCATTCATGGGACAGATACCGGTTAAAGTGATGGGACCGGTTAATATCGGGGACTATATAGTTGCCAAAAGTGAAATCCCCGGTTACGGTGTTGCCGTTCCGGCCAGGCAAATGACCACAGCAGATTATCGTCTTGCTGTGGGCCGTGCCTGGGAAACCAAACCCGGTCCTGGTCCCAAGATGGTGAACACAGTGGTAGGCGTTCACAACAACGATTTCCTGAGAATAGTGGATGGTATGCAAAAGAAAATTGAAAGCAACGAGGAGCGCCTGCGTGCCATTGAAACGAAATTAGGTCTTGCAACACCCGCTGCATCCAAACCGAAAAAAGGATTCTGATGAAACCCCTTTTCACTTTAGTTATGGCGTTTATGTCGGCGACTGTTATTGCACAGTCGCCGGCAGCCATTCATGATTCGGCTTCTATCGACGACACCACTTTGTACAATGTTGTTCAGGCCCAGGAAAAATATTGGGCGCAGTATTTTGATAAACTGGGAGAGATGGGCGTGGAAATAAAAAATGATTCGCTGGTGGTGCGCCCCGAAGTGATCATGTTGTTTACCGACAGTGCTTATCGCAAAGCTGCTTATCCCGACCAATACTCCTGGCAGGAAGCCATTATGTTGATGCAAAAAATGGAGTTGAAATTAGCCTTCTGGCATTTATTGAATCTCTATGACACTGATACTGCTCATCGCTCGCTGGTGCTGGGCACTTTTGTAGCCTACGACAGCCTGATGAGTATGGATAAAATTTTATTAAGCACCTTCTATACCTATGCTTTTGCCGACCCGCGCATTGCCAGGCTGGTCAACAACAAACCCGATATTTTTCGACCCGACCTGCTGGAACGCGGCCTGGCGCGACTGAAAGATATTATTATGCAGGTCTGGTTTTATCGCCAGCAACGAGTCTCCAAGCGCTGATCTTTGGCCCGCTTATTTGGCGGGCCATTTTTCTTTAACCGGAACGGCCTTGCGTGGGAGAAAACAAATTCGTATTTTGGGCCTTACCAGAAATCCGTATCTATGAAACGCCCATTGCTGCTAATGGCAGTTTTATTTATTTCATTTCAACTTTCGGCCCAGCCTGCTGCCGACACCAGCTTTAGCTTCCAGAAACAACAAATTGATGCAATCGTCAACGGCATCGACAACAACAGGCAACTCACGCACATTCTCGCCACCGGCGACCTGATGTGGGGCGAGTTCAAAGGCAATTGCTATTACATAATAGGCAGCGGCATGATCTCAAAAATGGAATGCTTTTTTGCCGATAGTACGGCAGGCAAAAAAGTGATGTACTATAAAGACAATGAGCTCGTGAGCCTCGTTGACAACGGCACTACGTATTATTTCGCGAATGCAAAACTATACTATGCCGACGGGCGACAAGTACGTCCTCACATCGCGCGCGACCTGGTCTTCTTTGCACAGGAAGCGTACAAACTTATGTTGAACGTGCTGGAGTGATGGCTCAGGCCTCCGCTTCCGCATAACTGCTCACCGGCTCGCAGGTGCATACCAGGTTTCTGTCGCCGTATGTATTGTTTACCCTTGCTACGCTGGGCCAGAACTTATTGGCCTGTACATAAGGTAGCGGGAAGGCAGCAACGCTTCTTGAATAAGCGTGCTTCCATTCATCGGTGGTGACCATATCCTGGGTATGGGGCGCATTCTTCAGCGGGTTATCCTTCTTGTCGGCCTTGCCTTCTTCAATAGCGCGAATCTCTTCGCGAATGTTCAGCAGCGCATCGCAGAAGCGGTCGAGTTCAGCCTTGTCTTCACTTTCAGTAGGCTCAATCATGATGGTGCCGGGAACCGGGAAGCTCATGGTTGGAGCGTGGAAACCGTAATCCATCAATCGTTTGGCCACATCTTCGGCTTCAATTTCGGCTGTCTTCTTGAAGGGGCGCAGGTCAACGATGAATTCGTGCGCGCACTGGCCATTATTGTTGGTGTACAAAATTTCAAACTGGCCTTCGAGTCGCGCGCGCATATAGTTGGCATTTAGTATGGCGTATTCTGTAGCGAGCTTACAACCCGCTGCGCCCAGCATGCGGATATAAGCATAGCTGATCAGCAGTATGGAGGCAGAGCCAAAAGGAGCTGCGGATACGGCGCTTTTTGCGCGGGGCGATTGTCCGTTTTCCGATTTATTGGCGGGTTGTACTTCCTGTTTGCCTGGCAGGAAATCAGCCAGGTGTTTCTTCACGCAGATCGGTCCCATTCCGGGGCCGCCGCCGCCGTGAGGTATGGCGAAAGTCTTGTGCAGGTTCAGGTGACAAACATCGGCACCGATCAGTCCGGGGGCGGTTAATCCCACCTGCGCATTCATGTTGGCGCCATCCATATACACCTGTCCGCCGTGCTGGTGAATGATATCAGTAATTTCTTTTACAGTCTCTTCATAAATACCATAGGTGCTGGGGTAGGTGATCATTATGCCGGCCAGTTCGTTGCTGTACTGCGCCGCTTTTGCTTTCAGGTCTTCCACATCTATATAACCATTCTCCAAAGCTTTTACCACCACCACTCTGAAACCGGCCATCACGGCGCTGGCAGGATTGGTGCCATGCGCGCTGATGGGTATCAGCATCACCCTGCGATGCGCTTCGTTGCGGCCCTGGTGCCAGCCACGAATGGCGAGCAACCCGGCATATTCACCCTGCGCGCCGCTGTTGGGCTGCAGGCTGCAGGCATCCAGGGCGGTTATTTTGCAGAGATATTCTTCCAGCTCTTTTACAATATGCTCATATCCTTTCACCTGGTCAGCCGGCGCAAAAGGATGAATCTTGCTCCAGTGCGACCAGCTCAAAGGAATCATTTCGGTAGCAGCGTTCAGTTTCATGGTACAGCTACCCAGCGAAATCATCGAAGTATTGAGAGAAAGATCCTTGTTCTCGAGTTGTTTGATATAACGCATCATTTGTGTTTCGCTGTGATGCGTGTTGAACACCGGGTGTGTCAAAAACGAAGAGGTGCGAGTAAGCGAAGAAGGAATATGATACAATCCTGCGTCTTCGTTGATGCTGAAACCAGCCACCGAGTGTTCATTGGGCTGATCAAGCACCATCAGTATGTCGAGCACGTCGGAATGAGTGGTTGTCTCATCGAGTGAAATGCCAATCAGTCCATTGTCGTAATAACGGAAGTTGATGGAAGCTTCAGTGGCTTTTTTCCGGATTGCTTCCACATCTTTTGCTTTGAAAACAACAGTGTCGAAGAAATGCTCGTACAAAACTTCATAACCTTCGGCTTCCAGTTCTTCGGCCAGTGCATTCGCCAATATGGTGATGCGTTTGGCAATTGCTTTCAGCCCTTCAGGACCATGATATACCGCATACATCGCGGCCATATTAGCCAGCAATGCCTGGGCTGTACAAATATTCGAAGTTGCTTTCTCGCGTTTAATATGTTGTTCTCTTGTCTGCAATGCCATGCGCAGCGCGCGATTGTTTTGTGCATCGATGCTCACACCGATTATACGACCGGGCATGCTGCGTTTGAAATCTTCTTTGGCTGCAAAGAAAGCTGCGTGTGGACCGCCAAATCCCAAAGGCACACCAAAACGCTGCGCCGAACCACAAGCCACATCAGCCCCCAGTTCACCGGGAGGTGTCAGCAGGGTAAGTGCCAGCAGATCGGTAGCCATCACCACGTAAGCACCCACTGCGTGTACTTTGTTGATGAACTCACGGTAGTCGTTCACAGCACCTTTATCGTTGGGATATTGCACCAGCGCACCGAAATACTGATCGTCGATGGCAGCGGTTTTATAATCGCCAATCACTACCTGTATGCCTACCGGCAGCGCGCGTGTAAGCACCACGCCGATGGTCTGGGGAAAAGTATCTTGATCAACAAAGAATTTCGGGCGGGTGATATGATCGTGATCGCGGTTAAGCGTGTTGAAGAACATGGTCATGGCCTCAGCCGCCGCAGTTCCTTCATCAAGCAGCGATGCATTGGCGATGGGCAAAGCAGTGAGATCGCTCACCATGGTTTGAAAATTCAGCAGGCTTTCGAGACGGCCTTGTGAAATTTCGGCCTGGTAAGGTGTGTACTGCGTGTACCAACCGGGGTTTTCAAAAATGTTGCGCAGTATAACGGAGGGAGTTATGGTGTCATAATATCCCTGGCCGATATAGTTTTTGCAGACTTTATTGTTGAGCGAAATTTCTTTAATCAGTTGCAGATACTCATGCTCGCTGATGGGGGCGGGCAGATCCAGCGCTTCGCGCATGCGGATGGCGGGCGGAACGGTTTTGTCGATCAACGCCTCCAGGCTCGGTTCACCAATAGTCTTCAACATCTGCCTGGTTTCTGATTCATTGGGTCCGATATGACGGCGAGTAAACTCGCTGCTTTGCTGTTCGAAAAGATTCATAAAGCCCTAAGGGATTTGTAGTTTTTGTTTATGGAAAAGATGCGCAAAGTTAGCCTAAAACAGCCGAACTAACAGGTGTTTGGGAGATTGGTGGATTTATTGGGGAAAAAGGATTGGGAATTATGCGTTTAAGTCTTAATTTCAACACCCACATGAACCCCGGCAACTGCTTAAATTGTGGCAACTCACTTTTGCAAGGCCAGAAGTATTGTCCCCAGTGCGGACAAAAGGCCGATACACACCGCATCTCCCTGCACGAAATCATGCACGATGCCCTTCACTACATTACACATGCCGATAAAGGTATTTTTCACCTGATCAAACAGCTGGCTAAGCGACCCGGCATTGTGGCCAGAGAGTATATCGATGGACGGAGAAAGACTTATTTCAAACCACTCAATTTCCTTTTAATAGTGGCGGGCATTGTGGTGTTTATGACAAATGCGCTGCATAAAGACTATCCGCGTCCGACAAGCAGCCGCAGCACTACGCAGGCTGAGCGGCCGGCGCCACCGACGGCTGCACAACTGGCCATGTATGAGCGGGCACAAAAAGCGAGCAAGTTTACTTCCAAATATTCCAACGTCATCAACCTGTTAGCAACACCGGTTTTTGCAGCTTTTATCTGGCTGTTTTATTACCGGGGGCGCTACAACTATATCGAGCACCTGGTAGCCAACATGTACTTTGTTCCATTCATTATGTTGGCTTACGCGTTCATTGTGGTGCCGGTGCATTGGTTCACCTCATCGTACAGTATGTTCATGGCGGTGTTGTACGCGTTCTTTGCGTTTGAAATTATTTACCGCGGGTTGGCGTATTACCAGTTTATGGGAAAAAAAGGAGCGTGGCCGCTTATCAAAGCGCTGGGCGTTTCGGCTATCGCCTCAGGTGTCTGGATTACGTTCACTTCGGGATTGATACGTTACTACATCCGGCATGGGTTCTGATATGCCTTCTTCCAAAGCCCGCAATTCCTCGCTGGTCATGCGGCTGCCGTCGTGGCTCCATCCCGGAGGACCGAACACGTAATTCCATTTTTCTTTCCAGCCAATGTCTTTCCGGCTGAGATCTTTCAGAATGCTGCTCCATTCATGAAATACGATAGTGGTTGGCGTTTCTTTTTCCAGGGGTTTGGTAAGTCCGTATTTGATGGGCTGGTAGGCTTCTTCAGGCAACTCGGGCTGAAACGTTCCAAACAATTTATCCCAGATGATCAAGAACATGCCCATGTTTTTGTCGAGGTACTTCGCATTCGACGCATGATGCACGCGATGATGCGATGGAGTGACGAGTATATACTCCAGCCAACCCATTTTGTTGATTATCTCTGTATGCACAAATATGCCCCATATCTGCGTGGCAGAATATATAAATACAATATCAAGCGGGTGAAAACCCATTAATGCCAGCGGTATGAAATAAATGAACCGATATAGCGGCTGAAACACTGATGACCGGAAGCCTACTGTGAAGTTCATATATTCCGAGCTGTGATGCGTTACATGTACCGCCCAGAACAACCTGATCTCGTGATCAAAACGGTGCAGCCAGTAATACAGGAAATCTTCCAGTATCACCAGCATAAACCAATACACCACCACATGACTAAAAGAAAATATCTGGTGCCTGTAGAAATAATCCAGTATTACCAGGTAAGTCCCTCTGAAGAGCAGATCGATCGCGCTGTTGAGCAGCATCAGGTACAGGTTCGCAGCCGTGTCTTTCCAGCTATACACCTTACGATGCCTGTAATTACTCAACAACAACTCAACGCCAATAATGATGACATACAACGGCGTACTAACCAGGAGAAGAATTTGTTCTTTCAGCGAATCCATGGCGAAGATTGAAGATTGAACAGGGAAGGTTGAAGTAAGAATGTTGAAGTGAATTTACTTCAAGATTCATATTCAACCTTCCTTGGTCCGTGTTCAATCTTCAAATGTAGTTCTTTTTCGCGAAGTCTTTCTGCCAGCCGGAGTTGTTCGCTCGTCATCCGTTCGCCGTTATGGCTCCAGCCCGGAGGGCCGAAGAGATACATGAATTTTTCTTTGAAACTGAGGTGGGGGCGGCGCAGGTCCTGCCAGATATTGCGCCATTCGTGGAAGATGATGCTGGTAAGTTTGTCGTCGTCCAGGCCGGTGGTGGTACCGTAGCGAATGGGCTGGTATTCTTCCGGGTCGAGTTCGGGCTGAAAGGTGCCGAAGAGTTTATCCCAGATAATGAAAACGGTGCCCATGTTCTTATCGAGATACAATGCGTTGGAAGCATGGTGCACGCGATGGTGCGAAGGCGTAACAAAAATATATTCCATCCATCCCAGCTTGTGTATTCTTTCGGTGTGCGTGAGGATAGCCCATACCTGGCAAATAGAATACATGAAAAAAATATCTATGGGCGCAAAACCGATGATGGTGATGGGTATAAAAAATATAAAACTGTAAAAAGGTTCCAGTACTCCCGAACGGAAGCCGACGCTGAAATTAAAATGCCTGGAAGAGTGATGATTCACGTGCACGGCCCAGAAAAAACGGCACATATGTCCTACGCGATGCAGCCAGTAGTGCATGAAATCAACCAGCAACAAAAGACTGATCCAGTACACCGCTGAGCGTGAGAGATCGAGCACACCGAATTGAAAAAAGAAAGTGAGTATCACCAGGCTCACGCCGCGCATCACCAGGTCGGAAGCGCCGGTGAGTAGGCTGAGACAAAAATTATGAACCGTATCTTTCAGCGAATAGGCTTTCACGCCGTGCAGGTGACTGGCGAGCATTTCAGCACCGATAATGATCACATATAATGGCGTGCTAAGTACAAATATTTGTTCCTGGAGAGAGTTCATACGCATTCGCCAAATAAATTTTCAAAAACCACACCATGCACCTATTAGATATTCTAACTTGCAGATGGTTACATATTTTTAAAGTAAACGCGTATACCCAGTTCACCTTAGGTTAAAGGGTCATTTTAATTAGCTTTTAATGGTGCAATTTCTTGAAGAAGAAAAAAACTGGCAGAAAAAGTCGGCTGACCATCAGAAACAATACAAACATTTTCTGAAGACGGCCGACAAAAACAGACTGTTGAATAAATTACCCGATCTGCACCAGCAAGCTTTCAGTAAGATCAACTGCCTGCAATGTGCGGCCTGCTGCCGTAATTATTCACCGCGATTCAAAACGCCTGATATCAAACGGATCAGCAAACACCTGAAGATGAAAGAAGGTGTCTTTATCGAAACTTACCTGCGACTGGATGAAGAGGGCGATTACGTGGTGAAATCCACACCCTGCCCGTTCCTGGGCGCCGACAATTTTTGCAGCATTTACGATGTGCGTCCTTCCGACTGCCACCGGTTTCCCTATACCGACGAGGATGTGATCTATAAGCGTCCTGCCATTACCCTGAAAAATTCCACTTTCTGCCCGGCAGTCTACTATGTATTGGAAAGACTGCTCGACAACACTCATTAGAAAAAATAAAATTTGAACACCGACGCCTAGAACGCGTTTTTTTCCTTATGTTTCAGTTGATGGGCGACTTGTTTTTGGGCGCTCCACCTTAAAAATCCAACATTGAATGTCGACATTACCCGTTCTGATCAAAGACCTGGCATATTTGCTCGGGATTGCCGGCGTAACTACGCTGCTGTTTAAGCTTTTGAAGCAGCCGGTGGTCTTGGGGTATATCCTGGCGGGGCTGCTGGTCGGGCCTTATTTCGACCTGCTGCCTACGGTGGTTGACAAGCACGGGGTGGAGATCTGGGCACAGATCGGCGTGATATTCCTGCTCTTCAGCCTGGGTCTTGAGTTCAGCTTTAAGAAGCTGGTGAAGGTGGGGGGTATGGCCGGGGTGACCGGCATCTTCGAAATCGCCTGCATGATCGGGCTGGGCTACCTGACCGGCCGGCTGCTGGGCTGGCCCATGATGGACTGCATTTTCCTGGGTGGCATCATCGCTATTTCTTCCACTACCATTATCATCAGGGCCTTTGACGAACTGGGCGTGAAATCACAAAAGTTCGCGGGTGTGGTGATGGGTGTGCTTATTGTAGAAGACCTGGTAGCGGTATTGCTGATGGTATTGCTCTCCACGCTGGCGGTGAGCCAGCAGTTTGAAGGCGGGCAAATGCTCGAGTCTGTTCTGAAATTATTATTCTTCCTGGTGCTCTGGTTTATCTCCGGCATTTTTCTCATTCCCTCATTGCTGAAATGGTGCCGCCGGCTGCTCAATGATGAGACTATGCTGGTTATCTCCATCAGCCTTTGCCTGGTGATGGTGGTGCTGGCTACCTTTGCCGGATTTTCTGCACCGCTGGGGGCTTTTATCATGGGCTCCATATTGGCTGAGACCACCCAGGCTGAACGAATCGAAAAACTGGTTGATTCGGTAAAACATCTTTTCGGCGCGGTATTTTTCGTGTCTGTCGGTATGCTGATCGATCCGCAGGTGCTGGTTGATTATTGCATACCCGTCATCATCATTACGCTGGTGGTTGTTTTCGGTAAAACGCTGAACGTAACGCTCGGCGCTTTGATTTCGGGTCAGCCGCTGAAGCAATCGCTGCAGGCGGGCATGAGTATGTCGCAGATCGGCGAGTTCTCCTTCATTATCGCTTCATTGGGATTATCATTGAATGTAACGGGCAGTTACCTCTATCCCATAGCAGTAGGAGTATCGGTAATCACTACTTTCAGCACACCGTATATGATGCGGCTTTCGGGGCCGCTTCACCGCGTGCTGGAGAGGAAACTGCCAATCCGCTGGCGTATGGCTATCAACCGTTACAGCACGGGCGCGCAAACCATACAGGCAGAAAGCGACTGGAAGATTGTTCTTCGGTCATACCTCATGGTTATGATCACCAACTCGGTGATCGTGGTAGCCCTCATCATTCTTTCATCTAATTTCTTACTGCCTTTTATTGAAGAATACGTGATGGGCGGTGTATGGCCGGGCATTGTTACCTCGCTGATCACGCTGGTGGCATCGGCGCCGTTCTTATGGGCGTTGGCTATGCGCAAAATGCATACGCTGGCCTATACCAATCTCTGGCTCGATAAAAAGTACAACCGCGGACCGCTGGTGATGCTCGAAGTGATACGCAACCTGCTGCTGGTGGCCTTGGTGGGCTTTATGGTCGACAGGCTGGTGAGCGCGGCCATAGCCGTACTGGCGGTGATACCGGTTACCCTGATTGTGCTGGTGGTGTTTTCTCACCGGTTGCAGAAATTTTACTCGCGTCTCGAAAAACGTTTTATGTCGAACCTGCGCGAGCGCGAAATTTTCCGCGCGCGTGGCAGCGGTGATCTCTCGCCCTGGGATGCCCACCTGGCATATTTCGTAATACCGCCCGATTCCCATTTTATTGGTAAAACCCTTGAGGACCTGGCGTGGAGAGAAAAATACGGGGTGAATATTGCCTCCATCGAGCGGGGTAAAAGAACCTTCTATGCACCTTCGCGCATGGACATGATCCATCCGTTTGACCGCATTGCCGTTATAGGCACCGATATACAACTGGAAGAGTTTCGCAGCATCATCGAATCAACCACTACGCCCGCCGAAGCCGATGGCAAATACGACGTGACCCTCAGTAAAATAATCGTTGACAATCACACCGGTCTACGCGGCAAGACCATCCGCCAGTCTGGTATCCGCGAAATGACCAACGGTCTCGTCGTCGGCATCGAACGTAACGGCCAGCGCATCCTCAATCCCGACGGCAACACCGTGTTTGAGTGGGATGATGTGGTATGGATTGTGGGGGACGGGAAGAAGATACAGCAGTTGGTGAAAGAGTGATGGCAGTTGAATATTGAATTTGAATTTGAGTGTGAATGGCAGTCACCAGCCGGGCTTGGGGTATGTGCAGGTTCAACAATGAAGCTGCGCGGGGTCCCATTCTTTCGAAGGGTTCGGATTTTTTTCAGGTAAATACACAGGAAAAGGCATCTGTTCGCGACGGTGGTAACTGCCAGGCGAATAAGAAGTGGAATCTGACGATAAATATACGTACAACAGGTTTTTGCAGCGCTGGTTATGTGACGAATTACATCAACGGTATTTTCAATACTGAAACTTTCTCAGTGCAGGTGCTTTGAACCAGGTGCTAATGGCTACTGCCAGCGTCATGGCACCGCCAAACAATACGCTGGGCACCAACCCCATGAGGCGTGCGGCAATACCACTCTCAACCTGCCCGATTTCATTGGAGGAATAAATGAACATGGAGTTCACCGAAGCCACGCGTCCGCGCATATCATCGGGGGTTTTTAATTGCAGGATAGTACCGCGAATTACCACGCTGATGCCATCCAGGATGCCGCTGGTTAACAGCGCCAGGAAGGACAGCCAGAATACCTTCGACAAGCCAAAAGTGATGATGCTGAGTCCAAAGCCCGCCACCACAAACAATAGTATCCTTCCCTGGTTGCGGCGCAGCGGGAAATAGGCGAGGAGGGATATGCTGATCATCGAACCGATATCGGCGGCTGCATTCAGCCAGCCAAATGCAATAGGACTTACATGCAGTATGTGCATCGTAAAGAATGGAATCATCACCACCACGCCGCCAAACAATACCGCAAACATATCCAGCGCCAGCGCGCCGAGCAGCTCTTTGGTTCTGTACACGTGTCGCAAACCTTCTTTCACGCTTTCCCAGGCTTTCTGATGCAGATCGGAATGCAGTACCGGTTTGCGCTCGATATTCCACATGCAGACAGCCGCTATCAACAGGTAAGAAATCACTACGATGAAGGCACCTGTATAACCCGCATACACAATCAAAAAACCCGCAGTGGCATGCCCCACCACTGAAGCGGTAAGGAAAGTGCCTGTACTCATTGGCACGGCCAGGTGCAATACGTGCTTGGGAACCAGTTGCGCGATGATGGCAGTGGAGGTGGGACCCGAGAAAGAGCGGATTACGCCCGTGCAAAACACAAAGCCATACATACAGTATTGTACCAGGTTTTTGCCCGCGTTCTGCTCTACCGAGGGCAGATTCACGATCAACAGACCTACAGCGCAACAAACATATAAGAGAATGGTACGCAGCAGCAGCGTGCGTTTATCGCTTCTGTCGATTACATGACCACTATACAATGCGAGGGATATGGCAGGAACCGCTTCAGACAAACCCAGAAAAGCTACCAGCAGCGGATCGTCGGTGAGCTTAGCCATTTTAAAAAGCACTATCGCGCCCATCATGCGCACCGCCATAATGAAAAAGAATCGCTGTATAATGTACAACCTGAACTCTGGTATCTTAATAGTATCGATTGGACGAATAATACGCTCTTTTGACATTCACTCCTGCCTGTTTAAGCTCTGAAGTGCAAAAGTATTGCTTAATCGCCAAATGCATTAAAGTGTGTTCTCTATAGTTACTTACGGCAGGGTAAAATAGTGCTGGTCGTTTTCATAATCTTTTTCCAGCGCGTCGGTAATGACCTGCAGGTGTTTTTCGTTGCCTAAAAAGTCTGCATTGGTAGCGTCAATAAACAAGGTTTTGATATTGTGCTGCTTGATGTAGTGCGTATAGGTTTGCTGTATGTTGAAAAGATATTCGTCTTTGATACCTTGCTCGTAAGGACGATTTCTTTTCCTGATATTCTGTTGCAGTTTCTGCACCGGCGCATGCAGGTAGATCAGAATATCAGGTTGCACCAGTTGCTGGTAAATGATCTCGAATAATTTTTGATACAACCTGAACTCAGCCTCCGGCAAATTGACTTTCGCAAACAAGAGGCATTTTATGAAAAGGTAATCGGTGATGGTGACGCTCTGAAACAGATCCTTGGTATGCACCAGTTCTTTTAACTGCTTATACCGCTCGGCCATAAAGAAGAGCTCCAGCGGAAAAGCATACTGTTCCGGGTTCTCATAAAATTTCGACAAAAAGGGGTTATCAGCAAACTCTTCCAGTATGAGGCGCGCATTATACTTTTTGGCCAGCAAGTGGGCCAGGGTGGTTTTTCCCGCGCCTATATTGCCTTCGATCGCTATAAAATGGTAATTCATTTCAGTATCAGGGCGTCAAGTTAGGGGAAATGCGCGTATCCGTAGAAGGGTGGGAAAGTTATGTGGAAAAAAATAAATATTCGACGAAGGGCTGGCGCGATCAATTACGAGCGGGTGATTTTTCACGCATTTAAATACAATTCACAATCTAACCACCTCCAACTCATCCTGGCACTCCGCGAGTAACTCTTCAATCGTCTTCCCAAAAATGGGGTGTTCCAACCTGCCCGCAATTTCATGCATCGGTTCCAGCACAAAACGGCGATTCTGCATTTCGGGGTGCGGTATGCTCAATCCCGGCTCCCTGATAATATCGCGGTTGAAAAAAAGAATATCGATATCAATAATGCGCGGACCATATTTCTTTTCGCGGCGGCGCCCCATCTTTGATTCTATATCCAGCACGGCTTCCAGCAGTTGCCGGGCGCTTAGACTTGTTTCCAGAAGAATGGCCTGGTTCAGAAAAGAAGGCTGGTTGGTATTGCCCCAGGCCGCCGTTTCGTAGAGGCCTGAAAGTTTTTTTATTTTACCCAATTTGCCTATCAACTCCACTGCCCGGCCCAGGTTTTGCTTCCTGTCACCCATATTGCCGCCTATCAGTAAATACGCATTATTCATATATTGCATGTCAACGAGCTTCAAATATCTTTGAATTTTGCATTAAAACGATCGAGCTGATGAATAGCTTTTTGAAATCCTTCCTGGCTTGTCTGCTGGCTTTGTTCCTTTTTTCCATCTTAGTGTTATTTGTAGCCATGGGATTTGTCTCCGGTCTGGCCACCCGTGAAAAAGAAAAAACCGGCGCCAAAGCGGTGCTGGTGGTTGACCTGTCAGTGGCTTATCCCGAAATTCGTGTCGATAATTCATTAGGCACCCTAACCGGCGGCGATCGCTACGATATTCCATCGCTCTACGATGTGGTGCGCATGATCAGGTATGCCAAAACCGATAGCTCCGTAAAAGGCATTTATATAAAATGCGGCGTTAACAACAACGGTTTCGCCAACAGCGACGAGATTCGCAATGCTATCCTGGATTTCAAAAAGTCGGGCAAATTTGTTTTTGCTTATGCCGATGTCATCACGCAGGGCGGTTATTATGTGGCCAACGCCGCCGATAAATTGTATTGCAATCCTAAAGGCGGGGTCGACTGGCGCGGTTATGCATTGCAGCTCGCTTTTGTGAAGGGTCTATTGCAAAAATTAGAGATTGAACCACAGATTTTTTACGCCGGACAGTTCAAAAGCGCTACTGAACCATTTCGCGAAACAGAAATGTCCGAACCCAACAGGGTGCAGATGCAGGAACTGATAGACGATCTGTATGCGCAATTTTTGTTGCACACTGCCGCTGCACGCAACATAGATACCGCCACTTTGCACAAGCTCGCCAACGAACAAACGGTGCAGTTTGCATCCGACGCATTGCGCCATGGTTTGGTAGATGGATTGAAGTACGACGATGAAGTGAAAGACGAAATAAAAGCGCGGCTGGGTGTAGGAAAATATGAAGCCATCAATTTTGTTTCACTGGGCAAATATTCAATGGCGGTTCCCTTCAGGCAGAAAGGCCGGGAGAAAATTGCCGTGATCTATGCCCAGGGCGATATCATTGATGGTAAAGGCGAGCGCGAAGTGATTGGCGGAGACACCTACCGTGCGCTGGTGCGCAAAGCAAGACTGGACAACGATATAAAGGCGATAGTGGTACGCATCAACAGCGGCGGCGGCAGCGCGCTGGCCAGTGAAAACATATGGCGTGAAATTTCGCTGGCGCGAAAAGAAAAACCCGTCGTAGTTAGTTTTGGCGATGTGGCCGCCTCGGGCGGATATTATTTCGCCGTGGACGCCGACAGCATTTTTGCTACGCCTAACACCATCACCGGCTCTATCGGGGTGTTTACCATCATCCCCAACATGCAAAAATTTTTCAATAACAAACTGGGCATCACATTCGACCAGGTCACTACCGGTTCGGAAGCCAATTTATATACCACTACCAAACCGCTTACTCCCACTCAGCGCAGGTTCATTCAAAGTGGGGTTGACAGCACCTACGAAGAATTCAAGCAGCGCGTAGCCAATGGCCGCGGCATGAGCCTGTCGTATGTCGACAGCATTGGCCAGGGCCGCGTATGGAGCGGCGGCCGCGCCCTGCAACTCGGCCTGGTTGACCGCATGGGCGGTATTGACGACGCCATCGAATGCGCCGCCCGCCTTGCCAAGGTAAACGACTACAAACTGGTAGAACTGCCCGAACCCCGGAGCCTCATCGAACTCCTCTTCGGCACCTACAAAGAAGATGCCCGCCGCAGCATCCTCCAACAAGAATTTGGCGAAGAGGGCCTGCGCACCTATACCACTATCAAACGCGCCAAAGAAATCATTGGAGTGCGGCAAGCCCGCCTTCCATTCGACTTCACCATAGAATAAAAAATTTGAATTTGAACAGGGAATCTGAATTAATGGAATTATTCAAATTCAGATTCCCTGTTCAAATTCAAATTCAATATTCCCTAGCTTTGCTCCCTATGCGCTATTCCCAATGGACCGCAATGTGGGCGGTGGCCAGGGCCGCCATGCTCGCGATATTTAAGAGCCCGCAGGCTATATTTTTCAGTTTGTTTTTTCCCGTAGTGCTGATCATGGTTTTTGGAGCACTGTCGGGTGGAAGAGGTATCAGGGTGGATGTGGCTTTTGACGCGAAGAGCGATACCCTCAATCCTCTTTACCGGGAATTGAAGAGAAGCCTGGTGCTGGATGTGAATGAGGGCACACAGGAAGATATCGAAGACAGGTTGAAAAAGGGAAGGATTACCGCCATACTGGAAATACGCAGGCTGGATACCAGCGCGGGCGAGCCGCATTTTGAACTGCATGTAAAATCCACATCTGCCAGCCAGCGCAATATGCCGGCATTGCAGGGCATTCTGCAAAATGCCATTGATCATAACGAAGAAAACAAGTGGAGGAATGATTTTGCTAAAATCACTTTTGAAGAGATTCCGGGCCGTCCCTACAAGATGATCGATTTTTATTTGCCCGGCATGCTGGGATTTTCACTGATAGGCTCGGCAGTGTTTGGAGTGGCATTCGTATTTTTTTCACTAAGAGAAACATTGGTGCTGAAGCGAATGTTTGCTACGCCGATAAGGAAAGGTTATATAGTGTTGGGTGAAAGTATCGGCAGAATGCTGTTTCAGTTGTCAACGGCTGTAGTGCTGATCTTGTTTGGAAAGTACTTTTATGGGTTTACGCTCGCGAATGGGTGGTTTACTTTCGCTGAATTACTATTCCTGAGTTTTTTGGGCGTGGTGGTATTTATGGGTTTTGGATTTATCATCAGCAGTATTGCGAAGAATCAGAACGTGATTCCGATATATGCCAACCTTTTCATGTTTCCGCAATACTTTTTGTCGGGTACATTTTTTCCAAAGACTGCGCTTCCAGCAGGATTGCAATCCATTATCAATTACCTGCCGCTCACGGCACTGAATGATGCCATGCGTAAAGTCTCTTTTGAAGGCTCGCATCTCAGCGGGGTGCAGGGCGAAATACTGATACTGATGATCTGGGCGGTGGTGACCTATGCGATTTTGATAAAAGTATTTAAATGGGAGTGAGGCTGAATTTCGCTTTTCCGATTCCGAACTTTACCTTTCAGCATTAATTTAAAGTATGCGACTTATCAAATTGGCGATCATCAGCGCCGTGGCAATTTTTTTGTTGGTTTTCCTGATGTCTTTGCTGATACCTTCGCATGTGCGTATATCCCGCGCTGTTAATATCAATGCGCCATCGGAACAGGTGGCTGCAGTGGTTCAGGATCTCAGCAAATGGTCTGAATGGGTGGAACCGGTGAAAAATGCGGGGGATATGCAATACAACCCTTCGGAACAGCAATTGCGGGGGGAAAAAATGGAGATTTTTTTGAACCGTACAACCGCCGACAGTGTTTTTACCATCTGGCGTAATCAACACGGCAAAGAAATTGCGGGAGTATTTTGCCTCCACCAGGAGGGCGGGGTCACGGTAGTGCAGTTGTATTTCGATTTTCACCAGCGCCTTTATCCCTGGGAAAAATTTGCCAGCATCAACCTGGATAAGCAGTGGGGGCCCCCGATGGAAAAATCGCTGGAGAATTTGAAAACCATGACGGAACATCGCCAATAAATGGTAATTTCATCTTCCATCACTTAAATAATAACATATGAAAAAGCTGTTTTTCTTGTCAACCTTAGCTCTGAGTGTAATGGTAGCTTGCGGCCAGCAGGATAAATCGAAGCGTGCCAGTCCGCCGGCTGTTGAGAAAGAAACGCTCAGCAATGGCGTTGAAGTAACCATTGACTATAGCCAGCCCTCGCTCAAAGGCCGTACTATAGGTACAGAGGTGGCTCCCTACGGAAAAGTATGGAGAACCGGCGCCAACGAGCCTACCACCATCGAATTCAGTAAAGACGTGAAAGTGGAAGGACAGGCTCTTTCTGCCGGAAAATACGCCATCTATTCCATTCCTGGCGCCGATGAATGGGTGATCATTTTCAACAAGAAGACAACAGGCTGGGGTACACAATATGATGAATCGCAGGATGTGCTGCGGGTAAAAGTGAAGCCTACCAAGGCAAGTGCACCAGCCGAGAAAATGACCTTTGATGTAAGTAAAAATGGAGTGGTGTCGCTGGTATGGGGCGATCACCAGGTGAATTTTAAAGTGGAATAGTTTAATAAAGAATCGATAAGTAATAGCCAGGGATTAAGTTTCAAATTTGTTGGCGGTCTGCAGGCAGGTTTGAAACTGATCCCTGGTTTATTTTTTGTTATTGCTTTTCGTCGGGGGTTATTATTACTTTTTGGCGGAGAGATGCGGTAACGCTGTCAAGTTTTGAAACCAGTTCGCCCATTCTTTGGATAAGCGCGGTTGCGTTGAAAGTATCGGGGCGGTTCGATTGTTGAAATTCTTCAATGAGGGGCAGGGTTGACATGAGTTTGAGAGACTGATGCAGGTCGTTGATGGCAGCGATGCGTTTTTGGACCAGGCTGTCAATGCGGGTATGTATCGATAGGGAGTCGCGGTACGACTGGCGGCTGCGACCGATGTAATCAAGCAGTGTTTTGCGGAGCGTACTGTCGCCAATGCCATTGGCCTTTTTTTCCGCGAGATCGTAATACTGCACACTTTTTTCGTGGTAGGTAGTGAAAGCTTCCATTGAATCGGGTACGCTTACCAGCAGCGATTTTATTTCAGTGTCGAGTTTTTTCAGTTCTTCTGATTGCGCCAGCAGTTCTTCATACAAGGCCTCCACCAGGTCGGCGCCTCTTTTCTTGTAAATACTACTCACGTCAATTTTCTTTCCTTCCAGTATGGCGGGAGGCTGTTGCCGCTTCCTGGCGGTGCAGGAACAAAAGGTGAGCAGCGCTGCAACTGCTATGGCGGGTAAGCTTTTCATATCACGGAGTTATTTAAGCGGAGTTGTTTCTAAGTTAATCAAAATTGACCGGTAATCTCCAGCAGTACCTCATACAGTTTTGCTAATTGTTGCTGTGTGATGCAATAAGGCGGCATCAGGTACACTGTATTCCCCAGCGGACGCAGGTACACGCCTCTTTCGAGCGCCTTCGCGGTGATGTCGCGGCCAATATTGTTGAGATAACCATCTGTGCCTGCATCAATCTCAAACGCGAGAATAGTGCCAAGCCTGCGCCGGTGCTTTACTTTCTTTTGTGCGGCCAGCGGGCCATTTAAAAATTCTGCATGACTCGCCGCAATCATTTTGGTTTGCCAATAGCAGTTTTCCTGTTGTAAAAGATCAAGACTGGCGAGTGCGGCGGTGCAGGCCAGCGGGTTAGCAGTGAAGGAATGACCGTGAAAAAATGTTTTCAGTTTATCTTCTTCGTAAAATGCTTCATACACGTTCTCATTCACCGCTGTGACGCCCAGCGGCATGGTGCCGCCGGTGAGTCCCTTGCTCAGGCAGACAATGTCTGGTTGTTGCTCCATATATTCCGAAGCAAACATTTTTCCTGTGCGGCCAAAGCCCGTCATCACCTCATCGGCAATGCAAATGGTTTGATGTGCATGGGCCGTTTTTAACAAGTAATCGAGTCCTTCGGCGGGATATATGTTCATGCCGCCGGCGCCCTGGATCATCGGTTCATAAATAATGCAGGCGATTTCGTGCCAGGGCAGCCTGGCAATTTGTTCTTCCCATGTTTCCACGTCTATGCTTCCGGGGGGGTCAATGAAGAGCACATCGAATAATTTTTCGCGAAAAGCGAGCGTAAATACACTGCGGTCGCTTACGCTCATGGCGCCGAAAGTGTCGCCATGATAACCACCGTTGAAGGCGAGTACTTTGCTGCGCGATTTTTCCCCCTTATTGAACCAGTATTGAAGGGCCATTTTTACCGCTACCTCGGTGGCTGTGGAACCGTCGTCGCTGTAGAAGATCTTCGAGCAGGGACCGGGCAGAATTTCCAGCAGTCTTTCCGCCAGCCTCACCGCGGGCTCGTGGGTAAAACCCGCAAAGATTACCTGTTCCAGTTGCAGCGCCTGTTCATAGATCTTCTGGGCTATATAGGGGTGGCTATGGCCGTGCAGGGTCACCCACCAGCTACTGATGGCGTCGATGTACTGGCGTCCGTGGGCATCGGTCAACACAACTCCTTCAGCTTTAACAATTGGTATGGGCTCCGGCATATACTTTTGCGGGGTATATGGGTGCCAGATCACCTTTTTGTCTCTTTCGGAAAGCGATAATTCCATAAAGGCCGTAAAGTTAAGGCTTACCATATCATGGTCGCGGAAACTATGTGAAAGATTGCCAGCACTTTAGCGGAGGCGGGGTTGTACGGTGGCCGGGAATAAAGCTGCAAAACCAAGCAACGAAAGGGATTTTTTGAATGTCAACAGCCTATTGGACGATGGACTATAACAAGCTGGTGAAAGACTGCCTGAAGGGGCTACCGGAAGCCCAGCGGCTGCTTTATGAGCATTTTGCAGAAAGCATGCTGGGGGTTTGCTATCGTTATACCAAATCGATGCCCGACGCAGAAGATGTGTTACAGGATGGATTTGTAAAGGTGTTCAAGAACCTGCACCAGTACAAATTTGAGGGGGAGTTGGGCGCATGGATTCGCAGGATTATGGTGAATACAGCCCTCAATTTTCTGAAGAAAAACAGCCGTTACCAGTCCGACCTCTCCTTCCTGGAACCGGGCCTTCACCCGGTATCGGATGAAAACCCCGATGTGCGACTGCAGGCAAAGGACCTGGCCGACCTGATACGCCAGTTACCGACGGGCTACCAGACCATTTTCAACCTGCATGCTGTTGAAGGTTATTCTCATGTAGAAATAGGCAAAATGCTGGGCATCAACGAGGGCACTTCGCGCTCGCAGTATGCTCGTGCACGCGCCCTTTTAATAAGTTGGATCAAGGTCCAAACCGCAGATAAAAAAACTGAAAAGTATGTCCGACCATGAATTTGAGAAAAAGGTAGCGCAGACGATGGGCGAGCTGAAGCTTCGTCCTTCCGATGCCGTGTGGGCAGAAGTGGAGAGCAAACTGCGCCGCGAAAAGCGCAGGCGCCGCATCATTTTGTGGCTGCCGCTGATGGGAGTGCTGCTCACCGCAGGGGGCTATTTTATTTTTAAAGGCCCCGGCGATTCCGAAAAGGACAACCTGGCAAAAGCGTTGCCTTCACAGCAAGACGTACCCGGTGTTTCGGCTACGCCCTCGGCCCCGGCGCAGGCTGAACAGGGAGCTAATGCTGCTTCTGAACTCAAACGTGTGCAGGAACCCGCTTTATCCAACGCATCATCACCAAAAACCATCGACTATCCTACATCGCAAAATTCTACTCCTGTCAATAACAAAGCTAATCGGCAAAACGAGATTTCACCTGATCAACCTGTTTCCGATCAACCTGATCGAATTGTAACTCCTGCGCCGGCAACAGATAAATCTGCCGCGCAGCCAGCCAATATTTCACCCAATAATACGCGCGAAGAAAAATTACGCTCACAGCGCGAATTGGCACCTCCGAAGCAACAGACTGTTACAGGCAGAAAAAAAGAAATTGATGCAGCAATCAATTCGGAAAAGCCAGTGGTAAAATCACCGGAAAAAACTTTGGATAAGAAACAAAGCAGGGTGTCGGACGAAACAGCCAAAGTATCTGAAGAGATTGCTGATAATAAAACCGACGAGGCAAACCCGGTAAATGCTGAAGCTAAAGTGGCCGATAACAAACAGGCACCCATCGAGGTGAAAAATATTACGCCAGAAAAACCAGCCGATTCCAATGCGGTAGCACAGAAAGCTACGGTGGACAGTGCATCGAAAGACGGTAAACCAACAGAGAAGAAGGTTGACAGCACTGCCAGGAAACCCGCGCCCGCCATTGTGAAAGCGCCGAAGAAGAGAAAATCTGAGGCTGGCAAATGGCAATGGGGTGTTACCGCTAATGGCGGCATGGCCAATATCAGTGAAGGTGGTTTGATGGATGTGTTGAGAACCGTGCGCGTTGATGACCTGGCTAACGCCGGACCGCCCACTTACTTCGGCATTCCGCCGATGCCTACACCTGAACCCTCACCGATTGACCCCGGCGTGAAGTTTTCTGTGGGAGGATTTGTGCAAAGAGAACTGACCAAACGGTTCAGTCTCTCCGCCGGCTTGCAGTACAGCTATTTCTCCATGAATACCCAGGTGGGCTCAAGGGTGAATGCGTCGATTAGCGTGAACTACGGTAACTTCAACTCTCAACAGGCACAGAGCTACTACCGTGCTGATAATTTCGGTCCCATGCAAGACTATTTGATCCGTTATCATTTCGCGGAACTGCCTGTGTCAGCATCATACCTGTTGGTGAAAAGTAAGAAACTCCCGGTAACCGTGGATGCCGGTTTCTCGCTTTCACGTTTGTTGAATACCAATGGCATTCACTACGATGGTATAACGAAAGTGTATTTCGAGAACGATGATTTCTACAACAAGACACAGGTGAGCCTGAATGGTGGCCTGAACCTGGGACTGCTGCAGAAATCGAAGCATCCATTGTGGGTGGGACCAACACTGCGTTATTTTGCTACGGCGCTGATCAAATCCGAAGTGACCACTTCCGACAAAGCGCAACATATCTGGTCTTTCGGCATCAACGCAAAAATGTTGCTCAAAAAATAATATGCAGGCAACGGACCGACAAGTTGTAATGTCAGGCTTGTAAAATCACTCTTTTTTATGAACCGGCAAGCCGCTATGGCAATGCAACTGGCATTTGCCTGCATGTTATTAGTGTCGCTGAACGGTTGCCTGAAAGACAACTACGCGCACGCCTACACGTTATACCAACCCATTTACATGACCCTCACCGAAGCGCGCGCGCAGATGAAGAGTGGCGCGCCGCAGGCAATCGAATCACCGGGAAAATTGAGGATTGCGGCTGAACAGGCTATCACTGAAACCCGGCATGCACTTCTGATCATTTTAAATTCACCACCACATAGGTAACACTTTCGTCCACTACGGGGATGCGCACTGCATCGCCGCTTTTTATGGCTTTCGAGATATTGCCGGATTTTTTTCCTACCTCGGCGCGAACGATTTCTGCTTCGCGGAATGGACCGATTTTCAACAAATAATTTTTTACCGAAGCATTTTTTGCCGTACCCATCCATACGGAATAGACAACAGTATGGGGATCGCTCACATGCGAATACTTCAGGATCCACATTCCGGTGCTGTCACCGCGGCTAATGATAGTGGGCCATGCCTTATAATTCTCGAGCACACGTGCGCGCATAGTCATGTGCCAGTATAAATCTTTGGGAAGAGTGGTCCAGCCGCCATTTTGCAGCACATGCGGTTCCATCAGCTCGTGCAGGTATTCCGGTAATTGTCTGCCCGGCACGGTTATCATTGTATCATAGGTAAATCCCGTGGTGCTGAAATCGCCGCCGGAAAGATTTTTTTGCGTGTATTGGTAAAACTTGCTGATGCGCGCTGCTGCACTTATTTCCATTGCGCGCAACACCCAGTTGGCTTTCGTTTGTTCGCGGGTCTGACCTTTAATATCCGGCACTTCGTAATTGCTGCCGTTATGCACATCGTATCCAAACTCGGTCAGGTAAACAGGTTTGCCCGGGAAGTAACGGTCGCGCACCTGCAGGTAGCCGCGCAATTTTTCATACAGGCGAAATTGTTCAGGGCTAACGCCATCCGAATTACCACTGTGTTGCCCGCCCTGGTTAGTGGCGTACTCATTTACTGCAATGCCATCGAAAGGCATTTCTTTATTCCCATATTTCAGCAGTTGCACCAGGTACATCGCTTTCAGGTACGAAGTATCCAAGCCGGTAAGCGCTCCGCTGATCACCCTCATGTTCGGGTCGGCTGCCTTCACACCGCGATAGCCCTGGCGCAATTTAGCCAGCTTCACTTCGGGATAGTGAAAACGCAAGGGTCCTGCCCAGCGCGCATCATCTTCGTTGCCAATTTCAATTTCTTCAATAAGCCCCAGGCCGGTACCCCGTAGCGTATTACCAATGGTATAACCTTCCAGCGAAGCATTTTTATTATAACCCAACTTGGCGGCCAACGCGTAGTAGGTATGATAGGTCGCTTCCCAGGCTTGCTCGCTCGTGCTGTCGGCGCCGCGCGGCATATCCTTGCTGTCGTTGGTGAAATGCGGCGGATACTTGAACGCTTCGCGCGGGCCCGCGAAATAAGAGAGGCGCCTGCGACCATTCCGTTTGGCCGGCAAATATGTAAGCACGATACTGTTGTTGAATTTGCTGAACACCAGGTTCTTTCCATTACTGTTACGCGCTGTATCAATCCAGCTCATGTCGGCTTGTGCGCGCTGACTATAACCCGCATCATCCATCAGGGTGTCGAGCGATAATTTACCATAACCCATGAAATATTTGCCTTCATCGGGCGGTCCGGCAGCAGGCGGAGGCAAAATGGAAGGGGCAAGGCCCAGTTGGTTGCCATAAACGCGCACTTCCATAAGGTTGTTGCTACCGCCGTGGACTATGCGAATCTTTATTAATCGCACACTGTCTGCATACGCGCGGGTGGCATTGGTGTCTACCCATTTCCATTGAGCAGAGGGAAGAGTGATGGTATATGGCGGACTATGTCTTGATGTATCGGTCACATCGTAGTAAAACTGAAACTCCAGCGGGAAACTATGCGCATATTGCGCGTTGAAGACTTCAATTTTGGGATGGTTAATAAAGCTATCGAGCACCACCCAGGCCACAATCCCTTTCGTGCCTTCAATGATATATCCATTAAAAAAATCGGGTATGGCCGGGGTAGTAGTATCGCCGTCGAAAAGATTTTGCACTTTTTTCCCGGCCTGGGTCAGATCAAATACCTGCGATGGATTGATATGAATACGCTTCGCGGGCGGCCACTGGTTTTGCGCAGCGGCAGACAGCACAGAAAAAATGATCAGCAAGACCAGGAAATATCGCATGGGTGTAATTTATGATAAGGTAATGGTCAAAGACGCAATTCTTTCGGAAGGCGTTGGCTGCTGTAGGCAGGTTCTGCAAAACGGTACAGCACAATCTTCACCGTATCGCCGGCTTCTTTCTTGATCTTTTTTCTGATTTCTGCTTTGATGGGGAAAAACATACGACCATCTTTCAGGGGAAAGAGATTGATATCTTTTATTTCCACGCCATCTACCGATCCTTTTACGCGCACAAAACCGCCGCGTCCTCGTTCGGAGCGGGGAATTTCAGAAATGATTACATAGGTCCAACTGCCTTTAACGGTGGCAGTACGT
The DNA here is from genome assembly GCA_937958995.1 of uncultured Chitinophagaceae bacterium. Classification (GTDB taxonomy): domain Bacteria; phylum Bacteroidota; class Bacteroidia; order Chitinophagales; family Chitinophagaceae; genus CALCIN01. The sequence continues at coordinate 446,447 of CALGAP010000010.1, forward strand.
TGCATTTTGTAAGTTTTGTTGACTAAAGGTTTGGCCATACTTTTTTGAAATTTATACTTTGGTCTATTTTGAACTATTGCGCCCAGGCGCCGTTTTGTGCAAAACACGTTCCGCGTTTGCGCGAATTCCTATTGCTGCAAGAACTTCAAATTCCGCTTTATTCCCTCAAACTTCGCGCGCTTCAGCGGCGAGTTGCGGAAAATTACTTTAAAACTTTCTTCCGTCATTTCTTCCCATTGTTTCGCGGAATAATTTAACAGCTCGCTGATGGGCCTGAATTCAATTTCTTCAGTCTCCTGCGCAAAGCGGTTCCAGGGACACACATCCTGGCAGGTGTCGCAGCCAAACATCCAGCCGTCAAATTTTCCTTTCATTTCCACTGGTATCGCCATATCCTTCAGTTCGATAGTGTAGTAAGAAATACAGCGGCTGCCGTCGATTACCTTATTGTCCAGTATAGCATCGGTGGGACAGGCTTCTATACATCTTTGGCAGGTGCCGCAATAATCCTTTGCAAACGGATCATCGTAAGCGAGCTCCATATCCACTATCAGCGTGGCAATAAAGAAAAAAGAACCTTGCTGCCTGGTGAGCAGGTTACCGTTTTTGCCAATCCATCCCAGGCCGCTGCGTTGAGCCCAGCTGCGTTCCAATACGGGAGCAGAGTCAACAAAGCCACGGCCATGTACTTCCCCGATATGTTCGTTGATGAGGGATAGCAGGAGGTTTAATTTCTTGCGGATTACATCGTGATAATCTTTGCCGTAAGCGTATTTTGAAACGCGTGGCGCATCATCACGCTGTTTTTGAGAAGGGTAGTAGTTGATCAATAATGTGATTACCGATTTGGCTCCCGGTACCAGCTTTGCAGGATCTACACGCAGGTCGAAATAATTCTCCATATACTTCATGCTGCCGTGATAACCTTTGTTGAGCCAGTTCTCCAGCCTGCGCGCATCATCATCCAGTTTCTGCACGCGCGCTATGCCGCAGTAATCAAAACCGAGGTTGCGCGCAAAACCCTTCACCTGCTGCGTATAATAAGCGATATTACTCAGTCCGGTATTCAACATTCCTTGTTCTGTATTCCACATTCCGGCGATAACCGGTCGGTGTCATTTTTTTCATTTTCAAAAATTGCTTGTTGAAATTCGCGAGGGTGTTAAAACCGCTTTCATAACAAATTTCCAGCACCGGCTTCTGCGTATCGGTCAGCAGTTTACAGGCATGACCAATACGAATTTCATTCAGGAAATCGATATAAGTTTTCTTAGTGCTCTTCTTAAAGTAATTGCAGAATGCAGGAATGCTCATGCCCGCCGTGCTGGCCACATCGGCCAGTGAAATGGGCTCCTGGAAATTCTCGATGGTATATTGAAAAATCCTGTCGATGCGGTCGCGGTTGCGCGCCTGGAAAGTTTTTACTTCCTGCGTACTGATGGCTTCATACTCTTCAGAAGAAGCAATCATTTCCAGGCATTCGCATAATCGAATGATGCGCCATAAGCCCTGCTGGTGTTCCAGTTCACGAATGAGCGGGTCGAGTTGTTGCGCCAGCGAAGTTTTCATCTTCAATCCCTGCGCGGATATTTCAAATAAGTTTTTGATCGACCTGCACTCGGGCAATTGCATGAAATCGTTTCCCCAGAAAAAATCGGTAAACTGTACCACCACCGCGCTGGTGATCATTTCTTTGTTCGCTTTCTGGAAGGTATGCGGCAGGTTGCTGCCCAGGAAAAATACATCGCCGGTTGTAAATGCATCGATAGAGTTGCCGATGAAGGCCGTGCCCTCACCTTCGGTGAAAAGTATCAGTTCGTACTCAATATGCTGGTGCCAGCTTACCTCAAATTGCGGCGTGCGATAGGTGCGCGCCACAAAAGAAGTGTTCTGCGATAAAGGCAGTTTCTCAACGAATGGTTTCATAACCTGCATACACTATTTTAAGCGAAATGGGGTCTCGAAAATAGCATTTATATTAAAATAGTTTAGGTTTTTAAAAATAAAGTGGAAGCGGATTTTGAATTAATCGCTGATTTTTGGGATCACGGATGAAAAAGGATGGCGCGGATTACATGGATTCTGTGAATGAGCAGGAAGAAAAAAAAATCCGCGTAATCCGGGAAATCCTTATTAATCTGTGATCAAAACTTTCTCAATCAATGTTATTGCTTGGCATAGACCTGGGAACCTCTTCTATTAAAGTGTCCGTAATTGATGCGCAGTCGCAGCAATGCCTGGCCTCAGCCCAATACCCCGAATCGGAATCGCCCATAATCTCGCCGCAGCCCGGATGGGCCGAGCAATCGCCCGATACGTGGTGGGAGCATGTGCAACACGCCATATTAAAGGCGCACGCCTCGGGAAAGTATAAGCCCGCCGACATTGCCGCCATCGGTATTGCCTACCAGATGCATGGTTTGGTGGCGGTGGATAAGCAACAACAGTCGCTGCGCAATTCCATTATCTGGTGCGATAGTCGAGCGGTAAGCATCGGCGACAAAGCCTTTGAAAAGATTGGTGAAGAAAAATGTCTCTCTCATTTACTCAATTCACCCGGCAATTTCACGGCCTCTAAACTGGCCTGGGTGAAGGAAAATGAGCCGGACATTTTCAAACGTATCGACAAGATCATGCTGCCCGGCGATTTCATAGCAATGAAACTCACGGGTAACATCACCACCAGCGTGGCAGCGCTGAGCGAAGGCATTTTCTGGGATTTCAAAGAAGAAAGACTCAGCAAAGACGTCTTCGACTATTTCGGTTTTGATGATTCTGTTATTCCCGGGATACGCCCCGTGTTCTCACCTCATGGCGAGCTGGCTGCCTCCGTTGCAGCATCGTTGTCTCTGAAGGCTGGCATTCCTGTAACCTACAAGGCCGGCGACCAGCCCAACAATGCTCTGTCATTAAATGTGCTGGAGCCGGGTGAAGTAGCTGCCACTGCCGGCACATCGGGAGTGATATACGGCGTTTGCGATAAACTGACTTACGATAAAGAATCGCGGGTAAACACATTCGCACATGTTAACTATAGCGACCAGGAAAAGCGTCTCGGAGTATTATTATGTATCAATGGAACAGGCATATTGAATCGTTGGGTTAAGAATGTGTTTTCACCCGCCTTCTCGTATAAACAGATGAACGAGGAAGCGAAGAAGGTACCGGTTGGTTCAGACGGTTTGCGCGTATTGCCTTTTGGCAACGGCGCTGAAAGGGTGCTGAATAACCGAATTATCGGCGTTCATTTTCAAAATATCGATCTCAACCTGCATACGCAGGCGCATCTTTTCCGCGCCGTGCAGGAAGGTATAGCCTGCGCTTTCCGCTATGGCCTCGACATTATGCGTGAGAATGGAATCAACCCTTCGGTGATCCGCGCGGGCAAAGCCAACCTGTTCCTGAGTGATTTGTTTGCCGAAACATTCGTAAACACCACTAACGTTCCCGTAGAACTGTACAATTCCGACGGCAGCGTGGGTGCCGCCATTGGCGCAGGCATCGGGGCAGGAATCTTTAAATCGGAGAAGGATGCATTCATCAATTTCAAACCACTCACTACCATTAAACCTTCGAAGCAAAAAATCTATGAGGATATATACGGAGAGTGGAGTCAGTTGCTAAAAAAACAGTTATCGGATGGGAGGTAAGATCATAATTCTTATCTAAATCCGTAATCATTGAATCCTTTTTTAAATCAATATAATCATCATCAAAATAATTTCATATGAACGTTGTTACCGGTGAAAAAGAATTTTTTAAAGGAATTCCTCAAATCAAATACGAAGGACCTGAAAGCGACAATCCCCTGGCATTTAAATGGTATGATGAGAACAGGGTAGTGGCTGGCAAAAAGATGAAAGACCTGTTTCGCTTTGCCGTATGCTACTGGCATACCTTCTGCAATACTGGCGCCGATCCTTTTGGTCCGGGTACCAAAAACTTTCCCTGGGATGTGGCCAGCGATCCTGTTCAGCGCGCCAAAGACAAGATGGATGCTGCTTTTGAATTTTTCACCAAGTTGAGGGTGCCTTATTATTGCTGGCACGATGTGGACCTGGTTGACGAAGGACCTACTATCAAAGAATACGAAAGCCGTTTGCAGACCATTGTCGACTATGCTAAAGAAAAACAGAAAGCCAGCGGCGTAAAATTGTTGTGGGGCACCGCGAACGTATTTTCCAATCCGCGCTATATGAACGGCGCCTCCACCAACCCTGAATTTGGAGCCGTTGCTTACGCCGGCACGCAGGTAAAAAATGCGCTGGATGCTACCATCGCCCTCGGCGGCGAAAATTATGTGTTCTGGGGTGGCCGTGAAGGTTATATGACCCTGCTGAACACCGATATGAAACGCGAGCTTGATCACCTGGGACGTTTCCTGAACATGGCGAAAGATTATGCGCGCAAGCAAGGTTTCAAAGGCGTGTTCTTTATTGAGCCCAAACCCTGCGAGCCCACCAAGCACCAGTACGATTATGACTGCGCAACCGTGATCGGTTTCTTAAGGCAATATGGTTTGGAAAAAGATTTCAAACTGAATATTGAAGTGAACCACGCAACATTGGCCGGGCATACCTTCCAGCACGAACTGCAGGTGGCTGCTGATGCGGGCATGCTGGGAAGCATTGACGCCAACCGCGGCGATTACCAGAATGGCTGGGATACCGACCAGTTCCCGATGAACCTGAATGAGCTCACCGAATGCCTGCTGATTATACTGGAAGCCGGCGGTTTTGCAGGAGGTGGTGTAAATTTTGATGCCAAGACAAGAAGAAACAGCACCGAACTCGAAGATATTTTCCTGGCGCATATTGGTGGTATGGATGCTTTTGCCCGCGCAGCGGTGGTAGCGGAAAAAATACTCGCCAAATCGCCTTATAAGAAATTCCGCAAAGAACGCTATGCTTCTTTCGACAGCGGAAAAGGAAAGGAATTTGAAGAAGGAAAGCTCACGCTTGAAGATTTGCGTGAATATGCCTTGGCCAACGGCGAGCCCAAACTGGTTAGCGGCAAACAGGAATGGCTTGAAAATATTATCAACCAATATATATAAAGCTTTTTTATAAACGTCATTCTGACGATAATAAATAAGTATATTTAGCAGCTAAACCAAACAACTAACGATTATGAATTTAATAACAGGTATCGATTGGCTCGTCGTACTGTTTTACTTTGCCATAATAGCCGGCATCAGCTGGTGGGCGGCCAAAAAAAAGAAGAACGATTCCGAAGACTACTTCCTCGCTGGCCGTCACCTTGGCTGGTTCATTATTGGCGCCTCCATATTCGCTTCTAATATCGGTTCAGAACACCTGGTGGGCCTGGCAGGTTCCGGTGCAACCGATGGTGTGGCACTCGCGCACTACGAACTGCACGCCTGGTGTCTGCTCATACTCGGTTGGGTGATGGTTCCCTTCTATATGCGTTCGAAGGTGTATACCATGCCCGAGTTTCTTGAGAAGCGCTTTTCGCCGAGGGCGCGCACGATGCTTTCGGTGATTTCGCTGATAGCTTATGTGATCACCAAAATTGCGGTGGGCATATTCGCAGGAGGTATCGTGTTTGCCGTATTGCTGCCCGACGTGAACTGGATGGGCATGGATAGTTTCTGGCTGGGTTCCATCCTGGTGATCCTGCTCACCGGTGCATATACCATCATCGGTGGCTTAAGAGCCGTAGCTTATACCGAAGCTATCCAGACAATTGTGCTGGTAATAGGATCCCTGCTGGTAACCTATTTCGGTTTGAAGGCATTGGGAGGTTGGGATAAACTTTACGAAATATGCGGCAGTGACATGTTCAATCTCTGGAAGCCCATCGTTCCCGAAGGCACTGAAAGCACCTGGGCACCCGTTCGTGAAACCGGACGCATGGCCTGGTACTTCAACGATAACTACCCCTGGATCGGTATGTTGTTCTGCGCGCCCATTATTGGGCTCTGGTACTGGTGTACCGACCAGTATATCGTGCAAAGAACACTGGGCGCTCCCAATATGACCGAAGCACGCCGTGGTTCTATATTCGCCGGTCTTTTGAAACTGTTGCCGGTATTCATCTTTATTATTCCCGGTCTTATCTGCTACGCATTGGCCAAGACAGGCCAGGTTCCCGAATTGCAGCAGTCATTGATAGACGACCAGGGAAATATAATCCGCGACAATGCGCAGCAGGCGTTCCCGCTGCTGGTGGTGAACGTGCTGCCCCAGGGTGTTCGCGGTATAGTGGTAGCCGGTCTGCTGGCCGCGCTCATGAGTTCGCTGGCTGGTGTGTTCAACGCGTCTTCTACTTTGTTCACCATCGACTTTTACAAACGCCTTCGCCCCAATGCTTCTGAAAGGCAGCTGGTATGGGTGGGTCGTGTAGCCACAGCCGTTATGGTGGTGATCGGTTTGTTGTGGATACCGGTAATTCAAGGCGGTAAAGGATTGTACGATTACCTGCAGGGCATACAGGCTTACCTGGCACCGCCCATATTTGTGGTGTTCTTCTTTGGCATATTCATGAAACGACTGAATGCAAAAGGATGTATGGCCACACTGATCGTAGGTTTTGCCATGGGCCTGTTCAGGCTGATTGTAGATACGCCGGTGAAATTGTCTGAAGGTTTCAGCTACGAAGAAGGTTCATTCCTCTGGATCATCAACAATATGTTCTTCCAGTACTATAGCTTGCTGATCACCATTGTTTGCATAATCGTGATGCTGGCGGTAAGTTATACCAGCCCCGCTCCTGATTATGCCAAAATCAGCGGTCTTACAATGGCTACCCGTACTGAAGAAGACAAGAGAGAAACCCGCGCCAGTTGGACAAAGACCGATGTGTTGTTGTCGGCGCTTGTATTGATCCTGATCCTCGCAGCTTATATCTACTTTACAGGATAGAAAATATTGATCGGTTTGTCGCCGCTTAGTCGCCGTACCTGCTAGCGCGGGTCGGGGGCTAAGCGGCTTTTTTTTATTACCTGCATTCACCCATCATACCTTCTACCAGGTCCCTGAACTCTTTTCCCAAATCTTTTTTCGATTCCTTCAAAGGCTTTTGAGTTAATAACACGGCAGCGTATTTGCGGCAATTATCCAGGTACACGTAAGAGCCATATGCATCGAGACCGCTTACCACAATACCATTTCCATTAGCATCTTCTTCTTTCAGCCATACGCCCAGCCCATGATGCAGTCCTTCTGTTCCTTCGGGAGTGTATCTTACAGGCAGACCGGCAAACTGCGCTTTCATCATTTCTGCCACGCTTTGTTCGCTGAGGATGCGCTTGCCTTCAAACTCGCCTTTGTTGAGGAGCATTGATAAAAAATTGATGAGATCGTTCGCGGTGGTTTGCGCGCCGCCGGCCGGATTGATAGCTTTACCTTCAAAATCGGTGAAGCTGGTGGCGCGCATTTTCAGCGGGCGGAATATTTTTTCCTGGGCTACGCGGTCAAAACTTTTTTTGGTAACAATTTCTACTACGCGCCCTGCAATATTGGGGCCTATATCTCCATACCAGAATGCCTCACCGGCATTGTTTGATATCTCACGGGATGCGTAGGCATTCACTTCGTCTTCCAGCATATCATATTTCTTCTTTCCCGAAGACAGGAATCCCTTATTGTTTTCAACGCCCGTAGTATGCGCCAGGCACATGCGGATGGTGATATACGATTTCATGTACTTATTCATCACCGGCAGGTACTTACTTACAGGATCATCAAGTTTTAATTTTCCTTCGTCGACCAGTGCCAGCACCACCGCTGCGGTAAACCATTTGCTGATGCCGGGCACAGGGGCCTGCGTCCTGGAATTGAAATAGTCGTTGTTGGATTTACTGTAAACAATAGTGTCTTTGTACACCACCACCGACACTGCGCCCAGTGTTTTCTGATTGACTTTCAGAAATGCCTCCACATCCGGCATTTCCATAATATTCATCTTTTTGGTGGCCTTTTGAGCCAAGAGAGGCTGAAAAAATATCAGTATGGCAATGATAAAGCTGAATTTGAGACAGGTTGCGGGGTATTTTGATGCCAAATCTACACGTCGGGGTATCCTTTGAATGATTTTTGCAGGTAACATACTGATTAGTTGATAATAATTGATTCAATTTAGAATAAAAGCTGTATGAACTTAGGAAATTTTACCATAAAAGCTGCAGAAGCCTTTCAGCAGGCGCAGCAACTGGCTTTTAATGCACAAAGCCCGAATATTGAAACGGAGCATCTGCTGAAAGCGTTGCTGGAACAGGAAGATTCCCCTGTTGAATACCTGTTGAAGAAGAATAATGTCACCCTGAACTTGCTGCAGACTAAGCTGGAAGAGTCTATTGCTAAACTACCCAAAACCAGCGGTGATGCTGCCCAGATGATCAGCCGCGAAGTGAACAACGTGGTATTGAGGGCAGGCGCTTCGCTTAAACAGTTTGGCGATGAGTTTGTTACGCCCGAGCATTTGCTGCTGGCGATTGTGCAAGGTAATGACTCCACGGCGCGACTGCTGAAAGAGGCAGGACTGAGCGAGAAGGGGCTGATTGCTGCTATTAAAGAACTGCGCAAGGGCGAGACCGTAAAATCGCAGACGCAGGAAACACAGTTTAACGCGCTGAACAAATACGCGCGTAATCTCAATGAACTGGCCCGCGCGGGCAAGCTCGATCCCGTGATTGGTCGTGATGAAGAAATTCGCAGAACCCTTCATATTCTGTCGCGCCGCACCAAAAACAACCCCATACTGGTGGGTGAACCTGGTGTGGGTAAGACTGCTATTGCCGAAGGTATTGCCTTCCGTATTGTGAATGGTGATGTGCCCGACAACCTGAAGCACAAGATCATTTATGCGCTCGATATGGGCCAGCTGATCGCAGGCGCCAAGTATAAAGGTGAATTTGAAGAAAGACTGAAAGGGGTGATCAAGGAAGTGAGCGACAGCGATGGCGATATCATTTTGTTCATCGACGAAATACATACGCTTGTAGGCGCCGGCGGTGGTGAAGGTGCTATGGATGCCGCCAACATTTTGAAACCGGCCCTGGCCCGTGGTGAATTGAGAGCAATAGGCGCCACTACGCTGAATGAATACCAGAAATATTTTGAAAAAGATAAAGCGCTGGAGCGACGCTTCCAGAAAGTGATGATTGAAGAACCTTCGGTGGAAGATGCCATCTCTATTCTGCGCGGACTGAAAGATCGCTACGAAACGCACCATCATGTGCGCATCAAGGACGAAGCGATCATCGCCGCGGTAGAGTTGTCGCATCGCTATATCACCGACCGGTTCCTGCCCGATAAGGCGATTGACCTGATCGACGAAAGCGCTGCCAAGTTGCGACTGGAAATGAATTCGATGCCTGAAGAGCTTGATAAACTCGAGCGTCAGATACGGCAACTGGAAATTGAGCGCGAAGCGATCAAGCGGGAAAATGATACCGAAAAACTGAAATCACTCAATACTGAGATCGCCAACCTGAGCGTGGAGCGTGATACGCTTCGTGCAAAATGGAAAGAAGAAAAAGAACTGGTAGAAAAACTGCAGGAGGCCAAATCGAAAGTTGAGCAGTTGAAATTGCAGGCAGAACAGGCTGAGAGAAATGGTGATTATGGAACTGTGGCCGAAATAAGATATGGCAAGATAAAGGAACAGGAAAAGATCATTGAAGAGTATTCGCAGAAGCTTGCATCGATCAACGAGAATTCGAGGCTGATGAAGGAGGAAGTGGATGCCGAAGATATTGCAGAAAATGTGGCGAGGGCTACCGGCATACCGGTGACCAGGATGATGCAGACTGAAAAGGAAAAACTGCTCCACCTCGAAGACCGCCTGCACGAAAGGGTAGTGGGACAAGATGAAGCGATCACTGCGGTGGCGGATGCCATTCGCAGAAGCCGCGCCGGGTTGCACGATCCCAAAAAACCGATTGGCTCATTCATTTTCCTGGGTACCACCGGGGTGGGTAAGACCGAGCTTGCCAAGGCGCTGGCTGATTACCTGTTTGATGACGAGTCGATGATGACCCGCATCGACATGAGCGAGTACCAGGAAAAACATACCGTATCGCGACTGGTGGGTGCGCCTCCGGGATACGTGGGTTATGATGAAGGCGGTCAGCTGACCGAAGCGGTGCGCCGCAAACCTTACAGCGTGGTGCTGCTCGACGAAATAGAAAAAGCACACCCTGATGTTTGGAACGTGCTGCTGCAGGTGCTCGATGAAGGACGCCTGACCGACAATAAAGGTCGTACGGTAAACTTCCGTAACACGATCATTATCATGACCAGCAATATTGGTAGTCACCTGATACAGGATGCTTTCGACGGCGTATCTGAAAATAATATTGAAGAAGTAACCGAGAAGGCACGCAACGAAGTGATGACCCTTTTGCGTCAAACAGTGCGTCCGGAGTTTCTGAACAGGGTAGACGATATCATCATGTTTAAGCCTTTGAGCCGGAAAGAGATCATGAATATTGTGAAGATACAGCTCGAGGGCCTGCGCAAGCTGGTGGCGGAAAGCGGTATAGACCTGCGTTTCAGCGACTATACGCTGGAATACCTGGCCGACCAGGGTTATGACCCCCAACTGGGTGCCCGTCCGCTGAAAAGGCTGATCCAGAAAGAGATCGTGAACCAGTTGAGTAAACGCATACTGGCCGGCGACATCGATAAAAGCCGCCCTGTGGTTGTGGATGTTTTCGACGGAGTGGTAGTATTCAGAAACGAAGCATCAGAAAAAACTATTATCTGAGATAAGTGTTATAAGATATAGCAAGTCAAGAAATTAAATAACCAAAACCGCCCCTGCTTAACCAGCTGAGGGCGGTTTCAATTTATAAACGTGCAATATTGAAAATCAGTGTTGTATGTAAGATTATGGCAATTAAAGACAACAAAAACAAAGAGATCATTGAGCCTAAAAACGTATGGGTGGGTAATGCCGACGCCCCGGTGAGCCTGGTGGAATACGGCGATTACGAGAGCGAAGCCTGCGCCCGTGCGCATAAAGTGGTGAAAAAATTGTTGGAACTCTATGAAGGCAAGATCCGGTATAACTACCGGCATTTTCCCCTGACCCAGGTTCACCAGCATGCACAGAAGGCTGCCGAAGCCGCGGTGGGTGCTGCCCAGGAGGGTAAGTTCTGGGAAATGCACGACCTGCTGTTTCACCACCAGCGCCGGCTGGGAGCTGTGAGCCTGAAGGAGTATGCCCGCGAAGTGGGGGTTAAGGATAAGAACTTCCTGCCCAAGCTGGTGGATTCGGCATATGGCTGGACAGTTCGCGCCGACCTGCTCGACGGCTTGAATATTGGCGTGCGCGACGTACCCACATTTTTCATCAATGATCAGCCCTTTGCCGGCAAGCCCACGCTTGACGGTTTGAGCAAAGCAATTGAAGAAGCACTGAAACAAACAAAGCGAAGGAAAGTGGCGTAAGGGTTGTTTCATACCCTTTCGCCTGTACCTTTGCAGCCTTATGTTGCTCTATAAAGAATTCACTTTCGATTCTGCTCATTTTCTTCCCCATGTGCCCGAAGGGCATAAATGCAAAGAAATGCATGGACATACCTATCGCCTGAGGGTGTGGCTGGAAGGAAAACCCGACGCCCGCCTGGGATGGATTATTGACTTTGCCGAGCTGAAGCGCCTGGTAAAGCCCGTGGTAGCCGAACTCGATCATAAAGTGATGAATAATGTGCCCGGACTGGAAAATCCCACCTGCGAATTGATTGCGGTCTGGATCTGGAACAAGCTGAAACCCCTGCTGCCCGCATTGAAGCGGATAGAACTGCACGAGACACCCACTTCAGGGGTTATTTACGAGGGAGAATAGCGTCAAGAATTTATTAGAAATCTTCAATCCATCGCGCGAAACAGTGCCCAAAAACGTGGAAAGTTAAATAGCGTCCGCACAAAAATATTTTGCGCGAACTCTCCGTTTTATCAAATTAGCCGACATTTGCCGGCAACGAAAATCTCCCATTAATACAATAAACTATGAAACGTGTGAATATCGTGCTATGGTCTGCGTTGTTGACTGTATCTGTCGTTGCAACGGGCCTTTTGTCTGGCTCCTGCAACTCCGGAAGCGCGAATGCTGCCCTGGCCAATGCCTCCGGGCAGTTAAAAAGTGATACGGACACCAACAAGGAGTTGACGGCGCCGCCCGTACCTGTGCTGGACACGATGCTGTACGATGTCATGATCACTCATATGGTCAACGGCGATTCCTCCGGTAAATGGCCTGTCAAGCACGAATATCCACTTCCCGGCGCTCTGCTGCCCATGCACAGGATAGTAGCCTATTATGGCAACCTGTATTCAAAACAGATGGGTATTCTGGGAGAACTGCCCGAGCAGCAGATGCTCGAGAGACTGCAGGGAGAAGTCGAGAAATGGCAGGCAGCCGATACGGCCGTTAAGGTGATTCCCGCATTACATTATATCGCCATCACAGCGCAGCAACATCCCGGCGCCGCAGGTAAATATCGTTTGCGCATGCCCTTTAAGGAGATCGACAAAGTGCTGGCCATGGCCGAAAAGATCAATGCGCTGGTATTTCTCGATATACAGGTTGGCTTAAGTAATCTGCAAACCGAAATGCCCGAGTTTGAAAAATACCTGAAGATGCCCCATGTGCACTTCGGCATAGACCCCGAGTTCTCGATGAAATCGGGTCATGCGCCGGGCAAAGTAGTCGGCACTTTTGATGCCGCCGATATCAACTGGGCCACCGATTACCTGGCAAAAATTGTGAGAGAAAATAATCTTCCTCCCAAAATACTCGTGGTGCATCGATTTACACAACGCATGGTGACCAATTATCAAAACATCAAGTTGCGCCCCGAGGTGCAGATCGTGATGGATATGGATGGATGGGGGCACCAGGCGCGTAAATTCAACACTTACCGCTCATTTATCCACCGCGAGCCTGTGCAGTTTACCGGTTTCAAGATCTTCTACAAAAACGATCTTCGCGAACCCAACAGCCGCATATTGCAGCCCGAAGATGTGTTGAAGCTGAAGCCGCGGCCCGTTTATATTCAGTACCAGTAGGGAAATGTTCACTAATCAATCTTCGTAATCTTCAACACATTCGTCGGCAGGTGCAGGTGCACCGGCGTGCTGCCTGTGTTTACAATTACATTGCCTGATTTCACAAAGCCGCGTTCTTTCAGAATCTTGGTCTGGTCGGTGAAGATATCGTCCAGGCTTTCTTCTTCGTCGTAGAAGAAGGCGCGCACGCCCCAGCTGAGGCTCAACTGGTTGACCAGCGTTGGCTCTTTGGTGAAAATATATAAGGGCGCTTTGGGACGATAGCTGCTTAATACGAATGCTGTGTAACCGCTCTGCGTCATACCTACCAGTGCGTCGGCATTGGCGTCGCTGGCCAGTTTACAGGCATTGTATATAATAGCATCGCTGAGGAAAGAAGGCGAGTGCGGTTGCGGCTTCAGATCTTCTTCGCGATTATAGCGGTATTCGGTTTGTTCCACTTCCAAAATGATTTTGCGCATGGTTTCTACCACCAGGGCAGGATGTTTACCAGTGGCGGTCTCAGCACTCAGCATCACGGCGTCGGCGCCTTCCAGCACGGCATTAGCCACGTCGGTAATCTCGCTGCGGTTGGGCTTCACGCGGTCGATCATGCTTTCCATCATCTGCGTAGCCACAATCACGGGCTTGGCGCGGTGAATACACTTGCGGATGATTTCGCGCTGCACCATCGGCACTTTCTCTACGGGCAGTTCCACACCCAGGTCGCCGCGGGCAATCATCACGCCATCCGATTCCAGGATAATATTGCGCAGGTCGGTGAGCGCAGAAGGCATTTCTATCTTGGCAATCACTTTTGTCTTGCTCCTGGCTTCGTGCAGGCGGCGTTTCAGATCGATAATATCATCCACTTTGCGCACGAAGGAGAGGGCCACCCAGTCTACCTTTTGTTTAATAATAAACTCCAGGTCGGCGATATCTTTTTCGGTCAGCGCGGGCAGTGATATTTTGGTGTCGGGCAGGTTCACGCCCTTCTTGGGAAGCAGTAAGCCACCATAGGTCACTCTCACCTTTACATCGCCCCCCTTAGTGATTTCCGTTACCACCACCTCAATCTTACCGTCGTCTATCAGTATCTTGTTACCCACTTCCACGTCTTCGTGCAGGTTGGGATAAGACACATAAATTTTTTCCTTGTTGCCCACCACTTTCTCTTTCGAGGTGAAGGTGAGTATATCGCCGGGCTCTATCAGCAGTCCGCCGTTTTCAATTTCACCTACGCGCAGTTTCGGACCCTGCAGGTCGGCGAGTATGGAGATGTTGTAAGGTTCTTTCTTATTGATATCACGGATATGTTGTATGATCTCCGCTTTGTTTTCGTGGGTGCCGTGTGAAAAATTTAACCGGAAAATGTTTACGCCTGCTTTTACCAGTTCCAGGAGTTTGTCGTAGGTATCACAGGCCGGTCCAACAGTTGCCACGATCTTTGTACGGTGCGCAGTGTGAGCTTTTCCTGCATCGTGGTCCATTGCTTTGTGCAGGTATTTCGATAGGTCTCTTGCCATGGTTGAGTATATGTTTGGGATTTTAGCTCGCTAATATCTTCACGATCCTGATCCATTCATCACTGATCTTCTGTTTCGATTTTACTGCTTTTTCAAGCAGGGTATAGTGCATGCGGTTGTTGAGAATACCAACCATAACATTATGTCTTCCGTCGAGCAGGCATTCAACGGCCGCATAACCCATACGACTTGCGATCAGTCTGTCGAGACAGGTGGGTGAACCGCCACGCTGGATATGGCCGAGTATGCAAACGCGTGTATCGGCCAACGGCATTCTTTCTTTCACCAGCTTGGCTACTTCGTTGGCCCCGCCAAAGTCATCGCCTTCGGCCACCACCACCATATTCACCAGCTTTTTCCTTCTTTCTTTTTCCTGCAGAGAAGCAATCAGCTCCTCGATATCGGTTTTCCTCTCGGGTATCAGGATGTGTTCGGCGCCGGTGGCAATACCACTATGCAAAGCTATGTAACCGGCATCGCGGCCCATCACTTCAATAATAAACAAACGATCGTGCGCATCTGCTGTATCGCGGATCTTGTCAATGGCCTGAACGGCAGTGTTTACCGCCGTATCAAAACCAATGGTGAAATCAGTGCCCGCAATATCCTTATCGATGGTGCCGGGCAAGCCAATGCAGGGAATATCAAATTCACGGCTGAAGATGTCGGCGCCGCGAAATGAACCATCGCCGCCTATCACTACCAGTCCGTCAATACCTAATTTTCTCAGGTTTTCATAAGCCTTTTTGCGCCCTTCGGGTTGCAAAAATTCTTTGCACCGTGCAGTTTTCAGGATGGTACCACCACGTTGAATGATATTGGCAACACTGCGCGAATGCATGGGAATGATATCATTTTCTATTATACCGGTATAGCCGCGCATGATACCAAACACCTCCAAACCATAATATATCCCGGTTCTGACAACGGCACGAATGGCGGCGTTCATACCGGGGCTGTCGCCACCAGAGGTAAGAACACCAATCTTTGATACCTTTTTTGCCATTTATTCTCAGTGAGTATTTTACTATTTTAAAA
The DNA here is from genome assembly GCA_937958995.1 of uncultured Chitinophagaceae bacterium. Classification (GTDB taxonomy): domain Bacteria; phylum Bacteroidota; class Bacteroidia; order Chitinophagales; family Chitinophagaceae; genus CALCIN01. The sequence goes on from CALGAP010000010.1 coordinate 462,027, forward strand.
AAACGTACAGTTCTGGCAAGAATCCTTTAAAAATCAGCGTGTTTGCTTCAAAATGAAGGGGCAAAAATAAGGTTTTGTTTTGACAAAAGTACGCTCAATCCCGCAGGTTGAAAATTTCATATCTTGACCACACAATGAAAGTATTGATTACAGGCGCTAACGGCCTGTTGGGCCAACACCTGGTGAAATTGCTTTTGGAAAAAAACTATCAAGTGTTCGCCACCGGTAAAGGTGCTGCGCGCTTTTCAATTTCCCAAGACCAACAGCAATACCAACAGCATAGTTACTATGAAATGGATATCACCGACGCGCAATCGGTGGCCCGCGTATTTGCCATCACCCAACCCGAAGTAGTAGTGCACGCTGCCGCCATGACGCAGGTGGATGATTGCGAGCTGAACCCCGGGCAATGCGAACGCACCAATGTGCAGGGCACAGCGCATGTACTGACAGAAGCCGAGATATATAGCCGGCATTTCATTTATATCAGCACCGACTTTGTATTTGATGGTGAAAAAGGAAACTACTCCGAAGACGACGACCTGAAACCCGTCAGCTATTACGGTTTCACCAAAATGCAGGCCGAAGCCCTTGTGCAAACGGGCGATATGCCCTGGAGCATCGTGCGCACCTGCCTGGTGTATGGCAATGTGCTGCAAGGTACGCGCAGCAACATCATTTCATGGGTGCGCGACAGCCTGCAACAAGGAAAGAGGATCCGCGTGGTGAGTGATCAGTACCGCACGCCCACCTATGTGGAAGACCTTGCCAAAGGTATATCGTTGATCATTGACCGAAAAGCAGAAGGTATTTTTCACATATCAGGAAAAGACCTGCTCACGCCATATGATATGGCGGTGAAAACCGCAGAGCTGTTGCAACTGGATCAATCGCTGATCGAAAAAGTGGATGCTTCCAGCTTTACCCAACCTGGTAAGCGTCCGCCCAGGACGGGATTCAACATTGAAAAGGCAAGGAGAGAGTTGGGGTATGAGCCGCTGAGTTTTAACAAAGGCCTGGGGAGAATGTTGAATTTGAATTTGAACAAAGAATTTGAATTTGAATAATGCTTTCATTCACATTCAAATTCAATATTCTTGCCGTAATAGCGGCAAGAACACTTCTGCCATCATACACCGGGCGCTGCCACCGCCGTTGGTTTCGATGGTGTCGAGAGGGGAGTGAATGATTTTATTGTACGCTTCAAGTTTTTTTACTTGCTCTGTATCCAGCGCATGATAGGCCTGTGATGACATCACCAGCAATTTATCCCCTTTATTATTTTCCACCTGTAACATGTTGCCGGCAAAACGATTCAATTGTTCGAGGGTGATGGTAATAATCTCTTTTCCTGAATCTGCTATGGTTTTTTCTACCAGCTTACGCTCCGCGGCATCGGGAATTGAATCCAGGCAGATCACCACATACCTGTCGGCCACGCACATCATTACATTGGTATGATATATCGCCCGGCCTTGCTGGTCTAGTGAGTGGAAGGCGATGGCGCGGTAACCCATGCGTCTGGCAAATTCATCCAATATGGCTTTATCCGTGCGGGGAGAAATGCAGGCGTAGGCAATTTTATTTCCCCGGTCGAGCACCATGCTGCCGGTGCCTTCCAAAAATTTATTCTGCTGTTCGTAAACAGTAAGATCAACTTTGTTGGTGATGATAAATTTTTTCTCCAATTGCTGCAACACGCCCGGCTTTCTTTCCTGGCGGCGGTTGGTGGCAAACATGGGATATAAAATGATGGTTCCGTCCTGGTGAAACGAAACCCAGTTGTTCGGAAAAATTGAATCCGGCGTGTATGGCTCAGGTGTGTCATTCACCACGGTAACATCAACACCATTTTGCCGCAACAGTTCCACAAAAGCATCAAATTCTTTTTCAGCATTCTCCTGTGCGGCGGCATCTTGTCCTGCCACCTGGAAAGCATTGTTAACCGCGGTTTCGGCGTTAAAGCCAAAATTCACCGGCCTTATCATCAGTATGTGCGAAGTGGTTTGCATGGTTAGTCGATGTCATCTCTCAAAAGCGGCATGCTCATGCAGTGGAAGCCTCCTCTTGCGCGCGATAGTTCGGCAGAAGGCATGGTGATCAGCGTGTCTTTCAGATCTTCTGGCATCACTTCTTCGCGCTCAAACTGCTCCAGTAATTCTTGTACAGGCACAATGCTGAAGCCCGCCTCGCGAAAGGCCTCGATGGTTTTGTCGTTGCGGTCGTAGCCTAATACCACGCCTTCTTTCAGCGCCAGCAGGTTACAACTGTCTGTCCATTGCTCGCGCGAGTCGAAGGGGAAGGTATTGTTGCCCGAATAAATAAATTTCACTTTTTCGGTAGCACCCAGGTCATTTTCGCTGATATCTATCAGCAGTTCTTCCAGGTTATCGAAGTACTTGGGATTATCAGGATCTTTTCTTTTGAACTGAATAATCTTTATCCTGTCATCTTTTTTCGAACCTTCCAGTATCCGTTCAACAGGATCGGCGCCTTCGCGTTTGATGGCTTTTTTCGAAAACGCACCCAGCATCACCCACACATTTCTTTTCACCTGGGTAAAAATGGTGTCAATATGCATGAAATCGCGCTTCTTCGGTATGCGGATCACCGTGATCTTTTTCACGATATTTTTTTCAAACAACAAGTTGATCACCTGGTGCGCGGCAGCCATGGTGGTACGTTCGCTCACCCCTACCAATATATGATCTTTGGTTACCACCATTACATCACCGCCCTCCAGCGTCACCTTCTTATCGTCGCCATCGCGGGGCAACAGGAAATGATGATAAGGGTCGGGAATTTCTAAAATATTATCCCGGTATTGCTGAAAAAGCGGGTGGTTGAAGAAAATATATTTTACCAATAATGCTTCGCGGCTGCGCGCTTTTTTCGCGGGCCTGTTCAGCAAAATGTAGTCGTTGATCACAATGCCGATGTCGCGCGTAAAGATCAGGTTGGGAACGGGAGGGAACAATAATTCCTGCTCGCCCAGCGTACCGCTGATCATTACTTTCGCTAATTGCAGCGGCGAAAGCCCAAGTAGTTTTGTCTGCGTAGCGTACGAACACTGTTCAATGGCGCATACTGAAGCCACCAGCTTTAGTCTTATCTGCTGGTCTTCCAGTATTTCCGCCAGCAGCCATTCCAGTTCAACTACTTTTTCGCTGCGGAAAAACTCTTCTTTTTCTGGTTTGTAAAAATTCCGCCTGTTTTCCGGCGCGTCGATGATGTGCAGTTTACCCCGTATCAGTTGGGGGTCGAGGAAGTAAAGCAGCACTTTGGTATAGTAATCGTACTCCTTACCACGTATGGTATCGAGGTGTACAATGTCTTCAAATAACCAGTCCTGCGCCTTGGAAGGCACCACTTTACCCAGGCCGCTGTCGGGACTATGGACAATCAATCGCCGCAGGGTTCCGATTTCCGAACTTACTTGTATAAGATTCTTCTCTTTCCTGCTCATAATAGGTCAGCAAAGGTAACGAAATATGATCAGTATCATAATTTGCTAGAATAAGCTGTTGCAACTTGCAGGAAATTAATAGTACCATGAACTACCCCGATTTAACGCTGTCGCAAATTGTAACAGACCAGTTTAAAGCAGCAGCTGTTTTTGAAAAGTACTCACTCGATTTTTGCTGCAAGGGCAAAATTACTTTGAAAGAAGCTTGTCAAACCAAAGGTATTCCACTGGAAGCAGTAGTTGAAGAGCTGGAACGAGTATTAGCGGATGGAAGTTCCGCGCAGGAAGAAATGTTTAAGCAAATGACGGCTTCGCAACTGATAGATTACATCGTGCTCAGGCATCATTTTTATGTAAGGCAGGCCATTCCGTTGATTTATTCGCACCTGCAAAGAGTTACTACCAAGCACGGCGAAACATTTCCCTGGATGCATCGTGTTTTTAACCTGTTCGTTGCCGTAGCCGACGAACTGAACCTGCATATGAAAAAAGAAGAAGAAGTGCTGTTCCCCGCCATCAAGCAAAAAGAACAGGCCATGCAGCAGGGTGATGCTTCCACCAGTTTTGGCATTCCTATCAAAACCGTGCTCATGGTTATGGAGAAAGAACATGAACAATCAGGCGAATGGATGGATCATATCCGCCGGCTTACCAATAATTACCTGCCGCCCATGAACGCCTGCACCACGCATAGAATATGCCTGGCCGAACTGAAAGAATTTGAAGAAGATCTGCACCGCCATGTGCACCTGGAAAATTATATGCTCTTCCCCAAAGCCCTGGAATGGGCCTGAAACAAACAATTGTTAGTTTAGCCGGGGTTCTATTATCTTTGCGCCCATCCGGTAAAAAAGCTGCCGGATTTTAAAAACCTCGGCTATGTTATTTCAACTGAGCGAAGAACATAAAATGATCCAGAAAGCGGCCCGTGATTTTGCGCAATACGAGTGCCTTCCCGGCGTGATCGAGCGCGACGAGCAGCAGAAATTCCCGAAAGAACAGATCTTAAAACTGGCAGAACTGGGTTTTATGGGCATGATGGTTGACCCTGCTTATGGCGGCAGCGGTATGGATACCATCAGTTACGTGTTGGCCATGGAAGAGATCAGCAAGGTTGATGCGAGTGTAAGCGTGTGCATGAGTGTAAACAATAGTCTTGTATGCTGGGGCCTGGAAGCCTTCGGCACTGAAGAGCAAAAGCAAAAATACCTGGTTCCTCTGGCGCAGGGTCGCAAGGATGGTGAACTCTATATCGGCGCCTTTTTGCTAAGCGAACCTGAAGCCGGCAGTGATGCCACTTCGCAACGCACTACGGCAGAAGAAAAGGGCGATTATTACCTGCTGAATGGTACCAAAAACTGGATCACCAATGGTTCTTCCGCTTCGGTGTACCTGGTGATGGCGCAGACTGATCCTGCCAAAGGAAGTCATGGCATCAATGCCTTTATTGTAGAAAAAAACTGGCCCGGCGTCACCGTTGGCGCCAAGGAAAATAAGATGGGTATTCGCGGCAGCGACACGCACTCTATTTTGTTCAACGATGTAAAAGTGCCCAAGGCAAACAGGATTGGTGAAGATGGCTTTGGTTTCAAGTTTGCCATGAGAACCCTGGCGGGCGGTCGTATCGGTATTGCCTCGCAGGCATTGGGTATAGCCAGCGGCGCATACGAACTGGCCTTAAAATACTCGAAAGAAAGAAAGGCCTTTGGCAAAGAGATCATGAACCACCAGGCCATCCAGTTCAAGCTGGCGGATATGGCCACCCGCATCGAGGCGGCGCGACTGCTTTGCCTGAAAGCGGCGTGGGAAAAAGACCAGAGAATGGACTATACGCTCAGTTCTTCTATGGCTAAAGTATATGCCAGTGAAACTGCCATGTGGGTAACTACAGAAGCCGTGCAGATTCACGGGGGCTATGGTTATGTAAAAGAATACCATGTGGAGCGACTGATGCGCGATGCCAAGATCACGCAGATATACGAAGGCACCAGCGAAGTGCAGCGTATTGTGATCAGCAGGTCCATTTTAAAATAAATTCAAAACAGCGTATGGGCTGCCGCAATAGGGGCGGCCCATCTTTGAACTTCGAAGCCTGTCAACTTGTTAACTTGCAGCAATCAAACAAGCGACATGGCAGTAAATACAGCAGCATACCAACAACTCGCAGCAGAATTAGTCGGTAAGAACGTAACACTGGTGGCGGTCAGCAAGACTAAGCCCGTTAGTGATATCAGAGCGCTCTACGACCTGGGACATCGCGATTTCGGGGAAAATTATGTGCAGGAACTGGTGGAAAAGCAGGTGCAATGCCCTGAAGATATTCGCTGGCACTATATTGGTCACCTGCAAAGCAATAAGGTAAAATATATCGCTCCCTTTGTACACCTCATTCATGGAGTTGACAGCCTGAAAGTATTGATGGAAATAAATAAGCAGGCACGCAAGCACAACCGCGTCATCAATTGTTTATTGCAGGTGCATATAGCGAAAGAAGAAACCAAATTTGGTTTCAGCGATGCCGAACTGATGGAGATAATGGACTCGGTGCATAAATCGAAACAGGCAGGCGATCTGCAAAATGTTGAAATATTGGGGTTAATGGGTATGGCGAGCAACACCGACGATATGGAACAGGTGCGCAAAGAATTTAAATACCTGAAACATCTCTTCAACCAGTGCGCACAATTGCAGCCAGGCACCATGAAGATTCTTTCCATGGGTATGAGCAATGACTACCAGGTAGCTATAGAGGAAGGGTCGAATATGGTGCGGATTGGCAGCCTGATTTTTGGCTCGCGCCCCACACCTTTATCGGGAATTTAAGCCTTTTCGTCGGAAGAAAGTTTGCAAACATCGAATAGATTATGAGCTGCGCTGTCGCGCTTATACTTTTGTGATGTAATTAAATAGTGTTTTTCATAGGTTATTGATTAATGGTTTAAGAGCTGTGTCTACAGCTCTTATTTTTTTCCCGCAGGTGATATATCACGTTTTACTCACCGCTTCCTGCTACGCCACCACACAATTACCGCGCAAAACCCGCTCTTCGTCAGGCGATCCCCGCGTTTCGTGTAAACCCCCGCTCCAGCCCGATTTTGTATATTTATTTTGATTTATGAACCTCGCCAGCATCATAAAGCGGTATAAACTCGACCATATTGCGATATGGCTGGTGCTTTTCCTCGGCTGGCATTTTTTTCGTTACCAGGACTATCCTCCCGGTGTGGGATGGTGGATCACTTTTGTAAAAGTGGCCGACCTGGCGCTGATGGTGTATATCACCAACTACCTGCTGATTCCACGACTGCTGTATAAGAAAAAATACGTTTTGTTTGGCGCTTGCTATGTGTTGCTCATCTTTTCCTTCAGCATTTTGAAAATGTATATAGAAGTGGACCTGCTAAACCTCAGCCACTTCAATATTTGGAACCGGTTTAAGGTGAGGATATATGACAATGTGATTCCGCATTTCCTGTTGGTGAGTACCGGCGCTGCATTTAAGCTTTTGATTGACTATGCACGCGCGCAGCGCAGGCTGGGGGGTATGGCAAAGGAAAAAGCCGAGACGGAATTGAATTTTTTGAAATCGCAGATCAATCCGCATTTTCTTTTCAACTCACTTAACTCAATTTATTTTCTTATTGATAAAAAAAATACTGACGCGCGGCAGGCGCTGCTGCAGTTTTCGGATATGTTGCGCTACCAGTTGTACGATTGCAATGCAGGCACCATCGCGATAGAAAAGGAAGTGAATTTTTTAAAAGATTATATCAGGCTGCAGCAGTTGCGAAAAGACCAGCAATATGAAGTGGCGGTGAATATTGGCGAAAATGTAAAGGGATTTTCCATAACGCCTTTGATTTTGGTCCCTTTGGTGGAGAATGCTTTCAAACATATCTCACATCATGCGGCCACCAAAAACTTTGTGCACGTTGACCTGCAAAGGATGAACGGTACCTTTACCTTTACTGTTGAAAACTCGAAAGACGATCACCAGCGCAGCACCGAACCCGCGGGTGGTATAGGACTGGCCAATGTAAAAAGAAGGTTGGAATTGTTGTACCCTGGCAAACATGAATTAACAATCGATAACAGCGAAACCAAATTCAGGGTCGCACTTAATATTCACGTCTCATGACCATCCGCTGCGTAATAATTGATGATGAACCGCTGGCCCGCAAGGGGCTGAAAGAGTATATCCAGGACGTGGACTTCCTGCAACTGGCTGGTGAGTTTGATAACCCGCTCAAGGCCGCCGACCTGCTGATGCACGAAAAAACAGACCTGTTGTTTCTCGATATACAAATGCCGAAAATGACGGGTATGGAGTTTCTGAAAACACTTTCGCATCCGCCGATGGTCATTTTCACCACCGCCTATCCCCAATATGCCGTGGAAGGTTTTGAATTAAATGCGATTGATTACCTGTTGAAGCCATTTTCCTTTGAACGTTTCTGGAAAGCCGTATTAAAGGCAAGAATGATCCTCGAATCCGCCGATAAGCCCGTGGCACCCCCTACCAACGCAGAGCCGGATTATTTTTTTATAAAAAGCGATAGTAAGCTGGTAAAAATTTTCTACGACGAAATTTTATATATCGAAGCTCTTCAAAATTATGTGGCCGTGCACACCACCACGAAGAAATATATTACTTATCTCACATTTCGCAGCATAGAGGCGCATTTGCCTGCCAGTCGTTTTATCCGTACACACAAATCATATATTGTATCTGCCGCTAAAGTAGAAAGCATTGAGGGCAATGATATAAGGATTAGTCAGCATCATATTCCCATCAGTCGCACCGAGCGCGATTCGGTACTGCAACAACTCTTGCAAAACAGGCTATTGAAACGTTAATCAAAAAAACAACGGGTTACCTTTTTGCGTTTGCTGTATTAATGGTTGTAATTTCATTTTAGTTCTTCACATACTGCTTGCAATCCATCGCTTGCTATTACTGCTTGCCGCGGCTTGTCGTAACAACGAGTTGCTTCCATAGTAGTGTTGGCACCAAAAAACAAAACATATGGAATCAATCAAGCGTGCATTCCTCTGCCTCGCCATTCTTTCTCTTACCTCTGTGATCGCCCGGGCGCAATCCCGCTACAGCGCTTCGCAGGAACCAGCCAATGTAAATTTTGTAAAACACGAGAACGGCCAATTGTATTTCATGGTGAAATACAGTGACACGTCCGCCAGCCGAGTCCAGGTATCGCTTTTTGACGACCTGGGCGAAAACCTGTACCGTGGTTATTTTCCCGGAAAAAACTTCAGGAGAATCTTTCGTGTGCCTGACGACCTGCACAGGCTGGTGGTGGTTATTCGCAATCCCGATACAAAGGCTGAATACAGGTTTAAAATCAATTCCGAGTCCCGGATTGTGCGCGACGCTTTTGTGCTGGTCATGAAATAGCCGGCAGTCCCGCACCGGTACCCCGTGTTGTTGCATGCCGGGCGTTGTCGTACATTTGCGATTATGTCGGAAACAAAGAACCTGGAAGAAAAGTCAACGAATTTTATTGAGGATATTATCAGCGAGGACCTGAAATCGGGCAAGCATAAGTCTATTATTACCCGTTTTCCTCCGGAGCCCAATGGTTACCTGCATATCGGGCATGCAAAAAGCATATGCCTGAACTTCGGGCTGGCCCTGAAATTTGGCGGTAAGACCAATCTCCGCTTCGATGATACCAATCCTGTTACCGAAGAGACGGAGTATGTTGAAAGTATCAAAGAAGACGTGAAATGGCTCGGCTTTCAATGGGCCAATGAGTTTTATGCTTCCGACTATTTTGAGCAGTTGTACGAGTTTGCGGTAAAGCTGATCAAGAAAGGACTTGCCTATGTGGACGACAGCACCAGCGAGCAGATCGCTGAAATGAAGGGCACGCCCACCACGCCCGGCAAGGAGAGTCCTTACCGCAACCGCAGCGTGGAAGAAAACCTGCAACTCTTTGCCGATATGCGCGCGGGTAAGTTCAAAGACGGCGAACGCGTGTTGCGTGCCAGGATAGATATGGCATCGCCCAACATGCACATGCGCGACCCGGTAATGTACCGTATTAAACACGCGCACCATCATCGCACCGGCGATAAGTGGTGCATTTACCCGATGTACGATTTCGCGCACGGGCAATGTGATAGTATCGAGAATATCACGCACAGCATCTGTACGCTGGAGTTTATTCCGCACCGGCCGTTGTACGACTGGTTTATCGAAAAACTCGAAATATTTCCTTCAAAGCAGTACGAATTTGCGCGGCTCAACCTGACCTATACGGTGATGAGCAAAAGAAAATTACTGCAGCTCGTCAACGAAAAGCATGTTACCGGTTGGGACGATCCGCGCATGCCCACCATCAGCGGTCTGCGCCGTCGTGGCTATACCCCCGAAAGCATTCGCGATTTTTGCGATCGCATCGGCGTGGCCAAGCGCGACAACCTGATTGATGTTTCGCTGTTGGAGTTTTGCGTTCGCGAGCACCTGAACAAGATTGCGCTTCGCCGCATGGTGGTATTTGACCCCATAAAAGTGGTGATCACCAATTTCCCTGCCGACCGCGTGGAGAATGTCACCACCGAAAACAATCCCGAAGATCCTTCTGCCGGCACCCGCGAAATACCATTTACCCGCGAGCTGTATATCGAGCGCGAAGACTTCATGGAAAATCCGCCGAAGAAATATTTCCGCCTGGCGCCAGGACAAATGGTGCGTCTGAAAAGCGCTTATATCATCAAATGCGATGAGGTGATCAAGGATGCCGACGGCAATATCACCGAACTGCATTGTAGTTATATTCCCGAAAGCCGCAGCGGATCCGACACATCGGGTATTCACGTTAAAGGCACTTTGCACTGGGTAAGCGTGCCGCATGGCATTGGCGTTGAGATTCGCGAATACGACCGCCTCTTTAAAGTGGAAGACCCCGGCAATGAAGAAGGTGATTTCAAAGATTATATCAATCCCAACTCACTCCGCGTGATCAGTAATGCGGTGGCAGAACCCGAACTCATCAAAGCGCGCTTTAACGAACGTTACCAGTTCCTGCGCAAGGGTTATTTCTGCCTCGATAAAGACAGCTCGGAAGAGCGGCTGGTGTTCAACCGCACGGTGACCCTTAAAGACACCTGGGCAAAAGAACAGAAGAAGGGCGCTTAGTTTGCCACCACTCTGTTGGCTTTCCATCCCATGAGTGGCCCACCTGTCGGCCGGCCCAGGCGCTTATTTGCTTTTCAGCCTGGCGTAGTCAAATACGAGGTAGCAAAATGCTTTTACCCCAACGTCCAGCCGGCTGTCGTCGATATAGAAATCGGGCGTATGATGGGGCGGTGCATTTTCTTTTTGGGTGGTTGATGGCATGCCACCGATATAAATAAAGAAGGCAGGTGCTTTTTCACCATAAAAAGAAAAATCTTCGGCACCGGTTACCCATTCACGTTCGCTTACGTTTCCTTTGCCCGCGGCTTTCTCCAGCGATGGCAACATCATCTTTACGAGGTCGGGATCATTGTAAGTGACCAGCGTTTTGGTATCAATTTCCACTTCGGCGGTAGCGCCTAATGCGGTGGCAACGGTTGTCGCCACTTTGCGGATGCGCTCGTGGGTGGCTTTCTGCATATCACTATCAAGCGTGCGGATGGTGCCTTCCAGGATCGCCTCTTCGGGAATGATATTGGGACGAAGGCCGCTGTGAAATTTTCCGACCGTAATGACTACGGGAGCTTTTGTTAACTCAGACTGGCGGCTCACGATGGTTTGCAGTGCGCTGATGATTTCTGTGCCTACCACAATAGGGTCAACGCCTTTCCAGGGCTGCGAGCCGTGTGATTGTTTGCCTTTTATTTTTATGGTAAACCAGTCAGATGAAGCCATGAAGGCGCCAGGCTTGTATTCAAATTTTCCCACTTCAATATCCGACTCTATATGCATGCCGAAGATGGCATCCACTTTGGGATTATCCATCACACCTTCCTTTACCATCAGTGGTGCGCCGCCTTCCTCATCGCCGGGAGGACCTTCTTCCGCGGGCTGAAAAATGAATTTCACGGTGCCGGGCACATCTTTCTTCATCGATGCCAGCACTTCGGCTGTTCCCATCAGCATAGCCACATGGCTATCGTGACCGCAGGCGTGCATCACGGGCACAGTTTGTCCCAGGTATTCTGCCGTTACGGTCGACTTGAAGGGCACATCCACCCGCTCTTGCACCGGCAAGGCATCCATATCGGCGCGCAGCGCCACCACGGGTCCGGGCTTGCCTCCCTTCAGAATGGCTACCACGCCGGTCCTGGCCACGCCGGTCTGCACTTCCAGCCCCAGCGAGCGCAGGTGATTGGCCACATACTCCGCCGTTTTCACCTCGCGGTTGCTCAGTTCCGGGTTTTGGTGGATATGCCGCCTCCATTCGATCAGTTTAGGCAATATAGCGCTGGCCTTTTGCTCGATCGCCGCGGTAGTGGCCTGTTGGGCATGGGTGGCAAAGCCTGGCGTAATCAGCAGTAGAATGAGTGTAACAGCGGGTAGAAATCGGGTTCTCATCAGTAGTCCTGGTTTTATTGATAAAGCTAAGGGTTAAGTTTCTAAGGGAGAAAAAAGCGCGTGAATAGAACGGGCGGCCGTTTATTGACTCGCATCAAGTACTAAGTAATTACCCTTATCGTTTAGTAGGGGTTAAATTCAATATCCTAAATGACCCCTAAAACCTCTATCCTACGGGCGGGCAGTACCCGTGCCGTTAAGGCTCTGATTATTTCCTTTCGATTGCTGGCATTGGCCGGCGTAATGATAATTACTCAAGACTCGTATTCGCAAGCTATTGGTACGTGGACATTAAACAATACCGTGGCTGGTACGGGCAGTGCCCTGAGTTCATGCAGCAACATCACAGCTGGTCCTGCTGTTGGCTCCACCGCTTTCAACGGGGGCACGGAATGGTATGGGCAAAATGGTTTCCCTTCCGGCCCGAATATTAACCCCAACGCTTACCTGCAGTTTTCTGTGAGTCCTGTTGCCGGTTATGAATTGAATATTGCTTCGGTGGTGCTTCGCATGCGCAGGAGCAATACGGGCAGTCCTGCCGGTTCAGGTCCCACCCAATGGAGTCTTCGCTCGAGCGTGGATGGTTTTACCAATGATCTCGCCAGCGGCAGTATGACGCATAACTATAGCAATTATACAATCATACTGACAGGTTTTAGCCAGCTTACCACTACCGTTACATTCCGCCTGTATGGATATGCTGTTACCGCTGGTTCGGGCGGGCAAAACAGGCTGGTATTGGATAATATCACTGTCACCGGCAGTCTCTTCGCGTTGCCTTTGAAACTGGAATCGCCTGACGCAAAGGCCGTTGATGGAGGAAATATAAACCTGGTCTGGAAGGCGCATGAAATATCAGCGGGTACCGTGTTTTCATTGCAGCGTTCGATAGATGGAGTAGATTTTGAAACAATTCATACTATCACTGAAAACAGCGAACTGGCTTCACAACAGTATTCTTATACCGATAAATTGTTGCCTTCGTTTGCTTCTACCGTTTACTATCGCGTACTGGCTAAACAGCCCGGCGGCAGTGAGCAATTTTCGCAGGTGACCAGTATTTCGCGAAGAGTAGAATCCCTGTTGCAAATTGAAAATGCGGCGGCAAGAGGGACTTTGTTGCAGGCAACGATTTACGCTCCGCAAACAGGAAATTACACGGTCGCGATTTACAATGCTGACGGAGTGTTGTTGAAAAAACAGGTGATGAGATTTGAAGGCGGCGCGCAACGCTTGCAGGTAACATTACCCGCACTGCATGGTGGTTTGTATGTGTTGCAGGTATATGATCATAAGGGCAGGGTTAGCCGCCCGTTCATCTACTACCAGTAAGATCGCGGTATGAAGTGTTGGTGACTGATTCATTATTTATACTCGCCAAACACTTCGCGCAGGGTGTCGGCAATTTCGCCGAGTGTGCACATATTTTCCACGGCATCTATTACGGCAGGCATTATATTTTCTCCCGCCGATGCTTTATCGGATAATGTCTGCAGTACCTGGTCGCAGCGCGCGGGATTGCGGTTCTTGCGCATCGCGGCGAGTTTCTGGCTTTGTACCTGCCTGATGGAATCGTCTACGCGCAGGAGGGGTATGCTTTCTTTTTCTTCTACCTGGAATTTATTTACACCCACTATTATTTTTTCGCCCGTCTCGATCTTTCTTTGGTACTCGTATGAACTGCGCGCAATAGCATCTTGTATAAATCCCTGCTCAATGGCGCTTACGCTTCCTCCCAGGGCATCCACCTGTTCAATCAGTTCCCAGGCTTTTTGCTCCAGTTCATTGGTGAGTGCTTCCACATAATATGAACCTGCCAGCGGATCGGCGGTATCGGCTACGCCACTTTCAAAAGCAGCGACTTGTTGCGTGCGCAGGGCAATGCGTGCGGCTTCTTCGGTGGGCAGACTCAAAGCCTCATCATAACCATTGGTATGCAATGATTGGGTGCCGCCCATCACCGCCGCCAGTGTTTGTATGGTGACACGCGAAATATTATTCAGTGGTTGTTGCGCAGTAAGTGTGCTGCCCCCGGTTTGCGTATGAAAGCGCAACATCATAGCGCGCGGGTCCGTGGCGCCCATACTCTGCATCATTTTTGCCCACATGCGGCGCGCAGCGCGAAACTTGGCCACTTCTTCAAACAGGTTGTTGTGTGCGTTGAAGAAGAAGGAGAGGCGTTTGCCAAAAACATTTATGTCCAGGCCTTTTTCCAAAGCTGCTTTTACATAAGCCTTGCCATTGCTGAGTGTAAAGGCTATTTCCTGCACGGCCGTGCTGCCGGCTTCGCGAATATGATAGCCCGATATGGATATAGTGTTCCATTTCGGTAATTCCTGGCTACACCATTCAAAAATATCAGTGATGATGCGCATGGAGGGGCGGGGAGGGTAGATGTAAGTGCCGCGTGCGGCGTATTCTTTCAAGATATCGTTTTGAATGGTACCGCTGATCTTTTTGAGATCGGCGCCCTGGCGCCTGGCCAACGCTACATACAATGCAAGCAGGATAAAAGCAGTGGCGTTGATGGTCATGGAGGTAGAAACTTCCTCCAGCTTAATACCATCAAACAAGGTCTGCATATCTTCCAGGCTGTCGATGGCCACACCCACTTTTCCCACTTCGCCCTCGGCCAGGGGATGGTCGCTGTCGTAGCCGATCTGCGTGGGCAGGTCAAATGCCACGCTTAGACCCATCACTCCCTGCGAGAGCAGGTAATGATAACGTTTATTACTTTCTTCGGCGGTGGAGAAACCTGCATACTGTCGCATGGTCCACAGCTTACCGCGATACATATCGGGCTGCACGCCGCGGGTAAAGGGAAACTGGCCGGGCATTTCAGCGGGTATGTTGGCCGCATCTGCCTGCGTATAAACTGGTTTTATTTCAATGCCGCTATCTGTATAAATTTTTTTCTCCGACACTATCAGGTTTTACTTTGTTGAGGATGCGCTTACCGCATTAATTTTTTTGCTTCATGACTCAACACTTCCGACACCACGGTATGCAGCGAAGCTTTGGGCTGTTGCATCAGCATTTGCAGGATGGCGCGGTTCAGGTCCTGGCCCGTTGCTTCCTGTGGCAGAATGGAAGCGATCTGGTTTATGATAAGCAGGTTTTGATCTTTCAGGTTGCGTACCGCCTCCCACGATTCGGCGGTCACATATATTTGCTGCGTTACGTTGTATTCAAATTCCTGTTTGATGGTTTGCGCGAGCAATGCCTGCATTTCACGCGCGCTGAGGCCCTGCTGGTTCACCCTGCTCACCAGGTTGGGAAGGGCTATGCGCTCGGTAAGCAGAATAAGTCGTTCATAGGCCTGCAGTTGCAGTTGCCGGGTAGAGGCATCCACTGCTGTCTGCGCTTCCGCAGCGGCCTGCTCAGCCAGCCGCCCCTTCCTCGCTTCTTTTCTTTGTTTCCATAAAAGGTAGGCCAGCGAACCACCAAGGGCAGCTGCAATCAGCAGTGCGATAATTAATTCATTTGTATCCAGGGACATTCAGGGAGTTTTAAGTGCAGCAAATCTAAGAGTTTATCGCTAAGAGGTAAAAAGAGAAAAGGAGGCTGAAAGAGATTACAGTTTTTCCAATACTTCTTTCTCAGTCATCGTGGATAAAAAGAGACCCCATGAATGGGGTCTCCTAATAATACAGATGGTGGAAACCACCTGCCCCTAATAATCAAGAGTTCAAATTCAATTGTCGTACCGGATTCTGCGCTACTCTCGAATGAGTGGGGAATATTGTTAGCGGAATGCTAAAACATCCCTTTTATGCTTTTTTAGCCAACACTGGCGGTTTTTTACCGGTAGCTTTTTCCGTTGCGTGCGCACTATCTGCCTCACCCAGAGGTTTATGCCTGGCGAAGTCAACCAGGATGGGAGCAGCCACGAATATTGACGAGTAACAACCGGTGATGACACCAACCAACATTGCGAAGGCAAAGCCTTTGGTTACTTCTCCACCAACCAGGAACAGGATGAGGATGGTGAGGAACACGGTTACCGACGTCATGATGGTACGGCTCAGTGTTTCGTTGATGGCTTTGTTGATGATGGTTGCCTTATCCGCACCTTTCATCAGGCGTACGTTTTCACGGATACGGTCATAAACTACCACCGTGTCGTTCATGGAGAAACCGATCACCGTCAGTATAGCTGCGATGAAGTGCTGGTCAAGCTCCAGCGGGAAGTCAACCCAGTTTCTGCAGAACGAGAACACCGCCAATGTTACCAACACGTCGTGCGCCAGGGCAATGATGGTACCAACCGAATACCTCCAGTCGCGGAAGCGGATGAAGATATAAGTGGCGATGATCAGCAGCGACCAGAAGGTAGCCCACTGCGCACCTTTCTTCAAATCGTCGGAAATGGTGGGGTCCACTTTCTTGGTAGCCTCGATGTATTTAGATCCGGTAGTAAATTCTTCAAGGGTTACTCCTGCAGGCAGGAAGGGCTGCAGACCTTCATACAATTTATTTCTAACCGCCGAATCAACTGCAGGACCTTGTTCGTCGATACGGTAATCAGTTGTAATATCAAGCGTATTGGGTGAACCGTAGGTTTTGATAATGGGCGTTCTGCCAAATGTCTTGTCCAACGCCTCACGCACCTGTTCCTGGTTTACGCTCTTCCTGAAGTTTACCACGTAGCTGCGACCGCCTTCGAATTCCACGCCGTAGTCAAACCCGTTAAACAGCGCACCGATACCGAGCAATACAACAATGGCGGTAATGCCATAAGCATATTTCCGGACGCCGATGAAATTGTAGTTGGCATGACGGAAAATGCGTTTCGACAGGTTGGTGAAATATTTGAAGTGACGGTCTTTTTTGCTCATGTACAGGTCGGTAATCAGTCTTGATACCAGGATACCGGTAAACAGTGAAAGCAGGATACCGAGTATCTGAGTGGTAGCGAAACCAAGTACCGGACCAAGACCATATATAAACAGGATGATGGCGGTGAGCAGGCTGGTAATATGTGCGTCGAGTACCGGGGGTAAAGAACGTTGGTAACCCAGCTTCACAGCCTGCGCGTGTGTGGCTCCGCGTGAGAGTTCATCCTTGATACGCTCGAAGATCAACACGTTGGTATCAACTGCCATACCGATGGTGAGTACCAGGCCCGCGATACCGGGGGCAGTGAGGGTGGCACCCAGCGCGCTCAGGATACCGATGGTAAAGAGCAGGTTCAGTATCAGGGCGATGTTGGCTACCACACCGCCAGTATTGTAGTAAATAAACATCAGCAGGAAGATGGCGAGGAATGAAAGACCGAAAGCCACCATACCACCGCGTGTAGCAGCTTCACCGAGGGTAGAACCTACCACTTCTTCGTGCACGATAACGGCGGGGGCTTCCAGTTTACCAGCCTTGAGGATATTCGCAATATCCTGTGCTTCCTGGATCACTATGTTATTATTGCGTTGGCCGCGGCCCATGGTAATGCGTGAGCTGCCACCTTCAATTTTCTGTATTACGTTGGGAGCAGTATAAACGATATCGTCCAGCACTATCGCAATCGGGCGGCCGATATTTCTTTCAGTCATCTTGGCCCATTTCCTGGCGCCGGCAGTATTCATTTCCATGCGCACGGTCACTTCGTTGGTCACCTGGTCAAAGTCCTGTGCAGCATCTTCAATAGCATCACCTTCCAGTTCGGCGCCTTCGCGGCCGGGTATGGTTTTGATAGCATACAAAGCGATCACATCCGACAGCGCGCCATTCTTATCACGCTCCTGTTTGCCCCAGAGGAATTTCACGTTGGCCGGAAACTTACTCTTGATAGAGGGCATATTGAAATACCGGTTAATGACAGCGGTATCTCTCAGGCTGGCCATTGCAATATATGCGGGGAATGACCTTCTTCCTTGTTCATCGGCATAGGGCTGCGCCGGGATGAGTTTGTTGGCCAGCGGGTGATTGAGCGCGTCGAGTGAATCCCGGGCGGCGCTGTCAAGTGCAGAAGAGGAATCAACAATGGGAGTCTTTGCCAGGTCGCCAATAGCGTTGATGGCATTGACAAAACTGATCTCCAGTTCGTCCATAGTATATACTTCCCAGAACTGGAGGTTAGCCGTAGACTGAAGATATCTTCTCACACGCTCGGGGTCTTTGGCACCTGCCAGTTCCACCACGATGATACCCTTGCTTTCATCGAGGGTGATATTGGGCTGGGCCACGCCAAACTTGTCGATACGTTTACGCAATACCTGGAAGGTTTGCGACATAGCGGCATTACCCTGATCGTGTATATAATTTATAACCTGTGCATCGCTGGCGTTAATACCGAGGTTGTTGCGGCTGGCATTGGCAAAAAGCGGGGCCAGCTTCATACCGGGGTTAACGGCGCTGAATGCATCGGCAAAAAGATCAATGAAGTTTTTGTCACTGGAAGTCTTCCGGCGTTGAGCTTCTGCAATAGCTTTCAGCAGGGCAGGATCCTGGGGGTTATTGGAAAGATTTTTGATAAGCTGGTCGAGAGCAACATCGAGGGTAACACTGATACCGCCTTGCAGGTCAAGACCTAAGAGCAACTCGCTTTCTTTTGCCTTTTGATAAGAGGCACCCCACCAGGTAATGGATTTGTCTTTGGTGGCGCTGGCCAGGCTATCGAAATAATCGTTGTGGATTTGCCGGAGGGTATCCTGGTACAATGCCCGGGCCTCCTGGTTGTCGGGATGTCTTTCGGCAGGGCTCGGATAGTTTCTTTTGACAAGCTGTGCAGCCTTTTCGTTCAGTTCTTTTTCGTGTTTGTTTACAAACCAGGTAAAAGAAAGCTGGTAAAGGGATATCAGGATCAACAGACCGGTAAAAATGCTAACCAGTGCTCTCATTGCTTTAGGAATTTTTTTAGAGTTGGCAAAGATAGGGTTTTCGGTCAGAATAGGAAACTGTAATATGGCCGCGGGAAAGCTTGTTTTACAGGCGGAAAGCGAAGATTGAACGATAAGGCAAGAACAAAATAACTACCTTTGCCGCGCCTAAAAAAACAAGCAACCAAAAATCATGGAACTATCATCCCGTTTACAATGGTTCAGCGAGCCTGAAACGCTAAAAATGGCCAAACTGGGCCGCGAACTGAGGGCCAAAGGAATTGACGTTATTGATCTTAGCCTTGGAGAACCCGATTTCGACACGCCGCAGCATATCAAGGAAGCTGCCAAGAAGGCGATCGACGACAACTGGAGCCACTATCCCCCCGTGGCCGGCTATCCCGAACTGCGTGAAGCAGTGTGCACCAAGCTGAAGCGTGACAATAATCTTACATATAAGCCTGAAAACATCATTGTTTCAACCGGCGCTAAGCAAAGTCTTGCCAATGTGGTATTTGCAGTGGTAAGCAAAGGCGATGAAGTAGTGATTCCTACTCCTTATTGGGTTACCTATTCAGAAATAGTCAAGCTGGGCGAAGGCGTGGTAAAACTCGTGCCCACTTCGCTGGAGAATAAGTACAAGATCACACCCGCTCAGCTGGAAGAAGCACTGAATGATCGCACCCGTTTGTTCATTTTCTCTTCGCCCTGCAACCCCAGTGGTTCCGTATATACCAAAGAAGAATTGCGCGCGCTGGCCGATGTGTTCAGGAAATATCCGAAAGTGTTTATCCTGTCTGACGAGATATACGAATACATCAATTTCGTGGGCAGACACGAAAGTATTGCTCAGTTTGATGATATCAAAGACCGTGTGATCATCATTAATGGTCTCAGTAAGGGTTTCGCTATGACCGGTTACCGCCTGGGATATGTAGCTGCTGTGCCTGAAGTGGTAAAAGCCTGCGAAAAACTCCAGGGACAGTTTACCAGTGGTACCAACAGTATTACCCAACGTGCAGCCATAACCGCGCTCACTACAGACCTGATGCCCACTTACGATATGGTAAAAGAATTTGAGCGCAGGAGGCAGTTTGTGGTGAAGGCTATGCGCGCCATCAAGGGAATGCAGTTTGCCGAACCCGATGGTGCGTTTTATGTATTCCCGACTATCAGTCAGTATTTCGGCAAGAGCGATGGCGAAGAGACTATCAAAGACGCTGATGATCTCTGCATGTATCTTTTGAACAAAGCTCATGTTTCCACTGTGACCGGCCGTGCATTTGGAACTCCAGATTGTATTCGCATTTCTTTTGCCAACAGCATGGAAAAACTGGAAGAAGGCTGGAAGAGAATTACTGCTGCGCTGGAAAAACTGAAATAGAAATATCGAAGAAGAAATCGAAAAACTTAGAATACTAAACCGCCAGAATCTTCTGGCGGTTTTTTGGTATTAAGATGCTGCGAAGAAGTGCACTACCTGGTCGTCACGCCGGCCTCGCTGGTTGTGGTTTCAGCGAAGTCAGATCGGCTATTTTTACCGGCTTGCCGGTATCAATACTGTTGCGCGCGGCAATACCTACCAGTATGGACATAGCGCCATCGCGGCTGCCGGCTGCCTGGCGGTAAGGGTCCTCACCGGGAACGAAAACCTGTTTGCGCAAGCGCACATCGCCGCCGCCATGACCGGCTTCATTGTTGGGAATGCGGATGATTTCGCGCTTGCCGAAATTCTGCGTCACGTGAATTTCATCGAAGGGCTCTTCCTGCCATGGCTGCGATTCCTTGATCCAGGCATCTATGCGGCCCCTGGTACCGTTGAAGGCTATGCGATATCCTTCATAGGGAGAATAGGTGGTGAGCGAATAACTTACCTGCACTTTGTTGGCATACCGAATCTGCACCGCCATCTTGTCGAATATGTCAATGTCTTCTTTCCACACACACCCGTCCCGCAGGTAACCATCGTGGTGCTCGTGAGCCACATACAGATCCATGTAAGACTTATTCCTCGTGATGTCGAAGTAGAATTTGCATTTGTCTTTATGCGGACAGGGACGGCAGTGGGTGTGACGGAAAGAATTGTTTTTGCCATAATGCTCCAGCGCGCCGTAAGCAAACACTTCTTCAGGATCGGAATCGATCCACCAGTTCAGCAGATCGAAATGGTGTGTGGCCTTATGTACCAGCAAAGTGCCGCCGTGCTTGCGCAGGCGGTGCCAGCGGCGGAAATAATCGGCGCCATGACTGGTGTTGAGGTACCAGTGGAAATCAACAGAAGTGATTCTGCCGATCGTATCGTTTCGAAGCAGTTCGTAAATGCGCTGGCGGTGAGGTGAATAGCGATAGTTGAAAGTAACGATCACTTTTTTGCCCGTTTTTTTCTCTGTATCCAGAATGGCCTGGCATTTTTCTTCATCAATGGTCATCGGTTTTTCAGTGATGATGTCTGCGCCATATTCCATGCCTTTAATGATGAATTCGTGGTGCGTACCGTCTACCGTCATCACCAGCAACCGGTCTGGTTGGGTTTCCTTCATCATCTTATCGAAATCGGTATAAGTGGGGCAGGAGAGGCCCAGCACTTTTTTGGCATATTCCACGCGGCCGGCATTGATATCGCAGAGGCCGACAAATTCAACGATGTCGCCAAATTCCCTGATCACAGGACGGCCCCACATGCCGATGCCGCGGCTGCCGGTGCCCACCATCGCAATCCGTTTTTTAGCTACAGGTTTTAAACGGGGAGAAAGAATATTTTCGGTCATCAATGCGCCCGCAAGCAGGCTTGAGGTTTGTAGAAAATCTCGACGATCCATGATGGCAAACAATTTAGGCCAAAAGATAGCCATTCAATTGTTATGAACCATCCTGATGCATCCCAATCAATGGGCCATTTTAATTAGTTTTTCATGCAATTGCAGCACCTGCGGTATCACCAGTTGTTGTTCATCATTATAAATAATGAAATCGCAGAGGCGCATTTTGATCACTTCCTGTATTTGCTTGCTCATGCGGGCCAGCACCTCTTCGCGTGTGATGCCGTCGCGCTTCATGCTGCGGTGAATGCGTAGCGGTTCGGGCGCTGAAACGCCGATTACATAGTCGAGGTATTCCTGGGAATGACTTTCAAAAATGAGTGCAGCTTCCTTGATGGCGTAAGGAGTAGTCTGCCGTTTCATCCATTCCTCGCCATCGCGGATGGTGGCAGGATGTACGATGCTGTTGAGTATATCCAGTTTGCTGCGGTCTTTGAATACGACGGCGGCGAGGTACTTGTTGTCGAGCCGGCCATCTTTATATGCCTCTTTGCCAAAATGCACGATGATCTGTTGCTTCAGCAATTCGTCTTCATTCATCAGTCGTTTGGCTTCCTGGTCGGCATAATATACCGGCACACCCAGTACCTGGAAGATGCGGGCCACCGTAGTCTTTCCCGATCCAATACCGCCGGTTAAACCAATTCGCAGAGGCATATTTAGTGGGAGAAAATAAACAACAATCAATATGTCAGTTGGGAATTTTCAATTCTGTTTGCTGACTGCGAGCAAATTTGAAAATTCCCAACTGACATATTGATTGTTGAATTTTCGTATAAACTGTTTCTTACTTAGGATTAATTGCCGCTGCCTGTTTGTTGATATTCTGGGTCCACTCCAGCGAGATAGCGCTTTTTTCGATTTTTATATAGCTGCCGGGGCTGGTTTCCAGGTCAACGGTGTTGTCGTCGTTTACGCGGTTAATTTTACCATGTATACCGGCAATAGTAACTACTCTGTCTCCTTTCTGAAGGTTTTGCTGAAATTGTTTGGCCATTTTGGCTTTCTTCGCCTGCGGCCTGATCATGAATAACCAGAAAATAAGAATCATACCCCCCAGCAAAATCAATTGCATCGTACCTGCTCCGCTGCCGGTGGCCTGTAATAAAATAACTAATGTTGTCATTGGTGTATTTTGAAATTTAAAATGAACACTATTTGGATTTCTTCGCTACCACTTCCACATCGAAATGCAACACATGATCGGTTTTATCTGCTGTGTTGGCAGATACATAAATTTCTTTCTTGTTGGTTCCCGGGCGTCCCTTGCTGTCGAAACTGGCATTGATCACGCCTTCTTCGCCCGGCATAATGGGTTTGTCGGGCGGATTAGCAGCGGTGCATCCGCAACCGGGACGAACACTCTTTATCACCAGCGGTTTATTGCCGGTGTTTTTGAACCTGAAAGCAACCTGCAATACCTGTCCTTCATCGATCTTGCCATAATTTTTAAGAGAATCGATCCACTGAATAGTGGTCACATCTTCTGTTGAAGTATTGGTTGCCGTGGCGGCGGCGCTATCGGCCACTCTCTCCCGTACACCGGCAGATTCGTCGCAACCTGCCAGCAGGCTGCCCACAATAGCAAAAACAAGAATGTATCTCATCGGTATTTTTTTATCAGTTTTTGCAAATCTAATTAAAGACATGGTATCAGGCAGATTTGTTTGGAGAAAAGTCCACTTTATGCAATTTGTTATCTCTTATCAGGTCTTTATGAATATTATCTAAAATCCCATTCACAAACTGCCCGCTTTGCGGGGTACTGTATTCTTTGGCCAGGTCTATATATTCATTGATGGTGACCTTGGGTGGAATGGTTTCAAAAAACAAGAATTCGCACACGCCCATGCGCATCAGGATCATGTCCAGTACGGCGATACGGTCGGGATCCCAGTTTTTTAATTTAGGTTTTATGTAGTCCAGTGCCAGTTCTTTCTTTTCCAGCGTGGTTTCGAGCAAGCCCTTGGCAAACTGCCATTTTTCCTTGCTCAGCAATTCCTGGAAATTCCACGAGGAGGGCTTATTCAGGAAATTCTGCATCAGCACGTTCAGCATTTCCACGTCATCGTCCCAGTTGGTGAAGTTTTCCTCCACATAGCTGGTAAACGCCTCGCTGGGCAGCATCAGGTCGTTAAAAATATATTCGAGCATCTCTTTTTCTTCCTTCTTATCGCGCTCGTTGGTGGAGATATATTGCTGGTATTTTTCGGAGGCTACCAGTTCCAGGTAAAGCTTACGATGCAGTTCCGGGTTGTCGAGATGATGGGGTTTTATTTCTTTTATTGCCTGTTTCCACGACGCCAGGTCCAAAATTTTCAGCAACAATTCATTTTGCGCAATCTTGGTATTGACATTCAGGTCTTCTTCGGTGGGCAAATGCTTGGAAGCACGGTTGCGGGCGTCGGTCTGGGCATAGAGCGCCACCTCGGCCAGGGAGTGGATCAGGAAAACAAAAAGCTGGCGGGTCTGATCAAAATGGTTTTGCAAGAGTTTCACCGGGTCGGGGTTTTTCTTACCTGTCTGGCTATTGACCGTTTCACCGGCATTGGGTTCTGCGAGCTGGCTTTCCACGGTATAAAGCGTCTGCATTACTTTCACACGGATATTTCTTCTACTGATCATCGTAAGTGATTTATAAGAACTTGCTTTTGAGCGGACAAAGCTAGGTGAATATTGGGTAAGGAACAAGGAGCGGGAGGGGATTTGAATATTGAATTTGAATCTGAACAAGGAATGTTGAAGGGGAAGGGGTCGCTGAAATGACGGGCTTACCCATTATTCTCATACCTTATTCCTTGTTCAGATTCAAATTCGGTATTCTGTAAAGTTGGCATCGTAACACGCTGAGTTTCATGCCTTGAAAAGAGTTTTCCTGACATTGATGACAGCGGGGCTGAAAAAATGGCTTGAGAAAAAGGTTTGGAACAAAATTCGTTTACCTTTGCTGCCCCAACATCCCAAGGCCGTTGGGTTTTTTTATTCTACCAGTCTTAAAAATTCAAAAACTGATAAACTATGGCTAAGAAGTTAAATGTTACCCCACTGCACGACAGGGTAATTGTGAAACCCGCCAAAGCGGAAGAGAAAACTGCTGGTGGTATCATCATCCCCGATACTGCCAAAGAGAAGCCTCAGCGCGGCACTGTAGTGGCTGCCGGTCCTGGTAAAAAAGATGAGCCCGTAACCGTAAAGGTTGGAGACACAGTTTTATACGGAAAATATGCCGGCACTGAAATTCAGATCGACGGCGACGACCTCTTGATCATGCGTGAAAGTGACATCTTAGCAATCGTTTAAATCAATATTGTAAATACATAATTATTAGTAATATGGCAAAACAACTGTTCTTCAATATCGACGCCCGCAACAAAATGAAAAAAGGTGTTGATACACTGGCGAACGCCGTGAAAGTTACATTGGGACCCAAAGGCCGCAATGTGGTTCTGGAGAAGAAATTTGGTGCACCTTCTGTAACTAAGGATGGTGTTACTGTAGCAAAGGAAATTGAACTGGAAGATCCCATTGAGAACATGGGTGCTCAAATGGTAAAAGAAGTAGCTTCCAAAACCGCTGATATTGCCGGTGATGGTACTACAACTGCTACCGTGCTGGCGCAAGCCATTATAAGCGAAGGACTGAAAAACGTTGCAGCGGGCGCTAACCCGATGGACCTGAAACGTGGTATTGACAAGGCTGTAGCCAAAGTAGTTGAAAACCTCCAGGCTCAGTCGCAAGCCGTTGGCACCGACAGCAAAAAAATTCAACAGGTGGCTTCTATCTCTGCCAACAACGACGAAAATATCGGTAAGCTCATTGCCGAAGCTTTCGCTAAAGTGGGCAAAGAAGGCGTGATCACCGTTGAAGAAGCCAAAGGCACCGACACTACTGTGGAAGTAGTAGAAGGTATGCAATTCGACCGTGGTTATCTCTCCGCTTACTTCGTTACCAACAGCGAAAAAATGGAAGTGGAGCTGGAGAACCCATACATCCTGATCTACGACAAGAAGATCAGTGCCATGAAAGATATTCTCCACATCCTGGAGAAAGTGGCTCAAAGCGGCCGTCCGCTGCTGATCATTGCTGAAGACCTGGAAGGCGAAGCGCTCGCTACACTGGTTGTAAACAAACTGCGCGGTACGCTGAGAGTGGCTGCTGTGAAAGCTCCCGGCTTCGGCGACCGTCGTAAAGAAATGCTCCAGGACATCGCTATCCTCACCAAAGGTGTGGTGATCAGCGAAGAGCAGGGCTTCAAACTGGAAAACGCCGACCTGAGCTACCTCGGTCAGTGCGCTTCTGTGACTATTGACAAAGACAACACTACTATCGTAGGTGGTAAAGGCAAGAAAGAAGATATCAATGCCCGCATCAACCAGATCAAAGCCCAGATCGAAACCACTACTTCAGACTATGATAAAGAAAAACTGCAGGAACGCCTGGCTAAGCTGAGCGGTGGTGTAGCTGTGCTGTATGTAGGTGCTGCTACCGAAGTGGAAATGAAAGAAAAGAAAGACCGTGTTGACGACGCGCTGCATGCTACCCGCGCTGCTGTAGAAGAAGGTATAGTGCCTGGTGGTGGTGTAGCCTTCATCCGCGCTACTGAAGCCCTGGAAAAACTGAAAGGCGCCAACGAAGATGAAACCACTGGTATCGCTATCGTGAAGAGAGCGCTGGAAGAGCCCATCCGCCAGATCGTTACCAACAGCGGTATCGAAGGCAGCATCGTAGTGCAGAAAGTGAAAGAAGGCAAAGCCGACTATGGCTTCAATGCCCGCACTGAAACTTATGAACCGATGTTCAAAGCCGGCGTGATCGATCCTACCAAAGTGGCACGTATCGCATTGGAAAATGCAGCATCCATCGCTGGCATGTTGCTGACCACCGAATGCGTAATTGCCGACAAACCCAAGAAAGAAGAAGCCCACGCACATCCTGGTGGCGCTCCTGGAATGGGCGGTATGGATTACTAATCCTGAAAGGATTCATTCAAAATACGAAGAGATCCCGCCCGGAATTCCGGTGCGGGATTTTTTCTTAAATTTCTATAACAATAAAAAGGGAGGTACTATGAAAGACTGGTATAACCGATTTTATTGTTATCTCCGGTCGACCTGGAAGAACTTGCTCGACAAATGGCGTAGCAAGCGGAACAAAAGCGACGACGATATTTTCAATCATCCTTACGCGGTATTATGATCCCTGCACCGGCAGGGATTTTTTAATTATTACAGGTGAGGAGATTTTCGTACCTTATCAATATCTAATCATTATTGCCATGAAACCACCTACGCTTATCATCATAGCGGCCTGCTGCCTGTTGTTCTTGTGTCAACCCATTTATAGCCAGGAAGACAACAATTCCACTCCCGATCTTAATGCCGAAGTTTATGGAAATCCCTACCTCATACGTGATTGGTCTGATGGGGTGGTGAAATTCACCAGCGGAAGGGTAGTCAAACAATTCAAACTGCGATTCGATTGCGTTCACAACCGCTTATTGCTGCAATACCAGGGATCTACCTTTGCCGCAGAAAGCAAGATCAATGAATTTGTGATTTATACGGGGAAGAAAAAAGACTCGATGATATTTCGCCGCGGCTATCCCGGCGTAGATAAAGCCAGTGAAAATACTTTTTACCAGGTGCTGATTGATGGAAAACTTCCGCTGTTGCGCCTGGTCGCGAAAAATATCGTAGAGCATAAGGATATCGTATCTACCACAACTGTAAAGGGGCATCTCGAAGAGGCCGACAAATACTACTTGCTGAAAGACGGCGTCATGATCCATCTTCCCGAGGTGAAAGAAGATATTCTGAAAGCACTGCCCGACAAAGCCGAGGCCCTTTCGGCATTTATCGACGAAAATAAACTGCGCTTCAAGTCGCACGAAGACTATATACGGTTAGCGACTAAGTATATAGAGCTTTCGCAATAAACCTGGTATAAAATAAAAAAGGTGGGCGCCGAGAGCCCATCCTTACAAGGCCTTACGGATCAAAACGGGTTACAGAGACTAAAAAGGAGTGGGCATGGATTAAAAACATACTTATGACGATGGGTTGGGAGAGTTGGTTGTATGGGTTTGAAAAAAAATTAATCGAGCACTTTTAATTTGAAATCTTTCCAGCGGACTTTGATGCCACCGCCATCATGAATCTGCAGGGCTATAAATCCTTCGCCCTGCCCGATCTTTTCATCTTTTAAATGCACAATCTTATGCCCGTTGAGCCAGGTGGTGACTTCATCGCCTTTTACGCGAAACTTCAGCGTATTCCATTGATTGGCTTTTAGCCATCTCTGATCTTCATCTTTTGGTTTTACCAACCATCCGCGGCCATAAGATTCGTATATGCCGGCAGTATTACCACCGGGGGGCGCCACCTCCACCTGCCAGCCACTGATCTTCACACCTTCTATACTCGAGCGGAAAAAAACGCCACTGTTGCCATTGCTCTCCTGTTTAAAGCGCACCGAGAATTCAAAGTCCTTATAATTTTTATTGGTAGAAAGATAGCCATATTGCTTATCCGGCCCGCTCTCGCAAACCAGTTCACCATTTTCTACATACCATTTCTCAGTACCATGAATGGTCCAGCCGGTAAGATCTTTTCCATTAAATAGCTTTTCTGTCTTTTGCCCGAATGTGGCAGCCGATACAAGCAGGATTGCGGAGAAAAATAATATCTGTTTCAAGCGGGATATATTTGGTGGGAAAGATAGTGAAGTTTTGAGTTTTGGGCATGGGGTGTGGGATTTTGGGTTTCGGGTGTAGGGTGCAGAGACCGGAGTTCAGGTAAAAAAGTAGGGGAGGCCAGGTGACAGGTGGCCCACCTGTCACCT
>CALGAP010000011.1 GCA_937958995.1 uncultured Chitinophagaceae bacterium
AGGTTTAATGGTTAATGGTATTCGATTAGTGCGCCCCGGCTCAAACCGGGGCTCTTTTTTATTGATCTGGATTAAGGCGATTTCAGAGAGATTGACAGGATCATAGAGAGCCGATCGCGGATTTGAAAAGGGTGACGCGGATGGGATCAGAAATTTTACTGAACAACAGCTTTCTTCACCCCGATCTTTTTCCCCTTGTTATTGCGCACCACCACAATGTAGGTTCCCGCGAGCAACTGGTTGGTGCTTACAGGATTTCGTTTTCGCCAGGAAAATCGATTAAAAATTCCCCCGAGGTATCAGTCAAAACACCCCTCGTGCTTCCCTTAACCCACACTGTTGTACCCGGTATCGGCAGATCGTTTTCGTCAACAACTTTTCCTCTTACTTAAGTACCGCCCCTTTGCGGAATTATCATTATCAACGACCTGTATCTTATCACTGCTTTGCTGCTGTACCGGTGCTTGCTCCACTACAGGTTTGACACGTTCCTGCGCCATCGTTTTCAGGCCTGGGAATGTCAAGTAGTAAAGTTGTTGGCATAGCAGTCTGTTTACTATTTTTAACAATGGCTATGTTGCAGCATATCAGCACCAGGGTTGTCTTATTATGATACTACCATAATAAGCGTACACGTACCTGCGTTGCTGGAATGGATAGCTGATAAGGAGATGCAACCGGGCATTTGATTACACAGTCTCTTAGAAATTCCTTTTTGATAACTATATCCGCTTGACATTTTTAAAGCATAATAACCGTAACAATCAGCCAGATAAAGAACTGGTCAACGAGTTCCGCCTCAGTGGCAACCTGGAGACGCTGGCCGTCTTATACCAGCGTTATATGGATTTGCTGTACGGTGTATGCCTTAAATACCTCAAGCAACCCGAGCCCGCCCGCGATGCCGTGATGCAGATCTTCGAAGAGCTGGTGGTAAAACTGAAAAAGCACGAAGTAGATAATTTCAAGAGCTGGCTTTATACCCTCGCCAAAAACCACTGCCTGATGCAGCTGCGCACGCCAAAGAACCTGAAAACCACCGAATTCAAGGTAGAGATTATGCAATCGGAAGAAGAGGTGCATCTGAATGGTGCACTGCAACGCGAGGAGAATTTGCAAAAGATGGAGCGATGTTTGCAAACTTTATCAGCGGAACAAAAAATGACAGTGGAATTGTTTTATTTACAAAACAAATGCTATAAAGAAATTGCAGACATTACGGGTTTCGACTGGAACAAGGTGCGCAGTCATATCCAGAATGGCCGCCGCAACCTGAAAATTTGCATGGAAAAAAACCTGTCCAGCAAAGTGAAGGTGAATGATCAGTGATAATAACCATATTACCTATACGGCTGAAGATATACAGCGCTACTGGAACGGTCAGCTTTCGCCGCAGGAAATGCATGCTATGGAAAAAGCTGCCCTCGACGATCCCTTCCTGGCCGATGCCATGGAAGGTATGGGCATGGCCATGCAGCAGCATGGTGAAATGCAAATGAAGAGCACGCTCGCCGGTATGCACCAGCAACTCGAAGACCGCGTTGCAGGCAACGATCGCAAGACAAAAGTGG
The DNA here is from genome assembly GCA_937958995.1 of uncultured Chitinophagaceae bacterium. Classification (GTDB taxonomy): domain Bacteria; phylum Bacteroidota; class Bacteroidia; order Chitinophagales; family Chitinophagaceae; genus CALCIN01. Next base: position 1,572 of record CALGAP010000011.1, read on the forward strand.
TAGCCTTCCATTGGTGGAAAATAGTGGCCGCTGCCTGTGTATTACTGGTGGCCGGTTATTGGATATTTTCATCCGCATCGTCTGAGAAAAATGGTTTAGCGAAAAATGAAGACCAGGCTGCAGCTGTTGGGGTGACAAATGATTCGGACAAGCAAAACGAACCTGGCGCCCCTGCTGAGGAAGCGGTTGCCGACAGTAATGAAACATTTGTATCCGTTGAAAAGTCGCAACCGAAAGACAATACGCCAATAGAGTTTGGTACCCGCACAGATAAGAATCAGCCAGCCATTGCCAGGGCAGAAAAGAAAGAAGAAAAGGCTGACGAAACCAGGCAAAACGAATTCCCTGCCCTGCAGGAAAAAACCGGGAAAGCAGAACCGGCACTTGCACAAAAGGCGGCCGCTGTTCCCCCATCCGCATCAGCTATCAACCTCGACAGCATTCAGCCCAAAGTAACAGAAGTGGTCACGCTGGAAGATGAATTGAATAACGCAGTTGCTGGCATGGAAGTAAAAAAAGAAGCTGCTAAGGATGAACCCAAACTGCAAAATGTAATACAGGGTATTGTCACCGACAACAGGAACAACCCGCTGGCGAACGTATTTATTCGCCCCGATAATAATAACCAGGTAGGCTATGTGACCGACATGACAGGCCAGTTCAGGATACCTGCCAAAGATACGGTGGTAAGCGTATTGGTAAGTTCTCCAGGCTATGCCACCCAGCGCTTTCAGCTCAGGAGCACGCATAGCGAGGGCAATATTGCGCAGAACAAAATTCAATTGCAGAACGAGAATGAATCACTCAGTGAAGTAGTAGTGGCTGGCTACGGCCACAAACGCAAGGCGGCTAAACTCACTGATTCCAAAAAAGACCCATCATCCAATTTTACACTCAGCAATCAGCCTGCGCAACCAGTTAATGGCTGGCTGAGCTTCCAGCAATACGTTGAAGACAATAAGCGCAAACCAGCCGGCAATCCCAACCTGGTTGGCGAAGTGTACATAACCTTCAACATCGACAAAAAGGGCGTACGCAGCGATTATAAAGTAGAAAAATCGCTGTCGCCCGAGCATGATGCCGAAGCCATCAGATTGGTGAAAGAAGGTCCCGAATGGAAACTTACCAGGGGACGAAAAGCGCGCGTCACTGTTCTTGTTCACTTCTGACTTTAACTCGTCGAAAACATGCAGCGGGCTAAGGAGAATCTCCTATTTTTGCACCTCGCCCGCCTCAAGAGACAATGGCTGGCTTAACGTTAACATTTAAATAAATCTGTTTGTCATGAGAAAGACCATATTAGTTTTCCTGGTTTGCTTTGCCCTTTTGAATACTGCCAGCGCACAGGGTTTGCGCACTCCCCCCGCCTCTACCGCGCAAACGGTGAAGCAGGAATTTGGCTTAGGCTCTATCGAATTATCTTACTCACGCCCCAGTGCCAAAGGTCGCAAGATTATGGGCGACCTGGTGCCTTTCGGCAATGTGTGGCGTACCGGTGCTAATGGCGCAACTACCCTTACTTTCAGCAACGAAGTGACTATTGGCCAGACAAAAGTGCCCGCGGGAAAATATGGTTTGCTCACCATTCCCGATAAAGACAAGTGGACTGTGATCATCACCAAACAAACCGACGTGACTTCTCCCGCTGCATACAAAAAAGAAAATGATGTGGTGCGCGTGGAAGTAAAGCCGGTTACCCTCAAAGATCATGTTGAGACTTTCACCATCCAGTTTGCCGATATAACCACCAGCAGCCTCGCCCTGCAGATCATGTGGGAAAAAACGGCTGTTACACTGCCTATCACTGCCGATGTGGAATCTGTGGTGATGAGACAGATCGATAATATCATGAACGGCGATAACCGTCCCTACTACCAGGCCGCTATGTACTACCTTGAAAATGGTAAGGATCTGAACAAGGCTGCCGAATGGTTCGACAAGGCCGTTGAACAACAACCCAACGCATTCTGGGTATGGCACTATCGCGCCAGCTGCCTGGCCAAACTGGGTAAGAAACAGGAAGCCATTAGTTCGGCTAACAAATCCATAGAACTGGCAAAGCAGGCGCAAAACCAGGACTATGTTACGCTGAACGAAAAACTGATCGCTTCCCTGAAATAAATTTGCAGTCACACGATTTAAATGTCCTGCAAACACGCAGGACATTTTTTTTGCAGGTATTTTTGAAAAATAAACCGAAAGGATATGAATGTACAGGAGGCATATAATAATTGGGCGGCACAGTACGATACCAACCTAAATAAGACCCGCGACCTGGAAGCAAGATCGTTGCGCGAAATGCTGGCGGGTATTGCTTTTGATCGCTGTCTTGAAATTGGTTGCGGCACGGGAAAAAACACCGTATGGCTCATGGAAAAAGCCAGCACAGTGACAGCCGTTGATCTTTCTGAAGAAATGCTCGCCAAAGCGCGCGCTAAGATCAGTTCACCAAAAGTGAAATTCATACAGGCCGATATCACGCAACCCTGGCAATTTGCCGAAGGAAAATACCACCTGGTCACCTTCAGCCTGGTATTGGAGCATATACAAAACCTGGATGCCGTTTTCGAAAAAGTATCCGGCGTATTGCAAAGCGGCGGCTATGTATATATTGGCGAATTACATCCCTTCAAACAATATACCGGCAGCAAGGCAAGATTTGAAACAGAAAATGGTGTGCAGGTGGTAACCTGCTACAATCACCATATCTCTGAATTTGTGCAGCAGGCAGAGAAACATGGATTGGTGTTGCACAGATTGAACGAATATTTTGACGAAGACAATAAAGAAATACCACGTGTTCTCAGCCTCATACTAAAAAAGCAGTAATTATGATTCGCATACTCTTGTTCGCACTGTTGTTAAGCGGTGGCATTGCCAGCGCGCAAAGCTCCAAACCGGTTTACGTGATCGTTCACGGCGCCTGGGGCGGTAGCTGGGCATTTAAAAAAGTGGATTCAATGCTGACAGAAAAAGGGTGCATGGTAAATCGTCCTTCCCTTACCGGCCAGGGCGAACGCGTGCACCTCGCTACGCCCGATATTGGTTTGCAAACTCATATCAATGATGTGGTGAACATGATTCTCTATGAAAACTTATACGACGTAGTGCTGGTTGGTCATAGCTATGGCGGCATGGTGGTGACGGGGGTCGCGGATAGTGTGCCCGACCGCATTAAGAAGATCATTTACCTGGATGCCTTCGTACCCACTAATGGCGAAAGCCTGATGAGTATTGTCGGTGTGCGTGGGGAAGGCATGAAACAATTGGCGAAAGATGGTTTTATCGTGCCTGTGTGGGTAAGAGCCGATGCTGCACCGCCGAAAGATGTGCCGCATCCCCTGAAAACACTGACCGATACATTGACTTTGAAAAACAGGGCGCAAAACATTCCCGGAGTATATATTCTCACCGTTGAAAAAGGTAAGGAGCCGAAGTCGGATGATTTTTACAGCCAGTACGAGCGGGCGCGCGATCGCGGTTGGCCTACCGTCATCATGGAAGCCGATCACAACCCGCAATGGTCTAAGGTGGATGAGCTGGTGAAACTGCTTTATGAGCACAGATAGCTGTTACGCCTTTTGTTCTTTGGGCATAAATACCTGGATAGTCATTCCAAAAAGTACCACGGCAGCCGCGCCAATCACATTCAGCCACAGGAATGAAATGATGTCCATGAAGTAAACAGTGAGTACCACAGCCTCGGCAAGCAATGCACCGATGAACACCGAATGACCTTTTATCCATTTCAAATAAAAGGCCACCAGGAAGATGCCGAGTATGGGTCCGTAAAACAGCGAGCCTAGAATATTCACCGCCTCGATCAGGCTATTGCCGATATTGTCTGCGTACTGCGCCGTAATGATGCACACGATCGCCCAAAAGAAAGTATATAATTTCGACCAGCGATATTCCTGCAAAGGAGTTAGTTTTTTGCGCGCAAATTTGATATGAAAATCCACCATGGTGGATGATGACAGCGAGTTGATTGCCGCAGCAATGCTTCCCCAGCTTGCCAGGAATATAATGGCGATGATAAGACCCACTAACCCGTTGGGCAAAAAATCGCCCACAAAGCGAAGGAAAATGTAGTTGTTGTCGTTCACATCTTCATTGGGAATCGCTTTTTGCACGATGCTCCTTATTTGCAGGCGCATTTCTTTGGTGGCAGACTCCTGCGTTTTCAATTGCGCGCCCAATGATTCAATAGCTGCCTGGTCTTTTCTTTCCAGTGCTTCGGTCAGGCTTGCAACGGTTTGTTGTTTCTCTTTCTGTAATTGCTCATATTTTTCCGTGGCGCTTGCATATTCACTCGCATACATGCTATTCTTCACTTTCTCTTCCTGGGCCAGGTTGAAAAATGCCGGCTGCTGGTGATACTGGTAAAATGCAAAAACCAACAATCCGATCAGCATGATACCAAATTGCAGAGGCACCTTCAGAAAGCCATTCATAATAAGTCCGAGCTTGCTCTCCTTTTCAGTGCGCGCCGTAAGATAACGGCCCACCTGGCTTTGGTCGGCGCCGAAATAACTAAGTCCAAGAAAAAGCCCGCCGATAATGCCGCTGAAAATATTATAGCGATCTTTCCAGTCGAAACCATTTTCAGTAACGCCGGTAGTGATCACATTGGCCTTACCCGATTTGCCGCTGATATGCAGCGCATCGCTCAACCCCACGCCCTCGGGCAAATGACTCAGCGCCCAATAGCCCGCGAGGAACATGCCGGTATAGATGATAATGAACTGCAGAGTCTGGGTATAGGCTACCGCCTTTGAACCACCCGCAATGGTGTAAATGATCACCAGTCCGCCCATGAAGGTATTAGTAACGGCCAGGTCCCAGCCCAGCATACTATGCAGCACCAGCGATGGCGCCATGATGCTGATGCCCGTACTCAGCGCGCGGGACACCAGGAACAGAAATGCGGTGAAGGCCCTTGTCTTCGCATCAAAGCGCGTTTCAAGATATTCGTAAGCTGTATAGCATTTCAGTCGCCGGTATATGGGAACAAAGCTGACACAGATGATGATCATGGCGATGGGCAGACCGAAATAATACTGCACAAAACGCATCCCATCGGTATAAGCTTGTCCTGGCGCAGTGAGGAAGGTAATAGCGCTGGCCTGTGTACCCATTACGCTCAGCAATACCACATACCAGGGCATCTGGCGGTCGCCCAGGAAATAACCGTCCAGGTTTTTTGAAGTGCGGCTCCTGTACACACCATAAATGATAATGATGGTGAGTGTGCCTATCAGTACTGTCCAGTCTAAGGGCGAAAAATTCATGAAAATCTTTTGGTGAAGAGGTAGAACAATACAATCAGCAGGCACAGAAAGGCCAGTATGAGCCAATACCAATGGCTCCATTTCCGGAATAGTGGCACTTTTTCAGGATCGTTGTGCAGCATATAATGGCAATTAATCGTTTCTTTTTCTTCGTTTGCTCCTCGCCGCCATGGTCATCAGGAACATCAACCCGATCAGTACGCCCACGATCATACCCACCGACATGCGTTTGATCAGTTTCCCCACTATCAATCCCCCTACAATGGCTATCACCAGGGCAATCTCGCCTTTCCGTCTTGGAGACAATGGCATTTAAAATCCTTTCTTTTGATTTAATGCTATAATATTTGCCAGCAACCGGTATGCGCCCGGCACGCCGGCGGGAAGTTCGCGGAAAAAGACGAGACCGGTGTACACAAATTTTCCTTTCCCATAATTTGCGATGATCAGGCTGCCTTTATGCATCGCCGGATCGCCCGGGTCTTTCATCGCCAACGGCGCTTCATAAGCGGGATCCAGTTTATCGGCAAAATAAATTCCCCTCTCCTGCACCCAGTTCTCAAAATCCTTATCGGTAATCTTGTTGGGATAGTTCAACACCTGGTGTTTGGGCAGTAAAAATTCCACCTTCGAATTTTCATCTGTCACACGATTGCGGCTGATATCAAAGGGATATGGTCCCATTTTCTTCGTAACAGAACTGATAAAATTGCTGGTATTGTATTGCACGATGAGGTTGCCCCCGTTTTTCACATAATTCATCAGCACTTCGTATTTGCCCTCCAGCCAGTCGTGCACGTTGTATGCGCGCACGCCCGTAATCACCGCATCCAGCGTAGCCAGTTTGGGTAAAACAATATCGTCCGCATTCAGAAAAACCACTTCATAACCCATGGCCTGCAGCGCCTCGGGCACATTATCGCCCGCGCCGCGTATATAGCCGACGCGCTTGCCCACCACCTTCACTTCGTCGGTCAGCACCTTCACTTTCGATTGATAGAAATAATGTACGGCGGGGATATGATCGTATTTCACCAGCCGCATATAATTGCTGTAAGGTTGCTCTTTCACAGAATCTCTCAACACAATGGCAGCACTGAGCTCGGTATTGCTTTTTACTTTCAGCAAAGTATCCAGCAGGAAATGAACTTCGGTAGTCCTGTTTTTATCCAGCGAAAGCACCGCGGGCTTTCTGCTGAGCGTTGTTTGTCCGTTCGAGAAAGTGATTTCACCCGCCTTCGTGCCTTTTTCCGAAAGACTCTGGTAGCGCACCATAATGCGCGGCGGCACTTTAGGCACTACGTTGTTCAGCACCACCGAGGGAAACACGCTTACAATTACCGGCGGTACGGTAATCACCGGTTCATATAACTCACCCTTTACCGGGTCGGTATATTTATATTGAAGCGGGTAATTTTGGTTGACGGTTAAATTTTCTTTGTAATAATACGATACCCGCACATCATTGGGATCGTTGCGCGGATTCATCAGCAGCGCCTGCGCACTCACGCTGAAAGCGCCTTCGGTCATCTGCTCACGCAGCCAATAAGGCTGATCCTGCATAAAACCACCGCGTACCAGTCGCGTGATATAAATTATTTTCGGCACATTATACGGCAGGGTTTCATTGATCGTGATCGTGGTGTCGATATAATGTATGGACAGTTTGCTTACCGGTACATGGCTGCGATTGATTACTGAAAACCTGATTAGCAACGAATCGCCGGTCACCGCAAAAGGTTGCGAGGTGGTAGCTTCAAAATATAGCCCTGTACAGGCGCTGATCAGCTTGTCGATTTCTTTTAGCTTATGCGTTACCCAGCGCGATTCATTGAGGTTATCGTGAAAATGTTCGCGGAGTTGTATCAAACCGGCGACAGTTTTTTCAGGTTGTGTGAAATCGAATTGCTGCAATAAGTTTTGCACCATTCCTTCAACAGATGCATCACCCGTTCTTTTCCAGGTGATATCCACTCCATCCATCAGGTCGGTAAAAACCGTATCGCCGGCAATCGGCACAAAATATTCAAAAGCATCACCGCGCTGCGAAGCTACGCCAAAGCCCTGGCTCTTATGCTGGCTGCGGCTGTGCGCAGCTATTTCACCATAACTTTTCCCCAGCAAAGCATTATAACCACCTACATTAATCCTGTACTGGTTGCTGCTGGTTGTATTGGTATTACCGAAATTGAATGTATTCCACAACACGCGTTTGGCCTGCCAGGGTTTAAGTCCGAATTTGAAATGTTCGGGAAAACGATTGGGATCAGCGGCTGCAAAAAATCCTTCGCGCGCCAGTATAGCCGAGGCCGAGTGATGACCATGACCCGCGCGGCTGTCTTCCGGGAAACGGGTAATGATAACGTCGGGTTGAAAATACCTGATCACAAACACCACATCGCTTAGTATTTTTTCTTTATTCCAAATGGTGAATGTCTCTTCGGGATTTTTTGAAAAACCAAAATCGCGGGCGGTTGAAAAAAACTGCTCTGCACCATCCACGCGGCGTGCAGCCAGCAATTCTTCCGTGCGAATCAATCCGAGGGTTACACCCTGCTCGTCGCCGATGAGGTTCTGACCACCATCGCCACGGGTGAGCGAGAGATAGGCGGTGCGGTATTTTCTTTCTTTGGAGAGATAGGTGAGCAGGCCGGTATTTTCATCGTCGGGGTGGGCACCTACATACAGCACAGAGCCCAGCACATTCAGTTTCCGCAACTGCTCGTAAATATCAGCTGAAGTGTTGCCATTGTTGACTTGCGCGACAGTATGCAAACAAAAAAATGCAAGACATACTGGCAAAATACTTGTCCGGAAGTTGAAGTTCATGCAAACAGAAATTTGATTCTCTGCGATCAGATTTGAAATTTATGTCCCGATATATATTGATTGTTGCTTATTCCTTCCTATTTATTGATCCAACCAGTTTATTAATTCCATAGCCGTGCCCATAGGGTCGGTGGTAGAATTGGTCAACATCACTACGGCATTTTTCGTCTCCGGGTTCACCACCAGCGCAGAGCAGTAACCACCTGTCTGCCCGTTGTGAAATACATACTTCTTTCCTTTGCTGGTCACGAAATGCCAGCCCAGTCCTACGCGCTTTCCATCTTTTTCAAAGGTCAGCTGGTGCGACAATGCAATGGCTTTGGCAAGCGGCGTGTTACCACCATCCAGCTGTGCTTTGGCGTACAACAGCATATCGCGCACGCAAGAGCGAATGCCGCCAGCAGCTGCCAGTGCCTGGAACTCCCAGGAATTTACAGCACGGTCGCGGTTGTATGCCTGCGCAAAATTTTGTTTGCCTGATTCAGTCAATGTTAAGCGCGTATTGCTCATCTCCAGCGGTTCGGTAATAATTTCCTTCACCAGCTGTTCATACGATTTGCCCGACACGCGTTCGAGTATGGTGCCCAACAAACCCACTGCCAGGTTAGAGTAATCGTATTGCGCGCCGGGTTCGCGCTGGAGTTTGAAATTTTTCAAAAACCTGAACAGCTTTTGCTCATCGTAGTTCTTGTAAGGGTTCATCATATCTGCCCCTTCAAACATATTGCCCGGCAATCGTGGCAGACCCGAGGAATGATTGCTGAGCGAAGCCAGCGTCACTTTTTTACCGTTATAGCTCAGTTCGGGAATAGAGTCGGGTAGGTATTTATTCACCGGATCGTCCAACTTCACTATTTCCTGCTGCGCAAAATACGCCAGCAATATGCCGGTGAATGTTTTTGAAATGGAACCTATTTCGTATAAAGTGAATTTGGTGGGAGCTGTCTTGTTGCCTATTACAGTCTCACCATAACCATAACTATGCAGGTTGCCATTGGTGAGCACACCCACGGCAATACTTGCCGCTTTGTTGTTTGACAAAAAAGTTTTCGAGAGTGAATCCGTCTTTCTGTCAAGCGCCGCTATGTTCGTGCGTTTTTCCTGCGGGGCAACGGCCTCCGATTGCGCTGGTATCTCGGCGGCTACGGCCAGGAAAAAATCTTCCAGTTGTCCTTCGCGGTTGACGGTGATGCCCAGATCCATTTTTGCATTTTTGAAACTGGCAACATAATATACCGTGCTGTCGGCAATTTGTCTGAAAGTATAGGAAACGATCTGTCCGTATACCGAGTGCTGGTCGTGCATGCGGCCGCGGAAGTACATTTCATATGGCCAGCGCCTTTTAAAAAGTGAGCCGCCCAGGTGATAGAGCGAATCGAACGCACTGCGATTATATAAACTCACTACCCGCGAAGCGTATGCGTCAGCTTTCTGTCGCAATGACGTCTGAGCACTGGCGCCGGAAAACGACAATAAGAGTATAAGCAGGTAAAAGTTTATCCTCATATGTCCAGCAGTTAAAAGGCCCAAAATAAAGCAAACCGTCGTGGTTTATCAATCCATTTACAGATTTTAACAACAATTAATCCTGGCCCACCAGGAATATGGCATTACCCAGAAGCAGCTTGCCATTTTCCCAGAAACTCCTGAATATGGGGTCATCGGCGAGATATACCAGGCTGCCACGGCCCATATGCTGAACGCCAAACAAGAGGCCGTCTCGCAGTTTTTGCTTCAGGTTTGAACCCACAAAACCCGCCACCTGGTTGTCCTTCTTGATCACGCCCACGTTCCAGCCATTGTCTTTAAAGAATTCATATATACGGTCGTCCTGCTTCAGGGTAAAATAAGTGGCATCATATCCAAAAGCCAGCGGATGCGAGTTGTCGAGCTCTACTTTGAAAATGGCGCCGGGACTGAAATTAGACAGGTAATCGCGTTCGCGGTTTTCATATCGACGCAGGAAGCTATAATCGGAGCCACTATCTTTCTTTCCGTCTTTTTTATCATCATCCTGTTTCATTTTGATACCCCAGTCGCCTCGCGCCAGCTGGGCCACCGCATTTTCCAAAGCAATGATTTTCCCCCCGCCGCGCACCCAGTCTTTCAATCCATCTGCAGCGGATTTATCACCAAGAAAACGATAATTGCCATCTGGCAATATCAACACATTCACCTCATTTAATACTGCCGGATTGAGATCATTGGTTCCAATTACATTCACCGGGTAGTTGATGGTTTCATCGAAGAAATGCCAGAGCTGGCCCATGCTCAGCGACGATACGCCCTCTCCTGCCAGCAATGCAATCTTTGGCTTTTGAATTACATGCACCCGGTCCGATCCAAAATCAAATCCTTTATCAACAAGTGTGGACGATATAGCCTGGTAGCTTACGCCCGCATTTTTGGCGGCAGTCTCCACAATTGCAGCCAGTTGCTGACCCGCCTGCTGGTTGCCTGCGCGGGTAATGATCAGCGTGCCGCGATCGTAGTCTTGTTGACCAGCGGAAAAAGGCTGCTCAGAAAAACGCACTTTAATCCCTTTTTGCAACAGTTCGCCCAGGAAGCGCATACTATGCACACCGTTCCACCGCACCAGCCAGGCCGCGGTGCCTTCGCCGGCGGGAACGCTCGTGTTCACGGTGGCTACGCTTTGCGTTTTGGCAAGACCAGTCACATAAGTATTCAACCCATAAGTCAGCAGTCCATAGCTGAAGGGAATAGACCAGGCAGTAATGTCGTAGGTGGCTGAATCGCTCAGCTTTGACTCGCGCTCAAACAACACTTTCAGCAGTGTAGAGTTAGGTTGATTGGCGTTGATGATTATATCGCGGTTGGTGGTCTTGAATTGTTCTGTCTTGCCGGTGAAATAATTAAAACCGGTATAGCTGCCATTATTATTCGCATCATACCATTCAATCTTGTTCCTGTCCAGCAGCACTTTCAGGCGCGAGAGCCGGTCGCCCTCATCGGCTTTCACCACATAGGCTTTATAATCGCCCAGCGGCGTGGTGCGTGCTTTGTCGTAATATTTTTTAAACTCCTGCACTACCCTTGCGGCATTGATCGAAGTAATTTCTACGGTAGACATACCAGTGGTGAAATGATGATATAAACGGTCCCATAGTGTGAGCGTGTCGCCTGCACTGGTAATCACTGCTGCGCCGCTGCGGCTATGACCAGCTTGTTCGTACGTCATGCCAATAGCGCCGCGATACAACGGATAGGTATCACCGTAACTGGGATAAAACAGATCGAAGCGTTCTTTGGTAAAGAACAACCAGCCATTCTGGTCGAAATATTTTGCATTGTTCTTGCCGATAGTCACCTGGAACTCGCGCTGCCAGTTGGTAATCACTTCATGGTAGGGCTCTGCGGCTGGCGCGAAATAATAGGGATTGTTATATCCCTGCTCGTGAAAATCAACATGCACGTGGGGCAACCATTGATTGTATTTGGCAATACGCTGCTGCGATTCCACCTGCGTTTGCCATACCCAGTCGCGGTTGAGGTCGAAATAATAATGGTTCGATCTCCCTCCCGGCCAGGGTTCCGAATGTTCGCGGGTAAAAGGAACGGGATTGGGCTTCTTACCCACCACCGAATTGTACCAGTTCACATAGCGGTCGCGGCCATCCGGATTAATGCAGGGATCGATGATCACTACCGTATTTTTCAACCATTCTTTCGCTTTATTATTATTTGGGTTCGCCAGTTCATATAAGGTAAGCATGGCCGCTTCAGAAGAGGAGGCCTCATTGCCATGTACGTTATAACTCATCCATACAACAGTGGGTGCATTCACATCGCCGTCAGTCTTGTCGTTCGACATACCCGCCAGCCGCAGGTTATTCTGGCGGATCTGTTCCAGTTTTACCATATTCTCAGGCGAAGAGATATATAACAAAAGCAGCGGCCTGCCTTCGTTGGTCACGCCATATTGTTCCAGTTTCACCATATTACTGCTGGTTTCTGCAACATGCCGGCAGTAGTTCACCAGGTTGTGATGCGACGTGTACTTACTACCCAGCGGGTAACCTAAAAATTGTTCGGGGGATTTGGTTTGGGAAAAACTAACAAAAGCTACAAATAACAGGAGCAGTGTAACAATTTTACGCTTCATAATCAGTAGAAATGAAACGTGAATGTAGCAAAAAAAAGCATCCCCTTCCGGGAATGCTTCTATTCTCTCATGTGACGCGAGTTCGTTTCGCGTTTTGGGTTTAGTGTTTTGGGTGGCTGCTGCGCGTTATCATGCATTTTGCACTTGAAGAGCCCGAAACTCCCAACCCGAAATGCGAAACAAAATAAATTTATGGAAATTCGCGCATCCAAAAAAACAATGGCTTGCTTTACTTTATTAATTTTAACTCAATGCGCATTTTTATGATCCGAATTGTTGGTTTGCTGGTACTGGCCGTATACTTTGCTTCCTGCTCATCGAGTAATACACCCGGTTCCCTTCCCGTAAATCCCTATCAATACAGTATTCAGAAAAAAGTGGAGTGCCGTGCAGGTGCTGTGGTATCGGCTCATCCCCTGGCCAGCGAAGCGGGTGTTGCTATCATGAAAATGGGTGGAAATGCTTTTGATGCAGCCATTGCTACACAACTGGCATTGGCCGTAGTTTATCCCGAAGCCGGAAATATCGGCGGCGGCGGCTTTACAGTTGCCCACTTGTCAGACGGCCGCACGTTAGCGATCGATTACCGCGAGACCGCCCCTGCCAAAGCGCATCGCGATATGTATCTCGACTCTGCGGGCAATGCCCTATTATCAAAAAGCCAGAACGGTCACCTGGCCGCGGGTGTACCCGGTGCCGTGGCTGGTATTTTCGCCACCTATAAATATGCCAAACTGCCTTTTGAGAAATTAATTCACCCCGCCATCGAGCTCGCAGAAAAAGGTTATGCCATCACCGAAGCCGAAGCCCGCGGATTGAACCGCTCGCAGGAAGAATTTGCAAAATACAATACCATCATGCCCGTATTTGTAAAGACCGGCGGATGGAAAGCAGGCGACACGCTGGTGCAAAAAGATTTAGCCAATACACTTAAAAGAATCCGCGATAATGGACAAGCCGGTTTTTATGAAGGTGAAACCGCCCGGCTCATTGTTGAAGAAATGCAGCGCGGCGGCGGAATTATTTCAGCTGAAGACCTGAAAAACTACCAGGCCAAGGAAAGACCAGCCGTTGTTTTTGACTATAAAGGATACTCCATCATCACTATGCCACTGCCCAGCAGCGGCGGTGTGTTGCTGCCGATGATGATGAATATGATAGCCACACAGCCGGTAAAAGATTACGGTTTTCTTTCGGCGCAACACGTGCAGTTGATGACTGAAATTGAAAGACGCGCCTATGCCGACCGCGCCAAATACCTGGGCGATGCCGACTTTTTCAAAGTGCCCGTACAGCAACTCACCAGTGAAGCCTATGCCCGCGAACGTATGAAAGACTACAGCCCGAACAAAGCAGGCAACAGTGTTGCTATACAAGCCGGCATTATTCCCGAAAGCGAAGAGACCACCCACTTCAGCGTGTACGACTCTGCCGGTAATGCCGTTGCCGTAACCACTACGCTAAACGGCGGCTATGGCAGCTATACCGTGGTGGGCGGCGCGGGATTCCTATTAAATAATGAAATGGACGACTTCAGCGTGAAACCCGGCGTACCAAATATGTATGGCGCCGTGGGTGCCGAAGCCAATGCCATTGAACCGGGCAAACGCATGCTGAGTTCGATGACGCCCACCATTGTGCTGAAAGACAAAAAACCTTATATCATCACCGGCACTCCCGGCGGCACCACCATCACCACTTCGGTATTCCAGACATTGGTGAACCTGCTGGAGTTTGGTATGAGCGCTGAAGACGCGGTAAACAAACCCAAGTTTCATCATCAATGGCTCCCCGATACGATACAGGTGGAAAAAGAGTTTCCGATGGAAGTGCGAACACAATTGGAACAAATGGGTTATAAGTTGAGGCAGCGTTCCACCATCGGCAGGACCGAATTGATATTGGTCTGGCCCGATGGCCGCATTGAAGCCGTGGCCGACAAGCGCGGCGAAGATCACGCGGCAGGCTATTAAAAAATGAGTCTTATGAGTAATTCTCTTGGCAAGGCCTATCTCGAAACAGCGATCAAACGCTTACGCTACTATAAGAAATTAGCCGACCAGACCTTCGAACAGGTAGCCGACCAGGATTTTCACTTTGCCCCTAACGAGGCGTCGAACAGTATTGCCGTCATCATTCAGCATATGGCCGGCAATATGCTTAGCCGCTGGACCAATTTCCTGACCGAAGACGGCGAAAAGGAATGGCGCCGGCGCGATACCGAGTTTGAACCTCAAAACTATTCGAGGACGCAGTTGATTGAACTTTGGGAAAAAGGATGGCAGTGCCTGTTCAATGCGCTGGAAAGTCTGCGGGAAGAAGACTTGCTGAAAACCGTCACCATCAGGCAGGAGCCATTGCTGGTGGTAGACGCCATTAACAGGCAACTGGCACATTACCCGCACCACGTTGGACAGATCATTTATGTGGGTAAAATCATTAAGGGTAATGACTGGAAGACTTTGTCAATTGCAAAGGGCAAGAGCGAAGAGTACAACAAGAGCGATGGTATTAAGGACCCGGCCAATGTAAAAAAGAATTAAAAATTGATATATGTGGCAATAAGCCGCATTTTCCGTCCGTTGAACTTTACAACTGATCCAAGCCCTGTAAAATCAATTAGATAGCTAACAAAAATTTCGCGCGACCTTTATGCAGTCGTGTGCTTGCCTGCCGTTTATGTTTTTCCGGCTGTTAAAGCATCCGGAAAGTTGTGAATTTTCAACGCATTGGTACTGAATTTGTACGGGTACAGCTATTCCCGTAATTTAACCTAATACACAGACCCTGAGAAAGTTTTGGAAAATATCCCGAACCGTGTTGCTGGTTTTAATTGGCCTGATCATTCTCACCTACCTGGCCGTTCAAACCACGCCGGTGCAGAACTGGCTCGTGAGACAGATCACCCATAAACTTTCCAAAAACCTCAACGCTACAGTTCGTATTAAGCATGTTGATTTTTCCCTGTTTAACAAGATGCACCTTGAGGGCACGTTGGTGGAAGATCAGCAAAAGGATACTTTATTATATGCCGGCAACCTGACCGTAAACATTACCGACTGGTTTTTCCTGAAAGACAATATTGAACTGAAATATATCGCGCTGGAAGACGCCGTGATTCATCTGCAGCGCAGCGATTCGGTATGGAACTACCAGTTCCTGGCCGACTATTTCAGCAGTCCGAAGACAAAAGAAAAAAAACAGGAAGCCATTGAGCTCGCATTAAAAAAGGTAGAGTTTGATAATGTCACCATCCTGCAGCGCGACCGGTGGCGCGGCGAAGATCTGTCTTTGCAATTGGCTGGCCTGGACATCGACGCCGAGGAGGTAAGTTTTTCCAAAAAACAGGTGCGCGTCAGCAGCATCATCATCGACAAGCCGGTATTTTCCATTTACAACTATACCGGTAATCGTGCGCCAAGGGTATTTGTGAAAAATGATCTGCCGCCCATTGTTAACGATCCCAACAACCTGCGCTGGAATCCCGGTGGATGGGAAATTGCGGTTGACCTGGTAAAGCTGAACGACGGCGTTTTTAGGAGCGACCGTGAAACTGAGCGCGAGCCTACCAGACATTTCGACGGACAGCATATCTATTTTTCGGAGATCAACGGCGAGTTCAGGAATTCCACTTTCAAACAGGATTCCATTCGCAGCAGTATCTCTCTCAGCACACGCGAACGCAGCGGGTTAATAGTAAAAAAGCTCGAGGCTGATATGACCATGCATCCTGAGCTGATGGAGTTTGCAAAACTCGATATTCTGACCAACCGCAGCCGCCTGAAGAATTATTTCGCGATGCACTACGACACCTTCGACGATATGGGTGATTTTATTTCGAAGGTGCGCATGGAAGCCGACTTTACTGATGCAGAATTGCATAGTGATGATATTGCCTACTTTGCCCCCGAGCTCGAAGAATGGAACAAGAATATTCGGGTAACCGGCGCCATCAAAGGGCCGGTGGAGAACCTGGTGGCGCGCAACCTGGTGCTGGAAGCAGGCCGCGATACCTATTTGAACGGAACCATCTCACTGCGCGGTCTCCCCTACATCGACAAGACCTATATCGACTTTGTGGCGAATGATTTTCGAACCAACTATCCCGATGCGGTTCGGATATTGCCGCAGTTGAAAAAAATCCAGAACCCGCGCCTCGAAAAAGTGGAGTATCTGCGATTCCGAGGAAACTTCCTGGGATTCATCAAAGACTTCGTGACCTATGGTACCATCCAGACCAACCTGGGACTGGTGCAGACCGATATCAACATGAAATTTCCCGACAATGCACTGCCGGTCTATAGCGGTACGATCAGGACCGAATCGTTCGACCTGGGAAGTTTCACCAACATGAGCAATGTTGGCCGCATCAATTTTTCGGGTAAGATTGGCGGTCGCGGATTGGCAGCAGATAACCTGCAGGCAACGCTTGATGGCAGCATTCGCTCGCTGGAAATAAATGGTTATACCTATAGCGATATCGTGCTGAAAGGGGATGTAGCAAAACGATTGTTCAACGGCGAACTGGTGATCAACGATCCGCGACTGCAAGCCACAATGAATGGCCTGATCGATTTCAGTAAAGACATTCCAGCCTTCAATTTCGATGCCGATGTGCAGCATGCCGACCTGAAGAATATACAACTGGTAAAAGACAGCATTGAAGTAAACGGAAAATTTGTGATGAATTTTACCGGCGATAATATCGATAACTTCTTAGGCACAGCGCGCATTTACGATGCATCGGTGTTTAAAAATGGTCAGCGCATCACTTTTGATTCGCTCAATGTGGAGTCAAAAGCCATGGGTAACAACAAAGTGATCACCGTGCTGAGTAACGAATTTGATGGTGTGCTGGTGGGTGAATTTTCCATCCGCGACCTGCCCGCCTCGTTTACCACTTTTCTCAACAAATATTTTCCCTCGTATATCGAACCTGGTCATGCAACGCTGGAAAATGAAAATTTCAGTTTTGTAATCACCACTAAGAAAGTGGATGAATACCTTGATTTCGTTCACAAAGACCTGGGCGGTTTCAACTACAGCACCATTACCGGTCGTATCAACAGCCACGAAAACCTGCTTGACCTGAACGCGGAGATTCCGCAGTTCAGCTATAAGAACATTTATTTTTATAACCTTAACCTGAAAGGCACAGGCAATCTCGATACACTGTCTATGCAGAGTTCGATTGCCGACATCTATATTAACGACAGTCTTCACTTCCCCGGCACTGAGATCAATTTCAGTTCTTCCAACGATGTGTCGCTGGTGAATATCCAGACAAGTGCCAATCAATCTCTGAATGCTGCCAACCTCTCCGGCCGCGTGCATACGATGAAGGACGGTGTGCGCATAGTGCTGAACGAATCTAACTTCGATGTGAACGGTAAGAACTGGATCATAGAGAAAAATGGTGAACTGGTATTGAGCAAGCAACTGGTAAGCGCCGATGGCGTTAAGTTGTATAATGGCCAGCAGGAAATATTCATAACCACGCATCCTTCCGATATCGGCAATACGAATGATATTAAGGTGGAGCTGAAGAAGATCAATATTGGCGACTTCTCTCCTTTCTTTGTGAAGAAAAACCGGCTGGAAGGTATGCTTACAGCTACGGTTGACATCATGGATCCATTTGGGAAAATGCAGGTGGACCTGACAGGCCAGGCCGATCAATTTCGTTTTGATGATGATTCAGTGGGCCGTCTCGACCTGGTTGCCAACTATGCGCAGCGCACCAACCGCGTGAACTTTGCCGCCAATTCGGAAAACCTGAACTACCTGTTCAATATCCGCGGTATGTACGACTTGTCTGATACCGCTACCAGTCCGCTGGATATAGCCGCTGACTTTAAAGAAACGCGCATCAATTTATTGGATAAATATCTCTCCGGTGTATTTACGGAAATCAATGGCCTGGCCAGCGGTGGGCTACGCATACAAGGACCAGTGGATAAGCTGAAATTTCTTGGCAATATTCATTTGCAAAACGGATCGCTGCGGGTAAAATATACCAACGTGGTATATAAAATTCCTTCGGCCAATTTCAGTTTTACGGATGGACAAATCGATTTTGGCTCCTTTGTGATTCAGGATGAATTTGGCAACAGCGGCAGCATTTCACGCGGTATATTGAAACATGAAGCTTTTGACAACCTGAATTTTGATTTTGCGCTTACCACCAATAAACTGCTTGTCTTAAACACCAATAACGTCGGCAACGAATCGTATTTCGGAACTGTATTTGCAAAGGCCAATGCCACTTTTAAAGGGCCAATGGATAATATGCGTCTCGATATTCGCGGCGAGCCTGCCGACAGTTCGAAATTGTTTATACGCTCCGGCTCGAGCCGCGAAAGCGGGCAGGCCGATTTCCTGGTATGGAAAATATATGGCCGTGAAATGACGCCTCCTGCTGCCACCCGCGAAAGTGATCTGCGTGTTTACCTCGACGTTACAGCTAACAATTATGTTGACATGTACGTGATCCTGGACGAGCTTACCGGCGATATCATTCAGGCCAATGGTCATGGCAACCTCAAGATGCAGGCCAGCACTGATGGCGAGTTTACCATTACCGGCCGCTACGAAATAGACCGTGGTAATTACAATTTCAATTTCCAGTCGCTGCTGCGCAAGCCATTTACGCTGAGCGAAGACGTGGGCAACTATATCCAATGGAGCGGCGATCCTTACGATGCCGATATCAAGATTGAAGCTACCTACACGGCGGAAAACGTTCGCTTCACCGACCTGGGTGATGCGCTGTTTGCCGCTTCTGATGGCGGCGGACAGGTAAGCGACAATGTGCGTAAGTTCAGGGGTGAAGTAATGGTGATTGCCACTCTTACCCAGAAACTGATGAAACCCCTCATTAAGTTCCGGATCGAATTGCCGCAGGGAAGCACGCTCAAAAATGATCCCAACGCCATTGAGATATTACGTCGTATCGAAAGCGACGAAAACGAACTGACCAAGCAGGTAGCCTTCTTGATCGTGGTGAATAGTTTTGGTCCGTTGTCAAACTCCACCAACCAAAGCAGTCTTGCTAACCTCGCATTTGAAGGCGTGGTGGTGAATACCATTTCAGGCGTGCTGAGCAATGCCATGAGCAAGCAGTTCTCTTCCATTTTCCAGAAAATATTCAACGACCCGAGCATTAAGGTAAACTTCAACGCGCAGTTGTACAGCGGATCCAATTTTATAGACAACCTGAACCGCAACCGGCTGAATATCGACCGCACCAACCTGAACTTTAATATCGGCAGAAGCTTTTTCGACGAAAGGCTCACCTTCACTTTCGGTTCGGCGCTTGACTTTGGATTGTCATCCCAACAGGTGCAGGCCACCAAGAGCCTGCAATTCTTACCTGATATTACGGCCGAATGGAAAATTCGTCCCGACGGCAAGCTCGTGCTCACATTCTTTTACCGCGATTCTTATAATTACCTCGCGGGAACTACAGGCGGCCGTCAAAACCGTTCGGGTGCCAGTATCAGCTGGCGGCGCGATTTTGAGCGCATTTCAGAATTGTGGAGGCGTCAGAACAAGAAGAAGAAAGACACGGTGCCGCCCACGGTGCCGCCGCCTGTGCCCGACAGCGCCACTACCAGGAATGAAGGGAGCAATTAACCTTTCAATATCTCATGTCCCAGCTTGTCTCTCTTGGTTTGCAAATATTTTTCGTTGTGAGGATTCGGAGAAATCTCGATCGGCACTGCTTCCACTATTTCCAGGCCATAGCCTAGCAAGCCCGCTCTCTTCTTGGGATTATTGCTCAGCAGGCGCAGTTTGGTGATGCCCAGATAGCGCAGAATTTGTGCACCAATACCATAATCTCTTTTATCCATCGGGAAGCCGAGGTGAAGATTGGCTTCTACGGTATCGAGACCATTCTCCTGGAGTTTATATGCTTTCAGTTTATTGAGCAGCCCGATGCCGCGGCCTTCCTGGTTCATATATAATATGGCGCCCTTGCCTTCGCGCTCTACCATTTGCATGGCGGTATGCAGCTGGTCGCCACAGTCGCAACGCATAGAGCCGAGAATATCTCCGGTAAAGCACGACGAGTGAACGCGCACCAGCACGGGTTCGTCTTTCTCCCACTCTCCTTTCACCAGCGCCAGGTGTTCATTGTTGGTGCCCTTTTCTTTAAACGCCACCAGTTTAAAATGACCGTGGCGGGTGGGCATATCAACGCGCACAATTTCTTCTATCAGCGAATCGGTCTTCAGCCTGTATTCAATCAAATCTTTGATCGAAATCAGTTTCAGATCGAACTTTTTGGCGATTTCGCGCAGTTCGGGCAGGCGGGCCATGCTGCCGTCTTCATTCATAATCTCCACCAGCACGCCGGCGGGGTAAAGTCCTGCCAGCCTGGCCAGGTCAATGGCGGCTTCGGTATGGCCGGCGCGGCGCAACACGCCCCCTCTTTTTGCTATTAGAGGAAAAATATGACCGGGTCTTCCCAGGTCGGTGGGTTTGGTAGATGCATTGATCAGCGCCTGCACGGTCTTGGCCCTGTCGTGAGCCGAAATACCTGTGGTACAACCATATCCAAGTAAATCAACCGATACCGTGAAAGCCGTTTCGTGAAGGGCAGTATTATTGTTGACCATCAGGTTAAGCTGCAGTTCTTCACAGCGATCTTCCAGCAGCGGCACGCAGATGAGTCCGCGGCCATGTTTACTCATGAAGTTGATGATTTCGGGCGTCACATTAGACGCGGCGGTCACGAAATCTCCTTCATTTTCACGGTCTTCATCATCCACCACTATTACCAGTTTACCTTTTTTCACATCTTCAATCGCGCTTTCAATGGTATCCAGCATATTCAAAAATTTAGGCAAAGTTAGCATAAAACCGAGGCATCCGCAATTAAGCGGTTGCCGGCAAAAACATTCAGTCGCAATCATTTATAAAACAACGGAAGCGCTCTAAGGTTCGGTGCACCTTTATTTACCCTACCCATACGTGTTTTTAGGGCACTGCGTTTCGTGGTCTTTGGGTAATTTTTTTAGGGTAAATTCTTTGGTGAATAACCTGTGTACTGGTTTTTAATTCGTCTATAATTTGGGAATGTAATTTCTTTTACATTTGCCGCATCTCACTGCGATTACTTGCCCTGGTTTAGTAGAACAATTCCATTAACCGTACAGTGATGAGTAAGCGATTACAGAGGTCAAAACTTAATAATTTGGTAATGCCTTTTTGCGCTACCGGTTAACATCGCTCTGTTTCTTTACACGCCAAAATTAAACATGCATATATGAGAAGTATTACCGTAAAACTTTTGTGCTTTATGCTGGCTATGGCTGCGCTCAAAGCCAATAGCCAGGTGACTTCGAGTAGTATTACAGGAACCGTGATGGATTCCGCGGGCAACTACCTCGAAGGCGCGACGATAACAGCTACACATACGCCTTCAGGCACCGTGTACACCACGCTTTCCCGCAAAGGAGGCGTATTTGTTATTCCCAGCGCGAGAATCGGCGGACCTTATACTATTAAAGTGGATTATGTGGGTTATAAATCATACCAGGTTGACGGTATTACTCTCATCTTAGGTGAACCCTACAACATCAATGCCGTGATGGGTGAGGAATTCAAAGACCTGGCCAGTGTAGTGGTAACGGTTCAGCGACGCAAGTCGGCGGTAGATAAAACCGGCGCTTCTACCAATGTAGGACAGCGGCAGATCACTTCACTCCCCACCATTTCAAGAAGTATAACCGACTTTACGCGTCTTACACCGCAGGCAAACGGCACCAGCTTTGGTGGCCGCGACGCACGTTATAACAACGTGCAGGTGGATGGCGCCAACCTCAACAACAACTTTGGTCTTAGCAGCGACCTGCTGCCCGGTGGCGGTAATCAACCCATTTCACTAGATGCTATAGAAGAGCTTTCCATCAATATTGCGCCTTACGATGTAAGACAAGCTGGTTTTACCGGCGCCGGTGTGAACGCAGTTACCAAGAGCGGTACCAACACGCTGAAAGGAACAGCTTATGCCTATTACCGCGACCAAAGCTTTAACGGAACAAGAGTACGTGATACAAAACTGCCAGAACAGCAAAAGGAGAAAAACCAGATCTATGGTATGACGCTTGGCGGTCCCATCATCAAAAACAAATTGTTCTTCTTTGTGAGCGGTGAGCTTGAAGAAAGAACTTTCCCCGGCATCAACTGGAGTCCCAGCGGCGGATCCGGAAAAGGCCAGGAATCCAACACACCCATTGATTCGCTGCGCAAACTGTCAGAGTTTCTCAAGAGTCAATACGGATACGACACAGGTCCATATGATAATTTCCCTGACTTCAAAGCAAAGAACCATAAAATATTAGGTAAGATCGACTGGAACATCAACAATGTGCATAAGCTCACGTTGAAGTATAACGAGCTGGTGAGCAACAATGACGTGGCGCTGAACGCTACCAGTGTTCCCAATGGCCTGGCAGGCGCTATAGGTTACTCCTCCACGCAGAGGTTTGGACGAAATGCCATGTCCTTTGCCAACAGCAACTATGGCTTTAAAGATGTTGTGCGCAACGGTACCCTGGAGTTGAACTCCAATTTTGGTGGCCGTTTTGCCAACCAGTTCCTGGTGACAATGACTAAAATTAAAGCCACCCGTACTTCGCCCAGCGAAGTGTTCCCCTTCATCGATATCCTGAACAATAACAACAACAACTATATGAGTGCGGGCTATGAACCGTATTCGTATAATAACGATGTTATCAATGATGTATATAGCATCATCAACAACTTCTCTTACTTTGCCGGCCGGCACCGCGTGACTGCAGGTGTTTCTTACGAATACCAGCGCGTGGGTAATATGTTTATGCCTGCTTCGCAGAGTTATTATGTGTTCAACTCGCTGGATGATTTTATCAACAACCGCGCGCCAAAAGGTTTTGCCCTCACTTATTCACTGGTGCCTGGCAAAGAGTCTGTATACTCGGCAGAGTTGAAACTGGGACAATTAGGTCTGTATGTGCAGGATGAAATAACTTTCAACGAGCGTTTGAAAATGACCTTTGGTCTGCGTCTCGACAGACCGATCTATCATGAAGATCCGCTGGAGAACCCTGCTATCACGGCACTTACCTTGCCCGATAAGAATGGCAATCCCACCCATTACAACACCGGCAAGTGGCCCAAGAGCACATTCTACTGGTCGCCCCGCGTAGGTTTCCGTTGGGATCCGGAAGGCAACAAGGTGATGATTGTTCGTGGTGGTACTGGTTTGTTTACCGGAAAAATTCCCTTTGTATGGCTCACCAATATGCCAACCAACAGTGGTATGTACCAGTTCGGTGCGGCTGTATCAGACCCGGCTCAATTGCAGAACTTCCTGTTTGATCCCAATCCTGCCGCACACAGAAGCAAGTTCCCCTCAGAAGCAGGCACTTCTGTTCCCTCTGCAGGCATAGTGCTGATCGATCCTGATTTCAAATTCCCGCAGGTATGGCGTACCAACCTGGCATTCGACAGGTCGTTTGGCAATGGCTGGATGCTGACCATGGAAGCATTGTACACTAAAGATGTAAACGCTGTGCGCATGCGCAATGCCAACCAGAAAGAACCTAATGATGCACTGGCTGGTCCCGATAACAGGCCGAGATTCAATCCTGCAGACAATACCAACAGGCGCTTGTATCCCGGTATCAACAACGCCATAGTATTGGAAAACAGCAGCAAGGGCGGTGGCTTTTCATTCACCACGCAAATCTCAAAAACAATGGCGCGTGGCTTGTCTGGCTCGATCGCTTATACTTACACATTCGTGCAAGACATTACACCCAACCCCGGTTCGCAGGCAGCATCTGTATGGTCTGCTAACCCCACTACCGGCACGCAGAATGATATACAACTGGCTTACTCGCAGTATGCAGTTCCCCACCGCATTGTGGGTACTGTGTCTTACAGGTTTGAATACCTGAAACATCTTGCCACCACAGTATCGCTGTACTACGAAGGTGCTCCGCAGGGTGTGTTCAGCTATGCCTATAACGGCGACGTAAACGGCGATGGTAACGCAGGCTCAGTTGATTTAATGTATATTCCGAGAGATCCTTCAGAGATCATCTTTGTGGACCAGGCTCCCTCTGCTACTACTGATGCCTACACTGCTCAGGAACAGTCAGACGCCTTCTTCAGATACCTGGAGCAGGATAAATACCTGAGAAAACATAAGGGTCAGTATGCAGAAAGAAACGGTGCGCGTTTCCCCTGGTATCACAGGCTCGACTTCAAGTTGCTGCAGGATATTTTCACCGATATCGGCAACCGCAAGCATACATTGCAGCTGAGCGTTGACGTGTTGAACTTCGCCAACCTCATCAACAAGCACTGGGGTATCCGCAAGCAGTTGAACTACACCAACGGCTTCCAGTCTAACCCATTAGTTTTTGCCGGTTACAATGCCAGTGGTCAACCCACATTCCGCATGGCGCAGGTTGAAAAAAAGCTCGTAACCGAAACCTTCTCCAATGTAAAGAATGTCAGCACCACCTGGGGTCTCCAGGTCGGCTTACGATATATCTTCTAAACCAACTAACCGTCCAACCAAAAAGGCCTGAGTCTCACTCAGGCCTTTTATTATTCACATTCAATTTCAAGTTCAAATTCAACATTCACTTCCTCCATCCCCACTTCAGAAACACCGGCAACGCCTTCGCCCATGTGGGCACATCATGCTTGCCGTCTTTTACCTGCAAATAGCACATATCTCTGCCCTCGAGGTATCCCTTCGCCAATAACTCACGCATCAGGTCAATGGTATCATCAATCGAATCAATCACTCCATTTTTGTTCCTGTCTTCCGTCTCATCCAGGCAGCCGCATTGAAAGAAAAATTTCAGATGCGGATGATATTTACCCGCGCGAATCTGCGCGTGCATCATGCGGTCGGTATGCTGGTTGTAGTCTTTTTCTGTTTTATCCTTACTTCTCCACCACAGTGAGCCTGAAAACACGCCCACTTTTGAAAACACGTCGGGATGATGCCATACCAGGTCCAGGGCGCTCAACCCGCCGAGAGAAAACCCGGCGAATGCTTTTTCCTTGAATTTTACATTTTTGAACTGGCTGTAGATAAAGGGCATCAGTTCTTCGAAAATAAATCGCTCATATTGTGCCGCCCTGGCACCGCGACCCTTGAAGTCGGGGCCAACGAGCATACCATATTCCTGGGTGCGCTCTTCACCACAATGAATGCCCACCACCAGCATCGGCTCAATTTCGCCGGTTTGCAGCAGGTAACCGATCATCTTATCAAAACCCATCGCCTCCAGGTCCTGGCCATCATTGACCAATAGCAAATTAACCGGTTGCTCCTTTTCAAATGTGGGATGATAGAAGTTGAGGGGCACTGTTCTGTCCAGCGGCTCCGATGGCAGGGTTACGGTTTCTACCAGTAAACCGGGGCTTGTTTCTGTCTGCATAGTATGTGTACGTAAACGCCAAATGTAGCTACTTTCTTTTGTTTATTAACCCGCCATCCGATAAATTTAGTCAAGCAAAACAGGCGCTTATGAAAAAGATTGGGATACTTTATGGCAAGGAAAGAAGTTTTCCTCATGCATTTATTGAAAGAGTCAACAGCAAACAAGTGGATGATGTGAGTGCTGAGCCGGTGCTGATCAACAAAGTGATCCAGGGCGACTGCGACGAGTATGCGGTGATCATCGACCGCATTTCGCAGGATGTTCCTTTTTATCGTGCATATTTAAAAAATGCTGCTATCTGCGGCACGGCCGTCATCAACAACCCATTCTGGTGGAGCGCCGATGAAAAATTTTTTAATAACTGTCTCGCTGTGAAAATCGGCGTGCCGGTTCCCAAGACTGTCATTCTACCCTCGCACGATCTTCCTCCCGATACCAGCAATGAATCGTTTGCCAACCTGGCCTACCCGCTCGACTGGAAAGGCATCTTCGATTACGTAGGTTTTCCCGCATACATGAAACCGTTTGCCGGTGGCGGATGGAAAAACGTGTACAAACTTCGCAGCCTGGAAGATTTTTACCAGAATCATCGCGAGACCGGTCAACTGGTGATGTTGCTGCAGGAAGAAATTGTATTTGAAGAATATTATCGCTGTTATTGTATCGGCGGCAAGTATGTGCGCATCATGCCTTATGAACCGCGCAACCCGCATCATTTGCGTTACCAAGCCAGTTTCTCCCCCTCGGGCGAGCGACTGAAGCAGATGGAAGAAATTGTCTTGCGCATCAACCAATATCTCGGTTATGATTTTAATACGGTGGAGCTGGCCGTGCGCGACGGCATTCCGTATGCTATCGACTTCTGCAATCCCGCTCCCGATGCCGACCGCGCCAGCGTGGGCGACGACAATTTTGATTGGGTAGTGGAAACTGCGGCCACCTACACCATCGAGCGCGCATTGGCGCACGAGCCCGGCAAGGATAATCTTACATGGGGAGAGTATATGAAGCGGAGTGTGTTAAAGAAAGAATTGGTTCCCTGATGCATGTTATTTGTGATTTTTACTTAGTTCATAAAAATTCAGGTCTAATCAAATAAAATCATGGCAAATCTCAACTTCAGCAATTTCACACTCGGCATAGAAGAAGAATACATGGTCCTGGATCCTGAAACGCGTGAGCTGAAAAGCCATGAACAGAAAATAGTAACCGAAGGACAAAAGATCATCAAAGACAAGGTGAAGGCCGAAATGCACCAGGCTGTGGTGGAAGTAGGTACAGAAATCTGCGCCAATATTGATGAAGCTTATAAAGATGTTTCCATACTTCGGAAAACCATATCCGATATTGCCGGCAACCTCGGTTTCTGGGTGGGCGCCAGCGGCACGCATCCGTTCAGTCACTGGGAGCGGCAGCTCATCACCGATCATGTACGATATAACGAAATTGTGAATGAATTGCAGGAAGCGGCGCGCAGCAACCTGATTTTCGGTTTGCACGTGCATGTAGGTATGGAGACGCGCGAAATGGCCAACCATATCGCCAACTCCACGCGCTATTTTTTACCCCATATCTATGCACTCAGCACCAACTCGCCATTCTGGGAAGGCAGATATACGGGTTATAAATCATTCCGAACAAAAGTGTTTGATAAATTTCCGCGCACAGGCATCCCCGAAGTGTTTAATACCATAGAGGACTACGACAATTTTGTGAAGATGCTGGTGAAGACGAACTGTATTGACAATGCAAAAAAAATATGGTGGGACCTGCGCGTGCATCCTTTTTTCAATACCGTTGAATTCCGCATTTGCGATGTACCCATGACGGTGCCGGAGACCATTGCTATTGCGGCTTTGTTCCAGGCGGTGTGCGCAAAGATTTACAAACTGCGCATGCAAAATCTTAATTTCATACAATACCCACGGCCCCTGATCAACGAGAATAAATGGCGCGCCAGCCGCTACGGTATTGATGGCAGGCTGATCGATTTTGGCAAGGAAGAAGAAGTAAACACCCGCGTTCTGATATACGAGTTGCTTGATTTTGTGGACGATGTGGTAGATCATCTGGGCAGCCGCCATGCCATCGGTTATGTTTCCAAAATACTGGAAGCAGGTACCGGCGCCGACCGGCAACTGAAGGCTTATGAGGAAACCAAAAGCCTCACCAGCGTGGTGGATTATATTCATGATCAGTTTTTAAGCGGCGCTATATAAGAAACTCACCCCGCGGCAACCGCTTTCCGGCCAAAAAAAGTACATTTGGGCATAAACCGACTAAGCATATGAAGAGGTTGCTGCATATCCTGGTACCCGCTGTTGTAGTGCTTTTGCTGACAGCCTGCCAAAAAGAAGAAAGTCTTGAACTCGGAACCAATGATCCCGGCACCGGCGGTCCCGGTACGGGCGACCCCGGCGGTGGCGGCGGAGGCGGCAGCAGCACCACCTACTACCTGGAATGCAAGATTGCCGGCCAGGCCAAGACCTTCAACTTCGACCTGGGTGTCGAGAGAGATGAAGATGAAAACTCAGGCGAAATAGCCACCACCATCACCGGTTTTGCCAAAGAAGACATCTCCGATAATGAAGCCTTTATACTGATGATCCAGACCAGTGGCGAACTCACCACCGGCACTTATGGCGTGACCAACGTTACAGGCACCCTGGTATTGGCAGGATACCAGCCCAGCGGCGCAGACATAGCGCCTTTCATGACAAGTACGGGGCTGACAATGGGCACTCCCTTCTCTATCGTTGTTACAAAGGCAACCAGCACCGAAGTGGAAGGCACTTTCGGCGGCACTTTGTTTGAAATCGATCTCAGTGACGATCCTGATATTCCCGGCCCCACCACGCCAACCAAATTGGTGACCGACGGAAAGTTCAGGGTGAAATACTAGCAGCCCATCTATGCATGCCCCGGGGTTTGCGTATTCATGAAAATAGGGCCATAATTATTGCCAGCGGCATAACAAAAAAAAGCGCTTCACGTTACTTGCTATAGGCCACCTTGCAACGTATATATGTGAGTACGCACTACCGAAAAACTATGAAGCAATTTGTACTTTGGCTTGTCATCCTCACTCTTGCCTTATCCCTGCAAGCCCAGAACCAAAACCCCGGTAAGAAAAACTTCCAGCGCTGCGCTACCGACGAGTACCTGCAGAAATTGCTGGCAAAAGATCCCGGGCTTAAGTCAAGACTTGAAGCCGCAGAGATCCAGTTGTCGCGTACCATGGATCAAAAATTCCGTCTCCAGAAACAACAAGGCAATCATCGCATCAACTCCACGGTTACTATTCCTGTAGTTGTTCATATCATTTTACCCAATCCTGAAATAGTGACCGACGCCGATGTGCAGTGGCAGATAGACAGGCTGAATACCGATTTTGCCGGTCTGAATGAGGACAGCGTAAATGCCGGGCCATTTGCCAGCCTTTTTGGCCACTCCAATATCCAGTTTTGCCTGGCCCAACGCGATCCCCGCGGTAATCCAACCAACGGCATTCAACGAATTGCTTCTAACACCAAATTCGATCAGAATAATTTCAATAACCTCAAGTACGCTTCCAACTGCGGCGCCGATGCCTGGGATACGGAGCAATACTTCAATATCTGGGTGGCTGAATCAACCGATGGTACCCTGGGCATAGCAACCTTTCCGCATGGCGGACCCGATAACGAACAAGGTATCGTGATTGCGCATGAAGGTTTCGGTAATAATCCCGCCTACACAGCTCCCAACTTTAACCTGGGCCGCACTGCAGTGCATGAAGCAGGTCATTTCTTTTTTGCCATGCATATATGGGGCGATGGCGGCGGCTGCCGGCCTGATTTTCCCGTTGTATCGGGTCTTACAGGTAGTTGGGTCGACGATACGCCCACGCAAAGTGGTCCTACCAACGGATGCCCTTCAGGAATCCTGGCCGCCGGTTGCGGCAGTCCCAACCCGCCGGGCAAGATGTACCAAAACTACATGGACTACACCAACGATGCCTGCTATTGCATGTTTACCAAAAACCAGGTATTGCGCATGGAAGCCGCGCTGGAATTGTTTCGGGGCAGCCTGATGACTTCCGACAAATGCACGCCGGCACCGATATTTCCGAATGATGCAGCCCTTTTTGCCATCATCGCACCACGCCCGGCAAACAGTTGCTCCTTTGTTGGCAACAATACCTGCGATTCAGATATTTCACCCATTGTTACGCTCAGGAATTATGGCTCCGCCAATCTTACCAGCGTTGTTTTCAATATCAAGGTGGACAACAATGCTCCCACCACTTTCCACTGGACCGGCAACCTGGCGCCAAATGCAAGCCTGAACGTCACGCTGCCTGCCGTTTTCGCTGCGCCTGGCTCTCATACGCTCACTATTTACGTAACCGACCCTAATGGAAGCGCCGACGGCCGCAATACGAACGATACGTTGTCGGTAGACTTCAACGTAGTCTCTTCACAAAGCTTACCGCTGACACAGGGTTTTGAATCTGCTACGTTTCCGCCCCCAGGCTGGCTCATCATCAACCAGCCCTCAACAAGCACTACCTGGGAACGCACGACCCTTGCCTCCAAAGAAGGAACCGCTTCCGCACGCATTCGTTTCTACGATTATTCAAATGGCGATGGTCACACAGATTACCTGGTTTCTTCACCAGTTGACGTAGGCGATGAAGGCCAGGTGATACTCAGTTTCGACCGCGCCTATTGGCCGTACAGCACCGATCCTTCGTATGCCGATTCGCTGGCAATAGTGGTATCAACAGACTGCGGCGCTACGTTCACCGAAGTATGGAAGCGTGGCGGCGTAGAGCTGGCGAGCGTACCGGGAACTACCTCCAGCGCTTTTGTTCCCACTGCTTCGCAATGGTCTAATACCAAGATCAACCTGCGGCCATTCATAGGAAATGCCAGCAAGATTGTGGTCGGCTTCAAGGCTACAAATATGTTTGGCAATAATCTTTACCTCGACAATATACTCATCAACGATGATGACGCCCTGATTACCGATGCGCAGGTCAC
This sequence comes from uncultured Chitinophagaceae bacterium, assembly GCA_937958995.1. Classification (GTDB taxonomy): domain Bacteria; phylum Bacteroidota; class Bacteroidia; order Chitinophagales; family Chitinophagaceae; genus CALCIN01. The sequence goes on from CALGAP010000011.1 coordinate 32,293, forward strand.
GCAAATACAAAAACCTCTTCCGCATGAATGCGAAATCAACAGCATTCAGCCGGTATTCATACTGCGCAATAACGGTACAGATACCCTGACAAAGGTTTCCATTGTGGTGGAGCTGGATAACAATATCGTTGACTCCATTCACTGGACAGGCTCATTAAACCCCGGCCAGACGCTGGACGTGCAGGGCAAAAATCTAGCTACACCTAACGACATAGCGCACACTCTGCGCGCATGGACCGTGAACCCGAATGGAATGCCCGATGCAGACACCCATAATGACACAGCGCGTAAGAACTTCTTTGTGCACTCATTGCATACCTGGGAAAAACTATATACAGAATCGTTCGAAAACATCAGCTTCAACCCCGCCCAGTATTGGATGATCGACTCGTCGAATACGGGATACAGCTGGGAGAAAAATACCAAGGCTGCCACAGACGGCAACACTTCTATGTGGGTGAGGAATTTCCGGTTTCACAGCGCCGCGCAGAAAGAAAACCTGTATTGCAGGTTGCTGCAATACTCCGGTGAATTCGACTCCCTGTATGTTATTTTTGATGTATCGCATGCACGCCGCATCCCCTCGAGTTTTGCGCCCGACACGCTCGAAGTGTTGCTGACAAAAGACTGCGGCCAGACCTTCGAGACGCTCTACAAAAAATGGGGCAGCCAGCTGGCCACCACCACCTCAACCACCCACGCGCCGGGTGATACCCTGGGCTTTGTTCCTTCCCCCGGCCAATGGCGCACTGAACAACTCGACATTACCGACCGGGTGACGCCTTCGACGAAATTCATGATTGTGTTCAGGAGCACCAGCAACCAAGACAACAATATTTTCCTTGACAATATTCAATTCAAAGGCGTGCTGTTGCCCTCGCGGCTCAAACAAAACGGCTTCCTGGTATATCCCAATCCGTTCGAAGGCCAGTTCATCATTCGTCACATTACGCCACCCGCCAACCTGCGCTATGTGGTGGTGACCAATGCCGCCGGGCAAACTGTGTACAGGCGCCATTTCAGCGGCGATGCCAGCAATTTCATTTTCGTAAACCTGGACAACCATAGCGCGGGCTTTTATCATGTGAAGCTGGTTTATTCGGATAAGGTGGTAGATGCGAAACTGATAAAAAGATGAGCGTGGATTTTAATCCCTGTTTATATTAGCGGCTTCAAACTAATATGCATCGCCATGAGACTACTGCTACCCGTTCTTATCTTCGCCGCTGTGTGCGCGCGCGGTCAGATCGTCGACACAGCCGCCATCAGCCGGGCAGTTTCTTTGTTTGATCTGCATTTTACCCCGGCAGAAATCGATTCAATGGTTGACGGTGTGAAAGAAAACCTGCAGAATTATCAAAAGATGCACCGCCAGCCCACGCCCAATGATCTTCCCTTCCCATTTGCTTTTAATCCCGCGCCTGCCGGATTGAAGGTGCCGGTAAAACAACAGCCGGTGCAATGGAATATTCCCAACAATGTTTCATTGCCCGCCAATAAAAATGAGCTGGCGTTTTACTCCATTCCGCAACTTGCCTCTTTGATAAAAAACAAAAAGATCAGTTCTGTTGAACTCACGCGCTTTTTTCTCGACCGCCTCAAAAAATGGGGCGACACGCTGGAGTGCGTCATCACCTTGACGGAAGAGCTCGCCTTAAAAGAAGCCGCCGCTGCCGATGAAGAGATCAGAAAAGGTATTTACCGCGGACCATTGCATGGTATACCGTATGGACTGAAAGACTTGTTTGCGGTGAAAGGATATAAGACCACCTGGGGCTCGGTACCCTACAAAGACCAGGTGATTGACGAAGATGCCTTTGTCTATACGCAATTGAAAAAAGCCGGTGCGGTATTGTGCGCCAAACTAACTCTCGGCGAGTTGGCTTTTGCCGATCAGTGGTTTGGCGGACGCACGCGCAATCCCTGGAATCTTGCACGCGGCTCCAGCGGCTCATCGGCGGGTTCTGCTTCTGCTACCGTGGCAGGATTATTGCCCTTCGCAATCGGCACCGAAACCTGGGGCTCGATCGTTTCTCCCTCGCATACCTGCGGCGCCACCGGACTGCGCCCCACATTTGGCTCGGTGAGCCGCAGCGGCGCTATGGTGCTGAGCTGGAGCCTCGACAAAGCCGGACCTATATGTCGTAGCGCCGAAGACGCTGCCATCGTATTTTACTATATGAAAGGCACCGATGGAAAAGATGCAAGCGCTGTAGAGCGCGCATTTAATTTCAATCCCAAAGTCGATTTCAAAAAACTTCGTATAGCCTATGCCGTGAATTACTTCAAAACTTTGCCGGCAGGCAGCCAGCAACATGAAGTATTGGAGACTTTCAAAAAATTAGGAGCCAACCTGCAGGCGGTTGATTTTCCCGACAGCACCATTTATCCTTATCCCATTATGGACCCGATCATCAGCGCAGAGGCCGGGGCCGCTTTTGATGAGCTGACCCGCAGCGATAAAGATGACCTGATACATCGGCAGGACAAAAATTTCTGGCCAAATATTTTCCGCGTGTCACGACTGGTTCCGGCAGTGGAATATATCAACGCCAACAGGCATCGCACCCGGTTGATGGAAGGTTTGAATCATTTCATGAAGAATTACGACGTGGTGATTGTGCCGACATATGCAGGCAACCAGCTGGCCATGACCAATCTTACCGGTCATCCCGTAGTGGTGTTCCCTATCGGTTTTGGCAGCAATGGACTGCCCAACAGCATTACTTTAATCGGTAACTTGTACGATGATGCTACCATATTGGCGGTAGCAAAAGCTTACCAGGACGCGACAGATTTTCATAAAAAACATCCGGACAAATTTTTGCAATGAAAAAAGTATATCATCTCTTAGTCGGACTGATTGTATTGGTTGGTTGTAGTACCAAAGAAGAAGCCGATCTGCTGGTCATCAATGCCACTATTTACACAGTTGATTCCGCTTTCAGTAAGGCCGAGGCGCTGGCGGTAAAAGATGGAAAAATTGTTGCGATTGGCACCACTGCCGATCTGCAAAACAAATATGAAGCCACTGAAATCATCGATGCCAATGGAAAATACATTTATCCCGGCTTCATTGATGCACATGCGCATTTTTTTGGTTACGGTCTGAGTCTTCAGACCGCCGACCTGGTGGGCACCAACAGTTGGGAAGAAATTCTTGAAAAACTCAAAGCATTTGCGCAGCAGAATCCTGAAGGCTGGATTATCGGTCGTGGCTGGGATCAGAACGACTGGGAAGTAAAAGAATTTCCGACAAATGAAAAGCTGAATGAATTGTTTCCCGACAGACCAGTCTTACTCACACGCATTGATGGTCATGCTGCAATTGCAAACAAAGTGGCATTGGACCTGGCCGGTGTAAGAGCAGGCATCCGCCTTACGGGCGGTGAACTGGAAGTGAAAAACGGGAAACTCACCGGCATACTAATCGATAACGCTATCGGCCTGGTAAGTGCCAAAATTCCCGGTCCTACCACCGAACAAATTAAAACCGCCTTGCTGAAAGCGCAGCAAAATTGTTTTGCTGTTGGCCTCACCACTGTTGACGATTGTGGCCTTGATTACCAGGAAGTGCTGCTGATCGACAGTTTCCAGAAAGCAGGCGATCTGAAAATGCGCATTTATGCCCTGCTAAGTGATTCCGGGCCCAACTACGATTACATCTTTGAAAAAGGAAAAATAAAAACAGACAGGCTGAACGTTCGTTCTTTTAAAGTGTATGCCGATGGCGCCCTTGGTTCGAGAGGCGCTTGTTTGTTGGAGCCCTACTCCGACAAACCGGGCTGGCGCGGATTTTTGCTCAGCAACCCCGAACATTTCGACAGCGTAGCGAAAGTGATCTATGAAAAAGGCTTTCAAATGTGCACGCACGCCATTGGCGATTCGGGCAATCGTGTTATCCTGAATACTTATGCGAAATACCTGAAGGAGAAAAATGACCTGCGCTGGCGTATTGAGCACGCACAGGTGGTGAATGAAAAGGATTTTGCCTTGTTTGGCAGCTATAGCGTAATACCTTCAGTACAACCCACACACGCCACCAGCGATATGTATTGGGCTGGTGAAAGACTGGGTGAGGTCCGCGAAAAAGGCGCCTACGCCTATAAAGATCTTTTGAGGCAAAATGGCTGGGTGGCGTTGGGTACCGATTTCCCGGTAGAAGATATCAGTCCATTAAAAACTTTCTATGCTGCGGTTATTCGTAAAGATGCCAGGGGCTGGCCTGAGAATGGTTATCAAACAGAAAATGCGCTTTCGCGCGAGGAAGCGCTGCGCGGCATGACCATCTGGGCAGCCAAAAGCAATTTTGAAGAAGAGGAAAAAGGCAGCCTGGAAACCGGCAAGCTGGCCGACTTTATTATACTCGACAAAGACCTGATGAGCGCCCCCGAAAAAGAGTTGTTGGGTATAAACGTGCTGAATACATTTGTAAACGGAGAAAAAGTGTATGAAAAAAAATAATTTCCGCGCGGCAATAGCCCTCATTGCCCTCATCATGCTTGCAGGCTTTGCACCTATGCAACAAAAACAACGTGTCATATTTTTCGGCGATTCCATTACCGAGGCCGGTGTGCGGCCTAAAGGTTATATCACGGTGATGGGCGACATGCTCAGGCAAAAAGGTCTTGCTGATCGTTATGAACTGATCGGCGCCGGCATTGGCGGCAACAAGATCTATGATTTGTATTTACGCGTAGAAGACGATGTGCTGGCAAAAAATCCGCAGATCGTGTTCATCTACGTGGGCGTGAACGATGTCTGGCACAAACGTGGTGCAGGAACGGGTACAGATGCTGATAAGTTTGAAAAGTTTTATAACGCACTTATCAAAAAGTTAAAAGATAAAAATATCCGCGTCGTCCTTTGTACCATGACCACCATTGGTGAAAAAACAGATTTCACCAACGACCAGGATGGCGATCTGAATCATTATGCCAACATCATCAGGCGGGTAGCAAAAAACAATGAATGTGAACTGGTTGATCTGCGCAAGGCATTTCTGGAATACAACCTCCAACACAATACTGAAAATAAAGACAGGGGCATTCTCACTACAGATCGCGTTCACCTGAATGATAAGGGGAACCAGTTAGTTGCCGAAGAAATGCTAAAGGTGCTGCTAAAATAACAGGCCTAAAAAAGTTATTTTTGCAGCTAATAATGAACGAAAAAAAGACGATAAGACTAGCAATCCTTGACCTGTATGAAGGTCACCCGAATGAAGGCATGCGCTGTATCCGCCAGCTGATCAAAGAATATGCAGCCCAAAACGGCCTGCATATCATTAAAGACGAATTTGATGTAAGGCAAAATAGCGCAATCCCCGATCTCTCGTACGACATTTATATCTCCACGGGCGGCCCGGGTTCTCCCCTCGACAGCATTCATACGCGCTGGGAGAACCTGTATTTCGACTGGCTTCGCCGGGTGGAAGAATACAACAACAATCCTGCGCAATATCCCAAAAAGCAGGTATTATTTATCTGTCACTCATTTCAACTGGCGTGCCGCTATTTCCGCATTGCGCGTGTGGCCAGGAGGCGGTCAACTGCCTTTGGCGTATTTCCCGTGCACAGGCTGGAAGGCGGCCGTGATGAACCCATATTTGCCGGTCTGCAAGACCCCTTCTATGCCGTTGACAGCCGCGATTACCAGGTAATAGAGCCCGACCGCGAGCGTGTGCAGGAACTGGGCGCTACCATTCTGGCCATCGAAAAAGAACGTCCGCACGTACCGCTCGAGCGCGCCATCATGGCCATCCGCTTCAACGAGCACATGATTGGCACACAGTTTCACCCCGAAGCCGATGCCATCGGCATGTCTATGTACCTCCAGCGCGCCGACAAACGCGACACCGTCATCGAAAACCATGGCTATGAAAAATGGAAGTCGATGATAGAGCAGTTGAACGATCCCGACAAGATATTAAGCACTTACTCGCACGTAATCCCTAACTTTTTAAACCAGGCCGTGGAGGCGGGTTCCGGGTTCCGGGTGCAGGGAGTTTAGTTTCGGGTTCCGGGTTTGGAGTTTCGGTTTCTTAAATTCAGGCAGTGATGTTAAGGCACTGCAGCAACATGAAACCCGAAACCTTTTAGTATCTTTCCTCCTAAACAATTTCCGCATGGTTCCGGAACTCAGGCAAGCATTTAACCAGCAGTTTACGAAGGAGAAGTATGAAGCTTTTTTACAAGAACTGAACAGTAAACACCCTGGCGCTATTGAATTCAGGGTGGCGGAGACCGCAGTGTTTGCCGACAAAAATTTCAAACAAAAACTGGTGGATGCCTGCGAGAGCATCGTGGATGTGATACTGGATCCGAGGTTCAAAGAGATTACCGCCAATTCTATGCCTGCCGATGAAAGAGTGCCTAATGAAAACGATCACCCGAACATGATCGCGTTCGATTTTGGCATCTGCATTGGTGAAGAAGGCGAGCCCGAACCGCAGCTGATCGAGATGCAGGGCTTTCCTACCCTGTTTGGCTTCCAGGTGTTTTACCCTGAAATTTTCAGAAAACATTTTTCCATACCTCGCAACTATACGCAGTACCTTGGCAATTATAACCGGGAGACATATCTGCGCGATCTGAAAGAAGTGATTGTAGGCGACACACCTGTTGAAAATGTGATCCTGCTTGAAATAAAACCGCACGAACAAAAGACAAGAATCGATTTTTACTGCACACAGGATTACCTCGGCGTTCAACCGGTTTGCATTACCGAGCTGATACAGGAAGGGAGAAAATTGTTTTATATGCGAGAAGGTAAAAAGACCGAGGTAAAACGCATATACAACCGGGTTATATTTGACGACCTGAAAGCACAGCGCGATACACTGGGTAATTTTGTGGACATAACGCAGGAGCTCGACGTGCAATGGATTCCGCATCCCAACTGGTTTTACCGTGTCAGTAAGTTTACGATTCCATTCATTCGCCATCCTTATGTGCCGCCCACTTTCTTCCTGGGTGAAATAAAACAGGTGCCTGCCGACCTGGAGAATTATGTTTTAAAGCCACTCTTCTCCTTTGCCGGGCAAGGCGTGCTGATAGATGTGACGCGGGAAGACCTGGAGAAAATCAAAGACCCCGACAACTGGATATTACAACGTAAGGTGCCTTACGCCGACATCATAAAAACACCCGATATACCTGCTAAGGCAGAGATTCGCATAATGTATTTGTGGAAAGATGGCTGGGAGCGTCCGAAGCCTGCCATTAACCTGGCAAGACTAAGTAAGGGAAAAATGATTGGTGTACGCTATAATAAGGATAAGGAGTGGGTAGGCGGAAGTGTGTGCTTTTTTGAACAGTAAGGATTTTCTTTTTAACCATAAAACAATCGTTATGTCCAGAAAATCAGTTCTTACTATCGGTGCCTTTTTGTTGTTGGTCCTGGGCATTTACATGATCTATTTTGGCACCACCAAAAACATGATACCGCCCACGGTTACCGGCGCGGGATTCATTATTATTGCCGCCGTATTCTGGAAACTGTAATCACCTGGTAAAACCTCCTACCTGCATGCAACATATCAGTCAATATAAGGGCAAAGTCCTGGCTCCCGGATTGTTCGCCCGCTTTGTGCACGGCGACACAATGACGCTATCTTTTGTCGATATCAAACAAGGATCGGTATTGCCCGAGCACCAACATCCGCACGAACAGATCACCTACATCATGGAAGGCGAACTGGAAATGATGATTGGCGGCGAAAAAATGCTGCTCACCCCTGGCATGGTGCATGTAATTCCCGGCAACACGCCACACAGCGCTATTGCGCTAACTGATGTAAAAGTGCTGGATGCATTTCACCCGGTACGCGAAGACTATATTGTGAAATAGTCCTGTTAATCTTCTGCCGAAGAGTGCTTCATACTGCCCAAAACAGCATAAGCGCTTTTTACCACCACATTCCGATCCAGCAGATCCATACTCTTGCAATTCACTTCGATGTATCCATTTTCGCGAATGCCTGTCTCCACTTCTACCAGTTCATAAGTACGTGGCGCAGATTCGAGCAAGATATATTGTTTGCCTTCATAACGCACCACCGCCTCTTCGGGCACGGCCAATACTTCTGACTTGTCGATACGAATGGTTGCACTCAAAAACATGCCGGGTAATAGGGTCTTGGGCATAGTTTCGAAATGACAATGCGCTATACCGCTGCGGTTGTCATCTACGTTGCGTGTTACAAGAATAACCTCACACTCATACTGCCTGGTCGGATCGTCCACAAACGACACGGCAACGTGCTGTCCCACCTTCACCTTTGGCATATCTTTTTCAAAAATGGTGAGTGCGGCGTGCATATCGTTGGGATTGATCAGTTCAAACAGCACTTCGGTGGGGCTTACAAACTTTCCGATGTTTACATTCACTTTCGACACAAATCCATCGATGGGAGAATACACCGGCACGCTGCGCGAAATTTTATTTTCCTGCAGGTTATCGGGGTTTATTGAAATCAACCGCAGTTTTTCAGCAAAGCCCTTTACCAAAACCTTTTGGGCAGCATAATCGGCTGCCACCTGCTGGTATACTTTGTCGGCGCTCACTTTATGCTGGTTCAGTTCCTGTTGGCGATCGTGCTCCTGGCGCAGGTACTCCAGTCGCGCCAGGGCCATCAGGTAATCCTGCTGCAATTGCACCAGCCCCTGGTCTTCGATCATGGCAATAACCTCGCCCTTTCTTACGTGCATGCCGGGCAGCAGATGAGTTGTTTTCAGATAACCACCCAGCGGAAAGCTCACCGACACTATATTCTGCGGTGGCACATCCACCACACCATTAACATTCAATACAGAGTTGAGCACCTGCTTTTTTACAGGCGCTGTAGCAATGCCTGCCTGGCTTACCTGGGCTTCGGTCAGCGTGATGGAGTTGGTAGAAATCACTGCCTCTTCTTTTGCTTCCTCCGTTGTCGGCAACTGGCACGCGGCCAGCAGAGCGAAACAGGAAAGCTGAAATATGATCTTGTTCATAAGAACTATTTTCCGGTTAAATATTCTAGTTCGATAATTGTCTCATTGAGTTGGCGCAATGTCTGCAGGTACCCCAATTCTATATCCACCGCGTTACGCATCAGCATCGTCCATTCCACATAATTGATGGAGCCTTTTTCAAACGCCAGCCGGGCATTGCGCGTCATCATAGCTGCCTGCGGCAGACCGCTTTGCTCATAGTAATCCAGTTGCTGCGCGTATTTTTTATACTGCTCTGCCAGCTGCTGCCACTGGTTGCTCAGCATACCTTTCGTTACATTTACCTGCATCTGCGCTACCTGCTCCTGTACCTGCGCCGCACGAATGCGCGCCTTGCTCGTTTTGTTGAAAATGGGCAATCCAAGTGTAAGCTGGTAAACACCAAAGCGATCGCCGGCATCATAAAACTGCTGCGTAATGCCATCCTTGCTTTGATAACCGCGAATGGACATGTTACTATATCCAAGCGTGATTTCAGGGCTCAGACGCGAACGCTCCACATTTACCTGTGCGGCGGATAAGCGAGCCATTTCTTCCTGCCACAGCACGGCTGAATGATTGTTGATAGAACTTGTATCTGCATAAGGCGGCTCAATTTTCACTTCATCATAGGCGGGCAAGATGCTGTCTGTAGTATTCAGCAGCCATTGCGCCTGCTGTTGCCAGCGCCTGATGTCACTCAATACTTCCTGCTGCTGTAATTTCAGTTGCAGCACCTGCGCTTCGGCGGCCGATTTTTCCAACACATTCGACTCACCCGTTTTTAACCGCAAGGCGGCGGCCTCTAAAAACTGGCTGTAAGTGGAATCGAGACGCAACAAAAGTTTTTGTCGCTCCAGCAGGTCAACCAGGTTATAATAAACAATCTTTACCTGTTTGCGCAGTTCGTGCTCTTTAAGGTTTACCTGCGCTACTGCTGCTTTCTCACCTGCTCGGTAATAATCTCGTTGGCGTCGGTACACCACTGGCAGATTAAACGATTGGCTGATGAAAAAGCGCGTATCGTCGAACACGCTGTTGATCTTTCCATACTCTGCACCCAACTGCGTATGGGGCAGATCGGCGGTGGCGCTTTGTAATTGCTGCCAATACGCAGTGCCTTTTCGTTCGGCCTGCAGCGAAAGGTTTTGAGCGGAGGCCTGCTGCAGCATTTGCTCCAGCGTCATGCTGCGCGTCTGGGCCGTGGCAGGAATGGAGATAACGATACCCACAACCAGCGCGGCGGCAAGATTTACTTTCTTTCTAGGACGCCTCGGTTTATGTATCCACACGTATAATACAGGCAATACAATCAGCGTGAGCAAGGTGGCCGATATCAAACCACCGATCACCACAGTGGCCAGCGGTCTTTGCACTTCGGCGCCCGCATTGGTGCTGATAGCCATGGGTAAAAAGCCGAGTGAAGCCACGGAGGCTGTCATCAGCACGGGTCTCAGTCGTACACTGGTTCCTTCCATAACAATTTGTTTAACGTCAGACATACCCTGCCGGTGCAAACGGTTAAATTCTGTAATCAGCACAATGCCATTCAACACCGACACGCCAAACAGAGCTATAAAGCCGATGCCGGCTGATATACTAAAAGGCATATCGCGGATCCACAAAAACAAAATGCCGCCGATGGCAGAGAGTGGTATGGCAGAAAAGATCAGTAAAACATTTTTCAGTGAGCGAAAGGCAAACCATAGCATCACAAATATGAGAAGCAGTGCCACAGGTACGGCAATGGCCAACCGATTGCTGGCTTCGGCCAGGTGCTCAAACTGACCGCCATACTTGATATAATATCCCGCAGGCAGTTTCAACTGCGCGTTCACCTTAGCATCCAGTTCTTCCACTACGCTTTCCACGTCGCGGTCACGCACGTTGAAACCCACAATGATGCGGCGCGCCGCATTCTCGCGCTGTATCTGTGCCGGGCCGTCTTTTATTTCAATGCTGGCCACCTGCGAGAGTGGCACTTGTGCACCTCCGGGCACGGGAATCAATAAATTTTCCAGGGCAGAAATATCGGTACGCAGTTCTTCTTTCAGCCGCACCACCACGTCGTAGCGACGTTCTTTTTCATAAATAATACCGGCGCTTTGCCCCGCGAAGGCAGCCTGTATCACTTCGTTTACATCCTCGATATTGAGGCGGTAATGCGCCATCACCTGCCGATTGTATTTTACCACTATCTGCGGCATACCGGTGACGGTTTCGATAAATAGATCGGTGGCGCCTTCAACGCTGTTTACCAGTCTGCCCAGTTTTGCGGCATAACTGGCAAGCGAATCGAGGTCATCGCCAAAAATTTTGCATACCACATCCTGCCGCGCACCCGATATCAGCTCGTTGAAACGCATCTGGATGGGGTACTGAAAACCGGTGCTCAGACCAGGAATCTGTTGCAGCACAGCACTCATCTTCGTAGCCAGCTCATCGGAAGTCTTCGCCGATGTCCATTCGTCCTTCGGCTTCAGCGTGATCATAATATCCGTCATCTCAATCGGCATAGGGTCGGTAGGTATTTCGCTGGAGCCGATACGTGTCACGATCTTTTCTACTTCGGGAAAATTCTTTTGCAATAAGGCGGCTGCCTGCTGCGATACTTTGATTGTTTCAGAAAGTGAATTGCCAGTCATCAGCCGTCCGTCAACCGCAAAATCGCCTTCTTCCAGTTCTGGAATGAACTCACCTCCCAACCTTCCCAACAATATGACTGCGCCAATAAAAACAACCAACGCTGCTGCCACAATTATCCCCGGCATATTCACCAGCTTTGCCAGCACCGGGCGATACCTGCGCTGCAGCCACTCTAAAATGCGGTCGGAAATATTGGTCTTATGCTTGAGTTTACGCGACAATACCAGGGAACTGATGGCCGGCACATAAGTGAGCGATAACAAAAATGCTCCCATCAACGCAAAGGCCACGGTCTGCGCCATGGGCCTGAACATCTTGCCTTCAATACCGGTAAGGCTGAGAATAGGTAAATAAACAATGAGGATGATGATTTGCCCGAACACGGCCGCGCTCATCATTTTACCCGAAGCCGTAGCCACTTCTTCATTTAACTGCTGGCGTGTGATCATCTGCACTCCTGCATATTTTATGCCATGCAGAAGCTGGAACATCACGGCTTCAACAATGATCACCGCGCCGTCGACAATCAACCCAAAATCGAGCGCGCCGAGACTCATCAGGTTGCCCGACACGTCGAAAAGATTCATCATAATCACGGCAAACAACAGCGACAGCGGTATGATGGAAGCCACAATGAGTCCCGATCGCAGGTGACCCAGGAATAATACCAGTACCAAAATCACGATCAGTGCGCCTTCAATGAGGTTGGTCGCCACCGTTTTGATAGCATTGGTCACCACCTTGGTGCGGTCGTAAAAAGTTTCGACCACCACACCTTCAGGAAGCGTCTTCACGATTTGCTCCATCTTTTTCTTCAGGTCGCGAATCACAGCATTGGCATTTGCACCTTTCAGCATCAGCACCACTGCTCCTGCTACCTCACCCTGGTCTTTATAGGTAAGCGCACCATACCGAATGGCATGGCCTATGCGCACTTCGGCCACATCTTTTACAAACACCGGGATGCCCTGGTCCGTATGACGCACGAAAATCTGGTTCAGCTCGTCCAGGCTCTGCACCAAACCCTCGGTGCGAATGAACATTGCGCCCGCGCCTTTTTCAATGTAAGCGCCGCCAGAGTTGCCGTTGTTTTTCTCGAGGGCATTGAACAGGTCCCGGATAGTAACGCCGAGACTCTTTAGTTTCTCAGGAATTACAGCAATCTCATATTGCTTAAGATGACCGCCAAAACTGCTGATATCGGCCACACCGGGTGTGCCTAGCAACTGGCGGCGGATAATCCAGTCCTGGATGGAGCGGAGTTCGGTGAGATTATATTTTTCTTCATAACCTTTTTTGGCGCGCACGATGTATTGAAACACTTCGCCCAGGCCCGTGGTCATCGGTGCCAGCACGGGCCTGCCGGCAGAGGAGGGAATATCATCCCTTACCTCGTTGATACGCTCGGCTACCTGTTGTCGCGCCCAGTAAATATCTGTTTCGTCGGTAAAGACTATCGTTACGACCGACAAACCAAAACGCGAAATAGAACGCATTTCGGTGATGCCGGGAATATTAGCTGTGGCCTGCTCCACCGGGAAGGTAACCAACCGCTCCACTTCGGGAGCCGCCAGCGTAGGCGAAGTGGTGATCACCTGCACCTGGTTGCTGGTAATATCGGGCAACGCATCTATAGGCAAACGGGTTAATGAATAAATGCCCGCGCCTATCAGCGCTAAAACGAACAGGCCAATGATCAGCTTATTCCTTATGGAAAAGCGGATAATCGCATGTAGCATACACAAATTTTAGGGGCCTTGTTTTTTCAAACAGGGCAATGGGAACTAATTTCTCGACAGGTCAAAATGGTGGTAAACTATGCCGCGCGGGGAGGTTGAAAAATGTCGGCAACAGCAATGAGGGAATGATCTTCCTCGTCGTAAAGGATATATTCGTTGTGCAGTTCTTCTATGTTGTAGGCAATGACAATACTGGTGGAAGGACACTCGCAACTGGTGGTGGCTGTCATCACGCAGCAATCGGTCTGACGAAAAGGCAATTCCCTGTCCTGGTCATAGTCATCGTCCATATCGAATGCGGTGAGATAATGTTGTTTCAGGAAGCCTGTCAGCGTCATCGAAGGATCTTTAGCGCGATGCACCGAGTAGTGCTGCAGCATAAAAGGTATGCGCAGGAATTGGTGAAATTCCATGAAGGTGATCAAGTGGATACCCAACAGCAGGAAGGTGAGCAACCTTTTCATGCGGCTGCAAGGTACGAAAACTTGGGATTGGGCACCACCTGATTTTCGTTAGCCTCTATTTCACAATATTATAGCGCAGTCCCACAAATGCCCTGATACCCTGGTTGGGAGCATACACATAGTTGGGATCGAAGGTGAGCGCGTAAGGGTTTTCCGGGGTGGCAATCACCTGCCCTTCCGTATCGAACTGCACCTGTTTGTCGAAAGGATCGTGACTGCGCGCAATCAGGAAGGGAGCACTCCTGGCCGGCGTCCAGTTCAGGAGGTTTTTAACCCCGGCATATATTTCAAGCCCCTTCTTCATCTTTTTCGTGACCTGGATATTCTGAATGCTCCATACCGGCGATCGCGGACTTCGCGGATCCAGGGGCGATAACAAAGGCAGCAGCATGCGGCCGTAAATATTACCTGTATAGTCGATGCTAAGACCAGTATTGAAAATGGAATACGATATCGACCAGGTGCCGCTCCAGGGTTCAGTAAGCAATTGCCGGTTGCGTATTTTTTTCCCGTTTCCGTCTTTTTCAACAATACTCACGTCCTGCACCGTTACGCCAACATGCCCACGCAATGAATTGGTAAAGCCAAATTCTGTATTTACACTAAAACCTTTTGATATGGAATAGCCGCGCAGGTTGTCGTAAATGATCTGGTTGGTGTTGGTAGTATAATCGGGTAAAATGCGATTGGTGAAATGCGTGTACCAAACTGATGCATCCACATTGATCCAGAAACTTTCTGAATAAATCTTTTTTACATAGTTGATATTGACATTGTAGCTGCGTTCGGGTTTCAGTTCATCTTTAATCACCACAGCGCGTGCGCCTGTAAGCGCAGCATGGTCTTCGGTAAATAAGTTCACCACTCTAAAACCGGTGCCTGCGTTTACGCGAATGATATCATTGCTTGTTGGTGAAAACTTCCAGGCAATGCGCGGGGTGAAAATATGTTTGTGTACCGGGTGAAAATCCCAGCGCGCACCCAGCAGCAACCGATGCTGCGGATTCAAAGCGATTTCATCTTGCACTAACACACCAGGCAAGGCCGTTTTCTCGGGCCGGTTATTAAGATGCAGCGTATCAAATGTGGCAGTGGTGTTATCATCATAATACGTGTGACGAAGTACCGCACCTGCCAGCAGGTCGTGATGGCCGATGGCCTTATCCCAGGTAAGCTGACCAAATGCCACACGTTGCAGCGCATTGTATCGGCTGACGCCATATACCGAGCGCTGCGAATGATCGTTGTATGACCAGGAGAAAAGGAAGTTTTCTTTCAATGGCAATTGATAATTACCGATCAGTTCATACCGTGCGGTGTAAATGCTCTCACCGTAAAGGCTGTCGCCACCGCGGAAGGTTTTATTCCAGCGCATATCACCGCCCCAGCGGTCTTCGTAAATATACCGCATCGCGATATTGGCCTGGCGGTTGTTTTTGCGCTCAAACTGGTACTTGTTGAATACCGAAATGCGATGCTGAAGCGTGACATCCGTAAAATTATCACTGTTCTTGTCGTGGCGGCTGGTGAAATTGAAATAGTTCACGCCCAGTAAAGCATTCGATTTTTTAAACGGTTTATACCGCATGCCGGCATCAAGGCTATACTCTCCCCACGAGGTGGTTGAAAAATCTGCCGACAACAAAGGTGCTTTCGCAGGATTTTTGGTAATTACATTGATCAGACCACCGATGGCTTCCGATCCATATAAGGATGAGGCTGGACCTTTTACCACTTCAATTCTTTCTACCAGCGAACTGGGAATACCCGAAAGTCCGTAAACTGATGAAAGACTGCTCACTATCGGCATCCCATCTATCAGCACCATGGTATAAGGACCTTCCAGCCCGTTGATATGAATATCGCCCGTGTTGCACACATTGCAATTCAGTTGCGGGCGCACGCCGTTCACGAGTTGCAAAGCATCGAATATGGTGGGTGTAGGATTGCGACGGAAAAACTGCGGCGTATACACTTCAACGGGAACGGGACTGGCTGTTTTTTGCACGGCTTTCATAGTGCCGGTTACTACCACATCATCCAATTGGTTGTGCAGTGGAGTCAAAGATATAGTGAGACCGGTAGTATTATCAGAAATTGCAATGGTGTCGCGCTTATACCCAACCATCGAGATGATGATTGCTTTTGCGCCGTTATGTTCGAGTGAAAATCTCCCGTCTCTTGCAGACAATACCTGCTTGCCGGCAGCTGAGATGACTGCTCCCGCCAGCGGCTCGCCGGTTTGTTTGTTTTCCACTTTACCGCTGATGACCTGCGCTGAAACACTGGTACCTGCCAGACAGATCATCAGTAAACCCAACCACTGATTCATTCGTAGATTTTTGCTTCTTTAAAGAAATTTTTAGGCGTGTCTAAAATTAAATTTAGTCAAATATAATAAAGATTTCGGTGAGAGAGCAAAAAAATAAAGTGGAGATTGTGCAGGGTGAAGAGGATCACAGATTTAGCACGGATTATTTCGATTTGACGGAGGGGAAATCGCGGATAAGGAACGCGGATTAAAGGATTACGTGTTCAAATCCGCGATACTTATCTGCAATCAAGGTCAGGCTTCACTTAATTCATATTTACCATATTGTTTCACTGCCTGCTGTAAAATGGTAGTTTCTACGTGTTTATCCATAGTAACAATAGCACGGCCCTCCTTCTGCAATACTTCTGCCTGCGTGATACCGGGCACTTCTTCCAAAGCTTTGCGCACATTGGCGGCGCAACCGCTGCAGGTCATTCCTTTTACCTGGTAAGTGTGTGTCATATCCTAACGTTTAAAATTATTATGCCACAAAGCTACTCCCGTTTATAAGCAGGCACGTTACACAATGATGGGTAAGAGTTATATTAATCGGGAAGAGAAAACTTATATCGCGTCCAGCGAGTTGCGTGTTTTATTTTTCAGTGACTTGAAATGACTGGGAGAAAGTCCTGTTACTTTCTTAAACTGGCTGCTGAGGTGGGCCACGCTGCTATAGCCGAGTTCAAAAGCAATCTGCGTAAGACTCATTTCATCGTACACGATCAGTTCTTTAGCTCTTTCAATTTTCTGAAGAATAAAATACTGCTCGATGGTGACGCCCGCCACTTCAGAAAACATTTTGCTGAGCGAGGAATAGTCTTTGTGCAGCGTGCGGGATAAATAAGTGGAGAGATTTTCGCTCTCGAGCTTTTCGGGTTCTTTTACCAGTTGAATGATCTGCGTTTTGATCTGTTCAATGAGGACGGAGTTCTTATCATTCATCAGTTCAAAACCAAATTCCCCGAGTTTGTTTTTTACTGCTTCCCGCTGCGCATCATTCATATCGTTTTTCACTTCCACCTCACCCAGGTTTACCACCATCACTTCATGACCAAGCTTTTCCAGCTCTGTCTTAACCACCCATTTACAGCGGTCGCAAACCATGTTCTTGATATGCAGGGTCATTCGCCAAATTTACTATTTAACATATTTCAATCGCAGACTGTTCGCTACCACTGAAACTGAGCTCAATGCCATGGCCGCGCCGGCAATCATGGGGTTGAGCAAAAATCCGTTTACGGGATACAAGACTCCAGCCGCCACCGGTATACCGATGAGATTGTAGATAAAAGCCCAGAACAGGTTTTGCCTGATGGCTCTTACTGTCTGGCCTGATAATCTTAATGCGCGCGGTATCTGCGCCAGATCGGAACTGATCAGCGTCATCCTGGCAACGTCCATGGCTATATCCGATCCCTTTCCCATGGCTATGCTTACATCGGCTTGCGCCAGCGCCTGTGAGTCGTTGATGCCATCGCCCACCATGGCTACTACTTTCCCCTCCTCTTGCAATCGTCTGGCGAAGGCTGCTTTTTCTGAAGGAAGTGTTTCAGCCTGGTAATGCTTTATACCTGCCTGCTTTGCAATAGCCCTGGCAGTTTCTTTATTGTCGCCCGTAAGCATATATACTTCCACTCCCATCTTTTCCAGTATGGCCACTGCTTCTGCAGAAGAAGGCTTAATGCGGTCGGCAATGGCAATGATGGCGAGTAACTGTTGATCTTGTGAAAAATAAACAACTGTGCTTGCTTCGCTCTTCCACTGATCGGCCACGCCCTGCAATGTGCCGGCTATTTCAACGCCTGCTGATTTCATCATCGTTTCATTACCAATGCGGTAGATCTTTCCATTGGCTGAGGCTTTTACGCCCTGTCCT
The DNA here is from genome assembly GCA_937958995.1 of uncultured Chitinophagaceae bacterium. GTDB lineage: Bacteria > Bacteroidota > Bacteroidia > Chitinophagales > Chitinophagaceae > CALCIN01. Next base: position 50,304 of record CALGAP010000011.1, read on the forward strand.
GTTATGCTTTCAAAATCGGCGACCGGCGCTGCATTCACGTGTTCTTCTCGCAGGTAGTTGACAACTGCTGCTGCCAGGGGGTGCTCCGATTGTTGCTCGATGCCCAGCAGTATGCTTTCAGGCGACATATCCTTTATTATCAGCACCGAATTCCAAATAATGTCTTTCACCGCGGGCTTGCCTTCGGTGATGGTGCCGGTCTTATCGAGAATAATAGCATCCACTTTATACGCGAGCTCCAGGCTTTCGGCATCTTTTATCAATATGCCTTGCGCGGCGCCTTTACCCATACCTACCATAATGGCGGTGGGGGTTGCCAATCCTAAAGCACATGGACAAGCTATCACCAGCACGGTCACCATCGCCAGTATGCCTTGCGTCAATCCATTTTCACCACCCAATACTACCCAGGCGATAAACGTAATGATGGAAATACCTACAACCACCGGCACAAATATGCCCGCAATTTTATCCACCAGCCTTTGTACAGGCGCCTTCGAACCCTGCGCTTCACGCACCATGGCAATGATTTGCGCGAGTAAAGTTTCACCGCCCACTTTTTGCGCCCTAAACCGAAAACTTCCTTTCTGATTGATGGTTCCTGCAAATACCTGGTCGCCTTTTTGCTTCAACACAGGAAGTGGTTCACCCGATACCATCGACTCATCTACATACGATTCGCCCTGCACCAGTTCTCCATCCACAGGTATTTTTTCGCCGGGACGAACGAGAATAATATCATTTACCTGCACCTGCTCAATCGGCACTTGTATTTCATTGTCCTGCCTTATGAGCCAGACTGTTTTGGGTTGCAGTCCCATCAGTTTTTTAATAGCCGAACCAGTATTCGCCCTGGCTCTTTCTTCGAGTAGCCGGCCGAGCATAATAAAGACTATCACCACCGCGGCGGCTTCAAAATACACGTGAGCATGCAGACCCCTACTATGCCAGAACTCCGGGAACAGCGTATTAAAGACACTCAACAGGTAAGCAATGCCCGTACTGAGCGCCACCAGCGTATCCATATTCGCCTTGCGGTGACGCGCCTGTTTGATGGCATTTACAAAAAACCTGCGGCCAAATACAAACAGTACCGGCGTGGTGAGCGCCCACATAATGTAGTTGCCGTAAGGAATGTCCATGAAGAACATACCCACCAACACCGCAGGTACAGCTAATATGGCAGCAAAAATGGTATAGCGCCTAAGCTTCGCATATTCGCGCTGCTGGTAAGCTGCCTGTTGTTCGGCGGCATTATCTTCATCCACTATCAGGTCGTAGCCGATAGATTGTACGACCTTCTGTAAATATCCGGGATTGATTTTTTCGGGATCGTATTCAACCTGCAAAGTCTGCGCGGCAAAATTCACGGAAGCATTCACCACTCCCTCCTGCGCTGCCGCCATCGACTGCACGCTCACTGCACAGGCGGCACAATTCATACCGGTAACAGGTATCACCTTCTTCACCGTATTTTTCATCTTCGTATCCATAACCTCAGCATTGGATACAAATCTACGGCCACACGGCCCCTCGCCTGTTACACATATATTGATAAAGCTTACACAATTAAGGAGCTGACTCTTTAGCTTTTAGTTCACAAAACTCCACCATATACCCACCCTTATCTGCAGTCCGGGATATGGATAAACCTGTGTAGGTATATTGTTGCGCACAAAGCCTCCCCGGTTAAAATCGAAGGTGTTGAGGTTTTCGGCGCGTACATAGGCAGTAAAACTCCTGATGCGGAAGTGGAGATAAGCGCCGATATCGGGCGCTTTTAAACGAGTAGTGATGGTATCCTGGAAAGTATATTGCCCGATAAACGGCGAATAAGTGGGCGCCTTGTATTCGGTGAAATAACGTAACTCAAGTCCAAAACTGATGTTGAGGTTTTTGAATCCGAGATTGCCGTCGTAACCAACCTGGTTGCGATTAGTGAGTAATGGCAAATTGAGCGGTCCATCGCCAACGCGCTCCTGCAATTCAACCCAGGTGCGCCAGTTGAAATTGCGCGCCAGGCGAAATTGTTTGAACAAACTAATGTGCAGCACATTAAACAAAGTGGGCGTTTGCGCCGGTTGATAATAACCTACGTAATAGAGATAATTGCTCAACAGGTAGTAGTTGGCCGACAGCTTTAATTTGATACTCGGTATATCGAGCGAGCCAAATATGTTGGTGATATTTTCCTTGTTGAACGTATCCGGCTGTGCGCGGAAAAACGTGCTGTTGGTTTCGTAGATGAATGAGGGGCTTCGGTTCACGTTTTGAAAACCAACCTGCAGACCGGTTCCTCTTTTGCCGATAATTCGCTTCAGGCTCAGGTATGCTTCATAATCGCCGGAGTTAAGGCCATTCACATACAATTTACCATTGGCCTCCACATCCCATTTCTGGTTGCGGGTGCGGTTGCGGTATTCAGCGTGTAAGAATATGTTGTGATATTTTTCTTTTGCTCTTCCTGAATCGAGTATGCCTGTAATATTCTCCAAAGTAGCGCCTACGCGGGCAAACTGCTGCGCATTTTTTGCGTCGGGGAATTGATAAAGTGAAAAATCATTCACCATAATGCGCCAGTGGTCTTGCAGGAAGAAGGTATCCAGGGGCCGCTTCAGCGTAATACCCCACAGCGAATCGTATCGCAGGCTGTCGGCTTCATTATCGCGGAAGCGGTATTTATAGGTATTGTAACTGAAAGTATGCTCCAGGCGAAGCCGCGGGTAAAACAAAGGAACAACCGTGGTATCGTTCACCACCAGCGAATCTTTTTGCCCAATATCATATTGCTGCCTGAACAGGTAATTGGCATTGGTATAAAATGTGCCTACGCGGATATTTACGTTAAAAGGATTGAAATTATTCTTGGTATCCTGTCCCAGTTGCGTTGGTATGGTATAACGATCATCAAATGCCGAAGCGCTGTCAAGATAAGGGAGATCAGTTCTTATACCGCCGTTCTCCGACGATTGCAGTTTATTCCCCACCACCACAATAAAGTTCTGGTATCGCTTATTCTTCGATTGATACCAGGAGGTGAAACGGTAATTGTTGTGGTTGGTATTTTGATGCTGAAAAAATCCCGGCGCATTGACCAGGCGATATTCCAACGCCGCGTTCCAGTTAGGTTTGATATTCTGCGTATGCATCAATCGGATATACTGCTCTGCTTTACTGCCCAACATGTAATTGAGCTCGGCATAAGGTCGCGTGGTATTGTATAGCCGTGTTTCAGCCACAGTGAAGTTGTAGATATCGTATGCATGAAAGCCATGATCCCAGCCGCTCTTCATATGGGGCTGAAAAATGAGGCTGCGAGAAGCGGTGCCCAGGTTGCCGAGACTAACCTGATACCAGGGCGCGGGAATTTTTGTGGAAAACTCATAGATCACCGAATCAAAGTTGCGCAGCCGCGCGGTGTCGAGGAAGCGATAACGTATGGTGATGGAATCTTCGTGGCCGGTACGATGACTGAAAGTGTCGGGTTGATTTTGTCCTCTCTGCGCCGACTGACCAATACGGTTGCCTATTCCGCGCAGCGGCGGCACCTGCGCCGAGGCCGTTTGATAAAAACCAACCAGTATAACTATGGCCAGTGAAAATATGAGACCGATCCTCAACACGTAGTATTTTTAAAAAACGGCGACAAAATAGTCATTAAAAAACTAAACGAAATCACAATTCAGCTACCAAATTCTTAAATATGGCGGTGAGTTTGGGTTCTGCCAGTTTTGCCTCATGCAGCACTTCATCATGAGTAATTACATTATCATCGTCGCGGATGCCAAGGTCGGTAATCACACTGATGGCCACCACGGGCAATCCCATATGAACGGCGGTAATCACTTCCTGCACAGTGCTCATACCCACGGCATCGGCGCCAAGTATATGAATCATCTTATATTCTGCCCTGGTTTCAAAAGTGGGACCAGTGACGCCGAAATAAACACCTTCTTTCACCGGTATCTGCAATTTGTCCGCCACCTTTTTCACTTTTTCAATCAACTCTTTCTTATAGGGCTCGCTCATATCCGGAAAGCGCGGTCCCAACTCTTCATAATTTTTTCCCAACAAAGGATTTACAGTCACCAGGCTGATATGATCCCTGATAATCATCAGGTCGCCGATCCTGAACGAAGGATTAACCCCTCCGGCGGCATTTGATACCAGCAGATTTTTGATACCTAAAAATTTCAGCGCCCGCACCGGGTATACCACCTGTTCGGCGCTATAGCCTTCATAATAATGAAAGCGCCCCGCCATAGCAGCCACGCGCTTACCATTCAGTTCACCCAGTATCAGTTTGCCTTGATGACCTTCAACAGTTGACTGGGGAAAATGAGGAATGTCTTTATATTCTATCTCCTTCTCGACTTGTATTTCTGCCGTAAGATTTCCCAAACCGCTACCCAAAATAATACCCACCTCCGGTGTATGAGGATAGAGTTTCTGTATATAGCTTGTCGTCTCGCGGAGTTGTTCTAAAATATTCATCATAAACTTTTGGAAACCAGCGTAAGTGCGGGCTAAGAGGCTGCAAATATAAGAAAGGAGTTTCGGGTTTGCGGTTCCGGTTTCGGGTTTCGAGTGCAGGGTGTTGGCTGGCGCGTGTTAATTATCCCGCCCCCTTGGAAGTTCAGCCTCCCCAAACTAAATTTGAACCCTATGACTTCTAGCGAGGTATGCTTATGAGGATGGCGCTGCTGACTGCCGCAGTGTTACTGGCAGCTTTACCGGTATGCAGCCAGCTATGTACCGGAAGCCTCGGCGACCCCGTGGTACATATTGATTTTGGCCGCGGCAGCAATGCACAGGGCAATGCCATTCCTTCGGCCAGTATCGGGTACACTTTCCTTAATAGCGATTGTCCCAACGATGGTTACTACACCATCCGCAGCTCCACCAATGCCTGCTTCGGCAATACCTGGCATACGGTGACTCAAGACCATACCCCCGGCGATGTGAACGGGTATATGATGATCGTGAACGCCACTTACCAACCCGGCGATTTTTTTGTGGACACCGTGCGCGGTCTCTGCGCCAACACAACCTACGAACTCGCAGCCTGGGTGATGAACATATTATTACCGACCGCCTGCGACGGAAATAGTTCCGGCATTGATCCCAATCTTACATTCCGAATCGAAACTACCACCGGCACCGTGCTGGCCACCTACAATACCGGCAGTATACCAGAAACTGCCGTTCCCACCTGGAAACAATACGGCGTATTTTTCACCACCACCGCTGCCAGCACCGAAGTGGTGCTACGTATTACCAACAATGCGCCCGGCGGCTGTGGCAATGATATCCTGCTCGATGATATCACTTTCCGCCCCTGCGGACCGCTGGTGAATGCTTCACTTTCCATAACCGGTGATACAACCGCTGAAGTTTGTGAAGGAGATCCCACCACTTTTTTTCTGGAGTCTGCAGCTTCCACAGGTTATAACGACCCGGTTTATCAATGGCAGGTGAGTAAAAGTGGCGGTCCTTTCAGAGACATTGCCGGCGCTACCAGCCAGCAATTTCTGCGCATGCCTACGGATTCGGGAGTTTATCGCTATCGGTTATCCATGTCTGAAAGTGTAAATGCGGTGAACAACAGTTGCCGCGTGGCGAGCAATACAGTGGCGATCATTGTAAACGGATTGCCCCAGCCGGGATTGAGTGATACCACGAAGGGCTGCGCCGAAACAGCATTGCAAATAACGGCAGCAGGCGGAGAGCACTATGCATGGACAGGACCCAATGGTTTTACTGCCTTTGACAAAACTATCATGCTGCCCGGCCTGCAGGCTGCAGATGCCGGGCAATATCGCGTGCTGGTGACCACCATAAAAGGCTGCAGCGCTGAAGACACTACAGAGTTGGTAGTGCACCCCGCCGTAAAAGCGATGGTGACGGGTGCCGCCTCGGTCTGCGAAGATGTGCCCGTAATGCTGCAGGCAAGTGGCGGTGTAAGTTATGAATGGTCGCCGGCCAGCGGGTTGTCGTCTGCTGCAATTGCCAATCCCACTGCGCGACCGTCAGATACTACCACCTACCGGGTAACGGTTTACAGCGAATACGGCTGCAGCGATACTGCTTCGGCAACCATTAATATCTGGAAAAAACCGAAGGCATCGGCGGGACCTGACAAACGAATCCTGGAAGGACAATCGGTATCACTGGAAGGTATAGCCGAAGGAACAAACGTGATTTATTTCTGGACGCCGTCGAATTCGCTCGACAACAGCTCGGCCATTTCGCCGGTCGCGCGGCCGGTTGATAATACTGCTTATACCTTGCACGTGGTTTCGCAGCTGGGTTGCGGCACCGCCACCGATGATGTGTTTGTAAGAGTATATAAAGAAGTAAAAATCCCGAACGCTTTTTCACCCAACGGGGATGGTATCAATGACGAATGGAGAATCGAAAACCTGCACACCTATCCTGAAGCAACACTGCAGGTGTTTAACAGGCATGGCCAAAAAGTGTTTGAAAGCCGCGGCTATAGTCGTCCCTGGAACGGAACCTATAACGGTCAGCCGCTACCAGTGGGCACTTACTATTATGTAATCGACCTGAAAACAGAACTTTTCCCAATATTGAAGGGATGGGTATTCATAGCGCGCTGATGTTGCGAAAGTATGAATTTCGCGGCCGGGCCGCTCGACATAAAAGAAACATGCGTATTTTCGCCAAAATTTTTTCTGCATGAACTTACACGAATACCAGGCCAAAGAATTACTGAAGAAATATAATGTGCCGGTTCAGGAAGGAATACCGGTTGATCGCGCCGACGCTGCCGAAGAAGCATATAAAAACCTCAAGGTAAATTATGGAAGCAGTTTTGCCGTAGTAAAAGCACAAATCCACGCAGGCGGCCGCGGCAAGGGTAAGATCAAGGGAACAGAGCAGCGCGGTGTGGCTGTTGGTAAAAACGCAGAAGAAATAAAACAGATCGCCAGCAACCTGCTGGGCGGCACGCTGGTGACCGTGCAGACCGGTCCTGCCGGCAAAGTGGTAAACAAAGTGCTGGTAGCGCAGGATGTTTACTATCCCGGTCCCAATCCCGTAAAAGAATTTTATCTCTCCATATTGCTCGACCGCTCAAAAGGTATGAACGTGATCATGTACAGCACCGAGGGCGGTATGGACATTGAAGAGGTAGCGCACAAGACGCCTGAAAAGATATTCAAAGAATGGGTTCATCCGGGCGGCGGTCTGCTGCCCTTCCAGGCCAGGAAGATTGCCTTTAACCTGGGACTGAAAGGTGAGGCATTCAAAAACTGCGTGCGTTTCGTGACCAATCTTTACTCCGCTTATGTGGGTCTCGATTGCAGCATGCTGGAAATAAACCCGCTGTTCAAGACCGCTGATGAAAAGATCATTGCGGTTGACTGCAAAATGAACCTCGACGATAATGCCCTGATGCGTCATCCCGACCTGGAAGCGCTGCGCGACCTCAGTGAAGAAGATCCCACCGAAGTAGAAGCCGGTAAATACAACCTCAATTTCGTGAAGCTCGATGGCAATGTGGGTTGTATGGTGAATGGCGCCGGGCTGGCCATGGCCACTATGGATATGATCAAACTGAGCGGCGGCGAGCCCGCCAACTTCCTCGACGTGGGTGGTACTGCCAATGCGCAGACAGTGGAGGCGGGTTTCCGCATCATCCTGAAAGACCCGAAAGTGAAAGCCATCCTCATCAATATATTCGGCGGTATTGTTCGCTGCGACCGCGTGGCGCAAGGTGTAATTGATGCATATAAATCGATTGGCACTATCAAGGTGCCCATCATTGTGCGCCTGCAGGGTACCAATGCCGAAGAAGCAAAAAAACTGATCGAGGAAAGCGGCCTGGAAGTACAATCAGCCATTTTGCTGAGCGAAGCAGCGGCCCTGGTGAATAAGGCCGTTGCATAAGAATATTGCAGTACCGGTTGCCCGGATTGAATACCTGCCACATGAGATACATACTTCTTGCCATAACCATTTCGCTGGCAGCGCCCGCGCTTGGCCAGCTGAATTGCAGCAACTACAAGAAGGGGAAATTTGAGTACGTAGATATGCCCGGCGCCTGGTTTGAAATAAAAGGTAACAGGCACATGGAGTATGTGGAAAATGGCAAGTATTATATTCAGTCAACGCTGAAATGGAATTCTGACTGCAGCTATACCACTACTCTCAGGAAATGTACAGTTCCCGGATTTCCTTATAAACCCGGCGATGAAATGACGGTAACTTTCCATCGCAACGAAGAGGGCGTTATCTACTACACATCTGTCTTAAAAGGCGAAAAAATGGAAGGAAGGGTGAGAAAGGTGGATTAGAAGAATTATTCTTCGCCGCTCATAAAACGTTTCAGGTAACCGGTAACATAACTGATACGCTTATATGTTCTGTTCAGCACCTGGTCGTATGTAATCTGCTTTACTGATTCGGGCTTTTTCTCAAATTCAAAATTCATCCCGTTTTCTGCCCAGTCCACTTCAAAATTTTTCCAGGTATAGCGGTAACCGCTTTCATCTATTTCGAGCGTAAATTCCAATGACACGGGTATGATGCGGGAAGTGGCCACGCTGCGTAGTTTGGCGCGTACATCAACGTATCCGCGGCCTTTGATAATAAGACTGTTCTCGCTCTTGTCACGGTAAATTGAGTCCCAATGCACCAGGAAGGGCTGGTTAAAAAACTGTGCAGCTTTTAGCTCCAGCAATTTGGCGGTGGCGGCGTCATCGACCGTCACTTTATGGCTATACTCAAACAAACCTGACTGATTGCGCGGAATCTGGGCGCTGGCCCCGATTGCGTTCAGCAATAAGAGACAGAACAGGTATCGCATACGTACAAATTAAAAAATCCCTCTTAGAAAACGTAATGAATTTTTACAGGCGGTCGAATGAATTGCCCGTCCGTCAAGCCCGGTAGCCTGGAATTTCCTCCGGTGCTTTGGAGGCTACGAATTGATTATATGTTGTTTGGGTGAAATCTCTAAAAAAAAGCCCGGTCGGATGACCGGGTCTTGTGATGAATTTTGCACTACAATAATTTCTTTATTACAGCGCCCCTCCATGATTTTTTCACGGATGCTGGATTCAGAGGTTTTCAAAAGGGTACACCAGGTCTTCTGCGGATATTGGGTTCTGGGAGTTGGAAATTGGATTTTAAAAGCTCTGATTGCAACACAAAGATGCATACACCATTTCCCAAAGACAAAAAAGTACAACGATAATCTCCGCTATTCCGAGGATAATTTAAAACTTGATACTAAAAAACACCTATACATGGTGGTTGTACGAAATGAAATGATCGGAAAAATACTACAAATAAATGTTAGTTGGACAGTTACGGACGCCCGACACCCGGCACCGCACTCCGCGCCCACCGTGTTTTCCGCAATGGTGAAATAGCGCATTTTCTCTATTGACGATGGAAAATAATTGCTCTAATTTGCCGTTACATCCATAAAAAGGTTAAGTAAATTCTGAAACACCCTTAAATCCACTGGACAACTATGAAAAACCCTTTAAGACTCTTCTACGGCGGACTCATCATCGGTTATGTTATCATCTATGGCTTGATGGCGATTTTGGGATAAACTACGAAGAACTATCTTCGCTTCATGTCCGAATTTCTCATCCGCACCATACAGCCGGAAGACAATCCCGCGCTGGCAAAAGTTATCAGGGATACATTAACCGAATTCGGCGCCAACAAACCCGGCACCGTTTATTTCGATCCCACTACCGACGCCTTATTCGAGCTGTTTCAAACACCGCGCAGTACCTATTTCGTTGCCGTGAAAGATGGTGTCATCGTGGGCGGCGCAGGCATTTACCCTTCCCAGGGACTTCCTGAGGGTACCTGTGAGCTGGTCAAAATGTACCTCCTCCCCTCAGCCCGCGGCAAGGGCCTGGGCAAACTATTAATCGAAAAATCCCTCCAATTTGCCCGCCAATCGGGCTACCGGCAAGTGTACCTCGAAACCATGCCCGAACTCAAAAAAGCCGTCTCTATCTACGAAAAATTCGGCTTCCGATACCTCACCGCCCCCCTGGGCAAGACGGGGCACTTTGGGTGTGGGATCTGGATGCTGGTGAATATTTAATTCCTCCCCACCTCTCGCCGCAACAAATGCACCTGGAATCCCAACCTGAACAAAAACCCGCCTCCCCCGGGTGTGTTTTCGACTTTTTTGTAGCTGTAGCCGGCCAGGCCGTCGATGGCTACATTGCTGTTGATGAAGAAGGCACCGCCGGCGCCGAGGATGAAGCCGGTGACGGTCTCGGTGATGGAGCCCGTGGTGTCTTTGGTACGGAGCGAGCCGACATTAAAAGAAGTGTGGATGAGAGGTTTGAATGATGATTCCTTGATATTGAAATACAAGCGGCCGAAAATGCCGGCGCCAAGCTCTGTCGTCTTCAGTACGCCGATCTTGTTGTAGGAAATGATCATTTCGCCGCCAAAGGCCAGGTTGTTGGCAAAGAAATGGCCAACGCTGGGTGTAACAGTGACTTCGGGTGCGCGCTTGCTGGTATTGATCAAAAAACTTCCACCTACCATCCAATCGCCTTTGTCGGTCTGGGCCTGGCACAGCGTAGTAAAAGCTACCGACGCGAGGAGGCTCCACAGAATTTTCTTCATAACAGTAATTTTAGTTATCAATTAGGTTGTTGTCTATCCTGTATTCGCAATTCTTACTTCATAGATAGGGCTGAACAAATACACCCTGCCTGTCTTTATTTCAATGCATTGAAAGCGTTTGCGCAGTTGTTTTCCTTTCTTGAAAAGTCTTCCCTCACCGATATCGAAAATTTGTCCTTCCTGTAGTTGTTCCACCATCACCAGCCCGTTTTGCGCGCGGTCGTATTGTTTCAGTACGCGCATCAGGTCTTCGTCGGCGCAACTGCTCGCGGGCAGATCATGCATCGATTTCATGAGGGCTTGTTCCACCGGTGCCGGAAAAATATCTTTTTGTAAAAAATCCTGCAGCAGGAGCGCATAGCAATTCTTCCACTCACGCCCATGCGATTGCACACGGTTTCCATATTGGATAAAGGTCACCAGGTGTGCCAGCTCATGGATAAGGGTGATCAGGAAGGAATATGGATTGAGGTTACCGTTTACACTGATGCGATGCGTTTTATGCCCCGAGGCATGCCGGTAATCGCCGAGTACGGTCTTGCGTTCGCGGGTAATGGTCAGATGCACCTTGTAATAGTGAAGATAATCCAGCACACGCGGCACGGCGGCGTGGGGTATAAACCGGCTTAAATACTCCAATGGTGCTTCCCGCTTAGACATTCTTTTGCTGCTTGCTCAATTTCATCAGTATGGCCACTTCGGCGCCTGTATAAACGAAATATAAGAATATACATCCGAATACCGCTCCCGTATTCACATTTTTGCCCGCCATCATGGCATAAATAAGCACGGCCACGATGCACACAAACATCCTGATCAACACGCTGGCATACATGCCGCGCGTGATGGCATAGGCATTTTTCGATCCGAAAGAACGGGTATACAGGAAAAACGATAATAACGTAACCGCAAATAAGAGAATATTTCCCCAAAGCATTACCTGCTGGTCAATATTCCACTGGTCAAGCAACTGGCGGCCCGCCAGCAACAAAGCAGTCGCAGCAATAAAAATCAGGATGATCGGGCGCAGGGATCTCTTCACCAATTTTGATTCCATTGGCGCAAATATAGAACTATTCGGTTTCGGGTTTCGGGTTTGGTGTTCCGGGTGGCTGCCGCGCTTTATAACCGCTGTCAGGCCTTAAGAATACGAAACACGATACCCCAAACCCGAAACTCTTTAACCGCCAACAGTCAACGGCTTCTCCTTGACAGTGCCGTTGGACGAATAGCTTGCCTGGCCGTTGCCGTTCATGTGGCATTGACCATTAAAATTGGCGCTGGGTTCTATCTGCAGTTTGGTGGCGTAGAGATTGCCGTTAACCTGGCTGCCACCCTTGAGCTGGAGCAGTTCTTTTACTTTGATGGTGCCGCTCACCTTGCCCATGATATCGGCCTGCTGGCCCGAAATATCACCTTCAACCGAGCCGTTGGCGCCGATCACCACCTTGGCGGTGCAGTGGATATTACCCTGCAAGGTGCCGTCGATGCGGATATCGCCGTTGCTGGTGATATCTCCTTTGAGCGTGGTGCCCGCTGCAATGATGCTGGCTGAATTGCCTCCCGAAACGGGAGAATCGGAAATGCTGTCGGATTTGGATTTCTGATTGAACATACGATATGTGGTTTAGTCCTTAATACTTTCCGCAGGGGGTTCATTCAGGAGGGTTGTGTCCAGGTTTACGGTCACATTACCCTGAAGAATGTCCTTTATGCTTTTGAGGTAGCGGTCATCCTCTATCATGACCTGTTCCAGCGAATCTACCTTCAACTTGAGCTCCCGCAGCTCGGTGGTCGCATTTACGTCCCCATATCCGGGAATATACATCCTGAGGGGGGTAAATACGATCAGTGCCACTGTGAGACCCGTCAATAATACAAAAATGGTGCTAAGAACGACATAAACGCTTAATCTTGACAATTTAAACGTCACAACCTCCTCATAAGTATCATCATTCATCACCACCAGCCGGTAGCGGTTCTGCAGCCTCTTGAGGGTTGAGTTGGCATCAAATTTGGCCATAGTTCGGACTTTTTTAATCGCGGATTCTCACGGATTACGCAGATTACGCAGATTTTTCCGGATTATTTCCTTTTTAAACGAAAAATCAGTGAAATCTATGCGATTCGGGGAAAAATTGGTTGCAGGTTGGGCGTTCCGGGTTCCGGAAGTTGGGTGTAGGGTCAAGGTCAGCTAACTCCAGGGTGGCTCACCACCGGGAGTGGGCCAACTTTGAAGGTGAGCCGCCACGGGGGTGAGCCACCCTAAGGTGGACCGTCCGTATTCCCAACATCCTACACTCTACACCTCTCACTCCCAACCCGAAACCCGCGACAAATTTTACCATTCTGTTTAAAATATTTTTCCTGAAAATCAGTTATTAGCATTTAGTTTGTGCTGAAAATTGTAATGGTTTTGACGAGGACATTTCTTGCTTTCATTTTCCTGCTGGGCGGTATGCTGACGGCCGAAGCGCAGTCGGGCGCCCTTTCTATTGATCTTAAGAAGCCGGAAAAGTACGAGAACAGGAAACTGCAGTCCGAAAAGACCGAAACCAAGAAATGGACCATCACCCGCCGCTTTGTGCAGAACGGCACCACCAAATTCAACTGGCACTACAATGCGCGCAACAAATTGCAGGGCGTGATCGACCGCGCTAAGGAACAGCATAAAGATGATTATAACAAACTGCTCAGCTTCTACAACTACTCCCTCGAAGCCACCGCCCAGGAAAAATCAGAACTCGATTCGGTGATCTATAAGGCCAACGCCGCCATTTTGCTGCACGACCTGCGCAACAGCTGGGTGGACAATATGTACATGCTGATGGCGCAGGCCTATTACTATCGCAACGAGCCCGATTCGGCTTATACCACTTTCCAGTATATCAACTATGCATTTGCGCCCAAGGAAGAAGATGGTTATGATCTTCCCATCGGCTCTAATGCCAATGAAGGCGGCAATGCGTTTACCATTTCCACCAAAGAAAACAACAGCCTGCTGCACCGGGCATGGACCTCGCCGCCCAGCCGCAACGAATCGCTGGTATGGCAGGTGCGTACCTTCCTGGCCAAAGATGAATTTGCCGAAGCAGCAGGTATGATCGAAACCTTGCGCCAGGATCCGCAGTTTCCCGCGCGTCTTCGGCCGCAACTGCATGAAGTGCAGGCATACTGGTTTTATAAGCGCGAGGTGTGGGACAGCGCCGCCGTTCATCTCGAAAAAGCCCTGCCCATAGCAGCCAACCGCGAGGAAAAAGCACGCTGGGAATACCTGGTCGGGCAGATGTATGAACGCGCCGGCAAACATGAACAGGCCTCTGAATTTTATAATCGCGCGGTTGCGCACACGCTCAATCCCGTACTGGAATTGTATGGAAGGCTAAATGCCATCCGCCAGAATAAGGGCGATGACAAAATAATCCAGGAAAACATCGATAAAGTGGCAAAGATGGCGCGTCGAGATAAGTACACCATGTACCGCGACATCATCTACTACATGGCCGCACAGATGGAACTGGAAAGAAATAATGTGGCAGGAGCCAAAGAATTTTTACTGAAAGCTACCCGTTATCCTGCTCCCAACGGTGACACCAGGCTGAAATCACAATCATTTCTTCTTCTGGCAGAACTTTCTTTCGACGAAAAACAATACCACGACGCAAAAAGATTTTATGACAGTGTAGTGGTAGATGGATTTACCGGCGATGACCCCGAACTGGTGGAAAACCGCCGCCGCGTGCTGGGCACTATTACCAGCCAACTCGACGTGATCAACAGGCAGGACAGCATGCTGAAAATTGCCGCCATGCCCGAAGCAGAGCGCGAGGCGTTTGTACGCAAACTGGTAAGACAACTCCGCAAACAAAGCGGTTTGAAAGAAGAAGAAAGCAGTAGCAATTCAGGCGATCTGCTGCTGAATGAAAAGAATGCTCCGACGGATCTTTTTGCCAGCAATAAAGGCGAATGGTATTTCAACAACAATTCGCTGAAGTCGAAAGGCTTTAATGAATTCAAACAAAAATGGGGCAATCGCCCGAATGTTGACAACTGGCGCAGGATGGCGGCCGCGGCCAGCGCCGCCGCGCTGCAAAAAAATAATCGCGACCTGCCGGTACCCGGTACCGTGCGGGGCGAAGGCATGGACGAACCAGTGAATTTAACTTTTGAAAGCCTGATGGCTAATGTGCCGCTCACACCCGAACAGGAAAAGGCGCGCCAGGATTCAATAGGCGATGCCAAATTTGTGTTGGGCAAAGCCTATATGGACGGACTCGAAGATTATAATTCAGCCATTACCACGCTTGAAGACTTTATCCGGAACTATCCCTATCATGCCGGCGTAGCAGAAGCGCTTTTTTACCTGAGGTATTGTTATACCAAAACAGGTCAAACAGAAAAAGCCGATGCGGTTGCAGCAAGACTGAAAGAGCAATTCCCCGGTACCGATTTTGAAAAACGTGCAGTAGCTGCCAATGAGATACCCGCCGACAGCGCGGCCAAAATAGAAATGACAAAGCGCTACGAGCATATCTATACGCTTTTCATCGAGGGGAATTTTGAGGAAGCGATAGCCGCAAAACGTCAGGCCGACAGCCTGTATGGAAAATCGTACTGGACGCCGCAACTGCTGTACATCGAGGCGATGTACTATATCAAAAACCGCCAGGACATCAATGCGCGCAAGGTGCTGAACGACCTCATCACCACCTTCCCCGAATCGCCAATGGCCGATAAGGCGCGAAACCTGGTGGATGTGCTGGCGCGCAGAAAGGAAATTGAAGAATATCTCACCAACCTGCAAATTGAAAGACCAACGGAAGACAGCAGCGAGGTAGTGATTGCAAATCTGCGTCCTATCGGCGCGCGACCTGTGCTGGAGCAGGATTCGACTACGGTAGGCACCGTAAAGCCAGTGGATAATATTTTGCCCGACAGCGTTATTGCCGCAGCGCAGGCTAAGGAAAAGCTGAGACTTGATTCACTCGCCCGCCTGCAGCAGGCACAAGGCGCGGATCGCACTACGCCGCAACAGGCGCCGCCGCCCATTGTAAGGCAAAATGAAACCAACCCGCCGGCGGGCGGCCGCGATAGTGCCAACATCCCGAAATACTACGTGCTGGATACCGCCACCGCACACATGGTGGCACTGGTGATGGACAAAGTGGACCAGGTGTATGTAACCGAGGCCCGCAACGCATTTAACCGCTATAACCGCGAGAACAACAGGAATGTGAGCATCAGCTTCATGAACATCACAGACGAACTGAGGATGATGATGATCGATGGTTTCCCCAATGCGGCAGCTGCGCTCGAATATATGGATAAGGCCAAAACGGCAGCGCCGCGCGACGTAATTCCGTGGATGCCCGCCAACAAATATTCTTTTATTATAATATCTCAAAATAATCTGCAAGTGCTTCTGAATGCGAAGGATATAGCCGCTTACAAAGCCTTTATGAACCAGGCTTTTCCCGGCCGTTTTTAACAAATTAAGTTCAAACTAAGCCGTCCAGGTGTATGATTTTTGCATGATTATTGCCAACATACAGTAACACTAAATCCCAAATACCTGTATATGACCCGCGCAGTCAGAATTTTCTGGAAAATATTCTTAGTCGGTTTTCTTGCTGTCGTTTTGTTGATCGTATTGGTCAACTATGGCGTGCTGGGCAAAATGCCATCCATCCAGCAGCTCGAAAACCCCACCATCGTGCTGGCCACTGAAGTGTTTGGCGACGATGGCACTTTGCTGGGCAGGTACTATAAGGAAAAGGGCAACCGAAGCAATGTGCAATACAAGGATATTTCCAGGCACGTGATCGATGCGCTGGTAGCAACAGAAGACGAACGTTTTTACAACCACTCGGGCATAGACGGCCGCGCGCTGGCAAGGGCTATCTTCTTCCTGGGTAAGGAAGGCGGCGCCAGCACCATTACGCAACAGTTAGCGCTGAACATGTTCGACGAGCGCTCCGACAACATCCTTATGCGCGCCCTGCAGAAGCTGAAAGAAAATATCATCGCAGTAAAACTCGAAAGAAATTTCACCAAGCAGGAAATACTGGCACTTTATCTCAATACCGTTGCCTTCAGCGACAACGTGTATGGTATTCGCAATGCCGCCCGCACATTTTTCTCCAAAGAACCCGACAGACTCACCATACCTGAAGCAGCCACGCTGATTGGAATGCTGAAAGCCACCGGAACCTACAACCCGCGCACCAACTACAAAGCCGCTTTTGCACGCAGAAATACAGTGATCAACCAGATGGTGCGCAACAAATACCTTTCTGCCGAAGAAGCAGAAAAGCTCAAGAAAGAGCCCATCAAACTCAACTACAAAAAACTGAACGAGAACAACGGCATCGCTCCTTATTTTCTCGATGTTATAAAAGACGATCTCAGGAAATGGTGTGCCAATCATATCAACCCTCAAACCAAGGAACCATATGACCTGAACGCTGATGGATTGAAAGTGTATACCACCATCAACCCGCGTATGCAGTTGTATGCAGAAGAAGCAATGGTGAAACATATGCCCGTGCTGCAGCGCGCCCTGAGCCAGCAGAAGAACGTGAAGACCGATGCAGTATGGAAAGGCCGTGAAGACATCCTCGAGCGCTATATGAAGAACAGCGACCGTTGGCGCAACCTGAAGGCAGAAGGTATGAGCGATGCGGAGATTCGCAAGACTTTCAACCAGAAAGTGGAAATGAAAGTTTTTGCCTGGAATGCACGCCGGGAAAAAGATACGGTAATGACGCCTCTCGATTCAATCAAGTATCACCGTGAGATGCTGCAAATGGCGTTTATGGTAACCGACCCCATGAGCGGTGAAGTGAAAGCCTGGGTGGGCGGTATCGACTTCAAGAATTTCAAATACGATCACGTTAACCTCAAGACCAAGCGCCAGGTTGGTTCTTCCATAAAACCCTTTTTGTACGCGCTGGCGGTGGAAGATTATGGTTTCCGCCCGGAAACCATGTGCGAAGACAGGCAGCAATATTTCCCCGGCTCGGGTTATGTGCCCGCCAGGGACCGTGGTCATAATGGCGAACGCACCATGGCCAATGCGCTGGCCTGGTCGGTAAATGAAGTGGCTGCCTACATTATCAAGCAGACCACACCGCAGGCATTCTCCGATTTTCTCAAGAAAATACAGATACCCACCAAGGTGGAGCCCTATCCTTCTATCAGTCTTGGTTCCTGCGACCTGAGCCTGTACGAAATGATGTGGGGCTACAGCATGTTCCCTACCGGTGGCTTTAGCGTAAAGCCAATCTTAATCACCCGTATTGAAGATAAATACGGCAATGTGCTGGAGAGATTCACCACCACCCGCACCGAAGTGATCAGCCAGTCCACCGCATATACCATGACACGCATGCTGCAGGGACCCGTTGATTATGGCACTGCTGCCGGATTGCGTGGCCGCCTTGGCATTGCTGAAATGGGCGGTAAAACCGGTACCACCAACGACAATGCCGATGCCTGGTTCTTCGGCTTCACACCCCAGTTGCTGGCAGGCGTTTGGATCGGTTGCGACGACCGCTTTATTCGTCTCGAAAGCGGATTGGGTTATGGCGGACAGGCCGCGCGTCCCATCTGGGAGTATTTCTTTGCCAAAGCACTTGCCGATAAAACGCTCGGCCTCGACAAAAATGCCCGCTTCGTGCAGCCGGAAAATATGCACGATAACCAGTTCTATGATATGTTCCCCGAACTGGGCGCCACTCCTGCGCAGGGCGACGAAAGCGAGGAAGGACAACTCGATGATTTCTTCGGCAAACCCGATACGCAAAACATTCCCGTGGAATCGAAACAGGCTATGGAAGAGTTGAAGGTGATCAACGAGGCCCTCAACCCGAAAAACCAAGTTCCTGTGAAAGAAGATGATTCCACGTCGAATGAACCCGAAAAGAAAAAAAAAGGATTCCTGAGAAGGATATTCGGGGGGAAGAAGAAGGACAAGAATAACGAGGAGTGATCTTACCTTATATCATACTTTCCTGTCATTCCATCCTGCTGTTTTAACGACCGGTGTAATTTTTTTTCACGGCGGCAGAAAATTCATGTTAGTTTGTGCGCAAAAGCTCAACTATATGAAAAACGTTCTGCTAACCGGAATCCTGGCGATGGGATTTACAGTTTCATTTTCTCAACTTACCGTTCCGCCCGAAGGCGGCAACAAAAAAGCAATGGTTGGTGAACGCATAGGGATCACAGATGTTACCATTGAATATAACCGTCCTGGCGTAAAGGGTCGCGAAGGAAAAATCTGGGGACAACTGGTACATACGGGTTTTGCCGACCTTGGTTTTGGCACCAGTAAGGCCGCTCCCTGGCGCGCAGGAGCCAATGAAAATACGGTGGTTCGCTTTTCTACCGGTGTGAAAGTGGAAGGCAAGGATCTTCCCGCAGGACAGTACGCGCTCTTCATCGCCTACGACCCCAATGAATGCACTGTAATATTTTCAAAGAACTACACTTCGTGGGGGAGCTTTTTTTATGATGAAAACGAAGATGCGCTGCGCGTAAAAGTGAAACCCGAAGTCACCAGCCAGCACGTTGAATGGCTGAAGTATGAATTCACCGACCAGACTGCCACCGGAGCTACCATTTCCTTGTATTGGGAAAAACTGAGAATACCGATCAGGATAGAGACCGACTATGTAAAACTGCAGCTCGAATCATTTCGTCGCGAGCTGAGAGGCGAAAGGAGTTTCAATCCAGGCTGGCAGAGTTTTATCGAGGCCGCTACTTTCTGCCTTGTGAACAATACCAACCTCGAGGAAGGATTGAAATGGGCTGAACATGCCATCAGCGGACAGTTTATCGGTGAAAAGAATTTTACGACCCTTTCCACCAAAGCACAAATCCTCGCGATAATGGGCCGCACAGCGGAAGCCGAATCCATTATGAAAGAAGCATTGCCGCTGGGCAACATAAACCAGATACACCAGTATGCGCGCCAACTGGTTCAACAAAAGAAAGCCAAAGAAGCTTTCGAAGCCTTCAAACTCAACTACGATAAACACCCCAGCGAATTTACCACGCTGGTAGGCATGGCCCGCGGCTACTCAGCCCTGGGTGATTACAAAAAAGCAATCAGCTTCGCGCAAAAAGCATTTGCAGTAGCGCCAGACAAAGGCAACAAAGACAGTATAGAGTTGATGATGAAAAAACTGCAAGAAGGAAAAGATATTAATTAAGTGAGGTAGCAAAAACTGAGCAGTATTTCAAGTATAAAGGCTCAAATCTGTTCGCGGCCAGCGAACAGATTTGAGCCTTTATAGCTAACAAATTGATGGTTGATTCTTTCTTACCAGAAACCTCACTACTTAATCGCATCCCAACAATTCACAAAGCTTCGCCTGCAGTTCCGGGCCGCGCAGATTTTTGCCAACAATAATTCCGTCTGGCCCTACCAGGTAATTCTGCGGAATAGCATCTACCCGGTATTTCTGCGCTACTTCGTTTGACCAGTAGCGAAGATCGCTCACCTGGGTCCAGGCAAGGTTATCTTCACGGATGGCTTGCAGCCAGGCGTCGCGCTGGCGGTCGAGGGAAACGCCAAGCACGGTGAAGTTCTTATTCTTGAATTTGTTGTAAGCGGCTACCACGTTGGGATTTTCGAGACGGCAGGGTCTGCACCAGCTGGCCCAGAAATCGATGAGCACATATTTGCCGCGGAAAGAAGCGAGTGAAACGGGTTTGCCGCTGGTATCGCTTTGCGTAAAATCGATAGCGGGTGTACCCACAGCGCCAATCTTGCTTTCTGCAATTTCTTCTGCCAGTATTTTTCCGTAAAAACCTTGTTGCGCCGAGGCATCGAGCTGGTTAAAACGCTTTTCGAGTTTATCCATATCCTGCTCAAGCGTCCTGGTGATATACAAGAGGAAAGGACTGAGCGGAGAAGATTTTTTGCTGGTAACAAAGCGGTCAATAGTCGATGTCACCAGTTCATATTGTTTCTGAAATGCGTTCACCAATGAATCTTCGCGTTGAATGCCGGGTGTGGCCTGGATGCGTTTCTGCAGGTCAATCAGTTTTTCCATCAGGGGATTGAACGTGTTTTGCAGTTCCATAAAATCACTATGCGCGGGTGAACCGGCTACCTGGAATTCCTGCGGATTATCGGCGTCGCCTTTGATGGTCAATTTGCTGTTGTCGAGAAACAGCACCGCTTTTTTCCCGGAACCTTCCATAAACAGGTGATACAGGTTGGGGTCTTCCACTTTTCCTTTCAGTACAAAGCTGCCGTGATCAACCACGGTAGTGGCTACGGTATCGTTCTGTTTACTCAAATTGATCAATGCCACGCGGCTGTTCTCGGGCAGGCCCATAATGGTACCCTTTATCTCAAATCCATCCTGTGCAAGGAGGCCGAGGGGCAATATCAGCATGAGCGCCAGCAAGTTCTTCATAAAGTATTTATTTTGAATGTCTGCTTTTTAAAACGTCAACGACGGCCTGCAAATTATGACCTTTTGCGTTAAGTAATACCAAATAGTGGAAGAGCAGGTCGGCAGCCTCGTTCAGAAATAATTGATCGTTATTGTCTTTGGCTTCAATTACCAGTTCTATCGCCTCTTCCCCAACCTTTTGTGCAATCTTGTTGATGCCTGTATGAAACAATTTGCGCACGTACGACTGCTGATCATCGCTTTTTTTCCGCAGGTTGATAATTTCTTCCAGGTAGAAGAGAAAATCTTCTGAATGGTTGCGTTCGCTCCAGCAGGTGTCTGCGCCGGTGTGGCAGGTAGGTCCCAGCGGCTCGGCTTTAATGAGCAGGGTATCGTTATCGCAATCTGGCAGAACTTCTTTTACCAGCAGGTGATGGCCACTCTCCTCGCCTTTTGTCCATAGGCGCTTTTTACTACGACTATAAAACGTGACCTTTCCTTCGGCCATCGTTTTGTTCAATGCTTCTTCGTTCATGAATCCAAGCATCAACACTTTATGTGTTCTGAAATCCTGGATGATGGCCGGTGCCAGGCCGTCGCTGCATTTTTTAAAATCTATTTTCATTCTGTATTGTCTTGTTCCTCTTGTTTGCGCTTGCGCAATGTTTCCAGCAAGGCTTCCTGTTTTTCTTGTAAGCGCTCCCGGCGGTGACGAGCCTTATCTCTTTGCCTATTCCGCACGTAGGTGATAATATTAAATGCAATGCCTAAAGCTAGTAGCGCCCAGTAAATCATATGGTCCTTACCGGAATTTGATGTTGTTGCAAATATCCTTTTAATTCGGGAATTGAAATTTCTTTAAAGTGGAAGATGCTCGCCGCCAGCGCCGCATCGGCCTTGCCTTTGGTAAATACTTCCGTGAAATGCGCCATAGTGCCTCCGCCCCCCGATGCAATTACCGGCACGGGCAGGTTCTCAGCCAATTGTCTCGTTATATCAATAGCAAAGCCCTGCCTGGTGCCATCATGATTCATAGACGTGAGTAAAATTTCACCCGCACCGAGTTGCACGGCTTGTCTTGCCCAATCGAAACATAATTTATCCGTCTTTACTCTCCCGCCATTGAGATACACATACCACTGGCCGTCTTCTTCCTGCCTGGTATCAATGGCCAATACCACGCACTGGCTGCCGAATTCCGAAGCCAAGTCGCTGATGAGTTGCGGATTCTTGAAGGCAGCGGTATTCACTGAAATTTTATCAGCGCCATTTTGCAGCAGCGCATGCACATCTTCCACGCTGCTGATACCGCCCCCTACTGTGAAAGGTATGTTGATATGATGCGCAATACGGTTGACGAGCTCACGCAGCGTTTGGCGCTTTTCATTAGTGGCCGTGATATCGAGAAACACCAGTTCATCAGCGCCCTCTTTGGCATACAGGGCGCCCAGCTCTACAGGGTCGCCGGCATCACGCAGGTTCACGAAGTTGGTGCCTTTCACGGTGCGGCCATCTTTTATATCAAGACAAGGAAGGATCCTTTTGCACAACATGGTTTTTATTTTTTGCAATATCTCACATCACCGGCAGGCGGCGCATGTGGTGCTGGTTATAATTTGGCGAATGTCTGCAGCTCGCGCAGCGAGATGCGGTTTTCATAAATGGCTTTCCCGATAATCACTCCCTTGCATCCGATGGCAGCGAGCTCTTCCACGTCTTCCACACTGCTTACGCCGCCGCTGGCAATGAAATGTAATGAAGGAAAGCGTTCGATGATTTTTTTGTACAACTCTGCCGAAGGACCTTCAAGCAATCCGTCTTTGCTAACATCTGTACAAAATACGTTCGTGATGCCCTGGTCAATATATTGTTGTAAAAAATCGAAAACATTTATTTCGGTTGTTTCGGTCCAGCCGCCCACCGCAATGCTTTCTCCTTTCACATCGGCGCCGAGCAAAAATTTTTCGGGGCCGTATTGCAGGAGCCATTTTACGAAAGTCTCTTTGTCCTTAACTGCAATACTTCCAACGGTTGCGAGTGCCGCGCCAGAGTCAAAAACAATCTGCACCTCTTTTTCAGATTTAATACCGCCGCCAAAATCAATGACGAGCGAAGTCTTACCGGCTATGGTCTCCAACACTCTCCAGTTTTTGACCGTGCCTGCTTTGGCGCCGTCAAGATCTACCAGGTGCAGTCTTTCCAAACCCGCGTCTTCAAATTGTTTGGCAACTTCAAGCGGGTGTTCATTGTAAATCTTTTTCTGTGAATAATCGCCTTGCGTCAGGCGCACGCATTTTCCATCAATGATATCTATGGCGGGAATTATTTCCATGGCTTATAGCTCTAAAAAATTTTGGATGATCTTTTCGCCAACGGTGGCACTTTTTTCCGGGTGAAATTGAACGCCGTAAAAATTGTCCCGGTGCAATGCCGCGCTGTAGGGTTGCACATAGTCGGCGGTAGCAATGGTATCGTTGCCCAGCGCGGCGTAGTAACCATGCACGAAATAACAAAAGCTGTTTTCGGGAACGTCTTTGAAAAGTGGTGATTTCAGGTTAAATATGTTGTTCCATCCTATCTGCGGCACTTTTAAAGATGCATCCTGCGGAGTGAACAGTCTTACTTTTTCGGGGAAAATGCCGAGACATTGCGTGTCGTTTTCCTCGCTGTGTTCGCACATCAGTTGCATGCCGAGGCAGATACCGAGAACGGGTTGTTTCAATTCTTTTATCAGTTTATCCAATTGCCGCTCTTTGAGATACCGCATAGCGCTATTTGCCTCTCCTACGCCTGGAAAAATCACTTTATCTGCCGTCCGAATCTGCTCTTCATCGTCGGTTACGACGGCCTGCCTGCCGATTCGTTCTAATGCATACAGCACAGATTGAATATTGCCGGCGTTATATTTTAAAATCACAACATTCATGGTCATTGTTCTTTTCTGAAAATGATTCCAAAACTTTACGGGTCGTTTACTTTTTTGCCACCCATCCTTCGATCAAAATTTTTTTCCGGGGAAACAGGCAATTAATTTGACGACTTCACTTCGCATAAGAAATCCTTTATATCCTTTTCCAAATCCTTACTATGCTCAATCGCCTTTATAAATGCCGTGCCGATTATTGCCCCGTTCGCATATTGACAAGCCGCATCAAAACTTGCTTTGTCTTTTATCCCAAAACCTACCAGCACTGGGTTTTTCAGTTTCATATTCTGCAGGCGTTGCAGGTAGGCATTTACCGCATTCATATCCTTATCTTTTCCGGTAGTAGAAGATGAGGATACTGCGTATAAAAACCCTGTACTAAGACTATCCAATTTCCGGATTCTTTCTTCCGATGTTTCGGGTGTAATCAAAAAACTAAAGTTCAGACCATACCGCTGAATAATCGGGCCGTATTCGTTTTCGAATTCGTATTCCGGCAGATCAGGCAGTATCAACCCGTCCACCGGCATATCGGCGGCATCTTTGCAAAATTTTTCAAAACCGTATTGCAATACGGGGTTCATATAACCCATCAGTATCACCGGCACATAGATCTGGTGACGAAAGCCGCGCAGTTGATCAAACAACTTCGCGATGGTCATGCCATTGGCGAGGGCGCGCGAACTGCTGGCTTGTATCACAGGACCATCGGCCAGCGGGTCGCTGTAAGGCATACCCAGTTCGATCATGTCGGCGCCGTTATCCTGCAGCGACTTCATCACGGTAAGGGTGCTTTCCAGCTCGGGAAAGCCTGCCGTACAATACACGTTAAGGATATTATTTTTTTTCTTCTGAAATAACTCCTGTATCCTGTTCATGATTTTCTGTTTTCCATTGCTTTCATATAAGTGCCCAAATCTTTATCGCCGCGGCCGCTGAGGCACAGCACCACTACATCATCTTTCTTAAAAGAAAGCTTGTTTAGCGCATATAAAGCGTGCGCCGATTCCAGCGCGGGAATGATGCCTTCCAGTTTTGCCAGTTCGAATGCAGCTTCCAAAGCTTCTTCGTCGGTGGCGCTGAGGAAGGTGCCGCGGCCGCTGTCGAACAAATGCGCGTGCAGGGGGCCAATGCCGGGATAATCGAGACCGGCTGAAATACTATGCGGCTCCACTACTTGTCCGTCGGCGGTTTGCATTACCAGGCTTTTGCTGCCATGCAAAATGCCGGGAGTGCCAAGTTGCGTAGTGGCGGCGCTCTTGCCGCTGGTTAATCCTTGTCCGGCGGCTTCCACAGCTACTAATTTTACGTCCAGTTCATCGAGGTAATGATAAAACGCACCCGCTGCATTGCTGCCACCACCCACACAGGCCACTACATGCGTGGGCAGCTCGCTGCCGGTTTTTTCTTTCAGCTGCCAGCGAATTTCTTCGCTGATCACGCTTTGAAAACGGGCCACCATATCGGGATATGGATGCGGGCCCACCACGCTGCCGATGATATAATGCGTATCAAGCGGGTTGTTGATCCAGTCGCGGATGGCTTCATTCGTAGCGTCCTTCAACGTCTTGCTGCCGCTGATGGCGGGCACTACGGTAGCGCCGAGCATTTTCATGCGTGCTACGTTGGGCGCCTGCCGCTCAATGTCTTTTTCACCCATATATACAATGCACTCTACCCCTTTCAGCGCGCATACGGTGGCAGTAGCTACGCCGTGCTGACCGGCGCCGGTTTCCGCAATGATGCGTTTTTTCCCTAACCGCAGTGCCAGCAATATCTGCCCGATGGTGTTGTTTACTTTATGCGCGCCGGTATGACAGAGGTCTTCGCGCTTCAGGTAAACATTGGTGTTATATTTTTTACTCAGCCGCCCGGCAAAATACAATGGTGTGGGCCGCCCCGCGAAATCGCGCAGCAATTGCCTGAACTCTTTTTGAAATTGCTCGTCGTAAATGATCTGCTTGTACTTTGCCTTCAGTTCTTCTACGTTGCGATGCAACATTTCAGGTATATAGGCGCCGCCAAATTTGCCATAGTAGCCCATTTCATTGGGCTGCTGATATGTTGTGGTTGTTGACATGTTCAATTCCATTTTACCAATACACGTTCTGCCACTGCCTGCACAAAACCCATCACCAGCGGATGCGGTTTTTCCAGTATATCATTATCCTGCGGCACAAAGAGCGTGGCTATAAAAAAAGGATGATTTTCCAGTTCCATGATCCTCGCTTCCTGGTTGCTGTCGGTGGCCACCACCTGGAAGCCTGAATAGTGTATCTCCTGCTGGTATTGCGGGTTCAATCCAAAATCGCAATAGTATTTTTCCATCACCTTATCGGCATGGTAAGCCTTGTAGGTCCTGGACATTTTGCGTGTAATCATCAACTCCATGGTCTGACCCTTCAGCGAACAACTCAATGGCGAAATCACCAGGTCTGAAGCATATGGATCGTATTCGGCGTGTTGCGCGTTGCGGATAAACAACACGTGCCGCGCAAACTCGAGTACCATGTGCTGAAAGCCGCCGCAGGTGCCCAGGACCGGTAGAAAATTTTCTCGCGCAAACTGAATGATCTTCAGCGCACCCAGCATATCCTTATAGGGACTACCCGGCGCGACGAGATAGCCGTTGAAACGGCTGGTAATTTCCTCGAACCTCGGTTCCACGCTTCCTGTGCTTATCCATTCATACTCCATCGGAATCCCAATGCGCGCGATAGCCAATGTCAGCGCTTCGTTGGTAGCCGCGTGCGAACGGAAAGTTTCATCATACTCCCCGATGATGCCGATCCTGATCATGATATTATTTTTAAGCCAGGCGTTTCACAAATTCTCTCACCTTATCCATATCCTTCACGCCGGGGGCAATTTCAAAACGGCTGTTGATGTCCACCGCAAAAAGAGCACGCGCCACGGGCTCCTTCGCAAATTCGAGCAGTTTTTCTTCATCGCCGGGTTCGATGCCGCCACTCAGGAAAAATGGTTTACCCACCGTTACCCCCTTCAGCATCTCCCAGTTAAATTTTTTCCCGGTGCCGCCATAGCCCGCGCCCATGGTGTCGAACATAAACATGTCGCACACATCCATGTAAGGACGCACCATCCACTCGATGTTGTCGTTGTCGCTTATACGAAACGCTTTTACCACCGACACATAATCCGCGATCTTCTCGCAGTATTTGGGCGTTTCGTCGCCGTGCAACTGCACCATGTGCAGGCGGCATTCATCCACCATATGCAAAACCTCTTCGATACCCGCATTCACAAATACACCCACCTTGTTCACGCTGTTTTCTTTCCTGATTTGCGTGGTGGTCATGTGTTTGAACACATACCTCGGGCTTTTGGGGTAAAAGATAAATCCTGCAAAGGTTACGCCCATGCTGCCGAGCTGTTCCATCTGTTCCGGCAATGTCATGCCGCAAACTTTTACGCGCATAGCGATTAAGAGATTTTAAGTGTTAAAAGGTTATTGGCTATGCAACCGCTTGTGTTTCGCGCCAGGGTGCAATGTCTTCTTTGCGTGCTTTGCTCCTTTGCGCGTATTATTTCAGCTTTTCCACAAAGGCCTTAAAGGCCTCACCAGGATATGGTTCCTTCATAAAATTTTCCCCGATCAAAAAACCGTTAAATCCATGCTCCTTAAACAGCCTTATAGCTGATGGCGAACTGATTCCGCTTTCTGCAATCTTTATCTTCTCATCGGGTATCAGCTCCGCCATTTTCAGGCTGCGCTCGATGTCCACTTCAAATGTCTTCAGGTTGCGGTTGTTGATGCCCACCAATGCCGTATCGTCGCAGATATGACCAAGTTCTTCCTCATCATGAAGCTCGAGCAGCACTTCCAGACCGAGCGACATAGCCAGTGCCGCCAGGCGCTTCACCGCAGCCGGTGTCAGGCAGGCTGCAATCAGCAAGATCACATCGGCGCCGATGGCCTTGGCTTCCACCACCTGGTATTCGTCTATGATAAAGTCTTTTCGCAATAATGGACAAGTTACCGCCTCGCGCGCAATCATCAGGTCGTCGGAAAAGCCGCCGAAATATTTTTCGTCGGTAAGCACCGATATGCCCGCGGCGCCGTAGCGCTCATAGTCTTTCACCACGTCTATGATCTCCGCGGTATCGTTGATCACACCCTTGGATGGCGAGCGGCGCTTGAATTCAGCAATGATGCCTGTTGAACTGTTTTTCGCCAGCACTTCGTGCAACGAAACCGTGGCGTGTTCGTACAGCGGATACTTTTCCAGCACGTGAAATGGCAGCATCACCCTTTTGTTCTCCACTTCCTTTTTTTTGTCGGCGACTATTTTTTCTAATATATCCATTGGGAAAAGCTCGAGTGTTTAATTCTTCAATCCGGTGCTATTGTAATGCGATTAATTTTTTCAGTGCTTCATAGGCTTTGCCGCTCTCCAGGCTCTCCACTGCTTTGCCGTAGGCCTCGTCGTATGTTTTAAAATTGCCGGTACAGTGCAATGCCATAGCTGCATTGGCCAGCACTACGGCATTCTGCGCCCAGCTGCCCTCGCCCTTCAGTATTTTCACAAATATCTTTGCTGCCTCTTCCACCGTGTTGCCCCCATAAATATCGGTGGGCTGCACCATGCGCTTGCCCAGCATTTCAGGCGTCATAATTTGTTCACCTTCGTTGGTGATGACTTTGGTATCGTTGGTCAGCGATATTTCATCATAACCATCAAGACCGTGAATAATGGTAAATGCCTTGTCGGTTTGTTGTAAAAGATAATTATATATCCGCGCCATTTCCAAACTGTACACCCCTACCAGTTGATATGGCGGAAAAGCGGGATTCACCATCGGGCCCAGCATATTGAAAAAGGTGCGCATACCCAGGTTTTTCCGGATGGGCGCCACGGTTTTCAGTGCAGGATGAAAAAGCGGTGCGTGCAGGAAACAAATATTCGCCTCGTCCACTTCCTTTTTCAGCTTATCGTTCTCGTTTTTGAATTTATATCCCAGTTGCTCCATCACATTCGAAGCGCCGCTGATAGACGATGCGCCGTAATTGCCATGCTTGGCCACTTTCTGGCCGGTACCTGCCACTATAAAGCAACTCAGTGTAGAGATGTTAAAAGTATTTTTTCCATCACCACCCGTACCCACAATATCTATCACGGGGAATCCATTCATATCCACTTTCACGCACAGTTCATGCAATGCATCACGAAAACCCTGCAGCTCTTCGATGGTAACGCTGCGCATAAGGTACACCGTCATAAAGGCCGTCACTTCATGCTCGTTGTACACTCCTTTGCCGATATTCATCAGCACCTCTTTGGCCTGTTCGCGACTGAGCGTTTTGTGTTCAAATAAAAATTGCAGAATCTTTTTCATACCCATTTATTTAACTGGCCAGCCAGTTTCTTAAAATGATCTCGCCTTGTGGTGTAAGCACACTCTCGGGGTGAAACTGCACGCCACACACATCGTATTTTTTATGTTGCAGCGCCATGATGTAGTTGTTATCATCGCGCGCGGTTATTTCAAGTTCTTCGGGAAAATCCTCCTCGCTCACCACCCAGCTATGATAGCGGCCTACTTCTATTACGTCGGGCAGGTTGCTGAACAAACCATTTTTCTTCCCTTTTTCAAAATGTACCGGGGTGGCCACGCCGTGATACACGGTGCTGAGATTGATCAGTTTACCGCCAAAAGCCTGTCCTATGGCCTGGTGACCAAGACAAACGCCGAGTATGGATTTGCTGGCCGCATATTCTTTTATCAAAGGCAACAGCAATCCAGCCTCTTCGGGTATACCGGGACCTGGTGATAAAATGATTTTATCGTACTCTTTCACTTTCTCCAGCGGTATCTGGTCGTTGCGGTGCACATCCACGCGCTGATGCAATATCTTTTCCACCAGGTGCACCAGGTTGTAGGTAAAGGAGTCGTAATTATCGAAGACTAAGATTTTCATTTTGCTCTTTGGTTGTCGCTTGGCGGTTTCGCAGCGGGGTGACACATACATTGCTCAGCTGATCGATTCCGCCGCTTTTATCGCGCTTTTCAATGCATTCAATTTGTTGTTTACTTCCTGCAATTCGCTGGCAGGTTGGCTTGCTGCCACTATACCCGCGCCTGCCTGGTACACCAGTTTGTTGCCGCGGCTCAGGAAGGTGCGAATCATAATGGCATGGTTGCAGCTTCCGTCAAACCCCATAAAACCGATGGCACCACCATAATAGCTGCGCGCTGTGGGTTCATAGCTATCTATCAGTTCCATGGCTTTGAACTTAGGCGCGCCGCTCAGGGTACCGGCCGGAAATGTTTTTGCCAATAATAAGAACGGGTTGGTGCCTGGTCTTACCCTGCCACGCACTTCGCTTACCAGGTGAATTACGTGCGAATAATATTGCACCTGGCGGTATTGCTCCACAGCTACTTCATCGCAGAGACGGCTAAGATCGTTACGCGCCAGATCTACCAGCATCACATGCTCGGCATTTTCTTTTTTATCTTCCAACAGGCGTGCGGCTTCTGCCTGGTCGGTAGCATCATCGCCGGTACGGCGGAAAGTGCCTGCAATGGGATGCACTACGGCCTTACCGCCATGGATTATTAATTGCGATTCGGGCGATGAGCCCATCAATTTGTAGTCGCCATAATCGAAAAAGAAAAGATAGGGTGAAGGATTGATGCTGCGCAGCGAGCGGTATACCGCAAACTCATCGCCGGTGAAGGGTTGTTCAAAGCAGCGGCTGAGCACTATCTGGAACACGTCGCCACGCAGGCAGCTCTGAATGCCTTTTTCCACCATCTTCATATAATCTTCATCGCTCATGTTGGATGTCTCGCTGCCTTTTGCCCTGAAGGGATACACGGGTACGTCTTTGCTGCGAATCAGTGACTCCACCACGGGCAGCTCGCTCTCGAGACCGGCAATTACATTTTCACCAATGAACAGTTCGTCTTTATAGTGATTAATGGCGATCACGTATTGATACAGTCGGTAGCGCATCAGCGGGATGACGGGCGCGGCGCCTTTACCTGCGGAGAGTTGGATGGTATCGAAAAACTGTACTGCATCGTAGGTGGTATAACCATACAGCCCCTGCGCGAAGCGCGCTTCCCTGCTATCGCCGCTTACTTCAAAGCGCTGCATGAAATTCCAGATGCGTTCGGGCACTTCGGCGGCATTGTTCACTGCTTCTTTCTGCGGCGGCAACCCGGGTAGTTTGAACTCAATATTGCTGGCAGAACTGATTTCGATACCTGCAATGGCATTGATGCAAATGAATGAGTAGCTATTCTCTGCCGCATGATGGTCGGTACTTTCGAGGAGGATGGTATCGCGAAAGCGATCGCGTACGCGCAGGTAAATGCCCACCGGCGTATAAACATCCGCGAGCATTTTTTTACAATTGGTCTGGATCTTTATTTTTTTCATACTTCCTGGTCTGTCTGCCCTGTGATAATCAGCGGCTAAAAAAGAAAAAGCCCCGATTTGCATCGGGGCCTAATATGGTAATACATAATAACAGAAATGTAGCATTACAAGCCCCGCAGAAGGTTTGTATGCCACCACCACTGTGTATTTTGTAATTTTTTCATCATAACAGGGCAAAAATGCGGGTCAAAAATGAATCGGCCAAATTTTTTTTAATAAGCATACTTTTAGGGGAGTTTCGGGCTCCGGGTCAGAAGTCTTCGGTTTGCTGCCGCGCATAATAATTGCTGCCCGAACTTAAACACCAGAAACCCAAAACAAAAAAACTTTTGGCATGCTTATACAAAACAAACAAGTGGGCAACAAAGGAATGTTCTACGTGGGACAAGATGGCGCCATTCTCGCCGAGATGGTTTACAACCTGCTGTCTGACGGCAAAATGATTATCGAGCACACCGAAGTGAGCGAACAGCTGGAAGGTAAAGGCGTTGGTAAGCAGTTGGTGCAGGCCGCGGTGGATTATGCGCGCGCAAATAATATTAAGATCATTCCGCTCTGTCCTTTTGCAAAGAGTGTTTTCGACAGAAAAAAGCTGGAGTACCAGGATGTATTGTTCACCTTGGAATAATCACATCAGTTGCCGCTTATACAACTGCACTGTATTTTCATATCCCAAATACAACGCATCGCATATCAGCGCATGACCGATGCTCACTTCCAGCAGTCCCGGTATATTCCGCGCGAAGTAGGCTAAATTGTTCAGATCCAGGTCATGACCGGCATTGATCCCCAGGCCTAGTTCATTCGCGCGTTTGGCGGCTGCGATATATGGCGCAATGGCGTCTTCTCTATCGGCTGCATAGGTTCTTGCGTAGGCTTCGGTATACAATTCAATACGGTCAGTACCGGTTGCTGCAGCACCTTCCACCATTTCAATCACAGGATCAACGAATATGGATACACGAATACCGGCCGATTTAAAAACGCCGATCATTTCGCGGAGGTAATCCCTGTGTCTAATCGTATCCCAGCCATGATCGGAAGTGATTTGCCCTAAATCATCGGGCACGAGCGTAACCTGGTGAGGTTTTACCTCGAGCACCAGGTCGATGAATTTCTGCTCGCGGCAGTTGCCTTCTATGTTGAATTCAGTAGTGATGATCTTCCTTATTTCACGCACATCGCTGTAGCGGATATGACGTTCATCAGGACGCGGATGCACGGTAACGCCATCGGCCCCGAAACGCTGCGCATCGATGGCTGCCTTCAGCACATCGGGATTGTTGCCACCACGGCTGTTGCGCAGGGTGGCAAACTTGTTGATGTTTACGCTCAGTTTGGTCATACGCAAAATTATCGAAATAGGAAATAAAAAAGGGGAGCCGCATCAGCGACTCCCCGGGTCTAGGGACAGGGGCGTTCAAAACAAAATACCATAAGTGCATTTATCCTTTAATAAGTTCTGTACTTAACAGTAGCTCTCCGTCAAGATCCATCACATCCAGGTTGTAGCAACCTGTACCCATCGTATCATCTTCGTTGAAGATAGTCACATTATCGCCTTTCACAACAAACCAGCTGAACATTTTCACAATGCGTTCTTCTTCGTCGGTAATGCGCACGATGATGTGCTTGCTTTGCACGCAGGTTACTTCCAGGGCTATACTCGATTCAAATGGATTGGGTCTTACTATAACTCTTGTTATCATGTTGCCATTTTCATCCGGCGCAACCCAACTCGTTTGCATAGCGGGAGACAGCAGCCGGTTCAGTTTCCGGTGAATAGCGTTCTGCCCTTCCGGGGCATTGTTTTCATGGGTATTTCCAAATGTTAATGGTTTCAATGTGCTTTTTTCTGTACATCGCATACCGGGTGCCGGTTTATTATTCACTGATTGTCAAGCATTGGTGAGCGATCGCAGAGGAGAATCGTCCCGCCGTGGGACGGCTTTGTTCAGAATTGGGAACTACGGCCGGCATTGCCTGGTAAACGGGCAAGGGTGGGCCACCGTGTACTAACGGGTATGAAAAAACGAGGCCTTCGGCTGCCCGGAGGGTATGGCAACCAAAAGCCCCGGTTGGTATGGTTACATTATTTTGTCAGGTAAGCACAAGCATGCGTTTAATGAGGTCGGTCTTGTGCAGTACGTTGCCCAGGGCATCCACTGCATCCAGTACATAAGTGCCGTCATCCAGGTCTTCCAGGTCGCGAAACATCGTGATGTTCCTTCCTTTGGCCATATCCCATGAGATGATCCTTATAAATTTTCCGTCTTGCCTGTATAGTCTCACAATGGCGTGCGCCGGTTGTTCATTGACTATCTCCACAATGATGTTACTGGTAAATGGATTAGGGCGCGTATTTACTATCATCCGTTCCGTATTGAGTACTTTCTTGTATAGTAAAACCACGGAAAGCGGGCGTAACCAGGTTTTTCAGGTTTTTTATGAGATTGATCAAGTTTTGTGTAAGTCGCTGAAATTCAGAATCTCGCCACCAGCTTCAGGTTCACCAGCCTTGGCGTCAACCTGTTCGGCATGGCAAAAATGGTGTTAGAAAAGTCTTTGATCAGGAGGTAGGAAATGGTATTGTCGCGGTCAATCAGGTTGAAGACCTCGAAAGTGGCCCATATATTTTCAAAGTTGCGGAAAGGATGATGGCTGCGGCGGTTGCTGCGTTCGCTGTCGAGGAGCAGCAGGCTGAAACCAAGATCGATGCGCATATAAGGTTCGATGATCAGCGCATTACGATACTTTACACTGTTGGGGATATTGTAAGGCAGATTACTTCCGTAGAGGAAGTTCACATATACTTTGAAGTTGCGGTTGGTGCTGAGATAGTCTTGCAGGAATAATCCAAAAGTAAACAAGCGATCCGATGGCCTGCGCAACCAGCCTGCTTCGGTAAGCGTGCTGTCGGTGGGTACATTGTTCTCGTCGAGCGTGTAATCGTAATAAGTATCGCCTTTCAGATCTTCTTTGGTGCGCATAATGCCTAGACTCACCCAGCTTTCAGCATCTTTCACCAGTTCGCCAAACAGGCGCATTTCAATGCCGGTAGCGTAAGCCCTGGCGCGGTTCTCGCCAAAATAGCGCAGGCGCACATTGTCGATATCATAGGGCACCACATCGGTCATGCTTTTATAGTAAGCTTCGGTAGTGAACCGGAAAGGAAGATTGCCCGAGCGGAAATTGTAATCGAGTCCGGCTACCACCTGCCAGCTTTTCTGCGCTTTCAGGTCTTTGTTGATGCTGCCATCGTAGCGGCGCAACTCCCTGTAGAAAGGAGGTTGATTGTAAATGCCGACCGCGCCGCGAAATATCACATCGCGCTTCCATTTGGCGGGGCGCCAGGAGAATCCCGCGCGCGGAGAAATCAAAAATTCTTTGTTCAGCGTATTGTAGTTGTAACGCACACCCGCCTGCAGCGTAAATCCGCTTGATTCACTAAACTCAATATTGTCCTGTACATAGCCGCTGAGACGTGTTATGGATAAATCGGCTTTTGAATTCAGCAGTTTGTTCAGCTCAAACACATCGGGGTTATAAGGCAGATTGTATCCCGCCGAGTCCTGGTATTCCCATTCGTGGAGCTTGTCTTTGATGGATTGTCGTTCTATGCTTTGTCCCCATTGTATGTAGTGCTTTCCCTTATCGAGTATGCCTTTGTGAGACAAATTCCACACTTCAATGTTCAACTCATTGCGGGCAAAGGTTTGATACAGTCCCGCGCCGAGCGGGTTATTGATCAAACCGAAATCGGGTTTTGATTTATCAAATTCTCTTTCACCAAACAGATAGGCGCCGGTGATATCGATCGATTCGCGCTCGTCGTTCTCAAAACGGCTTACCATCCATTTCAACCGAAGATTTTTGTTCAGCTGCTGCACCAGCGAGAGACCGAGCATATTGGTGAAATAACGGTCTTCTTCCCTGCCATCGAAATATATGTCCAGGCCCAGGTTGGCGCTGAAGTACGGAGAAAAAACGGTTGACGTCAACTGGCTGAATTCGGGAGAGAGGTTGAATTTTGTTTGTGAAATATTTCCCAGCAATTCAATGGAGTTGCGGCTGTTGAGCTGATAGGTCAGCAAAGCCTGCAGGTCAGACGATGAGGGCACATAGTTGCCCTGCGTTTCCTGGCTGCTCAGTAAATTCCGGTTGCTGCGATTGCGCACGCCTACCAGGTAAGTAAAGCGCTCGTTGCGGGAGGTGCCTTCCAGGTGAAGACCCTGTTCCAGCAAACCTACATAAGCTGAGCCACCGAAACGGCGGGGCTTTTTATACTGTATATCGAGCACCGAAGACATTTTATCGCCATAGCGCGCCTGGAAGCCGCCGCTATAAAAATTGACGTTACGCGCCAGCTCAGGATTAATAAAACTCAACCCTTCCTGCTGACCGCTGCGCACCAGGTAGGGTCTGAATACTTCAAAATCGTTTACATAAATCAGGTTCTCGTCGTAGTTGCCGCCGCGTACGGAATATTGCGAAGTGAGTTCGTTGTTGGTACCTACAAACACTTTTATCAGGCTTTCAATACCGCCCGTGGGGGAAGGAATGTTGATGGCGTTTTTCGGATTGAGCTGTATCAGGCTGGCCTCCTGCCGCTGGCGCTGGTCGGTCACCACCACGGGATCAAGCGAGCCGGTGCCGCGTTCGAGGCGCAATACTATGCGTTCTTCTTCATTTTCGGCCAGCAGGAAATTGCGTTGCTCTGTTTTATAGCCGGCAAAACTAAACACGATGGCAAAGGCCCGGTCGGCGGGTACACTCAACCGGAAGGTGCCGCTATCGCTGGTGGTTATGCCCGACTGGCGGCCGAGAATCATCACCGATACGTTGCTGAGGGGATTTTCGTTTTCGTCAACCACTTTACCCGAGACAAAAGCCTGCTTTTTTTGTGCTTGCAGTGAAAAGGAGAGCAATAAAGCCAAAATAGAAGCGAAACAATAAATAGTCCTGACTCGTTGCACCCGGGTTAGTTTTATGCGGTCGAAATTAATTGAATTAGGCTTTACACTAAAACAGAAAAAACGGATATTTATTGTAAAACACCCCTAACCACAAAGGAATTATGAGTACTTCTGTTTACCGCTTTATTTTCATAGCTATTTTATTGGCAGCCTGCGGCGGTCAGTCGGCTAATGTGGAAGGTGAAAAAGACAAGGAAGAAAGCAAGCCTGGCCGTGTGCTCCGGGAGACCATTGCCACCGGCGAAAAAGGTTATGTGACTATTTCCAGTTTCCGAAAAGAGGATATTTCCGAGGACCTCTGCCAGCAATGGGAATTGAACAAGAACGATGGCGCCAGCAGTCCCGAACTAATCGTGGACGAAAACAACGCTAAAATTTTTCCCCAGTACAATTTTTTCAAAGACGGATCGGTGGTTGAAAACCCGCGTCATCATATACGCGTCGGCAAATGGCGCCTGGCGGGCCGCGATTCGCTCATTCTTAATTTTAATGATGGCAGCCACCGTTGGTTTATTATCACTTCTGTGAATGCAAGGGAACTTCGACTGGTCACCAAAAACGAAGATGGCAAAGCGCTTTACCTCAACATGAGCGTCAGTGGCAAGGTGCACGAAAATATGCTCAACGATCCTTTTCACCCCATAAACAATGAATGGCGCATTCCGCCCCAGGGACCGGAGGATGATTCTGCTATAAAAAAACGCGTAACCAATTGCCTGAAGTTTTTCGCTTTGTACTACCGCGATGTATTGCTGCGCGATAAATCATCCATCAATTTTGAAGGACTTCCGCATATATTCAATTGGTATCGCGGCGGAATTGGTCTGCCCGACCGCGAAAAGGTGGATGACTCCTGGATCGAATGTTTTTATAACAAAGAAGCCGCTTTGAAAGGCTATGGATTCCTGCGCAAGCTGATTGTGGACTACGAGTACGACTGGCCGGAGAAAGTGGAATGGTCGCTGCAAACGCACTCCGTGCTGGAACAGATGTATCACAAGACGCTTACAGTAAAAATGTAGGGCGCAAACGGTCGAAACGCCTGCGCCCTCTTTGTCTGATTCCGAACTATAAACTATCGTGAAGGATTAGATACAGAACCTGATTGTGGTGTTTCAATAGCGTCAACGTTTAAGTTGAGAGTTCGTTGTATCCAGCCCGTGGTAAATCCCACCACAATCAGGGCGACGATTATGAGCAGTATCACCGCCCAGGCGGCTGCTCCTGAACGACGGCGTGGGTAGTTGCTGGCCTCCGCCACGCGCTCATTGTTCAACTCCGATTCGTTCAACATTCTTGCTTTTATGACCATTCCCGCATAGCGCGAGGAAAAACTGTCCACTTCACTTTGCGAGTTTACCACCTGCTCCGCTACAAACAATTCCTGGTTGCCCGAACTCTGGTAAGCCTGCACTACTACAGGAAATTCTCTTTCATTAACTATCATGACAAATGGTATTTGGGTTGATGAATTTTACAATCAATAGTTGCAAATCCCGGACCGGGGCGAAGACTGAAGAGGGAACAAAAGAAGAGGGAAAATGAATATGAAGGGTGTGGGGAATTATTTTCTCACCCAGTTGATATATTGAAAGTTGATTGCTGATTCTTTAATTAAAGCGGCCAGTATATCGGCTTGCGCGCACGCATCGACCTGTACAGCGCCGTAAATATCTCCACGGTTTTGCGGCCCTCCTGTCCCGTTACCAGGGGGTTGCGATGGTTTTGGACAGCGTGTACAAAATCACGGTTTTGTTGTTCTATGTAATAAACAACGGGATCAACGGAATTGAACTGTTCTGTATCGGCCTTGTGCCATCCGGCGAGCTGGGTTTCTTCCCCGGGAATAGTCCACAGATCGTTAAGCGGTGGTTCCTGGATGGTTGATTGTCCGGCGATGAACATAGCTCCGCCATCAGTCTGTACGCCGGCGGTAGCGCCGTTGCTGCCATGAATATGCACCTTGCCGTAGATGCCCGGCTTCTGCGAATTGCTCAGGATGATATTGGCCATAGCGCCATTTTTAAAACGCAGGATGGCCGCGGCCGTATCTTCCACTTCGATGTAAGGATGATTGATGTTTTGCCACACGCCATATAGTTCTTCAAATTCACTGCCCATATACCATTGCAACAGGTCGAGCTGGTGTGGCGCCTGGTTCACGAGCACGCCCCCACCTTCTTCTTTCCACTTGCCGCGCCAGGGATCGCTGCTGTAGTATTTTTCGTCGCGCCAGCCATACATGATCACCACACCCAGCATAGGTGTGCCCAATTTGCCTGCATCGATTGCATCCTTAATGCGGCGGCAGGAAGGATAAAAACGCCGCTGGCTTATCATGCCGAGTTTTAGTCCTGTTCGGTTCGACATTTCAATCATCGCGTCGCAGTCTTCCAGCGTTACAGCCAGCGGTTTTTCTACCATCACATGTGCGCCATTTTGCATGGCGGTTATGGCCGCCTCGCGATGTGCCGGGTGCGGGGTGCATATAATGGCAATGTCCACCCGCTCACGCTGTATCATTTCTGCAATGTCAGTATATGGCCTGGCTCCGAATTTGCCGGCGGTGGCTTCTGCTTTGGCAGCACTGCGACTTTGTACAGCTACCAGTTCTGTTTCTTCGATATTGAGAAAGGTTTGCGCATGCACCTGTGCAATTTTTCCACAGCCTATGATCGCAGCCCTGAGTGTTTTCATTGCCAAATCTGTTTAGGGTTTCAAAATTACTTTCATCAATCCTTTTTCTTTTTTATAAAGCCGGTCAAACCATTGCGCGCCTTCCGATAAGGGCGCTTCCGCCGATAAAATAGCTTCCATATCCAGCTTGCCCTGCGAAATCAGGTCGAGTATTTCAGGATATTCACCATTGATGGCGCATGAACCCTGCAGGCGCAATTGTTTTGTAACAACTGCCTGCAGAGGAATGGGCACCTCGGGCGAAAGGTTGCCGAGCAGGGTCATCGTGCCCCCTTTTCTTAACAATGAAATGCCCAGCTGCACCGAAGCTGCCACGCCCACCACTTCAAGAGCACAATCGGCGCCGCGGTTATTGGTGAGATCATGAATTGTTTCCTGCAATTGAGGATCGTTGGGCACAAACGCGAATTCGGCTCCAAGCTTTTTTGCCAGTTCCAGTCGTGATGTTTCCAGGTCAACTGCCACAATATGTTTGCAGCCTCTGATGCGCAGCAGTTGAATCACAAACATGCCTACCATACCAGCGCCCACTACCAGCACGGTGTCATCGGGATGGATCGGTGTAAGGTTGATGGCGTGTAATGATACCGCGGCGGGCTCCACCAGGGCGGCCTGCAAAAAGCTTACACCATCAGGTATGCGGTATAAAATATGTTGCGGCACGGTGACGTACTCTGCAAAGGCGCCATGCTTCTTGAATTCGGGAGTTGACACGCCCAATACCATGCGGCCATCGCTGAGGTTGTACATACCTCGCTGCGTGTACCAGTCATCTTTTCGGTATATGGTTGAGTCGAAGGTCACGCGGTCTCCTTTTTGCCAGCCGCTCACCTTCGGTCCCATGGCTTCTATCACGCCGCTCGCCTCATGACCCATGATGATGGGCGGTATTCTTCTGCCAGTGCTGCCATCCATGCCATGTACGTCGCTGCCGCATATACCCACAGCCTTCACGCGCACCAGCACTTCATCATCGGCCAGCCCGGGCATGGGCACATCCTGGTACACCAGCTTCATGTATTGTTCTAAGACGAGCGCCTTCATAGTCTTGCTATTCTTAAAAAGACAGGAAAATAAAATTTTCTCGCATTATCATCCTGCCAGGTAGTTTTCAAAGTAGTGAAAAATGTATCAACGGGATTGTAACCATTCGCTTTTATAAAATGCTGCACAGCCGACCAGGTGTTCAGGTATCCCCTGAACTGACCGGGCGTATAACTCAATTCAATAGCAAATTCCTTCGGCGGCAGCTCATCATAGGGAAACGGCACGGTGGCATAGTGTTCATCAATATACCTGCGCTCTTTATCCCAGTATGGGCCGGTTACATTTCGATAAAATGAGCTGATATGATTACTGATCGCTTCTTCTTCACACCTGGGCAGGCTGTAACCCCACACAGCCAGTACGGCGCCGGGGCGGGCCACCCGAAGCAGTTCGCTGCGAAACGCCGCGAAGTCGAACCAGTGATAAGCCTGGGCCACCGTAATGCAGTCAAACAATTGATCCGGAAATTCCGTGCGCTCAGCGGCGGCCACCGAATATACTATATTGTCGAGCAATCCTGCTTGCTGCAATTGCTTTTCGCTGATGTCGGTAGCATAAACCTTCCTGAAAACGCCAGCCAGCGCCAAAGCCGCCTGCCCGTTGCCCGTGGCGCAATCCCACGCGAATTTTTTTTCTTTTACAAAGGAGAAAATATAATCGTAGAGTGCAGCCGGGTACACCGGCCGGTATTGTGCATACAATGTTGCCTGTTCCGAAAAAAGGTCTTTTGCCATTGCTCTTAGCCCAAATGTTTCAGCTGGCTGATTACGGCTTTGGGGTCTTTGGCTTTGAAAACGGTATTGCCTGCCACCAGCACATCGGCGCCTGCACCGGCAATTTCTTTGGCATTGTCTAAGGTAACGCCGCCATCTATTTCGATCAGTACTTTCAATCCTCTTTCATCGATCATGCGGCGCAGCTCCTTTATCTTCTGCAACGTATGGGGTATGAACTGTTGCCCGCCAAAACCAGGATTCACACTCATCAGGTTCACTACGTCAATATCGTGCAGAATATCTTTCAGGCTTTCCACCGGAGTATGCGGATTTACAGCTACGCCCGCCTTCATACCCAGCGATTTGATCTGCTCAATATTGCGGTGCAGGTGCACACAAGCTTCGATATGCACGGTCAAAATATCGGCGCCCGCTTTCTTAAATGCCTCTGTATATTTTTCCGGCTCCCATATCATCAAATGCACGTCGCAGGGCTTTTTTGCCACAGTCTTTATCTTTTCTATCACCGGCAATCCATAACTGATGTTAGGCACAAAACGCCCATCCATCACATCCAAGTGAAACCAATCGGCCTCGCTTTCATTTACCAACATACACTCATCATACAACCTCAAAAAATCAGAAGCCAATAACGAAGGAGCAACTATCAGCATAAATCTTTATTGTCAATTATTCAGATTCCTTAATCAATTTCAAATTCAATATTTATCTTACTCTTCTCAGCCCCGCCCTCGCATCATCATCATCCGGGTCCAGGGAAAGCGTTCTCTGGTAATTTTGTATGGCCTGCTCCCTGTCGCCAAGTGCTTCATAACAACGCGCCATCCAGTAGTAGGTATCAGCATGCAGGTTGGCCACGGTGAGTGCGGTCTTCAGTACGTTGAGCGCTTCATTGTATTGTTTCTTTTCGTACAAAATAACAGCTTTCTCCACATGTGCGTCGGCAAAACGCCAGTCGCGCCTGATGCATTCATCGAACATGGCATCGGCCGAGTCGTATTTTTTGGTGTAGGAATAGTAAAGTCCCTTGACGAAATGGGCATCCGGGAATTCGTTGTTCACATCTTTGGCAATCAGTTCATCGCAGAGCGCCGGCGTCTTGGGATTGAGTTGTTTCGCGTAAAAACCCGCCAGTGTAATGCCATTATAATAAATAGGCTGCGCGGCATAGGAACGTTCCAGCGCGGCAATGGCGCCAGCAGTGTCTCTCAGCCTGCTCAACAGGATGGCCTTGTTATACCAGGCCTCGAAATTGGTGGAATCGGTCTGCAGCATTTCATCATACTGCGCCACAGCACGCGCGTGCTGGCCGATCTGCTCATATATTTCACTCAGCCGGCGGCGCAGGTCAATGCTCTGCGGCCATTTTTTGATGCAGTCGTTTAAAAGGCCGATGGCTTCACCGGGTTTGTTGACCAGCATCAGGTTGTTGACATATTCCAGCGCCATCCCCTCCACCGGGTTCAGCTCCCAGGCTTTTTTATAGTCGGCGGTAGCTAACTCGTGGAGGTCGTTCTGGGAAAGACGCAAGGCGCGTTCGGCGTACAAACGCGGCTCGTCGGGAAACCTGCTTATGCTGTCAGTAAGACTGGCATAGGGAGGTGCATGAAGAATATCGCCAGGGTTTCCTTTTTTATCGGAGAAATCGCAACCAGTCAAAGAAATTCCGAGAATCACTATCAACCAATACGAACGGATTACCCTGTATTTCAAACTGTTCATACGACAAAACTAACCGATTTTGGGCAAGTGCTTATGACAATATCCTGACAGATGCCGGATTTAACAAAAATAACTTTGCGCCGTAATTCAAAA
The DNA here is from genome assembly GCA_937958995.1 of uncultured Chitinophagaceae bacterium. Lineage (GTDB taxonomy): Bacteria > Bacteroidota > Bacteroidia > Chitinophagales > Chitinophagaceae > CALCIN01. The sequence continues at coordinate 92,954 of CALGAP010000011.1, forward strand.
ACGATATAAATGAAACGATTTGCAGCGATTTCTTTGACCTTTTTGTTAGCTACCTATTTCAGTAGCTGCAACAACTCCCCCACCCAAACCGCGGAACAAACCTCTTCAGATACCCTTGCATATCCTGAAGAAACCCATTTTAAGAATTTGCAGCAACTTACTTTCGGGGGCGATAATGCCGAAGCATATTTCAGTTATGATGGCCAATGGCTGATCTTTCAACGCACACAGCCCAAAGATGGTATCAACTGCGACCAGATGTTCATTGGCAAAATACCTACCCAACCGGGTGAGAAGTTTGAATATAAGATGGTGAGCACCGGCAAAGGCAGAACTACCTGTGGCTTTTTCACCAAAGATGGCAAGCACGTAATCTATGCCAGCACCCACCTGGGGGGCGACGATTGTCCGCCCATTCCCGACCGCAGTAAATATGGCAACCGCTATATATGGCCATTGTACGACAGCTACGATATTTTCATGGCCGACCTCGACGGTAATATTGTAAAACAGCTGACCAACTCGAAAGGCTATGATGCAGAAGCAACGCTTTCGCCCGATGGTAAGAAAATGATTTATACCAGCGTGAAAGACGGCGACCTGGATTTGTACATTATGGACCTGGAAACAGGTGAGGAAAAACGCATCACTTCCGAATTGGGTTATGATGGCGGTGCGTGGTTTAGTCCCGACGGAACAAAAATCATCTGGCGCGCCTCACGACCAAAGACACCCGAAGAAATCAAGGAATACAAAGAATTGTTGGCCGAGGGTCTTGTTGCCCCCACTAATATGGAAGTGTTTATAGCCAATGCAGATGGCAGCGATGCCAAACAAATAACATCATTTGGCCAGGCCAACTGGGCGCCTGTGTTTATTCCCGACAGCAAACGAATCATTTTTGCCTCCAATCACGAATACAGCAGGGGATTTCCTTTCAACATGTACATACTGGATGAAGATGGAAAGAATCTGCAGAAGGTGAGCCGCGATAAAGGATTCGATGCATTCCCCATGTTTTCTCCTGACGGAAAGAAAATTGTTTTCTGCAGCAACAGGAATAATGGTGGCACACGCGATACAAATATCTTCATCGCAGACTGGGTAGAATAAATCGTTTGTGCAACAGATTAAGTAGTGAATACTGACGAATCATAATGGGACTATATCCCCACAAATGCAGTACTGGAGCGGGTTTCAGCGAAAAAATTTTATAAGTTTTCGCGCCCGCTTTAGTACTTTAATGTTGATGAATGTTTCTATATTAGGGTTACGAAAAATTGGTACACCCAAAGGTTAATGCCATTTTGTGCGAACTCAACAAGAGTCAATGACCGAAACAGAAATCATTGCGGGGTTAAAAAAAGGCGATCAACGTAGCTACGAATTACTTTACGATAAGTTTTACCGGAGAATAAGATTCTTCGCCGACCAGTATGTAAACGATTTGGAAGTGGCTCACGAACTAACGGTTGATGCCTTCATCAAACTGTGGGAGAAACGCGAAGACTTCGACACGGTTTACAATATCAAAGCATTCTTATTTATCACTGTGAGAAATGCCAGCCTGAATCATCTCAGGATTCAGAAAAGAAGGAAGCAGGCACACGAAGAAATGTTGTATACTGCAGAAGCAAACAGTGATTATGTGATGGCCAAAGCCATCATGGTCGATATTGTGAGTCATATTTTCCGCGAATCGGGAAGCTTAACCAATAAAAGCAGGCAGATCTTTCATCTTCGCTACATCGAGGGACTGAGTTACCAGGAAATTGCGCACCGCCTGCATATATCGGTTGACAATGTGCGCGTGCAACATGCCAATGCCTTGAACACTTTACGGATTTTACTAAAAAGGAAAGGACTTCTGCTGCTGGCCCTCATATTTGCATTATTGCTCATGTAATCTACCCGCAAAAGTTTTTTTTAATTTTTTTTCAAATTTTTTTTTATGAAATGCGCGCTCAGTTGTTTTAATAGTGTGCGCTTGTGAAAATGGATGTGTACCGAGGCCCATTACTAACATAGCTTCTATGCAAAATAATGAACGGATAGTCCAGTTGCTATACAGGCGGCTTAAAGGCATGCCCCTCACCACAGCAGAGAACGAGGAGCTGGACGCCTGGTTATCGCGCTCTGAATGGAACCGCAGCATGGTGGAGAACCTCACAGACGAGGACTGGCTCAGGGAAGCCAGGAAAAGATATCATGCCCCCGGCAAAGAAGCCGGCCTGGCACAGCTGCGGGAGGCATTGTTTAAAGAAAAACCGGCGGCAAGAACCTACAGCCTGGTTCGCCGCCTGGCAGTAGCGGCATCTGTACTGATCATTATAACCAGCGGCATTTACTTCCTGGGACGTAACAATGCGTCGGCGGAAGTCTCCCAGGTGGCGCTGGCAGTGTTGAACAACCAACTTGAAATACTTCCCGGAGGAGAAGCCATTTTAACCTTATCCAATGGCAACAAAATTCCATTGCGCTCGACAGCCGATGGCTTACTGGCTACATTGAGCGACGGCAGACAATTGCATAAACAGGATGGGAAACTTGTTTACCAGTCTGCTGAACCTCAATCTGCTGCGGGTGAGGTTGATTATTCGTCAGCCCCCCGCAGTGACCAGTACAGCGTGGTGCTGCCCGATGGTTCGCGGGTGTGGCTCAACAGGGGATCTACGCTTATTTATCCGGAAAAATTCAGCGACGACCGGCGTACTGTGGAGTTGACCGGTGAAGGATATTTTGAAATTGCAAAGGCTTATGCGGCCAATGGCAGAGACAGACTACCCTTTATAGTCAAGATCCCGGCACAATCCAATAGCATTAGGCCCTGCGAAGTGGAGGTGCTGGGAACTCATTTTAATATTTACGCGCATAGCGGCGAGCCTGTTAAGACCACGCTCACCAAAGGAAAAGTGAAAATGAGCCGTGGTAAGGCGGCGCGTGTATTGAAACCGGGTCAGCAGGCGGTGGCAGATACTGCGCTGGATGAAATAACCGTAAGAGACAGCGTGAACATGGCATCTGTGCTGGCCTGGAAAGAAAACAAATTTGTGTATGAGCAGGAATCGCTGCGCTCGGTGTTGCTGGAGTTGAAACGCTGGTACGGATTCGGCCTGGTAACCGATCCTGCAGCAGAAATGAAGGTAGCTGGCAACATAACCTTTAAATACGACCGAAAAAAACCTTTATCTGAAGTCATCAACCAGCTAAACACAAACTGTCCCGTAAGGCTTTCATTGCAAGGCAACCATGTATATGTAAACCCTTAGTGCGGTTAATAGCGGTGTTGAATGACCGAAAAAAACAGCCTGAAATTTTACCGGCACGACTTATTTCATTAAGTTACCGGTAACGGATAACGCCATTCCATGCCTGGGGATGGCAACGGTGTTTTATAGCAACTCAACCAACCCTGCTCACAGGAACAGATTCCCTGAAGAACTCTTGACTATTAAACCTATGGACTGTACTATGAGGATGCCGGCTCTGTTGTTAGCGCTGATATTCTTGCACGTGTGCGTGGTGGGCCAGGTGGTGACCTTCAACTACAAAAATGCGCCACTCGAGAAGGTGCTGTTGGATATTTCCCGGCAGACAGGCTATTCATTTCACTACCAGGGCAAGAATATTGCCGATGGCAATTTATATATCAGCAACGCCAATCCCGTAACCGCCATTTTCGATGATGTGGAATTAACCGTTGCTTTAAAGATTTTGTTTGACAGCCAGCCGAATTATACTTTCTCTGTGAAAAGCACTCAGAAGCGAATAGTTATTTTACCCAAACCTGCTGCTACAGCAAATACGCCGGTATTGTACACTCAACGTGGTCGTGTATCAGACGAGTCGGGCCGGCCCGTTGAAGGCGTGACCATTTCTTTGAAAAATGGTTCAAAGTTTACTACTACCGACAGCAGCGGCGTATTTCAGTTAGAAGGTATCCGGGAGAATGATACGCTGGTGATCACCCACGTGAGTTTTGCTACGCGTTTCGCCCGTTCAAAGGTGCGCAAGGTGATGGAGCTACAGGTTTTTCCAAACACTAACAATCTTGATGAAGTAGTAGTATCGGTGGTCACCACCGGCTATCAAAGAATTCCTGAACGCCATATGACGGGTTCTTTCTCGCATATCGACAGCCAGCAGTTCAACTGCCGCATATCTACCAGTTTTCTCGATCGGATCGAGAATATGTCAACCGGAGTATTATTCAGCCGCAACCAGGGCGGCAGCAGCCTGGTGGGAAACGGGTTGGTGGTAAGGGGCATCAGCACCATTTTCGGCGAGACCAGGCCTTTGATGGTGGTCGATAATTTTCCGTATGAAGGCGATCCATTGAATATCAACCCCAACGATATTGAAAGCGTCACCATTCTTAAAGATGCAGTAGCAACAGGATTATGGGGTGCGCTGGCGGGCAATGGCGTGGTGATCATCAATACCAAGAGGGGAAATTTTGAACAAGCTCCCCGGGTGTCGCTGGTAAGTAATGTAACGGCAGGAGCCAAACCTGATTTGTATCGCGTGCCGCAGATGAGTTCGGCAGACTATATGGAGGTAACGAAATTTTTGTATGAAAACGGCTATTACAATTCGAGAATTGCTTTACCCTATACGCTTGTGCCACCCGATGTAATGATTCTTGATTCGCTGAAGAAAGGTTTGATAAACTCCGAATACGCCGAAAACTGGCTGAACCAGCTTGCCTCCAATGACCTCCGCGCCGATCTGTCGCGCTACTTCTACCGCCGCAGCGTAAACCAGCAATATGCGATGAATATTCATGGTGGCGGCAATAAAATGCGGTATTATTTTTCTGTGGGCTATGACAGGAACAATACCAACCTGGCAAGAAACTACTATGAACGTATTACTGTAAATGCAAGCAATACCTATCTGCTTATGAAAGACCAGCTGGAGCTTACTGCAGGTGTTGCTTTTGCGCAAAGCGCAACCTCCGACCACAATATTCTGCCTTTACAGAATGTGTACCCCTACACTCGTCTTGCCGATGAGCATGGCCAGCCACTGGTGGTGCAGGCTGATTCCAGGCAGGAGTATAAAAATGCATTGAATGATGACAGGTTATTAGACTGGAACTTCAGACCGCTGGAGGAATTGAGGTTAGCAGACGATGTAACCAGGCTGACCGACTACAAGGTGAATCTGAATGCCGGGTACAAGCTGGATTTTATTGTGAAGGGATTAAAACTTACCGGCCGTTATCAATTTGGCAGGGGATTCAGTGAGCAGGAGGATTACCACGGCCCGGAAATGTACTTTACCCGGCACCTCATCAACGCTTACACCAATATAGATCCCTCCGGTGTAGTTACGAAACCGATTCCGGAAGGCGGTATAATTGATATAAATAAGTTTGATTACACGAATCATAGCATGCGACTACAGGCGGATTATAACCGCTTGTTTAAGTTGGTGCATAATTTATCGGTAGTTGCTGGTATTGAAAGGAGAAGCCTTGAAACACAACGTGACATGGCGCGACACTATGGATACGACAGAAGCAACCGAACCATGCAACATGTAGATTTTAATACGAGCTTCCCTTTGTTTGTTACGCCGTTTCAACCTCAACGTATTCCCAGGTTCGATTTTAACCTGGGAACAACTGATCACTATCTCTCCTATTACTCCAACCTGCTTTACACGTTCAAATACAGGTACATATTCTCTTTTAACTTGCGAAAAGATGAATCGAATCTTTTCGGCGAGCGCATTAACCAGCATGGCACTCCCCTTTGGTCGGTTGGTGGTGGCTGGGTGCTAAGCAGTGAAAAATGGTTTGAAATTCCGTGGTTGTCAGAAATCAGGTTGCGGGCTACATATGGATACTCGGGCAATGTTGACAAAACTGTCTCTCCCAAGCTCGCAATCAAGTACGCAATCAATCCGAGTTTTTTTAACGCCATCCAGGCGTTTATCACTAACCCGGCCAATCATTTGCTTCAATGGGAAAGAGTTCGCATTACCAACCTCGCTGTAGACTTTGCCATACGCAACAACAGGATCAGCGGCACAGTGGAATTTTATATGAAAAACAGTAAGGACCTGGTGGGCTTTATTACGCTGGATCAAACAAGGGGTCTGGACAGCTATAAAGGCAACACTGCAGACATGAAAGGAAAGGGTTTTGATGTGACGCTTAACCTTGGTTTCGTTCATTCAAAGACATGGAAATGGCAAGGCACGTTGCTATACAGTTATGTCACCAACCGCGTCACGCGGTATGCGGATTCAGCAAGACCCGTTTCCGCCTATGTAAATCAACTACAATTTAACCCGGTTGCCGGAACCCCGATTGAATCCATTTACGCATTCAAATGGGGAGGCCTTGACCCTCTCAACGGCAACCCATTGATTATATTCGACAACAAACCAACCGACCAGTACGATATCATCAATACCTCAACCGACAGAAGCAACCTGCTGTATATCGGCCGGTCATCGCCCAGGTTTTTTGGCAGCTATCGCAATACCATTACTTATAAGAACCTAGAGTTTTCATTCCTGGTTGAATACAGGTTGGGGTATTTTTTCAGGAAGCCATCAATTAATTATTCTGCCTTGTTCCAGGGGTTTGATTTTGGTCATCCAGACTATACCCTCAGGTGGCGGCAGCCGGGAGACGAAATCAAGACCAATGTGCCATCCCTGAGTTACCCCTCCGATGGTAACCGCGACAATGCTTATCTCTATTCCGACATTTTAGTGGAAAGAGGTGATCGTGTGAGACTGCAAGACGTGCAACTTTCTTATACCATCAGCAAAAGCAAAGTGAAGGGCCTGCCATTTCAGTCGGTCACATTTAATGCATACATCAACAATATTGGCATCATCTGGAAAGCTGCGAAGGTAGATATAGACCCCGATTATGTATCCGAAGGTTATCGGGCGCCTTTAACTACTGCAGCGGGTATCCAGGTCAACTTTTAGAAGCGTATAATACTATGAAGAGCGTAATTTTTATACAATTCATGGTGTTGTTATTGTCGTGCAACAAGGACTTTCTTAAAGAAAATTCCCGTACAGATCTTGATGAACCCAACTCGGTAAAAGATTTATGGGCGCTGCTCGATAATGATAACGTGATGAATAGTGCGCCGGTCATGGGCGAACTATCTTCCGACAATTACTATATCTCCTATGAATATTGGCAATCACTGTCGCTTAAACACGAACAAAATTGCTATATATGGGCAAAAGACATCTTTCAAGGACAACAAAATTCAGACGATTGGAGCCGTTGCTACGCGCAGGTGTATTATGCAAATTCAGTAATAGAAAAACTGCGGGAAATACCGGGTAGCTCTTCGGGTAATATCGAAATGAATGCCATTCTGGGTTCAGCGCTTTTCTACCGGGCAAATGCTTTCTTTAACCTGGCCCAGGTTTTTGCTCCGGCTTATGACAGCAGTACCGCTGCCAGTGACCTGGGATTGCCGATCCGCACCCGCTCCAATATTCATGAAAAGGTGGAAAGGCATACGGTAAAACAAACTTATGACAGCATCCTCTCCCACCTTGACCGTGCCGAGAATCTTGTTTATCCGAATATTCAATTCGCTTACAAAAACAGGGTTTCCAAACCAGCTGTATTAGCGTTGAAAGCCCGGGTTTACTTGTCGATGGGTGCGTATGCACAAGCCGGAGAGTATGCCAACAAGGTACTTGCCTTATACGACAGTCTCTTAAATTACAATGAGCTTAATTCCACCCTGACACTGCCTTTTACCAGGGAAAATAAAGAGGTGATATTTCAAAGCCAGTTTCACTTCAACACCAGGATAATGGCATCCTTTGTTTATCCTGATGTCCTTATAGACTCCGTACTGCTTGGCATGTATGATTCAACCGACCTGCGATTAACTTATTTCTACATATCCCAGTTTCCCGAAAAATATAACATGAAAGGAAATTATTCCGGAACGGTTTTTCCGTTTGCCGGATTGGCAACCGATGAACTGTACCTTATTAGAGCAGAAGCGAACGCCATATCGGGAAAGACAGCCGATGCAATCAACGATATCAACCAATTGCTCGAGAACCGATACGTCGCCGGCACATTTACACCGCTCACTCCGGGAACTCCGGCAGATGTGCTACAGCTGGTCCGCAACGAGCGAAGGAAAGAATTGGCTTTCCGCGGTCTCCGATGGTCGGACTTACGCAGATACAACAGAGAGGGCGCCAATATTACTTTACAAAGAGTATTGAACGGAACTACGTATACCCTGCCACCCAACAGTAAATTATATGTGTTGCCTCTTCCCCCGGAAGTAATCACACTGGGAGGCTTGGTCAACAACGATCGTTAAAAAAAAGCCACGCAGTGGAACTGTTGCGTGGCCGATTTGGGACTATTGCTTAAATCAATATAGGCAAATACAGACCTTCCCTGCACGGAGCATAGTAATTGGGCATCAAAACGGGATCGGGACGATAGTAGGTGCAGGCAAATGGACAAAGAACGCACACATAGTGCACTCCTAAATCTCCCGTGGGCTGAAAGCTCAATCCCAACTTATAAAACTGGGGCTCATAAACACAAGGGGGATCTGTAGTTGCAAATGCGCCACCTACTGCGAGAACGATCATGAAAGACATCAGGATAATTCTGAACCTTTTCATAAAATTTAATTTTTAATGGTAATGGTTGGGCCTACTCTTTTATACAGGTTTTCGGTTACCCCTGTTTGTTGTATTTTGTCAATACAATTCCGGTATGCCAGGCAGAAGGAATTACGCAAGTGTTCAATATTCAGGCGCTGACCAGCTAATGCGGCGTGCCGCCGGCACGCTGTTTCCTGAACAACAAAATGCCAATGATGGACAAAAGCAGAAAAGCAGAAGTAAACCATAGATGTTGTGTCCAGTTGAGTTTCTTCAACATGCCACCGCAACTGCAGGGTACGTAGTCGAAAACATTCAACAGGACCAGTGCTGCATAGAGCGTAAACACAAACAAAAGTGCGAAGGAAGCGTAGAGACCCAGCATGCGGGTGCGGTCGAACAAAAGAGCCGCTGCGGCCAGGATCTCTGAACCAGGGATGAGCACCACCAGGTAGGGCGTCATCCAGTTAGGAAAAGGCTGGTTGTTCATTTCGTCAACAAACAGGCTGAAGCCAAGAAGTTTGCTGATGCTGGCGTACAAAAAAAGCAAAACCAGTAGCGCAGCAATGATCTCAATGACGACTTTCCTCATTGCAAATAAGATAAAGTTTACTGTGCGCACTGCACGATAACAAAATGTTTACTGCTACTAATGGTGCCTCCTGTAAGGGGGTACAGAGCTGCTTTGCATTGAGAGAGAGAGGACGTGAACGATGAGGGCAAAGATATATTACTCATGCCATGCAATGCGAATAATGCATGCACGATTTTTTCAAAATATAGGCAAACACTTATGTATCACTGTGAGACTTTTTCCCTATGAAAACAACAGGCGTACAACCTGTTGTACATACGTATTACAAAATCACGGTCTCTGTAAGGAATCCTCATATAAACCTTTTTCAATATCATCGAAAGAAATATTTCTATATGAAATTTTCTCATTTACATGCTTTGCCTTTAGCTTTGTCCAAACTTTTTTCATGGAAACAGGTATGGTACATCTACACAATCTTCTTCGCTGGGTATTACTCATCCTGCTGCTGGTGGCTGTAGTGAAGAGTTATACCGGCTGGCAATCCCGAAAATCATTTACCGCCGGTGTCGGCAAAGTCTGGTTATTTACCATGATCGTGGCTCATATCAACCTGCTGGTGGGCCTTTATCTGCTGATAGCCGGTCGCTTCGGTATTATCAATGGTCTGCCCGAAGGCACCAGTCTCATGAAAAGCAGTTTCTATCGCTTCTTCTGGATAGAGCACCCTGTGCTCATGATTGCCGCCATTGTACTGATCACTTCCGGCCGCGGCATGGCCAGGAAATCAGTGAGCGATACAGTAAAATACAAGAAGGCTTTCTGGTTCTTCTTCATCGCGTTGCTGCTGATACTGGCCGCTATTCCCTGGCCTTTCCGCGAAATTGGACGTCCATTGTTTCCCGGCATGTAATGGAAAGTATGAAACGATAAACTATGATCACCTACGACCCGAAAGACTGGTTTAGTTTCATATTCCGTTTCCACAAGGCCGATACCTTACGCAAACTGTTGCCGCTGATTATTGGCGTGTCTTTGTATTGCGGTCTTGTAGCCTATCTCGAGCTCAACATCCTGAAGTGGTCGCGCAGCCACTATGTGAGCAATATCTCCATCATGCACACCTTGCTCAGCTTCGTGATCTCGATGCTGCTCGTATTTCGTACCAATTCTGCTTACGACCGCTGGTGGGAAGGCCGCAAGCTGTGGGGACAGCTGGTCAACAACAGCCGCAACCTCGCCATCAAGCTCAACGCCCTGCTGCCGGCCGAAGATGAAAGTAACCGTAAATTCTTCCGCCGCGCCATACCCATGTATGCCTCGGTGCTTTCGCATCACCTCCGCGCCGAATCAACCCGCCTGGCCCTCGATGAAAGCGAAGACCATGACCTGAAAAATCTCGACACCGAGAAGCACGTGCCCAACCAGGTGGCTTCGCTGCTGATACAGCGCGTTTACTGCCTGCACGCCGAAGGAAAGATCAGCGGCGATCAGCTTATCGTGCTCGACGGCGAATTGAAATCTTTCACCGATATCTGCGGTGCCTGCGAGCGCATCAAGAACACCCCCATTCCCTTTTCATATACCGTGTTTCTGAAGAAGTTCATCTTCTTTTACATCATGACCTTGCCCATCAGCCTGGTATTTACGCTGGGGTACCTTACCATTCCAATTGTGGCATTCATTCTGTACGTATTGGCTAGCCTGGAACTTATTGCCGAAGAAATTGAAGACCCTTTTGGCGGAGACGAAAACGATTTGCCCACGCACAAGCTGGCACAAAACATCCGGAAGCACGTGGCGGAGATTATCTGAGGGCTGGTCGAGTGACAGGCGGCAGCCACTTTCACCAATTTTCATACAAGTTATGAAACAATCTTTTCAGCTCGGGCCGCTCGCGCTCCTCTGCTTGTAATAAAGCTATCTGCTTCCTGATATTCTCAATTCTATCCTTAATAACCGGGTGCGTGTTCAACAGGCTATTGGGCTCTCGTCCCTCCGTTTCCTTTTGCAACAACTCCATCAGCCAGATCATGCCTTCAGGATTAAGGCTACTGCGGGCCATTAACTGCAAACCATTATCGTCTGCCTCCGACTCCAGCGCGCGGGAATATTGAAGGCCTTTCAGGTCATCGGCATTATCGACCAATACGGAGAGAATGCCTGCATCATTACCAAAAATCAGCGCCAGGAACATCTTGCGCGCCAGATTCCGGAACATGCCGCGCAGCGAGTGCCGAAGCGCAATGTGCGACGCTTCATGACCCAGCAGGGCAGCGAGCTCTTCGGGCGTTTTCATTTTTTCCAGGATAGCACTATACACCACAATATGTCCGCCGGGAATGGCAAATGCGTTCACGATATCGGATTCCACTACGGTTATTTCAACCGGGTAATCCACTGCATAACCCAGTTGCTTGTAAAAATCGTTGACGACTGCGGTTTTGTGCGTGTCCACTTTCAGCGTGGTTGCCATAGCCCGGTACATCTGGTTGCCGAGGCTCACCTCGTATTCTTTTGAAAAACTCATGGCCACCTTCTCGCCCAGCCAGGGCGCCAACCAGAAATACGCGCTTAGTATCAAAACAAGCAACACTGCCAGCACCATCAGCAATTTGGCACCCGCGCTGCCCATAACGCGCTGGTGCGGTTTGCCTACCTGCTTATTGTGGCTCAGCTGTTTTTTGATGGCGCTTACCAACCCGGCATCCGTAATGATCAGTCTTTCAGTCAGCCCTTCGCTATTTCGATATTGCAACTCGGTGCCACCGGGCCTTACTTCAAAACCTGACAATTGCTTTTCAAGCCAGTACACGTCTTTTTGACTGCCCTGCGCATCGGTATAGCGAATGGTGATGGTGACTGATGAAACGAAAACGGTAGCGGCATAAGAACTGCCATCGGGCAGGTAATAAGTGGCGGACCAGGAAGCGCTCATACTTAGTGATTGGCCGCTAATATACTAACACAAAAAAATTCCTCCCTTGGAAAAGGAAGGAAGATGCAAAATCCTGTGAAAAACCCCTGTATAACTAGTTTGATGATTTCTTACTGATATATCGTTGTTTTCAACGACGGCCCAAAACTACACCTGGCTGCAGCCGGTGGCAAGCTCTATTGAGTAGTTGGCAGAAAAATCAGTGTCAGGTGTCAGGTGAAGGATGTAGGAAGCCATTTCTCTTGCCGGTCGTTACCCCTTAAAGGGACGGTCAGGTGACAGGTGGCCCTCTTATGACCTGGCCATCCCTGCACTCTACACCCGCCACCCTACGACGCCATCGCCGTCACGTTATTCTGCTGTTGCTTCCTGTATTGAAGCGGGGAGATGTTGTAGTTTTCTTTGAAAAGCCTGCTGAAATGCGAGTTGTTTTCAAAGCCGCATTCAAAAGCTATGTCGGCCACGGGCTTATCCGAAGTGCGTAGCAGGTGGCGCGCATGCGAGAGGCGCCTTTGCATCAGCCAGCGGTGTGGCGTCACATTATAAGCCGCGTGAAAATCGCGTTTGAAGGAGGATAGACTGCGGCAGCAAAGGCGCGCATAGTCTTCCAGTTGCAGGTTGTAGAGACAATTATCTTCCATGATTTGCTGCAGGTTGGCGGTATGCGAGGAGCCCAGCGACTGGAAGTAATTGATCAGCTCAATGTTGGCGTCGTTCATAACAATGTTGATAAGCAACTCACGAAATTTTAATTCCAGGAGATCTTCATTGGGCTGAGTACCGTTTGTAAAATAAGGTAGAACCGAATTATAGAAAGCCACCAGTATGGGGTCAACCTGCAAAGGCATCGCGTGATGTGTTGGTCCACCCGCAGGCCGGCCATAGAAGAGCGACGGATTTTGTTGCACAAAATTCCTGATATATGAATCGGGCACAAAAAATGTGATCACGCAAAAAACTTCATCGAAAATCTGTTCAAAAACGCAAGCGCCTTTCTTTACAAAAACAGCATTGCCTTTCTCAATCACCCATGAGCGGCCATTGGCATGAAGAATCTTTTTGCCACTGAGCACATACCAGAAGTAATTCTGCTCGGCAAACTTGCCCGTCTTGGCAGGTATATCGCGCGGACAATCGTACTTGAGGCAAAGTAATTCTTTACAGGTAAATTGCCTGAAGTAATCCGGATTTGATTTTACGAGTTGAAGATAATTTAGCATAGGAAAGATTTAGGTGACAAGATCCAGGACAATACAAAGCTATAGCTTAAAAACATTGTTTTTGTACCACGATTGTGGTATTATGCCACGCTTGGCAAGGCTTTCGGATATTTGCGAACGCATTTTATCGTTATAGAGAAGGCATGGTAAGTTTGCCCGCTTAAACCCAATATTTACCAATGAAATACACCTTTTTGGCTTCTTTCATTATTCTTGTTACAGCCTGCGGCGGCCCTAAGAAAGTGACCATTACCCCCGAAGACAGTTCCGCCCCGAGGCTTTTGCCACCCCTGCCCCCCTCGCAGATCAATATTCCTGTGAAAGTGTATATGCGCCCCCTGCTGTCGCTGATGGATAGCATGACTGCCAAAGAGTTTACCAACGATAAATGGCCCAACTATACGCAGACCGAATGCGATTTCAGGTACAAATACCGCTTTGTGCGTTCTCCTTTTTCTTTTACATGCGTCAACAACAAGGTGCAGATCAGTTTCCGCGGCAGCTACCAGATCGCGGGCAGTCGCACCATTTGCGCCTTTGGCAGACAGGTAGGTCCGTGGGCCAGCGGCAGTTGCGGTTTTGGCGATGAACCTATGCGTCGCGTTGACCTGGGCATTACCTCCACCATCACTTTGTTGCCCAATCACCAGGTGCTGACGGTAACCAAACTCGATAAACTGCAACCGCTCGACAAATGCCAGGTGACGCTGATGGCCAATGATATGACCGCCGAAGTGATGGACAGCATCAAAGCATCGGTGGAGAGTTATTGCAGCACCTTTGACCAGTTTGTGCAAACGCTCAACAACAATGAAATGCTCCACAACTGGCGTAGCGGTGGCAGCCAGGTGATGCCGGTGAGCAGTTACGGTTTTCTCAATCTCAATCCTACCGCCCTGCGTGTGAGTCCGTTTAACCTGGCAAAAGACACTTTGTATTTTACCGTGGGTTATGATGGCAACCCCCGATTTTCTTCAGATAGTCAAAGACTGGTAACCAATTCTCCCCTCCCTCCCATAGGTTCCTCGGCCAATAGCGGCGGCATCAATTCTTACCTGGATGCTGTGTATGAATACAGTTTTTTCAACAAAATACTGAACGATAGTCTCCGCGATAAACCCTTCGAAGTAGAAGGGCGCACCTTCGTAATCAAAGACATCAATATCCGGGGCAGCAATGAGGGCAAGATTCAACTGGATGTGGCATTCACCGGCAACCGCAAAGGCGTGTTGCACATTAGCGGAACTCCCATCCTCGACACAGCCCGACAGGTATTGTCGATGCCCGATATCAGCTTTTCGCTCGACACGAAAGACATGCTGATGAATATCGCAAAGGGATTATTTCGTAAGCGGATCATGAAACAATTACAGAACCAGTCTGTTTTGGACCTGGCAGAATTGATTGAACGCAATAAGGCGGCTATCGAAGCGCGCATCAATCAGCCGGTAAACGATTGGATGCGAACCACGGGCAGCTTCCGCGAGATCAGGCTGGTGGGACTCTTACCTCAAAAGGATTATATACAGGTTCAGGCGCTTATACGGGCGGATATAGTTTTAATTGGACAACCTCCGGCTAATTTGTTGAGTATGAGTTATTAGGATTCGGGCAAAATATCTTTCCCGCGGCAACCCGGGCGAAGCATTTTCCGTATATAACATTCAACCAACGCCCTTTGCTTATAGATAACTCCAGGATCATAGCCTTGTTAAATGGCTGCAGGAAGAACGACAGGAACAGCCAGAAGGAGCTATATTATTTGCTCCGCGGGTTTGCTATGAAAATATGTTACCGGTATACCAACAGCAATGAAGAATCGGAAGAGATAGTGAATGAGGGGTTTGTGAAGCTGTTCAAAAATATTCATCAATTCGACGAAAACCGGCAGGAAAACACTTTGCTTTCACTTAAAGGATGGTTCAAAAGAATACTGGTCAATACCTGTATAGATCATTACCGCAAAGTAAATGCATCCGTTAACGGACATGTTTTGAGCCACGAATCAGAAACAATAGCCGATCATAGTGAAACAGGAATTGATGTGCTGTCGTACAAGGAAATCATTGAAGCTATCCGGTTATTATCGCCCGGTTACCGGGCTGTATTTAACCTGTTTGTGATTGAAGGATTAAGCCATGAAGAAATTTCGAAAAAACTCGGTATATCCGTAGGGGCGTCAAAATCGAACCTGTCGAAAGCCCGTGACAACCTAAGAAAACTATTGTTAAACAAATCGCATTTTAACGTATATGTATCCCCTCAGTGATAATGACCTTGACCGTTTGAGCCGCGATGCAGCCGAACATTTCGATGTGCCATCGAGCGCATCGGGATGGGATCGCCTGGAAAGCAGGCTCGACCAGGAACTACCAGTCAGAGAAAAAGACCGGAAGCGATTCTTCTTCTGGTTATTCGTCGTGGCACTGCTTACCGGGGGAAGCCTGGTATATATGCTCGGCCGTTCACCCAACGGAAATAACCTGGCCGCAGAGAATGAAAAAGTGAATAAAGAAAATGTAGTTTCAAGTAAAAAGAATGTAAATGAAAAGTCTGCGATTATTGATCAGCGCAGTGAAAATGAAAGATCATCTCCTGATGCAGATAAAACCGCTGTAAGACCTGAACAGCGTTTATCAAAAACTGCCAACGCTGATCAACTGCGCGCAACCGCTTCGCGCCAGCAACGCAGCCATGAAATCGCAGCGCGCAAAGCGAAAGATGCTAATCAAAAACTGGCTGACCAAAAATCACGCAATCTGCCGGCAAATAATAAATCTGAGAGCGATCAACTCATTTCACGTAAACACGACCTGGATAAACAGCCAGCAATCGAATTTTTAAAACCCAGCGTACCGGCTATTGTCTCGCCGGATTTGACTTATAAAGTGGGTGATCCGGCAAAGGAACCACAACCAGTGCTTGCTGCCGAACCACCCGCCATCAAGCCCCCTGCCACGCAAACTGCGAAATGGGAATTTGGCTTACTCACAGGCCCTGATTTCAACAATGTAAAATTCAAACACAGTTCGAAAGCCGGTCTCAATATGGGTGTCACCATTGGCTATAGGATATCTGAACGCTGGCTGGTAAACACCGGGTTTATCTATACCAAAAAATGGTACAAAGCTGACGGTGAAGATTTTCATCCGCCCAAGCACAGCTATCTTTCTTACCAGGATATTCAAATGGTGGAAGGCAACTGCAACATGTTTGAAATACCCGTGAACCTGCGCTACGATTTCAGCGTAAACAATAAGCGGCGCCTGTTTGCGAGTGCGGGTTTATCCAGCTTTATCATGGATAAACAGAATTATGAATGCGATTATATTTCAGGCATGAATGGCCAGCCTTATAAATACAAGTGGTCAGAAGATTCGAACTATACGCACGTGATGTCTAATCTCAACCTGTCTTTTGGTTACGAGCGCGCTCTTGGAAGGAATTTCTCCATACAGGCTGAACCTTATCTCAAATTACCATTAAAGGGATTAGGCTACGGCAGTCTGAAGATGAACAGTTACGGGCTATACGTCACCTTTAAGTACAAGCCATTGGGAAAGAAAAACTAACTAACGGTCGAACCATACTCTTTTGTCATCGTTCCATGTGCCATTGTAGTTGACAAAAAGTTCTTCGCCTGCCTTGATAAAACGGACGGTCCGCACAGAGATCGTCCGTTTTTCATAATCCATCTCATACTCGCAATTGGCGCGATAGGAATGATTATACACAGCCACATACCCCAGCGCCATGCAGCACTGCTGGCTGTCCTTCCCCCACTCGAAAATGTAGTCATGCAGCAGGGTTTGGTCGAGGTGCACACGTTCTTCTTTGGTCATTACCACCACCGGTGAGGTTTCGATGATGGTATCGGCTTCGATGTCTTCCGAGGTAAAGACACCGCGGCCCATGGATTCGGTTTCGGCAATATAGAGGCAAGGGAGGATCATACCGCAACAAATGTATCTCTTATCTTTGACCTCATGACCACTGAGCAGGAACAATATAACCTGGCGGACCGCTTCCTGGAACTGGTGGAGCGGGAAGACGTGCTGGCTATGCGCGAATTCCTGAATGACCAGAATATTTCGGATGTGGCCGAGCTCATCAAGGAGCACCCGGAGTATGAATCGCAGATCATACTCAACATGAGCGTGCACCGCGCTGCCAGTGTGTTCAAGATCCTGGATTTTCACCAGCAAAAGACCATCATACAGGAATTGCCGCCGCTGAAAACGGCCGAACTGCTGAACGAACTCCCTGCCGACGACCGTACCGCCTTCCTCGAAGAGCTGCCCAGCGGCGTGGTGGCCGAACTGATCAAACTGCTCAACCCCGAAGAACGAAAGGTAACGCTGGCCCTGCTCGGCTACCCCGAAGACAGCGTGGGCAGGCTGATGACACCGGACTATATCGCCGTGCAGGTAGACTGGACCATGCAGGAAGTGCTGGAGCATATTCGCGAAGTGGGTAAGGAAAGCGAGACCATCGACGTAATCTACGTGATCAACGAGCGGGGGGAATTTGTGGATGACATTCGAATCCGCGAGATCCTGCTGTCGAGTCCGAATACCAAAGTGGGCGACGTGATCGACCACCGCTTCATCACCCTCAAGGTGCACGACGACCAGGAAGTGGCCAGCCAGACATTCAAAATGAACAACCGCGTGGCCCTGCCTGTGGTGGATGATAACAATATCCTGCTGGGTATCGTAACCATCGACGACGTGCTGTGGGTAGCGAGTGAAGAGTTTAGTGAAGACATGCAGAAAATGGGTGGTACGGAAGCCCTGAATGAACCTTACCTCGAAATGCCCATCCTGAAGCTTTTCAAAAAGCGGGTGGTATGGCTCATCGTGTTGTTTTTGGGTGAAATGCTTACCGCCACCGTAATGCAATATTTCGAAGATGAAATTGCCAAGGCCGTGGTGCTGGCGTTGTTTGTACCGCTTATCATCTCCAGTGGTGGTAACACGGGCTCGCAGGCTTCCACTCTCATTATCCAGGCTATGGCACTGGGAGAAATTACTATTACCGACTGGTGGCGGGTGATGCGCCGGGAAATATATTCGGGATTGTTGCTGGGTTCTATATTGGGCCTGATCGGCTTTCTCAGGGTCGTACTCTGGAATTCGGTATTTCACACCTATGGCGACCAGGGCATACTGGTAGGCAGCACCGTGGGCGCCTCGCTGCTTTGCGTGGTATTGTGGGGCACCATCACCGGCTCCATGCTTCCTATCATACTAAAAAAACTGGGTGCTGACCCTGCCACTTCATCTGCTCCCTTCGTGGCCACACTTGTGGATGTGACCGGATTGGTTATATATTTTTCCATGGCCTACGTATTTTTAAGCGGTATATTGCTCTGACATATATTCAAACCACACGCAATGAGAAAATTTGTCTTCCTGTTCTTTTTAATCCCGGCCATTCCAGCTTTTGCCCAGCAAAATCAAAGCACACTTACCATCGAAAAAATTATGCGCGATCCCAAATGGATCGGCAGCTCGCCCTCCAATCCCTACTGGAGCGCCGACAGTAAGTATTTGCTGTTTAGCTGGAACCCCGATAACCAGGTATCGGATTCTGTTTACTTCATTACTCCCACCAACCTCACTCCGCAAAAAACCACGCACGAATTCCGCGAAAAAATACTTCGCGAAAATTCAATCCGCTACAATGCTAAAAGAACGCATTACGTATATGCAGAACGTGGCGATATCTATTTGGTGGAAGTAAAGACTGGTCAGAAAAAGCGTATTACACAGACGGTGGACCAGGAATCGAACCCGCAGTTTTCTTTCAACGACACCAGGATTGTGTATAACCGCGGCAACAATCTATATAGCTGGGACCTGGCTACCGGTGTCACTGCGCAGCTCGCTAATTTTTCAGGAAGTAGCTCCACCTCATCCGGTACTGGCGGCGGTTCGCGATTTGGAGGCGGTGGCGGTGGCGCCAGCCGTAGCGCTGAAGCCGGCAATGTGCAGGAAAAATGGCTGAAGCAAGATGCTTTGAGAAATTCAGAGATATTGCAACAACGCCGCGAAATGCGCGAATTGAGAGATTCGATGCGCAAACTGGTTCCCGCCGACAAACCCCTGATGCGCACGCTCAGCACGGCAGGCGGCACTTTGTTTGGCACGTCCGTCAGCAGCGACGGTCGTTTTGTTGCTTATCGTGTTTCGCATAGCGCCAGCGGTGGCAAATCCACCATTGTACCCAACTACGTAACAGAAAGCGGTTTTACCGAAAATATTCCGGCCCGTACCAAAGTGGGCTCGGGTGTCAGCCGGCAGGAAGTATATATCTACGATCGTGAAAAGGATACCGCCTGGCAAATCAAACTCGACTCCATCGAAGGTATACGCGACCTTCCCGATTATGTGAAAGATTATCCGTCACAAAAAAACAAGAAACCCGAGGTGCGCACCGTGCAGATGCAAACACCGCAATGGTCGCCGGCAGGAAATTATGCCGTAATTGATATGCGCGCCACCGATAATAAAGACCGCTGGCTGTTGCTGTTTGATGGAAACACGGGTAAAGTGACCCTGCTCGACCGCCAGCGCGACGAAGCCTGGATTGCAGGCCCGGGTATACAGGGTTTTGGCGGAAACAATACCGGCTGGGTTGATAACAACACGTTCTGGTATCAAAGCGAATTGACAGGTTACTCGCACCTGTACACTGTAAATGTGATCACCAAAGAAAAGAAAGCGCTTACCTCGGGCAAGTATGAAGTGCAGTCAGCAGAGCTGAGCAAGGATAAGAAATATTTTTACATCACCACCAATGAAGTTCATCCCGGCGAAAAACATTTCTACCGGTTACCCGTAACCGGAGGTAAGGCCGAAAAGATCACCAGCATGACGGGCGCCAACCAGGTCACCATGTCGCCCGATGAAAAATGGATTGCCATTCTATATTCTTACAGCAACAAGCCCTGGGAACTGTATTTGCAGGAAAATAAACCCGGCGGAAAAATTCACCAGGTCACCAACCTGGCGCAGAGTGATGAATTTAAATCCTATGCCTGGCGCGATCCTGAAGTGATCACCATCAAGGCGCGCGACGGCGCCGATATATATGCTCGTTTATATAAGCCCGCCAACCCCCACCCCACCAAACCAGCGGTGATATTTGTGCACGGCGCGGGTTACCTGCAGAACGCCCACAAATGGTGGAGCAGCTATTTCCGCGAGTATATGTTCCACAATTTACTGGTGGATAATGGCTATACCGTGCTCGACATTGACTACCGGGGCAGCGCGGGTTATGGCCGCGACTGGCGCACGGGCATCTATCGCTGGATGGGTGGCAAAGACCTCGACGATCACGTGGATGCCGCCCGATACCTCGTGTCGCAACACGGTATCGATCCCAAACGCATCGGCATTTATGGCGGCTCTTATGGTGGTTTTATTACGCTGATGGCCATGTTTACCCAACCCGATGTCTTTGCCGCCGGCGCTGCCCTGCGCCCGGTTACCGACTGGGCCCATTATAACCACGGCTATACCTCCAACATATTGAACGAACCGTTCAACGACAGCCTGGCCTATGCCCGCAGTTCACCCATCAATTTTGCCAGCGGGCTGAAAGGACACCTCCTCATCTGTCATGGTATGGTGGATGTGAATGTTCACTTCCAGGATGCCGTGCGCCTCACCCAGCGCTTAATCGAATTAGGTAAAGACAATTGGGAACTCGCCGTCTATCCCCTCGAAGACCACGGCTTTGTAGAACCCAGCAGCTGGACAGACGAATACAAAAGGATATATAAGCTGTTTGAGACGGTGCTGAAACAGCAGGCGCATTAGACGCTTTGGAGAAGAATAAATGTGGCTGGAGGTTCTGGTTTGGGGTTCGGGGTTCCGAAATTCGGTCTGCGATGGCAAAGCGCGGCAGCAACCTGACACGCCAAACCCCCAACCCGACCCCAATTGCCTAAATCTTCATAATATTGCGTTTGGATTTGCGTTTTTCTGCGGCCTAACCTTTTAAAATAAATATTCATGTGCGGAATTGTTGCATATACTGGACATAAGGAAGCTTATCCTGTCATATTGAAAGGCCTGAAACGACTGGAGTACCGGGGCTACGACAGCGCGGGCGTTGCCCTGCTCAACAACTCACTGAAGGTATATAAGAAAAAGGGCAAGGTGGCCGATCTCGAAGAAGCACTGGTAGGCAAAGATCTGCACGCCTATACCGGCATTGGCCATACCCGCTGGGCCACTCATGGCGAACCCAGCGACCGCAACGCGCACCCGCACGTCTCCTCCGATGGCAAGCTGGCCATGATCCATAACGGCATCATCGAAAACTATACACAGCTGAAAAATGAATTGCTCAGGAAAGGATACACTTTCACGAGCGATACAGATACCGAAGTACTGCTGAAATTCATAGAAGACATTCACAAAAACAATAATGGCGGCCTGGAAGAAGCCGTGCGCATGGCCCTGAAAAGAGTGGTGGGCGCCTATGTGATCATCCTCATCGACCAGGACAATCCCGACACGCTGATAGCAGCCCGCAAAGGCAGTCCCCTGGTAATTGGTATTGGAAATAATGAACATTTCCTGGCATCCGATGCCTCACCCATTATTGAATACACCAAGAAGGTGGTGTATGTAAACGACTATGAACTGGCCATCGTTCGCCCGGGAGAACTGACATTGAAAAACCTGGGCAACGAAAAAATCACGCCCTATGTGCAGAAGCTTGACCTGGAACTGGCAGCCATCGAAAAAGGCGGCTATGACCATTTCATGCTGAAAGAAATTTTTGAACAACCCAACACCGTTTTCGACTGCCTGCGCGGCCGCCTGGATGCCACCAATGGCACCATCACCATGGCCGGCGTGGAAAACAATATAGAGCAGTTGAAAAATGCGCAGCGCATCATGATTGTGGCCTGCGGCACCAGCTGGCACGCAGGTCTGGTGGCGGAATACGTCATCGAAGAACTATGCCGCATACCCGTGGAGGTGGAATACGCTTCTGAATTCCGTTACCGCAATCCCATCGTGAACAAAGGTGATGTGATCATTGCTATTTCGCAAAGTGGCGAAACGGCCGATACGCTCGTGGCCATTGAAAGAGCCAAAGAACAGGGCGCTTTGATACTTGGAGTGGTAAACGTGGTGGGGTCTTCCATAGCACGCATTTCGCACGCCGGCGCCTATACACACGCGGGCCCGGAGATTGGCGTGGCCAGCACAAAAGCATTTACCGCACAACTTACCGTGCTCACACTGATAGCCTTGAAGATTGCACAGGAAAAGGGCACCATCGATACCAAACGATTCATGCACCTGCTGAACGAACTGCATGAGATACCGGACAAAATTTCGGTGCTGCTCGATGCGAGTGAGCATATCAAAAAACTGGCGGATAAATACAAAGATGCCCGCGACTTCCTGTACCTTGGGCGTGGTTACAATTTCCCGGTAGCGCTGGAAGGCGCCCTGAAACTGAAAGAGATTTCCTATATACATGCAGAAGGCTACCCGGCAGCTGAAATGAAACACGGACCCATAGCACTGGTTGATGAATCGCTGCCCGTAGTATTTGTGGCCACCAAAGATTCGTACCACGAGAAAATCGTCAGCAATATCCAGGAAATAAAAGCCCGCAAAGGAAAAGTGATTGCAGTAGTGACCGAGGGCGATGATATTATCACCAAAATGGCCGACGACGTAGTCACCGTGCCGGCAGCCGACGAACTGGTAGCGCCCATCCTGTCCGTAATACCCTTACAATTACTGGCCTATTACATCGGCGTTGCCAAAGGATTGGATGTTGACAAACCCAGGAACCTCGCCAAGAGCGTAACGGTGGAGTAACACGTAACTCCTAACCCGAAACTCGAAACTATTCAGCATGAACCTGATCAAACGCAGCCCGCTCAACAGCCTGGGCTATAATTTCATACCGGCAGAATACCTTCCTAAGGGAAAAGATGAATACTACCTGCGCAACCAGCAAAACAAAAACGGTATTCAATACCGACAGTTGACTGCTTATGAAATTGAAGCGCTGGTACGCAACCGCAACACCTCCGACGACTGGAATAAGATCCTGGTATCGGACAAGTTCAATCCCGAACTGGTGCAGGATTGTAAATTTTTTGGTCTTGTGCGTATCGGCAAACTCGAATCTTACTACCTCGAATTTCATAACCTTCGCCGTCCCGTGGGTCTCTACAACAGCACCATCATCAGTTGCGACCTGGGCGACAATGTAGTGGTGGATAATGTGAACTATATCTCGCATTATATCATTGGCAATGATGTGATGCTGGTTAACATCAACGAAATTGACGCCACCGATCACGCGAAATTTGGCAACGGCATTTTGAAAGAGGGCGAACCCGAAAACATACGCATATGGCTTGAAGTATGCAATGAAAATGGTGGCCGCAGCATCATACCGTTTGATGGCATGCTGCCGGGCGATGCCTGGCTTTGGGCGCATTTCAGGGAAGATGATTTGTTGCTGGAGAAATTCAAAGAATTTACTGCCCGAAAATTTGACGCACGCCGCGGATACTATGGCTATATCGGCGATCGTACGGTGATCAAAAACTGTCGCATCATTAAGGATGTGTATATCGGCAGCGATGCCTACCTGAAAGGCGCCAACAAGATCAAGAACGTTACTATTAATTCTTCTGCCGAAGCCAAAACACAAATCGGCGAAGGATGTGAGCTGGTGAATGGTATTGTAGGCTATGGTTGCAGAATTTTCTATGGCGTAAAAGCCGTTCGCTTTGTGCTGGCGTCCAACTCGCAACTAAAATATGGCGCCAGGCTAATCAATAGTTACCTCGGTGATAACTCCACCATCTCCTGTTGCGAGGTATTGAACTCACTCATATTCCCTGCGCACGAGCAGCACCATAACAATTCATTCCTTTGCGCTGCCTTGCTGATGGGTCAAAGTAATATGGCCGCCGGTGCTACCATCGGCAGCAATCATAATTCGCGCAGCCCGGATGGCGAAATCGTTGCTGGTCGCGGCTTCTGGCCGGGTCTCTGCGTAAGCCTGAAACACAATTCGAGGTTTGCTTCATTCGCAATTCTGGCTAAGGGAGACTATCCCAATGAACTGGATATTCCCCTGCCCTTCTCGCTCATCAGTCACGATACCGCGAATGACCAGCTGATTGTGATGCCCGCTTATTGGTTTATGTACAATATGTATGCGCTGGCGCGCAATTCATGGAAATACACCGACAGGGATAAGCGAGTGAACAAAACGCAGCTGATCGAGTTCAACTTCCTGGCGCCCGACACCGCCAATGAAATACTGCGCGCGCTCGGTCTTTTGAAAAAATTCACCGGCCGCGCCTGGCTTAATCGCGAAGGCAATCACAAAAAAATCACCGAAGAAGAACTGATCTCCATCGGCGGCAGCCTGCTGGAGAAAAAAGATCCTATAGTAGATGAGCTCACCATCCTGGCACAAGGATTTGAAAACAGCGATCGCCCGGTGAAGATTGTGAAAGTATCGCAGGCATATCATATCTATAAAGAGTTGTTGATTCAATATGCCGTAGAACAACTGATGGAGCATATCCGCCGTCATCGCATCGGTTCTCTCGAAAAACTGATAGATAGCCTGCCCCCGCGGCTCACGATCGCCAGCTGGGTGAATGTGGGTGGACAACTGATCTTGCGCAGCGAGCTTGAGAAACAACTCAGGCTGATACGTTCGGGCCGCGTAAAAAGCTGGGATGATATGCATGGGTTCTATGCAGAGCAGGCAAAAAATTATCCTGCCGACAAACTCGCCAATGCACTTGCCATTCTGAAAGAAGTATTTGGCATCAACATAAAAAGAATTTCCCCCGCATCTCTCAAACAACTTCTGCAGCACAGCATTTCTATCCGCGAATGGATGGTAAAAGGCATCCGGGATTCGCGCGCCAAGGACTACGAAAATCCCTTCCGCAAGATGGTATACCAAAGCGATACCGAAATGGAAAAAGTGATCGGCAAGCTGAGCGAAAATTCATTTATCAAACAAGAACAAAACGCATTGAAGAAGTACAAAAATGAAGTGGCGGAGGTGATAAAGAAGCTGAAGCTGGACAAGAAAGCAGTGGTTTGAAAGAAGAACTAACAATCAATGGGTCAATTGTAAACTGACTTTGCCCAAATATTATTTCTTCTTCCCTATTATCCCCGCGAGTCCTATGCTATGAAAAAAATGATAACTCGTCGTATTCTCAATTACGGGTATCCTGTATTGTGAGTTAACCATCAGGAATGCTTCGTCGAAAAGATTCAGCTGCAGGCCAACACCGGCGGGAATATAAGCGCCCCAGTAACCTTTAAATTTGGAAACGCCAACGCCTAACTGTACATAAGGAGAAACCCAGTATTTGTTGGTAAACATTTTACCACGAATGGAGGCGTCCAGCTCAAGCAGCAACCCGTTTTCGGCTAAATTACCGCCTTTCTCTTTGGGATAGTCGAGAAATGAACCACCGAACATGGCGCTGAAATCGAATGTGGGAGTAAGTCCTTTGACATAGTTCAAAGCCAGGCCGGGCGCCATTTCTTTGATCTTTCCAAATTCCTTTTTGCTAATTGCAGACGAAAGCGACGTCGTGCGAATGACACGCGCAGAATGAAAATCAGCGAAGAAAAAATGAACTCCGAAAGTGGGGCTTTGAACTTCGCTATCATCCTGGGAGAAGCCGATGAATGGCAGCAAGCAAACTGCCGCGATCAGGCCAACTATTTTCTGCATAAGCCAAGTAGTTTAGAAAACGTACCGGGCAAAAATAGCCGTAAGGTTTTAAACAAGAAAAATTATTTATTTACCTGATCTTCCACCCAATCTTCCGGGGCTTCAGTGCCCAGGTATTCTACCTTTACCCTTACCAATCCCCGTTTGATAAACTGCAATTCTTCAGCGGCCCGGCGACTTAAATCAATTAAACGGGTGTTGAGGTGGTGCATGCGGTCAATAATGCGTACAACGATGCTTTTCTTAGTGTGGATGTTGGTAACTCTAACCCAGCAGTTAAGCGGGAATTTGTTGCTGGCGGCCGTCATTTTCTTTTGTGTGAAGATCTCTCCGTTGGCGGTGGTGCGGCCTTCGAATTTGTCGTGGTAATAACTGGCTACACCATATTGAATAGCAGGCACTTTCTTATACTTGTTCAACCTGATGCTATCCGTGACAGCCTGCGCTGATACGCTCAAAGCCAGGCCTTTGCAGGCAAGCAAACAGTAAAGAAATTTTTTCATGGACAGGAATTTTAGAGCATGGCCTTATCTGCAAAATACCTTTCGCGCAAGATCTTGTCTTCGCCATATATATCTTCATGAAATAGCAGTCGCCCCTCTTTTGCTTCCACGCTGAAATACCTAAGGTAAATGGGTACGCGCGGAAACCCACTTACCACATGTTTCTCCTGCCTTCGTATCCAGTTGCGCAAAGTATCGGGATGATAGCGGATAGTATCGTCGCGCACCAAAAAATTGGCCAGTTTCTGAAAATCCTTTACCCGCACACATCCATGACTCAATGCCCTGTTGTTCTGATTAAACAACCAGCGGGCATTGGTATCGTGCAAATAAACGGCATACTTGTTCGGAAAATTGAATTTTAAAACGCCCAGCGAGTTATCGTCGCCCTGGCGCTGTTTCAAAAGATACGGAAAATTTTTCTTACTCAACTTCTTCCAGTTGATGCTATCTGGATGAATGATGCTATCGGTTCTCGGATCCACCACCATCAGGTTTTGTTTGGCCAGGTACTCCGTGCTTTTCTGTATCTGCGGCAACATTTCCTTGAAAATAATGCTGTAAGGCACAGTCCATTGAGGATAGGTGATGAAATTCGAAATCTGTGAATTCAACAATGGCGTCCTCGTTTTGGGCGCACCCACTATCACACGCGATTCCATAACCAGCGTATCGGCATCAATCACCTGTAGTTTATAAGCCGGCAGGTTTACCAGCACATAAGTCTGCGGCATGGTATCGGGCAGCAGGCGATAGCGGCTGAGTGTAACCGCCACGCGCTTGAATTTTTCCCAGTCAGTAAAATTCAGGGCATTGATGGTATTGATATTGGGCCTTCCCGTTTCTTTCAGTCCCTTCATTCGCTGATAAGTCTTGATGGCTTCCCTCCATCCGTCGGGCCCAAGACTATCTGTTGGCGACAGCACGATATCTTCTTCGAATAACCTTCTCTGTAAGGCGGAATACAACGCGACGGAATCGCTGTTGGGGTATTGCACGAAAGTGTAGCGGCGGAATGGTCCTACTGAATCGAGAAACTGTTTCAACGCCGCCTTTAGCGCCACGTAATTGCTGTTGGTAGGCTCAAGTGTCTGCAATAAACCGCGCAGGTTGAGTGTAAATTTCAACTGGTCAACCACGCTGGTATAAAACTCCGCCGGCAGCACGGTATCTTTTCGCAGCGTGACGCTGTCGTAATCAAAATGTCCCTGCTTCAGGTGTTTGCATAGCTGTACCAGGGCATCGGTCAGCATCAGATCCGCCCGCGACCACAGGGCGGCATCACGCTGTGCATTGGTGTCGCTGGCGATTATCTGTCGCATGCCGGTAAGCGCGCGGTAATGATAATCGCCGGGGAAAAGACCATATTCTTTTGAATGCTCGATGAATTTGTAAAGAGAGTCGCCGAGGGGCGCCCATTTTTCGTTACGGCTCCAGAGCGGACTGTAGTTATTGCGGGAATAAATGATGTTTACGATGGAGTCTTTTGCCAGTACTACAGAATCATTGATCCTGCCCTTATTGCTCAGAAGGTACTCGAGGGCGCTTTTGATATTGCGGCTTACCCGCACTTCAAATTGTTCGGGCATATTCACAATATCCACTTCCTTAGGCTTTTCAGTGGATTGGCAGGCCGCAACAAACAATGCAACTGAGAGGCAAAGGCAGCACAGGCCCGGGTTGAATTTGTTAGACATAGAAATTTGTACCTTCAAACAGATGTATTTAACGATCAACTCGTTGCAATGTTATACAAAATAGCCCGTTCCTCTCATATTTTCTGCCTGGCCTGTGTTATTTTTCTAATGGATTGTACGGCCTTTGCGCAGAAAATGACTATCAGCAAGTATGGCGCGGAAATACTGGACAATATGCCTGGTTACCAACAAACTGTCGCGCAAGACTCCGCTAAAAAAATGGTGGAATTACGATCCGTTTCCCCCGGCATCATCTACGATCTGCGCTATGCCGGCACCAATAATTTCATGAAAAAACGCATGTACCCCGCCAACACACGCCACACGTTTCTGCGCGCACCCGCCGCCTGGGCCCTGGCCCGTGTGCAGCAGGAGCTGAGCATCCAGGGCTATAGCCTGAAGATCTTCGACGCCTACCGCCCCTATTCGGTCACCGTCGCATTTTGGGAACCGATAAAGGATGAACGCTATGTGGCCAATCCCGCCAAAGGTTCGGGCCATAACCGCGGACTGGCTGTTGATCTTACTATTGTCGAAACTTCAACAGGTAAGGAGCTCGATATGGGCACGGGCTTCGATAATTTCACCGACACGGCGCATCATGCGTTTACAAAGAATCTTTCTCCGGAAGTACAGAAAGCGAGAGCGCTCTTGAAAGAAACGATGGAGAAATATGGGTTTACAGCGTTTGATACCGAGTGGTGGCATTATTACTGGCCCAATGACCGGGGATATGAGGTGTTGGATTTGCCATTTAAGAAATTGGCGCAGGTAGGTAAAAATTGATTGAAGTCGTCGCTGCGAGGGCATCAACTTTTCCTAAACTTCTCTGTCTTCTCCCCGCCCGTCACATCAGCTTTGCTTCTTATCTGCAACTGCACATTGCTGATCCATTCAGGGCAACCCTTCTTGTACAATTCTTCATTGATCTTGTGCAGCAGGCCCATTACTTCCTCATAGGTTCCTTCCAGCACGGTAGCGAAGGGCGTTACGTCATACTTTACACCGGATTGTTGAATAATTGCAATGGCTTCATCCACCCATTCATAAGGGTGTTTGTCGAGCACAATGGGAACAATTTGCACAGAGGCATTCACCAGGTAGTTATGCATAGACTATTGTTGTATGGATTCGGCACTGATTACGGCTTCGAGATTGATAGGGCCATAGATATGGGGAAATGTCTGCGTCAACGAGGGCGACCACTCATAGATCAGGCGGCTGGTGAGTTTTTTAGGGTCAATGGAAAGTTTTACGAGACCGGTTTTCCCGGAAAAATATCTTGCCAGCACTTCGGGCACCTGCTCAGCCTGCGAGCAGTGAATAAATCCTTCTTCTTTCAGCGAAGCGGCTTCGTAAGAACCAGTTTGCTGTGCCGCCTTCCATTCGTCGGCAGTGGTAATGTGGTAAATAATATCCATAGGCTAAACAATTCGTTTAATGTGTTGCTCCAGCATCAACAGGTCGGCCAGCACAATAGCGGTGACCGCCTCCAATATAACGGGAACACGCAGGGCAATACAAAGATCATGTCTTCCTTTTACGGAAAGAATTTCCTGCTGCTGTGTTTCCCAGTTCAGCGTCTGCTGTTCTTTGGGTGTGGACGAAGTTGGTTTGATGGCGATGCGAAACACCAGTTCATTGCCATTGGTAATACCTCCCACAATGCCGCCGGCATGATTGGTGCGCGTCTTACCACTCATATCTTCAATGGCATCATTGTGCTCGCTGCCAAACATACGCGCGGCTGCAAAACCGGTCCCGAATTCGATGCCGCGCACGGCAGGTATGGCCATCACGGCATGACTCAACAGGCTTTCTGCCGAATCCCAGAAGGGTTCGCCCAAACCGGCCGGCACGCCGGTGGCGCGGCATTCTATTATACCACCGATTGAATCTTTCGCGTCGATGGCTTTCTGAAGACCTTTCTCCAAATCCTTCTCGCCGCCTATTTCAAGTATGTTGGCTTTTACTTCAATTCCTTTCA
The DNA here is from genome assembly GCA_937958995.1 of uncultured Chitinophagaceae bacterium. Lineage (GTDB taxonomy): Bacteria > Bacteroidota > Bacteroidia > Chitinophagales > Chitinophagaceae > CALCIN01. The sequence continues at coordinate 123,239 of CALGAP010000011.1, forward strand.
ACAATTTCTTTGCAATAACACCGGCAGCCACCAGGCACACGGTGAGCCTGCCGCTGAAATGTCCGCCGCCACGAAAATCTTCATAACCGCCGAATTTCTGGTGGGCAACAAAATCAGCGTGACCAGGTCGCGGCACCGAACGTTGTTTTTCATAATCGCCGGAGCGCGTATTTTTATTTTCGAAAATAATGGTAAGCGGCGCGCCGGTAGTCTTGCCATTAAATACACCTGTCTTGAACAACGGAATATCATCTTCTTTGCGAGGCGTGGTGCCTTTCTGAACGCCGCCTTTGCGCCTTTCGATATCGGTCACAAAATCTTCGGCACTGAGCGGTAATCCTGCAGGACAACCGTCAACTACTATGCCCACGCATTCGCCGTGCGATTCACCGAAAATGCTTACTCGAAATATCCGGCCAAAGGAATTCATATTGCAATGAAGTTAGAATTTAATATTTCCAGGTGCTCAAAAAAATCGGGGTAGGATTTATTTACGGCCTGCGCCTCTGCAATGGTGGTCTCGCCATCTGCCTTCAATGCCGCTACCGCGCAAGCCATCGCAATGCGATGATCGTGATGCGAATGCACCTGCGCGCCCTTCACACCCTGCCCGCCTTCAATCAGCATCAGGTCGTTTTGCAATTCGATGCGCACACCCATTTTACCAAACTCTTCCTGCAAGGTAAGCGCACGGTTACTTTCTTTATGCGTAAGGCGGTTCACCCCTTCAATCACTGTGGTGCCTTTGCAATAAGCAGCCAGTGCAACCAAAGGGGGAAACAGATCGGGACATTCGGTAGCATCAAATTGAAATGCCCTTAACCTCGCCGGACCAATTTCAATCTGGTCGGGTTGTATGGAGAGACTGGCTTCGCAACTCATCAATGCCTGCAGCACAGCTTTATCTGCCTGGGTGCTTTGCACATCCAATCCTTTTACCGTTATGTGCCCGGCAATGGCGCCTGCTACCAGTAAGAAGGCAGCTCCGCTCCAGTCACCTTCTACGGTGTAGTGTCGGGTGTTGGGTGGAGAGTGCCGGGTGGTGGGGAAATAAAATTGTTCATAATTTTTGTTTTCTACTTCCCAGCCAAAGTGTTTCATCACCTGTAAGGTGAGATCGATGTAAGGTTTGCTTTTGAGGTCGCGAACCGTGATGGTCACATCGCCGGCGCCGGCGGCGGCATAGGCCATGAGTAAGCCGGTGAGAAATTGTGAGCTTAATGATCCGTCCACTTCAATATTCGCAGGTTTTAGCGGACCCTGTATTTGCAAGGGCAATTTGCCGCCATTACTTTTGATTTTGATACCGAGTTGGGGGAAAATTTCATCGAAAAAATTCATCGGGCGGGTTACAAGGCTGCCCGTGCCGTTGATAATGATTTCTTGATCACTCAAAGCTGCCAGCGGCGTAAACATGCGAATACCCAGACCACTTTCGCCGCAGTTGATCTCTGATGAAACCGGGTCCACGCCGTTGCTTTCAATAATCAGCTTATCTCCTTTGTCTTCCAGCATAGCGCCCAGTTTTTGAATCGTATCCATCGCAGCCTTATCATCATTACTGCGGCCGGGATTCCTGATGATCGTTTTGCCTTTACTCAATAATGCCGCGGCGCAACCGCGCTGCATACTGCTTTTGCTGGTGGGCGCCTGTATAGTACCTGTTATGTTGGATGGTTGTACTGTGACAATCATAGATCACTGATTAATTTTTCCAGCTCGCTTACGGGAATGCCCTGCACTAATCCCTTCCCGATCTTTTCGAGCAATACATAGTTCATGGTGCCTTTCTCGCGTTTTTTGTCCATGGTGAGCACCTTCATAGCTTGCTGCTTGTCGTATTCTGCATAGGTGGGCAGACTATATTGATCCAGCACTTTCACCACGCGTTCTGTTTCTTTGAAACCGGTCAGTTTTTCCGAGATATGACAAGCCGCGGTCATGCCGATACTGATGGCCTGGCCATGACTGAGCTCGTAAATATTTTCAATAGCATGCCCCAGGGTATGACCGAAATTGAGCAGCCTGCGCTCGCCTTTTTCAAACTCATCCACTTTTACTACGGATGATTTTATCTCCACATTTCTCCTGATCAGTTTAGCCAGGGCAGCTTTGTTTCTTTTGAAAAATGATGGTTTATTTTTCTCGAGTTCACCAAACAGTTTTCTGTCCTTTATACAGCTATGTTTGATGATCTCGGCAAAACCATTGATCCATTCTTTTTCGGGTAGTGATTTCAGGAAACTATAATCATATAATAAGAACTCGGGTTGACGAATGGTTCCAACCAGGTTTTTATATACCCCCACATCAATCCCATTTTTTCCGCCGATAGAAGCATCTACCATGGCCAGCACGCTCGTGGGCACGAAGCCCGCGCGAATTCCGCGCATGTACACGGCCGCCACATAGCCGGTAATGTCGGTGATAACCCCGCCGCCAACTCCTATGAGAAATGTCTTGCGATCGGCCTTGAATTCAATCAGTTGCTCAATGATGGAGTCAACCGTGGCCTGCACTTTGTACTCTTCACCCGGTTTCAATACGATGGTATTGCAGCCTTTGAATTTCCTGGTATGAGCTGTATATATGTTCTCATCGGTAATAATCACCGCATGATCCTTATCCACTTTCTTCCAGGCAACTGACAGATCTGCGTCAAAATAGTAGTTGACCTTTCCCGATGAGAATTGATAAGTTTTTGTCTGCATTACGAATTAAAGATGCGGTTCTGGTGATTGATACTTTCCATGTGCACTGCATCAAAATACTTCGTAATAAATTCTTTGCTCAATCCCAGTTTTTCGCCTTTACCGAAAGCTCTTTCGAGAATTTCGTTCCAGCGATTGGTTTGAAGAATGGTGATATTATTGTTCTTTTTGTATTCGCCGATTTTTTCCGACAACTTCATACGGGTGCTCAGTAATTGCATCAGCTCATCATCAAGATGGTTGATCTGCTGGCGCAGTTTTTCGAGCGCGGCGTGTACTTCTTCGGAGCTGATATCTTCTTTACGCCATACAATCTCACCAAGCATTTCGGCAAGCCTTTCGGGCGTAACCTGCTGTTTGGCATCGCTCCAGGCTTTGTCGGGATCGATATGCGATTCGATCATCAGTCCGTCGAAGTCGAGGTCAACCGCCCTCTGCGCTACTTCCATCAATATATCGCGGCGGCCGCAGATATGCGAGGGGTCGTTGATGATGAGCATATCGGGGTTGCGCCTTTTCATTTCGATGGCGAGGTGCCACATGGGCGCATTACGGTATTCGGTATTGCCATAAGAACTGAAACCACGATGTATCAGTCCCAATTGCTTAACGCCTGCCTTAGCCACGCGTTCCACTGCCCCGGTCCACAGTTCCAGGTCGGGGTTAATGGGATTTTTGATCAAAACCGGGATATCAACGCCGCGTAGTGCGTCGGCCACTTCCTGCACGCTGAAGGGATTCACGGTGGTGCGGGCGCCTATCCACAACACATCCACGTCGAAGGTAAGCGCATCTTCCACCTGCTTGGCGGTGGCCACTTCTACGGTAACAGGCAGACCGGTGAGCTTTTTGGCCTGCTGCAGCCAGGGCAGTCCCCGTGTACCTATACCTTCAAACATGCCCGGGCGTGTGCGCGGCTTCCAGATACCTGCCCGCAGCATATCAACCTTGCCGGTCTTTGCCAGCCGCTGCGCGGTTTCCAACACCTGCTCTTCAGTCTCGGCGCTGCAGGGCCCGCTGATAATGATCGGGCGCTTATTCCACACCTGTTGGGTAATCTCTTTCATGGATGTTTGTGTTGCTTGCATAGTATATAAATGTTTCGTGTTTTGGGTTTGGAGTTTCGGGTTCCTGGGTTTGGTCAGCGGTCACGAGTTGCGGAGCAACCCGAAACGCAAAACTCTAAACCCGAAACTATCGCCGTGAGTCCGCTTCATTCATCCTGATCCTTCTTCCCCTGTAGTTCTTCCCGTCGATGGCGGATATCATCTGGCGGGCTGCTTTCTTTTCCACCTCTATCCAGCTGTTCATCTCCTTCATATCGATACGGCCGAGCACGTCTTTGCGCAGTTCGCTCATGTCGAGGATGAACTGCAGGAAACTGGCTTTGTAAAAACCGTCTTTGGTACCGAGGTTCACAAACAGCTTCGTATACTCGCCGCCGTTGCCGCCGAATGTCCTGCCCCTGGTGTCGCGGCGTACGCGGCCGCTCTTATCGCGGTAGTCGCTACGCGACACGCGTTCGCGTTCACGATCGCGACGCTGTTCGCGCACGTTCAGGTCTTCGGCGTTTTCATAGTATTTCAAGAACTCGTTAAACTCCAGTGCCGCCACTCTTTTCAACACTTCCTCTTTGCTCATATCGGCAAACTTCTCTTCCAGCATCGGCACATAAGTCTCATATTCAGTGTGCGTAATATCGAGTTGCAGCAGTTTATCCATAAAATGATAAAACTGCTTGCGGCAAACGTCTTTTCCCGAAGGTATTTCCAGTTTGTGAAAAGGCGCCTGCACAATGTTTTGTATCTGGCGCAGTTTGCCCATTTCACGCACGTGCACAATCGACATACAAACGCCTGTCTTGCCCGCACGGCCTGTTCTGCCGCTGCGGTGCGTATATACTTCCACGTCGTCGGGCAGTTCGTAATTGATCACGTGCGTAATGCCCTGCACATCTATTCCCCTGGCCGCCACATCGGTGGCTATTAAGAGCTGCAATGTTTTGTCCCTGAACTCACCCATCACCTTGTCGCGCTGCGCCTGCGTAAGGTCGCCATGCAAGGCGTCTATATCGTATCCTTCGCGTGTCAGCTTTTCGGCAATCTCCTGCGCGTCGGCCTTGGTGCGGGTAAATATGATGCCATAGATACCCGGGTTAAAATCGATCAGTCTTTTTAATGTTTCGTACCGGTGCTGTGCACTCGTCACATAGTATTGATGATCGATGTTCTTGTTGGCCGTATTCACTTTGCCTACCGTTACTTCCACCGGCGACTGCATGTACCTTTTGCTCACCCTTCTTATTTCGGGGGGCATGGTAGCGCTGAACAGCCAGGTGCTTTCGCGGTTAGGCGTATTCTGCAAAATGAACTCGATATCTTCCTGGAAACCCATGTTCAGCATTTCATCAGCTTCGTCGAGCACCACATAGGTAATTTGTTCCAGGTTGATGGCTTTGCGTTCAATCAGGTCTATCAGTCTTCCCGGTGTGGCCACCACCATCTGCACGCCACGCTTCAGTTCTCTTATCTGCTGCCCGATGGGTGCGCCGCCGTAAACGGCTGCCACATACATGCCGGGAATGAACTTCTTGAACTGTTCTACTTCGTTTACTATCTGGATACACAGTTCGCGGGTGGGACAAACCACCAGCGCCTGCGGGTGTTTTTTCTTTTCGTCGATCAGTTGCAAAAGGGGTAATCCAAACGCTGCTGTCTTTCCAGTGCCGGTCTGCGCCAACCCTATAAGGTCTTGCGTGCCGCTCAACAGCACGGGTATCGCTTTCTCCTGTATAGGGGTAGGCGTTTGAAATCCTAATGCATTGGTGGCCTGAACAAGGCGGGGCTCCAAACCCAATGCTTCAAATGTTATCATAGTCAGAAAAATTTGGCGCAAAGGTAACACTGATTGCGCGGATTACCCGGAATCAGGGCATATGGATCACCGATTTATCAAGGAATTATCACGGATTAAACGCTTAATCCAAAAATCCTCAATAAATCCGTGATTTCATTTGATGATTTTCCTGATCTTGTTCGCATTTTCAATGAGCTCCTGCAAATAGGCATAGTTCTCTTTCTCGAGACAAGCCTTGAATTTGCGCAACTGGCTGATGTGTTCGTTCAGCACATCCAGCACATTTTCACGGTTCTGCATGAATATTGGCACCCACATGGCGGGGTTACTCTTGGCCAGGCGCACCGTGCTTTCGAAACCACCACCCGCCAGCTCGAATATGGCATCTTCTTCTTTTTCCTTCTCTAATACCGTATTGGCCAGGGCAAAAGATGTGATATGGGAAATATGACTCACGTAAGCCGCGTGCATATCATGGTCATCTGCACCCATATAGATCATATGCATGCCCAGCTGCCTGTACACATTTTCGATAGCCTCCACCACATCGGCATCGGTCTTCTCTTTTTCACAGATCACGCAGGCGCGGCCGGTAAAGGCATCGCGAACGGCTGCTTCCGGACCACTGTACTCGGTACCCCACATGGGGTGCGTGGCTATAAAGCGGCGGCGCATAGGATGATTTTCCAGTGCCGCACATAAGGCATGCTTGGTACTACCCGCATCTGCAACCATTTGGTGATCCTTCAGCATATTCATGATCTTTTCCATCACGGGTATGGTTGCATCCACGGGTATGGCTACATATATCAAATCACTTTGCGGCACGGCTTCTTCCAGCGTTGCATATTCGTCAATCAAACCCAATTCAAGCGCCCTTTGCGCGCTGGCTTCGGTACGGCTCACGCCAATTACTCTCTGAACCAGTTTCCTGTCTTTTAATGCCAGGCTGAATGAGCCACTGATCAGGCCTACACCAACAATTGTTATTGTGTTAAACATCCTGTTTTTCTTTTGCCTTTAAAGAGAAAGCTTTTATCCTGCCCAGGCTTTCTGCAAATTTTTCTTCAGTGCTGCACAAACTCACCCGCACATATCCATTTCCCGCGCTCCCGAATATGCCGCCGGGAGTAATAAACACAAATGCCTTTTGTAAGACCTCATCGCTCAGCGCATAACCACTTTCATAGGCCGCAGGTATTTTTGCCCATACAAACATGCCCACCTGGTCTTTATCGTATGTGCATTCTAGATAGTCGAGCAATTCAAACACTTTCGCTCTTCGCTTGCGGTAAACTTCATTTACTGAATCGTACCAACTCTTATCAAGACTCAGTGCTTTAGCGGCGGCGAGTTGCAAGGGCAAGAACATGCCGCTGTCCATATTGCTTTTAAAGCGCAGCACTTCATCAATTCTTTCTTTTGCGCCGCAAAGCATTCCCAGCCTCCAGCCCGCCATATTGTGCGATTTGCTGAGCGAATTGAGCTCTATCACACAATCCTTAGCGCCGGCTACCTGCAAGAGACTGGCGGGTTGATCGTTCAGTATAAAGCTGTACGGGTTATCGTGGCAGACCAGTATCTTATGCTTTTTACCGAAAGCAACTATTTTTTCAAACAAGCTTGCTGAAGGCAATTTTCCCACGGGCATTTCGGGATAATTGATCCACATAAGTTTTATTTTGCCCGAATCCTTCACCAGCCTGTCGATCGCATCAAAATCAGGTTCCCAACCGCCGGCTTCATTCAACTCATAATCCACGCACACCCCGCCTGCCAGCGCCACTGCACTGCGATAGGTAGGATAACCTGGATTGGGCACCAGCACTTCATCACCGGGATTGAGGTATGTCATGCAAATGTGCATGATGCCTTCCTTACTGCCGATGAGCGGCAATATTTCAGTATCAGGATTAAGAGAAACGCCATACCATTTTTCATACCACTCACTCATCGCCTTGCGCAATACCGGCGAACCCTTATAGCTTTGATACGCATGCACATTGGGTTTGGCACTTTCTTCCTGCAGCACTTTTATCACATCAGGGTGCGGCGGCAGGTCAGGACTGCCAATGCCGAGATTGATCACATTTTTTCCCAGCTTGTTCAGTTCATCTATTTCACGCAGCTTCTTGCTGAAATAGTATTCGCCTATGCCTTCCAGTCTGTTTGCCGTTTTTATCATACAGTCTGTCCTTTTTTGTAAGTGCCATAGATTTTCAGTTCCGACGTCAATGGCCTGATGCCCTTGATCACGTCTTCAAATTGTTCCGGCGATTCAAATTCCATATCTGCATGAAAACTATATTGCCAGTCGGTGCCGGGTATAGGAAAACTCTGCAACTTGCTCAGGTTGATGCCGCCGTCGGCAATGCGCGTGAGCACGCGCGCCAGGCTGCCCCTCGAATGATCGGTGTGAAAATTTACCGATGCCTTGTTGGCCTCTGGGTTGGGCACCACCACGTCTTCGCGTTGCAAAATCAAGAAGCGTGTATAGTTGTTCTTGATAGTATGAATATTGGGTGCAATGATTTCGAGATTGAAAAGTTCTGCAGCCAGTTTGCTCGCAATTGCTGCAATATGTTTACTACGATGCTGGTGAATATGTTTTGCGCTGAGCGCGGTATCTTCTGATTCCACCAGTTTCCAGTTGTATTTGTCCAGGAATTCAAGGCATTGCTGCAAGGCCATCGGATGCGAATGCACTTCGCGTATGTCTTCGAGTTTCACGCCGGGGTTTACCAGGAGTTGTTGCTTGATGTGCAGGTAAATCTCCCCCACAATGCGCAGGTTACTTTTCTGTAAGAGGTTGTAGTTAGGAAGTATGCTACCAGCTATCGAATTTTCAATAGCCATTACACCGCCATCGCTTTCGCGTTTGTTGCCTGCTATCTTAACCACTTCACGGAAGGTGGCGCAGGGAATCACTTCTACCTCTTTGCCGAAATACTGCCGGGCCGCCACCTGGTGAAAGCTGCCTTCATAACCTTGTATTGATACTCGTTGAGCCATAGACTAAAAAAAAATCCCGGCTCATCTGCCGGGACTTCTTATGTTGATCGTTTTGTAATCTTACTTCGTTTTCAACAAAAGCATTCCCGGCTTCTTACTAAAGAAGTAAAAATAAAAGTAAAAATAACGGTATGCCTTCGTGAGAATCATCAATCCAAAAATAACGGATAAATATTTATCTCAAAAATTTTTTAACCTAACGTACGTTAGCTCGCCTGCTGAAACCCGCTACCGGAGCCGTTTTTGCATCTGTTCATCAATCTTTTTGAAAAGATGAAAGGGCTTGTAGGTGCGCCAGTTCTCGATCTCCATCAGCTCCAGGTAACGGTGAAGCTTGGCCCTTTTGAAGTCGTACTGCGTTTGTTCCGGCATGTTCAGCACCACTATCCAGCCCGCTTCATCGGTCACTTCTTCAAACCACTCCTGGTAATAATCTTTATCGCCGCTGTGGAAGTTCAGTACGTTTTCGGTGATGAGGATAAACTTAGTGATCCCCTGCTGGAAGAATACATCGGTCACCTCGCGCTTCAGCTCCATGATATCATTCTCGATGGCATCGTTCCATTCGCCGATCAGTTCAATCACTGCATATTTTTCATCATAATCGGCCAGCAGCACTTTCAGGTACATGGTGCGGGAGCCGAAATCATCCCACTGTGGATGTATATAATAGTTGTAAACAGTCTGCGAGAACTCAAATTCAGAATATACTCTTCCATAGAACGGTGATCTCTCGTCCTGCTCACTGACATAAATATGTCGCCAATTGTAAAATGGTTCTATATCGTGCATATATGACTATGGATAGCTTGTGCCCATCCATAGCCCCAATATACAGCGTTCGGCAAGGCGTTTCCAAATATTTGTTGAAGATTTTATTTCTCCACGACCAACCTCTCGGCGAAGATTGTTTTTTGGGTATTGTTTAACACTTTCACCAGGTAAGTACCATTGGCGATCGTGTTGCGCAGATCGATCTCCGTAGTTTGTCCGTGGTTCTGTACCTGCACGGACTTTTGAGAGAGCAATCGTCCGGTCAGATCCACCACCTGTATTTCATACCTGCCCAACGGACTGTTATTAAAGCTCACCCTGAAGCGGCCGGTGGTGGCGGGATTGGGATACATACCTATCTTATCGTTACGCACTATCTCACGTTCGAACAGTTCAATAGGTTTTGTCAGTTTAGGTGTAAAGGCCAGGTTGCCATTGGCCAGGTCCGATGCATTGAATACCGGCGTAGATGTTTCAATTTTTGTCGCGGTCCAGTCTTTCATATCCACGCGGTAATAGTTCTCGAAATTATTGGCGCTGCTCAGCACCAGGTAGCCTTCATCATCCACCACGGCGCCATTGGCGGTAAACTTCTCGGGCAATCCCTGGATCTTCCCGATATGAGTTGCAATTTTTGATTGAATATTTATTTTGAACACATGCTGAAATGCTGAAATCACATACAGGTTGCCTTGCGCATCGGCAATCATATCGCCGCCCCAGCTTGTTTGTTTGTCGTGTATGGAAACGGTGTTATTGGCATCGTCCCGCACACTGCCGAGGTCTTCAATCAACGGTTTCTTACCGGTGGTGAAGCGCACAAAGTGATGGCCGTCATTACTCATAGCATATCCATTTCCATCGGCAGCTATCACCATGCGGGTGATATGCAGGCTTTCATTGCTGATCTGTTGCACCAGGCTGAAGCTTTCGTCCTGGAAATAATAAATCTTTGGTTCTTTGCCCGAAAGATCAATATAACGAAGCTGGTTGATGTACATCGGAGTATAGTAGAGCCGCTTGTGTTTGGCATCGTAAGCCAATGCGGCAGACATGGTGCTGAGCGGAAGAGCGTTCTGATCTTTCACCACGCCTTTGGCATCGGTCACTGCCAGTTCGCGGCCGCTGCGCGCGTGATATACTTTATAAGCGGTGAGTAATTTACTGTCGACAATAGTGCGTACCAGTTCGCCGGTATTGATATCAACCAGTTTTATTTCTGTCCACTGGTAAGTTCCTTTCTCAGCACTCGTAATTGCAAATGCGAGCGATTGTTTTTTTTGCGCGGTAGCAGATAGAGCAAGCAATACGACGCAACAGGCGGGTAAAAATATATGCCTCATAAGCCATGCGATTTAATGGTAAAAGGATGGCTTATAAGTTACGCCATTTTGGAGGAAGCAGCAACTGAAAAATGCCCGGCGGCAACAGTATTGGATGATTACGACTGGCGGGGAGCCAGGGCATCTACGGCCTTTTTCACGCTGCCATAGCTCAGCAGCAGCTCTTTGGCCTTTTCGTAATCTTCTATACCGGTTCTTTCCATCACCATGCGTGTGCCGCGATCGATGATCTTGTTGTTTGTTAACTGCATGTTCACCATCTTGTTATCTTCCACGCGACCGATCTGGATCATTACGGCGGTGGAGATCATGTTGAGCACTAGTTTTTGTGCTGTACCGCTCTTCATGCGCGTGCTGCCAGTCACGAACTCGGGACCTACCACTACTTCTACGGGGAATTCTGCAGCGGCAGCTAACGGTGACCCATAGTTACAAGTGATGCAGCCTGTGGTGATGCCTCTTTTTCTTGCTTGTTCCACAGCGCCAATCACATACGGCGTGGTGCCGCTGGCGGCGATGCCGATCACCACGTCTTTATCGTTGATGAAATACTGTTCGAGGTCGGCCCATCCTTGCTCCCAGTCATCTTCTGCCTGTTCTACAGGGAGTTGAATCGCTTTTTCACCGCCGGCAATCAAACCGATTACCAGTCCGTGAGGAAGACCATAAGTGGGTGGAATTTCGCTGGCATCGAGAATACCGAGGCGGCCGCTGGTGCCGGCGCCCACATAGAACAATCGTCCGCCTGCCAGCATTTTATCGGTAATGGCAGACACGAGTTTCTCAATCTGGGGAATAGCTTTTTCAACCGCTAACGGTACGGTCTTGTCTTCTTTATTCATGTTTACCAGCAGTTCGCGCACGCTCATCTTCTCCAGGTGGCGGTAATTACTGCTTTCTTCGGTAACCTTCTTAAACTCTGGCATGCGTTGCTGGTTCGGTTGTTGATCTTGTCTTGAAGTGTTGCTCATCTAGTCTCTAAGAATTTCTTTTCAATGTACAGATAATGCCTTGCGTTAGCGCGGCTTTAAGTGATACTTGACCAATCCTTCCATCGGCGCCCGCAAAATTTTCCCGGGCTCGAACTGGTAAGCATGGCATAATTCAAGTACCACATCTTTAAAAGCCCAGGCCACGCCGCCCGTAAAATTAATAGGCACTTTCCATGCTTCAGTATACTTGCAAAGATGAGTAAAGAAAAAATCATTTAAACCATCTTCGATAATATTTTCGATCATAAAATGGTTGCGGTTTTCTGCAAGGAAATGCGCAAATGATGCGAGATACCTGTTAGGCATCGGCTTCTTATATACGTTTTCGAGAATTTCCGCTCTATTCGTCTTGTACTTCTGATCGAATTTATAACGCAGTTCTTCGTCAAATGTGTTGTACAAATAGTACTGAATTACTTTCTTACCAAGATAAGCCCCGCTGCCCTCGTCGCCGAGTGCATAACCGAGACCCGCGCTTAACCTGACAATCTTGCGGCCATTGTAGTAGCAGGCAAAACTGCCGGTGCCCAGGCCGCAGGCCATTCCTTTCTCGTGACCGCAAAGTCCGCGCGCCGCCGCCAGCAGGTCGGTATGCACCTCAATTTTTGCGTTTTTAAACACGCGGGAAATCGCCTTCCTGACCAATCGGGCATTTTCCGGGGCAGCATTGCCGGTGCCGTAGAAATAGATCGCGTCTATTTGCGGTTTTTTGAGGGATGGTAACAGTTCGTTGCGGAGAATATTTTCAATTTGTTCCTGGTCCAGGAAATAGGGGCTGATGCCCTGGGTAAAAACAGTTTGGGTTTTCTTTACAGAGTGGGCAAGGCACCATTCACATTTTGTCGCGCCGCTGTCTGCCAACAGTATTGCCATATAAATAATCCTTTTAACAATTCATTCTTAATCAACCACAGCCGTTCAACGAAGGTAAGGCCCCAAATTGAAAATTAATTATGAACTTCGCGATCACGGATTTGAAAGGATTACAAAGGATAAGGAACGCGGATTGAAACGCGGATTACAGGATTACGCAGATCACCGGTTTTTCTTAATCCCGAAGCTTTGAATCCGCATCATAAAAATCGTTGGTTGTTAAATGAAAAGATTACAAGTCTGGATACCATTGCTCTTTTCGCTGGTGCTCGTGGCCGGCATGATGATTGGCTCTGATATCAGAAAGAATATTCCCGAAACAAGAGGCATCTTTGATACCAGGAAACGCTCCTCGCTGCAAAAAGTGGTTGACCTGCTAAACCTGTATTATGTTGATAAAGTGGATACTGATACACTCGCCGATGAAGCTATACAGGCCATGCTCAACCAGCTTGATCCGCATTCAGTATATATTCCGCCGTCATACCTCGCCGAACTGAATGAAGACCTGCAGGGAAATTTTGAGGGCATTGGCGTGGAGTTTTATATTATTGAAGATACCGTTCATATCATCAACGTGTTACCCAATGGACCCAGCGACAAAGCAGGATTGAAGATTGGTGATAAATTCCTGAAAGTGGAAGACAGTGTAGTTGCGGGAAATAATATCGATGGTGATAAAATAAAAAGCCTGTTACGCGGCCCGGGCGCCAGCAAAGTACGCGTTACCGTAATGCGTAATGGTGAGCCCGTTGAGACCGTGATTACACGCGGCACCATTCCGCTCTATTCTGTTGATGCCTCTTACATGATCGATAATGAGACCGGATATATTCATCTCAATAAATTTTCGAGCACGACTTATGAAGAGTTTATGCAGGCGATGGAAGACCTGCAGAAACAGGGCATGAAAAAACTGGTATTCGACCTGCGTGGCAATGGTGGTGGCATACTGGGAGAAGCGGTGGATATTGCCGATGAATTTTTGAGCGGCAACAAACTGATCGTATATACGCAGGGCGATAAGCAGAAAAAAATAAATTATGAATGCAAGCGCCCCGGTCTTTTTGAAACCGGCGAACTGGTGTTGCTGGTCGATGAAAACTCAGCCTCTGCCAGCGAAGTGGTAGCCGGCGCATTACAGGATTGGGATCGCGCAAAAATTGTAGGTCGCCGCACATTTGGCAAAGGCCTGGTGCAGGAGCAATTTGACCTGGGCGATGGATCGGCGCTGCGACTCACAGTGGCGCGCTACTATACTCCGCTGGGCCGCAATATTCAAAAGCCTTACGACAGGGGCCGCGAAGCCTATCGTGAAGATATCAGCAACCGATACCTGAATGGCGAGCTGGTGAACGGCGATACGGTTACAGCCTATAAGATCGGTCCCGAATTCAAGACTCCCGGCGGCCGCATTGTGTATGGCGGCGGTGGCATTACGCCTGATTATTTTATTCCTTTCGACACTACGCGTCTTTCATCTAATGTCTATGCCCTGATAGACGCCCAGCTTTTCGGCCGTTTTATTTATTCCTACTTCCTGCAGCATATGGATTATTTCCAGCGGTTCAATAACCCGCGGGAATTTGCGGCCCGATTTGATAAACTCGATGATGCCTGGAACAGCCTGCTGGTTTATGCGGCCAGCCAGGGCGTGAAGGTGGGAGAAATTCCCGCACAAGACCGCAGGCAAATCGAAAAACGTATCAAAGTATGGCTGGCCAGGCAGATCTGGAGAACGCAGGGTTTTTATGAAGTAGTCAATATGGACGATCCCGGAGTGCTGACGGCGCTGGAAGTGCTGAAGAAATAATGACAAAAAAAAATTCCGAAACCAAGGTTTCGGAATTTGCTTTTCCGGCTATACGTATTTGCTAAGCTAACTGTAAGCGAAACTTAAGAGGAGCTATCAGATCTGTCGAGCAGTTCCCTTTTCTCGATCTTGTACGAGCTGATCAGTCCCAGTCCACCGCCGATGGCTATCAAGGCGAAATAAATGGCTTCGTTATCGTACCTGCTTCTCACCAGTACATACTGATCAAGAATATAAGCGAGCAAGAGACCCATGCCTGCACCTACCAGCAGCAAACCCCATTTAAGGTTGCGATAAGGCGCCGGGCGATTGGCATATTCTTTCGGGTTCATCCCCTTTTCTATCATGGCCAGGTTTTCGCGCTTGTACATATAGACGATGCCAAATATCATTGCAAAGAATCCTAAACTGATGAGGACGCCTACGATTTCTCCGTGCATATAATTGATTTTTATTGAGTTGATAAATTAATTTCCGGTTCGTTTCTGTATCAGACTACTGCTATTCTTCCCGGGTTACAGCCTTTTTAAGAAATTTTTTTGCAGTTGCTGTACACAGGGTATGACTACGGCGGGAAGCAGGAGGTTACACTGCACGGGGAGAGGCGGCGGTTTCGGGTGTAGGCCCCCTCCACCCGCCAACCGAACCCCCAAACCCTAACCCTAAATCCGAAACCCGAAACCCTTCCGTACCTTGTAACCTAATTCAACCGCCCGTAGTCTTATTCTCGTAATGAATACCGGACCGAATGATAATGAGATCATTAGCAGGGTGCTGAAGGGTGAGCAGGCTTTATATGCAGAATTGGTGAAAAAGTACCAGAACTTTGTATTTACTATATGCCTGCGGTATGCCCCTCACCGTGAGGATGCCGAAGAAATTGCACAGGATGTGTTTGTAAAAGCATATCGCAGCCTGGCCGATTTCAGGGGCGACTCAAAATTCAGCACGTGGCTATATACTATTGTCACCACGACATGCATCACCTTCCTGCGCAAGAAAAAACTGGAAGTGCATTCGCTCGACAATGAAAAGGTATTCGAAGTGGCCGACAGCCGCGATTCCGGATTCCGGGCCAACCATGTGGAACAGAAGTCGAAGGTGCAGATGGTAAACGAGGCTATTAAACTATTAAGTCCTGACGATGCCAAACTGATCACCTTATTCTATAAAGGCGAACAAAGCCTGGAAGAAATCGGGCAGATTATGGGACTTGATCCCAATACGGTAAAAGTAAGACTCCACCGGGCACGTGGCAGATTGAAAGAAAAAATGGAGAAGTACTTTGTACAGGAAGTAAAAGACATTATGAACCAGTAACAACAAAACGTATGAATAATCAACCAACCATTGAAGAACGTTTGTGGGAGTATATCGATGGAACCTGCAAAGCAGAAGAGAAAACGTTCATCGAGCAACTGATAGCTACCAACGAAGAGTGGAGAGCGAAATACCAGGAGTTGCTCGAAGTGCACCAGCTGATGGGCAACCTGGAGCTGGACGAACCCTCCATGCGTTTTACTCAGAATGTGATGGAAGGAATCGGCAAACATCATATAGCTCCCGCCGCGCAGTCTTATATCAACAAAAGGGTGATCTGGGGCATCGGCACATTTTTCCTGCTCAGCATACTCGGTTTCCTGATCTATGGTTTGGGACAAATGGATTGGAGCAGCAGCGGTGACTCAAAACTGCCCATCGATTTCAGCAAATTTGATCCCAGCGTTTTCCTCAACAATACCTACACCAATATCTTCATGATGGTGAATGTGATTCTCGGACTGGTATTGCTCGACATGTACCTCGGCAAAAAGAAAAAGCAACTCAAAAAATTCAACACAGGACATTAAGCACAGGCTGTAGACAGATCAAAGCTTACAACTCGCTTGGTGATCTTATCACCAGGTTCGGTATGCCCTTCCGGTTCTCCGGAGGGGCCTTTTTGAATGTTGAAATTCAAGATGAATTTGAATGTGAATAGAGGGAAGGTCAAGTGACAGGTGGGCCATCTATGGGGCAGTAGGCCCACCTGGGGTTGACCTTCCAAGTGGAATAGTGAGATTCTAGTCGTTGAATTTTTTCTTGAGCTCCATGAGTTTGGCCTGGAAAGCGTTGAGGGGCTCTTGCTTTTTGGGTTGAGACTTGGAACCGGGGAAGGATTTTTTTCCTTCGGAGCCTTTCTTGTCGACCGTGCGCATGGAAAGACTGATACGCTTGCGGGCAACATCTACATCGGTAACGGTTACCATCACCTTTTGCTGGAGCTTTACTACTTCGTTGGGATCGCTCACATAGGTGTTGCTGAGTTGAGAGATGTGTACGAGACCATCTTGCTTTACGCCTATGTCAACGAATACGCCGAAGTTGGTGATATTGGTCACGATGCCGGGAACAGTCATGCCTGGCCGCACATCTTCAATGCTCTTGATGGTCTCGTCGAAGCGGAACTCCTCAATAGGCGCGCGCGGGTCGCGGCCGGGTTTTTCCAGTTCTTTTAAGATATCATCTATCGTGTATTCACCGATACTTTCGCTGATGTATTGTTTTTTGTTGATCTGCTTGCGAAGAGCCGGTTGCCTGATCAGGTCTTCGAGAGAAGCCTGCAGGTCTTTCGCCATTTTTTCCACTACATGATAACTTTCGGGATGAACGGAAGAGTTATCCAGCGGATGCGTGGCGCCGGGAATGCGCAGGAAGCCCGCACATTGTTCAAAAGTCTTGGGTCCCATCAGCGGCACTTTCTTCAGCTCTTCACGACTCTTAAACGGACCGTTCTTAGTGCGGTATTCAACAATATTTTTTGCAAGCGTGCTGCTCAGGCCAGACACGTACTCCAATAAATGTCTTGAAGCAGTGTTTACATCCACGCCCACAAAGTTTACGGCGCTTTCCACCACGCGGTCGAGCGCTTCTTTCAGTCTTGCCTGGTTTACGTCGTGCTGGTATTGACCAACACCGATACTCTTGGCATCGATCTTCACCAGTTCACTCAGCGGGTCCAACAGACGGCGACCGATGCTTACCGCGCCACGAACGGTAACGTCATGATCGGGAAACTCCTCGCGCGCAACCTCTGACGCGGAATAGATAGACGCACCGCTTTCGTTAACCTGGAATACGCTTACGGGTTTACCAAAATCTATACCGCGCACCAGTTGCTCTGTCTCGCGGCCAGCGGTTCCATTACCTATGCCGATCGCCTCAATATCGTAGCGGTCTACCAAAAATTTTAATTCCGCAATACTTTTCTGCGCCTCGTTCTGCGGCGGGTGCGGATAAATAGTGGTGTTGTGTACCAGGTTGCCCTGCGCGTCGAGGCATACCACCTTACACCCCGTGCGATAACCGGGGTCTATTGCCAACACCCTCTTTGAACCAAGTGGCGAAGCGAGTAATAACTGGCGCAGGTTTTCTGCAAACACATTGATGGCCTCTTCGTCGGCCTTGTTCTTGCTCAACAGGCGGAATTCATTTTCTATAGACGGTTTCAATAAGCGATCGAAGGAATCTTCGATGGCCTTTCTCACTTCGGCACTATTGGCGTTGGACGCTTTTATAAAAATGCGTTCCAGTTCGTCGAGTGCGGTTTGTTTGTCGATGTTGATATCCATGATCAGGAATCCTTCTTTCTCACCGCGACGAATAGCAAGAATGCGGTGAGAAGGACTTTCTGCCAGCGGCTCACTGAATTCAAAATAGTCGCGGTATTTCTGCGCATCGGCTTCTTCCTTTTTGCTGCTCAACACTTTTGAAGAAAGTATAGCACCTTCGTTGAAAAGCTGGCGGGCTTTGTTCCTGGCCTGTTCATTTTCACTGATCCATTCAGCAATAATATCGCGCGCACCCTGCAATGCTTCTTTTACATCTTTTACCTTATCGTTCACATATTTCGCGGCCTCCTCTTCGGGGTTTTCATTGCCTTGTTCAAAAATCATTTTTGCCAAAGGCTCCAGTCCTTTTTCAACAGCCTGCGTGGCGCGGGTTTTTCTTTTGGGTTTATAAGGAAGATAAATATCTTCCAGTTCGGTGGCATCAAAACAGTCTTCAATACGCTTCATCAGTTCGGGTGTCATTTTACCCAAACCTTCGATGGTTTTAATAACGGTCTCTTTTCTTTTTTCCAGTTCGGTGAAATAATTAATCTCTTCAACAATATTGGTGATGGCCACCTCATCCAGGTTGTTGGTCGCTTCTTTACGATAGCGCGCAATAAACGGGATGGTAGCTCCTTCACTATGCAATTGTTGAACATTGCTGATCTGCTTCAGGGTCAGCGATAATTTCTCGGCTATTTTCTGTGCGTATTTCAGTTCCATACTTCTTCAAATATTGGGGGCAGCAAATGTAAGTGGAACGATGGAAAGAGAACAAGCGATTTTATCAACATTGCATCACCGGTTGCAATACCTTGTGTAAAATTTCATTTATTCTTGTTGCCTGTTCCAGCACCATCATGTGACTGCCATTTTCAACAGTATGCGTGGGGTGGGTATAGCGGATGGATAAAATTTCATCGCGCGTGCCGTGAATATGGCAAATGGGTTCGGGCACTTCATCATTTTCCCAGCCAAGGATGGCTTCCATACTCCATCGAATCAGGCGAGGATCACTTTCGCGGATAACCTGGGCTAAGAGTTTTTTATTATCGGGCGATTCTTTTGTAAAAAATCTTTTCACAATAGCCCCGGATTTTAAAACGGATATGGGTACGAGTTGATGCAAACGCATTTTTTTTGCCATCCTGTAATAACCTGGCAGTTGCGAAGACACCGGTATGCTCGAAATCAATATTGTTAATGCCGGCTTGAATTTTTTCGCAATCTCAGTACCCAGCATACCTCCAAATGACAACCCCAGCAGGATAAATGGATGATTCTTATCGATGCGCTCTGCCAGCCGAAGGGCATAACTGCGTAGCGATTCATGAGGCACAGGGTCTATCCAATCTAAATACACCGGCTCATATCCTTCGGGCAGCCTGATGTGCCTGAACACCCGGGCATCTGCCGCCATTCCGCTGATAAAATAGGCTTTCATACATTTGGACTGTGAAATGGATCTCGATTCTTCTGACGAGCTTACAAGTTACCAATAGTTGGTCACAACAAATAAGAATCGGCATCATTGATTTTTATGGACATTATAAAACTTCCGAAGCGGAGTTGCCTTACCGGCGACAGCAGGGAGCAGCTACTGCAAAAAATTAAGGAGAAACTTTAGCGTACCTTTGCGACGTACAACCTTGCATGATGGATATCAAAAACAATATACTCGAAACGATTGGCAACACGCCATTGATTAAACTGAACAAAGTCACCAAAGAACTGCCCTGCCTGGTGGCGGCTAAAGTGGATTATTTCAACCCGGGCAACAGCATCAAAGACCGCATGGCGATCAAGATGATCGAAGTGGCGGAAAAAGAAGGCAAGCTGAAACCCGGCGGCACCATCATTGAATGCACCAGCGGCAATACCGGTATGGGACTGGCGCTGGCAGCCTGCGTGAAAGGATATAAATGTATTTTCACGACCACCGATAAACAGTCGAAAGAAAAGGTGGATATACTGAAGGCCGTGGGCGCCGAAGTGATTGTTTGTCCCACCAACGTGGAGCCTGACGACCCGCGCAGCTATTATTCCGTTGCCCGCCGCCTCAACAAAGAAATTCCCAATTCATTTCACTGCAATCAATACGATAACCTCGCCAATCGCCTGGCGCATTATGAAACCACCGGTCCTGAAATCTGGAAACAAACTGATGGTAAGATCACGCACCTGGTATGCACGGCGGGCACAGGCGGAACGATTACCGGTACGGCGATGTACCTGAAAGAGCAAAATCCCAACATACAGGTATGGGCCATCGACGTGTATGGGTCGCTGCTCACCAAATATTTCCGCACCGGCGAGATTGATATGAACGAGGTGCATCCTTATATAAGCGAAGGCTTTGGTGAAGACTTTGTCCCGCAGAACTATGATATGAGCGTGATCGATCATTTTGAGCAGGTCACAGACAAGGATGGAGCCCTGATGGCGCGCCGCATTGCAAAAGAAGAGGGTATATTCATAGGCTACAGCGCCGGCAGTTGTGTGCAGGGCTTACTGCAGATTGCAGCGCAGGAGAAATTCAAACTGAAAAAAGACGATCTCGTAGTCTGCATATTCCACGATCATGGCAGCCGCTACGTAGCCAAAATTTATAACGATCAGTGGATGCTGGAGCGCGGATTTCTGGATGTGAAAACGTTCAAGGATATCGTGTCGGGGCGCGCTTCAAAGCAAAAACTGATTACCATTGAACCCGGTCAGACTGTGGCCCAGGCTGTAGAGCTGATGAAGAAATACGATATAGAGCACATTCCCGTGGTGAATGGTAGCGGTCCTATAGGCTCCATCAGCGAGAGCGGTCTTTTCCAGAAAGTGTTTTCTGATCCTGATATCAAAAATGCGAAGGTGGAGGAAGTAATGGAACCCGCCTTCCCGGTGGTGGCGTATAGCACACCTATTGAAAAATTGAGAACGCTGATCAACAAAGACAATGGCGCGGTGCTGGCTAAAGATGAGGCCGGCAACCTGCACATTGTGACCAAATACGATGTAATCCAGGCCCTGGGCAATTAACCAGGTTAATGGCTTACTGGAAATAATAAAAGGCTGGTATCTCTACCAGCCTTTTAAACTTTTTTCAGGTACTCTCAGCGGACGGATGAATAACAAGGACAATGGCTTTACCTGAATACCGGGACGGTCCGGCAGGTTTAGGATGTTGGATTCCCCTTTTGGGCGTTGGTTTTCTTAGGATCGGGATCAGAACTTTCCAGGGGTTAAGGTTTAGGTTTTCCGGACTTTTGGATTTAGTGGTTCTTCAGGACCTGGATTCGGTTTTGGGTTTAAGGACTATTGGACCCGTTTTCATTGGATTTTGGATTCTCGTGTGCTATTGCTTAATCACACTTTAAAGTTGTAAAACTTAAGTTAAGAAAGCAATTCATTTCGACCATATTGCTCAAAATGACGGTCAAAGTTTCCAATTTGACGGTTAAACGGTAACTGGGTAGTTGTTACCCTTTTTCCATAATGAATGAGCAAGTCTTTGCCTGGTATATATCAAAGCAAAAAGCCCCGACAACAGGGGCTTTTGCTTGAAATCTTTTTCAGGTACTTGCGTTTGGACGGTTTTACAAGGATTCAGTTCAGATTTCAGGTTTTTCGGACATTGGTGTTAACAATACAAAGGATATAATCAACACTATCAGATTTTCAGGGTACGGATCACCCGGTTTTTACGCCGGTTGGCTTTCTTAGAACAGGGATCAGGGGTTTTACCAGGATCAGGATTCAGGGTTTTCTTCGGATACCGGATTATCGTTTGCGCTATTGACAATGTAAAGATGGTAAGGATTTGAACCTTCTCATAGTTTATTCGATGAATGAAGGAAAAACTGCGACAAACCGAAATAAATCCTGGTTTAGTTATTCAATGACAGTAATCAACATATGTTGGTTGTACTTGATATGGATCAAAGGGTGTTGAGTTGTATCAAATGAAATGAGTATATAACGATGCTTTTTTCGTAAAAACCCGAAGGGTCATCCGGGGTTATACGAACCAACAGATGTGAATGCTACGAAATGCGCAGTAAAAACTGAATGAACTAAATCGAGTTTTTCTCCTCTTGTTAACATTTGGGTGTGGATATACCTTTGTTGCAGAAGTTGATTGATTACTAAATCAATCTTTCAATATCCAGAAAAACCGACAATATCCAAGGAAAACCAATCAGTGATCCATTATCCAAAGAAATTCCAAAAAAAATCCAGTATCAATCAACTTCCTTTTTTTGTTTAAGACCTGAGTTCAAAAGATATTAAAATCCAATTATCCGGCTTTGTTCGCTGAAGTGCGCGGGCACAGGTGAACCGAAAGCAAAGAATCCAATGTCCATTGATCGCCGTCCATGTCCTGGAAAAACCGTTGAACGTATCCTTGAATAACCGTCCATTAAAAATCCAACGTCCGGAAAGACCTGGAAGTTCCAATTCCTGTGTGTAAAGGACCGTCTGCTTTTAACTCCAATACCCTCCTGCTATGCCGCCTGGTTTAGCAGGAGGCAGCAGCGGTACCGCACAGTCTTCTCTTCTCCCCCATTTCACTTCGTATATTGCGTCAAAAGCTTTCATGCCTGTTTACACCGATTCGTCCATCCCTGCCGATGCCGATAAACCTTCGCGCAAGAAACCGATGTTTCCCGTGCAGGAATCATTACGCAATTACCTGAAGCATCATGGGCGCGAAGTGAAATTACCCGTTACTTACGAAGACCTGCTGCGCATTACCTATAGCGTGCCGCTGAAAGATAAAAAAGGCAATGACACGCTCTGGGAAACGGTGGTGTATGATATGCGCGAATGGAACTTTATTCGCGATGGACTGGTAAAAATGTACGCGATCCTAAAAACCGAAGGCGACCTCAGTTTTACCAAGCACCTCGACGTGGCGCGTATTGATTACTGCAGCTTCGGCAATTCGCATCCTTTTCGCATCCGCATCGTCAATAAATACAACGATAACTACGATCATTATTATGTCAAAATCGCCGATGCATCGCGCATTTATGGTCTGGAGCTGGAACATATTCTTTCTCCCAACCGCATCACCTACCTGACCTACCAGAACACCTTGGTTGAAGAACATATTCCCGGCATTCCCGGCGACGTATTCATCACCAGTTGGCTCGATGATCCCGATACTAATAAGATTCGTCTTGCCAAGGAGTTTGTAAAATTTAATGAGCGCTGCTATTGCCGGCTCTTAGGCGATATGCGTGCTTACAACTTCGTGGTGGACATTACACCCGATATCGAAGACTTTCAATACCGCATTCGACCCATAGACTTCGACCAGCAATCGTATGAAGGCAGAAAGAACCTCTATATGCCGCAGTTTTTCAAAGACAACAATGCGCTGGTAGATCTCTGCGCCAAACACCTGAACAAAGACACCATTGAACAATACCAGGCCGAAGAGCGCACACTGATGGCTTTTCGTGTTGCCTCTTCGCGCTTTCGCCTGATGGAGTTGCTGAGTATTATGGCGAAAGACAAGATCTCCACGCCCGAGAAATTAACGCAGCTGAAAACCGAGCTGGGGGATTATTTCAACAACCCGGCCTTTTACAAATGCAACTCTATGGGACAACTGGTGAAAAGACAGCTGAAGCAAACACTACAAAAGAACCTGATGCTTATTCAGAAGAACCTGGGAAAATTTGAAGACTGAGACCGAAAGCTATTTCAATCGTTCCAGCTTTCCTTTTCGTTTCACGATATTTTTGTAATCCCATTGAATATCGCGCGATTTTTCCAGCCAGCGTTTCAAATCAGTTTTGTTCACTTCCTCCTTTGAATTATAAAATACGGAAGCGTCTTTGAATTTTTTACCTACCACATTTAATCCCGGCTCATCAAAATCGGCTCCGCTCCAAAACATCAGCCTGATGCCTTTCTTTTCTTTACTATAACCAGTGATGGGATTGCCGTCGAGAAACCACACCGGGTGCCCGTGCCACAACTTGTTTTCTGCCTCGGGTAAATGCGTGGTGATTTCTTTGGCGAGTAAATCGCAAATGGGTTTGTCGGCAGCGCTTTGCTGATCGTTATACGCCAGGATGTCTGCGGAAATATTGCTTTTCATGCATCTATGATTTGGGTTGGTTGAGTTTTGTCAGATCATTGCTTCTTTATTGTACCGGTTTCTATAGTCCAGCGGCGACATACCCGTTACTTTCTTAAACACCTCCCGAAATGCCTTGATATCCGAATACCCTACTTCATACATCACCTCGTTGATGCTTTTCCGGTTTGTCTCGAATGATTTTTTGGCCGCTTCCACTTTTACGCGCTGAATATATTCCAGTGGTGTGTATCCCGTTGCCTTAATAAATCGCCGGTCGAAATTTCTCCGGCTGAGGGCCAGCTTTAAAGCCAGGTCCTCGATCGATACTTTTTCAAAAACATTTTTTTCTATATAATCCTGCGCCATCCTGATCACCTCATCACCATGCGATTTATGTCCTGAAAAGATGGCAAAAGCCCAGTGTGTGGAGCAGATCCTGCCATTCAGCAGTCCCGCGGCCGCCAGCAAAAACGCGCCCGTGCAGACGCTCGCCACTTCCGCACCGTTGGCAAACTGCAACTTTATCCATTCCACCAGGGGCTTATTTACTTCAATCGCCTGGTTATAGTTGTGATTCAATGACGAGATGACGACCAGGTTGGTGCGGCTTACACCTGAAATGTGGGTGTGCGGCTTTACCGTACACAGTCCGTCAAAAAATTCCACTTCTTTCGAAATGCCGACCAGTTCCACTTTATAGCCTCTTCGATTACTTTTCTCTTCCCATATCCTGTTGGCCCTGGTCAGTATCTTGTAAGCACCAACAATGCTGCTCAGGTTATTTTCTCCGTCAGGAACCAGAATTGAAATATGCTTCATTCGCGCTTTTTGACAAAATTAAACAAGAAGATTGTCCAAATCACCCCCTCATATTGTCTAAATCATACATCGCGAAGAGTAATTTAAGACAATAGTTTTGCAATTGTAACAAAATAAATTTCCCCACTTATCCCTTACCGTTATTACCTGCAAATACTTTATCAATAAATAAAAAAACATGAAAAACATGGAAACTATTCAGCAGACAGATTATGCAATTGCTTTTGAAGTGGAAAAGCCATCGAACGATGTGTATGTAGCTATCAACAACGTGCCGCGGTGGTGGACGGAAAATTTTGAAGGCAGCAGTAAGAAAATTGGTGACGAGTTTGTGGTAACTTTCTCAGAAACATTTATCAAATTAAAGGTAGTAGAACAAAGAACAAATTTCAGAATCGTGTGGGAAGTGATCGACTGCCATAAACATTTTCTGAAAAACCCAAAGGAATGGGTGGGTACGAAAATCTGTTTTGATCTCGACAATATTGATTACGAAAGCACAAGAATAAGATTTACCCATGTGGGCCTGGTAGAGCCGCTGGAGTGTTATGACATCTGCAGCGATGCCTGGGGCAGGTACCTGCTGGGAAGTCTCAAGAACCTCATCAACAAAGGCCAGGGCACACCCGACCGCAAAGAATAATGAATGAGGCTGGTTAATGAAGTTTTACAAACTCTCCTTTTTCAGACACCACACGGTTACCCCATTGGGTGATGGCGTCTAAAACAGGAATAAAACTCTTACCAAATTCCGTCAGGTTGTAAACCACCCTCACCGGTGGTTTCTTTCCATATACGCTGCGTGTTACCAGTTTATCTTTTTCCAGTTGCTTTAATTGCAGGCTCAGGGTCATTTCGGTTATGGAAGGCATTTCCCTGCGAAGATCGCTGTATCGTTTCTCTCCGTCTTTCAGGTGGTAAAGAATTACTGCTTTCCATTTTCCGCCTACCAGGGCCATTGTTAAACTTACAGTACAGGGATATGCTACCCCGTTGAGTTTTACAAAATCTCCAATGCATTCTGTTTTCATAACGTGCTTATTCAGGCCTATCTGTTTCGATAGTTATTGTTAAACCAAAATACTAAAAATAGTTTCGCAACTAAAATTATTATAGTATGGCATTAATCATCCTTGCGCATCCAAGCTTTGAGCAGTCAATCGCGAACAAAACAATTATTGAAGAGTTGTCAAATTCCAATTTGCCCCTCGAGGTGCGTGATATTCACCATCTATACCCCGACTATAAAATTGATGTGGCAGAAGAGCAGAAAATTTTGTTGAAACATCGAACCATCGTATTTCAGTATCCGTTTTACTGGTACAGCGTGCCTGGCATTTTGAAGCATTGGATCGATGTGGTTTTTGAATATGGTTTTGCCTATGGTTCCTCGGGCGACAAACTGAAGGGAAAAAACTTATTGCCGAGTTTCACCGTCGGTTCGTCGGCCAGCAGCTATACAGCCCTGGGCTTCCAGCATTTTCGGGTGTACGAGTATTGCAAGCAAATGGAGCAGACCGCGTATTTCACGCAAATGAATTATATCGAACCGGTATTTTCTTACGAAAACTCCCGGGCCGCAGGATATGCAGAGGCGCAGATCAAAACCAATGCGAGAAGACATGCTCGTAAATTGATTGACCGAATCAGGGATCTTGATAAGTTTCAGCTATTGAATACCGGAGAATTGGCTGATGCGCGGTAACAAGTCGGCAGTTGTACACACAAATGGTGAAAACTTAACTTTATGAGATATTGGCTCTTATTTGTCTTGCTTTTTTCAACAATTGGTTACGGCCAGGTTTCGAAGGAGATTTTCGAGGAATTTAAAAGCAAGAATTATTTCAAGGCGAAGGAACTGTACGAAAAATCAAAATCATCGCTAAGCAAAACAGACAGGCTTTTAATTGAAGCGGTGCTGGACAATGCATTTAATCGTCTGCGTGAATCAGATAAACGCATCACCAAACTCCTGCAACAAAAAGTACCTGATTCTGTTGCCCTGCAATTGCTTCGGGTGCGCTTCGACAATGCCGTAAAACTGTACAACTATAAAACCGCGGCAGAAAGCATTGAGACTATCCTGGGCCGGTTTGCTACTCAATTAACGGAGACTGAGCGCGAAGACTTCCGCAATAGTCTGAAAATCTG
The DNA here is from genome assembly GCA_937958995.1 of uncultured Chitinophagaceae bacterium. Taxonomy (GTDB): domain Bacteria; phylum Bacteroidota; class Bacteroidia; order Chitinophagales; family Chitinophagaceae; genus CALCIN01. Next base: position 150,261 of record CALGAP010000011.1, read on the forward strand.
GAACGCGTTGCGCGAAGAGCCGGCACAGACCGTTCGCATATCGGGCAGCGTGCAGCAGAAAATGAAAACGGATAAAGCGGGTTTAAAAAACCTGACGCTTTTCACGGGCACAGACAGCATCGACTTTATTTTCGATACCGGCGCCAATATTTCCACCATTACGCGTAGCACCGCCAATAAGCTGAATATGAAAATTATTCCCGCCAATATTAAAGTGGGAACCATCACTGGTCAATCGGTGCAGGCCGACCTGGGGGTGTGCCCGCGGCTGCAATTCGGCGATATCGAAATCCGCAATGCGGTTTTCCTGATATTCGAAGACCAGGCCTTGCACATTGCGCCAATCGACTACCAGATACATGGCATTATTGGTTTCCCCATAATCAATGCATTAAGGGAAATACAAATTACGAAGGATGGTTACTTTATTGTTCCCCGCGCCGCAAGGCACAAACCTGCTATTTCCAACCTGGCGTTGGATGGACTTACTCCGCTGATCTACCTCGATGGCATGCACTTCACCTTCGACAGCGGCGCCGACCACACGATGCTTTACCAGGCATTTTACGAGAGAAATAAAGCAGCTATTGAGCAGATGTACAAGGAGGACTCGGTGGCGTTTGGGGGCGCGGGCGGACATAAAAAATTTGCCGGTTATACCATCTCGCACACTTTCAACCTGCAGGGTAAACCGGTGGTATTGGAGAAAATCACATTATTGAAAGAGAAAATCAAAGATGAAGAAACTGTTTATGGAAACATCGGCCAGGATCTCATCAGGCAGTTTGGCAAGATGACTTTGAATTTCGGGCAAATGTTTATCCGGTTTGAGTGAATAGTGTACACTGAAACAAATGCACTGACAACATGATCAAATCAACTGCAGCCCTCATGATTCTCTTTGTTGGATTCACATTTTGGGGGCAAACATTACATAATCTCTCAGAACTTGAAAAAATGACAAGCGAAGCCAGGAAAAAAAGTGTTCAGTTTTACAGCGATGAATGGCTGCTGAAAGGCAATTTATTTCTTCCCCCCGGTTTTGATTCAACCAAAAACTATCCTGCCATCATAGTTTCGGGCAGCTGGACTACGGTGAAAGAGCAGATGGCGGGATTGTATGCGGAGCGGCTGGCCAACGAAGGATTTATTGCGCTGGCTTTTGATTTCAGAAATTTCGGAGAAAGCGAAGGTGAACCGAGATGCTACGAAAGCCCGCAGCTGAAGAAAAGAGATATTATCAATGCGGTAAGTTTTCTCAGTTCTGTGCCGGGAGTTGACAAAGAAAAGATCGGGGTGCTGGGTATCTGTGCCGGTGCCATGTATTCGCTGCTGTCGGCCGCAGAAGACCCGCGTATCAAAGCAATAGTTACAGTAGCATCGTGGCTGCACGATGCCGTAGCAGTCAACATGATCTATGGCGGGCCGAGCCGACCTTTGATTGTACAGCTTCTTCTCCGTAACGGTAATCTTCGGCCCATACAGAATCCCGAACAATCGGTATGGAACTTTCCCGCGCCTATTGGCAGAAAAGAGGTGGTAGCTGTTCCACTGAGTGAAACCATCACCATTTCAAAGCATCTGAATGTAAATAATATCAATACTTCGTTTTTAAGCCAGCTCCGTCAATCGAACTTTTTGTAAAAAATATTCTTGTTTTCCAAAATCACAATATTTCCGGGGAAAATATGCTGTCGTTTTATGCAGATGGATTTCCCGGATTACTGTATCATCAAACAGAGGGCGGTTTGGTGGCGCTGCCGCATAAAAAACGCATGTCTCCGCTTTCACTATATGGCCAGACTATCAAGCCGGTGCAACTACGGGCAAAAGGCAAATACGTGATCATTGTTTTTCAACTCTATCCTTTTGTGCCCAAAACATTTTGGGGCATTCCTCCCGAAAGTATCCAGGACGACTGTTACAACCTACTTCGGAACGACCGGCATGTAAACAGCGGGCTGCCGCAATGGGTGGAGGAAGTACACGCGGCCGAAACCATCCAGGAAAAAGCAGATCGCCTGACTGAGATCATATCTCATTTCTGGCGCCACATCATGTTTGGCTGGTACCTCAAAAAAGCCTTTCGTGACCACCAGCTTCAGGAAGAGTATATCTTTGCCAGCCAACTCAACTACACCATTGTGCGCCCCAGCGCGTTTACCAATGGCCCCATCACCCGCAACTACCCAATTGGTTTCAGCGGTGATAAGAAAGGCTTACAACTAAAAATTTCCCGCGCCGACGTAGCCGATTTCATGCTCGGGCAACTTAAGTCCGATCAGTTTATCCAAAAAGCCGTCAGCATTTCCCATTAACAATCGGCGGCAACCAATATTCTTTTCATTCAACCTTCCCGATCCCATGCGCATCTGTTCAATCTTCCCTTCTTCTTCCAATTTCCATGTTCATCTCTTCAATCTTCACCTTTTCTTCACTATCTTCGCGCCTTATTTAAAAAAATCGCCAACTCGTTGAAGATTTGGCAATAAATTACTTAAAATCATGAAGAAATATAAACCGGGAGTCTTGTTTGGCGAGGAGCTGCTGGCATTGTATAAAGATGCGCTTGAAAACCAGTTTGCTTTACCCGCGGTAAACACTATTGGCACTAACAGTATCAATGCCGTGCTGGAGACGGCGGCCAAGGTAAATTCGCCCGTCATCATACAATTTTCCAATGGCGGCGCCCAGTTTATTGCCGGCAAGGGTATGCCCAACGACAACCTGCAGGCCAATATAGCCGGTGGTATTTCGGGCGCACTGCACGTGCATAACGTGGCAAAGTATTATGGCGTGCCCGTGGTGTTGCATACCGACCATGCCGCCAAAAAATGGCTACCCTGGGTAAGCGGTCTGATCGATGCCGGTGAACAGTTTTTCAAAGAAAAAAAACAACCCCTTTTCAGTTCACACATGCTCGACCTGTCTGAAGAGCCGATCGAAGAAAACATTGCAACCTCCGTGGAGTTTTTCAAACGCATGCAGCCGCTGGGTATGGCCATTGAAATTGAGCTGGGCGTGACAGGTGGTGAGGAAGACGGCGTGGACAATAGCGGCGTGGAAAACGAAAAATTATACACGCAGCCCCAGCACGTGGCATATGCTTATAACGAGTTGAAAAAAGTGGGGCCGCTGTTCAGCGTGGCCGCCGCCTTTGGCAATGTGCATGGTGTGTACAGCCCAGGCAATGTGGAGCTCCGTCCTGAAATTCTGAAGAACAGCCAGGAGTATATCCAGAAAGAATACAAAACCGGTCCCAAACCCGTATTCTTCGTATTTCACGGCGGAAGCGGTTCTCCCCAGCACCAGATTCGCGAGGCCATTAGTTATGGCGCCATCAAAATGAATATCGATACCGACCTGCAATGGTCGTTCTGGGAAGGCGTGCTGGGTTATTATAAGAAGAACGAGCCCTACCTGCAGGGACAATTGGGCAATCCTGATGGTCCGGACAAGCCCAACAAAAAATACTACGATCCCCGCGCCTGGTTGCGTAAGGGCGAAGAGAGTTTTATAAAACGTCTAGAAATAGCGTTTGAAGATTTGAACTGCATTAACAGAAACGCTTAAAATTTGAAAGTCCTGCAGAAATGCGGGACTTTTTTGTTTTTTATCTTTTTCATCATTCGGGCATGGACCTTTGGCGGGGTTGCCGCGAAAGCCATAGCGACTATCTTTGCGACAACCATAACATTGTACAATACCATGCCATCGAAAAAAATTCTCGATCTGCTCGGCGATAAAGCCGCTTATCTGCTCGAGCACAAATGCACAACGATTGACAAGTCAACTCTTACGCTCCCCTCTCCCAACCACGTTGATGAAATATGGGTCAACAGCAACCGCAACAACCGCGTGTTGGGCAACCTGCAGTGGTTGCTTGGCAATGGCCGTCTCGCCAATACCGGTTATTGTAGCATCTTCCCTGTTGACCAGGGCATTGAACACAGTGGCGGCTCGGCATTTGCGCCCAACCCGATTTATTTCGATCCTGAAAACATTATCAAACTGGCCATCGAAGGCGGCTGCAATGGTGTGGCTTCCACCTTTGGTGTGTTGGGCATACTGAGTCGCAAGTATGCGCACCGCATTCCGTTTGTGGTGAAGATTAATCACAACGAATTTCTCAGCTACCCCAACAAGTACGACCAGACCATGTTTGGCACCATCAAAAGCGCCTGGAATATGGGTGCGGCTGCCGTGGGCGCCACCATCTACTGGGGCTCGGCCGAAAGCTCGCGCCAGCTCAAAGAAGTGGCGGAAGCTTTTGAAATGGCGCACGAGTTGGGTATGGCCACCATCCTTTGGTGCTATACACGCAACAGTGCTTTTAAAGTGGACGGCGTGGATTATCATACCGCGGCTGATTTTACCGGACAAGCCAATCACCTGGGTGTTACTTTGCAGGCTGATATTATCAAACAGAAACTTCCTACTAATAATGGCGGTTACCTGGCTACCAGGCATGGTAAGACGTCGCAACTGGTATATGATAAACTCACTACAGATCACCCGATTGATCTTTGCCGTTACCAGGTGTTAAATTGCTATAGCGGTCGCGTGGGTTTGATTAATAGTGGCGGTGAAAGTAAAGGTGCAAGTGACCTGGAGGAAGCAGTTTATACCGCGGTGATCAACAAACGCGCAGGAGGTATGGGATTGATTTTGGGAAGAAAGGCGTTTCAGCGGCCTTTTAAGGAGGGCGTGGAGTTGTTGCATACTACGCAGGATGTGTATTTGGATAAGGATATTACGGTGGCGTAGACCTACAGTCACAGATTTTTATCTATTCCGGGTTGGGTGCTTTTTGTGCCGCCCGCGCATGTACAAAAGCCACTGATGTTTTCCTTTGAGACTATAATCGGCTATTGGAATAGAGCCGGGCAGGAATAAAGCCCAGCTGTAAAATTTCTAACCGACGGAAAACATTGGTGGCTTTTGCATATACCACCCCGGCGCAACAAAAAAGCAACAATTAAAGCTCCAACAACGCCTTTACCGGATCCTTTCCAAACAGTAACAACTCCGGATTCTCCAGCAACTCCTTCACACGCACCAAAAAGCTCACCGACTCCCTGCCGTCAATGATGCGGTGATCGTAGCTGAGCGCCAGGTACATCATCGGGCGAATCACTACCTGGCCGTTGAGAGCAATAGGACGCTCCTGGATCTTGTGCACACCCAGGATAGCGCTTTGAGGAATATTGATAATGGGCGTGCTCATGAGGGAACCAAACACCCCACCGTTGGTAATGGTGAAAGTGCCACCCTGCAGCTCTTCCATACTTAATTTGTTGTCGCGGGCCTTGTTGGCAAGCTCAATCACTTTCTTTTCGATCTCCGCCATGCTCAGGCTTTCAGCATTACGTATAACCGGCACAGTGAGACCGCGCGGCGTAGATACAGCAATTGAAATATCGCAGTAGTCGTGATAAATTACATGCTCGCCATCAATATAACCGTTTACGGCAGGCCATTCCTGCAGAGCAATGCAGCAGGCTTTCACAAAGAAGCTCATGAAACCGAGTCCCACGCCGTGCGCTTCCTTGAATTTGTCTTTGAACTCTTTGCGAATTTCCATGATGCGCGACATATCCGCTTCGTTGAAGGTGGTAAGCATAGCTGTGGTATTCTTTGCTTCCACCAGTCGGCGGGAGATGGTCTTGCGCAGCTGGCTCATTTTTTCCTTGCGCACTTCGCGGCTGAATAAAGGCTTGCCGCCGGTTACCTTACCAGGATTGCTCAATGCAGCCAGCACGTCATTCTTGATGATCTTGCCCTGGTAACCGCTGGGAGTAACGGTTTTGGGATCAACTTTTTTATCAGCAATAATGGCGGCCGCCACGGGTGTGGCTTTCACCTCTGCTTTTGCAGCGGGTGCCGCAGCAGTCTCTTTTTTCTCTTCTTTGGCGGGCTCTTCTTTCTTTGATTCGGCGGCCTGACCGTTGCCATTGCTGGCAGCCTTACCTTCGGGCCTGGGCGCCGTCTCGTCAATCACGGCCAGCACATCACCAATTTTCAAAGTATCGCCTTCATTGGCGCTGGTTTTTAAGATACCGGCCTTTTCAGCATTTACTTCAAAAGTGGCTTTCTCACTTTCGAGCTCTGCAATCACTTCATCACGCTCCACATAATCGCCGTCTTTTTTCAGCCAAGTCAATAAGGTTACTTCACTGATGGATTCTCCTACCGTTGGAACTTTTATGTCGATCATAATTTACAATTCAAATTCTGTTGAGAATGACGCTTTGATGCTTTGGGCTTTATTTTTTAAATACTGAATGCTGTATCGATAATTTCCGCCTGTTCCTGCGCATGCACCTTGGCATAACCTGTGGCGGGTGCAGCACCAGGCTGACGGCTGATGACCCCATAGTTAATGCTTTTCAGGTTCATCTGCAAATAGCTGGCCGCACCCATGTTCAGCGGTTCTTCCTGCACCCAGAACCAGGTGGCTTTGCTGTACTTGCGGTCCAACTCTTCCAACTGCTTCAGCGGCAGGGGATACAATTGCTCCACGCGAATGATAGCGGTATCTTTCCGCTTATCTTTCTGCTGGCGCTCGGCCAGGTCGAAATACACTTTACCACTGCAGAACAATACCTTCTTCACTTTCGAAGGATCTTCCACAAAAGTATCATCGATCACCTCGCGGAAACCGCCTTGCAGAAAGTCTTGCATAGACGAGTAAGAACCGGGGTGACGCAAGTTGGCTTTGGGTGAAAAATTCACCAGTGGCTTGCGGAATGGCCATGCCAGCTGGCGGCGCAAGGCATGGAAGAAGTTGGCGGCCGTAGTGATGTTGGTTACCACCATATTCAGCTCGGCACACATTTGAAGGAAGCGCTCCATGCGCGCACTGCTGTGCTCAGGACCCTGACCTTCATAACCATGCGGCAGTAACATGCCCACACCATTCATACGATTCCATTTTTGTTCGCCGGCAGCAATGAACTGGTCGATCATGGTCTGCGCGCCGTTGCAGAAATCGCCGAACTGCGCCTCCCACAACACTAACGCATTGGGATTGGCCATGGCATAACCATATTCAAAACCCAACACGCCGTATTCGCTCAGCAACGAGTTGTAAATCCTGAATTTGCCGGTAGCACCGGGAATATTGCTGAGGCGGTTGTATGTTTCATCAGTCTTTTCGTCGGTGAGTATAGCATGACGATGCGAAAAGGTGCCGCGGCAAACATCCTGTCCGCTCATACGCACGTCTTTGCCTTCGAGTAACAGGCTTCCATAAGCGATCAGCTCGCCGGTAGCCCAGTCAACCTTACCTTCCTGTTCAAACAGTTTTACCTTATCCTGAATAATCTTTTCGATTTTTCTTAACGGCGTAAAGCCTTCCGGCCATTTCATCAGCGATTCAAATATCTTTCTGAAATTCTCTTCGCTGATGGCGGTAATGGGCGATTGTTCAAAATCCTGCGGCGTCGCCTTTCTCAAACTCTTCCAGGCCAGCTCGGGTTGCTGGTAGTGATAAGGCAAGGGATTTTGTTTTACCTCGTCGAGACGCTCCTGCAGATCGCCCCAGAATTTCTTTTCCATTTCCCTGGCCAGTTCTTTCGCATCGGCCTCGCCGTTCTCGAGCAGGTAGTTGGTATAAACTTCACGCGGATTGGGATGCTTATCGATCAGCGCATACAACTTGGGCTGTGTGAACTTAGGATCATCGCCCTCGTTGTGACCGTGTTTGCGGTAGCAAACCATATCGATAAACACATCCGAGTTAAATTCCTGGCGATAGCGTGTAGCAATCTCGGCGCATTTTACAACGGCTTCTGCATCGTCGCCGTTAACGTGCAACACAGGAGCCTGGATCATCGAAGCCAGGGATGTACAATAGTCGGAGCTGCGTGCTTCATCGAAATCGGTGGTAAAACCGATCTGGTTGTTGATCACAAAATGAATAGTGCCGCCGGTATAATAACCGTCGAGCTTACTCATCTGCAGCACTTCGTACACGATGCCCTGGCCTGCAATAGAAGCATCGCCGTGTATGAGTATGGGGAGAATCCTGTCGTATTCGCTCTCGTAAAGAATATCTGCTTTAGCCCTTGAAAAACCTACCACCACGGGATTCACTGCTTCGAGGTGAGAAGGGTTGGGCATCAGTTTCAGATGAACGGGTTTTCCGGTGGCAGTAGTGGTTTCACTGCCAAAACCCAGGTGATATTTCACGTCGCCGCTACCCATGGTCTGATCGGGAACGGCGGTGCCTTCAAATTCAGAGAATATCTGTTCATAGGTCTTGCCCATGATATTGGCCAGCACGTTCAGGCGGCCGCGGTGGGCCATACCAATCACCACTTCATGCACACCATCGTCCACCGCTGTGGTGATGATGGCATCGAGCGCGGGGATGGTACACTCGCCGCCTTCCAGTGAGAAACGTTTCTGACCGATGTATTTAATATGAAGGAATTTCTCAAATATCACACCCTGGTTCAGCTTTTCCAGTATGCGGCGCTTTTGCTCGATGGGCAGCGGCTTGGTGAAGTTGCGCTCCATTTCGTTGGTGAGCCAGTCCACTTTTTTCTGGTCGCTGATATACTTAAACTCAATGCCCACATTGCCCGCATAGCAGTTTTGCAGGTGCTTCAGGATATTGCGCAGCGTGGTGGGTCCCAGCCCGATCAGGCTGCCCGCCTGGAAGGTCTGGTCCAGGTCTTCTTCGGTAAAACCGAAAAATGCCAGGTCAAGATTGGCGCCCCTGTCTTTACGCTGGCGAATGGGGTTGGTGGTGGCAATCAGGTGACCTTTATTGCGATAACCCAGTATGAGGCGGTATGCGCTAACTTCTTTACGCCAGTTGATGCCTTCAGCTGTTGCCGGCGCTGTGGCCACGGCGCCATTGGCGCTGCCATTGCCATTTGTTCCGGCCTTGCCATAGCTAACGGCAAAATCGAACCCTTCAAAAAACTTCCTCATTTCCGGGTCCACGCTATTGGGATCCTGCACAAAATCGCGGTACAGGTTCTCAATAAATGCCGGGTGCGAATTGGTGATATAGGAAAAGTCCTTCATGGAGAGACTATTGAATGTATATTGTACTTGAAAAATGGTTACAAATATCGGTCAAAATCATTAGATTCCAGAGTTATATGTTTACCTGCGCCACCTTCCCAGCCGGAGCACCGGCCAGGGGGCAAAATGCCGATAAACGGGCTACCCGCCGGTTTTGATAATTTTTTCGTTTTTTACCCCATTTCCCCTACCTTTGCCGTCCAAAAATTTTTGATCTAAATGGCAAACCATAAGGCTACAAAGAAAGACGTGCGCCAAGCCGCTAAACGTCGCGAAAGGAACAAATATTACGGTAAGACTACCAGAAATGCTATCCGCGACCTTAAAGCTCTGAAAGATGGTAAGGAAGCCCTGAAGGCTTTACCTGAAGTAGCCTCACAGATTGACAAACTCGCCAAGAGAGGCGTCATCCACAAAAACAAGGCAGCCAACCTGAAAAGTAAGCTGGCCCGCAGGGTGAACAGCCTGGCTAAGTAATTTATAAACGGTATTCATTTTTTTATTTTTCCTCCCGATTTTGATATCGGGAGGTTTTTTTTTGCGCCAACCACTCAGCCAGTTTCCAACAAAAAACCATCCCCTCGCCCTCCTCGGTCAATTATTGGGATTTTTAAAATATTATCACCCACGGGTGGTAACTGGGGCAAGCGACTTTTCCGCTAAATCCCACCTATAAATAACGCTCAGAATGACGCAGAGTTCGGCATCGTCACCTGTAAACGTTTGAAAGCATGCTGGCCGGGCGCGATGAAGTGCTGGAGCGGGCCATTCAGCATTTTTTAAGGATAAAAGGTAGCTAAGGCAAACATTTGTGTTGTAATTTCCGGGCCGCAAAAAAACTACACATGAGAATTTTTCTGGCTGCAATTTGTATCCTTGCAGTTCTTGCAAGTCCTGCTCAAACCATTACCACTAAGTTCGAACAAACCAATGCCCGCGAAACGCCCACCTATCACGAGATTATCGACTGGTGGAAAATGCTGGACCAGCGTTTTGCAACGGTAAAAATGCTCACCATGGGTCCCACTGATGCAGGATATCCGCTGCACCTTATACTGGTGGCAAACGATAATGATTTTGACCTCGCGAGCCAGCGCAGGAAAAATAAACGCATCATATTGATCAATAACGGCATTCATCCCGGCGAACCCGATGGCATTGATGCCAGCATGCTGCTGGTGCGCGATATGGTGACGGGGAAAAAGAAACTGCCCGATAATATCGTGCTCGCCATCATTCCTGTTTACAATATTGGCGGCTGCCTTAACCGCAGCACCAATTACCGTGTAGATCAGAATGGTCCGGAGGCATTTGGTTTTCGCGGCAATTCGCAAAACCTCGACCTCAACCGCGATTTCATCAAATGCGATTCAAGAGAAGCGCGTTCCTTCGCAGAAATCTTCCACCTCTGCGATCCGGACGTGTTTGTTGACAACCACGTAAGCAATGGCGCCGACTACCAGCACGTGATGACGCTGCTTACTTCGCAGCATAGCAAACTGGGCGGTGTGATGGGCGAATACCTCAACAAAGAATTTGAACCGGGCCTGTACCGACTCATGAAAGAAAAGGGTTTTGACCTGGTGCCTTATGTAAGTTTTGGCGGCAACCCGCCCGAGTCGGGCATGACGGCCTACTTCGACGGTCCGCGCTACAGCACCGGCTACGCTACCCTCTGGCACAGCTTTTCTTTTATGCCCGAAACGCATATGCTTAAGAGTTATGACCAGCGCGTGGCCGCTACTTATGCCCTGATGGAAAGTTTTATTGCATTCACCAGCACCAACAGCGCTACCATTAAAAAACTGAGAGACCAGACCAAAAAAAGCGTGAAGCATCAAGCCGAATTCCCCATTAGCTGGACGCTTAACCGCGGGCGCCACGACGAGGTGACCTTTAAAGGATACGAAGCAGGCCGCAAGCCGAGTGATGTTTCCGGTTTGCCACGTTTGTACTATGACAGAAGCAAGCCCTATGAAAAAAAGATCAAATACTTCAATTATTTCGATGCCGGCACAGTTGTGAGCAAGCCAAAGGCTTATATCATACCCCGTGGGTGGTGGAAAGTAATTGACCTCCTGAAAATTAATAAGGTGCAGATGCAGCCGCTGGCAAAAGATACCGTGATTGAAGTGGAGGTATACCGCATCGAAGAATACAATGCCGCACCACGCCCTTATGAGATGCACCACCTCAACTCGAATGTGAAGGTGAGCAAACGAACTGAAAAAGTATCTTTCAGCAAGGGCGACTACCTGGTGCCGATGAACCAGGTGGCCAACCGCTTTTTGATGGAGGTGCTGGAACCCCAGGGCCCGGACTCTTATTTTGCCTGGAACTTCTTTGATGGCATACTGGGACAAAAAGAAGGTTACAGCAGTTATGCTTTTGAAGATATTGCTGCTGAATACCTGCGCGAGCACCCGGAACTGAAAGCAAAGCTGGAGCAACGCCGCGCTACCGACAGCGCCTTCGCCAGGAGCGCCTCCGCACAATTGGACTTTGTGTACAAAAATTCCCCATTTTATGAGCCGGCTCACATGCGCTACCCCGTATACAGGGTGGTGAAATGAGTGGTAGTGCAGAAAAAATTTCCGGTTTACTGATCATTGATTGACTGCGTTTTTCTCCGTCACAGCGCGGCAGGAAAATGTGCGCGCCCGGCCCTGCCCGTAAAAGCGGTATAGTTTTTTCATAAACTTTCCCAGGACACTAACCTGAGTTCTTTACATAACGCCAAAGCGAACTGCTGAGAGTTTTCCTGATTACTCAAACTTAATCCAGCGTGTATGAAACAAGTTTGTCTGCTCAGCTTGTTCGTGGCGGGGGCGTATGTATGCACTGCACAGAACATTTCATCTACAGATCAGTTGGCCTATACCATCACCAAACTGCGTCTTAGCCTTATTGATGATCCGGTCGACAAGGTTTATCCTGAAAATATTATTGATAAAAAATTCAAAGGCACCTGGGTGAGTTATTACTCCAACGGCAACCTGTGCGATTCAGGTTACCTGCTCAACGGCAAGCCACATGGCCTATGGAAAAGCTGGTATCCTAACGGTCAGCCGCGCGTGCAAATGCAGTGCGATGCCAAAAGACTTGATGCCACCAGAAGCGAAATGGAGAGGATTTACAAACCCGGTTATTCACCGGGTCCTGCCATTCGCGAAATGCGCGAGCTGGTTCTGAGCTCGCCCTACCCTTACGAGAAATTTCTTTATCGTCAACTCTATCTTTCCATTCATCCGCCTCGAAGAACAGACAGCAGTGAAGAGCAGGTGCTCGTGCTTTTGCAGTCTTCCAACTCACCTGATCTCGTGGCCAACACCTTCACTACCTCCGAACGGCCCTTCACGGAATGCATGGTGCACGGCAATTTCCAATCCTGGTTTGAAGACGGCTTTTTGCAAGACTCCGGCTATTGCGACAACGGCATTCGCCAGGGCGTATGGCAGGAATGGGACGAATCCATGAACCTCCGCGCCTTCGGTTTCTACAAAAATGGCCTCCGCCGCAAAGACTGGCGATACTTTACCCGGGAGGGAAAGCTGGAGTATATAAAGTGGTTCAACAGGCTGGAAGAAGTTACGGAGACCATTGAGGTGAATTCACCGCGCGTCCATCTTGATAAAAAGTCTTCTCGCCATTAAAAGCGCGGCCAGCAGCACCATGATGCTGAGATAGCCGACCCAGTTGTAGTGATAGATTTTGTGGTCGTTGCCTTCAATGATGATGAAGCCGGCGATGACGGAGGCAAGGCCGGAGCCGAGTTGCTGCACGCTGCTGTTGAAGCTCATGAAGCTGCCACGTTGCTCGGGCGGCACCACGTTGCTGATCATGGCATTGGCGCTCACCATGCGGCCGGTAGATAGTATGAACCAAAATGCAAAGATGGCCAGCGTAAGCGCAAATGGTATCGATGGCAGATTGGTAATGCTAAACACCGTGATCAGCGAAAAAAGAATACAGGTGGTGAAGACGGTCATCTTACCATACTTATCTGCGAGCCTGCCAAGTATGCTGGCAGAAATAAACGAAGCCAGTCCGCCCGCCAGGTATATCATCGGTGTTTGTTGCTTGCTGTATCCCACGTTGAACTCCATATAAGGATTTACAAAGGGGATGATCATGAAGTGCCCCAACATGATAAGCATCGAAAACACCAGCGCATTTCGCTGCTGCTTGTCGTTCAGCACAGTGGTCAGCACCTGCCAGAATTGAGACGACCGTCTCCCGGGTTGGACATGTGCCGTCATCGGTGGAATCATCCATATGATGAAAGGCAACACGACAACCCCAATCAGCGCCACCATGATGAAGGGCGCATGCCAGGAAAACATATTTGAAAGATAAAGCGACAGCGGCACGCCAATGATGGAAGCGATGGCAAATGAAGACATAATGATACCCATAGCCATACCTCTTCGTTCATAGCCAAACATATCCGATACGATCGATAGCACCTGCGCGCCAATGAGTCCGCCAAACATGCCGGCGAAAGTGCGGGCGACCAGCAGCAGAGGATAACTGGGTGCAAAACCGCAGGCCAGCGTACCTATGAGGAAGCCGCTATACCCGAGCAACAATATCTTCTTGCGGTCGTACTGGTCAACAAAAAACGCAGCCGTGAAGCCGCTGATACCCGCGCTGAAGGTATAAGCCGCCACCAGTATGCTGAACTGCCTGGGCGTAATATGGAAATAAGGCAGCAGGTAATTGTTCAGCGGCATCATGATCATGAAGTCCAGGATGTGCGTGAAGTTCAGCCCTGCCAATACCAAAAGAATAATCCTTTCTTTACGATTCATACACTCGTCGGATTTAACATTCCTCCATGCTGGCAATCAATCGTTCAGTATTAAGTCTTTTCTCAGGCTGGGGGTTGGCAATACGAGGGAGCTGCAAATTTCGGAAAAATACCACAGGGATTGAAAAAAATTAAGGCCCCCACCCACATTTGGTGGTATCGCCCCTTTATGTCCCAAATGCGCTTCTTTTGGGTGCAGGGAAAAATGATATCATCACCGCAGCGGGGTTAAATTATAAAAAAAGAGGCTGCCCTTTTCTAGCAGCCTCGCTATGTGATATGCCATGTGTTAAGGAGCAGTTATGCCATACTTGTGCTTATATCTTTCATAAAGCTGTTTGTGCTTATCTGTCAGATTAATCTCACGGCCCTGGATAAAAGCATTCAGAATTTTGTTTGTCCTGATATCCAGTATATCTCCTTCGCTCACTACAATATTGGCGTCTTTACCCACTTCAACGCTGCCTGTCTTATCGTCAATGCCCAGGATTTTTGCCGCATTCAGAGTAATGGCAGAAAGCGCTGCTTCTTTATCCAGTCCATAAGCCACTGCGGTACCGGCATTGAAAGGCAGGTTATGATGACGTGTATTTTCATCATCATCATTGATCGCAAACAACACACCTGCTTTGTGCAGCATGGCGGGCGTTTTGAAGGGCTGATCAATGTCGTCGTCTACCATATTAGGCAGCACGTGCAACTGATTCAGTATAACCGGGATATTGTGTTGTTTCAACAAGTCGGCAATCAGCCAGCTTTCTGAGCCGCCAACGATCACTACATCAAAACCAAATTCTTTTGCAAAGTCAACAGCCACCAGCATTTCTTTTACAATATTGCAATGAATAAACAGCTTTTGTGTTTTGTTGAAAAGACCTTTCACTGATTCGTACTTCAGGTTTTTTTCATCGTGTTTGGCGGCAGCATGATATGCTTTTGCTTCGCGGAAAAAGTTCTTGATATCTTCAATCTGTTCGAGGCCTCGTTTAATGGGATCGACCGGGGCCTGCGCACCGCCAAAAGTACCGCGGCGGCCTGTGCGGGCAAGCAGGAAAGGGAGTTGAACATGCACGCCATTGTCCATTTTATAAGCAGCATCTTCCCAGTTCCAGGCATCCAGTTGTACTACAGATGACAAGCCCTTGATAAGGCCACCGCTGGGCACCACGTTTGCCAGCAGAATGCCTGTAGGACGCAGCGTATTGATGACGCGCGAATCGGCATTGTAAGCCACAATCGAGCGAATACTTGCATTCAGCTCTCCTATTTCAGTACCGTCTATAGTGGCCCGCACGCTGGGAAACTCTACCAGTCCCAGTTGAGTGTTGGTTAAAATAAGCCCGGGATAAATATGTTTACCACTGCAGTCGATCACTTTTGCATTGGCAGGCGGAGTGGCCGATGCTGACACAGCAGTTATTTTTCCCTTATCAAAAATTACAGTTCCTTTTTCTATTACCTGGCCATTCCCCACATGAATGGTACCATTGGTAAGTGCGATGGGTTGTGTCTGAGGTCCTGCGGGATAAACAGTCTCCTGTGCGGAAACGCCTATCAACGCGCAGCTAAACAATATGGAGAATATTATGCGTTTCATTGTGTAGTCAGTTTGTTATTTGTTTTGTTGAATGGCTTCCATTTCTTCGGCATCAACGGCCAGCAGGCCATGACTGTGATAATGTTCTTCGCAGGTTTCAATTACTTCCCAGCGCGGACGTGCGCGTTGAATTGCCGGCGCGCCACCACCTGCTGAAGGTGATCTCCTGGCAGTCGCCATTTTCTGGATCAGTCTTGCCTTTTCAGCCTGAATCTGTTTTCTCAGTTCTTTGTCTCTTTCGCGGTCGAAATAAATAATACCATCAACAATTGTCTTTTCTGCTACTGCGTACATGCTCAAGGGGTGGTTGTTCCAGATAACCACATCGGCATCTTTACCCACTTTCAGGCTGCCCACGCGGTCGTCAACATGGAGCATTTTTGCAGGATTGTAGGTACACATTTTCAATGCATCAATTTCACTCATGCCGCCATACTTGATGCTCTTGGCCGATTCCTGGTTGAGGCGGCGGGCCATTTCAGCATCATCACTATTGATAGCTACATTCAAACCTACGCGCTGCATAATGGTTGCGTTGTAAGGCATAGCGTCCTGCACTTCCATTTTGTAATACCACCAGTCGCTGAAGGTAGATGCATTGGCACCGTGCGCTTTCATCTTGTCGGCTACTTTATAGCCCTCCAGGATATGCGTGAAGGTGTTGACAGGGAAACCAAATTTTTCGGCCACGCGCATGGTAGCAGTTATCTCACTTTGTACATAGCTGTGACAGGTAATGAAACGTTTCCTGTTCATGATCTCTACCAGTGCATCCAGTTCCAGGTCGCGGCGGGTGTTGGGATTGGCTTTGCGTGCAGCCTGGTAATCTGCTGCTCTCTGGAATGCATCGGTCAACACCTGCTCTACGCCCATACGGGTGTCGGGGAAGCGGTTGTTGTTGCTGGCGCGTGAGCGTTTTACGTTTTCACCCAACGCAAATTTGATAAAGGGATCAGCGCCTTTAAATTTCAGTTCTTCATCATTGGCGCCCCAGCGCAGTTTGATCAGCTGAGTTTGTCCGCCGATTGTATTGGCAGATCCATGCAGAATATGCGATGTGGTTACGCCGCCACTCAGCTGACGATAAATATTGATATCCTCGGGGTTGAGGTTATCAGCAATACGTACCTCCGATGTAACGCTCTGTGCACCTTCATTGATGGAAGCAGCTGCTATATGCGAGTGTTCATCAATAATGCCGGGCGTTACGTGCTTGCCGGTACCATCAATCACTTTAGCAGAAGGATCGCTCAGGTTTTTGCCGATAGCAGCGATCTTACCGTTTTTCAGCAATATATCTGAATTTTCCAGCTTGCCTTCTTTTTCTAATGTCCAGATGGTGGCGTTTTTGATCAGGATGGTTTCCTGTTTGGGCATTTCTTCAAAGCCATATCCCAGGAAGGGGTAAGTCACTTTTGCCAGCGTTTGCTGCTGAGCATTGCGGGCGCTATCCGCCCTGGGCGCCGCTCCTTTTTCAAAGGTGGCGGTCCAGGTAAACATATTGCCCTGCGCATCGCGGCCGGTGCCTTCCCAGGTATCGCCACGACTTACACCGCTGAAGGTGATTTCTGCAGCACGCGGACCGCGGCCCTGGGTATAGCTCAATTTTACCAACTTACCATCGTAGCTGTATCTGCCGTTGAGCGTGTCACCTGAAATGAAGCTGGCATTGCCGCCATCTTTCAGTTCCAATGTATAGGTCTTGCCGTTAGCAACCAGTTTGTAAGTGCCTTTCACATCGTACCACTGATCTTCTTTCACACCATACTTATTACCCTGCACCCAGTTTTGCAGAATCACAGTTCTTTCATTGAACACAGGACCAGAAGTAATGATGAAGTTGGCGAGTTTGCCGGCGTCGAGACTTCCTACCTTATCATAAATGCCGAGTAAGGTAGCAGGTGTTTTGGTAAGCGCTTCCAGCGCCCTGGTTTCGCTCAGGCCATGATCAATGGCTTTTCGCAGGTTGCCCATAAACTCGCCCACGTTGCCGAGGTCGGAAGCAGTGAGGGCGAAATTGATGCCTGCTTTTTCAAATGCCGCAGGATTGGTGGGCGCCAGCTCCCAGTGTTTCAGGGCGTCGAGACCAATAAACCGCACTTCATTGGGATCGTCCACTTCCATGGCAGCGGGAAAGTTGAGGGGAAGGATAAATGATGCTTTTGTCTCGCTCATTTCCCTGATACGCTGGTACTCATCGCCGCCGCCTTTCAAAATATATTGCACGCCGAATTCATCGCCAATGCGGTCGGCACGCAGGCAGTTCCATTTATTATTGGCTTCAAAGATTTGGGGCAATGATTGATTTTCGAGCCAGGCTTTCAACGAAATGTTCACGCCTTCGCTGCCGGGATTTGTCTTATACCATTGCGCGTCCAGGTAAGTCTGGCGCAGCAAAGCAATGGTACCCATCAGCGAAGAAGGATAGCTTTGGGTAGATGTGCCTTTGCTGAGCGAATAGTGAGCAGAAGCACGGTCTTTTACTATCACTAAATTTTCTTTCTTATTGGCAAGCGTTACCACCACGCCGGTGCCGCGCGCGATGCCGTCTTTCTGGTGACTTAATACTGTACCAAAACCAACATCACGTAGTGATTTAGCTTTGGTTTCGTCAACAGTAAAAATCTTTACGCCTTCCACATCGGAGCGGATGGCCTGGTTCCAGCCAAAAGCGCCTTTTTGATTGGAGGTAAGTTGCGCCGGCGCGTTGAAATTAAACCCGCCTTGCGGGCGCTGCGGTTGCGGCATGCCGTAATCGCTATAGATATCGATGAAAGAGGGATAAATATATTTTCCCTTGCAGTCGATAGTTACAGCATCGGCAGGAACGGAAACATTGGTTCCAATGGCTGTAATTTTTCCACCCCTTATCACCATGGTAGCATTGTTGAGGGTGGTTTGTGCATCCTTTACAATGGTGGCATTGGTGAATGCATAGCAGTCAGTTTTGGGGTGAGCCACATCATTGAGGGGGAAAGTGGCCTGCGCAGATACAAGCAGGCTAAAGCATAAAGAGATCCACAACAGGAAAACAGGTTTCCCGTGCGGAGAATGCCGGAATTTTCTCATATGTATGTTTGGTTTTGTTATTAATGGGCGATAAAGCCTCAATTTAGTCAAATGACAGTATATTAGACGCCACAAATTATTCATAATCGCCCCACCGCTGCATGAAACTATCACGGTATATCGATCACACCCTTTTGAAGCCCACCACCACGCTCGGCGACATCGAAAAGTTATGTGCCGAAGCAATTGAGTTTGATTTTTTTGCGGTTTGTGTGCCGCCCTTGTGGATAAAATCTGCTGTAAGTATTTTAGCAGGCAGCCATGTAAAGACGGCCACCGTTATTGGCTTTCCTTTTGGCTACTCGGTGGTGGCCGCCAAGCTGGCCGAGGTGAACCAGGCCATTGCCGATGGCGCCGATGAGCTGGATGTGGTAATAAATATATCGGCTTTGAAAAACGGCGACCGCAAACTCCTGCAAACCGAAATGGAGACTTTGCTGAAACCTGTTCGCGACAATGGTAAGCTGCTCAAAGTGATCATTGAGAGTGGAGTGCTTACAAATGAAGAAATTATAAGCTGTTGTGAATTATATGGCGGCCTGGGTGTTGATTTTTTAAAAACCAGCACCGGCTATGCCGAGGTGGGTGCCACGGTGGAGGCCCTGCAACTGATGCGAGCACATTTACCGTCTTCCATTCAATTAAAAGCCAGCGGCGGCATACGCACCTACGAGCAGGCCATGCAAATGATTAAAGCCGGAGCCAACAGGCTGGGATGCAGCGCCAGTGTGGCTATAATAAAAGGTGAAAAAACCGGCGACGCAAAAGGATATTAGCCAGCCTGGTTAGTCTGGCCAAAAATTTGTAACTATAAATTCAAACCTGGTAATATGAAAAACGGTATTGCGATAATAGCCTTCCTGTTGATAGCGGGAGCGGCCTCGGCCCAGCAAGACAGTGCGGGTGTGGTGGTGCATAAAGACCCGCGGCTTGACCTGCTGGTAAAAAAGCAGATCGAGTACAATGAAGTGACCACGCGCGAAGCGCGCCGCTTTGTGCAGGGTTATCGCATACTGGTGGTAAACACAAACGACCGCAACAAAGCCTCGGACGCCAAGACAAAAATGTACCAGGAGTTTCCCGAGTTAAGAACCTATCTTGAATGGAAAGCACCCTTCTACAAATTAAAAGTCGGCGATTTCAAAACCCGTGAGGAAGCCGATGAATACCTCGAAGACATCAAGCGCGTATTTCCTACCGGCGTGTATGTGGTAAGAGACATTATTGAAGTGAACCCGGATAAGTCGGCGGAACTGCAATAGGGAATTTTCTTTTCGGTACTTTTACAAAATATGAAGCTACGCGATCAGATACAGGCGTTAGCCAGGCGCTATGCCCCGGAATTTATAGAAGTACGACATCATTTGCACGCCCACCCCGAATTGAGTTACCAGGAATATGAGACTTCGGCTTTTGTTCAGCAAAAACTCAAAGAGTTTGGCATACCGCACCAGGTGATTGCATTGACCGGTGTTACGGGTATTATTGAAGGAAAAAACCCGGGCAAAAGAATTATCGCTCTCCGCGCCGATATGGACGCATTGCCCATCCAGGAAGAAAATGATATTCCCTATAAATCTCTGCGCGAAGGCGTGATGCATGCCTGCGGTCATGATGTGCACACCACCTGCCTGCTGGGTGCCGCAAAAATTTTGCAGGAACTGCGCCATGAATGGGAAGGAACGGTAAAACTCATTTTTCAACCCGGTGAAGAACGCAATCCCGGCGGCGCCAGCATTATGATTAAAGAAGGAGTATTGCAAAACCCCGCGCCGCAAGCCATCATTGGACTGCACGTGCATCCTCACCTGGAAGTGGGCAAGCTGAGTTTCCGCGGCGGCCAGGTAATGGCCAGCGCCGATGAAATTTATATCACGATCAAAGGCAAAGGTGGTCATGCCGCCGCGCCGCATTTAACGGCAGATACCATTCTGATTGCTTCCAACCTGGTAGTGAGTTTGCAGCAGGTCATCAGCCGCGTAAAAAATCCATTGCATCCTTCAGTGCTTTCGATATGCGCGATCAATGGCGGACATACCACCAATGTGATTCCGAGCGAAGTGAAAATGATGGGCACCTTCCGCGCGCTGGACGAAGAGTGGAGATTTAAAGCGCATGAACTGATACGCCGTCATGCTACGGAAATAGTACACGCCATGGGCGGAGAAATTGACCTGCACATCGATGTTGGTTATCCTTCTGTTTACAACAATGAGAAATTGACCGACACTTCGCGCAGGCTCGCCGAAGAATTTATAGGTGCCGACAAAGTAGAAACCACCGAAGTGCGTATGGGTGCCGAAGATTTCGGCTACTATACGCAGAAAATACCGGGGTGTTTTTACAGGTTAGGGGTAGGAAATGTGGCGAAAGGGATCAACTCTGGCGTACACACGCCCACTTTTAACATTGATGAAAATGCAATTGAGACAGGCATTGGAGTGATGGCGTGGTTGGGAGCGAAGGCAGAACTGTAGCAACAACAAAAGGAGTACGAGCGCCCGGTTGCCAGACCTGCCCGGGAAATTACGCCTGCCATAGCTTTCCCTTTCTCGCTACGCCACGCCACTAATTTCAAAAAACGTCTTTTCCGCCTCATTCTCCTTTTCACCAAAAAATATCAACTTATCATCATCGCAAAATAACGTGAACAACGAACGCTGATCGTTTTCGCGGGTCCTGGTCTTGTACACGATGCAACCTACTTTGTAGTTGCAGTCTACCTCGCACTCCACCTCGGCGACGGGGTTGACAAAACTTACCGTGTTGCCGTCGGGAAGCACATACCTGAGGGAAATGGCTTCCCTGCCCACTTCGATATCGGCTACGACTGATTGCACCTCCTCCAGGCTGCCGTCGCGGCGAACGTGAAATTGTTTCTTGCTTTTGAGTTGCAGCACTTTGGGATTGCTTTCATGACCAAACAGGAGGGATCCGATATGGTCGATCAGTTCGCGGTTCATAACGAATATTATTAGGTTGAATAAATGAGTTGATATAGGTTGTTATAACGTTTCGTATTTATCGAGATAAATCCGCACTTTTTTGCCCTCCATTCTTTCTATTTCCAGAGTCGCGGTCAACTTGCCGTCTTTACCTTCGATGGTGATAACGGCAGGAGAACTGTCACCATTGGCTTGCACCAATACGGTCTTGTAAACAGATTTCCCTTCCTTAAAAGCTTCTTTCCATTCGCAGGTAGTCTCGCTGACATCGCCTTCTATAGGGTTGCCCGGCTCCTCGACTATTTCAACAGAAACGGTTTTGGCATTGGCAATCACGACGAACGTTGCTGACTTGGTGTCCACGACATTTCCGTCGGGATCAACCAGTTCGCCTTTGGCGCCCTGCCATTTTGTTTTACTATCGCATTGAGCAATGGATGCAGAAGCAGTGAACAGCAGAATGGCCAGGGCCAGGAAAATGTTACGCATAAAAAGTGTTTTAAAGATTAAGGAAATTGTTTTAATTGACATATAAGCAAAACGCGCAATGGTCAACCCCTCTCCCGCCGCCTGGTGGTGTCGAAAAAGGCCAGTGCCAATACGCCTATAAACCAGCAGATACTGTAGATCTCATGGCTTGCCAGAGCATATGACCCCTTGTTCTTGAAAAATGTTACTGCTGTATAGGCATAGGGGTAATAAATTATTTTGTTCCAATCGAGCATAATGATGCCGCCGATCACCAACGCCAGCCCTATTCCCAGCGGGGCTATATAATTCCGGAGGCGAAGGCTTAGCCAGTATTGGATGGATGTCATACCCAATATAGCGATATATTGCTTGGCGGCCATTTTTATCAGATTGCCCCAGGGCACGGCATTTTCAAAGAATTTATACTGCGGCCTGACGATATTGGCGATATATGCCCCGCTTACCAAGAACAGGGCAAACAGGATAAAACAGCTGAGTATCAGCAGGTGCACGATGCAGAACTTAGAAAAGAATATGTCAGCATAGCTCCGCGGCGAAGTATATACCTGTTTCCAGGTGTTATTCCTGTATTCAATCTGCACCACCAGGCTGGTGACAATAATGGTGTAAAAGGGGAAAATCAGCGCGGCTGCAGCCTGCCAGGTATTCACCACATGCAGAGGCCATGGATTCACGCCCAGGTCTTTCACAAATTCAGGCGTGTTGGTGATATATGCTATTGTGAGAATCAGGGGCACCAACGCACTCGCGGCTATGGTGATCCAATAAGCCGCCGTTTTGCGGCATTTCCACAATTCAGTCTTTGTATTGATAAGAAAGGTTGCCATATTATTGTTCTGAAGTGATTTGAATAAAGAGGTTTTCGAGATCGTTTTGTGTCATCGACACCTGGTACACATCCACGCCTTCCGTCACCAGCGCACGGGTGATTTCAGCGGTGCGTTCGCGGCTTTCATAATTGAGCAATACCCGCGTGCCATTGACTTGTCTTAAAGGGAAATTTCTCAATATCGTTTCGGCTCTCAACGTATCGCTCACTTCCACTTCCACGGCCGATTGCTTCGATTTCAGTTGCTGCAATTCCTGCAGAGCACCCTGGAACAATAGCTTTCCCTTGTTGATAATACCTACGTGCGTGGCCATTTTCTCCACTTCCGACAGCAGGTGACTCGATACCAATATGGTCTTGCCATACTCCTTATTCAGGGTCCTGATCAGCTCGCGTGTTTCAATAATGCCGTTGGGGTCCAGGCCATTGGTGGGTTCATCCAGTATCAGCAGTTCCGGGTCGTGCAGCAAGGCAATAGCAATGGCCAGCCTTTGTTTCATACCCAGCGAATAGGCCTTTGCTTTTTTACGGGCGGCGTCTTTCAGCCGAACTATCTCCAACACTTTATCGATTCGATTCCTTTCGCAACCATAATTGAGGCGGAACAATTCCAGGTTTTCACGACCGGTGAGGTGCAGGTATAAGGAAGGTTGCTCAATCAGCGATCCGAGGCGGCGCAGTATTTCCAGCCGGTGTTGCGAAAAGTTTTTCCCAAACAATAAAACCTCTCCCTCCTGCCTCTTCAGCAGACCTAATATTATGCGCAGCGTGGTCGTTTTACCGGCGCCGTTAGGGCCTAAAAATCCATAAACGCTGCCCGCAGGCACCTGCAGGCACAAGTCCTGCAGGATTTTTTGTCCTGAACGAAATGAAAAGTCCAGGCCCTTTGTTTCTATGATATAATTTTTCATGGCTATACTTTTTCTTGGCTATACTGTTTGTGTGTCTATACTTTTTATGGCTATACTATTGCTTAATGAATTTTACTTTTTCGATGTTGCCACCGCTAAGGGTCATGGTGCTTGTACTATCGAGCCGGGCTGAAATGCTTCCGAATTTGGCTCCGCCATCCATAAACCTTGTCGCTCCTCCCAGGCTCAATTCCAATTCTTCAATATTGCAATCGGGAGAAATATCTACTACCGCGTCGGTGGTGCTGATGTTTAATTTTTTCCAATAGCTGATACCCCTTGATGCACTTGACCTTACATTAATTTCGCAGGTTTCGCCGGTTACCGTACGTGAATTTTCGCGTGCAGTATCGCCATACAGGAAGAAATTGGTATACCGGCCGTGAATATCTACATCGTTGGGCAAATACAATAACACAGGCTGATAGAGCCTTTCGCCCGTTTCATATTTTTTTCCTGCTTCAATTATCAGCGTGTCGCCGTTGACCTTCCAGTCCATCAGATCCTTCCAGTTCTTTGTCAGTTTAAATTGCGCCGTATCACTGTAGTAAACGCGGCAGTCTTCAAAGCCTGAAATGATAACATGTTTGACATCCGGCGCCTCAAAATTGTCAAATGGTCCTGGTCCCCGCTTGCCAATCACCACCAGGTTGCCACTGTCAATCTTTGCCTTCAGTGCTATATGAATGCCCGTAATGATCAGCACGGCGGTGAGAAAAGAGAAGAGTAATATTTTATTGCTTGTTCTCATGAATAAGCGTTTTAGCTTTTAAGCGAAATGTTGTTTTACAAATTTTTCAAAGCGTGGCTTCAACTCATCCAGGTCCATTCCGAGCAGATACATATTGCGGAAAACCTGGGGCAGGTCTTTTTCCAGGAATTCATTTTTGCGGTACTGCTGCGCGTTCTTAACAGCATCGGGTGAAACGAAATATCCAATACCGCGCTGGTTATGGATGATCTCCTGTTGTTGCAGAAAATCATAGGTACGCATTACGGTGTTGGGGTTCACTTCCAATTGCACAGCCAGTTCGCGCACCGAAGGAATGCGTTCCTCCGCTTTCCATTCTTTCAGCAGTATCTTCTCGCAAACGTAGTCCGCGATCTGCAGGTATATTGCTTGTGATTCTCGGAATTGCATTGTCAAATTTTTAAAGCCTATACTTCTTTTTCTTTCAGCCTGAAATAAGTGGCCGTCCAGAATATGGGTAAAAAGCCATACATCGCGAGGTATTTCGATACCACTCCCACCCAGTCTGGCAACCTGACGCCTCTCACCTCGGTGGCTCCCTCCTCGTATATGGCGTAAGAAAACAAGCCTTGGTGAAACCAGCCATCGGGCAACAGGCCATTGAGTACGGTGCCGATCAGGAGCACACCAAACAGGAACAAGAGCAACAACACAATACAGGTTTTGATAAAACTGTATGAAGGGAAATAAACAGAACCCAACAGGAATGCCGATTGCACGTTGAAATATATTACCAGGAAATAAAGATATAATGGCGTTCCACCGTGATTGTAGCCAAGGGGTTGGGTGAAAACATTAAACATGCGCTTTTCATAAATCAAACCTGCCTGCCTGCGCGCTTCGGAACTGCTCTCAATACCGTTGGCAATACTGATCATAATGAAATCTACCAGGTAAAAGATCAATGTATAGCAGACAAAGAACAGGATGACAGCGTAAAACAAGCCGGTTAATAATTTTTCGAAATGCGATGCCGGTACCGATAAGAAATGCATGGCCCGCGGCCCCGATGACAGATCGGCGAAGAAAAGGCTGGCATAAAGACACCCGGCAATAGCCATACCGATATAGTAGGTGGCCACCTGCATTTCTTCGGGATAAGGATTGCGGGGCTCGAGCAGCAATACAAATGAATACCAGATCACCATCAGCGCCAGCATGGCCGCCAGCGATAAAGTGTATTTCTTGCTGTTCTCGCTCCAATGTTTTCCAACTAACAATAGCCAGCGTTTAAAATCAAACACCTGGTTCATTATTTGTTTTTTAACGGTTAAAGACTGATTCAATTGATTCACGTTTCAGGATGATGGCCTTATACAACAACTCCAGGTCCAGCTTGCTTTCCTCGCCTTCGGTATTGGCGGTAATGATGGCATTGCCGCGCAACGACGACTCACTATACAAAGCATCTCTCACTTCTTCACTATCGAATGAAATGCGGAATGATAATTTGCGCGTGATCGCTTCAATAGTCTGATCAAACAATATATGTCCCTGGTCGATGATGGTGATGCGGTCGATCAGGTTTTCGAGATCCTTCACCTGGTGCGTGCTGATGATGATGCATTTGTTGTCGTCAAGACTTCCCGCCATCACTTTCCTGAACTGACTTTTGCTCATGATATCGAGACCATTCGTGGGTTCGTCCATCAGCAGCACGGCCGCATTGCTGGCCAGGCCAAAACTGATCAGTACTTTCTTCTTCTGACCATAGCTCATGCGCAGAAAACTGTTGTCGCGCGGAATTTCAAATTCGGTGATATAACGCTCAAACTGTTCCCTGTCGAAGCGCGGGTAAAACGGCGCGTAATATTTCAACAACTGTTCCAGCGGGATATCAGGGAAATACAGTTCTTCAGGCACCATAAACACTTCCTGCAAGAAGGCGGGCTTGCGTTCGCCGGGAGTATAGTTCAGCACATTGATCTTACCCTGGTCGGGAAACAGCATGCCGGCGATATTGCGCAGCAGGGTTGACTTCCCCGTGCCGTTCTTACCCAGCAGTCCGTATATATGTCCCGGCTGCAGCTTCAGGGAAAGTCCGGTGAAGACTTTCTTTTTCTTATAAGCAAAGTGCAGGTTTTGAATATCGATCATGCTCGGTGTTTTAGTGTACTACTTTAATAGTACACGCAAACATAGGGGATTTTTTTGGAACGCCAAAACTTTACCCAGATTTTTTGGATTCCTTATCCCTGTCTGATCCGTGATCCCCAATAAAATACGCGACATTTCATCCATTTCATCATTTAAAAACTATTGTTCGTAAATTGCCCGCCAATCGCTTGAATTAGAAAAAACTACGAGAACAAATCTCTTTTATGAAGAAAGAACTCAGGATAGAACAGGCCCTGGAGTATCATTCCAAAGGAAGGCCGGGAAAGATTGAGGTAATTCCTACCAAGAATGCCAAGACCCAGCACGATCTTTCGCTCGCCTATTCACCCGGCGTGGCGGAGCCATGCAAAGAAATTCATAAGAATCCCGAACTGGTATATAAATACACGGCCAAGGGCAACCTGGTGGCAGTGATCAGTAATGGTACCGCTGTGCTCGGGCTCGGCGATATTGGTCCCGAAGCCGGTAAACCCGTGATGGAAGGAAAAGGTGTGTTGTTTAAAATATTTGCAGATATCGACGTATTTGATATCGAGATCAATGAAAAAGATCCCGAAAAATTTGTCCAGATCGTAAAAGCGCTGGAACCCACTTTTGGCGGCATCAACCTCGAAGACATCAAAGCCCCCGAGTGCTTTTATATAGAGCGTGAACTGCGCAAGCAGATGAAGATACCCGTGATGCACGACGACCAGCACGGCACCGCCATCATCAGCGCCGCCGCCCTGCTGAACGCGCTTGAACTGCAAAAGAAAAAAATCGATAAGGCAAGATTCGTGGTGAATGGTGCCGGTGCAGCGGCTATTGCCTGTATCAAACTGTACGAAGCCCTCGGTGCAAAGCGCGAAAACTTCATGGTGTTCGACAGTAAAGGTCTGATTCATGCCGGTCGCACCGACCTGGACGATCTGAAGAAAGAATTCATTTACCAGGGCGAAGCGGTGACGCTGGAGCAGGCCCTCGACGGCTGCGACGTGTTTATTGGTCTCAGCAAAGGCAATGTGCTCACACAGGATATGGTGAAGAAGATGGCGAAAAACCCGATCGTGTTCGCCATGGCCAACCCCGACCCCGAAATAAGCTATGAAGATGCTACGGCGGCGCGCAAAGACATTATTATGGCAACGGGACGAAGCGATTATCCCAACCAGGTAAACAATGTGCTCGGCTTCCCCTTCATTTTCCGCGGTGCGCTGGATGTGCGTGCCACGCAGATCAACGAAGAAATGAAACTGGCGGCCGTACATGCGCTCGCCAAACTGGCCCGTGAATCTGTACCCGATATCGTGAACATCGCCTACAATGAACAAAACCTCTCATTCGGTCCTTCCTATATCATTCCCAAACCCATTGACCCGCGCCTGCTCTCTACCGTAGCGCCCGCAGTGGCCAAAGCGGCCATTGACAGTGGCGTGGCGCAGTCCAAGATCGACAACTGGGAAGCCTATGCGATAGAGCTCGACAAACGCCTCGGGCTCGATAACCAGTTGATGCGCGTGTTGGGCAATAAGGCAAGACAGGATCCCAAACGCATTGTATTTGCCGAAGCCGATAACCAGAAAATATTGAAAGCCGCGCAGATCGCTTTCGAAGAAGGTATTGCCTACCCCATATTGCTGGGCGATGAAAAAAAAATCAGGTCTATTGCGCAGCAGCATAATATCGATATAGAAGGCATGCCCATCATTGACCCGCGCGATGATGCGAATGAAGAGAAAAGAAAAAAATTCGGCGACATATTTTTCAAGAAAAGACAACGCAAGGGCATCAACTTGTACGAGAGCCTGAAGATGATGAAAGACCGCAACTATTTCGGGTGCATGATGGTGGAGACAGGTGAAGCCGATGGTTTGATCTCGGGTCTTACCCGCAACTATGCAGAAGCTATACGTCCGGCACTGCAGGTGATCGGCACCGAAGAAGACGTGCAAAAAATTGCGGGCATGTACCTGTTGCTCACCAAGCGCGGTCCCTTATTCCTGGCCGATACAACCGTAAACTTCAACCCCACCGCAGAAGAACTGGCCGATATCACGATGATGGTGGCGAGAGAAGTGCGCAATTTCAATCTCACTCCGCGCATTGCTATGCTGAGCTATTCCAACTTCGGCAGCAGTGCTTCACCGGAAGCCAAACTGGTGGCGCGGGCAAAAGATATTGTGAAGCAAAAAAATCCCTATCTCGTCATAGATGGTGAAATGCAGGCGAGCCTGGCATTTAACCAGGAAATTCTGCGCGACAATTACCCCTTCAGCGAGCTGGTAGACCAGGAAGTAAACACGCTGATTTTCCCCAACCTGGCCGCCGGCAATATTGCCTATAACCTGATGAAGGAAATTGGTGGCGCCGATGCCATCGGGCCCATATTGCTGGGAATGAAAAAACCCGTGCACGTATTGCAACTGGGCAGCTCAGTGAGAAGTATCTATAATATGGCATTGATTGCCGTAATAGATGCCCAGATCAAGTGCAAAGCCTCGGTGCAGGATGACGTAAAAAAATCGCACTGGTGGAAACGCGACCGTAAAGAAGGCAAAGAAGCCTGACCGCTTACACCGAATGTTGTACTTTTATGGATTAAAAGGCGTTATTAAGCAATAAATACTGAATTAGTTACGCTATTATTGTAGTTAATAATTGCCGTATTAACCCATCATGACATTATTTACAGAATTCGGCCGGTACCTGTTGATGATCAAGGGCATGTTCTCCAGGCCTGAAAATGGCAGAATGTATTGGAAAGAACTGATGCATCAATGCTCCGAGATTGGTATCGGGTCGCTGGGCATCGTGGTGATCATTTCGGTGTTCATGGGAGCGGTGTCTACGCTGCAAACAAGCTACCAACTGGTCAGTAACCTCATTCCGCGTTCCACCATCGCCCAGATTGTGCGCGACACGGTAATATTGGAATTTGCCCCTACCCTTGTATGTATAGTGCTGGCCGGTGTGGTGGGCAGCAAGATAGCCAGCGAGCTGGGCAATATGCGCGTGAGCGAGCAGATAGATGCGCTGGAAATAATGGGCATCAACACCAAAGCATATCTCGTAATGCCGAAAATAATTGCCGCGCTCATTATGATACCGCTGCTGGTAGTAATTTCTGCAGCATTGGGCATCTGGGGTGGAAGACTGGCAGGTGTGATGGCAGGCGTGATTGCTCCGAATATTTACGACAAAGGCCTGGTACAGGATTTTAAACCATACAATGTATTCTTTGCCCTGGTGAAGGGATACACTTTTGCCTACATCATTTCCAGCATTTCGGCCTATTATGGTTATTTTGTAAAAGGAGGTGCGCTGGAAATCGGCCGCTCAAGCACCAGGGCCGTGGTGGTTAGTTGCGTGGCCATTCTTTTTGCCGACTATATACTGGCCGCATTGTTACTGGATACAGAATGATTGAAGTAAAAAATATACGCAAAGGATTTGGTGATAAAATCGTCATCGACGACGTATCTGCCGTAATGGAAGCCGGCAAGTGCAATCTTATTATCGGTGCCAGCGGCAGCGGTAAGACTGTCTTCATGAAATGTATCGTAGGCCTGTTCAAACCCGACAGCGGAGAAATATTATACAATGGCAGGAATTATATTGAAATGACCAACGAGGAGCGCAAGGAAATACGCCAGCAGATCGGTATGCTGTTCCAGGGCTCCGCGCTGTTCGACAGCCAGACGGTGGAAGAAAACATCATGTTTCCGCTGAACATGTTTACCAAAGATCCCTACCACAAAAAGCTGAAGCGTGTAAACGAGGTGCTGGAGCGGGTGAACCTGAAAGACGTGAACAAAAAATTCCCCGCCGAGCTGAGTGGTGGTATGAAAAAACGCGTGGGTATTGCGCGCGCCATCGTGCTGAACCCGAAATATCTTTTCTGCGACGAGCCCAACTCGGGCCTCGACCCGCAGACTTCGCTGGTTATAGACAAACTGATCAAAGAAATAACTACCGAATTCAATATTACCACGCTGGTGAACACCCACGATATGAACAGCGTGATGGAAATAGGCGATCATATCATTTACATGTACCAGGGCAGAAAAGAATGGGAAGGAAATAACAAAGAAATCATCTTCAGCAAGAACGAGCGCCTCAACGAATTCATCTTTGCATCAGAGTTTTTGAAAGACGCCAAAGACATGCGTATGCTGGAGCATACCGGCAAGATCAATGGCGACCGAAACATTTCATAGCGGCATAATCCTTAAATCTCCTATTTTTGCCCAACTTTTTAAATTTCCGCTATGAGTATTTTAGTGAATAAGCAATCCAAAATTTTAGTGCAAGGCTTTACCGGTACTGAAGGTACATTTCATGCCACTCAAATGATTGAATATGGAACTAACGTAGTGGGCGGCGTTACGCCTGGCAAGGGCGGCACCTTACATCTCGACAGGCCAGTGTTCAATACCGTAGCGGAAGCAGTAAAAGAAACAGGAGCCAACGTTTCCATCATATTTGTTCCCCCCGCCTTTGCAGCCGACGCCATTATGGAAGCTGCTGAATCAGGCATTGCCCTGGTGGTTTGTATCACCGAAGGCATTCCCGTGCAGGATATGGTAAAGGCAAAGCACTACCTGCAGGGCACAAGGACCAGGCTGATAGGCCCCAACTGTCCAGGCGTGATCACAGCCGACGAGTGCAAGGTGGGTATTATGCCCGGCTTTGTCTTCAAGAAGGGAAAAATCGGCATCGTTTCCAAATCGGGCACGCTCACTTACGAAGCGGCCGACCAGGTGGCTAAGGCCGGACTGGGCGTGAGCACTGCCGTAGGTATTGGCGGCGACCCCATCATTGGCACTACTACCAAAGAAGCGCTGGAAATGTTTATGAACGATCCCGACACCGAGGGCGTGGTGATGATCGGCGAAATCGGCGGCGGCATGGAAGCCGAAGCTGCCCGCTGGTATAAGGATAATGCTAAAAAACCCGTGGTGGGCTTTATTGCGGGCCAGACTGCTCCTCCCGGACGCCGTATGGGTCATGCCGGTGCTATCGTGGGCGGCGCCGATGATACCGCAGCAGCCAAAATGAAGATCATGGCTGAATGCGGCATCAACGTCGTATCAAGCCCGGCTGATATCGGTAAGACCATGGCCGATGTTCTCCGCAAAAAATAGTTACTTGTAATTTTTCACATAAGCCGACAGCTGCTCCTTCGAACTACTGAAGGAAAACACATCATATACCAGGAAGTATTCGGCTTTATCAATTGTCAGGGCATACATATGCTTTGCCAGGTCAAGCTTGCTTTCTTCATAAGAAAATAACTGCAGCAACTGCTTTACCTGCGCTGTGGTGAAACTGTAATTCTCTGCTGTCTGCTTAGCCAGTTTCAGGCGGGTGGCTTCGAAGCTTTCTCTGCGCAAGGTTTCCACCAGGCTGGTGAAAGTCTGCGCTTTGATAGGATCAGGCAGCCTGTTATTGCCATAGCGGTCGCGGTCGTTGCGCCCATTGCGGTCGTCCCAGCGGTCGCGGTCATTGTCTCTCCTGTCAAGTGCATAATCTTCATCGCGGCCGTACGATTTCTGGTATTTATCATCCATCAAACGCTCATCGATAAAGGTCTTGCCAAAACGGTTGATCACAATGTCAACATGGTAATTTGCTTTCAATTTGATCTTGCCGTTATAGATCAGTCTCCGCGAACCAAGCGGAGAATTTCCGCGCTTTTCAAACGAATACACTACTATGGTATGAGAACCGGATTTGAGGTTATCGACTATGACCAGGCGATCATTTCCATAATTTTTCCCATCTATTTCCACCTGAATATCTTGTACGCCGAGGTGAGTAACGCTTATTTTACCATCAAACAAGCCGGCAAACGAAAGCAGGCTGAGGGTCAAAAAAAGCAACAGGGTAGCAAATTTTTTCATAGCAAATGATATTGGGTTTAGGCATTTTTAACGGGAAAAATGGTTGAATGTTGTACCCCCCGGGCGCAAAAAAGCCCTTCCCGGGAGGGGAAGGGCACTATAGTCGGTTAACGAAAAAGGTTTTATTTGTGCCAGTTGCGATCGCGCCGGCCGCGGCCGGGACCATCATCGTAATGCCTGTCGCGATTGCCGCGTCCGCGCTGCCTGTCGACAGATACACGCCCGTTGCGGTCGATGATCACGCGGGTTGATGTACCGGGGCTCACATACACCCTGCTGTTATACATCAGTTTCCCGCGTGTGCTTCCAAAAAGTCCCCGTTTTGCCTGCTTGCGGTATACTTTTACCTCGTGATAACCGGGCCGCAGTCCGCCGATCATTACATGATCGTCGCGGTCGTGAACAACGCGGCCATCCACCACCACCATCACATTATGCCTGCTGAAATTGGTGATGCGCAGGTTACCCGCGGGCGGGTTGGCGTAGGCAACGCTCAGCAACGTAAACAGACTGGCAACTGTCAATGAAAAAACCTTTTTCATAAAAAATAATCCTCCTGTAGCGAACAAAATCGAATGTTGTGCCACGAACTGTGAAAATGCGATAACATAAGAAGCTTTAACTTCCCGTGCTGAAAAGGATTTATGAAATACCTTCGTGGTCGGCATCAGAGGTACGAGTTTAAAAACAAGCAGAATGAGTTTTAAGAGAATTTTTTCAACATTACTTGCAACCCTTTTCTTTTTAGTAATGAATGCACAGCAACCATCAGGAAGTTATGATGCAGCCTGGAAAAAAATAGACAGCCTGCTAAATAAAACACGTCTTCCTAATTCAGCACTAACCGAAGTGGAAAAGATCTATGCAAAAGCAAAGGCAGAGAAGAATAATGCGCAGTTGATAAAGGCATTGATCTATAAATCGAACATTTATGAACTGAAAGAAGAAGATGCACTGTTGAAGAATATCAGCTTGATGGAAAAAGAAATAGGCAGCGTCACCGATCCCACGCGGGCAGTGGTTCAAAGCATCACCGCAACCATGTACTGGAAGTACTTCCAGGAAAACAGGTGGAAGTTGTATAGCCGGACAGAGACCGTTGGTTTTAAAAAAGATGATATAGCCACCTGGAGCGTGGGCGATTTTCACAAAAAGACAACTGAGTTGTTTCTCGCGTCTCTTGCCAAAGAAAAATTATTGCAACAGACGAAGCTGGAACCTTTTGATCCCATTATTGAAAAAGGAAATGCCCGCAGGTTGCGACCTACGCTGTATGATTTGCTGGCGCATCGCGCGCTTAACTATTTTGAAAGCGGTGAGTCAACTATTACCAATCCTTCTGTCAATTTTAAAATTGATAATCCCGCTGCATTTGCAGATGCGGCCACCTTTGCGGCGACCAGTTTTGCCACCTCCGACACCCTTTCGCCCCTTTATGTCGCCTTTCAGCTGTATCAGCGCCTCATAAAATTTCATCTCACCGATGCTAACCCCGAAGCGCTGATTGACGTGGATATTTTGCGTCTGAAGTTTGTGCGTAGCAATACCATCCTGGAAAACGCAGGTGAATTGTATGAAAACGCACTAAAGCAGATAACCCTTAAATATGCCGATCAGCCGATTGCTACCAATGCGTGGTACGAACTGGCAATGTATTATTTCCAGGAGGGCTCAAACTATAGTCCCCTTCAAAACCCGGTGAACCGTTATGAACTGCTGAAGGCAAAGGAAATCTGCGAACGCGTGGTGGCGCAACAACCCGGGCAAAAAGACACTACCGCCGGATGGGCAGGCTGCTATAACCTGCTGAAGGAAATTCTAAAGCCCGAGCTGAGCATGGAAACCGAGAAGGTAAACCTGCCGGGACTCCCCTTCCGCACGCTGATCAACTGGCGCAATTTTACACAACTGCATTTTCGTTTGGTGAAGATCGACAGAAAGATGGTGGACGAACTAAACTCCGAAGGGCAATACAGCGATGCCTACTGGAAGAAAATTTTGTCGCTGCCTGCATACAAAACTTTCACGCGTGAACTGCCCGACACCCGCGATCACCAATTACACAGTGCGGAGATAGCAATAGACTCATTGTCTATAGGTCAATATGCATTGATAGCAAGCGTAGACAAAAATTTCGGCCTGGAAAATAACCCGTTGAACGTTCAGTTTTTTCACATCTCCAATATTGCCTGGATAGAAAAAGATCGGGATTTTTATGTCTTGAACCGCACGACCGGCCAGCCGCTGGTGCGCGCCAGCGTGCAGGTATGGTACCAATACTACGATGCCAGTACGCGGAAGTATGCGTTGCGTATGGGCGAAAACATCATGACCGACCAGGCTGGTCATTTCTCCATATCTGCCCCCAGGACTGAAAACGGAAGAAATCAATACCTGCTCGAGGTGCGGGCCAATAATGATTTTTTGTTTCTGAACGACTTGCTGTACAACTACCCTGAGTCAAGAACAACGCAAAAAAAGGATCGTTATACCTTTCTGTTTACCGATCGCTCTTTGTACCGTCCGGGACAGATGGTGTATGTAAAAGGCATTATGATCAACCGTACGCCAGACAGGAGCAAGAGCACCATTGCGCCCAATGTGAGCACTAAACTTCACCTGCGCGATGCCAACGGACAGGTGGTGAGTACGGTATCGGTTACCAGTAATGAGTTTGGCTCTTATTCCGCCACTTTCAACCTGCCGCGGGGCGTGCTGAATGGACAATTCGCGATTTATGAGGAAGGCAACAAAGGCAGCACCACCATTAAGGTGGAAGAATATAAGCGCCCCCGTTTCTTAACGGAAATTGCGCAGCCCGCTGGCACTTACCGCCTGAACGATACCATAAAAGTGACCGGCACCGCCAAAGCATATGCTGGCAACAGTATTGATGGCGCCAAGGTAAAATACCGGGTCACCCGCCAGGTGATCTTTCCTATGTGGCACATGTCGGGTTATAGCAGCATGATATGGCCACCCCGCGGAATAAGCGATGTAGAGATTGCGCATGGTGAAACGACTACCGATGCTGCAGGCAATTTTACCATTTCATTCCCGGCAATTCCTGATAAAACCGTTGATAAAAAAGATCAGCCCACATTCTATTTCCAGGTCCATGCCGATGTTACCGACAATGCCGGCGAGACAAGAAGCGCCAGTACTTCGGTATCGGTTGCTTACCAGGCATTGAAGTTAAATATGGAATTACCAGAATCCCTTCATAAAGACAGCCTGAAGTCTGTCAGTCTTTCCAGCACCAACTTTGCGGGTGCGTTTGAAAAAGCAACCGTAAACCTCACCATTCATAAACTGCTTCCACCCAATCGCGTGCTGCGCGAAAGGCTTTGGAAACAGCCCGACACATTCACAATGAGCAGGGATGAATACTACAGACTGTTCCCCAACGATATTTATTTCGACGAAGACGATCCGGCAACATGGCCGCGTGGTGAGAAAGTAGTTGATATTACAGATACTACTTCATCTGACTCAAAATTCAATATCCGCAACCCAAAACTTGCCACAGGCTGGTATGTGGTAGAAGCTATCACAAAAGACAAGTATGGTGAAGAGGTGAAAGCCATCCGCTATCTGCAGTTGTTTGATGAAAAAATTGCTGGTCCTTTGGTAAACGCCACTATTGATCCTAAACAAACCATCGTGGATGCGGGTGAAAAAGCGGCTTATACCGTGCGCACCAATGCAGACAGCGCTTATGTTATTCATATTGTTGAGAGAAAAAATAATAAGGAAGAACGCAACCTGATATTGCTCAACAATTCACGCAGCTTTGAAATACCTGTCACAGAAGATGACCGTGGCGGCATGGACGTTTCGATTGTGTTTGTTAAAAACAATCGCTTGTATATTCAAAGTCAATATTTCGCAATACCGTATTCAAACAAAGAGCTGAAAATTTCTTATGCTACCTACCGCGACAAAACTTTGCCCGGCAGCCAGGAAAAATGGTCCGTCACTGTGAGCGGTTACAAAGGCGCCAAGGTAGCCGCTGAAATGCTGACTGCCATGTACGATGCTTCATTAGACCAATATTATGAGCATGAATGGTCTACCCCTTCGTTGTGGGACTATTTTTACAAAAGGTCTTCGTGGGACGGCGGGTATAATTTTAATAGCGTCATGTCTTTAATTAAGTATACAGCCCGTCCTGCAATTGATTTTAGCCTGGAATACGATAAGCTGATTATTGACGGGGATTATCTATACCTGCTCAATCCCCGGAATTACAGGAGGAACTTCCTGGCGGTTGCCAGTCACACCGAAATCACCTTCAATAGAGTTGCTGACCATGATGGCGCTGTCGATGTGGCGGCCAAAAAGCAATTGGAAGCCATGCCAGGTGTGGCCATGGATGCATCGCTGTCGGAAAAGGTGCCACCACCATCCGCCCCCGACTCTGTTGCTGCACCCCCTGGTGAAGTACCTGTGCAAATACGCAAAAACTTTAACGAAACCGCTTTCTTCTTCCCCGACCTGAAAACCGATGCCGACGGCAATATCACTTTCTCCTTCACCATGCCCGAAGCCGTGACAGAATGGAAATGGATGAGCATGGCGCATACCAAAGACCTGTCATTTGGCTATGCAGAGAAAAAGATTGTAACACAAAAAGAATTGATGGTACAAGCCAATGCGCCGCGCTTCCTGCGCGAAGGCGACCGCATGGACTTCAGTGCGAAAATTGTCAACATCACCGACAGGGAGCTGACAGGACAAGTGGAATTATTACTGATCGATCCCGCAACCGGCACTTCGGTGGATGGATGGTTCCAGAATATTTTCCCCAACCAGTTCTTTACCGTGCCCGCTAACCAGAGCGTGCCGGTGAGTTTCACCATCGAAATTCCGTATAAGTACAATCATCCTGTAACCTATAAGATCGTGGCGCGTGCAGGCGATATCAGCGACGGCGAAGAAGCGATACTGCCCGTAATCAGCAATCGCATGCTGGTGACCGAAAGCATGCCACTGCCTTTGCGTGGAAAAAGCACGCAATCGTTCAAACTCGATAAATTGCTGAAGAGCGGGGAAAGCGAGACACTCGCTCACCAGGGCATCACCGTAGAATATACCAGCAATCCCGCCTGGTATGCGGTGCAGGCGCTGCCCTACCTGATGGAATATCCTTACGAGTGCGCCGAGCAGATTTTCAACCGCTACTATGCCAACGCGCTGGCCACCACCATCGCTAACTCATCGCCGCGCATCAGGGAAATTTTCGAGCGCTGGAAAACGGTGGATACCGCTGCACTGCTGAGCAATCTCGAGAAAAACCAGGAACTGAAGATGATCCTGCTCGAAGAAACGCCCTGGGTACTGCAGGCAAAAAACGAAAGCGAACAGAAGAAAAATATCGCGCTGCTATTCGATATGGTGCGCATGAGCAATGAACTGAAGTCATCGATGGTTAAACTGAGGGAAATGCAATTATCCAACGGCGGTTTTCCCTGGTTCAAAGGTGGCAACGATGATATCTTCATCACGCAATATATTCTCACAGGTATTGGTCATTTGAAAAAACTGGGCGCGCTGCCGACAGATGATAACACTATTAACCAGATTATCAATACGGCACTACCCTATCTCGACAAGCGTATCAAAGAAAGATATGATGAACTCTTGCGCATCAACAAAGGCAAAGAGCCCGAAAAAGGAGGCATCAGTCACTATGAAATTCAATACCTGTACATGCGCAGCTTTTTCGCTGAAAAAGATATTCCCGCTGCTTCGCAAAAAGCTTATGCCTACTATCGCAAGCAGGCGCAACAACATTGGCAAAAGCAAGGCCGCTACCTGCAGGCTATGATCGCACTGGCTATGCATCGCACCAATGCGCCGAATACTGCGAAGGCCATTATGACTTCTCTGAAACAACACGCCGTGTTCAACGAAGAAATGGGCATGTACTGGTCGCTGCCTTCGGGCTATTTCTGGTACCAGGCTCCCGTGGAAACACAGGCATTGATGATAGAGGCCTTTAGTGAAATCACTAGCGACAGTAAGGCAGTGAGTGATATGAAGACCTGGCTGCTGAAGCAAAAACAAACGCAAAACTGGCGCACCACCAAGGCCACTGCCGATGCGGTGTATGCACTGTTGCTGCAAGGCAAAGACTGGCTGAGCGAAACACCTGAGGTCACCATTCGCCTCGGCAACACCACCATTCGCAGCAGTGATCAAGACGCAGAAGCCGGCACCGGCTATTTCAAATCCACCATCGAAGGAAAATTTGTAAGACCCGAGATGGGTAATGTGGAAGTGTTTGTAAAAACAAAAGACGCCAAAGAAGCGCAACCGTCGTGGGGCGCAGTGTACTGGCAGTATTTCGAAGAACTGGATAAAATAACATCGGCCGCCACCCCGCTGAAGCTTTCGAAAAAATTGTTTGTAGAAAAAAATACGGATCGCGGACCCGTGCTGGAACCCATCAATGATGGCGATGCGCTGAAGGTGGGCGACAATGTGAAAGTGCGCATCGAATTGCGCGTCGACAGGGATATGGAATACGTGCACATGAAAGATATGCGCGCTGCCAGCCTGGAACCAGTGAATGTATTGAGCGGCTATAAATGGCAGGGCGGATTGGGTTATTACGAGAGCACCAAAGACGCCAGCACCAATTTCTTTTTCAGCTATCTGCCCAAGGGTACTTACGTGTTTGAATATGCCCTTTTTGTAACGCATACCGGCACCTTCAGCAATGGCATCACCAG
This sequence comes from uncultured Chitinophagaceae bacterium, assembly GCA_937958995.1. Classification (GTDB taxonomy): domain Bacteria; phylum Bacteroidota; class Bacteroidia; order Chitinophagales; family Chitinophagaceae; genus CALCIN01. Next base: position 189,441 of record CALGAP010000011.1, read on the forward strand.
CATCCAGTGCATGTATGCTCCCGAGTTTGCCAGTCACAGCGAAGGCGTCAAAATCAGGGTGGAATAGTTTAAACCAACGAGTTATGCATTTTTAGAAAGTCTTATTTCACGGTAAAATTTTGAGCCCGCACGTATTATTTTTCACTGAATTACGTTATTAAAGGACTAAAAATCCCTTACCGTGAAAAGACTTTTACCAATCTGTATCCTGTTATTCATTGCTTTTGCCGGTCATTCACAAACTTCGGTCGACACGCTGCGCAAATCGCTTGCTGCCGTGAACGAGGTGGTGGATACCACGTTTAAAGAACAAAAAGAAAAGATCATCACGGCTTCTACGATCATCAAGATCGAAAACCTGGGCCCGAAAGTAAATAGTGAGTGGGCCGAACTAAGGCCAACGGTGTCTGCAGACGGAAACCTTTTGTTTTTTATTGTAGAAAATCATCCCGAAAACACGAAGTACAACTCCATCAACAACTCGCAGGATATCTGGTTTTCCGAAAGAGATGAAGACGGAAACTGGAGCGAAGCGATGCATCTCGGGCCTCCACTCAACACAGCGCATTACAATGCGGTGTTCTGGATTTCACCCGACAACAACCGCATCCTGATTCGTAACGCATTTATTGATGGCGCCTATCATGGCAAGGGTATCAGCATGAGCTATCTCACCGAGCGCGGCACCTGGAGCCCGCCGCAAATGCTGCGCATCAAAAACCTGGAGAAATACAACCAGGGCACGCAGTACGGTGCTACTATGGCGCACGATGGCAAGACGTTGTTGCTTTATATGTCGCCCGTAAAAGGCAGTTATAATAACGACCTCTTCGTTTGTTTCCTGAATCCTGATGGCACCTGGACAGAACCCAAAAGTCTGGGTAAAACCATCAATCGGCCGGAGACCAACGAAATGACTCCTTACCTGGCCGCCGATGGCGAAACGCTGTACTTCAGCAGCGACCGTCCGGGTGGCGTAGGTGATAATGATATCTGGATGACCAAGCGTCTCGACAAAACCTGGACAAAATGGAGCGAGCCAGTGAACCTGGGTGAACCCATCAACACGCCCGACTGGGACGCCTTCTTCACACTCGATGCCGGTGGTGAATACGCATACATGACCACCAACCAGAATACATATGGCGAAAGCGATATCGTGCGCGTGAAACTGTTAGAGAAAGAAAAGCCGAACCCGGTGATCATGGTGACAGGTAATGTGTATAATAAGAAAACCGGCGAACCCATCAGCGCCAACCTGATTTACGAAACACTACCCGACTATGTGGAAGCCGGACAAGGCGTTTCCAGCCCGATCGATGGTTCGTTTAAGGTGGTATTGCCCTGGAATCAGAACTATACCATTCGCGCATCGGCAGATAAATTCTTCGCGATTTCAGAAAACTTCATGATCGACTCGCTGGTAAAGGCGGGACATAAGGAAATTCACAAAGACCTTTACCTGGTACCGATCGAGATTGGCCAGGTGGTGCGCCTGAACAATGTGTTCTTCGATTTCGACAAATGGGACCTGCGCCCTGAATCGTACGTAGAACTTGATCGCGTAGTGAAATTGTTGAAAGAAAATCCGGGTATCGAGATCGAGCTGGGTGCTCACACGGATAGTTATGGTTCGGATGAATACAACCTGAAACTGTCTGAAAACCGTGCAAGGTCTTGTATGGAATACATCTTGTCGAAAGGTATTCCTGCCCACCGTATCACGTCGAAAGGTTATGGCGAATCGATGCCAGTGGTGGATAACGATACGGATGAAAACCGCCAGTTGAACCGTCGCGTGGAATTCAAGATTACGAAAAACTAGTGAGTGGTGCCGCTGAAATCAAGGAAGTATTTAGCGGTAGAAAGGAACTTATCAAAGCAAATCTGATAATTCAGAAAAAGCGCAGCGCCGTTTCGAGGCAAGGCGCTTTTTCTTTTTCACCGGAAGTGGGTGCAGGAGTTGAAAAAATTAATCTTGTTTCCTGCGCGCTTCAATTTTTCTGAATATACGAAAGTTGGCGAAACCCATTTTTTGCAGCCTGTATTGAAAACTTACCCTTAGCACACCCAGTCCATAAACAAAACTTCGTTTGAAGTTGATGGTAGATGCTTCCTCGAAATATTTTGTAGGGCAGGTGATTTCTGCAATTTCATAACCCGCGTAGAAAATCTGCGCGAGAATTTCATTATCAAAAACAAAATCGTCGGAATTGTCGTGATAAGGCACAGCCTCCAGCACTTTTCGATGATACGCGCGGTAACCTGTATGATACTCCGACAATTTCTGGTTCATCAAAATATTCTGCACGAAAGTCAGCGCGCGGTTGAAAAAGTATTTGTAACGCGGCATCCCTCCCTTTACCGCGCCACGCCCTAGTATGCGACTGCCCAGCACCACCGGGTACACGTCATTGGCTATCAGCCAGGCCATACTATGAATCAATGCGGGTGTGTATTGGTAATCGGGATGCAGCAAAATGATGATATCGCCACCTATATCCAGCGCTTTCTGGTAACACGATTTCTGGTTGGCGCCATAACCTTCATTTTTTTCGTGCTGAATGATATGGTTGATGCCTAATTCGCGCGCAATAGCAATGGTGTCGTCATTGCTGGCATCGTCTACCAGTATCACTTCATCTGCCAGGCTGCGGTCTATTTCCTGGTAGGTTTGTCTCAACGTGCGCGCCGCGTTATAGGCGGGCAGAACTACGACTACTTTGAGGCCTTTGATCATGTGAGGCAAAGATCAATGAAAGTTGGGAATCGGGCAGGCGGGGAAGACTGAAGAAAGAACAGTGAAGGTTGAAATGGAAGGAAGATATAGCTCCCGTAATGGCAATAGTACGGTGTAGCATGGTTAAATCCTTATATCGGAATAGTCTAAAGGTAATATCTGGCAAAAGAAAAAGGGCTGCCCTCTATTGAGCAACCCTATAAAGTTTGGGAAACGGCCTGTTATTGTAGCGGGGATGGGAGTTGAACCCATGACCTCAGGGTTATGAATCCTGCGCTCTAACCGCCTGAGCTACCCCGCCGGTTGACTGCATTGGCAATAACCTCCGCAGAAAAACGGCTGCAAAAATAGTCAAATTGACCTTAGTAAAAAACTTTAATTTTAGTCCTATACTGTTGTCTTTCCTTGGATTAGGCAATGAAATTCCAACCGTTCCTGGCAGATGCTTTTACCTCCACTTCTTTTTTGGGCTACCTCACCCCTGTTTGCTAAACGGCTGCCCAGCCAGGGCCCCGACTGACGCAAACCATCGCTGCGGAACTGAATTTGCCGGTGACAGTTCTCATCTCGGCATCAGGAAAAAGCAGTGATCAGGGCAGCAGAACCAAGAAAGAGGATCAACCGGCGCATGGGCGCAATATTAAACAAAATCAGGGCTGGTATATTCATTGACGCATTGCTGCAGGCCGTGGTGTTCGCAATTGTACGAATATGCTGATGGTTTATGACACCCGGAAAAACACTGATGAATTACTAGGAAAAATCCTCTAACAGATTATAATATAATTTTTTGTAAACTTGCATCCTCGTTCCACAACCGAACATTTTTGCAACCTCCCTCCCGGTCCTTTTTTGAAAAGCCTTTACCGTAGTCTGACGGAGAATTCTGCTGCGAGGTGTTATTTTTCGGAACCATTGAACCATTAGAACCTTATCGACTTTAAACCGGGTTACAGAAGACACGATTTGATAGCGGCTCTGGTGAATCAGTGTTACAACAGACTGGTTAAAAAGTGGCATACCAATGAAACAATCCCCGGACAACAATCAATGGTTTCCGCAATTAGCAGCAGGCAATAGCCAGGCCTTCAAACACTATTTTGAACAGTACCACAAAGTTGTTTTCTACATTGCTTATAAGATTGTCCGGGAACAAACCGCGGCAGAGGACATCGTGTCCGAAACCTTTTCCAAATTGTGGGGATACCGCGACAAGATCCGTTCAGAAGAACACCTGGTTGGATTTCTACGATTAGTGGCGAAAAATTTAAGCCTGAACAAGAGAATCCAGGAAGACCGCAGGCAAGTTAACGAGGAAGAATTGCGCTACCTGAACGAAGAGCACGATAATAATGCACTATCGCACCACCTGGTGGAAGTTGAATTGTTGAAAAACGTGTATAAAGCGGTGGAACAACTGCCTCCCATGTGCAAGGCGGTTTTTAAAGAACTCTATTTCCGGCAATCCACTACCAAAGAAGCGGCCGCCAGGCTGGGCATTTCAGAAAGAAATGTGCTGAATCAAAAGGCGCGGGCCATCAGCCTGCTGCGCGGGATATTTTCCGGGTAAAAATAATTTCCCAGGCTACGGGGTTCATATTCTGTAAGTTAAATTCCGCAGATCTATTTTCCCAAATTTCTTTTTAATCCTTTTTGTCAAATAACATCATTGGGTTGTTTATACTATTAGCAACCCGAATCAAACCACCTATTGCAATCATGAAAGAAAGAACGGACAGAATTGCAGCTCTTTTGGAAAAGTCGCTCCGCGAGGAGCTGACCCCGGAGGAGAACAGGGAGTTGGACATGTGGCTGTCGGAGGGTATTGAAAACAAAGATTTGTTTCAGCAGCTGACAGACCAGGAGCAACTGCTGGAGAGGTTGCGTGTTCTGGATATGGCCGATAGTGAGGCCATATGGCAACAGACGGTCAGCAGAATAAATGAGTCGGAAGGGAAGGAAGTATTCCCGTTGGAAGCGGAAGAGGTGGCTGCGCCGGTGAGGAGAATCAACTGGCGAAAATACGCAGCAGCGGCTGCGGCCCTGGTGGCGATATCTGCAGTGGCGTATATATATATCAGCAATCAACAGGCCGATAAGCTGGTGAAGTCCGGGGAACAGGAAAATGTGGCCACTGTTACAAGCAATGAGATTGTCCCCGGCGGCAGGTATGCGCAACTCAAGCTGGCGGATGGCACCATTCTGCAGCTCGACAAGTTGCCTGACGGAGATTTTTCAAAACAAAACGGTCTGAATCTTACAAAGGCAGAAGGACATTTAATTTATAGTGGACGGTTTATAGCAAGTGGTCCGGTTTCTACCGGAGCAGAAGAGCACGCTTCTTTGCACAATACAGTATCGACGCCGAGAGGAGGACAGTATCAAATCACTTTACCTGACGGAAGTAGAGTTTGGTTAAATGCTGCTTCATCATTGCGTTTTCCTTTAGCTTTCGCCGGTAACCAGCGCATCGTTGAAGTTACCGGCGAAGCTTACTTTGAAGTGGAGAAAGTAATGCTTCCCGGAAGTGCCACAGAGAGGATGCCCTTTATCGTTAAGATTAACCATCCCGGGGCGGAGCACGAGGTGGAAGTGCTGGGCACACATTTTAATGTGAAGGCATATCCCGAGGAAAAAGATATTATGACGAGTCTGCTGGAAGGCTCAGTAAGGGTCAAAGAAAAAGGAAAATCTACCATTATAGAACCTGGTCAGCAGGCCATTGCCCGCAGTGGGCAACTGCAGGTTGTGCAGGCCGATGTAGAGGATGCTGCCAACTGGAAAAACGGATGGTTCCCGGTGAAAGGCAGCACAGAAATGATGCTGAACCAGATTGCCCGCTGGTATGATGTGACGATTGCTTTTGATGCGAATACGGAAAAGATAAAGGACATAGACTTCGACGCGATGATGCCGATGTCTATGAGTTTTGAAGAAATGCGGAAAGTGCTGAAATCACAAAACATCAACACAAAATTTGAAAACCGAAAACTGATCGTAATACCATAATATTCAATACTAATCTAATCCCAGTTCGACCAAACCTACCACAGAATTTCCCATTGATCATTAAACCGCTTCTCCTGGTGCCGTAGTTCTAACAGGTAATGCTAAACGGCGGCACCAGCTACTTCTGCAACCAGGGGCGAAAGCCCTTGGTTCGCAGCATGTAGTCATTTGCATTATTTTTGTAACTTACTTTGTTTTCGAAATTGAAAATTGAGTAATTACTGCGCCTGAAGTGGTCTGCAAATTCTTCCTGGTAAGGTTAAGGTTCACTATGGGAATAAAGTTCTTTATTCTCAGGTGCATGCATCACCCAATTTTTCAATATTCGGGCGTGGAGAAAGGGCCTGATCATGAATATACGAACCATCTTACTGCTGTTGATCGCATGCCTTGCTGCTGGTACCGTCACCCGGGCCCAAACCATTACATACACAAAGAAAAACGCTTCCCTCAAAGACATACTTAAAGTTGTGCAGCGCCAGGCCGGCTATGGTCACATCTTCAAAGGCGAAACCGCCGAACGCATGCGCCGCGTAAATATTTCAGTAAGAAACGCTTCCGTAAAAGAGGTGCTCGACGAATTCTTTCGCGACCAGCCTTATACATACACCATCATCGGCCAGCTGATCTCCATTCAGCCGAAAGAACCACTACCTTCAGATATTTACACCGTAAGCGGCCGGATCGTCAACGAATCCAACGAACCCGTGCCCGGCGCCACTATCAGGGTGAAGGGCGCCAATCGCATAATAGCGGGTAATGATGACGGAGAATTCCTGATACCCGATATTTCCAAAACGGCCACACTGATCATTTCCACCGTGAACTATGAACCGCTGGAATTACAATTGTCGGGCCAGCCCATGGCACATATCCAGTTAAAAAAGCGCGTCAGCGAATTGTCTGAGGTGTCGGTAGTGGCCACCGGCTACCAGACTATCGCGAAGGAAAGAAGTGCAGGTTCATATACCAAAATCAACAATGATCTTTTCAATCGCCGGGTGTCACCCAACGTCCTGGACAGGCTGGATGATGTGACGCCTGGAATGATCATGAACAAAAATATTGTTTCGGGTACCAACCAGTCTTCGCGTACCATCCGCGGCCGCAGCACCATCTTTTCGAATGCGGAGCCACTGATCGTAATCGATAATTTTCCCTTGATCGGCGATCCCGGAAATATCAACCCCAACGACATCGAAAGCATCACCATTTTGAAAGATGCCAGTGCCGCTTCAATCTGGGGAGCTTTTGCCGGCAATGGCGTAATTGTAATCACCACCAGGAAGGGAAGATACCGGCAGGAACCGCGCCTGCAGGTGAATACCAATTTCACCGTTGGTGAGAAACCCGACGCGTGGTACAAACCGGTTCTAAGCTCAAAAGACTACATCGCGCTGGAAAGAGATTTATTCGAACGCGGTTTTTATGACGGCCAGGAAAGTGATCCATTGCGGACGGCGCTCTCGCCGGTGGTGGAATCGCTGATCGAGCATAGAGATGGAATTATTTCCGGCACGGAACTGGAATCGAGGCTTGCGCGCTGGGAGAAAATCGATACGCGCAAGGAAATCGATAAATATTTATACCAACCCAGTATCAACCAGCAATACGCCATCAATGTAAGCGGTGGCGGGCACAATAACAATTACTACTTATCAGCCGGTTTTGATAACAACAGGCACAACCTGGTAGGAAATAATACCCAGCGAGTAACCCTGAATGCGAGCAATTCATATGCGTGGTTTAAGAACAGGCTGGAGTTAAGTACGGCGATTGCGTTTTCGGAGAGTAAGATTGAGAACAATCATGTGTATGAGAATTACAATCAATATCCTTACCTGGAATTCTTCGATGAAAGCGGGAATCCACAACCCATCCCCTTTGGCATTCGGCAATCGTTTAAGAACACTTTGAATTATGATACCTTGCTGAATTGGAATTTTAATCCAATAGAAGACATACGTGCCGCTGATAATACTTACAAAGTAGCCGACTACAGGGTAAATGCTGGATTGAAATATAAGATTTCAAAAAGCCTGGTGGCGAATATTTTGTACCAATTCAACAGGGGGCGTTTAGACCAGGTGGAAAATAAGAACCTCAACACCTACTTCACGCGGGATATGATCAACCGGTTCACGCAGATAGAGGGTGGTGAGATTTTTTATAGGGTTCCCAAGGGAGCCATCGGAAATCTGAATGAAGAGAGTTATAAGGCTCATAACATTCGTGCACAGTTGAATTTCGCACGTAGTTGGGTTGACCTGCATAAACAGTCACATAACATTGCAGCGGTGGGAGGAATAGAAGTCAGAGATATCAGGGGGGAGATACACACCAGGCGCATATTTGACTACAAGAAGGGAAGTTCTATGGGTTACGAAATCGATGATAGTACTTATTTCCCTTTGTATCATGCTCCATATTTGTCTGATCGTATACCCAACCCAAAGTTCGACTTAATGACCATTGACAGGTATATTTCTTACTACGTATCGGCAGCATATACCTACCGGGAAAAATACACTTTGTCTGCCAGTGCAAGAAAAGATGAATCTAATTTGTTTGGTGTCAGAACAAACCAGAAGGGCATTCCCTTGTATTCGATCGGCGCAGGCTGGGACATAAGCAGAGAGCATTTTTTTACATCGAAATGGATAAACTTCCTGAAAATTCGCGCCACGCATGGTTACAATGGAAACGTGAATAAATCAGTCTCTGCCTACACAACAGCAAAGCTGGTGCCTTCCAATTCCTATGGAGTTATGGCAGGAACCATTGTAAATCCTCCCAACCCAGATTTGCGCTGGGAAAAGATCCAGATAACCAACTTCGGTATTGATTTCAGAACAACAGGAGAGATCATTGAAGGCAGTATAGAATACTATATTAAAAAAGGAACCGATCTTATCGGCTTGACTCGTATTGATCCGACGAATGGCGTATCCGAGTTTACGGGTAACGTAGCCTCCATGAAAGGATCGGGCTTTGATATATCGATTACCACCAGAAATATCAACAGGCAGATAAAATGGTCTACCATCCTGCTGTTCAATCATGCCATTGACAAGATCACCAACTACGGCACCAGGTATGCGACTATTGCGGAATATTACAATGCTACTAAACTAAATCCGCTTGCCGACAGACCACTGTATGCAGTATATGCATTAAAATGGGAAGGCCTGGATCCGTTAACGGGCGACCCACGCGGCAGGCTTAATGGATCAATCAGCACGGACTACAATAGTATTCTAAGCTCTACCAACTTAAAGGATCTGATTTATGTTGGACCTGCAAACCCAACTCTTTTTGGCGCACTCAGAAATGTAATCTCGTGGCGGCAATTTGAACTTTCCCTCAATATCACCTGGAGAGCCGGACATTACTTCAGGAGACCAACAATTGAATATTTAAATACCTTCTACGGCTTTTCGCCGGGGCATATTGATTATGTCAATCGCTGGCAAAAGCCCGGCGATGAGCTGGTGACCTATATTCCTTCATCTAATTATAGCTATAGTATCTCTCGCGATGAATTCTTTGAAAATTCTGAAGTGTTAGTAGAAAAAGGTGACAATATTCGATTACAGGATATCCGGGTAAGTTATGAAATGAATAGATCGCAAAGTAGAAAATTGCTAATGCAGTCGCTAAGCATATATTTCTATGTGAACAATGTTGGACTTTTATGGAAAGCTACCAAACATGATATCGACCCTGACTACTATACAAGCATCCCCAATCCGCGTACGTGGACCATGGGGATAAAAATGGAGTTTTAAAAAATTGCCGGATGTCGAGAATTAACTACTACCATATTCTGCTATTATTTATTTACAGCTGCGCGTTGGTCTCTTGCAACAAGAGAGAATTCCTGGAGGAAATTCCTTCATCAGACATTTTTGTTCCCACTACATTAGATGATTTTCAGGCTTTGCTGGATGCAGACATTGTAATGTGTGAAACGCCCATGATGGGAGAGATTTCTGCCGATAACTATCGTATCACCGATGCCTTTTACAATAGCCTGCAAACCCACGAGCGTGCCTGCTACACCTGGGAAGAAAATATCTATCAATACAACGAGCTATTTATTGGGGATTGGAACAAACCTTATGAACAGGTATTATATACTAACATAGTTCTTGACGGACTAAAGAAAATAAAACCTGGTCCGGGTAACCAAACGCAATGGAACACGGTTTATGGATCAGCATTGTTTATGAGAGCCTACGCTTTTTATAATCTCGCTCAGGTCTTTTGTCCCGCTTTCGACAAAAACATTTCGCCTCACGACAATCTGTACGGAATTCCCCTAAGACAAAGTGCCAATATCGGCGCCGTTCCCAGAAGCACCGTAACTGAAACTTATGAACTGATAACTGCCAATCTGCAAGAAGCCGCTTCGAGGCTTCCCATAGCAATTGATGCGGAACATCTTAACAGGCCATCAAGAGCGGCAGCCTACGCCATGCTGGCAAGAGTATACTTGAGCATGAGAGAGTACGATAAGGCTCTCCTCTATGCTGATAGTTGCCTGGATCTTCATAATAGTTTAATTGACTTCAATACCATCAACGGTTCAAGCAGTCTTCCTTTCCTGCGGAATAATCCAGAAACACTATATCAAAGCAGGCTGCTTGCTGCAACTAACATTTTGAAGGCAGTTGTATCTCCATTCTGCTTCGTGGATTCCGGCTTATACAATTCCTACAATGAAAATGACTTGCGCAAATCCATTTACTATACATCGTCCATGAACCTGAAAGGCACCTACACTGGTTCAGTGTTTTTGTTTTCAGGTCTTGCTACTGACGAAATTTATTGTATCAAAGCTGAATGCCTTGCGCGCGCTGGTAATGTAAACGGTGCGATGAATACGCTGAATCAACTCCTTGAAAAAAGGTGGGCGGCCGGAACATTTACACCTTTGGTGGCGGCAAACAAGCAAGAGGCATTAGGTATTATCCTCGAAGAAAGACGAAAAGAGTTGCCATTTCGCGGCGTCAGATGGTCAGATCTCCGCAGGCTCAATAAGGAGGGATGGAATATAACCCTGCGAAGGTTTGTTAATGGCAATTTGGTTGAGTTGCCGCCAAACAGTAAGAAATATGTTCTGCCTCTACCAAACGACGTGATCGAGTTCACCCACTTTGAACAATACGGCCGGCATTAGTCCATTAATACATAAAAAAAAACCTCCCCGAAGGGAGGTGCACTAATCAAATACCATCGACCATTAAACCTTATCCTTAGCGTGAATATATAGACATTTCCGGAAAAATTGATAATTGTTTGAAAAATCTATTCTCCCGCCAGCGAAAAATGCATGTACAAGAACCTTGTGATCAAAGGGTTAAATATTTAATCATGTAAACCACGGAAAAGGTTGACCATACGGCACCTTGCCAGATATGGTCAACCTTCATTATCGGCGCATATAAGGTTTCCTTATTTTATTGCAAATACAAAGCGAAAAAACCCGCTGCGGCACGCCACATAGTTGGGCTGCATGGGATGCGGTTTGTAGTATGTACAGGTATTTGATGGGGCCCACTCACAAATCCAGCCAACGCCAAACTCACCAGGTACCGGCACATACCCTGTCCCATTGTAATAATACTGCTGTGCATACTCACAGCCAGGATCTGGCCTGCTTGCCAGCGCCCCGCCTACGCCTGCTACGAGGGCCAGCGCAATGAATACCAGCTTTAATCTTTTCATAATGTTTTTCTTTTTTTGATATGAGTTAATGGTCGCCTACTATTTTAAAGGTTTTCGGCTTTCCCTTGCGCCAGGTGGCAAAACCGCTAGTACTTTGCACCCGGCTGTTTCGCAGGATAAGGCTTTTCTCCGCGTTTTGTTTTACCTGCCACCCCAACGCATTCAAGATTTAGCGGAGCAGGTATCCGCTAGCTACCTGCAATCTTGAATGACACCCAGGGTTTGCGGAAGGCAGGTATCCACCCCCACCCCGGCTCGGACCACTTGCAGCCCAACCCGTACCGATCGCTTACAGGCGGGCGACAAATGCAAAACCAGTAAATGCAGAAGTGAATTTCTATCCGCCCTTGCATGGCCATTACAAGCATCGGATAGTGCGTACTTCAAGGGTAAGGCTGCTGCTGTCTTGTCTCACCGGCTTGCGCGTGCCGGATCAACGGGCGGAGACAACATCCGCCGGCCGCTCGCGCGACCAATAAGTTCTGATAAAAACCCTATACGTACTTCCCTCGCGGGAGGTTTACATGACAGTACTCGCTGCAACAGTTTCGGCAAACAATCTTTTCAAGGGGTATATCCAGGCACAACCACATCTGTCAGCCCGCCACTACCATCGGCTTTGACGGCCCGCTCTTGCCGGTCTTGCCACGGTGCAATAGCAGACCCACCAACGAAATCACCACAAAAAACAGGTTGATGTATAATTGCTGTGTCCAGTTTAATTCTTTACTGATACCTCCGCAGGAACAAGGGATGTAGGCAAAAAATTTCAGCAACACTGCCGCATTGTAAAGGCTGAATGCCGACATCAGTATAAGCGAAGCTAAAAAACCCACCCTGCGCGTACGTTCAAACATCACCGCAATAGCAATCAATACCAATAGCGGAGGAATGGAATAAATGATCCATGGCGTCAACCAATTAGGAAAAGGTTGATTATCGATCTCGTTCTTGAATGTCCTGAATGCAAACCATTTGCTGAAGGCTACATACAGGAAGAGCGACATTAGCAGAAAACTGATCAGTTCAATAATGAGCTTTCGTTTCATCCGGATTTAGGAGTAGTTTAAATGATCAATAGCATTAACCAGTTTATTACGATCACGCACATAGCGCGTCCATAAGTTTCCACAATGATAGTAGTGTTGTTGCCGGAAGCAGGATAAGGAAAGGTAGCATACTCAGAAAAGAATTTGTGCAGGATAAAGAAATCGGTAGTGTCCAAAAATAATATATTCAACTCCAAATTAAGTCATTAGGCAATTAAAATGTCTGATACTAATTTCACCTTAATGGTCAACACTTACTCACGCGATTCCATATTGCAAGCCGGTCATCTGCTGTATTACAAAAAGTAATTACATAATGCAAACTTTATGCCTGCTCAAATTTTTTTCTGTGTAGAATTACCCGGAAATGATCAGAATTTCTTACCAAAAATTGGGCCTATCCATAGCTTCATCTTAAAAAAATATTTTCTTTTACTAACATTCATTAGCCACAGGCAGCCTCGGAATGAGTATCTTTTCAGTTCAATTCCTGATTATGGCAACAAGAAGATCGTTTTTTAAAAATGCGGCCCTCGGACTGGCAGCATCCGCAATGCCCGCATCCGTTATCCGCAGCAGTGAGATCATCAAACCCGCACAAAACCAAAAGCCACTCACCCTCGGCATGGCCGGCTATACCTTTCGGCATTTCAACATTAAAGACAGCATAGCCATGATGCAGCGCGTGGGAATCATTCATACGACGCTCAAAGATTTTCATTTGCCCTACGACAGCAGCCCGGAAAAAATAAAAGAGATTATGGGCCAATTTAAAAATGCGGGCATCAATGTGTACGGGCTGGGCGTGATATATATGAAAACAAATGACGAAGTGGACCGCATGTTTGCCTACGCAAAAAATGCCGGCGTAGAAATGATCGTGGGCGTACCCACTTACGAATTGCTGAATTATACGGAACAAAAAGTAAAAGAAACCAATATCAGGATCGCGATTCATAACCACGGTCCCGAAGACAAACTCTATCCCAGTCCCAAAGACGTGTACGATCGCATCAAAAATATGGACAAGCGCGTAGGACTCTGCATCGATATTGGTCATGCTTTCCGCGCCGGCGCCGATCCTGCCCAATGCATCATCGATTACGCTTCGCGGGTTTTCGACCTGCATATCAAAGACGTGACGGCCCAGGAAAAAGACGCCAAAGTGATCGAACTCGGCCGCGGCGCCATCAATATTCCGGCCGTGGTAAAAGCATTGCAGAAAATAAATTATGCCGGCAAATGCAGTTTCGAATATGAGAAGGATATGAAAGACCCATTGCCGGGACTTGCCGAGTCGGCAGGCTATTTCAGGGGCGTGATGGCTGCCACCTCAGCAAGCGCCTAAAACGGGTGGCCCACCCACTACCTGGCCTTTCCTCAGGACGGTCAAGTGACGAGTGGCTCACCTGTGACCTGGCCTTCCGTTTTGCAAATCGAAATGAAACAGAACTGCCCCCGTTGTGCGGGGGCAGTTTTTTGTCGTGCTTTATGCACGGCTTGCTTCAAACTTAACCACAGCTATTTTATAGAGCGTTTACTCGTTGTGTTTCCAGAAACACTAGCAGAAAAAACATGCCAGGAGGTCAATAGTTTTAGAACGATTTGTTAAAGCAAAATGCAAACGCTGATAACCAGTGTTATGGGAGCATGTTTAATTGGTAAAATGATTCTTTTAAACTTGCGTACAACCGGGAATACACGGCATATAATTCCGCATATCGCTGATGTATCGCCATATCAGGCTCAAAGGTTTCCTTTACCTCGATAAATGAAGAATTTTTTCTTACACCTATATCAACACCAAGCGCCTGCAATCCCAGCAGCGCAGCGCCTGTTGTAGATGCATCGGCAGTGCTGGTAACCGTTATAGGTTTGCCAAAAAGATTGCTGAGCATTTGCAGCCATACTCGCGAGTGCATAAATCCGCCGCTGGCATAAATACGATCAGCATTGCCCACCATTTCTTGTACTGATCTGGCAATCTGGTATAAATTGAAATTGATGCCTTCAACAATGGCGCGCATAAAATGCGGCTGCTTATGTGCCGACTGCACACCAAAAAACACTCCGCGTGCCCGCGCGTCCCACACGGGTGCGCGCTCGCCTTGAACATAAGGAAGAAAAATCAGTTTACCTGATCCCGCCGGTACAGTGCTCGCCTCCCGCACAAACCAATCGATATCAGCGCCGCTGCGTATTGGTTTTTGCAAAAAATTTTCTCCATACCATTTCACCAGATTCAATCCGTTATTCGTCGGGCCACCGGCCACGAAAATTTTATCGGTGAGAATATAATTGAAAGTTCGCTGGTGCTTATCCATGCGCGGCTCGCTGCTGATCATGCGCACCGCACCACTGGTGCCAATCGTTATCGACAAATCGCCGGGGTGAATGGCATTGCTGCCCATATTGGCCAGGCAACCGTCGCTGGCGCCAACTACAAATGGTACCGAGGTGTCGATATTTAGCCATGCTGAAATTTCTTTGTGCAATCCGCGCTCGATATGGGTGGTAGGTACGGGCTGCGATAACTGTTCTGCGGCAATACCTGCTACGTCTAATGATTCCTTATACCATCGGCGCGTATGAATGTCGAACAAACCCGTGCCTGAAGCAATTGAATGATCAACTATATATTTTCCAAAAAGCCGGAAGAAAAAATATTCCTTTATGGAAATGAATCTTGCGGCGCGCGAAAAGATATCCGGTTCATTTTTTCTTAACCAAAGCAATTTGCATAGCGGCGTCATGGGATGCACGGGCGTGCCGGTATGTTCATATATGCTTCTGCCCTGCCCTGAATTTTTTAAAGCGCTCGCATCGTCTGCGCTGCGCAAATCGGCCCAGGTAATGATGTTGGTGAGCGGCTTGCCTTGCTGATCCACCGCCATCATGCCATGCATGAAACTGCTGAAGCAAATACCCAGCAATTTGCCTGATACCTTTGATACCTCCCCCACATCCTGCAGACATTTCAGTGCAGCCTCCAATAATACTTCAGGATCTAATTCGTGATGGTTGGCCGGCATCGGTAGGGGATCGTATGAAACATAGGCATTTGCCAGCACCTTACCTTCTGTGCTGAACGCAATTGCCTTTGTTCCCGATGTGCCGATATCTACTCCAATGATGTGCTCCATTACACGCATCAATAGTCATAAACAATATAGCCCCAGGGCTGAATATTGAAAGAATGATTAAGAGAAAGTTTTTCCTTCACACCCATAAACACGTTGAGCGGTTCGCCTGTCACCAGCTCGTCTTTGATGGTGATTTTTTGTTCCTTGCCGGAAAGATTCAGTATTACAAATATTTTATCACCGGCTTTCTCACGCAGGTAGGCGTATAAGGCCTTATCGTCTCCCACGCTGATTTTCTTCCACGAAGCATCGATGGCGAGCGCGGGATTATTTTTCCGGAGATTCAACAGCGTCTTGTACAATTTCGCGCGCTTGAATTCCTTAAACTCCATCGAGTCTTTTTCGAAGAAAGCAATGCGGCGCAGCACCGGCTCTTCCTGCCCGCTGTAGATGAGTGGGATGGCATTCTTCATGGTATGGGTAAATACGGCAAAAGGATCATGCTTTGCGCCGGGAAATGTGCCGTAGTCAGACAGGTTCCAACTGTTTTCGTCGTGATTGCTGGTGAAATATAAAAGCGCTGTGCTGTCTTTAAACGTAGAGTCATAATGATTGATCACCGAGTCGAGCGCCAGCGCGTTGGTGGCGCCTGCAGCCACGCGTTTCATAGACTGGAACATAGGCCAGAAATAAGTTGCATCAAAACCGGCATCATACAGCTCTGGCCTGTCGCCCTCGGCCAGCATAAAGAGGGTTTTCATGCCGCGCAACTGCGCAATGCAATCTTTCCAGAAATCGGTGGGCACTTCATTGGCTACATCGCAGCGGAAACCATCGATATCGGTTTCGCGAATCCAGAACTTCATACTCTCGATCATGCTGTCGCGCATCGCCTTGTTATCGTAATTCAGTTCGCGGGTATCGCTCCAGTCAAAGGCAAAATGCGGCGTGCCGGCGCTGTCGAGCATGTAAAAATCCTTGTGCTTCGTAAGCCATGGATGATCGGCGCCGGTATGGTTGGCCACCCAGTCAACAATGACTTTGAAACCCATTTCGTGCGCCTGTTTTACCAGCGTTTTGAAATCGTCTATCGTGCCAAATTCAGGGTTGATAGCGCGGTAGTCGGCCACAGCATAATAGCTGCCCAGGGCGCGGCCCGCTTCTCCCTTACGGTCTTTTTCGCTGATGGGCGTCACGGGCATGAACCAAAGTATTTCCACACCCATATCTTTCAACCGCGGCAATGAGGCGGCAAAGGCTTTGAAAGTGCCTTCTGGCGTATATTGCCGCACGTTCACTTCGTAGATATTCGACTGGCTGATCCACTGGGGGCGCTCAAATCTGGCAGGCGCTTCGCTGGCTTTCTTTTCTTCTTCCTTATGATTGAGCTGGCAGGATGTGCTGGCAATGGCCAAAACAAGAAAAGCCAGTGCAACCGGCAGGTGATGCTTCATGCTTGGCAGGTATTTTCCTGAAAGATAGCGGATAAATGCTAAATCAGTTCTTTCAGCTTCTTTACTACAATATCTACTTCTTCGCGGGTATTGTCTTTACTGAAAGAGAAACGCACGGTCACGCGGTTGGGATCATTATTGATAGCACGGATCACGTGCGAGCCCTGGTCGGCGCCGCTGGTGCAGGCGCTGCCGCCGCTGGCGCAGATATTATTGATATCGAGGTTGAACAGCAGCATTTCAGATTTCTCTGTCTTGGGAAACGACACGCTCAGCACGGTGTACAGGCTATTGCCCAGCGTATCGCCGTTGAAGCCAACGCCCTGGATGTTTTTCTTCAACTGCTCGTACATGTACAGTTTCAGGTCTTTGATATATGCGCTGTTCTTTTCATATTCTTCGGTGGCCAGTTCAAGCGCCTTTGCAAAACCTACAATGCCGTACAGGTTCTCGGTACCCGCACGCATATTGCGTTCCTGTGAACCACCGTGTATATACGGTTTGATCTTTACGTTCTCGTTAATATAGAGCATGCCCACTCCTTTCGGTCCGTGAAACTTATGCGAGCCACCGGTTATAAAATGCACCGGCGTGTTGCGCAGGTCGAAAGGATAGTGACCAACGGTCTGCACCGTATCGGCATGAAATATGGCGCCGTATTTTTTACAAAGGTTGCCCACCACATGCAGATCGATCAGGTTGCCGATTTCATTATTGGCATGCAGCAGGGTTACCAGGGTTTTCTCGGTACTTTCTTGCAGTAAGCGCTCCAAATCTTCCAGGTCGATATGACCGTTGGGCAACACCTTCACATGACTCAGCGCCACATAACCACGATGATGCAGATTTTCGGTACAGTGTAGCGTGGCATGATGCTCGATGGGCGAAGTAATGATATGCCTGCAGCCCAGGTCGTGCACCGCGGCGTTGATAGCGGTGTTGCTGCTTTCTGTTCCTCCCGATGTAAAAAATATTTCTGCAGGATGCGCATTCAGGATTTTCGCTACCGATTTGCGGGCATTCTCGATTGCCAGGCGGCTCTCTCTTCCATAAGAGTAAATAGAGGATGGGTTGCCAAACTTCTCGGTGAGGTAAGGCATCATGGCTTCCAGCACCCTCGGATCAAGCGGTGTGGTAGCTGCATTGTCAAAATATATTCGCCTGGCTGTACTCATAATACCATATTAAAACTCAGGTAGGAGCGCCGCAAATTTGGGAAAAATTTGATTACCAAAAGTTGCCGGCATTGATACAATTAACAATATGCGGGTAAAATGGTTAAAATGGAGGATGGTATTCAAAGAAAATGAGTAAATGGCGAAAAATATTCAATAAACCTGGTGAGAGATTTGACGAGGTCGTGGCCTCACATAAACTCCTTTATATCATGTATCAGCCTCAGCGCAATATTATTCGCCGTAGTCTCAAAATTGCTCTCGGCATAAATACGGATGATCGGCTCGGTATTGGATGTGCGCAGGTGTACCCAGTCGCCATCAAATTCAATCTTTAATCCATCTTCGGTGTTGATCGGCTGGTTCTTGTATTTCTTTTTAATCTTTTCAAAAATGGCTTTTACGTCAACGGAGTTGTTGAGCTCGATTTTATTCTTGGAGATGAAATAGTCGGGATATTTTGCGCGGAAAGAACGGATGCCGTTTTTGTGATTGGCCAGTGAACTCAGGAATAGCCCAATGCCGATCAGCGCGTCGCGGCCGTAGTGCAGATCGGGAACGATAATGCCGCCATTGCCCTCGCCGCCAATCACTGCGTTGATCTCTTTCATGCGCTTCACCACGTTTACTTCGCCAACGGCTGAAGGAGCATATTGTCCGCCATGCTGTAAAGTGATTTCCTTCAGCGCGCGGGTGCTGCTCATGTTGCTTACGGTGTTGCCGGGTCGCTTGCTCAGTACATAGTCGGCCACGGCTACCAGCGTGTATTCCTCGCCAAACATGCAGCCGTCTTCACATACAAAACAAAGCCGGTCAACGTCGGGGTCGACCGCTATGCCGAAATCGGCCTTGTGTTCACGTACGGCATTGCTCAGGGCGCCGAGATTTTCGGGCAAAGGCTCAGGATTGTGAGCGAATTTTCCATTCACTTCTTCATTCAACACAATTACTTCCTTTACGCCGAGCGCATATAACAATGGCGGCACGCTGAGCGCGCCGGTACTGTTAATCACGTCTACCACCACTTTATACCCCTTCGCTTTTATGCCTTCCACATTTACCAGGGGGTAACTGACGATGGCGTCGATATGTTTTTGAATATATGAATCGTTGCTGGAGTAAGTGCCGAGTTTGTCAACGGGCGCAAACTGGAGTTGATCGCTGGCGGCTATCTCGAGCACGCGCGCGCCCTGTTCGGCAGTTAAGAATTCACCGCTGGCGGTGAGCAGCTTCAGCGCATTCCATTCCTTGGGATTATGACTGGCAGTGATGATGATGCCGCCCGCCGCTTTTTCCCAAACTACAGCCATCTCTACGGTAGGAGTGGTTGAAAGACCAATATCCACCACGTCCAAACCCATGCCGATGAGCGTGCTTGAAACCAGTTGCTGAATCATTGGACCGCTGATGCGGCCATCGCGGCCAATTACGATCCTGCGGCCGGTATTTTGCTCCAACACCCAACTGCCGTAAGCGGCCGTAAATTTCACTACGTCCTGGGGAGTAAGGTTTTCACCTGTATTTCCGCCGATCGTTCCCCTGATGCCCGATATACTTTTAATCAATGCCACAATGCCGCGATTTTATAACTCCTGCAAAAATAAGCGTTTGACCACATGCGGAAATTACCAGTTTCGGGTATTTTATTGCAAAGAGCCTTACTCTCTTTAATTCTCTTAGCTTTACTTTTGTCAAAACACGCACATGGTTGCCGAAGATCAATTCATCATTAAAGCCATCGAATACCTGAACCCCCCGCCGGGGGCCAGGATATTGGAAGTATGTTGTGGTAAAGGTGAAAATGCCCGCGAGCTGGCATCACTGGGTTATGATGTAACGGGTATTGACGCTTCCGCAGAAGATATTGACACAGCGCTGCCATACGAAACGGAAAACCTGCATTTTTTTACTCACGATATCCGCCTCCCTTTTTTCGTGAATTATTTCGATTATGCGCTCAACCTATTCTCGCATTTCGGTTATTATAAAACGTCGCGGGAGCATAACAACGTCATCCGCACCATTGCCAATGCGCTAAAACCGCAAGGGATTTTTCTGCTCGATTATGGCAATATTCATCATTCGGTGGATGATGTGAACGCGCCGATCACACCTGGAGATTTTAATGAAATGTTTGCCTACCACGGCATGCAAGTGCAGGAAATTTTTGGCGACTACTCACTCGCCCCATACGACATGAAACATTCCCCGCGACTGATCATGATCGCTAAGAAGAAATGATCATTTTTTCTCTTTTACAAAAATCAATTTAGGCACTTCGCTCACGTTTACTCTTACCGCTTTGTTGTTGACCGGCAGATTTACCAGGTTGCCTTCGGTCGATTTGTCAACAAAATTCAGCTCGGCCGCGCTGCTGTTTTCCACCTCTCCCACTTCCAGGCTATATCCATCCACTTTCTTACCTACGCGGGTGGGACAATACACAAAATACGCAGCTGAATCGGGCGAAACCTGGTTGCGGTATTTGTAAACCCATACATCGCCTTCCTCACTTATGATCTTCTCCGGGATATAATTTCCCACATGATTGTACATAGTGCTGATGAAATACCAGGCCGGGTATGGATCGTAATTATAGGCATCGAGTTGTTTTAACAATCCGCAGGTAAGAAAAAGATGGGGGTCATCCGGCTCATTGGTATCTTTTATCCAGTAAATGATGTAGCGGTCGAAGCCCGAGAAGAAAATGGCGTTGATGGCGCGTATCATCATAATGCCATGACTCTGCAGGTTGTCGTAACCAGGCGCTAAAGGCACCGACACTCTGGAACCCTGTGCTTTGTCGTAACCATATTCTCCCAGGAAACATTCTACATCCGGTTGAATCAGGTAAGTAGCTTCGCGCACACGCGACAGTTTTTTACGAAGAGAATCCTCTTCAGGTGTAATGCCCGCAGTGGCCTTCTGAAAAATTCTTGCCGGAATATTCGATTTACCGTTCGTGCTGTACCAGTGATATTGAATGCCGCCCTTCCACAAAAACTGGCTGTCGGTACGAAGTGTGTTACACAAAAATTTCAACACGCGCAGGCGGTTTACATCCAGGGTGGTCATACCCGCCGTCATCAGTTCGGCGGTGGAATCAGCGTTTTTTATGCCATGGCGCGGGCCGAGCTTACCTTCGTGACCATCATAGTCGGCCGAACTCAATGCAAAATATTCTACAGGATTGCAATAATTCATTCCGTCAAATGCATCCAGCTCGTTACCGTTCTCATAAATCTGAATCACGTTTCTTCCGCTGAAAATATGTTCATTACTGAATTGAAGCAGGCTTGTGTCTACAGGATTAGCGCCATAGGCAGCAGCCATATTCCAAAGCATGTTGGCGTGTCGCGCATAGCTGAGCGGGTCTTCCATACTTTGACCTATCCTGGTAACCGGGCGGTTATCGTTGGGATATCCCTGCTTCCACAAATAAGTGGGTACTTTGATATAGCAATACCATGCTTTGTTGCCCATTTGCTTCATCGAATCCACATACAACACGTAATCGTTGGTACCATTGCTGTACCAACCGTGCGGGTTGATATTATACTTCACATTGGGATAGTCATTTACCGTATCATTATCGATATGCGAAGTATAGGTGTACATGCGCGAGTAATAGAACGGCCGCATATAACGCGTGGGCGTTTCCTGGTAACAGTTTACACCCAGGAATTCTTTAAACATTTTCGGCGCCAGCCTCGGGCCGGTATATTCTTTCGGCGGTGGTGGCGGCGGCGTTTCATAGGCGCAGCCATACATCACTGCTTCTGAAATTTCCGATTCATGACTGCTGAATTTAAACATCACAAATCGCGTGCTGTCGGTAATAGAAAATCTTTTCCAGCCCCACTGCATAGGGTCGCCACTGGTAACGTAAGCGGCCTGCAGTTTCCAGTCGCGCATATTGCCGGTATAGATGTACACGCTGTCGCTGTAACGGGCTTTATCGTACAGGTATATTTCACTAAGCTTATAAGGAACGCGCAGGTCGACCACTATGCGGCTGCCATAGTCTCGGAAATAGGTAGGCGCTCCGTAGGTGGGATGCGGGGTGGTAATCGGTTTAAAATCACCGGGTGATTTAGGGTCTGCAAAACTATTTTCATCAAACAAGGCAAAAGCGCTTGGACCTGTCATGTCAGCATAGCCTGAAAGATCATAAACGTATTCGGGGTAAATGGCAGTGATCTTCTGCGGCGTGTTACATTTATAAGGCGCAGTCTGCACCGCCAGCCTGTCGGCATTGCCTGCGCAACCGGCCAGTAATATGGCAGAGAAAAATGCCAGAATGTTTTGCTTACTGTTGAACATGCATCTTCTTTTTATTATTCAGCAACAGGTATCTTGAGCTTTCATACAGAGCCTCGGTAAGCAGGCGCATTTCATTGCGCAGCGAATCATTGTCGGGCACGGGGTCATTGTTCACAATTGAGACTATTTCCTGCTGATCGCCTTTCAGTCGCTTGCGATAAAAATAATCTCCTTTTATCAATCCTGCCATATTATTATCCGGGTCGAAGATAAAAGCCAGTCCCTGCCTGGCGCTGTCGAGCAGGCTGCGGCCCAGCGTGGTATTGGTATAGGGAATATTGCACATTTCGGCAATGGTGGGCATCACGTCTACCTGCGAGCAGATGCTGCTGTCACGTCGCGGCAACAAATCAGAAATGCGGTAAAACAATAAGGGCACGTGCTCCATGGTGAGGCGTTGTTCGGTCCAGGCGCGGGGAAACATATCGCCCGCATCGCCGGGAATGCCGTGGTCGCCGATGAACACAAACAAAGTGTTGGCCGCATATTTTTCCTTGCTGGCAGCTTCCATGAATTTCTGAAAACAATAATCGGTATAACGAAATGCGTTGAACTCTGCCAGCGATTCAAACCCGTATTTTTTTAAACTATCCATCGGCACATCCACTTTCTTAAATTCATTCAGATCTTCTTCTGGAATAGTGTAGGGGCGATGATTATCGGCCGTTTGAATGATGGCGAAAAAAGGTTTGGTTTCTTTGGCCAGCACTTTATTCGCTTCCAGGAAAAGATTCTTATCGCTGATGCCCCACACATCAATTTTCGGCGCATCAAAATCGTCCTGTTCATACAATTTCAAACCCGCAATATTATTCGTAAGTAATCCGCGAATATTCGCCCAGCTGGTGCTGCCTCCCAGGAAATAATATTTTTCATACCCGGTAAAATGGTTGATGATGGTATGCTGATCAACCGCCGAAGGATTGCGACTGGCAGTTTTGGGCAGTGCTACGTCGGGAGTGCCGGTGAGGGTGGCCCACACCCCTCTTGCCGTGCCATAAGTGGGCGTGAAGCAGCGCGTGAAGAAAAGACCGCTGTCGCAAAGCTGGTTGAAGAACGGCGTTGCATTCAGCGGGTTGCCGTGCATGGAGCTTTTGTAACTGCTGAACGATTCGCAGATCACGAGTATCACATTGGGGCGCGATGATTCAACACTGGTATCGGCAGGAACGAATCTTTCAAAATTCAGTTCATCATTTCCTGTTTGCTCAAACGAAAAATAGGGTTGCAGCAATGGGTATAGTTTCTTCAGCTTTTCAGGGTCGTAACTATTATGACGAAATTTTAGTGTAGAAAAAAATGATTGAAAGGGGTTAAAAGCCATATTGGCCTTGAAATCATCGCCCAGCGCAAAGGCGTCGCTCCACCGCAGCGGGTATTGGTCAAATTTCCCGAAAATGAAAAAACCGCATACCAGGAACATCGCTATGAAATTGGCGGTACGGAGCCGCCGCGGCACGGGTTCTTTTGTTTTGCTGAAAAGACGATAGAAATAGCGAATGGCCAGCATTATCACGATCGTCATCGCCACCATACCCAATATCATCCACACCACCGGGTAAGTCTCCCATACCATATTCAGCGAAATAGCTGCGTCTTCCAGGTAATTCAGCACGCTGGCATTAAGGCGTTGGCGCAGGTAGGCATAGTGTGCAAAATCGGCCACGAAAAAGAAAAGCGTGATAAAAGTGGCGATCGACAAAAAGATCATCCAGCCTTTCCTGGCGCGCCGGCTGCGGTAGGGATGCAAAGGCGTAATACTTCCGGGCACCAGCATGATGAGCATCAGTATGCTTACCATGCGCAGGTCGTAACGAAGACCCAGGAAAAACACCTGGCCCAGGTCGCCCAGGTTGTACCCCTGCCGGCCTGCAAAAAAGAACAGGGCAATTCTTAAAACCGTAAAAAGCAGTAAAAACACAAGACCGGTAGCCAGAATCCACTTTACCAGCCGTGGCACCCTTCGCCGTTGTTTCATCAATTAATAATGAGGTTTTACGTCGTTCACAATGTTATTTTTGTTGCCGTGCCTGATCCCCGGTTCCGGCACTAAATTATAGTATTTATTTTTGCAGATATGAATTCAGACCATTGCGGCATTTTACTGGTCTTCTGGCAGCATATCAAAGAATATGATGTGTGGCTGCTAACCAAAATCAATCAAGACTGGAGCAATTCATTCCTGGATACGCTGCTGCCTTATTTCCGCGAGACAAAGTTCTGGATCCCCCTATATTTTTTCCTGTTGCTGTTTGTCACTATGAACTTCAAAAGCAAGGGTGTGTGGTGGATTCTTGGTTTTATACTGGTGGCCGCAACCAGTGATATAGTCAGCAGCAAACTGATCAAAACAAACATAATGCGGTTAAGGCCCTGCCGCGATATGGAAGTGATGCAAATGATCCGCTTCTTTGTAAACTACTGCCCGCAAAGTTCCAGTTTCACCTCCTCTCACGCCACTTCGCATTTTGCGCAGGCCATGTTTTCTTGTCTGACCCTGAGACCCGTCATAGGCAAATGGGCATGGCTGTTCTTTCCATGGGCCTTTGCAATTGCTTATACCCAGGTGTACGTAGGGGTGCATTACCCCTTCGACGTTATTTGTGGCAGTCTGCTGGGTTGCGGTATCGGCTTTGCAATTGCTAAATTGTTCCATAACCGGGTCGGAATGCTTAGTTTAGACAAATAATACCATCAATGGCCGAAATCTTTATCATTCTGGGTTTGATTTTGTTGAACGGATTATTCTCCATGGCTGAAATAGCGCTGGTATCGGCGCGCAAGGCAAGGCTGGAAGCGCAGGCTCACAAAGGCGATGCACGTGCCAAAGAAGCACTGAAACTGGCCAATCATCCCGATAATTTTTTTTCAACCGTACAAATAGGCATAACGCTCATCGGCATATTGACCGGTATTTATTCGGGTGAAAAGCTGAAATCCGGTCTTATCAGCTGGCTGCAGCAGTTTGAGTCTGTCCGTGACTACAGCAATGGTATCGCTACCGCCATCATCGTGATTATTATTACTTATTTTTCACTGGTGCTCGGCGAACTGGTGCCCAAGAGGCTCGGTCTTTCGCGGCCCGAAGCTATTGCCAAGCTGGTGGCAGGACCGATGCGCATTGTAAGTTTTATCACTTACCCCTTTATCTGGCTGCTTACCAACAGCACATCGCTTATCGTCAAGGTCCTGAATATCCGAACGCGCGATAATGAAGTCACGGAAGAAGAGATCAAGGCCATCATCATCGAAGGCACCGAACAGGGCACCATCGAGGAAGCCGAGCAGGAAATTATCGAGCGCGTATTTCACCTTAGCGACCGCAATATCACTTCGCTCATGACGCACCGCAGCGATATTATCTGGTTTGACGTAAATGATACTGAAGACACGATACGCGATAAGATTCTGCAAGACCCGCACTCGCATTATCCCATTTGTGAAGGCACGCTGGATAATATCAAAGGTGTTGTGTCGCTGAAAGATCTTTATATCAGCAGCGATCACCAGGCTTTCAAAGAAATTATGCGCCCCGCATTGTTTGTGCCGGAAAATATCACTGCTTACAAACTGCTCGAACGATTCAAAACGCAACACGTGCATTCCTGCTTCATCGTTGATGAATATGGCTCGCTGCAGGGCATGGTTACGCTCAACGATATCCTGGAAGCCATCGTGGGCGGCATACCGCAGCAGGATGATGATGATTATGAAATAGTGGAACGCGAAGACGGCACTTATCTCGTGGATGCGCAGATTCCCTTCTATAATTTCCTCGACCGCTTTGAAAAGGCGGAATGGATGAGCGATATTGAGCAGGAGTTCGATACGCTGGCCGGCTTCATCCTCCACCAGTTAGAGCGCATTCCCCATACCGGCGACAAACTGGAATGGCGCGGCTTCCACTTCGAAATCGTGGATATGGACGCGCAACGCATTGATAAAGTGCTGTTACGGATAAGTGATGAGATTCGCCAGGAAATGGAAGACGAGAATGGGTGAGCGGGCGCAGGAGGCCGGTTTGCCGGGTGTTGAAACGATACATTGCATATTTGATAATTGTTACTACTGGCTGAATATCAATATCTTATCATTCAATTCGCAGTACCCGACACGCTGCACCCGGAACCGAAAAACTGCAGTTTTTTCGCGTATTTCCCCGCTTGACATCTTCCCAAAATGGCACCATCTTTGGATTAATCCCTACGCCAACAAGTTTTTGTAGCGTAAAAATCTGTCCATTATGAAATACCTATGTAAAACCCTGACCGTACTCATGGTAATTGGCCTGAGTTTATCGGCTTGTAAAAAAGAAACACTCAAGGACGAACCGGGCGACAACAATACTGAAAAACCCACAGCACCTGCGCCCGCTCCCCCTACTAATAAATACGATAATGTAGTTGAAACCACGAAGCCCGTCAACAAGGGCATCTCGGTAGATGTGAACGATAATATCGGCGGGTATTTGTATGCCCTGCCTTCGTTGTATGATTCTACTACCAAGAAATATCCTTTACTGCTTTTCATTCATGGTATTGGCGAGTTAGGAAATGGCACCACGCAGTTGAATAATGCCGCTGCGGTGGGCGTTCCCTCGGTGATTAAATGGGGACAGTTTCCTGCGAACTTCAACGTGGGCGGAAAGAACTATTCTTTCATCGTCATTACACCGCAATTCAAGAAATGGCCTTCGCCAAAGGACGTGAATGATATGATTGATTATGCCATCAAGAAATACCGCATCGACACTACGCGCATGTATGTGAGCGGCCTGAGTATGGGAGGTGGCGCCACCTGGGATTATGCCGCTGAATATGGCAAACGCATCGCTGCTATCGTTCCCATCTGCGGCGCGTCTGGTCCGAATGATACGAAGGCAAAAAAGATTGCGCAGGCTGGCCTGGCGGTATGGGCATTTCACAATAAAGATGATGGCACCGTGCCGTATACCAATAGCGAAGGATATGTAACAAAGATCAACGCGCAGAATCCTCCTATAAAAGCGAAGCTTACCTTATGGCCTACAGGCGGGCATGATGCATGGACAAAATCTACCAGTCCCTCCTATAAGGAAGATGGTAAGAATATTTACGAATGGATGTTGCAATACAGCCGTTCGGCAAAATAATCAGAACTCAAATTTTGCGTCCTTGTTGGGATAGTTCAGGCGGCCGCTCTTGCGTTTGCCGCCAACAGACACGTGCATCAGGTTGATCTGCTCTTCAAATGCATCGTGCAACAGTGAATTTCTTATTTCGATGACCTTTGGCGCCTGGGCGATATTGCCGACCTGCAAATACGCCCAGGTGGCATCGGTTTCTTTTTCATACCCCACATACTCCAGGCTCACGGGTTTGCCGTCGAGTTTTATCTGCAGGTTTGCGCGGATATATTCATACACCTGCTTATTGGCAAGGGCAGGATCAGGTGGATTAGTTAAATCTATCTTCGTCCGGTGCATAATTCTGAGTGCATTCTCAAAATCATCGGTAAAAATCTTGCAGCTAATCTCAAGGTTCTTATCTTCCGCATTGTAATTTATCTCGGTCACAGTGATATACAGCGGGTGGTCGGACAATTGCCCTTCAGCGGGTACTTGCCCGGTGTAGCCTGCTAATAACCAGTGCACAAGTATTGACCATTTAAACAACAGTATTGCCATTAAACATCAAAATTTTTTCGTTACAAATCTCTTATTTATTTTGACACCAGAACTGTCGCATGGAAGATTTTGCACTTTATTTTGACCTGGGTATCGAGCATATCCTTACCTGGGACGCAATGGACCATATTCTCTTCGTAACTGCTTTGTGCCTCAGATATGTGTGGAAAGACTGGAAAAAAGTGGTCATCCTGGTGACCGCATTCACTATTGGCCATTCAGTTACGCTGGCTTTGAGTGCGCTGAATATTCTTAATTTTTCTACTGCCTGGATCGAATTCCTGATACCATTAACCATCGCAGCCACCTGCGTTAACAATATAATTCAGAAGAAACCCGAACAGGTTTCGCGTTTGCCATTGATCTATTTCTTTGCTTTGTTTTTTGGCCTGATACATGGACTTGCATTTGCCGGACAGTTTAAGGCTTTGGAAGGCAGAGAAGGACTGGTAGGGCACCTGCTGGCATTTAACCTGGGAATTGAAGTGGCACAACTGCTGGTAGTGGTGATTATTTTGTTGCTGAACTGGCTGGTGGTCGAGATTATTAAAATTCCGAGGCTGTGGTGGTTACGCGTGGCCTCTTTCGTAATTTTGGTGTTTTCACTTTATTGGGCTTATGACCGAATTCCGTAAACAAACGATTTCCCTAAAATAAAAACTACAATGATGAGCATGAAAAAGCACTTGTCACTGATTGTAGCTGGTCTGGCGCTGTTTGGCAGCTTGCGGGCGCAAAACATCCAGAACAATCCCGGCTCCAATCACGGTAACAAATTCGAGCAGTTGGGAATAATGCTGCCCACGCCGAATGAGTACCGCACGGCCAGCGGTGCGCCGGGTCCCAAATACTGGCAGCAACGCGCCGATTATGATATCAAATGTGAACTGGATGAGAAAAACCTCAAGCTCACCGGCAGCGAAGTAATCACTTATTATAACAATTCTCCCAACGAACTGCGCTATATCTGGATGCAGCTCGACGAGAATGAGCACAGCAGCACCAAGAATGCCAACTACCAGACTGGCAGCAAGATGCCCCGCAACCTGAATGTTGATTATATCGATCAGCTGTTGGACACAAAAGAAGACAATGGCTATGGTTTCAACATCACCAAAATTGCGGAGGCTACTACCGGCAAGCCCTTGCAATACACCATCAACAAAACCATGATGCGCGTGGAACTGCCCGCCATCCTGAAACCGGGACAGAAATTTGTGTTCACAGTAAACTGGAACTACAACATCACCGACCGCATGAAATTCGGCGGCCGCGGTGGTTATGAATATTTCCCCGAAGATGGCAACCATCTCTTCACCATGGCACAATGGTATCCTCGTCTTTGCGTGTACAGCGATGTAGTTGGCTGGCAAAATCACCAGTTTACCGGCCGCGGCGAGTTTGCCCTCACCTTCGGTAACTTCAAAGTACAGATCACCGTTCCCGCCGACCACGTGGTAGGCGCTACCGGCGAGTGCCAGAACTATGCCGCTACTTTGACACCTGCGCAGATGGCTCGCTGGACAAAAGCCCAGACTGCCAAAGAACCCGTAGAGATCGTAACACTGGAAGAAGCAAAGAAGGCTGAACAGTCGAAGAGCACTGCCAAAAAAACATGGATCTTCAAAGCCGACAATGTTCGTGACTTCGCCTGGACATCATCCCGCAAATTCGTATGGGATGCCATGCCCGCCTATGTTGAAGGCAAGAAAGTGATGTGTATGAGCTTTTATGGAAAAGAAGCTTATGGTTTGTATCGTAAGTTCTCTACCAAAGCTGTTGCACACACTATCAAAACATACAGCAAGTTTACCATTCCATACCCCTACCCTGTAGCCCAAAGCGTGGAGGCAGCCAACGGCATGGAATACCCGATGATCTGCTTCAACTATGGCCGCACTGAAAAAGACGGCACCTATAGCGAAGCCACCAAGTACGGCATGCTGGGTGTAATCATTCACGAAGTGGGTCACAACTTTTTCCCCATGATCATCAACAGCGACGAACGCCAGTGGAGCTGGATGGACGAAGGTCTGAACTCGTTTGTTGAATACCTCACCGAAGAATTGTGGGACAACAAATTCCCCGTACGCGGTAAAGGTCCGGCCTGGGCAATCGTCGACTATATGAGACTTCCCAAAGATCAGCTGGAGCCCATCATGAGTAATTCTGAAAATATCGTGCGCTTCGGACCTAATGCATATACCAAACCCGCCACTGCGTTGAACATTCTCCGCGAAACCATCATGGGCCGCGAGCTGTTTGACTACGCTTTCAAAGAATATGCACGCCGCTGGGCCTTCAAACATCCTGAGCCTGCCGACTTCTTCCGCACTATGGAAGATGCTTCCGGTGAAGACCTCGACTGGTTCTGGCGCGGCTGGTTCTTCAGCACCGATGCCTGCGATATTGCGATCGATTCTGTCAGGTATTTCCGTGCCGATGTGAATGCCACAGTTGGCCGCACTACCGACACTGTAATCATGAGAAGACTCGATCCCCCGATGAGATCGCAATATGATGTGGACGTGTCAAAAGAACGCAACCGCGAAGACAAGAACATCCAATTCGCAACCGACGCAGATACCACACTGCGCGATTTCTACTGGAGATATGCCCGCGGCATCGAGCCTTATGATTCTGCCGCTTATCCCATCAGCATACCGGCACAGACTGAGCCTATGACTGAGGAAGACAAACAAAAAGTAGCTAACAAACATTTCTATGAAGTGTCGTTCAGCAACAAAGGCGGCCTGGTAATGCCCATCATTGTCGAATGGACCTATAAAGACGGCACCAAAGAAGTGGATCGCATTCCTGCGCAAATCTGGCGTCACAACGAAGAAAATGTATCGCGCGTGTTTGTGAAGGATAAGGAAGTAGCTTCTATCAAACTCGATCCCTACAAAGAAACCGCCGACATTGACGAATCAAACAATAGCTGGAATTCCATTCCTCAACCTTCACGTTTTGCGGCCTTCAAGCAAAAACAAGTTGCCCGCGGCCAGAGCGTAGGCACCAACCCGATGCAGAAAGCAGAAGAAAAGAAGAAAGGGTTTTGAGAATATTGAGTGAAGGAATTTGAATTTGAAGTTGAATTTGAATAATAAAAAGATAAAAGCCTTTGGAAATTTCTTCCAAAGGCTTTTTGTTTGTTTTGAATCTTCTTTGAATCCACCAGGTGGTACACCCTACACTCGCCACCGGAAATCTTTCAGCATCCTTGCAGCACGATGCCCAGAAATGCCACCACGAAGGGGATCCAGAAGAAGAGGACTGTTTTTTTCATAAACAATTAATTTGTATTCACTTTTTTTCGCTTGCCTTACCAGCTTTGTCGGAGCTCTTTTTGCGGCCGCTCTCTTTGAGGGCGCGGTCGATGATCCATTCGATCTGGCCGTTTACACTCCGAAACTCATCCGCTGCCCATTTCTCGAGGGCTTTGTAGGTTTCTTCGTCAATCCTGAGGACAAAGCTTTTCTTATCGGGCATAATCTACTGGGCTATTGATACAATGTTCCGGTGTTCAGAATCGGCTGCGCACCTTTTTCACCACAAAGCACTACCATCAGGTTGCTCACCATGGCGGCTTTCTTCTCTTCGTCGAGCTGTACAATATCTTTTTTGTTGAGTTGCTCCAGCGCCATCTCCACCATACCTACAGCGCCTTCAACAATTTTCAGTCGCGCAGCAACGATGGCAGTAGCCTGTTGTCGCTGCAACATAGCACCGGCAATTTCGGGTGCATAGGCCAGGTGACTGATACGCGCTTCGCGAATGATGATGCCCGCGGGCGACAATCTTGCCAGCAATTCTGCTTCCAGCATCTGGTTTACTTCATCGCCGCCATCGCGCAACGTAATGGCTGCATTTTCATCTTCCAGGTGATCGTATGAGCAGCTGCTGGCGAGTTTGCGGATAGCTGCTTCGCTCTGCACTTTTACATAGTGCTCGTAATCCTCCACATCGAACGTGGCTTTGAAAGTATCGCTCACCTGCCACACAATTACTGCAGCAATCTCGATGGGATTACCCATCTTATCGTTCACTTTCAGGCGGGCGCTCTCGAGGTTTTCCGCGCGCAGACTCACTTTTATACGCTGATACAAGGGATTTACCCATACCAGGCCGTTATCCTTAACGGTACCGACATACTTACCAAACAGCACACATACGCGAGAGTGGTTGGGGTTTACAATAAAAATTCCACGGAATATCAGCATACCTGCTATCAGTAGGATAATGGCGAATATTAAGTTGCTTGTGCTAAACTCCGGATCATTGTCCTTCGGCATCAGCACAACTCCGAAAATCGTACAGGCCAGTCCCAACACCAACATCAGGTAACCAGACAGGGGTTTAAGCGTTTTTTCCATATAAGCCAATTTTTTGGATGATATCAATATGATATCAAATATACATCATTTTGAACACCCGGGCAAATCTTTCGGGGAAATTGTGACGGACGGTAAACAACCACTTAGCACAAAAAAAAATTCCAAAGTGACACATCACTTTGGAATTCATATTCAGGTTCAATTTCAATATTCAATCTTCCCTCAGTTTCCTACACTTCCATCCCTATACTTCACCTTCTTTTTTCCAGCATTTTTCTTCTCAAATTCAAGCACTTCCTTGGGTTTAGGGACGGCTTTCTTTTCCGTGCTGGCTACCGGTTTGGCTTTGGCTTCTTCTTCCAGTTTGCCCAGGTTGTACAGTTCTGAGCGTACCAGCACGCCATTTTCCCCATAGTATTTCCAGACCCCGTGCTTGATGGCGGCGCCTTCATTTTTTACGATCACCTTTTCATAGCTGTCCAGTTTGTTAGGATCCTCCACCAACACGGTATCATAAGGCTTGTCGGGATTAAGGGCTTTCCAGCTTTGTTCCAGTTTCAGTTCACCATGCTTGGTGAAATAGCGGCAAATACCGTCTTTCAAACCCCATTTATAATTTTCCACGCCCACCAGGTCGCCCTGCAGGTTGTAGAGTCTCCATTCGCCTTCCTTGCGGTCGTTTTCATACCATCCCTCCTCTTCATAACCGGGCTCGCCGCGTACGCTTTCGTAGCGGTGCACCCAAGGCCCTTGCTTTCGGCCGAGATGATCAACACGGTTGATGGTATCGCCGCGCGGAGTCAGCTTATATTCCTTCCACTGGTATCTGTCTTGCGCAAACCCACCCAAGGAAATGAACAGCAATAAGAATGAAATCCAACGCATTTTAGTAAGTTTGATGATAAGGCAATTATCACATGAGATTCCCGGCAATAATAACGCCAATCCTTTGCATTCATTGCCGCTTAAAAACTAAACTACTGTTATTTATGACTGCTTTTCAACCAGTAAGGCCTCGCTTTATTACCCCAAAAATTCTTAACTCACAGCGTCTTACAACCCTCAAAACAATTCTATTTCTATTTTGCTGTTTTTCAGCCGTTCTGACATCGGCGCAGGTAAAACCCACCGCCGCCGCCGACCGCCTGAAAGTGCGCGATCAGCGTAAACTGCTCGAACAACGCTCAATGTTTAAAGACATCCCCTTCCGCAACATCGGTCCCACCGTGATGAGCGGCCGCGTGGTGGACCTTGAAGTCAACCCCGAAGACCCCACAGAATTCTACGTTGCTTATGCCTCCGGGGGGGTGTGGTACACAAAAAATAACGGCCAGAGTTTTGAGCCCATCTTCGACAGCCTCGATGTAATAACAATCGGCGATATCGCTGTGTTCTGGGATGGCAGCCCTGCTTCATCCCGCACCGTATGGGTAGGCACTGGTGAGGTAAACAGCAGCCGCTCTTCATATGCTGGCGATGGCGTTTATAAGACCAGCAATCATGGTAAGACCTGGGAATACCTTGGCCTGCCGGAATCGCATCATATAGGAAAAATATTGCTTCACCCAAATGATAAAAACACCGCCTGGGTGGGAGCCATGGGGCATTTGTATTCGGCCAATAAAGAACGCGGCGTTTTCAAAACTACCGATGGCGGCAAGACATGGAAACATACGCTTTACATTGATGACAACACCGGAGTGGTAGAAATGGAAATCAATCCCTCCAACCCCAACGAAATATATGCAGCTGCCTGGTATCGTACCCGCTCGGCCTGGAATTTTGAAGAAGGCAATAAGACCAGCGGTATCTATAAAAGCACCGATGGCGGCGAGACCTGGCAGAATTTAACAGGCGATGGCAAATCAGGATTTCCCGCAGGCGAAGGTGTGGGAAGAATCGGGCTGGCAGTATTTCCTAAAAATCCGCAGATCGTTTATGCAGTAGTAGATAATAATTTCCGCAAACCCGATACTGCGCGCCGCACGGTTGATACCGGCCGTTATGAGCTGAGTCATTTCGAAAAAATTACCAAAGAAGAATTTGCGCGTCTCGATGATAAAAAACTCGAAGCCTTCCTGCGTCGCAACCGTCTGCCGGCAAAATATACGGCCGCTTCGGTGAAGGAATTGGTGAAAACAGAAAAAGTAAAACCTACCGCGCTCTATGAATTACTGTTCGACGCCAACGCAGCCTTGTTCAACACTCCCATCATCGGCTGTGAAGTATATCGCAGTAATGATGGTGGAAAAACATGGAAGAAAACGCACGAAAAAGATATTAATATCTTCAGCACTTACGGATATTATTTTGCAAAAATCTACGTCTCACCCTATAACGAAAACAAATTGGTGAACCTGGGCATCACGGCGCAGCTCTCAACCGATGGTGGCAAGACCTGGAAGACGATGGATAAAGGCAATGTGCACGCCGATCATCATGCTTTGTGGATCAACCCAAAACGTGATTCGCATATCATTAATGGCAATGACGGCGGCGTGAATATTACTTACGATGACGGAGACAACTGGTTTAAGGCGAACACACCGCCGGTGGGACAATTCTACGCCGTGACTGTCGACAACAACCGGCCATACAATGTATATGGCGGTTTGCAGGACAATGGTGTATGGATGGGTCCTTCCAACTATCGCGCGGGCCCGGGATGGATTGATAATGGCGCCTATCCCTATAAGCGCATTACCGGCGGCGATGGTATGCAGGTGCAGGTAGATACCACTGACAATACCATATATGCCGGCACACAGTTTGGCTCTTACACCAGGCGAAATGCCTCGCTCACGCAGGTGAAAAGCGTAAGACCGCAAACGGAGTTGGGATCAACACCCCTGCGCTTCAACTGGCAAACACCCATTTTGCTGAGCCGTCATAATCCTTCTATCTATTATATCGGCAGCAACAAACTGCATCGCTCCATGAACCGCGGCGATGATATTGAAACGCTCACCGACGACCTGACCAACGGAAAGAAAGATGGCGATGTGCCCTTCGGCACGCTCACTACCATTGATGAATCGCCCTTGCGTTTTGGGTTGTTGTATGTGGGTACCGACGACGGCAACGTGCATGTGTCGAAAGACGGCGGTTATACCTGGACCAATATCAGCAAGAAATTACCGCAGGGCTTATGGGTAAGCCGCGTGGTGGCTTCGAAATATAAAGAAGGCCGCGTGTATGTTACGCTTAATGGTTATCGTAATGACCATTTCCTGCCTTATTTGTTTGTGAGCGAAGATTATGGTGAAAACTGGAAGGCCCTAGGTAAAGACCTTCCCTTTGAGCCATTGAATGTGGTTCGCGAAGACCCGAAATACGACAGCATACTCTACGTAGGCAGCGATGGCGGCCTGTATGTAAGCATCGATGGCGGTAATAGCTTCAGCATGTGGAATGCAGGCCTGCCCCGCAGTATACCCGTGCATGATATAGCCATACAGGTGCGCGACAATGATATTGTGCTGGGTACACATGGCCGCAGCTTATATGTTGCCAAACTCGACAACGTGCAAAAACTGCTGAAAGACCCGGCCTATCGCGCTGAAAAACAGGCCAAAGCGGATGAGGCCCTGGCCGCCGTGCAGGGACTGACTTTCAGCGAATTATTCAAAAGAGACGGAATTGAAGTGCCGATGCCTTCAACCAGTCCCGCAAAGGGAAAGAAAAAGGGGAAATAAAACTGTATTATAAGCGTTTATAAGGGCGGAAATATCCAAAAATCCTTTATCGAAAAACAATCAACATGATCAAAAAACTGACCTCTTACCTGGCTATTGCCGCCCTTGTATGCGTATCACTCGCGTCTTGTAAAAAAGACAAGAAATCAACCGAAGAATTAATTCTCGGAAAATGGTTTCTGAACAGCTATGAATGGAAGTACGTGGAAAATGGTGAGGTGGATGAAGGAATTGACGACTGGTCTAGCCTGGGCTGGTACCTGGAATTTAAATCAGATAATTCGGTAATCATCAAGTATGGTGGCGGCGACCCTACGGTTGGCAGCTATTCTGTTCTGTCTTCAAATAAAATCGCAATTAACGGTGAAGAAACCTTACTGAGCAAGATAGATGAAACACATCTCTCCTTGTATTCAAAGGAAACAGTAGGCAACGATACCTATGAAGATTGGTATCATTTCACCAAATAGTGAGTGCAGCATTCAAAGCTTCAACAAATACCGGAGGGCCAGTTCATAGCCCTTCAATCCAAGACCAAAAATACTCCCGACAGATTTCCCGGAAACATGTGAAAGTTTCCGGAAATCTTCCCGGGCATGCACATTCGAAATATGCACTTCCACCACGGGAGCTTTTATAGCGGCCACGGCATCGCCAATAGCAACTGAAGTATGAGTGTAGCCGGCTGGATTTAAAATAATACCATCACAATCGTATCCCACGCGCTGCAGTTCATTGATGATCTCCCCTTCCACATTACTTTGAAAAAAGCTGAACTCTACCTGGGGATATTTTGCCTTCAGTTCATCCAGGAATTTTTCAAAAGGCATATTGCCATATATATCTGTTTCCCGCTTGCCGAGCAGGTTCAGGTTGGGACCGTTGATGATGGCAATCTTACTCATTGAGATTCTTTAATCATGTTGATGAATTCATCGAACAGGTAGCGGCTGTCGTGCGGACCGGGAGTGCTTTCAGGATGGTATTGTACAGAGAAAGCCGGTTTATTTTTCAGGCGGATACCTTCGATGGAATCATCATTCAGGTTTTTGTGCGTTACTTCCACGTGCGGCGCTTTTTTCACCGATTCGGGATCCACGCCAAAGCCATGGTTTTGCGTGGTTACCTCGCACTTGCCGGTTACCAGGTTCTTCACGGGGTGATTCAGTCCACGGTGACCGTGGTGCAGCTTGTAAGTATTCACGCCACTAGCCAGCGCCAGCAACTGGTGACCCAGGCAGATGCCGAAAGTGGGTTTATTTTCTTCCAGCACATCTTTCACCGTTTTAATGGCATAGTCCATTGCGGCCGGGTCGCCGGGACCATTGCTGATGAAATATCCGCTGGGGTTAAATTGTTTCAGTTCTTCGATCGGGGTTTTGGCAGGAAACACTTTTATATAGGCCCCGCGCTCTACCATGCAGTTCAGGATATTTCTCTTGGTACCGAAATCAAGCACTGCCACGCGAATGGGCGATGATTCGCTGCCGATGGTATAGGGTTCTTTGGTAGTGACCTGGCTGGCCAGCTCCAGTCCGGCCATGCTGGGCACTTTGGCCAGCTCACTCTTCAGCTCCTGCACATCGAGTATTTCTGACGAAATGATGCAGTTCATAGCCCCTGCCTGGCGTACATGCGTTACCAGCGCACGGGTGTCGATGCCCTCGATGCACACGATATTGTTCATTTGCATGTATGTATCGAGCGAGGCATTGGCTAGTTTGCGGCTGTAGCTTTCTTCGAGATTGCGACCGATCAAACCGCGAATCTTTACACTGTCTGACTCCACTTCATTATCCTTGATACCATAGTTACCGATATGCACATTGTTCATGATAATGATCTGGCCATAGTAGCTGGGATCGGTAAAGACTTCCTGGTATCCGGTCATACCGGTATTGAAGCAAATTTCCCCGGCAGTGGTCCCGATTTTTCCAAATGCTTTTCCATAATGAACGGTTCCATCTTCCAGGACGAGTACGGCAGGTTTCTGAAGCGTTGTGGACATCTTAAGTGAAAAATTTTACAAAGAAAATAAAAAAAGCAAGACCCTCCATAGAAGAATCTTGCTTTATTGTTAACGACTTGTTCAATCTTATCTTTAGGCCTCCGCTGCTTTTTCTTCGCCTGCTTCGGCGGCTTTTTCGTTAATACCTTTTTCTTCGGCAGCGCCTTTGTCTGCGGCAGCTTTCTTACCACCACGACCGCGGCGTGTTTTCTTAGCGGCTTCTTTTACTTCGCCTTTGCCTTTGCCATACACATCGTTGAAGTCAACCAGTTCGATCATGGCCAGTTCAGCGTTATCGCCGGGGCGCATGCCGAGTTTGATGATCCTGGTATAACCGCCGGGACGTCCGCCTACTTTTTCGGCGATGGGTCCAAACAGTTCGGTTACAGCCGCCTTATCCTGCAGGTAGCTGAATACCACCCTGCGCTGGTGCGTGGTGTTATCCTTGCCTTTGGTGATAAGGGGTTCAACGTAGGTACGCAAAGCTTTTGCTTTGGCCAATGTGGTAACGATGCGCTTATGAGCGATGAGCTCGCAAGCCAGGTTGCTCAGCAATGCCTTTCTGTGCGCTGCTGTTCTGCCAAGGTTGTTGATTTTGTCTCCGTGACGCATGACTTTAATTTTTACCGGTTACACCGTGTCAGGAATTGTAACCTACCTGTTATTAAAAAATCGAAAGGAGAACTCCGTAACCCGGATTTCTCCTTTCGCGTTTATGCTATAATTCTTCTTTATCCAATCCCAGCTTGCTAAGATCCATGCCGAAGTGCAGACCTCTTTCAGCCAGCACCTGCTCGATTTCTGCGAGTGATTTCTGACCGAAGTTGCGGAACTTCATCAGGTCTTCCTGCTCGTATTGTACCAGCTCGCTCAGCGAGTTGATCTTAGCGGCTTTCAGACAGTTGAAGGCGCGTACTGAAAGATCGAGGTCTTCCAGCGGGGTCTTGAGGATCTTGCGCAGTTGCAGCATTTGTTCATCCACCACATCCTCTTTCTTGTCTTCTTTGTTGTCGAAAGTGATGTTTTCGTCGGTGATGATCATGAGATGCTGAATCAGGATGCGGCTGGCCTGTTTAACGGCTTCTTCGGGGTGAATGGTGCCGTCGGTAGTCACTTCCATGATCAGTTTCTCATAGTCGGTGCGTTGCTCCACGCGCGTATTTTCGATGGCGTACTTTACATTCTTGATGGGTGTAAAGATGGCATCAGTGGGGATATATCCAAACGGCGCATCTTTTACCTTGTTATCCTCGGCGGGAACATATCCACGGCCTTTGGCAACGGTCATTTCAATGTCCAGCTTAGCGGAAGTATCCAGCGTGCAGATCAACAGGTCGGGGTTCATGATCTCGAAGCTTTGAGTGGCCTCACCGATCATGCCGGCCGTGAACTCGGTTTTGTTTTTAATGCTCAGGGTGATCTTTTCCTGGCCTACCTCATGTTCTACCTTCTTCTTGAAACGAACCTGTTTCAGGTTCAGGATGATCTCGAGCACATCCTCGGTGATTCCCTTGATGGTAGTGAACTCGTGGTCCACACCTTCAATACGAATGCCGATGATGGCATACCCTTCGAGTGAATTCAGTAATACCCTGCGCAGTGCATTACCGATGGTCACTCCATAGCCGGGTTCCAGCGGGCGAAACTCAAACTGAGCTTCAAACTCCGTTGCTTTCTGCAGAACTATTTTGTCTGGCTTTTGAAAGTTTAAGATGGCCATATTTTGAATTAAGATTTTGCGTTAAAAATTACTTGCTGTACAACTCAACAATCAACTGCTCCTTAATGTTCTCGGGCACAGATTCGCGCTCGGGATAAGCGACAAATGTTCCTGACATTTCAGCTTCGTTCCAGTCGAGCCAGGTATATTTCTGGTTCTTGCCACGGAACTGGCCGGTGATAGCAGGATTTGATTTGTCTTTTTCTTTTATAGAAATCACATCGCCGGGGCGCAGTGTAAATGAGGGAATGTTAACCACACCGCCATTGACAGTGATATGTTTGTGAGTTACCAGCTGGCGTGCTGCAGGGCGCGAAGGAGCCATACCCAGGCGGAAAACAGTGTTGTCGAGTCTTGCTTCCAGCAGGCGGATCAGGTTTTCACCTGTTACGCCTTTGAGGCGTGATGCTTCTTCGAAAGTCTTGCGGAACTGGCGCTCCAGCACCCCGTAGGTGTATTTGGCTTTCTGCTTTTCTTTCAGCTGAAGGGCGTATTCGCCGGGTGTTTTGCGTTTACGGCTGGGACCATGCTGGCCGGGAGGATTGCTGTTTTTATTCAGCCATTTTCCGTTGCCGAGGATAGGTTCGCCGAAAATTCGGGAGATACGTGTCTTTGGGCCTGTGTAACGTGCCATAATTGTTTAGTTGATTTTTTGGTGACGATGCACGATCAGTAAAAATCAAAAAAATGAATCGTGCACCCGGTTATAAAAAATAGGCTCGAAGGCGATATGCCTTCGGCCCTGTTAAACTCTTCTTTTCTTGGGCGGACGGCAGCCGTTGTGCGGCAACGGGGTAACGTCCTTAATGGTTACTACTTCGATGCCGGTCTGGGCCAGTGAGCGGATAGCGCTTTCGCGGCCGGCGCCGGGACCTTTTACATACACATCCACTTTCTTCACACCTGCGTCGAAAGCGGTCTTGGCTGCATCAGCAGAAGCCATCTGGGCTGCATAGGGCGTATTTTTCTTAGAGCCTTTGAAACCCATTTTTCCCGCGCTGCTCCAGGAAATTACCTGGCCAGTCTTGTTGGTAATGCTGATGATAATATTGTTGAAACTAGCGGTGATATGTGCATCACCATAGGCGTCAACCTTGACAACCCTTTTCTTTGCCGCAGCTTTTGCGCTGGGTGCTTGTGATTTTGCCATGATTCAGTTAAGTAGGTAATCTTAAAAATTAAATGCTCACTGTTGTGAGTGGGTTCAATCCTCCTGCTGACTTACGAAGCGATCCGGCATTGACCCAGTATATCTGTAAGTCGGATTGCTCTCCCCGACATGGAGAAAGCAACCAGATTATTTTTTGGGCGCCTTCTTTTTGCCGGCTACTGTCTTACGTTTGCCCTTACGTGTACGGCTGTTGGTACGGGTACGCTGACCACGAACCGGCAGACCTTTACGATGGCGCAAACCACGATAGCAGGCGATGTCGAGCAGACGCTTAATGCTCATTTGTACTTCAGAACGCAACTGGCCTTCTACCTTGAATTCGTTGGTGATGATGGTACGAATGGCATTCAACTCATCATCGTTCCATTCATGCACTTTCTTGTCAAAGGAAATTCCAGCTTTGCCCAGGATATAGCGGGCAGTGGAACGACCGATACCATAAATATAGGTAAGGCCAATCTCTCCTCTTTTGTTCTTTGGTAAATCTACACCGGCGATACGAGCCATGATAAACTGATTATATTTTGTTTTTGGTATTTACTAACCTGTACGATCTTAACCCTGGCGTTGCTTGAAGCGAGGATTCTTTTTGTTGATCACATACAGCTTGCCCTTGCGACGCACAATCTTGCAATCGGCACTGCGCTTTTTGATAGATGCTCTTACTTTCATCTCTTGGCTTTTTATATTTTACTGATCACCACCTGAACCGCGCATTTGCTAAGCCGGTTTCAAGCAACGTGAATCAAATTATTTGTACCTGAAAATAATTCTTCCCCTTGTCAGATCGTATGGGCTCATCTCAACGCCTACTTTATCGCCGGGCAGGATCCTGATATAGTTCATTCTCATCTTACCCGAAATAGTAGCCAGGATCTCATGACCGTTCTCTAACTTGACTTTAAACATTGCGTTAGACAATGCTTCCTGTATTACTCCATCCTGTTTGATTAACGGTTGTTTACCCATATTCGTTTAAGGAGGCGCAAAGATAGGATAATCAGCCAGAAAAACGAAATAACTCGCGTTTTTTCTCTGGCAGGCGTTTTGGTTTCGGGTTTGGGATTGGAGGTTTCGGGCTTTTTTAGCCGCTTCGGCGCTGCAAATCTATGTTTTATAAGCCTGAATACCCTAATATCGTGGGCCATTACCCCCATAGGTGGCCCGCCTGGAAGGTGGCTCACCTGTCGCCCGTCCGTCCCTGCCGCGGTTAACATCAACCCATCCCCCGCGTGGAAGCCGGGAGCAGTGCCCGCCTCAGGCGGCGCCGCGTTCACCCGGAGGCCTTTCACCCGGAGATGCTGACGGCTATCAACA
The DNA here is from genome assembly GCA_937958995.1 of uncultured Chitinophagaceae bacterium. Taxonomy (GTDB): domain Bacteria; phylum Bacteroidota; class Bacteroidia; order Chitinophagales; family Chitinophagaceae; genus CALCIN01. The sequence continues at coordinate 231,917 of CALGAP010000011.1, forward strand.
CCAACCCGGTTCAGCATTCTAAACAAACTTCTCGGGGGTCAGCTCCACCTTGGTCATCTGCAGGTAATGGTTCTGTAACTCATGCACATGCAGGCGGTGAAGAAAATGGCGGCGGTCTTCCCTCCACCAGATCTCCATCTCGTCAAACTGTCCCTCGGCGGGAATCAGTATCCTGAAAGCGCCCTTCATGTACTTGACCGAGCCATCAGCATTGTCGTGGCGGGTAAAGCCCAGCTTAAACAATTGTTCCTCATTCAGTAAGATAGGAAACAAATGTTCCGGCGTGAACCAGAATTCCTGCACATCGGTCTCCACGCACACTTCTTTGTCTTCCCGGTTCAGCTCCACTACCACGCCCTCGCGCTGCTGACCTTCAAATTCGGTCATGACAATATCGCCCGGTTTGAGTTCTGAAAATTTGATCATACGGCAGCAAAATTTAGTTGATTCTAAATTTACGGAAATTAATCGGGATCACGGGTGCAGGGTGCAGGGAGGGTCAAGTGGTGGGTGGGCCACCTGTGACCTGGCCGACCGTGGAGAAAGGCCGGGGTTGGAAGCGGGGCGTTTGCGTCAGGCCTGAATTTTATCGAGCAGTTGTATTTCTTTGTTGATGTAGTCCATCTCCTCCTGCGAAATTTTTACGTGCACGGCTTTCGCATTCTCTACTGCCTGCCTGGCGTTTCGGGCGCCGGCCAGTGCGATGGTGATACCGGGTTGCGATATCGTCCACCTCAGCACCAGCTGCGCCAGGGTGGCTCTTTTATCTTCGGCCATAGGAGCCAGCTTTTCCAGGAAATTATTTACCCGGGCAATATTCTCCGGCATATACCAGCGGCTTTTCTCGCGGCTGTCGCCAGGATTGAACTGGTGACCGGGTTTTATTTTGCCGGTAAGCAGGCCGCGTTGCAAAGGACTGTAGGCAATAATTCCAATATTGTGATTGATGCAGTAGCCCACCACATCTTTTTCAATCTCGCGGTTTACCATACTATAGGGCACCTGGTTGCTGGCGATGCTGATGGTCTCTTCGGCTTCTTCAAGCAAAGGCACAGAATAGTTGCACACGCCCGCAGCTTTTATCTTGCCCTGCTCCTGCAGTCGCTCCAGCGCCTCCATGGTCTCGGAAATGGGCGTGGTACTGTCGGGCCAATGAATCTGGTACAAGTCTATATAATCGGTTTTCAACCGGCGCAGACTGTCTTCGCATTCTTTCATAATGCTGTCGCGACTGGCCAGGCGATAAAGATCAATATCACGGCCATCGTTATCCTTACTGCTGAAATAATATTCGCCCTGCTTTACATCCCAGCGCAAGCCAAACTTGGTAAGAATTTGCACTTTATGCCGGGGGATGCCCTGGATGGCCTCGCCCACAATTTCCTCGCTCAATCCCTGACCATAAGCTGGCGCAGTATCAATCGAGGTCACCCCTTCATCGTATGCCGCCTTGATGGCAGCTACCGCATCGCGACGGTCGGCGCCGCCCCACATCCAGCCGCCAATGGCCCAGGCACCAAAAGTGATTACGGATGCTTTTACCGATGACTTACCAAGTTGACGATGTTCCATAAAATACGTTTTGATAAAGTTACCTTCAATTAGTTACTCAAAACTTGTACCTAACTGCGTTTCTTGTAATTAATCACTGCCCAGGTATTCAAAATCGCGGCAAACCCAAGCATGATCATAATATGTGGCAATATATCCCTGAATCCACTACCCTTCAGCACTACCATACGCATCACTTCAATGAAATAAGTTACCGGGTTGATTTTGGTAATATACTGTGCCCATTCCGGCATGCTGTCAATAGAAGTGTATAAGCCGCTCAGCAAAATAAATACCATCATCATAAAGAACGACAACAACATGGCTTGTTGCTGGTTGCTGGTATAAGTAGAGATCAGCAAGCCCAGACCCAAAACAGCCAGCAGGTAAACGGCGGCAAATCCATATATCACCAGCATGCTGCCCGCAGGCGCAATGCCGTAAACCGCATATGCCAATCCTAACCCGATGGTGAGTATCACCAATCCCAATACCCAGAAGGGAATGAGTTTACCCAGTATGAAATGATGTTTCTTAACAGGCGTCACGTTGATTTGTTCGATCGTACCAATCTCTTTTTCGCGCACAATATTCAGCGACGCGAGAAAGGCGCCTACCATAGTCACCAGTATCACCAATATACCCGGCACCATGAAATATTTATAGTTAAGCCCCGGATTAAACCAGTTGGAAGCTGTGACCTCGATCTGGGTTTCAGGATTGAATCGCGGAAATTGTATCCACTCCAGTCGTACCTCGCGGTTAAAATCCTGTATAATGCTGCGCAGATAAGCCGCGCCCAGATTGGCTTTCACGCCGTTAATAGCATTTACTGCCATAAACAGGGTGGATTCATTTTCCTTTACCAGCGTGCGCTCAAAATGGTGCGGTACTTCCAGTATCAGGTCGGCCCTTTCGTGCTCCACCGATTCCATGGCTTTATCGAAAGAGCCGGTATAATTTTCCAGTTGAAAATATCCCGAAGCCGTAAGCTTGCTCACCAGCTGGCGCGAGTAATCAGAATGATCATGATCCACCACACTCAGCTGGATATTCTTTATTTCATAATCTGCCGCCCAGGGCAACAACATCAGTTGTATCACCGGCATCACAAAAATGATGCGGATAATCGCGGGATCTCGGAATATCTGGCGAAATTCTTTTTGCAGCAAAAATTTTAAAGTCCTCATTGGTTGAAAAAATTTCAAAGTGATTGATCACGCAAGCCTGATTTTAAATTTCTTTATACTCAGCGCCAGCAGGAAAGCAAGCATGCCCACCAGCACCAGCGTCTCTTTCCATACAGCGGCAAAACCGAGCCCTTTGATCATCACTTCTTTTATTATGTAGTAAAACCATTTGGCCGGCACTATATTCGACACCACCCGCAACGGCACCGGCATATTTTCGATAGGGAACATAAATCCACTGAGCATCACCGTTGGCAAGAACATGCCCACCAGCGAAATAAACATAGCTATCTGTTGCGAAGCAGTAGATGAAGAAATCAATAAGCCAAAAGCCAGGCAGGTGAGGGTAAACAAAATGCTTTCAAATACCAGCAGCGCCAGGTTGCCGCGTATTGGCACGTCCAGCACAAAAACGCTGAGCAACAAAATGCTGGTGATGTTGATAATGGAAAGCAAAAGGTAAGGAACGGCTTTCGCCACCACAATCTTCAATGGCTTTATGGGCGACACAAGCATAATCTCCATCGTACCTGTCTCCTTTTCACGTACTATGGTTATGGCCGTCATCATGGTGCACACCAGCATTAGTACCATCGCCATTACGCCGGGCACAAAACTGTATGCACCCTTTAGTTGCGGGTTGTACAACATGCGCATTTCGGTATTGATGGTATAGGGCAACTTGCGGTTATTCGTAATGCGGTTCTGATAATCGTTGATGATGGCGCTCGCATAGTTGGTAAGCGTGGTAGCTACGTTCGGGTCTGAAGCATCGGCAATCAGTTGCACCTGCGCTTTGTTAAAATGAAGCAGGTCTTGTTCAAAACGCTGGGGAAAAACCACGACAAGACTGATCTGGCCGCTCTGAAATGCCTTTTCAATTTCTTTATAAGAATGCAGGTATTTTTTGATTTCGAAATAACGGCTCGCTTCAATCTCAGCGCGTATGGAATGTGTGGCTGCATCATTCGACTGATCCAATATAGCGATGCGCGCATTCTTTACCTCGTTGGTAAGGGCAAATCCGAAAATGATGATCTGCACAACGGGCATACCCAGCAGGATAAACATCGTACGCTTATCGCGCAGGATATGGTAAAATTCTTTTTTTATGAAGCTGATGAATTGTTTCATGGTTATACTTTTTAATCTGCCGAGCGCACGGCTTTGCGCGCCAGTTTCAAAAACACTTCATCCATCGATTGAGCACCAAATGTTTTCTTCAATTGCTCCGGTGTATCGAGGGCGTCAATGCGGCCATCCACCATTATACTTACTCGGTTGCAATACTCTGCTTCGTCCATATAGTGCGTGGTCACAAAAACCGTGATGCCCGATTCGGCAGCTTTGTAGATCATGCTCCAGAACTCGCGCCGCGTCACGGGATCAACGCCGCCGGTAGGTTCATCAAGAAAAACGATCTCAGGTTCATGAAAGATGGCTACTGAAAACGCCAGTTTTTGTTTCCAGCCCAGCGGCAGCGATTTCACCAGTTTGTTGGCTTCACCTTCCAGGTGAAGGTGCTGCAACAACATAGCGGTTTTTGTTTTGATAAATGAATCGCTCTTGCCGTAGATGCCCGCGTAAAAGCGGATATTCTCCTTTATCGTGAGGTCTTCGTACAAAGAAAACTTCTGGCTCATGTAGCCGATATTGCGTTTTATCTGCTCGTTTTCTTTATATACATCGAAGCCAGCCACCGTAGCTTTTCCTGAGGTAGGCAACGAGAGACCGCAAAGCATGCGCATCGCTGTGGTTTTGCCTGCGCCATTGGCGCCGAGAAACCCGAATATCTCTCCTTTTTTCACTTCGAAGCTGATGCCATCCACCGCGGTAAATTCCCCAAAACGCTTAGTCAGTTGCTCGGCCCTTATTGCTATTCCGTTGTTCATAAAAAAGATTTTACTAATAAATTTTTGCCATGCGCGCCATAAAGCAGTCTTCAATATTGGGCGTGATCAATTGTACCTGCACGTCTTCATATCCTTTCTGTGACAGGTAACTCATAGCGTGCGTGTCAGTAATGCCGGGTCTCAAAACCACGTGATGATATTCACCGAAGGGGTACGCATCTTCAGCTCCTTCAAATGCTTTCAGGTCTTCGAGCAATGGTAACATGCGGCGGCTTTTTACTGCCAGCAGTGTTTTATCAAAACTGTCAATCACACCCTGCGGCGTGTTGATGGCAAGAATTTCCCCGTTTTGAATCAGTGCCACGCGGTCGCAGAGACTGGCCTCATCCATATATGGAGTGGACACGAGAATGGTAATGCCCTGCATTTTCAAACGGCCCAGCATATCCCAGAACTCTTTTCGGGAAACGGCATCCACGCCGGTGGTCGGTTCATCGAGAAACAGCACAGAAGGACGATGAATCAGCGCGCAGCTCAGCGCGAGCTTTTGTTTCATACCACCTGATAACTTTCCCGCGCGACGGTCTTTGAATGGTTCTATTTGCGAATAAATATCCTTTACCAGTTCATAGTTCTCTTCAATACTGGTGTTGAATATGGTGGCAAAAAATTCGAGATTCTCCGCAACCGTCAGGTCCTGGTATAGTGAGAAACGGCCGGGCATATAGCCCACGCGCTTGCGTATTTCCTTGAAATCTTTTACTACATCCAGTCCGTCAACAGCAGCCGAACCGCCATCGGGTAAGAGCAGGGTGGTAAGTATGCGGAACAAAGAAGTTTTGCCCGCGCCATCGGGACCGATTATACCGAACAGTTCGCCGCGATTAACTTCGAAAGATACTCCGCGCAAGGCTTGTATGGTTTCTTTTTTGGCGCCGTATTTTTTCACAATATTGTTCACTGTTACGCCGCCATTACCCGGAATATAGTTGCCTGCTTTCATGACTATTTCTCGTTTTCGTTCAATAGCAATTCACCGTTCATACCAATTTTCAGATAACCATCATTAGGCACGCGCACTTTCACGGCATACACCAGGTTGGCGCGCTCTTCTTTTGTCTGGATGGTCTTGGGAGTGAATTCCGCTTTGTCGCTTATCCACGTGATGGTGCCGGGATAGGTACGGTAATGTTTGGCGCCGCTGTCCACAAACACTTTCACAGGCTGGTTCAGTTTTATTTGCGACAATTGCGAACCGGTGATATACGCTCGCAATATCAGCGTATCGAGATTGGCAATTTTATACAAAGCCTTGCCCACCGAAGTCATTTCACCGGCTTCTGCATACCTGGTGATCACGGTGCCTTTGATGGGATTCACAATCTTCGCCTGGTCTAACTGATCGGCGAGTTGTGCAAGGCGTTTTTCCAAAGGCGCTTTCTCGCTCAGTATGCTGCGGTTTTGCGTAGCTACACTGCTGCGCTGCACGGCAATTTGCTGTGCTGTTACCGCCATTTCTTTTTTGGCCACCTCAATAGCGGCATCCAAGTCATCTAACTGTTTGGGCGTGGCGGCATCTGCTTTTACAAGATTCGCGGTGCGCTGGCGTTCTCTTTCGAGTGTCTGCAATCTTGTTTGCTGAACGGCCAGTTGTTCCTGCAACAAACGTATTTGCGGAGTCACGTCCGCCGTTTTTTCGTAAAGCGCCGCAATGGAGGCCTCGATCTGCTCTTTCTGCAGGGAAATATTGTCGGCGTCTATCACACCCACCACAGCGCCGTCGTCAAGGCTGGAGCCTTCCTGCACATTGAGAGAAAGAATTTTTCCGGTGAGTTCGGCGCTTACCACCACTTCGTCTGTTTCGAAGGTGCCCTGGGCGTCAAATTTATAGCCGTTGCCATTGCATCCCGCTATCAAGCCGGCGAGTACAAGTATCCCGGCGAAACTGAATTTTTGCATGATCAAATATTTTTAGTCTGTGGTTTATTGATTTCCTGCTATGGTTTGATAATTGATTTTTGCCTGCAGCAATTGCAGTTGGTGCGCAATCAGCGACAAACGCGCCTGGTCTTCCGCATTCACCTCGCGCAGGTAGTCGTTGGCGGTGATCACGCCATTGGCCAGTTGCGCATTCGCGGCTTCTTTCACCTGCCGGCGTATATCAATGATGCGCTGGTCTGCCGCGATAAGGTCTTCCAGCTTCTGCAATTCGGCCTGCTGTTGCTTTAGTTGGGTATTGGTGTTCAGGAGAAAAATATCTTTCTGCACTTCCACCATTCGCTGGTTCACCGACAAAATCTCTTTCTCGCGTTTTGAAGTATATAAATTGCCCAGCGACCAGTTGAGCCTGAGCCCCGCGATGTAAAAAAGTTCAAACTCATTTTTCAACATATTCAATGCCGGCCGGCCATACCCGCCTTGAACAAACACGCTGGTACGCGGCCTGTTCCTGGCGCTTACTACTTCTCGTTGTGTTTGAAACAGGCTGTCCTGGTATTCATACAATTTCAATTCAGGGCGATTGATGGCCTGAGAAATGGTAATGCCTGATGCCGGCGTTTCGAGCTTTGTATTTTCCGGCAACTGCTGGTTGATGAAGAGCGACAGCACGTCGATCAGTCCCTTACGATTTGCACGCAGCTCGATTGCGCGTTGATCATTTTTCAGCAATTCTGCTTCCAGCACCAACAGGTTGGAACGAAAAGCGGTGCCATGCAGCACCTGCGCCTCTACCCTTTTGATGCCAAGGCGGATATCGTTTTTCACCAGTTCAACTTGTTTCAGTTGTTCATCGAGCAACAGTATACCGAGATAGAGTTGATTGATGCGCTCTTTTACTTTGTACAGATCCACTTCTGCTCGTTGTTCTTCCACCAGTGCGTTTACCTGCTGCACGTTCTTTTGCGCTGCGGTGACGCCGCCATCGTACAAAAGCTGGCTCAGTTCTGCGGTGATTTTATACTGATCTTTTGCCGGCGATTCGATGTCGAATCCCGGAATTTTCACAGGCACGCTGGTCACATCCGATTGGTACGTGGCTTGTCCCGAAATATTCAACTGCGGGAGATATCCTTTGCTGATGTTATCGATAGTAAGCGAGGCTGTCTGCCGAACCAGGTTTTTCTGGCGGATCAACGGATAATTGTTTTGCGCCAGCTGGTAAGCTTTCTCAAGCGTAAGCGTAGTGCTATCCTGCGCTATGAGGGCCGCGCTGCTGAACATCGCTGCCAATGCCGTTAGCCATCGTGATAAATTTTTCATGACTTACTTTTTATTTCCTTATTGAATCGATTATGAATTTTGCTACTTCGATTTTTCTTTGCTCCATGAACTTCCAGAAATCCTCATCGTTCATCTGCGTCACCCATTGAATCATGGGCTTACCTGCAAAGGGGAAAATGCAGAGCGCAGCCATGTTCACGACCAGTTGTCGCGGGTCGATGGGTTTGATGATGCCTTTCTGAATTTCATCCTTTACCTGGGTCACGAACATTTCCACAGGCAGTCCTCTTTCGCCCCATACTTTTAAAATGAAGCTTTGTGGTTGCTTGTTGAGCTCGTTGAGGATGAACATCGGCAGGTAAGGATTTTCGGTCAGCTTGGTGATGTACACATCCACAAACCTTTCGATCTTGGTGAATAGCGGCGCATCGCTCATGATGATATCGCCTACTTGTGGCAGAAACTGTGCTGCCTGTTCGATGAACACTTTCTCAAACAATTTCTCCTTGCTGCGGAAGTAATAGTGCAGCAGAGCCTTGTTCATACCCGCCCGGTCTGCTATATCCTGCATGCGCGCGCCGTCCATTCCTTTCTCCACGAAAACCTCCCTGGCGGCCTCCAGGATCTTTTGCTCGGTACTTTGGTCTTTCTCCATGTTAACCATACGATTTAATTAACTAGTTTAACCAATTGGTTGAACGCAAAGTTAAACAGTTAGACATATGATTTCCAAACTTTTTTAGAGGGGTTCCCGGGAAGATTCTATTGAACGGCCTGGGAATGAGGACGATTGAGCAGGGTAAATATTTTTGAGAGAGCCGTGGGCCGGTAAAAAAGGGACGGCCAGGTGACAGGTGGGCCACCTATTACCTGGCCGACCCTTTTGCGCATAAGGCGTTGCAGCGTCGCGATGAGGGGTGGCTCACTCCAGGGGTGGCACACCCTGGGGGTTGGCCTTGCCTTATTCAGCCCAGCTCATAGTGTAGTTGGGGTTTTCGATTTCAAGAGCTTCTACTGTCAGCTTCAGCGGGTGGAAGGTGTCGACCATCACGGCCAGCTCTTTTGTTTCCTTAGCGCCGATGCTTCTTTCAACAGCTCCGGGGTGTGGACCGTGAGGAATGCCGGCGGGGTGAAGTGTGATCATTCCGCGTGTTACGCTCTTGCGGCTCATGAAGTCGCCGTCAACATAGTACAGTACTTCGTCGCTGTCGATATTGCTGTGGTTGTAGGGCGCGGGAATGGCATCGGGATGGTAGTCGTACAATCGTGGGCAGAAAGAGCAGATCACATAGTTATTGCCCTCGAAAGTCTGGTGTACTGGCGGTGGCTGGTGCACGCGGCCGGTAATTGGTTCAAAGTCGTGAATGCTGAAGGCAAAAGGATAGCAGCATCCATCCCAGCCCACGATATCGAAAGGATGATGGCCGTAGTGAATGCCATACATCTGTCCCCGCTTCTTGGTCTTGATCAGGAAGTCGCCTTTTTCGTCGTGCGTCACCAGGTTTTGCGGCGGGCGGATATCACGCTCGCAGTATGGCGAGTGTTCGAGCAGTTGACCATACTTGCTCAGGTATTTTTTAGGAAAACGAATGGGGCTGAATGATTCTACGATGAAGAGTCGATTTTTATCGTTGTCGAAACTGATCTGATAGATCGTACCGCGCGGTATCACCAGGTAGTCGCCGTAACCAAATTTCAATTCTCCGTACATGGTGCGCAGCACGCCGCTGCCTTCGTGCACGAAGATGCATTCATCGGCATCCGCATTCTTGTAGAAATAATCTTTCATACCTTCCTGCGGAGCGGCAAGCACAATATAGCAATCATTGTTTACCAGCACCGGCTTACGGCTTTGCAGAAAATCTTTCTCGGGTTTGATCTTGAAACCTTCGAAGCTGCGATGCTTCAGCATTTTTTCCTCCGCCACTTTGGGCGTTACATCATAAGGCGTGTCGGTCCTGATGATGACCGTAGGCGGATTGATATGGTACAGTAATGAGTAATCGTTTGAAAAACCTTCGGTAGAAAACAATTGCTCGGAATACAGCGAGCCATCCGGTTTGCGAAACTGTGTGTGACGTTTATGAGGTATGGTTCCTGCTTTATAATAGTATGGCATGGCAAGTAATGTTTAGAAGATGAAACAATAAAACTAACGGCCGGGGAAAAGACATCAGCGCCCCGACAATTCAAGCGTTTTCAGAAGGAAGACGTATTTCCATCTTCTTTTATCGATCCAGTAAGTGAAGTTGCGGAAAAAGGGCATGGTATAAAGGTAGGAAATACTAATTTACACACTCGCAAAATATATGATAAGGATCGGGTTGATATCAGACACACATAGTTTCCTGGATGAAGCTGTTTTCAAGCATTTTGAAACCTGCGACGAGATCTGGCATGCCGGCGACTTTGGCAATGCAACAGTGGCAGAAAAACTCGCAGACTTTAAGCCATTGAGAGGCGTGTACGGCAACGTGGACGGACAGGATATCCGAAGCATTTACCCCGAACATCTTCGGTTTACCTGTGAGGAAGTAAACGTGTATATGACGCATATCGGTGGTTACCCGCCGCGGTACAACGCTGCTGTGCTGAAAGAACTGCGCGCCCGTCCTACCCAACTATTCATTTGCGGTCATTCTCATATTCTGAAAGTGATGTACGATGAAAAACTGCAATGCCTGCACATGAATCCCGGCGCCGCAGGCAACCAGGGCTGGCATAAAGTGCGCACGCTGTTACGATTTACCATTGATGGAAAAAATATGAAAGACTGCGAAGTGATTGAGCTGGGGAAACGCGGGGCGATTGCTATCTAGAAAAATTATCTTTCCTTAAAATACCTCTGCCGGGAAATATATAGCGCTTCCAGCAGCCCTCCACTGAATTTATCCTCATTCAATTGCCAGAACATAACACCATGTAATCCCTTATCAATCGCATACTGCATTTTCAAACGCATCGAAGTCGTATCATCAAAGGTCACAAACCATTTCTTTTTTGCATTGTACAGGTAAGGCGCCTGCGCTACGGGGTCCCAATGATATGCAAACCCACTGTCTGCGGAAAGCACTCGCTCCCACGCACGATGCGGCACGCCGTTTCGGAATTTCGCAGCCTGGTACAATCCGTTGTTCACGTCGGCCACATTCTCAAAAATTCGTGCATAAAATGCTGCGCCTATCACCATCTTGTTGCGCGGCACGCCAATAGAATCGAGCATGCGGATGGCATTGTCGGTAGATTCTCTTTGCTGCGGTGTAGAGTATAACGGTGTATGATGACCGGTAACAGTACTATAGCCGTGAACCAGGTCGTATGTCATCAGGTTCACGTAGTTCACTACCGGCATCACCTTATCCCATTCAATAGCTCCCTTTATAAAGTCGGTAAATCCTCCGGCAGCAAAACTGATTTCATGCTTTTCACCCAATGCCTTGCGCAACGCAATCACCAGTTCAGTAAAATTCTGCTTATCACCGGGCACATAGCGATGACCGGGGTAACCTGGTATAGCGGGATATTCCCAATCGAGGTCTATTCCGTCGGTGCCGAAATATTCGTTGAGTTCTTTCACCGAAGCGGCAAATTCATTGCGGCCCGCCGTTGTGGAGAAAACTTCGGAGCAGGTTTTGCACCCGCCCCAGCCGCCGAGTGATAGCAGTACTTTCAGTGTTGGGTTGCGTTTCTTCAGCGCCACCATTTTCTTGATGGTGAGTGTATCGCCGGCATTATTCACACTCAGCCTGTTTCCCTTGAGGTGGCAAAAGCTATAAATGATATGCGTTAGCTTTTCCACTTCAAAACTGTCAACGCGGGCGGCGTTGCCGGAATAGTAAGCGATGATCACCGGCGGATTCTGAGCAAAGGTTTTACCCAAAAAAAATGTTGCTGCCATCAACAGGCAGCAACATATCAAGTATTTCCGTTTTACCATATTCATTACGCCGTAGCTTTTGCAAACTGCGACCTGATCACATTCAGCGCGCCGCCAGCCTTGAACCATTCAATCTGTTGCTGATTGTAAGTATGGTTCAGCTTAATTTCTTCGCGGCGGCCATCTTTATGGTGTACGACGAGGGTGAGCTGTTTGCCGGGGGCAAAACTGGTCAGACCCACTATATCGAATGTATCGTCTTCTTCAATCTTATCGTAATCTTCTTTGTTGGCAAAAGTGAGCGCCAGCATACCCTGTTTTTTCAGGTTGGTCTCGTGAATACGCGCAAAGCTTCTTACGATGATTGCGCGCACGCCGAGGTGACGCGGCTCCATGGCTGCGTGCTCGCGGCTCGAACCCTCACCATAGTTCTCGTCACCTACCACAATCGAACCGATGCCTGCTGCTTTATAAGCGCGTTGCACGGCAGGAACAGAACCATATTCGCCGGTGAGCTGATTTTTTACCTTATCAGTTTCATCGTTGAAATAGTTCACCGCCCCTATCAGCATATTGTTACTGATGTTATCGAGGTGTCCGCGGAATTTCAGCCAGGGACCAGCCATCGAGATATGGTCGGTAGTACATTTACCTTTTGCCTTGATCAGCAGTTTCAGACCGGTAAGGTCAGTGCCTTCCCAGGCGGGGAAGGGTTGCAGCAACTGCAGGCGCTGCGAATTGGGATCAACAATTACCTGCACGCTCTGACCGTCTTTGGCGGGTGCCTGGTAACCAGGATCATCAACCGAAAATCCGTTCGGCGGCAGTTCTACACCGGTGGGTTCGTCGAGCATCACTTCCTTACCTTCTTCATTCACCAGTTTATCCTTCAGCGGGTTGAAGGTGAGGTCGCCGGCAATGGCGAAGGCAGTGACGATCTCTGGCGAAGCCACAAATGCGTGTGTGGAAGCCAGGCCGTCATTTCGTTTTGCGAAGTTGCGGTTAAACGAGGTGATGATCGAGTTTTTACGTTTCGGGTCATCTATATGGCGCGCCCACTGACCGATGCAGGGTCCGCAGGCATTAGCCAGCACCACGCCGCCAATTTGGGCGAAAGTGTCGAGGAAACCATCTTTCTCGATGGTATAGCGCACCTGCTCAGAACCGGGGGTGATGGTGAATTCTGCTTTTGCTTTCAGTTTTTTCTCTACTGCCTGTTTGGCCAGCGAGGCCGAACGGCTGATGTCTTCGTACGAAGAGTTGGTACAGCTACCGATCAGCGCTACTTCGAGGCGTTGCGGCCAGTCGTTCGACTTCACAGCTTCGGCAAATTTCGAAATGGGCCATGCCAGGTCGGGTGTGAAGGGACCGTTGATGTATGGCTCCAGTTCGGAGAGATTTATTTCGATCAGCTGATCATAATATTTTTCGGGCTCGGCATATACCTCGGGGTCGGGACGCAGGTGTTCTTTGATAGCGTCTGCCATGGCAGCTACTTCATCGCGACCGGTGATTTTGAGGTAGTCGGCCATTTTCTTATCGTAAGCAAACAGCGAGCAGGTAGCACCAATTTCGGCGCCCATGTTACAGATGGTGCCTTTACCGGTGGCGCTCAGGCTGTCGGCGCCTTCGCCAAAATATTCCACAATGGCACCGGTACCGCCTTTTACGGTCAGTATGCCGGCCACTTTCAGGATCACGTCTTTGGCCGAAGTCCAGCCGCTCATTTTACCGGTAAGCTTTATACCGATCAGTTTGGGCATTTTCAGTTCCCAGGGCAGGCCGGCCATTACGTCTACCGCATCGGCGCCACCCACGCCGATGGCAATCATACCCAGGCCGCCGGCATTGGGAGTGTGAGAGTCAGTTCCGATCATCATACCGCCTGGGAAGGCATAATTTTCCAGCACTACCTGGTGAATAATGCCTGCGCCGGGCTTCCAGAAGCCGATACCGTATTTATTGCTGATAGATGATAAAAAATCATATACCTCTTTATTCACATCGAGGGCGGTCTTCAGGTCTTCTTTCGCGCCCACTTTGGCCTGTATCAGGTGGTCGCAGTGAACGGTAGAAGGTACGGCTACCTTATCGCGGCCGCAGGTCATGAATTGGAGCAGCGCCATCTGGGCGGTAGCGTCCTGCATGGCCACGCGGTCGGGCACAAAATCCACGTAATCCACACCACGTTCATATGCCTTTTGGGTGGGTTGAAAAAGGTGAGCATACAATATTTTCTCTGCTAATGTAAGGGGCCGGCCAACCAGTTTACGAGCCTCCGCTACCTTCCCCGGCAGGGCTGCGTAAACCTTTTTTATCATGTCCAGGTCAAAAACCATATTTAATACGTTTAAACGATGTTAAAAAGAAATGCGAAGTTACTAAAAAACGGGCTGCTTCGCCCGTTTTCGGTTTCGGGTTTCGGGTGGCTGCCGCGCTTTGTAAATCACTACTCGAAATTAAGAACCCGAAACCCGGAAACCCCCATCTCCACACCGGCGAAGCACCTGGCACCGGCCTACCATCTTTTCCGCAAAATTTTTAATTTAGAGTTATGAACCGATTCCGGCGATTTATTGAATGGCAGGCATTTGGGGTGTGTACAAGGATTGGTGAACGACTCGGCATCGCCACATCCCGCATACGCACCTGGTTTGTCTATGTTTCTTTCCTTACCATGGGGTCTCCCCTGATTATTTATTTTATACTTGCTTTCTGGATGAACATCAAGCGTTACATTGCATCCGTTCGCCGCAACCCGTTGAAGTATGAGTAAAGGGTTGAGTAATAACTGCTAGCGATTTGACAAGTGTTAAAATCATTTTTGCAGTGCATGCTGGCACGCTTTGTGCCTTTCGTGCGCGATGATAGACGTAAAAGATTTTGGTGTGTTTAGCTTCGACATGACTAATACGGACTATGAGGTGCTGTTACACGATTTTGCCAGCAGAATGCGCGGACGTGTATATAATCACCATTTTGAACTGCCGCCCGACTATGGCATAGGACAAGTCCAGTATTTTAAACTTCCCAATGGCCTTCACGCTGCCCTTTTTGATTTTATATGGAACAGGGACTGGATGTTTCACCGCGCCAGGAACGAGGACGAGTTTTATACACTTCGCTTCGAAGAAGTGGTGGTGCCAGGAGAGCTGGAAGTAACTGTGGACGACCAAAAGATCGTGGAAAACAATACCAGGCGATATATGTCGTACCTGAGCAGTTCGCGCACCAACTGGTCGTACAAAGGAAGCGCGGGCGCGCATCTGCGCGGTGTCAGTATCATATTCAGCAAAAAGTGGCTGGCGGGCTATCTCGATATCAACTCTACCGAAGATGTATTGTCGGCCTACCTTTCCATGAAAGCAGGCAACCTGGGCATGGAGCCGCTGGACGCACAATACCGGCAGTGGATGAACGCGATGTGGGAGACCGAGCAAAATGATCCGTTGCGCATGACGAAAATTCAAAACCGCGTGATGCTGATGATCGAACGTTTCTTTGCTCATCTCATTGAAAAAATGCAAAACCCCGCGCTTGCAGTCAATCTTGCCCCCGAAGATCTGAAGCGCGTGATGCATATCGAATCTATTCTTACTGAAAATATATACCAGCAACCACCGCCCATTCAACAACTGGCGAAAATTGCCTCTGTAAGCGAGTCGAAGCTGAAGAAAGACTTCAAGACTATGTTTAAGACGCCCATTTACGAATACTACCAGAAGGCACGCATGCAGGTTGCCCGCGAAAAACTACTCACCGGCGAATTTTCTGTGAAAGAGGTTGCGATGGAGCTGGGTTATGCTAACCTCAGCAATTTCACCGTGGCCTTCAAGAAAGAGTTCGGTGTGCTGCCCAGCCGTCTGCTGAAACAGGAAGTGAAGGATTAGTGTGCCCGTAAAGGCAAAAAGCGCCACGAAATCAGTCATTTCAAATCTTTACAGGTAGCATCGTGACTATTTCAGGTACGACCGCGTGGCAAAGCGGTATAATTTTGTATCTAATCCCCCTGACTTTTATTGGCCCCGTTTTTATTTCTAATATCCCTGTGGAGACCCCTTGTCATTTGCTATATAGACGCCGGATGCGTTTTATCTAAAAAAGCATGCAAAAACCTAAAAACTGGTAATCCCTTTGAAAACAATAGTTTAAAGCTCCTGAGGGGAGCTTTTCACTTTTCCGGCCTGAAAAGCTGCCCTAGATTGGTACACTTTGTGATTTCCGGGATGTACAAATCAATACATGCACGCTATGAAAAGACTATTTCAATGGACCCCTGTTTTCGTATTGTTTTCCCTGCTGATTGTTTCGTGCGACAGTGACGAGTCGCTCATCCAGGGAAGAGCGAAACTGGAGGTGAGACTCACCGATGATCCCGGCGACTATGAAGCTGTGTACATCGATGTACGCGATGTGCAGATCAATGTATCCGGCGACTCTGCCAATGATAATGGCTGGCAAAGTCTGCAGGGTGTAAACGCAGGCATCTACAACCTGCTGGATTTGGTAAATGATAAAGACACGCTGCTGGCACTGGCCGATATTCCCAGCGGCCGCCTGCAACAAATGCGGCTGATACTCGGTCCCAACAACAGCGTAGTGATCGATGGCGAGGAGTTTGATTTGAAAACGCCCAGCGCTCAACAAAGCGGACTAAAGCTGAACATTCACCAGGATGTAAAGGCTGGCATGTTGTACACCATCCTGCTCGACTTCGATGTGGCGAAATCCATCGTAAAAACCGGCAACAAAAATTTCATTCTTAAACCAGTGATCCGCACCATCCTCAACGAAGCCGGCATACAGACCGGCGATATTAAAGGATGGGTGCTGCCCGATTCGGTGCTCACATCGGTATTGGCCCTGCAAGGACAAGATACCGTTGCCAGCACCTATACCGACAACACCGGCGGCTATATGATCAAAGGACTCAACCCGGGAAGCTACGATCTGCACTATTTGCCTGCAGACTCAGGGTGGAATAAGGAAGTAAGAACAGGAGTAAACGTGAATGCCAGGCAGGTGACGGTGGTGGATACGGTGTCGTTACATTAACGTTTTTCATCCCCCAATTTTCCTTCTTCGTCATCACTTAGCCTGAAATATTCGCAGCGGCAACTATTTTGTCATTAAAATCTCCCCAATGAACAATATCGTTACGCTCATCGTGGTGCTGTTTGCTGTTCATTTCTGCCACGCAGAGGTTGCTACGAAGAATGTAAATACCCCGCCATTTCATCCCTGTACTTCCTCGCCGCTTCGCCGGCTTTATACGCAAAGTCTTCCCCATGAGAAGCAAAGATCACTGCACGGCTTACATTCACCAGTATGCCTACGTCTTTGTTCATCGCTTTGGCAGAAATATTTTTCAGGCTTCCTCCCTGCGCGCCTACACCGGGCACAAGGTAAAAATGATCGGGCGTAATTTTGCGGATGTTTTCAAATTCCGAAGCCTGGGTGGCGCCCACAACAAACATCAGGTTTTCGGGTGTACCCCATTGTGAGGCAGTCTTCATCACTTTTTCATACAACAGTTCTCCGCCCGCCTGCTGCAATTCAAAGTCTTTGGCTCCGGCATTGGAGGTAAGACCAAGCAGGATAGTCCATTTGCCCGCATAATCCAGGAAGGGCTGTACGCTGTCGCTGCCCATATAAGGTGCCACAGTGATGGCATCGAAATCGAGGGCTTCGAAAAACGCTTTGGCATATTGGGCGGAAGTGTTGCCGATATCGCCGCGCTTGGCATCGGCAATGGTGAAATGCGTTTTGGGAATATAGTCGAGCGTCTTGGCCATAGCTTCCCAGCCCGGCAGACCAAGCGCTTCATAAAAGGCTGTATTAATCTTATAGCTCACGCAATATTCCTGCGTGGCGTCGATAATCTGCTGGTTGAAGGCAAAAACGGGATCGGGCTCGGATAATAAGTGACGCGGAATTTTGGTGATATCGCTATCGAGACCAATGCAGAGGTATGATTGTTTCTTACGTATCTCTTCTACCAATTGCTGACGTGTCATGCGTGTTCTACGTGTTGTTGAAGTATTTGTGAGAGAATATGCGCAAATTGCCAAACTTCGGCAAAACTATTATACAGCGGCACAGGCGCCAGGCGAATTACATTGGGTTCGCGCCAGTCGGTCATCACCCCTGCTTCAAACAGTGCTTCAAAAATTGCCTTGCCATTTCGCAGCATCAGCATACTGAGCTGGCAGCCGTGTTCCTCATCGGCACGCGGAGTGATGAACTGGATAATTCCTTCGTTGTTGATACCATCCAGCAAGTAACACAGGTATGAATAAAGCAATTTGCTTTTAGCCTGCAATTTTTCAAAACCGGCTTCTTCAAATATTTCCAAACTCGCGCGGTGCGCGGCATACAACAAAGGCGATGGTGTGCTCACCTGCCATCCTTCGGCAGTGGGAATGGGCACAAAGCCTTTTTTCATCAGGAAGCGCGTAGCCTTATCATATCCCCACCAGCCGGCAAAGCGTGGTATGCCGGGCACGCGGTGATATTTTTCATGAATATACACCCCACCCATTCCGCCAGGACCAGCGTTGAGATATTTGTAACTGCACCAGCACGCAAAGTCAACCTTCCACTCGTGCAGTTTCAAAGGAATATTGCCGGCCGCGTGCGCCAGGTCAAAACCGGCGATGGCGCCCACGGCATGTGCAGCGCGGGTGATGGAAGCGATATCATGCGCCTGCCCCGAATAATAATCAACACCGCTCCACAATACCAGCGCCAGCTCGTCTTTGTGCTTTTCAATGGCATCCAGTATATCGGCGCGGTGAATGGTATGACTTCCCGCGCGCGGACCTACCTCAATAATTACTTCATCGGGATCGAGGCCACGCTGTTTCACGTGCGTTTCCAGCATATACTGATCGCTGGGAAATGCTTTGGCCTCGCATAAAATCTTATTGCGCCTGCCCTGCGGCCGGTAAAAACTTACCAGCATCAGGTGCAGGTTGATGGTGAGCTGGTTCATCACCACCACTTCATGATCTTTTGCGCCCACAATATTCGACAAAGGTTTGGTGAGCGTATCGTGGTAGTGCATCCAGGGCTCTTCGCTCATAAAGAATGCTTCCACGCCCCAGGTGCTCCAATCATCCAACACTTTTTGCAAATAAGATTTGGTGCGCACGGGTTGCAGTCCCAGTGAATTGCCGAGAAAATAGATCTGCTCCTTACCCTCGCGCTCAGGAATAATAAATTCGTTCCTGAAATGCTTCAGCGGGTCAGCTGCATCCAATTGCTGCGCGCATTCAAGCGTATGATCAAATTGCATGTTCATTAAATCACTCCTGTTTTACCGCCATCCACCGCAATGCTCACCCCGTTTACATACGATGCCGCGGGCGAAGCAAGGAAAGCTGCTACGGCAGCGAGTTCTGACGGTTCGCCAAAGCGGCGCATAGGACTTTCGTTTTTCAGTTTTTCCTCAACCACCGATTCATCCACTCCCTGTTTTTTAGCTGTGCCCTTAATAACTTCCTGTAGTCGTTGCGTCTTCGTAAACCCTGGCAGGATATTGTTGACCGTGATATTGAAACGCGCCACTTCATTCGACAAAATCTTTGCCCAGCTGGCTACTGCCCCACGCACCGTGCCCGATACAGCCAGGTGAGTGATGGGAATATAGATGGATGTGGAAATGATATTGATGATACGTCCATAACTCGCTTCCTTCATGCCGGGCAGACAAGCCATCGCAAGTATGTGATTGCACACCAGGTGCTGGTCGAATGCTTTTCTGAATTCATCTTCCCTGGCGTCTAACACAGACCCTGCCGGCGGACCACCGGAATTGTTGACAAGGATATGAACAGGTTGTTTTTTTACATGCTCTTCGATTGCTTTTTTCACCGCTTCGGTGTCATCAAAATCTGCCACCAGGTAACCATGCTGCTGGCGCATAGAAGTATCGAGCGTTGACACAGCAGCTTGCAACCTGCTTTCATTACGCGCCATCAAGGTGCAATTGGCGCCCAGCAAGGCCAGTTCTTCAGCTATAGCCAGTCCAATTCCCTGCGAACTGCCGCATATCACTGCATTTTTTCCTTCAAGCGAAAGATGCATATTCACTAACTTTTTTGGAGTGTCAAACCTACTGAAAAAGATCGGGGTAACCGGTAATAATTGCGTCAACACCCATAACGTGCAGCGAGCATGACCGGGAGCGTATTTTCCGGCATCAGTCCACGCCAGCCCCTGTAACCTTGTTTATCGGAAGCAGGACGTTCCAGGCGTTCAGTTTTACGCACAACATGACATGCAATGACCAATGCAAGGACTTTAAACAACTCAAAAATTTCCTTGATTTTATTCATGTCGCGCGGCTTAAGCCGTTTCTGTTTTTGAAAATAATTGTGCAGCGCGCTTCTTCATTTCCTCCGCAATAATTTTTCCGTCGCCACCCTGCTCATCCAGTTTCGCGATAATGTTGTGAAAACT
The DNA here is from genome assembly GCA_937958995.1 of uncultured Chitinophagaceae bacterium. Classification (GTDB taxonomy): domain Bacteria; phylum Bacteroidota; class Bacteroidia; order Chitinophagales; family Chitinophagaceae; genus CALCIN01. The sequence continues at coordinate 252,073 of CALGAP010000011.1, forward strand.
TGCTTCGTCGCGGTTCTGGCTAAGCTTGAACACATTGTCTATTTCTTTCACCTCCACAGCAAATGCAACAATAGCTTTGCTCATTTGCTCCACATATTCGGTGGGCAGTTTTTCAAACAACGAGGGTGATTGATCATTATTTTCAAACTTCGCCGTCAGGTCGCGCAATACGCCGAGCAATCCTTCCTGGTCAAGAAAGCGGATTTTTCCCTTGGCATGCACTGCCATATAGTTCCAGCTCGATCCTTGTCGCGGGTTGCTATACCAGCTGGCGCTTACGTAGGTATGCGCGCCCGAGAAAATGGCCAATACATTGGGATTTTGTGCAAAAGCCAGGTGATGATCTGTTTTTCGCATGATGTGACCGCAGATGGTCAACGTATCATTTTCTTCGCGAAGAATTACCGGAACATGCGTGGCCACGGGATTACCCTGTGCATCGCAGCCGCAGAGGGTTATAAATGGATGTTGCTCCATGAATTCCCGGACCAGCTTTTGATTTTTTTCTTTGAAATAAGGTGGGCTATACATGAAGCGAAGATATAGATAGTGAAGGACTTATTGCCAGTCAGATGAGTGGACGGAGCGGAGATTGAAAAAAAATGCGGTCCCGCCAGGAGACCGCAATCATTTATCAGTCAATAACTTCGGCTGTTTGCAATGCGGAGAGGTTGGCATTACGCATCGAAATGGCGCGCACCGTATTGGCGGCAAATTCTTCGAATGCAGCGCGGGTAATTTCGTCGTCGCTTACCATAATGGGTACCCCTATATCGCCGCCCTCGCGAATGGACTGCACCAACGGTATCTGGCCAAGGAATGGAATCTCATACTCTTCGGCCAGTTTCTTTCCGCCTTCTTTTCCGAATATGTAGTACTTGTTGCCGGGTAATTCAGCGGGTGTGAAATAACTCATATTCTCTACCAGTCCAATGATGGGAACGCGTATCTGCGCCTGGCCAAACATGGCGATGGCTTTTTTGGCGTCGGCCAATGCCACATCCTGGGGAGTGGTTACAATAACGGCGCCGGTAACAGGTACGGTTTGCACCAAAGTGAGGTGTATATCTCCTGTGCCCGGGGGCATATCGATCACCAGGTAATCGAGTTCGTCCCAATATACATCGGTCACAAACTGGCGGATGGCGCTGCTCGCCATAGGTCCGCGCCATACTACCGCGCTTTTTTCATCAACCAGTAAACCTATGCTCATCAGCTTGATTCCGAATCGTTCGAGGGGGACAATCATGCCCTTATCACCACCTACATCCATCATCATGGGACGTTCACCGCGCACACCAAACATGATAGGTACGCTGGGACCATAAATATCTGCATCCATCAAACCCACTTTGGCCCCATGTTGCGACAATGCCAGGGCGAGGTTGGCAGCCACAGTGCTTTTGCCCACACCACCTTTGCCACTTACAACTGCTATTACATTTTTTACATTGGGTAAAACAGCTTTGGCATCATGGCGGTTAGTGGTGGTATTGGAGGTAAAGTTGACGGTTACATTCGCATCTTTATTCACTAAGTGTTTTATCGCATTTACACAAGCATTTCTTATCAGATCTTTTAGGGGACATGCAGGTGTGGTGAGCACGACTGTAAACGAAACATTGTTGCCGCTGATAACAATGTCTTTCACCATGTTGAGTGTAACTATATCTTTTCCAAGGTCTGGCTCCTGAACATTGCTTAATGCAGCTACAACTTTTTCCTCCGTCATCATCCAAGAATTTTGTTAAAAGTAAATTTGCCCGCAAAATTAACCAATAAGCCCTGTATTTTGTTGTAGTAATTAAGGCATAATCTCTATATTTGAAACGAATGAAAAAATTTCTACTATTCCTGTGCCTTGGTGCCTTTGCTTATCCGCTGACAGCAAATGCCCAATTCGAAAGCCTGAGGGATTCTGTGGTGCAGTTATATGGTGTAGTAATGACTGCGGACAGCCTCAAGGCTATTCCCTACGTCACTGTGCAGGTACGCGGTCAGCGTCGCGGTACCATGACCAATGAGCAGGGGGTTTTTTCAATCGTTGTTCTGAAAGGCGACCAGATCGAATTTTCTTCAGTGGGTTATAAACCCAAGCTGGCCGAAATACCGCGCGACCTGGAGGGCAACCAGTTTAGCCTGATCCAGTTAATGGTGACCGACACTCAATATCTTCCCGTCACCATCATAAGACCTCGTCCCACGCGCGAACAATTTGAACGTGATTTCGTGAACGTGCATATACCCGACGACGAAATAGAAATAGCACGCAAAAATAACGACGCTTCCAGGCGTCGCGCCCTCGCGCGCGTAGTGCCTACAGGCGGCAGCGAGAATGCCAACATCATGCTCCGTCAAAACGCACAACGCTACTATTACAGCGGACAAGCACCGCCCCAGAATATTTTCAACCCCTTTGCCTGGAATGAATTCATTCGCGCATGGAAGCGCGGCGACTTCAAAAACAAGAATTAAGCTTGAAGATGCTTCTTGAGTAATTCCAGCGCCACCGGCCACGCTTTGCTGTAATTGATTCCCGATTCGGCAATTTCCCAGGCAGGCGTATATATGCCACCGGGTTTAGCTTCGATCAGTGAACGCGACACACCCCACCATGGCTGAAGATGTGCATGATCGATGAACGCCTGTATAACCTGAAGGAAATATTGAATACATTTGCGCTCGACCAAATTTCAGATCATGTCAGTAAAAAATGTCTCTGTTATCGGTGCCGGCACCATGGGTAACGGCATTGCACATGTTTTTGCGCAAAATGGTTTTCCCGTTACTTTGATCGATGTGAATGCAGCCCAGCTGGAAAAAGCCTTGCAGACCATTTCGAAAAATCTTGACCGGCAAGTGGCGAAAGGAACGATAACCGAAGAACAAAAGCAAGTGGCGCTGAAAAATATTTCCACCTCCGGCGACGTAGCTGCGGGCGTAAAACAAGCCGACCTGGTAGTAGAAGCCGCTACGGAAAATGTGGAACTGAAACTTACAATCTTCAAACAGCTGGACGAATCAGCACCCGCTGCGGCAATATTGGCAAGCAACACATCTTCTATTTCCATAACAAAAATTGCTGCCGCCACCAAAAGACCTTCGCAGGTAATCGGCATGCACTTTATGAACCCCGTGCCGGTGATGAAGCTTGTGGAAGTTATTAACGGCTATGCTACCTCGAAAGCGGTTACTGATACCATTGTTACGTTAAGCAAACAGTTGGGTAAAACGCCCTGCGTAGTAAACGACTATCCCGGCTTTATAGCCAACCGCATATTGATGCCCATGATCAATGAGGCAATTTATAGCCTGTACGAAGGCGTGGCTGGTGTGGAAGAAATTGACACCGTGATGAAACTGGGCATGGCGCATCCCATGGGCCCGCTGCAACTGGCAGATTTTATAGGTCTGGATGTTTGCCATTCAATTTTACAGGTATTGCACGATGGTTTTGGCAACCCGAAATACGCACCTTGTCCGCTGCTGAGTAATATGGTGACGGCGGGTTATCTGGGGGTAAAAAGCGGGGAGGGATTTTACAAATACACGCCGGGTAGTAAGGAGTTGGTGGTGAGTGAGCGTTTTAGTAAATAGTGGTAAGCTATTTCGGGAAGATATATTTCCCTCATAACTTTTCGATCTCCACCCCCTTTATATCTTTCAACCGAAACAGCACTTCATCCAGCCTGTTCTTCGGCACGCCAATGGTGAGGCTGCAAAACAATTGCATTTCCTGCTGCAGCACACTGCAGTTGCATTGCTTTACCACCATCATCACGTCATTCATTACGGTGTAATCAAATTGCAACTTGTAGTTGACTTCAACCTGCTTTTGCACGATGGGCGTTACCTGCAACACCAATGAGGCCGCGGTTTTATATGCATTGATCAGCCCAGGCACACCGAGTAGTGTGCCGCCAAAATATCGAACTACTACCACGAGTATATTGGTGAGTTGCTTACTATCAATTTGACCCAGTATTGGTTTACCGGCAGTACCCGACGGCTCACCATCATCGCTCACGCGATATACCGTCTTATCAAGACCAAGACGATACGCAAAACAATGGTGCGTCGCTTTCGGATGTTCTTTTTTTATGGCTTCCATCCGCTTCTTGAAATCATCAATGCTGGCAATGGGCCAGGCATAGGCCAAAAACTTGCTGCCGCGATCTTTGAACTCCGCGGTCCCCTCTCTGTCGATCGTATAGTAAAAATCTGCTTCGCTCATATTTATCCAAAAGCTATCAGGGCAATGGCACCCAGTGATAAGACAATGCCCATCCAGTTTATCAACGATAATTTTTCTTTAAACACCAGCCAGGCAAATATGGCGCTTATCAGCACCACGCCCATATTGTTGATAGGTATTACGGCGCTGCTGTTGCCGGTATATCCCTTCAGCGCGTGCATCAGGCACCAAATTGAAAAGTAATTGGGTATACCGATGGCCATTCCCGCAAAAATGGCTCGCGCATCGAAACGCTGTTTGCCCGCAACAAATTGATAAAACAATATGCTACTCCCCACCACTGCCGCCGATGAAAATGCCGTGATGAGATAGCTGTCCTGGTTATTTTCATTCACAAATTCCTGTTCCACGAATTTGATCATCGCATCGAGTCCGCCGCTGCCCACAAACAGCACGAGTGGCGCGACCCAGAGCAATAAACCCAGGCCCTTGCTTTGCGTGTCTTTTTCTTTTGGGTAAGAAGTGAGCACCACCGCAGCAAGGGCCAGCACCACTCCCGCAATTTTCCATCCTGTATAAGGCTCGCTGTAATAAATCAGCGAAAAAACAAAAGGTATAATGAGTGATAATTTGTACGCTACGACTGCCACCGACACGCCGATGCGCTGCGCGGTAAATGCTACCAGGTTGAATAGTGATACAAACAATGCGCCCATCACCAGGGCCCAGGGCAGCCACTCATTGTTTTGTTGAATCGCCTTTATGGGAAAGCCTCCGTTTACAATCGACCCGGTAATAACGCAGGTGATGTAGTTGAACACAATTGCCTGCAGGTTGTTGATCTTAAAACGCTCTACGAACTTAAAAGAAATGGTAAGCCATGAAGTGAGTATGATGCTGCCGATGAGGAAAAGTAAACTCGTCAATTTTTTATGGTTTGCGGGTTTACGAAATATTCGATGATATCGGTATCCAGCGTTTCCCGCTGGCGCCAGCTGGCATTGTGAATGATGGGCGCGGGTATGCCGTCGCCCGCCGACTGATGTCCGCGAATCATTCTTATCTCATCCCACACGCTTTCATCAATGAATGATTGCAGCAGTCGCGCGCCGCCTTCTACCAGCACACTTTGTATACGCAACTGGTACAGGGCATTTACCACCTGGTGCACGATGGAAACATCTTCCGTAACTTGGTAATACCGCAGGTTGGGTCGCTCTTCGTGGCGGATGCTGTTGAAAATTATAGTGGGCACGGTGCCATCAAACAATTTCAGGTGGGTGGGCAATTGCAAATGCATGTCAATTACCACGCGCGTGGGGTTGGCGCCTGTCCAATGCCGGTTGGTCAATGCCGGATCATCGAATCGTGCGGTATTAGTGCCCACAAGAATAGCCGCCTCTTCACTACGCCACTTATGCACCAGCCGGTTGCTGAACTCGTTGCTGATATAAATGCGGGAAAAATCATCGTTCGCAATCTTTCCATCCGCTGTCTGCGCCCATTTCAAAACAATATAAGGGCGATGATTGGTGTGAAAGCAAAGAAAGCGTTTGTTCAGGTTCTTTGCTTCTTCTTCCAGCACACCGGCCACCACTTTCACGCCTGCTGCCTGCAACTTTTCAATGCCCTTCCCATTCACCAGTTTAAACGGATCGCGGCAGCCGATAACCACCTCCGGAATTTTCTTTTCAATAATCAGATCAGAACAAGGCGGCGTTTTCCCGAAATGCGCGCAAGGCTCCAGTGAAACATATAGCTTACCCTGCGATATAAGATGCTTATCCTCTTCCTTCACCGAATTAATACAGTTCACTTCTGCGTGCGCCTCGCCATATTTTTCGTGAAAACCTTCCCCGATAATTCGGCCATCGTGTACCAGCACCGCTCCCACCATGGGGTTGGGCGCCACATGACCCGCCCCCTTGAGGGCCAGTTCAAAGCATCGGTGCATGTATTTTTCGTGGATAGCCAGGAGCGAATTCAATTTGCGGGCAAAGATAGGCGAAGAATGCTTTGTCGGTGCCGGGTGGCTGCCCGCCACCGTTTTTCCCTAAGTTTGCGGCCATGACGGTACAGGAAGCGGGAAAAAAACTGGCGCAACAGTTAACAGCGATCTATGAGGTGCGTGAAGCGGCGAATATCGCGGATTGGGTGATGGAGAGCCTGACGGGATGGAAAAAGAGCGAAAGGGTGATTCATAAGGACGATGAGTTGGATGGATCGAAAAGAGATTTGCTGGACAATTATACCAGGCAATTACTCACACATAAGCCGGTGCAGTATGTTTTGCATGAAGCATGGTTTTGCGGGTTAAGGTTTTATGTAGATGAAAATGTCCTTATCCCGAGACCGGAGACGGAAGAGCTGGTGGATTGGATAGTTAAATCGCGCTACCCCAAACTGATGAATAAGCTGTTGGATGTGGGAACAGGCAGCGGTTGCATACCCATTGCCATCAGAAAAAAAACGATGTCGATATGGGCGTATGCCTGTGATGTGAGCAGAGAGGCGCTGGATATTGCGGAAAAAAATGCGAAAGCACATGATGTGGCAATCACGACCCTGCCGCTTAATTTTCTCGATGAAACCAGCTGGGAGAAATTACCGTCGTTTGAAATAATCGTTAGCAATCCGCCTTATATCCCTTTACAAGAAAAAGAAAGTATGCGTGCCAACGTGGTGAACTTTGAACCACACCTGGCGCTATTTGTACAGGACGATGATCCGTTTATTTTTTACCGTGCCATTGCAAAGTTCGCGCAGACCAAACTATCTCCCGGCGGCGCCATTTTCGTAGAGATCCATGAAGATCTTTCGGCGGGTGTGCAGGAAATTTTTACACAATATGACTTCTCGCATATCGAAGTGAGAAGAGATATGCAGGGAAAAGAAAGAATGATTAAAGCGGAGCGTCGCTGATACTACTTGGTATCGGAATCTACCAGCAGCGTGGAGCGCGCACCCAGGTCGCGGGCAATACGCATTACGGCCACCACATTTTCGAGCGGCACCGATTTATCGGCATTGATGGCGATGGTAGCCTGCGTGGAATCGCGTGCAATCATGGGCGCTACCACTTCGCGCATGGCGGCAATATCTACCTGGCGGCCGTTGATGATATATTCTCCTGTGGGTTTGATGTTCACAATCACCGTTTGCTTGGCCTTGGTATCGCTTTTCGCCTTGGGCTGCGACAACTTGATCACATTGGGGTTGGCCAGCGTGGACACGATAAGGAAAAAGAACAGCAGGATGAACAATATATCGTTCAACGCGCCGGCGTGCATCTCTGAATGCTGCTTTGATCTTCTTCTGATTGCCATAACTCTATTTTATCGGGTAGGTTCCTGCAAAATGTCTATGAACTCGGCGCTGGCGGCTTCCATCCTGTTCACCGTCTTATCGATCTGCGCATTTAAGAAATTGTATCCAATATACGCCAGCAGACCGATGGTAAGACCTACGGCCGATGTGATGATTTTGGTGTAGATACCACCAGCTATGGAATCGGTGCTGAACTCGTGGGTAACATTGATGTTGTAAAACAACTGCAGCATACCGATCAGCGTTCCCAAAAACCCGAGCATGGGCGCCACGCCATATACCAGCGACAAGACCGAGAGGTTGCGTTCCATCTTGTACACTTCCAGTTTTCCTACATTGTCCATACTCTTCTCGATGGCGTCAATCGGTTTGCCGATGCGTTGCAGACCCTTGTCGATCATCCGGGCCACCGGGTTGGGCGTATTCCTGGCCAGCGAACGCGCCGCGGCCACATTATTGCTGAATACATTGTCGCGGATGATGTTCATGAAATTGGGGTCAATCTTGCTCGCCTTGCGAATGGCTATCAGCCGCTCAAAAAAGAAAAAGACTGCCAGTACGAATAAAAGTCCCAGCGGAATCATGAGCGGTCCGCCATTGGCAAGCATCTCCAGAATGTTCATCGAAGGTGGCGTTGCAGCCGCCGGATTGGTAACACTTGATGCGGTATCGGTAGGTGGGTTCGCGATTTGTAGAAAAAACCAATTCATCCGGTGAATTTTAATTGTGTAAATGTACTCAAATGTGTGCCTAAAACGGTTCGCCCGCCACAATATTTCTTAAAACTTTGTTAGGATGTGATGAGAATGTGGATTACTCTATATCATTTAACTTTACCATAGTATGAACAACGGAGCAGACAACAGGTATGAGATCATTATCGTAGGTGGAGGACCCATTGGACTGGCCTGCGGGCTGGAAGCAAAGAAAGCCAACTTATCCTATTGCATCATCGAAAAAGGCTGCCTGGTAAACTCGCTATACAACTACCCTTTAAACATGACCTTTTTCAGCACGTCTGAAAAACTCGAGATCGGCGGCATCCCTTTCGTTTCCATCAGCAATAAACCAAGAAGACCCGAAGCACTGGAATATTACCGGCGCGTGGCTACTTCCAACAACCTCAATATTCACCTGCAGGAAGAAGTGAAGAGCATTACGCCGCTGGGCGACCATTATGAAATCACTTCCACCAAACGCACCTATATTGCGCGTTACGTGATTATCGCTACCGGGTTTTACGATATACCGGTGATGATGAATATTCCCGGCGAAGAACTGCCCAAGGTGACGCACTACTACAAAGACCCGCATTTTTACGCCATGCAAAAAGTGGTGGTGGTGGGCGCCAGCAACAGCGCCATCGATGCGGCCCTGGAAACTTACCGCAAGGGCGCAGAAGTGACATTGGTAGTGCGCGGTCCCGAAATCGGCAAACGCGTGAAGTACTGGGTACGCCCCGACATTGAAAACCGCATCAAGGAAGGCGCTATCAAAGCTTATTTCAACTCCACGCTGTCTGCCATCCGCGACAAAGAAGTGGACATACAAACGCCCGAAGGCAAGATTACCATACCCAACGATTACGTGATTGCCATGACAGGCTACCAGCCCAATTGCGCTTTCCTGAGTTCGGTGGGCATCAAGTTATCAGACGACGAGAAACAACAACCCACTTATAACCCCGAAACCATGGAAACCAACATGCCCAATATTTTCCTGGCGGGAGTAATATGCGGCGGTATGGAAACGCATGTTTGGTTTATAGAAAATTCGCGCGAACACGCCGTGCTCATTATACGCGCGATTCTTACCCGGAAATCGGGTTTAAAAGAAGATAGTGTTGCAGAGCAGCCGAGCCAGGCATAACAGGAAATTTTTTTCAACACTACTCTCGCCTGTACACATAAATTTCTACGCGACGGTTTTGTTGTCGTCCCTGCGGAGTTTTGTTGGATGCCGCCGGTCTCAGGAAGGCAAATCCCCGCCATACAGTTTTCTCCTGCACACCGGGCACTTGTTGTGCCAGGTAATCTTTCACGGATGCGGCACGGTTTACCGAAAGCTTTTCATTATACTCCAGCGTACCGATACTATCGGTATGACCTTCTATGACCATCGAGTCGATTTCATAAGCCTTGAGCCTGTTGGCAAAACTATCCAGGACGGAAAAACTTTTGGGAGAAAGTTCAAAGCTGGCTGTGGCAAAGAATATATCGGGAATGATGAGCGTGTCGATACGGCGCGTTACCTCTACACGAGTAGCCGGTAGCTTTATGGGTTTGGGCGGGTTTTTTGTATAGTAGTACACCCATTTCTGCAACATGTTGTGACGTGGATTTTCGGAATAGATCTCGCGACGAACACTATCAGCTTCGGCGCAGATTTTTTCTTTCGGATCCATTGGCAATAGTGCGATGCTATCGATGAAAATATAGTATTCATACCGATATTCAGCGCGAAAAGGTCCTGGCAGATCCACGCGCCTGAAATGACCAAGCGTGATATAATTTTCGTTGCCGTCGGCCGTATAGATTAATTCCACTCTTTGCCACTCATTGTGCTGCCGCCGCGGCGAATCCAGTCCGTCGGCACTCCATAACTGCGGCTTTAGTTGCGTGAATTTTCTTTTTTCAAACAAATAGTCACTTTCCGAAAAATAAATGCCGATGCTGTCGAGCGGCACCTGCGGAGAATTAGTGTAAAAGCTAAGCCGGTATTGCTTGCCTTTTTGCATACCGCAGAGCAATTTTGTGCGAATAAAATTCCGCGCTCCCGGCGTGCGCACGCTGCCCGCTGTGAGTCCGACAAAATGACGCCGATCAAAAGCCCGATTTGTCTGATCAAAATAATAATTGGCCATCAGTGAAGTGGCTATCCATGCTTCGGGCGCGCAGTTTTTATCGTATTCAGTGCAGATATTTTCATCTTCAAAACTCGGGTTGGGGATGAGGTTCTGAGCTAACGAAACACCGCAATAGGATAAAGACAATAGGATTATAATAATAAAATGTATCATCAATTTTTCAGCTCCGCTCTTCCCATATACAGGCCAGGTGCACGATGGTCTCCACGCTTTTCTGCATATCCTGCACACTCACATATTCGTGCTTACCGTGAAAAGCCATTTCGCCCGTAAAAATATTCGGGCAGGGAAGTCCCATGAAAGAAAGTCTCGACCCATCCGTGCCGCCACGAGCACTCATTTCCAGCACCTCCACTCCTGCCCTCCTGATGGCTTCTTTGGCGTATTCGGATACCTGCGGGTATTTATCCAGCACCTCTTTCATGTTGCGGTATTGTTCTTTTACGTGAAATTCCGCCCGGGCGCCGGGGTAACGACGTAAAATTGTTGCTAATTTTTCTTTTAAATACTCTTCATAGGCATCCAGCTTCGATGTTACGAAGTCGCGGATAATAAATTCAATGGTCACTTTTTCGGCTATACCTTCCATGCGCACCGGGTGCACAAAACCGTAGCGCCCCTCGGTAGTCTCGGGAGAAAGTTCGGTTTTCGGCAATGATTCAATAAACGCCGAAGCCACTTTTATAGCATTCACCAGTTTATCGAGCGCATAGCCGGGATGCGCACTCACACCATGAATGATCACGGTAACCCCATCTGCAGAAAAAGTTTCGTCTTCAAAAGCGCCTCGCTCACCGGCATCGAGGGTGTAGGCAAACTGTGCTCCCAGTTTTTCAAGATTCACATGATCTACGCCGCGGCCTATTTCTTCGTCGGGGGTAAACAAAATTTTGATAGTTCCATGCTTCACTTCCGGATGGGTCATAAAATAATGCGCCATATCCATAATCACGGCAACGCCTGCCTTATCGTCGGCGCCGAGCAGCGTGGTGCCCGAAGCGGTGATGATGTCTTCGCCGGTTTTTTTCAGTAAGTAGGGGTGGTCTTTGGGTGATATCACCTGGCTAGTATCGTCGGGCAGCACTATATCGCTGCCATCATAGTTGGTATGTACAATAGGCTTTACGCTGGCGCCGCTGCAGTCGGGTGCAGTATCCATATGTGCGCAGAAACAGATTACCGGAACCACCTTGCTGGTATTGCCGGGAATGGTGGCATACACATAGCCATATTCGTCGAGGTGCGCATCTCTTACACCCATGTCGTGCAACTCCTTCACCAGCAGGCGTCCAAAATTTTTTTGTTTTTCGGTAGATGGTTTGGTTTTCGAATGTGGATCACTTTGTGTATCGATGGTCACATAGCGCAAAAATCTGTCCTTTACCGTGAAGCCGTAATTATCAAACATGTAAACCTTATTTTTGGCAAGATATATAACCTCTTTCAAAACTCTATGGCAATAACCCAAGGCAAAGCGCCCCTGATTAAGCAAGGCTGGTTGCGGGCCATTGTATTTTGCGCCACGTATATACTCGTCAATTTCCTCATTGGCCTGTTGGCAGGCACCGCTATGGTGCAAAAGATGCTGAGTGAAGGCGATGCGACTGATATGGGCGCGCTCACCCTCACGATCATGCTGGTAGTGGCCATTGCCGGCATTGCGCTATCCGTTGTTTTCCGGCGATATGTAGATGCTATGCCTGTGGTGAGTCTCGGTCTCCAAAGACATCTTCATCGCAATGATGCCTGGGCGGGACTGCTGTTGAGTATATTTCTATTGGGTCTCGGCTCGCTCATTCTGTATTTCACGGGCACCTTACAGTGGGTGGATGCGCGCTTTAATGGCACCGAATTTTTTGCCATGATCACTTTGATTCTGCTGCTGGCCGTAAGTGAAGAATTTGTATTCCGGGGGTACCTGCTCAACAACCTGATGGAGAGTTTTGATAAGCGAATTGCCCTGCTGGCTTCGGCAGGATTATTCACCATTGCACATAGTTTTAATCCTCATTTCAGCGTCCTGGCATTGATCAATATCTTTCTCGGGGGAATACTGCTGGGCATGAATTTCATCTATACCAGGACCCTCTGGTTCGCCATTGGCCTGCATTTCGGGTGGAACTTCATACAGGGCTATGTGTTGGGCTACCCTATCAGCGGGTTGAACTGGGACTCCATGCTGCAGCAGGAACTAAAAGGTCATCCCGTTATGACGGGCGACTCCTTTGGCTTCGAAGGATCTATCATCGCCACGGTGGTATTGCTGGCCGGATCTGGCTTATTGTACTACGCGTATGAGCGTAAGTCAAAAAATCTGCCTACCTTTTAGATAACCAAAAAACAACGGACATGAAAAAACTCCTTATAGGCGCCATTGTTGGCGGCCTGTTGCTATTCATTTGGCAATCTCTGAGCTGGACAGTATTCGACCTGCATGCAAAAGGGCATATTCATACTGATAACCAGGATGCTATTCTGAGCATTTTGAGTACATCACTTCCCGGCGAAGGAGCCTATTTCCTCCCTATGCCAAAACCCGGATCATCCGAAGCGGAACAGCAGGCAGTAATCGAACAAGCCATGGGCAAACCCTGGGCACAGATCTACTATCACCAGTCATTGAACCTGGATATGGGGATCAATATTGTGCGCGGGCTGCTCGTCAACATCGTGCTGATGGGCCTGTTTTGCTGGATTATAGGAAAAATAGCCGCGCCCAAAATGGGCACAGTTTTCCTGGCCAGCTTATTTGCAGGACTAATCGTGTTCCTCAACGGAGTCTATACCATGCATATCTGGTACCCCATATTCGACCTGATGGAACACTTTGTGGATTCCATCATTAGCTGGGGCCTCGCCGGTATCTGGCTCGGCTGGTGGTATGCCAGGAAATAGTTATGGTAAAATGATACGCGACTTTGTTTCGATATCTACTACTTCGATATCGAAAATAAGGTCTTCTCCGGCCAGCGGATGGTTCGCATCGAGTATTACTGTCTCCTCACCTACTTCAGTAATTACCACCGGTATCACCTGTCCCTGGCCGTTTGTCATATTCAAACGCATGCCTGCTTCAGGCTTCATATCCTCGGGGAACTGATTGATAGGAAACTCAACCATCATTGAGGGATCTTTGGGACCATAGGCCTGGTCGGCGGGAATTTCAATGGTCTTCTTTTCACCAATGCTCATTCCCATAACGCCGTTATCAAAGCCGGCGATCACCTGGCCACTACCCACTTCAAACTGCAGCGGCTCACGACCTGCTGAAGAATCGAATGTAGTTCCGTCTGTCAGGCGTCCATGATAGTGAACCTTCACCAAATCGCCGCTTTTTACTTGTGCCATGATATAAAAAATTAAAAGGTTATAGAACAAAGTAACAGGAATAAATTTTTGCCGCCAATTAAAGTTTGGTCAATAAACCTAACCCGTTTACAATGACCGGGATGCAAAAATTGTTCCCCCCGGAGGAAGGGAAAATCGAAAAGAAAACAGGGAAGGTGGAAGAAGGAAGGAAGAATGGATATTTATAGACACAAGAACCGAATTCGCATTGGTTGAAATCAAAAAATTTGGGGGAAACTTTAGTTCGTAGAATTCTAAGCCTGGAATTTATTAGCACTTGTCTACCGGTTCCGGGAGTTTCTCAGAGGCATTTGCGAATAATTGGTTCCTATGTATCTTTCCGCCTTATGAAAGATTTTCGTTCCCTGCGCATCGTCTTCATGGGCACACCCGAATTTGCCGTTGCTTCGCTGGATGCATTGGTAAAAGCGGGTTGTAATATAGTGGCTGTGATTACTGCCCCCGACAAGCCGGCCGGCAGAGGTATGCAATTGCAACAAAGTGCTGTAAAAAAATATGCAGTGGAAAAAGGACTGCCGGTACTGCAACCCGAAAAACTAAAAGATCCCCAATTTCTCGAAACACTTCGCTCACTGAAGGCCGATCTGCAGGTAGTGGTAGCCTTTCGCATGCTGCCCGAGCAAGTATGGAATATGCCCCCCATGGGCACCATCAACCTGCACGGATCACTATTGCCGCAATATCGCGGCGCGGCGCCTATCAACTGGGCGGTGATCAATGGTGAAAAAGAAACAGGCCCAACTACGTTTAAACTGAAACACGAAATTGATACCGGCGATATTTTATTGCAGGAAAAATTTCCCATTGGCGATGACGATACGGCTGGCGATGTGCACGATAAAATGAAAGAAATCGGCGCGCAACTGCTGGTAAAAACAGTGCAGGGGCTGGCAGAAGGAACATTGAAAGAAACGCCGCAGGCCACAAGGGAAATGCTGCGCCATGCCCCGAAAATTTTTACCGACACCTGCAAAATAGACTGGACCAAAACGGTGGATGAAATTCATAACCTCATCCGCGGCCTCTCTCCTTACCCGGGGGCATTTACTTATGTGCAGAACAAACTGTTTAAGATTTACCGCTCAAAAAAAGAATATGGTGCGCCCCGCGAAGCGCCCGGACAATACCTCACCGACCACAAGACATACTTCAAATTCGCGGCGTCTGATGGTTATATTCATGCGCTCGAGGTGCAGCCCGAGGGCAAGAAAAGGATGAGCATGGCCGAATTTGCGCGGGGATTCAGGGGCTGAGGTTAATTTTCTCTCATATACTTATAAACGTACACACCTCCCAGCACCTTCTCTTCGAGCAGCATATAGGGAGACTGCCAGGTAATTTTGGATTCGATTACGGCGGGGCCGCAGCGGTTCCAGCGCAAGGTATCTGCAGACCTTTCATAAATACCAGTGCAACCAGCGGCCGAAGAAACGGGCGTGGGCGTAAGTACATAGGAGCCATCTGGCCTGAACTCCACTGTATGCTGGGCAGAAGCGCTGGCCTTCTCCCAGCAGAAACAGCCGTCCAGCACGGAATTTCCATTATATTCTTCCAGCAGGGTCCATTTACCAACAAGGCTAAAGTCATCGTTCTCCTTTTTGCAGGACAGAATCAACAGCGACAATAAAATAACTGCGCGTAACATGACTGTTTTTTGCCATTTGACAGCGCGCGGCGGAAATCCGTTGCATTACGCCCAACCCACTAATACCTTACGTCCACATAAAACTTACTCATATCAGCTCCCAACTCTGCTGCTGCAGCGTCGCTCAGGCGTAGCTTTAATCCAATGCTTTCCTTCATCTCCGGCAAGGGGCCAAGTACTTTGGCGTAAATGCTCTTTTGAGTGGAAGGATAAGTAATCTTAACAATCGTGCCGGTGGGAACATCGTTGATCAACGCATAATACTTACCATCTTTCCAGCCGCTGGTGCTGCGGAAAATGCCGGCATTGCCGGTGGTATTATGGCCTTTGTCGGAATACAGGCTCTTGAAGTATCCGCCCCTGAAACCATCCCAGCTCTCCGTATTCGAGCTATTCTCGGGAGTAGTACGACCCTGCTGCGGAGTGGTTTGTGCAACGGGTTGTGATGCCGGTTGAGACGCAGGCTGTGTTACAGAGGAAGTGGATGATGACGCCGAAGGTCTGTTTTCGGCTGTTATCACTTTTGTCTCGTGCTTTGTGGTGTTAGTAGTTGGTTCCGCGGCTTTGTTATCGTTCCTGGCCAACTGCGGTCCGGCCTGCGTTACGATGCGCTTGCTTCCCTGCGATGCCAGCGGCGACTGACCGGTTCTCACTTTCAGATAACCTACTATCAAATTCATGCCAACACGAAGCTGGTCGTTCTTAACGTTGTTCCAGGTTTCCAATAGTTCAATAGGAACCTTGTTGTGATTCTGGCTGATGCGAAACATCCATTCTTTCGGTTGCACGGTATAATAGACGGGCACAAACACTTCGTCGGCCGCGCGCTGACCGTCTTGCGAGAAATTGTCTGTGGTAAGTGGAATCTTCAGCTCTTGTCCCACCTTGAGAATTTCCGTAAGGTTCGATTTATTGTAAGCCGCAATTTCTTTGGGAGTGAGATTGTACATTCTGCCTATGCTGAACCAGGTTTCCTTGGCGGAGACAGTATGCACGAGGTACAGGTCGGGAGAAATGCCCTGCACCTGTATTTGCTGCGCCGTAAGGGACATGGCACATATTACAAACCAGCTAACCAGAAGACATCTAATTTTATACATAGGTCATGAATTTCGACTGCGCAAAGATGACGAATTAATTTGACATGCTCAATGTCCGCCCTTCAGGATGCGCCAGTTAGAGGGATAGTAGTTGTTGACCCGGTTGCCCAGCATTTTTACCCAACCCAAACCAATGCCTTCGTATTGAATCAATGCCCAGCCTTTATGTTTCGATTCAACACTAACCTCTTCTTTGCGCAGATATTGCAGAGCCTCAGGTTGTTTTAACTGTACTGTAACAATTTTATCGCTCACAAGCATGCTCAGCGCCAGCGCATGATCAGGAATCAACGAATCACCAGCTATTTTTCCTATGCCTACCCCGGCGCTGCGCACATATAATTTTTCGGCTACAGCCAGCAATGATTCAGTCTGCGAAGCAGGAAAAGCCAGCAAGCGATCCGATTGTTTCCAAATTTGCATATTATGTTCCGGTTTAAGCCACGACTCTGCAACCGCCAGCTCCTGTTTCGCCGGCTTCTGTAATAATGATTTTTTCGGCGGGCGAATATTGGCAATGCCCCCGTCGTTTTTTCGCAGGCAGGCAATGAAGAAACCTTCCCCCTTCACTTTGTAAGGAAAAAACCGGTAACCCGGCGCCTGGTGCGTCGCTGATTGCACAGACACTATATGCCAGTCGGCATCGAGTAACAATGGCAAAGGGGTCGCACTAAACTGATCGATGATCCAATCCAGCACTTCTTCATTTTCTTTTTGAGAATAAGAACAGGTGGAATAAATCAGCACACCTCCCTGCTTTAGCGCCGGCCACACGTCGGCCAGTATGCGATGTTGCCGCTGGCAACACAAATCAACATGTTGTTCACTCCATTCGCTGATGGCATCCGGATCGCGGCGAAACAAACCGGAACCTGAACAGGGTGCATCAATCACAACTACGTCGAAGAAATTCTCAAGGCGGGAAAAATCCTGCGGGTCATTGTTAGTGATGATCACATTGGCGCCACCCCACCTGGTGATGTTTTCTTCCAGGATGGCTGCGCGCGATTTGATCACCTCATTGCTTACTAATACACTATCGCGGGAAATGAGAGACTGTATCAAAGTAGATTTCCCCCCCGGCGCTGCACAAAGATCGAGTATGCGCAGCGGTTGCGAAAGATCAGTGGTTTGTTTCAATGCCAGTTCCAGGAAC
This sequence comes from uncultured Chitinophagaceae bacterium, assembly GCA_937958995.1. Taxonomy (GTDB): domain Bacteria; phylum Bacteroidota; class Bacteroidia; order Chitinophagales; family Chitinophagaceae; genus CALCIN01. Next base: position 269,731 of record CALGAP010000011.1, read on the forward strand.
ATGCTCGAAGCTTCCTGCACATAATAAGCGCCTGCATGCCACAACGGATCGAAGACGAAGGAAGGGCGCCCACTCAAATAGTATCCCTGCGAACTCCAGGGGATCTTGTCTGAAACAGGCAATTGGTGCGCAACGGGTTTCAGGGGATTAAGACGAATTGAAGTCACCTGCTCACCACTTTCATGCACGCGTAGAAATGCGTCCCTGTCAAATCCTTCAACAGCGGTAAGTGAGTCTAATAAGGCGGCCGGTAATTCCACGGGGCAAAACTATGCAAATCACAGATTCTTTATCTCTGCTATCAAATCCTGCAGCACTTTCTTGGCATCCCCAAAAAGCATGGATGTTTTAGGTTGAAAGAAAAGATCGTTTTCAATACCCGCATACCCCGGTTTCATACTTCGCTTGTTCACAATCACATTTTTCGCAAGTTCCACGTCCAAAATGGGCATGCCATATATGGGAGAAGAAGAATCAGTTTTTGCGGCAGGGTTCACCACATCGTTTGCGCCCAATACCAGTACCACGTCGGTGGTGGCAAATTCTTCATTGGCCTGTTCCATTTCCAGCAGCTTATCATAACTCACATCGGCTTCTGCCAGCAACACGTTCATATGCCCGGGCATGCGTCCGGCCACGGGGTGAATAGCGTATTTCACTTCAACTCCTTTGCTTTCGAGTAATTTTTCCAACTCATGACAGGCATGCTGCGCCTGTGCCACAGCCAATCCATAGCCGGGCACTATCATCACTTTGTTGGCATAGCTCATAACCACTGCGGTGTCGCTCAAAGTAATTTCTTTGTAAGCGCCCTGCTCTTTCTTAGCGCCAGCCGCGGCGCTGCCTCCACCAAACGACCCGATCAACACGTTCTTCAGCGAACGGTTCATAGCCTTACACATCAGTATGGTAAGCAATGTGCCGGCTGCACCAACCAAAATACCGCCCGTCAGCATCACTTTATTATCATACAAAAACCCTCCACAGGCCGCAGCCACACCGGTAAATGAGTTGAGCAATGAAATTACCACCGGCATATCAGCGCCGCCAATCGGCATCACAAACAATACTCCATACAGGAGCGACAGGCCCAGCGTAACATAGAAGAACATATGACCATACGCTGAATCAATGCTATAAGTAAACACCGCCGCCGCCAATACCGCCAGCAATACCACCAGGTTTACAATATGCTGTCCTGAAAATGAAATATCTTTTACTTTACCACTCAGTTTACCCCAGGCAATCATACTTCCTGCAAAAGACACACTGCCTATTATGGCACCTGCTATAATGGTGAGATAATGACCAAACGGTGCAAAATCGCCCGCGCTCGCCATCGGGATGCCGGCAGATGCCTTGAGCAAATGATCGAACTCCACGGCCGATATCAATGCCGCACAAGCGCCTCCCATACCGTTGAACATACTTACCATTTCAGGCATGGCAGTCATCTTCACTTTCTTTGCCGCCACGGTACCGATGATGCCTCCAATCAACAGGCCGCCAAATATCCAGGGATAGTTACCCAGTTTTTTACCTTCGTCTTCGTACAGGAAAATCGTTCCCGCAATCGCGAGGGTCATGCCCACTGCTGCCAGGATGTTACCATTGCGCGCGGTAGCGGGATTGGACAACATTTTAAGTCCAATGATAAAGGTGACTGATCCTATGAGATAAATGAGGGTGAGAAGACTTAATTCCATGGTTTTGAGTTAAATTCCTGACAAGAGAAATTCCAAAAAACAAAATACAAGAACCAAATAAATACCTATTTCTTCTTCTTAAACATCTCCAGCATCCTGTCTGTTACCACAAATCCACCCACCACGTTCAGCGTACCCACTATCACCGCCAGGAATCCCAGGATGAGCGCCAGGTAATTATCGCTCTCTGCCTTGCCCATCACGATGATGGCGCCGATGATCACTACGCCGTGAATGGCATTGGCGCCGCTCATCAGCGGGGTGTGCAGCACGCTGGGTACGCGGCCAATTACTTCTATGCCCACGAAGATCATGAGGATGACAATGTAGATCATTTGCTGATGTTCAGCGATCCAGTTCAATACTGACTCCATATAAAAAGTTTATAGTCTATGCCGTTTTTACCCGTTCATGCACCACCTCACCACCATGCGTTATACAACAGCCTTTCACCAGGTCATCGTCCCAGTTCAGGTGCAGCTTGCCTTCTTTGTCGATGAGCAGTTGCAAAAAGTTCAGGATATTTTTTCCGTACAACTTGCTCGCATCCGAAGGCATGGTGGCGGGCAGGTTGCTGTTGCCGATGATGGTTACGCCATTGAAATGCACGGTTTCATTGTTCCTGGTTAAAGGCGTATTACCACCGGTGGCGGCTGCCAGGTCAATAATCACAGAACCATTGCGCATGGTCTTCAGCATTTCTTCGGTCACCAGTATTGGCGCCTTCTTACCCGGTATCTGCGCCGTAGTGATCACGATATCTGCTTTGGCAATGCTTTCTGCAATGCGTTGTTGTTGTTTTTGCTTGTATTCCTCCGTTTGCTCCACCGCATAACCACCGGCTTTGGAAGCGTCTGCGGCTCCTTCCACTTCAATGAATTTCGCGCCAAGGCTCATCACCTCTTCCTTCACCGCCGGTCTTGTATCGAACACTTCCACTACAGCTCCCAGGCGGCGCGCGGTGGCAATGGCTTGTAGTCCGGCCACGCCGGCGCCCAGTATCAAAAATTTGGCGGGAGCAATACTTCCCGCCGCAGTCATAAACATGGGTAAATACCGTCCATACATATTCGCAGCCAGCAACACTGCCTTGTAACCGGCAATATTGGCCTGCGAGCTCAGCACGTCCATGCTTTGCGCACGCGTGGTGCGGGGCAACATATCCAGGCTGAAGGTGGTAAGACCTTGCCGGGCCCAGGTTTGCATAAGTGCCGCATTATATAAGGGCTGGTAAACGCCGATCAGTATTTTGTTGGTAAGTGTATTTGCTTCAGCGGGTGTATGAATAACGAGAATGATTTCTGCATTTTGCAATACATGCGCGCGATCGGCCACCTGTGCGCCGGCTTTGGTATAGTCATCGTTGGCAGCAAAGGCTTTTTCACCGGCGCCCTGCTCAACCAAAACGGAAATTCCTTTTTTTACAAGGGTAGCGGCGGCTTCGGGCAGCAGGGAGACACGTGTTTCAGGCGAGGATTCTTTTAAAACACCTATCGTCATAATCAGTAGTTATTGGTTCAAGATAAGGAAAAATTTGGTTCCTGTTTTTTGCTTTTATGAACAGGCTTTTCAAAGCTAAAACCGTATCGTGAAATGCTGTTTCACTTTAATATCCTCATTGAAAAATACCAACCCGAAAAAGAAAAGGTCGATAGTCAATTTAACGGCCGGATGCAGCTGAATATTTTCCCAGGCTTCTTCCATTTCTTCACTCCAGTAAATATCGTCCAGCACGATTACTGAAGCGGGATGCGTTTTCCGGACCACCTGGTTGAAATATCGCAGGGTCGGTTCAAATCTATGATTGCCGTCAATAAAAGCCAGGTCAACCTGCGGCAGTTGCGCCAGCATATCATTAAGCGTGTAATCAAAATTACCCACGGCCAGTTGAATGTTGTGCAGTTTCAGCGCGTCGAAATTGCGGCGGGCGTATTGCGCCACCTGCACACTGCCCTCGCCCGTTACGATGCGGGCGTGCATATTGGCCAGCGCCATATAACTGGTGGATATGCCAAGCGAGGTGCCGAGCTCAAGAATATTTAACGCGCCATATCGGCGTACGATGCGAAACAACAACTGCCCCCATTTTTTTCTCTTCGCGGCATGGCGGGTTATGGATGCTACCGTCCTGCGGCGGCTGGCACCCGTAGCCGAGCCCGCGCCCATGTCTTCCACTTCCAGCACGGTATTGTCTTTCAGCAGTTGACTGCGCAGGTTTTCCACTTCCTTATACCCTGGATATTCCGTACGATCCATCAACACATTACGCACAAAATCGTACACAAAGGGAGAATGAATGCCATGCCCTTTTCCATTCGCAGCGGTGAGATAATAGTGAAGATATTTTTGCGCTATGCGAAAAGGTGAATACATACCGGCAAGTTAAGCCTTTCGCTGCCATACCTGGAAACTGTAAGCATACTGGTGTCTGGCATCGGCATCAAAATCGAGTTGGGAAAGCAGTTGCCATTCGTCGGCCGGAAGTTCGGGGAAGAATGTATCGCCTTCAGGACTGGCATGCACCCGGGTGAGGTATACGCGGTGAGCGAGAGGCAAAGACTGGTTGAATATTTCGCCGCCGCCAATCACAAAGGCTTCCTTCGCATCGGTATCGGCCGCCGCCTGCAGGGCTTCTTCCAAAGTGGAGACTACGCGCGTGCCATCGGCTTTCCAGTTTTGATCGCGCGTCATCACAATATTGGTGCGGCCCGCCAACGGTTTCCCCAACGATTCAAACGTCTTTCTGCCCATAATCACCGGCATGCCCCAGGTGGTATTTTTGAAAAATTTCATGTCGTTGGGCAAATGCCATAACAGCCGGTTATCTTTCCCGATCACATTATTTTCTGCTGCTGCTACAACGAGTGAAATTATCATGTAGAAAAATTAAACCGCCACCGGCGCTTTTATTGCAGGATGACATTGGTAATTGAGCAATGTAAAATCTTCGAACCTGAACCCGAAAATATCTTTCACTGCAGGGTTTAGTTGCATAACGGGCAATGGATAAGGCGTTCTGCTCAACTGCAGCTTCACCTGCTCCATGTGATTGTTATAGATATGCACATCACCAAAACTATGCACAAACTCTCCCGGCTCCATATCGCAAACCTGCGCCATCATGAGGGTGAGCAGGGCGTAAGAGGCAATATTAAAAGGCACACCCAAAAATACATCGGCACTGCGCTGGTATAGCTGGCAACTCAGCCTGCGTTTGCCATTCTTCCCCGGCGCGGTATAAAACTGGAAAAGGGTATGACAAGGCATCAGCGCCATATCGGGCAGGTCGGCCACATTCCAGGCGCTCACGATCATGCGACGGCTGTCGGGATTGGTCTTGAGCTGATTAATTACATCGGTGATCTGATCGATCGTTTTGCCATCGGCGCCCTGCCAACTGCGCCATTGTTTGCCGTACACAGGGCCCAGCTCGCCGTTCTCGTCGGCCCATTCGTCCCAGATGGTAACGCCGTTTTCATTCAGGTATCTGATATTCGTCTCCCCTTTCAAAAACCAGAGCAGTTCATGGATAATACTTTTCAGGTGCAATTTCTTCGTGGTCACCATCGGGAAACCCTGCTGCAAATCAAATCGCATCTGGTAGCCAAAATAGCTGAGCGTCCCGGTGCCGGTACGGTCCGATTTGGATACCCCATGATCAAGTATATGTTTAAGTAATTGAAGGTATTGCTGCATAGGCTTGCAAGGTACGAAAAAGCGGCTGGCAGCGCCGGGGCATACCTTTGCCAGGAAAGAGCGATTGTGAGTAAATTGTGGAATGAAATCGCTCATTTTAACCCTGCTCTTATTGACGGCGCTGGCGGTCAATGCCCAGACCAGCTGGGCAGACAGTATTTATCAATACCAGGCTAATTATAAGAAAGACCTGGCGGAAATTATCAAATCAGATACCGGCTATGTTCGCTTTTATGCGCCCGATGCCAGGTACCGGGTTCTGGCTGATGTGGAGCTGCTTACCGGGCAAAACTTTTTCAATATGCGCACGTCGGATGGCAAGCAAAAACGCGCCCGCAAATATGCGCGGATCAGTTTTGTGCTGGATGGAAAAAAGCACCGGTTGTTTGCCTACCAGCTCGAATCTTTGCTGAACTCAAAAGAATATAAAGATGATTTCTTCATCCCCTTCCTCGATGCCGGCAGCGGCGAGCAGACTTATGGCGGCGGACGGTATATTGATTTTAAAACCAGTGATGTGGTAAACGGGAAATTGCCGATTGATTTCAATAAGGCATATAATCCGTATTGTGCGTTCACATCGGGGTATAGTTGTCCTGTGCCGCCCAGGGAGAATACATTGGAGATTGAAATAGCGGCGGGGGAAATGGCGTTTGCGAAGAAGAAGTGAATTGTGCGCAAGGGGAAAAGGCGCCTTTGCGTGAAAATGCATCGCGCCTTTCCCCGAAAGATTTCAATGCCTTTGCGTGTAACTAATCCCGCAGTTTCAACTTCAGCACATAATTGTCAGAGGTGATAAATATCGTCTTATCATCATCTGCCAGCGCCACATTAGAGCAGGGCTGCGGCACCTTTATTTTCCCGATCAGTTTTTTGTCTTTGTTGAAGATAAATACACCACCGGGACCTGTAGCAAAAATATTTCCCTGCTTATCCACTTTCAACCCATCGGGCAGACCGCTTTCCGTTTTTGCCTCGGCGGTAGCATCGTACAAAATGCCCGCGCTGGTAAGCACATCGCCGGGACCGATATCAAACAAATACCAGATCGCTTTTTCGGGATCTGAATTGGCAACAATCAATTGTTTTTCTCCCTCCAAAAAGGCAAGGCCATTTGGACGTGTCAGTGAATCGATCAGCAACTTCACCTCACCCTGCGGCGTTACGCGGTATACGCCCTGAAAGGGAATTTCTTTCAGCGGGTCGTCCATGTTGTGCTCCAAACCATAAGGAGGATCGGTGAAGAAAAGATCGCCGTTGCTGCGGTACACGGCATCGTTGGGACTATTGAATTTCTTACCCTGCCAGTTGCCGGCGATGGTCACAAATTTGGGTTCCGGCGAATCGAGTGGAGCATCCATCATGGCCATGCGGCGGTCGCCATGCTGGCACATGGCCAGTTTACCATCTGGGGTTAACAGCAGCGCATTGGAACCCACTTCTCCGCCCCGCGGCGTGGTGCCGGTATAACCTGAAGGCGTAAGATAAACCTGCGTGCCGCCTTCTTCTGTCCATTTATAAATAGTGTTTGGGGGAATATCGGAGAAGAGCAACATTTTTTTATCAGCTATCCAAAGCGGACCCTCGGTCCAGTCGAAACCTTCGGCAATGATTTCTGGTTTGGCGGAAGTGTCGGTAATAGCGTCGAGGGCGGGGTCGATGCGTTCAATTTTTCCAAGCGTTCTCATTTCTTTTGTTGTAGGTGTATTACAGGCTGCCAGGAAAAGGCAAATTCCCAGGGCAATTTTGTTCATGCTGGCGATTATTTAGATAGTTTTTAAGGTTTAGTAATAAAGATACAGGAATCTGTGAAGACTCCATTCGGGAATGCATGAAAGCGTTTGCGGTATTAGTTGGCGGTAGATGCCGGATCCAGCAGGCCCGTGCCGTTAGCATGCGACGCCAGGCCGGCGTCCATCGATTTCGAGAGCTCGGCATATATGCGGGCAAAAAGCTGGTTGCTCAGTTCGAGCTTACCTTCCAGGTCTTTCACTTTTTCCTGCTCCTGGTGAAGGTCATTTTGAAGTTGTTGTATAGCGGCTTGCTTTTCGTCGATGATCGATTGCAGGCTGGCCTGCTGCCGGTGTAATTCTTCCAGCGTGGACTCTAATTGCTGAATATGTTCTGCCTGCTGGCAGATGGCTTCCTGTTTTTGTTCCAAGTCAGCAAGCAGAGCCTGTTCTTTACTGTCAAACTCACTCGCTGCCGTCCGCCATTGCGCCAGTTCTGCCACCGCGCTGCTGGTTTGTTTTTCCAGTTGATGATAGCTCCTGATGCGCATCTCGAGTTGCTGCTGCAGAAAATCTGTTTGCTTTTTCTTTTCTTCGAGCAGGTCTTGCAGGAATTGCGTTTCTTCCAGTTTTTCTTTCAGCTCCGTATTTTCTTCTTCCAGTTGGGCATACTTTATGCGCAGGTCGTGCAATTCCATCAGATCGTTGTCAACGTTATTTTCCCCGTTTTCACTATTATTTTTTTGTTCGTGATAGTCGAGCGCCTGTTGCAGTTGTTCCGACGCTGCATGATCCGGCTGATCATTATGATAGGCTTTATTCAGCAGGTCGGTATATTTTTCTTCCAGCGCGCGGTAATCCTGTTCCAGTGTGGCGTAATTTTCCTTATACCTTCTTACTTCACGCTCGTATTTTTTCAGGAGAGAAGTATTATCGGGATTGCCGCTGGCCAGCCAGTCGGGCAGTTCGTCCGTATCACCCGCCAGGTACAGCCGGCCGTCTGCCAGTTCGGGCTCAGGTTCATTGAGCAAAGCTTTTTTTCGACGGTAATGTAAAATAGTAGTGACTACCACGGCGATGATGGTACAGGGAATGGCGATCCAAAGAACGATCTGCAGAAACAGCTTGAATTCATATAGCGAGACGAGCAATAAGGTCAACATGATGCTGGCGTTTTAATAAGTACAGTTCACTTCATCCGGTAGTATTAATAACCGCAGCAGGTTTTGGGAAGGTGCTTTTTATACGGTTGGCCTTATACAGAGGGTAAGCAACGACCGGTAGGGCTCAAGAATAATACCAAAAAGGGCTTATTAACAACATCTTTTGAATTTTTTACATCGACATGGGGGTAAATGACCGTTTGGTTGTCTTTTACTTAAAGTAGTATTGGAAGCATCTATATTTGAGGCAAGATTTCAAATAAAGAAAGTGGTCATAAACGAATTTGAACAGCTATTTAAACAGCATTTTAAAAGCCTGTTTGCCTATGCATATACCATATTAAAAGATGAAGCCGCTGCCGAAGAAATCGTACAGAATGTGTTTTTTAAGATATGGGAAAAGAATAAACAGCCTGACATTCAGACTTCACTGAAGGCCTATTTATATAAAGCGGTGTACCACGACAGCCTTAACTACCTGAAACACCTGAAGGTGAGGGCTCAACATAAATCACATGTTATGCATCATCAAAAAGACGAGGATCAGCCGGCATCGGGCAGGCTGATGCTGAAGGAGCTGGAAGAAAAATTGCGGGATGCGTTAAACAGTCTGCCGGAACAATGTCGCACCATTTTCCAGATGAGCCGTTTCGAAGGAAGAAAATACCAGGAGATTGCCGACCAGTTAGGTATCTCCATCAAGACCGTGGAGAACCAGATGGGCAAGGCCCTGAGGACACTTCGGGTGAAGCTGATAGATTTTTTACCCTTTATAATTTTTTCACTACTCAACATCTAAACCCGCCGACTATTGAAAACCAACTTTAACGATATTGACGAATTGCTGGCAAAAATGCTCACAGGCGAAGCCAGCGCCGATGAAAAGAATCAGGTGCAGCAATGGCTCGGCGCGAGCGAGGAAAACCGCCGCTACTATGATCATTTCCGCCTGATCTGGGAAGAGAGCCTGCAGCTGGCTGCCACTACCACCGTGGATGAAAATGCCGCCTGGCAGCGTTTTCAACAGCGCACAAAGGAGACGCCGGCACCTCGTGCTGCCAAAACAATCCACATCAACCGGATTCGCATAGCTGCCGCCGTTATAATCACGATCGGACTTGGATGGATGGGATGGTTTTTGATAAACGAAGGAAATAAGGAAGTACCGCTGGCACTATTGCAAACTACCGATTCGGTAAAATCGGAAACACTGCCCGACGGTTCATTTATCACTATTAATAAAAATTCATCCTTATCATATCCCGAGCAATTTGCCGGCAACAGTCGCCGGGTGCAACTGACCGGTGAAGGATTTTTCAAAGTGCAGCCCGATAAGAAAAAGCCCTTTATTGTCAGTACCGGCAATAATGTAACTATTGAAGTATTGGGTACTTCCTTCAACGTAAAAAACCGCGGCGATTCGGTGGAGGTGATTGTGGAAGAAGGAAGAGTGATGGTGAAATACCAGGATCAGTCGGTGGAATTGAAGAAAGGCGAAGTGGTGGTCATAAAAAAATCGCAACCCATTGCCGAAAAAAGAATCGTGACCGATAACCTGCACAATTACTACTACTCACACGCATTTGTTTGCGAGGACGTGCCGCTTTGGAAGCTGGTGAATGCATTGAACGAGGCTTACAATGCAAAAATCCGGATAGAGAGGGAGGATTTGCGCGAAACCCGCGTGACTGCGAAAATTGATATGAATTCTTTGGACACTGTTCTGGAAGTCTTGTCACAGGCCGTTAACTTTGAAATTGTAAAAACCGACAGCACCATCAATCTGCGATAATCTTTATTCAATGGAAGGTCGATCCGCTGCAAGGCCTGGACGAATTTTGCTGGCTATTGTCTTATTATGTAGCGCCTTGTCCGCTGCGGGGCAATCTATTCTCGATCGCAAAATAACCGTAAACATTTCCAACCAGCGCATGGCCGACGCGTTGAAGCAGATCAGTAATAAAGCCAACTTTTATTTTGTTTATAACAGTCATATCATCAACCGCGACAGCCTGGTGAGTGTTTTGGCGGTGGATAAACCGGTAAAAGAAATTCTCGACCAGCTTTTCAATGGCAGCATCGACTACAAGCAAAGCAACAACTATATTATTTTCCGCAAGGCGGCCTCTGCAATCATTACCGGCGCGCGCAGCGATGAATCGGGATACGTGATTTCTGGTTATGTGTATGATGCAGAGACGGGAGAGCGAATCCGCGAGGCGAGTTTGTATGGTAAACAAAGACTGGAGAACGCACTCACGGATGAGCAGGGATTTTTTACTATCAGATTCAAGAACAAACCTGGTTCTACTACGCTGGTGGCGAGCAAAATCGGGTTTATGGATACCGCCATCAATATTCAGCCTCGATATAATCAGCAGGTCATTATTGTGCTGGAGCCCGTGCATTATAAATACAGCCTGGTAACGGTGAGTCCCGATTTCTCTGTGCCCGACTCTATCAGTGCCGCGCCTGATACCATTACGTATATACCAATGGTGTTCCAGGATGTGAGGGAAGTGGAAAAAACCAAAGTGGGTAAGTTCTTATTGTCAACCCAACAAAGAATTCAGAGCCTCAACATCGGCAAATTCTTTGCCGACCGGCCTTTCCAGGTTTCGCTTTTACCCGGGTTGAGCTCCCAGGGTAAATTGAGCGGACAGGTGGTCAACAATATTTCCCTGAACCTGCTGGGCGGTTATACGGGTGGTGCAGAAGGTATGGAGCTGGGCGGACTTTTCAATATCAACAGAACGCGAATGCGTGGCTTCCAGGCGGCGGGACTATTCAATATCGCGGGCGGACCCATGGCTGGTGTGCAAATGGCCGGTGTTCATAATACCGTGCTTAATCGCGCTACGGGCATACAAATGGCAGGTGTTACCAACCATGTAAAAGGCAGGCTGGTGGGCTGGCAGATGGCAGGAGTGCACAACCATGCCACCGATACTGTTACCGGTGCGCAGATTGGTGGTGTCAGCAATTTTAGCAAAGGAAATGTAAGAGGCGCGCAGCTCAGCGGCGTTGCCAATTTTGCCAACCGCACTATGTCGGGACTGCAGGCAGCTGGCTTATTTAATTACTCGAAGAAATTGAAGGGTGTGCAGATCGGCATCATCAATATTGCAGATAGTTCATCGGGCTATAGCATTGGTTTTATCAATTTTGTGGTGCATGGATATCATAAGATCGCTTTCAGCACCAATGAATCTATGAATATGAACCTGGCGCTGAAATCGGGCAACTCCAATTTGTACAGCATACTCCTGGCGAGCATGAACAATAAGCCTGATGAAAAAGCCTATAGTTATGGTTATGGACTGGGGCGCGAGTTTCGTTTCAACAAATGGTTTACACTGAATCCCGAGCTTACTGTTCAGTATATCTACCTGGGTAATTTTGACTACCCGAATCTTATGGGCAAATTTCATTTGCAGTTCAATTTTCAGCTCGGAAAATTCATCACGCTCTTCGCCGGGCCTTCATTCACTGGCTTTTATAACGAGCAGTCCGATCATGTGGAAGGATACAAGGCTAAATTCCCTACAGAAGGCTACAAAACTTTCAGGCTCTGGGACAATTACTCCAATGGCTGGGTTGGCTGGAATGCGGGTATAGCATTTTTTTAACATAGGGGTAAAAGCAAAGTCAGTTGTCATATGCTAAAACGGCATTATGGCAACAAGAGCAATTTTAGTAGCAGTAGCATTATTATTCCCGGCAATCATTTTTGCGCAAACGCGCACCGTTCCTTTTCGTTTTGGCGTATTTCCCGGCGTAAGCACGCAGGGAGCTGAGGGTGACTGGAATAGCGTGAGCAATGTTTCCATCAATTTTTTCGGAGGCGTTACCGGTGGTGTAAACGGCGTTGAGCTCGCCACACTTTTCAATATTGATAAAGGAAATGTGCAGTTCGTACAGGCCGCAGGATTATTTAATGTAGTAGGCGGCAATATGCGCGGCGTGCAATCTGCGGGTTTATTCAACTATGTTCATGAACAATCGTCGGGCGTGCAGGCCGCTGGTCTTTACAATCATTCCAAGAAGGATGTAAAGGGCGTGCAGGCAGGCGGCATCGCGAATTTTTCGGGCGGAAAAGTCAGCGGTGTGCAGGCAGCCGGTATCGCAAACTTTTCAGGCGGCACAGTAGGCGGCGTGCAGGCAGCGGGCATATTGAATGTGGCTAAAAGAGTAAAGGGACTGCAGGTGGGACTGATCAACCTGGCCGATACTTCTGAAGGTTTACAATTGGGTTTGATAAATTTCACGCGCAGGGGTTATCACAAAGTGTATGTGTCGGCCAATGAGATCATGAACGCAAACATTGCTGTCAAAACAGGCAACCCCAAACTGTACAGCATCCTGGTTGCAGGTATGAATCCCAAAGCAGATGAAAAAATTTATTCTTATGGATTTGGCCTTGGCCGCGAAATCAAACTCGGAAACGCATTTACACTTAATCCTGAAATTTCTTCGCAGTATCTCTACCTCGGCAACTGGCATTACGATAACTGGCTCAGCAAAGTTCAGTTGCTGGTGAATGTTCGTCTCGCTAAGAACATCGCGATCACCGGCGGTCCTTCATTCGCCATGTATTATTCCGACCAAACCAGTCCGGTAAAAGGTTACAAGTTCGACATCCCTTCTTATCACAGTTATGAGCTGTGGAACAAGAACTGGAAAGGCTGGATTGGCTGGTCGGCGGGCTTAACATTTTTTTAATAGTGGTATTGATTAACACGATTGTCACACCCTGAAACAACCAACAGTATGGCACAAGGAAAACAAAAATGGATTTTACTTTTTGGAGTTCTTATTTTTCAGTTCATGCAGGTTTCTGCGCAGTTCACGCAAACTATCCGCGGCACTGTTACCGATCCCATTTTACATTCGCCGATAGCAGGCGCCAGCGTAGTGATTGTGGGCACGCAAATGTCGGCACTCACCGACGAGCAGGGCAATTTCCGCATTAGCGAGGTGCCTGCAGGTACTTATTCACTTTTGGTATCACATATTGGCTATAAGGAAGGCCTGTTCAGCAATATTGTGGTCAATTCGGGAAAAGAGGTGGTATTGAATTTAACGCTCGAGGTAAAAGTGCGCGCGGAGAAAGAAGTGGTGGTTACTGCCAACAGCAAAAAGAACAGGCCGCTGAATGACATGAGTATTGTGAGTTCGCGCGCGTTTACGGTAGAAGAAACGCAGAAATACGCAGCCGCTGTGAATGATCCGCTGCGCATGGCAACAGGATTTGCCGGCGTAGTAGCTGCCAACGATGGTAACAACGAAATCGTGATTCGCGGCAATTCGCCAGCCGGATTATTGTGGCGTATGGAAGGCATCGATATTCCCAACCCCAACCATTTCGGCGTGATGGGCAGCAGTGGCGGCGGCATTTCGATTCTGAGCACGCAACTATTATCCAATTCCGATTTTGTTACCGGCGCTTTTGCGGCAGAATATGGCAACGCACTCAGCGGCGTTTTTGATCTGAAATTGAGAAAGGGAAATAATGAAAAGAAGGAGTACACTGTGCAGGCGGGTGTGTTAGGCCTGAACCTGGCGGCCGAAGGTCCTTTTTCGAAGGAATACAAGGGTTCGTATTTGGTGAACTACCGCTACTCTACCCTGGCCTTGCTGGGGAAAATGGGTATTGATATCGCCGGCGGCACTACCACCTTCCAGGACCTGGCATATAATATCTATCTGCCCACCAACAAATGGGGCACATTTACCCTCTTTGGTTTTGGTGGTCTCAGTGCCGATGATGGCGACCCTGAGACAGACATCAATAAGTGGGAAGATGAATATGACCGGCTGGGATACAAATTCACATCCAATACCGGCGCCGCAGGCTTAACACATACCATTGCACTGGCACGCAATACCAACCTGCGTTCGGCAGTATCTTATTCGTTCTTTGAAAATGGTTATGATGAAGAATATGTGGAAGACGATAAAACGCTCACCGTATCGCAAAGCAATAAGCACACTACAAAGAAGTGGATTGTCTCTTCTACGATGAATCACCGCTTCAGCAACCGGCTGTCGTTGCGCGCAGGCACCATATTGAGTTTTATCGACTATGATTTTTTCCTGAAGGATAAAGAAAATATCACTGCTCCCCTTTTGGAAAGAATCAACGTGAGTGGTAATGCGCGCACATTACAGGGATTTGCGCAGTGGCAGTACAAGCCTTTGAATAACCTCGCTTTCACCGCAGGTCTGCACTATCTCGGATTAAACATCAATAAGACGCGCGCCATTGAGCCACGTGCAGCGGTGAAATGGGATCCTGACCGGCAAAACTCCATCGCTCTCGGTTATGGCTTGCACAGCCAGGTGCTGCCCCTGGGTGTTTATTTTGCCAGCGACCCTCATAATTCCTCGCCCGCGCCCAACAAAGATTTGGAGTTTACCAAAGCGCATCATTTCGTATTCTCTTATGCACGAGCCCTCGGCAGGGGCCTGCGCATGAAAGCGGAGTTGTATTACCAGCACCTGTTCAACGTGCCGGTGAGTGTTGATCCGGAAAAAACTTTCTCTACCCTGAATGTGCAGAATGATTTCGTTACAGACGCTTTGGTAAATGAAGGCAAAGGCAGAAACTACGGCGTTGAACTTACCCTGGAACAATCGCTTAGCAACAACCTGTATTATATCATCAATGGCTCGGTATATGAATCGAAATATACTGCGCTGGATGGCATAGAGCGCAATACGCGTTTCAACGGCAATTATGTGTTCAATACGGTAGCAGGTAAAGAATTTCCTTTGAAGGGTCAGCGGAGGGTGCTAGGCATAAACATAAAACTGATTTATGCGGGCGGCTTCCGTAATACCCCCGTCAACCTGGAGCAATCGCAGCAGGCGGGTTATGCCATTTATGACGAGCAGCAGGCATATACGCTGCAGAACCCTGCTTATTTCCGCCCCGACCTGCGCGTGAGCATGAAGTGGAACAGGAAAAGGCATACCAGCACACTTTCACTAGATATTCAAAACGTGGTGAACCGCAGCAATGTTTACGACTCGTACTACGACACTTATACTAAAACCATCAGAACAAATTTCCAGAACGGTTTGATACCGGTAATCAATTACAAACTTGAATTTTAAAAAATGTATACAATGAAAAAGCTATGTTTTTGGATGGCGATGACGGTTTTAATTTTTGCCAACATTTCCTGCGAGAAGATCGTGGGTGAAGGCCCTGTGATCACTGAAGAGCATAACACCGCGCCTTTTGAGGGTCTGTCGGTGAGCGTGCCTTCAGAAGCGCATTTCACGCGGTCGGACGATTACAGCATAACGCTGCAGGCGCAGCGCAATATTCTGGACGAGATCGAGACCACAGTGTCGGGCGGCATATTGAAAATTCGCTTTCGTCATCCCAACGCGCGTATACGCAGCCATGAAAAAATCATTATTCATGTAACCGGGCCCGTTGCGCGGTTGCTGGAGCTGAGCGGTTCGGGCACCCTGGATGTGGATGGTCCCATCGATCCCGCAGAGCTTGAAATAAACTCGAGTGGCTCGGGCAGCATACATGTAGATGAAGTGCTGGCTAATAAGATTCGCGTCGTGCTGAGTGGTTCGGGAAGAATAACAGTGGAAGATGGCAAGGCCAATGAAAAAGATGTTACCATCAGCGGCAGCGGCTTTGTTGATCTTTCAGAAGTACAGGCAAAAGATGTGAGCACGCGCATCAGTGGCTCGGGCAATGTGGAAGTGCATGCCACGCATACCCTGAAGGTAAGAATCTCGGGTAGCGGTACAGTGTTTTATAAAGGAAATCCGGCTATCGACTCACAGATCTCAGGCAGCGGATCAGTTGTGAAGATGTAGGATTAAAAAAAGCTACCGCCATAAGGCGGTAGCTTCCAAAACGAATGACTGCATATGATACAACGATAAGCGGGGACGCTCTTTTCTTAAAAGCCCGGGTTCTGTTTCGGAATTCCTCCGTTGCCCAGTTCAGGATTATTATCAATTTCCTGTTGCGGAATGGGCAACAGCTCATCGCGGCCAGGCACAAACCAGCTCAGCGGTTCTGTTGTGAAATAGCCTTTCTTTCTCCAGCGAAGTATATCGCGGTTCCTGATCTCTTCTCCACCTAACTCTACAGTCTTTTCGTGCATGATGGCCTTTTGTATTTCCAGCTTATTGCTTACCGGGAATTGCGTAGTGGGATAAGGCGGCATATCAACGGTGGGCCTCGCGCGCACCATGTTCAGGTATTTGATAGCTTCAGTGGGATTGTCGAGTTCATTTTCGCACTCAGCCAGCATCAACAATACTTCGGCATAACGGATAATGCGCTGGTTGTTGCCACCGGGGTGGAATTGCGCATCATCAAAACTCATTTTGTACAACAACATAAACTTGCGCCAGCTGATCTTTTGATCTACGCCCATGAGCTTGGTAGTGTTACCGTTTTGATGCTCATCGGTCAGCACTGTCTGGCCATTGTTGTAGGTATCGCCGGTTCTGTATACCGACATGGCAAAACGCGGATCATCCTTGGCGGCGCCGGTAGCTACCCTTTCAAATTCGTTCACATAATATTCAGATGGTATCAGGTTGCGCCAGGCTACAGGGCAATATTCCTGGTTGCGCACGGTTGACTGCGGCTCGCCCGCGCCATCGCCTGTATAACCCCATGCAAAGCCATTATCACCGCGATCAAAAAATACTACTTCAAACACTGATTCCTGGTTGAATTCTGTTTCTTCCAGGAAATTGTCGAGGTAGTTGTTGGTGAGTGAATACAAATTGGAACTTTCCACCGCCTTCAATGCGGTTCTTGCGCCGGCATAATCTCCTTTCTGCATCAATGCACGCCCGAGCATGGCATTGGCTGCGCCTTTTGTCACGCGGCCCCGGTCGGCATCGGAATAGGTGGCGGGCAATGCGTTGGCAGCATCTTTCAGGTCCTGCTCAATAAGCGCATATACGTCTTCTTCAGGTGCACGTGGTTGGAAATCATTGGGATTGCTTACCGGTTCGGTATAGATAGGAACGGGTCCCCACATCGACACCAGCTCAAAGTAAGCCCATGCCCTGAAGAATTTGGCTTCACCTACACAGCGGTCGCGCAACTCATCGTTGTCAGTCACATTGGGTGCGTTGGCAATAACCACGTTGGCGCGATGGATCGTAGTATACAAACCTGTCCATACGCTGTTCATCACCGCATTCGATGGAGAAATAGCGCCGTTAAGAATCTGGGCGCGAGGCACCTCCAGCTGGCCGCCGCCTGATTTTACATCGTCGCTGCGGAGGTCGTGCAGGAAATACCATTCACGGGCTACCAGGCTGGCAGAGTGAACAATGGAATAGATCGCATTGGTGCCCTTCAGCAATTCGTCGGCAGTCTTGAAATAAGAATCAGAATCGGGACGGCTGGGATCGCGTTTGTCCAACTGCTTGGTACATGATATCACAAATGCCAGCGTGGTAACGGCGATCAGCAAAACAGCTTTATAAAAACGTGAATATTTCATAATAAGCTTTTTAAATCAGGTTTACAGGTATTAAAATCCTACTTGCACACCAAACTGGAATGCGCGGGGATTGGGGTATTGACCATAGTCTATACCGTTGGTCAACTGGTTGTTCTTTGAACCAATCTCGGGATCCCAGCCTTTGTAATTGGTGATGGTAAACAGGTTTTGTGATGATACATACAACCTGAAACTGCTGATGGCCCCGCCGGTAAGCGAGCGCAGCGTGTTGGCAGGAATGTTATACCCTAACATGATATTTTTCAGTCGTAGGTACGATCCGTCTTCTATCCATCGTGTTGACACGCGCAGGTTCTGGTTGGGGTCGCCACTGATAGCGCGCGGCATATCAGTATCTTTCTTGTCGCTTCTCCAGGCATCCAATACTCTTGTGCCGGCACCAAACAAGCGGGCCATACCTTCTGATATAATGCGTGCCGCATTAAAAATATCATTACCCTGCACCCCCTGGAAGAACAGCGAGAAGTCCCAGTTTTTGTAGCGCGCAGAATAATTAAGCGCATAAGAAAAGTCAGGAAGATAGTTACCGATAAAGGTGCGGTCGGCATCAGTAATAAAACCATCGCCGTCGAGATCCTTGAACTTAAGGTCACCGGCAGCGGTTTGGCCAGCCACCTGCACAGGGCTGTTGGCCACCTCGTCATCACTCTGGAAAATGCCTTCCATCACGTAGCCGTAGAACGATTGTATCGGTTGACCGGCCACCGTACGGGTGATGGCTATATTACCACCAAAGTCCTGGTCGGCGCCCGCTTCAATGGAAGCATTTTCAGTGTTAAGCTTCAGCACTTTGTTTCTTACTATGCTCAGGTTACCGGTAAGGTTCCAGGTAAATTCACCGCCGGTTTTGTTATAGCCAATCTGCACGTCCAGACCGGTATTTTTCATTGATCCCACATTGGCCAGCACACCGGCGCCGTTGTAACCAAATGAACCAGGTGTGGGTACGCTCAACAACAAGTCGTTTGTCTTACGATTATAGAAGTCGGCAACAAAAGTGAGTTTGTTATTCCACAGGCCCAGGCTCAATCCTATGTTCAGCTGATCGGTAGTTTCCCAGATCATGTTGGGGTTGGGAATCTGGTTATAGTAAGAACCATTACCTACATCGATCACATTGTTGAAAGGATAGGTGGCATTGTTGGCCTGGATGGGAGCTTGCCAAGGATAGTTACCCAGCACCAAACCATTCAAACCAGTGGAACCATAACCCGCGGTAATTTTCAATTCAGAAATAGCGGGCACTCTTTGCAGAAATTCCTCCTGGTCTAACCGCCAGCCGGCAGATATAGAGGGGAAATTCCTGAACTTATTACCCGGCGCCCATACCGAAAGACCATCACGGCGCAGGGCGGCATTCAACAAATACTTTCCGGCAAAATCATAGGTCACGCGGCCGATATACGACACAATCAGGTTTTCACCAAGCGTACTGATGGCCTGCACGTTGGTGGCGCCAAACAGCGTGCGTATAGCGTTCGAGTTTTGGTTGCCGCGCATTTGCTCGTTGAGCGTGCGGTTGCTTTGCGATTCAAACACACCCGTCACATTCAGGTGATGATCGCCGAAAGTCTTATCAAAAGTAAGTTGTTGGGTATATAACAGTGTGGTAGAATTAGTGCGTTGATTGTTGATGGTAGATACGGAAGCATTTCTTCCCTTATCATTGAAAATACCGCTGAACTGCTCGTCCAGGGTATTCACGTAGTCAACCCCGAAAGTAGATCTGAAATTCAGCCAGGGAGTGAAATTCACCTGTACAAAAGCAGTTCCCAGCAATTTCATCGTTTTCCTTTTTGCTTCGCCCAGTAAAGTAGCATCTTCGATGGGGTTGGTGGGGTCGGCGCCGTCGAAGCTGTTTTCCGCTCCGCGGAACCCACCCAGGGTTGTCGGGTCATATACCGGCAGATAGGGAAGGCTCCTGATCACATTCACCAGGCGGGTACGGTTGCCACCTGTATTATCGTAGTATTGATCGGAATACGAAAGCAACAGGTTCTGACCAATGGTAAACACTTTGCTGATATTATGATCGGAGTTCAGCCTGAAATTTCCTCTCTTGTAGTACAAAGCTGTTACAATCGCATCCTGGTCAAAATAACCGGCGGAGGTATAGAAGCGTGATTTATCATTTCCACCGCTTACAGAAATATTGTGCTGTGTCATGAATCCGTTCTTGAAATACGCATCCTGCCAGTCGGTATTGGTTTGAGCGAATGTCTGCGTAGCGCCGTCATATATAGGCTGATTGAAGTTGGCGGGCTCAAGCCTTGGTGGCGGTGCAATGCCTGCGTTACCATTCAGCATGCGTTCGTATTGCAGGTATTGTTCGGTATTCAGCAGATCTATTTTTCTCCAGGGACTCTGAACTCCTACATATGAATCGAGGTTCACATGAATCTTTCCATCGCGTCTTCCTTTTTTAGTAGTGATCATCACCACGCCGTTGGTAGCTCTTGAACCGTAAATGGCTGCCGCACTGGCATCTTTCAACACTTCCACCTGTTCTATATCGCGGTTATCGAAATTGCCGAGGTTGCCGGTGGGAAAACCGTCGATCACGTACAGCGGATCACTGGCAAAACTGATAGAGCTGATACCGCGTATGCGCACAATTGCCATGGTACCGGGACCGCCATTGTTGGTAACTGTTAAACCGGCTATGCGGCCCTGTAAGGCCTGCTCTACGCTGGCAACGGGCAATTCGTTTAAGGTCTTGCTGTTAACAGAAGCGATAGCCCCGGTAAGGGTGCTTCTTTTCTGTGTACCATAACCTACTACTACAATTTCGTTGAGGTTGGATATTTCGGCCTCCAGTTGAACGTTCACTGTATTGGACTCGCCCACAGTATAGGAAAAGACTTTATAGCCCACCATCGAGAAGTCGATAATTTCCCCTACTTCCACGCTGATGCTGAAGCTTCCATCGGCGGCGGTAGAGGTACCGCGGTTGGTGCCACGAACGGTGACGGACACACCAGCCAGGGGATCGCCAAGCGCATTGGTGACCTTGCCGCTGACCGTTTTTGCCGGGTCTTCTTCATAGTAGCCCCCGCTGCCATTTCCATTGCCCTGCTCCTGCCGGTACTGGATGGCTGTGGTAGGCGCATCGGCCATGCGCATCAATACTATCTGGGTGCCAGACACATAGTAGAAAATATTCAGCGGGGAAAACAGCTCGTGCAGTACATCGCCCAGCTTTTCATCGCGCGCGGTGAGCGTCACTTTCTTACGGGCGGGAATCTTTTGCGCGCTGTACACGAATTTTATTTCTGCCTGTTTACTCAGGTCCGACAGAATGTTCTTAATCTCTTTTTGTTCACAGGAAAGAGTCACCCGCCTGTTCAGTACGCCCTGGCCATTGGTAGGCTCGGCATACAGTACCGTGGCAAGGCTCAAGATTAAAATTACTGGCAGCAATGCAACTCTCATAAACCCGTAAATTAACTGGTTAACGAGTCCTTTTTTCATAACTTTGGAACGTTTTGGTTAATGCAATCATTTACTAATCAAAACATGTCTCCCGAACCATTATTCGGGATTGCACAAAAGGCCGGTATTGTTGCAGCAATACCGGTTTTTGTTTAAAGGGTTTAGGTAGTACTTAAATACATACTCGTTTGGTTGTTAAGGTTAAAAATGGCTAATGATATCGATTACTGGCAGCCACTCGATTGAATCACTACCTGTCCGTCGATGACTTCATAACCCGCGCCGATAGCACGGCATAGCAGGTCCAGTTTGTCGTAAAACGATTCATTTCTCAGATCGGCTGTGACTGTGCAGTTTTTAAGCAACTCTGCATCATATACGATATTGATGCCATAAGCTTTGCTGATCTGGTCGAACACCTCTTCTACCCGGGTATCTTCATACACCATATTACGGTCTACGGCCACCGGAACAATCATGGAGGGTTTGGCCAGCAACACTTTCTGGAACTGATGTCCTTCTTTGCGGTAAGTAAGTTGCTGATTAGGGGTGAGAATAATACCGCCTGAATTATCTGGTTTGCTTGATTCCTTGATTACTTTCGCGCCCTGCGAATACACACTCACTTTTCCCGTCTTCACAATTACCTGTATCACCGAATCTTTTTCAAAGGAGCGCACTTTAAAGCTTGTTCCGAGCACTTCGGTCACCAGTTCGTTGGAGAACACACGAAATGGCTGGTGCGGATTTTTTGCAACAGTAAAGAACGCCTCGCCGGAAAGGTACACATCGCGCGTATCGCTGCTGTCGAAACTGCGCGGGTAGCTGATGCGGCTGTTCACCGACAACTCCACCACGCTGCTATCGGCCAGCACAATGCTGATGGGTTTATCGCTGGTGTTCACCTGCTCAATCAATGCCCGCTGAGCCGTAAGGCTCGAATAGGTATAAGATTCGGCAAGCGTTTTTTCAACAGCTTCTTCAGCAGCAAAATACCTGGTGCCCAAAAAGAAAAGACCTGCCACTGCCGCGGCAGCTACCCAATACCGTAAGACCCGAAACCTGGGTTTTCGGGTCTCGCTTTCCAGGTAATATGGTGACTCCTCAAAATTTCGCTCACTGATCGTTTGTAACAGTTTCGCGGCTTCGAGTTCTATCTCTTCCGGGGCAAAAATCTTTTGTTCAATACGTATCGATTCCAGTATGCGGCGGGCTTCAGCCACCAGCAGGTGCTTATCAGGATTCTGCAGCAGCCACTCATTCCAGAAGGCTTCATCCTGGGAGCGTTTATCCTGCACCCAGCGTATAAAGTCTTCATCCATAACGAAATCCATGATGTCGTAAAGCCTGGGATCCTTCATGCCAGCATACTTTATTACTTACAAGTTCCGGGGATGGGGAAATTCTACTGGGTTTTAAGGAAATTTTTTTAACCACGGATTCAAAAAGAGGAATTTGCGATTACACAGATGAAGGACTCGGCGAATACATAAGTGCTAATTTTTCAGCCATTAGCAGCTACTCCACACTGGTAAAAATCCGTGCAATTCAATCACTCGTATTTAATCTGTATTCTCCCGGGCACTGCAATTATTTATTGATTTACGAACTCCACCTTCCATAAGTTGCGGAGCTTCAGTATGCTTTCGTGAAGAAGGTTGTAGACCGACTGCCTGCTGATATTCATCAATTCAGCAATCTGCGCATGATCGAGGTGCTGATAGTATTTCAGGTAAATAACTTCCTGCTGGCGTCTCGACAACTTTTCGAGTGTGCGGCGCAGCGCGGCGGCCTTTTCATCGGACACCTGCTTTTCGACGATGAATCGTTCAACGGAAAACTCCAGGTGAAAATCATACTCATCACCTTGTAACTGAATGCCGTCGGCGCGGGTCTTGTTCTTGTGCAATGCCTTCAGCACCTTGTTCTTAACAGCACGTAAGAGATAGTATTTGGGAGAGAGAATGGTAGTTACATTATCGCGGCGTTGCCACAGGCTTATGAACACTTCCTGGATGCAATCGCGCACCATGGCATCGTCTGCAGTAAACCGTGCACCATAGTTATACAAATCTGCATAATAGTGATGCATGATTGCAGTGAGGGCTTGCTCATCGTTTTGTTGCAGTCGTCGCAGCCAGTCCGTCTCCTTTTGTTCAGCAGTCTTTTTCATCAGTTGTTGGCAATGCTGTTAGCGATGAATTACACAGGGCGGAGTTATTAGTGTGACAACAGATCGTTGTCAATATGCTGCAAAATCTGAAAACAATTTCGGTTATTTTTCTTAAAATGCAATCGATTGTTCTTTTTTCGTGTAAATTTTACATTTATAAAAAACCTCATCCTGGCTTTGTATGCGACATAAAAAATATTTTTTTTACCTGCCTATCGCGTTGCTGATCAATGCTTGCACCAGTGAAATAGATTCATCACCCGCGCTGTTTACATTACTTCCCGCCTCACAAAGCGGGATTCATTTTAATAACACCATCACAGAAGCAGCAGACGATTCTACCCTGCTGCTCGAATTCGCCTACATGGGAGGAGGCGTTGGCATCGGTGATTTCAACAATGACGGATTGAAAGATATTTATTTCACTGCCAATCAAACCAGCAGCAGGTTATATATCAATAAGGATAACAACCAGTTTGAAGATATCACCGACAAGGCCGGCGTTGCAACAGCAGTCTGGGCTACAGGCGTGAGCATTGTGGATATTAACGGCGACGGCTATGATGATATTTATGTTTGCACCTTTGGTAAAGATCATGCCCATCGCGCAAAAAATCTTCTTTTCATCAATCAAAAAGACCTCACCTTCAAAGAAGAAGCCGAAGCTTATGGGCTTGCCGATACCAGCTACTCCACGCAAGCCGCCTTTTTTGATTACGATAAGGACGGCGACCTCGACATGTACCTGTTAAACTACATGCTGAACGGGCCGAATGCCAATACGATTTTTCCTAGGAACCTCACCGGCACTTCACCCGCCAATGATCGCTTGTACAGGAATGACGGCAACGGTCATTTTACGGATGTTACTTTAGAAGCAGGCATCAAAGACGATGGTTATGGCCTGGGCGTGGTGATCAGCGATTTCAATAACGACGGCTGGCCGGATATCTATGTATCAGACGATTTTCTGTCAAACGATTTCATGTGGATCAATAACCGGGACGGCACGTTTACCAACCGCGTGGCCACGGCTTTGCGCCACCAAAGCTATTCGGGTATGGGCGTGGATGCCGCCGATTTCAATAATGACGGTCTTACCGATATCGCCACCGTCGACATGATGCCGGAGAATAACGAGCGCAAGAAAATTTCCTACTCATTCATGAACTATGAGCGCTACCAGATGGAGCGGCAGATGAACTACGAACCCGAGTTTATGCGCAACATGCTTCACCTGAACAATGGCCTGCGCCCCGGCGACAAAGACAGCATTCCTTTCTTCAGCGAAATCGGCCAACTGGCAGGCATGTCCGAAACCGACTGGAGCTGGAGCGTGCTGATTGCCGACTTTAACAATGATGGCTACAAAGACATGCACATCACCAATGGCATTGGCCGCGACTTCATCAATGCCGACTTTGTTCAGTTTACCAGCACCGTGGCGGGCATGAACAACGAAGCTGAAAAAAAACGCATCATCAAAAACAAACTCGCTTCACTCGAATACGTGAAGCTGAAAAATTATTTTTTACTCAACAACAAAGACCTGAGCTTTAAATATTTCTCCGACAGCGCCGGCATCCGCGAACTAAGCATGAGCAATGGCGCTGCCTGGGCCGACCTCGATAATGATGGCGACCTGGACCTGGTGGTGAATAATATTAATGAGAAAGCGCACATCTATATCAACAACACGGATAAAAAACATCACTTCCTCCAGATCCAGTTTGACGACGGCGGCTTAAATCCGCGCGGCTTTGGCGCCAAAGTGTATGTTACTGTTGATGGCATGGTAATGCTACAGGAGCAGAATCCGGTGCGCGGGTATTTGTCGACCATGGACACGAAGCTCACCTTTGGACTGGGCGACAACGCGGTGGCTGATGTAAAGATTGTATGGCCAGACAACCATTCCATTTCCTATAAAGGCGTGAGCGCCGATACCCTGTTGGTTGTAAAGAAATCTGATGCTTCGCCTGATATTACTACCTCCCGTCCTCCTTCCATTTTATTTACCGAAATTTCCTCGGCACTGCCCTACCGCCACAAAGAAACCGAGTTCAACGATTTTGGTGTGCAAAGATTATTACCCCAAAAATATTCTCAGCTCGGTCCTTATATCGCCACCGGCGATATTAACGGCGATGGCCTCGAAGATTTTTTTATAGGTGGCGGATTTAATGCTTCGGGAAAGATTTTTGTGCAGCAGAAAAACGGAAGCTTTGTCTCCCGGAATCTCATCGACTCCACTAAGTTGGAAGAAGATCTCGACTGCTTATTCTTTGATGCCGACAACGACCAGGACCTTGACCTGGTAGTCACCAGCGGTGACGTTCGTTATGAAGAAAACTCTCCCGCAAACGCGCCTCGACTGTACATCAACGACGGCAAAGGCAATTTTTCTTTACAACCCAATGCCTTTCCCGCATCGGTAAGAACCATTGCAGGCTGCGTGGCCGCGGGCGATTTTGACGGCGATGGCGACAACGATCTGTTTATTGGTGGACGCGTACACAAGCAATTTCCGTTGTCGCCAAAAAGTTTTATTCTCGAAAATGATAATGGCATTTTCAAAGAAGTCACTGCTTCTGTTTGCCCCGCCTTGCAGGAAGGAGGTATGATTACCTCGGCCATATGGACCGACTTCGACAACGATAACCAACTGGATTTAATTGTTGCCGGTGAATGGATGCCTATTCGTTTTTTTAAAAATAATCAGGGCAAACTCACTGAAATACCCAGTCCTTCCGGTCACGGCATGTGGCGCAGTCTGGCCGCCGCCGACATTGACAATGACGGCGACATCGATATCATCGCGGGTAACCTGGGTCTCAACTGCCACTATCGCATTTCTTCTCAATATCCCGTTAAACTTTTCGCCAAAGACATCGACAACAACGGCAGCATTGATCCTGTGATGTTTTACCATATCCTCACCAACTCCGGTGAAAGAAAACTCTATCCCGCCATCGGGAAAGACATGCTCACTTCGCAGGTGCCGGCGTTGAAGAAAAAGTTTGTTCTTCATGAGCAGTATATTCCCACCACGGTTGATGATATTTTCACCGACAAAACCAACCTGCTCGAACTCACCTGCGAGGAAGCCGCCACCTGCTATTTCGAAAACAAAGGAAATGGCCAGTTCGTGAAGCATGTCTTACCCATCGAAGCGCAATTCGCCCCGGTGAACTCCATTCTCTGCAACGACTTCGACAATGATGGTCATCTCGACCTGTTGCTTGCCGGCAACGAATACCAGGTGGAGGTGATGATCGGGAGATATGACGCTTCATATGGCCTATTGCTCCGGGGCAACGGAAAGGGTTCCTTCGCCAGCGTACCACCCGCACAAAGCGGCTTCATCACCAACGGCGATGTCAAAAACATGAAGCTGCTGCGCACTAAGAGCGAAACGCTCGTGTTAGTGGCCGTCAATGATGACTGGATGCAAGCTTTCAAGTTGTTAAGATAATCGCCGGGATTTTTTATGACAATAAAAGGGTCGGTCAAGTGACAGGTGGCCCACCTATGAGGTGGGCCACCTGTGGCAGAAAGGGCCTGTTTAAGCAAAATTCAGTTGCGATGTTCTCATCTGCGTTTTCATTCTTCCGGGAGGAAGGCCAAACCTGTTTTTGAACACGCGAATGAAATGCGAGCGGTTTTCGAAACCGGTTTCCATGCAGATCTCTTCTACCGTATAATCGGTGGTTTCGAGTAGCCGAAGCGCATACTGCAAACGTTTTTCCTGCAACCATTTGCCGGGAGTGGTCTGGTATAGATTTTTAAACTCCTGCTTGAAAGCGCTGAGGCTGCGCGCGCAAAGCTTTGCAAATTGTTCCAGCGAAAGATTGGTGAAGAAATTCGCTTCCATGATTTCGCGGATCGATGGCTTTGCCGAATTGGCCAGGCTGCTGAAATAAGTTCTGAGCGCCGCGTGATTATTGTTGGTAAGAATATTCACGATCAGTTCTTCAAACTTCAGCTTCAGCAGAGAAGGCGGGGGCGGCGTTGATTGATTGAAATACGCCAGCAACGATTGGGAATAAGCCTGCAACACTTCATCTGCTTCCAGTGGTATCAGCGTGTCTGAACCTTGTTCCTCTCCCTGCTGAATCAGCGGAAGGTTATATTTTTTGATAACCGAGCGGATAAACTCATCGGGAACAAAAACCAATAGCTCGCAGAACTCTCCATTTGAGTGATCGGTAACCAAAACGGTTCCTCTTTTTGAGAATGCACAATCTCCTGCTTTCAGGCTATATTGTCCACGAGGTGTTTTCAGTACTGTCTCACCGGAAAACACAAACGCAAAAAAATTGTGCTGCCACCAGCTGCTGACGGGCAACTTGTCGGGTGGACAATTAAATTCAGCAAACAACAGCTCATCCACTTTAAACTGCCTGAATTGTGGATTGCTGCCAACAAACTCCATCATGTTTAACATGGGCAAAAGTTTAATTAATGAAACAATTAACCTTTCGGGCCAGGGAGTTTTATCAGATAAGAACCCGCTCGACTGCGTCGGGTGGCGGGTGACGGGTGCAGGGTGGCGGATTCTTAAATATGCTTCAGGCCGGGAGACAGTGCGCTTATTCTCGGTGTGGACTTTGCGTTTTGGGTTATGGATTCAATTTTCTTGCTTCAGGTTGGGAGTATCACTTCAATTTGCGGGGCAAGGATTAAAGTCTCATCCAGATTCTTTGTTCAATATTCCGCAGGCCGGTGGACTGCACTGGGTTCGAACCAGTGACCCCTGCTCTGTCAAAGCAGCGCTCTGAACCAACTGAGCTAGCAGTCCGCCGGATTAAGAATGCTTTCGGTGGGGGAATATAGCCCGAAGATAAAAAAATCCGACCCAAAAAGTCATAGGAAATTTTGGGCGTCTAAGTTGTCGTCGGGTCATTGTGCACAAACGCGTCTTTATTTCTTTACCTTTAATATATTCCCTCATCATTCAACTCCTTGTATATGGATCAACGTATTATTAATCTCTTTGATGAGTACACACACGCGCCACTGCCGCGCGATGTATTTCTGCGCCGGCTGGCACAGCTTACCGGTTCAATGGCAGCGGCCATGGCCATACTGCCCAAACTGGAAGTGAATTATGCCAATGCGGAGACCGTTCCCGACCAGGACGACCGCATCATCACTGAGCGCATCACCTACCCCGGCGATAATTGCACTATGAAAGGCTACCTGGCCAGACCCAAACAGGATGGCAAGTTTGGCTCCGTGGTAGTGATCCATGAAAACCGCGGATTGAACCCGCATATCGAAGATGTGACCCGCCGCGTGGCGCTGGCAGGCTATTTGGCACTTGCGCCCGATGCATTGTCGCCGCAAGGCGGCACGCCCGCCAACGAAGACGAGGCAAGGGGCATGTTTGGCAAAATAGATCAGAAACAAAACCTCAACAATTTCATAAAGGCTTTCGATTACCTGAAAACAAGACCCGAGAGCAATGGTAAAATGGCTTGCATCGGCTTTTGCTGGGGTGGCGGCATGGCCAATGACCTGGCCGTAAACGTGCCCGACCTGAAAGCCGCCGTTCCTTATTATGGCCGCCAGGCCAATGTGGCCGATGTTCCCAAAATCAAAGCTGTGGTGCAATTGCATTACGGAGGTCTCGACGAGCGCATCAACGCAGGCATTCCCGCCTACGAAGAAGCATTGAAAAAAGCAGGCGTGAAATACGAGTTATATATCTACGAAGGCGCACAACACGCCTTTAATAACGATACCACCCCCACGAGATATAACGCAGAAGCAGCCAGGCTGGCATGGGAAAGGACGCTGCGTTTGTTTGGGGAGACGATAAAATAAAGTTGGGAAAGGTTTGGGGAAAGAATCTCTTCATACCGATTCTTTTCCCGAACCCTTGCCTCACTACAACAGAGCTTTCCCCACTTTCAATTTCTTTCTTCTCTCAATTTCCTTTCTTATCAGGCTCAATTCGCGGCCCGACTGGCCGCTTACGCTGGAGTTTTCCTGCGCGCGGCGCATGAGGTAGGGAATCACGTCTTTGATGGGACCAAAGGGCAAATACTTACTGACGGAAAATCCTGCCTTGGCGAGGTTGAATGTGATGTGATCACTCATGCCATAAAGTTGTGAGAAATGAACATGAGGATGATTATGTGGCAGCCCTTTTTTGTCAAGCAACTGCGTAGTGTACAAATTGCTGAATTCATTATGCGATGCCACGATCAGCGAGATGCGATCGAGGTGTTCGATGCAGAATTCAACAGCGGCATTGTAATCGGCATCGGCGGCTGCCTTGTCGGGTTGTATCGGTGATGGGTAACCGAGCTCTTCGGCCCGGGCCCTTTCTTTTTCCATATAAGCGCCGCGCACCAGTTTGGCGCCGAGAATGAAATTTTTCTTTTGCGCCTGCTCAAAACTATCTTTCAAAAATTGTAAGCGATCGTGGCGATAGAGCTGAATGGTGTTAAACACCACCACTTTTTCTTTGTTAAAACGCTCCATCATCTGCATGGTGAGCGCGTCCACGGGATCCTGTATCCAGGTCTCTTCCGCATCTACCAGCACACCGATGTTGGAGTCGGCAGCGGCCTGGCAAATGCGCAGCAGTCTTTGTTCTACCCTCTTCCACTCCTGCTTTTCGTTTTCATCCAGCACTTCTTCGTGCACGCGGCCTTCATAGCCACTCTTGTCGGTGGCGGCCGCATCCAGTCTTTCCAGCAGACCAAAACGCGCAATGCCGGTCACTTTTATACTCATATAGGGAACGCTGGGCTTACCGGCGGCATAGCGGATTACGCGGATAAACTCATCGCAGGCATGATCAAAATTCTCCTCGCCTTCTTTTCCTTCCACGCCATAGTCCAGAATCACCTGCACGCCAAATTGCTGCAGCTTATTGGCAACAGCGGTCGTTTCTTCCAGCGTTTCACCACCCACAAACTGCCTGAATATAGTATTGCGAATAATTCCCTTGATAGGCAGCCCCGACCTGATGGCCCAGGGCGTAATCTTGATACCCAGGTTTACCAATGGCTGAATGCCCATGCTCTTAAACAGGAACCGCGCTTTCCTGAGCTCTTTATCAGACTTATATGCAAAAGTATTCTCCGTATTCTCAAATGACACCCGCGGGGGAGGAAGTTCCATAGACTTACTAACAAATGTTAGCTGCGAATATAATTGAATATTGAAGAAGGAACAAGGAAATTTGAATGCGGAATTTTGAAGGTCTGCAGTAACCTGAATCGCTCCTCCATGGCAATATTTCTGGTTCAAATTCCTTGTTCCTTCTTCAATATTCTCCTAACTTCCGGCCCCATGAAAATCATTAAGACAGATATATACAAATTCAGCATCCCGATGCATCCGTTTACCATTGCTACAGGTACGATGCATTTTGCGCAGAATACGTTTATAAGGGTTCATACCGATAAGGGAATTACAGGGGTGGGCGAATGTTCGGCCTTCCCGATGATTGCCGGCGAAACGCAGGCCACCTGTTTTGAAATGGCGAAAGATTATGCTGCAATATGGAAGAACAAAGATGCCGCTGATATCGAGGCCAGGTTGCAGGAGTTGCATTATACGGCCTTTAATTATACCATCAAGAGCGCTTTTGATATGGCGCTGTACGACCTGGCGGCCAAAGCGGCAGGACTGCCTTTGTATAAGTACCTGGGAGGAAAGCAAAAGGAGTTGGAGACGGATCTGACCATCGGCATTGACACGCCCGCGGCAATGGCGGAGACGGCCAGGGATTTCGTGAAAAGAGGAGTTCGCATCATTAAAATCAAGTTGGGAAAAAATGCCAAAGAAGACGTGGAGCGGGTGCGATTGATCCGAGAGGCAGCGGGCCCCGATATTTTGTTGCGCATCGACGCCAACCAGGGATGGAGCTATGAAGATGCAGTGTATGCCCTGCAGGCAATGGGACAATACAATATTCAGTTTTGCGAGCAACCCATGCGCTATTGGGATGACGACAAACTGCCCGCGTTAGTAAAAGCATCGCCGGTAAAAATTATGGCCGACGAAAGTGTATTTGACCATTACGATGCGGAGAGATTAATCAAGGAAAAGGCCTGCGATTACGTGAATATCAAATTTGCCAAATCGGGCGGCATACATGAAGCCGTCAAAATTCATGATGTGTGTGCCCGGAATAATATTCCCTGTATGATGGGCGGCATGCTGGAGAGTCGCGTGGCGCTTTCGGCTTTTGCGCATTTTGCGCTGGCGCACGACAATGTAAAGTTTTATGATATGGACACCTGCCTGCTGGGTCACAAAACCGACCCCGTAAAAGGAGGCGTGCAGTATAAAGGTTTCTTTTTGCAGGTGCCGGAAACGCCCGGTATTGGCGCCGATGTGGATGATGTATTTTTGCAGCAGCTCGAAAAAGTCACGATCTGATAAAACCAAGGATTATGGAAAAAAGAACGAAGAAAGCGTCAGAGTCAGCAGTTACGATGACCGAACTGGTACTTCCCAACGATACTAACACCTTTGGCAACCTGATGGGCGGCCGCCTCATGTACTGGATGGATATTGCTGCGGCGCTGGCCGCCATGAAGCATTGCGGCGAACCCGTGGTAACCGCCTCTGTTGATAATATTTCTTTCGAAAATCCTATCAAGCTCGGCAACGTGGTGCATATTGAAGCACGTGTTTCCCGCGCCTTCAATACTTCCATGGAAGTATATATGAGGGTATGGGGTGAAGATGCGCTGCGTCAAAACAAGTACAAGAGCAACGAAGCCTACTACACCTTCGTGGCACTCGACCAGTTTGGCAAGCCGCAGTCGGTACCCGAACTGGTTCCTGAAACCGACGAAGACAAAAAGCTGTTTGATGGCGCTTTGCGCAGGAGACAGTTGAGGCTGATACTAGGTGGTAAAATGAAACCCGATGATGCTACTGAGTTAAAGGCCTTGTTCAATAAAGATTAGCCATCATTTTTACAACCAACAGCCTGTTGAAAGAAGATGGACGGATGGGAGCGCCCATTATATCATTCGGAAAAATGCCAGTCCTGGCAAGGCGATTATACCTTTTCATCTGGCCTACTACCTGCCTACACTGATTTGTCTTTTACGCGGTGATGCGCGCCCTTCATCATATACGCTTTGCTTTGCTCAATTGCATCCATCACCTGGGCAAGAATTTCTTCGGCGGGCGCCTCGTAGTCTATTTTCAGTGGTTCTTTAAATGTAACTGACAGCAGCGTTCCTTTTTTCTTAAACTTCAAACCTTTTTTATTAAATGCGCGCCAGAAACCATTGATCACCACGGGCACCACTATCGGGCGTGTAAGTTTGATTATGTATGCCGTGCCTTTTCTGCCGGGAGCAAATGGCTTAGTAGTGCCTTGCGGAAAAGTGATCACCCAATTATGTTCGAGCGTACGCATAATTTTTCGGGTGTCGGAAGGATCGAGGCCCTTGCGCACTTCTTTGCCGTCATTGCGCCAGGTTCTTTTTACGGTAAGCGCGCCGGCGAGTGTGAAGAGGCGGCTGATCCAGCTGGCACGCATGGTTTCTTCGGCAGCTACATAATACACCCGGGTGAAGGGATTCAACAAATAATACGGGAGACCAAGACGGTTTTGCTTTCCCCATTTCACCGCGCAGAAAATGTGCAGAAAGGTGATAACGTCTGCGAAGTAAGTCTGGTGATTGCTGACAAAGAGCACGTTGCTCTTCGGCAAATTCTTAATATGCTCCGTACCCCTGATCTTTAATTTGTTTACAATAACAAGACCCGGATAGGTTATAATACCAACGATGGCGTACACCAGTTTCCTGACGAGACTGAAATGTTTTATCCTCTCCGTAAACCTGCTCATGCTATTGTTTCTTAAGAAGCATTGAAATTAATGAATTGCCAATAAACGTAAAGCTTGTGGAGGTAAGCCGCAGTATATTTGCGCCATGAATTATTCTACAGTAATCTTTGACATGGACGGTTTACTGATCGATTCCGAACCCTTATGGCAGGAAGCGGGCGCGCTGCTGTTGCAACAATACGGCATCACGCTCACCGAATCACAATACCACAGCACCACCGGCCTGCGCACACCCGAATGGATCGATTACTGGTTCACTCATTTTAAGATTGATAAGCAACACCACGCGTCGGCAAGCGCATTCATCGAAAAGACTGCGTTGGAACTTATTGAAGCGAAGGGTCAACCCATGCCGGGCGTTAACTATATCATGGAATTTTTCAGGAAAAATAATTTCCGGATCGGTCTTGCGTCCTCCTCTCCTATGAAGCTGATACAAATGGTAATTAAAAAACTGGAAATCGGCGAGTTCCTGGCTGCAGTAACCTCCGCAGAAAAACTGCCTTTTGGAAAACCACATCCGCAGGTCTTTCTCGATTGCGCCACCCTGCTGAATGTAAGTCCCCCGAACTGCATCGTATTTGAAGATTCATTCAATGGTCTCATCGCCGCCAAAGCCGCCCGCATGAAATGCGTCATTGTGCCCGCCCCCCAACTCCACCACGAAACCCGATGGGATGCCGCTGACCTCAAACTGCAATCCCTCGAACAATTCAACCTTCAACATCTTTTATCTCTCTGACTCCAAAATCCGCCATTCACATCCCCATTCAACTTCAAATTCCTTCATGCTATTTATTCTAATAAAAAAAGCCGCTACTTTCAAGCGGCTATTGGACTTTGGCATCCAGGATAAGGATGATGATAGCGACGGGGTCTTTCCAAGGATAAAGAATCGAAAAAGATCAAGGTTTTGGGCCAGGATAAGATTCCAGATAAGGTTCGTATCGTAGGTTCATCAGGTCCAATTTTAAACCATTTAAGCAATTAAAAGACCAGAACACATTTATTCGCTTCAGTTAAACGCCAACTCCCAATGCCGGGCAGCTCATCCCGGTTTGGGCAAATGGCGTGGATAAGGTCCATCAGCGAAGTCCTAAGAGTTTAGCCTTAAAATTTCTTAAGCATTTACCTAACGGATGATCACATCGAAAAAGTGTATCGCAATAAAAAAAGCGCCCGGTTTGGGGCGCTTTGAAATCACATTTTGACAATTGTCATTTATCGTGTAGCCATTGGGTTCATTCTCCTTATTTTACCAGTTGTACCTGGCGTACAATGGAGCCTGCACCTGTCTGCACCCGCAGCAGGTACATTCCCGCAGGCTGGGTATTAAGGTTTCCCATATTCACGACTGAACTTCCTTTTCCGGCCATCCATTTTTTACTGATAATAATTCTGCCATTCATATCCATCACCACCGCCGATACCTGTTCGGCTACAGGCGAGCGATATTCAAAAGCCACGGTCCCGCGGACTGGATTCCCTAAAACTGTCAGCTGCGCTCCGCCATTTCCACCCACAGAAACCTTTACAGTGTTGGAATACGAAATTTTCTTCGCCCTGTTTACAATTTTCAACCTGTATTTTATGCTGCCTGTTGGTGACTGCTCGTCGGCATAGTTATAAACCACGCTGCCGCTCTTTTCCTGGGTTATAACAATCGCTAGCGTTTTGAACGCATTATTATTATCGGCGCGTTGCACTTCATAATAGCTCACCGACTCATTGTTTTTCTCAGTCCACTTCAACTGCACCTGCCCATTCTGATAATTGCCCTGCAATTGAGTAGAGCCGGGAAGTACACCGCTTACAAATGTGCCGCTGCTCGAAAACACGTCGCGGCCGCAGCCGTCGGTGATGGTCACCGTTACTATGATGGCGCCCAGGCTGGAAGGTGCCGTAAACTGGATCGATGCTTTATCTCCCGTTGATGTAAAGGTGCCGCCACCTGAAGATGACCAGGTAATGGTGTAATAATTCAGGTCGATACCGGCGGGTACATCGAAGTTCAGGTTATAAGTTTCATTGCCGACGATGATCTCGGGCAAATTCTTGACAGAAGTTTCAAAAGCAGCGTAGCGGTCTACTGCCACATAGAATGAATAATTGAAGAATGCTCGTTGCGCAGCCACCTGTTCAGCCTCGCTGCCTTCGCTGCAATGATCGTGGCCGGCCTGGTACATTACATATCCTCTTTCTTCATCGCCAAATGCGCGGCCATAGGCTACCACTGCTGCGGGACCGCCGGAGAGTGCGGGCACGGAGGTAGGGGTAGGATCGTACACGCTTACTGTTGTGGTCGGTCTCCAGGTGCTGCCGGGCTTTGGCAGGTAAAGCCTTTCTGAACCGTTATTAGCAGCATTGTCCATTGTGCCTACGAACTGCATAATGGGATTGCCATGGTCGCTGTAAGTATAAGGTGGTGTAGCATCTTTTTTGTGCAGAGACCAGTCCACGAGTCCATCAGTGCTGAGAAAATTCAGTTGCACGCCGGTCACGGGGTCTTTTATGCTTTCGAGTTCACTCACTGCATGACAAGCCACCCACAGGTTTCCCTTAAAGTTCTGATTCCAGTAAAGCAGATTCTTATGATTTTCCCAGGTGGGATCGGCATGAGGCAACACGAATATATCATCGCAGGCACCGAGCTCGCTGGGATTTTTCCAGTTGCTGCTATCACCGCCGTAAGCTGTCATAGGCATACCAGCATTTTCAAAATACTTTGCTACGATCATGCCGTTCTGCTTATCCATGGTCCAGTTAGGCGCGTAGTAAATGGTTTTGGTCACATCCAGTATTAATGTGCTCACCGATGTGTTCCCCACTACGCCTGAATCCTGCCATGCGCTGATTTCTTCATTCACTGCAGCAGTTCTGTATTCGAATGGAATGATAAAAGTGCCGCCCCGGTACTGAACACCATTGTGCACGAAATCAATGCCGTCTTTCGATTTGGAAGGATTCACCACCCATTTCACGGGCACCCGGTGTTCTTTCACCAGTTTGTACACTAGTCCGTATGGCTTCAGGCCGTTGCCGATGGTTTGGGGCACCACGCCCATGTTGATGATAAATGCGCCGGGAGCTAAAGTGTCGATAGTTGCTTTTGCGGGAGTGTTTGCTGCAATACAAAATGCAAGCAATAGAATTGCGTTAAATTGTTTCATCAGAGTACGACTTAAATGTTCTTAAATCGGCTCTTCAAGTCGGATTTTGGAAAAAGGGTTTTGTGGGGAGACTGGATTCAGAAATCGATGGTTTCTGGAAGATTGGATGGGAAGGATAATGTTTAAATATGGGGCAAATGTATATCCAGGTTTTTGGGCTTGCAAGAGGCCTAAAATGTAGTTGACCAATATCAATTTTACATCAAAAAGTAAGAAAATCAACGGCTTATTTCATATCACAAAAAAAGCGGCCTGTTGTTACAGACCGCTTTCTTGTATCGACTATAACGCTCTTATTGTTCTTTTGATTCCTGAGCTTCGCCGCCGCCTTCGCCTTTTTCTTCTTTCTTCAGCTTTTCTTTGATTTCGGCTAAAGCACCCAGGTCGCCCAAAGTTGCTTTTTCCACTTTGCCCTGGATATTCTTAACGGCTTTCTTGGTTTTTTCCGCTTCGGCGCGCGCTTCTTTCTTCGCAGCTTCTTTTTCTTCCAGTTTCACCTGTTCCCAGGTACGGGTATGAGAAACCACGATGCGCTTTTCGTTGCGGTCAAACTCGATCACCATGAACTGCGCGGTTTCGTCGGCGCCGATCGACTTTCCGTCTTCTCTCTGGAGGTGACGGTTGGGAGCGAAGCCTTCGAGACCATAAGGCAACTGAACGATACCGCCCTTGTCGTCGCGGCGGATAACGGTGCCTTCATGCACGGTGCCAACAGCGAAAGTGCCCTGCAATGCATTCCAGGGATCCTCTTCCAGTTGTTTGTGACCCAGTTGCAGTTTGCGGTTATCCTTATCGATGCCGAGGATGATCACGTCGATGTTTTCACCCACCTTCGTGTATTCATTGGGGTGATTGAAGCGTTTCAGCCAGCTGAGGTCGCTGATATGGATCATACCACCAATGCCGGGGGCCAGTTCCACGAATACGCCATAAGGAGTGATGTTTTTCACCAAACCAGTATGACGGCTTCCTTCGGGGAATTTGGTTTCGATAGAGCTCCAGGGATCTTCGCTCATTTGCTTGATCGACAAGCTCATTTTGCGATTTTCTTTATCGAGTGTTACGATCTTGGCTTCGTATTCATCACCCAGTTTAAAGAATTCCTTCGCGTTAATCGGTGTGTTAGCCCAGGTAATTTCACTTACGTGAACCAGGCCTTCAACGCCGGGCATGATTTCAAGGAATGCACCGTAGTCTTCGATATTCACCACTTTGCCTTTCACTACTGCACCTTCGTGGATGGTATCGGGCAGGATATCCCAGGGATGCGGAGTAAGTTGTTTCAGGCCAAGGCTGATACGTTTTTTCTCGTCGTCGAAGTCGAGCACCACCACTTTCAGCTTTTGATCCAGCTTCAGCACCTCGCTCGGGTGACTGATGCGGCCCCAGCTGATATCGGTGATGTAGAGCAGGCCGTCGAGACCACCGAGGTCCATGAACGCACCAAAATCGGTGATGTTCTTGATAGTACCCTCGAGTACCTGGCCTCTTTCGAGTTTGCTCATGATCTCGGCGCGTTGCGCTTCGATATCGCTTTCGATAAGCGCTTTATGCGATACAACGGCATTCTTGATTGCTTCGTTGATCTTTACCACCTTAAACTCCATGGTCTTGCCAACAAACTGATCGTAGTCAGTCACGGGCTTCACGTCGATCTGTGAACCGGGCAGGAAGGTTTCCATGCCAAACACGTCAACGATCAGACCACCTTTGGTTTTGGAGGTAATAGTACCCGTGATCACTTCGCCGGTCTTGTGCACTTCCACAATTCTTTCCCATGCGCGGGTAATGCGGGCTTGTTTGCGGCTGAGGTTGAGATGACCTTCGCGGTCTTCTTTTTCCACCACCATCACTTCCACTTCATCGCCCACTTTCAGGTTGGGCATGTCGCGGAATTCGTTCAGCGATACAAGGCCATCGCTTTTGAAACCGATGTTGATGACTACATCAGTCTTGGTAAGTGCCACTACCAGACCTTTTACCAGTTCCCCGTCGGAAACTGCCTTAAAGGTGCTTTCGTACACTTTGTCGTACTTTTCTTTTTCCTCTTTGCTGTAGGTAGCGACATTGCGTTTGTCGATACTCCAGTCAAAATCATCATGAGCGGTCTCCTGTTCGGGAGCCTGTTCAGGTGCTTTTGTTGTCGCTGTAGCTTCTTCGGTTGAAGCCGGAGAAGACTCCTGAGCATCAGCGTTTAATTGTTTAAGAAATAACTGTTGAAACATGATATAACCCGACGGTTTTAAATCGGGGCAGCAAAGATAGACTAAAAAGCTGAGACCCAACGCTTTTGATTAAGACTTTTTTCAAACTTAACCTACTGACAATCAACAGCAATTTCAAGATTTTTGGGATTGCCTTTCCCGGTAGAAAGTTTTCTCCCTACATTTATCGAAAACTTTATTTACCGCAAATTTTTCGCGTTTCTATGATTACACCAGTACTCATTCGGCTTTTCGAACAGGACCTGGACAGACTTGCAGACGAAATCAGGCAATACCCCGACGACGCCAGTCTCTGGGTAGTCAAGGATGGCATCAAGAACAGTGGTGGTAATCTTTGTCTCCATCTCGCCGGCAACCTGCAACATTTCATCGGTGCCGTGTTAGGCAACAGCGGCTATATCCGCAACCGCGAGGCCGAATTCTCACTGAAGAATATCGCCAAACACAAACTCATCAACGAAGTTGAAAACACCAAGCTCGCCGTCCGCGACACGCTCGAGCAGGTCAGCAAACGCGAGCTCGAAAAGGAATATCCCATCCGCGTTTTCGACGAGCCCGTAACTACCGAGCATTTCCTGCTTTACCTGCTGGCGCATTTGAGCTATCATACCGGGCAGATCAACTACCACCGGAGGTTGCTCGCCACGTCTGCGGCGCCTGCGGAATAAGCAGCATGCCCAGGGGCAAGGGCCGCAATGTCGGGACTGCCGGATCATAGGTGGGCCACCTGTCACCTGGCCTTCCCCCGAAGCCGGATACTGGTATGTGAAGGTCGGATAACCGGGGTGGTGCACGTTGCAACTATTACGCCTAACCGAAGTTCGCCATTGCTTCCGCAGCAATATACCCGCTTGTCCATGCATGCTGGAAATTAAAACCGCCGGTAATGCCATCCACATCCATTATTTCTCCGGCGAAAAATAATCCCGGCACTATTTTGCTCTGCATGGTCTGCGGATCAATTTCGGGTAACCTGACCCCACCCGCCGTCACAAATTCTTCTTTGAAAGTGGTTTTCCCACTCACTGTAAATTCCTGCGCGCAGCAATTTTTTATAAGCCTGTTCTGATCTTTCGATGGCAGATCGGCCCAGCGCAGATCGGGCCTTATGCCGCTTACTTCCAATAGGAATTGCCAGAGACGCTGTGGTAATCCAAATGGATTGCGGTTGA
Organism: uncultured Chitinophagaceae bacterium; assembly: GCA_937958995.1. Lineage (GTDB taxonomy): Bacteria > Bacteroidota > Bacteroidia > Chitinophagales > Chitinophagaceae > CALCIN01. The sequence continues at coordinate 309,560 of CALGAP010000011.1, forward strand.
CTATTTTCTGAGGCGCTGATTCATACCTTAAGGATTTGAATTGCTCTTGCAACTGCTGTTCTTTAATATCTCCCAACCAGTTCACCAATATGGTGAAATGATAATTGCAAGCCGCAAACTCCCTGGCGCCCCAGGCTGATAGGCGCAAGATGGCCGGACCGCTCATACCCCAATGCGTGATCAACAGCGGCCCGCGCGAGATCAGTTTACTGCCCGCTACTCTTACCTGGGCGTCGGGGACTGAAACACCCGGCAGCTCGCGCACCCGGCTGCCAGGCATATTGAAAGTAAACAATGAAGGCACCGGCTCTTCAATGCTGTGTCCAACTTGCCTTAACCAATTGAACATCTCTGATTTTGGAAATCCACCTGTTGCGACGCACACAAAATCGGCGTCGATGGTATCCCCGCCTTCCAGTTCCAATATGAATCTTCGTGTAGGAACCGGGCCCGCCGCCCCGTCCTCGTCTGCCTTCTCATTCTCTCTTCCCTGCTCACTTTTCAATTTTTTCTCTATCCGTTTCACCTCGCTCTTCATTCGTACCTGCACACCATACTTGTCCGCTTCCCTCATCAAACAATCAATGATTGTTTGCGAAGAATCGGTCACAGGAAACATACGCCCATCGCTTTCGGTCTTCAGTTTTGCGCCTCTTTCTCCGAACCATTGAATCGTGTCTTTGGTAAAAAAGCGGTGAAATGCTTTTTTTAAAAAGTTCGCGCCACGCGGATAGTTTTTGATCATGTCCGCAATCTCAAAGCAGGCATGCGTTACGTTGCACCGTCCGCCACCGGAGACTTTCACCTTGGATAATAATTTGTTCGACTTTTCGAGCACAATCACTTCGAGACGCGGGTTCAGGCGCGCTGCGTTCACAGCACAAAAGAATCCTGCGGCGCCGCCGCCAATCACGATCGAGCGATGGGTATTAGGCATGGGCGCAAAGATCGCCGAAAATTAATCACGCATTTACGTAATCAATAAAATCACAAATGGGTAGGATTTTTCCGAAATCACCCCTCATGCGTTAAACCCCGGCAGATAAAAAAAGAAACTACTCCACCAATTCCCTTCGCAGGTAAAGTAAAATTTAAAAGCTCCTTCGATCAGCTGCTTTGCGCCGTCGCGGGAAATAGCTGTGTATTTTATTCTCCCCTCGGAATGGCCCATGGCAGTAATGGGCTTTTCGTTGGGTTTGAGCATGTAACTGATCTTGCTGATATTATAACCGCAATCCTCGAAGCGACGGAAAGAAGACATCCACTGCCTGAGCCTTTTAAGCTGCTCCCTGCGGTCAATTACTGTGCCGTCGGGCTGGATGTACTGGTTGGACAGGTAGATTTCCATCATTTCGGGACATCGGTCAAAGAAGTTGACCAGCATATTAATCGTGCGGTCGCGGATCGTGATTTCGTGGTCGGGATGGAAATCTTCGTACACGAAAAACTTGATCAGACCGGGAATGACCATGTTCTCCGTCTCTTGCTGCAACAATTCTTCGGTGATAAACTTATATTGAAAACGCGCATCACGCTTGCGACAAAAACTCACGACAATCTGCCTGGCGTGCAACAATGCACGAATACGTTCCAGTTCGATGACGATGGCCTGGTCGCTGAGCTCTTCGGCTTTCTTTATCGGCGGGTTGCCGATGAGTTGCGCTAGCGAAACAAACCCGACATTCTGAAATCGTCGTTCGAATTCCAATACACGTTTCAGAAATTCATTCTCCAATTCGGGTGATATTCTGCTGCTGGTGCGACAATACCCACCAAACTCTGCACGTAACTTCATTTGCAATATTTCATTTTCAATACGCAAATTCTTTACCGGGTCTTCGTGCAGCGGACCATCCTCGGGATTTAATTCATTTTCATAAGGCATAGCATACGATTATGACTGCAAAATAGCAGGCCGGTTTCGTGTAGCCATGTGGGTTTGACGGAAATTCAGGGGATTTTTCCCGGAAAAAGAGGTGAGAATAACGCGAAAAAATGTTTTTTTCACGCGCATGTGCGAGTTCTTGTGCCTGCACCGGCTTTTAACGCCTTAAAGTGGTGAGAACAGTCGTTAATTACTGCGCGTTCGACGTAAAAAGATGGGGATTTTTCAACTCCTCCGCCTCGATAATACTGTAGTCAGAAAGTATATCAGCCTTACCTTTCTTCACACACACATCATGCTCAAAATGCGCCGAGGGCTTGTGGTCAACGGTTCTTACCGTCCAGCCGTCTTCCTCTGTGTATACATTGCGCTTGCCCAGGTTGATCATGGGTTCGATGGCCAGCACCATTCCCTCTTTCAGCACCGGACCCGAGCCGCGGCGGCCGTAATTTGGTACCTGTGGATCTTCGTGCATCATGCGGCCGAGGCCATGGCCTACCAGCTCGCGTACCACGCCGTAGCCATATTTCTTTTCCGTATGCTCCTGGATGGCATAGGAGATATCGCCGATACGATTGCCGGCAACGGCTTTTTCAATGCCTTTATAGAGCGCTTCCTTAGTAACACGCAGCAACTGCATTACTTCGGGACCGGGATCGCCAATGGCAAAAGTGTAAGCATGATCGCCGTGAAATCCATTTTTATACACACCGATATCTACGGATACTATATCGCCTTCCTTGAGTTCATTGTTGTCGGGGAAACCATGTACCACCACGTCATTCACCGAGATGCAACTGTTGAAAGGATAGCCGTGATAGTTCAGGAACGAGGGCACAGCCTGGTGATCGCGGATGAATTCGCCAATGAACTTGTCGAGCGATATGGTCGTAATGCCAGGCCGAAGCAGTTTTGCCACTTCACTCAGCGCTTTGCTCACCAATAAGGCGCTATGGCGCATCAGCTCAATTTCTTCGGCGTTTTTGTAATGAATCATGTATACAAATTAACAAATTGGCCTGGCAACAGGTTGACAGGCCGGTAAAAACTTAACAGGTTAACAAGTTGCCAAGCAACAAGGTCTCGTGAAAATGCCCTGTCAACTTGTAAACCTGTTAACCTGTCAACTATTTATTTACATCGATGCGGGCGACACGGCCTGGCGGCCCTGGATGCGGCCACTCTTCATCAAGCCATCGTATTGCCGCATCAGCAACTGGGTTTCTATTTGTTGCAAAGTATCCAGCACCACACCCACCATGATCAGCAGCGAAGTGCCGCCGAAGAAAGTGGAGAAGCCGGCTGAGATGCCGAGGCGCTGAGCAAAACCAGGTAAAATACCTACCACGGCCAGCAATACCGCGCCGGGCAGTGTTATTTTATCCATTACCGAACCGATATAATCCGCGGTGGGTTGTCCGGGCTTCACACCGGGAATAAAACCGTTATTGCGTTTCAGATCGTCGGCTATTTGCTTGGGATTAAAAATAAGAGCTGTGTACAGGAAGGTAAATCCAATCACCATCAGCGCGTAGATCAGCATGTACCAGAAATTACTGTGGTCGCTGAACACTTTCGCGAGGCCCTGCGTGGCGTCGAAATTGGCCAGCAGTGTTGGTAAGAACATGATAGCCTGTGCAAAGATGATAGGCATTACACCGGCGCTGTTCACTTTGATAGGAAGAAACTGGCGCGCGCCTCCAAACTGGCGGTTGCCCACAATTTGTTTGGCGTATTGAACGGGAATTTTGCGAACACCCTGGATCAGCACGATCAATCCCATGATGATGGCAACCAGCACGGCGATTTCAATCACGAAGATCAGCAGGCCACCGCCGCCTTTGTTGGATTTCCCTAACCACTCCTGCCACAGTGATTGAGGCAGACGTGCAAGAATACCCACCATGATCACCACTGAGCTACCATTACCCAGGCCTTTGTCGGTGATCTTTTCGGCAATCCACATTACAAACAGGGTACCTGCTGTAAGGATAATGGTGGTAGAGAGCCAGAAAAAGCTGTCGTAGCTCTTGATCATCGCAGCCTGGTTAGTCTGCTCCAGGTAAGCCACATAAGCGCTCGCCTGTAATATGGTAACCAGTACGGTTAAATAACGGGTGTATTGATTGATTTTTTTTCTGCCGCTCTCACCTTCTTTCTGCAGCTTCTGGAATGGCGGATACAGGATCGTCATCAGCTGCATGAAGATAGATGCGGAGATATAGGGCATGATACCTAATGCCAGGATAGATGCTGCTGAGAAAGCGCCTCCGGCAAATGCATCAATCAATCCTAATATGCCTTCTGATGTGCCAGCCTGGATTTTGGTAGGGTCGATACCTGGTAGCACGATGTGCGTACCCAACCGGTAAATGGCGATCAGGGTGACCGTTACCAGTATCTTGCTCCTCAACTCCTCGATGCTCCAGATATTCTTAAGCGTTTGTATGAACTTTTTCACGATTTGCCAGGATTTTAGTGCCTGAATAAAAAAAGACGCATTGGTAAAACGCGTCTGTGCAAGTTACAGGAATTATTTTACAATTTCCACCGTACCACCGGCTGCCTCGATAGCTGCCTTTGCCTTGGCGCTCACTGCATTTACCCTGAAGTTGATCTTGCCCTTCAGTTCTCCGTTGCCCAGTATTTTCACCAGGTCGGTGCGGCTTACCAGTCCGTTCATGTACAGGTTTTCCATCGAGAATTCTTTCAGCTCGTAGGTCTCTACGAGATGATCGATTTGCCCGATGTTGAACACCTTATACTCAACCCTGTGCGGGTTTTTGAAACCACGTTTGGGCAAACGGCGTTGAATAGGCATCTGACCGCCCTCGTGCGCCATTTTGTGTTTAAAACCACTGCGTGACTGGTGACCTTTATTACCTTTAGTAGATGTGCCGCCTTTACCGGAAGCTTCGCCGCGACCTAAACGTTTTTCGCGGTGTGTAGAACCCTCTGCGGGTTTAAGTGTGTGTAGTTTCATATGAATGATTTTTACTCAACGGGGAATCGCCCCTCGCGTTAATGAATATGCATTATGCTACTTCTTCCACTTTCACCAGGTGGTTCACTTTGCGAACCATACCCAGGATCTGCGGAGTAGCTTCTACTTCCCTGGAAGAGTTTGTTTTGGTAAGACCCAGTGCCTGCAAGGTCAGTTTCTGACGCTCCGGACGGTCTATAGGACTCTTCACCAATGTTATTTTAATCTTTTTCATCGTATAGAGTTTCGCGTTTCGGGTGATGAGTTCCGGCTTTCGTGTTTCGGGTTTCGGGTTGCTCCGCAATTCGGGCAACCACTTCGACCTTCAGAACTCGAAACCCCAAACCCCAGACCCGAAACCGTTTAATTATCCGTTAAACACTTTCTTCAGGCTCAGTTTGCGGCTCTTCGCAATGGTTACGGGCTCGCGCAACAGGGCCAGGGCTTTGAATGTTGCCTTTACCACGTTGTGCGGGTTAGCAGAACCAAGCGATTTGGCCAACACGTCGGTAACACCGGCACTTTCCAGTACAGCACGCATGCTGCCACCGGCGATCACGCCGGTACCATGAGCGGCAGGCTTGATCAATACTTTGGCGGCGCCTTCTTTCGCCCACTGGTCGTGGGGAATGGTTCCATGCCTTACAGGCACTTTAATCAGGTTCTTCTTGGCGTCTTCAATGCCTTTGGTGATAGCTTCCTGAACTTCTTTTGCTTTTCCAAGTCCATGACCCACCACACCGTTCTCATTTCCTACAACCACCAATGCAGAAAAACTGAATGCGCGGCCACCCTTGGTGGTCTTTACCACGCGGTTAATAGCCACTACCTTTTCTTTCAGCTCCAGGTCGCCGGCTTTAACCCTGTTTAATGTTGCTTTTGGCATTTATGTCTTTTTACGATTTTGATTTTAGAATTTCAAACCAGCTTCGCGGGCACCATCGGCCAGGCTCTTCACACGGCCATGATACAGGTTGCCACCGCGATCAAATACACATGTTGTAAGACCCAGGTCAATTGCCTTGCGGCCGATAGCCAGTCCTACCAGCCTGCTCTTCTCAACCTTGGTGCCTTTTTGTGCAGCAATATCCTTATCTCTGGAAGAAGCTGCTGCCAGGGTAACGCCTGCTTCATCATCAATCAGCTGCGCATATATCTCGGCGTTGCTCCTGTACACAGAGAGCCTGGGCTTCTGTGCTGTGCCCGACACCTTTTTACGAATCCTGAAACGGATCTTTTGCCTTCTTATCGCTTTAGTGTTCATTGTTCTTTATTTTTTACCCCTGATACTGCCAGGAGTTAATTGCTTTTATAATTATTTACCAGCAGCCTTACCAGCCTTACGACGAATAACTTCATCCTTATACTTAACACCCTTGCCTTTGTACGGCTCTGGTTTGCGCAGGCTGCGTATTTTGGCGGCCACCTGGCCAATCAGTTGTTTGTCGATGCCTTCCAGCACAATCTTCGGGTTCTCACCTTTTTCCTGCGAAGCGCTTACTTTCAGTTCTTTGGGCACTTCGAAAATGATGTTGTGCGAATAACCGAGTGAAAGGTCGAGAATATTTCCCTGTGCGGCAGCTTTATAACCCACACCTACCAGTTCAAGCTCTTTCTTATAACCGGTGGTTACACCTTTCACCATATTGTTTACCAGCGCGCGGTACAAACCGTGCATGGCGCGGTGACGGATCTGGTCAGTAGGGCGTTTGAAAACGATCTTATCAGCCTCTACTTCTACAGTGATGTCGCGGTCGATCTCCTGTTTCAGCTCACCTTTGGGGCCTTTTACAGTCAGCACGTTCGATTTATCCAACTGTACAGTCACTCCCTGGGGAAGAACTACCGGCGCTTTACCTATACGTGACATAATAAATTATTTTGTCGTTTTTATTGATGGTTTACTGTCAGTCCCGACCGGTCAGCCCTATAGGTGAGGGCTTAATGTATCGGTTCCAACCCGCCTGGATATTTCCCGGCGGAAATATATTTTAATAGATATGGCAGAGTACTTCGCCACCAACGTTCTGGCTTTTCGCCTGCTTGTCGGTCATCACACCTTTTGATGTGCTCAGGATGGCAATGCCCAGGCCATTCTTCACGCGTTTGAAGTTGGCAGGACTTGCATACTGGCGCAGACCCGGACGGCTCACTCTTTCCAGCGCTTTGATAGCTGGCTCTTTGGTAGCCGGATCGTATTTAAGCGCTATTTTGATAATACCCTGCTTGTTATCATCTTCAAATTTGTACTTCAGGATATATCCCTGGTCGTACAAAATCTCGGTGATGCGCTTTTTAAGGTTAGAGGCAGGAATCTCTACGATCCTGTGACCAGCCATTTGAGCGTTGCGAATCCTGGTCAGGAAATCTGCTATAGGATCAGTTACCATTGTATACTTGTTAATTACTGTTTTTGATTTGTTTCACTACGTCCGTTTCGTGTTTCGCGTTTCGGGTTGCTCCGCAAAGCCGGGCAGTCATCAGACATTTCAACACCCGAAACTCAAACCCGGCACCCAAAACCGCATCACCATGACGCTTTCTTCACTCCCGGAATCTTTCCGGCCAGCGCCATATCACGGAACGTTACACGGCTGAGACCAAAATACCGCATATAGCCCCTGGGGCGACCGGTAAGCTGGCAACGATTTTTCAGGCGAACTTTCGAAGAATTCTTCGGCAGTTCGTCGAGCGCTCTCCAATCACCTGCCGCTTTCAAAGCAGCACGTTTCTCGGCGTAATGCGCCACCATGCGTTCTCTTTTTCTTTGTCTGGCTTTTACTGACTCTTTAGCCATATTTAATAGTTGAGTTTAATTTCAAAATTCAATTTCTCTCTTCCCTGTTCCTTCTTCACTCTTCTGCTTACTGCTGCTCTTCTTTCTTGGCATTTCTGAAGGGCATGCCCAGCTCTTTCAGCAGTTCATAAGCTTCTTCGTTGTTGGTTGCTGTTGTCACGAAAGTGATATCCATGCCTGTGATCTTATTCACTTTATCGATATCGATCTCAGGGAAGATAATCTGTTCGGTGATACCCAGCGTATAGTTGCCACGGCCGTCGAACGCCTTATCGTTCACGCCGCGGAAGTCGCGTACGCGTGGCAGTGCGGTAGAAATCAGCCTGTCGAGAAACTCGTACATCTTGTCGCCACGCAGTGTTACGCGGGCGCCGATGGGCATATTCTTACGCAACTTAAAGTTGGATATATCCTTTTTTGACATAGTAGCCACAGCTTTCTGACCAGTGATAGCAGTCAGTTCTTCGATGGCCACGTCAACCAGTTTCTTATCGTTTACCGCACCATTTACGCCACGGTTCAGACAAATCTTTTCCAGGCGAGGAACCTGCATAATGGAGCTATAGTTGAAGCGCTTCATCAAAGCAGGCACTACGTCTTTTTTGTACTTATCCGCTAACCGCGGAGTAACTTTTGTGCTCATTGTATCTGCAAATTTTTTCTTTTATATACTAAATAACCTCGCCGCTTTTCTTCGATACCCTTACCAGCTTACCGTTTTCGCGGCTGCGTTTTACCTTGGTAGGCTCTCCCTTTTTGGCATCCCAAAGCATCACATTCGAGATATGAATGGGAGCTTCTTTCTTAATGATACCGCCGCGTGTATTACGGGCAGAGGGCTTTGAGTGGCGGCTCACGATATTCACACCTTCCACCAGCACACGAGCCTCGTCGGGATAAACTTCCTTCACTTTGCGAGGCTTACTGAGATCTTTATCGTCGCCGGCAATTACCACCACGGTATCGCCTTTTTTAATATTGAACTTCGGTTTAAATCTGTTGCTCATTGTATAAAGCTTTATCGGTTTCGTGTTCCGTGTTTCGCGTTCCGGGTTCCTCAACTCGAAACCCCAAACCCGAAACCCGCAACCGGGATTTACAATACTTCTGGTGCCAGTGAAATAATCTTCATATATCCTTTATCACGCAGTTCCCTGGCAACAGGCCCGAATATGCGCGTACCGCGTGGTTCATCAGCCTGGTTCAACAATACCACAGCATTGTCGTCGAAGCGGATATAAGAGCCGTCTTTGCGACGCAGCTTGTTCTTAGTGCGTACGATCACCGCTTTGGTAACCGTTCCTTTTTTGATACCGCCTGCAGGAATGGCGTCTTTTACCGTAACTACAATCTTATCGCCGATCTTGGCATAATCCTGTCCGCTATTGCCCAGCACACGGATGCATAATACTTCCTTGGCTCCACTATTATCAGCTACGTTCAATCTGCTTTCTTGCTGAATCATTTTATTACTATTTGAATGGTTGCAAAAATTATTTTGCCTTTTCAAGCACCTCTACCAGGCGCCAGCGCTTAGTCTTACTCAGCGGACGGGTTTCCATGATGCGCACCAGGTCGCCCACGGTACACTCATTCTTTTCGTCATGAGCATGGAACTTGGTAGTTTTCTTTACGAACTTACCATAGATCGGGTGTTTTACTTTTCTTTCGACAGCAACAGTAACAGTCTTATCCATTTTGTTGCTGACTACCAGCCCGATCCTTGTTTTGCGCAAATTTCTTTCGGTCATCTTTCTTGATTTGAGTATAAATTGCTAATGTGCTCACTAAGCCGTTGCCCTGCTCCTCAGCTCTGATTTCAACCTGGCAATATCCTTACGCAGGCTGCGGATGCTCATCGGGTTCTCCAGCGGAGAAATGGCATGAGCAAACTCCAGTTTCTTCAACCGCAGCTCATCTTCTTTAATGCGGGCCTGCAGGTCTGCATCGCTCAGGTCTTTCAGGCTTTTTACAAATTCGATTCTCTTTGACATATAAATCGGTTTGAAAATTTATTTACGCCGCATAATCGTGGCGAACAATAAATTTGGTTTTGATCGGTAATTTCTGCGCGGCCAATGCCAATGCCTGGCGGGCAACGCTTTCAGGAACGCCATCGCACTCAAACAGTATGCGGCCCGGCTCTACCACGGCTGCCCAAAACTCGGGGTTACCCTTACCTTTACCCATACGCACTTCGAGCGGCTTGCGGGTGATAGGCTTATCGGGGAAAATGCGAATCCACACATTACCTTCACGCTTCATGGCACGGGTCATTGCCTGGCGCGCAGCCTCTATCTGGCGGTTGGTAAGCCAAACAGGCTCTATAGCTTTCAGGGCAAATGTTCCAAAAGCAATGGTGGTACCACGCTTGGCCACAGCGCGAATCCTTCCCTTCTGCGCTTTCCTGTGTTTTGATCTCTTTGGCTGTAACATGTATTACTATTTGAAAAAGTTATTGTCTGTTGTTTCTCCTGTCGGGCATTACCTGGTTCTGCCGCCGGCTCCGCTTCTTCCTGCTCCGCTTCTTCCGGCACCACCAGACCTGCGCTCACCGCCGCCCCTGCGCTCGCCGGCACCGCGACGATCACCAAATCCTGACTGCTCGCCTTCGCGACGGTCACGACGATCAGTTACATCGCTCTTGCCACCCACGAAGTTGGGGTTCAGATCGCGCTTGCCCAGGATCTCACCTTTACAGATCCATACCTTGATACCGATCTTACCATATACGGTCAATGCATACACATTAGCATAGTCAATGTCCATGCGCAATGTGTGCAAAGGAGTACGTCCCTGCTTGATCTCTTCAGTACGCGCAATTTCAGCACCACCCAAACGACCGCTCACTTTCACCTTGATGCCCTCAGCACCCATACGCAGTGCCGAAGCAATGGACATTTTGATAGCCCTTTTATAGTTGATACGGTTTTCAATCTGGCGTGCAATGGTATCGGCCACGATCATGGCATCCAGTTCGGGACGACGGATCTCCAGAATGTTGATCTGTACGTCTTCCTTACCGGTAAGCTTTTTCAGCTCTTCCTTGATACGGTCCACTTCACCACCGCCTTTACCTATTATGATGCCGGGTTTGGAGGTGTGGATGGTAACGATCAGTTTGTTGAGCGTGCGCTCGATAACGATCTTTGAAATACCTCCCTTGTTGATACGGGCATTCAGGTAGGTCCTGATCTTGTTATCCTCAATCAAACGAACGGAGAAATCTTTTTTGTTACCATACCAGTTAGACTCCCATCCGCGGATGATTCCCAACCTGGCTCCAATAGGATTTGTTTTCTGACCCATTTATTATGATTTGATAAGTTGAATTATTTCTTTTCTGCTTTTGCTTTAGCTTTTTTTCCTTTTTCTTCTTCAGTCGGCTTCACATCAACAACGATAGTCACATGGTTGCTGCGTTTGCGCAGGCGGTAAGCCCTTCCCTGCGGAGCCGGCAACATTCTTTTCAATGTGCGCGCACCGTCAACATAAATCGTCTTCACCACCAGGCCGGCATCAGCAGCGCTTTGTCCTTCATTCTTCTGCTCCCAGTTATTAACTGCGCTTTTCAGCAGTTTGTACAAAGGAGTTGATGAGCCTCTCTGCGGATGATGTTGCAGTAATGCAAGCGCTTTTTCAACATCAACACCGCGAATCTCATCGGCCAGCAAACGCATCCTGCGCGGCGATGTGGGATAATTTCTGAGTTTAGCTACTGCTTCCATTTTATACTGTTTCGTGTTCCGGGTTTGGAGTTTCGGGCTGAGGGTTTCATAACTCGAAACCCGAAACGCAAACCCCGAAACTGGTTTACGCTATTTTCTTACTTGAGTGTCCTTTAAAGTTGCGGGTGGGTGCAAATTCACCCAGCTTGTGACCTACCATAAACTCCGTTACATACACGGGGATGAACTTATTGCCATTGTGCACGGCAAAAGTATGTCCCACGAAATCGGGCGTAATGGTCGAACGACGGCTCCATGTCTTTATCACAGTTTTCTTTGCTTTGCCCTCGTTGATGGCCAGTATCTTTTTCTCCAGCTTGGCCGCTACATAAGGACCTTTTTTAATTGAACGAGCCATATTGCTATTTAAAAATTTTTAATAGTGATTATTGCGCTAGCTTCTTACCGTTTCTTCTCTGGATGATCAGCTTATCGCTGCCCTTTCCGTGCTTACGGGTCTTCAGACCTTTAGCGTATTTGCCGGTTCTGCTTCTCGGGTGACCGCCTGAAGCCTTACCTTCACCACCACCCATCGGGTGATCAACAGGGTTCATAGCCACACCACGGTTGCGGGGACGAATACCCTTCCACCTGTTGCGGCCGGCCTTACCCATCATTTCCAGGTTGTGATCACCGTTGCTGACTACACCTACGGTAGCGTAGCAGTTGATCAGAATCTTGCGCAATTCACCACTCGGCATTTTCAACACGGCGTATTTGTCTTCCTTGTTGGTCAACTGGGCTGTAGTACCGGCGCTGCGCACCAGTTTGCCGCCCTGGCCGGGTTGCATTTCAATGTTGTGCACATTGGTACCGAGAGGCATATTTTTCATCATCAGCGCATTGCCTACTTCGGGAGCCACATCATCACCTGCGATAACGGTGGCGCCTACCTGCAGACCCTGCGGAGCGAGAATATATCTTTTTTCACCGTCAACATAATTGATCAAAGCAATAAATGCTGTACGGTTAGGATCGTATTCAATAGAGGCAACTTTGCCAGGAATATTTTTCTTGTCGCGCTTGAAATCTATGATGCGGTAATGTTGTTTGTGACCGCCACCGATATAGCGCATCGCCCTTCTGCCTTGTGCGTTTCTGCCACCTGTCTTGCTCTTCCTCTCCAAAAGGCTCTTTTCGGGTGTATCCGTAGTCACCTCGGCATAGGCGTTGCCGATTCTCCAGCGAGTACCTGCGGTTATCGGTTTAAACTTTCTTAATGCCATGTTTTAATTTCTTTTCAATTAAAAATTTATTGTCAATTCTTCGCGGCGATTGACTGCCATTCTCTGCCCCGGCGCTTATACCCGGGCCAGGCATTTTAAATGTTTGCGTACAGATCGATGGTATCGCCTTCGGCAACTGTTACATAAGCCTTTTTATAAGCAGGTTTTACACCGCTGATAAATCCGGCTTTGGTAAAACGGCTCTTCGCCTTACCGGGAACAACTACCGTATTCACGTCTGTTACTGTCACGCCATAGAAATCTTCCACCGCTTTCTTTATCTCCAGCTTATTAGCCTTGCGTGCAACGCGGAACGCATAAGTTCTGCCGGCATCACTCAGCTTATTGCTTTTTTCAGTAACAATCGGTTTTATCAGTACTTCAGCGAGTCTCATAATAACTCAGTTTGAATAATTTGAAAATCAGTTATGCCGTTTCTTCTTCCAGTGCCTCTTCAAAAACTTTTGCCGCGCTTTCGGTCATCAGCAGTGCATCTGCATTCACGATATCATAGGTATTGATATCGCGGATCAATGTGCTCTGCACTTTGGGAAGATTTCTCAGGCTCAGGTACAGGTTGTTGTTGGTATCGGCTGTTACCACCAGCAACTTTTTATCATTCACCTTCAGATTCTCCAGAATTTCTGTAAACGCCTTTGTCTTGGGCGCATCCAGGTTAATATCTTCTACCACTACAATGGCATTGTCTTTTGCTTTGTAGGTGAGTGCGCTCATTTTGGCCAGCTCCTTCACTTTACGATTCAGTTTGAAATCGTAATCGCGGGGCTTGGGTCCGAAAATGGTACCACCACCTTTGTACAAGGGGTTGCGGATATTACCCTTACGCGATCCACCTGTTCCCTTCTGGCGATGCAGCTTCTTGCTGGAACCTTTCACTTCCAGGCGGTTCTTTACTTTATGTGTACCCTGACGTTGTGCAGCCAGGTATTGCTTTACTGCCAGGTAGATAGAATGGTCATTGGGCTCCACACCGAATATCTCATCAGGCAACTCAACTGAACGACCTGTCTTTTTACCTTTTATGCTTAATACATCTGCTTGCATCGTACTAATTATTTTTGAATGAAAACAATTGAACCGTTATGTCCGGGAACAGATCCGCTGACCAGGATATAGTTCTTTTCAGGAAATATTTTCAGCACTTTCAATCCTTTCACTTTCACGCGATCGTTGCCCATACGGCCGGCCATGCGCATGCCGCGGAATACGCGCGATGCGTCTGAAGAGTTACCAATGGAACCGGGAGCGCGCTGGCGGTCGTGCTGACCGTGCGACTGCTCGCCCACGCCACCAAAGCCGTGACGCTTTACCACACCCTGGAAGCCTTTACCTTTGGAAGTACCAACTACGTCAACTTTTTCACCTTCGGTAAAAATGTCAACGGTAATTAATTCACCCAGGTTCTTTTCGATGGAATAATCGCGAAATTCTCTTACTACTTTCTTGGCTGAAGTATTTGCTTTGGCAAAATGATTTTTCTCGGCGTTGTTGGTATGCTTTTCATTCTTGTCACCAAAAGCCAGTTGCAAAGCATTGTACCCGTCGGTATCGGTGGTTTTTACCTGTGTAACCACACAGGGACCAGCTTCAATGATGGTGCAGGAGGTCTGCTTACCATCCGGACTGAAGATGCTGGTCATCCCGATTTTTTTGCCAATAATTCCTTTCATTGTTGTTCGGTTTGTGCCTTCTCGGTTGAAGAGACATTTGCATGTATGGTGACGCTTACGAGAGTAAGCCGGCCTGCCTGGCGACAGGGAGGCACAACCATGAGCAACTTCAATCTCCGTTTGCTGTTGACCTTTTCCGCTGTCCGTTCCGCACTTCGTCGGGACGATGGAAGTACCAACAGTAAACTAACCCAGAATGGCTAGTTCATATTTAAATTTTTTAGGGCCGGAACTTTTTCCATTTACTCCGGCAATCCAGCGCTGCTTTATTCCCCGGAACCCGGGAAAGTTTGCAGATGGATTCTAAAAGAACTTTATGAAAAAACCCTGTCAGGATTTTAGAACCCTGACAGGGTTCATGCATATCTTATTATGCTTTGATCTCTACCTCTACACCACTGGGAAGGTCCAGCTTGCTCAGCGCATCCACTGTACGGCTCGAAGAGGTATAAATATCCAACAGGCGCTTGTGCGTACACAGCTGGAACTGTTCACGACTCTTCTTGTTCACGTGGGGTGAACGCAATACCGTAAATATTTTCTTACGGGTAGGTAAAGGAATCGGACCAGTTACCACTGCCCCGGTGCTACGAACAGTTTTAACGATCTTTTCGGCTGATTTATCAACCAGGTTGTGATCGTAAGACTGCAATTTGATTCTAATTCGTTGAGACATACATCAAATCCCATTTTTTCGAATGGGGATGCAAAGGTAGGGGATATACCCATATACTCAAAGGAATTAAAAAGAAATTTTGGGACAAACCTTATTAAATGGCTTTAATAGCAATACACCCCCTGCTTATGAGCGTATTGAGCAGACTTTACAGCCGCCCAGCTTACCAGCGCATAGCCGCCAGCATCCCGAAACCACCAGCTGCCTTTCCAGGGGCATTCACGGAGCTCACTTTGATGAGGTCGCCATCTTTGTGCCTGATAAAGTGGAAGTTACGCGGCCCGCCAGGCAGGGTGATTATCGCCGATACATAAAACGAATGCTGAAAAACAATTGGACTCACCGCCTTCGGCAAAAAGGGTGAGGTAACTGGGAACTGCAGGAGCGAGCTGGTATGAACGCTCCGCACAATCAGATTAAAAACCTTTAATCTGGCTTTCGCCACTACCACTATCCGAACGTGGTCCGGGCGGACAATGCGTCTTTAAATATTGCGTGTACAAAGTGGACAAATGCCGGAAAGTACCCTCCCCTTCCGATATGCTGTGCGAACGGTTGGGGTAGGCCATATACTGGAATTGCTTGCCATGTTTGATCAGCTCATTCACCAGCATTTCCGAATTATTAAAATGCACATTATCATCGCCGGTACCGTGAATGTATAAGAGATTTCCTTTCAACCCGCTGGCATAGGTAATGGGCGAGCCTTTCACAAAGTCTTCTCTGTTTTCTTGCGGCAGTCCCATATATCTTTCCTGGTAAATGTTATCATAAGTAAGCTGGTTACCTACCGCAGCAATCGAAATGCCGGTCTTGTAAATTTCCGGGTACCGGAACATCAGGTTAAGCGTGGCCGATCCACCGCCGCTCCAGCCCCACACACCCACGCGTGAGGTGTCAATAAATTTCCATTTCAGTATTTCTTTCGCGGCCAGCGCCTGGTCGCGGATATTCACGATACCGATCTTACGGTAAACCGATTTCCGCCATGCACGTCCTTTAGGTACCGGCGTGCCGCGGTTGTCGATGGAGATATAGATATAACCATCCCTGGCCATATCGCCCTGGTAGAGGAAGTTATGTGCCACACCATATTGGTCCCTCACGTTCTGTCCCCACGGTTCTGTATACACGTAAAACACCACGGGATATTTTTTGGCAGAATCGAAATTTTCGGGTTTCACCATCCAGGCATCCATTTCCACGCCTTCGGATGTGGTCACTTTGAAGAAAGTGATATTGCTCTTGCTCTTATCGGCTTTTTTCAATGCTTCTTCCACCGCGCTGGCGCCGCCCACTGCTTTATGATCGGGAAGTGAAACCAGTTCATTGGCAAAAGGCGTGTAGTAGTTGGAGAAGCTGTGCCAGGCATAGCGCGCCCTCGGCGATACAGAATATTCATGCGTGCCGGGCTGTGATGCGGGCGAAATCCTTTCCGCCACACCTTTTCCATCCAGTTTCGTACGGTACAAATATTTCTGGGTGGCATTTTCCGGCGAAGCCATAAAATATACATAGCCGCCCGCTTCATCAATGCAGGCAATGTCCATCACATCGTAATTGCCTTTGGTGATGGGTGTTTCCTTTTTACCATCGCGGCTGATGCGGTATAAATGGCGCCAGCCGTCTTTTTCCGAAGCCCATATAAATTCCTTTCCGCCATTGATCCAGTCCCATCCGCCCCAGATATAATCATCATCCCACAAAGGAAGAATATCGATCCAGGCGCTGTCTTTCTCAGTATAGATCACCTGGCTGCTTCCCGTTGTCACGTCGCACAGTAATAAATCGCTCTGGTTTTGTTTGCGGTTCAGGTGTTGAACAATCAATTCTTTATTGTTACCAGCCCATTCCATGCGCGGCACATAGCTGCGCCAAACGGGATCGCTGGGAATATCCATCCATTTTGTCTGCGCCGTATTGATATCCACCACACCTATTTTGAAAGGCGAGGGCGGTTCGCCGGCAACAGGATATTCCACGGGCACGGCAAAAGGATAGATGGAGTCGGTATTGTTGATCATGAGGTAATCTTTGGTGCCTCGCGCGTCAATCTGCCAGTAGGCAATCTGTTTGCTGTCGGGGCTCCAGCGGAAACCATCGCGGCAGAAAAACTCTTCTTCATACACCCAGTCGAAAGTGCCGTTGATGAACTTGCGGTTGCCGTCCCGGGTGAGGGCTTTTATTTCGCCGGTGGCCAGGTCTTCCACATACAGGTTGTATTCGCTCGCATAGGCCACCTTGGTTCCGTCGGGAGAGAATTTCGCAAACATCAGCGAAGCCTCGGGTCTTGAGGCACCGAGTTTTTTCAGGCTATTATCAGAGAAATTATACAGCCAGTAATCGCCGCGGGTACGCAGCCGCCAGACTTTTTGGGTATTGGTAAAAATGAGGAGCTTTTTCTTGTCTTCCGAAAAAATGAACTTGCTTACCTGCAAGGCCTGCTGACCCGGTGGTGTCAATTGACTTTTGCTAATCAGCACCGTTTTACTGTTTGCCGGCAACGTGTAATGTACAATTTCACCAGCTTCTACGAGGTAGTAACCGTTACCATCTTTTGCCCACTCCATGGCGCCCTGCGCCAGTAATAATGCCGGAGAAAAAAGAATAGCAATGAATACAATCAGCGATCTTCTGACGGAAACTATAAGGCTATGCATGAACAAGAGTTTGTTTGATCGGGGAAATTAAGGAATTGAACCCTAACACTACCGCCGCCTGTGAAAGCGCAGGATGCAGGCTGACTCCTTATGTACGGGTTGATCCTGGCCAAGAACCATATAAAACATTGATTGCCACTGTCATTAAATATAAGTTTGTACATCCTCCTATCAAATACCTTAAAGAATTCCTAAGGAACACCTCCTGGCCCTGGGCCTTGCATCATCATCTTTTTTAACCGCATTTTTTTAACCGCAAAAAACAAATCATGAAGAGAATTCTGATGTTGTGTGGCCTGCTTGCCACCTTAACCTTCTTCTCCTGCCAGAAAGATCTGCTGAAGCAGGACGAAGCAAAGGATATGCGCACTATGCTCAACACAACCCGGCTGGTGTTGGAAAACCTCTGTGGTGAGCCCGTCACTAAGGATCTGAGGAATATGTACGGAGATTTTTCGTGGGGTGATGTGGTGATCGGGAACGATAAAGACCACATTATTATCCAGATCAACAGCACGCAGCCCGGTATGTATCTCTCCAGCGCCACTATTTCGTATGGCACTGAGGAGAGCGTGGTGTCCGACCTGCTGGCCGAGTATTTCTGGACTCCCTGTGAAGGTCCGGCTGTATTTGATATTAAGAAGACCTGGGACCCGCAGACAAAAGTGAGCGACACTATTCGCATTCCCATTTCAGAAGTATTGGCCGATGGCTGCCTCTGGCTGAGTGTGAACGTTGGCCTACTGGGCGAACACTACACGCTTGGCTGCGCATATGTGGCACCGTCAGACAATCAATATGGCAGCGGTCTCTGGCACAGCGCCTTTAAATATTGCGTTACCAATTGTCCGCCCACAGAGTGCCA
The DNA here is from genome assembly GCA_937958995.1 of uncultured Chitinophagaceae bacterium. GTDB lineage: Bacteria > Bacteroidota > Bacteroidia > Chitinophagales > Chitinophagaceae > CALCIN01. The sequence goes on from CALGAP010000011.1 coordinate 328,071, forward strand.
GCCCTTGCATACTCAGACTCCCGGCGGCTGGGGCGCTCCCCCACGTGGCAACAACCCGGGCAAATACCTGCATGATCACTTTGCGGCTGCCTTCCCCGATGGTCTACAGGTGGGTTGCTATCCCGGAAATTATTACGTGAACCTCACTTCAGCACAAGCCATTACTAACCTGTTGCCCACCGGTGGCGAAGCAAAGGTTCTTGCCCAGAACTATAACAACCCGATTGCTTTGGACAACGTGTTGGTGGGTCATGTGGTAGCACTTACATTGAGCGTCGGCTTTGATGGAAAATTCGAAGACTTTGCAAAAGGCAGTAATAAGCTGGGTGATATGTTTATCGCCAGCGGCCCCTTCCAGGGATGGACAGTAAAAGACTTCCTGGCAGAAGCCAATAAAGCGCTGGGTGGTTGCGGCACTTACGCTCCGAAAGATGTTGTGAAAACCATCACGGCCATCAATGAGAACTATGTGGATGGAAAGACTGATAACGGCTTCTTGGTCTGCGCGATGCCGAGATTGCAATAGCCGGATCGGGTGCAGGGTGGGTTGCTCCCGTTAGCCCAACTCTCTATTAATGCTACATATCCCCGTGGTGGCGACCCGCCCTTCACTCGTACGCTTTGGAGTTGACAAAACATGAAAGCCCTGCCGTAAGGCGGGCTTTTTATTTTTTGCGACTGGTTGTGCTATGCGTAGCGTAGCGCGGCTTCAGGCCATGTCGGTCTTTACGTTCAGTGCAGGCAGGTTATTATATTTCTCACGCAGTCGTTTCAGTTCTTCGCTCAATTCTTTCAGTAGGTCAACAGGTATATCATTGCGGTATTTATCGAGCGCCAGTTTGTAGAACATCTGGATTTCTCTCAGTTCCACACGGCTTTGTGCAAGGTTTTGCAGGTTGGTCATGGTAGAAAAATAGTGTTTTTCCGGTTATGTCTCCAAATTTAGTTATCCTTTCAAGGCAACGCTTCAGGCACCGTAATATAACGGGTACGCCAATGGGCGGTATTCAGCGCCATCCTAAAGGAAATCCGCAAGCGCAAATACTAAAAAACACTTATTTAAACGGTGATTGGGTAAGGTTCATTGTACATCTGTGATTTTTCACGGTGACAAATACCGTGATTTTTTTGGTGAAATACCGTGGAAAAACGGGGGAAGTACGACAAATAAAAACCCCCCGCCTTTCGGCGGGGGTTCGCATATAAGAAGATGTTATTATTCTGCTTTCACTTTGCCCCTGGCTTTGGCAATTACCTCTTCGGCAATGTTGTTGGGCGCAGGTGCGTAGTGGCTGAACTCCATGGTAGAAGTAGCGCGGCCGGAGCTTAAGCTACGGAGCTGCGTTACGTATCCAAACATTTCGCTCAGCGGAACCTTAGCCTTGATTACCTGGGCGCCGGCACGGCTGTCCATGCCTTCCAGCATACCACGGCGGCGGTTAAGGTCGCCTGTTACATCACCCATATATTGTTCGGGGGTGATCACTTCTACTTTCATGATGGGCTCGAGCAGTACCGGGTCGGCCTTGCGGGCAGCTTCGCGGAAACCGCTCTTGGCACACATTTCGAACGACATGGAGTCGGAGTCAACCTGGTGGAAGCTACCATCGAAGATGCGCACTTTCATGTGCTCAACGGGATAGCTGGCCAGTACACCGTTAGTCATTGCCTGCTCAAAACCTTTCTGGATAGCAGGAATGAACTCACGGGGGATAGCGCCACCAAAAATATCGTTCACAAACTGGAAGCCTTTGCCGGGGTTTTCTTTCAGCCATTCTTCATCGGCGGGTCCGATCTCGAACACGATGTCGGCGAACTTACCACGACCACCGGTTTGTTTCTTCAGTATTTCGCGATGCTCCACGGTTTTGCGGAAAGCTTCTTTGTAAGCCACCTGCGGAGCACCCTGGTTTACTTCTACTTTAAACTCGCGGCGCATACGGTCGATGATGATCTCCAGGTGCAGTTCACCCATACCACGAAGGATGGTCTGGCCGGTATCTTCATCAGTATTTACGCGCAGCGTGGGGTCTTCTTCCACCAGCTTGGAAATAGCCATACCCATCTTGTCAACGTCGGCCTGCGTTTTGGGCTCAACGGCGATGGCGATCACCGGCTCGGGGATGAACATGTTTTCCAACACGATCGGGTGGTTCTCGTCGCACAGAGTATCACCGGTCTTAATTTCCTTGAAACCAACTGCGGCGCCGATATCACCTGCTTCAATAAAGTCGATCGGGTTTTGTTTGTTGGCAAACATCTTCATGATACGGCTGATACGCTCGTTCTTGCCGCTGCGCATGTTCTTAACATAAGAACCTGCTTCGAGGCGGCCGCTATAACAGCGGAAGAAGGCCAGGCGACCCACAAACGGGTCGGTCATGATCTTGAAGGCCAAAGCTGCGAAAGGAGCTTTGGGGTCTGTCTTACGGGTGATTTTCTCACCGGTATCGGGATTGGTACCCACTACTTCTTCGATGTCAACAGGAGAAGGCAGGTAGCGGCAAACTGCGTCGAGCACAGTCTGAACACCCTTATTTTTAAACGAAGAACCGCACATCATCGGCACAATGCTCAGGTCGATGGTGGCTTTGCGGATAGCTTCGTGTATTTCCTTTTCAGTGATTGATTCAGAATCTTCGAAGAATTTCTCCATCAGCTTGTCGTCGTACTCAGCCACGGCTTCAATCAGCTGACCTCTCCAGTAGTCTACATCATCTTTCATTTCATCGGGTACGGGCACCTCGGTATAGGTCATACCTTCTGTGGCATCGTCCCAAATAATGCCTTTCATCCTGATCAGGTCAACCACACCTTTGAAATTATCTTCGGCGCCGATGGGCAACTGCAGGGGAACCGCTTTGGCACCCAGCATTTCTTTTACCTGTTTTACCACGTTCAGGAAGTCTGCACCCTGGCGGTCCATTTTGTTTACGAAACCGATACGGGGAACTTTGTAACGGTTAGCCTGGCGCCATACAGTTTCACTCTGGGGTTCTACACCGTCAACGGCACTGAACAGCGCGATAAGGCCGTCCAGCACGCGCATGGAGCGCTCCACTTCCACGGTAAAGTCCACGTGGCCGGGGGTGTCGATGATATTGAAATAATATTTTTTGGTCTCCGGTGTAGGCTTTCCCTGTTCGGTAGGAAAATTCCACTGACAGCTAACAGCAGCAGACGTGATGGTGATACCACGCTCCTTTTCCTGTTCCATCCAGTCGGTGGTAGCAGCACCTTCATGAACCTCACCAATACGGTGAATCATACCGGTGTACCGAAGAATACGTTCGGTCGTCGTCGTTTTACCGGCATCGATATGTGCCGCAATACCAAAATTTCTTTGAAGTTTTAAGTCTGCCATGACTTGTTTGTTTTCTTTTTTATTTGTTGGGAACTTTCCCGGAAAAATGAGTGCGCAAAGGTAGGGAAAATCTGGGAGATTTTCAGTTTCTGGTTTGGGGTTTGGAGTTGGGAGTTTCGGGTGTCGTCACAACCGCCACTTTGCACCCGACATCCGAAACCTCAAACTCCCCGAAAAGAAGAAAGTCCGAAACTCGAACCTTGCCATTCGAACTTCGGACTTCCTTTTTTTATCGTCAATCTTCTTCTATACTCTGAAGTGGGCAAAAGCCTTGTTGGCTTCCGCCATACGGTGCGTGTCTTCTTTTTTCTTGAAGGCGGCGCCTTCGCCTTTGCTGGCAGCGATGATCTCGTTGGCAAGTTTTTCTGCCATGCTGCGGCCGTTTCTTTCGCGGCTGTAGCGGATCAGCCATTTCATGCTCAGCGATATCTTCCTGTCGGGACGAACCTCGGAAGGAATCTGGAAAGTTGCACCACCGATACGACGGCTGCGCACTTCCACAGAAGGAGTTACATTGTTCAGCGCTTTTTTCCACACCTCATAACCGTTCTCGCCGGTTTGTTTGGCCACACGGTCAAGGGCATTATAGAATATATTGAAAGCAGTATTCTTCTTACCCTCCCACATCAGGTTATTTACGAACCTGGTCACCATCGGATCGTTGAAACGGGCGTCAGGGGCCGGGGGTATTTTTTTAGCTTTTGTCTTACGCATTGTATCGCTGATTCAAATATTTTAAGATGGTTATTTCTTAGCCTTTTCTTTCTTCGTACCGTATTTCGAACGGCTCTGTTTACGGTCTTTCACACCGGCTGTATCCAGGCTGCCACGAACAATGTGGTAACGAACACCGGGAAGATCTTTCACACGACCGCCGCGCACCAACACTATCGAGTGCTCCTGCAGGTTGTGACCCTCACCAGGGATATAGGCAATAACTTCTACTTTGTTGGTCAGGCGGACCTTGGCCACTTTACGCAAAGCCGAGTTGGGCTTCTTAGGAGTGGTAGTGTAAACACGGGTGCACACCCCACGACGGAAAGGACAGGAATCCAAAGCTCTCGATTTGCTTTTGGCCTTAATAATCTCTCTTCCTTTTCTTACCAATTGTTGAATTGTAGGCATTCTGAACCTTTTGATTTTGGGACGGCAAAGTTAAGTGGTTTGTTGTGTAATTTCAAAAATTGTTGGGTTTAGGATAAGAATTTTCTTACCCCTTTCCCTCCTTCTACATCTTACTGATTACCAATATTATAAAAAGTAGAACGGCCGTTTTGCGGCCGCCCTTTCAATTCATAACCCTTGGAAAATTCTTATCTGAAAATCATATTTATCACCTTTCTTTCTCCATTCACAGCCGATTGAATCACCAGCATGTAGTTGCCTGAAACAGCAGTTGCAGGTCTTGCTATTCGCTTAGTCTGACCACTTTGTACCAGCAGGGTCGACTCCCATACTACCCTGCCATCGGCAGCTACCAGGCTCACCTTGTGGTTGCCGGCGCTGATATCCTTGAACTGGATATCGAAGTAGCTGTCAACCGGGTTGGGATATACCCTCACACCCTGGCCGCCTGCCAGTTTGCTTACTACAGCAACTACCGAATAAGTAGCCTGCTTGCCATTTTTCAGGATCTTCAGGCGGTAGTAGTTCTTGCCTGTTGCCACAGCGGTATGGGCATATTGATATTGCTTCGACGAACCAGAGTTGAACGCATTCACAATACCCAGGGCGGTGAAGTGTACGCCATCGGTGCTCCACTGCACTTCAAACGCATCGGCGTTGAAGTCTTTATCGGTTACCCAGCTCAGCACCGCATCATTACCCTGCAGTTTGGCGGTGAAGCCAAGACTATTCCCCTGCAGCACCACACCGCAAAGACCATTCACATAGAAGGTGCTCTCGCGGGTGAGACAGCCGCTGTTGACCGATACCGCGCACACATACACACCGGTATCTTCGGGCATCAGGTACGGGATGTTGTAGCTGAGACCATTGCCGATCAGAATGCTGTCGGTCGGGCTGGTCTTCTTATACCAGGTATAGGTAGCATTCGGAATAGTATCAACGCTCAGCGTAATATTATTATAGAAGCAGTTGCTGGTGGCGCTGATACTGGTATTGGCCAGCGGCAACACGCTCGCATCATTGGTAGTGGCGTTACCACAGGCATCGATACTTCTCAAACGGATAAGGCCATAGGTGCTATTATTACTAATGGAGAACACAGGGTTGGTTTGCGGCGGCATCACAATCGACGGTGAATCGGGAATGCTACCGATAATTTCATAAGTGAACGGCGCCAGGCCACCTGTCACAGCCGAGCTCACGCTGAAGTTGTTATCGTTGCACTGGTACACAGCCGACTGTTGCAGGTTGGGGAATGTATAGCTCTGCAACTGGAAGGTATCGTACACCTTACCCGAGCAGCCTTGCAGTGTGTATTCAATTACATACTCAGCGGGCTCCATTTCAGAGAAAGTGAAGTTGATACCGGAAACGGTATTGGCTGAAATGTTCACCACACTACCATTCTTACGTATGATCTTCGGCGTTACAGCACCATGGCTGTACTGAGCGCTTATATTCAGGTCGCCGGAACCATTCTGCCACTGGCCACCCGGGCATTTTGAGTTGGCATTGATGCTCTTGTTGAGCCAGCTTGCATGCGGGGTTACATTCACCGAAGCCACACCGTTACAGTTGTCACGAATTTCAAAACGGTATTGCAATCCGCCGGGCAATCCAGGTATGCCGTTGATGGTTGCGCTGGTGCTGCTGGTAGTGGTGGTGTACACCAGCACATTACCCGGGTTATAGATATTAATGGTATAAGGCGCTACAGTAGCAGTCCAGCTGGCGCTGAGATCGGTGTTGCCGATGCTGCACGACGCAGCAGCCGAAACATTCGGATTCATCACAGTCGGGCTAGCTGAAACAGTGCGCACGATGGTGGTATCGTAACAAGTATTCACGATACGGATAGTGTAGCTACCATAGGGCACATTGTTGAAAACACCAGTATTGTTGCAATCGACCTGCGCATCATTTGCGTCGTACAGGCAGTAAGTAGGATTGGTCAGATTTGCCTGGCCGGTGACAGATGCTCTGAATGTGCTACATGACCTGTTTGATACGCTTACAGCACCGGCCACATTGGGTATGGGTCTTGTGCGGCTGAAGTTGCGCACAATCACTGTATCATAACAAGCAGCATCGTTGGTAATGCGAACAGTATAGTTAACGTTATATGACAACCCGGCAAACACGCCATTGGTGTTGCACATAATCAGTGTATTGGTATTATCATATAAGCAGAAGTTCGGGTTGCTCAGGTTTTGCTGAGAGCCAACTGAAGCAGTATAGGTAGAACACTGCTGGTTAGTATAACTCATGTTGGCAGCCACCTGGGGTATGCGGGGAGATACTGTGAAACATCTTACGATGGTAGTATCATAACAGCCTGCATTGTTGATAATGTTCAGGCAGTAGCTGCCATAAGGCAGGTTGTTGAAATTGCCTGAAGCCCGGCAGTCGATCAGGTTTCCATCTCCGTCATACAGGCAGAACTGAGCATTGTTCAGGTTGGTCAGTCCACCCCACGAAAGGTTGAAGTTGCTGCAATTATATGTAATGGTCGGGTTGGGATTCGCCGAAGGCACGGGCCTGATGCCGGTAACAGTGCGTGTAATCACGGCGCCGGTACAACCATCGGTGATGCGGATGGTATAAGTGCCATAAGGCAGGTTGTTAAATATACCAGTATTGTTGCAGGCTACCTGCACATCAGACTGATCATATATACAATATGTGGGGCTGGTAAGGTTTTGCTGACCAGTGACAGTAGCAGAAAAGGTTGAGCAAGCCAGGTTGCTGGTAGAAACATTTGCCGCTACCGTTGGCGTGGGCTGCGAGTGCGATACAGTACGAGTAATAGTAGTATCGTAACAAGCATCGTTAATGCGAATGGTATAAGAACCATAAGCAATATTGCTGAACACGCCGGTAGTATTGCAACCAACCAACACATTGGAGCTGTTGTACAGGCAGAATTGAGGATTAGCCAGGTTAGCCTTGCCGGTTACAGTGGCAGTAAAGCCCGAACACAGGAAATTGCTCTTACTGATGCTGGCATCAACAGAGGGTTTCGGTTCGTTCCACACAACAGTCTTTGTATGACCACATCCATCTTTTGCCACCAGTGTCAATGTATGCGAAGAGCCTTTGAACACACGAAAATTTCTTGACGAAGACCATACGGTATCGCCGGGTGTGCGGCTTACGCCATAAGTGAAGCCGCTGAAAGCAGAACCTGAAGTATTCAGATTGCTGTGATTATCTTTCAGCGTAATGCTTACATCGGCGCTGTCGCAGCCAACTCTCGCAACGTTGTGTGTTTCAATCCACCAGTTGTAGTCGGCGATGGTGATCACGCGTGTCTGCAAGCCGCCGCACGAGTCGGCCAGGCGTATGCTGTAGCTGCCGGGAACCAGGTTGGTGAAAACGCCGGTAGTGTTGGTAGTACCAACACCCGATGCAGAAGGCGCTACAATACTAAATATAAAAGGTCCGCGGCCGTATTGCTGGTTGATAACAGTAATGCTGCCATCACTGCCACCGATACAGGTTACATCAGTAGCCGACAGTGAAAAACGCGGGTCCTGGTAGCTACCAGGCACTACAATATCTTCCTGGGAGTAGGTACATCCGTCCACCACGTCTCTTACCTCCAGGCGGTACGTGCCTGCCGGAAGACCGGTAATATCTTTGGAAGAGGTGTTAATGGAAGGTATGCTTCCTCCACTCAGCTTGTAGTTATAACTTCCCGAACCGCCAGTCACTTCAACATGAATAGCGCCGGTACTTTTACACCTTGACTCGGTAACGGTATAGGTGAAGGAGAGACTGCACTGCGCGAGGCTTACACCAGGCAGTAATAGGGCTAAGGACACAATGCCCGCAATCAGGGTAGATTTTGCTTTCATCAGGTACGGTCTTTAAAGGGTGCCGATCTTTCAAGGCTGGATTTGCGGACTTCGTAGGACTGGATTGCAGTTGAATAATTTCAACACAATGACAGGACAAACATAACATCAGAAAAAATCATTGTCAATACCCGCGAAATTTCTAAGTGTGGGGATAAATGCCTAAATATTTCCCCGTATTGCGGATTAGAATTTTCATGTATAGATAAAGTCCGCCAATTCTTCGATGAATGGCGGACTTTTTTCGATGAATGAATTCCTGTTAATCAATGTCAGAACACGCAATGCAGCATAAAAGAACCGCGAAAAGCAAAATAATCTGATTTATATCAATCCACTTTCAGCATCCAGCCGAAGGTATCGGCCAGTTTTCCTTCGCGAATACCGTCGAGGGTTCTCTTTAATGCAGGAGCAGCCTTCCACTTGTCGGTATCGAATGTCATTACAAAATCTTTGTAACGCAATTCTTTGATCATAGATATGGTAGCAGCTGTTCCGGTGCCAAACACTTCATGCAGCAGGCCTGCTTTGTATGCTTCCACCAGGTCGTCGATGCTCACGGGTCTTTCTTCCACATTGTATCCCATATCGGCAAGGATCTTCAGGGCGCTGTCGCGCGTAACTCCGGCGAGAATGGTGCCTTCTTCAAGACTGGGTGTAACGGCCGTGTTGCCAATGATGAAAAATACATTCATGGTGCCGATCTCCTGCACATACTTATGCTCGCGCGCGTCGGTCCACAATACCTGGTCATATCCTTTTTGTTTGGCGAGCGAGGTCACGTACATGCTAGCAGCATAATTACCTGCTGCCTTGGCGGCGCCTACACCACCCGGAGCCGCGCGTGTGTATTTTTCTTCTACATAAATACGTATTGGCGCGCTGTAATAAGGCCCGGCGGGCGCCATGATGATCATAAATTTATACCGCTCCGACGGACGTACGCCAATCATTTCATCGGTGCTGAACATGAAAGGCCTTATATATAAGGAGTGATTTTGGCGCGCAGGTATCCAGCTTTTATCTAAAGAAACCAATTGCCTCATGCCATCCATAAACAACCATTCGGGCACCGTAGGCATGTTCATTCTTTCGGCCGACAAATTAAATCGCCTGAAATTATCGCGCGGCCTGAAAATGAAAGCTTCGCCCGCCTCATTCTTGTATGCTTTGATTCCTTCGAAAATGGCCTGGCCATAATGCAGTGCGGCCAGCGAAGGACTCAACACCAAGGGCTGGTAGGGTTTTATTTCTGCATTGACCCATACGCCGTTCTCAAAATCGGCCTCCAGCATGTGGTCGGTAAAGTATTTTCCAAAAGGGATATTTTCCAGGTTGATATCGTGCAATTTGCTACGCTCAACTTTTGTAACCGGTAAACCATAGGCATCGATCATAATCCGTTATTTTTGATGCGCAAAGAAACAAAATTTCGCTAACAAATGTTAGTTAATTGACTAAATTATGGGTCTCTCCGATCTGACATTGCCGGGCTCCGTTATTGCCGACTTATATAAGCAATCACTGGTACAGGCCGATGCGCCTATTCCCGCGCCCGTTGTTGCTGCTGAAAATAAAACGGGTGAAAACGGGAATAATTACAAGTACCTCGGTAATAACCAGCAGCATATCACACTTGTCGTGTCATTTGAAAATGAGGCCTGGTTGCCGGATCATCATCTCCAGTTTCTTACCAAAATGCTGGAGGCCTGTAAATTGAACCTGGGCGATGTAGCCATTGTGAATCACGCTAAGAAGGAAGTGGATATTGAGCAGTTGAAAGAACAATTAAGACCCGTGAACGTGCTGTTGTTTGGCGTGGAGCCAGTAGCTATCAGACTGCCCCTCAATTTTCCCCAGTTTAAAGAACAGGCCTATGCAGGCGTCACCTATTTATATACTCCGCCCCTGGATCTGCTGAACCAGGACAATGAAGAAGGTAAATTGCTGAAAAGCAAATTGTGGGTATGCTTACGTAAACTTTTCAAGATATGACCAGTCTGATATTTGCCACCAATAACCGCCACAAAGTGGAGGAAATACAGGCGGCCATAGGTCATATGCTGAGGGTGGTAAGCCTGAAAGAGGCGGGTATCGAAAAAGATATTCCCGAACCATTCGATACGCTGGAAGAAAATGCCCGTGAAAAATCGCGCGTAATCCATGAGCTGACCGGGCAAAACTGTTTCAGTGAGGATACCGGTCTGGAAGTGGAAGCGCTGAATGGAGAACCGGGGGTAAAAAGTGCTCGGTATGCCGGCGAAGACAAGGATTTTAACGCCAACATGGTTAAGCTTTTATCCCGGCTGGGGGCAACAACCAACCGCCGCGCCCGTTTTCGTACGGTGATTTCTTTGATATGGCAGGGAAAAGAGTACCTTTTCGAAGGCATTTGCCCCGGTACCATTTTGACAGAACCGCGTGGGCAACAAGGCTTTGGTTACGACCCGGTGTTTGTGCCCGATGGCAGCGACCGGAGTTTTGCGGAAATGACCCTGGAGGAAAAGAACAGGTTCAGCCATCGAAAGAAGGCGGCCGATAAACTGGTTTTATTCTTGCAACAGAATCATAATGCTAAAAAAACAGTTGATTAACCACTGACCTTGCAAAAAATTTGAACGAAAAAAGCAACTATACGATTTCAGAATCCGACTTAATAAAGGGTTGCATAGCGGGCGACAGACGTATGCAGGAGGAACTGTACCGCCGGTTCGCTTCCAAAATGTATGCGGTTTGCCTGCGTTATGCCAACAATGCCGATGATGCCCAGGACCTGTTACAGGAAGGTTTTATAAAAGTGTACAGGAACCTGCATCGTTTTCGTGCTGAAGGTTCTTTTGAAGGTTGGATACGGCGCGTGTTTGTCAACACTTCCATAGAGCATTTCCGGAAAAAGTCGACCAAGATGTCGATGGTCACCGACAAAGAGGAAAGCAATATTGAAGATGCCGACATTACCGCGCTGCAAAGACTGGCTGAAAAAGATATCATCAACATAATACAGGAACTTTCACCTGGCTACAGGACGGTCTTCAACCTTTACGTGGTGGAAGGCTATTCACACAAAGAGATTGGCGACCTGCTGGGAATAAGTGAAGGCACCAGCAAATCGCAACTGGCCAGGGCGAAAGGTGTTTTACAAAAAAAGATTGCGCAATACCTGAGCGACACGCAAAAATCCTATTCCAGGTAATATGGCAGAAGAGCTAAGACATACCCTGACAAACCTAGAAGTAACTCCGCCCGAAGGTGTATGGCACGCTATTGCATCGCGCCTGGATGCCGAATTTGATGCAAGTGACATTTCATTATCCCAAAAAATTACTGAGATTGAATTAGCGCCTCCGGCCAATGCGTGGCGCCATATAGAAGCGGCCATTGGATCGGCTGTTGAAGACGCAGCCATTGTACACGATGCCGAAGAAAAGGAAGCCGCCCCCGTTGTCACCTTCAATCGCCCCTTTCGCCGGTGGTTCGGCGCTGCTGCCGCCATACTAGTAATGGCGGTGGGCGCATGGTATTTCTTAACCGATCGCACAACCGATAATACCACTCATAACGCAGCAACGATAATACCTCAGCCTAATTCGGCACAACAGCAAATTGTTCCTGGCGCGCCGGCTGAAGTGCCCGATGTGGCGGTTGCTTCAAATGCGGATGACAGACCACACCCCCGCGCTTCTCGACCGGTGATAGCAAGCGCAGGAAGGTTGAATGTGGCACAAGCGAATTATCCATTTGAAGAAGAGCCCCAGCAATTCCAGGAATTTGCAGAGGATGAAGAATTGCCTCATGCCAATCTTAAGTACATTAAATCCATCAGTACTTCCGATGTGCCCACGGTAGAAGCACCACCCATTCGTGATGCCAACGGCAATATCATCCTTGATAAGGAGCTGATCACCGCATCCGACCATAACTACATTACTGTTACCGGTCCTAATGGTGAGCAGACGCGTATTTCTTCCAAATTCCTTCCCCTGCTCACATCGCTGAACAGCAGCACCGAGCCAGCAGACTATTTTTCATTTTTCCTGAATGAAAATAATATCTGGAAACTGCGTTTCAACGAGTGGAGAGACCGTATGCTGAAACAGGCCACCTTGATACCTACCGCTACCAACCTGCTCGATTTGCTCGAGTTGAAGGAAATTCTGCAGGAAAACTAAATTTGCGGTCAATACTTGCTACATGGCCCGCATAAAAATCACTCTCCCGGATTCATTTGCATTTTCCTGCGATATACCCGTGCGCATCACCGACCTGAACTATGGCGGTCATGTGGGAAACGATACCATTCTTTCACTGATTCACGAAGCACGAGTACAGTATCTCAAAAAATTTGGTATGCAAGAACTGGACTTTGCGGGTGTGGGATTGATTATGGGTGATGCTGCCATTGAATTCAAGAGCGAATCATTTCACGGAGATGTGATCAGGGTTTGGGTAAAAGCGGCGGAGTTTACGAAAGTCTCATTTGATCTCTATTACAAACTCGAAAAGACTAGTGGCGAAGCAGTAGCATTTGCTAAAACGGGAATGATTTGTTTTGATTATGGTAAGAAAAAGGTAGTGGGGATTCCTGATGGAGTTAAAGAGATGATGAGTGAGGGATAGTCTAATTCGCGATTCCTTCAAAAATTTCTATCCAAACTCCTTTAGTCCCGATTCCAGATCTTCCAGCTCTCCTCCGCCTGTATCACCAGCATTTCACCGCCGTTTTTCACCAATGCTCCTTTCTCCTCTCCTTTCTTCAGAAATGCTGTAGCCGGCGGATTATAGATAAGATCGAACAAATAATGCCGCGGGGTGAGCATATCGTAAGCTATGGGCGGAAATTCTTCCACATTAGGATACATACCCAGCGGCGTGGTATTCACGATCAGCAAATGATCGTGCATCACGGCATCAACATCTGCATAGGAAATCTGGTTGCGGCCCTGCGGATTGCGCGACACTTCAATGAATTCGATGCCTCGCTTTTTCAACACATAATGCACCGCCTTGGCCGCGCCGCCGGTGCCCAGTACCAATGCTTTTTTGTGATAGGGTTGTAATAATTTATCGAGAGAAACTTCGAAGCCGGCGACATCGGTATTGAAACCAAACAATTTTCCTTCTTTGATACGAATACAATTGCAGGCGCCGATGGCCTGCACCACCTCATCCTGGTGATGCAAAAACGGAATGACTCTTTCCTTATAGGGAATGGTTACGTTCAGTCCTTCGAGGACGGGGTATTGTTGCAAAATGCCTGGCAGTTCGCTGATATCCGCGATCGGAAAATTTTCATACACGCAGCCGGTGATATGCTCGCGCTGAAATTTTTCGGTAAAAAATTTTTGCGAAAAAGAATGGCTGAGCGGATATCCTATCAGGCCAAACCGCCTCATTATACTGTGGCTTCTTTGTTGTTATTGATAAAAAGATTGAAGGTATCGCCGCGCAGGCCAAGCCGCATAGTCTCCAAAGGAATTACTTCGGTGGGCGCAATATTGCCCAGGTTCACGTTGCAGCCGAGCAATTCAATAAAGTATAACTGCTGCGCTTTTTGTGGCGCTTCCCAGATGATTTTATCGCCGGGAATTTGCGTGAGAATTTCCTGTACCAGGCCTTCACGCACTTCGCCGCTGCCGCGGTAAATGCCAACGTTGCCGGCTTCGCGCGCTTCGGCAATGACGTATGAAGAACCAGCGCTGAGCTCGGCACGCATCAGTTCAATCCATTTATAGGGAGGAATGATATGCGCTGCATCTTTACTGCCTACTTCGCTGAGCACAGTGCCATGCCTGGCCAGCTTTTCGATATAGCCGCACTTTTCCGCATGCGGTATAGTGATGGAGCCATCACTCACTTCCATGTAAGTGATGCCGAAATCTTTGCAAACGTTGATGTAGTCGTTGAACTGGTCGCGGATTAAGAACGCTTCGAACAGCGTGCCGCCAAAATAAACCGGGATATTAAAAGAGCGATAGACTTCAATTTTTTCACGCAGGTTGGGCGTAACGAAAGAGGTTCCAAATCCTAATTTCACCACATCAACGTGCGGGTGGGCCACGCTCATGAAATTCTGCGCTTCAGGTACGCTCAGGCCCTTGTCCATCACCATTGTTATACCATTGACACGGGGTTTTCTTATTCTTTCAGGAATCTGACTGAGGTTAAAATTCATTCCCGGGATTTTTATTTTAGAATTATTGGCGCCGCAAAAATAGGGAGAAAAAGTTTGTGATGGGTTCCGGGTTTAGGTTTGGAGTTTTGGGTTCTCAGAATCAACCAGCGATCATGAAGCGCGGCGGCAACACAAAACCCCTAACCCGAAACTCATATCGACTTATTTCTCTTATACCTCGCTATAATATCCACCACCTGCTGGTTGCGCAATAGCGAAGGATTGAGTTCGATAAACTTCTTTACCATTTTGGGAGATAAGCTCATAGCACGTTCCAGTTGCAACAGCCCTTCTTTTGATTTGCCTAAGGCAAAATATATGGCGCTGAGGTAATAAATGAAAATAGGACGCGCATCGGTAATTTTTATGGCAGCGTGCACCTGCTCCAGCGCTTCCTCGTAAAATTCACCATGGTACAGGCAGCGGATCAAGGCTTCCCAACTGGAGATATTTTTCGGGCGCTGGCGCACGACATTAGAAAAATATTGAATGGCTTCTTTGTATTCACCCAACTGCATCTTGCATTCACCCATAGCCAGGTTGTATTCTGGCTGCAGGCGATGAATCTGCATCGCGGTCTCGAGTTGCTTTACCGCCATAGTCCATTGCTGCTCGTTGATATAGGTGCAGGCTATTTTGTAATACAACTTGCTATCGCCCTGGTTAAGGTGCGATGCTTTGCGGTAGTAGAATCTCGCCTGCGCAAAATTTTTCAGCCTGTCGTAGCAATGACCGATCGCTTCGTATATCACGTCTTCGGGGCGTGAAAGCTCCAGCACTTTTTCAAGCGCTTCAATGGCGTCTTTGTATTTACGCAAACGGATATAGGCATCGCCCATATTGCGGTAAGCATAGTCGAATTTTTCATCGATAGCCACTGCGTACTTGTAGGCATCAATGGCCTTCTCGTATAGTTTCAGTCCCTGGTAGGCAGCAGCCAGGTTAAACCAGGCCAGCTCGCTGTAGGGGTATTCATCTATAATGCGCTGGTGCAGCCTGATGCTTTCTTCGTTGCGGCCGGTAAAATCGGTCCAGAAGCAGATCTTGTACAAAGCCTCCTCGTTGTTGGGCTCCTGCTCCAGTATCAGCTTCAGGCAGTCGAATATCTTGTCAAATTCTTCGTAGTCGTCGTACACGTCGGCCAGCTCAAACAACAGCTCTATGCGTTCCTGTCCTTCGAAGAGGTTGAGTGCGTTTTCGAGCAACTGCACGGCTTTTTCCTGCTGGTCGAGCGCCAGGTAGGCGTCAGTCTTGAGTATGTACAAGTTAATGTCGTTGCTGTCGAGCAGTTCGGCATGGTTCAGCACATCCAGCGCCTCCTGGTAGCGGCGGGTAGCTATCAGCAGGTCGGCCTTTTTGATGAGCAATAGCGATGAATAGGGATATTGTTCAATACCGAGCTCAGCGGCTTCCAGCGCCTGCTGCAGATCCTCCACGTCGTCGAAATAGTCGATGATTTTTTCAAAAGCTTCCTCGTCCAGGAAGGAGTGGCTGCGGCCAGCCCTGAGGTTTTGAAATTGCTTCACTAACTCCCTGATTTCCTCATTATCCTGTCGGTATGGATTCTCTTTCATTCTCTTTAAGGTTTATGTAAAATAGGATATTCAGTTATGGATTCCAATTTTTTATATTGACAAGTGTTAATATCCTTTAACATTTGCCCTTTCATTTACAACAATTTAGACCCATGCAACGGTTTGAAGATTAAAATAATCATCTTTCTTTATGGATTCTGTAACAATTCAGCATCCTTAATCGTTAAGAAGATTGTAAATAATGGGACAGACGGTTAAAAGATTCCAAATTTTTTTCTATATTTTTGTGTTCGTATTATGAAGCCAAATTTTACTCAAAAACTTAACCACATGCTTAAAAAGACCATCATCAGTTGTACGATGATCGGGGCAGTTGCGCTTGCTCTGGCGAGCAGCGGAGGTGGTGACAAGAAGAAGTCTTCGGCGCCTCATAATACAGCATTTACCCCCATCAGAACCACCAATGGCTTTACCCTTAAGGCCGGTCCCAATTACTCTGGCAGCCAGCTGCTCAGCGTAAAGCGCGATAAGGGGATCATAACCTACAATTCGGTGGTAACGTACCAAAAGGGCAACACGGTGATAATACTTCCTCACCAGTCAAGAATATCAACCGGTGCTAACGCCCTGCGCTCCAACCTGAACTTGCTGGACGTGAAGATCAGGATTCGTAAATAAGGGGATTTTTAATTAATTACCCACAGTGATTTTCTTGCTCTCTTCGTAGGTCATTTCGCGGTAACCTGACTTCGGTATGTCGAATTTTGAAGCAGGAACAGGATTCATATTGATCTTGGAAACCGTGTAGCGTATTGTCAGCTTTCCCTGGGCCAGCTCATACTCCAGCGGCAACCCGTTCAGATTCTTAAACTGGTACTCGTATTCCTTGTTTTCCGGCACTATCTCAGCAGTATAATACACATTAAAGGTAGTTCCATCCGGTAAAGTGGCCACGGCCTTGGTACACTTGTAACCCGCAATCACCTTTGTCTCGCTGGTATTGGAAAATGTAATGCTGTCGTAACGCTTGTTGATCTCTGCCCAGTTCTCGGCAGTCATCCTGATCAACAGTTTCTGACCGCTGATTTCGCGCAGCACCACTGAATTCCCGGTACGGGAATCGTGAATGGTAGTTGACGAAAGGAGAGCGCTGGTAATTTCAGCGCGGCTCATATTACCCTTGATGTAAATGGTCTTGGTGGCGCCATCGAAGGCATCGGGCAGACCGGGTTCCTTCTTGCCCGTGGTGACGGTAGCGTCGTACACCAGGGTAAGATCAGAAACCTTTCTCTGAGCCTCCACCTGTATGGTTGCCAAAAGGGTAAAAATCAATATTGCGGTTGTTCTTTTCATGTCCGATCGAGGGTTAAGATGAACCAAAGTCAACAAAAGTTGCCTAAAATACAAAGACCCGCCCATTTTAGGATGAAGGCAGGTCTTTTTAACGATTTTGCTTAGCCAATTATTGGATACCAGACTATTTGCGTTGTTGTCTGGCCTTCGCTTCCTGCGCTTTTCTCTGCGCTTCCTGCATTTGCTCCAGTCTCTCCTGCCATTTGCTCTTGGTCTTCGGTTTCTTCCTGTTCTCCTCAATCTTGGCCAGTATCTTGTCGTGGTCGATGATATAGTTCTGAATAATGAACTGCAGTATCAGCGTAATCAGGTTCGATACGGTATAATACCAGGTCAACGCCGAGGGCAGACTGTTGAACACAAACAACAGGATGAAGGGAAAAATATACGGCATGTATTTCAACGCCGGGTTGCCCTGGTCGGGCGTCATGTTCATATTGTACAGAGAAATCAGGAAGCTGGTGCCTACCGCGGTCAAGGTAAACAAGCTCAGGTGATCACCCAGTCCCCAGATATTAAATCCAAAGCGAAGGATCACGTCGTACGATGCAAGGTTATCGGCCCACAGGAACGACTCACCACGCAGGGCAATATTCGAGTTGAAGAAACTATACAGCGCGAAGAAGATGGGTATCTGCAACAAGGCAGGAATACAACCACCCAGGGGATTCACACCCGCTTCGCGGAAAAGTTTCATCTGCTCAACACCAATCTGCTGTTGATCGTTGCCAAATTTTTGTTTCAGCTTTTCAATTTCCGGTCGCAAAGCTTTCATCTTTGCGCCGCTGAGATAGCTGGTGTACACCAGCGGTGATGTAATGAGACGGATAGCTATTGTAAGCAGGGCAATCACTATACCCAGGCTTACTATAAAGCTGTTGAACAGGGCGAAGAGCGGCATTACGATATACTTGTTGATCGGGCGAACGAAGGCGTAGAAATCACGGCCCAGGTTCACGATCTTATCCATATCGGGCGCCTGCTTCTTCAGTATCTTATAGTCATTAGGACCATAATACAGCTGCATGGGTATAACTGCATTGGGACCCAGCGGCACGGTATATTGTAATGTGGCTGTGGCTTCCGCAATCTTTGCGGTGGTATCATTGGTGCGTATCCATTTCACTTCACCCGAAGTGAAATTATTTTTCATAACCAGCGTGGTATTGAAAAATTGCTGCGACACGCTCACCCACTGCACAGGCCTTTCAAATGTCTTTTGCGTTTTCGATTGTATATAGTCGAAATCCTCGTCTTCGTAAAAGCAAATGGTTGACTGTGCGCGCTCATAGGTAACATCACTCTCCTGCTGCAGCAGTTGCGATTGCCAGATCAGGTTAAATTTGCTTTGTGTAAGCAGTTTATCCGCGCCACTCATCTGCACAGTCCAGTCAATCATGTAGTCATCGGGCTTTATCACGTACTGGTGAAGAATCACTCCGCCGTTAGGTGTATTGGCGGTGTAAGTGATCAGCTGGCTGCCATCGGGATTTTTCGTTACTTCTGAAGGAGTGAAATATAAGCTGGATATCTGCTGCGCATTGTTACCATCAACATTTACCGCGTAAGAAATTTCATCGAAGTCGGTACCACCCAGCACTACGGGCGTGTCTGCGTGAAGCGATTTATATTTTTTGAGCTCTACTTTGTGTGGCTGTCCACCTTTGTTGGTGAAGGTCACCCTGATCACTTCATTCTCTACTACAGTCAGTTGCGCAATGCCGGCTACAAGGGGCTTGAGAGCGGTATCAATGGCCACTGGCAAAGCAACGGTATCGTTCAACCGGGCCAGCGAATCATTATATCTTTTTACGCGCGCCAGCGAGTCGGCCTTAGCCTGTTGCTGCCGCTGCAGTTCATGCGACTGAGTGGTGGAAATGTAGAGATATACGAAAAGCAAACCCACTAATAACACAATCCCAATCACCGTATTACGGTCCATATTCATTATGCTACTGATTTAGAGAGGTGCAAAGATAGGGGATTCGAGTGACGGGTTTGGGTGTTGAGTGTCGGGTCTTCGCCCGACACCCGTCATCCTTAAATCATTTCTCCCTGGAGAACAGGGTTTTTCGCCGCGTTCTTTTTCTCCGCGAATTCTTTGGCAGCTTTGATAAAGTGGACGAAAATCGGGTGAGGATTTTCTACCGTACTCTTTAATTCGGGGTGATATTGCACGCCTATAAAGAATGGATGTGAGGGCAATTCGATTATTTCCACCAGCCCGCTCTCGTTGTTGCGGCCGCTGGCTTTCATGCCCGCCTGCTCAAACATCTGCAGGTAAGCGTCGTTGAACTCCCAGCGGTGGCGGTGACGCTCACTGATGGTTTCTTTTTCATATATCTTGTAGGCCAGGCTGTCTTTTTCAAGCTGGCAACTATAGGCACCCAGGCGCATAGTGCCCCCCTTGGCGGTGATTTTCTTTTGTTCTTCCATCAGGTCTATCACGGGGTTGGGCGTATTGGGATCCATTTCGGTGGAATGCGCATCTTTCAGTCCTAACACATTTCTCGCATACTCAATCACGGCCATCTGCATGCCCAGGCAGATACCAAAGAAAGGCAGTTTGTTTTCGCGTGCATACTGCACTGCAATGATCTTTCCTTCCACACCGCGCAAACCAAAGCCGGGAGCCACCAGCAGACCATCGAGGTTAGCCAGTTTTTCCTTTACATTTTCCGCGGTGATGAATTCGCTATGAATATTCTGCACCTGCACCTTGCACTCGTTCATGGCGCCGGCGTGCACAAATGCTTCCAGTATCGATTTGTAAGCATCCTGCAGTTCAATGTATTTTCCAATAAGACCAATAGTAACCTGGCTCTTGGGGTATTTTAATTTATCGAGAAACTCTTTCCACCTGGCCAGTTGCGGTTCGGTGGTAGCAGGAATGTTCATCTTCTTCATGCAGATCAGGTCCAGCTTCTCGCGCATCATGGTCAATGGCACTTCGTAGATGGTGGGCGCGTCGGCCGCTTCAATAACGGCTTCCTGTTTTACATTACAGAACAAAGCGATCTTGCGGCGCAGATCGGGCGTCATGGGTTTTTCTGTGCGGCAAACAATAATATCGGGATGCACGCCTTCCTGTGCCAGCATTTTCACACTGTGCTGCGTGGGTTTTGTCTTCAGCTCTTTCGCTGCCTTCAGGTAGGGTATCAGCGTAAGGTGAACCACCACTGTATCTTCTTCGGGTAGTTCCCATTGCAGTTGACGAACGGCTTCAATGAAGGGCAAGCTTTCGATATCGCCCACAGTGCCGCCTATTTCGGTGATGATGATATCGTATTCATTATTCTGGCCGAGCAGCAGCATGCGGCGCTTGATCTCGTCGGTAATATGCGGCACTACCTGCACCGTCTTGCCCAGGTAGGCCCCCTCTCTCTCCTTATTGATTACGGTCTGATAAATGCGGCCTGTAGTTACGTTATTGGCCTGCGAAGTATATATATTCAGGAAACGCTCGTAGTGACCCAGGTCCAGGTCAGTTTCGGCGCCATCTTCCGTTACATAACATTCACCATGTTCATAGGGATTCAGCGTGCCCGGATCAACGTTAATATAGGGATCGAATTTCTGGATAGTTACCCTCAAACCCCTCGCCTGCAGCAGTTTTGCCAGGGATGCTGCAATAATACCTTTGCCTAATGAGGACGTTACTCCACCGGTAACAAAAATATATTTAGCCATATTAGATGCTTAATATGTTAAGTTTAGATTAACCTTAAATATGCTGAGACTACGCTTGTTGACCGATGGAAAACTCGTACTGAAGATTAATTCCGAAAGGTCATGCAAAGTTACACCAATTCGGGGAGCCCTGAAAAAACAAATACGGTATGGGGAAAACTTCCCATACCGTTGTGAATTATGTACTTATCCTTTTAATTTATCGATTATACAGGATGCTTATTTCAGTTTGGTAAGATGAATGGCGGGTGTTACCGGGTACGTGACAGCTGCTGTATTGTCTTTTGTAATGGTCTGATTCTGAGATTGAGGTTGCGAATTTTTCGCTGTATGCAATAAAGAAATCGCGATTATTTCGGCCACAAGAATAAAGAGACTAATCTTTTCCCTTTTCATAGCATTTTGGATTGGGGTCAGGGTTAATGAAATTAAAAACGAAATAAGACAATTTTTATTTTGGCCGCAAGTTTACTCTTAGATTTTGACCATACTTCGTATTTATACGTTGCTATTATAGTATAATTACGAAGCCTGGCCTAAACTTCAGGCCAGAGCATGAGACGCGGGAAATGCCCTAATCCTTCGCAATCTTATCATAGCTGGCCACAATTCCCTTGATAAGTGATGAGCTGAAGCCCTGGTGCTCCATTTCGTTCAAGCCCGCAATGGTGCATCCCTTGGGGGTGGTCACTTTATCGATCTCCTGCTCCGGGTGGGCGCCTTTTTTCAACAATAATTCAGCCGCACCTTTCACGGTTTGCGCTGCTATCAGGCTTGCGGTGGCGGCATCAAAACCAATCTGGATACCACCTTGTATGTTGGCGCGGATATAACGCATGGCATAAGCAGTGCCGCAGGCGCCTAGTACGGTGGCTGCATCCATCAGCTTTTCATCGATCCATACCACGCAGCCAAGCTGGTTGAATATATCTTCCACGACGGCTTTTTGTTCGGGTGAAATGCCGTTGGCCGACAGGCAGGTCATGCTTTCTTGTATGGCAACAGCAGTGTTGGGCATAGCGCGCACAATGGGCAATTCCTTTCCAACAGCTTTCAATAAATGATCTGTGGAAAAACCGGTTACTACACTTACCAGCACGTGGCGCTTTGCATCCAGTTCATCTTTCAATGAAACCATAATTTCTTCGGCCTGGAAAGGCTTTACGGCAAGAATCAGCAAGTCGGCAAAGCGCACGGCTTCTTTGTTGTCGTCGCTCACCTGCACACCTTTATCTTTCAGGAACTGCAGCACTTTTACATTGCGCCGCGTAACGAGAATATCTCCGGGAGCAGAGAATCCGCTATTGATAAGTCCTTCAGCAATGGCTACACCAAGGTTCCCACCGCCGATGATGGCGATCCTTTTATTCATGAATCAGTTTTTTGCAGATGATCAATAGTAACTGCCGGTAGCGAGATAATTGCGCACATAATCGTCTACGCCCTCTTCCAGTGTATAGAACTTATTTACATAACCGGCATCCGCGAGTTTTTTCATATTGGCCTGCGTGAAATACTGGTATGTGTCCCTGATATCTTCGGGCATATCAATGTACTGGATATGCGCATTCATGTCGAGCCCCGCAAAGGTGGCGGTTACAAGATCTTCAAAGGTACGGGCTCTTCCTGTACCGAGGTTATACAATCCGCTGGGTATGCCGGGTTGCGCACCTTCCCATTCATCGGAGGCCTGGTCTTGGCCGGGAAAAGTCTGTTGTGTTTTCAGGCAATGTTCCATCATCCACCAACACACATTCAGCACATCCTTCACATAAATAAAATCGCGCAGCTGCTTGCCGTGCTCATAATCCGGTCGGTGCGATTTGAACAGCTTCACCACGCCATCTTTCTTGATCTGGTTGAACGCATGAAAGATCACGCTGGCCATGCGGCCTTTGTGGTATTCGTTGGGGCCGTACACGTTGAAGAATTTCAATCCCGCCCAAAACGGTGGATGATCTTTCTGGTGCAGCACCCATTTATCGAATTCATTTTTTGATACGCCATAGGGATTTAACGGCTTCAGTTTATGCACCACTTCATGATCGTCATCATAACCCAGTTCGCCGGCGCCATAGGTAGCGGCGGAAGAAGCATATACCAGTGGCACCTGGTGCACCGTACAGTAGTCCCACACCTTCTTGGAGTACTCCACGTTCAGGTGCTGGTGCACCGAGTAATCAAACTCGGTAGTGTCTGTGCGGGCGCCTATATGAAAGAAGAATCCGATTTCAGGTTGATTGGTATGCAGCCAGTTGAAAAATTCCTCCCGGTCAATCTTCTGGCTGTAGTGCTTATGCAGAAGATTGGGTTCTTTATCTTCCCTGCCGAAATCATCCACCAGGATGAGGTTTTTATAGCCGTGCTCATTTAAAAATCCTACCAGGCAGCTACCGATAAAACCGGCTGCCCCCGTAACTACTATAGCTGCGTTCTTATCCATATCATTTTTTTTACAGCGCGCTCAGTGCGTGCTCTGATTCATGACCCGCCAGCAGACTTTCGATGGCGGTATCATACACTTCTTTCCATGCAAGTACCGGGCCCCAGTTTTCGCCATCCACCACTATAGAACCTGCAGTCACACTGCCCAGTTCTTCATAAGGATGATCGCCGAGGACTTGCTTGAACTTAGCCACATTTTCCCTGCGCACGCTTACCACTACCCTGCTTTGGGCTTCGCCAAACCAGTAGGCATCCCTGCGAATATCTTTTTTAGCCGCTTTCACGTCGAAGCCCAGGTTGCGGTGGAAGCCGCTCTCCATCAATGCAACAAAAAGACCGCCTTCGCTTACGTCGTGGGCCGATTCAATCACTTTACTTTTGATCAGCTCCGCAATTCTGGATTGCAGCGCCAATTCTTCGTCCATGCTGAAATAGGGCGCGGGACTATATTCCACGCCATGCACTTTGTGCAGGTACTCAGATGAACCTATATCGTCGCGGCTCTGGCCCACCAGGAAGATCACATCGCCTTCCTGTTTGAAGTCGAGGGTCATTTTATCGTTCACGTTTTCCAGCAAGCCCACCATACCAATGGTGGGTGTAGGATACACTGCGCCGTCGGGGTTTTGATTGTAGAAGCTCACGTTGCCGCCGGTGACCGGGGTATCGAAACGGCGACAAGCCTCGCCCATACCTTTTATTACCGAAACGAACTGGTAATATACTTCGGGGTCGTAAGGATTGCCGAAGTTGAGACAGTTGGTAACACCCAGTGGCTGACCGCCGCTGCACACGATATTGCGGGCAGCTTCAGCCACGGCAATCATGCCGCCCACATAAGGATCGGCAAATACATAGCGGCTGTTGCAGTCTGTTGTCAGCGCCAGTCCTTTTTTGGTTGGCTTGGCCACCACGACTGCCGCATCGCTCGGCGCGTTCGTGGAGGCATTGCCGGTACCTACCATGCTATCGTATTGTACCCATACCCATCGCTTGGAAGCGATATTGGGTATGCTGATTATTTGTTTGGCTACCGCCAGCAGATCGCCGGGCACTTTGACAGATGCGGGGCTAAATGCTTTTATCTTCTGGAGATAGGCAGGCTCTTTATATGCGCGTTCGTACTGTGGTGCGCCGCCGCCCAGCACCAGTTCTTCGGCAGGAATTTCAGCTTCCAGTTGCCCTTCCATATAGAATTTCAGTAAACCGTCGCCAGTCACTTCACCGATCTGCGAACAGGGCAGATCCCATTTATCGAAGATGCGTTGCACTTCTGCTTCACGTCCTTTCTCCACTACCATCAGCATGCGTTCCTGGCTTTCGCTCAGCAGCAGTTCCCAGGCCTTCATACCATTCGGACTGTCGGCGGTTTTTTTATGGCGGGTAGGCACTTTGTCGAGATCGATGCGCATACCCACCTGGCCTTTGGCGCTCATTTCGGCGGTAGAACAAATGATGCCGGCCGCGCCCATATCCTGCATACCCACCACGGCGCCGGTCTTGATCACTTCCAGGCAGGCTTCCAGCAGTTTCTTTTCCTGGAAGGGGTCGCCTACCTGTACGGCGGGCAGTTCTTCCACGCTTTCGGCGGTGATGTCGGCCGAAGCAAAAGAGGCGCCGCCAATACCGTCTTTGCCGGTGGCAGAGCCTACAAAAAACACGGGATTGCCTACGCCTTTGGCGGTGGCGGAAACTGTCTCACCATTCTTCACTATACCCACGCTCATGGCATTCACAAGCGGGTTGGTATGATAGCAGTCTTCAAAATAAATTTCACCGCCCACTGTCGGCACGCCGAAGCAGTTGCCATAATGACCAATGCCATGGACCACGCCGGCCAGCAGGTGTTGTGTTTTGCCTTCTTTCAGGTTACCAAAACGAAGCGAGTTAAGCGATGCAATGGGTCTTGCGCCCATAGTGAATATATCGCGGTGTATGCCACCCACGCCGGTGGCCGCGCCCTGGAAGGGCTCTATAGCGGAAGGGTGATTGTGCGATTCAATTTTGAATACCACGCCGTAGCCGTCGCCGATATCCATGAGACCGGCATTTTCTTCTCCGGCTTTTACCAGCATTTTTTTGCCTTCGCGCGGCAGGGTTTTCAACCATTTGATGGAGTTTTTATAGCTGCAGTGTTCGCTCCACATACCGCTGAATGCGCAGAGTTCGGTGAAATTTGGTGTGCGCCCCAGTTTCTTTTTTATTAATTCAAATTCTTCTTCGTTGAGCCTCAGTTGCTGCGCAGTTTTAACGGTGACTTCCATGGTTGATGACGTATGATATTTTGTAGGCCGCAAAAGTACGAACAGTCTGCCATCTTCTTTATAAATTTATCCCCTATGTTGATTGCCTTTACACATGCATTCAAAGCTTTTCTGCCGGAGATTGCGGTTTACAGGCAATTCTTTGAAAAATATGGCATAGAGACCGTCGAAGCCAACATCAAGGAGGCCGCCGGCTTACAACCCGATGTGGAATGGCGTTTCATGGGCACCCATTTCAAAAAAAGCAAGGCCACTCTATTGATACATGAATATGCTTCTGCCTCGCTCCCGCCCTTTCGCAACACAAAAGATCTTATCAAGTCAAGGTTCACGGTAAAACCGCATTTCCGCCTCTTCCTGAATGAATATGTGGCGCAGCAGTTTTCGTTTAGTGATAACGTGCCCTTTGGCTTTCGGGATATGGGCGTAAACCTGCCCGCGTTCGATATTGGTGCAGTAAAAAAAGAATACGACTTTATATACGTGGGTTCGGTAAGCCGCGAGATGCAAATGGAGAGACTGCTCGATTGTTTTACCCGGCCCAACCTCCGGTATAAGAAAATATTGGTGCTGAGTAAAAATTATGAAGTATTGCAACGGCGCTACAATCGATTTTCCAATATCATTTTCAAAGGCCCCGTGCCACAGGCAGAGGTAAGCAGGTATATAGCGCAGTCTTCATTTGCCCTTAATTACAAACCCAACATTGCACCGCATAGTCATCAAACCTCTACCAAATTGCTGGAATATGCAGCCTGTGGCATCCCGGTTATTACCACAGATTTTCCCTGGGTACGCGAGTTCGAAAAAAAGTATGGCGGGAAATATTTTTTTCTCGATGCTGATCTCTCAAATTTTGAGTGGGAAAGCGTGAATGCGTTTGAATATTCATTTCCGAATCTCGAGGACTGGAGCTGGGAAAATCAGATCAGGAAATCGGGAATATTGAAATTTTTGGGGATCACGGATTAGTTGGGGTCACGGATTTAATCCGGTAAATCGCGATGCAGCGTATCCATATACTCTTCGATCACGCGCTCTATCCTGAATTTCTTATACACCAGCGCGCGGCCATGCTGACCCATTCGCTGGCGTTCTTCGGGTGAGAGGTTGATCATTCTTTCCATTTTATCTGCCAGGTCAAAAGGATCCTGGCGCTTGCAGAGATAGCCGGTGGAATTGTTGAGCACCACTTCTTTGCAGCCGCGGTTATTGCTAGTGATGATGGGCAGCTCCATGCTCGCAGCTTCCATGAGGCAACGGGGAATGCCTTCGTTGTAAAATGATGGAAAGACAAAACAATCGGCCTGCTCCAGGTAAGGCCGTACATCTTTGGCGAAACCGCTGTAGTGAATCAGTCCTTCCTGCTGCCAGCGGTTGAGCTCTTCCTGGCTGATAGAATCGGGATGATTTTTTTCGAAGAAACCGATCAGCTCAAATTGTACGTCGTAATTTTTTTTGCGCAGTATGCGCGCGGCATCGGCATAGAGGCTTACGCCCTTACTCTTGAGCAGGCGCGTGCTCATCAAAAAGCGAAAGCTTTGCTGTTGTTTGCGCGCGTTCTTATCGGGCGAGAAATACTGCGTATTGATGCCTTCGCCCGGCAACACTTTCACCTTTTCGATATTTACAATTCTTTCCGTAATGAATATTTTCGCATCTTCATTATTCAGAAACCAGACTTCCCTGGTCTTGCGCAGCGCTCTTTTATATAAAGTTTCCAGCACCCAATACAACCAGTTGCGGCGGGCGAAAGGATAACCCAGTCCTGTGACTACCGCCACTGACGGAATACCGAGGGCGGCAGCGGCCAGCGAGCCGTAAATATTGGGCTTGGCAACAAAATGAAAGATGAAATCAGGCCGTTGTTGCCTGTAATGACGTTTCAGTTGCCGATACAGTCGAAAATCCTGCAAAGGATCTTTGCTGCGGTTATCAAACTCAACCGGTATGAAGCGGCAGCCGCTTTGTTGAAGTAGATTGGAATAATCATCGTCGGGAGCCAGCACGAGCACCTCATAGCCAAGGCCCATAAGATGGGTGATCACATCCAGCCGGAAATTGTAGATAGACCAGGCGCTGTTTGAGACGAATGCGATCAGCTTATAAGGTTTCGCAACGAGCATCAGCAAATATTAGTGTCAAAAATATCAAAACCATTCATGTTGACAACGTTCCTCATAGTTTTTTATTACGCGGTGCTGAGTTTCCTGCTTTACCGCATGGTGAAAAACAGGGAACAAAAACTGTCTGCCATTGAAGTGGCGCTTGCTTTTGGCTTTAAGGCGATAACGGCTTGCCTGTATGGTTATATTTTCCTCAAATATTATGGCGGCGACGACACCTGGGCTTTTCACCAGCAGGGATTGCAGGAGTATGATAAGATGCTGAACGATCCCGGACAGTTTTTCAAAGACCTCACTCCTGTTTCAGCTATCGAACATACCAGGAGCTGGACACGCGCGCTGGTATCCTATAACATAGACCTCGAATACTGGACATTCAACAAAATGCTCGCGATATGCAATGTGTTCAGCCGCGGTAATTATTATGTAAATGCGGTCCTTTTCAGTTTCATCACCTTCTGGGGACATTATTGGTTGTTTAGCCTGCTGCATCGTGAAATGCCCGGCAGAAGAAGATGGTTGTTCTTACTGATCTTTTTCTTTCCACCCATTGTGTTTTGGTTAAGCGGCATCCGTACTGACGGACTTATATTTTTCTTTCTTACACTTTCTCTTTTTTATTATAACAACTGGATAAAAACCAGTAAGAGAAAATATTTCTGGTATTTCTTATTCGCCCTTGTGGGCATACTTATATACCGCAATGTACTGCTGATGTTGCTGGTTCCGCCACTGATTGCATGGTATGTGGCGGTGCGATATCATACCCGGCCATTACTCACTTACGTAAGCGCATTTGCGTTAACGACCGTCATTTTTTTCGGCACGTTGCTTATTTCTCCCACAAAGAACCTGCCTGCGCTGGTGGCCAACCGCCAGCATGAATTCCTGGCATTGAAAGGAAATACCGTTTTTCGTCTCGACAGTCTTCATGCAGATGTAGGCAGCTTTATAAAAGTGATGCCGCAGGCTGCCAGCAATACTTTCCTGCGACCCTATGTGTGGGAGGCCGATGGCGCGCTGCAGGTACTGACGGCCGGTAGTATCGTGTTTTTCTGGTCGCTGGCCCTGCTGGCGTTAGTCCGCCCGGAAAAACCCTGGGCAACATTCCTGCAGCACCCTCTTGTTCTTTTCCTGGTCTTTTTTGCGGTGGTCTTATACCTTTTTATCGGCTATACGGTACCTTTTCCCGGGGCCATTGTACGGTACAAGTGCATACCCGAGCTGATGCTGTTGTCGGTGCTGGTTCTGAACCTTCGTCTTCCCCGCCTGGAGCGGCTAAATCCTTCTTGATCCGAACGTATTACAAAAAGTAAAATGTTTAAAAATTTTCATTTTTTCCCCGTTTTTTGCCCCTTTTTCGCCTAGCGAGCGTTTGTTTTCCACAGTTTTTTCGAAAAAATGACACATTAATTTTAAAATGTTTTTTTAATTGTCCATTTGTTGTTTATTTGCAACAAGCAAAAAAAACAACTAAAGTCAATGGAATCGCTACGTTTTAAAGCTATCAACGACCTCTCAGTCCACGTAAACGGGGCTCCTGTAGAAGGTTCAGCCAAGATTACTGGCATTTACGGAGAAAATGTATTTACTGCCAAGACTGCGCGTGAATTTCTGAGCGACGAGGCTTACAAGAGTCTGCAGGCATCAATAAAGGGCGGCAAGAAGATCGACCGCACCATGGCCAACCAGATAGCTGCCGGTCTGCGCCAATGGGCCGAAAGCAAGGGCGTAACGCATTTCACACACTGGTTTCAGCCGCTCACAGGTTTAACAGCCGAAAAGCATGATTCATTCTTTACCATAAAAAGTGATGGCAGTCCCATCGAGACATTCGACGGCGACGCGCTGATACAGCAGGAGCCTGATGCTTCCTCATTCCCCAGCGGCGGCATCCGCGCCACTTTCGAAGCCCGTGGTTATACTGCCTGGGACCCCTCCTCTCCCTGCTTTATTATGGAGATCGGACAGGGTAAGACACTCTGCATACCCACCATCTTCGTATCATATACCGGCGAAACTCTCGACTACAAAGCTCCCCTGCTGAAATCGCTGGAAGCTTTGAACAAAGCAGCCGTTGATGTGTGCCACTATTTCGACAAAAATGTAAGTCGCGTTACCGCCACCCTGGGCTGGGAACAGGAATACTTCGTGATCGACGAAGCGCTGTTCAATGCACGTCCCGACCTGGTGATGAGCGGCCGCACCGTATTCGGTCACGCACCCGCCAAAGGACAGCAGTTGGAAGACCACTACTTCGGCACCATCCCCGAAAGGATCTATTCTTTCATGCGCGATTTCGAAGACGAAGCTTATAAACTGGGCATTCCTTTAAGGACCCGCCACAATGAGGTGGCACCCGCTCAATTTGAGTGCGCACCCATTTTTGAAGACGTTAGCGTAGCCGTTGACCATAATACCCTGTTGATGGACGTAATGGACCGTGTAGCCCGCCGTCATAACTTGCGTGTGCTGCTGCACGAAAAACCATTTGCCGGCATCAACGGTAGCGGTAAGCACAACAACTGGAGCATGGCCACCGATACCGGTGTGAACCTGCTGGCTCCCGGCAAAACGCCGAAGACCAACCTCATGTTCCTCACCTTCTTCGTAAACACCATCAAAGCCGTTCACGATTATTCTGATATACTGCGTGCCTCAATCGCCTCTGCCGGCAACGATCACCGCCTGGGCGCCAACGAAGCACCACCCGCTATCATCTCTGTGTTCATCGGCCAGTACCTCACCAAGGTACTGAACGATGTGAAAGAACGCGTAAGCGGAAAATTCGACGAGCAGGATGAAGCCATCCTGAAACTCGACCTGCACAGGAGCATTCCTGAGCTGCTGCTCGACAATACCGACCGCAACCGTACTTCGCCGTTTGCGTTTACCGGCAACAAGTTCGAGTTCCGCGCCGTCGGTTCTTCTGCCAACTGCGCCAACGCTATGACAGCGCTGAACACCATCCTGGCCGAAACACTCAGGAACTTCAAGAAAGACGTTGACGCGCTGATTGAAAAAGGCGAGAAGAAAGAGATCGCTGTAATGCACGTGATCCGCGAGTATATTGTTAACAGCGAAAAAGTGTTGTTTGAAGGCAACAATTACAGCGAAGAATGGCACAAAGAGGCCGAAAAACGCGGTCTGCCCAACGTACGCAACACACCGCTGGCGCTCGATGCTATTGTTACCGATAAAGCCAAGCACCTGTTTGAAAGCAACAACGTGTTAACTCACGTAGAGCTGGAGGCCCGCCACGAGATCGAACTCGAAAAATACATCAAGAAAGTTCAGATCGAAGCACGCATTATGGGTGAAATGGCCAGCAGTCATATTCTGCCTGCAGCCGTTAAATACCAGAACGAGCTTATCCAGAATATCAAGGGTCTGAAGGAACTGGGTCTGAACGAAGAGGCATATGCCAACCAGAAACAGATTCTCGAGAAAATTTCGGAGCACATCAACAAGATGTCTGACCTGGTAGAACAAATGATCGAAGCCCGTAAAAAGGCCAACGCCATCGAGAACACACGCGAAAAGGCTATTGCCTACTGCGAGCAGATCAAAGACAAGTTCTTCGACCAGATCCGCTACCACGCCGACAAACTCGAACTGCTGGTAAGCGACGAATACTGGATGCTCCCCAAATACAGAGAAATGCTCTTTTTGAGATAAAGAAGGTATACTGACATGACAAGCGATGCCCCTCACGATACGTTCGGAGGGGCAATTTTTTGAATGTTGACTTTGAACTTGAACAAGGAAATTGAATTTGAATATCCCGGGTACCGACAATTCCCTGTTCAAATTCCCTGTTCAGATTCCTTGTTCAAATTCAAATTCAATATTCAAAAGAGTTTCCTAGACAAGGAAATCCAACAACCCCGTTTGGGCTTCTACATGCGCAGGGCCGGGTATTTTGGCTTTTAGCAGTTCGTCGTCTACGTGCAGATGGGTTTCTTCGCAGTGGAGGTGAATGCTGAAGCCTTTATAGGTGGGAAAGGCGTGGTGGGTGTCGCCGTTGGGGCGTCGGAGCTGGTTGAGGAGCTGGTCGCGGTGCTTCTCGGTGAGGAGTACGAGATCGAGTTTGCCGTCGCCGGGATTGGCGCCGGGGGCAAGACGAAGGTTGGGACCGATAGATTCAGTGTTCATAATTTCTACGAGAATGTAGTTGCCGGAATGATCAACGCCGTCAATCTCGACGCTGCAATAGAATGGTTTTTTGGAATGAATGATCTCTTCCAGTTCTTCTACTGCCCTATGCATTTTCTCGTCGGGATTTCTTTTTAATTCCTTGTCGGGTCCGCGCATCACTTTGATGAGTTGGGGGAAAAGGCCGAAGCCGAAGCCTTCCAGGAAGAATTGCTGGTCTTCCACTCCCTCGAGCCGGCCGATATCGAAGCGCCTGATATTTCTTTTGCGCCAGCTTCTGATAATATCTTTTACCTCGCCTTGAATATTCAACGTTTTAGCAATATTGTTAGCTGTGCCCAGAGGTAAGATGGCAATAGGCACCATGCGGTCGATTCGTTTGCGGTTGAGCAGTTCGCGCGCTACCTTGCGAACGGTGCCATCACCGCCGGCTATCACCAGCAGATCAATACCGGGTTCAATATCTTTCCAGTCTTTTTCTTTCGTGGAAAAATATCTACACTCCACATCAAGCGTTTGCTCGATGAGTTGGATAAGGTCTTTCCTGCCGTGTCCCTCTTCTCCCGCTGCAGGATTATGAAGTAATTGAGCGAGCCTCATGGGCTGAAGTTTTTTTGTTTCATGCCGTTTCTTTGCGCCAACGGTCATGTGATTGGGTTGTTTTAATAGGCTATAAATAAAGTGTACCAAGGCGCGATGGCACGATTATGTAGTGATTTTCTACATGAGAATACTGGTTACAAACGACGATGGCATTTATAGCCCGGGCATCGCGGCCCTGGCGCAGGTGGCCACCCATTTTGGTGAAGTAAGAGTAGTGGCTCCCGATGTGGAGCAGTCGAGTATGGGACATGCCATCACGGCTTCACGCCCGCTTTTTTATAAAAAATCGCCCATCAGTTTTGAGGGTATCGAGGCCTATCGCGTAAACGGCACGCCGGCAGATTGCGTGGCACTGGGCACGCACCTGTGGGCAAAGACTGATGTAGTGCTTTCCGGCATCAATCTCGGCACCAATCTCGGCAATGGCATGTGGCACAGCGGCACGCTGGCAGGCGCCAAGCAGGCGGTGCTATTGGGTATAAAAGGAATTGCGTTTAGTACGCCCACCGGCAAGGTGGAACCCGATTTCGATGCATTGATACCACACGTGGAAAAAGCTTTGGCGATGCTGCTGGAAAATGAAGAGCTCTGTCTCATCAACGTGAATATCCCACAAAACCCAAAAGGCATTTTATGGACACGGCAATCAGTGCGCTTATACGATGGTAAAATAATGCCGGGTGTTGACCCGATGGGAAGAAAACATTATTGGTTTACCGTAGCGCCTTTGGAAGAAGCCGAAGAAGGTACTGACCGCTGGGCGGTGGACAATGGTTACATATCCATCACACCTTTGCGCCTCGATCTTACACACGAAGATCAATTGAAGCAGGCAATACAAAGCCAGCCAACACCTGAAATGGCAGAAATGGGACTCGGTTCGGAGCAGGCGAATAAAGCCGGGAAAAAATAAAAAGCAAAAGGCTCGTTCCGGTTTTTCAACTGGAAGAGCCCTTGCCTGAAACGTATCCTGCTTTACTGTTTTGTAACCACTATTTTATCAACTGATCTTTTTCCTGTCTCTTTATCGGTAACCATAATCATGTACATACCTGCGCGCAGGTCAGTTATGGAAAGGCTGTTGTCTTTATAGCTATTCCATTTCTTCACCACTTTACCGCCCATATCACTGATCACGATTTCACGCTCGGAGCTGGTGCCAAATGAAACCGACACATTGCCGTTATTGCTGGGGTTGGGATAGATAATCAGCTTATCTTCCTGCTGCATGCCACGCACCGGGCGCACCGTGTAGATCTTATAATTTCCGTCTTTATCCAGTTGCACCAGGCGGTAAAAGCTCATCGCTGTAGTGCTGTTTGTTTCTTTAAATTCATAGTTCAGCGAATTCTGGCTGTTGCCATCATCACCTTTGGATGCTACAAAACCGGCAGTTTTGTATTCTCCACCACCAATGCTGCGCTGAATTTCAAAACCAAGGTTATGATGAGTACGATATATTTGCAATGGCCCTAATATATTATTGATCGCCGACAAGTCTGCGAATAATAGTCCGCAACAATTGGCGTTAATATTACTGCATGGCAGAAAACAACCCGGCACCTCTTACCACAGGCAATACCGCCAGCGCCTTTGCAAGTGCTGAGCCTTCGCCTGCCACCCAGAAACTGAACAGGCCTCGTGTATTCTTTCCCAATCTCGACGGCTTGCGGTTTGTGTGCTTCTTCATGGTTTTTCTTTTTCACATCAACAAATCTGTTACGGAGACCTACCTGGCCAACAACCAGCCCGTGCCTGGCTTTTTCAAAATATTCGGGTTGTTGTTTCAAAACGGGAACCTGGGTGTAAATTTCTTTTTCGTGCTCAGCGGTTTCCTGATTACATTCTTATTGATAAAAGAAAAAGAATATACAGGTAAAATACATGTGGGAAACTTTTACGTGCGCCGCATACTGCGCATCTGGCCATTGTTTTATCTCTGTGTATTTATTGGTTTTGTATTGTTTCCGCCCGTAGCGCATTTGGTAGGAGTAAGCGGCCCAGAAACCGCCCGGCCACTATACTATGTTTTTTTCCTCAACAATTTTGATGTAATAGAAAGCGGTCATCCCAAATCGCTCATATTGGGAATACTCTGGTCAATTGCCATCGAAGAACAATACTATTTATCATGGCCGCTGATATTAAGTTTCCTGCCGCTTAGGTATTTCAAACATGCGTGCATTGCCATACTCGCGGGCTCGCTGGTATTTCGTTTTTTCCATCACGATCAACCCGACGTACTCTACTTCAACACCTTCGCCGTAATCGGCGATATGGCATTGGGAGGACTCTTTGCTTATCTCACTTCCTACCCCAATAAGTTCCTGGACTATGTCACCAACATGAGCCGCTGGAAAATTCTCGGCATTTATGCCATCGCAGCCTTTTTATTTTTATTAAGGAGAAAATTATTCTACGGCGGCCTACCCTATTCAGCCGTTCCCGAGCGACTGATTATCGCCACTTTTTTTGGCCTCATCATCGTTGAACAAAACTTCAGCAAAAACTCATTCTTCAAATTCTCCCACTTCAAACTCATGACGAAGATGGGCATCTATACCTATGGCCTCTACTGCCTCCACTTCATCGGCATCTACGCAGCGCTCGCCATCACGCAACAAGCCGGCGGTTCTCCTTTCTCACTGGCGAGTAACCTGGTTATGGCAGTACTTGCACTGATGATTACAATCGGCCTGAGCCTATTGTCATATCATCTCTTCGAGAAAAAATTCCTGACGCTGAAAGACAAGTTTGCATTTATTACGAAGTAGGATCTTCAATCTTCTCCCTCACCCATTCCAGGGCCAAATCCAGTTGCTCTTTAATTCCGAGGTGACTATTATCCAGTTCAATCGCATCGTCTGCTTTGCGCAGCGGACTTACTTCCCTGTGTGAGTCTATGTAATCGCGGTGCTCGAGATTGGCTTTTACTTCATCGATGGTGATGTTGGGATTTTTTTCGTAGAGTTCCTGGTAGCGGCGGCGAACGCGAATTTCTTTATCGGCCGTCATGAATATTTTCAGCTCGGCGTCGGGAAAAACCACCGTGCCTATATCGCGGCCATCCATCACGATGCCTTTGCTTTTCCCCATTTGTTGCTGCTGGCGTACCGCAAATTCGCGCACTTCTTTAATGGCGGCCACTTCACTTACTTTTTCAGCCACTACCAGGTCGCGGATAACGTACTCTACGTTCTCCCCATTGAGAAACATCTCGCTCTGGCCAGTCTTATGGTTACTGTGAAATTCAAGCTGGATATGCTGCAGGGCTTCGTGCACCGCTTCGGGACGGGTCCAGTCAACATGATTGCGCAGGAAGTAGAGGGTGATTGCTCTGTACATGGCCCCACTGTCGATATATACATAGCCGAGTTCTCTTGCCAATTGGCGGGCCAGTGTGCTCTTGCCGCAGGAAGACCAGCCGTCAATGGTGATGATGATTTTCTTTTTCATTCGCAGATTCACAAAAATAGAGGAATGGAGGAATTGGCAAATAAGAAAGCTGCCCCGAAGAAACGAAGCAGCTTCCAAACTTGTAGTGGGACGATTATGTGACTCACTACGGCAAGTCACCCGGTTTTCGTAAGCATTGGATTTAAACAACGCCCGCAACAGGGGTTAGCATTAGACAATGCAGCGGCCTATTCCGGGATTTCGGAAATCAGGGACTTCAACTTTAAACGTCAATAACATGACTTAAGTTGTACAAATACACGGGGAAATGGCACAAAAAAGACCCCCATAACCGGGGGTCTAAGAGTATACCTATATATTTTTTCCCTTATCAGGCCTCGGATTTTTCCTTGGTAGGCGCTTTCAGGGTGAACTTAATCTTCGAATTTTCCTTGTCCAGGTCGGCCACCATAGTATCGCCCTGTTTGATGCTCATATTCAGGATTTCCTCTGCCAGCGGGTCTTCCAGGTATTTCTGGATAGCCCTGTGCAGCGGACGGGCGCCAAACTGCTGGTCGTAACCTTTCTCGGCAATGAAGTTCTTGGCTTCTTCTGTGAGCTCCAGGGTGAAGCCCAGGCTGGCCAGGCGCTTCATTACACCCTTCATCAGGATGTCGATGATCTTGAAGATATGCTCCTTGGTGAGCGAATTGAAGATGATCACATCGTCAATACGGTTCAGGAACTCAGGCGAGAAGGTTCTCTTCAGCGCTTTCTCTATCACTGCCTTATTGGTCTCTTCGGCGCTGGCAGTGCGTGCCTGGGTTGCGAAGCCTACACCATCTCCGAAATCTTTCAACTGGCGCACGCCAATATTGGATGTCATGATGATGGTAGTATTCTTGAAGTCAACCTTGCGGCCGAGACCGTCGGTCAACTGACCATCGTCGAGCACCTGAAGCAGGATATTGTAAATATCCGGGTGAGCTTTCTCGATCTCGTCGAGCAGGATCACCGAGTAAGGTTTGCGCCGAACTTTTTCAGTCAGCTGTCCACCTTCTTCATATCCTACATATCCGGGAGGCGCGCCGATGAGACGGCTCACGGTGAATTTCTCCATGTATTCACTCATGTCGATGCGGATCAGCGCATCTTCTGAGTCGAACATATAGCGGGCGAGCGATCTGGCCAATTCTGTCTTACCCACACCAGTCGGACCCAGGAAGATAAATGTACCAATCGGTTTCTTCGGATCTTTCAGACCTACGCGGTTACGCTGTATGGCCTTCACCACTTTTTCGATCGCTTCATCCTGGCCGATCACCATGCTCTTCATATCTTCTGCCATACGGCGCAGTTTTTCGCTTTCGGCCTGCACCATACGTTTTACAGGAATGCCTGTCATCATGCTCACTACTTCGGCGATGGCTTCTTCATCGATGGGATAGCGTTTGTGCTTGCTTTCTTCTTCCCATGCTGCTTTTGCTTTTTCCAGTTCTTCCTGCAATCTCTTTTCGGTATCGCGCAAAGAGGCAGCTTCTTCAAACTTCTGGCTTTTTACCACTTTGTTCTTTTCTACTTTCACATCTTCGATCTTCTTCTCGAGGTCGAGAATTTCTTTGGGAACGTTGATGTTCTTGAGGTGAACGCGCGCGCCTACTTCGTCCATCACGTCGATGGCTTTGTCGGGCAGCAGGCGGTCGGTAACATAGCGGTCGCTCAGCTTTACGCAAGCTTCAATCGCTTCGTCGCTATAGGTTACGTTATGGTAATCTTCGTATTTCGATTTGATGTTGTTCAGAATCTGGATTGTCTCTTCAACGCTTGGCGGTTCAACCATCACTTTCTGGAAGCGGCGGTCGAGGGCGCCATCTTTTTCGATATACATCCTGTATTCATCCAGCGTGGATGCGCCAATGCATTGCAATTCGCCTCTTGCCAGTGCCGGCTTGAATATGTTGGAAGCATCCAGTGAGCCGCTGGCTCCGCCGGCGCCTACAATGGTATGAATCTCGTCGATAAAAAGGATCACGTCGCGGTTCTTTTCGAGCTCGTTCATGATCGCTTTCATGCGTTCTTCAAACTGGCCGCGGTATTTGGTACCGGCAACCAGGGCAGCAAGGTCGAGCGAGATCACTCTCTTATCGAAGAGTACACGCGACACTTTGCGCTGAACAATCCGTAACGCCAATCCCTCCACGATGGCAGTCTTACCAACGCCGGGCTCACCGATCAGGATGGGGTTATTCTTTTTACGACGGGAAAGAATTTGTGACACGCGTTCGATCTCTTCTTCGCGGCCCACGATGGGGTCGAGGGCACCGCTTTCAGCGAGACGTGTTATGTCGCGCCCGAAGTTATCCAACACGGGGGTCTTGCTTTTTGTATTGCCTGCCGAGCGTGATTTCTGCTGTGAGTATTTCTTTTCTTCATCAAAATCGTCTTCATTCTCATCTGCATACTCGCTGCGAACATCGTTGCTTTTTACTACTCCCAATTCATTTCTGAAAAGATCATAGTCTACGTCAAACTGGTTCAGAATCTGCGTAGCAATGTTTTCTTTGTTCTTCAGAATGGAGAGCATCAGGTGTTCCGTCTCAACCGTCGGGCTTTTAAGTGCCTTGGCTTCCAGTACGGTCACCCTGATCACTTTTTCGGCCTGTTTGGTGAGTGGCAGACTATTTATGTTGGCGATGTTCTTACCGGTCTTATCTTTTACTGCCAGTTCTACTTCCTTTCGCAATTCGTACAGATCCACGTTGAAGCTTTTCAATATACGGACAGCAGTGTTCTCTCCTTCCCGAATCAAACCCAGCAACAAATGTTCAGTACCGATAAAATCGTTCCCCAGCCGTAAAGCCTCCTCCCTGCTAAATGAAATGATCTCCTTTACCTGGGCTGAAAAATTGTTGTCCATTTTATAAATTGTTGTGTTTTATGTGATTTATACAATAATAACGAATATTTTTGATTTCTGTTGTTGCCCCTTTTTTAACGGTTCTTAACCAGCACGAGTCCTTATGGAGTTCAAAATTGATACCAAGGAGAAATTCCATGCCATTACAATAAAAGAAGCCCATTTTACTGCTAATATGACAGAAGAACTGGGGTCTCGTTTATTGCCATTACTGCAAACAGATGTTAAAAACGTAGTGCTCGTTTTGAAAGACACCAAAACCATGGAACCTGCTGCCGGGGAATCCTTGTTAAAACTGCAGCAAAGCTTCTATGACCAGCAGGCATCATTCGTGATCTGCGAGCTGCAACCCGCAGTAGAGGAAATGCTCGATCAGAATGGCATACTGGAAGTGATGAACGTGACACCCACGGAGAGTGAGGCCTGGGATATAGTGCAGATGGAAGAGATTGAGAGGGAGTTGTTGGGAGGAGAAGAATGACGGGTGACGGGTGTCGGGCGTGGGGATTTCGGGTGTGCAAAGAGTTTAACCTACAGTTTTTCAATATTTTTCATGACGATTGCAGCCATTTCTGCCAACAGGCAGTCTTAAAAGGTAATCAGTAACTTATAGTAACTTATTAGTTTGCTTTAACCGAGTATGAAGAAGTATGCGGTCATAGTTGCCGGCGGGTCCGGTATGAGAATGGGTACCGATATGCCCAAGCAGTTCCTGCCATTGCGGGGACAGCCGGTGCTTTGGTACACGCTTACTGCATTCCTGGAGGCGTTTTCTGACCTGGAGATAATACTCGTGCTGCCGGAGGCCCACTTGCAGACCGGCCAGGAAATACTGCGCTCCACACATGATCCCGGCAGGGTTTGGATGACCGTGGGCGGGCCTACCCGCTTTCATTCGGTAAAGAATGGTCTGAATCATATTCACCACCACTCCATTGTGTTTGTGCACGATGGCGTGCGCTGCCTGCTTACTCCCGACCTGGTGCGGCGATGTT
The DNA here is from genome assembly GCA_937958995.1 of uncultured Chitinophagaceae bacterium. Classification (GTDB taxonomy): domain Bacteria; phylum Bacteroidota; class Bacteroidia; order Chitinophagales; family Chitinophagaceae; genus CALCIN01. The sequence continues at coordinate 368,071 of CALGAP010000011.1, forward strand.
ATGATATGGCCATGGAGCGCGGCAATGCCATACCCGCGGTGCCGGCAGTGGATACCATTCGTATCGAAAACTTCAATGGCAGTTCGCGCATAGACCGCAATAAAGTGCGCATTATTCAGACTCCACAAACTTTTTACAGCGATATCATCAAAGCAGCGTTTGAACAGGAATACGAAGACGATTTTACTGATGAAGCTACCGTGGTGGAAAGACTTGGTGTAAAGATTCACCTGATTGAAGGCGAGCCTACCAACATCAAGATCACACAGCCTGTTGATATACTGATCGCGGAAAAAATACTGGAAGAAAGAGAGATACTTAAATTTTAGTTTCCTTTTATCAACTTCACCCACCAGGGAAGACGATTGATGCGCAACGATGCATATTGCTCCGCCTGCGCACCAAAACTCCCGTAAAAGTTAGCCAGTCCTTCAATATCTGATCCTTCAAAATCGAGCAGCATATTCCTGCTTGCATGAGTGGCGATAAAGCGATCAATCAAAAAATGCGAGGCGCCTTCAATTCTTTTTCCCGCAGGATTGCCGACGAGTATATAATAAGCTCGGTGATGGGAAAAGAAGAAAAGTGCTGAAGCAGCGAGCTCATTTTCTTCGGTAAACACGCCGCATGCCAGGGCTTCATTTCGCTGACACAAATAATTACAAAGCTGGCTGAATCTCTTAAAATCACTTGTTTTATAGTTGCTGCGATTAGCGTCTTCAGAAATAGTGAGTACCAGGTCGGGATCGATGTTGGTTTCATATCGCAGTTGCTGCGCGCTGGCTTTCTTCAGGTTTCGTCGCAGGTTGTCGTTGTAGCCGGCACTGATGTCTTCGTAAGGTCTTGCGAGATCAAGTACAAAATTGTTGCGCAGCGGAAAGCCGAAATCGAATACATTGTCTTTGTTCAATTCAATTTCAATCAGCCTGAATTTTTTCGGAATGGCGTCGAGCATGCGCAGCACTCTTTCTTTTGTCAGTCCATTTCCGAATACACCTAATGAAGCGGTAAAGGCGGGTTGATACAGGTATGAAATTCCCCATTTCCGGTTCCAGGTGAGCGGCATCACGGCTTCATAATCGCCCATCACCAACGCATCCCAGTGGCGCGACATATGATCGAGGTAAAAAGAGTAAGCGTATACAAGACCATTCGATGCCGTACTAATGCATTGATCCCAACGCGTAGTATCGATCTCTCCGCGACGCAAATATTTTATCGTACGACCAGGCATATCAGAACGGCAGTTTTGTACCCCCAATTTTCCTCAAATTAAGGCGGTGTATATCGAAGCTGAACGAAAGCCGTTTGAAAAATTTATTTTCTTCGGGTACAGTCTTCAGGTTATTCCTGAATTCTTTGCTGTATAAAATGGGTGCGTGAAAATGTACCAGGTCGTTGAAGAACGACAACTGCAGGCCGGCCACGTATAAGAAGCGGCTGGTATTTGCCTCTTTCTTCCAGGCTTCTGCATAGGTGCCGGCATCAAAGAAAATGCGAAGCGGAAGAATCTCAGGAATCAAACCACGAGGCAAAGTAGTAGCAAGATTAATGGAAGCAACCCAGTTGTCCGACCGACCCTGCAGGCCATCAAACATATCGGTGCGCAGTTTCAGAGCGCCATCGCGCATCATGATCTGCTGGCTCGCGAAACCCTGAAATTCGTTTCTTCCATAGAAATAATTGCTGTAGGTATAATCTTCATTTCCGCGAACAGCGGTCAGTTTGGGATGATATACGTATGTTGCAAATTCCTTCGCTGTGGTTCTGCCACCGAGGTATCCAAATTTCGCCGCAAACGCACGCAGCTGCATACCGCCGCCTTTTTCATAATTGAAGAAATAATGGCCGGTGGCAGAGGCACGGTAAAATCCGTCGCCTTGCTGCAATTGCACTAGTAAATCGTAAGGATATAGTTTCCGGTAATCAGTGATGGAAAAACTAAGTTGATTCAGGTAGCGGCTTCGCGCTTTGCCTTCTGTGGGATAATACTCGCCATCGTCCTGGTCTTGCACATACATGAAGCCTTTTTCTGAGATAAAAAATGTTTTCCATTCCAGCCATTTTTCTACAGAACTCAAAGGACTTTTGTTATTAAACGTCAATCGCAGTGAAGGGGCGATCTTGCTGAACCCGCCAAACACTTTTTCTCCCGCACTATCCACGCCGCTCAGCGATGAAAAGCGCGATCCGTTAACAGCCAGTTCAACGTACTTTATTTTGCCGTCGGGCATCCAGGTATAACCCATTTTGCCGATACCGTTGAATTGTTTGCTGTTGGTAGCATACAGCGGAGCTGCGATGAATTGAAACTTGTTAACCGGTAGATTGTAGTTGTGCAGCAACAAGCCCACCATGAACCCGTCGTACTTGTTGTACCCCGGCACCGGGGTCCAGCCGATATAATTTACGCGGTCGTAGTCTTTGAATGAAAACAGGAAGACGGGTTTTATTTTTTGGTGAGGTTTATTTTCGTTGATGGGTCCCTTCTTATCGAGTTCGGCAAATAATTCGCCCAGGTCCTTGCCGGCATGTTCTTCAGCCACCTTGCGAAAATCTTCGGGATAAGGATGCCTGAACTGCCATTGCCGGTAATAGTCCTGCATCATGGCATCAAACTTTTCAGTGCCCATCGTCTGCTCGAGTTTCTTCATCCATGCGGCGGCTTTGCCATAGGCGACGAGACTGTAATTGAACTCAGTAAAATCTACCGACGAAGTATTGATGGGCTGATCATCTTTTCTTTGGGCATAAGCATCGTGCAAAAGACAGACATCGTTGACAGGCAGGCGTCTGCCCATAAAACTGGTACTGTCTGTCCTGGGATATTTCCACGCTTCATACCTGTCGTCGTAATAACTGTTCATGCCTTCGTCCATCCAGGGATGATCGCGTTCGTTGCTGGCGAGTATGCCGTAAAACCAGTTGTGACCAATTTCATGTGCAATGATCTTGTCGAGCGACTCGGCATCGGGCATAGGAGAAATGCTCGTGATAGTGGGATATTCCATGCCGCCGCTGAAGCCCATCGGCGTTTCCACCACTGTCACTACATCATAAGGATACTCGCCTATCAGCTTCGAGCGAAACAGCAGCGCATCTTTGATATAGGAAATACTGTTTTGCCAGCCTTCGTCATTTTTCGATCTGAAAAAGCTGTATGCCTGCACCATTTTCCCCGAAGGCAGTTGAATTGCCTCCTGTTTTACGGTAAAATCTTTTGCTGCAAACCAGGCGAAGTCGTGTACATTATTGATCTTATACTGAAGCGTTTTCAGTTTGGTAGCGACTGGGTTCACCGGCGAACCGGCAGTCTTTTTTGGCGGTGGTTTGGCGCCGAAGCGCGGCTTCTTTTGAGGCGCAGGTTCCGGCTTCACTTCACCCGTTCCTCTCCATGAGCCGTCGGCGGGCGGCATGCCTGTGGCAGCAACAGTATATGTTTCAGGTAAAGTTATACGAACATCAAAACTTCCAAACTCGCTGTAAAACTCACCCTGGTGCAGGTAAGGCATGGGGTGCCAGCCTTTGTGATCGTACACGGCTGGTTTGGGGTACCACTGCGTAACCTGGTAGGATTGACCAATATGTCCGCCCCGCGAAAAATTAGCAGGCAGCTTTACATGAAAGGGTGTGGTAATAGTGGTTTGTTCGCCGGGCGCGAGCGGGGCCGGCAAAAACACCTGCACCACGTCAATAAATTGCGGATGGTCCTGCACACGCAGGGTGGTGTTGTTGACGCGAAAATCGAGACGATTGATATAGCCGCGTTTTTCTTTGCCGGCAAAATAGAAGTCTGTACGGCCATTCAGCAACAATTGCTCGCTAAACGCCGTCTGATCATTTTTATACGCGTTGGGCCATAAGTGGAACCAGATATAATGCAGGGTATCCGGCGAATGATTCACGTAAACCAGTTTAAGAAAACCATCCAGCGTATGCTCCTGGTCGTCCAGGCTCACATCGATGGTATAATGTACTTCCTGTTGCCAGTACTTCGACTGGGCTTCACCTGGAAAATGGATCGCCGTAATAAGCAGTAGTAAGCAAAAATTTTTCAACCTGGTTCTTTTAAATGGACTTTAATCACGCTCGCTTTTGCCGCCACGAATTTCCCTCCGACAATATTCTGCGCGGATTGGGCCTGTACCCTCTCTGATCGCTTCCACCCTTACTGGTTCGCCATGCGGCCACCCGGGCAGCGGCAGACATCTTTGCCGGTTTAGGGTTTCGTATGTCGTGTTTCGGGTTTTTCATGGGAAATGGTTTCCTGTATAACGTTCGAAACCACGGGAATAATATGTGGTTCCGGGTTTGCCCGAAACCCTCAACCAGCTCACCTTCCTTTCCCCAAAAAAATAATCCTCAACGTATACAGCAATATCTTCAAATCCAGGGCCAGCGATATATTTTCGATATAGATCAGGTCGTACTTCATGCGCTCGATCATCTGGTCTACATTCTCTGCATAGCCGTATTGTACCATGCCCCAGCTGGTGAGACCGGGTTTTACTTTGAGCAGGTAGTTGAAATAGGGCGTTTGCTGCTGAATCTGTTTGATGTAGTATTCGCGCTCGGGCCGGGGACCCACGAGACTCATTTCACCTTTCAGGATGTTCCAGAGTTGTGGCAGTTCGTCGAGGCGCCATTTGCGCATGGTCTTGCCCCAGCGAGTGATGCGGGGGTCGTTGGCCGAGGAAAGCTGCGGGCCATTTTTCTCGGCGGGATGATACATAGACCGGAACTTATGGATGAAAAATTTTCTGCCCCTGTACCCCACCCGCTCCTGGCTGTAGATAATAGGACCGGGAGAAGAAAGCTTCACGCGGATCATTACGTAAAGCATCAGCGGCGACAATACGATCAATCCGAGAACCGAAAACACCACATCGATCACCCTCTTGATATTCTGCTGCCACTCGGGCATGAGGCCGGTCTTGATATCCGAAAGCATGGCGCCAAATACGTGACTGGTTTTTACCGAACCGGAAAGAATATCGAGGATGTCGGGAACGATCTTGATCTCCACGTCTTTTTCGCTGAGAATATTGATCACATTTTCCACCTGCTGTTTCTGCGATTTTTCCATCGCTATTACCACCAGCCTGATATCCTGGTCTTTAAGCACCTGTTCCATATCCTGCAGCGTGCCGCGTTTGGGAATATGTTTGCTGATGCCATTGCCATCGTGGCCCGCCGTGATGTAACCTGTATAGTGATAGCCCGCATTCTTAAGACCTTCGCGGGTATCGCGGTAAATTTTTTCAGCCACTGAATTACCTCCTACCAGCAAGGTGTTGAAACGCACCACGCCCTTGTTAATCTGCCGGCGCACGATATCGAGCAAAATGCTGCGCCCTGTCCAGGTTAAAAAAAGTTGCGCGCCAATATATACCAGCAGCGCCTTGTAGTAATAAGTGTATTGAGTCTGCGGGTCGTTGATCACGATGCTGAAGAAAATGATGGTGCTGCCGATAAGACAGCAAAGCAGCGTGATGCCAAATTCACTCAGCCGCGACTTGCGATACAAAGAATGATAAGCGCCCACCAGCGAGTAAAACAGTATCCACGCAATAGGAATCAGCGTGATGCCCCACCAGAAACGGTCGTTCAGCACCAGGTGGCCCTTGACGGTGATGGATTCATTCAGAAAGTAACGGCGGGCAAAGTACAGTACCACCCAGGCCAGCATGGCAGCAATATAGTCGCTCAACAAATACCAGGCGCTATGAATACGTTTGGCAGGGGGCATGTACAAGTTTACGCTATAATATTATTGTTTTTGATCTTTTGCAAAATCTGGTGTGCCACATCCATCGCCCGGTATCCATCCACTTCGGATACAACTGTTGATGTATTTTTTAAAATAGAATCGCGAAAGGCTTCCAGTTCTTTCTTAATAGCGTTTACTTCAGGCACCTGCGGATTTACAACCGCTATCGTTTTCTTACCGTATTTCGTATCGAGGTCAAATGAAAATGCATCCACATCCTGCGGCGTTTTCAGTTTGATGATCTCGGTCTTCTTATTCAGAAAATCTATCCCGATATAAGCATCTTTCTGAAACAGGCGCATCTTGCGCATTTTCTTCATGCTGATTCGACTGCTGGTGAGGTTGGCCACGCAGCCATTATTAAATTCGATGCGCACGTTGGCAATATCCGGTGTTTCGGTCATTACGGCCACTCCACTCGCTGAAATATTTTTCACCTCGCTTTTTACTATACCTAGAATGATGTCTATATCATGAATCATCAGGTCCAGGATGACACTCACCTCGGTGCCGCGCGGGTTAAACTGCGCCAGGCGATGCACTTCAATGAACATAGGACCCAGGTCAAGATCCTTCACCGCCAGGTAAGCGGGATTGAAACGCTCCACATGGCCTACCTGGAATTTGATCTTCGATTCTTTTACCAGCTTCACGATTTCACCTGCCTCGTCCATGGTATTGGCCAATGGCTTTTCCACGAACACATGCTTGCCTTTGCGGATCGCCATTTTGCATAGCTCATGGTGGGCGGTGGTGGGCGCCACCACATCAATGGCATCCACTGCATCTATCAGGGTTTCTATATCCAGAAATCGGGCTAACTGGTATTTTTCAGATACTTCCTGGGCTACGTCATCGCTGGGGTCGTAGAAACCAACCAGCTCAATATCCTTTATTTCTTTCCAGTTGTTGAGATGAAATTTTCCGAGGTGGCCGACACCGAAGACGCCGATTTTTAACATAGGCGCAAAGATAAAGGATTGGAGTGACGAGTGTCGGGGACGGAGTTTCGGGTTTCGGGTTGTTGGTGCCGGGTGTCCCCCAAAGCCGAAACCTACTTTATGAGTTTACTTTGGGTACGATACGTGGCCGAAGGATGATAAATGAAGAGGCAGGTGCCATCTTTCACCATATCAATCAGCTCCTGGCTGATGGAAGAGGGAACGGCGGGGCAACCAAAACTGCGACCGATATAGCCCTGGCTCTCGATGTATTCTTCGCTTACGTAGTCGGCGCCATGAATAACGATGCCGCGGCGGAGGGCCAGGTCGTTGATACCTTTTTCCATACCTCGCAGTTTGAGCGAATAGCCATTGCTGCCTTTGTAGGTCTCGCCGGTTACGTAGAAGCCGAGACTGCTTTTGTGCGAGGCGGGCTTGTTGGAGAAATACGTAGCCTGCGTCTTACCGGTCTTGGCGCCATGAGCCACATATGTATTATATAAAAGCGTGTAATTGTCCAGGTCTATCACATACAGCCGCTTGCTGGTGCTGGGCTGACTGAAGTCTACTATGGAAAGAATATTGGCTTTGATATGACCGCTCCTGATCAGTTTCGACATACCACGCAGGGCCATTTCAAATACTTTTTTCGATAAACCCCACTCGTTCAGCTGCAGGCTGTCGAAAACATTCATTTTCTCCTCGATAAATGCTTTAGTGGTAAATGTGCTGGTGCTGAACGCTCCCGAAGCGTTCACCGGTGAGGTGGTGGTGTCACTATAATTATTGGTAACTGGGCGCGCCAACGTGTGGCCGGCAACGGGGCTGAAGTCAAGCAGTAGTACTATGGACGTGATTACAGGAAACCGCAACAGTTTCCGAGGCCTTACCTGTGGTTTTTTCATAGATCCGTTCCTTTTTTAAATAGTGTCAGGTACCCTTTCAACGGTGCCGGGAAGTCAAAATTGCCCGGCAGAAATTATTAACCTTTTTTTCCACATATCCCCCAATTATTTGTGAGTCAAGGGGATAATAAAAATATGGGAATTTTACCAGAACAGCAATACCCGGATAATAGAAATTTTTACATAAAAATATTCACCAACTGTTTGTCACTTTTTTACAAAGCTTAAGGGTTTATACGTGGTAGAATTAAGGGCTTGAAGCAGAACGGGAGAATATTTAATCGCTGTTTATACTTTTTTGTACAGATTGCGCCGTACCTTTGTGGCGCAAAATTGAAAAAGATAAATCAAACGAGAAAATAATTATGAACGATGGGATATCGACCATAGAACAACAGGTGCTTCGTGATTATAAGTATGGCTTTGTTACCAATATTGAAGCTGACGAGGCGCCTCGTGGTTTGAACGAGGACATTATCCGTTTCATTTCCGCCAAAAAGCAGGAGCCAGAGTGGATGCTGGAGTGGAGACTGAAGGCTTATCGCCACTGGCTGAAGATGGAAGAGCCTAAATGGGCTAATATCAAATACGATCCGATCAATTACCAGGATATTATTTATTACTCCGCTCCCAAACAAAAGAAAGCGCCCAAAAGTCTTGATGAAATAGATCCCGAGCTGAAAAGAACTTTTGAAAAGCTGGGCATTTCTCTCGAAGAACAGAAGCGCCTCACCGGCGTGGCCGTGGATGCGGTGATCGACAGTGTATCGATCGCCACTACTTTCAAGGAGCAACTGGCCGAACAAGGCATCATCTTCTGCTCTATGAGCGAAGCTATTCGTGAGCACCCCGAACTGGTGAAAAAATACCTGGGGTCGGTAGTGCCCGTTACCGACAACTATTTTTCCGCCCTGAACTCTGCTGTGTTCAGCGACGGTTCATTCTGTTATATACCCGAGGGCGTACGTTGCCCTATGGAGCTTTCCACCTATTTCCGCATCAACGCCGAAAACACCGGCCAGTTTGAACGCACACTGATCGTAGCAGAGAAAGGAAGTTATGTGAGCTATCTCGAAGGTTGTACCGCTCCCATGCGCGACGAAAACCAGTTGCACGCCGCTGTGGTAGAACTCGTGGCCATGGAAAATGCCGAAATAAAATATTCTACCGTGCAAAACTGGTATCCCGGTGATAAGGACGGCGTGGGCGGCATTTACAATTTCGTTACCAAGCGCGGTATTTGCCTGGGCGATCACTCCAAGATCAGCTGGACACAGGTTGAGACCGGTTCGGCCATCACCTGGAAATACCCAAGCGTAATATTGAAAGGTGATTATTCGGTGGGTGAATTTTATTCAGTAGCCGTTACCAATAACCACCAGCAGGCCGATACCGGCACCAAGATGCAGCATATCGGCAAACACACCCGCAGCCGCATCGTGTCGAAAGGTATATCGGCTGGTTTCAGCAACAACAGTTACCGCGGACTGGTAAATGTCAGTAAAAACGCGGTGAACGCGCGCAACTTCTCGCAGTGCGATTCATTACTGCTGGGCGACAAATGCGGTGCGCATACCTTCCCCTATATCGAGGTGAAAAATAATACTGCCATCGTAGAACACGAGGCCACCACGTCGAAGATTGGCGAAGACCAGTTGTTCTATTGCAACCAGCGCGGCATTGATACGGAGACCGCCGTGGCGCTCATCATCAACGGCTTTGCCAAAGAGGTGATGAACCAGTTGCCGATGGAATTTGCTGTGGAAGCACAAAAACTGCTTGCCATCAGTCTTGAAGGAAGCGTAGGATAATTTTTAGAAACAATTTCAACAAGATATAATCATGCTGTCTATTCACAACTTACATGCAGGCATTGAAGACAAGAAAATATTGAAAGGAATAAACCTTACCATCAATCGCGGCGAAGTACATGCTATTATGGGACCGAATGGTTCGGGTAAGAGTACGCTGGCCTCTGTGCTGGCGGGCCGCGAGCATTTTGAAGTAACCGAAGGTACTGTGGAGTTTGATGGAAAAAATCTGCTGGAACTGGCTCCCGAAGAAAGGGCCGGCGAAGGTTTGTTCCTGGCGTTCCAGTACCCGGTGGAAATTCCCGGTCTCACTACCACCAACTTCATAAAAACAGCGGTGAATGAAGTGCGCAAGTATCGTGGCGAAGAACCACTGGATGCGGTAGGCTTCCTGAAGCTGATGAAGGAAAAAATGGCTTTGATGGAAATGCCGCAGTCGCTGCTGAGCCGCTCGCTGAACGAGGGTTTCTCGGGTGGTGAGAAAAAGCGCAATGAAATTTTCCAGATGGCCATGCTGCAACCCAAACTGGCCATACTCGACGAAACAGACAGCGGCCTGGATATAGACGCCATCCGCATTGTGGCCAATGGCGTGAACAAATTCCGCAACGAAAACAATGCCGTGCTGGTGATTACACACTACCAACGGCTGCTTGATTATATCGTTCCCGACTACGTGCACGTGCTGTACAATGGCCGCATCGTGAAATCGGGCACCCGCGATCTGGCATTGGAGCTGGAAGAAAAAGGATATGACTTTATTAAGAACGAAGTAGAAGCTGTTTAACAAATCTGAACATGAGTACGGTTGACAATATAAAAGAACAATTGTCTCGGTTGCAATCGGAGCAGCGCGACAGCGGTTTGAAAAATATCCGCCAGAACGCGTTGAACGCATTTGATAAAATGGGGATTCCGAACACGAGGCATGAAGAATGGAAATACACGCGTATCAGCGCGCTTTTTAACCAGGATTACCAGATTCAGAACGGTCAGCCCGTGGCAATTTCCGCACAGGATATCGATGCCATCAGGCTGCCGGGGCATGAAAATGCGCATGAGCTGGTGTTTGTGAATGGCGTGTTTTCGCAGCCATTCAGCAAAATTCATCCCAACCAGGAATTGGTGATCATTCCGCTGGAAGAAGCCGCGAACAATGAATATGCCTCCATAGTATCGGAAAACCTCGGTCATAGCAGCCGCTATGCCAAAGATGGCATCAATGCGCTGAATACCGCCTGGATGTATGGTGGTGTGTTCATTGATGTGAAGCGCGCAAAGATCGCCAGTCACCCAATTTACATTTATCACGTTACCGATAGCCGTACTGCCAACATACTGGCGCAGCCGCGCAGCCTGGTGCATCTCAACGAAGGCTCGCAGGTGCAGGTGGTGGAGACATTCGCAACCATCGGTATGCAGTCGAGCTTCACCAACCAGGTAATTGAACTGGTATTGGAAGAAGACGCGCGTCTTGAGTATTATAAAATTCAAAACGACGCCGTGCATGCCAGCCAGGTCAGTACTACCCATGTACGCCAGCGCGGAAAAAGTTTCGCCCATACCGTTACCATTTCGCTGAACGGAAACGTGGTGCGCAACAACCTGAATATTATCATGGAAGCGCCCTATTGCGAAAGCCATTTGTATGGCTTGTATTTGCAGAAAGGCAATAGTCATATAGACAACCACACGCTGGTTGACAACGTAAAACCCAACTGCTACAGTAATGAACTGTACAAAGGCATTATGGACGAAAACGCCACCGGCGTATTCAACGGCAAGATTTTCGTGCGTCAGGATGCGCAAAAGACCAATGCCTACCAGAGCAATAAGAATATATTGCTGAGCAATAACGCGAGCGTGAATACCAAACCACAGCTCGAAATATTTGCCGACGATGTGAAATGTTCGCACGGATGTACCATCGGCAGCCTGGATAAAGAGGCGATGTTTTACCTGAGGTCGAGGGGCGTTACCGAAAAATCGGCGCGCTCGCTGCTGATGCATGCTTTTGCCGATGATATTATGGAGCATATCAAGCCCGAAGCCATCAGGCAGTATGTGGACAAACTGATTTCTGAAAGACTTGAATTCGACACAATATGATGAAGACAGCTGCCATATCAGGAGGATTAGATGTATATGCCATCCGTGAGCAATTTCCTGTGCTGAACAGGGAAGTGAAGGGGCATCGACTGGTGTATTTCGATAATGCAGCTACCACGCAAAAGCCGCAGGAGGTAATTGATGCCCTGGTAAATTATTACACCACGTACAATGCCAATATTCACCGCGGCATTCATACCCTGGCCGAAGAAGCCACTGCCGCTTATGAAGCCACGCGCGATGCGATGAAGGAATTCATCAATGCTTCGGGCCGCGAGGAGATCTTGTTTACTTCGGGCACTACCGACAGCATCAATACCGTCGCTTTTACTTATGGCCGGCAAAATGTGCAGGAAGGTGATGAAATCATCATATCTGCTATGGAGCATCACAGCAACATCGTGCCCTGGCAGGTGTTGTGCGAAGAAAAAAAGGCAAAGCTGAAAGTCATTCCCATCAACAATAAAGGCGAGCTGCTATTTGAAGAATTTGAAAAGCTCGTGAGCAGCAAAACGAAGATCGTGAGCGTGATGTATGTGTCGAACGCGATGGGGGTGATCAATCCCGTAAGAGAAATTATTAAGAAAGCGCACGAAGTGGGCGCCGTTGTGCTGGTAGACGCGGCGCAGGCCATGGCACACCTGGATATTGACGTGCAGGAACTGGATTGTGATTTTCTCGCCCTTTCTGCCCATAAGATGTACGGACCTACCGGTATAGGTGTCTTATATGGTAAGAAAGAATTGCTGAACAGGATGCCGGTATTCCGCGGCGGTGGTGAGATGATCAAGGAAGTGACATTTGAAAAAACAACCTACAACGATCTTCCTTATAAATATGAGGCCGGCACGCCGAATATTGCGGATACCATCGCTTTCAAACCGGCGATCGATTTTGTGAACCGGGTTGGCAAAAAAGCCATGCACGCGCATGAGCAGGTATTGCTGGATTATGCTACAGAAAAATTGCGCGCCATCAAAGGCGTACACATTGTGGGAGATTCGACTAATAAGATCAGCGTGTTGTCTTTTGTGGTGGATAATATTCACCCGCAGGACCTGGGCATATTGCTCGACAACCGCGGTATTGCGGTGCGTACGGGTCACCATTGCTGCCAACCGCTGATGGATCGTTTCCGTATCCCGGGCACTACCCGCGCCTCATTTGCGGTATATAATACTTTGGAAGAAATTGATCTGCTGGTGGCAGGCGTGGAGAAGGCCATAAAAACGTTAAGCTGATGAGCGATCACAAGACTATAGCCCAGATAGAGGACGAGATAGTAGAAGAATTTTCCTTGTTCGATAGCTGGGACGATAAGTACGAATACATCATAGACCTGGGCAAGAAGCTGCCGCCGCTGGAAGATCAGCATAAGATTGATGAAAACCGCGTGCGCGGTTGTCAAAGCACCGTATGGCTGGTGGCAGATTATAAAGACGGAAGAGTGTACTTTAAGGCCGAAAGTGATTCGGTGATTGTGAAGGGACTGATCAGTATGCTGATACGCGTACTGAGCGGACAAACGCCCGACGATATCATCAGCGCCAAACTGGAGTTTATACAAAAGATAGGCATGACGACACACCTGGCGCAGACAAGAAGCAATGGTTTGTTGTCGATGGTGAAGCAGATGAAAAACTATGCGGTAGCCTTTAAAGCAAAAAATTCCTTAACCACTTAGATTATGGAAGCGGAAGAGCTGAAAAAGAAGGTAATCGAGGTATTGCATACCATATACGATCCCGAACTGCCCGTTGATATTTACGAGCTGGGATTGATATATGAAGTGGAAGTTTTGCCCGTAAACAATGTGCAGATAGTGATGACGCTGACAGCCCCGGGCTGCCCGGCCGCGCAATCGCTGCCCATTGAAGTAGATCAAAAGGTAAGACAAATAGAAGGCGTGAACGACGTACATGTGGCAGTAACCTGGAATCCGCCCTGGAACAAGAGCATGATGTCTGAAGCCGCACAACTTGAATTAGGATTCTTATAAAAAACTACATATGAAAATCAGCGCGCAGGAAGAATACGGTATTCGCATATTGATCAGGGTGGCACGTTGCCAGGACCCCGCTGGTATGAGCATTCCCCAGCTCAGCGAAGCAGAAGGCCTGAGCCAGCATTATGTGGCCAAGCTTACACGCATTCTGCGCCTGGCAGGATTCATTAACAGCACACCCGGCTATAAGGGCGGTTATGTGCTGGCCAAACCCAAACGCGAGATCATCATCAAAGATGTGCTGATAGCGCTGGGCGGCCCGCTCTTCGACGCTAAATTCTGCAACTCGCACAGCGGCACCATGCGGCTTTGCACCAACTCGGTAGACTGCTCTGCCCGCTCGCTATGGCAGATGATCCAGTTTACCGTAAACCAGTTGCTGGAAAAAGTAACGCTGCACGACCTGGTAAGCGGCGAAAAGGAATCGGAAAAGATCCTGAAAGAATTGCTGATGAACAGCAGCCGCACGGCCGTAGAAAAGCTTGCCTTAAACCAGCTGTAGATCGTAGCGATGCTCGATCAGTTCCACGCCAAAAGCATCTGATGGTTTCTCTTCTGTCAATACAAAACCATAGCGTTTGTATATGAGCGCTGCTTTGTCTTGCTGGTTGGTGGTCCACAAGTAGCAGTGACGGTAATTTTTTTCCCGAAGAAAATCCATGAATAAATCCATCATTTTTTTACCCAAACCTACACCCCGGTAAGCGGGAAGTATGATGAAGAAGCGGAGCTGCGCCGTATCCTCTCCCCTATGCATGCCGAGCAGAAACCCGATGATGCGGCCGTTGTCTTCACAAATCCATACACGGTCTTTATCGGAATCGTATTGGGAACAAAACTCGTATACGCCTTTGGCAACATAACCTTCGAAGGAAAGGCCGTAGTGGTATTCTTCACTATACAACTTTGCATGGAGATGTACCAGGGAGCCGAGGTCGCCGGGGCGGAGGCCTGTGCGGATGGTGATGTTGTTGAATGGGTAGGTCATGGCATCGGGGATTTTGAAATGGATTGCGCGGATTACTAACAGTACGGAAAAGCTTTTTTAGTTAATGCGCAGGGTGGCAATGACGGGTAAACGGTCAGACGATGGAGATCACCGGCAAGGATCACCGCATTTTTTTCATTCTTCAATATTTCCATAATAGCATTGATCTGCAGCACGCGGTTGGTATCGCTGCGCTGTGCATCGAGATGTGTGCAGGCGATGGTGAGTTCTTTGCCGTTTACCGTGATGTTGGCGGTCGCAAGTACGCGTGGTTCGCCGTTGGTGCCGGCAAGTGTGGGCAGCGCAACCACATCGGGACTTTCTTTGTTTATAATAGTGGCGATCGCCTCTACATCTATTACGTTGGGTTTGGATGGCGGATTGGCGTGGTGGATGTTGTAGGTCATTACCCTGAGGATGTCGGAAGGTGTGGATTGCGGTTTTTCACCACAGCCAACTGCCAAAAAAATATTGAAACAAGCAGGAAATAACAGATCATAAAAGGGGTTATTGATACAAAAAAAGAGATTGTTAAAAGTAAAATTAAAGGATTGTGAAATTCTAACCTACTGGAAGACAGTGGGTGTGCCCTCGCATACTTTTTGATTATATAAATGTAAAAGGAGGTGGTTATGCGACGAATGAAATGGTTACTAAGTACGGCTGTAGTATTGTTTTTTGTGGCCTGTTCGCCCGTTGCACATGTGGAGAAAGATCCGTCGGTGAACCTGGGCAACTATAACACTTATGCATGGGTTGAGGCCAGGTCTTCGAAAGATAGTAGCAACGATAAGAGATCGGCAGACCTCGCCAAACTGAGCGTGATGAACGAAGTGAATGCGCAATTGCAGAAGAAAGGCTGGCGCCTCGACGAAAAGAATCCCGATGTTTTGGTGAGTTATGATGTGCTGGTAGAAAGGAATGTGCACCAGGTGAACGATCCTGTGTACAGCGCGCCTTTTGTGCGCTACTACTATAACCCGTACTTCAGGCGCTGGGGTACCATTTACTATCCCTCGCGCTTTATAGGATACGACTCTTACAATGTACCCGTGCGTGAGGCGACCTTAACGCTCACCATGATTGATGCCAGGACCGATAAGGAAATCTGGCAGGGATGGTCAACCCAGCAAGTTGACAGCCGGGTACTTTCCAAAAAGGAGATCAGGAGTGGAGTGAAGAGCATTTTCAAAAAGTTTGGTTAATCAAAAATGGCTCATTGGTAGGAGGCTGTCGCAAGACAGCCTCTTTTGCTTTATTGGCAAAAACGATGAAAAAATTGCAACCGGGGCGGGTTTTTCCCTGCCTTACTTGCAGGTTTTTGACTCATTTCGGGGCCGGTACCTCTTTTGTGGTACCGGGTTGATGAAGGAGGTAGCGAATATGAAAAGGTATGACATCAAGACCGCTTACGAATACCCTGCCGCCCGCGCCCTGGCTGACATTCTAAAGCTGGGTTTGTTCTGCGCCGCTGTGGCGGGTATTATAGTTTTACTCTCGTAAGATAGAATGAGAAGGGGCATATATTGAATGGAAAAAGGCTGCAATGGCGGCCTTTTTCCTTTTTTGTGGAGTGTAGTGACACACTTATGGTGTATAGTGATCGGCAGCCCTCCTCACCCAGCCCGGCGCAGTATTCAGATGCTGGCGCAGGTAAAGGTTCAGCTGCGCAGCATGATGTTGCACATGCCGCATGTTGTAAAGGAATATTTCAAGGACGGGATAATCTTTCGGGCCCCAGTCTGGCTCTTCCACAAATCTTGCCTGGAGCGATTCCTCTGTAAGGCCATCTATCATTTTCCGGCATCTTTCCCGGCAAGCCAGCAGGTATTGTATCAATTCCGCTTTTGAATACAACCTGTCGGGAACAATATCATCCAGCGCTTCTTCTGGAATTTCATGCTCTGCCTTTAGGGTATATGGTAAAAGCGGGGAGACATTCCTGGGCGGAATGGTGCTATAATAATCCAGGAAGAAAATGGTATGGTAGATGGTGTAAAAAATGCGCTTATTGGAATGCATGAGCTCTTCCGGGCAAAGTTCGACAGCATTGTGCAGCATATCGATGCTGGCACCGAATTGATTCCAGAGCGTTTGTTTCAGTTGGCTGATCATGGCTGAAAAAGGGTTGATGAAATAAGTGGGTAAAATAGTGGTTTTTTGGATTAGCGGCCCGAACGGAAAATTGCCCCGCCAAATAATTTGAAAATTTGTTGGTTAAAATCGAAAATCTGCTATCTTTGCCATCCCTTAAAATCAGGAACGGAAATCCGGAGTGCCTGGCGCAAAGAGGTTGGTTTCCTGAAAGTTAGGCGCAAAACCTGAATAGTTCTTAAAGCTATAAATTCTTGAGGTTGCTAATAGCATCGTAGTATTAGCGAGGATCGGTAGTTCAGTTGGTTAGAATGCCGCCCTGTCACGGCGGAGGTCGCGGGTTCGAGTCCCGTCCGGTCCGCAAATTGAGATTCAAATCAAACTAAAAGCTCGTAAAACGCAGTGTTTACGGGCTTTTTTGTTTTTAGCCCTGCACAAATCGCCGCATAAATACCCAGGTTTTAAGGTACGCATTCGGGCATTCTGGAAATAAAAATTCTGAATGCCCGAATTCTTCCGAAACGCAGTACGGCATACTCTACTAATAAACACGTTGCCAAATTTTCCGCACGAGCGCCATCAACACCCCTCCACCAGCCTCTCCCTACCCATCTGCTTTGCTCCCCATTCATTTAAATAGTTGATAAACGGTATCAGCGACTCACCGGTCTCCGTTAAGCGATATTCCACCCGCGGAGGCACTTCACGATATACTTTTCTGCTGATCAGCTTGTCGTGCTCCAGCTCGCGAAGAGTTTGTGTGAGCATCTTGGTGGTGGTATCGGCAATGAATTTTTTCAGCTCGCCATAGCGAAGTACCTGGTAATGGTGCAGGTACCAGAGAATACGGCCTTTGTATTTACCCCCGATTCGCCTGAAGGCGTAGTCAACCGGGCAGGTGGCTTTTTGATTTTTTGTTGATTTCATAGTGATGTTATGAGCGATGATTTTCAATATTCGTTACCAAAAAGTGTCTAACGCACCAATCTGTTCATACTTGACTGGCGTATGCCACGCCTCTAATTTTACTTCCAAAAAAACATGAACAGAAGGGATTTGTTGAAACAAAGTGTATTTATTGCCGGTAGCGCCTTTAATATACCGGTATTGACAGAGAGCAGTTTTCTTTCAAAACTTTCTTCCACTCCAACTGCGCCTGCATCATTACAGCTGCAGATTGGCGATCTTGAAACCACTGTTTTTTTCGACGGTGTGGTGTCACTACCGTCTTACCAGCCGGTGTTTGCACCGGAAGTGCCGCCCGATGAGTTAAGGCAACAATTACAGAAGCTGCATATGCCCATACAAATGGCGGAAGCAGGCATCAATGTGCTGCTGATCAGGAAAGGTGGCCGCATTATACTGATGGATACCGGGTTTGGCCATCTCAATCCCAATGCGGGTAAGTTGGTTCCTGCTTTGCAAGCCTTGGGGGTTCAGCCGCGCGATGTTACTGACATCATTATTACGCACGTCCATATTGATCATGTGGGCGGAATACTGGATGCCGACGATCACCCCGTCTTCCCTTCGGCCGTTTATCATATTGCTAAAAAAGAATACGAGTTCTGGATGTCTGCCAATCCTGATTTTTCCAGGTCAAAAGGAGACTCCGCCAATGCAGCTTTTTCCATATCCTTTGCCAGGAAGGTGTTAGGCGCTGTAAAAAGCAAGTTGAATATTTTCGAGTATGGCCAGGAGTTATTTTCCTGCATTATTCCCGAACTGGCCGAAGGGCATACGCCGGGGCATACCATGTTTACCATCTACTCAGGAAATAAGTCGTTGCAACATATTGTCGACACCTTTCATCTTCCTTTGTTGGTATCGCACCCGCATTGGGGCTGTCAATGGGATACAGATTTTGACAAGGCAGTAGCAACACGGCGCAAGATTGTGCGCCAGGGAGCCGAACAGGGAACCCTGTTTTTATCCTGCCATTTGCCCTGGCCGGGTCTGGGGTATATCGATAAAGCAGGTGAAGATTATTACTGGATGATTTATCCTGGCTCATCTCCCAATAAAATCACGCTATAAGGAGCGCGGGCATGGCGAAATAAAATAGAGCGCATCAAATGCCTGATACGCTCTATTTCAGTCACGAGACAGATCTGGATTTATTGAATGGCAATAATAACATCATCCAGCAAGAAGCGGGATTTATTGGCGCTTACGTCTGCCGGCTCCGACGAGAATACAATTCTTGCATCAGGAGGAATATTGCTGAGCGTTACGATATATTCCTTGAAGGAGCCGATAGCATCGGCAATGTCCACATTCACGGATTGCAACACTGTAACAGAGCCTGCGTTGGTAATGCTTCCCTTTTCATTAAATGTCGCGTTGGTCACTGCCTGCACCAGTATTCTGTCGCAGAATGCTCTGTTGGCTTCAGTATACACCGATGCTTTGAACCGGATAACCAGGTTGGCATTGGAATTAAGTTTGCTCAGCTGAGGAGTATATAAAGCGCCTAATGCACTGCCGCCGCCTATCTTAATATAACCGGGACGGGTAGATGTGTTACCTTGTTTACCCCAGTTTTCCATTCCTACTCCCTGGGTATAGGCGGCAGTTACATTGCCACCATCAAACACATTAAATTCTGTATTGAGATCACAGGTTGCCTGTCCTTTATTGGCATCTACCGGGTTGGGGCCTGAGGCCGGTTGCCAGGTGCTTCTGCCCGCTGCAGTGCCAACGGTATAGCCGGCTGCTTTGAACACGATATCGCCACCATGTATGAAGCGGGAGAAATCCTGCGACAACACAATATCTCCGCTGGCGGTGGGGTTGGCTGCTGCCTGCGGAATGGCAGCCGTTGTTTGCACTTTTTTGAGCCCGGACTCAAGGTTCTTTGTGAGGTTTTTTACTTTCAGGTAGTAAGTCTTATTGGGTGAAAGACCAGTGAACGTAAAGCGAAGCGGTTTGGGTGTAGCCGCAGTTGAAGCGGCAAACAACCCTGAAATATTTTCCCAACTGATGTATAAATTATTTGCCTCTTCATCTTCGTAGAGGAAGAGACTGTAGGTGTCGCTGATTTCTGTATCCTGGCTTTCGAAGCCGGTGAATGACCACTCCGCAGTGATGGTAGACGATGTGGAGTCCAGGATTTTGAAATAGGGTATTTCAAAATCCGGCGCCACCAGGCCATACAAGGGAATCAGCTTTGCTACCTGGTCTTCGTTGTATTTTACATATACCCAATCAGAAGTAGCGGAGTAAGGAAAATTGGCCCGTACGCGGGCATAGTATCCTTTTCTCGGTTCCAGGTTGCTGAATTCATAATAATCTTCCGCGCTTGCCACGTATGCGTGCAGCGGCATTTCGTCGTCGGGACTACCGAGCAGTTGTACCGTATACGATGTGGCTTCCGGGATGAAATCCCAGGCTATGGTGAGCGATTTATTGGTATGATCCAGCAACGTTACATTTAACGGTACCGATTTGCGGTATTTATCCGAAATCTTCATATCATAATCCTTATTGCAGGCCTGGGCCAGCATAAGCAGTATGATGGCGGTCATGGAGAATGAAGAGAATCGTGCAGTCATTTTTTCTTAATTAATTAGTTAAGTAGTCTGGATGCGAAGCCAGATTTGGTTAATAGGTTACTTTAATATCGTCCACATAAATTCTGCTGGCCTGGACAGCGCCACCCTGGTTTAACCCTTCGGGCAAGGCTATCACCACGCTGGATGCATTGGTGGCATTCTTGATCACGCAGCTATAGCTAACCCATTTGTATGCGGGAAAATCAACCGGAACCTGTGCCCGGTTAATGATAGTTGAGTAGTTGCTGATCCGAAGCAAGTCTGTGCCTTTCGGAATAAGTCCCACTACCATTTTATCGGGGTAAGGCGCATTATATATCCCCAGTTTGAATTCTACGAGCAAATCGTGTGTGCCCGCGGGGAGGTCAAGACCGGGTGTAATGAGCGAGCCGTATTCATCTGCTGAAGCACTGGTAGCACCCAGTTGTATATAGCCTGGCCTCATGTAGTTTCTTACCCCTCTCCAGTCTTCCATTTCTATTTCTTTGTAAAACGCCGGGTTGCTGGTGCGGATAGTAGAAGTGACGCCGGAACCATTGGCTCCGTTGGTACCTACGGCGCAGGCTGTTGTTTCATCGGCCAGCGTCATAGAAGCAGTAGGCTGAGTGGTGGTTACGCCCGGTTTGTTGGCAATACAGTCGCCGCCCCAGAGAAACTTATCGAACCGCTGTTCCACCAGTGTTTGTCCGACCAGTGCTACTGTGGAAACTGTACCGAAATCAGTACCGTTAACGGACACCTGCAGGTTCACTTCACCCTGGGTGCTGGGCGTACCTTCTATTGGAATTTCCAGGTAACCATCTCCCTGCGCAAGCGTAAAGGAAGTAGAACTAACACTCAGTCCATCAGAACCCTTACCGGAAATGCTAACTGATACCGTTACCTGTTCCTGCCCTGAAGCCTTAATATAGGGCACACGGATGGAGGCTGATGAGGGAGTGTTTACAACCAGGGTATTACTAAGACCCAGTCGCGATCCGTTATCGTATCTGAGCCATTCAAATACGCCGTTTGCCTGCTCTATTTTAATGGGAACTTGTTTTTGTCCGCCACCATTTAAATAGATATAACCTTCGCGGGCATCTCCCGTATTGTTCATACAGGTTACCACTACTTCCTGGTAGGTATTTCCGTCGCCCACACCTTCCTGTGGCGATACCTGTATCCAGCTGTATTGTGCGGGAATTTCGATATACCATGGACCTGTGGCCCGGACGGTGAACCTGGCCGAGGACTCGGTGTAACTAAACTGAAGATGGTCGGTATTTCTTTTGAGGAATTGTTCGCTATCCTTTTTACAGGAAACCAGGCAAACAAACAGGCACACTGATAAGAGCAGTGGAGACAATAATCTAGCCATATACTGATAGTTTGGCGTTCCTACCAGTAGTAAATAATCATGAAATTTTGCCTGCGGCCCCAAATGTCTGCTGCCACATCAGACCGCTCCGCAGGTACATGATGCGATCGTAATCGTAAATATTGCCGTCTTTCGCAATTTCATCAGCGGCGGCGCAGCCGTTCTCAGTTATGTATATCTCCTTTGGCTTCCAGAGCTCGTGTAATAACCGTGGCGACCAATACTGCGATTCGGGAACCAGGCGGTGCCAGTCGGAAAACATTTTCGGATGCGAAACGCTGAACGGCACTTCCTCGTAACCGGGCGGCTGATCAGATGCCCTGACTGCGAGCGCCGGGATATATACGTTAATGCCAACAAAGTCGACCGGCGCCGAAATGATCTTCATTTCAGCGTCGGTAAATTTCGGCGCGTTCTTGCCTGCCTGCTGCAGGTACGCCTCGTCGTAGTGACCTTCCAGCATGGGACCCAGAAAGTACACGTTCATTGCGCGCGTTGCTGCTACTGCCGCCTTTATGTGCTCTGGTGAATCAATAATGGGAACTGCATGCGGCATGTTTTCCGCAGGGCCCACTTTGGTGCCTTGCCGCGCCATAGCGCGAATTGCCTGTACGGCATAGCCATGACCAAGAATCGCGTGGTGCCGTACCTGGTTTAGAGGGCCATCCTCGAGCAATATGCCGGGGGCGCTCATAAGGCGGACAGTCTTGCCCTGTACGTGAAGTTCTACACCGCGGTACGCCGTCTCCGTCACCTGTTTAAACTCGTTTATAGTGAAGAAGTGATTCACGCGGTCGCTCAAGGTCTTTGCTAGTAGTCCGCAGTACTCGCCAAAAGCTTTTGCGGTCTCCGGTGACTGCCAACCTCCATATTTATCCTCGAGAGCCTGAGGAAGATCCCAGTGATAAAGAGTCGCGAACGGCTCAATACCGGCTGCTTTCAGTTCGTCCACCAGCCGGCTGTAGAAGTCGAGACCTTTCTGGTTAGGCTGGCCGGTGCCTTCCGGGAATATTCGCGGCCATGAAATAGAGAATCGGTAAGCATTCACGCCAAGGCTTTTCATCAACGCTACATCTTCCTTATAGCGATGGTAGTGATCGTTGGCAATATCTCCGGTGTCACCATTCTTGATCTTTCCCGGCGTATGCGCATAGGTGTCCCAGATAGACTGTCCCTTGCCGTCTTCGTTCCAGGCGCCCTCAATCTGGTACGCCGAGGTAGCCACACCCCAGTGGTACCCGTCGGGAAATGACCGGCCGCCACCAGGGCGCTCGCTGGCAATTTTATCCGGTGCATTTGTTTCGGCCGAATTGCAACCTATTATCGAAGCCGCCGGAATGGCTGCACCTGTAAGACCGGTTAGTCTTGCAAATTCGCGGCGGGTAATTTTTTTTTTGACATAGTATTTGGTTTTAAGGTTATTTCGATCTTGTTTTCAGAAAAAACAAGCTGAGCGCAATGAGAAATACTCCCGCGGGAACTATTAACGATGGCAGGTCGTATGTGCCACCACCAATCTTTGTCTCTACGAGACTTGCGAGCCAGCTTACCACAAGCGTAGTTAATATCGCTTCCCACAAAATGATTTTTAGCTGGGTAAAATTTTTTACCCGCAGCCATTCGGGTAAACTGACAGGCAAGGCAGCGTCCCTATCATAGAAGAGAACAAATAATCCGAGTGCCATCACAAAGAATACAATGGCCACGAGAAAGGCATCCACCGCGTGCAATAAGCCAATGGCCATTAAGGCTGTGGTGTGACCGCCCCCTTCTGCCAGGTGAACAAAAACCATTACGAAGTCATATACTCCCAGGCCGGTCAATACTATACCTGCAGCAAAAATCAGCCATGCAATAACGGCAATGAATATCCTGAGTATTCCGGTAATTGCTTTCATATTGTTTTCAGTCTACATGACCATATTATTTGCCGCCATCTCTTTGTACAAACGGGCACTTGCTTTTGGTTTTCGTTCCTGTGTTTTAAAATCAACGTACACAAGACCAAAGCGATTGCCGAAACCGGCAGTCCATTCCAGGTTGTCCATCGCGCTCCAGTAGAAGTAGCCCTTTACCGGCACGCCGTCGGCAGACGCGCGCTGCAGTTGGGTGAGGTGTGCGCGAACAAACATGATTCTGTCAGTGTCGTATATATTACCATCGTCGGCAATCTGCTCATCGCCGGCGCAACCATTTTCAGTAATAAAGATTTCCTTGGCGCCCCAGAGCGACTGCACAAACTTCGGCGCCCAGTACAGGCATTCAGGACTTATGGGGAAATTGTTGATGGCAGCCTTTGCATGGCCCTTCGCAAAGGGTACCACCCGCCATCCCGGAGCCTGGTCTGAAGCCACCACGTAAAACATGGGGCAATAAACGTTAATGCCTACAAAATCGAGTGGTGAGCCGATGATTTTCAAATCCTCATCAGTGAACTTTGGTGCGTCAGCACCAGCATCTTCCAGGTATTTGTCGGTGTATTTGCCTTCGAGCATAACCGTTAGGAACGGCGCGTTGCTTTCGCGCGTCGCTGCCTCCGCAGCTTTAACATGTTCGGCTCTCTCAATCAGTGGCACGGCAGTCTCGATATTTTCCGCTGGTCCCACTTTAGTGCCTGCCCTCCCGTTTGCCCGGATGGCTTGCACTGCCAGTCCATGAGCGAGCACCGCATGATGTCTTACCTGGTTGACCTCACCCGGCGGTAGCGTCAGCCCGGGAGCGAGATGAACCGTCCTCATGCCGGTGGGAGTTCCGGGTGAAGGCACCTGGAATCCCTTATAGCCAGCCTCAGTGAATGAACGGAATTCGTTGATGGTGAAAAAATGCTTTACGCGGTCGGAGAGTTTCTCAGCTACATAACCTGCATAATCGCCAAACGCTTTGGCTGTGTCGCGCGATTGCCAGCCTTTGTACTTGTCTTGCAGTGCCTGCGGCAAATCCCAGTGATAGAGTGTCGCGAAAGGCTCTATGCCGGCTGACTTCAGTTCATCTACGAGCCGGTTGTAGAAGTCAATGCCTTTTTGATTCGGCTTACCGGTACCTCCGGGAAAGATGCGCGGCCAGCAGATGGAGAAGCGATATGCGTTGGCTCCCATCTCGTTTTTCATCAGCGCAACGTCTTCCTTATAGCGATGGTAATGATCGTTGGCTATGTCGCCGGTGTCACCGTTTTTTATCTTGCCCGGTGTATGGGCAAATGTATCCCAGATGGAAGGACCCTTACCATCTTCATTCCATGCCCCCTCGATCTGGTAAGCCGAAGTGGCGACGCCCCAGTAAAATCCTTCGGAAAAGGTGCGCGACTCACCTGGATGTGCACCAGCCGCCTTTTCGCCCGTACTCGTTCCATTTTTTGTATCGTTAGCATTGCAGGCAATTAAGGAAGAGACAGGTATGGCGGCGCCAGAGATTCCGGCAAGTTTTACAAACCGTCGGCGATTTAATTGATTTTTTGACATGGTGTTAGGTTTTAATTCATATGACAGGCCATTTGAGAAGTGACCATCCAGGAAATGCAAATGCATTAGTGGTGCGCACTTGAAAAAGTCCGGATTTAGTAAGGCTGCCACCGGTGGCGTTGCTATCGGGTGGCATGTTCAGACAGCCAGGTTTACCAATGGCTGA
Organism: uncultured Chitinophagaceae bacterium; assembly: GCA_937958995.1. Classification (GTDB taxonomy): domain Bacteria; phylum Bacteroidota; class Bacteroidia; order Chitinophagales; family Chitinophagaceae; genus CALCIN01. The sequence continues at coordinate 393,232 of CALGAP010000011.1, forward strand.
GTTAAAAAGAAAAAAACAAGTACGGGTTAGTTGGTGTCAGATAGGGATAACCTGATATTGTATTCTGGCGAAGAAATAAGTCCGCTTGGTAAAGTTGAGGCCTTTTTTAGCATGGAAGCTGAAATAAATATACTAAATTCTGTAATTCCTCACATCAAAAGCAGTAGGAAAACGCCTGCCATCATGAAGACAGAAAACAAACGGCTACCCTCACGGGTAGCCGTTTTTCATCCAACGTATCCAAATCCAATGCATCTCTACCTAACAACCAAAGTCATCGATTTTTCTCCCAAAACCAATACATATACCCCTTTCAACATTTTCGAAATATCAACACTATTAGTTCCCTCATTTACCTGCACCTTCTTTACCAACACACTTGCGGTATTGAAAACCTGCAGGGTGCCGGCTTGTTGTGCTATCACCTGCACCGTGCCACCTGTTGCCGGGTTGGGATATACCTGGAAACTATATCCACTTGTCCACAGAAGAGAAACAGTCTTGCTCACAATTCGTTTGCCATCAATATCATGCTGCACAATGTGGTAATAGTTTTTTCCTACAACAGGATTGGCATGCAGGAATTCATAGTCAACTTTTGCATCAACATTGCCTTTGGCCGCCACGGTGCCCACAGTTGTCCACTCACTGCCATTTGAGCTGTGCTGTACATGGTATAGCGCCGCATTCACTTCAGACAGCGTTGACCACTTTACCAAGGCGCCTGCCTGCTGCCTGTTTACGCTTACATTGCCCCAGCTAACTGGCAGTGCAGTAGCATAATCAACCACCACAAAGGGAGAAAATGTGCCGGTATAACCATGAAAAGCAACCGAATTACCTCTTCGAGAGAGGTTGTTGTAGTATTTCTCCCACGCGGAACCATTATGGTGCATTACCACGGGTTGAAGGAAAGGAGCAATTACTTCATCATCTGCCCAGTTGAATACAAAATCAACGCCGCTGCCGCTGTTGGCGGAGTTCTTGCTGATGTCCCAGGTGCGCCATACGCCGGTCACGTTCTTTGTTGCTCCACTGTAGCCATTTTCATATACGCCTACGAAAGTTCTTACGGAAAATACGTCGCCAGAGCCGGTGTTGTTGGTGATAGTCACGGGCGCATAACCGGTCACACCTACGGGAAAGGTAAAGCTCTCACCCGGCGCCAATGTCTTGATCACTTTTCCCGTACTATTGGTGCGTACATTGTTCTCAACGCCGGCATTCATAATATTGCCGACGGTGAGATTATAGTTGCCGAGTATGAGCCTGGTAGCATTGCTGCCACCACCAAATATTACGTTCGACAATTGAACATTGCGGTCCAATATGGGGTTGTTGGCGGCATTGTTCCTGATATAAATGGCCTCGCCAGATGCGGGTACACCCGTGGGCAACCAGTTAAAGGCATTACCCCAATCGGTGGACCAGCTTCCCACCCATTCTTTACAGTTGGCAGAATAAGGCTCTCCATCCCAGGTAAGGCGCGGGTAGCCGAGATTCTCAGTCAACTCTATTTTCCAATAGTCGTTGGTTCCATTGGTGGTTTCGCAAAGAAAATCCCAGCCTTCATCCATAAAGTTTTTTCCTATGGTAAACCAGGCTGGGGTATGCGGGGTAGCGCCGGTTCCCATATTGCCATTGTAGGTCACCACGTTATCGTACAGGCATTTCACCTGCACAATTCCCGCATCGCCGCTGATGGCTCCTATATTCCTGGGACTATTCGTGGCTTCTATTTCTACGTCGCTGGCCACGTAACAATATTCAATAGTGGCGGCGCCACTTCCTTTTAAGCCGGCGATACCACCTGCATTGTTGTAAGCGGAAACAAGCGACGACGACAAAGCTTTGTCCTTGATATAACAATTGCTCACCAGTGCGCCTGCGTCCACCAGCCCTGCCATGGCACCAGCGCCCAGGTTGATGGCTGTGATTCTGCCGTGTATGAAGCAGGCACGAATGGTGCCACCCACCAGCGAACCGGCGATACCACCTACATAATTACGACCGCTGGTATGCGTCCATGCATAACATTGCTGGATGGTGCCGGTAGATGAGCCTACCAAACCGCCCACATGATCGCCGATTGAACTAACAGCGCTGTTGGTAGCCTGGCAATTGAATATGGTACCTCCTATTCGACCTGCCAGCGTGCCCACATACGTATTGGCATAGTTAGCTGTGCAAACAATTTTTGCTTCGTTGATCCTGATATTCTTCAGCGAACCCGACTGCAGGTAACCAAATAGTCCGAGCAGGGTGTCGCCGCTGGTGATCTTTAAACTGTCGATCTTATAGTTTTGTCCATCGTAATGCAAAATGGCGGGCGTGGTGGCATTACCGATAGGCGCAAAACTTTCCACCGATTTCAGGTCGATATCAGCCACCTGGATAAAATATTTTCCGGCACTCCAAAGATCGGTACGGCCCGACAGCCACACCAGGTCGGAAGCAGAACCGATTTGATAAGGATCCGGCAATGTGCCGGAACCGGCAGGTTGGGTAAAGGCAGCGCTGTGCAACAGTATGCTCAGCGACATCAGCAGGGTTACTTTGTATTGTTTCATGAGTATGGAATGAAAAATTGTGAATTATTGCTTTACTCCGGGCAAAGAAATTAAACGCCGGCAATGATTTTTTTTCTGCCGGTTGATTGATGTTGCCCGTATAGTGTTTTTCAGAAACTTCGAGGATTATACCAGGGGCGGAGTCGTCAAGTAATTAATCAGAATCGCTGAGCGAGGTATAACCAGTTATTAGTGATATAATGGAAGAAAGTAAATTTTTCTACATAGATAAACTGTTTTCTGCCCGCAAAGTTGAATTGAAAAAAATCACCACCCAAGTTGTAACATCAAAAATTTTCGCAATTACACGGAATTAATTAATGGTGATATTATGTCGCGGAAGGAGGACGTGTAGCTGCGGCTAAATGTTTTTACCTAAGAAGCGCACCTTCATTACGGCTAATCATCTCCCCGATTCGGCAAAATCATCCTCATCACTCCTCTACACCTTTGTATCACAAAAGAAAAATTATGAAAAGACAACTTGGAACAAACGGGCCCACCGTTTCAGCCATCGGTTTAGGCTGTATGGGCATGTCGGGTGCTTATGGACAAAGCAACGAAGCCGACTGCATCGCAACCATAGCAAGAGCGCTTGAACTTGGTCATAATTTCCTGGATACGGCCGACTACTACCTGGCTGGTCATAATGAAATGCTGATCGGGCGGGCAATTGCGGGTAAAAGAGAAAAGGCATTTCTTTCGGTAAAAACCGGGATGATGGTGTCGCCGATCACGGGATATGGCCCTGTAAACAACCACCCCGACTATATCCGCAATGCCGTTATGCACAGCCTGCAGCGGCTCAAGACTGACTATATCGACTTATACACGCTGGCGCGGATTGATCCCCACGTGCCGATCGAAGAATCGGTGGGCGCTTTATCGGAGCTGGTCGACAAGGGCGTGGTTCGTTATATTGGTCTTTCGGAAGCGTCGGTTGCCACCATTCGCCGGGCTGCCAGCGTTCATCCGGTCACTGCATTGCAAATTGAATATTCGCTGTGGACGAGAGACATTGAAGCGGAAGTTTTGCCCACCATTCGCGAACTGGGTATAGGGCTTGTGGCTTATTCTCCCTTGAGCCGGGGCTTTCTGAGCGGTGAGTTGAAAAAGCCCGAGGATATAAAAGATAACCGGAGAAATATGCCACGCTTCCAGGGAGAAAATTTTTACAAGAATCTTGAACTGGTTGAAAAAATAGAAGCATTGGCTGAGCAAAAAGGCTGTACGCCTTCACAACTGGCATTAGCCTGGGTGCTTGCCCAGGGCAATGATATCATTGCTATTCCCGGCAGCAAACGAATAAGACATCTCGAAGAAAATATAGCTTCGAAAAACGTGCAGCTCACGAAAGAAGATCTGCAAAGCATAGAAGCCATTATGCCGGCGGGTATTGTGTCGGGTAGTCGCTATCCTGAAATATTTATGAGCTCCTTAAACAAATAAAAAGTAGATTACAACCATTATTTTTTGATGGCATGAAAAGGAAAGAAAATAGTCCGCATAGATTTGAAACGCTTTCCGAATTACACCGGGTGCTTGGCTTACCCAAGCCAATGCACCCGTTGATTAGTCTTGTTGAAAACAAAGATAACGAAGTGGACCTGGCCCGGATGCCCAATTCGTTTATTCACGATTTCTATAAGATTTCTTACAAAACAAAACTGACCGGCAAAATAAAATACGGCCAGGGGTATTATGATTTCGACGAAGGCGGCATGTTGTTCAAAGCGCCTAACCAGGTGAGCGCTAAAGGAGAGGTTACTCATGATCATTCTGGATTTACCTTGTTGTTTCACCCTGACTTCCTGGCGGGCTATCCTTTGGCGAAGAAAATAAAGCAATATGGGTTTTTTTCCTATTCAGTGAGCGAGGCCTTGCATCTTTCTGATAAGGAAAAAACGACCATTATAGGCATTTTCAAAAACATTGAGGAGGAACTGCAAAACAGGATCGATGATTTCAGCCACGATATAGTGATCTCACAAATTGAAACGTTATTGAATTACTGCAACCGCTTCTACAAGCGGCAGTTTATCACCCGGAAATCGGTGAATAGTAGTATTCTGGAAAAGCTGGAAGAGATCCTGGACGAATATTTCAGCAAAGACAAACCATTGACCCAGGGCATTCCGACTGTGCAATACCTTGCTGATTGCCTGAATATTTCTCCGAGTTATTTAAGCGATATGCTGAGAAGTGTTACAGGTCAGAATGCGCAACAGCATATTCATAATAAACTCATCGAAATAGCAAAAGAGAAAATATCAACCACGAGTTTAACGATCAGTGAAATTGCTTACGAACTCGGATTTGAGCATCCTTCTTCATTTAATAAATTATTCAAGTCGAAGACAAAACTTTCGCCGCTGGCGTTCAGGCAGTCATTTAATTAAGATCTTTTCAGAAGGGTGCAAACCCCACCCAACTCATTTCTGTGCCAAGCCAGCAATATCCCCGGCGATTGAAAGCGACTGAAACATCAGTCTGCGATACCACTGGCGACATCTCCCCAAAATTTGCTTGACCGTTATAGCAAATCTTCTGCCCCCAAACGACCAAAAGTCCATTGGTGTTTGCGCTATATCAACAACACACTTACGTTTCATCATCATCTTACTGATATTTTCTTACAATTTACAAAAGTGATATACCATACCGTTATATTGCAGTAATAAGTCATCACGCCACGGCATGAACGAATGTATTGCATTTTATGTAAGCATCTATACTTATTTCAGTAGGGAGTCCTTACCGGTCAAAAAAAAGTTGAAATTTTTTTTTATGAAAAACCGTTTCAGTTGTTTTTATATAGGCGAATGTCTTTTCAATATATCACGATGACAGCATTTGCTTTTAACAAAAACTAAGTGTAAGCATCTATACCGGAAGGCTTGCTACCCTTCACCAGTGTTACATTTAACTGGAGCGACGCAGGGATTGATAGTTTTACTCTTCTGTTCTCTGATCCGATGGCAACAAAAGGATTTCCTTCTACCTCTGGTCCTTTTTTTGTCTACCGAACAACAATTAAACCTTTTCCATGAAGTTAAAACTAACAAAAGAGGACCGGCAGCGCATCGAATCTGTGAAGGCTAAGATCGACAATGAGTACGCTGCCACTTTCACTATCCAGCAACTGGTGCACGAATTCAAGATCAACGACTACAAACTCAGGCATGGGTTTATGAAGATGTACGGGCTCAGCATACCGGCTTACCAGACCAAGGTGAGGCTTGAATTCGCGACAAAACTGTTAAAAGAAGACCAGGACATGACCATCAGCAAGGCGGCGTTTGATGTGGGGTATAATGAGCTGAGTACCTTTTACCGCGTGTTCAAGAAGAAATATGATATGACTCCATTTGAGTGGAGAAAAAGGAATGGAGCAGTCATCGCGTTATTGATTTTGGGTTATACGTTTGGCATTTATCCGTATCCGTTATAAACAAAATCCAAAATTGCAAAAGAAAAATCCAAAATCGCCAATGAATTGGCTGTATCGAAGATTAATTTGCATCCGGTTCTTTTGAAAACAGAAACGTCACGATATACTGGCCCTTACCTGGACCCAAGACTGATTCTTAATTACAAGGTTAACTCTGTACGGTAGCAAATTATTTTCTGCATTCCGGGCCGGTTTACCGGCGCAGGGGCTGTGAGGTCAGGCAACAAACTAGTCTCCGGAATGTGGGAACCAATTGCGATCCCATCCCTCTGATATTTTGCAACAACTCCCCTTGTCAGACCTCAATCTCTGACCTGTAGATAGAAATCTATGAAAACTGCTAATCACGTTATACACCGGGTAGCCGGCTGCTCCGGATTTTCCGGGTGACACCGGTGTCCACAAGGCCTGTCGCAATATCAATGGCAGTCTGATTGGGTGGCAAACAGCGTCTGGAAAACCCGGCGCCCGGTTTTTTTCAATTAGTTGGTAGCGATTTAAAATTTCCCCTGGTGTGGGGGAGTAAACCTTATCGTGCTATGAATAGAATAATTGGAATGAAGGTGGGGACTTTTATAGAAATTGTCTCTGCTCTGTTTATACTGTTGTTTTTGTATACGGCGCTGAGTAAGACGTTTGAGATTGGGAGTACGGTAGCCGCCCTGGAGAAAACCCCGGTTTTATCAAATATTGCGAAGCCGCTGGCCTGGGGAGTGGTTGCGGTTGAATATATCGTGACTATTCTTTTGTTTTTACCTCGCACAAGAAAAACTGGTCTCTACGCCTCTTTCGGGCTAATGACAGCTTTTACGGCCTATATAGGCCTTATGATGGCCCTTGTGCCCAAGTTGCCTTGCAGTTGCGGGGGTGTAATTTCCAAGATGACCTGGGGACAACATTTGGTTTTCAATACTTTTTTTGCTCTTCTTGCTCTGACCGCAATATTGTTGGACAGAAAAAAATCGAAGGATAATTCAGAGGAAATACCGCCAGTAGTATTCACTTAAAAATATTTGTACGTACAAGTCACTTCGTCAAGTTGCAAATTGGCGGGGCAGCGGATGTTTGTCTCTGCTTAAAACATGACAAACAGGTTTGAAGCCGAAAAACCTCAAAATGAGTAGGCACCATTGTTATCATTAAACTCTTTTTTTATGAAAAAGTATATTTTAAGTGCCTTTGCCGTTATTTTGGCTATTGGCTTTACAGCGTTTACAACCACAAAAAAGGACGCCACACACCGCTACATTCCAACTGTGGTAACATGGGAACTCATCACTAACATGGACAGCTATGACACCGACTTGGAATTTGCCGATTGTGGACTGGGGTCTTCTGTACCTTGTCAAGTTGACTTAAATGAATTCTCTGATATTGAGGATTTCATTCAATATTTGCAAACTTTCAATAACAATAAACCTCAAGGGATTCAAGAATTCCTTAACCGACAAGACGGTTTCAAAGATTAATGCAGTCCAGTAACTTGGTAAATATGTTAAGAATGGGTAAATAACTTTCACCCATTCTTAGCTTTTCAAGTTACTGCATGCAAAAATCAACTTATCAGCGAGAATTCTGAGGAATGCCAGCCAGGGATATTACATCGCCTGGAATTGGTAAAGCATACTTCGGATCATTGGGAACAAGCTTATACGTATTTCCTCCCAATTTTCGCTCAATTGTAATACCTCTACCTTCTTTATTCAATCTCTTAATATCCATCCATCTCAGTCCTCTCATTAAAAGTTCCTTTCTGCGTTCGTTTAGGACCTTTTCCAACGCCTCGTCCGGGTTTGTAGCATCAAACGGGACCCAACTTCCATCATCTTTCCAACGCTTTATCATTAATGTATTCAAATCATTCATTGCCTCTAAAATCATGTCCTTCCTAGCATAACACTCAGCTCGCATTAAAAACACTTCGTCAGTCGCCAAGCCATCAAACAGGTTTGCGCTACCGTCATAACTTCCCTTAAATCCAAATGTTCCGGCGCTTGCACCTGAATTAGGTTTTAAAAAAACAACCCTTCGCAAGTCATTTGCTTCATAAGAGTCATAAAGTGTAGAATCAATTTTCGCGCGAGTATTACCCAACAAAGAAGGAGTTGACATGCGAGAGGCATATATAATTTCAGGGTTATTATATAGCAGCGAAATATTATTAAATGGGAAATTAGCCCCCGGATTAAGAGGTGGATTTAGATTATAATCTAAAAGATCATTTTTTATAGCGAGGGCTTTATTTGAATATTCAAAACACTTGTCGTAATCCCGCATACTTAAATATGTTCTTGCCAGCATAGAAAAAGCGGCAGCTTTCGAAGCTCTTAATACGTGCAGCGCGTCGTTTTCTAACAGGTCTATTGCTTCTTCTAAATCAGCAATAATCTGATTATAGCTTTCAGCAACACTTGCTCTTTGAGTCGGCACAGTCATGTCAGATGTCAATCTCAACGGAATTCCCCAATCGTTTTCTGCAGTACTTGCATCATATGCAACAGACCAGGTTAATAGAGCTTGCAAAAAACATTTTGCCCGCAAAAAAAGCGCTTGACCTTTAATATTGTCCCATTCGGCTTTATTCTCTTCCGTTCTGGCAATTTCAGATAAATGATCAAGTACAGTATTTGCAATGTAAACATTATCATAAGTCCTTGACCAATCATTAGTTCCTGCTGGAAAAGCCAAGTCCCCCCATATATACAAATGTTGAAGATTAGTATTTAGTCCCTGAAAATCACTTTCAGACAAATAGTAATCGTCGGAACAGGCTTCCATAGCCCCTATTCCACTCTGATTTACAAGTGAATATTCGTCAAGTAAAGCTTGTAGGTCTCGTAACTCTTCAGGTACGATCAACTTTGAATTAGTCTTTTCATCAAGAAACTTTTGACACCCAGCAAGGACTGTCAAAAAGAAAATTACAGAAAACGAATACCGACTTCCAAGTTTCATATCAATGATTTTTTCACAATTGAATGTTAATGCCAAACGAATAGCTCCGAGGGGCCGGAATTTGCCCATTTGTAAACAATGGGTCAATGCATTCACTATTGGCCTTCCAAATAATTCCAAGATTGTTTGCGACAAAATAGAGCCTTAGACTCTTAATGTATGCACTGGCGCTTCGGCGATTTAGTACGTTTACACTCAAATTCAAATATTGCAAACGAATATGGTCACCTTTAGTGGCCAGTACTTCTGAGTTAATATAAAAATAGTCCCTATAGTAATCAGATGAGTAAATCATTGATGGCACGTTAGTGAATTCTTCATCGCCCGGCTTTTGCCATCTTTTGGAAAAATCAGAATGTCCCTTGTAGCTGTAAAATAGATCATTATAGTTTATGGATTCCCTCAAGAAATAGTAGCCAAATTGATAGGTAATCCTGGCTGTAAGTGTGAAATTTTTCCATGTGATAGAATTGCCGAATGAACCGTAAAGCGTTGGCAACACAGATCCATGATAGACTAAATCTGACACTTCAGCGCTATCGCCGATTAATGCAGAATATTTTTTGCTTATATTCCCGTTTACGTAACCTTGAGGATCCCCAGTGTTAGGATCAAGTCCTCCCCACCTATAGGTGAACAATGAATATAGCGGATATCCCTCTACTGCACCTCCAGTACCTCCAACGTAGTACTCAGCCCTCAGACTGGTCGTATAAAACTTATCGACTTTGTCTTTGTAATAGTTCAGGTTTAAGTGACTAGTCCATCTAACTGCACCGTCGGTATTTATACTATTTAATTCAACATCCACTCCCCTTCCTTTTAGAGATGCTGCATTTTTCCTGATCGCTGAAGTTGCTAACCCCAGCGTTCTGTCTACAGGAATAAAACTATACAGATCTTTCGCATTCTTCAAGAAAAAGTCTATGCTGCCAGAAAGAAAATTCCCCTTCGCTGCAAAATCAATTCCAAAATTGACCATCCCCACCTTTTCCCAAGTCAAGCCAGGGTTGACGTAACCATTAATCCTTGCCCGTGGCATCTGCGTGTACTGAGATAAGGATGTATATCTGATAGTGGTAATGGCAGATTGGTTCGGGTCCACATTTCCACTATAACCGTACGTAGTACGAAATTTTAGGTAGGGAATAGTTGAGAATTTGTAGAAGCTCTCTTCCGAAATTTGCCAAGAAGCGCCTGCGGACCATAGCGGGTTCCATTTTTTGTTTGTACTCACTCCCAGCAAATTGGAAGCATCTCTGCGAGCGCTCAGCGATAATACATACCGCCTCTTGAAAGTATATGCAGCATTGGCGTAAACCGAGACAAATCTGTCAGTAAAATTATTGAGAAACGTGTTATTTGGAATAAACATTAAACTCCCTGACACAAATGACGGATATTGGTTCGCAAAATCAACATTACCCGTCGTAAGAATTTTCTCATTATATCCATAAGTTCGATGCCTATTACTGTTTTCGTTAACACTTCGGATTTCGCCACCTGCAGTCATTGTTATGCTATGATTGTTCCAGGTGGCGTTGTAGTTTAACTGACCTCTAATGTTGTGGGCAGTTACCTCATCAACTTGGTAATCCAATATAGAACCAACCGGCACCTTATACGTTATTTGACCTGTTGAATAGTCAATTTGCGTGAATGTGTTGATTAAATTACGCGCAAAATAACTCTTTTGATCATACAGCGACTTCTCGGTTACTTGTTGCCTTTCATACTGGTACTTTACATCAGCACTTAGTAATGGAAGGATCTTAATATTTAACCCAACGTTCGCAATTATTTCCTGAGCAACCCGCTTAATTCTCTCATATTTATAGTTTTCCATGGGATAAAAGTTCCAATCAAGCAACTTTCCAGACCCGGCGGTATCAACAAAGGACCGTCTTAGATTTGTTGTAATTGGCAGACTCTTTCCGTTTGCATCAACTAATTGAAGATAGGGAGGATGACCACCTGTTGAACTAGGAAAACTTAAATAGCCAGGCTTCCCACTTTCGTCAACACTCCGAATAAAAAATAAACCTGCAGTCAATTGGAGTAGCTTACTAAGCCTGTATGAATTTTCAGATCGGATATTGATGCGTTGGTAAAATGCATCGAGGTTGTTAATATTCCGATCAATACCAGTCGACAAAAAATAATTTACATTCTCGGACCCGCCCCTTAAACTGACCGAATGCTGTTGATTTACTGCATTCTGGTAGAAATACTTGCTGAAATCATCCCTTACATCAATTGCACGAAGCCTGTCAATTGAAGCAGCCGCCTCTTCGGATGAAATTAATCCATTCCTTTCTCTAAATAGAATTTCATAAACCGGCGTAAACGGAGGCCGATTTGCTTGACCTGTGTCGGAAAATCGATAGTTATTACTAAATAAAAACTTTTCAACATCTATAAAATCCGAAGTGGAGATATTTTTTAGGTAATACAAATCTGGCTTTTCTGACACACTAATATTTGAGTTAAACTCTATAGACAATGGCTGGTTAAACTTCCCTTTCTTTGTGTTTATCACAATTACCCCATTTCCGGCCTTGGCGCCCCAAATGGATGCCGCTGCTGCATCCTTAAGAAGAGTAACGCTCTCAACATCGTTTGGGTTAATGTTGTTTATATCACCCTCGTAAGGAAAATTGTTCAAAATAATTAAGGGACTAATAGATCCACTCAAAGTACTTAACCCTCTTATCGTAATTTGGCTACTTTTAAAAATTCTGTAAGGCATAGCAGACATACTATTTGTAACTACAGGCAATCTGTCCAAAACGTTCGTGCCTACTTGCTCGTTAAATCTCTTATTGTCCACAGTTGTAAAGGAACCAGTCGCTCTTTCCTTGGGGATTTCCTCATAACCTGTAGAAACTGTAACCATAACATTTCCTAATTCGCTAACTTTCGTTTTCAGCTTAATTAACAATTCCTTCTTGCCGCTTACTTTTAACTCAAAGGTCTCCATACTTATATGCGTAAATACCAATACCGCATCCTCGTCAATAGTAGTTAAACTAAACTCTCCATTCATATCTGTTACAGTGCTAGTGGCTGTCCCTTTCACGGAAACTGTAACACTGGCAACTGGACTTCCACCTTCATTGAGTACTCGACCTCTAACATCAATTAAGGAATTGCTTTGTGAAACATTAACTAAATTTTCAGCAAGTCCATAACTATCATTTTTCTCTTTGACGATAATCAGCTTTTTCTGTATAGCGTAGGTAAAGGGCTGTCCCCTGAAACAGGCGTCTAACGCCTGCTCCAACGAAGCATTCAACAAATGAAGAGTGACAGGTTTCGCTTGTTCAAGCTGCTTTTTATTGAACATAAAAAAATAACCGGACTGCTTCTCAATTTTGTTAAATGCTTCAACTATCGATGCATTGCTAATAGACAGCGTAATTCCCTGGCCAAAACCTTTCGCAGTTACCTGTAGGGTCGCAACTGATAGAAAAAGTGCAAGAAGCTTAATTCGTTGAAATAGTTTCCTGGTTGGCGGGATACTTAATCCTGCGCTATTCACACCGTTAACCATAGTTAGCGATTTTTTTGTTTTACTTATAGCGGATTGCCAAATACGAAATCAAACTTACTTGAGCCTTATGTGCACAATTGTAGCTATCGTTTCAAAAAGCCACATAAAATTGCGAAGTACACCAAACTTGCATCTCAAGAAAAGCTACTTTTTTGCTTTCTTTAGTTCAATACTGCTCCATCGCGAACCACAAGGCACACTAATTCCCTCTCTTCTTCTATCAAGTCAACCCCTTTACTATTGAGAAGATTTTTTAGACGAATAAAATCCTTGTTATATAGAGGGACACCGACATTCATATTAGAATCAATCCCCAATTCATCCACAACTGGCAAATCAGTAACCTGCTCCAGCACTAATGCCAAGTCAAAAGACGACTTAACTATCGATGAATGCTCTTCATCTGGCGACTTAGAATTATCGCCATTTTCGATATTCAGCCTATTTTCTAATTCTGGATCTCTACTTAGTGGCTGTAAAACCAAACACTTTACTTTTCGTTTCTCTTCGGCAACCGTGAAACCGAAACAATTAACTAGATCTGACTGCATTCTTTTATACAGAAAAGTAATATTGGTAGGCTTTGTTATGACTTCATAGCAATAAACATTATTGAAAACCCATTCATCCCAGTTGCCATAAATGAATTTTGAACTGTCGCTTACCTCAAGAACAGTCCTGCTTTTGGGATAAGTCAAGCGAAACGCGATCTGGTAAAGCTGTATAATTGTATAGTTCGTAATTAAAAGCCTGGATACCAGCCGATTTGAATCCATTGTCACAGTCCGCCCTTGCGATACTCCCTCCATATAACCGGTGATCAATGATCTAAACTTTATTTTCTCGGGATTTAAATTTGAATAGAGTATACTATCTCTCTGAGCGATATTAATATCCTGCTTTTGCCTCAGACGAAATCGCTTGCCACTAATAAAATTTGCTATGTTAGTAATGGATACCTCACTTGATCCCGTTATCGAATGAACTGCTCCATATAAATCAATCCATACATAGTGAGGAATAATCTTATGCGGAAACAATTGCGTAGCCACTGTATCCAAAATTGCAATTGGTAATTTGAAGTCTGGGTACCTTTGTTTCCATTTATTGAGAAAGGAGATCATCTTGCCGTAGTCATCGCCATTCTTTTTAGAATTTACCAAAACGAACTGCACCTTGCCTTCAAATTTCGTATACAGTGAATCAATCTTCGAGAAGTTCTTTATACACGCTGTACACCACGTCGCCCAAAAATCCAAAATCACCAGCTTGCCCCTAAAATCCGATAACCTGGCCTTCGATTTCGGATAATTCAACATCGTAAACTCAATATCGGGCACCTCGTCACCAATTTGCAATGGCTCAATACGTGAAGATGAAATTGTAGGAGTATTAGAAGTACTAGTTGCAGGAATATCTTTCGAACTTATCGCCGTCTTCACCGCAGATTGTGAAAACGTAGTAACAGACCATATGATCCCGGCAATGAAAATGACTGACATTTTCATGCTTAGCATGCGTAGTACCATACTTGTTTATTCTTAATTACAATTACAAAGTATTCAACAGAATACCGGATTCTGAATTTCTTTTCACGAAAGCAAATCCACAATAGCTTAGGTTAATATGGGAATGACCAATAAATAGTAAAATGAGAATCAGAACAATGAAGGATAAGCAAATGCGTAGTGGGAAACTAACCAAACCTCAACCAGGTATACAAAAGGAAAAGGCAGTCACAATAAACCCATGCTCACACTAAGCCCAGGGGCTATCTAACTACCCAAAATCTTAACTCGATATATATAAAGCTGATAATTTTACTGCTCGACTATCACCCTGTCGCCCTCAATCGTAAATTTCAGCTTCGTATTAATCTCAATCGCTTTCAACACTTCAGAAAGACTAACGGTGCGGGGTATCTTACTGTAAAGATCAGGTACGTTGAGTTCGCCTTTGAATTCAAAATCCACTCCATAATACCGGCCGATCTGGCGCAATACGGTCTTCATATCGGCACCACTGAATATCACCAGACCATTCTTCCAGGCTACAGCCGCTTCTACATCGGCATCGTTAATGACCCGCAGGCCTTTGTCGCTAATTTCGCTTTGCTGGCCGGGTTGGAGAATTACCTGCTTGTTGGCGCCCTGCACGCGAACGGATCCTTCCAGGAGTGTAGTAGTTACAGCCTCCTCGTCAGTGTAGGCGTTCACGTTGAAATGGGTGCCCAATACTTCGGTAGAGGTGCCGTTGGCTTCAACAATGAATTTCCGAGACTCCTTCGAAACCTCGAAATAGGCTTCGCCGGTGAGAAAAATCTTGCGGATATTGCCAACGAATGATACCGGGTACCTGATACTACTTTCATTATTCAACCACACACGCGTCTTGTCGCCCAGCGTGATCTCCAGCACCTTCGAACCGCGAGGATTACTGACGGTATTGTACACCACTTCGTCTGATGAGCCACTGTAAGCAATCTGGCCATCGGCTAATTTCACCAGCTGTACATTGCCATCAGATTCCAATACTCCATTGGCAGCGCTATCCAGGAAGATAGTCTTGCCATTGGCAAGCGTAATGGTGGCGCGGTTACTGGATGGCGGAGGCACGTCGTGGACTACAGGTCCCTGCACAACGGCTTCTTCCTTGTCCTTCTTGTTAAGAGCTATAAAAAAGACTGCGACACTGATCACTACAATGGCAGCGGCAGCAGCTACATACCTGATAATTCTTCCGCGCGGCGTGCCCACCTTCACCTCCTCATCCCGTTCTTCAGCAATGGCGGCTCTCAATTTCTCCAAAACCCTTTGCTCACTCTCAAACTCACTCTTCAGCGCGGCTTTCAGTTCCTCTTGATCGGTGGCTTCTTCAAAAGCAATCCTGTTTTTCTCCGAAGAATGAATCCAATGTTGCAACTCAAGATTTTCTTCACTGGTCAATTCATCCTTCAAATACTTTATCACAAGGTCTTTAATACGATCGTTCATCACCTGGGTTTTATTATGTATTATGCCTGCTCTGTCAGTCGATTATTGCCAGCCTTTATTTAGAAACCGGAGAATTGAAAAACTGTACTAGTGGGGCAATAAACATTTTTTTAAACTTGATAATTGTCTGATAGCTGGAATGTAAAATGCTAGAATAATTGTCGCAACAACAATATACAGATAACCAGCTGCTCAACATTCAACAAACTGATTCGCAATTTTTTAAAAGCTGCCGATGCCTGGTTGCGCACCGTAAACGTACTTACCCCCAGTATCTTCGCAATCCTGGCATTATTATAACCCTGCAACCTGTACTTGATCACAGCCCTGCATTGCGGGGGTAAGGCATTTATTTCTTCGTGGAGTTTGGTAATGATCGCTTCTTTCAATGTAGGGTAATCAGGGTCATCTTCGGGATCTTTCATCTTAAAATCAACGAATTCCTTTTCCTTCTCCATCTTCCTCTTCTCTTCATACAAATAGGAATAGCAGGCATTCTTGGTAGTGATCATCAGCCATGCTTTAATAGAACTCTTGTTGTCAAAGCTCTCCCTGCGGGTCCATAACTTCCTGAAACTGTCCATCGCTATCTCTTCCGCCACTTCAGCATTCTTCGTCAGCTTGCGGGCAAAACCAATCACCGACGGATAAAACTGGTAAAATATCTCGTCAAATGCTTTCGCATTGCCCTGCTGGAATAGCACTATATCGCTGCTTTCAACATTCATTCAGATGCAGTAAATAATTATTCTTTTCCTTAATAAACTACCGAAGTAACGGTTTTCAGGCAATTGGATTGTCAATACTGATCGTTCAGTTTAGGATAGTTGTGCGCGTGATAAGGTTCGTCAGGACGGCTAATAATTAAGTGCTATTCAGATAATTTTCTTTTACTTAGGAAGGGCAGCGCAATCAATCTGAGGTCTAAAAATAATAAAAAAGCCAGATAATAATCAAATATGGTTTTTCACAATCGAACAAACGCTAACGGTTTTATCAAAAGGCCATCCAGCTTCAGCTCCCTGCCGTCAAGATCTGTGAGCTATATCGAAGCAATATTTTGTGCGGGTTGCACATTCTCTTTTTCCTTTTTCACGTTCCCATGGCAACCCGCCACAACAATTCCCAAAATGATAAGCAGTCGTTTCATATTCTCTTACTTAAGGGTCTCTTTCACCTCACCGCAATTCATCATCTTGTCCCCAAAATAAGGATTTCGGATTTCTTTGATGGAAGAGAGCCAATATCCACCCTTGTCGTCCAAAGCCATAGGACAATAATCCACATACAACTCCCCGCCAGTCACACCCGATTTTTTCACCAGTGCAATCAGCTCATTACTCAAAGTAGAATAAGCTTCTCTTTGCGCTTCTATATCACCGGCTGTCGTAATCTTCGCGGCGCTGGCAGCAATGTTTTCTCCACCGGGTACATCTTTGATGCCTGCTTCTATAGCATTGCTCGCAATCTTTGCTTTTGCCGCATCACCATCAATCAGTGCGGTGGTGAGCTGGGCATATTGCTGATAAACGGCATTCAGCTTATCGTCTTTAATGCTCGCCTTACCGGTTTCGGTAGCTTGCGCGCTTGCCTCATGTCCTTCATGATTGCCTGCTTCTTTTTCGTGATTGTGTTCGCCATTATTGCTTCCGCAAGATGTCATGAAAATTGTTGCCGCCAAAGGCATTGCCAATTGAAAGATTCGTTTCATTGTTTATGGTTTGTTGATTTATTGATTTATTGTTTTATACTTAATTGCTCAATGCTGGTGGCCCGCCATCGGGTCGGCGCCTTTCTTTAGTATATATTCGCTGTATAAGAGATAGGCCCCGGTGACCACCACCTTGTCGCCCTCGCTTAGTCCTTCAGTAATTTCCACTACATCAGCAGTCTCCTGCCCCGTCTTCACCATTTGAGGGGCAAACTTTCCTTTGCTTTCTTCCACCCACACATGCATTCCTTTTCCGTCGCGGATCACCGCATCAACGGGAAGGGTAATTACATCGTCTGAAGTTTTTACAGGCAAAAGAATATTCGCCTGCAGTCCGGGTTGCCAGCGGTTATTGGGGTTGGCAATAGTGCCTCTTATATTAATCAACTGGCTGCCGCTTTGCAGCGATGGGTTGATGAATTGAATAGTCATGTTCTGGGGCTCATGCTCCCAGCCGGGAATGATCACTTTTACCCGTTGTCCGATTTTGATATCTTTTATTTCTGATGGATACAAATCGGCTTCCACCCACAAAGTATTATATCCCTCGATGCGCATGATGCTGCCACCCTCGGCAACATATTGTCCTTCGGCAACATTTAATGCAGCCACAACGCCGCTGGCAGGTGAAGGATAAATGACATAGGGATCGGTTTTTTGAGAATAGATCAACTGTTGCAATTGAGCTTCCGACTGATCATATAACATTAACCTTTGCCCGGCTGCTTTTTCTATTTGCTGAAACCGCTCATTGTCGGGAAATTGCCTTGCCTGCGCTACAGCCACCAGGTATTCCTGTTGTAAAGTGGCCAGTTGTTCCGAGTAAATTTTATATAAAGGTTGCCCTTTGTTTACTTTCACTCCTGTTTCTTTCACATACAATGCTTCTATGCGACCCGCCACGCGACTCGAAATCACACTGGTCTGCTCGGGATTGATGGCCAGTCTTCCGTTCAGCATCTTACTACTATTCAGCTGCCCGCTGCCGATAGTAATAGTGGTAATATTCGCCAGCGCCATCTGGCTCTCGCTCAGGTTGAGATAAGGGTCCGTATTGTCTTTGTCGAAGGGCACCAGGTCCATGCCGCAAATGGGACAAGTACCCGGCGCATCCTGGATAATCTGCGGGTGCATGGAGCAGGTGTAAGTCTGCTTTTTCTCCGCTGTTTCCGATTTCTCTTCCTTGCACGCAGCAAGCAATAAACCCGAAGCTATCACCATTAGAAAAGCCAGTTTTAAAAATCGTTTCCGTTTCATTTATCAGTCTTTTTGATCGGTTGTCTTAATAAAACTTTCGCTATCCACCAGGAAGGCGGCATTCCCTGCCACCAGCCAGTTGCCAATAGCACTGGTCACCAACACCATTCCCTCGGCTTCCACTGTTGTTTCAACTTGTTTCGGTACGAATACACTGCCTTCTTTCTTGAAAACAATTGATTTGTTGCCCGATTGCCACACGGCTTTCTTTGGTAGCCACCAACCGCCTTTCAATACGATGGGTATATTGGCAGTGACCAGTTGGCCCGGCAACAATTCAATGCTGGAAAGATAGACGCGGACCATGGTGAAATTTTCTCCACTACGCACAACGGGTTGTATCAAACCAATTTCTCCCGTATATACTTTATTGGCATCGGCATTGGTATGAAAAATGAGTTTCTGGCCTTTCTGTATGTGCGCGGTTAATGCTGGTTTCAGTGCAAATTCGGCCACCACATTACCCGACTTATAAATCGAAAATAAAGCCTGTCCGGCGCTCACATACTGACCCTCGCGAATCATCAGCGGCGTATTGGAGGGCGATGGCGCGGGCATTACCGCAGAGCCGGAAGCTGCACTCATACCATCCATACCATCGCCTGAAGCGGAACTGGCAGGAGAGATGACAGGTGAACCTGCTGCCAATGCCACTGATTTTTCGAGAATATAACCCGTCGCATGGCTATACACGGGTACGCGGTATAAAATATTCCCGGTCTTAAGAACAGTATTGATCTGGCCCTCCGTCATACCAAGCAAAAACAATCTCTGCTTCGCTTTCGCCAGCAAATTCTCATCGTTTCCCGACCTGGCTATAAACAACATTTCTCTTTGCGCAGCGGCTAAATCAGGAGAATAAATCTCCATGATCAGCTGTCCCTTCCTCACGGGCTGGTAATTGTATTTGATATACAATTTTTCAATTCTCCCTGCCACGCGACTTGAAATGCTGACCTGGTTGCGGGTGTCGTAAGTAATTTGTCCTTTTATATCTGTGGTAAAAATGCGCGTGCCCGACTCGGGGGCGATCACGGGCATGGAAGCTATCACCTGCGCGTTCACGGGTTTTGCTACCGATGCAATACTGCTGTCTATCACCATCTCCTTACTGTGCGCAGCATGATCGTGCTGTTCGGATTTATTTTTACAGGCAATAAATCCGCCCAGTAAAAAGGCCGCCAGCACGATATTATCGGAATAATTCTTTTTCATAATCCACAATCATTTCGTAAAGCTTTAATTTTTCATCCAGCACATTCATCTGCATCATGGTGAGCGCTTCCCAGGCATCGATTACCGTCGTTAAAGGCATTTTGTTTTCCTGGTAAGTGATAAAATTTGCTTCCAGCGCTTTCTGCAAAGCGGGAATCACTTTTTCTTCAATGGCCTTTATGTGCATCTGCATGGTTTCAATTTCAGACTGCATACCGTACAACATACCCTGCGTTTCTTGCAACATGGCCGCTTTTTCTTTTTCCATACTCTGCACATCGTACTCCATCGCTCGTATTTCTGATTTGTACATCCTGGAGGCCCAGGGCACAATAGGAATGCTTACCATACCCATGATGCTGTAAGCTTTTGGCATACCCGATCCTAGCGGAAACATATTATCGTACCGGATGCGAAAGTCTGGTTTACGTTGCAGCTTCATGCTTTCGATATTTAGTTGCATGGAGCGGATGCTTTCATCCATTTTCAGCACATCCTTCCGCGCGGTTGAAAGCGAGGCCGTATCATAACTACCAACGGCACTGAACAAAGGCGTGTAATTTGTATCTATGTCAAAAATCTCGTTACCGGGTGCGTTCATCAGGCTGTTCAGCCAGGCTCTTGCTTTGGCGATGATGCCCTCCTGCATGTGCATCATGTTATGGTTTTCTTCAATTTTTGCTTCGGTCTTGTACACGCTGCCGAGTTGTGATTGATTGTAGGGATACCGCACTTCTTCAATCTTCTTCATGGTAACCAGAATCTGCCCGTTTTGCTCCAGCAGTCTTTTTCGTTGCTCGGCAATCAGCCAGTTATAATAAAGCCGCTTTGCCTGCGCCTTGAAATCGTTCAGCGTGATATCGCGCGTAGCCCTTTCAATATTTCCCTGCGACTCGATGTATTTCCTGCGCGCGTTCAGCTTTGCTTTACTGGGAATATCCTGCTCAATCGCCAGCATAATGCTCCCCTTTTCAGCAGGCATCGGCTTTTGCCCTGGGTATGGAGTCATGAAGGTTCCTACACCCACCATCGGCGGCATCCAGGCGGTGGAAGCTTCGGCGCGGTATTTATAACTTACCGCTTTGAGTTCGTAGGTCTGCAACAGCAGATTGTTGCGCTCGATGCGTTGCAGTATCGTGTCAAGCGATAAAGTAGTTGGCTGCGCCAGCAATCCAGCAGGCAGCAACACGAGCAATGCGGTTATATATTTAATGCGTTGTTTCATGTATCTCCAGTTTTCCGTATTTACGCAATTCATATTCTTTGGTCATTAAAAAAATGAGTGGTGTTACTAAAAGAATATGTGTTGACGAAGTGATCACACCGCCAATCATGGGCAGCACGATCGGTTTCATGACGTCGGTGCCCACGCCGGTAGCCCAGAGTATGGGCACAAGGCCAAATAGTGACACACAGACCGTCATCAGTTTTGGCCGCAGACGTTTGGCCGCGCCCTGGATCACGTACTCGCGCAGATCTTCTTTGGTGATGGTGGCGCTTGAATTGCCCTTCCGTCTTACTAATTGTTGCATCGCATCGTTCAGGTAAATCACCATCACAATGCCCGTCTCCACTGCAATGCCGAAGAGCGCAATAAACCCGACTGCCACGGCCACCGATAAATTCACTCCCCATATCCAGATCATATAAGCGCCGCCGATCAATGCAAAGGGCACAGTGATAAGACTGAAAAATGCTTCACGAACCGAACGGAAAGCAAAGTAGAGCGAGAAGAAAATGATGACCAGCACCACGGGTGCAATCCATAGCAGCGTTTGCTGACCGCGGATCAGGTTCTCATACTGACCACTCCACTCCAAATAATAACCCGCAGGCAATACACCACTTGCTTCATTCATTTTGTTGATGGCCTCCTGCACAGTACTTCCCAGGTCACGGTCGCGCACGTTAAACAACACCGCGCCGCGCAGCATAGCGTTTTCAGAAGTGATCATCGGCGGTCCATCCTGGAAGGAAATATCAGCTACTGACGAAAGCGGCACTTCTCCAAATGCGGGCGACATCAGCGGTATGCGTTTGATGCGCTCCACGCTGTTGCGGTAATCCTGTCCCAGCCGCACATTGATAGAGAAGCGCTGGCGGCCTTCCACCGTATTGCCAATAGAGGCGCCACCCAGGGCGGTCTCTATCGTCTGGTTCACATCGTCGATACTCAGCCCATAGCGCGCCAGCTCTTCCCGGCGCGGATTTATGCTGAGGTATTTGCCGCCTGTAATGGGTTCAACGTACAAGTCTTTGATACCCGGTGTACCTTCCAGCACTTTCTTCACCCTTTCTGAAACAGCTGCAAGTGTATCGAGGTTTTGTCCAAACACTTTCACGCCCACATCCGTACGAATACCGGTGGAGAGCATGTTGATGCGATTGATGATGGGTTGCGTCCATCCATTCACTACGCCGGGAATTTGCAGTTTTGCGTCCAGCTCGTTGATAATATCTTTCTTGGTAATACCTGGCCGCCACTCCGATTTTGGTTTCAACATGATGATGGTTTCGATCATGCTGAGCGGCGAGTTATCTGTGGCCGTGCTGGCGCGGCCTGCTTTTCCCAACACCTTATCTACCTCCGGCACCGACTTGATGATTTTATCCTGCACCTGCAAAATGCGTTTGATCTCGGCATTGGAAACATCGGGAAGCGTTACCGGCATAAACAATATGCTCTGTTCATCCAGCGGCGGCATGAATTCTTTACCGAGGCTGCGCAATAAGGGTATAGTGATCACCAGGGCAAGAATGTTGATAGCGAGCGTAGTCTTGCGCCATTTCAACACGCCCTTGATAATGGGGGTATATATTTTTTCCAAAATCCTGTTGACAGGATTGGCATTGTCGGCCCTGAATTTCCCCTTCATGAAAAATGAGATCAGCACGGGCGCCAGCGTAATCACCAGCAGTGCATCCACAATCATGATGAAGGTTTTGGTGAATGCCAGCGGGTGAAACATTTTTCCTTCCTGCCCCGTCAGCATAAACACCGGCAGAAAAGAAGTGATGATGATGACCGTGGCAAAAAACACGCCGCGCGAAACTTGTTTGCTCGAGTTTTCAATCACCCGCAGTCTCTCTTCTTCCGAAATCCAGGGAGCTGGCTTTTTGAATATTTTCTTAATGCGTTTCATAAACTAAGCCTGTTTATTTTGTTTTTGCCACGCTTCATATCTTTCCGCGAGATGCTTATAGGCATTTTCACTCATAATAATTCCGTTGTCCACTATCACGCCAATAGCCAGGGCGATACCTGTTAGTGACATAATATTCGATGAAATACCAAAAGCATTCAGTAGTATAAAACTGGCCGCCAGCGTAATGGGGATTTGTATAATGATGCTTAAAGCGCTTCGCCAGTGAAAAAGGAAAATGATGACGACGAGCGAAACCACGATCATTTCTTCGATCAGCGTA
Source organism: uncultured Chitinophagaceae bacterium (assembly GCA_937958995.1). Lineage (GTDB taxonomy): Bacteria > Bacteroidota > Bacteroidia > Chitinophagales > Chitinophagaceae > CALCIN01. The sequence goes on from CALGAP010000011.1 coordinate 416,363, forward strand.
TTTTTAATGGAACTGATCGACTCTTTGATTAACTCGCCCCGGTCGTACACGATATCGAACTTCACTTTTTCCGGGAAACCTTTTGCCACTTCCGCCATTTTCGCTTTTACCCGGTCAATAACTGCAGCTGCATTCTCACCATATCTCATCACCACGATGCCCCCCACTCTCTCGCCTTCGCCGTTCTGGTCGAAAATGCCCAGCCGCGACTCGCCGGTCATTTGCACCGTGGCTACGTCGGCCACGCGGATGGGAATACTGTTTTGCGTTTTGACAGGAATATTTTCTATCTCTTCAATAGATTGCAGGTAGCCTGAAGTCTTGATGATATAACCGATATCACTCATCTCGAATTTTCTACCCCCCGATTCGTTATTATTTTTGCGGATGGCACTGATAATATCGGTTACAGAAAGGCGATAGTACAGTAATTTGTTAGGATTGATGGTTACCTGGTATTGTTTCTGGAAACCGCCGAACGAAGCGATCTCGCTCACGCCTTCCACATTCTGCAAAGCAAATTTGATATACCAGTCTTGCAGCGCGCGTTGTTCACCCAGGTCCATATTGGGCGCGTCGAGGGTGTACCAGAGAATATGACCTACGCCCGTGCCATCGGGACCAAGTTGCGGCGTAACGCCGGCGGGCAATGATCTCGACACCGTACTTAACCTTTCGAGCACTCTTTCGCGCGCCCAGTAAATGTCCACATCATCATCGAAGATGACATAGATAAAGCTCATACCAAACATGGAAGTGCCGCGCACGTATTTGATGCGTGGCAGTCCCTGCAGGTTGGTGACCAGCGGATAGGTAATCTGATCTTCGATCAGTTGCGGCGCGCGACCCATCCATTCGGTAAAAACGATCACCTGGTTTTCGGAGAGGTCGGGTATGGCGTCGATGGGATTTTTCTTGACAGAAAAAATTCCCCATACAAAAAGTATCGCGGCCAGTACCAGTACAATGAAGCGGTTTCTAAGCGACCATTCAATAATTCTATGAACCATAAATCAGCTTTTGAAAAAGAAAAGTTCAATAGATGGCATATAGCAATGCCTTAGCCAGGCAAAAGGATTTGCCTTACCTGAATGGAAGCTTAATCAAATGCGGAAAACGCAGTGGCGGATATGAATAGCTATATTGCTACTTCGTGGTGGGGCGTGACTGAGGGGATTTTCTTCAGTAACCGAGGGTAAATAAATGCTTGCCAATTGAAACGGCGCAACGGGCTGCGATTCTACTGCAATAGGTGAAAGCTGAAAAGCTGTTGCGCCCTTATGATCGTTCTCGAGTTTGTATTGCTTTTGTTCGTCTTTGCAGCAGCCTTTTTTGTCGTCGTCAGATTTCTCCATACCGCATTTACCACACTGCTTGCCCTCGTTCTTCCAGAGGCCAGCATCCACGAGCCTATCCATGCAATAATGGAAATGCACGGTAGCCCCCACGGTGCAGCTGAGGTAAACCAATGACAATATGGCTACTACGAACTTAAGCATCGGTCACAAAGGTAGAGTTTTAAAACGACCGGGAGCTTATAATATTTTGGCGTTTGCTTATATTATAATGTGTCCGGTCGGTGTTTCGGATTGATAATCAACACTCCCGGATTAATCCTATATTTAATCGCGAATTTCATCACTCCTTGGCGCCCCGATCTCGAATATATCAGGTTATCTGCCTTAAACCGGCAAATCCAGGCCGCGATTGATGGCCATTTTAACGAGCTGAGCTTTTGGGTGGTGGCCGACATCACGAACCATAGTTATAAGGAAAGAACGAATTACCACTATTTCGACCTCGTTGAAAAAGGCAACAACAACGACCTGGTCGCCAAAATTGCGGGCAAAGCCTGGGTAGCAGGCTCGCAGCGTATTAAGGAATTTGAAAGAATCACAGGCCAGGCTTTTACCAATAATATTCATGTGCTGGTGAAGGTGAAAGAGAACTATCATGTGGTGTATGGACTTTCGCTGGATGTGATTGATATTGATACGAATTTCACTATTGGGATGCTGGCACAGCAAAGGGAGGCGACGCTGGCCGAACTGGTTGCCAAAAACCCCGATGTAATCAAAAAAGTCGGCGGCCGGTATGTAACCCGAAACAGCCAGCTCCCCCTGCCCCTGGTTATACAGCGCATAGCCGTAGTGGCCTCGAAAACCTCAGCGGGCAATGAAGACTTCAGGCATACCTTGTTGAATAATCCCTATGGCTATCGGTTTGAAATAGACGACTACTTCACCGTGGTTCAAAACGAAGCCAATGCCGCTTTGTTCGTTGAAACCCTGATCCAGGTTTTCAGATCAGGCATTCAATATGATGTGGTAGTAATCATCCGTGGCGGCGGCGCGCAAACCGATTTCCTGATCTTTGATAACTATAAAATTGGTCTGGCCGTTGCCCGGTTCCCGATACCGGTTATAACAGGCATCGGCCACCTGCGCAATGAAACCATCGCCGACTTGATGGCGCACACGCAGACGAAGACGCCCACGAAGGCCGCGGAATTTATCATTGCGCACAACAAGAAATTCGAAGATGAAATATCAGGTTTTGAAAAAACCATCATCATTAAATCGCAGCAACTGTTTGCCGCGCACTATCGGGAACTGACGGATTTGAAAACATTTATCATCAACCAATCACGAACGCTGATTAACGAGCAAAAGGATATGTTGGTGAACAATAACCAGGTGATCATCAACAAAACCAAGACGCTGCTTTCACATAAGCGAAATGACCTAATGTTCACCACTGCTGTTTTTTTATCAAAACCCAAAGTGATTACTGGTAACAAGCTGAATGACCTTTCAAATATTTTGCAGAATATCGTCGCTTTTAAGAATAATTATCTGAAAAATCAGAAAGGTTATCTCGGTCATTTTACATCCGTCTTTAATCTGATGTCGCCGAAAAATATTTTGAAGAGAGGTTTTGCTATTGTGAAATACCAGGACAAGATCACTGTTGACCCCGGAGTTTTTCAACCAGGCACTGAAATGGAAGTGATTCTTTCTGATAAATCAATAAAGTCAGTCGTCAAATCAAACCAACAGCACGATGGAAAAGAATTTAACATATGAAAGCGCTTACAACGAACTGGCAGCCATAGCCAGGGAAATAGAAACAGAATCCGTTTCTGTTGACGTATTGGCGGAAAAGGTAAAGCGCGCCTCGGAATTGATTGCCTTTTGCCAGGCGAAGCTGAAGAGTACGGAAGCAGAGGTGAATAAGATTATCGAACAGATGGAGAAAGGGGGGAAATGAGCGTATGGTATGACCACGATCATACCCCCACCCTGACTAGCCTCAACCTCCCCCATCCCGCAAACCCCTAACTTCGTTTCAGTTTTTGTGAACAACCGCGGCGAAAAATCGTTTTAACATGAAACTTACACAGATACCCGAAGGGATGGTGATAGACATCCAGGCGGTTGGTACTACATTGAACGTAGAACTGGAAAGAAAGATATTCAGCATGATCGGGAGGTTCAGGCAATATTTTGCAAAAATCAATGCCGTGCACTTCCACATCATACAATCGACCCAAAAGGCAGCCCTGCCGCGCACCGTGAACGTGCGGTTGGGAATAGCCGGGGAGGATGTATTTGCTTCTGATTCCGGGAACAACCTGATGAAGATACTGGGCGGCTTAGAACAAAAAATAGTTCAGCAACTAAGGAAGCGAAAAATTGGGTAAGTTGCAATAGCTTACTGACCCGATCCCTCCCTTCAATTTATTCATCAACGTTAAATAGTTAGAGTATGAAAACAGAAATTGGGATCAAGCCTGCCAATACAGCCGAAGTGGCAAAAGTGCTGAATACGCTGTTGGCCGACGAACACGTATTGTATATCAAAACAAGAAGAGCTCACTGGAACGTGGAAGGGCCCGACTTCCTCTCAATTCACCGCTTCTTTGAAGAACAGTACAAACAACTGGAAGAAATCATCGACGATATTGCAGAACGTATCCGTTCTATCGGCCACTATGCACAGGCAACACTGGCAGGTTTCCTGGCCGAAACGCATCTTTCGGAAGATGGCCGGGAGAAAAACGACTCCGCAGGTTTCATCAAAGCATTGCTCGCCGACCACGAAGCCATCATCATTCACCTGCGCGAAAATATCGATCGCTTCGACGAGGAATGGAAAGATATCGGCAGCTCCGACTTCATTACCGGGCTGATGCAGACACACGAAAAGATGGCGTGGATGCTGAGAGCGCATCTGAAATAAAAACTTCTTCTTTTTTCATAAACATCAATCCATTTTTCGGTCAGGCGACCGAAACGGGTGACTATTAAATTCATTTTACCATGAAACTCCTCGAAAACAAAATCGCTATCATTACAGGTGCCGGCTCCGGAATTGGTAAGGCCGCTGCTTTACTGTTTGCTGATGAAGGCGCCAAAGTGGTGGTGTCGGATATTGCCGAAGACAAGGGCCAGAAAACTGTTGAAGAAATAAAACTGAAAGGCGGCGACGCCATTTTTGTGAAAGCAGATACTTCCAAATCGGAAGACAATGAAGCGCTGGTAAAGAAGGCCCTCGCTCAGTATGGCTCACTGGATATCGCAGTGAACAATGCAGGCATCGGCGGACCGCTGGCCCCCACGGGCGAATATCCCATCGACGGATGGAGGAAAGTAATTGATATCAACCTCTCCGGCGTCTTCTACGGCATGCGCTACCAGATTCCCGCCATGCTGCCCAAAGGCGGAAGCATCGTAAACATCGCTTCGATACTCGGCGCGGTGGGCACTAAAAATTCGCCAGCCTATGTGGCGGCCAAACACGGCGTGGTGGGTCTTACCAAAGCAGCTGCGCTGGAATATGCTGACAAAAACATTCGCGTCAACTCTGTTGGCCCCGGATATATCAGAACACCCCTGCTCACCAACACGCTTGACGAGGCCACCATGGAGGCACTCAAAGGACTGCACCCGATTGGCCGCCTGGGCGAAGCAGAAGAAGTGGCTGAACTGATCCTTTGGCTGGCATCGCAAAAGTCTTCGTTTGTAACAGGTTCCTATTACGCCGTCGACGGCGGGTACCTGGTGCCATAGATTAACGCAGTGATCAGTTGAACGCCTGCCTGAACTCCAGGGGCGAAAGACTGGTTTTCGTTTTGAACAATTTGCTGAAAGATTGCGGATGTTCAAAACCCAATTCATAAGCTATCTCACTTACAGTTAAGTCTGTGGTCGATAGCTTTTCTTTTGCTTTTTCAATAAGCTTGTTGTGGATATGCTGTTGTGTGCTTTGTCCCGTAAGCGATTTCAGCAAACCGCTCAGGTAGTTGGGCGAGACATTCAGCCGGGCGGCAATATGCTCCACCGTTGGCAAACCATTTGTTACTACCTGATCGCTGTTGAAATACTCCGTTAAGATTTCTTCCAGCCGGTTCAGAATTTTATGATTCGTGATTTTGCGTGTGATAAACTGTCGCTGGTAAAAGCGTTCGGAATAATTCAGCAATGTTTCGATTTGTGAAATAATAATGCGCTGGCTGAAGCGGTCGATGTTAGAGTGATACTCCTGCTGAATATTTTCAAAGATGCCACAGATAATCGCCTCTTCTTTGTCGGAAAGAAACAATGCTTCATTTACCGAGTAGTCGAAAAATTCATATTGCCTGATGCCTTTCGCCAGTGAAGTATTCCATAGGAAATCGGGATGCACGAGCAGCAGCCATCCCGATTGTTGCAGATTTTCATCGCCGCGGGGTTCTACACTGAACAATTGCCCCGGCGCGATAAAAAACATCACGCCTTCATCAAAATCATATTCCTGCTGCCCATAACGCATCTTTCCGTTCTGAATGCGCTTCAGCGCAATGGAATAGTAATCCTGCAGCATGTGCTGGGTGTCGCCGCCCACAGGATAATTGATGGAAGACACATCCCCCACGCTGATGAGCGGATGCCCGGGCTTTGGCAGTTCCCTGAAGCGGTGAAAATCTGCTATGGTTTTGAGGTGATGTATGTTCATGTGCTTACTCCCCATTTTTGCCGCGGTTCAGGCTGATTGCAAGTTAGCTGAAATCTGGCTCCTGTATACGGCCGCAAATTCTTTTGCAAAATCGATGAACTTTACTTTTCCCGGTTCCGGCCGGTTGCTGTAATAATGTTCATACATGCTGCCATCTCCCTGTGCGATATGCATTTGCGTAAATCCCTTAGCAATATCTTCGTTCATGCCCTCGGCCAGCATGCCGTTCAGAAATTCTTCGTCAGAAACCACCAGCCATTTTAAACCAGGCTTACCGATTGCATTACCCAATATGGCAGCAATTTCATTCGGTGAAATTTCATCACTCGCTACATAGCGGAAGGTCTTGCCATCGAATGGCTTCTCCATTTCTTCTGCTATTACATCGGCTATATCCAGCGGCGATACCCAGGGTTCTTTCTGATCACCTCCGTGATTGAATATGAAAGCGCCGTTGTTAATCAGCATATGCATCGAGCGATAGAGATTGGTGTAAAAACCAACCGGGCGGATAAATTTTACAGATACATCATCGGGTAAGAGCCGCAACATCTGTTCTGCATAGAAGTGCATAGCCAGGATACCCACGCCTTCGTTGGTATGCGCGCCGATGCTGCTGAGATGCACCGCTTTTTTCACCTTCGACGCCTCGATGGCCTGCCTGTAGTTGGAGGCAATCTCCGTGTAGGTTTTGGTGATATCAAAAGTCGGTTCGAAGAAATTGCGCAGATCCACGGCCTCCATCAGGTACACGATATCCGCGCCTTTGAAGGCCTGGGTAAGAAACTCAACGTCGTGTATGCTTCCGATAGCAGCCCCGGCACCAAGCGAAGCTATTTCCTGGCTTCTTTCAGGGTTACTGCTGATAACGGTGACTGAATGATTTCTGGCAACCAATTTCCGCGTGAGCGGTCTTCCTACATTGCCCAGGGAACCTGTTAATACGATTTTCATATCAAGTTTGTTTCCTGCAAAAATGAGCATGCCCGCCAGGCTTTATATAACCGAATCTATGGTTCTTGTAGCCATTTTCACTCACCCTTTACTAGCGTTTTTATTATTTGCTACGGCCAATTGACCCGCATGCGGCACCTGTTATTTTGCAATTTTAACCGCTACATCACCCTCACCGGGATGATAAAGAGTTTTAGTCGCATAACACCTCCTTAAATGTCGCAGTGCCACCGCTTCCACCGGCGCGAAGCCATTTAGCTTTGTGCAAACAAATCATATATCATGAGAAAGATAATCGTAGTCTCCTTCCTCACCATGGATGGTGTATTGCAGGCGCCGGGCGGACCAGAAGAGGATCGTACAGGCGGGTTTAAATGGGGCGGCTGGCAGTTTAACTATGGAGATGATGAAGTGAATAAAGAACTGGGTAAAATTTTTGTAAACGAATTTGACTTGCTGCTCGGCAGGCGCACCTATGAAATATTTGCTGCCTACTGGCCATATATGGATGATGAGATCGGCAGGAAATTCAACAGCATCAACAAGTACGTAGTGGCTACCACGCCCATCGATACATCGTGGCACAAAACCATCCTGATCAATAAAGATGTGGTGAATGAATTGAAAAAACTGAAAGCACAGGATGGTCCCGACCTGCTGGTACACGGCAGCAGCGTGCTGATACAAACGTTGCTGGCTAACCGCTTGGTAGATATACTCCATACCTGGACCTACCCTATTACCCTCGGAAAAGGCAAAAAGCTATTCCAGGACGGCACGCAGCCGCAGGAATGGAGAATAACCGAAGGTATGGTTTCCCCTTCTGGCGTAGTGGTAGCTAAGTATGAACAGGGAGGCGATGTGAGACCGGGTTCTTACGCTGGCGACCAACCCAGCAAAGCAGAACTCGCCCGGAGAAAAAAATGGTTAGCCGAAGAACAAGGCAAAAAAATATAGGCAACTTTATCCCGTGCCCGGGCTGTTTTATTGAAAAAAAATAATACATTCGATTGTCAACTTAAAGCACCCGGGCCTGGTAAAGTTGTACTGATGGCTGTAATCAAAACCTTACTGCTTATTGACGACGACGAAGATGACCGTGAGGTATTTTGTTCTATAGTAGCTGAAGCTTACCCTCAAATCTCATTATCCGTCGCTACCAATGGACGGCAGGCGCTGCGCGACCTGCAAGACGCACCCCAACCGCCCGACCTTATATTCCTGGACCTGAACATGCCCCTGATGAATGGCCGCCAGTTTATGGAAGCGCTCAAAAACGATGAACGGCTCAGGCAGATACCAGTGGTGATTCTTACTACCAGTTCCGACAGTAAAACCATAACCGATCTCAAAGCCCTTGGTGCAAAGGATTTTATAACAAAACCGGATAAGTATTCAGCATGGGAGAAATTGCTGAATGAATTTTTCATAAACCCATCGCTGTGAGTATGAATCAACTTGTATCGGTCAGAAATTATGCGTTTTTGGAAGGTGGTGGTGAAATGGGTGAGCTCACAAGAAAATTCGACTGGTCAGAAACTCCGCTGGGTCCTGTTGACGAATGGCCGCAATCCCTAAAAACCACCCTCGGCATCGTATTGCACTCAGGCTTCCCCATGTTTCTGTGGTGGGGCGAAGAGCTGATACAGTTTTATAATGATGCTTACCGTCCCAGCCTGGGCGATAACGGCAAGCATCCTAAAGCACTCGGACAGCGCGGCATCGAATGCTGGCCCGAGATATGGCATATCATTTACCCACTCATATTGCAGGTAAAAACTACCGGCGAATCATTTTTCCTGGAAGACCAACTGATACCTATCTACCGAAATGGTAAGCTGGAGGATGTGTATTGGACTTTCAGCTATAGCGCCGTATACGGAGAAGGAGGTGAGATAGCCGGCGTGCTGGTGGTTTGCCACGAAACTACCCGCAAAGTGGAAACACACCGCCGCCTTGAAGAGACCAAGCTGAAACTGGAGCAAAGCGAGACCAATTTCCGACAGATGGTGAAACAGGCGCCCGTAGCCATGTGCATCCTGCTCGGTGCCGATCACCGCGTGGAGATCGTGAACGACCTGATGCTCGAAGTATGGGGTAAAACCGCCGAAGCCGTGCTGAACAAACCTGTTTTTGTAAGCGTGCCCGAAGCCAGGCACCAGGGATTGGAAAGCATGCTGGACAGCGTGTACGCAACAGGCGTACCGGTTGTGGCCAACGAGCGGCCCGTGAATCTCGAGCGCAATGGCAGGATGGAGACGGTTTTCCTGAATTTCGTGTATGAACCCTACCGAGATGCTACGGGCAAAATATTGGGCGTACTGGCCATCACAATCGATGTTACACCGCAGGTATTGGCGCGGCAAAAGATCGAGGAGATTGTAAGAGAAAGAACGGCCAGTCTTGAACAGAAAAATGCCGAGCTCTCGCAGTTTGCCTATATCACTTCACACGATCTGCAGGAGCCCGCGCGAAAGATAAGCACCTTCATCGAAGCGCTGGAACGATCGCTTGGGCAAAATATTGATGCGCGCAGCAAAGAGTATACCCAGAAAATAGACCGCTCTTCGGCTCGCATGCTCACGCTGATCCGCGACGTGCTGAATTTTTCGCAGCTCACCGCTCACCAGGAAAAGTTGGAACCTGTTGACCTCAACACCATACTGAGCGATGTGATGGCCGATTTTGAATTATTGATCGAACAAAAAAAATGCACCATCCACCTGGCTGGTGCATTGCCCACCATACATGCGTTACCCGTGCAGATGAGCCAATTGTTCAGCAACCTCATATCCAATGCCCTCAAATTTTGCCGGCAGGAAGTAGCGCCCGTTATCAGGATTGAACCCTGCAGCGTGCAGCCATCCGATATCGAAACTTACCAGCTAAAGCCGGGAAGAGAATATATAAAGATCCAATTCTCCGATAATGGCATTGGTTTTTCGCAGGAAAACGCTTCGCAGATCTTCAACATTTTCCAAAGACTTCATGGCAAGTCGGAATATGCGGGCACAGGTATAGGCCTGGCCATCTGCAAAAAGATCATCGAAAATCACGAAGGCCAGATTGTAGCGAGCTCCGTGCCGGGGCAGGGTTCTACGTTTACAATCATTTTACCGGTGCATTACCTTTCTCCTACCCAGTGAGGGTAAATGAGCGGAATGGCGCTGACCTTGTCAAGCTTTTCAATTTGTTCAGGCGATAGACTCCACCCCACCGCGCCGATATTGTCTATTAATTGCCGCTCATTGCGCGCGCCAATCACGATATTGGATACCGTTGGTTTATGCAGCAGCCAGTTGATGGCCACCTGCGGAATACTCTTGCCCGTTTCAGCAGCGATCTCTTCCAGGCAATCTACCACGTCGCATAAATAGTCATCCGGCACCATTGGTCCGCCTTCGCCGCCACCGGATTGTATGCGGCCTTCTCCCGCAATTCCGTTTCGCCTGATTTTTCCCGTTAGCCTTCCCCAACCCAGCGGGCTCCATACCATTAATCCTACGCGCTGGTCTTGCAGCAGGGGCATCAACTCCTGTTCATAATCTCTGCCGATGAGCGAGTAATATCCCTGGTACACGATATACTTTTCCCAACTGTTTCTTTCTGAAATGGACAATGATTTCATCAGCTGCCAGGCGGTAAAATTGGAAGCTCCGATATAGCGCACTTTTCCGCTTTTCACCATCGTATCGAGAGTGGATAAAGTTTCTTCCATTGGCGTCTTGGCATCAAATCCGTGCATAAAATAGAGATCGATATAGTCTGTCTCCAGCCGGCGCAGACTCTCATCCAATGCTTTCATTAAATGATAGCGCGAAGAGCCTTTGTCGTTCACGTCATCTCCCATACTGAAGGTGCCTTTGGTGGCAATTATGGTTTTGTGGCGACGGCCTTTTACGGCCTTGCCTAATACGGATTCTGCATCACCCAGAGAATATACATTGGCTGTGTCGAAAAAATTAATGCCGTAATCCAGGCAGATATCCACCACCCGCGATGCTTCGGCTACGCCTGTATTGCCCCATTTTTTAAAATCTTCTGTTGTGCCTGCAAAGGTGGCGGTGCCCAGGCTGAGAACTGGCACCCGCAATCCGCTGTTTCCAAGATTCCTGTATTCCATGGCTATACTGTTTTAGTAAATAATCATGGCAAATCTCAGCTGCGGCGGCAAGACAAAAAATGACAAAGCGCACAAAAAAAATGTGACAATTATCACACTACTGCAACAGCAGTCGGCTCAGCGTTTCGCGCGACACGCCGAGGTAGGATGCGATCAGTTTTTTTGGCACACGTTGAATCAGACCGGGATTTTTGGTGACCAGTTCGTGGTAACGGTCAGCGGCACTGCTGGTAATAAAACATTGTATGCGACGTTGCAGATGAATGGTTTGCTCAATCGCCTTTCGCCGGAAAAAGTATTGCATCTTATCCAACTGCGAACAAAGCTTTTCAAAATTATCCAGGCTGATGGCCAGCGTGTCGCAATCTTCGAGACAACAAATATTAATGGTGGCTTTTTGCTGGAGATGAAAAGCCTGCAAATCCGTGATCCAGTTATTATCCATGCTTAGCTCCAGGATGTGTTCGCGGCCATCATCTTCCACCACAAACGATTTGGTCAACCCACGCTCCAGGAAATACAGGTACGGCACACTATTTTCTTCCTGCGCTATAAACTGGTGCTTGCGAAATTTTTTTTCAGTGAAAGCAGCAAGCACCAACTCAAATTCGGGATCGGTCAATGAAATGATGGATTCGATCTGTGATCTTAATGACTGGCTCATGCAGGGGATAACAGTCGGGGCGGGGAATTGTTTGGCCTGATTGCTATTTTACAGACAGTTCGCCCAACACGCTGCGAAGATGCTCCAGCAGATGATAGTCACTCCAGTGGTCTTCGTATTTTATTCCGTTGATAAAAAAGGTGGGAGTCCTGTTTACACCGCTTCTCAAACCGCTTTCAAAATCCTTACTTACTTTAGCCATCAGCACCTGGTCCTGCATATCCGTTTTGAAACGATCGGGGTCGAGGCCGAGAATCACTCCGAATTGAATAAACTTATCAGCGTCAAGTGATCGTTGGTTTTCAAAAATGATATCGTGCATTTCCCAGAACCTGTTTTGCCTGGCAGCGGCTTCAGTAGCCAGGGCCGCCGGGAAAGCATTGGGGTGAATTTTACGGAGCGGAAAATTCCTGAATACAAATTTCAGGTCGCTGCCCAGTATTTTCTGTATATTTTTTACTATGGGGTATGCGCGGCCGCAATAGGGACATTCATAGTCGCCAAATTCTACCAGCTCTATCAACGCCGCCGGGTTTCCGTAGCTATTATCAATAATGCTAACGGGTGGAATTAGTTGTGTCATTGTATTACCATTTTTAAATTATCAATTTCTTCTAACGCGTTCAGTATTCCGTCCGCGCCGGGATTTATTCCTACCGGCGAGAGATAACTCCAGCGAATCACGCTGTTTTCATCAATAACGTACAACGCGCGTTTACTTTCGCCTGTGCCCGCATCGTACACCTGATACAATCTTGCCACTTCACCTTTTGGTTCGAAGTCGGACAATAAGGGAAAATGGAAATGACGGTCTTCAATAAATGCGAGGTGACTCCATTTACTGTCAACAGACACTCCCACAACCATTGCATTGTGTCGTGCAAAATATTTCCCCATCTCATTGTACAGGCTCATCTGGTCGCCGCACACCGGGCTCCAGTCGGCCGGGTAAAATGCCAGTACCACTTTTTTTCCTTTCAGTTCACTGAGCCTGAGCTTTTGATCCGGTGTTGAAAAAAGTTCAAAATCGGGTGCCAATATTCCAATCGGTAACATATCAGTTGAATTATTTTTTTACAATAAGTTTTAAACGAATGCCTTTGATGATACAAAGGCATTCATAGGCCAAAACATCCTGTCTTCTTTTTTAATCCTTTATAACGGCCTCAAACTACAGTGTGCCTGCAGCAGCAGCAATAAAATCCGCTACTTCGCCGGGCTGCGATACCATCGGTACGTGACCGGCGTTTAATTCCAGCGTTTTGGCCTTTATAATTTTTGATTTGAAGCGTTGCAGATCGGGATTGATCATGCCGTCTTTAGCAGAGATTATTTGCCAAACGGGTTTTGTCTTCCAGGCGGGGTCATTCACTTTTTGCGTGGTAATGACAGCGGCCCAGGGAACCTGTGTAGCAAATATAATTTTGCGTTCTTCATCTGTTGCATCCTGTGCAAAATACTCGTTAACTGCCTTTTCGGGCAGCGATAAAAATCCGTCATCACTTAGCTGGAAGAATTTTTCTACTCCGGTTGTAGGCATGGCAGCATTTATGTCGGAAGCGCTTTGTCCGTCTTCAGGCACCAGCGCAGAGACATATACCAGGCCGGCTACTTGAGGATCCTTACCGGCTTCAGAAATAATCAATCCCGCATAGGAATGACCCACCAATAAAACAGGACCATCCATTTGTGCAATAGCGCGTTTCGCGGCAGCCACGTCTTCCTCAAAAGTCGTCAGCGGATTTTGCGCGGCAATTACATGATAACCTTTTGCCTGCAATTTGCTCACCACTTTCGACCAACTGCTACCGTCGGCAAAGGCGCCATGCACCAGCACGATATTTTTTACACCTTTAGGTATTGGCTGTGATTTCGCGGGCTGTGGCACTGCGAGTATACTCGAGGCCACCATCATTACAAATGATGAAAGTTGATTGCTAATAAGCATAACATAAATTTTAAAAGTTGATAATTGTTTTATTCGCACACGTTTTCAAGAGGGACATGTTCATCGCGGCGTATTTCCAGCGGTTGATCTTTCATGCGCGCGCCATCATCCAGGAATTCAAGTCCATCGCCTACATTCACTTCATGATGACGGGGGTAAATGCTTTCCTGGATTTCGCCTGTGCGCAGGCTGGCGGGATCATTGGCGAAAGTTTCATGCTTGTTCATGACTATTAATTTTTAAAATGAGCAATAGCTTGCCTGCCGCATCGCTGTGTAGCTGATCGGTTGTCGCGGGGACGCCGCGCCGACGTTGGTTTGTCCCATGCACGAACGGGTGGAAAGTGCATGCCCCTACAGCTGCCTCAACGAGCTGACACCCGTCATCTTCGTTTACGGAAGGCTTACCGGCATTACTGCGGTGCTGCTACTTTGGGCTTTGAAAGATGCGTCTGCAACCATTCTTTAAACCTGGTAATGCCTATGCGTGGATTCTTGCTGGCAGGCACCAACGATTCATCTTTTAGTTCAGCTCCAAAATAGCGTACACTGTTATCTTCAACCAGGCTGCGCTGATCATCGTTGGCATTCATAAAGTAGCGAATGAAATCGTACATAGTAAAGCGTTCTGGACCGGCCACTTCTACCGTAGTGTTGATCGGCTTTCCCAGTACTATGTCCGCCAGTTCAGCCACTGTATCGTCTGCCGCTATCGGTTGAAAAGCAGCCGATGAAATGCGCACTTCATTCTCTGTGGCGGTTTCATCCGCAATTCGGCCGGCGAATTCAAAAAATTGCGTCGACCGCAGAATGGTATATGAAATACCCGACACCTTTATCATTTCTTCCTGCATCAGCTTTGCCCGCATGTAACCACTTTCGGCCAGGCGGTCGCTGCCCACCACCGAAAGGGCCACATAGTGTTTAACACCGGCATACAGCGCCGCCGACAAAAGATTGCTCGTAGATTTTTGAAAAAAATCCATTACTGCTTTGGCCTCAAACGAACGTGAATTGGAAACATCTACCACCACGTCTGCATCCTTCAGCGCCCTGGCAAGACCTACGCCCGTAATGGTATTGATGCCCGAGTCGGGCGAGGCCGCTATCACTGTATGCTGCTGAGCCAGCAGCTTTGCCACCAGCTTGGAACCAATAAGGCCGGTACCGCCAATTACTGTAATTTTCATAACTGTCTTTTTATGATTAATAATTAGTTTCAGATGCTTTATTTTCTGATCCGTTTTCCAGTCTGAAATTGTCCTCCTCAAATCGGAAATCGTATCATTGATGTTAAAAGCCTACCACAAATCTTCAGGACAACCCGCCGCAACACAGTCTTCCGTGTATACTACCGGCTCTTCTATAATTGCTTCAGCTTGTTCATCCGGATAAAATTTTAAAATGTTCATAAGACTTGATTTATCGGTTAAGTATTCCCTTTTTCCTTCGTGTATTAATCCGGGTCACCAATGCCGTACCAAAAAAACAGAGGGTTGGTTTGCAACATTTTAATTTTTGTCCCGGAAAAAAAATCTTGATATTTCAAGAACAGTTTTAAAATATCGTTACGGCCCTTTCGAAATGCAATGATTTATTGTTTAGATATATAACTGTTGTATTTTTATGTGAGATGAAAACAAAAATCCTGATAGTAGAAGATCAGTTTATTGAGGCAAAAAGCCTCAATGTAATTTTAACCAACGCAGGATATAACACTTGCACTATCGCCAGGTCTGTTGATGCTGCATTGACGATTATCGAAAAAGAAAAACCAGATTTAGTACTGGTCGATATTTTTTTACAAGGTGAAGGCACCGGCATCGATCTTGGCAGAATACTAAATAGCAGAAACATTGCCTTTGTTTATTTGTCGGCTAATTCTAACAGGCAAATACTAGAAGCCGCGAAGCCAACCAAGCCTTATGGCTTTATGGTAAAACCATTTCGCGCAAAGGATGTATTGATCATGCTCGATGTAGCACTTTATCTCCACAAGAACCGGATTCCGGATGATAACTACAATGTCAAACCGAACTCAGCTGACAAGCCCGCAATGCCACCGGAGTTCAGTCATCTGGTTGGACAAAGTCCCCGGTTTCTCGAATCGATTGAACGCGCACGTAGGGTGGGCGCCACCGACACGTCCGTATTAATACTGGGAGAAAGCGGTACGGGCAAGGAACTGGTTGCACAGTCAATTCACAAAGCTTCTGTACGGCGTCACAAACCATTTGTGGTGGTAAACTGCGGTACGCTGCCTGCCAACCTGATTGAATCCGATCTCTTCGGTCATGAAAAAGGTGCCTTCACCGGCGCCGTTATGCGAAGAGAAGGCAAGTTTGAACTGGCAGATGGCGGCACAATCTTCCTCGACGAAATAGGCGAGCTACCTCTCGAATTACAGGTAAAATTTCTGCGCGTATTGCAGGAAAAAGAAATTGAACCTGTGGGTGGCAAACCGCGCAAGGTAAACGTACGTGTGTTGGCCGCTACCAATAAAGACCTTGAAGAAGAAGTAGCCGCCGGCCGCTTTCGCATTGACCTTTACTATCGGTTAAATGTTTTTCCATTGACGATGCCATCACTACGTGAAAGAAAAGAAGATATTGTCCCGCTGAGCAATCATTTCTTAAAAAAGTATAGTGCCCAGGCAGGAAAGCCCACTCCTACACTATCAGAAGAGGCCAGGGAAATACTTCTCAACTACAACTGGCCGGGCAATATAAGAGAACTCGAAAATACCATTCAGCGAAATTTAGTGCTTGCTAATGGACCCATTTTGACATCTCTTGAAATACCAGTTTCAAAAGCCATTCCCGACACAATTAATACAAGCAAGAACGGATTTAAAACTATACTCGAAAATGAACGCGATCATATACTGGCGGTTCTGGAAAGTACAAATTGGAAAATCTCCGGAAAGGGAGGCGCAGCAGAAATTCTCGATATCAATGTAAATACATTAAACTCAAGAATGAAGAAGCTGGGCATTGCACGGAAATAAACCCAGACACATGAAACCAGCACATCTGTCACGCATCGCCTTGTTGGTAGCGCTTTGCCATACCAACATCACAGATCTGTTTGCCCAGCCAACACCACCCCCCGCTTCATTTGAATACCCGACTGCTTTGCAGCGACTTCAATTTAAGTTTACCACTTCGTTTTTTTACTTCATTATGGAGGGCCGGCTCGAAATGGACAGCGCCGCCATAGTGGTGAGCGAAGGAGAAAACCTTCCTTACTCACTTTACTACGACGAAGACTATGCATCTGGCCCCGACAGCCATATAAAAGAACTGCTGAGACAAGGCAGTCATTACCTTTTTAAAGCAGGCGCTCTGCCGCAGGACCTGGACAGCGCATTTACGTACTTCTCTGCTGCTAAAAAAGAGGCTGAAAGCGCCAAAGACATATATTTTCAGCACGCAGCCCTGGCACTGCTCGGCAGATACTATCTTCAAAAAAATGATGCAGCCAGCAGCATTCGCCGTTTTGATGAAGCTGTAACCCTTGCTCGCAATTCAGGTGATAAAGTGCTGCTATTCCGAGCCCTTGCCAACCGCGGCACTTATGCCCTCTTTGACGATACACTTAAAGAGAAAATTCTAAATGAGTCACTACAACTTTCGCGCAAACTGAAAGACACCGTTGGCGAAATTGAAATGCTAACACGCATTTATGAAATTCATTTTGCACTCAGGAAATTTGATACTGTAAGAGCAGAGCTTTTAAATGTAACAGAACTCGAAAAATTTATCGGCTACAAGTATCTTCATTACAATTACTACGTGCTGTCATTCCTGGATAATACAGCTTCCGACTACGCAAGCGGATTTACCTATGCAAAAAAAGCAGTGGCTACCATGGAAGAAAATCTTGATTTTGCCTTCTCCAACTTTTTCTATGGTAATATGGCGTACGTATATGCCCGGTTTGACAATTACGAAAAATCCCTGGAATGGCTGATGAAAAGCATCCGCCTGGAATCTTCCAATAAAGCGAAAAGAACCTGGTATCATCAGTTTTTCAGCACCGCCCTCAACATCGCCAAATTTGGTCATCCACAGCAGGCCATCGATGCAGTTTTAGAGGTCGCCCAGGAATTCCCTCCTCTAAACGCTGACCAGCAATTCCATTTGGCACACGTACTGGGATTTAGCTATTACGTGATGGATGAACTGGACCAATGCGGAAAACAATACGATATTTTAATTCCTTTGATGGACTCATTGCCAAATACCATGATGGAGAGTTTTAACCGGTTTTCCGCTTCAATGGACGTAGCCCTATACTACCTGGATAGGAACCAGCTGGAAAAAGCAAAGCAGTTCTTTCGAAAAGCAAAAACTTACGGTGATACTACGGAAATCTTTTCAAAAAGCAGGATACATCGTTTGCAATACAAGATTGACTCAGCCGAAGGGAGGTTATTGAGCGCCCTGCAGAATTACCGGCTGGCCCAGAATTCCGAAGACAGTGTTTACAACATCGTTAAGGCAAACCAGTTTGCCCAATTACAAATTGAATACGAAACGGAAGCCAAGGATAAGAACATCGAGCTGCTCCTGGCGAAAGACAAAGTGCAGATCGCGGAAATACGGCAGGCCGCTGCTACAAAAAACCTGACACTGGGTGGCATTGCCATTATGCTGATAGTGACGGCCCTCGTTTATAAACTATACCGAAATAAACAAAAAGCCAACAAGGCCATACAGGAAAAAAATCATACGCTCGAACAGCTGGTTCGGGATAAGGAATGGCTGGTTAAGGAGATTCATCACCGGGTAAAAAACAATTTCCATATCGTAGCAAGCCTGCTCGAGATTCAGTCGAGCTACCTGAAAAACCAGGAAGCACTTTCTGCTATAAAAGAAAGCAAAAACAGGATTCACTCCATGTCAATCATCCATCAAAAGCTTTACCAGAGCGAGACGCTCTCCACCATTCACATGCCCGAATACATTTATGAATTGGTAGAATACCTCCGTGAAAGTTATGGCATTCGGAAAAACATTGGGTTCTCTTTGCAGATTGATAAAATTGAACTGAATCACGCCTCGGCAATAACCCTGGGACTGATCTTAAACGAAGCCATTACCAATGCTATAAAGTATGCGTTTTCGAGCACGCAGGATGGGTTAATTTCAATTTCATTAACGCATATTTCTGAGTCGCAGTTATTAATGACCATATCCGATAATGGGCGCGGATTACCTACTGATTTCGATTCGCGTAAGGGTGCCTCTATGGGCATGGAACTGTTGCAGGGCCTTACCGACGACCTGGGTGGCAGCTTACAGATTGAGAACAAGGAAGGAACGCATATACGCATCATTTTCAGCTATGTAAATGCAAAAGAATCCCTGGCCAAAGCCTAAACCCGCAACGAACCCCTGAACCCCCTCGCCGCATAATATGAATCGGCACCATTGTGATAAATAAACACCGCATTGTAGCGGCGATCCCCAAACAGCGCACCGCCGAGTTGGCGAATCTCAGGCGGAGTTTTTATCCAGCTCGATGTTTTGGTGTCGAAGCTGCCGAGTGTCTGCAGGTAACGGTATTCTTCTTCATTCAAAATGGTGATGCCCATTTCTTCGGCCATATTGAGGGCGCTGTCGGCGGGCTTGTGTTCTTTTCTTTTTTCGAGCGCCTCGTGGTCATAACAAATACTGCGGCGGCCTTTCGGACTTTCGGGCGAGCAATCATAAAAAACATACTCGTCGGTGCTTTTATCGTAAGCCACTACATCGGGCTCGCCTTCGGTGGCTTCCATGGCGTTGAGCGACCAAAGCTTCGCAGGACTTGCTTCCAACCTCGACTGGATCTTTGCCCAGTCAAGGCCCTTATGACGCTGCATATTTTTTTCAAAACGCGCTTTCAGCGTTGCCAGAAGTTTTTTGCTTTCTTCGTCGGATAATTTTTTCTTACTCATAAAAAACTTATTGATTAGTCATCCAATCCCTTTCCACTCAAAATCTTTTTCAAATATTTTTCAATGCGTGCCTCGCGGGTTTTCGATTGTTTGGCCTGGGAAAAATAAAATAAGTAAGCTCTTTGTCGTCCCGGCGTCAATGCATAGAACGCTTTTCTTAATGCCGCGCTTTTATCGAGACGCTTTTTAAATTCTTCCGGCACTTCAAAGTCGGAAGTCTTTTTCAATTCTACTTTCAGTCCCGCTTTCTCCACTTCAACAGCTTCGAAGATATAGCTTTTGATCACTTTCCTGAGAGTAGTGATTTCCTTTACATGGGTAAATCTGATTTGCCGGGCCGATTGCACATTCTTTGTTTGTTGCACCAATATACCTTCGGGATCATTCAGCAAGGCGCCTTTGAAAAACAGGTAGGCGCAGTAATCCTTGAAGGTATGTATCAACACCACATTCGCTTTGTTGTAAGTGTAGCAGGGGCAACCCCATTTCAACTCTTCGTTAAGCCCACAACCGAGCGCGATTTCACGCATCAGCTCAATTTCTTTTTTCCACTTATCGGCCTTTTGAAAATAAAAATCGACACGAGGGTTCATAATGATAAGGTTTCTCCATTTCATAATTTATCATTTTGGTTTTTGCAATAGTTCCTGCAGGCGGTTATGCGCCATATTGAGGCCAAACTCGAAGGGTAGTTTCAGCATCTCATCGCGCTGGTGTGCCGAGCGGTAGATGAATTGCATGGTGAGCTTGCTGGTGTCTTCGGTCAGCGCTTCAAAGTCGAGGTATTCGAGTGTGACTTCAAAAGGCGAGTTTGACATTTCAAAAGTGCGGATGATCCTTTTGTCGGGGATCACGTCGTGTATGGTACCGCCGGCAATGAGCACCACGTTGCCCGATTTGTCGGTGGTCTGAAACTGCCAGGCGCCGAATTTCCTGATATCGAATTGCAGCGTTTTGGTGGTACCATATTCGTGCGACATCCACTCTTCGAATATCTCGCGGTCGGTATGCGCTTTGAACAACAGGTGAACCGGCAAATTGAACTCACGGGTGATCAGCAGATCCTGTTTACCGGGCTCGGCCTGAATTTTTGTTTTGCGTTCCATGTGGTTATTTTTTGTTTTTATATTTCTTCATGATGGCCTCCATCTTGTTGAACCGGTCGTCCCACAACTTGCGGAACGGCTCAATAAAATCCGCAACCTCTTTCATTTTTTTTGCATTGAAGTGATAGTAAATTTCACGTCCCTGTTGTTCAGGTCTCAGCAGTTCACATTCTGTGAGTATCTGCAAATGTTTCGAAACGGTAGGTCTTGCCGTATCGAAGTTGGCGGCTATGGCGCCTGCGGTCATCGACTGTGCGGCTACCAGCGTCAGTATCGCCCTGCGTGTGGGGTCTGCTATGGCCTGGAAAACATCTCTACGCGTGATCATTATGTAGCTATTTGACTACAAATATACGTGTAGTTATTTGGCTACGCAATTTTTTTTGTTTCGGAACCTCAAACCCTTCACCCCTAACCTCCTGACAATCAAAATTTCCTCTGCCATAAAAACTTTCCCCAAAAAACTCCCCTTCCCTTAATTTTACAGCCTATTCGAAACGCCTATGCCGCAAGACAAAAACCGTCAATTTCTTGACTTTGAACAGCCTATAAAGGAACTTTTTGAGGAGATAGCAGACTTGAAAGCAAGGCAGGAAAAAAGCAAGATCGACTTGAGTGATTACGTCAGGAAGTTGGAAGACCGTGTTATAGAGACCCGCAAAGCCATTACTCAAAACCTCACACCCTGGCAGAAAGTACAACTTAGCCGTCACCCCGACAGGCCTTATACCATGAAGTATATTTCGAAGATGACCACCGATTTTGTGGAACTCTTCGGCGATCGCAATGTGCGCGACGATAAGGCGATGGTGGGTGGTTTTGCTTCGCTCGATGGCCAGACGGTGATGATTGTGGGGCAGCAGAAAGGCATCAATACCAAAGCAAGACAGCTCCGCAATTTTGGTATGGCCAACCCTGAAGGTTATCGCAAGGCTCTGCGGCTGATGAAGCTGGCCGAAAAATTCAATAAACCTGTTATCACGCTGATTGATACGCCCGGCGCCTATCCCGGCCTGGAAGCCGAAGAAAGAGGCCAGGGCGAAGCCATTGCCCGCAACATATATGAAATGATTCGCCTGAAAGTGCCCGTAGTATGTGTCATCATCGGCGAGGGCGCCTCGGGTGGTGCCCTGGGTATTGGTGTGGGCGATCGCGTGTATATGCTCGAAAACACCTGGTACACGGTGATCAGTCCCGAAAGCTGCAGCTCCATCTTATGGCGCAGCTGGGACCAGAAAGAAAAAGCGGCTGAACAACTCAAGCTCACCGCCGATCACATGTACGAATTCGGCCTCATCGACGGCATCATTCCCGAACCTGTGGGCGGCGCTCACTGGGATTATACCGAAGCCGCCAACCTGCTGAAGCCTTACCTCATCAACGCCATCAACGAACTCAAACAAATGGATCCCGAAGAGCGCGTAAGAAAAAGGATCGAGAAATTTGGCAAGATGGGCTTCTGGGAGGAGCTGCCGGCGTAAATGCCGGAAGGGAGACGGATGTCGGGTGTAGCGTGTGGAGTCTGAAGAACCCCGCGCCCTTACACCCGAAACCGGAACGCATCCTGCGTTTTTTTGCCGGAAAAAATTTGTTTGCATACCAAATGCTGCCTATTTTTGGTCTCGTTGTGAATTGCATAAAGAAACATACAAAGCGTATAAAGAAACATTCCATTACCTGGGAAGGTTGATGAATTACTCTTGTATGTAAAACATATAATGCCTTCCTGGAACAGGAAGGCTTTTTTTATTAATAACAATTATCATTCATGTCGCTTCGCCAACATTTAACCGGTACGGGTGTGGCCCTGGTCACACCATTCAAATCAAATTTCGACGTTGACCTGGAAGCCCTAGGCAGGGTAATCGATCATGTCATCAGCGGTGGCGCAGATTATGTCGTCACTTTGGGCACCACTGGTGAAACACCCACGCTCAGTAAGGAAGAAAAGATTGCTATTATTCAATACACCTACGAAAAGGTAGGCGGCCGCGTGCCCGTAGTGGTGGGCGCCGGCGGCAACAATACCGCCGAGTTAGTAAGGGAACTGGATATATTACCGCTCGATAAAGCCGTGGCCGTATTGAGTGCAAGTCCGTATTACAACAAACCTTCGCAGGAAGGATTGTACCAGCATTATAAAACTGTAGCGGCCGCATCGCCGAAGCCGGTAATCTTGTATAATGTACCTGGCAGAACCGGCCGCAATCTGGCTGCATCCACAACGATACGCCTCGCGCGCGAGGTGGAAAATATCGGCGGCATTAAAGAAGCCAGCGGCGATATGGCGCAGTGCATGCAGATACTGCGCGACAAACCGCAGGATTTCCTGGTGGTGAGCGGCGACGATGCACTCACGCTTCCACAGATTGCCTGCGGTATGGAGGGTGTGATCAGCGTGGCAGCCAATGCGCTTCCCAGGCCATTCACTGATATGGTGCGCGCCGCGCTGAAAGGAGATTTTAAAACGGCCAAAAAATTAAACGACCCGCTGATAGAGGCTTACGATCACATGTTTGTTGAAAATAATCCTGCCGGTGTAAAAGCATTCTTAACCGAACTTGGTCTTATCGAAAATAATCTTCGCCTGCCCATGGTGCCATTGAGTACTGAAGTGCATAGTAAGGTGAAGAGGTATTTAGAGAAAATGCTTCAGGCGGTATAAGTCACGCCTTCTAATGCCAGGCTGGTATTGGGAAATACTTCGCGGGCTTCCTGTTCAAATTGTTCCAGCTTATCGTACTTGGAACTGAAGTGGCCGATGAGCAATCGTCCCACCTTTGCGTTTTTCGCTATGCATGCTGCCTGCGTGGTGGTGGAGTGGAAACGAAGCGCTGCGCGTTGCTCCAGGTCTTTCAGGTAAGTAGCCTCGTGATAAAGCATGTCTACGCCTCTCACTTTATCCACAAGACTTTCGTCGTACACGGTATCGGCCGCATACACGTATGATTTGGGTTTGGGTGCTTCGATAGTCACCCATTCATTTTTGATCACTTCGCCTTGTTTATTCACGTAATCTTCGCCCCATTTCAAACGATCGAAAAATGCGGCGGGCACACCGTGTTCAACAGCTTTTTCAGGATTTACTTTGCGCGGTGCCCTCACCTGGTCGAAACGGAAACCCCAGCAGGGAATGCGGTGACGCGTGGTAAAACAACTCACTTTAAATTTATCGTGCTTCACCAGCACGCCCTCTCCATCCAATGGATGAAAATGTAATTTATAGGGCAGCACATTGGCTGCGGCTTCGAGTTGAAGATCGAGTATTTTTTGAAGCGGCGCGGGTGCAAACAAATGCAGCTCATTTTCGCGGTGCAGCAGGCCCATGCTGTGCAGCAGTCCCGATAAACCGAAATAATGATCGCCGTGAAGATGTGAAATGAAAATATAGTTGATACGGCTCCAGCGTATGCGATAGCGGGCCAGTTGTTGCTGCGCGCCCTCGCCACAATCTACCAGGAACAAATGATCGTCAAGCGTCACCACCTGTGCCGTAGGATGCCGGTCAAAAGCCGGTAGGGCCGAATTATTCCCCAGTATGGTGACAGCCAGCATTGATTAAAAACACATTTTTATTTTAAGGACGATCGGCGACAGTGTTCTGTCATATTGATTGGCAAAATACAGAAAACCGGCGTGTTTTTCACTGAATCATTAACGATAATCAGTAACGTTGGATTGTGCGAAGAATGGAAGACTTATAACTTTCACCAAATAAGTTAAGGTGGATCAGCAAAGGGTAAAGATTACACACTTCCCATTGCTCATGGTAATTGGGGGGAAAAGGCCTGCAAGCCTTATAGCTCTCATAAAAAAGCGGGTCGAAACCGCCAAAAAGGGTAGTCATACCCAGGTCTATGGCAGGGTGCCCGAAGTAAACCGCAGGGTCTATCAATACCGGGCGGCCACGGCGGTCGCATAAATAATTGCCACTCCAGAGATCGCCATGCAGCAGGGAGGGTTCTGTTAAGGGAAAAATATCGTGCAGCCTGGGGTATAGTCTTTCAAAAACTGCGGCTTCCTTCGGTTTCAGCAGGCCTGCATCAAGGGCCATCCGTATCTGCGGCTCCAGGCGCTGATGGATAAAGAATTCGGTCCAGCTTTCGGCGCGTGTG
This sequence comes from uncultured Chitinophagaceae bacterium, assembly GCA_937958995.1. Taxonomy (GTDB): domain Bacteria; phylum Bacteroidota; class Bacteroidia; order Chitinophagales; family Chitinophagaceae; genus CALCIN01. The sequence goes on from CALGAP010000011.1 coordinate 441,210, forward strand.
TTTGTCTGAACCAGTGCGCCCATATAGTTGTCAGCATCCAGGCCAAAAGTTTTTTCCTTCACATCGTGTAGTTGCGCCAGTTGTTCGCCGAATAATTGCCAGAAAGATGATGTTCTGCTCCCCTGCTCTATCCACTCCAAAACGAGTATTTGTGTATCGTCCGTAACGGTGCAGGCAATTACCGAGGGAATGCGAATAACCTGCTGGCGCTTCAGCAATTCAAGTCCTTGCCTCTCTGCTTCGAAAAGCCCGGGAAATTGAACCGCCGAATTGATTTTGCAGAAAAATAAATGACCGTTATCCGTTTCAATCTTATACGTGTCGTTGATGGAGCCGCCGCCTACGGGCTGCAATTTCACCGATGAAGTGGCTGTGCCCGTTTCATTTTTCAACAATTCGATAATATGCTGCCTGAGGGAGTTGCTGATCATATCCTGGCGGTGACTACATAACCGGGAAGCAATTCTTTGCATTCATGCAGGAAGCGACCCTTATTGATCGCTGCAGTGCCCACTTCTTCGCACACGAGTCCGCCCGCAATATTAGCCATTTCGGCCATCAGCTGCACATCGCGCGTAGCGGCATACACCAAAGATGCCACGGCAATCACCGTATCGCCCGCACCCGATACGTCTGCAATATTGCGCAGGTGAGAAGGTATAATACGGGATTCTTTATTGTCGTGATAATAGACTCCTTTTTCTGAAAGCGTGATGAAAGATATCTCGTGATGCAGGTGCTGCTGCAGTTTGTGATGGATATCATCCAGCACGTCGCGGTTTACATCGTCCACCAACAGGTTCAATCCATCCTTTACTTCTTTCAGGTTGGGCTTGAAAATATCTACCTGCTTATATGTGAAGAAATTTTTTCGCTTGGGGTCCACCGTGGTAATTACGCCTTGCTTTTTACACCACTCAATTACCGTCTTGATCACCCGCTCCGTCAGCACGCCCTTATTATAATCCTGGAAAATGATGGCGTGCGGTTTTTCTTTTTCGAGATACACTTTTACTGAATCCAGCAGCCTGGTTTCATCATCAGAGCCCAGTTCGCGCGTAATCTCGGCATCAAGTCGCATCATTTGCTGGTTGCGGCTGATGATGCGTGTCTTGGTAGTGGTGATGCGCGAAGGAAGTTCCAGTATATGATCGGTGTTGATATCGTGATCTGAAAGCAATGATTTCAGGGTGATGGCATTATCATCCGGGCCTACCACTGAAAGCAGCGCAGCATTGGCGCCCAGGCTTGCCAGGTTCAACGCCACATTGCCCGCGCCACCCATACGGTTTTCTTTTCTGTCGAGCGCCACTACCGGCACAGGCGCTTCCGGCGAAATTCTGTCCACATGTCCCCACCAGTAAGTATCGAGCATCACATCACCAATAACGCCCACTTTAATTCCCGCAAAACGGGCAAAAAGCGTTTCAAAATCTATCTGGTTCATGAGGCAAATTTAGCTTATACTTTGCTTCTTATTGCTCATGGCAATGAAATATACGGGCACACCAGCCAGCACAATGCCCAGTCCCCACAAAGAATAAGTGGGCTTGAAGCTTACGAGAAAAATACAGAACGTGAGCGCCAGTACGATGTAAACGATCGGCAACACCGGGTAGCCAAATGCTTTGTATGGACTTTCTATATCGGGTCTCTTTTTTCTCAGGATAAATATTCCGGTAATAGTGATAGCGTAGAACAGTACAGCTACAAACGCGATCATATCGAGCAGGTTGCCATAGCTGCCGCTCAGGCAAAGCACGGATGCCATCACACATTGCGCCCAGAGCGCCCATTGCGGCACTGCATTCTTGTTGAGCACACCCGCGGGTTTGAAGAATAATCCGTCTTTCGCCATTGAATAGTATACACGCGCGCCGGCAAGAATCAAACCGTTATTGCAGCCAAAAGTGGAGATCATGATCAGCACCGCCACGATGATCTGTCCTTCAGCGCCAAATATTTTACTGGCGCTGGCCACGGCCAGCCTGTCTTCCTGCGGATAGGCAATCTGTTCAATCGGAAGTGTGTTGAGGTACATCAGGTTGGTGGCAACATACAGTATGGTTACAATGAGCGTGCCCAGGAAGAGCGCAAGACCAATATTTCGTTTTGGATTTTTGATCTCCCCGGCAATAAAGGTTACGTTGTGCCAGCTGTCGCTGCTGAATATAGAGCCCACCATACCGGCGGCTATACCACCAATCAAGGCTACTCCGCTGATATCGGTCCAGCCTACGGGCACCATACCTGCATCGCCCACACCCAGGTCTTTTCGTGCATGCCAGGGATCGCTCCAGTTGACAGCCCAGAAACTATCTTTCGCCAGCAGAAATCCAAACACAATCAGGCCAAACAGCGCGATCAGTTTCGAGAGCGTGAAGGTAGTTTGAATGATCTTACCCTCTTTCACACCGCGTGTGTTCACATAGGTCAATAAAATGATCAGCAAAATGGAAGTCAACTGGGCCGCGGAAAATTTGAAGGAAGGATTATCAGGATCGCCGATACTCCACAGAATATTTGTTTCGCTGAGCGCGGGAAATATATATGCAGAAAATCTCGCAAAGGCCACGCCTACGGCGGCGATGGTGGCGGTTTGTATAACAGAGAAGAGACTCCAACCGTACAGGAAAGCCATCAGCGGATTATAAGCTTCTTTCAGGTACACGTATTGTCCGCCGGCGCGGGGAAACATGCCACTCAATTCACCATAACTCACAGCGGCGGTAATGGTCATAAAGCCGGTCACCAGCCAGCAGACCAGCAGCCAGCCGGGGCTGCCCACGTTGCGCATGATGTCGGCGCTGACAATAAAGATGCCCGAGCCGATCATTGACCCGGCTACAATCATAGTGGCATCCAGTAAACTCAGGGAGGGTTTAAATGAAGGATTTTGTTCGCTCATTATGGTTATAGATTGTGATCCCTGAAGATAAGGAAACGCGGGAACACATCAATTTTTCTTCTTGCTCTTATAGAGTTCGTTGAGACCGCGAACTACATCGGGTGTGATGTCGAAAAGGGTATCCTTGAAGTAGAGCAGGTTGCCGGGTTGGTAAGAAAAGATATAGGCATAGCCTTTTTCCTTGTTATAATCGGCCAGGAAAGTCTCGATTTCAGTATTGAGCTTTTTTAGCAGATCTACCTGTTTATTCTGCAATTCATTTTGAAGCTCCTGCTCGCGGCGGGCATAGTTGCGGTCCATGGTCTGCAGTTCGCGTTGCGCCCTTTCGCCTTCTGCCTGGGTCATGTTCTCACCTTTCTTCTGCAGTTCGGCAATATAATTCTGGTAACGTGTGCGCAAAGCCTGTAGCTCGGCGGCCATGGTCTGTTCGGTTTTTTTCAATTCTTCAATGGCATCTTTATAATGTTCATAGTTGGTCTGCAACGAATCGATATCGAAATAGGCAATGCGGAAATCATTGGCAGCAGTGGTATTCTCCAAGGCGTTTGATGCCTTTTTTCCTTGCTCTTTATTAGAGAAATAGAGAAAATATAATACGCCAACTAAAACGAGAGACAGTACGCTTAATACAGTAGAAATTTTATTCATCAACGCCTTTTTTGCAATATATAGCCTTAAGATTGAAGAAAATTGTTAAAAGTTTTAACAATCGCGGATTGTTCGGATTGCCAGGATTTCAATCGCGGATTTTGAGGGATGACGCGGATTACGCGGATGATTTTTTGTGATATGTATTAAAAAAAGTAGGAAGCTTTATCACTTCCTACTTTGAATTATTTGTGTAATCAGCGGAATCCTTTTAATCCGTGATAATCACTATTCGTCTTCGTCGAAGCTCATGGCTTCACGAGTGGTTTGCAACAACTCGTATTCCTCCTTGCTACCAACAATCATGTTCTCGAAGTCACGGAGACCTGTACCAGCAGGTATCGGGTGACCGGTGATCACGTTTTCTTTCAGGCCGAGCATCTCGTCGGTCTTACCCTGGATAGCTGCGGATGAAAGCACCTTGGTAGTTTCCTGGAACGAAGCGGCCGATATCCAGCTTTGTGTACCCAGCGAAGCCTTCGTGATACCCAGCAGTACGGGGTGCGAAGTAGCGGGATTGGCATCGCGGAAATCAACCAGCTTTTTGTCGTTGCGACGCAGCAGGGAGTTTTCTTCCCTGATTTCGCGCAGGCTTACGATCTGGCCGGCACGCAACTTGGTGCTGTCGCCCGGATCGGTAACCACTTTCTTATCGAAAATCCAGTCGTTCTCTTCGTTGAATTCAAAACGATCCACCAGGTCTTCCTCGAGGAATCGGGTATCGCCCGGATCCACAATTTCAACCTTCTTCATCATCTGGCGCACGATCACTTCGATGTGTTTGTCGTTGATCTTTACACCCTGCAGGCGATATACTTCCTGGATTTCATTCACCACATACTCCTGCACTGCAAACGGACCTTTGATAGCGAGGATATCACTGGGTGATACCTGTCCGTCAGACAACGGAGCGCCCGCTTTGATGAAGTCGCCGTCCTGTACCAGGATCTGGCGGGTCAGCGGCACCAGGTATTTCTTCACCACGCCATCTTTGGCCTCCACGATAATTTCGCGGTTACCACGTTTGATGGCGCCGAATGATACCACACCGTCAATTTCGCACACAATAGCGGGGTTGGCCGGGTTACGAGCTTCGAACAACTCGGTAACGCGAGGCAGACCACCGGTAATGTCGCGCTGCATGCGCAGCGTACGCGGTATTTTAACCAGTACCTGGCCTGCAATCACTTCTTCACCTTCGTCGATGGTGATGTGCGAGCCCACGGGCAGGTTGTATTGTTTTACTTCTTTACCTTCTACAATCAGTGTCGGGATCTTGGTCTTATCTCTTGTTTCGATAACCACTTTTTCGCGGTGACCGGTTTGTTCGTCGGCCTCTTCGCGGTAAGTGATACCCTCGATCACGTTTTCAAATCGGATAGTACCGGAGATTTCAGCAACGATTACGTTATTGAACGGGTCCCAGGTACAGATCAGGTCGCCCTTCTTCACCTGCTGGCCATCTTTCACATACAGCGTAGAGCCGTAAGGAATGTTCACTACGTTCAGCAGGCGGTCGTTCTTCACGTCCATGTTACGGATTTCACCTGTACGACCGATTACCACCTGTACTTCGTTGCCTTCATTGTTTTTGGTTGTTACGGTACGCAGACCATCAAACTGCATGGTTCCATCGAACTTGGCAGTGATAGATGATTCTACAGAAGCAGATCCGGCAACACCACCCACGTGGAAGGTACGCAGGGTAAGCTGTGTACCAGGCTCACCGATCGACTGGGCAGCAATGATACCCACTGCATCGCCTTTCTGTGTGAGCTGGCCTGTTGCCAGGTTCTTACCATAACATTTCACGCACACACCGCGTTTGCTTTCGCAGGTGAGTACCGAGCGGATTTCCACAGTCTCAATGCCAGCTTCTTCAATTGCCTTACCGATTTCTTCTGTAATCAGTTCGCCGGCGGCAACCAGCAGTTGCTCGGATTGCGGATGATATACGTCGTGGAGCGATGTACGTCCGATAATACGATCGTACAGCGGCTCTACTATTTCTTCATTATCCTTCAGCGCGCTGATGGCAATACCACGCAGCGTGCCGCAGTCTTCTTCAGTGATTACCACATCCTGTGCTACGTCAACAAGACGGCGTGTGAGGTAACCGGCGTCGGCTGTTTTAAGCGCCGTATCTGCCAAACCTTTACGCGCACCGTGTGTAGAGATGAAGTAATCCAACACGTTCAGACCGCCTTTGAAGTTGGAGAGGATCGGGTTTTCGATGATCTCAGATCCGGTAGAACCTGATTTCCTCGGTTTCGCCATCAATCCCCTGATACCGCAAAGCTGTTTGATCTGTTGTTTAGAACCACGGGCACCGGAGTCAAGCATCATGTACACAGAGTTGAAGCCCTGTTTGTCATTGGCCAGCTCGCGGATCAGTGTTTCTGTGATGCGGGTATCCACGCGGCTCCAGATGTCAACGATCTGGTTATAGCGTTCGTTGTTGGTGATGAGACCCATGTCGTAGTTGTCCCACACCTCAGCCACTTCACCTTTAGCCTGTTCCAGCACATCTTCCTTGATGGATGGAATGATGAGGTCGTTGATGTTGAACGACAGACCACCGCGGAAGGCCATACGGAAACCAAGTTGTTTGATGTCGTCAAGGAACTTGGCAGCCTTGGGCACATTGGTGATGGTGATGATATCACCAATGATTTCGCGCAGGTTCTTTTTGGTGAGCAGCGCGTTAATATATCCTACTTCTTTCGGCACGAATTCATTAAAGATTACGCGGCCTACAGTAGTTTCTACCAGTTTTCTTTGCAGAGAGCCATCGGGCTGTCTTACGTTCACCCTCACTTTAATATGAGCGTGCAGTTCTATCTGGCCCTCGTTATAAGCGATCAGCACTTCTTCAGGACTGTAGAATGCCTTGCCCTCGCCTTTTACTTTTTCTGTCTCAGTTGACTTCTTACCCTTGGTGATATAATACAGACCCAACACCATGTCTTGTGAAGGCAGCGTGATGGGCGCACCGTTTTGCGGGTTAAGAATGTTGTGAGAAGAAAGCATCAGCAGCTGTGCTTCCAGTATGGCCGCGTTGCTCAGCGGCACGTGTACGGCCATCTGGTCACCGTCGAAGTCGGCGTTGAACGCAGAACATACGAGCGGGTGCAGCTGTATGGCTTTACCTTCAATCAGCTTGGGCTGGAAGGCCTGGATCGACAACCTGTGCAGTGTCGGGGCACGGTTGAGCAATACCGGGTGACCTTTCAATATATTTTCAAGGATATCCCACACAACAGCTTCTTTGCGGTCCACCAGTTTGCGGGCGCTCTTTACTGTTTTTACAATACCCCTTTCAATCAGTTTGCGGATGATAAACGGCTTGAACAGTTCGGCCGCCATATCTTTTGGCAGACCGCACTCGTGCAGTTTCAGTTCGGGACCAACCACGATTACTGAACGGCCGGAGTAGTCAACGCGTTTACCGAGCAGGTTCTGACGGAAGCGGCCTTGTTTACCTTTCAACACATCGCTGAGTGACTTCAGCGCGCGACCACCTTCGGCTTTCACCGCATTTGATTTACGCGAGTTGTCGAACAGCGAGTCAACGGCTTCCTGCAGCATACGTTTTTCGTTGCGCAGGATCACCTCGGGCGCCTTAATCTCCAGTAGTCTTTTCAGACGGTTGTTGCGGATGATCACGCGGCGATAGAGGTCGTTCAGGTCAGATGACGCGAAGCGGCCGCCATCCAGCGGAACCAGCGGGCGCAGTTCCGGCGGAATTACCGGGATGTATTGCATCACCATCCATTCAGGACGGTTGGTGATACGATGGTTAGCATCGCGGAATGCTTCTACCACGCTCAGGCGTTTCAACGCATCGGCTTTACGCTGTTGCGAAGTCTCTGTAGCGGCAGCATTACGCAGTTCGAAAGAAAGTGCATCCAGGTCGATGCGTGCCAGCATATCGTGCACGGCTTCCGCACCCATCTTGGCGATGAATTTCTGCGGATCGTCATCGGGCAGATACTGGTTTTCTTTCGGCAATTGCTCTAATATTTCGAGATATTCTTCTTCAGTCAGCAGGTCGCCGGCTTTCTGGCCATGCTCTTCGCGGATACCGGGCTGAATTACTACATAGCGTTCGTAGTAAATGATGGTCTCGAGCTTTTTACTGCTCACTCCCAGCAGGTAACCGATCTTGTTGGGAAGAGATTTGAAATACCAGATATGCACCACGGGCACTACCAGTTTGATATGGCCCATGCGTTCGCGACGCACTTTTTTCTCCGTTACTTCCACACCGCAACGGTCGCACACGATACCCTTATAACGGATACGCTTGTACTTACCGCAGGCACACTCATAGTCTTTTACCGGACCGAAGATGCGCTCGCAAAACAAACCATCGCGTTCGGGTTTGTAAGTACGGTAGTTGATGGTCTCGGGCTTCAGCACTTCACCATAGCTGCGTTCCAGTATGGTGTCGGGCGAAGCGAGGCCGATCGTGATTTTAGAAAATGTGGCTCTAGGACGATTATCTTTTTTGATAGCCATATTTTAGATTGAAGATTTTAAATCAATGATTTTGGTTTCGGGTTCCGGGTTGGGTGTTGCCGGTAAAAGAACCCTGAACATCCAACCCGAAACTCGGAACTATTCAAACTTGAGATCCAGGCCCAGGCCTCTCAACTCATGCACCAATACGTTGAACGACTCGGGTATGCCCGCGCGTGGAATATTATCACCTTTCACGATCGCCTCATAGGTCTTAGCGCGGCCGATGATATCATCCGACTTGATGGTGAGCAGTTCCTGCAGAATGTTGGAAGCGCCATAAGCTTCAAGCGCCCATACCTCCATTTCACCGAAACGCTGACCACCGAACTGCGCCTTACCACCCAGCGGTTGCTGTGTAATGAGCGAGTAGGGTCCGATAGAACGGGCGTGCATCTTGTCGTCCACCATGTGGTGCAGTTTGATCATATAGATCACACCCACCGTAGCTTTCTGGTGGAAGCGCTCGCCGGTTTCTCCGTCATACAGGTAAGTATGGCCAAAGCTCGGCAGGCCCGCCTTATCTATGTATTGTGCTATCTCTTCTGTAGTGGCACCATCGAAGATCGGGGTGGCGAACTTGATACCCAGTTTCTGACCAGCCCAGCCGAGAACAGTCTCATAGATCTGTCCCAGGTTCATACGGCTCGGTACGCCCAGCGGGTTCAATACAATATCCACCGGTGTACCGTCTTCCAGGAACGGCATGTCTTCGGCACGAACGATCTTGGCAACGATACCTTTGTTACCGTGACGGCCGGCCATTTTATCACCCACTTTCAGTTTACGCTTAACAGCCAGGTAAACTTTAGCCAGTTTCAATACACCGGCGGGCAATTCGTCACCGATTGAAATGTTGAACTTCTCTCTCTTATATCTTCCGAGTTCTTCGTTGTATTTGATATTGTAGTTGTGCAGCAGAATGTTGATCTGGTCGTCCACAACCGGATCGCCTGTCCAGTTCAACGGGTTCACATTCTGGTAATCGATAGCGGCCAGGTTCTTGGCATTGAACTTAGCGCCTTTAGCGATCTGCACTTCCCCGAAGTTGTTGTTAACACCTGCAGAGGTTTTGTCTTTCAGCAAGGTCTGCAGTTTGTTCAGCAACAGTTCTTTCAGCTCTTCTACATTCTTCTCATGAATCTTTTCCAGTTTTTCCAAAGCCGCTTTCTCGCGGATCTTGGCGTTCTTGTCTTTTTTCGCTCTCTGGAAAAGTTTTTTACCAATTACCACACCCTCTACTCCGTTTGGTGCTTTCAGTGAAGCGTCTTTTGCATCGCCGGCTTTGTCGCCGAAGATGGCGCGCAACAGTTTTTCCTCGGGGGTGGGATCGCTTTCACCTTTAGGTGTGATCTTACCGATGAGGATATCGCCTTCTTTAATGGCGGCGCCCAAACGAATGATACCATTTTCATCGAGATCTTTGGTGGCTTCTTCCGATACGTTCGGAATATCGGGTGTCAGTTCTTCTTCACCCAGCTTGGTATCGCGCACTTCCAGTTCATATTCTGAGATATGAAGTGAAGTGAAGAGGTCTTCGCGAACCACGCGCTCATTGATCACAATGGCATCTTCGAAGTTGTACCCTTTCCAGGGCATGAATGCTACTTTCAGATTGCGGCCCAAAGCAAGTTCTCCCGCCTGTACTGCATAACCTTCTGTCAGGAAATCGCCTTGCTTAACGCGCTGGCCTTTCTTAACAGCAGGCTTATGGTTGATACAGGTTTCCTGGTTTGTTTTTATAAACTTGGTAAGCTTATATATTTTAAGATCGTCTTCGAAGCTTACGAGACGTTCAGCTTCAGTACGGTCGTAGCGAACATGAATTTCAGCGCCGTCAACATATTCCACCACGCCATCGCCTTCGGCGAGAATCTGTACGCGGGCATCGCGGGCAGCCTTGCCTTCGAGGCCAGTACCCACGATGGGGTTTTCAGGACGGATCAGCGGTACTGCCTGGCGTTGCATGTTTGAACCCATCAGCGCGCGGTTGGCGTCATCGTGCTCCAGGAATGGAATCAGCGATGCGCTCAGACCTACGATCTGGTTGGGCGCTACGTCCATATATTCTACCTCATTCTTGTCGAGAATGGGGAAGTCGCCTGTCTGGCGAGAAATGATCTTGTCTTCTGTAAAGTTACCTTTATCATCCAGTGGGGCCGAAGCCTGCGCAATCTTGGCCACATCTTCTTCTTCGGCGCTCAGGAAAGTAAGCTTCTTGAGATCCACTTTTCCGTTTTCCACTTTATGATAAGGAGTTTCAATAAAGCCCATTTCATTGATCTTGGCGTGCACGCAAAGGGTGCTGATAAGACCAATGTTCGGACCTTCCGGTGTTTCGATAGTACACAGGCGGCCATAGTGGCTGTAGTGTACGTCGCGCACCTCGAAGCCGGCTCTTTCGCGGCTGAGACCACCGGGACCGAGCGCGGAGATACGGCGTTTGTGCGTGATCTCACTCAGCGGGTTGGTTTGGTCGAGGAACTGCGACAACTGTGATGTTCCAAAGAAGGAGTTGATCACAGAAGAAAGCGTACGTGCGTTGATGAGGTCAACCGGTGTGAACACCTCATTATCGCGCACGTTCATTCTTTCGCGGATGGTACGGGCCATACGGGCCAGGCCAACGCCGAACTGTGCATACAACTGTTCACCAACTGTGCGCACGCGGCGGTTGCTCAGGTGATCGATATCATCAATTTCCGCTTTGCCATTGGTAAGGCGCACGAGGTATTTGATGATTTCGATGATATCTTCCTTGGTCAGTGTTTTCTGATCAAGGGGTTGGTTAAGACCCAGCTTGCGGTTGATCTTGTAACGGCCTACTTCGCCGAGATCGTAACGCTTATCGCTGAAGAATAATTTATCGATAATACCGCGGGCAGTTTCATCATCGGGCGCATCGGCACCGCGCAACTGGCGGTAGATGTGCTGCACGGCTTCCAGCTCGCTGTTAGAAGTATCTTTGTTAAGTGTGTTGTAGATGATCGCGAAGTCGCCGCCCACATCTTCTTTCTGGATGAACACGCTTTTCACGTCCATCTCGCTGATCATATCAATGGCTTCTTCGTCGAGCACAGTATCGCGTTCCAGAACCACTTCATTTCTTTCGATGCTCACTACCTCGCCGGTATCTTCATCCACGAAATCTTCTACCCATGTTCTCAATACGCGGGCGGCAAGACGTTTGCCGATATATTTCTGGAGTGATTTCTTATCAGCTTTCACTTCATCGGCCATACCGAAAAGTTCCAGGATGTCCTTATCGGTTTCATAACCGATAGAACGCAACAGGGTTGTTACCGGGAATTTTTTCTTACGGTCGATGTACGCATACATCACGTTGTTGATATCGGTAGCAAATTCCATCCACGCGCCCTTGAAGGGGATTACGCGGGCGGAATAGATCTTGGTTCCGTTGGGGTGAATAGACTGTCCGAAGAACACACCGGGTGAGCGGTGCAACTGTGACACCACCACGCGTTCGGCGCCATTGATCACAAATGTGCCGCGGGGTGTCATATAAGGGATGTTTCCAAGGAACACATCCTGCACGATGGTCTGGAAGTCCACGTGCTCCTCATCGTTACAGCTCAGGCGCAGTTTTGCCTTTAAAGGAACGGCATAGGTAAGACCGCGCTCCATACACTCTTCTATCGTGTAACGTGGAGGATCGATAAAGTAGTCCAGGAATTCGAGCACGAAAATGTTACGGGTGTCCGTAATCGGGAAGTTCTCCTTAAACACTTTAAACAACCCCTCGATATTGCGTTTATCGGGTGTTGTCTCAAGCTGGAAAAACTCTTTAAACGACTGAATCTGGACTTCTAACAGGTCAGGAGCTTCTGCGAGATTTTTGATCTTTCCGAAGTTGACTCTGGTTTGCAGTTTTGTTGAAGACATATTGATTAAAACCGGTTTTTTTAGTTGTTCTTTTCCACATCTGCCTACAGACAATAATTATCCAAAAGAATTTGGTCCCCCGGAGACACGAATCCCCCAGAGAACCTGAATTCTCAACGAATTGTATTTGAGGCAGTTATGTGATTATGGCCTTGCAGCAACGTACCTCTCTCGAATTAGATTGTGAAAAATGGAGGGCAAAGGTAAGGAATAAAGGCTAAAAACCAAGAATTTATTCCATTGAGATGATTGAACCGGGAACAGGGAAAGTTGAAGGAGAAGGTTGAAGGAGACGGGCGCGTCGGGGACTGGATTTGAGTATGGAGGAAGCCTAAAACAGGCATCGGAGGAAAGCCAGGTGACAGTTGGGCCACCTATAGGAGAATTGGCCCACGGGATGCCTAGCAGGGAAAATGCCACGCTAATGATAGAACATTAAGGGGCAGTTTTAGGCTGCCCCTTAACATCCTATACCCTAAACCTGGCATCCGTCACACCCCCGGATAACCCGGATTCTGCGGCCTCAGATTCGGGTTGTTTTGCATTTCGAGGGTGGGCAATGGGAAAAGCAGGTGCTTTTCTTCCAGCACGGCGCCGCTCTCTACCAGCTTGTAGCCTACCAAAGGAACGAAGGTTTTGGTGTCGAAATCGTAGGCTTTGCGGAGGCGTACCATATCAAACCAGGTAATGCCTTCGTAGCAGAGCTCGTGCCAGCGCTCGATGAGGATGAGGTCGCGGAACGAGTCTTTGGTGAGGCTGCCGAGGGCCGGAGTGGCAAGACCAGCACGGTCGCGAATAGCTTTGAGGGCATCGTAGGCTTCCTGGCTCGGACCGCTGGCCTCGTTGCTGGCTTCGGCAAAAGTGAGCAGCACCTGGGCGTAGCGGATATTCATGCGGTTAAGGCCGCTGGTGGTGGTGCCCTTTTTACCAAATGTGCCATGGGCGTTCACGTCGAAGTGTTTGAAGATATAGGGTGCGCCCAGGTTTTTCAGGTCCTCATAGCCTTTGTCGTAATAAGACGTGTAGAAAAAACCTTCACGATCTTCCACTCGCTTGTCGCCGGCTTCGAATGTATTGACAAATGCGACGCTGGGCACGGTTGATCCGATTTCAGTATCATAAGCCGATACATCCTTAAAGTTAGGCAGCATGATCGCCTGCATGTCATTATTAGCAACACCACCCAGGTATTGAATCATGAAAATGTGCTCGCCAATGTTTTCTTTCGATTCATCGTGCAGCGAATGGTAATCGGGAAACAGGCTGAAGGCAGTACTTGCAATCACCTCTCCTGATTTCTGCGCAGCCAGTTGATAGTATTCCTGGCCTTTGTTCAATGGATGACCAGCCATGGTAAGATATACCTCAGCCAGCAACGACTTCACGGCACCCATCGATGCGCGGCCACTGGCATCGGTCATGGGCAGCCCCGAGTTTTCAGCCTCCTTCAGGTCGGTCACAATCTGGTCGTACACCGAGTCAACGCTGGTGCGGGAAGCATATACCTTTTCGTCGGTAGCGGAATAAATGGGCTCGGTCAGCAAAGGCACGGCGCCATACAACCGCACCAGGTAGAAATAAGACCAGGCGCGCAGAAACCTGGCTTCGCCCAGAATCCTGTTTTTCGCAGCCGCATCCATCTGGATACCTGGCACTTTATCAAGACAAAGATTTGCCTGTGCAATCACACTGTACAAACCATTCCACCAGTTGGCCACAAACACATTTTCACCATTATAGCTTAGGCCCAGCAGGTTGTTGAGGTCGGTATTCTGACCGGTTTCTGTACGGGCGGTACCGGTCACCATCTCCAGCATAGAGAAATTAGACGCGAATATACCCGCGCCACCTCCGATAAAACGCGTCTGCGCATAGGCGGCAGCGACAGCCGCATCGGCATGCCCGGGCAAGGTGTAGTAAGAATTGGGAGAAAGATTGGTGGGATCTTCATCCACTTCCACCATCCATTTTTTACAGGCCGTCTGCGCCATGGCCGCAACAGCCAGCAACGCGATATATAGTAGTCTGAAGTTTTTACTTTTCATTGCAAACATTTTTATGTGAAGCTTATAAACCAAGATTTACACCCAGCATATATACTGTCGGCTTGGGATAATCAAAAAAAGTCTGACCCTGCGCAAAGGCATCGCCATATGTAGATACTTCTGGATCATTACCCGAGTATTTGGTGCTCAGGAAAAAGTTTTGCGCAGAAGCGTATATCCGCAGGCGGTTCACGTGCAATCTCTTCAACACCGCTTCAGGGAAATTATATCCCAGCAATAGGTTTTTACCGCGTATAAAGCTGCCATCTTCAACCCACCACGAATCCACGTTGGTAACATAACCTGCCCTGGTATCGCGGATGGCGGCAATCATGGTTCTGCCTTCATTCTTGCCGGGCTGGTAGTGGTCCAATACCGATTTAAAGCTGTTGGCAATACCTGTTCTGTCCTCACCCGAGTGCTTGCTCTGGTTCAGCACATCATTGCCATACATGTAAGCTATTTCGAGCAGGAGGTCGAAATTCTTCCAGCGGAAACTGTTGACGAACGAGCCCCAGCCATCGGGGTTGGCATGACCGATAATGGTTCTGTCCAAATCATTGATGGCATAGTCGCCGTTAATATCAAGGTATTTCAAATCGCCGGGCAAAATGGGCTTGCCGCCGCGATAGCTGGCAAACTTAGCAGCCTCGTCTCTTTCAGCTTCTGTCCATACGCCGAGGCGCACCAATCCCCAGAACGAACCCACGGGTTCGCCCACACGAATAATACCCGTATTGGAGAGGAAGTTGGGGTTGCCCGAGAATATCGGTGCCGGTGTAGCCAGCGAAAGCACCTTGTTCCTGTTCATCGAAATATTGAAGCTGCTGCGCCATTCGAATTCGTTGGTGGAAATATTCACCGTGTTGATGGTAAACTCCAGGCCTTTATTCTCCATGCTGCCCACATTTCTCAAGATAGAGCTATAGCCGGTACTGCGAGGTAATGGCGCCTGCAGCAACATGTCTGTGGTTTTGCGATAATATAAATCAAATTCCACGTTGATCCTGTTGTCGAGCAGGCCCAGTTCAAGACCCACATCAGTCTGCGCCGTTTTCTCCCATTTCAATCCTGCATTACCCAGGCGGTTGGTGCCAATACCGCTGAAGCGCGCGTTATTGATAATGGCCGTGTAGGCGCCCAGCGAAGGATCAGAAAGGAAAGGCGAAACTTCAGAATTACCAGTCAGGCCATGACTCGCTCTCAGTTTCAGGTGAGAGATTACATTACTATTGGCCAGGAAGTTTTCCTCCGACGCAATCCATCCAACGGCCGCCGAAGGGAAGAAAGCGTATTTGTTGTCGTCGCCGAATTTTGAACTACCGTCCACGCGGCCCGTGAAAGTCACCAGGTATTTGTTTTTATACGCATAGTTCACGCGACCGAAATAAGAGTTGAAAGCAAACTGGCTTCTGTTGCTGCTCGAGGGGTTTTGCTGGCTGCCTGCGCCAAGGTTATTCCACTGGAAAAAGTCGGTGGAGAAATTCTGTGCGCTGGCGCCGGCAGAAACATAATTCGTGCCCTGCCATGAAAGACCGATCAGACCTGTTACGTCATGATCTTCATTGAAGGTGCGGTTGTAATTGAGGTAAGTTTCACTCGACCAGTAAATTTCCCTGTTATTGAAAATGCTGGCCACGCCATTTTGCTGCATTGAGATATTGTGCAGCGAGCGGCCGCTGTATTGGTTCTCTTGCCGCTGCACCACGCTTACACCCACCTGGCTCTTGATATCAAATCCTTTTCCGAGCAGAATGCGGATATAAGCTTCGCCCAATGTGTTCTGCACATTCAGCAGGTATTTTCTGTCGGTAAGAATATGCACCGGGTTCGATCCGCCCTCGGCGCCGGGGTAAAGATAGTTATCGCCCCAGGTGCCGTCGGGGAATTTTACCGGCATAAAAGGAAATGCTTCGGTAATCATGCGCACCGAGTTCAGGCCGCCTGTGCCCTGGTCAACCAGGTTTTCCTGTTGAAAGTTATAGCTGAGGCTACCGCCAATGCGCAACCATTCTTTTGGTTTCATATCGGCAGTGAAGCGGGCTGAGTAACGCTTCAGGAATGAATTCAGCAATAAACCATTCTGGTCGCGGTAGCCGAGAAACAGGCCATAGGTATTGCCATTGTTACCGCCGGTTACACTCAACTGGTGGTTTTGTCCCAGCTTGCTTTGCGTAGCTTCCCTGAACCAGTCGGTATCGTAAATCGGGTTGCCATTGGCATCGAAAAGCTCCGGCAGTTTTTTTCTTTTTTCCCTGGGGTCTTCAATAGCCGCGTAGTTGCCCGCGGCCCAGCCCGCCGGGTCGTAAATCTTGATATTATCGTAAGCCAGGTTTTCCAGCTCGATATATTCCCTTGCATTCAGCATGCGTACACGTTGGGGGCCGATGGTAGGAATGCTGAAATCACCATCATAAGTAACACGTGCGCCGCCGCTGGTACCACGCTTGGTAGTAATGAGCACCACGCCATTGGCGCCGCGCGCACCATAGATGGCGGTTGCCGAAGCGTCTTTCAAAACCTCCACCGAGGCTATATCGTTGGGGTTGACATAGTCGATGGAATTACTGTTCATGGTTTGATTGGCGATAGGCAGGTACACACCATCCACCACGTACAACGGGTTGTTGGAAGAATTGATGGAGCTGAAGCCGCGCACGCGAATTCGTGTTTGTCCACCAGGACGGCCCGAGTTGGTCGTTACCTGCACACCCGCGATGCGGCCCGAGATGGCTTCGTTGAGCGATGCTGCCGGACGTTCCTGCAGTTGCGCCGCCTTTACCGAGCCCACCGATCCCGTAAGGTCTCTTTTTCTTACCGAACCATAACCGATCACCACCACTTCGTTGAGGTTGCTGGAAGTGCTGATGGCAAGTTGCACATCAACGGTAGTGTTAGTGCCCACCGGCACTTCCTGGCTTTCAAAACCGGTGTGTGTAAAAATCAATGTCGCGTTTTCGGGTACACTTATGCTATAGTTGCCTTCTGCATCGGTTTGCGTACCCGTGCCCTGGCCTTTTACCTGCACCGATACGCCGGGCAGCGGCTGGCCATCTGTTTTGTTAGTGACTTTTCCCGTGATTGTACGGGTTTGTGCGAATGAGGTAATGGATAAGAGGACAAGCAAACTTAGAATGCCCGCACGTCCCAGGTTAAAGAACTGCATCATAGTTTTGGTTTTTGTTAGAGTATATTTTTTAATGAAACAGCGTTGCCTGTGGCAAAACCTTTCCGATGCGGCCATGCATACGCCCCATGGTATGTATGGGCAAAGCGGGTCTGTACCTCATGCTTACAAAAGCGTGAAGTATTCACGAGCGACGGAATCAGGGGGCTGAGTGCAAAGGATTATACGCCGAAGAATAGATAATCCTTCGCCTGTTCGCGTGGAGACGACGCGCATCTCACGCTAAGGGGTATCTGAACCAAAAATACTTATCTAAATCGATTTTGCAAATTTTTCATCGTCTTTCATGCAAGAAAAAATCGACTCGAAAACTTTAGTGAAGATGGAAGATTGAACAAGGAAGATTGAACAAGGAAGGTTGAACAAGGAAGTGGGCCAGGAAGCCCGGGGGCAGCAATGAAATTCCAAAAAGCAAAAGACAAATTCCAACCAGGCGCCCAAACAAAAATTCCAAACGAAGTACTCGTTTGGAATTTCTTATCTGGAATTTATCGGTTCCTGGTGCCTGATCATTGGAATCCATTTCAACCCCTCGCCCTCCCCTTCATTCTTCCCCGTTTACCCTTCCCTGTTCAATCTTCAATCTTCAACTCGTGCCCCGCACTACCAGCGAAGGCGATATCTCCACCTTAGTGTTGGTAACGCCGTTAGTCTTGCCGATCTGGCTCATGAGCAGTTCGAGGGCGGTTTTGGCAATTTCTTCCACAGGCTGGCGGATGCAGGTGATGCCGGGGGGGTAAAAACGAAACACATCATGATCGTCGAAGCAGATCATGGCAAGATTATCGGGGAGCTTATAACCGAGACGGTGAATGGTTTCAAGTCCAAGCAGGCCCAGGTAATTGGTAGCAAAAAATATAGCGTCGAGGCCGGGAGGACCGGAGATGAAATCACTGACCTGCGCAATGGCCCGTTCTCTTTCAAAATCGTAGTGGACGTAAAGAATGTGTTCTTCGGAAATATTGTGTTTCTGTAAACTGTCGCGGTAACCTTTCAGACGTTCCTGCATTTGCACCAGGTTCAAATCTACGGTGACGAACCCGATACGGCGGTAACCTTTTTCAATGAGGTGTTCCATGCCTTTGGTTACGCCTTCGTAGTTATTCACCAGCACATGCGGCACGTCGATGCCGGGAAAATAACTATCCATCAGCACCACGGGCTTTTTCGATTCAGCCAGGGCGCGGATATCTTCTTCCATACCGGGTGTAGGCGTCACGATATAGCCATCCACCTGTTGATGTCCCAGTATGCTTACGAGTTCATGTGCCTTCTGCTGCTGGTTCTCTGTGCTCGCATACACTACTTTGTAACCATGTGCGGCGGCTTCCACTTCAATAACGCGGGCAAATGAGGCGAAGAAATTTCCCGACATACTCTCTACGATGAGGCCCAGCATATTCGATTTGCCGGTACGAAGACTTACGGCCACCTGGTTGGGATGATATCCTTCGCGCCGGGCCACCTCAATAATTTTTTCGGCCAGCGCATTGCTGATGCGCATTTGCTTTGCCTTTCCGTTCAGCACAAACGAAACGGTTGAGGGGGAAACTCCGGCCAACCTGGCAATATCTTTAAGCGAGACTCTTTTCATGTTTGGTCAGGAAGAGGAAACGCTAAACTAACAAATAAGTTTAAATAAAAATCCCTTTCCGGCAAGCGGAAAGGGATCTATATCGTATAGTTCTGTAAATGATTACTGAACTTCTACTTCTGCACCTGCTTCTTTCAGTTTAGCAACCAGTGCATCAGCATCAGCTTTGCTAATACCTTCCTTAACAGGCTTGGGAGCGCCGTCAACCAGGTCTTTTGCTTCTTTCAGACCCAGGCCGGTGAGTTCTTTCACGATCTTCACCACGTTGAGTTTGTTAGCGCCACCGCTCTTCAGAATTACGTTGAAAGAAGTTTTTTCTTCAGCAGCGGGTGCAGCAGCACCAGCGCCACCACCAGCAGCAACAGCTACAGCAGCTGCAGCGGGTTCAATGCCATATTCCTCTTTCAGAATTTTGGCTAACTCATTTACTTCTTTTACAGTCAGGTTTACCAACTGTTCTGCGAATGATTTCAAATCTGCCATTTTGATTAAATTTTTCCCGCCTTCATAGCCTTATCAGGAGACTCCGGCGGAGGTTTAAAAAAATTTACCTTTATTTTTCCCGAAGGCCCGGGTTCCCAAAATTGGGTATTGATAGTTGATTGTTGATTCTTCTGCAAATATTTCAACAATCAATGCTCAATATTCTTACGCATTTGCAGCGCGATCTTCCAGCGCTTTTACAATACCAGCCAGTTTGCTGCCAGCGTTCAGGCCGCTGATAACATTCTTGGCGGGTGATTGCAGCAATCCGATGATTTCACCGATAAGATCCTGCTTGCTTTTCAGCGTGGTCAGCGCTTTCAGCTGATCGTCGCCCGAGAATACATCGCCATCTATGAAAGCTGCTTTCAGTACAGGCTTATCACCGTTGGTTTCTTTCCTGAAGCTGCTGATGATTACAGCGGGTTCTTTGGGGTTTTCGCTGAACATGAGCGCGGTAACGCCATGCAGTGCATCAAATACACCCGAATAACGTTCGCTGTCGATGCTTTCGAGCGCTTTGCGGATAAGCGTATTCTTAGCCACTTTCATTTCAACTTTCTTGTCGAAACAAACGCGGCGCAATTTGCCCACCTGCTCCACGGTCAAAGCCTCTGTATTGGTAACATAGAAGTTGTTGTATTGGGAGAATTTCTCTTTCAACACATCAATCACTTCGTTCTTTTCTTGCTTGGTCATAACGCAAAGTTTTACTGACGTTATAAAACGTTTAGTTCACTAATAATTTGGTATCAATTTCAATAGCAGGGCTCATGGAGCTTGCCATGAATACGCTCTTCAGGTATGTACCTTTTGCAGTAGCGGGTTTTGCCTTGATTATTGCATTGATCAGCTCGTGGCTGTTGTCGGCCAGTTTTTCGGGGCTGAAGCTTACGCGCCCGATGGAGGCGTGTACGATACCAGCCTTGTCAACTTTGAAAGCGATTTTACCGCCTTTTACTTCGTTAACGGCCGCTGCCACGTCGTTGGTAACGGTGCCGGTCTTGGGGTTCGGCATCAGGTTGCGCGGACCAAGAATTTTACCCAGTTTACCAATCTTCGGCATCACTGCGGGTGTAGCGATGATCACGTCCACATCTGTCCAGCCGCCTTCAATTTTCTGTACAAATTCGTCAAGACCCACATGGTCGGCGCCGGCTTTACGTGCTTCATCCTCTTTATCGGGTGTGCAAAGTACCAGCACTCTTTTGGTCTTACCGGTGCCATGAGGCAGGGTAACAGTACCACGGATAGCCTGGTCGGCTTTCTTGGGATCCACGCCCAGGCGTATGTGCAGGTCAACGGAAGCGTCGAACCTCGTAATGTTGATTTCCTTTACCAGGTTGGTAGCCTCCTTCAGTGAATAGGCTTTGTTTTTATCGATCTTAGCTTCTACAGCTTTTCTTTTTTTGGAAATTTTCGCCATTGTCATTCAGTTTTAATTCCCGGCCTGTGGGCACAGGACGTGAACAATTTAGTTTTCCCAGGGGGCTTTACCTTCAACTGTAATACCCATGCTGCGGGCGGTTCCGGCCACCATTTTCATGGCGCTTTCAACCGTGAAGCAGTTCAGGTCGGGCATTTTGTCTTTTGCAATAGCCTCAATCTGGGTCCAGTTCACTTTACCCACCTTATTGCGGTTAGGCTCTTTGGAGCCATTTTGCAATTTGGCAGCTTCCAGCAGCTGAACAGCTGCAGGGGGAGTCTTAATGACGAAATCAAAAGACTTGTCTGAATAAACGGTGATGAGTACTGGGAGCGTCTTTCCCATTTTGTCCTGCGTGCGGGCGTTGAATTGTTTGCAGAATTCCATGATATTAATACCCTTGGAACCCAGTGCAGGACCTACAGGAGGAGCAGGATTGGCCTGGCCGCCTTTTACCTGTAGCTTAACGTAGCCGGTAATCTCTTTTGCCATGTTTTACATTTTTTGGTTCAAGCGTTTCCCTGCCGTTGGGCGGGAAACTCCCAAATTCTATCGGCTTCCTTCATCAGCGCCGCGCCGGCCATTGACCAGCAGAACAATCTGACCCCGGAAGCCCCCGCCCGAGCCTCAGCGCGGACGGTCTTAAGAACTTAAAATTGGGGACGCAAAGGTAGGGAATGGGAATGATTAATCCAAGGGAGATTTTTGGGGGTTTCGGGCGATGCGTTTCGGGTTTGGGAGGTGGGGTTGAGAGGGAGGGGCAAGTCATGAGTGGCTCACCCGACAGGAGGGCCACCTGGTACCTGGCCGACCGAAGTTGTGACCGGGGTGACGCGCTGGGGTTTTGAGAGCAGGGAATTTCCGCTCTCGCCGCTCGATTTATGGGCGACTATATACCTTGATGCGGGCCGAAAGAATTGGTTAATGGTGTTGTGCGGTGCAGTGGCGAGCAACATGGATGCAACGTACACGTTTGGCGTGCGCAAACTTTTGCGAGTTTTTCATTTTTTGAATTTTTCTACGTAGCTTTTGCATTCAATTACAACACTTTTCCTAAAGAATTTTACCAACATCTAAAAACACAACAAACACTATGGCCAAAGCAAAGAAAAAGTCAGCTAAAAAGAAAGCTGCTCCAAAGAAGAAAAAAGCCGCTAAAAAAGCTGCCAAAAAATCTTCTAAGAAAGCAACTAAGAAGAAAGCTTCAAAAAAAGCGGCTCCCAAAAAAGCCAAAAAAGCTTCCAAAAAGAAAGCTGCTTCTAAGAAAAAAGCTGCACCTAAAAAAGCTAAGAAAGCCAAAAAAGCTGCAAAGAAAGCAACCAGGAAAAAAGCTGCAAAAAAAGCGGCTCCCAAAAAAGCCAAAAAAGCTTCCAGGAAGAAAGCTTCGGTTAATAAAGCCGCAGCAGCACCGGCTGCCGCCCCCGCTCCAGAACCAGAACCAGCTCCAGCACCAGAGCCCATCGTGGACGAAACAACCCCCGAGTCACCGGAACCGAGCCCCGAAGAGAATGGTGGCGGTAATACTTTCATGTAATAACATGAATACAAAAAATTGGCAAGTCCCGCCCCGGCGGGATTTTTTATTGACAGGTATATAACGTTTATATATAAACGCAAATATGAGTGGGGACAAAGAAGACTCGTCACCAAGAATACATCAAAGAGGCATAGCCTTACACTTTTCAGCCCGCTGCTTCACCTTTACAGCGGCACTGCACACATACTTGTTCACTGGTTTGGGAGACGCCGCGCCTTCGTTCCTGTTATCAATTTTTCCCAATCCACTCCCCCTCCCTGCCCAATAAAAAAGCCGCAGATGACTGCGGCTTTTCGGTATAAACAAATTTTACCAACAAACACTAACTCAGTTTCTCTACCTGCATGTAGTTCAGTTCTACAGGTGTAGAGCGGCCGAAAATCTTTACGGTTACCTTCAGTTTTTTCTTCTCGTCGTTTACTTCTTCAATAATACCATTGAAATCGTTGAACGGACCTTCGATGATCTTGATAGTTTCACCCACAATGAACGGTTCGCTCATGCTTACGCCGCCGGCTTCAGCCATTTCGTCCATTTTACCGAGCATTTTGTTGACCTCGGCTTTGCGAAGGGCTATGGGATTATCCTTGCCCAGGAAATGGATCACATTGGTGGTATTCTTTATAGCATCACGCAGATCGTCATTCAGCTTATTTTCCAGCACTTCGATCATCACATAACCGGGATAATAGTTCCTTTCGCGCATCACCTTCTTACCATTCTGCACCTTATAAACTTTCTCTACCGGCAGGAAAACCTGCTTCACGACATCGCCCCAACCGCCGCGGCTGATCTCTTTGTCGAGATACTCTTTCACCTTGCGCTCCTTACCGCTTACTACCCGCAGCACATACCACTTGGTTTCCGGTTGAGTTGTTGTAGTTTGATTTTCCATCTCGCAATTATGCAAATAGTGAATAGATTAAGTTGAGACCCGTCTGTGCCACCACGTCCATACCCCATACCACCAGGGTAATGATCACAGTTGCTACCAGTACAATAACGGTTGACTGCTGCAACTGTGCCCAGTTTGGCCAGGTCACTTTTTCCATCAGCTCTTTGTACGAGTCCCTGAAATAGTTTGCTACTTTAGTCATGACTTTCGTTTATCGGCACGGGCACCAGGATTCGAACCCGGATCAAAGGTTTTGGAGACCTCTATTCTACCATTGAACTATGCCCGTATGAATCAAAAGTCACCGGCCTTCGGGGAAAATCCTAAGACCAATGACTTTTGAGATATTGCAAAAATAAGGCTTTATTTCAAAATCTCGGTTACCTGTCCAGCGCCTACAGTACGGCCACCTTCGCGAATCGCGAATTTCAAGCCTTTTTCCATCGCGATGGGTTGGATCAGTTTAACAGTGAGGCTGGTATTATCACCAGGCATTACCATTTCTGTTCCAGCAGGCAGTTCTACTTCACCGGTTACGTCGGTAGTACGGAAATAGAACTGAGGACGGTATTTGTTGAAGAACGGAGTGTGGCGTCCACCTTCTTCTTTGCTCAGTACATACACTTCGCCTTTGAATTCGGTGTGCGGAGTGATGGATCCGGGTTTGCAGATAACCATACCACGACGGATATCCTTCTTTTCAATACCGCGGAGCAGCAGACCTGCGTTGTCACCAGCTTCACCTTCTTCCAGCAGTTTGCGGAACATTTCCACACCTGTTACGGTAGAAGTAAGCGGTTTTTCCATCAGACCTACGATTTCAACCGGGTCGCCCACTTTTACGCGGCCACGTTCGATACGGCCGGTAGCCACGGTACCGCGACCAGTGATCGAGAACACGTCTTCAACAGACATGAGGAAGGGCTGATCAACCGGCCGGGGAGGCAGCGGAATGTAAGCATCCACGGCAGCCATCAGGTCTTCAACGGCTTTCACCCATTTTTCTTCACCAGCCAGTGCGCCGGTAGCAGAACCTTTAATGATGGGTGTGTTGTCGCCGTCGAAACCGTAGAAGCTGAGCAGCTCGCGGATTTCCATTTCCACCAGTTCCAGCAGCTCGGGGTCGTCAACCAGGTCAACTTTATTCATAAACACTACCATGCGGGGAACACCCACCTGGCGTGCCAGCAGAATGTGTTCTTTGGTCTGAGGCATGGGGCCATCAGTTGCAGCCACAACTAAAATAGCACCGTCCATCTGAGCCGCACCAGTGATCATATTTTTTACGTAGTCAGCGTGACCGGGGCAATCCACGTGAGCATAGTGCCTGTTGGCAGTCTGGTATTCCACGTGCGCCGTATTGATCGTAATACCACGTTCTTTTTCCTCAGGAGCAGCATCGATTTCGTCATATTTCTTCGCTTGCGCAAGACCCGCTTTTGACAATATAGTGGTAATAGCGGCTGTCAGTGTGGTTTTACCGTGGTCGATATGACCAATGGTACCAACGTTAACGTGAGGTTTATCCCTCTTAAAAGTCTCTTTTGACATCGTTATCTTTTTTTAGTTGTGGATATACATTTTTTATAGCTATGATCTGAAAATTGGCATCTTCAAATCAATATTTCCGTTATTGAGCCGTTGATGAGAATTGAACTCACGACCTCTTCCTTACCAAGGAAGTGCTCTACCACTGAGCTACAACGGCTGGTAAAGGCTTGTGAGTTCATTTAAAACTCAACACCCGTCTTGAGCCGCCTTTGCCGGGGGCTGGGCGACTTTGAGCGGAAGACGAGGCTCGAACCCGCGACCTACAGCTTGGAAGGCTGTCGCTCTACCAACTGAGCTACTTCCGCTTATAATGACTTGAATATTCAACAATCAACAAAGAACGATCAAATATCCTTTCAATATCCTCATTCAAATTTCCCTGTTCAATATTCAATCTTCCGTTCGACTGGTGGGCAGGAGAGGATTCGAACCTCTGAAGTCGAAAGACAGCGGATTTACAGTCCGCCCCATTTGGCCGCTCTGGAACCTGCCCTTATTACGGTGACGAGTTTCGGGTCTCGGGTGTCGCGTTCCCAGGTTGATCAGCGTTTACAATTTGCAGGGCAACACGAAACACAGAACACGAAACCCGCTCACCGCGCTGGAGAGCCAGAGAAGGGACTCGAACCCCCGACCAGCTGATTACAAATCAGCTGCTCTACCAACTGAGCTACTCTGGCTTGTATTTGATCGGCCTCATCTGATTTCCCGCAGCTATCCTCCGGCAAAACAAATTGAAACTCAATTCTGTAAAGAACTCCCCAAAAGGATATTCGCATTTACCCTTTTTTTTGGGGAAGGCAAAGGTAACTGAATTTGTTAAATTCTAAAATTTTGCGTTGGAAATTTTTCTTTGTTTTCAACGCTTTACGTGGGAGATATAATAAAGAAGTGCCGAAAAGAAAAATCCGAAATTCGAAAAAGTTGTCAGAACCATTGATTTTCGAATTTCGGATTCACTATTTCCTGGTTATTTTATGCTATGCAGCCTGCTTTTCTTTTTTGCGTTTGATCTGGCTTACTAAAGAATCTAAAGCATTATCAAAAGATTCTTCGAATGATTTGGAGCATGATTTTACGAAAAACTGGTGACGGGGTACCTGCACCCGGATTTCTGCGATTTTGTCTTTGATGGTATGTACTACGTTATCGAGCTTTAAATACACATCGACCTTCACTATGCGGTCATGAAATGTGGTGAGCTTTTGAATTTTCCGATTAACATACTCGACGAGCTTGGCGTCTGCCGTGAACCGCACGGTCTGGATGTTAACATTCATAACAATCGCAATTTAAACTGTGAACAATAAAGAAAGAACTCAGGGCTTAACGCATCACTTCGGTTAAGCATAAAGGATGGGAAATTATTTACATAGGCTTAATGTTTTTGATCTTAATGAAGATAATGCAGAAAGGCTGCTTTTCCAAATAAAAAAACCCCTATTTTCAGGCCTTTGGATGCGCCTTTTTGTAAACGTCTTTCAGCTTCTCAATAGTATTGTGCGTGTAAATTTGTGTGGCTGCCAGGCTGGAGTGACCCAGCAGTTCTTTTACCGCATTCAGGTCGGCACCGTTGTTGGTAAGATGCGTTGCGAAAGTATGTCGCAACACGTGCGGACTCTTCTTTTCAATGGTAGTTACATTGCCTAAATATTGTTTTACCACGCGGTAAACATATTTCATGTAGAGTTTTTTCCCCTTCTCATTCACCAGCAGGTAGTTACTATCTGCATTTTCCAGCATCTTTCTTTTGTCTTCGATATACTTCCTTATCATCGCCGCCAGTTCCGGGCCCATCGGAATCACCCGCTCTTTGTTTCCTTTACCTAAAACCTTGATTGAATTCTTTATATCACTTTTAGAAATACTTACCTGGTTTTCGCGTAGGCTGACCAATTCAGCCAGTCGCATGCCGGTGTTGTAAAAAATCGCCAGCAGCAATCTGTCAGTCCTGCCCTTCCAGTCGCCAGGAAATTCCACATGGTTAAATAAAGTGCCGATATCCTTCTGCTCCACGTACTGCGGCAGGCGCTTGGGAATTTTGGGCGCCACAATGCCTGTCATGGGCGATTTTTCAATCGCTTCCTGCCGCAGGTGAAATTTAAAATAAGATTTCAGGGAAGATATTTTCCGGTTGATAGTCCTGGCACTATGGTCCGCCTCCTTCAAAGAAGCCAGCCAGCTGCGGACGATGGCGGTGGAAATGTCGGCAAGCCGGGCATCGGCCATACCCATACCCTCTTTTTCGTCGGACAGGAAAGCATAAAACTGCTCCAGGTCGGTGCGATAGGCCCGGATGGTATTTTCGGGATACCTTTTTTCGAACTTCAGGTATTCCAGGAAGGGTTGTATATCTGGATGGTGCGTATTGATATAGATACAAATAAAGATAGCTGCAAAACTAATCAATAGTCTTGCAGCTATCTAAATTATTTAGCTCTAACGAATTAAGCTTCGATCTGGCCGTTCTGCACTTTTTGCTTATACACAGCGCGCAAAATCTGGTTGCGGCGCTTTACTGACGGCTTGGTGTAAGATTGACGCTCTCTCAGTTGCAGCAATATCTTGGCCTTCTCAAATTTCTTTTTGTACTTTTTGAGGGCCTTGTCAATATTCTCGCAATCTTTCGAATCGATAATAAGCATATTGTATTTATACCTCCTTTGGTACTTTTTAGGGCTGCAAATATAGCGCGATTTTTTTAATAATCAAAGATCAGCACTTCGTTGTTACATTTGAGATCATGTTTACCGGCATAATTGAGACTACCGGCCGTATAGAGGCCGTACTGCCCACAGGCAGCAATACCAGTTTCTGGATCAGCAGTCCCATATCAAAGGAACTCAGTATAGACCAGAGCGTTGCGCATAACGGCGTGTGTCTCACGGTGGAAGAAGTGATGAACGACCGCCACCGGGTGACGGCCATCCAGGAAACCCTCAGCAAGACCACCCTCGGCCAATGGCAGCAGGGCGACGAGGTGAACCTGGAACGCTGTATGCCCATGAACGGCCGGCTCGACGGACATATAGTACAGGGGCATGTCGATACCCGGGGCCAATGCCTGTGGGTAAAAGACCAGGATGGCAGTCATGTGTACCGTTTCAGCTTCCCGGAGCCATTTGCCCACCTGGTGGTGGAGAAAGGAAGCATTTGCCTGAACGGCATCAGTCTCACCATTTTTGATGTGGGCAGCAATGAGTTTTCGGTTGCCATCATACCCTATACTTTCGAACATACTAATATCAAGTCTGTTAAGCAGGGCGATGCGGTGAACCTGGAGTTTGATATTGTGGGGAAATATGTGGCGCGTATGCAGGAGTTGAAAGAAAAACAAGGCTGAATTTTCCTAACTTCCCTTCTTATGTTGCTCCAACGGTTCATCGAACGTTATAAAAAAGCCCGCAAACAGGAATACCTCAATCTGCCGTCGAACTATCGATACCGCTACGCATTTATAGGCGCCGGTCAGCATAGCTTCAGCAACCTTTACCCCGTATTGCACCACCTCGGCGTACCGCTCAGCACTGTCTGCACCTTGCATCGCGACCATGCTGAAAAAATGGCCACGCGCTTTAAAGATTGCATTGGCACCGATCAGCTGCAAGAAATTCTGAACAACGACTCGGTCAAGGGAGTGTTTGTATCAGCCAATCCTAACCAGCATTTTCAACTGGTACAACAATTACTCAGCGCCGGCAAAACCGTGTTTGTCGAAAAGCCGCCATGTTATAGCCTGCAGGAACTGGAGCAGTTGGTACAACATCCTCGAAGCGGCTACTGCCTGCCGGGACTTCAAAAAAGATTCAGTACTATCAACCAGTTGTTGCAGCGCTATACCGGCTCTGCCATAGATTACAGCTACCGCTATTTCACAGGCGCCTACCCCGAAGGCGATGCGCTGGCAGAACTGTTCATTCACCCCATAGACAACGCCGTTTACCTTTTTGGCGAAATAAAAAAGGCATACATACAACCTTCACTAAAAAACAGGAATAATTACGTATTATCGGTTGTGCATGCCAGTAATACCACCGGCGTAATACATCTTTCCATCGACCATAGCTGGAAAATACCAGTGGACGAATTGCTGATCAATGCCGGCGGTGAAATACTACAGGCCACCTACCCCAACCGCCTGGTAAGCACATCCAAATCGCCGGTGTATTTAAATGTTCCGTTAGAAAAGATTAGCAAGCGGCCGGTGACGCAACATGTGCTGCTCGACAACAACCATTTTGTGCCTACCGTGCCCAACAATAATATAGCAACACAAGGCTTTTTGGGCGAGATCAGCTATTTTTTGCAGGTAACTGAAAAGGATGAAACGCTTACCCGCCATCACCTTCGTTCGTTGCTACCCACTTATACCATCATTGAAAAAATGCGGCTGCAAGGCTGATCATTTTTCTTCCAGTCGCCTGAAATATTGCTTGTAGGTGGTGCGGGCGTTTTCTTCCCACTGGTAGTAGCCGAATAATTTGGAGGTTAGAAATTTGCCAAAGTACTTTTCAAAACTACGGTATAATATCACATCGTATTTACGGTGAAAATTGAGCCAGCACTGGTTGCAGTTGTGTACATAATGCTTTTGTATTTCGCGGGTTTCTTTCCCGTTGAATATTTCGTCGAGGCTCTGTTTGAATATATTCCCGATCTTCAAACCCAAGTTCTGGCAGATAGGCACATCGCCATCAGGCAAAATCACCAGGCTGTCGAGAATGCTGTAGCAACGCATTTTTACATGATTGCGGCGCCATTCATTGTACAACACCAGGAAATCGTAGTTCTCAGCAAACTCTTTGATAATGGGTGGTATGCGATGGGTGAAATCCTCGAGGTGACGATTAAAGTTGTGTTTGGGTGTGGAGATATCGCCCAGCCATTCCTCTCTCTTAAATTGCTGCTTCCTGACAAATGCGTCCGAATTCTTCCACTCTCTTACTTCGGCAAATTGCAGCGGCGCTTTTCCTTTGTGCTCGCCAATCTCGGTTTCATGCGCCTTATCTACCGTATCAAAAAATGCGATGTCGTTATATATACCCACGCGCATATCGATGCCGTAGCGTTTGCACACTTCGGCCACATGCTTCATATCATCAAAATCGTTGTAGGGCGATAAGGTGAACATTACGGATATGGGCAGCACGGTATGAAGCTCTTCAATCACCTTCAATACGCTGTCGTAGCCAGCCTTGCCTCGCATATAGAGATAAGTTTCGGCATCGCCATCAAGCGAAATAAGCAGGCGCTGCGGAGGAAATTTCTTGACCGCGCTGATCAGTCCTTCCGGTTTCAGACAGTTGGAGAGCAGGTCCCATTTGGGATGGTTGTGATGAAACCATTCCATGATCTTCTCAGCCTCGGGATGCAGCATAAACTCGCCGCCTTCCAGTCCCACCGAAGTATTCTTTGTGATGCAACGGCTTTGCATCACTTCCACTATTTTCTCGAATGAAAGATAATGAACAGGGCGCTTGGTCCAGATAAGGCAGTGTTTGCAGGCTGAATCGCAGAGATCCGTTGCATAGATCATCAGCGTAGACAGTTTCTTGCTACCCGGAAACAACTGGTTATTGATAAAAGTGGTTCCCCGCGATATATAACTTGATAGTTTATACATGTATCAGTTGCCGTTAAAACATGATTGCCGGCGGAATGTTCAAAACTATGATTATTTAGTTAAAGACTTGATGTGCCTGCAATAAGGTCCACCTGCTTCCATTCCAGTATATGATCTTGTCTGTGTCGCGCACAAAAAGCACCTGCTCGTTAACGCCCCTTGCCGGTGGTTGCGACCCGGCATGTTGAACGTAAAGACCGGGAGGGATAAACAATTTGCCATTTGTAAAACTATGATCGGTGACCTGTAGTTTTTTCATTTCGCGCATATCAGCGGTATTTACTGCTTCCACGCGACTGGTATCGATACCGGTTACAATCAAAGCTTCTTTGAAGCCGATACGAAACAGGTAGGCGCCATCCCACTGGTCGGGTAAATTCACCACGAAAATTTTTCCCTGTAGCGGGTTATCCTTTATTGTCTTAAGCAGGCTGGTAACTGCATCTGAAGCATGCCGCCAGTTTTGATTGTTCTGTTCCAGGAACAAAATGTTGTACACCAGTACTGCGCCCACGACCCAGGGCATCCATTTTTTCCCATACAGCAAATGCAACAGCAGGAACGCCAACAGCGAGCAGAGAAATGCCGAAGGAAAATACAAAAGGCGGTCACTCTCAGAAGTATTGGTGCTTACACCAAATACAAACGGTATGACCATAGCTACGAGCAGCATGCTCAGCCAGGCCAGTAATTGTATGCGTACGTAAGTCTGCTGTGAACTTTTTCTCCATACCATAATAACAGCTGTCAGCAACACCAGGCCCAATATGGCGGCCGTTGTCAAAAATGCTACGGGGCTAAGTGGAGGAGCCAGTGTACGCGCGGCAGCCTTGGCGGCACGTCCAAAAGCGGCAGCAACATCCCAGTCGAAAAGCTGCGCCCCATATTCGCCGGTGGCCGAACCCGACACCAAAATACGGACTGCAAAATGCGCTACCAGTACAAAGGCCATCAGCGCCATCCACCATATCATTTTCCTGGCTGGTGTGCCATTGGCCAGCAGCCAGATCAATACCATACCGGGCAGCACCAGCACCGATTCATAAGCGGCTAGTCCAAGGAAATAGCATAACGCCACTAGCAGCATTTTCCGGCTTTCGCGTCGGCGGCCACTTAGAATCACTAATGACAGCAGGGCAAAAGTGGAAGCCAGCAGAGAAGCTCGGCCCAGCAACCAGGCTACGGCTTCGTTGTGAAAAGGATAGGTAAGAAAAAAAAGGGCAGACAAAATTGCAAACAAGTTGCGCAGGCCTTCATCCCCTGCCCATTGCCATTGCCTGCAAAAATGAAGAAGCAGCATTGCATTCAGCGCATGAATCACTATGCTGGCGACGCGATAAGGCCCGGGATGCAATTCGCTGAAAAGGTAATTGATGTATATGGAAATATCGGAAAGGGGTCTGAAAAATCCATCGGTATTCAATTGACCGTCGAGGCAGACTTTGCGGAGCACCACAAAATCGTCGTTCACAAAATAGTTGCCTATAACGGGAGCATACAGGAGAAGCGCCAGTAAACTGAGAACAAGCCATTGCAGCAACCAGTGTAACCGGTTAAAGGCAGCCAATAGCTTTTCTGTCAATCCGGACATTCGTTTAATTATGGAGCAAATCTATTTTTTCCTCCCTGTATCTAATAATTTAAAGGGCAACTTTCCAGTTGAGCAGCGTGAAATTACCACACGTTTTCGATGCTCTCTTTCGTGTAAGTGTAATTCCTCTCCTTGAAATATGTTGCCCCACCTTTCCTAGTTGCCACCGTTTTCTTGCGGAACAACCTGGATATGGAAGCGATGGGCACCAGGAATACCGTAAACACGATGGTGAGTATCACTTTACTCATTACATAGCCCAGTCCTTCGGCCAGCTTCATCCAGGCCCAGTGAATTTTTTCCGCCAGCCAGGGAATGAATAAGCCGATGATGGCCAGTATGCCTGCAGCCAGCAACATGTACGGATTCCGCCAAAACCACCAATAAACGACTCCACATGCCAATACCAGTACCAGTATGGTTTCAAGAACTTTTACTCTGTTCATGCTATATTAGAATAACGTGTAAATAAATGGAGCCAGCGACGTACCACCCAGGATCACCAATACACCAATCAACAACAGAATTATGATCAGGGGCATCAGCCACCATTTACGGCGCGCACGCACAAACGAAAAAAGATCCTTCAAAAATTCCATAACCTAATTTTTGGGTTGGGTAAATAATTATTCTGCTAATCCAGCGTAAACTCACTGCGCCAGTCGTCTTTTTCCTTCCAATCCGGTTGATTCTTCTTATCAAAAATAAAGTTGCCTATCACCAGGTAATCCATATCGGTACGCATAAAGCAGCGATACGAATCTTCGGGTGTATTCACAATCGGTTCGCCCCGCACGTTGAAGCTGGTATTTACCAGCACCGAATAGCCTGTCTTGCGCTTAAATGCCTGCAACAGGTTCCAGAAGCGCGGGTTGGTTTCTTTGTGTACTGTCTGCAACCTGGCAGAATAATCGATATGCGTAATGGCCGGCATATCGCTGCGCAGGAAGTACAGTTTGTCCAACAGGTTCTTTCCCTCAAAATTCGGCGGGTAAGGTATGATCCTGCTTTGTTTCACCGGTTTTACAATCAGCATGTACGGTGAAATATCATCGTGCTCAAAATACTCGCTCACATCTTCCGCTGCCACTACCGGTGCGAAAGGCCTGAAGCCTTCGCGGTATTTGATCTTAAGGTTAAGCTTTTTCTGCATTTCGGGGTTGCGCGTATCGGCTATGATGCTACGAGCACCTAATGCGCGCGGACCGAATTCCATTCTTCCCTGGTGCCAGCCTATCACATTGCCGTCGGCAATGAGCGAAGCCACTCTATCAAGCAGGGCAGCTTCATCAGTATAGTGCTCGTAGGGAGCGCGGTATTTGCGCGCCACACGCAGCACGTCTGAATCGCCATGTTCTGTACCCAGGTAAGAACCTTTGAGCGCGTCCATCTTATTCGGATCGATCTTGCGCTCGTGACCATAGTAGATATGATATGCGGCGTAAGCGGCACCCAAAGCGCCACCAGCATCACCGGCAGCGGGTTGTATAAAGAGTTGCTTGAAAATTTTCGCGTTATCAAGTTTGCCATTGGCCACGCAGTTGAGCGCCACACCACCCGCCATACAGAGATAATCTGCATTGGTGAGTCGTTTCGCTTCGCGTGCCAGGCGCAGCACAGCCTCTTCCGTCACCTCCTGGATGGCCAGCGCCAGGTCGCAATGACATTGCTCCAGGTTGGTTTCCGATTTACGACGCGGGAAGCCAAACAGTTTTTCCCATTTATCGTCGTACACCATGCGCAGACCGGTAGCATAGTTGAAATACTCCTGGTTCAGGAAAACGGAGCCATCTTCCTTCAGGTCAATCAGTGTATCGTAAATGATCTTCTTATACCGTTCCACTTCTGCCGATCCATGGTTGCCGTAGGGCGCAAGACCCATCAGCTTATATTCGCCACTGTTTACCTTAAAACCACAATAGTAGGTAAAGGCAGAGTATAACAAACCCAGTGAATGGGGAAAGTCGAGTTCTTTCAGAATGGTGATCTTATTTCCTTCGCCCAGGCAAATGGAAGCAGTGGCCCACTCACCTACACCATCGATGGTTAAGATGGCAGCACGTTCATACTTTGAGGGATAGAAAGCACTGGCCGCATGTGAAAGGTGGTGTTCGGGGAAAAGAAGTTTTACTTTTTTCCTGTCCACTTTCTCGATGCTGTCGAGCGCATCCCAGATGAGTTTTTTCAGAAAAAGTTTTTCTTTCACCCATACCGGCATCGACATCATAAATGATGCAAGGCCTTTTGGTGCGAAAGCGTAGTATGTTTCGAGAAGACGTTCAAATTTCAAAAGAGGCTTGTCGTAGAAAACAACTGCATCCACTTCATTGATGGAGCGGCCCGCATATTCGAGGCAGAAACGGGCAGCATTCACGGGGAAGGCCGGATCGTGTTTTTTTCGTGTAAACCTTTCTTCCTGCGCCGCTGCTATCACTTCACCATCTTGTATTATCGCTGCAGCAGAGTCGTGGTAAAACGCAGAAATACCTAAAATTGTCATTTCCTTTCTTGTTTGGGTTTGGAGGCAGTCGCCAAAAGTGCTAAATCAGGTTTTTCGGCAAAATATATTTTGCGGGAAGGATTGAGGATTAGTTTGTTATGCCAGAATGAGCGGCTAAATTATATCTTTTTCCTCTATGTTGCAATACCCGCCCCTGGTAATTTTTGGGGCGGGCCCTTCGCTATCGCATGAGATACATTTTGCCATAGCCGTTCACAAAGAACTTGTCGGTATCATCGCCCTGGGCGTGGTATTTATCCATGGGCTTACCGTTCAGGGTAGTTACCACACGATAGAGATACACACCATTGGCGAGTTTCTGACCATACTGGTCGGTACCATCCCACTTGAACTCAGTAATATTTCTGCCAACACGCAATGGTCCGAGTTCATCCTTCGTAATCTCGCGCACTATCTTACCGGTTACTGTCAATATCTGGATCTTAATATTCTGCGGAATTTCCGAGCCTGTAATGGTAAATACAAAGGCTGTGGATGTACTGAACGGGTTCGGATAGTTAAGCAGGTTCGAGATCATCGGTTTGGAGATCACGCGGAACTGCACCCTGTATTCCACATCGCCCGCCCTGTTGTTGCTGCGGTCCTTACCACGCACGATCAGTTCATATTCATCACCCTCGGGTTTGCCCGACGAGTTGAGGAACGAAGGATTAAAATCGATAGTGGCGGTATTGTTGTCTCCGCTTGTAGCCGGCGTAAAGCGCAGCGTGTCGCCATCGTAGTTGTAAGTGCGAATGCTGCCATCGGGGAATTTCACCTGTACCAGGCTCAGCGCAGTGTCATTCAGCAACAGGTACTTCGCATCATCCTTCAGCTTAATCTGGATATGCGGCCTTGCCGATACAATATCGCGGTTCAGGATATGCACACCATCAAACGTAACATCCAGTAACGGATTGGTCTTATCGAGACGTGCATAGAAGTTTTTATACAGGAAGTTGTTGAAATGATATTGTTCGGGCTGATCATCATTTGCATTCACATCTATGAACAAGGTATTTTCACCTGCAAAGTTGGTTGTCGGTATACTCAGCTTCACAGTATCTACCTCACCCGGCGCGATTGGTTTCAATTTATTGGTTGAAATTTCGTGCACCAGGTTATTTCTGTCGATCACATTCACCTTCACATATATGCTGTCAAATGATGTGCTGCTCACATTTTTGAAGGCCACGCCGAAATTGAGGTTTTCTCCAACCTCCAGGCTGTCTTTCGATGTAAAGTACAGGTTGGCGGCAATAGCGCCTTCCGGAACCGGATCGTATAGTATGCGCCAGTACTTAAGCTGGAACGGAGTGAGCGTCAAAGAGTCGGCGTTGCGCATGCGCAGGCGCACGTAGGGGAACTGCGCAGCATCGATATGACTGATATCGGCTTCCTGTGTCGCATAGTCGAGCACCTGCAGCGGGTACTCAAATCCATTTTCATCCACACCAATTACTTCTACCGAAACATTGTCTGTAGGCGGATCTTCGGTTGAAGTACCTGTCCACTGTACGGTCTTCCAGGCTTTGGCCGGGCCAAATTTGGGTGAAGTAATAAAACCGATTGTATCTGGTGTGGGACAGTCGGCACCTACCAGTGCGCGGTGATACATGGTTTCACCAAATGCATATTTCGGAACAAAGTTGCCATTGTTCTTTTGGTAAATCAATATCCATGCACGGCGCTGGTTGATCGAATCGATTTCGGTGAACCCGGCCGCCAGCAGTTTATGATAAAGCGAATTATTGGTGCCATACAAGGCTGTATCACCCATCCAGGTTGTCGCAAATGAGTTGGGAACCTGGGCGTCTACACTTCTCACCACCACATAGCTGTTATCGGGTATCAGATCCATGAAGTCCATCATCAGCTTGCGGCTGGCGGGTGTCATGTACGAAAACTCGAAGTTGTAGTTTCTTGTCTTTGCGCAGTTGGCAGAACCACTACCGTACAGGTAGAGGTTGTTGCCATTTTCGTCAACGTTTTTCCAGGGTTTGAAGGTCACGCTGTCAAATACGTTGAAGATAAGCGAATTGCCCACGCAGGCGCTTCGGATCAATGCGTTATTACCATTTACCGACACGGCAAGTTCAGCGTCGGTTGTAGCCGCATATGGATAAACACCATTCGAGACAAAGAGGTTATTCAACGCTTTTTTGAACTTCCAGTCGCGCGCAGTTGAATCATAGAACATCCTGTCTGTGGTCGATTCCTGGTGCTGGTAATGATGCGACTGGTTGAAGCCTTCCTGGCCAGCTATATAGGTGAATGAAGATTTAACCCACACAGGTTCGCCATTGGCGGTCTGCGGTGCAGTGCGCCAGTAGTAAACGGTGCTGTCTTTATAGGTAATGCCCGGATCAAATTCAAGCACACCCCCGGTGGATGTAACGGTCTTGGTCACCTTCATGCTCGAATTGAATTGTTCGGTAGTATCAATTTCCATCACGTAAGTGGCCTGCGCTCCCAGCGGGTTGGCTGTTGATGCGTACAACTTCTGGTTGGGATTTTTGACAATCGCCATGTTGTACGGATACACGGGCCTGGCCTCATCTTCGAATATGTAAAACTCGCGCACGTTAGTGTTGTTGGTCTCATCCACTTCATCAATCTCGCCATTGGGATCGGCAGTCACGATAATCTTGTTGAGACCCTTATGCCGCAGCGGGTCGATATTCACGTTGATAGTGATTGAATCGGCAAAACGTATATAGTTGAATTTTCCGTAATAAAGGGTGTCGATGGTGCCGTCGGGCAATTGATGCTGCACATTTACCAGCACTGAATCAGAATCAGTGCGGCCAATATTGTTCACGCGGGCTTTTACGGAAAACGAACCATCAGCCAATGACACAACTGTGGGTGTAATTCTTATGGAAGATTCTTCCACCACATAATCGGGTTTGGGCTGACCATTGATCACCAGCGCAGGGTCGCCGTGCAGCGTAATTTCCTCCGCGTGCGAGCGTGCATAAAAATCGAAAGGACCAACGGCGTTCACCATTTTCTGCATGGCCGAGCGCTGAATTTCACCCAGCGATTTACCATAATCGGTAATGGCAATACTATTGTAAAGATTGGTCAGGTACAGGTTCAGGTAGTTTACAATGCCATAGTGTGTACTGGCCACAAAGGCGATAGTACCGCGCTGCTTCGCAAGTGTAAACTTCTCCGAAAGCGTCTCGTTTGTCACCAGGCGCTGCGGGTTGTAGGTAAAGAAGTTACCGGCATTACAACCATTTACAAAAAAGATCGGGTATTTGCCGGGGTTATTATAGTTCTGCGGGTTGTCGATATTAAACTCAAGCGTGGTCGACGATGAGTGACCGAAATACGTAAGGAAAGTAATACCTTCTTCAAACAAAGCTTCCAGTCTGCCTGAGGAAACCTGTTCGGCAGGGTTGGTTGATGTCTTGCAGAAATTCGTTACCCTGGCGCCAAACACCGTATCTTCTATTGTCTGGCGATATACGTCCATATAATGACACAATACAGTGCCGAGATAAGGGTCGCTGGAACCGGTAACATGCACCACGTTCTTCATCCACGCGCGGTCGGCAAGCGTATTCTGCGCAGTACGCTGCGCCTGCTCATACTCTTTCACTTTCTCAAGATAGTCTTCCAGCTCCCGGCCATTGATCACCGACAAACGCCCGATAGGAATTGCGGCAATGGGATTGGTAATATCATCTGCTGCCAGCATATTATCTGAGCCCGGGTAACCAAAGGTGGGCACCAGGTTCAGTCTTTCCACATCGGGCTGTGCCTGGTTGCGTTTGTACTCCAGGTAGGTCATGCCCTTACCCAGCATAAACGCGTACTTTGGCGGCATGGAAAAATATGTTCGCGCATATTTCAGAAAATTCCTGATGGCAATGGGATGCTTCTTGAT
Organism: uncultured Chitinophagaceae bacterium; assembly: GCA_937958995.1. Taxonomy (GTDB): domain Bacteria; phylum Bacteroidota; class Bacteroidia; order Chitinophagales; family Chitinophagaceae; genus CALCIN01. The sequence goes on from CALGAP010000011.1 coordinate 479,520, forward strand.
ACCAAAACCAAACTGGTCTATCAGTTCTTCCACGTCGGCTACCAGCACGGTATAACCGCCGCCCTGCGGCGACTGGCGATAGTTTTTATACTCCAGCACCGGGTTATTTCCATTGGTACCGTTGTATAATAAAGGATGCGTAACAATAATGTAGTTACCCTGGTTGGCCACCTGGTCGTAGCGGATAAATACGCGTGTGGTAAATGATGTAACGTTGTTGATATTATTAGCCGCAGTACTTGCCAGCACCAGTTTCCTGTCTTGCGCAGAAGGAGGCAATGCAAAACGCACTCTGCCCGCCACTGATATGTCACCCACGTAGCGCTCATTATTGGCCATATCGTACAGCACCGGGGGAACGCCGCCTGTGTTGAATGATGTGATTTCGAGATAGTGCCCCTGCGGTTTGGCCGGCAGTGTAAACTCGAAATTGGTTTGGTTATTAAAATTAAAATTGCGCGGGTAAGTCAGTTCAAAATAAGAAACCACCATGCGGTCATTGCTTACCAGCGAGGTGTTTACAAAGTCAACGGGTACCGTGCTGTTGGTCAGCAGTGCAGTGGGTACCGTAGCCGATGCGTGCACATCATTGAAGTAGTCCATAATGTGGTCGGCTATATCAACGCCTGCCACTCTCACTTTCATGCTGCGCGGGTTCAGCGCATTACCAACGGCGCCATACCTGATGGTGGCATCGGGCCCGGCCACATTGGCCTGCAGGTTGGCGAGGTTGGTGGTAAATTCTTTTGCAGGGGTGATATCACCCGAAGAGTTAAATTCACCTTTATCGTAAGAGGAAGAATACACATACTCACCTACCACGGCCGCAAAACCCATATTCACCTTGCTCTTGAAATAGTTGCCCAGTTTGTACATAAACCAGGGTTCGGCGGGCAGACTATTGCCGGCCACATTATTCACGACCTCTACATACCGGGGACCGGCCTGGTTGGTATTTACGCTCAGGAAGTAGGAGGAAGTATCGGTAATTAAACTGGGAACATCTGTATGCTGAAAAGCAGCTTCGCGGTACAGGGGCTTATCGGGTTTGCCATCATTCAGTTCGCCCCAGAATTCAATATAACCGTTGGCAGGCAGTGGCCCGCTGGGAACCGAAGTATAGATCGGTATACGTCTTCCATTGTGCCAGAGTTCAAAGAATTCAACCTGTGTACCTCCAATGCCAAGATTATCCAAAGCAGCTTTGTTGATGCGGTAAATACCTGCCTTACCTATCTTGAACTTGTAATAGGTCTGATTAAAATTAATCCACTCGTTGTTGTATTGCTGAGCGGCCACTGTGTAACCTGCAACCAGCAGCAACAGTGTAAAAATCTTCCTCATAAAAATAATTGTTTCAAATTCTCAAAAGGGTAGCAGGTTATTGATTACCGGACTTCTTTTTCAGATCAACTTTTAGTGAAAAAACATGTGTATATAATGGATTGGATTGATTGGCCAGGTTGGTAAACGCATAATCAATCTGCACATTCGACACTTTAAATCCAGCGCCTACACCAGGCTGATAGATCCATACTTTTTTCTGGTTGGTGATATCGTCGTCGTCGAGTGCGCGCTGCAGGTTGTTGATGCCCAAACGCACAAAGAACACATCGCGCCAGCTGGCTTCCAGGCCCAGTTTGGGATCCACACTCGCCACATCGGTAGCGATTACCGTATTGCGGCGGCCATCAAACGTGACGTCGAGGTTGGCCTCGGCAAGCAGGTTCATGTTTTTGCTGAGTTTGAAAATATATGCGCCGCCCAGTATCAGTTTGGGGGCGGTGAGCTCGGTTGACTTTACCGGGATTTCGTTGTCGGTAACATAAAACACCTCCCGCATTTTTTCATTCAGGCTGAACGACCACGCGTTGAAGGTGGTGGTCACATCGCGGGCCATAATGCCGATCTTCCAGCGCTTGTCAACGATCTGCACCCCTGCATCGAAACCAAAGCCCCATGCAGAAGCAAAATCACCGGCTTTGCGGTGAATAATCTTGGCGTTGATACCGGCATTGATCTTTTTATCTTTTTTCAGCGTGAGCTGCCTGGCCAGCGACACCAGGAAGGCATAGTCGGCTGAAGAGAATGTCTGGATATTGCTGAAGTTGATAGTGCCGTCGGCTTCCACCAGGAAGATAGTGTTGGGAATATCATCCACCGCAAAACGCAGGAGAGAAAGACCCAGCACGCTCTTGTTGTTTTTGAGCGGAAACACCAGGCTGGCGTAGTCATATTTTCCAATGCCCGCAAAATACTCAGCGTGCATCAGGTTCAGTTGCGGGTTGTCTTTGATGTTGACCAGTCCTGCCGGATTCCAGTAACCCGATGTACCGTCATTTACCGAAGCAATCTGCGCGCTGCCCATAGCAAGACCCCGGGCGCCCGCACCAATGTTCAGGAACTCGTTAGAATATTTTCGAAACTGGGCTATAGCTGCTTCCTGTGCCAGTACGATCACCAATAGGGTTACGAGGATATGGGGTCGTTTCATTGATCCAATTTTCGAAATAAGCAATTTCATTACATGATTTTCTACAGGACATTGGGGCCTTACGTTACAAATCGCAAATATTTCATCTGAAAATGAGCGGTTTCGGCCTTTGGGAACTGACTAATAAAAACGAATTTATAATTATAATATTGCATACATCCCGCAAAGTTCCGCTTTCCTTACTTTTGCGTAATTCGTTGATTTCCTATGAAATTGTCCGGAATGGCCTTATTCCGGATACGGCGCACAAAATAAAAAGGTTTGCGTGAGGCTTCAAGATTTCGACGAACGAAAATTACAGGTATTTACTGTCAACAAATTATATATGGATTTATTACAAGAGTTACGATGGAGGGGTATGCTGCACGACATTAAACCCGGCACCGAAGAACAGTTTAAAAAGGAAATGACCACTGCCTATATCGGGTTCGACCCTACCGCCGACAGCCTGCATATCGGCAGCCTGGTACCCATACTGTTGCTGGTGCACCTCCAAAAGGCAGGACATAAGCCGATTGCCCTGGTGGGTGGCGCCACCGGCATGATCGGCGACCCCTCTATGAAAAGCGAGGAAAGAAACCTGTTGAGCGAAGAACAACTGCAGGTAAACCTGGAAGGCATCAAGAAACAACTGAGCCGCTTCCTCGACTTCGACCCCGCCAAACCCAACGCGGCGGAAATGGTTAACAACTACGACTGGTTTAAGAATATCACCTTCATTCAGTTCCTGCGCGATGTAGGCAAATACATCACCGTGAACTACATGATGGCAAAAGACAGTGTAAAAAAACGCATTGAAGGCGAGACCGGTATCAGCTACACCGAATTTGCCTACCAGCTGATGCAGGGCTATGATTTCTACTGGCTTTACAAAAACAAGAACTGCAAAGTGCAGATGGGTGGCAGCGATCAGTGGGGAAATATCATTACCGGCGCCGACCTCATCCGCCGCAAAGACGGCGGCGAAGCCTATGCCTTCACCTGCCCGCTGATCACCAAGGCCGATGGTACCAAATTCGGTAAAACGGAAAAGGGAAATGTATGGCTCGATCCCAATAAGACATCGCCATACGAATTTTACCAGTTCTGGCTCAACGCCACCGATGTAGATGCGGAAAAATGGATCAGGATATTTACCTTCTTACCCGAAGCAGAAATCAACGATCTGCTGGCGCGCCACCGCGCCAAACCGGAAGCCCGGGAACTGCAGAAGAAGCTCGCCGCCGAGGTAACCACATTTGTTCACGGTGAGGAAGAATACCGCAAAGCCATCGAGACAACGGAAAAACTTTTCGCCAACCAAAACGCTCCCGCCGAGTCGTTGAGCATTGAAGACCTCGAAAACATGCAGGGCGTTGTGAAGTTCAACTACGAAGCGCAAAAAGTAAAATCCGGCATAGACGTCATCAGCTTTCTCGCCGAATCGGGCATCTTCCCCAGCAAGGGCGAAGCCCGTAAAATGATCCAGAACGGCGGCGTCAGCATCAACCGCCAAAAGGTTAGCGACGTAGCCATGACCATTTCAGAAGAGCTGCTATTGCATAAGAAATACCTGCTGGTGCAGAAAGGGAAGAAGCACTACTACCTTGTTGAAACAAGGGAGTGAATATAGAATTTGAATTTGAACAAGGAATTTGAATGTGAATGAGCGGATGCGTGCCGAATATGGTTGCAATCAAATATTCACATTCAAATTCCTTGTTCAAATTCAAATTCTATTTATTCGCAAACTCCCTAATCCCTTTCACCAGCACGTCCAGCTCCTTCGTGGTAGTATAAACGTTGGGGGTTATGCGCAGGCCGTGGATGTTTTCCCAGTTGATGGAGACGCAGTGTATATTGTATCGTTCGAAGAGGAATGATTCGAAATCGGTGAGTTTTTTCCCTTCCATGTTCACGAGGCCGATGGCGCAGCCGAAGCCGGGCTTCAGAGAGGTGCCCAGCTGCACGCCAGGGACGTCTTTTACTTTTTCCATCCAGTAATTTTTGAGATATAAGAGGCGCTCTTCTTTGCGTTTGCCGCCGATCATGTCGTAGAAGTCGATGGCCTTGTGAATGGCTTGTTCAATATAGAAGGGGCGCGTGCCGAGATGTTCGAATTTGCGGATATCGTCTTTGTAGGGATCGTCGCTGGCAAACAGCGGGTAGAGGTTTTTTATTTTTTCTTTTTTCACATACAAAAAACCCGTGCCGATGGAAGCGCTGAGCCATTTGTGCAGGCTGGTGCCGAAATAATCGGCGCCGAGTTCAGGTACGGTGAATGTGAAATGCGCAAAGCTGTGCGCGCCGTCTACCACTGTTTCAATACCGCGGGCATGCGCTGCGTCGGCTATCTTTTTTACGGGTAAAATTTGTCCGTTCCAGTTGATGATATGCGTTAGGTGAACGATTTTGGTCTTTGCAGTAAAAGCTTTGATATAGCTCTCGGCCAGGTAATTGACATCTTCCGATGGCAATTTCAGATCCACCCACACCAGTTTGATTCCATCGCGGCGTTCGCGTTGTTTCCAGGCATTGATCATGTTGGGATAGTCCTGCTTGCTGAGCACCACTTCGTCGCCGGCCTTTAAGGTCAGACCGAATATGATGGTTTCCAGTGCTTCGGAAGCATTGCGTTGTATGGCAATTTCTGCCGGCGAGCAGCCAGCCATAGCGGCCAGGCGCTCGCGCAGCGGTTCGCGGCCCTTATCAAGAATGCGCCACATAAAATAGCTGGGCGCCTCGTTGCTGTAATCATAATAGCGTTTCATGGCATCCTGCACAATTTTGGGTGCCGGCGCCACGCCGCCATTGTTGAGGTTGATGATGGTGGGCGAAACGGTATATGATTGCTGCACATAGTGCCAGAACTCTTCATCGGTGGCCAGTTCACCAGGCGTTAAATCGGCAGCCTGTTCCAATGCCTTGTTGAGGTTGCGGCTCCAGGCCGGTTGGGTGAGTGAAGAAAAAATGCCGGCCGCAGATAGGGCGCCGATCTTATTCACAAAAGAGCGGCGATTGAAAGCAGTCATGTAGTTTGAATTTTATCACGCTAAATGTACCGAAACTTTTCCTGCGCAAATCATTAATCAGCCTCCACTCGAAACCCGAAACGCCAAAACCGCATCCCGCAACGCAAACCCCACCACAGTCCCTGAATTTCATTTGGGAAAAATTGTGGCAAACCTTAGCTTTGCACTCCCTTTACGGATTGCCCGATAGTATAATGGTAGTACGACAGATTTTGGTTCTGTTTGTCTTGGTTCGAATCCAGGTCGGGCAAC
>CALGAP010000012.1 GCA_937958995.1 uncultured Chitinophagaceae bacterium
CTCACCGCGCTGGTCGGTCCTTCGGGCAGCGGCAAGAGCACCGTCCTGCGGCTCATCGCCCGGTTCTACGATCCGGATCGGGGGACGGTGACGATGGGCGGGGAAGATGTCCGCGGCATGGACCCGGAAGCGTTGATGCAGAAGGTGTCGATGGTGTTCCAGGACGTGTACCTGTTCGAGGATACGATCGCCGGCAATATCCGGTTCGGACGGCGCGACGCGACCCGGGAAGAGATCGAGGAAGCGGCGCGGCTCGCCGGCTGCCACGACTTCATCATGAAGCTGCCGGACGGCTACGACACGATGGTCGGCGAAGGCGGCAGCACGCTCTCGGGCGGGGAGAAGCAGCGGATCTCCATCGCCCGGGCGCTGCTGAAGGATGCGCCGATCATCCTGCTCGACGAAGCGACCGCTTCGCTCGATCCCGAGAACGAAGCGGAGATCCAGCAGGCGATCGACCGGCTGGTGCGCGGCCGGACGGTGATCGTCGTCGCCCACCGGCTGAAGACGGTGCGGCACGCCGACCGGATCGTCGTGATGGATCAGGGGCGGATCGCGGAGCAAGGCCACCATGACGAGCTGCTCGCGGCGAACGGCTTGTATGCCCGGCTGTGGCGGCGGCAGATGCAAGAGGCGGGCTGATTGCCGCGCTGTTGCGCCGTATCCGGCGGCAGAAGCTGCTTGAGGCGGGGTTGCCTGTATCATGCGAGCTATAACCCGGTGATAAAAGCCAGACTACTCCATCGTGAGTACTCTGGCTTTTTTCTGCGACTGGCCAAACAGAAGCTGTATTGAATCGGCCGTAACGTGGATACCACGTTACAGAGTCGCGGGGAACCTAGCAGAAACTGCTGTAACGTGGATACCACGTTACAGGGTCAAGCGGAACCGGACAGAAGCTGTTGTAACGTGTATGCCACGTTACAGAGGCACGAGGAGCCGAGCAGAAGCCGCTGTAACGTGCATACCGCGTTACAGCAGTATAATGCCGCGCTGCGGTCCTTATCGGACTTTTGTAATGTTAATTGTTCTGTCGTAGAAAAAAAGGAGTTGAAATGGTGCTTTTTTTGGAAGGGCTCGTTACGGTCACTTGCTTTATGTTGTTGTTTATTATTTTTGGGCCACTCCGTTCGACGCGGGAAAGAAGGACTATCAAACGCGGGTGTCGAATATTGGAAGTCGAGGAAAAGGATTCGGTGGTGGCAACATGCTTCAACCCGGTTTGTACGAGCAGGTCATCAATGACTGCCTGGAATCCGAACTGACGAAATTGAATGACGATTGGCACGCAGATAAAGGCAAACTGGACCGTGCCGAATCGGCTGCGATATTGGGACAATACATGGGGCGTCTGCTCGCGCGGGTCATGGAGTACCTCGATCAAGGAGATAAGGTGGTCAGGGACCGGGTCGCGCTCTGCAACGCCATCATCCGATACACGATTGAGTATCTCGAAAATTCGGCCTCGGGCAGGCTTGATCCCGAACTGATCGCCAGCCTCAAGGGGCAGCTCATTCACCGGGACGCCGAGATGCTGCTGGAGTTGATCGACAAAAGTCGGGCTCAGGCGCCCCAATCGCGCGTCCGCCCCGACACCCCGCTGTCCGTCAGCTCTCTTTTTACCGGAGACAAAAGAGAGCCGAGCATGATGGCAGAACTGAAGAAAGAGATCGTCACGAGCGATCGGATTGACTTCCTGGTGTCGTTCATCAAGTTCAGCGGCCTTCGGCTGCTGCTCGATGAACTACGGGCGTTCACGCAGCGCGGCGGCGAGCTCCGCGTCATCACGACCAGCTACATGGGGGCGACGGACTACAAAGCCATCCGGGAGCTGGTCAAGCTGCCGAACACTGAAGTGAAAATCTCCTACGATACGAAAACGACCCGCCTTCACGCGAAGGCTTATCTGTTCTGGCGGCACACCGGCTTCAGCACGCTGTACATCGGATCCTCCAATATTTCGGAATCGGCCATGACTTCAGGGCTCGAATGGAATGTCAGGCTGTCCCAGCAAGATGCTCCGGATCTCGTTACAAAGGTCGAGGTCACTTTCGAGCATTACTGGAACAATCCGGAGTTCGTGACGTTCATCCCGCAGTTGCATGAACAGCAATTGCGACAGGCCTTGAAGGCGGAGCGTTCCTGGCAATCCGACGATCACGGCGCACTGGGGTACTATTTCGACATCCAGCCTTACTACTACCAGCAGGAAATCCTCGACAAGCTTCAGGCGGAGCGGGAGGTGCACGGGAGGTACCGCAATCTCGTCGTGGCGGCGACGGGAACGGGGAAGACCGTCATTTCCGCATTCGACTACCGCCGGTACTGCCGGCAAAATCCCGGCAAGCCGAACCGGCTGCTATTCGTCGCGCATCGCAAAGAGATTTTGCAGCAAAGTCTGGCCTGTTTCCGGTCGATCCTGCGGGACCTGAACTTCGGCGACATCATGGTAGCGGGGCAGATGCCGGAACAGATTGATCATCTGTTCGTCTCCATCCAGTCGCTGAACTCCAGGGATCTGTTCGCACAGACGCCGCCGGATTTCTACGACTTCATCATCATCGACGAATTCCATCACGCGGCTGCGCCGTCATACCAACAGTTGTTGTCGTATTATCAGCCGAAGATATTACTTGGATTGACTGCGACGCCAGAGCGCGCGGACGGGAAGCGGGTGACGGATTATTTCGACGGCCGGGTCGCCGCGGAGATTCGTTTATACGAAGCAATCGAGCGCAAGCTGCTCAGTCCTTTTCACTATTTCGGTGTCACGGACTCGGTCGACTTAAGCGAAGTGAAATGGCGATTCGGCAAATACGACGAGGCCGAACTGGAAAAAGTTTTCGTACTGCAGGAGCGGACGGCCCGGGAGCGGGCGCGGTTCATTTTCGAGGCGGTGGAGCGATATTGCACGGACATTCGGGATGTGATCGGGATCGGGTTCTGTGTGAGCCAGCGGCACGCCGCGTTTATGGCCGAGCAGTTCAATGCCTTCGGCGTTCCCTCCGCGTATCTGACCGCCGAATCGCCGGACGACGTGCGGGATGCGGTCAAGAAGCGGTTGGTACAGAAGGAGATCCATTTTGTGTTTGTCGTGGATCTGTATAACGAGGGTGTGGACATCCCGGAAGTGAACACCGTGCTTTTCTTGAGGCCGACGGAAAGCTTGACCGTGTTCCTTCAACAGCTCGGCCGTGGACTGCGGCTATGCGAAGGCAAAGAAGCGCTGACGGTACTCGACTTCGTCGGGCAGGCCCATCGGGAGTACAACTTCGAGCAGCGGTACCAGGCGCTCCTGCCGCGGACGCGCCGGTCGATCGTGCGTGAGATCGAGCAAGGGTTCGCCAATGTGCCGAAGGGTTGCTCCATCATCCTAGAGCGGAAGGCGCAGGAGATCATCCTCGCGCATATCCGGGCTTCGATCAACAATCTGCGGAACATCCGGCGCAAGGTCGTCGACTACTTCGCGCACCATCGGGATTGGCAGGTCGGGGAGTTTTTCGAAGATTACCACGTGAAGCCGCTCGAGGTGTATCGCCGCGACGTGACGGTCTACGGGCTGGGTGTGCGGGAGAAGGTTGTGGCTTGCGAGGAGCCGCTCGGCGATTCTCGGGAGCGGGTGTTGGCCGCCGGGCTGGAGCGGTTGTCGTTCTGCAATTCGGCGCGGTTCATCCAGTTCTCGTTGCGGGTGTTGGAGCGGATTCGCGAAGGCCTCGATCGGGAATTGGCGGATTTAAATGTGGCCGAACGCAAAATGCTGCTTATGCTGTACTACACGTTCTGGAATGTCGGATTGTCGGATTTGGAGGGGCAGCCTTTCCGCACGGTAGAAGAGGCGTTGTATTGGCTGATCGGGCATCCGTTGGCCTATGCGGAGTTGTGCGATCTGCTGCGGTACCAGTACGAGCGGATCGACATCGTCGGGCGGCCGGTCGACGGGCTCGACGAGGACATTCCGTTAGACCTGTACTGCAACTACACAACCGACCAGATTCTGGCCGCACTCGGGCGGCATCAGGCGTGGAAGCACCGGCACTTCCAGGAAGGGGTCCTCTATGTAGAGGATCGGAACATGGACGTGTTCTTCGTCACGTTGGTGAAGTCCGAGAAAGATTACTCGCCCACGACGATGTACCAGGATTACGCGGTGAATGAGCGGGTTTTCCACTGGCAGTCGCAGAGCCGTACGACGGTCGATTCGCCGACAGGGCGGCGGTATATCAATCAGGGGAAGACTCGGCACCCGGTCCTGTTCTTCGTCCGAGAGAAGAAGCGGAACGAAAGCGGCGTGACGATGCCCTACACCTGCGTCGGGCTGGCCGATTACCGCAGCCACCGCGGCTCGGCACCGATCAGCATGGAATGGACGATGCGCGAACCGCTGCCGGCGTTTGTGCTGGATGTGGCGGGGCGGGGGTGAAGATACGATGAAGATTTATGTAAATTTGACTGATAGTGATTGGTTCAATCTTCTTGTCAGAGAACAGCCAGACGAATTGAACTTTTGGCGTCCAGGTGGAAAACAAGGATTCAGAGCACTTAAACCGAATGAGCTGTTCTTGTTTAAATTGCACAGTCCATCGAACTTCATTGTGGGCGGCGGTTTCTTTGTTCGGCATGTTTTTTTGCCACTTTCTTTGGCATGGGAAGCTTTTAAAACAAAAATGGAATGCCAAATCACAAGGCATTCAGGAATGCAATTTATAAATATCGTAATAGTGATTACAGAACGGACCCCTGATCCAAAAATTCGGTTGCATTATCTTGCCAAAGCCATTCTTTTTTAGTCGAGAAAATTGGATTCCAGCGCCAGAAGATTGGAATGAATATAAAAATATGGTTCGAAAAACTTACGATACAAACACACCATTGGGTATGCAATTGTACGATAATGTTATGAATGTTTTTAAATGAGCGTCAAATTGATCAACCCCAACCAAATACTGTAAGTGGAAGCATTGCTCGATATGGGCCCGGTCGAATCGTATATCCGAGAATATGCCAAGGAACATTTAAGATATTGGTTACAGAGGCGTATCATCGCCGTTGGTGCTATTATTGGTGGTAATACGCTCCCAGCATTGGAAGCAGCCCATATCAAACCTATTCTGAAAAGGGTCCCCATTTAACCAGTAATGGGTTGTTGCTCCGAAGAGATTTCCATGCATTATTTGATCGCGGATACATCACAGTGAATGAGGAACTGAGAATTGAGGTTAGCAAGCGAATTAAAGAAGAATATGGCGACGGACGCGAGTATTACGCTTTTCATGGGAAGAAGCTGGCGGTAATTCCTGATAGATTTGATGAACGACCGGCAAAGCATTTTTTACTTTGGCACAATGAGAATATTTATTTGGGATAATTTCATTTGGAATTGATTTGAGGTACTGATATGTTTGAACCTGTTTTCCTGAGGACTTCATCTTCATGGAGATGAGGCATAGGATTACTTGATGTATGTTGAATTTATAGTCCTGAAGGAATAGGTAGGCAATAAGGCAAGTAATACAATATTGATTGATTTGTAAATGCTAATTGCCCGGATTTCGATTGGAGATTGATGTTATGCGAAAGGGCACGCAAAATACAATACGTAAAGCTTATGATAGAAAACTTCAAATGGTTGTTACTGCAAAAGAAGCAGCAATAAATCAAGGATTTGAGCCAAATCGGTATGTGTGCGTTGTTTGTGAAGAAGAGGTCTATGTTGCGGCTGCTTATAGCACAGAAAGATCAGTTCATTTTAGACATCATAGAGGAAACAATAATGTCGAATGTGAATACTATTTAGGTCAATTAACTGGAAATACAGATAGATTGTCTTTCAAGAGAGAAAGCCGTGAAGTTGGAGAGATATACTTTGACAATAAAAATAGAAATTTTTGCTTAGGTTTGCGATTTAGTGTGGATGAGATAGAAGATTGCGAGAAAAATAACGTCTTTATAGAACTCAATACTGAGGATAAGAACAGAACATTATTAAAAATCAAAATTAACCGAGAAAATTTTGCACCAGATACTGTTACACTATTCCCTCTTGCGAGATTTTCATCATCTTATTATCTATCCTTTTCAAGCGAAGAGGAAACGAGCAAGCGTCTGTTTTTTAGTCGGAGTAACACTCCGATCTTTTTCAGAATGATGGGACATGACCAAGCAGGTAGATGTAAATATGTGAGAGGAGGTGTGCTTTATACAAATATAAAATACGTTGTTGTTTTTCCGCTAAAGAAATCGAGCTTAAAGAATCAGTTTCTTTTGAATGAATTTGATGTAGAAGATACTTTCGAATTTAAAACAATGGATATGAGATTTATAGGGATGGTATTGAGTATTAAATATTTATCAAAAAATTTGGTTTCATTACTAAAATCATGGAATTATAAAGCGGAGACAAGTGAGGCATTAACGATTCTTTGGCCTCCTACTTATCTTACGGACAATAAATGCAATGTGAACGCTGATTATATTTACGTATATTCCAGCTTTAACTTGATTCCAAAAGGAAATACTAATGTCCCCAGAGAGAATATCCGACTTGTAACATCAAATGTTTCAAGAATAAATCTGTTACCGCAGTCAATTATATTCAAGAAAAACGCTGAGATAATAATAGAAAAAAAAGATTCTATAACATTCAATAAAAAACATATTCAAAGTTACGCGAGAAAAGCGAATGTGTTCAAAGTTCCTGAGGATGGATTATCGTACTTTATGTTCAACTGTTATGGAGTATCTCAATTGACGGTTAATCAAACGGTATATATGACCCCTGATTCTTTAATTATTGGTTATAAACATAACTATCCTGTCACTTACATTGTTCAGGATGAACATCACGTTAAGTGCGGAAATGAGTTACTCGACGACATTCTCGCTCATTATAAAAAAACAGAGAATTTTGATGAATCAAAAATCGATCAAAATAGACTAAGTACACTCGCACTTCAGTATATTAAAAAATGTGAGATTGATGGAAAAATAAATACAGTGGTAAGACATTATTTTGAGGAGGGGCTATTATGAAGTATCTTCCTCAATTATCAAAAGAAGAATTGCAATTCATATGTTCCTTAATACCTCATCAGAATGCAATTTCATATTTTTCAAGATACCCAAAAGAATTTGCGAAAGTTCGTCGAGGCTTTAGACCAAACAAACTAACGAAACGTCATGTTGAATCTATTTTGCTTAACTTTCATAATCACAATTTCATCTCAAATCTCATTGAGCAGCATATTCATGATTGGGTATCAATAACGCAAGAGCAAATTAATATGTGCATACAAGAAGGTAACAGTAAAGAAGTTGCAATAATAAAAGCACTATCTCAGTCAAACTTTTCAAATAATATTCAGCTGTACTTTAAGCTTGTCAATGAGAATTATTCTGAAGAATATATAGGATTCTTAAGTGCGTTCATTAATATATACAAAGAAACTTCTGTAATTAAGGAAGTAAAAGAAAACATTGAAAAAGAATTAAGGCTCCTGGAATCTGATCTTCGAACTCTAAAAGTAAATCTTGATTCCAGCAGAGGTAAGCAAAGAGATTCGGTTGAGGAACAGTTAAAGAAAAGTTCCGCTGAAATTAACGAAATAAAGAAGAAAATTGTGGCAGTTGAGGATTATGCGGATACTATAGACGATAATCAAAAACGAATTGAATTTTTATTAAATGAGAATGCAATGCTTCAAAAGAAAATCGAGATTATGTCTGGTGAACTAAGCGAAATTAAAGATGCGTGCATTCTAACCGAAAAGAATGAAAGTATCCGAATTGAAATTGATCAAGAACAAATTATTGAAAATATTAGTGAACTGCCAATACCCAAATCTCCTTCTGATATTGACGAATTTAAAGAATACTTATCATATAACCTTGAAAATATTGGGTTAACGAAGAACACTGAGTATTTCAGGCTTCTAATAGAACACTTAAGTGAAGTGCTGTTTCAAGGGTTCCCAATAATCATAAGTCACAAAGTTGGATTGAATCTAATTAAGTGTACCGCAAATACACTTATAGGAAATCAAAATGCTAAAATGCTTGTTTACTATCAAAATATAACTTCAACTCATATCAATCATTTTTTTAGTACAGCAGATCGAATTGTTGGCTTGGCCAATTTTCTAGGAAACTTTAATGAAACTGAATTGATACCGATTTTCGAGAAACATAGAGATAAGATCATCTTTCTTACAGTTGCCTACAACAGGACTCTCAACTATGTTTCAAAAGAGTTTCTTGAATACTGTCGTTACCTTAACTTGGATCGAATAAGTGCGCTATCTTTGACAGTCAATTTAACTGAAGATCCTTCGAGCCTAGAAGAACAGAGCAAAATGTTCGAACTAAATTACGAATGGAATAGATATCAAAGAATATTAAAACAAATCCTTATGGAATTAGATTTTAGGCAAAGCTTAGTTGAACGCTATTGCTCTTACGTAAAAAATGAAGATGATCTCTGCCGGTTATTAGCATTTGAAATACTTCCGTATTGTACTGATGTCTTACAGATAAACCCTTATAATATTTCCAATCAATTGAACAAATATGCTGGTCACGCAGGGCGGTGTCCAATTAAGAATTTACTATTAGGGTGGTTTGCTCAATGAATGAATTATTAATATCGATGTCCAATGATATGAGAATAAATCGGTATTTTGGTGAATCGGAGAATTCATTTACGTACAGATTGCTTTACTCTTCATTAGGGCTTTGGTGCTTATGGACAGCAAATAATGGAGAGTATGGGTCAACAAAACACAATCAAACTCTAGTTATCAATGAACTGATGCAAAGATACAACGAACTTTTTCCAGGTATTATTGATAAATTTATCGATTCAAATAACCCTAACCTCAGATTTCCAGTCCATATGCGTAGAGTCTATGAAGAAACTGGTTATCTTATCACTAATGAAAACAATCGCAATCAAACGGCTTATTTTGGGCGATCCTTGAATATTGGCAACACATCTTTATACTTTGGGATTCCTAACAAATTATATACAGTTAATGGACTTGGATTATTTACTTCACCAACAGAATACTCAGTAACTACCAGAGAACTCTTAATTAGAGATGAGTTATCAGTAACAGATTATGTTCATGCAAAATATAACATTGCTGAATTTTATGAAGCGGATATCAGAATAGAGGAACTGCAGTTTTTCAATCCATTATCGAAAAAAGCCATTTCACATTCTTGGTCTGGAAATATAGTAACTGATTATTCAGTTGCTCGAAATGTTGAACATAATTCCTATTACAGAGTCGTTAGAGAACCCACTGGTGCCATCTTATTCGCAAATGAAGTTGGAGAAATGAAAGGTGATTCACTGTCCTCATTTGAGTATAGACGATTATATTACGCCTTAAAAGCTTACTATAGCAATCCATCAATTGCTAAATTGATTGATAAGGACGACAGTTATGTGGTTTTAAAGTTGAACGGACACTTGCCTAATAGAGAGTATTTTTTTCTTTTATTGATGTCATGGCCGTATAATAATGCTTTCAACAAAACCAATTTTTTGTTCAAGAAAGAGTTTATCGCCGATATAACAGCATTACTAAGTAGCCTTGGTATAAAAGTAATAGGAGGTTAGTAATTATGCACAATTCAAACGGTGTTCAATTCTATTATCAGGCTATTAGAGATCGGTTGAGAAACTATATAAAGTCAGACTATCTTGCCAACAGTGAAACCTTACTGTTATATGAAAACGATCTTTTAGGCGAGAAGTGTAACAATTATTCCAATATTGCACGCGAGCCTTTTATTGAAACATCAGCATCTTACAAGAAACTCCCGGATGGTATTAAAAATTCACATTCCATTGAACCGGGTGTTAAAGAGGCATTTATAAAACTTGCGGATGCAAACTTAGGAGTATATCCTGATCCCTTTGTACATCAAGTAAAGGCATTGGAATCTTTCTTGTCTGGAAAAGATTTGTTTGTTTCAACGGGGACGGGTTCTGGTAAAACAGAGTGTTTCCTTTGGCCGATACTTGCTAAAGCATTTGAAGAAGCAAAAAAACGCCCGAATACGTTTAAGATGGATGCGGTACGGACGCTAGTCATTTATCCTATGAACGCGCTTGTATCAGATCAACTCTCAAGAATTAGAAAAATACTGGGTAATGAGAAATTTAAAGATATTTTTACTACCGAAACAAATGCTGAACGTATCCCTCATTTTGGAATGTACACAGGCAGAACCCCTTACTCTGGTGAGTCCAAGACATCTAGTAACCGTGAACTCGCACAAACTTTTCGTGCAAATTACTTAGTGGATAAGTCAGCTGATGAAGCAATCCAGGAAAAGCAACGAAACAATATTAAAGGGCTTCAAAGTATACACAAATACCCTGCTAGATATGGTGGAGAAAAAGGGGTAGAAAAATTTATCAACAATTTGGAAAATAATATTCAAAATCCTGATCCCTTTGATGCTGAACTTATCACAAGGTTTGAAATGCAGGTATTTCCTCCAGATATTTTAATTACCAACTACTCTATGTTGGAATTTATGCTGATGCGCCAGCGGGAATCGAATATATGGGAGAAAACTAGACAATGGCTTGAAGCATCAAGAGAAAATAAGCTTCTTGTAGTCTTGGATGAAGCACATATGTATCGCGGATCAAGTGGTGGAGAAATCGCCTTGTTACTGGAGCGATTATTCAACCGCTTGAATATAACTATTGAGAGAGTTCAGTTTATTTTGACCACGGCTAGCATGCCTGAGAATGACCATGATGCTATAAATGCATTTTACACGGGGCTAACTGGAAAAGAGCATACCGGTTGTATGTTTTTATTCGGAGAAAAGGAAGATATCCCAGATAAATACGAAGTAATCACAGATGTCGAACTTCTTGCCTCGATCGGATCAGAACAAGCTTATGGGGAAGGTATCGCGAAAAAAATTAAAACATTCGCAAAAACTGTATTTAATCAAACTTTGCCAGAAAACATTGATAATGAGCAAGCACAAGCTTGGCTCTATGAGAATCTGCCGAAATATGAAGCCTTCGTAAAACTGAAAAAGCTTTGTCGAGATGGTGCGAAATCATATAGTTTTCTAAGAGAACAACTATTTGGTGATCATAGACATGCAGGAAATGCACTGGATGCGTTACTTGCCTTAGTTCCTCTTGCTCAGAAAAACGATAACATTTTATTTCCTGTTCGTTTGCACATGTTTTTGCGTGGCTTACAGGGAATTTATGCGTGTTCAAATCCAAAATGCAAGAATGCGTATTATTCTGAAAGTGAGAAACTTCCTTTGGGAAAAGTTATATCAATACCAAAAGAAAAATGCGAATGTGGTGGGCGAGTTTATGAACTCGTCAACCATATTAAGTGTGGGGCTTTATATTTTCGTGTATTTTTCAAAAAAGAAGATGGTCAACCATATTGGTATGTATTTCCTCGGCCTGGCTTGGTCGGTGATGAGGATTCCCTTAAAGCAATGCTGTTGTATATTGTTCCATCCAACCATAAGAGAAGAAAAGATGAAAAGTTGGGATATCTTGACCCATTAACAGGAAAATTGTACTTAACGCCTCAAAATGATGATAGTCTTCTAAAGGTAATTTACAACGATACCGAAGATAAAAAAACCAAAGCTTATACTTTTAATAAATGTCCCAAGTGCTGTAAGAATATGACTTTAAAGAAACCAATCGACCTTGCCACAAAAGGAAATATTCCTTTTTACAATTTGACTAAAGTCCAGTTCGAACTGCAACCGCCTCAAAAGAGGAACTTGATAAATCAAGGAAAAAAGGTCCTTTTGTTTTCCGATTCCAGACAGAATGCTGCCAAACTTGCCCGTGATTTGTCAAAGTCATCTGATGCAGATGCTTTCCGACAGGCAGTTATTCTTGCATCTCAGTTGATGCAAAACAGCGAAAAGGAATACTCGCTCAGTGAGCTATACCCGGCATTTTTGGAGATTTGCAATTATCATAGACTTTCTTTCTTTAATGCCGGAGACAAGCAAATATTTGAAGAACATAAACAGAAATTCGAAAAAAGGAAAAATCGAATTTTAGGGCGAGGCGGTAAAATTGATTTTGAAGAAATGGCTAGGGAATTTCAGTCGTTGCCAGAAGAATACTACGAACATTTGCTGATGTTCTTTACAGAAAGTCCGCGTTCTTTTAAAGATATTGGGCTTGGATTTCTTGCGCCCACGAACAAACAATTCAACTACTTAATAGAAGATATTGAAGATGAAGGAATTGAAATTGATAAAGAACTTCTGTATCAGACGATGGTGTTGTTGTTCTGGGACGTAATGGATGAAGCAGCTGCGATTGGAGAAATGATACCAGATGAAGTTCGTAAACAGTTACCAGGACGTAGCAAGTCTCGAGAATTTGGATTGAACTCGGCTTTTATTTCTGACATAGATGGAGAATTATTAAGTCGAATTCAAGAGGTTCTTGACATTGATTTGCCCAAAATGAAGAAAACCATAGAACTAATAAGGGATAACTTCTTTGCAAGGTCATCAAGAAATAATAGGTACTATATCAAACTTTCATCGGTAAAGATAGTATCTACAGATGAGAATTTCTCATGGTATCGATGCATAAAGTGCGGTAAGATTTCACCGTTTAAAATTGGGGAGTATTGTGGTGCTTGCTTTGTTTCAACGGAGGTTGTAGCTATTACTGCAGAAGATTTGTCTCGTTTTGATTTTTGGAGAACTCCAATACTAAATGCTCTAAGTGAAGGGTTTCAGATTCAAAAAATCAGAACAGAAGAACATACTGCTCAATTGACGCATAAAGAAACAAGAAGTGACACTTGGAGCAGAACGGAAAAGTATGAGATGCAGTTCCAAGATATATGTGCAGGAGAGTCTGGAGAGGATTCAATTGATGTATTAAGTTGTACAACAACGATGGAAGTTGGGATTGATATTGGTGCTTTGACTTCTGTAGGCCTTCGGAACATCCCTCCGATGAGGGAAAACTATCAGCAGAGAGCTGGCCGAGCAGGACGAAGAAATGCGGGGGTTTCCACAGTGGTCACATATGCTTTAGGTGGACCACATGACCATCATTATTTCATTCACCCAAATGAAATGATATCTGGTCCTCCACGAAAACCATGGATTGATCGCAACAATCCAAAGATAAAGCAACGACATTACAACATGATGGCTCTAAATGGATTCATGTCCACAGAAGAAATGAGGACACAATTCGACAGCATAGCTGATATTGGAATAATCAGTTTTTGTAAGGATTATGGCGAAAAATACATTCAGTATGTCAAATCTACTAGTGCAACACAGCCTTACATGGATGAATCTATAAGAAAATTTAAAGAGATTAAAGAAAATGTGTTGGATGAAAATAAAATCAGTGAGTATGAAGAAGCATCTGCTTTTGATGTGTTTTATCGTGAGGGGTATATTCCGTCCTACTCATTTCCAAAGAATGTCGTAAAGTTTTACGTAGAGAAAGGTTCGAGTCACGGAAGGAATAATCGTGAAATTCAATATGCCCCTGAAAGGGATATTGCATTAGCGCTTAGTGAATATGCTCCGGGAAGGTTTGTAACTATTGATAAAAAAATATATAAAAGTGGTGGCATCTATGCCAATCCAAGACCGCGAGGATATGAAACAAATCAAGCTGAGTTTTACTTTACGAATAGTGACTATTATCACGATATTATTATTTGCTCAGAATGCAATTGGTTTGGTGTAGATAAAGAAGATTATGCACGATCAAGTTGTCCTTATTGTCATGCGTCGATTGAACGAAAGAAAATGTTGCGTCCCTGGGGATTTGCGCCTGAAAGAGGTGATGCGGTTAGATATGAAGATGAGAACGAAGAATACTCTTTTACAGAAATGCCCTATTATGCCTATGTACCAGAGGACGAAAAACTTGAACAGTTTGGAGAAAGCAAGATTAGCTATGCAAAATTGTCCAATAGAAAAGTACTAACTGTTAATATGGGGAATAACAAGCACGGTTTTAATATATGCAAGAAATGTGGCGGAGCAGAAATATCAGATCCAAGCAATCCTGGACGTACTTTGGTATCTCAGCCGTATCATGATAGCCGTGTGTGTAATCATGATGAGGTAGCAAATAATGTATTCTTAGGGTTTGAATTTTTGACAGATATGTTTATGTTGGATATTTCATATGACACAAAAAAGCTAGTTAGCAACAGTAGTGCAGAGGAGAAAAGCATTTTTTCGTCTGCAGTAACAACGCTGCATGAGGCTCTAAAAAAAGCAGTGTCTATAGTCCTTGACATTGATTATAACGAGATTAGTGGTGGTTGGCGTCCGAGAATAAAAGATGATGGGAATTCACATATTGAGATGTACTTCTATGATAAACTATCTAGTGGTGCAGGCTATTCATCTATGATTGGACAACATCTTGGAGATATACTAGAGACTGCACAAAATATCCTCTCTAAATGTGATTGTTCCCGTTCATGTAAGAACTGCCTTGATAACTTTTGGAATCAAAGAAGTCATCGTTATTTTAATAGAGAACTTGGGCTGCAATTGTTGAATTATGCCAAGAATGGGACTTTACCTTATGGCTATTCAATAAAAGAGCAAAAGGAATGGCTTGTCCCGCTTGAGAAGCTTATCTCAGAAGATCCGGATTTATCTCAGATGGGAAAAATTGAATTTGAGGTTATTCCGCCAATCCTAAAAAAACCAATTAGCAGTACTAATAAAATGTACTTAAACCCTATTGATTTGTCAGATTGGTTGCCTAACACTTTCTTGGATTACAGAAACTTGATTATGAGAGGTAAATGATGGCGACTTCTTTTTCACCTCTACGTTACCCGGGTGGGAAAAATAAGATATACAAGAGGGTTGTTAGGCTCATTGAGAAAAATAATTACGATTGTAGAACGTATGTAGAGCCTTTTGCTGGTGGATTTAGTATTGGGATTGGCTTGCTGAGCAATGGAATTGTGAGTACGGCGGTACTAAATGATTATGACAGGCATATATATAACTTTTGGTATTCACTATTCCACTTTACTGATGAACTGGTGAAAAAGATATATGATACCCCCATTACAATTGAGGAAAGAAAAAGGCAACTTGCAATTTATAATGATCCTTCTGCAGACACCCTCAGTGATGGGTTTGCTACTTTATTCTTAAATCGTGTAAACTACTCTGGAATTATAAAAGGAGGTCCAATTGGCGGGCAATCACAAGCTGGAAAATATAAACTCGATTGTCGCTTTAATAAAACGGATCTTAGTAAAAGAATAGAGAAAGTTGCGTTGCTTAAGGATAGAATTTATCTGTTTAATTATGATGCTAGTGAATTAATAACTAAACATCTGAAAAAAATAAAAAACAATGCATTCTTTAACATTGACCCGCCATATGTGGCTAAAGGATATAGACTTTATACTAATTTTTTTAAGGAGGATGATCATCGAAACTTTGAGCGAATAATAAGCAAACATTTAAAAGATAACCCTTGGATTGTTACTTATGATGATTGTGAACTGATTAGAAATGTATACGCACAATACCATATGGAAGAGTATCGGATTCAGCATAATGCCGGAGGAAGTGCTCTTGGGAAAGAACTAGTCATTACAAATATTCCTAAAGAGTCATTTGTATGGTAAGATGCTGCCAGTCAACAATCGCTCAGAATATCTGTAACAACCCGAGCAAAATTGCTTATATTAACGTTCGAATCTAGCCCGATCCCCCGGATCGGGCTTTTTCGTGCGGCGTACCCAGAAAGCACGTATCTTCTACCCGAGTTCGACAGTTACTAGGTAAATGAAATACCCGCTATCCCTTGCGCTGTCTGGGTTGACGGGCATTTTTCTT
>CALGAP010000013.1 GCA_937958995.1 uncultured Chitinophagaceae bacterium
GATAGAAACTGGTATTTCCAAAAACAAAAATGCCTGTAAACCATAAAAATTTACAGGCATTGATTTGTTTTGATCTGATTTTTAGTCGGGCAGACTGGATTCGAACCAGCGACCCCTACGTCCCGAACGTAGTGCGCTACCGGGCTGCGCTACTGCCCGAATTTCCCGGAAATCGCCCTGGTGTTAGGGCGTCGCCGGAAAATTGGGTGGCAAATATAGCTCAAATTCAGGATTTAAAGCAATCCTCATTTCCTGCCGTTCAATATCTTACCTATCCCACCCTCACCGCATATATCATCCCCATATCCGGGATGGCCTTTGTAGGGCGGGGAAACACGAAACAACTGTACCCATTCTGCCCAAGAATCTTCACCAGCGGCTCGCTGCCCCTGAAATGCCATTCAATCACGACGTATTTGATGTGGGGAAACAAGCCGCTGTCGTGCAGTTGCTGCATAATTTCATACTCCGCGCCCTCGCAGTCCAGCTTCAGGAATATTTTCTCGGAAGGATGTGCCGACCGCATTTCGGCCATTATTTCGCGGACGTCTTTGATCTGCACCTTAATCTTGCGCACAGAGTCTTTCTCCATGTGTTCCAGGAAGAAGTCGGTAGTGCTCATCGAGGCGCTGTCGGCATTGGTGAGAGGAATTTCCAGTTCGGCATTGGTGGCGCCGACGCCGAGATTGTTGGGCACGATTTTGTCTTTTACAGATGGATTTAAACTAAAGTTGTCAAGCGCAGATTGATAGGTAGATGGAAAGGGTTCAAAACTGTAGACTTTTTTCACATTCGAATGATGAGCAAAAAATAATGATGCAACACCCACATTCATTCCTACATCACAAACCACCAGTTGGTCGTTGCAACGTAAATCGTATAGGCCTTCCACGAAAAGCTCGGAGGCCACGTAGAAATTATCGAAGGTTTTGGCGTTGATGCGTATGTCCCGCCAGGTAATATACAGTTGACCGCTGCTGTTGTCGAGGTTGATGGAATTGTTAGCAGCCAGGTCGAGCAGCAGGGGAAAACTGAAGCGACAGGGCGCCACCTGGTCAAGGGTGTAAGCGCGGCCGGTAGCCTTAAAAATGATTTGCCCGTCGCGGTAAGAAATTTCGTTCAGTCGCTCATGGGGAAAACTGTCTTTTGCCAGGAATTTTGCAAAACGCAGGTTTTTGAAACGGAAAAGGTAATAAATAAGGTAAATGGCCTTGATCAGTTTTTTCATCGGTGCGAGGGGCATTTAAATTAGTGACAGCCAAACTACTATAATTTCACTATTTCTCACAATATTTTTCGTAGCTTCATGTGCTTTCACATTTAAGCCACCACCCGCTGAAATCTTCATTTGTTTACCCAAGGCCGGTTTGAACCTCTGCGCAATAAAGAAGCAAGCCACTACCCTGCCGGACGCAACAGTATCTCTTCAACTAAAAAGTAAACATTATGAACTTCCAGGCAATGAGCAAACAACGCAAGTTCTTACTGATCACCGCCCTCGCAGGTATCGTATCCATCTTCCTTCCCTGGTATTCCGCAGGCGGCATGTTCAGCGGTTTTAGCGTAAACGGCTTCCATGGCATCGGCGTGTTTGTATTTTTCCTTTTTGCCGCCACCGGAGTGCTGGCCATTTTGGGTGACCAGGAAAAAAATCTCGACAGCACATTATGGCTCCTCGCGCTGGCAGCAGGAGCAGTTGCCACTCTTTGCGTGATCACCCAGGTAGCCGGTAGTTCCGATGCGATCGGACTGGTCTCTCCCGGCATCGGCCTGTGGATCTCGCTCGCCGCTTCTGTAGGCATCCTGGCATTTGCATGGATATTTAAGAGTCCGGGCGACACCCTTCAAAACGGATTCGAAAACCTAAAAAAGAGTATGAGTTCAGCAGATTCCAAAGAACCCAAATCAACCGCCGGTGGCAGCAAGGTAGATGAACTGGAAAGATTAATTGAGTTGAAAAACCAGGGAAAAATCACCGATGAGGAATACCAGGTGATGAAGTCGAAAATTTTATAAAGGAATTGTTGATATAATAAAGCTATAGGGAAATCACCTACTACAAGTCAGGATCCGAAAAAATCTCAAAGAGTTCTCATGTTTTTGATTTTTTGCCTGAAACTTATTGGGATCCCGATGCTTGTATTTTGTGATTTCACCACTATCAGATGCCGAGGCTTTCAGCAATTGTAATTCCCAATCCCGGTGCCGCAGGCAGCGCCACCTGGCCATTATCGTAGTGCAGTCCCGTCGCTACATCTTCCACTAATAACAAGGGGCCATCCATATCTACATGGTCAAGCAGTGGCAGCATGTGCGCAATGGCAGCTGAGCCGATCGTGCTTTCATTCATACACCCCACCATCACTTTCATATCGAGTTGGCGGGCCTTCTCCACCATGCGCAGTGCGGGCGTAAGACCGCCGCACTTGGTCAGTTTTATATTGATACCGTGAAAATGATTCTTGCATTTTTCAACATCACTTTCAAATACGCAGGCTTCATCGGCAATGAGCGGCAAAGGAGATTTTTCATACAGAATTTTCATTCCTTCCCAATCGTCCTTTGCCAATGGCTGTTCCACCAGCTCTACGCCCAGCGCCTGCAGCTTCGGAATCTTCTCCAATGCTTCTTCCACCGTCCACGCCGCATTGGCATCCACGCGAAATACTGCATCACTATGACTGCGCAACGCTTCCACGATGGCAATATCATCAGGTGTGCCCACCTTAATTTTGTAGATCGGCCAGGGTTGCTCCTTCATTTTCGCCACCATTTTTTCAATACTATCAATACCGATGGTATAATCAGTAAGCGGCTGGCGATTTTCTTTTATATCCCACAACCTATGCAGCGGCTGCCCCCGCATTTTTCCATACAAATCCCAACCGGCAATATCCAATGCACACACCAAAAAGTTATTCTGCGGAAACAAATGATGCAGATAGTGCCAATACCGCTCGGGACCATTAAACGCATATTTCTCCACCATCAGCTTCTTCCTCTCCAAATCTTCAATCATCTTCTCCACCGGGATATTGTAATAGGTAATGGCCGGCGCCTCGCCATACCCCACCACACCCATATGTTCCAGCTTCACGATCAAAGCCGGCTGATGCGTCTTCGTGCCCTTCGATATGGTAAATGGATACTTAAAAGGAAGATTTATCGCTTTATAACTAACTTTCATCAATATTCACATTCAAATTCAAATTCAATTTCAATTTCAAATTCAAATTCAACATTCTCCTGTCTTCTCACCCGCGCCCACTCGCATACACATATTCGCGGATTTCCTCATTAAACGTCTTCTCTTTGATCAGCTGCTCCAGTGGTATATGCATCCTGTATCGCCAGTAGTTCTTAGGATTGGCGGGCACATTAATGCGCTCCTCCTGCGGCACCTGTCGGCGCAATTTTTCATCCATGCCCAGCCAGTCCTGCAGCTGCAGTATCACCCACATGGCGGGTGAGTTCAGATGTTGTTGAATAATGATCTTGTTGATCCACGCTTCGGCAAAGTAAGGCGCATCGCCCCACTGCCCCAGTTCAAAATTAAAGAAGCGTTGTGTGCGCGCCCTGTCTTCTTCCCACCAGGCGCGGATGGTGCTCATATCGTGGGTGGATGGAGTCACTACCGAGAGATAAGGCGCGTCGGCTGGATTGAAAAATTCGCGGTTCGGATCCTTAGGCATGCGCTGAATTTCGAGACTTAGTATGCCGAGTTGCTTCATTACGTCGGGTACGCAATGCGGCACCATGCCCAGGTCTTCGCCACAGATCAGCATATTGGTACTGCGCTTCAGGGCGGGCAGCTTTTTCATCGCCTCCTTCATCCAGAAATCGTCCTGGCGACGGTAGAAATAATCGACGTATAATTCCTTCAGGCGCGATTGCGTATGTGCATCAAGGTGACGAAACGAGGGCGTGGTATCCATCGCTATGCGGAAATGAAATTCCTGTCCCTTCGACCCCGGGTGTTCAAAGAGGATTACGTTTGATATCAAATCGAACAATCCCTGCCTGATATGAATATTGTCATCGCTTGGCTCCTGCGTAGCGAAATATTCCTCCACCTGGCGCTGGGTGTGAAACTCAGGTTTCAGGTGGTAATGACCATCGCCGGTTTCTACCAGGAAGGGTTTGAACTTTTCTTTGTTGGGACCAAACATTTCCCACAAAATGGCATCGTTGATGAATGGCTTGCAGTAGCGCTGGTGATTGAACCAGATACCCCATTGCTCAAATTCATTGAGTCGCACGGGTATGGCCGGCACAAATACGCCCATGATGCCTTCCACCGCATGCACGGGAATACTCCAGATGCGGAAGAAACCAAGAATATGATCTATGCGGAATGCATCGAAGTAATTACTCATCTGGATGAAACGCTTATGCCACCATTCAAAACCATCGGCGGCCATGCGTTCCCAGTTATAGGTGGGGAAACCCCAGTTTTGTCCCTTCACCGCAAAATCGTCGGGCGGCGCACCTGCCTGCATATCCATGTGGTACAGCTCGGGCTCAACCCAGGTATCGCAGCCATAGCGGTAAACGCCAATAGCGATATCGCCTTTGAGTATGATGCCGTTTTTGTGCGCATATTCAGCGGCTTCTTTCAATTGCAGGTGCAGGTGAAATTGCATGAAATAATTCAGCGCAATTTCGTCGTAGTGCTTCGAGCGCGGCGAGACAAAACGTTCAATGGCTTCTTTGTTGTATTGACTGAATGTCTTCCATTGCGTGAAGTCGGACGTGCCGTATTTATCGCGCAGGCAACAAAACGCAGCGTATGGTATCAGCCAGTGTTTATTGTTGTTATAAAATTCGAGCCATTCTTTATCCTTCAGAAACTCTTCCTTCTGCACATTGTACAGCTCGCGGATGGCCGCGAGTTTCAGCTTCATCACTTCTTCGTACTCCAGCTCCGGCAGGTCGTTGAGTTGCTTTTGTTTTTTCTTGAGCGGCTTCAGCAGCTCGGCGTATTTTTTCCCCGCCACCTTATCGAGGTTGAGGTAGAGCGGGTGCAGCGCAAATGCCGAGATGGCAGCATAAGGATAGGTATCCACCCAGGTATGGGTAGCCGTAGTATCATTGACGGGAAGTATCTGTATGAGCCGCAGACCGGTCTTCTTTGCCCAGTCAACCAATAGCTTCAGGTCAGTGAATTCACCGGTGCCGAATGAGTTCTTGCTGCGTAGGCTGAACACGGGAATCGATACCCCCGCGCCTTTCCAGGTGTTGTTGGGCAGACGAATAAAACCATCGTGCAGTATGGTGAGTTTGTTTTTCTGCGCATCGCCATAGAGTATGCGGTTGGCCTCACCTTCGTATTGCACAAAGGACTTTGTTTTGATATTATATACGCCGTATTTGTATTGCAGCGGTATGGTTTCTTTCGGCAGTTTCAACGGAATGCTCCAATAACCATTTTCGCGGTAAAGTAATAATGGATCAGAAGTATCCCATTCGCCTAATTCTTTTGAGCTGCCCAGTATGCACACCACTTCATTCTTCTGCAGCAGCGGCGCTTTTACTTTGAAAATATGCGTGTAATCCTTTACCACGCGGGCTTTGAGACGGGTATGACGGTCGCGCAGCAAAACATTCTGGAAAGGATCACTGTAAAAAACATTTTCATATTCACCGGCATGGTTCCAGGTATCCACTACCTGTATTTCTTCAAACTTGCCGGTCACATCAATTACCCGGTCGTTGCCCCACTCAAGAATAGTATAGCCATCTTCATTTTTCAGTACATAGTTATACCTGATCTTTACTTTCCGGGCATCCAGCTCCAGGGTGCCATGCCAGTAATCGTTGTTGAGCCAGCTCAGGGGAAAGGCATTCTCCACCGAATCATTGCCCAGGGCCGCAATATTTCCGGTTACTGCCAGGCTTTGTCCCATCCGGGTATAAAAACGCACGTAAAAATGGATCTTCA
Source organism: uncultured Chitinophagaceae bacterium (assembly GCA_937958995.1). Classification (GTDB taxonomy): domain Bacteria; phylum Bacteroidota; class Bacteroidia; order Chitinophagales; family Chitinophagaceae; genus CALCIN01. The sequence goes on from CALGAP010000013.1 coordinate 5,942, forward strand.
TTATTTTTCTAATTCCCTGTTTAACTAAGGCCACGAAGGTAATGTCAAAGGACGCGAATTCATACGAAAGTGTACAAAATACACAATAATAGGAAAATCATTGGTCTTTTCCGGTAATTTTCAGTTGTTTATCTGGATTTCCCCGCCTATTTTTGCCGAAAATTTATAAAAACATGACTACAAGGTCCCGGAGCCAAAAAGCACTTTACTGGTTATTGTTTTTCATATCCACCGCCCTGTTCATCCTTGCGATAGCTACCCGCTTCGAATACCTTACGCTGATCCTGCCGTTTGTGTGCACTTTCTTTGTGCTGGCGATGGACATTATATGAGAACTTGCATGAAGGATTTTGAATTGGAGGGAGAGTGAGAAAAGGATATTCTGGAAATTTGGCTTATAAATAGAAAATTCCAAAAGGAGAAGTTCTCTTTTTGGAATTTTCTATTTTTTGGTTGATTGGAGCTGGTTATTTGAAATTTGCTGCTCAGTTCTGGGTGACTACTACGGGTTCGGGCTTTTCGATAAAGATTGATTGTTTCAGTTTTACAGCCACAGGCTGTTCACCGCGGATGGCAGGAGTCCAGGCGGGCATTTTCTCGAATTTTTCTTCGAGGCGGTTATTGAGCTCGTCGTTGCCACCCCTGGTAACACGGGCGTATACGGTCTTACCTTCTTTATTCAGCACAAATTCGACCATTACGTAGGTCTTGGTTTGCTCTTCGTCGAGGTATTTGATCATTTCTTTAGAGAGGCCATCCAGGAAATTCTGGAATGCCTGGCTGCCGCCGGGAAATACGGGCAGTTTATCAACTACCCTGGCAATTTCAGCCTCATTGTATTGTCCGGCTGGGCGGCGGACTACTGCTTTCACAGGCTTCTCTTCCTTCGCGGGAATTTCACCGTGCACTATATAGTTTCCCTTCTTATCAACCAGTATCACGGGCAGTTCACGCGTTCTTTCAAAATATTCGAAAGCATGTTTCAGCTCGTTGGCCATACTCTTGTATTCAGGGAAATCGCGCAGGAAGCGGTTGAGATAATCAACACTTTTCTGCACGTTGAAGCGAATCGGGAAAATATGAACGGGAATAAAATCCTGTCCGCTGTTTTTCGCATGTGCGGCAAGGATATACAACTCTTCCACCTGGTGATCCTGAACCGGAATGCAGCCAGTGGTTACACAACTGCCATGAATATAAATATCTCCGCCGGGCATTTCAGAATCGCTCAGAATTTTGTCTGATGCATTCGGATAATTAAGTCCCAGTGAAAGATGGTACTGACTTCTTGGATTAAACTCGTTGATATAGTAAAAACCTTCCGGCACCTGGTAGTCACCCTGCATTCTTTTTGGTCCCAGTGAACCGGCCAGTGCGCATACCTTATACGTTTTGAAGAGCCGGAACTTCTCGTTCCTGTCGTACTTTACCCACACTTCCAGCTGGCTATCGTATTTAAAAGAGCGGATGTAGATGTATTTGGCGGGCCAGGGAAGTCGCTTTTCCTGGAACTGTTTACGCAGCGTATCCTCCTTGCGCTTCAGGGCATCGTTGATGCGCGGGAAGGTTTTTTGGTATTCAATAAAATTGAATTTGGGTGCGGCAGTCTGCGCTTGCAGGGCCCCTCCCAGCCAAAAGGCGGATATCGCGATTAACAGGTATTTCATTATAGAATGCTGGTACAGAGTAAAACGAATTTACTACCTAATTATTTTTAATTCAACGGCATTGAACGTTAAAATTAGGACAATAAGGCATTTAACGAGCAGTTGGGGATATCAACAATGTGGAAAAGTGCAGCGCGCCGCGTGAAAACACGCACTGCGCGATTTCGGTATTCGGGTTGGGGGTTCCGGGTTCGTTAGCCTGGACAGCGATTACAAAGCGCGGCAGCAACCCGAAACTCCCAACCCGAAACGGCGCGAAGCGCCCAACCTGAAACCGCGGGGCTATCAAAGATTGCCCCGGGCTGCTTGCTCGCGCTCAATGGCTTCGAAGAGTGCTTTGAAATTTCCCTTTCCGAAGCTTTTGGCACCCTTGCGCTGGATGATTTCGAAGAATAATGTGGGACGGTCCTCCACGGGTTTGGTGAATATCTGCAAAAGGTAACCCTCATCATCGCGGTCAACCAGGATGCCGAGCTTCTTGAGGCTGTCGATGTCTTCATCAATCTTGCCTACCCTTTCTTGCAATTCATCATAGTAAGTGGTGGGCACCGACAAAAATTCCACTCCCCTGTTTTGTAACTCGGTAACAGTTTCCACGATATTGTTGGTGGCCATGGCTACATGCTGACAGCCTTCGCCATTATAGTATTCAAGGTATTCTTCTACCTGCGATTTCTTCTTTCCTTCAGCGGGTTCGTTGATGGGGAATTTCACAAAACCATTTCCATTGCTCATTACCTTACTCATGAGGGCGGAATATTCGGTTGAAATATCCTTGTCGTCGAAACTCAGGATATTGCGGAAGCCCATCACGTCTTCATAGAATTTTACCCATTTATTCATCTGGTTCCAACCCACATTGCCCACGCAGTGGTCAACATACAGCAAACCGGTGGGCGGAGGATTATAGGTCGGTTTCCATTCTACATACCCGGGCATAAAGGCGCCTTTATAGTCTTTACGCTCTATGAAGAGATGCACCGTATCGCCGTAGGTTTTGATACCGCTGATCACCACCTGTCCATTATTATCTTTCAATGTCTGCGGCTGCTGGTAGCTTTCTGCGCCACGTTTGGTGGTCTCCTGCCAGGCGCTGGTGGCATCGTTCACGCGCAGCGCCAGCACTTTTATACCATCACCATGCTTGTAAATATGATCCGCAATGGGATTGTTGATACGCAAAGGAGTGGTAAAAACGAAGGTTAGTTTGTTTTGCCTTACCACATAGCTGGCGCGGTCTCTCACGCCGGTTTCGGGACCGGCATAGGCCAGCGACTGAAATCCAAAAGCGGTTTTATAAAAATGGGCAGCCTGCTTGGCGTTTCCCACGTAGAATTCTACATAATCGGTTCCTTCCAGGGGAAGAAAATCTTTTTGCGTGTCTTTGTCGGAGGCGATTACCTGTGTTGACATAGTTCCTCTTTTTTCTGATTAAAAAAAGATTAATAAAAATGGGTTCAAGAAAACAGATGCATCCAATTTTCCCGGGCAGTAGCGGGGTGTACAAGGGCGGACAAATATTATTGCGCGTCTATTGCCAGCGTCTCCATCAGCAAGCAATACACTACGCGCTTGTCAGAAAATCTCTTATGCGGATAGTCGGGAGTCATGTTGACGCGTAAAGTTAGCAAATCGCGCCCATAGTTTCGGGTTTGGGGTTTCGGGTCGTGCGCTACGCAAGGTTTCGTGTTTCGGGTTCCGCATTTCGGGTTGCTGCCGCGCCCGTAAATCGCTGCCCGATCTAAAGAACCCGAAACCCGAAACCATTATATTTGCCCCCTCAAACACCCATCCAATGCTAAAAGTCGGTATCCTTGGTGGCGGACAGTTGGGACGCATGCTCCTGCAGGCTGCTGCCAATTACCCTGTAGAAACTTTTGTTCTCGAGAATGACCCCGAATGCCCGGCAGCTCATCTTTGTCATCATTTCACCAAGGGTGATATCCGCCATTACGACGACGTTTACAATTTTGGGAAAGGACTTGATGCCATCACCATCGAAATAGAATCGGTGAATGAAGATGCTTTGGAAAAACTGGAGCAGGAAGGTGTGAAAGTGTATCCCAAACCATCGGCATTGCGAATTATCAAGAACAAGATTTCACAGAAAAAATTTTACGAGGAAAATCAACTGCCCACCGCTCCTTTTATTATTACGCAGAACAGGTCGGAACTGAAACAACAGGCTTCTTTCATTCCGGCAGTACACAAATCGGGTACCGGCGGTTATGATGGCCGCGGCGTGCAAATTATCAAGACCAGCGATGATTTGGAGAAAGGTTTTGATGTGCCCAGCGTATTGGAAAAACTAATTCCGGTCAAAAAAGAAATCGCGATGATTGTGGCGGTGAATGAAAAAGGCGAAACGGCCCTCTATCCCCCGGTGGATATGGTTTTTGACCCTCGACTCAACCTGCTCGATTACCAGATCAGTCCTGCCGAACTGAGCGATGAAGTCTTCTGGAAATCCGAAGCCATCGCTATTTCTCTCGTTAAAGCCCTTAAGAGCCCCGGCATATTTGCCGTTGAACTATTCGTAGACAATAAAGATGAGGTTTATGTCAATGAAACCGCTCCCCGGGTACACAATAGCGGCCACCATACCATCGAAGCCAATTACAGTTCCCAGTTTGATATGCTGTGGCGTGTGATACTGGGCTATCCGCTGGGCAATACCGACCACATTTTACCGGCGGCCATCGTAAACCTGGTGGGTGCCGATGGTTATAGCGGCGAGGCCCGGTATGAAGGGTTGGAGGAGGTTTTGCAAATGGACAATGTGTTTGTCCACATATATGGGAAGAAAGAGACCCGCGGCGGGCGCAAGATGGGACATGTAACTATCGTCAGTAAGGACAAACAAGATTTGATTTACAAGGCTCATCGCATAAAAAATTTAATGAGGGTAATCACTTAACCATGCCAAACAACTCTCCATTTGCCACTCATACCCTTTTTAAAACTGCTGACACAGTGAATCAATTAACTTTGGAAACTAAAAATTTAAACAAGATTGTCTAGCCTGATGCACATGAGATTAAAACAATGGACCCTGACCGGACTGGTATTCGGAATGATATTAGTGGCCTGTAAAGAAGAGAAAAAGACGGAGGCTCCCCGCAGAGCGCGTGGTGGCGGACCCATCCATGCCGAAGGATTTGTGGTAAGGACCACATCATTGAGCGAAAATATTGAAGTGCCGGGAACGCTGCTGCCGTATGAAGTAACGGAAATTCGTTCGGAAATTTCCGGCCGCGTTGTTCAGCTCAATTTTGACGAAGGCAGTTACGTAAAAAAAGGCACCCTGCTGGTAAAACTTTTCGACGACGACCTGCAGGCACAACTGCAGAAACTGCAGGTGCAATTACAAATTGCCGAGAAGACCGCTGAGCGCTACCGCGAACTGCTCAAGATCAGCGGTATCAGTCAACAGGAAGTTGACCTCAGCGAACTGCAGGTAAGCAACCTGAAGGCGGATATTGAACTCGTAAAAGTAAATATCTCCAAGACCGAGATCAGGGCACCATTCGACGGGCGCCTGGGTTTGAGGAGCATTTCGCTGGGCGCATATATTTCACCCAGTAATCTCATCACTACCATCAGCCAGACCGACCAGTTGAAAATGCAGTTTTCCGTACCGGAAAAATATACCCCCAACATGCGCAAGGGCCGCGTGGTGGATTTTACGGTGGCGGGAAGCGAAAAAAAATTCAAAGCCACCATCATTGCCACCGCCTCTACCGTAGAGGAAAATACGCGTACCTTGCAGGTGCTGTGCGCGATCAATAACACCGACCCCATTTTGGTGCCCGGTGCTTTTGCGCGGGTGGCATTGCGTCTTGGTCAGGACGACAACGCATTAATAGTACCCACGCAGGCTATAATACCCCAGGCAAGGAATAAGCAGGTTGTTATCTATAGAAATGGCACGCCCGATTTTGAGACAGTCATCACTGGCATTCGCGATTCCGCCTATGTACAGATCCTCGAAGGGGTAAGGGTTGGTGATACAGTTGTAACAACAGCCCTGCTATCTATACAACCAGACAGTAAAATTCAATTAACAAAAGTCCAATAGGAGATCAACAATGAACATCTCTGAACTGAGTTTGCGCAGGCCGGTGCTGGCAACCGTGATGAACATCATGATCGTGTTGTTTGGCATAATCGGCTTTACATTCCTGGGCGTGCGCGATTATCCCGCCATCGATCCTCCTATTGTGAACGTGCGGGTAAACTATCCCGGCGCCAATGCCGATATCATTGAATCGCAGATTACCGAGCCGCTCGAAAAGGCCATCAACGGTATTGCGGGCATCAGGAATATTACTTCATCGAGCAGCCAGGGAAGCTGCCGTATTAACGTAGAGTTTGACCTGGGCGTTGACCTCGAGGCCGCCGCCAACGACGTGCGCGATAAAGTGTCGCAGGCGCAAAGATCATTGCCCGACGATATTCCCGCGCCACCTGTAGTAACCAAAGCCGACGCCAGCGCCGACGCTATTCTCTCCATGACCGTGCAGAGCAATACGCGCAACCAGCTGCAGATTACTGAATATGCCAACAACGTGCTGGTAGAAAGACTGCAGACCATTCCCGGCGTGAGCGGTATACAGATATGGGGTGAAAAAAGATATGCCATGCGTATCTGGTTCGACCCCGCCAAACTGAGCGCTTATCGTCTTACCCCCAATGACGTGCGCGCCGCGCTGGCCCGCGAAAACGTGGAATTGCCTTCGGGAAAAATTTCAGGTAATGCCACCGAACTTTCTATCAGAACATTCGGCCGCCTGTTTACAGAAGAAGATTTCAACAACGTCATTATAAAAACTGAAAACGGCAGAGATATCCGTTTGAAAGATGTAGCCGAAGCGGTGCTGGGTCCCGAAAATGAAGAAACCGTATTGAAGGAAAGCGGTATCCCGATGATCGGTCTGGCTATTGTACCGCAACCGGGATCTAACTACGTAGCCATTTCAGAAGAGTTTTACAGGCGTTATGAGCAGTTGAAAAAAGAGGTGCCGAAAGACATTGTGCTCAATATTGCCATGGACCAGACCAGGTTCATCAAGCGCTCTATCAAAGAGGTGGAAGAAACACTGATTGTGGCGCTGATACTGGTGGTGCTGATCATTTACCTCTTCTTCCGCGACTGGCTGATAGCGCTGCGTCCGCTGATTGACATCCCCGTGTGTCTCGTTGGTGCTTTCTTCATTATGTACCTCAGCGACTTTACCATCAACGTGCTTTCGCTGCTGGGTATAGTGCTGGCCACCGGCCTGGTAGTGGACGATGGTATTGTGGTAACAGAAAATATTTACAAGCGCATCGAGCGTGGCATGAATAAGTATATAGCGGCCAAGGAGGGTTCGAAAGAAATTTACTTTGCCGTTATTGCCACATCGGTAACGCTTGCCATCATATTCCTGCCTATCATATTCCTGCCCGGCTTTACCGGCCGGCTGTTCCGCGAGTTTGGTATCGTGGTGGCCGGCGCCGTGTTGATCTCGGCATTTGTATCGCTTACGCTTACCCCGGTGCTGAACGTAAAGCTCAGTCGCAAGGTGCATAAACATGGCTGGTTCTATCGCAAAACGGAGCCATTCTTCCACTGGATGGAAACCAGCTACTACAATACACTGAAGCGCTTTATGCGCGTGCGTTGGATGGCCTTCATCATTATGGCTGCCTGTGTGGGTATCATCTTCTATTTCGGAAGCCAGCTGAAGCAGGAGCTGGCGCCGCTGGAAGACCGCAGCCAGTTCAGGTTGCAGGTGACTGCGCCCGAAGGAACCAGCTTCGACTATATGGACAAATACATCGACAGGCTGGTGAAGTTCATGATCGATTCTGTGCCCGAGCATGAGATTGTGCTGTCTGTTACCTCGCCGGGTTTCTCAGGAACCGGTGCGGCCAACTCAGGCTTTGTGCGCGTTACGTTGACAGATCCAAAAGAACGCACGCGTTCCCAGCAGGAAATTGTGGATATGGTTAACCGCAACCTGCCACGCTTCTCCGAAGGACGTGCCTTTGCGATACAGGAACAGACGATTTCGGTTAACCGTCGCGGTGGCCAACCGATTCAATTTGTGATCCTCAACAATAATTTCGAACGCCTCACCGAAGTGCTGCCGAAGTTTATGGAAGAAGTGGAAAGAAGTCCGGTATTCCAAAGCCCCGACGTGGATTTGAAGTTCAACAAACCGGAGCTGAAGATCAATATTGACCGTATCAAAGCAAGCCAGTTGGGTGTGAGCGTACAGGATGTGTCGCAGACGCTGCAATTGGCGCTGAGCAACCTTCGTTTGGGATATTTCTACCGCGAAGGCAAGCAGTATGAAGTGATCGGGCAGGTGGCGCGCAACGACCGCGACGATCCCACCGACCTGAAGAATATATATGTTCGAAATAACCGTAATGAAATTATTTCGCTCGACAACCTGGTGACCATCAGCGAGGAGATCACCCCTCCCACCCTGTATCACTTCAACAGGTTTAAATCGGCTACCATTTCCTGCGGTCTCGCGCCCGGCTATGCCATCGGCGACGGTATCAAGGAAATGGAACGCATAGCTGCTGAGTTGCTCGACGATACTTTCGATACTGCGCTGGCAGGTACTTCGCGCGACTTCCAGGAAAGTTCAGGGAATACCCTCTTCGCGTTTGTGCTGGCATTGGTGCTGATCTTCCTGGTACTGGCCGCGCAGTTTGAAAGCTGGATGGACCCGCTGGTAATTATCACCACTGTGTTGCTGGCGATTGCCGGTGCTGTATTGTCGTTGTGGATTTTCAACCAGACCATCAATATATTTTCGCAGATTGGTATGATCATGCTGATTGGTCTTGTGACCAAAAACGGTATCCTGATCGTAGAATTTGCCAACCAGAAGCGCATGCAGGGTATGGAAAAGATACCGGCTGTAATTGAAGCGGCCAGTGCGCGTCTGCGTCCCATATTGATGACGAGCCTTGCGATGTCGCTGGGTGCATTGCCCATTGCGCTTTCGCTGGGCGCAGCAGCCACCAGCCGTATTCCACTGGGTATTGTGATTGTGGGCGGTATAATGTTTTCGCTGATATTGACCCTGTACGTGATACCTGCCATGTATTCATACCTTTCGCGTAAAAAGAAAAAAAGCGAATTGGACCTGCTTGAATCTGAAGCAAAGCGGGCATAAAAGCGCATTACTATGAGAATTGTTTGTTTAGTAGTCTTTTCGTTGTTTTTAATGTTCCGTGCCAATGCTCAACAGGTACTCACCCTGGAAGATGCTATTGCCGCTGCGCTGCGCACCAACTACGATATCTTGATGTCGCGCAACGATTCAGCCTCCTTTGCGCTGGATAATTCTTATGCATGGGCAGCCTTCATTCCGCGCCTGAATGCGTCGGCCAGCACCGTCTGGAATAAGAACAATCAAAACGTAACCTTCCGCAAGCGTGATGGCAGCGGCGGCGATAGTTCCGTAGCGCGCGACGCAGTAAAAACTTCCAACATCAACTACGGCGTACAACTGAACTGGACGCTGTTTGATGGTTTTAAAATGTTCGCCACGCGCGATAAACTGGCCGAGTTCCAGGCACTGGGAGAATTAGGTGTGAAAAACCAGATCGTCAATACGGTTGCCAACATTATCAATAACTACTACAATATTGTGAGGCAAAAACAGCAACTGCGTGCCATCGAAGAGCAGATGTCGATCAATGAAGAACGCGTGAAGCTGGCCGACCGCAAGTTGTCGGTGGGCCTCGGCAGCAAACCTGAACTGCTACAGGCCCGCGTTGACCTGAACGCGCAGATCGCTGCGAGATTGCAACAGTTGGTGCTGATTGCTCAACTGCGCGACCAATTGAACCAGCTGATTGGTTTTAAAGTAGGTTCGGTGTATGAAGTGACCGACAGCATACCGATCAATACCAATCTTCAGTTCACCGATTTTGCCACCAATATAGAAAATACCAATCCTGCGTTGTTATTTGCACGCAAGAATATCGACATTGCGCGCATTACGTTGAGAGAACGCAAGGCCGATCTCTGGCCGATTGTTTCATTCAATTCTGCGTATAACTTCAGCCAGACCGACAACAACACGGTGGTCAACCTTAACCAGCCTTTCTTTAACCAGAATAAGGGCTTTAATTATGGTTTTGGTGTCAATATTCCTATCCTGAATGGTTTCAATACGCGCCGCCTTATTAAGCAGGCGCAGCTCGATATCCGATACCAGCAACTCTTCTACGATAACCAACGCTCGCTGATCGATGTAGGCATCAGCAATGCATTTAAAGACTACGAAGCGCAAAAACAGTTGCTGGAGCTGGAAGAAGAGAATATTCAACTCGCCAAAGAGAATGTGGCCATTGCATTGGAACGCTTCCGGCAGGGCGTGTCTACCAACCTCGAACTGCGCGAAGCGCAAAGGAGTCTTGAAGAGGCGTATAACCGGTTGATTTCTGCAAGATATAACACCAAGGTGGCCGAGACAGAGCTATTAAGGTTAAAAGGCGAACTGGTCCGGTAGGTTTTCACGCAATTTTTTGAGAAATATTTTCACGCCAGGGCGCCAGGGACCCAAATAAAAACCTTGGCGCTCTGGCATCTTTGCGCGAAAATTCAACCTCCTTAACTACAATCATTAAATCGGCACCAGCGAAACACCCATCCGCCCTCACCCACGCGCTCAATTCTCCCGCGCACATCCTCTCACCCACTTCCAACTTCCCGTTCATCCTTCCCTCTTCCTTCTCATTCTTCCATCTTGCCTGCTCCTTCTTCAATCTTCCCAAAATTCCTTTTCTTTGCTGCTCAAACTTCTACAGCATGGCCCCACAGGTTGGTATCATCATGGGCAGCGACAGCGACCTTCCCGTTATGCAGGCTGCAGCGGATGTACTGAAAGAATTAGGCGTTTCTTTCGAGCTGACCGTCGTCTCAGCGCATCGCACGCCCAGGAGAATGGTTGACTACGCCAGTTCAGCCAAAGAAAGGGGGCTCCGGGTCATCATTGCGGGTGCCGGCGGCGCCGCCCATCTGCCGGGCATGGTGGCTTCCCTTACGCCACTGCCCGTAATTGGGCTTCCCATAAAATCTTCTAACTCAATTGATGGCTGGGATTCCGTGCTCTCCATTCTCCAGATGCCCAATGGCATACCAGTTGCAACTGTAGCCTTGAATGCCGCAAAAAACGCCGGGATACTGGCAGCCAGTATAATCGGCGCCTTTGACGAGGCCACCGGGAATAGTGTGGCTGCTTATAAAAACAAGCTCGAATCTGAAGTGTTAAGCAAAGTGGAGAAACTGAAGCAGCAAGGCTGGCAGAATAATTTTGATTAGGACGTAGCAGTCCATGAATGTAATTTGCGAACTTGTATGAAAGTAAAACTGCAGGAGTTCAGGGAGATCGACGATTTTCCTTCAGGATCGGGCATTGAGTACTTTAATGAAAAACTGTATGTCATAGGCGATGATGCCAAAGACATCATGGTGCTGGATAAGAAATGGAGAAAAGAAACATCCATACCCCTGTTTGATTCCGCAGAACTGCGCATACCAAAAAAAATCAAGGCCGACCTCGAAGCCAGCACTATTATCGAACTGAATAAGATTCCGCGTTTATTGGTCTTAGGCTCTGGCTCCACTCTCAATCGCAACCGCGCTATACTGGTGAACCTCGACGATCATTACAAAGAAGAAATGGACATCACCGGTTTTTATAACCGCATAAAAGATAACCTCGACCATGTAAATATTGAATCAGCAGCCGTAATACTGGGAAAATTGCTGCTGGGCAACCGCGGCAACCTGGGTTCACCGGAAAATAATATCATCGTCACCGACATGGATTTCTGGAAACATCCCGAGCAGGCAGAATGGAATAAAGTCATCTTCAAGATGCCGGAAGAGTTTCCCAGGGATAAAATGCTGGGACTGTCGGGCATGACCTACTCTCACAAGAACGACTGGCTCATCTGCACCATGAGCACCGAATCAACCACCAATGCTTACGATGACGGCGCCATTGGCGACAGCTACCTGGCCATTGTTGAAAATGCCAGCCGCAAGATCTTCCGGAAAAAAATGAATGTAAACGAGGTCATCAACCTGAGCGAGGTGGATGAGGCATTTAAAGGATACAAGATTGAATCAGCCACTATTCTTTCCGAAAAAGACGGCCGCCTCAAAATGCATCTTGTTGCCGATAATGATACGGGAAAAACCTACCTCTTCAGGATTCGTTTGAAAGGGTAAGTATCATAAATTCCTGCTCCAAAGTGAGCGAATGATCGTAGATAAGTTTGATAAAATCGCGGCCATATTTCGCATAATAAGGCATGAAATTGTCAACGCGCTCCTGCAGACCATCCAGGGGGAATAATGCCGATTTCACCTGCTGAATTTGTCTTTGCTCCGCCTCATATTTCCGTTTCTCGGCGCGCAGCATTTTCTTTTCCAGTTCCTGCAGGGGTTTGATGGTTTTCGCCTGCAAAGCCTCCACGTGTTTTAATAGTGATTTGTCAACCGCGCCAGCTTTATTTTTCAATAGTTGAAAAACCTGCGTCGCAGCTTCCAGCTCGTTGTTCAGTTTCAGTTCGCCATTCTTATGCCGGCTTACCAGCGCGGTAAGCAACTCCTGGGAAGACTGAAAGAAATCTTTTATATCAAAACCTAATTTCCCGATTTTCTCCTGCCATTTCTTTTCTACTATCAAAAATGAATTGCGCAGCACCAGCACCGGGAAGGGCACATTGTATGCATCAAAAAGATCTTTTAACTCCAGCCAATAAGCAGTTTCTCCGCCACCGCCCACGAATGCGATATTGGGCAACAGCGTTTCCTGGTAAACGCCGCGCAAAATCACGTTGGGGCTAAATCTTTCAGGATGCTCCGACAGTTCCTTTTGAACTTCTTCCTTTGAAAATTTTATGTCTGTGTCGCGCACTTCATACACACCATCTTTCAACTCTATTAAATTGCGGATGCCGTCTTTGAGGTAAAATAAATTGATGGCGCGCGGGTTGGCCTGCACCTTGTATTTTTCTCCCAGTCTTTCGATCGTCTTTTCAACGATGGAAGAGGGTTTTTGCGCAAAAAGATCATCTTCAAAAACCGGCTGCATAATGCGCTTCAGGTTGGCATTGTCGGGCAGCAGCACAATTAATCCATATTCCGCAAATAACTGGTGCAGCAGTTTGAAAGTGGCCGTTTGTATATCGGGACTGGCCAGGTAACAATCGCTGATCAATTGCACCAGCTCCCTGCCATGCGGCTGCACCGAGAGTTCACCGGAAATACGATGAATAACGGCATCAAGTCCCTTTGTTTTCATTCTGCCAACGGCGCCGGTCTGTTGGGTGTTCCATACCAGCTTTTCACCGCTGAGAAAGATATGCCCCAGTTCATCCAGGTCGGCGTCTTCACTGCCCATCCAGAACACGGGAACAAATTCATAGCCGGGAAAATCTTTTTTCAATTGTTCAGCCAGCTTTATGGCATGAACAATCTTGTAGATGAAATACAGGTGACCCGTAAAAATGGCCGGCTGGTGCGCCGTGCATATGGTGAAGGTATTTTCGCTGAGAAGTTTGTCGATATTGTCCTGAACCGCTGCTACTGCAGGCACTGCTGCATATTGTTTTTTGAGTTCTTCTACCAAAAGCTGCCGGTGATTCGTGAAAGCTTTGCGATTATTGATGGCTGCCTTCAACCCTTCTTTGCTTACCGGGTGCTGGTAAAATGACTGAAGCGAAAGAGACTGGTTGAGATAATCAACCGCGATTGCCGAAAAATAACCCGTATCTGCGTAAGGTAACCTGGTAGAATTACAATCCATAAAAAAATATGCGGGCATAAAAATAATACCTGTGGCACAAGCCATTCACCTCAATCGTCAAATTTAACGTTCCATTACTACTTTAGTTCATAAGCCACCACGGTGTTTTTCCAGAAAGTGGGAACATACAGGATTTTATTTTTAGGATCATAACCGATATCGGCAGCATTGATCTTTTGTTCGCGGGTATCCAGCAGAATGGTCTTGGTGCCATCAGTGTTTACATGCCAGATAACACCGCCCCAGCAACTCACGATATAGTTGTTGCCGCCGACATTTTCGATGCCATCGGTGCCGCCTTCCATACCATCAGTTATTTTCTGAAGCGATTTGTCTTTACCCAGTTTATATAATATGCCATTGTCGAGTATGAAGAAATTCTTTTTGTGCCACAACACGCCATTGGGTCTTGCAAGACCATCTACATATAATTCGGGAGTACCGTTCACAATGCGGAAGACTTTCTTGCCTTGTGAGTCAGAAACATATACCGCGCCTTTTTTGTCGACGGTGATATCATTTAATCCCTGCGCATCAGGAAGAGTAATACTGTTTTCAACGGTGCCGGTCGCCACATTGATCACATGCACTTTATTGAGATCGGCTACGTACAATTTGCCTTTATAAAGACCCATACCTTTCGGCGCGTTGAATCCTTGTACCCATTCGGCATTGATGATCTTGCCATCAAGTCCCACTTTTGCCACGGAGCCTTTGCCGTCCTGCGCCCAGGGATCGGTGCCGTCGATATTCGTTACATACAGCACTTTATTTTTCGCGTCGTAATAAACAGATTCCGGCACTTTAAGCGCAGAGTCGGTTTCCCATTTTTTGACCAGTTGGGGAATTTGTGCGGTAACGGCGAATGAAATGCTGAGCAATGCGGCAGAAAAAATGGTTTTCCTCATACGACAAATTTTTATGAGGTTTAAATATACGACTAACCACACTTATCCGAAGCGCTCTACGCTAAATGCCGCAATATTGATCGAAGTTTTTTGGTTGCCTACCATCTCTTCCACCAGTTTTCCGGTACCCGCCGCCAGTGAAAGTCCCAGCATGGCATGTCCGCCGGCAAACACGATATTGCTATACCGGCTATGGCGCCCAATGTAAGGAAGTCCGTCAGGAGAAAGCGGGCGCAGACCGCTCACAATTTTTTCGGGAGGCATGAATTCAACAGGCAGATCGGGATAATAACTTTTTGCTGCATCAAAAATGGCGCGCGCCCTTTTGATGAGCATGGGAGAATTGAGGCCGCTGATCTCCATGGTGCCGCCCATACGCAGGTCGGGGCCCATGGGTGTCATCGCAGTTCGACGATCGACCAGGATGGCCGGATATCGCAGGTTGCGCTCTATATTCTTATAGGTCATGCTATAACCCTTGCCCGCCTGCATCAGTATTTTGATGCCGAGCTTGGAGGCAATCACCGGCATCCAGGAGCCGTTGGCGATAACGAGTTCTTCGCAATCAAATTTTCCCTTATCAGTAATAACCGCTGTAACCTTATCGCCTGCTTTTTCAAAACCCGTCACCTCGCATTTCAATTCTATACGCACGCCGCTGTTCAGCAAATGGTCTTTCAGCGTTTGCATAAAATCGCCGGGATGCAGGTGGCAATCGATCGGGTACAACACGCCACCGCGCACACTCACCTCCACATCGGGCTCCATAGCCTGCACTTCCTGCGCGTTGTAAAATCGTGTTTCAATACCATACTTCTTTGCTTCTTCACCCAATTCGCGTTCGTGCTTTTCAACTGCTGCACTCTTATAGAGCATGAAGCATCCGACCTCCTGCATACGAAACTTGTTGCCGAGTTCATTCCTGATATCGAGGGTGAGGTCACGGCTGAGATGCAGTATATCGTTCAACGGCGGAATATTTCTCTCCATCGTTTTGGCATTGGCCTGCCTCCAGAAGGTAAGCCCCCAGCGGATCAGCGCGCCATTCAGTCGCGGTTTTATATAAAACGGGCTGGTACTGCTCAGCATCCAGCGCAATCCTTTCGCTACAATACCCGGCGAAGCCAGCGGAATAAAATGGCTGGGCGAAACATAACCCGCATTCACAAACGAAGCGCCGCTGTTCATTTCCCCTTTTTCAATGATCGTAACCTGGTAGCCCGCCTTGTTGAGATAGTATGCGCAGCAAAGCCCGATTACACCGCCGCCAATGATGATAACTTGTTTACTCATAAATGAAAGAATCGAATAAGACTGCAAATGTACTGTGCAGTCCTATTCGATTCTTTTTTTGCGGGAAACTGCGGGTCGGTCAACCGCAGTGATGGCTCACCCCCGAGGGTGGCCCACCCTATTTTGTTGAGAATTTGTAAACGGTGGTTTGCGTATAGGTTTCTCCCGGGCGCAGTATCGTATTGGGAAAATGCGGGTGGTTGGGAGAATCGGGGAAATGCTGTGTTTCCAGGCAAAGACCGGCATGCTTCACATATTTCTGTCCATCGCGGGTATGTTTCAGCCTGCCGTCCAGGAAATTGCCCGAATAGAACTGAACGCCGGGCTCAGTAGTGAACACTTCCATATAGCGGCCCGAGCCGGGATGATAGAGCGTGGCAATCAGCTCCAGGCCGTTGCCATCCCTTCTCAGCACCCAGTTGTGATCGTAGCCGCCCGGCACCTGCGCAATATCCCGGCCGATGGGCTTGGCGGTGGTAAAATCCATCGGCGTACCTGCTACGGGCGGATTTTTACCGGTTGGTATCAATACATTATTTACTTCAGTAAAACTATCTGCCTTCAGCATCAGCTCATGACCCAGGATAGTTGAGTCGGCGCCGGCCGATAAGTTGAAGTAAGCGTGATTGGTAAGATTCACCGGCGTGGCTTTATCGGTGGTAGCGCTATACTCTATCTTCAGCTCATTGTCGTTGGTAAGCGTATAGGTGACAGACACATTCAGGTTGCCTGGGTACCCTTCTTCACCATCTTTGCTGAGGTAGGTAAATTTCACGGCATTGTCGCCCACCGGCTCGCCATTCCACAATACTTTATCGAAGCCCTTGATGCCACCGTGCAACGACTGCCCATTGTTGTTCCTGGCAAGGGTATAGGTCTGTCCATCGAGCGTAAATCGGCCGTTCGCAATGCGGTTGCCATAGCGGCCCACGATGCTGCCGAAATAAGGATTACCCGGCTGCAGGTAGCCTGCGAGCGAGTCAAAACCCAGCACTACGTTGCCGCGCGACTGGTTCTTATCGAGCGTGATGATATCGGTAACAGTGGCGCCATAGTTAATCAGTTTTACGATCATGCCTTTTTCGTTGGTGATCGTGTATTGTGTAACTATAGCGTCGCCAATTTTTCCGTATTCAGCCTGTGTTACGCTTGCTTTTGCCACAGAGGCAGAGTCGGGATTGGCGTCGTTATTTTCTGCTGCATTATCATTGCAGGCAATCATTGGAGAAACAGCCATCAGCGTTAAAAAGATTTGGGTGAAGAAGTGGTTTTTTTCCATATGTGTTGCTTGTTGTTGGTAGCGGTAAAATAGTTGTCAATTTAACACTTTTTCACTTATCCAATCATTCATTTTGTAACGGGCGCTTTGGTCAGTTCATTATTCACTGTTCTCCAAATGCCCAGCGGGTTGCTGTTTTTCAATTCATCGGGTAAAAACGCGTCGGGCCAGTTCTGGTAAGCAACCGGTCTTGCAAAACGCTTGATGGCGTCGGCGCCCACCGAGGTAAAGCGCGGATCGGTAGTAGCGGGGAATGGTCCGCCGTGATGCATGGCCAGCGCCACTTCCACACCCGTAGGCACGCTGTTTACTATAAAGCGCCCGCAGATATCCTGCACTGCATCGGTGAGCGAAGTATGTTCGCGCAGGTCGTTTTCAGTGGCCATTAATGTGGCAGTGAGTTGCCCTTCCAGGTGACGCGCCACTTCCACCATTTCATTTACATCTTTGCAACGCACCACGATAGAATACGGGCCGAATACTTCCTGGTGCAATACAGGATTATTTAAGAATGCCTGCCCGGTGGCAGAAGCAAGGGTAGGTATGCCCTGGATCTCTCCTGCTTCGGTGGCAGACGTTGCAACAACCGTTACATCTTTTTGCGCAAGCGCTTTTTCACGATTTGCCTTATATCCCTTTGCAATGCCGGGGTGCAACATAGGTGCGGGCGCTACTTTCGCAATCTCCTCTCCCAACATCTTTATGAACTGTTGCAGATCCTCGCCATCTGCGCCGATGATAAGACCGGGATTAGTGCAGAATTGTCCCACGCCCTGTGTAATCGATCCGGCGTACATCCTGGCGATGTCAACAGCCGATTCTTTCAGTTTGCCGGGATATAAGAATACGGGATTGATGCTACCCATTTCCGCAAACACCGGTATCGGCATTTTGCGCTGGTTGCCCCAATCGAACAATGCTTTGCCTCCGAGATATGAGCCTGTAAAGCCAACAGCCCGCGTATAATCATGGGTCACCAAAGCTTTGCCCACTTCCACCGATGCGCCGTGTACATGCGCAAAAATGCCTTCGGGCAAGTTATTATCTTTAGCCACTTCCAGTATCAGTTGAGCTACCATTTCAGAAGTTTTTGCGTGCGCGGGATGCGCTTTTACCACCACCGGGCAACCTGCTGCCAGGGCACTGGCCGTATCACCGCCCGCAGTAGAATATGCAAAGGGAAAATTGCTTGCGCCAAAAACGACTACCGGCCCCAATGGCACCAGCATTTTGCGCAAGTCTGGTTTAGGTGGATTTCGGTCGGGAATAGCAGTATCGATGCGCGCCTCCAGCCAGTCGCCGCGCTCGCAGGCATCGGCATAACTATCGAGTTGAAAAACGGTGCGCGCCCTTTCAGATCGCAAACGCGCTTCGGGCAGGTTGGTTTCCTGCATGGCGGTTTGTATCAGTTCATCGCCACTGTTTTCCAACGCACGGGCAATGGCGTGCATAAAGGCGGCACGTTGTTTCAGTGAATATTTTCTGTATTGAAGAAATGCCTTCCAGGATTTAGACATCACTTCATTGATCTCGGAAATGGTAGCGTCTTTGAACATGAGCTTGATTTTTTGGTGTGGAATGGGACTTGCAAAAGTATTGACAATGCCCAATCGAATATGTTTGTGTGAAAGTGGACAAGTATTAACAATCCTTCCTCCCGATTGGTTACACTTCACCGCCAAAAAACCTGACGCCGGCTTGCGCCGGCTGTCAGGAGAGTTGCCATCTTGTTGAGTAAACGAGAATGGTAAGTTTAGGCAGCACGGATTTGTTCAGAACCTAAAACCAACCCGTGCGTAGAAAAATATCTAAAATTATTAAAATATAAATTGGGCATCGCGAATATATAGAATACCAGCGTTTTTCGCCCGATTTTTTTGATTTTCTCTAATAAGTTGGGACTCCTATTGAACTTCACCCTCCAAATCGTAATCGTAGGCCTTGGTGATGGTCACATTCACAAATTCGCCTATGGGTAGTTTGCGGTCGGCTTTTATGATTACTTCGTTGTCTACTTCCACGCTATCAAATTCGGTGCGGCCCAGGTAGCGGCCTGCCTCTTTTTTATCGATCAGGGTCTTGAAAGTCTTGCCTACTTTTTCCAGGTTCTTTTCATAACTGATATCCTGTTGCACTTCCATCACTTCCTTCGCGCGACGTTCTTTTTCTGCTGCGGGAATATTATCTTCCATCGCATAGGCGGGCGTGCCTTCTTCGTGCGAATAGGTAAAAATGCCCACACGGTCGAAGCGGTGTTGTATGAGGAATTGCTTCAGTTCTTCCACATCATCTTCTGTTTCGCCAGGAAAACCTGCAATCAGTGTCGTGCGCAGGCAAATGCCCGGTACTTTTTCGCGAATTGCTGCAATCAGGTCATTCATTTCAGCACGGGTGATCTGGCGGCGCATTGCCTTCAGCATATTGTCGCTGGCGTGTTGCAGCGGAATATCGAGATAGTTGCAGATATTTTCGCGCTCGCGCATTACATCCAATACTTCCAATGGAAATTTGGAGGGGTAAGCATAATGCAGTCGAATCCACTCCAGTCCTTTTACATCAGCCAGTCGATTGAGCAGTTCAGGCAGCATGCGCTTTTTGTAAATATCCAGGCCATAGTAAGTCAGCTCCTGCGCAATCAGCATGATTTCTTTTACGCCTCTCTGCACCAGCTTTTCCGCTTCAGCTACCAACACTTCCATAGGCTTGCTTACATGCTGGCCGCGCATCAGGGGTATGGCGCAAAAAGCACAGGTGCGGTTGCAGCCTTCGGAAATTTTCAAGTAGGCATAATGTTTGGGAGTGGCCAGCAGCCGCTCTCCAAGCAATTCAGATTTATAATCGGCTTCGAGTGTTTTTAAGATCAGTGGCAGTTCCATGGTACCAAACCATGAATCCACTTCAGGTATTTCCTGTTCCAGGCTGTCGCGGTAGCGCTCGCTGAGGCAGCCGGTAACGTACACCTTGTCCAGCTTGCCTTTTTTCTTCAGCTCCACCTGGTGCAGAATGGTATTGATGCTCTCTTCCTTGGCTTTCTCGATGAAGCCGCAGGTGTTCACGATCACAATATTGTGATCGGTCTTGCGGTTTTCATGCACCACTTCCATATCATTGGCCTGCAGCTGGCCACTCAACACTTCGCTGTCAACCATATTCTTGCTGCAGCCCAGTGTAATAATGTTGATTTTATTCTTCTTCAGCGAACCGCTCTTCATGATTTTCAAAATAGCGGGCAAAGGTACGTCGTTATTATGGGGTTGACAAGTAATAAAGAGAAGCCCTACATTTGGCACGATATTTTATAAAATGCCTATAAAATCTTTATTATGAAGAGACTAAGCGTTGTTGCTTTTTTCATCATTCTTGCCCTTAGCAGCCAGACCGTAGTAGCACAATCTACCGGCAGCACCTACCGTACTGCTCTTGGCGCTAAAATATATTTTGGCGATGGCACCATTGGTGGCATCAACATAAAGCATTTCCTCAACAGCAATGGGGCCCTGGAGGGATCTTTATTATTTCGACATGGTGCCGTCGGCATCGAAGGCCAGTACGACTGGCACGGTGATATTACCGGCGCCACCGGCCTGAAATGGTATGTTGGCGGTGGCGGCCTCCTGGCATTTTCCACCCGCAAACATCATGACGACGACGTATCGTTCGCCCTCAAAGGCGCACTCGGCCTCGACTACAAATTTACCGGCGCCCCCATCAACATTTCCTTCGACGTCAACCCGATTTTTGTGCTCACACCCGTAACGGATTTTGATTTCTGGGCCGGCCTGGCGTTTCGTTTTACTTTCTGAAACGGGACGAAGATTGAAGACTGAACAAGGAACAGGGAAGGCAGAATAGGGATGTAAGAAGTGAATTATAAGCCGCTTCATACTTCCTTATTCAGCCTTCCCTGTTCAATCTTCCATCTTCGATGCCTATTTAGTTAAGCTGAAAAGACTATCCACAAATTCATGCTTATCGAACACCAGCAGGTCTTCCATTTTTTCGCCGACGCCGATAAATTTTACGGGGATTTTGAATTGGTGGGCGATGGCGAGGACGACGCCGCCTTTGGCGGTGCCATCGAGTTTGGTGATGGCAAGGGCGGTGACGTCGGTGGTGGCGGTGAAATGTTTGGCTTGTTCAATGGCGTTCTGGCCCGTGGAGCCGTCGAGCACTAAGAGCACTTCGTGCGGCGCGTCGGGGATATGCTTTTGAATGACGCGTTTGATTTTTCCCAACTCTTCCATCAGGTGGGCTTTGTTGTGCAGGCGGCCTGCCGTATCGATGATCACCACATCGGTGCCGCGGGCAACGGCGCTTTGCACGGTGTCGAAAGCCACGGAGGCGGGATCGGCGCCCATACCCTGCTTTACGATGGGCACGCCGGCGCGTTCGCTCCAGATGGTAAGCTGGTCCACAGCGGCGGCACGGAAAGTGTCGGCCGCGCCAAGTAATACCGACTTGCCGGCCATCCTAAAATTGTAGGCCAGTTTGCCGATGGTGGTCGTTTTTCCTACGCCATTTACCCCTACCACCAGTATTACAAAGGGTTTGGCCGGCAGTGGTGAAGTGAAAGAATAGGATTGATCTTCGGGGGCGTCAACCAGTATATTTTCAATTTCTTCCTGCAGCAACTGGTTGAGCTCGGAGGTATTGAGGTATTTATCCTTAGCTACGCGCTTTTCGATGCGTTCTATGATCTGCACGGTGGTATCAACGCCCACGTCGGCGCTTACCAGGGCTTCTTCCAGTTGGTCGAGCACCTCATCGTCAACAGTACTTTTGCCGGCAATAGCCTTGGTGATCCTGGACAAAAATCCCTGCTTGGTCTTTTCCAGTCCCTGGTCGAGTGATTCTTTTTCTTTTTTGCCGAATAATTTTCCGAAGAAACCCATGTTATTAAATTGATGGATGCTGAAATTAGTAATAACCTGAATGAAATCCCAAATTTCAACTCGTAAGATCCATAAATCAGGCGGCCAGAAAATACAAAAAGCCGTTCCCTCGCAGGAACAGCTTCAATTATTTGAAAACACCGTGCCACATTATTTCTTCGCCAGGAAATCTTTCACTTTGTCTTTGTGAACGATGGCTTCTTTGAAAGTGTAGGCACCGGTTTTAGGACTGCGAACAGAACGAATCACCTTGGTCCAGTTCTTCGCTTCGGCTGCTGCTCTCTGGTCTTTCGTCTTGATCGCGGTTTTAGCTGCTTTTGCCATTGTAAAATGAGTTGATAGGTTATGAAGTCTTCATGCCGGCCAACTGACTCGCCGACAGGTCAACCAATTATTTAATTTCTTTGTGAACAGTTACCCTCTTCAGAATCGGGTTGTATTTCTTCAGTTCCAGGCGCTCGGGATTGTTCTTCTTGTTCTTAACGGTAATGTACCGGCTTGTTCCGGGCAGACCGCTGTTCTTGTGCTCAGTACATTCCAGGATCACCTGCACCCTGTTACCTTTCTTTGCCATTGTTATAAGCTTTAAGCTATTAAAATAATTTAGATTTTTTCGCCTTTAGCACGAAGCTCTTTCACCACATTATACAGACCCTTCTTATTGATGGTTCTGAGACCTTCGGTCGACAGCTTCAACGTGATCCACTTGTCTTCTTCGGCCAGGTAAAAACGCTTACTCTGTAAATTGGGGAGAAACCGGCGTTTGGTCTTGATATTCGAGTGCGATACACTATGACCTGTTACCGGAACCTTACCTGTTACCTGACAAACTCTTGCCATGATATTAAAATTTTGGACGGCAAAGGTCGTAAAATCTATGTAATCAACAAAGTATTGGCATAACTTTTTTACAGTCATTTTCCCCAAAAAGAGTTGAAAGGCCTGGATTCAGAAGGCTGTGCGAGTTAATAATTAAGTAACTTAAACTTAATTACCACTTTCTCAATTTTGACCGAAAGTACTCATTATTAACAGATATAGACAGATGAAACGTAAGACGATAGCAAGGGATATAAGCTGGTTATCATTTAACGCCCGGGTTTTGCAGGAGGCCGCCGACCCCACCGTGCCGCTCCGCGAACGCGTCCGCTTCCTGGGCATATTTTCTAATAACCTGGACGAATTCTTCCGCGTGCGCGTGGCCACCCTCCGCCGTATGGCCGAATTTGGCAGCAAGCTGAAGAATATGCATTTAGAACAATCTCCCCAAAAAATCCTGGACCAGATACAGAGCATCGTGCTGGAGCAACAAAACGAGTTCAACCATATCTGGGAAAGGATCAGGCATGAAATGGAGAAAGAGAAGATCTTCCTGGTCAACGAGCGGCAACTCAATAAGGAACAGCAGCGCTTTGTGCAGACCTTCTTCGAAGAGGAAGTGCGCAGCAATACCATCCCGCTGATGATCGAAAGCATCCCCCAGTTTCCTTACCTGCGCGACAAATCCATCTATCTCGGCGTGGTGTTGTCGCGCCGCGATGGCACCCTCAAACGCAAGTATGCCATCATCGAGGTGCCCTCGAAGGTGAACGGCCGCTTTATCAAACTGCCCAGTCCCGAAGGCGAAACCCATATCATCCTGCTCGAAGACGTAATCCGCTTCAACCTGAAAAGCATTTTTTCCTATTTCGGCTACGACCGCTATGGCTCCTGGGTGTTCAAAGTGACCAAAGACGCCGAAATAGACATTGATAACGACGTTTCCACCACTATCATTCAAAAAATCGAAAAAGGAGTAAAGAACCGTCGCAAGGGAAAACCGGTGCGCTTTGTGTTCGATAAACAGATGGATGTAGGTCTGCTCGACTACCTCGTGCGTAAACTCAACCTTTCGCATAAAGACAGCCTGATACCTGGCGGGCGTATCCATAATTTCAGGCACTTCATGGATTTTCCCAATGTATTCCAGAAAAAGAGCCTGCGTAAAAAGCCCTTCGTGCACGGATTGCTGAAAAACGCGACCCGTGTGACCGATGTGGTGCTGAACACGGACATCATGCTACATTTCCCCTATCATTCTTTCCACTCGGTGATTGACCTGTTGCGCGAATCGGCCATCGATCCCGACGTTACCGTTATAAAAATCACCGCCTACCGTCTTGCGGAAAATTCAAAGGTGATCAACGCGCTCATCAATGCGGTGCGCAATGGAAAACAAGTAACCGTATTCCTCGAACTGCGCGCGCGTTTTGATGAAGAAGCTAACCTGGAGTGGAAAGAAAAACTAGAGGAAGAAGGCGTGAAAGTGCTTATCAGCATACCCAACATGAAAGTGCACGCCAAGCTTTGCCTTATTAAAAAGAAGATGAACAACCGCACCATACATTATGGTTTTGTGAGTACGGGCAACCTGAATGAAAAAACCGCGATGGTGTATGGCGATCACTGCCTGCTGACTGCCGACCGGCATATTATGGCCGACGTGAACCGCATCTTCAACTACCTCGAAAAACCGAAGGATAACCTGCATATACTGAAGAGCTGCAAAACGCTGATCCCTTGTCCTACCAGCCTGCGCAAAGAGCTGGAGAAACTGATCAACAAAGAGATCAGGAATGCCAAACAGGGCAAACCCGCGTCGATATTGCTTAAGATGAACTCGCTGAGCGATGAAGCGCTGATTGAACAATTATATGATGCAGCCAGGGCGGGCGTGGAACTGAAACTGATTGTGCGCGGCATATTCTGTATGTTTTCCGAGAATAAAAAATTCCTGAAGCCCATCAAGGCCATCAGTATTGTGGACGAATACCTGGAACACGCGCGTGTATTCATTTTCCACAACAATGGCGACGAGAAAGTATTTATTTCATCGGCCGACTGGATGGTGCGCAATCTGGATCACCGCGTGGAGGCCACCTGCCCGGTTTATGATGAAAATATCAAGAGGGTGTTGAAAAATATTCTCGAAATTCAACTTAATGATAATGTAAAAGCCAGAATTTTGGACAATGAACTGAGTAACCAATACGTGCGCGATAAGGGTGCCCGTAAGGTTCGCTCACAGGTGGAGATATATAATTATTTGCAACAACAAACCATAACCCTTCCCCAGCCAGGTCCGGCGTCTAACGACGGTCTGCGGTTGCCTGCACTGGTAAGGGAGACAACTAATGAGACTGGCGGCAATTGATATAGGGAGTAATGCAGCGAGACTGCTCATATCTGACGTAACCCTTGGGGACAATGAGCGCCCGCAATTTCAAAAGATCAACCTGGTGCGCGTACCGCTGCGACTGGGTTTTGATGTGTTTGAACAAAAACAAATCTCACCCGAGAAAGAGGCCATGATCCTCAACACGCTCAGGGCTTACAAATATCTTCTCGACGCATACGGTGTGCAACACCTTAAAGCCGCGGCCACCTCGGCCATGCGCGATGCGCAGAATTCGCAGGACATAATAGATAAGGTAAAAAGCGAAACAGGCATCCAGATAGAAGTGATCAGCGGCGATATGGAAGCGAGCCTGCTATATGAAAATCATGTGGCAGAAAAACTTGTGCGCGATCATGGCGATCATGCTTATATATATATTGATGTGGGCGGCGGCAGTACCGAGCTCACGTTTTTTGCGCGCGGCGAAATGAAATTTAAACGCTCATTCAATATCGGTACCATCCGATTGCTGAAAAACCAGGTGAATGACGCGTTGTGGGACGATATGAAAGATTTTGTGAAGCGCAATATCAAGGGCTATGATGATATAGTGGCGATTGGTTCGGGTGGCAATATCAACAAAGTATTTTCCTTATCGAAGAAAAAAGAAGGCAAACCGCTGCATATCGAATTGCTGAAAGATTATTTGAAAGAATTCAGCAGTTTTACCGTGGCCGAGCGCATGCGCTTATACAACCTTCGCGAAGACCGCGCAGATGTAATAGTGCCCGCGCTGCAGATCTATATCAACGTGATGCGCTGGGCCGATATCCAGGAAATTTATGTGCCCAAGATAGGTTTGGCCGACGGCCTGATACAACACCTGTATGAAGAGTTGACCAAAATTCCCTTACCTTAGCCCACTTTTATTCGCATGTCAGTCAACAAAGAGATTAAGAAAGTTACCACCAACACCTTGCAAAAGATGAAAGCCGTGGGCGAAAAGATCTCGATGATCACGGCTTACGATTTTTCTTTTGCACGCATTTTCGATGCAGCAGGCATCGACGTTATTCTTGTTGGTGATTCTGCCAGCAACGTAATGGCGGGTCATGAAACCACCTTGCCCATTACGCTCGACCAGATGATATACCATGCTTCTTCGGTGATCCGCGGCGTGAACCGCTGCCTGGTGGTGGTGGATCTGCCCTTTGGTTCTTACCAAAGCAATCCGCGCGAAGCATTGCTGTCGGCTGTGCGCATCATGAAAGAAACCGGCGCTCATGCTGTAAAACTGGAAGGCGGCGAAGAAGTGATTGAAAGTATCAAACTGATTGTGGCCGCCGGCATACCCGTGATGGGACATTTAGGTTTAACACCTCAATCGATCTATAAATTCGGCACCTATACCGTTCGCGCCCGCGAAGAAGCCGAAGCCAACAAACTCCGCCATGATGCGAAATTGCTGGAAAAAGCAGGTTGTTTTGCCGTAGTATTAGAAAAAATTCCGGCACTGTTGGCAAAAGAAGTCTCCGAATCCATCACCATCCCCACCATCGGCATCGGCGCCGGCAAATATTGCGATGGCCAGGTGCTAGTGATGCACGATATGCTGGGCATCAACCAGGAATTCAAACCCCGCTTCCTGCGTCAATACCTTGATCTGCACAAACTGGTTACCGAAGCCGTTCAACAGTATATTAAGGATGTGAAGAGCTTGGACTTTCCAAACGAGAAAGAACAATACTGAGTGCAGCTTTTTTCTTTCGCACATCTTATCCCTAATTTTGTCCTTCTAATCAAACACAATTATGGATTTTCTCACACCATTAAAAATACAAGCCAGGAATTCCGGCGTTGCTTCCGGTCGGCAGATATTGAAAGCAAACGGAGAAGAAATTGAATCTTATTCTCCCGTTGATGGAAAACTGATTGGCGTTGTGCAGTCGGCTGACCGCAAAAATTACGACGAAGTAATTCAAAAAGCGCAGGAAGCATTTTTGGTATGGCGCAGCTGGCCCGCACCGAAGCGCGGCGAAGTGGTAAGACAAATCGGCGAAGCGCTGAGAAAATATAAGGAGCCGCTTGGCAAACTCGTGTCTTATGAAATGGGTAAAAGCCTGCAGGAAGGTTATGGCGAAGTGCAGGAAATGATTGATATCTGCGATTTTGCCGTTGGACTTTCACGCCAGTTGCATGGACTAACCATGCACAGTGAACGTCCTGGCCATCGTATGTACGAACAATGGCATCCGCTTGGAATTGTAGGGATCATTTCCGCTTTCAATTTTCCGGTTGCAGTCTGGAGCTGGAACTCAATGCTGGCCTGGGTTTGCGGTGACGTGTGCGTTTGGAAACCATCAGAAAAAACGCCACTTTGCGCAGTGGCCTGTCAGAATATTATTACCGAAGTATTTGCTGCCAACAATGTGCCCGAAGGTGTTTGCGGATTGATAGTGGGCGGTCGTGATGTGGGTGAATGGATGGCTAACGATACGCGTATTCCCCTGGTGTCGACCACTGGCAGCACGCGTATGGGCAAGGCCGTTGGTACCGCGGTGGCTGCACGTCTTGGCAGATCGTTGCTGGAATTGGGCGGCAACAACGCCATCATTATTTCAAAACATGCCGACCTCGATATTGCTATCCGCGGCGCGTTGTTTGGCGCTGTGGGAACCGCTGGCCAGCGTTGCACCACCACCCGCAGGCTCATTATTCATGAAGACGTGTACGAAGAAGTGAAGCAAAGGCTGGTGAAGGCGTACAGTCATCTCAAGATCGGCGACCCGCTGCAGGAATCCAATCATGTAGGACCGCTCATCGATAAAGATGCAGTAAAAATGTACCTCCAGGCCATTGAAGCCTGCAAGAAAGAAGGCGGAAAATTTGTGGTGGAAGGCGGTGTGCTGGAAGGTCCCGGCTATGAAAGCGGTTGCTATGTAAAACCCTGCATCGCGGAAGTAAAGCCCGACGCAGAAATAGTAAAACACGAAACCTTCGCTCCCATCTTATACCTCCTGAAGTACAGAGAACTGGATGAGGCCATCGCCATCCAGAACAATGTGCCGCAAGGTCTCTCCTCGGCCATTATGACGCTGAACCTGCGCGAAGCCGAGCAGTTCCTCTCCCATGCCGGCAGCGATTGTGGTATTGCCAACGTCAATATCGGTACTTCCGGCGCCGAGATCGGCGGCGCCTTCGGCGGTGAAAAAGAAACCGGCGGCGGCCGCGAAAGCGGCAGCGATGCCTGGAAAAACTATATGCGCCGCCAGACCAACACCATCAACTATTCGACAGAACTGCCACTGGCCCAGGGGATTAGGTTTGATATTTAGGGGTTTCTGGTTGGGGTTGGGGTTGCTGCCGCCAGTTCCGGGTTTCGGTTTGCTGCCGCGCTTTGAAATGGCTGACCGATTGAACGAACCCGAAAACCGAAACCACCAACCCGAAACCCGAAACGGCAAGGAAAGGGGCCCGAAACTTCACCACACTCAAAATATATCCGTAGCCAAAGCGTTTATAACGAATCGGAAAAGTCTGATATCAGTTATGAAATATGTTTTAGCGCTGCTTACGGGTATTTTGATTGCTTATGCAGGAAATGCGCAGTTGCGCCTCGGCGTGCTGGGCGGACCGCATAGTGCTTCTGTGATTGAGAAAAACAATATTCCCGGATGGGATACTGCAGAGAAACACTTATACACCAAAAGAAGTGGTTTCAATATAGGCTTCATCGCTGAAATTCCCCTGGGCGCTTCCAACAGGCTTTTCTTCCAGCCGGCCATCATGTACCATTCCAAAGGAAGAAATTATCACCGCATCAACGACACCTCGCTGATCAATACCGACACCCTCAATCTGAGATCTGCTTTTCATACCAACTATATCGACGTTCCGCTTAACCTTACTTACAAACTGAAGCTGGGCAGAAAAACCAATTTCATGCTAAGCGCCGGCCCCTATCTGTCGTTTTTCTACAATGGAAAAAACACGGTTGAATCTTTGGTGGCGCTGAACGACAGTACCGTCAACTTCAGGAAAAGTGAAGCCAGGCTGGAAGTAGGAAAAGGAACTAATAAGATAAAAACATTCGACTTTGGCGTAAATGCCCGCGCAGGTTTTGAAATTGGCAGCATCATGTTGACCGGTTTCATCAGCCAGGGTCTTACCAGTTTTTACCAGGCAGACTACGACGCCACATTCAAACACCAGGTGGTGGGTGCTTCGGTGGGCTTCTGGCTCACGCCGCCAGTGAAACTAAAACCGCGCGACAGAGACGGCGACGGCATTCCCGACAAAGAAGATGGCTGTCCTGATCAACCCGGCACCGCCGCTACCAACGGTTGTCCCGACCGCGATGGCGATGGCATAGCCGATAACATGGATAAATGTCCCGACGTGGCCGGTCTTGCCAGGTACAATGGCTGTCCCATACCCGACACCGATAATGACGGCATCAACGACGAAGAAGATAAATGTCCCGATAAACCGGGTGTGGCGAAATACCAGGGCTGCCCGATTCCCGATACCGATGGCGATGGCCTGAACGACGAAGTGGATGCATGTCCCGATAAACCAGGTACAGTCGAATTCAACGGCTGTCCCATACCCGACAGCGACGGCGACGGAGTAAATGATAAGGAAGATAAATGTCCTACAGAACCCGGTCCGAAAGAAAACAATGGCTGTCCTGTACCGGTAAAACAGGAAATAGTAGAAAAAGTAAATTATGTAGCCAAAAACGTACTGTTCAAAACCGGCAGTGATAAACTGACCAACGATTCGTACAAAGTATTGGACGAACTGGTGGACGTGATGAAGAAAAACCCCGGATTGAGGTTAACCATCGACGGGCATACCGATAATACCGGTACGCCGCAGATCAACCTGGTGCTGTCGCAGAAACGTGCCGACGCTGTGAAGAATTACCTGGTTCAGAAAGGTATTGACACCGCGCGTATTAAGGCCGTGGGTCATGGACAGGAACAACCGGTGGCAGATAATAATACCGCCGAAGGACGAGCCAGGAACAGGCGCGTGGAAATGAAAGTTGAGCAATAATTAACCTGATAGATTAGAACAATTTAAAGCCACTCATGTAATTAACCGGATGGGTGGCTTTAGTTTTTCTATTTTTATACCGCCTTACTTATTATTGTAGCTATAATAGCACCCCTGGCTCACCAGCCAACGCCATGAAAAGCAAGCCATGAAGAATGTTAAGAATAGGCAAAAAAACAGATATTTAGGCCTGTTCTTACCAACTTATCTATTTGAGTTGTCATCTAATAAGCACATTTTAAGCACAAAAACAATCATAATGAGTACACTGGCAAAAATGGCCAAATTAACGGCGGCTTTTCTTTTCCTGGGGTTTGTGACGTTTGCCCAGCAGGACAAACAAACAAGAAGTGGTGAGGTCCCCAAAGGCTGGCATCTGCTCGATAAATCGAAAGACGGTTACTACGGCATCAGCTTAGAAAAGGCATACGAATTCATCAAACAAAAAAACCTGAAGGGCAAGACGGTGGTGGTAGCGGTGATCGATTCCGGTATCGACACTTTGCACGAAGACCTGAAACCCATTTTATGGAGAAATCCCAAAGAAATTCCGGGCAACGGTATTGATGATGATGGTAACGGCTATGTAGATGATGTATATGGCTGGAACTTCATTGGCGGTAAAGATGGCCGCAACGTAAAGCAGGACTCTTATGAAGGCGCCCGCGTCTATCACAAGCTGAAACAGAAATACGCTAACATTACAATCGACACTACTCAATTATCTGCCGAAGAGAAAGAAGAATATAAAACCTGGCTGAAGGCCCGCAAAAAAATTGAAGGCGCCGACGAGGGCGATCATATCGACCTGGTGATGTTGAAACGCGCGCTGGCCGCAGCCAAGAAAAGCGACAGTATTCTGCGCGCCTCAATGGGTAAAGAGGTTTACACCGGCAATGATGTGGATACATTCACAGCCCTGACCACTGCCGACAGGTCGGCCAAAGGCAGCCTGCTGTATCTCTTCAAAGCAAACAATATGATGGAAACCACCAACAAGGAATTCATCGAAGGTTTTGAAGAATATGTGGGCGGTGAGGAAAGAAAAGCCGAATCGAGAGAAAAAGCTCCACCAGACTATCG
Source organism: uncultured Chitinophagaceae bacterium (assembly GCA_937958995.1). Lineage (GTDB taxonomy): Bacteria > Bacteroidota > Bacteroidia > Chitinophagales > Chitinophagaceae > CALCIN01. Next base: position 37,113 of record CALGAP010000013.1, read on the forward strand.
CGGTGAAATAACCGGCGATGATGAAAACGATATCAACGACCGTTACTATGGCAACCCCGACGTAATGGCTTCTACTCCATTCCACGGTACACACGTAGCGGGTATTATCGGCGCAGTGCGCAACAATGGTATCGGTATGGATGGTATTGCCGACAATGTGCGCATCATGATGATCCGCGCCGTGCCCGACGGTGATGAGCATGATAAAGATATTGCGCTGGCCATCCGTTATGCGGTTGACAATGGTGCGAAAGTGATCAACATGAGTTTTGGTAAAGACTTCAGTCCCCAGAAGCATTGGGTAGATGACGCCGTGCGTTATGCAGAGGAAAAAGGCGTATTGTTGGTGCATGCTGCAGGTAATGATGCCCGCAACATCGACACCACTGATAATTTCCCGAATGCCATCGATAAAACAACCGGCAAGAAATTCAGCAACTGGATTACAGTTGGCGCCAGCGGCGACCCCAAAGCCGGTGGTATCACTGCATCGTTTAGCAACTACGGTAAAGACCAGGTAGATGTATTTGCTCCGGGCGTAAGGATCTACAGCACTATACCCGGTGGCAACACTTATGGCAATGCGCAAGGCACCAGTATGGCGAGCCCGGTTGTTGCCGGCACTGCCGCCTTCCTGCTGAGCTATTTCCCCTACCTTACACCACAACAGGTAAAATATTGCATCGAAAAATCTGCCCAGGCGCCCGACATGAAAGTGCGCCGCCCCGGCAGCGATGAAACCGTTTCCCTCAGCGACATTTCAAAAACCGGCGGTATCCTGAACGCCTACGAAGCCGCCAAAATCGCCGCTTCCCTCGAGCCTGGCGTAAAGCCAGCCCCCGCGGACCCGAAGAAAAAAGCGGCCAAGCCTACGTTGAAAAACCGAAAAGGGTAGATGAATGACATGAATTTGAATTTGAACAAGGAATATTGAATATGAATAGGATTCTTTAGGTTGAGGTTTGCTCACCATTCTCATTCAATATTCCTTGTTCAAATTCAAATTCATGTTATTCCCTTACTTTTGCCTCCATGATTACCCGCCCTCTTGTTCCCGTTCCTCATTTTTACCAGAAGTATGTTGATGCGCTGAAAGAAGATGATTTGATGGATGCGCTGAAAAGTAATACCAGGCAGTTCAGGAAACTGTTGAAGAGTATTCCGCGCAAGAAGGTGGATTATGCTTATGCGGAAGGGAAATGGACGATAAAAGAGTTGCTGCAGCATGTGATAGATTCGGAGAGAGTTTTTGTATACAGGGCGCTCACCTTTGCAAGGAAGGACACCACCAATCTTCCGTCGTTTGATGAAAATATGTGGGGAGCGAATGCGAAAGCATCCAAAAGGAAATGGAAAGACCTGGTGGATGAGTTTTTTGCATTGCGCCAGGCCAACATGGCTTTCTTTGGTTCGCTGGACGAAGAACAGTTGCTGCATACCGGCACCGCTAACAATAATGTGGTGAGTGTGGTGGGTCTGGGTTTTATTAGCGCCGGGCATGTGGCGCATCATATGCAGATTCTGAAGGAAAGATATTTGGGTAAAAACGATAGCGCAAAAAAGACCAAAGCAGAGAAAAAAACAGAGAAGAAGGCGCAGAAGAAAATTAAGAAAGCGGGCAAAAGGGCCAGGAAAGCTGCACTAAATAAATTGAAATAATCTACAGGTACATCCTCTCGATACTTTTTGTAAAAAGCTCATAAAATTCCCGCAGCGCGGGATGCGCTTCCAGCAATTGCAGGTGTTTATGGATTGTCTGCTGATCATGCCGCAGGGCCGGACCGGTTTGAAGTTTTTTAGGCGTGTTCTCGCGTATTCTTTCTGCCACATGTGCAACCAGGGGATGTAGCAAATCAAAACTGATTTTTTCTTTCGTACAATATTCTTCAGCGAGTGCATACAGGTGATTGGTAAAATTGCTGACCATTACAGCAGCCAGGTGCAGTCTTAATCGCTTTTCGTCATCGCCAATCATGCAAGGGCCTTTCAATGACAGCGCGAAGAGGGCAAGCTTCTCAGCATTTTCTTCATTGTTGGCATCTACCAAAAAAGGTATCTCGGGGATGGTGCGCATTTCTTTTCGCAGGCTTTGAATGGGCCAAAGTACGCCATACCGGGAGGAACAATTTTTCAATACTTCTTTTGAAACCGAACCCGCAGTATGCACCACCATCTTATCCCCCAATTGTATTTGTGAGGTCACCATTGCAATCGCATCATCGGCAACGGCAATGATATATAATTCGCCGTCCTGCCGAATTTTTTTAAGATCGGTGGTGCTGTCGGCGCCCAACTCAACTGCCAGCGAATCGATGGCCTGGCGGTTGCGTCCCGCCACCTGTAATACCTGGTGACCCGCTGCAATGATTGCTTTTCCTAGAACGGTGGCAGTATTGCCCGAACCTATTATGATAATTCGCATGCTATCTCTTTTTCTCTTAGCCAAATTAATTGTAACTTGATAATTATAAACGAATTTTTAAAATCATTCGTCACGTGAAGGAGATTTCCCGGCGGGGATTCGAAGAAAAAAATTATGCGGTCACACGCTTAACACTGGCGAATAACCAGCACCAGTTGGTAATAGAAGTCACGCCCAACCACCCCATGCCTAACGCCAGCGGAAAAATGAATGCGGGCGTGGTGCCAATCGGCGCAATCATCCATTGCTACAATGCACAGCAAGGCCGCTTTATGCCCTATACGGTGGTTGAAAAGACTGAATTCGCCCGGGGCAAACAAAAAGTGTACAATATAGAAACCGACGAGGGCGAGACCCTGGTGGTAAACGATGTAATGGTGCTGCAGAAATAGTCTAGTTGTTTTTGCCCTTGACCATCGGCACGAAAGAGAAGTTGTCAAACACTTCTTCCTGCACGGTGCCATCTTGCAGCTTGGTGAGGCGCATCATGCGCTGCACCTGTCCCTCGCCTACCGGCACCACCATTTTACCACCCACTTTCAACTGCTCAATTAATTTGGGAGGTATTTCCGGGGGTGCGGCTGTGACGATAACCTTATCGAAAGGCGCAAAGGTGGGCAGCCCTTCAAAACCATCGCCATAGAAATATTTTATATTGGGATATTTACCCCGCAGCACGAAGTGGCGCAATTCGTCGTATAGCTTCTTATGCCTTTCAATGGTATAAACCTGCGCGCCCATCTCGGCGAGTATCATGGCCTGGTAACCGCTGCCGGTGCCTATTTCCAGCACCTTGTCAAATGGCTTCACTTCCAGCAATTGCGTTTGATAAGCAACGGTATACGGCTGGGAAATCGTTTGCTTTTCCGAGATCGGGAAGGCCCTGTCCTCGTAAGCTACTTTATCAAAGCCGGGATCAAGAAAATAATGGCGGGGAACATAGGTCATGGCTTTTAAAACGCGTTCGTCGGTGATGCCCTTATCCCTGAGCTGTTCCACCAGTTTCATCCGTAGTCCTTTATGCCTGTATGTGTCCTCGTACGTTCTCATATTCGCCACAAAGATATTGAATATGAAGGCAGTCGTTGCATTTTCACCAGTTATACTTTATATTGTGTAACCTTAAAAACCCGTCTGAACCGCCTGTCGACCATGAACCTGAAACCACTGATAGCAAGGTGTGTGCATACATGCTGTGCAATGGCCTGCTTGTTTGCATTCAACACATCAGCATGGTCGCAGTTGAAGGCAGATTTTTCTGTCGACAAGACCGGTGGTTGTTCTCCGCTTCACGTCAGCTTCACCAACAAATCAACAGGCACTTCTCCCAATACCATTTACCAATGGGATTTTGGAAATGGCAACACTTCTACCCTGCCCGATCCCGGCGCTATTTTTACTGAAGAAAAATCATATACCGTCACGCTTACTGTTGCCGAGGGCAACCAGACTTCAGTAAAAACACAACTGATCGATGTTTACTATAAACCCACTGTTGATTTCTCCGCCGGTGTTGTAAAAGGTTGTATTCCGCTGAATGTGAATTTCACCAGTAATTCATCTGCAGGCAGCGGAGAAATTGCTTCTTACCACTGGGATTTTGGCGATGGTACCACGCAGCAATCATTCGGCAATACGATAGATCACAGCTATACTACGGAGCAACTGGCCACTGTAAGTCTTACCGTCACCAATACTTATGGCTGTCATAGCACTTTGGTGAAAAAAGATATTGTAGAAGTAAAACCCCGGCTCACGGCAGGCTTTGGTGCAGACAAAACGGTTCTTTGCCGCGAATCGGACCCGGTGCAGTTTACCAATACCAGCAACGGCCCGGGCACGCTGTCGTACCAATGGGATTTTGGCGATGGTACTACCTCAACAGAAAAAAATCCCTCGCATGTTTTTAATAAGCGCGGTACATACACAGTAATGCTTACTGTCACCAGTTCTGACGGGTGCATCGCTACCAGCAGACAATCGGGTTATATCAACGTAGCCAATTTCAAAACTGATTTTACCATCCCGGGTCAGATATGTAGCGAGACCTACCAGACATTCAACAGCATTACTACACCTGCACCCAACACGGTGATGTGGGAAGTCAATGATGAGCTTGCAGTATGGTATAGTTATTCATTCACCCATTTTTTCCCCGCCAACGGCAACTACAAGGTAAAGCTTACGGCTGATTACGGTGGTTGTATTGACAGCGCTGTGAAGACTTTTACCGTGAAGCAATCACCTGCCTCCAATGGTTTTATTGCTACCGCGAAAGGAGAATGCGGCGCGCCGGTGCAAGTTGACTTTCGCGATACCACACCTAATGCCGTCAGCTGGCAATGGAATTTCGACTATGGTTTCACCAACCAGGGCAGTTCTACCCTGCAGGCGCCCAGCTATACATTTAACCAAAACAGATCATACAGCGTACAATTAAAGGTGACGAACTCCGAAGGTTGCACCAAAGAACTTGTCCGGTCTGTGGGTTTTGTTTTACCTTATGTGATCGTAGGCTGCAACATCATATCCGAGCACCAGTCGCACGAAAGCTGTGAACCCATCAGCGCAAAATTTTTCGTTAACAGCACCAATCAACCCATCACAGAGTATCGTTGGGAATTTGGCGATGGCACCATTTCTACGGAGGCGGAACCTGAACACACTTTCTCCAGACCCGGTACGTACCAGATCGTATTGCACTATAAAACATTGGCTGGTTGTGCCGGCACCTCGTATTACAACAGCATTACGGTTCGCGAAAAACCACAAGCCGATTTCAAATCGGTGACGGGCACCACTATCTGCGGCAGTGTGCCGGTTATTTTTTCCAATACATCGGGTGGTGACTATTATTTCCTGCAATGGTTTGTTGACGACGAACCGGTTGGCGGAAGCTACAGCAGTATGGAGTACCGCTTTACCGAAGAAGGTCAATATACCATCAAGCTGGTAGCGAATAACGGGTTTTGCAGCGATACCATGGAAAAGGTGAATTACATTACGGTGAAACCGCCTTTCCCCAGAATCGATGCCATAACGAACTCCTGCGAAGGCAACCGCGGAGATGTGACTATTACCAATGGCTCGCGGCAAGGCGAAACATACACCTGGGATTTTGGCGATGGTACCAGTTTTACCACAACAGATAACCCCTCCACCCTGACCCATAGCTATACCCAAACGGGTCAATATAAAGTTTCCGTTACCGCAACGAACGGCTCATGCACGGTGCGTGATTCTACATATGCCTATGTGATGCTCAGGAAACAGCCTGAATTGTCGATGGCAGCTGTGAGCTGTGTAGCCGCTCCATATCAATTTACCATCAGCAATCTGCAAAGCAATCCATGGCCTGATTATAACAACTACGATTATTTTATTGCCAAATGGGAATACGATGACGGAACTCCTTATACCGGCTATATGAACAGTTATCCTTACATCGGTAGCGCAAACTCATATACCGGTAGTATTCAGGCACCCGATCACACCAGGCAAAGAATGAGAGTGATCATTCAAAGCATCGGTTTTGGTTGCTACGATACCACTGGTTTTGTACCCGTGAAAGTGGTAGGACCGGTGCCCGCTGTCGAGATCGTTGACAATAATGTGTGCTTCAACTCACCCGTCACCTTCAAAGATGTGGGCACTACCATAGGAGGAACGAATATCGTGACTCGCCGCTGGAGTTTTGGAGATGGCGGTTCGTTACATCATACAGATGCTACCGTAACCCATGTGTATAAGGACCCCGGCACTTACTATGTCTGGCTCTCGGTTACCGACGACAACGGATGCACGGCCACCACGGCCCAGTACACCAACACTGTAACCGTGAATGGGCCCCTGGCAAAATTCACGGCTTCGGGAACCAATGTGCCGCTGAACACCGATGTGCAGTTTTACAACAGCACCTTCAACGCGGGCGATTATAATACAACGTACGAATGGGACTTTGGCGATGGTGCCACCAGCACGGCTTATTCACCATCGCACACCTATACCAGCACAGGCGTATATACCGTACGCCTACGTGCCAGCAATGCGGTGACGGGTTGCAGTTCGGAGGCAACGGAGACCATTATAGTGCGCCAGTTCAACACTGCATTTAATTTCAGCAAAACATATATCACCAGTCAGAGTTGTCCGCCGGTAGTTGTTCGGTTTATCAATACTTCAGTGGGCTATATACGCCTGAAATGGGATTTCGGCGATGGCATTGTCGCCGACAATGTTGCCAACCCGAGTCATATTTATGAAAAGCCAGGCAAATATATCGTTACGCTTTACGGTTATGGTCCCAATGGACTGGAGGGCACGCATATCGATTCCATTTTGGTGGAGGCTCCCATTGCTTCGCTGTTCGCCGACGACCTGGAAGCCTGCGTGGGCAGCACGATCACGCTGTTTGCCAAAGCCGACAGCGTACAATCTTATATATGGGATTTTGGTGATGGCACGGTTATCACCACCACCGATACATTCTTTGCGCACCAGTACAATGTGCCGGGCGTGTACAAACCCAGGTTGCTGATCAGGAACCAGGCGGGCTGCAGTTCATTCGCATCCATGAACGAGCAGGTCTCGATCCGCCCCAACCCGCTTGTAAATATTTCACCCGCTGATCCCGTAGTATGTCTCGGCCGGGGCACGCCATTGCAGGCAAGCGGCGGTGTGAGTTATTCCTGGTCGCCCGCCACAGGATTGAGTAATGGCCATACCGCCACTCCCACAGCTTCACCGACTACTGATACGGAGTACAAGGTGGAGGTAACCGACGATATCGGTTGCAAAAACACCGGCACCGTATTGGTAAAAGTGCAGTCTCCGTTGAAAGTTTCACTACCTGCCGATCTCTCCGTATGCGCCGGCAATTCGATCACTCTTCCCGCCGGCGGAGCGGATATTTATAACTGGATCAACAACACATCGGGCCTCAGTGCGGTGAATATCGCCAATCCCGCTGCCACGCCATCAGCCACCACCACCTACACAGTAACAGGCTCGGATATACATCACTGTTTTACCGACACTGCCGAAGTAACCGTTCGCGTGCTGCCGCTGCCCGTTATAAACGCAGGTCCTGATGCAGAAGTGCAGGCAGGCACCCCGGTCAATCTCAATCCAACTTACAGTCCTGACGTGATTCAATGGACCTGGTCGCCGGCAAAATATCTCGACTGCAGTACTTGTCCTGCGCCGGTCAGCACGCCGCTCGCGCCGACAGAATACACGCTGACTGTAAAAAACAGTGCCGGCTGCATAGCCAAAGACAGTGTACTGATAAAGATGATCTGCGATGAAGCGAAGGTGGCCATACCGAATGCGTTTACCCCGAATGGCGATGGTAAGAACGACGTATTTATGATCAAGGGCATTTCGGTGGTGAAGCACCTCGTGATTTACAACAGGTGGGGTCAGAAAGTATTTGAAGCGAATAACTTTATTGCTGCAGACAGGTCGGCCTGCTGGAACGGAACCTTGAACGGATATCCGGCGAGTCCCGGTACGTATGTGTATTTTGTTGAGATGGAATGCCCGAGCGGCGGGGTGTTTAGGAGGAAGGGAAGTTTTGTGTTGATAAGGTAGGGTTGATTGGGAGTGAAAGTCCAGTACTAAAAAGTTTTTGAGTTTTTAAGCACATCTTTTGCACGAATACGGGAACCCCTCTTATTTCCATCTAATTTTTTTTAAATTTTCGGCTAACTTGGGTTACACGTCTCGATTATTATTTAAATCTAGTATCCTTTGGCCGGATTAGTATTTAATGGATTATTCTATATATAGTAAACGTTGTAAAAAATATAATCCCGGCGAGAGCCGGGATCTAAAAAAATTCACTACGGAATAATCCTTATTGTGATTTGCTTTCAGCGTAAAGAAAAATACTTTATTTCAAATAAACAAAAAAATATACAATGAAAATCCTTGGACTTGATTTGGGTACTAATAGTGTGGGATGGGCATTGGTGGATAAACAAGAAGGGCGCATCATCGGAATGGGTAGTCGGATAATTCCTATGGGAAAAGACAAGCAAGATTATGAAAAGGGCCTTGGAATATCTAAAAGTGGCGATAGAAGGACGAAGCGAACCATTCGAAAAATGAATAAACGCTACAAGCTTAGAAGAAATAAACTGCTCTTCGTGTTGAATGAATTGGGTATGTTGCCCGACCAATTTCAATTCAAATACGGGATCCCGGAACCAAACAAGTTGCAGCAACTAGAATTGCTTCCAATACCAAATAAAAGAGAATACGACAGTAACGGCAGAAGACTAGACAGGAAATATGAGGGGAACAAGAAGATAAAGTGCGAGCCCAATTCTATAATCAACTATGAATTGAGAGTAAAAGCGCTGCGACATCCCGTGGAACTTAAAGAATTTGGAAAAATACTCTATCAATTTAACCAATTACGCGGTTATTCAGGCGGAAGCAACAATGATGATACCAGGAGCGTAGAGAACGAAGACAATGAAGACAGTGAAATAAGAAAATACGAGGTCTTTACTCGAAAAGTTGAAATTTTAAAAGTAGAGCAAACAGACAAAACCTTCAAATCAAGAAGGGGCACAACCCAAGGGCAAGAATTTAAAAAATTTGATGTAACCATTCTTCTCGATGGCGATGAACTTGTGTGTGAAACGGAGCTTCAACATCTTAAGGAGAAAGAAGGACAAGAAGAGGAATTAGAAATTCGAATCAAACGTAACAAAAAGGGCGAAACTACATCCGTAACAATTGCCGCGCCGCAGAAAACAAACTGGCGAAAACAAATGGAAGCTACCGAAGAAGAGCTCACTCGAAGTAATCTGCACGTGTCTGAATTAATTCTGAAGGATCTCAGAGAAAACAAATGGAAGAAAATAAGAAATCGCGTGTTTTTACGGCAACGATACCAGGCAGAATTTGATGCCGTATGGGAAACTCAATCAAAAGCACACCCGATATTGAATAGCTGCCCACCTGAAGTATTGGAAAAAATAGCAAATTACATTTTCCCTGGTAAAAGGAAGTCACAGGAAGAACTAAGACAAGCTGCCATTAACAATGGATTAAAGTATATCATCAAAGATCAAATTATATATTATCAGCGGCCGTTAAAACCTCAGACAGATTTAATTAGCAATTGCCAGTTTGAAAAAGATCAAAAGGTACTGGCAACCTCCCATCCCTTGTTTCAGGAGTTTCGGTGCTGGGACCAAATAAACCGTATGTACATCACTTCAAAGCGGGAGTCCTTTAACGAACAAAAAAACAAGAAAATTTATCAATATACTGATCGATTCCTTTCTACTAAAGAAAAACTCGAAATATACGATAAACTTCAAATTCAAAAGCAACTCTCATTTAGTGAGGTAGCAAAAATAGTTAAGCTGGCAAATGACAATTCGGAATTCCTAAACGGCCTACATGTCAAAGCAAAATTAAAAGGTTGCGACACAAGGATATCGATCCAGAAATGCCTGGGAGAACACTTTCAAACCCTCTTGTCAAATGCCCCCCACATTGTTGAAAATATTTGGCAAGCCGTCTTTGAAAATTCAAATAATGGTAGCGAGTATGACCCCAATAGCCCGAAGGTAGCTTCGATCAAATCCTTACTAAGCTCGCTTCAAAACGACAAACTTGAAACTGAGCTCGCATTGAAATTGGCGCAAAAAATAAGATTTCCAAGAAAATACTCAAGTCTCTCCGAAAAAGCTATTCGTAACATTCTTCCCTTAATGCAACCAAATCCGACAAAAATACCGGAAAAAATAATTCGCAATTTCCAAGAAATACAACATTTAGTTGACACTGGGGAGATCTTGAACGGAAAACTGTGGGAAGACTATGTAATTAGCTTTGTAAAAGGCAATCCAAATGCACTTACCAGTGGTGGCTTAATGTACGCATTTGCTAGTTCCTTAGTATATGGTCAACACACTGCTGAAAAAATATCGCCTCAATATGGCCACTACAACGATATAAAATTCCAGAAGAGAAATTTGCGTAATCCAGTTGTTGAACAACTTGTTAATGAGTCAATGCAAATCGTGAAAGCACTTTGGAAACAATACGATCTTAACCCAAAAGAACTGGAAATAAGAATCGAGTTGTCGAGAGAACTTAAAAACAGCGCGGCGGAACGAAACAAGATATATAAAGCGCAAATTCGAAATAATAGAGCAAACGAGGCAATCAAGAAAAGGCTTGAGGATGAAAACATACCGACAACAGACGAAAATATCCTGAAATATAAACTGTATGAACAACAAAAATACATCTCACCGTACTCGGGAAAACCTATGGAAGTTTCAATGTTCTCCTCATACGAGATTGATCATATAATTCCTAAATCAAGATACTTTGACGATTCAATTTCAAATAAAGTTTTGGTAGAGGGCTATTTAAACAAAGAGAAGGCCAATAGAACTGCCTGGGAATATATAACTCAACAAATTTCATCGTATAAGATCTTAAGTATTGAGGACTATATTAAGCATATAAATGATAATTTCTATGGCAAAAAAAAGAAGTACCTGCTTTTGGAAAAAATTCCAACTAATTTAATCGATCGGCAAATGAAGGACACTCAATATATTTCGGTTGCCGTCAAAAATGAGCTTGCCAAAGTTGTTGGTAGCGAAAAAGTAAAAACAACCACCGGCGAGGTAACAAGTTTTCTTAGAAGTCGTTGGGGATTACGAAAGCTTTTCATGGAGCTTACTGAAAGCCGGTTTAAGCTGATGGAACTATGGGACTGGGATATTGAAAACAACAAGCCTAAATTGCCGTGGGTGTTGAGATACTTTGATAATGAAAAACAAAAGCATGTATATGAAATTAAGAACTGGAGTAAACGTTACGATCACCGCCATCACGCTATTGACGCTTTGGTTGTTGCTTTAACGGAACAAAGTCACATACACAGGCTTAATAATTTAAATAAGTTTCCTCAAGATGAGTTAGCCAAAAGAAAAGAAGAACTGAATTTAGAAATTGAAAATGGCGAAAGCATTCTGGAAGCATTTTTCCGGCTCGAAGAGAAACGCAGAAGTGAAATACTGGAAAAAATGGAAAGCTCCAGGTATTTCGATCAGCCATTTGAAGACTTGATTAATCAAGCCAGGACCTTACTTGAGGCAATGGTCATTTCCATCAAAACAAAAGACAAACTCGGGATTACAACAGACCAGTTTGACGAGAATACGCCGCATAAGCAACTAAATAAACAATTAAGAATCAAAGGCGCACTACATCAGGAGACTAATTACGGCAAATCCAAAGACCCGAATACGGGCTTATCTCGCAGCACAAAAACTGTCGAGCTTTCTAAATTGTCGGCTAAAGATATTCCTAATATCATTGATAAGGTACTAAAGGAAGAAATTCTAACACACAGAAAAAAGTATGGCACAAACAAAGAAGCATTTACTGGTGAGGGTCTTAAAGCATTCAATGAAAACAGATTTCAACGAAAAGACCCATCAAAATTGAAGCCACCTGTTTATAAAGCAAAGGTTTGGTACAGTAACAAAGACGAAGAAAATAGTTCATTGCAAAGACTTTATGAAAATAACGAAAAGTTGAGTGTTGTGCCAGGGGATAATTATCTTTTTATTATTATGGAAAAGGCAGGAAAGCGTGTATTTGATATCGCGTCATTGTATAATTCCGCTCAGCTGGCAAGGGAAGCTTTAAATGATGGAGGCGAGAATTTTAAAAGAAAAATCTGTGAAGACTTTAGGCAAATGCACAAGCAAAAACCTGACAAGATACTTTTTACTTTGCAGCAAAACGATCTGGTCTATCTGCCGGAAAATAACGAGGACCCAGTATCAAAAATGAACGATCAAGAGTTTTCGGAATGGATTTCCAATATAGAAAATAAGAAGAAATTTAGCTCCCGAATATACAAAGTAGCAAAATTCACCGGCGGAGATTGTTTTTTTATTCCTCACAATTATGCTACGACTATTAGTGTACCTAAGGACCTATCTCAAGAACAAAGAGCAGCTTTAGAAAGAAGGTTCGCAGATAAAAAAATACCAAAGAGTGAGCTAAATTTTGTTGAATTTGGCTCATATCGAGACTGTTCCCCATTTGAATCCGGTGAAATTTTTTTACGGAGCCTAATTGACAAAAAGAACAGTAAAAAGAAGCAAAGAGCTCCTTTGAAAATTCAAGATCATTGTATCAAACTGCGAGTTGACTGGATCGGTAATATTTCATTACATAGGGGGATATAGTCACTCTCATTTAGCATTAAATAACCAATCAGAAAAGGGACTCACCTTTTTTATATGAAATAAAATTCTATTACTACCGTTAAATAGTATACGAACCAATATCCAATGATAAAGCGAACGCTTTATTTCGGCAGCCCAGCATACCTAAAAACCGCCAACGAGCAGTTGGTAATAGAAATGCATGATTCGGGAGAAACAAAAAATGCCCCGATCGAGGATATTGGTCTGCTTATTTTGGACCACCAACAGATTACAATTACCCAGGCATTATTAGCAAAGCTCCTTGCCAACAATACGGCAGTTGTAACCTGCAATCATACACATCACCCAGTTGGATTACTGCTCAACCTTGATGGAAACAGCCTTCAAAGCCAACACTTTAGGGATCAAATAGAGGCTTCTATACCCTTAAAAAAGCAATTATGGCAACAAACGGTCACATCAAAAATCCTGAATCAGGCAGCCTTGCTTCAAGCTCAAAGGCAGGAAAACAAACTATTGATAAATCTCGCAAAAGAAGTTAAGAGTGGTGACAGCGAAAACCATGAAGCCAGGGCTGCGGCATATTATTGGAAACGCATTTTTCCTGAATTTCTGGAATTCCGCCGGGATAGAGAAGGTCCCCCACCCAATAACCTTTTAAATTATGGTTATGCTATTTTACGTGCGCTGGTAGCCCGAAGCCTTGTCGCATCAGGACTTTTGCCAACTCTTGGGATCCATCATCGCAATCAATATAACAGTTACTGCTTGGCCGACGATATTATGGAACCATACAGGCCGTTCGTTGACAAAGTAGTATGCCAAATCATCCGCGGAAATGGCAAATTCCTCGAAATGACTCCAAGTATGAAAAAGGAGCTTTTATCAATCCCTACCATGGATGTTCGCATAAACGGACAAAAGAGCCCATTAATGAACGCCGTGCAGCGCACAACCTCAAGCCTGGCAAAGTGTTTTGAAGGAAGGTCGAGAAAATTACTTTATCCGCAAATGATTTAGTTCATCGAAGCGGTTTTAACTAACATGTGATCCAGCTCAATGAAACTAAAATGTTGTGTTTGAACGTTTAAATGCATATCGAATCATGTGGGTCTTAGTGTTCTTCGATCTGCCTACTGAAACCAAAAAGGATCGGAAAATATACGCGCGGTTTCGAAAAGATATAATGGCGGATGGTTTCCAAATGTTTCAGTTCAGTATATATCTGCGTCATTGCAGCAGCAGGGAAAATGCCGCCGTTCATATTGAAAGAGTAAAACGAATACTACCTTCAAAAGGTCATATTGGAATAATGTGCATAACCGACAAGCAATTCGGAATGATTGAGATTTTCCGTGGCCACGAGCAAGTTGAGGCTCCTGAAACCATTCAGCAACTGGAGCTATTCTGAATAATTTGCCATCCTCCTACCTACCGTTTTAGGATTAAAAAAACGGCAAGAAATTCCATTTTTTTAATCCTAAAATTCGGCTAAAATGCACAACAGGACTGGGTTCTAACCAATCCTGTTGTACCAAACCTAAGCTACAGAATAATTTGAAAGCAAATCACAACAACAATTCCCTAACCCTTACTACGTAGAAAGTTGTACCAAACCTAAGCTACAGAATAATTTGAAAGCAAATCACAACCACCAGGCGTTTGTTGAAGAACTTACCAAGGTTGTACCAAACCTAAGCTACAGAATAATTTGAAAGCAAATCACAACAGACGGAAACACAGGTACACATTACCAATAGTTGTACCAAACCTAAGCTACAGAATAATTTGAAAGCAAATCACAACACGACCGGCAGCGCGAACCAAATTGCTTCGGTTGTACCAAACCTAAGCTACAGAATAATTTGAAAGCAAATCACAACTGATACCCTCTGTTACGTCTTTATCCGCTGGTTGTACCAAACCTAAGCTACAGAATAATTTGAAAGCAAATCACAACTCTACGATTACGGTGGGGTTGCCTTTGTAGTTGTACCAAACCTAAGCTACAGAATAATTTGAAAGCAAATCACAACGAAACACTCTAAGGCATAAAAAAGCCCCGCGGTTGTACCAAACCTAAGCTACAGAATAATTTGAAAGCAAATCACAACTGTTGAAGGAGAACGATATAGTGGAATTGAGTTGTACCAAACCTAAGCTACAGAATAATTTGAAAGCAAATCACAACGCTCGACCTGTTTTTTAAGCAACTCCGCCTGTTGTACCAAACCTAAGCTACAGAATAATTTGAAAGCAAATCACAACAGTTGACGCGTCGCTGATACAATGATCTTGGTTGTACCAAACCTAAGCTACAGAATAATTTGAAAGCAAATCACAACTCAGTTGCCTGACTTTTCAGATCACAGATCGTTGTACCAAACCTAAGCTACAGAATAATTTGAAAGCAAATCACAACTTACGGGAGCGTTTTCGGCTTCCGGTTCCGGTTGTACCAAACCTAAGCTACAGAATAATTTGAAAGCAAATCACAACCGGGATTCCAGTTGGTTTATATTGAGCCTGGTTGTACCAAACCTAAGCTACAGAATAATTTGAAAGCAAATCACAACATCAAGATAGTGAACGGCGAGGACGTGACCGTTGTACCAAACCTAAGCTACAGAATAATTTGAAAGCAAATCACAACTCCCTATACCGGATATTATCCCGACAAAAGGTTGTACCAAACCTAAGCTACAGAATAATTTGAAAGCAAATCACAACGAAGGGGACGAGCGATGATTTGTGTTATCGGTTGTACCAAACCTAAGCTACAGAATAATTTGAAAGCAAATCACAACGCAGGCGTTCACGTTCCGCCAGCAGTTTATGTTGTACCAAACCTAAGCTACAGAATAATTTGAAAGCAAATCACAACCCTTTCAGCGCGTGGGCCTCGACACCCGGCTGTTGTACCAAACCTAAGCTACAGAATAATTTGAAAGCAAATCACAACCCCCGTGATACGTTAAAAATTTATTGCAATGTTGTACCAAACCTAAGCTACAGAATAATTTGAAAGCAAATCACAACGCGATTGGAAAAACGTAAGCTGGGAAAAATGTTGTACCAAACCTAAGCTACAGAATAATTTGAAAGCAAATCACAACTACAAGTGCAATAACAAAGTAGTAAAATTTGTTGTACCAAACCTAAGCTACAGAATAATTTGAAAGCAAATCACAACCTCGTTTAACGCCTCCCATCTTCACCGCGCGTTGTACCAAACCTAAGCTACAGAATAATTTGAAAGCAAATCACAACTTCCGTGGTCGAAAAGGATTTGGGATGTTAGTTGTACCAAACCTAAGCTACAGAATAATTTGAAAGCAAATCACAACCACCCTTGATAGCCTTGAAAAGTTTACTAAGTTGTACCAAACCTAAGCTACAGAATAATTTGAAAGCAAATCACAACACATCTGGTACTGACTTATTAACATCTCCCGTTGTACCAAACCTAAGCTACAGAATAATTTGAAAGCAAATCACAACACACCTTCGAAGATGCTTATGACTTCGTTTGTTGTACCAAACCTAAGCTACAGAATAATTTGAAAGCAAATCACAACAAGAGCCGCGATTCGCTGACCTTCGACACGGTTGTACCAAACCTAAGCTACAGAATAATTTGAAAGCAAATCACAACGAGTAATGCCATATTAAAAGTTTAAAATTGGTTGTACCAAACCTAAGCTACAGAATAATTTGAAAGCAAATCACAACACAGCATCGAAAAACACCTCCAGATCAATGGTTGTACCAAACCTAAGCTACAGAATAATTTGAAAGCAAATCACAACCTTCAGAAACACCAACAGGCATAAAAAGCGTTGTACCAAACCTAAGCTACAGAATAATTTGAAAGCAAATCACAACGAGCTAGTCAAATCATAAGCTAACCAATCAGTTGTACCAAACCTAAGCTACAGAATAATTTGAAAGCAAATCACAACTGCCGAGATCGAAGCTATTGCGCTTGCCAAGTTGTACCAAACCTAAGCTACAGAATAATTTGAAAGCAAATCACAACGGATGCTAATAAGATAACGGGTCGGGAGTGGTTGTACCAAACCTAAGCTACAGAATAATTTGAAAGCAAATCACAACCATCATCCTGCCCCGATATACAATATACAGTTGTACCAAACCTAAGCTACAGAATAATTTGAAAGCAAATCACAACGCGCGCCCCCTTGTCCCAGGTCACCAAATTGTTGTACCAAACCTAAGCTACAGAATAATTTGAAAGCAAATCACAACATGGTCTCGCCTTCAAAGGATTGATTTACGTTGTACCAAACCTAAGCTACAGAATAATTTGAAAGCAAATCACAACGCATTGAGAAATTCATTAAATCCTTCTGTAGTTGTACCAAACCTAAGCTACAGAATAATTTGAAAGCAAATCACAACTGGTAAGCAGTTCGCCCGTGTCGAGGTCAAGTTGTACCAAACCTAAGCTACAGAATAATTTGAAAGCAAATCACAACTGCGCGCCGTGATGTTAACGGCTATTTGTGGTTGTACCAAACCTAAGCTACAGAATAATTTGAAAGCAAATCACAACTACCGCCTGTTGAGTGTCATGAACATCTGGGTTGTACCAAACCTAAGCTACAGAATAATTTGAAAGCAAATCACAACCTAATACCATTTGGCCCATCTATCCACTCGGTTGTACCAAACCTAAGCTACAGAATAATTTGAAAGCAAATCACAACTATGTATCTGCTTCGAGGCCAGTGGCTGGCGTTGTACCAAACCTAAGCTACAGAATAATTTGAAAGCAAATCACAACGCAGGCATTCAACCAAGCTAGTTCCGATTAGTTGTACCAAACCTAAGCTACAGAATAATTTGAAAGCAAATCACAACAAGTGGTTGCGTGCCGTCCTCGCCTTGCGAGTTGTACCAAACCTAAGCTACAGAATAATTTGAAAGCAAATCACAACGTGTTGTCATACTGAGTGGTGAGGTCTGGTGTTGTACCAAACCTAAGCTACAGAATAATTTGAAAGCAAATCACAACTGTCGATGCTATCAATAACGTGGCCGTTTGGTTGTACCAAACCTAAGCTACAGAATAATTTGAAAGCAAATCACAACGGCGCAAACATGGTTGTTATTGGAGAGGTTGTTGTACCAAACCTAAGCTACAGAATAATTTGAAAGCAAATCACAACGGCGTGTATTTCTTTGGCTTTTTGAAGCCTGTTGTACCAAACCTAAGCTACAGAATAATTTGAAAGCAAATCACAACCAAATTTCCGCAGGCGTCTGACCTCTTTTAGTTGTACCAAACCTAAGCTACAGAATAATTTGAAAGCAAATCACAACAGAAAAGGACAACTTCAGACGGGCCTTTACGTTGTACCAAACCTAAGCTACAGAATAATTTGAAAGCAAATCACAACGCTGCTGCAGTACGTCCCAGTTTTTCTCGGTTGTACCAAACCTAAGCTACAGAATAATTTGAAAGCAAATCACAACATAACAGGATGCTGCAGGCACAAATCGTGTGTTGTACCAAACCTAAGCTACAGAATAATTTGAAAGCAAATCACAACCAAACACAGGCAACAGGAACACGGGCAACTGTTGTACCAAACCTAAGCTACAGAATAATTTGAAAGCAAATCACAACAAATAATCATATGGCAAAACCAATTGTAGGGTTGTACCAAACCTAAGCTACAGAATAATTTGAAAGCAAATCACAACCAGTAAGCGAGTAGTGGTACGGCATTGAATGTTGTACCAAACCTAAGCTACAGAATAATTTGAAAGCAAATCACAACCAATACGGCAGGGTAATGCCGCCGTTTCGGTTGTACCAAACCTAAGCTACAGAATAATTTGAAAGCAAATCACAACGAAGGGGACGAGCGATGATTTGTGTTATCGGTTGTACCAAACCTAAGCTACAGAATAATTTGAAAGCAAATCACAACCCGCGTTGGCAATTAGTATAGAACGTTCTGAGTTGTACCAAACCTAAGCTACAGAATAATTTGAAAGCAAATCACAACTTAGGAGCCGACGCGTTTTTGTTTCAGGGCGTTGTACCAAACCTAAGCTACAGAATAATTTGAAAGCAAATCACAACTTGGACAATGATGTTGACCACCAAGCCATCGTTGTACCAAACCTAAGCTACAGAATAATTTGAAAGCAAATCACAACGTCCGGTCCTGGCTAATCCGCGCTGTGAGGGTTGTACCAAACCTAAGCTACAGAATAATTTGAAAGCAAATCACAACCGCAAGCGTAATAATATCCACACTGAATTGTTGTACCAAACCTAAGCTACAGAATAATTTGAAAGCAAATCACAACCATATCTCATCTAACTTCGGGTCGTTGGTGTTGTACCAAACCTAAGCTACAGAATAATTTGAAAGCAAATCACAACCGGTATGGGGTTTCGTCCCGGCTGTCGACCGTTGTACCAAACCTAAGCTACAGAATAATTTGAAAGCAAATCACAACACTCAGACGCATTCAGATATAAGTTTCCGTGTTGTACCAAACCTAAGCTACAGAATAATTTGAAAGCAAATCACAACCCCGGCAAAACATTTTTCAAACCATTTCTTGTTGTACCAAACCTAAGCTACAGAATAATTTGAAAGCAAATCACAACATAACAGATAGGCAATTCTGATCTACCAGTGTTGTACCAAACCTAAGCTACAGAATAATTTGAAAGCAAATCACAACTGTTCTGCTTCCAGCGTGCGTCCGCACGTCGTTGTACCAAACCTAAGCTACAGAATAATTTGAAAGCAAATCACAACCAACATCGTGAAACAGTCGGCCATCATGAAGTTGTACCAAACCTAAGCTACAGAATAATTTGAAAGCAAATCACAACAACAAAGCAGGGCGGTATTTGGCGAAGGCAGTTGTACCAAACCTAAGCTACAGAATAATTTGAAAGCAAATCACAACTCAACGAATCCTCTTACAACCGCATTTGCGTTGTACCAAACCTAAGCTACAGAATAATTTGAAAGCAAATCACAACTTAGCTTTCTCAATCGCATCCCTTTGTGTGTTGTACCAAACCTAAGCTACAGAATAATTTGAAAGCAAATCACAACATTGTTTGTAGATTTATATCTGCCCTTGTAGTTGTACCAAACCTAAGCTACAGAATAATTTGAAAGCAAATCACAACGGCGATCGGCACTGTGTACGTGATGGCCAGTTGTACCAAACCTAAGCTACAGAATAATTTGAAAGCAAATCACAACCGTCTCCGTACTCTTAACATCTTCCACTACGTTGTACCAAACCTAAGCTACAGAATAATTTGAAAGCAAATCACAACATCTCAAAGGCAATAGCGCCATTCAACGCAGTTGTACCAAACCTAAGCTACAGAATAATTTGAAAGCAAATCACAACAAACAACTGCTTTTGAACATGAAGGAGATTGTTGTACCAAACCTAAGCTACAATATAATTTGAAAGCAAATCACAACCTGTCTGCGTGTTGCATGCGGCTTTTCAGGTTGTACCAAACCTATGCTACAGAATAATTTGAAAGCAAATCACAACCGACGATGGGTGGTGTTCAGATTGGAACTTGTTGTACCAAACCTAAGCTACAGAATAATTTGAAACCAAATCACAGCATCTTCCAGAAAGCCGCGCAAAAAGCACACCTTCCAACTTTCTTTTTACCTTCGCCCCCACCAAACTTATCACCTATGAATTTCCTGAAACAACTCAACCAACGCAACCCCGTTCTCTATTACTTCGGCTGGATTTATTTTCTCGGCGGCATATTCGCCGCAATTCTTTCGCTAACTACCGATACCATCGTGCTCGGCATCAACGCCTGGATCAAACCCATGAAGTTCTTTTTCTCGATCTGGATTTTTGTGTGGACGATGGCATGGTTTCTCAGGCACCTCGAAAACAAACGGGCCGTAAGGAGATATACGGTCATGGTGGTGATAGTAATGATTATCGAACAGGTCATCATCACCTGGCAGGCCGCCAATGGCAGGCTCTCGCATTTCAATATAGACACACCGCTGTACCAGGCGCTCTTTTACATTATGGGAGCGGCTATTACTGTGCTCACTGCCTGGACGGGCGTGATTGGCTTTTATTTCTTCAAACAAAAAACCTTCTCCTCCACCATGGCCTATATCTGGGGCATCAGGCTGGGTATCGTATTGTTTGTGATCTTCTCTTTTGAAGGCGGCATCATGGCCAGCCGGCTCGCCCATACCGTGGGCGCCCCCGATGGCGGGCCGGGACTGCCCATCGTAAACTGGAGCACGCAATACGGCGATCTGCGCATTGCGCATTTCGTGGGCATACATGCCTTGCAGGTGCTGCCGCTGTTTGGCTACTACGTCACTCGTAAAGTTCGCACAGTGCAGATTTTTGCAGCAGTGTACTTCGCAGTCACGGCATTTATGCTGATCATGGCGTTTCGGAAACTGCCGGTTATTTCGTAATGATGCCATATGAATCAGAAACAACCGGCATCAAGAGTAAAATATGTTTGAAAGGCCAATAGAATGCGAGAAGTGATGTTCTCGCAAAGGCGCCAGGGCCCAAGGGAAACAAGCCATTTCACTTCCTGCTGCCCTGCTCAACTTCCCTGTTCCCTCTTCAATCTTCCCCACCTCCGTCTTTTACACAGCGAAATCCTACGGTGGCATTTCGCTCAAAGCCCGGGCTCACGCGGAGCAGGTATTGGCGGTAGTGCAGCTCGCGCGGACCACCTTGTACATACCACCAGCTGCTGGATGGTTTGAAGTAGGAACCACCCTTCATGATGATGTAGCGGTAACTGCCGCTCATATACAGGTCGTTGGTGAGTTGCCATACGCAGCCTACCAGGTCTTCCAGACCGTACGGATTGGCACCAGCGGGGTATGAGCCGACTGCGTACAGCTTTCCGTTGCCGAGATTGCAGTATGTAGAGTCGATGCCTTCAATGGCAGTGACGGTAAGTGTGGCGTTTACTACCTGGTTTTTGCGCGTAACGAGAGTGGTTTGCTTCCAGGGCCATTCATTGCCTTCTGGTGTTTGAGCGGCATATTGCCATTCCACTTCGGTGGGTAGTCGTTTGCCGGCCCATTTGGCGTAAGCCCTGGCGTCTTCGTAGCTGACATATACTACAGGGAAATCTTCCTGGCCTTTCGGGATTTTGCCATTCACCCAATGTTTCAGGTAATTTACGGTATCGCGGGGTTTGTATCGGGTGGCTTTGATGAAGGCCTGGTATTGTTGGTTGGTAACAGGGAAACGGTCCATATAAAATGAGGGCATGTCAAACACGCTGTCCTCGTCTTGCACGGGATAAGAAATAAATGCGTCGCCGTGCGTGGTCTTAAAGCGGAATTTGCCCGCGGGAATTTTTACCATACCCGGCGGGGTTTGAACAGCGCGCGAAGTTTCTTCCACCGTAGATATGCGGCGCGCTTCACCGGCAGGTAAATTCACAATCGTTTCATCGAGCAGTATGCCCTTATCCATCAGCTGAATCACAAAATTTCCTTCGAAGCGTCCGAAATGCTGCGAAAGGCTAACCTGGTGATGGCCGGGCTTCAGGGTCAACGGCTTTTTTTCATAGTCGGGATGTCCTGCCCATATTCTTAACTCATCGCCGCGCGCAGGT
Source organism: uncultured Chitinophagaceae bacterium (assembly GCA_937958995.1). Lineage (GTDB taxonomy): Bacteria > Bacteroidota > Bacteroidia > Chitinophagales > Chitinophagaceae > CALCIN01. The sequence goes on from CALGAP010000013.1 coordinate 59,413, forward strand.
GTGTGGATGTTGAGTATATCGCCTATACGATGCGCTTGTATCAGCAGCGGCAATTTCGCAATGCAACTTACTTCTCCTTCATTGTTGGTGCCAAGGTATTTTTTGTGAAATGCTTCCGTCTCCGCAGTAATCCACCAGTCATCATCTTTCTTAACAGGAGTGAGCAGGCGATGTTGCCAGAGGTCCACGAAATGATAACCGGGTTCGGGATTCACTGTAAACAATTCTCCCTTGTAACCCTCGGGAATAATGCTGTAAATGGTGTACAAAGTCTTTTCCGGCAAGGCCCATTCATTTACCCAGATACTATCTGCCGCAACGGGAATCAGGGGCGTGAAACCACGCCCGGTGAAATTGTGCGTATTCTCGCGCAGTATTCTTGACGTGCGCCCGAGGTATTTGTATTGCTCTTCCACCCAGTCGGGTTGTCCGGGGGCAAAAATGTTCAGCTCTACTCCATAGCCATTGAAGAATGATGTGGCAAATTCGCGTTTGATGGGCTCTTTGAATAATTCCGCCACGCGGAAAATGGCAAACTCGGGTTTTATCAGTTTGTTCAGGTTGAGCATGGGTGCATAATACAGCGCATTGTGAACGCGCCCCGAGGGAATGCCGGGCATATGTCGCGGCACGGCCATGCCTTCGCTGTACATCACTACGCCGGGACGCACCTTGTCTGCCGCTTCCTGCAATTCCTTACTCGATTCTCCGCGTGTGTCCAGCACCATGCCATCGGCTGAAGTGGCGGCTACCAGTCGCAACAAACCCGCCAGGTGATCTTCGCTGCGTGTGCTTTCATCCCAGGGGTTGTAACACATGAATATCTTAGTGCCCAACTTTCTGCATTCATCGGCCAGTTTCCTGATGGCTGCTGTGCCGCCGGGCAAGTCTTCGAACATATCAAACTGGTTGCGCTGATCCAGGCCAAGCGTAGGCCAGGTGGGCCATAATCCTATAAAATCATCACCCCCGTATAAGCGCTTACCGCGACGAAGAAATTCGGCCAGGTGAAATTTTCCGTCGGTATAGTCATAATAAAATTTATCCCAGGCCATGATGAGGTGACTCACGTACGCATGACGAATCCATTGGAGGTCTTTTCGTTCAAATATTGAATTGTCGAACTCATCCAGATCGTATAACCAGCGCTGTTGAAAAATGCGGTTGAGCGACGCATGCCAGTCACCCCGCATCACTTCGGCATACAAAGTAAACTGCGCGGCGCCGCCGGGGTAAAGCCAGGTCTCAAAACGTGTGCGCCTGCCCTTCTCCACCGATCTGCGGCGGGTAAGCGCAGCCAGCTGCAAACTATTGTCCAGCGCAATGCTGTTAAAGCCAAGTTCCCAGGCATTGTCGGGCACAATCACATTCACCGGCATTTTACCCGGGCGAAAAAGATGCGTTCGTGAGAGGCCATGCTTGCCTAAACCAGTTATATAAACGTGTTGCGGAGACTGGCCAAAGGGAACAATGTTTTCAAGTATTAAAGTATCATTGCCTGTATTCAGAAAATGAACGATGGCTTTCACTCCTTTGGCACCAGATTGCAGGCTGTCGATTTTGACCATCAAATTCTTTTCACGAATGGCGGCATCGTTCGAAGTATATAATGTTCCGTTCAACACAAAACTTACTACCGGCATTGATACAGGCTGCGTTTTTTCTCCATCGCCGGTAATAAGCAATCGACGCACCTGCAATGAATCATCTGAAAATCCAATGCTTTTTAGCTGCACCTGTGCCGATGCCGCAGCAAGCATGCCAAAACAAACAACAAGCAGCAAGAGTTGATGAATGACCCGTTTCAATTTTCTCAATTTGACGTAGGTAAATGAGTGACCAGATAAAATTAAGTAACTCGTGGTAACTGCCGGGTATTGCTCGCCAATTTTGCCTATCTTTCTTAAAATGGAGTTTTATGTTAGACCTGGTGATAGAAGCAAGACAAGCGGCGCTGGCGCCCGGTATGGAAGTGAAGAGGATTCTCCCCTTCAGGCAACGGCGCATGGTAGGACCTTTTATTTTCATGGATCATGCCGGACCGGTTGATGTTGTGCCGGCACATGCCAAAGACCTCGACGTATTGCCGCACCCGCATATCGGGTTGTCAACCGTGAGCTACTTGTTCGGCGGACAGGTAACGCACCGCGACAGTACCGGGGCCGAACAAGTGATTTTGCCCGGAGAAGTGAACTGGATGACTGCCGGGAAAGGTATTGCACACTCTGAACGATTTGAAGATCCCAATGTACTGGCGGGCAGCACGCTGGAAATGATACAGACCTGGGTAGCGCTGCCTGAAAAAGATGAAGAGTCGAACCCCAGCTTCAACAATTATAAACCCGACGTGTTGCCGATATATACCGACACGGGCATCTGGATGCGGCTGATTGCCGGCAATGCGTACGGGCTAAACAGCAAAGTGAAAACGCATTCTCCCCTCTTCTACCTTCATGCAGAGCTGGAAAAGGATGCACGTTTTGGTTTGCCACACGAACATCCCGAACGCGCGGTGTACGTAGCTAAAGGAAGCATTGAAGTATCGGGAAAAACTTACCTGCCCGGACAGATGCTGGTATTTAACCGCAGTGCAGACCCGGTGATTGTGTCGAAAGAAAAATCGACCATCATGATGCTGGGCGGCGAACCGCTCGGCGAAAGATTTATCTGGTGGAATTTTGTCTCCTCCCGCAAAGAGAGGATTGAACAGGCGAAAGCCGATTGGAAAGAAGGAAGAATTGTTTTACCCCCCACCGATAACAATGAATTTATTCCTTTGCCGGAAGACAATTCAAAACCGGCGAGTAGTGGTCCCCCACCGCCGGCGCTTTCATAAGCACTACAGCAAGGCGGCCACCAGGCGGCATACCGAATCGAGTCCGCGATAAAATAATGGTCGGTCGAGCCAGCGCTCTAAAGTTACCAGGGTGCTGAATTGTTTGTCTCGCTCAAAGCTTTCTTCGCAGGCTTTACAAAATTCCGCTTCGTGAATAATGGAAGTGATCTCAAAATTGAGGAAGAAACTCCGGGTATCAAGATTGGCAGTACCCACAAATGCCAGCACGCTGTCAATGAAAATCGTCTTGGCGTGTATAAACCCCTTTTCATAAAGATATACCTTCACACCTCGCTGCAGTAAGGGTTTGATAAACGAAAAGGAAGCGTGCTGCACGATATAAGAATCCGATTTAGCGGGCAATATCAGCTCCACTTCCACTCCATTAGACGCGGCAATCACGAGTGCCGAGGTCAGTTGCTCGGGTGGAATGAAATAAGGCGAAGTAATGCGAATACTCTTTTTCGCCTGGTGAATAGCGACCAGTATCGTTTCGAGGATATAGGGAAATGCGGATCCCGGTCCGCTGGCCACCACGCTTACAATGGCGTTGCCCTTTTTCGGCGGATAAAGATTGAAATAGTCAGTGGGCTGACCAAAGTTGTCGCTGCCACCCGAAAAGAACCAGCTTAGCATGAATTGCGCCTGCAGCAGGTTCACCGCTGGTCCTTCTATACAGACAGCAGTGTCGCGCCAGTACAAATCGTGCTTGCCATTGTTCCAGTAGCGATCGTCGAGATTGATGCCGCCCACAAAACCGATAGTGCCGTCGATTACCACAATCTTGCGGTGGTTGCGGTAATTGCTGTTGGCCAGTGAAGAAAAAGCCACCGGCAAGGTTCTCAAAAACTCGATACCCGCCTCTTCGAATCTTTTTGGCAGTTTGCCGATATGGTTCGAGCCTACATCGTCTACGATCACTCTCACTTCCACCCCTTCTTTTTTCTTTTTAATCAGCATATCGGCGAGGCGGTTACCTACATCGTCGGCAGTGAGAATGTAGTACTCGATATGAATGTGCGAGCGTGCGTTTTCAAGGGCTTTGAACAACGCGGGAAATTTCTCTTCGCCATTGTTTAACAGCGTCACCTTGTTGCCGGTGCTGATGAGCGATTGCTTTTGATTGTACAGGTAACGAAAGGGGTAAGACATATCCCCGATTACTGTCTCCAGGTAATGCAACTGCTGCTCCATCTGCGGCCGCAGCTCGTCAAAATACTGGGCCAGCTTCTGGCGGTCGAAAACGCTCTTTCTCTTAAGGACCGGCCTTTTGAAGGCCGGCTTTTTTCCTACGAGATAATAAATGATAAGGCCCAGGATGGGAAGAAAAACGATAACAAGAATATAGGCCAGCGATTTGCTGGGATTCCTGTTTTCGAAAATGATGGTGACAATGACACCGACATACATCAAAGTAAGCGGTATCCAATACCAGCGGGCAATAAAGTCAATTATAGTTTGCCAGGAACTCATTGAAGAGAACATGCGGTCTTTTCAAACAGCCGTTTGAAATTACATCAAATTTGATCACCATTTGACTACGCCTCCATTCCTGCCTCCACTACCTGCTCGATCAGTACCAACGGCTTTTCCACCGGCTTGCCCTGCTTCATGGTTTCGATGACCTCTTTTTCCAGTTTGGCCATCACCAGGCCATGCCACTCTTTTACCTGTTGTTCGCGATCGCTTAAGTAGTAAACCGGATCGATGCTCATTTTGTAAAAAGGCAGCTGCAGCGAGGGTGTGTCGTCTTTGTAATCAAACTGCAAAGCGATGGTCTCCACCAGCACACCCGACTTCATATTGCGATGCCAGAAAGGCCTGTGCTGCTTCACGATGGTAGCAGATGAGATATCGGCCAGGTCAATAAGATAACCATCGTGACCGGTGGTTGTTTGCTGCATAAACAGAATTTTGTTGGCATCGGCATCAAACCCAATGATCCAATGGTCGGTCACCTGTTTTTTTGAGATACGCACGTCAAATTCCCTGGCGGCCTGTTCAAAAGAGGCCAGTAGCTTTTCTGCCATTTTCTGCCGATGCAGGTTGTAAAGAAGCTGGGCAATCAAGAACACAGCAATTCCCAGCGTTACAAAAAGTATTATTGAAAATATGGGAGTCATGATTGATTGATTTATCAGTTTTACAAAATTAGCCCGGTACTATCTGCCGGATGTTGAGATAGCAAGTCATAGGCATTGATTTTTATCAGTGAGAAGGCTAACCATTCTCATACTTTACTGCTTTGCTTTGGCAGCAGGCCGATATTGCGGCTTTCGCAGGCAGCGGCATTTCCCTGTCGCAGGCTCCACTGAAACTGGATCTCTCGTCGCCATTGTTGCGCTTTTCGCCACCTTTTATTAAGCACGTTGTGCGAATCCACCTGGTCGTCGAAAAACTGGAAATGAACTACGTGATTGTTCTGGAAGATCAGTTCCAGGCCAACCTTCTGCACATACCCGGTGAGGTTATTAACCGATTTTACTACCCGGCAAGAAAGCAGCTCTTCCAGTTGAAAGCCCTGCTCCGTAGTACGGCCGTCTTTATATTCTACCAACAACAGCACGCTTTTGGTACGGTCGATCGCGATCAGTCGTTTCTCGAAGCGGTCAACTGCATAAACATTCAGCTTATATTCCTTTACAAGTCTTTTAAAAGTCTTGTTGATTTCCCGGTCTCCTTCCGGTTGGCGTCGTTCATCGAATTTTACGAGGTAATGCGAATACACCATACCGAAAAGCAGGCAAATCAGCAGAACAAACAACACGTAAATCATAAAAAAGTTTTTACGTTATCAAAGGATCGGGGCTGCAGTAGTAGCCTGGCCCAATGAAAAGATTCGCGGATTCAGCGCAGATTTTGATACGCAGATCAGGCGTCAAAATGCGATGAATGTTGTTCACATTGCTTCGTCTGCGAAACCCGGTAGTCTCATTGGAATCCGTAATTGCTCATCCAGGCAATACTAAAATGCACGCCAGATCCGTGATTAAATCGAGAGTTGAACGGCGAAATGCCGAGCCCGGCCAGGAGATTCAAATAATACGGCCGGGGTCAATTATGAAAGTCCTTACAAGTGGGAAAAAAATGCAGGTTAGTCCAATAAGGAATGAAATTGGCGGACAAACAAACTCCTGTGCGCAGCGAAGAGGGCTGCGTATAAGAATAAGTGATATGTTTGTTTGTCCGGCGCATTTCGTCAAATTTACGCTTTAAAATCCGCAAAGTTGATTACGAATTGTTAAGCTGTTTCTAAAAACGTTCGTTAGCTGTTTTTCTTTTCTCCAGCTGACTTCTCAGTTTGTCTTCCACGCTGCTCAACACCGCCAGCCAGTGATCTCCGGAATCGTTGGCGAAAGCATCGTTACCGGGAATACCCAGCCGCACGCTTACTGATTTGTCGTTGGTGGAATGCCCGGATTCCTTTTTGAAGTTAATGTCCACATAACTGATTTCGTTGGCTATGCGGCGCAGCCTGCGGATCATTTTATATACCTGGTCTCTGACATCCTCCTTGATAGTCATGTCTACGGTCTGAATATCAAGCTTGATTCCTTCGAAATTCTCGGTGTGTATCATGGTGTTTCTTTTTTACAAACAAACGATATTCTTTTAAGTTCCCGGCTGTCAGTTTTCATACAGCTGCATGACTTTCGTCAGCAAAAACTGGCTTTCAAACTGCATGTGCTGCATCATTTCGCTTTCAAACTGCCTCATTTTCGAGAAAAGCGAAGTGTACAGCAGATTGGCATCATCGGGTAATTTATAGTTGTTGGTCAGCTGGCGAAACGACTCAAACCGCCTCTCGATATCTTCATGCTCTTCGCGCATCTGCATACTGTACTCATTCACGATACCGAACGTGCTGTAATCGAACGCGCCTTCATGCAGTTTTTTATCGCATAGGTGTGTAATGCCGGGGAACAATATCTGCTCTTCCTTTTTCATATGGAAAAGCAAATCATCGTAAAACAGGAAGAGTTCCTCCACCAATTTGGCCAGCTCGGGGTGTTTATCACAACTTGTCGTAAATAATTTTTGTGCCAGCTCATAGATCTCCACAATATCTGATTTCGCGTTGAGGTGATAATGCCTGACGACGTAGTCTACCAGCGCATGAATATCCCACTGCCTAAATTCTTCCGATGGGAGCATCGGTGGTTTACTTTCCGCAACCTTAGTATCTACCGGAAAAACAAAGCGCCGGTTGGTAGTCTTTGTGTTCATAACAGGTGAATTTTAAGATGAGGAATCGAATGCGCTCAACCTGGAATTGGTTGATGCATTCATGGAGAGAACACAAACCCAAGACTAAACTTTCAGTCTTGGGAAACCGTACTAAAGTCTTTGTAATTGGAGAAAAAATACCTCCCGCTGCAAAACGGGAAAAATTCGGTGAACGAGCAGGTAAACGCATCGGTCATATCGAGGATGAGTGCCTCGACTGGCTGAGATGAGGTGATATGGATGCGGGCTGCCATGGATGTCAAATTTACTACAAAAAGGGAGGGGAAATTGTTATAGAGGTATGAAAAACAAAAAAGCGCGGGCTTTCCCTGCGCTTTTGTGACCCGGATTGGATTCAAACCAATGACCTACTGCTTAGCTTACCAACTACAGGTTTCCCTGCTTCCTGGCGGAATTTGTGGTCTGGACTATATCTTCACCGTCACAGGTGTGTCACGTGTAGTCTCTACGGAACCTCTTTCAAGTTTCCTCGGTGTTGCCATATGCTTTCGCATGAAGGTTTCACCGATATAGTGACATCCACTTATAAGGTTCGTTTCCCTTATAAGGCTCCTGATTGAAGGCAGTTGCTCTATTCGCTGAGCTACCGGGCCTGAAATTTCAGGGGCCAAAGATAAACACAAAATTAAATATCTTCAACCCGAAAATTTGAGGGGAAATCGTTGGTTTTCTTGGAGTAAGAAAAAGTGCAATGCGTTTTCCAGGGACAGGCGCAGCGGGGTTAACAGTATTTGATCAATCGTTTCCCAAAGCATCAACTTAATTCAAAATGGACGTCAAGATCGAAAGCAGTTGGAAACAGGTACTAAAAGACGAGTTTGAAAAACCCTATTTTCTCGAGATCGTCAACTTTCTGCGCACGGAGAGAATGGCTGGCAAGACCATCTTTCCGCCAGGCTCGCTCATCTTTTATGCCTTTAATACCACGCCCTTCGATAAAGTGAAAGTGGTGCTGTTGGGACAAGACCCTTATCATGGGCGCGGACAAGCGCATGGACTTTCATTTTCCGTACCGGAAGGCATTATGCCGCCGCCGTCGTTGCAGAATATTTATAAAGAACTGTATAACGATACAGGCACGCCTATCCCCCACCATGGCAATCTTACCAAATGGGCCGAGCAAGGGGTGTTATTGCTGAATGCTTCCTTAACCGTGCGCGCCAACGAACCGATGAGTCATTCAAAAATCGGATGGGCTGAGTTTACGCATGCAGTCATCAAAAAAATCTCTGCACAAAGAGAACATATCGTGTTCCTGCTCTGGGGTAAGTTTGCGCAGGAAAAGCAGGCGCTGATTGACGAAACCAAACACCTGGTGCTGAAAGCGGCTCACCCCTCACCCTACTCCGCTAACAACGGATTTTTTGGATGCCGCCATTTTTCAAAAACCAATGAATACCTCGTCGCGAATGGTATGTCGCCGATCGACTGGGCGCTGTAATATTTATGAAACTGATGAAAGCTATAGCAGGACGAATTTTTGCCGTGTGGGCTATACTGGTGTTCATCGCCACCATGCTCATTTTTCTCATACCGTTTTTTATTTTCAGTTATCCGGCACCCGATCCTGCCAAAACGCGGCGTTTTGTAACCGCGGCGCGCATATGGATGGCTGTTTTTATGCCACTGATCGGCTGCCCGGTAAAAGTGCGGGGAAGAGAAAATTTTGCTCCCGGTGAAAATTATATCGTCGTGTGCAACCACAATTCGCTGATGGATGTGCCCATCTCAGTACCCTCCATTCCCGGTGGCAATAAGACTATCGCGAAAATTGAAATGGCCAAAATCCCGGTCTTTGGCACCATCTACCGAACCGGCAGCATATTAGTAGATCGCAAGAGTGAAGCAAGTCGCAAAGAAAGTTACCTGGGCATGAAGAAAGTGCTCGATATGGGCCTGCATATGTGCATTTATCCCGAAGGCACGCGCAATAAAACCGATCAGCCGCTCAAGAGTTTTCACGATGGCGCCTTTCGCCTGGCCATCGACACCCGCAAAGCCATTTTGCCCGGCGTAATTTTCAACACCAAAAAAGCCCTGCCCGCCGATAAAGCATTTTACCTGATGCCTCACCGCCTCTCCATGCATTTTCTGCCGCCAATACAAGTGGAAAAAAACGATACCGTGGCATCGCTCCGCGAAAGAGTTTTCAATATTATGAAAGACTACTACGAAGCCAACGCCTGAATCTGAAAATTCAAGCTTGCCTTATTGATTGTTTGATTCTTCCCCTAATACTGATAGAAATACCTCGTTCTGTTGATTCGGAGATCGCGCAGTATGCCCGACTTGGGACTAATGGTAATATTAAACGTACGGTACAATCCCACCGGGGTAACGTTGATGGATAACTGCCAGCAGTGCATTTCCCGGCTGATAAACATGGTGAGCGTTTGCAGGCTGCTGCCGGTGATATCATAAAAACCATTCATGCCTACTTTCCATTTGGGCGTAAGGTTGAAATCGCCATTGAAGTTGAAACTGGCATTGCTGATGGTCTCAAATCCTGAATAGTCGCGTTTAAACTGCCGCGAGAAATTATAAGAGAATGAAAAACTCACTGACCAGGCCACATTAAAATCAGCAAACTCACCCGGGTTCTGGCGCACAAAGGCCAACTGTTGCAATTGTTCTTCGGGTGTTAGCGGACCGCCATACATTTCCTCCTGCAAAGCCTCCTGCTGCCTTGCTTTGTCTGCATCTTTAGGCTTGCTAGCAAACTGTGTAGAGATCGCGATATTACCGTTGGTGATGCGGCCGGGAGAAAACTTTCCCCCCTGCCAGGCATAGCGGTCAATACGATCGCCATTCTCATTGATCTGGTAAGGATCGAGGGTGGCACCCGCAGTGATGTTCACCTTTTCAAACAAAGTACTGCGTACATACAAGGTGAAAGTAGAGAGCTTAAACGAATCGGCGATAAAGTTGTAACCGCCGTTGAAACCAAAACCGTCAATAATATTCACGCGCTTGATTCCGCCTTCAGTGGTATCGTTCGGGTTGCGCAGTTTCATGGCCAGCACATTGTCTATGCCAAAACTGACACCCCCAAACTTTCCGGGTGAAAAGGGCCCGAATATATTGCCGTCGTAGTATGAGAATCGCGCCTTTCGATTCTCGGACGTATCAAGAAAGATTTCGTAATAGTCTTTCGAATTCAGGTCGGGCCTGTAGCTCAGCGACACTGAAGGACGCATGGTGTGACGTATGGCCATTAGCTTGCTGTTTTTTCCAAAGCCCTGCAGCGTACCAAACAATGCGGTGTTGAAGCCAAGACTGAACGCTACTTCGCGCGCTGAAAAAAAGCCTTTGCTGATAGAGGTGTCGATTTTGTTCAATGACTGGTTTAATGTACGCACAAAGCGGCGCGAGTACCATCTTTCCGAAAAACTGATACCCGGCGAAATATTCAGCGGCCCCAGCGGAGGCAGCGTTAGTTGAATAGGCACACTGTGCTGCGCACCCCATTGCATAGTGTCGACAATGCTCTTGAAATTGAAGAGAGAATCATAAAAACTTACCTGGTTGGCAAAGTTGGTATTAAGACCAATACCCAGCTTATGATACCATTTGGGGTTGCCCACCAATTCTTTTGGCTGCAGCGGGTAGAAGGTGTTTACAGTGAATGCCGCGGTGGGCAAAGTCACATTAATGATCCTGGTATTATTGTTCTGGTTATGGTTGGCGCTTAAGGTAAGATTGAATTTGTCGCTCCAGGTCCTGGAATAGGTGATCGAACTGCTCAACTGGTTGGTAAAATTCGCAATTGGGTTATTGGCTATATACTGGTTGAATTTGGTGGAACCTGCGTTTACATTGGCGGAAAAATTAACGCCCGGCCTGGCGCGCGGGTCAACCGTATGGCTCCAGGTAATGTTGAATGTGCGCGCAGTATTGAACTCCTGCTTGGCATTATCGGTCAGAATGCGCGGGCGCTGCATGGCAAAGTTCAGGCTGCCGTTGTAGCGATACCGCTTGCGGTACGTAGGTGTTACAAACAATGCCCAGCCTCCGTATGAATAGAGGTTGACGCGCGTCGTGACGTCGAAATATTCGTTCAGCACTTTGTAATAACCCAATCCTTCCAGTCCCAGGCCAAATTGCTCACTGGCCGTAAACTGTGGCGGCAACAATCCCGAATGCCTGCCCTGCGATATGGGAAAAAATCCAAAGGGCAGGTAAATGGGTACCGGCACGCCTTCAAACTCGGGATGTATAGGTCCCGACACGGCCAGCTTCTGGCTCACCAGCTTCATCTTTTTCGTTCGAAAGGCAAAATGCGGCGTATCGAGATTACAGGTAGTGATCTGCGCGCGATAGGCAAAGTATTCGTTGGCTGAAACCTTTTTCACTTTTTCTCCCTGGGTAAACATTTCCCCCTGCACTGTGGAAGTGCTGGTGGTAATGCCCTTCTGCGTTTCAAAATTGTACCTGATAATATCCGAAGTCATCTTGGTATCGGACTGCAACATTTCGGGCCGTCCCACTATATTACCCGCGGTATCGCGTCGGAAGGTGGCCGTCACCATCTTTGTTTCCTGGTCTATATCGATGCTGTCGGCCGAAAGGTCTACATCAGTGTATTTGACATTAGCCTTGCTGAACAGGATTATTTTTTTGTCTTTTACCACCATCACTATCGAATCTTCTGCCTGGTAGGTGACGGGAGCGCTGAGCGTATCTTTCGAAATCTTTAAATTGAATGTATCGTTCTTCAACACGGTTGAATCGCCCGGAGGTATAGTATCGTTTTGAGGGATGGTATCGGTGATTCGGCGGAAAAGGTTTACTGAGTCGCGGCGTGGTATGGTATCGGTTGCTTTAACACGGTTGGTGTCCTGGAATGCCGTTAAGATATTGTAAAAAGGATCGGGGGATGTATAATTGGCCTCTGCGGCCTTCGTTATTGATAAAAGCAAAAGGGTAAAAAGCAGCGCCGAACCGTGTTTTAAGCTATTTTTGCATTTATTCGTCATATGCAGTAGTGGGCAAAAATATGTATTAATGGCATAAGATTATGTGAAGATTGGTCCTACTGAAAACTGATTAACCGGATATGAATTCAGCGATAAAAACCGGAGTGCGTTGCCTGGTTCTGGTCATGTTTGTTTACCTACCGGCACTGGTATTGGCCCAGGGGGAAAAACCCGTCTTATCAACTATCATTGTCGACCCCGGTCATGGCGGTGTCGATCCTGGTGCTATCGGCCAGATCAATACCGAAGCCAATGTAGCATTAGCCATAGGGTTGAAGCTGGGTAAAAGGCTCGAGGAAGAATTTCCCAACACCAAGATCATTTATACCCGCACCACCGATGAATTGCCCGGTGGGTTGAAAGACAAAAATGAAGCGAACCGCCTGCGCGCGCAAATGGCCAATGAAGCAAAAGGCGATCTCTTTATCAGCATTCATGCCAATGCTGCGGGTAAAAAAGCGGGCGGATGGTATGCAAAGCGCAAAGTGGGCACCAAGAAAGTAAAGAATAAAAAAGGAAAGATCGTTACCGTGCCGGTATATGAAAATTATTATGTGAAAAACTGGCAACACGGCACAGAGACGTTTATATGGGCCGCCGACCGCAATGTGTTTAAATCGGAAGCCATCAACCAGACTGGCGATGAAGGCGGTGAAATATCCGACGACAGCACCGATATCCTGGATCTGAACTCGCCCGAGGCTATGATACGCGCCCAGTTGTACGAAAAAAAATATTTCGCAAAAAGCCTTCAGCTGGCCACCTTCGTTGAAGAAGAATTTGTGAAAGGCGGTCGCGTAAGCCGTGGCGTTAAACAGCGCAATGAAAAAGGCATCTGGGTGCTGCAGGCCACTGGTATGCCCAGCATTCTCGTAGAGACCGGTTTTGTCACTCACACCGAAGAAGAGCAATACATCAACAGCGAAAAAGGACAGGAAGAAATCGTCACTGCCATCCTCAACGCAGTAAAAAGATATGCGGCTTGGTTAGAAGAACAGAAGGGAGCGGCTGCGAGTGCAAGCGCGTTTTGAGTTTTAACTTTCCTTACCACAACCATCTCTTTATCTTTGCTTTCTCGCAAACGCTCCGTTACAAATGATAAAGAAAATTATTTGCAGCTCACTGCTGATCCTGGCGGTACCTTTTTTGATGAGTTCAGTAAAGGCGCCGGTTTATAACGGGCCGAAGAAAAAATCGACAATCAATACCATTATTATCGATGCGGGTCATGGTGGACATGATCCCGGCTGTCGGGGCGTTTACTCGAATGAAAAAACGCTGGCGCTGGCCATAGCACTGAAAGTGGGCAAGAAGATGGAGAAAGAATTGCCCAATGTAAAAATCCTTTACACGCGCACCACCGATACCTACCCCGAAAATAAAGCGAGAGCCGAATTTGCGAACGCCAATAAGGGCGATCTGTATATTTCCATTCACGTTAATTCAGCCCCGAAGATCAAACACAGGAAATTTCTCGGTTATAAAACGGAAACCTACTACGTAGGCAAAGGAAAGAATCGTAAGAAGCAAACACGCAAAGTGCCCCGCTACTCATATTACTACACCGAAAATCCCGCCAAGGGCACCGAGACGTATATCTGGGCTTCTGACCGCACCGATGCAAAAGGCGACTTCGTGACAGAGCGCATGAGCGAAGAATTTAGTGAAAACGGCGAAGGCGCTCCCGACATCAACGATCCTGAATTTAAAGCAAAGTCATTGTTGTGGACCAAACGCTATTTTGATAAAAGCCTCATGCTTGCCTCGCTGGTGGAAGAAGAATTTGTGAAGAATGGCCGCACCAGCCGTGGCGTAAAACAACGCAACGATAAAGGCATATGGGTGCTGCAGGCCACTGCCATGCCGAGCATATTGGTGGAAACAGGTTTCATAACCCACCGGCCCGAAGAAGATTACCTCAACAGCAAGAAGGGGCAGGAAGAGATTGCCACCAATATCGTGAACGCTGTTAAGCGCTTTAGAGAGGCGTCCGATCAGGCCGTAACAAAAAATCCTGCCTCAAATATCACCTCAAAAACGAAGAAATAAGCTCCCCTGGTCCGATTATTTCAGATAATTTGCTGATTATAAAGCCATAAAAGGCAAATTATATACTTTTGTTTCATATTAGGCCGTTAATAGGAGCCGGAGGGGTTAGGTATCAGGGTGAAAATTGGCCAATAAAAACTGATTTTTTCATGAAAATCTCCAATGAAACCAAGGTCGGTGCCCTCACTGCCATTGCCATTACTGTGTTGATCCTGGGTTTTAATTTCCTGAAAGGAAAAGACCTCAGCACCGGCAGCACTACCCTATACACTGAATTTCCCAACGTAAAGGGCTTGCTCGTCAGTAATCCCGTTATGATCAACGGTCTGCAGGTGGGCAAAGTAACTGGGTTGCGCGAGAAAGACAAAAACATGAGTGGCATTATAGTCACCCTCAGCATCACCAGGAATATCAACATCCCCGTAAACTCTGTGGCCACCATGAGCAGCGAGCTGCTGGGCACTACAGCGGTGGATATTCACCTGGGACAAGGTAACGAACTGGTGAAGAACGGAGATACGCTTCGCTCCACACGGTCGCTGGGATTGGCAGATAAACTGGAAGACAAACTGGATCCGACTATCACCGGCTTGAATAAAACGCTCACCACGCTGGATGAAGTGTTGCAGAAGTTCAATACCATTCTTGATCCGAACACGCGTGGCAACCTGCAGGAGATCATTGCGAACCTGGCCCGGTCAACCAAAAGCCTGGAACAATTCCTCGACCCCGAAGCAGGCAAGCTGGTCAGGACGCTCGACAATATAGAAGTGATTACCGGTACTTTTGCCAAAAACTCGGGTAAGATCGATTCCACCTTTACTAACCTGCAAACGACTTCGGAAAAGATAGCGAAAGCCGACCTGGAAGGTGCTATCACCAGTCTGAAAAAAAATATGGAACAACTGGAGCAGGTGCTGGCGAAAATGCAAACCAAAGATGGCACTTTGGGAGCGCTGTTAAATGATCGTCAATTGTACGATGAAATCCGTAAAACCAACCGCAGTTTAAATATCTTGCTCGACGATTTCAGGGTGAACCCCAAACGATATGTGAATATATCGGTGTTTGGGAAAAAAGATAAAAAAGGGCCGCTGATGGCGCCGGTAAATGATTCTATACCGAAATAAAGTGATTAAAAGGATGAACCGATTGGTGTTATTGTTCTTGCCGGCAATAATGGTGTTGTGTGTTTCCCAAACTTTCTCCCAGGTAATCTCACAGCGCCCCGGTACAGACAGCACCCGGATCGTGAACCTGATTCACGCCGATAAATTCGGTTACCAGAAAGTTGACTCCAACGAATATCAAACGCTGGTGGGTAATGTGCAACTGGAACAGGACGGCACTTATTTCAGCGGCGACAGCGTAATCATCAAAAACGGAAAAATTGTAGAGGCCTTCGGCAATGTGCACATCAACGACAACGACAGTGTGCATACCTATTCGCAATACCTGCTGTATTATGTAGATCCCAAACTGGCCACCTTGCGAAAGCAAGTGAAGCTCACCAACGGCTCCACTACCCTCACCACCGAAGAACTGCGCTACGATGTAAACATGCGCATTGGCGAATATTATAATGGCGGACGACTGGTGAATAAAGGATCGGTGCTCACCAGTCGCGAAGGAACTTATTATGCCGATTTAAAGGATGCTTATTTTAAAAAGGAAGTAAAGCTGAAAGATCCGGCTTATGAACTGGAAGCAGACTCGTTGTTATATAACTCCGAAACCGAGATCACTACATTCGTGGCCCCCACTTTTATTAAAGACAGCGCAGGCCGCACCATACGCACCAGCGATGGGTATTACGACCTGAAAAATAAGCGCGCTTATTTCGGGAAAAATCCGAAAATACAGGACGGCGCCGTATTTATCACCGCTGTTGATATCATGAGCAACGACAGTACAGGCATCAGTGTGCTGACCGGCAACGCGGTTTATACAGATACCGCGCAGGGCGTTTCCATACTGGCCGGACAAATTCACACCAATCGCGACAGCGGCACCATGCTGGCGATACGAAGTCCGCTCATGATCATCAAGCAGGAAAATGACTCCATATATATTGCTGCCGACACGCTATTTTCCGGGCGAATTAGCGACCTGTTGAAAAGCGATTCTTCGCTGGCCGCAAGAGATACTTTACAAGGCCTGGTGACCAGCGATACCTTACAAGTGCTTGCTGCCCGCGACACCATCAGCAACAGGAACGACAGCGCGGACCGCTATTTCCAGGCTTATCATCACGTGCGCATCTACTCCGACTCCATGCAGGCCGTGGCGGATAGTATGATCTATCTCGGACGCGATTCCGTGTTCCGGCTATTTACCGAGCCGGTGATGTGGACGGGCAACAGCCAGGTGACCGGCGACACGATTTACCTTTTTACCAAAAACAAAAAGCCGCAGGAGGTCCAGGTATTTGAAAATGGCATCGCCGTTGAAAAATCGGGCCCCGACATGTTTAACCAGGTGCGCGGCAACCGGCTCTTCGGGTATTTCACCGACGGCAATATCAGCCTGATGCGGGCGAAGGGCAATGCCGAAAGCGTGTATTACGTGCTTGATGACGACAGCGCCATCGTAGGCGTCAACAAAGTAATCGGCGACATCATCGAAATGCGTTTCGCCAACAAAGAACTCGACCGCGTTGTGGTGATCGGCCAACCCTCGGGCAACCTCGTGCCCATGCTGCAAGCAACGGAACAAGACAAGGTACTTCGCGATTTTAAATGGCTCGAGTCCAGGAGGCCGAAGACGAAGTATGAACTGTTTGGGGATTAGTTTCTAAGGTGGGTGGTTACCGCAGCTTGCAATCGCAGACTAATATCAACAACCCGACACTGCCAGACCAACCCAAACCCGAAACCCGAGACTCCCGGCACAACCTTATCCAATTTTTAAGTTAAATACCTCCCCCCACCTCTCTAACCCGCTGCAACTCCGCCCGTTTGGCACCATTTGTGATTTTTTCCCGTGCAAAACCTGGCGAATATGAAACAACCAGCAACGCTTTTCTTACTGGCAGCATGCCTCACGATCACGGGAATTTTATTGAATCAAAAAGTCATGGCGCAGGATTACCGGCTGGCACTGGGTGTAAGGCTGAGTAATAATGTACCAACCCTGGGCAGCTCTATTTCCGGAAAATATTTTGTTACCGATAAGAATGCAATTGAAGGTTTGCTTGCATTTGGTAACCGTTTTGGTATCGGCGCATTGCTTGAATTGCATCGCCCCTTTCAGACCGTTGAAGGACTAAGCTGGTACTTTGGCGGCGGTGCCTATGTGGGTTGGGAAGATAGCGATACTTACCTGGGTCCGACGGGAGTAATTGGATTGGATTATAAGTTCCCTTCTGTTCCGGTAAATCTCTCACTTGACTGGAAGCCGGAGTTGGATATTCTGCCCGCAGTGAATTTTGTACCCGAAGCGTTTGCAGTATCCATAAGGTTTACGATAAAATAATCTGAACAAAGAGAGAGCGACCCACCGCGGGCCAGGACGAAGCTAACTTACATCAAAAACCCGCGCACTAACCTTGATATATAACCGAGGGAGTAACGTGCCTTCTGCGGCGCTATTTTCCCCATTTTCCCCACCCGCAAAAAACCGCAAGCAGAAAGGCTGTTTAAGTGATGCTGCGACAGGCCCCGGGCGCTTTTGCAGCACCAGTTCAGGATTCCCGCAAAAACCCGCAAAAATTGCCGGTTTTAATTTCTTTTTAATCTCCATGCTGCGTGTTTGCGGCTATTTATTTCCTATTTCTGCGACTTCATGCAGGATTTCGAAACCAAAACAAATCACTGCCTATGCTGAAAAAAGAACGACAGGCCTATATTTTGCACCAGGTAAATCTGCACAACAAGGTGTTATCTTCTACGCTTTGTGCTGAGATCAATGTGTCGGAAGATACTATCCGCAGAGACTTGCAGGAACTGGCTGAAAGTGGCAAAGTTATCAAAGTTCATGGCGGAGCATTATCGCCCTCCTTCAACGAAGTGTATTACCTCACCAACGGCGTTTACTCACAGGATCAGAAAAAGGTGATCGCGCAGAAAGCCGCTTCGATTATCCGTGATGGTATGTTTATCCTTACCAGCGGCGGCACCACTATTATCGAAATGGCAAGGGCTTTGCCCAGGCAACTCCGCGCCACCTTTATGTCGGGAAGCATCCCTGCCGTACTCGAGTACATGCAGCACCCCAACATCGATGTGATCATGGTGGGCGATCGTGTGTCGAAAAATTCGAAGATCACGATCGGCGCCGAAGCTATCGCCCGTATCCGCGAGATCAAGGCAGATCTCTGCATACTGGGCATCAATGCCATTGACATACGTAATGGCATAACCGATAACGATTGGGACGTTGTTCAACTGAAAAAAGCCATGGTTGAATCGGCCAAGAAAGTAGTATGCCTCACCATTGCCGAAAAGATCAACACCATCCAGCCTATTCATATCTGCGGCGTGAACCAGGTGGATATGCTGATCACTGAACGCTCTCCCGATGATCCCCTCCTCAAACCCTATGTTGACGCGGGCATTGAAGTGATTTAATGCCGGCCGCATTCTATCGAAGCTCTTATCACACTGAAGTTCTTTTTTACCGGTTCTAAATCCAAACTAAATATTAGCTTATGCGAAATTCACGGCTTTTCACATGGCTCCTGGTACTGCTTGGTTTGAGCAGCTATGCGTCTGCACAAACCATTACCGGGGAGGTTTACGACAAATCAACCCAACAACCTGTCGGGGGCGCCACCGTTGTTGTGAGCGGTTCCCAGACTGGTACCGCCACTGACTCCATCGGCCGCTTTACGCTGGACGTACAGGGAGCCAAATCGATTGTAGTGTCTGCTGTAGGTTTCACCTCGCAGACCATTGCCATTGCAAATGCATTACATTACCGTATTGACCTCGAACCTAATGCCGGCAACCTCGACCAGGTGGTGGTAGTAGGTTATGGTTCTCAGAAAAGGATTAATCTTACCGGCGCTGTTGCCACCGTGGATGTGGACAAGACCCTCGGACAACGTCCCATCACAGACGTGTCTCGCGGTCTGCAGGGCGCCGTGGCTGGGGTGACCATCACCGTTCCCACCGGTGAAATCGGTACCAGCCCCGCCATTCGCTTGAGGGGTATGACCGGTTCGCTGAACGCACCCGGCGGCGCTCAGCCCCTGATCCTCGTTGATAACGTAGAATTGCCCAATCTGCAAATGCTCAACCCCGATGATATCGAGTCAATCTCGGTGCTGAAAGACGCTGCTTCCGCCAGCATCTACGGTACAAGAGCGGCATGGGGCGTTATCCTCATCACTACCAAATCGGGTAAGAAAGGCGTCGACAGAAGCCGTCTTACCTATTCCAATAACTTCAACTGGAGCAAACCCACCGTTACTCCAACCATCGCCAGCGCGGCAGAAGGAGCAGAAATGGCGCTGAAAGCTTACCAGCGTATCAACCCCACCACCACCAGCTTTGGTTCACTGGGTTTGTACTACGACGAGGAGGGCATCGAGAAAATGCGCGAATGGGAAAGACTCTATGGTGGTAAAGACCTGGGGCCGGAACTGGTGCTTGGCCGTGACTGGGAAATCAGGAGCGGCAGGCTGTATTTCTACAGACCCTGGGATGCTGCTGATCTCTACCTGCGTGATTACACACCCATGCAGAACCACAATCTCACATTGAGCGGCAGCAGCAAAAGAACTGCTTACAACCTGAATCTGGGTTATATGAACCAGGAAGGTGTGCTGAAGGTAAATCCCGATAAATTCGACCGTTATAATGTCAACCTCGGCATTAATTCTTCTGTAACCGACTGGTTTGATGCACGCGGTAAAGCTATTCTTTCCAGAACAGTCAAGACCCGTCCTTACTATTTCAGCAGCGAAACTTACGATCCCTGGTATTACCTGTATCGCTGGCAGAAGACATTCCCCTATGGTACTTACGAAGGCAAGCCCTTCCGCAACGCCATCACCGATGTGCAGCAGGCCAAGATGTCTGACTACCAGGACAACCTCACCCGTGTATCCATAGGCGGTACACTGAAGATCGTGAAAGGCCTGACCATCGACGCTGATTTCACTTATGCGCGTAACAACAACACGGTTCACCATACCGGCGGACAGGCAGTTGGCTGGGATTTCTGGGCAGGTGCCGGCTCATTTGAGTACAGGCCTTATACAGCCGCCTCTTACGACAGGGTGATCTACACTTCTTACTGGGACGAGCGCAAGGTCATGAAGGCCTTTGCCACTTATGTGAATAAGTTCCGCGATCACGACTTCAAGGCAATGATAGGTACCGACGTAGAAACCTACGAAGAAACTTACCAGTCGTCTGAAAGAAGAGGTCTGCTCGATCCAAACTTTGGCGAACCTGGCCTGGCTATTGGTGATCAGTTTGTTTCAGGTTATCACCGCCACTGGGCCACCCTCGGTTACTTTGGCCGTTTGAACTATAGCTGGAAAAATAAAGTACTGGTTGAATTGAATGGCCGCTTCGACGGTTCATCCAGTTTCCCGCGCAATGACCAATGGGGCTTCTTCCCGTCTGTGTCTGCCGGCTATATCATTTCTGAAGAAGAATTCATGCAGCCGATTGGCCATATTCTCTCCCACCTGAAACTGCGTGGTTCATGGGGCGAGATCGGTAACCAGGCCGTGGGCGGCAATAAATTCCTCGCCACCATGTCGGGTTCTAACTCGAACTGGTATATCAATAATGTGAACATGCGCACCATGGGCACACCGCCGCTGGTATCGCCCACATTGACATGGGAAACTGTTACCACTACCGACCTCGGCTTTGACGCGCGTGTGCTGAACAATAAACTGGGCATCACTTTCGACTGGTTTAAGAGAGTAACCAGCGATATGATCGGGCCCGGCGCTACACTGCCCAGCACGCTCGGTACATCAGTGCCGGTGGTGAACTTCGGTGAACTGACCACCAAAGGCTGGGAAATTACCATCGACTGGAACCATCGCTTCAAGAATGGTATCAACTTCAGCGCAATGGCTGTATTCTCCGACTTTACAGAAACCATCACCAAGTTTGCCAACACTTCAAAACTGTTGAGCCAAAACTTCGAAGGAAAAAGAATTGGTGATATCTGGGGTTATGAAACAGACCGCTTCTTTACCAAAGACGACTTTGTTCAAAATCCTGACGGCAGCCTCGCTACCGATGCCAATGGCCGCTATATCCTGAAAGATGGCATAGCCAGCCAGTCACTCTGGGAAAGCGGCTGGTTCTTCTATGGTCCCGGCGATATCAAATATCGCGACCTGGACGGCAATGGTGTGATTGACTATGGCGCCAACTCGCTCGATGATCATGGCGACCTGCGCGTGATTGGCAACTCCACTCCGCGCTATCAATATGGCCTTCGCCTGAACGCAGAATGGAAAGGAGTTGAGGTAGGTATCTTTATCCAGGGTGTAGGCAAACGCGATTTCTGGGCCAACGGTCCGATCGTGATTCCCGGCTACCGTATAGGCGAAGCCTGGTATCAGCACCAGTTGGACTACTGGACAGAAGACAATCCGAATGCCTTCTACCCCAGGCCTACCGACCAGGCACAAAGCAACAACACAAGAAACTTCTTGCCTCAGACTAAATACCTGCTGAACCTGGCTTATACACGTCTTAAGAACGTAACTATAGCCTATACACTGCCCACTAAGCTGATCAGCAAAGTGAAGATGAATTCAGCAAGGATTTATGTGAGCGGCGAAAACCTGGCTGAAATTGATAAACTGGGCAATATTCCGATCGATCCTGAAACTGACTATACAACAGCAGGTTTGGGCGACCCGAATACTTTCGGCCGTATTTATCCTTTCAGGAGAACATATTCAGTTGGCTTGCAGGTTTCTTTCTAAACTTCAAAAAACAGCATTATGCGTTTGAAAATATTTTCTCTGCTTCTTATCGCTGCCCTGGTGGCTGGTTGTAAGAAAGATTTCTTGGAACGATTACCACTCGACCAGTTGACTGATGATACTTACTGGACGAGTGAAAACAACGTGCGTGCGTTCGCGTGGGGTTTTTACCCGGACTTCTTCCCCGGTTATGGATCTGGATATGCCTGGGGAGCTTATTTCTCAGGGCAGAGCCTGAACGATGATTTTGCCCCAACCACTCCTCCCCAGTTTACCAGGAACGTTCCTGCTTCGGGCGGCGGCTGGTCTTTCGGATATGTGCGTAAGGCCAACATCATGCTCGACAGGGTTCAGCGCGTTCCTATGGAACAGGAAGCCATCAATCACTGGATGGGCATTGCCCGCTTCTTCCGCGGCATGGAATACGCCAGCCTCGTGAATCGCTTTGGCGATGTACCCTGGTATGGCCGCGAACTGACCGACGCCGATGAAGATTTGCTGTACAAACCGCGTGATCCCCGCACTTTGGTGATGGACAGCGTATTGAAGGACTTCCAGTTTGCTGCAGCAAACGTGCGCGAAGCCGATGGAACTCCCGGGCTCACCGTTAACAAATACGTAGTGCTGGCATTTATGTCGCGCGTATTCCTGTTTGAAGGCACCTGGCAGAAATATCATGAAAACAATCTCACCAAGGCCAATGAATACCTGGAGGCTGCTAAATGGGCTGCCAACCAGGTGATAGAATCAAATAAATACGAAGTAGCTCCCGATTACAGGGGACTGTTCAGCTCTTTGTCGCTTGCAGGCAATAAAGAGATCATCATGTACCGCGAATATGAGACCGGCCTCTTAACGCATAGCCTTAACAGTTATGTAAACAAGGAGCCGCAGACTGGTATCTCCAAGAATGCAATCGATTCTTATCTCGGCGCCGATGGTAAGCCCATCGCTATCTCCGCCGTATACAATGGCGATCATACTGTGGCTGATGCGCTCAGCAACCGCGACCCGCGCATCAACGAGACAGTAGTAAACGAGTTAAGGCTGAATGGTGAAATCCCCAACTACAGCACCTCGGGTTATGCTGTACATAAATTCCTGAATGAATCTATCAAAGATCTTCCCGAAGGAAATGGCAGCCTCAACCCTACTGACGCCCCGATAATTCGCTATGGCGAAGTACTGATGAACTATGCGGAGGCTTGCGCTGAACTGGGTACCATCACCCAGGCAGACCTGGATAAGTCTATCAACAAACTCCGCGACCGTGCCGATGTGCAAATGCCTCACCTGGAAGTAATCGGTGGCGAACCTGCTGTTGGCGGTGAAGTGTACGACGACCCCGACAGGGATCCCACCGTTCCTTCGCTGATCTGGGAAATCAGGAGAGAACGCCGCGTTGAACTGATGATGGAAGGTTTCCGTCTGAACGACCTCCGCCGCTGGAAAAAACTGGAGTATACCGACACCCAGGGTAACCCCACCATTAACCGCGGTGTATGGATCGTGAAGGCAGACCATCCCGATATGAAGGACGTCTTCATCGAAAATGACGCCGACGAAGGTTATATCGTTCCGGCTTACAAAGCGGAATCGCAACGCCTCTTCACCGAACCCCGCGTTTACCTCAATCCCCTGCCGCTTGACCAGATCAAGTTGTATCAGGACAAAGGCGCGGAGCTAAAACAGAATCCCGGTTGGGAATAGAAGACTGAAGAGGAACAGGGACAGTTGAAGTAGAATTGTGAAGGATTATACATACTGGCCGAATCGGGAAGTGATTCCCGATTCGGCCCTTTTGTTTTATAAACACATTCTTACTTCTTTGTTCAACCCTCCCTGTTCACTCTTCAATTTTCGCACAGGGTTTCACGCAAAAACCTGCAAGAACCGCCTACCCGTTTGCGCTCTTTGCCTCTTTTTTTTCCGATTTCTGCGTTTTTGTGCAGAAGTTCTGCTTACATTTGAAGCCAATTCAGTTTGCAATTATGCTTAAGAAAGAACGACAAGCTTATATACTGCATAAGGTAAATCTGCATAACAGGGTGCTTTCTTCCCTGCTTTGTGATGAGATCCAGGTGTCGGAAGACACCATTCGCCGCGATCTTCATGAATTGGCCCAGCGCGGGAAGCTGATAAAAGTGCATGGCGGCGCTCTTTCGCATGCGTTTAATGAGAAGTACAATACATCCAGCCATATCTATTCGCACGATCAGAAAAAGATCATTGCTCAAAAGGCCGCTTCGCTGGTCAAGAATGGCATGTTTGTGCTCACGAGTGGAGGCACTACCATCATTGAACTGGCCAGGGCACTGCCGCACGATCTTCGCGCCACCTTCGTTTCGGGCAGCATTCCCGCCATTCTCGAATACATGCAGCATCCAAGCATTGACGTGATCATGATCGGCGATCGCGTGTCGAAAAATTCAAAGATTACTATCGGCGGTGAAGCTATAGAGAAAATCAGGCAGATACGCGCTGATCTTTGTTTCCTGGGCATCAATGCAATTGATATTAGACACGGCACCACCGACAACGACTGGGATGTTGTGCAGTTGAAAAAAGCGATGGTGGAAAGTTCGCGGAAAGTGGTCTGCCTGACTATTTCAGAAAAGATAAACACCCTGCAGCCTATTCATATCTGCAGTGTTGACCAGATAGACGTGCTGATCACCGAGTTATCACCCGATGATCCCATACTAAAGCCTTATCGTGATGCAGGCATTGAAGTGATATAATCTGACTTTAAAAATACCCGATAAAATTCGATTGGTAGCAATTCCCAGGCCTCTCCAAAATGGAGGGGCCTTTATATTTTTTCGCGTGCTATACCCATGGCCACATGTAGGCAATAATGATAGCAGCTATTATGCCCGCCACATCGGCAATCAACGATGCGCCTACGGCATAGCGGGTGTTCTTAACGCCAACAGCGCCGAAGTACACAGCCACAATATAGAAAGTAGTCTCGGTGGTACCCTGGAACACGCTCGCCAGTCTGCCGGCAAACGAATCAGGGCCATACATCGGGTCTCTGAAAATCTCAATCATCATGCCGCGCGCGCCACTGCCGCTGAAGGGTTTCATCAGGGCTGTGGGCATGGCAGGAACAAAGTCTGTGTTAAAACCCATCATAGTTGCCGCCCAACGCATACCATCCATGATGTAATCAAACACGCCACTGGTGCGCAGCAGGCTGATGGCCACGAGCAATGCCACCAGGTAAGGAATGATGCGGATGGATGTCGTCAGTCCCTGCTTGGCCCCGTCTATAAAGGCATCGAACACATGTACTTTTTTCCAAAGCCCACCCAATATAAACACGATAAACACCAGGAGTATAATCCCATTACTGATGATCTTTGAAAAATTGCCCGCCGATTCGGGGCTGAGGTAGTAGCGAAGCAACCAGCCCAGCGCTCCCATCAACCCAGCGCCCACTGCTCCTACCGCAACGATCACCATCCATTGGTTGCGGTTGAATTTTTGCCATATGGCAGTTACAGCCATAGCCACCATCGTAGCCACGAAAGTGGCCATAAGGATAGGTATAAAGACTTCTGTGGGATATTTTGAATTAAGTGTTGCCCTTTGCGCAATAATGCTCACTGGTATGATGGTAAGTCCTGACGCATTCAGCACCATAAACATGATCTGCGAATTGGAAGCTATGTCTTTTACGGGATTCAGTTCCTGCAGGCTCTTCATCGCTTTCAGGCTGAAAGGCGTGGCAGCATTATCGAGCCCCAGCATATTGGCCGAAAAGCTCAACATCATATTGCCCATGGCCGGGTGGTTACGCGGCAGCTCGGGAAACAGTTTGCTGAACAATGGCGCCGTAATACGCGAGAGGAAATTCACGGCTCCTGCTTTTTCCCCGATCATGAGTATGCCCATAAACAGGCTCATGATGCCAATCAGACCGATTGAAATATCAACACTGGTGCGGGCGGCGTCGAATACGCCGTCCATCATGATTTTAAATATCTCCAGGTTTCCGTTCAGCAGGCGAATAGTACCAGCCAGGCAGGCAACCAGGAAAAAAGCAATCCAGAGATAGTTTAAGATCATACAGTTACTTGTTGTTTCGCAAAGGTTGAAGATAATGGAAAATAACGTTCGAAAGGACAAATGATTGTTTCGCTGTATCTTTGCGCCTCCTTAAAAAAAATTACTGATAAATGGGTTTACAAGCAGGCATAGTAGGGTTACCGAATGTAGGAAAATCGACATTATTCAACGCGGTCAGCAACAGCGCCAAAGCGCAGGCCAGCAACTACCGCTTTTGTACCATTGAACCCAATGTGGGACTGGTGGATGTGCCCGACGAGCGCCTGCACAAACTGGCAGAGCTGGTAAAGCCCAACCGCATCGTGCCCACGCAGATCGAGATTGTGGATATCGCCGGCCTGGTGCGCGGCGCCAGCAAGGGCGAAGGCCTGGGTAATAAGTTTCTCGCCAACATCCGCGAAGTGGATGCCATCATTCACGTGATACGCTGTTTCGAAGATGAAAACATCCTGCGCGAGGAAGGTTCTATCAATCCCGTAGGCGATAAAGAGATCATCGACATAGAACTGCAGCTGAAAGACCTCGAGAGCGTAGAGAAAAAAATCAGCCGCATCGAAAAACAGGCCCGCCTCGACCCGAAATTCAAAGCTGAATACGAAGTATTGCTTCGCTGTAAAGAACACCTGGAAAAAGGAAAAAATATCCGTGAGCTGGAATTAACCAAAGAAGAAAGACCCGCTATCGCCGATCTTTTTCTTTTAACCGAAAAACCCGTGCTCTATGTAGCCAACGTTGACGAGGCCAGCATGCATACCGGCAACAAATTTTCCGATGCTTTGAAAGAAGCCGTGAAAAATGAAAATGCCGAAGTGATTATCATGAACAACTCCATTGAAGCACAGATCGCCGAAATGGAAGATCCCGCCGACAGGCAAATGTTCATGGAAGAATATAAAATGGCCGAACCCGCGCTGAACCGGCTTATTCGTTCCACTTATAAATTGCTTAACCTCTACACCTACTTCACCGCAGGCGTACAGGAAGTGCGCGCGTGGACCATCCATGCCGGCTGGAAGGCTCCGCAGGCCGCCAGCGTTATTCATACCGATTTTGAAAAAGGCTTCATAAAAGCAGAGGTGATCAACTATGACGATTTTATTACGTATGGGTCAGAGGCTGCTTGCAGAGAGGCTGGTAAATTGCGAATTGAGGGTAAGGAATATGTGGTGAAGGATGGAGATGTGATGCATTTCAGGTTTAATGTGTAGAGAGGAAATTGCTTCCCCCCCCCTTTTTATTCAATAGTACAATTTCCTGCATTATAGTTTTCGAAAACCCTGTTCAGGTAATTCTTAATGTTATAGTTGCCGCTGTCAGTAGTATCGCCGGCTTAAAAAAAATCCCGCCTCGCAGCGGGATTCTCTTTATCAACAATCATCTTATAACCTATCAAAAAACATTATACCCAAATCCAACATAATACAAACCACCCACACTCGGATTACCAAAAGCACTGGTATAATATTTATTCAGCAGGTTAGTTCCGCCAATCTTGATCATGCTCTTGATGGCAGGAATGCGATAGCTCACCTGAGCATCCAAAGTGCCGAAAGAAGGAATATCACCGGTACCAAAGGTTCCCTGCCATAATACTTCATCCTGCCAGCGATAGAGAATGTTGAAGCCCCAGTTGGTATTGCCGATACGGTCATTGCTGAACGTAAGGTTGTAACGGAACTTTGGAGTGTTAAAGAATGTTACAAGATCATCGTCCACATCACTCAGCTTGTCGCCCGAGAAGTTGGCTCCAACTTCATAACCCTTGCCAAGACGATAGCTGAGACTGAAGCCCCAACCAATAGCCTTTACAGGATCGGGCGAGTTCACCACAAATGAATAGTTGTCGGTAGTGAACGGGCTTGCGAGGTCAACAGCTGCCTGCGCGGGATCGCCGCTTTTGCCACGGCCTACTGCACGACGGCCGATGAAATCTTTGTACTCGCTGAAGTAAACATACGCATCCACGAGGAAGCTGCGGGTAACCAGTCCACGGAAACCCACTTCAAACGAGTTAGCGATTTCCGGTTTTATCCGGGGGAAGTCTGACACCACCAGCCTGGTGGGATCGGGGCTGCCGGCAGCAATACTCTGTCGATAAGCTACGATACTTTCCGCTGTAAATGCAGGATTAGTATTGAATTTATAATAATCGATGAAATCCGGCATACCTCCTATCAACACACTCGCGGGTGTTTGCAGGTTGATCCACTGGTCTTGTGTTGATGGGAAACGATACGCCTGCTGGTAAGAAAGACGGAAATTGTTATCCTTCGCCACCTTGATCAATGCAGTAGCGCGGGGAGTAAATCTTCCATCGAAGTTTTGATTCTTATCGTAGCGGCCCGAAACAGTCAGTTTCACGATATCGCGATATACCCATTTTTGCAATTGCAGGTAACCACCCACTTCATTCACGCCGATGGTGCCGGCAGTGTCGGCAAAGATGGTTCCGCGTGAATTCAGCACAAAGCGGCGGAAGTTGGCACCCACCAGTACTTCGGCAAATTTCACGTAGTCGGTCAGGTTCAGCTGTCCTTCAAAATGCCACATGTCCGTAGCATCATTAAACTTAGCACCTGTACCACTTCCATCGATAGGACGGTTAACGGCGTTGTTGAATGCCTGCTCAAATTCGGGTGTGCCCGGCAGAAAGCGGCCTGCATCGGCGGCAGCCCTGGCAGCAGCATGCGCCTGCGCATCGGAAGCGCCCTGCAACCTCGCACCCGCATAGGTAGCAGTGTACAAGGGAAACCAGTCTTCATTTTTTCTCCAGGCATTGTTGATGGCCACGGCAGCGGTGGTAGCTGTATAGGCATCACCTGAATTTTCCTGGATGGTATAAGCACGCAGGAACCAGTTTTTGGCTTTCAATTCCAGTTTGTACTGACCCATCTTCAGGTTCTTGATAGCATAGCGGTCGGCGCCGGTGTAAACTGTTGTACCAGTGCCCCAGTTGCCGGCCAGGATCGCTTCAATATCGTCGGTAATCTTATAATGCAGCGCGCCGGAGAGTTTTACATTGTAGGTGTTATAATCAACCAGGTCATTTTCATTATAACCCGTACGACTTACATTCTGGTTGCCGAAATAACCTTGTGCAAGGCCATTGGCCAGGATATAAAGCGGTCCATAAACCGGATCACTGGCGTAAAAACCTACTATTTCTGCCTGAGTAGGCTGGCGTCCCAGCATGGTGGCAAGCTGTTGAACTACTGAAGGCAGCGTGGGATTTTGCGGTCCGAAAATTCCCGCCTGGGCAAGGGCAGCCATATTGGCGCTGGCCTCATCACCAAACACGTTTACACCGTCATAGTTGGGATCGGTCTGGCGGTTGCCGTCTTTCAGCGAGCTGAACACGTTATTGCGCTCCAGGTTGCGGTAATCGGTGGCTTGCCAGTCGTCGGCTTTTACCAGTTGCGCGCTCACACGAAACGCAAAACGGTCCCCCACCTTCTTGGCCCAACGCACTGCCCAGTCATAGAATGGTTTGGTACTGGTGTTGGGATCATTCAAATGCATCATGCCCTGCTTGATATGAAAACTGAGTCCCTGGTATTTGAAAGGACTCTTACTGGTCATCAACAAAGTGCCGTTCATGCCACCTGAACCATACAAGGCTGAAGAAGCGCCTTGCAGCAACTCTACGTTGTCAACGTCCAGCTCAGTGAGACCTACAATATTACCTACGGCGAAATTGAGACCGGGCGCCTGGTTGTCCATACCATCCACCAGTTGATTAAAGCGCAGGTTTCCACTGCCATTAAATCCGCGTGTGCTGATAGTGCGGAAGGTGAGACTGGAAGTGGTAAGATCAACCCCCTTCAGGTTGGCGATCTGGTCATAATAATTAGGCGCGGCCGCCACTCTTATGGCCTGCGAACTCATTCGTTCGATAGACACAGGTGATTCAAGAATTCTTTCCGGCACGCGGCTGGCAGAGACAACGACTTCCGCACCCAGGCTGGAAGCCGGAACAAAATTTACATTGACGGTTTCATTGGCATCCGTTACGTTCACTTCCTGGGGTTCAAAACCAATTGAAGTGAAAACAAGGATAAATGGCGGATTGCGGTTCGTGGTAAGCCTGAAAAAACCCTTTTCATCGGTAAATGTGCCCGCGCCGGTTCCTTTAATAGTTACGGATACGGCGGCAACAGGTTCCTGGGTAAGACTGTTCTTCACGGTGCCGCTGACAGTAGTTTGAGCGAATGCGGTTCCCGCTGTGGCACTGATTAATAACAGCACCATCAGATAACGGCGACTTTTTCTCATAATGGAAGTATTTCGTTAATGTTTTAGGATGCAGGTTGCCTGGCACTCGATATATAGCAAAATAACTTTTTTGGTACTGATCCTGAAATTTTATTTTACGGTAATTAACTTCGGGCCCATGAATAATTTGCAATTTCCCGGACAAACCGGATTCTACAGGGGAAAAGTTCGCGATGTTTACACCATAAAGGACAAATTTCTTGTAATGATTGCATCGGATCGTATTTCTGCATTCGATGTTATTTTACCGCGCCCCATACCTTATAAGGGACAGGTATTAAATCAGATTGCTGCATGGATGTTGAGGGCCACGGCAGATATTTGCCCTAATTGGCTCATTGATGTTCCCGCACCTAATGTTTCCATTGGGAAAAAATGCGTTCCTTTCAGGATAGAAATGGTTGTAAGAGGCAACCTTACCGGTCATGCCTGGCGAACCTACAACTCAGGAAAGCGGGTGCTCTGCGGCGTTACTATGCCCGAGGGACTAAGAGAAAACGACTATTTTCCCACCCCCATCATCACACCTTCCACCAAGGCCGAAGCCGGACATGATGAAGATATTTCCCGCGATGAAATTATTGCCCGGGGAATTGTAAGCGCCAAGGACTGGGAAGTGCTGGAAAGTTACACTTTGCAACTATTTTCCCGCGGAAAAGAAATTGCCGCCAAACGCGGATTGATCCTGGTTGATACCAAATATGAATTCGGCAAGATCGGCGATACCATTTATTTAATGGATGAAATTCACACACCCGACAGCTCTCGCTATTTTTATGCTGATGGTTTCGAGGAAAGACAAAAGAAAGGCGAACGCCAGAAACAATTGAGCAAAGAGTTCGTGCGCGAATGGCTTATCGACAACAATTTCATGGGCAAGGAAGGACAAAGCGTACCGGAAATGACCGATGAATGGATCAATACCATCAGCCAGCGCTATATTGAGTTGTATGAAAAAGTGATCGGCGAGCCTTTCAAACCCGAAAACCTGGGCGAAGAAGAAACAAAGCAACGAATAATAAGCGCTTTGGAAAAACTGTAAATCCACTGGCATGAATCCCGACCAAATCTTCAGCCTCTGCAATACCATTGCAATGGCGGGCTGGATCATACTGATACTGCTGCCATTCTGGTTTCATTCCGATAAATTCATACTCGGCATCATTATCGCTTTGTTGGGTATCGTGTATGCCTGGCTGGTATTGAGTTCATTCAATTTCGGGGATATAAAAAAATTCGGTAGCCTTGACGGTGTCTTGGAACTGTTCCAAAACCCGGTGATGGTAACAGCCGGTTGGGTACATTACCTGGCCTTCGATCTGCTGGCCGGCATATTCATTAAGCGAAACGGTATAAAGCATAATATCCCCCACTGGCTGCTGGTGCCGTGTTACCTGTTTACATTTATGTTTGGACCTGTCGGACTGGTAGTATATCTCCTTATCCGCTGGACTAAAGCAAAGAACTATTTTGCTTCAAATTTTTGACTTACAACTAAAAATCGTAATTCATCCGCATCGCCAAAATAATTGTGCGGTCGGGAAATTATTTTTGGGCCATGAAAAAGGTACTTGTTATGGGCGCCACCGGTATGATCGGCAAACCCGTGACCCGCGTATTGCTGCAATCGCCTTACGATATCACTATAATGGCCCGTGACGAGAAAAAAGCAAAGGGCATCTTTCCCGAAGCCAACATTGTTTATGGCGATGTGTTCGATCCCTTCAGCCTTTTGCCGGTATTGGAGGGAAAAGATATCGTGTATATCAGCATCGGGCCCGAACGCAATCCCCGCAAGGGCGACCGCATGGCCGAAGAAGAAGGCTTAGACAACATTGTGGAAACAGCAAAACAGGCCGGCGTAAAAAGACTGGTATTTTTATCATCACTGGTTCAGCGTTACAACAATACCAACGGCTTTCATTGGTGGATATTCGACATCAAACAACGCGCGATAGAAAAGATCAAAAATTCCGGTCTCGCCTATACTATTTTTTATCCTTCCTCTTTTATGGAAAATTTCGACCAGTTGATGATGAAGGGCAATAAGCTGATGCTGGCGGGAAAATCAATGGCGCCCATGTATTTCATCGCCGGTAAAGATTATGGAGAGCAGGTATTAAAATCATTTTCCTTACCCGATCATATCAGCAAGGAATACGCTGTGCAGGGTCCTGAAGCCTACAACTGGGACGATGGCTGTCGTGTATTCATCGAAAATTTCACCGCGAGAAAATTATCGGTCATGAAGGCGCCGCTCGGATTGCTGAAGATGATGGCGCCATTTAGCCGAGGGGCAAGCTATGGGGCAAAAATCCTGGAAGCACTCAACAACTACCCAGAAAAATTCGAAAGCCAGTCTACCTGGGATGAACTCGGCAAACCCACTACCACCATCAAGGATTATGCGCGTGCCGTAAGTGAAGAACTTAAAAACAAGTAGTGGCTGGTGACAAGAGGAATTTCCTACCTTTCGAGTATGAAAATCCTTTTCCCCTTCTTACTGGCGGCCTTTCCCCTGGCTGGCTTTGGCCAAAACGAACATTACCTGCTGATCGGCACGTATACCGGCGGCAAAAGCGAAGGCATTTATGTGTATAAATTCAATAGCAATACCGGCGATGCCGGTTATGTGAGCGTAGCTAAAACGAGCAACCCCTCCTATCTCGCCGTTTCTCCCGATAAGAATTTCGTATTTGCGGCCAATGAAGAAGGAAACGATAAAGGCAGTGTTTCTGCATTTTCATTTAATAAGGAAAATGGCACGCTGAGTTTTATTAACAAACAACCCAGTGGCGGCGATCATCCTTGTTATGTGGATGTAGATAAGAGCGGGAAATGGGTGGCTGTAGGCAATTATTCCGGCGGCAGTTTTTCGGTGATGCCCATTATGGTGAACGGTTCGCTCGGTTCTCCGCAAACCGTCAACCACAAAGGCAGCGGACCCGACAAAGCAAGACAGGAAAAAACGCACGTGCACGCCACGGTGTTTGCGAAAGACAACAAGCATCTTTTTGTGCCCGACCTTGGCATCGACCAGGTAATGATCTATACATTCAACCCCGGCAGCGGCAAACTAAACGCCACCGGTTCTATCCGCACCGAGCCCGGAACCGGACCACGACATTTCACCTTTCATCCTTCCTATAAATTTGCCTACCTGGTAGAAGAACTTACCGCCACCGTGTCGGCCTGGCAATACAAGAATGGCAAGTTCAGTTTTATTCAACGCATTGCCGCCACACCCGCCGATTTTACCGGCACTAAATCCGGCGCCGACCTGCATGTTTCTCCCGACGGAAAATTCTTGTACGCTTCTGTCCGCGACGAATCCAACACCATCGCCATTTTTTCTATCAATGAAAAAACAGGTAAACTAACGCTGACAGGTAGTCAAAGCACACTCGGTAAGACGCCGCGCAATTTCAGTCTCGACCCTTCCGGTAATTTTCTCCTCGTCGCCAATCAAAACAGCGACAACATTATCATCTTCAGAAGAAATAAAAACACCGGCCTGCTGGAAGATACCGGCAAACGAATTGAAGTGGGCAACCCCGTGTGTATAAAATGGATCTCTGACTGACCGACGAAAATGGATGCCTGTTGCCTGTTCACATTCAACATTCAATATTCAACGTTGGGTGATCCGGGTTCACTTTTGCATTGTAAAGCGGCAGTCGCGGCCTGATGGCTTTTGACTTATTGAAAATATTTCTGCCGAGGTCTTTTCCTTTACGCGCGGCTTTTCTTTGTTCTTCGGGCAGTTTCAATATCTGCTGGCATTCGGTGCTGCAGCAGCCGTCATATTTTTTCCTGCATTCTTCACACTGGATGAAAAGCATGTGACAACCTTCGTTGGCGCAGTTCACATGTGTGTCGGCCGGCTTGCCGCATTGGTGACATACGGCGATAATATCGTTGGTGATACGCTCGCCGAGACGTTCATCGAACACAAAGTTCTTACCGATGAATTTGCTTTCCAGTCCTTTTTCTTTTATCTGTCTTGCATAATTGATGATGCCGCCTTCCAGGTGAAATACGTTTTTAAAGCCCTTATGCAGCATGTAGGCGCTGGCTTTTTCGCAGCGGATGCCGCCGGTGCAATACATGATAATGTTGGCGTCTTTCTTATCCTTCAGCATATCCACGGCCATGGGCAATTGCTCGCGGAAGGTATCGCTGGGCACTTCCACGGCTCTTACGAAATGTCCCACCTCGTACTCATAATGGTTGCGCATATCCACCACGATGGTATTGGGATCTTTCAGCATTTCGTTCATCTGCTCTGCGTTTACGTAGCGGCCGCGCCTGCTCATATCGAAATCGGGATCATCAATACCATCGGCCACAATTTTCGGGCGCACTTTTACTTTCAGCACCCAAAACGATTTGCCATTGTCGTCTACCGCGATATTGATGCGCATACCGTTCAGTTCGGGAATACTGTACAGATACTCGCGCAACGCTTCAAATTTGCTTTGCGGTACACTGGCCTGCGCATTGATACCTTCATGCGCCACATAGATACGGCCAAACACATGCAGCTCTGAAAGCCGCAGGTAAAACTCATCACGAAATTGCCGGGGATCAGCTATAGGAAAATACCTGTAAAAGGAAATAGTGGTGCGGGGCTCAGTTTCCTGGTACAAACGCTCCTTCAGCTCCTTGTTGGAGATGCGGTTATGTAAAAAAGCCATATTGGTAAATTTTTGCGACCGCATGCCGGGCGGTCAAAAATTTGTAAACGCCGCGAAGATACGAAAAATTGGTGGCGGGTTTCGGGTTTAGGGTGTAGCGTGAAGGGTGAAGCGGGATGTGGGTGAGTGGCCCTGTGAGTGGCTCACCGGTGAGGTGGGCCACCTGTCACCCTATCGACTATTGGAGGTAGGCGCCTTTGATGGCGTTGGATTCTACATCCACGTATATGTGTTCCTGCAGCGTGGTGGCGACAGAGAGGCCTACGTAGTCGGTTTTGACGGGGTATTTTTTGTGCGTGCGCTCAACCAGGGCGAGGGTTTGAATTTTGCGGGGATGATATTCGAGAAAAGGTTTCATGGCGTAGAGCATGGTCTTGCCGCTGTTAGCAACATCGTCGATAACGATGATGACCTTATCGTTGAAATCCGGCGAAGAGCTGAGGGTTATTTCGCGGGGATGCTTTTTATCGAGTGTGATATCAATAATTGTTGTTTTAATGCTGCTGATACCCGCGAGCAGCTGCTGAATGTTTCGGGCTATCACGCTGCCGCGGTCGTGGATGCCGGCGAGAATAATTTCCTGCTCATCCAGGTTATTTTCGAGTATTTCATAAGCCATGCGTTGCAGCTTCTTCGCAGCGGTCTGTTCGTCGAGAATATAGTTTTTTGCCATAATTTTTCAATGATTACCGGCGAGATTTCGTGGAGAATTCTCATAATGGAATTCTTGTAGTGGAAATCTCAGGAACCAAGATACAAGAACCGGATAAAATCCGATAAAAAAATTCCAATACATGGCCCTTTTCTAAGTTTCCCCGCGGGCATTTAATTTCATTATCTTAGTACCTCCAATTCCGTCTCATGTCATATATCCAACAAATCCTCTTTATTGCCGCCTTCGCATTTGCCGTATGGTTGTTTGCAAAAAACATCATGAGGGTAAGACGCAATATTTTGCTGGGCACCCCAACACCCTTGTATAACGATCGGCCGGGGGAGCGATGGAAAAATGTGTTGCTGCTGGCATTCGGACAAAAAGTGATGTTCCGCTACCCTCTTGTTGCCCTGCTGCACCTGATGATCTACCTGGGGTTTATCATCATTAATATCGAGGTGCTGGAGATAATTGTGGATGGAGTGGCCGGTACACACCGCATCTTCTATGGCCTGGCGCCGGGATTATATGCCGGCTTGATCAACGCTTTTGAATTCCTCGCCATACTGGTACTTTTCTCCTGTATTGTATTTCTGATCCGCAGAAATATAATCAGGGTAAAACGCCTCAATACCCGCGATCTTGAAGGCTGGCCGAGACGCGACGCGAATTACATACTTATTACAGAGTGCATACTGATGACGTTGTTTCTCACGATGAATGCATCAGACGCCATTCTGCAATCGAGAAATTACGGCCACTATGCCGAAGCGCAGACGGGGAGTTTTATGTTTTCCCAATGGCTGCAACCTTTGCTGAATGGTCTGACTAGCGAAACGCTTGTAGTTGTGGAGCGCACCGCCTGGTGGCTGCATATACTCGGCATACTGGCTTTCCTGAATTACCTGGTTATTTCGAAGCACCTGCATATCATACTGGCATTTCCCAATGCTTACTATGCGCGACTGTCGCCCAAGGGTAAGATGAAAAATATGCCCGAGGTGCAAAACGAAGTGCTCTATGCGATGGAGCCTGATAAAGCACCCCAGGATGCCACCCCTCCCGAAAAATTCGGCGCCAAAGATGTGTTCGATCTCAGCTGGCGCAACCTGCTCGATGCATACAGCTGCACAGAGTGCGGCCGTTGCAGCGCGGCTTGTCCGGCCACCATCACCGGCAAATTGCTCTCGCCCCGCAAGATTATGATGGACACCCGCGACCGCCTCGAGGACGTGGGCAGAAATATCAATAAAAACGGCCAGTTTGTTGACGACGGCAAAAAATTACTGCATGATTATATTTCTGTAGAATCACTCCGCGCCTGCACCAGCTGCCAGGCCTGCGTACAGGAATGCCCCGTAAGCATCAGTCCGCTCGAAATCATTCTCGAACTCCGCCGTTCCCTCATCATGGAAGAAAGCGATGCCCCCCAGGAATGGAACAGCATGTTCAGCAACATCGAAAATAATTTTGCCCCCTGGAAGTTTTCGCCCGACGAGCGAGACGCATGGACCCGGTAAAAAAAGCCCCCGACACTCCGGGGGACTTTCTTTCACCAAAACAACACTAATGAATATTGAGTGATTTACCGAATAACTTACAGAAGTGGCATTACAAAGTTTAAACGCTGGAGCTCGGGTTTTGGTGTAGTAGCAGTATTGACTTAAAACAAATTATTTAAGCCTTTGCGGTTCACTAGCTTAAGGCATCCTTCCGGCGGAGCATTTTGATCAGCAGAATGGTGGCAGTGATGGCGAAGATGGAACCGATTACCCATTGTACCACATCCTGGTTGGCATTGAGCGAATCTACGATCAGGCGGCCGCCGAAAATAAAACAGGCAAAGCCGGTGAATGTGCCGAGACCTATGCCGCAGATGTAGAAATTATAATAGTCGTTGCGCGGCAGCAGAATATTCTTTGAAAAAAGGGCGGCGCTCCAGCCAAACCAGAAAGGAATTTGCACCGGGTTGATGGCGCTCATCATAGTACCCAGCCAAAAACGGTGAATAGTATTGGAAAGAATTACGTTTTTTTTCACGTGCGGATCGGCCGCGGCTACAAAGCTGCTCACCGCAAGCGCGGCAATAATCACAACAGTGGCCCATTCCAGGTAACGAAATAACTTCTTTCTCTTCCTTACCCAGTCCATGGCCACCAGCGACACGCGCACATACGCCATTTCCACGATCATCACGCCAAGAGCAAAATAGATGCCCGGGCGGATACCGTCACTTACCGCTATCTGCATAGCAGCCACATTCATCGATCCCAGCGGCAGCGTGCCGAGGAAACTGATGAACATACCAGTAGTAAAGATGCGGAACAGGCGCATAAGTTTGTTTGTTACTCCGGCATTTCCTCCAATATCCTATCATACCTCTTCGATTCCCGGAACATGTCAATACCTTCTTTAAAAGTCAAATACCTGTGACCCTTTTTATGATTCATCCTGCTAATTCTCCACAAAATAATCCAATGCCTGACAATCTCCTTCCACGCATAGAATAGTGAATGCTTGGGATCATACATATGCGTGGGCTCGCTGCCGGCGCCATTGACTTCAATGATGCAAAAGTTTTTTCCCTGTTTCAATAAATCCCAGCTCTCATAGCGAATGTCGAGGCGACCAAAATAAAAACCGGGAATTTCTTTGCAAAGATTGTCTATCACTGTAGTCAGCTCTTCGTCTATCAGATGCGAATCGTCCAGGAATTTAGCGCCGCGGGCGTGATTGCCATAAGGGGAAACAATTTTGCTTTCACCGGCAGGCAGCACTTCATCCAGTTGCTCGCCATGAATACGTTCAAGCGCAGAAAAATACATGATCGCTCTGCTGTCGCGCCGCAACAACTCGCGCAGGCTGCTTTTTCCGTCGCCAGTCACAGTTAAGAATTCTTTTCTCACAATTCCACTCACCACACCACGGTCCTTATCGGGATAGCGGTAATAGAAAATACCCGCTTCTTTTTTATAAGAAACAAATTCCTGGATATGGAAATCCATGAAAGCCTTCTTCACATATTCCCGTACATCTTCGGCGTTTCGCAAAGTTTTTACACCGCGGCCGCGACCGCCAATATTGGGCTTGCCGATAAGCGGGTACTGCATTTGGGCAGCCTGTAATTCTGCCAAAACCTTTTCGGCATCGGCTGGTGCGCTGAAGAATATCGTTTTAGGATGCTTTTCGGGCGGAATGATTGAAACAATATCTTTCTTGGATTCTCCTACAAATCCACCATTCTTGATGGAGGGATTGGAAGCGACAAAGAAGAAAAACGAACGTGCGCGCAGGCAGAGGAAAAACCAGATCGGGTATATCCAGGTATATACCGCCGCAAAACTCCAGTATTCCCAATTAAATAACCGAATGAAAAAAGGACGGTGAAAGATGCGCTGTACGACATTCATTATCGGCCTACCATTGATTTTTCAAAAGCCAGGTCCTGGTGCCAGGTTTTTCTTTGCTGCACATCCACGTATTGCATGCTCACGCGGTGATCGGTGATGGCCATGGAAGTAACGCTGACCGTAAACACCAGCCCGTCGCGGTTCATCATCAGATCGTTGTGCTTGTCGCCATCGCCGGTAAACTGGTGAAAGTGCAATATATCCTGCTGGCCAGGCTGCGGATTTTTGCGCAGCCAGGCAGTAAACCATTGTTTCCGCCGGTCGATCACTTCTTCGTCGTAAAGCGTCACCGACGACCATATATGCGGTTTGGAACTGTTGAGTTCGTGGTGAATCTTATTTTGTCCATCCCATCGGCATTCAAACAAATGGCCGTCGTCCCAGATCACGGCGGTAAAAGGTTCGATATTGTTCAGGTTTACCGCCAAAAAGCTGTTGTACGCCGTGCGGCCTTCAATAAGATCGAGCAGTATCAATCCGCGGCTTTTGCGATAAGGGGGACTGGGGGTGTGGCGTACACGTCCGCCGTTCAGGAAAATGATGGCATTGCCATTTTCATGGGCTGCGATCCAGGTTCCACCGGCATCGCCATCTTTCGGAAATAATATTTTCCCTGAGGGAAACGGATACACCGCCGGCGGCAGTGCTGGCGATCGCCAATGTTTTTCATCCCGGTTTGAAGTGAGATAAATTCTATCCGCCGCAGGGATAAAAGTTACTGTGCACATTGTTTTCGATACTTAACGGTAGAGGATGCTACGCCAAAATCCTCCGGCAGTTGTATGGTAGAAACTTCATTGATGCCCACACGAATCAGAGCCATGTGGTGTATCGTGTGCTCAAGGTTATAAGCTATTTCGCGATTATAGTTGGTGTCGAAACGAATGGGATCGGATGAATGATCATCATAAGAAGCTTCCAGTGTAAGGGCTTTATTTTCCTTACTAAGACCACTATGAATTTCTTTCAGAAGGCGGGCGGCCAGTTCTTTGTCCTGTTCGATGGTCGTGTCGCGCTTTCTCTTTTCATAGTTCACCACTCCTTCTTCGTAACCTTTCTCCAGGCACTGAAACAACTCTATGATATGACGAACATGCTGTCCGATAGTGTTATTGAATAAAGACTTACAGGGCGTACTATATTGCTCACTGCTTAGTTGACTGAGGGAGTCGGCCAGTTGAACAAATACGTTATTAACAGCTTGTTGTAATTGCATCGGTCAGTTTTAATTCCTGCAAAATAAGATTATTTTCCTATTAAGAATTCTCTGCTAGTTGGTTTTAATGTTGAAAATCGACGAGTTACGTCATTTCTCACCAGTTCCGGGAGCATGCCAGGCAAATGCCCAACACCCTTCGGCGTAGCGGTAAAGGGGAATGAAACGACCCAGGCCTTGCCTCTAATAATCAGCTTTCCAAATATAAATAATGTACCGGGTTTTGTGTTCTGCGAGATTTTAACAGAAAACGACCCTGTATGTGGATAGTTTTCTACGCCCGAAACCTTATTAAATGATTGCTGCGAAAGTTGGCATCCTGCGCCTTTGCAGTCATTGATAGCACTGTAACCGTAAGCCAAATGGATAGTATTTTCATAAATACTAGTTGGAGTGCCGCAAAGCTAACAGGAGTGCTTTCAGTGAAATGCCCACTGCGCGACAGTAACCACGTGATAGCTGGCGGATATGTTTTCATGGGTGAAAACCTTCTCAACTTTGCTTTGCACGCATTTTTGATATATTTGAGCGTTAAAGCACTATCTGATATGCATATAAAAACGATGGCAGAATGGGCTTCGGAAGGTAAATCACCTGATATTTTATTTTGGGTAGGATGCGCCGGCAGTTTCGACCAGCGGGCGCAGAAAATCACGAAGGCCTTTGCCATGATTCTGACGAAGACGGGTATCGACTTCGGCATATTGGGTAAAGAAGAGATGTGTACCGGCGATCCGGCACGTCGTGCAGGCAATGAATTTCTCTTCCAGATGATGGCATACCAGAATGTGAATGTGTTGAACAATTACGGGGTAAAAAAAATTGTGACTGCCTGTCCACATTGCTTCAATATTTTAAAAAATGAATACCCCGAGTTGGGCGGTCAATACGAGGTGATTCATCACACCACTTTTCTGCAACAACTGATCGACGAAGGAAAAATAAAGCTGAAAGAAGGCGGCAGCTTTAAGGGCAAGCGCATTACCTATCATGATAGCTGTTACCTGGGTCGCTCCAACAATATTTACGAAGCTCCGCGCAAAGTGCTGGAAGCCCTGGATGCCGAGCTCGTTGAAATGAAACGTTGTCGCAGCAATGGCTTGTGCTGTGGCGCGGGCGGCGCGCAGATGTTCAAGGAAGAGGAAAAAGGG
The DNA here is from genome assembly GCA_937958995.1 of uncultured Chitinophagaceae bacterium. Lineage (GTDB taxonomy): Bacteria > Bacteroidota > Bacteroidia > Chitinophagales > Chitinophagaceae > CALCIN01. The sequence continues at coordinate 100,903 of CALGAP010000013.1, forward strand.
ACGCACCGCATCAACGAAGAGCGCGTACAGGAAGCCATTGGCACCGGCGCCAACGTGGTGGCTTCTGCCTGTCCGTTCTGCAATACCATGCTCACCGATGGCGTAAAATCAAAAGAAAAAGAAGGTGATGTGCAGGTGCTGGATGTAGCCGAACTGGTGGCTATGAGCTTATGAGTTGATCATTTCTACCTGCAAAGACTCTCTGACCGCGATACCGGCCGGCAACTGTTGCTGCTTCTTCGCAATCTTATTTTTCTTCCTTCTGCCCCACCAGATGTAGAATCCTGTAACAGGCAGACTAGCCGCAATCAGGCTCGCAAAGAATGCTATAATCTTGGTAGTAATGCCGCCGATGGCGCCTACATGCAGATCATAGTTCATGCGCATTATCTTATCAGCCACGCTGGCAGTTTCAAATCTTCCGTAAATATGATTGACATCGATCTCCTCTAAAGTTTGCTGATCAAAATAACGGTAGTCAATCTTCCAGTATGTGCCTGCATCGGGATTAGCGCCTGCACCGATGGCCATAGAGTCGTCGTGCGGGTAATGCACTTCAATGGTCTCGGCATTGGCGTATTCGGCCTTCATGAGTTCATACACGCGATCAATCGCCGGGATATCGGCTGCTATGGCCTGCTTTCCGACAGGTTCATAAAATTCGGTCATCTGTTCACCGCCCGAAGCGGTCCAATACACTGTCCTGGCAAACCACTGAAAGCCGAACACCAGCCCCGTGAGTGCAATGAAGATGGCCACCCAGGTCATATAGAAACCAAACACATTGTGCAGGTCGTAGTTCACGCGGCGCCAGCGGGCATTCCACCTGATGGTGAAGCGCTGTTTACGCGCGGCTTTATTACGCGGCCACCAGAGTATGATTCCCGTGATCATCATGATCACGAAGATGAGCGTAGCGGTGGAGACAATGGGTTGGCCGATATGCGGCGGCAACCAGAGGTAGTAATGGCCATTGATAACGATGCGGAAAAAGTCTTTGGCCATATCCTTTACCTTCAGCACTTCGCCACTGTAAGGGTTTACATAAACAATGTAGTAATATTCTTCCGGCAGATACTGGTAAAATGTCACTTTAGCAGCCTCGCCCTTCTCACCATAGGTCACGCTGTGCAGCAGTTTATCGGGCAACTGGGCCTGTGCTATACGGCCGAGCGCCGATGGCGGCAGAAATTCCTTCTGCCGGGGCTCCACATAAGCATAGGTTTGCGTCACGCTTTCTATCTCGCGTTGAAATGCCAGGATGCATCCCGTGATTCCCAGGAACACGACGATCAGGCCAGATGAAAGCCCGAGCCATAAATGAATTTTCCTTACCAGTTTTTTAACCATAACCGGGCGCAAAACTACCTGAAAATGAGCGGGACCATTTTCAAAAAGCGGAAAAATTGGTTTCGCAATGCGAAAACCACGGGACTTTAAGGGAGAAAGTCCAAACTGCCATCAAAAGTTCCGCCCTGGCCCGCAATCCGCCCGAAAGATTCCGCGATAACCCTGCATCAACCGGTAAGAACTATTACAATGCCCTAAATAATTCAGTACCATACGAGTTACATAACCCAAAAATTATAAGAAGCTCCGGCTCCAATAAAGAGCACATTTGCGGCCGCGATAGAGTTTTGGGCGTGTTGAACTAACTTTGTCCCATGAACTTAAACTATCATGATCAGTTGCCGGCCGATTTTGCCCCGGATTCCCGTGTGTGGATTTACCAGGCCAGCCGCTTATTTGGCCTTGCCGAGGTATTGAAGGTGGAAGAAATGCTGAACAATTTTGTCTCCAAATGGCAATCTCACGGCTCCCCTGTCAAGGGTTATGCTAATGTCTTTTTCGGGCAGTTTGTAGTGCTGATGGCCGACGAGCGCGCCACCGGCGTCAGCGGTTGCAGCACCGACAGCTCGGTGAGACTGATCAAACAAATTGAGCAGACTTTTAATGTTAATATGTTCGACCGCACCTCGCTGGCTTTTGTAGTAAAGGACAAAGTGCAGTTGCTGCCACTGGCGCAACTACAATATGCCATGGATAACCAGTTTATTTCACCTGATACACTTTACTTCAACAACCTGGTGCAGACAAAAGCAGAACTCGAGCAGAAATGGATTGTTCCGATTAAGGAAAGCTGGCTGAAGACAAGGATTAGCATGCCGCAGGGACTTTGATTTTCCCTGTACCGCTAAATCATAATCTTGATCACCATTGCAACTGCTGCAACGGTGGCAACGAATTGAGCAAGGCGTGGCCAAAGCGTTGCACGCAGTTATTGTCGAGAATCAAGAAAAACTAACGGTATGGCGTATTCTAAAACAACATGATGAAGGCTGTGCCCTGCCCTTCGATCGATTGTACCTGGATGTTACCCCGGTGCAGCATCATGATCTGCTTACAGAGACTTAAACCGATGCCGCTGCCATTTTTCTTTGTACTGAAGAATGGAACGAAAATTTTATCAACCACCTCGGCGGGCATTCCAATACCGTTGTCGGTAACCTTCAGCACCGTCTTGCGGTTGGGAGCAGCATAAGCCGAAAGAATAATACGCGGCTCCTGGCGGTCTTTCACCGCTTCAATGGCATTCACAATAAGATTGATCAACACCTGCTCCACCAGGTTGGTATCGACCTCCAGTTGCAGGTCGGGATCTTTGAGGATAATTTCCAGCTCGATATTTTTCTGCGCCATCGTGGGCTGCATCAGCTGGTGCATGTTTTCAAACAGATCGCGCACGTAAACCTTTTGGAGGTTGAGCGTAGTGATCTTATTCAGGTTGCGGTAAGTTTCAGCAAATTTCAACAAGCCTTCGCTCCTGCGTTTGATGGTATCAATACCTAATTCAAGATCGTCCATGGAGCCCGGCTCCGTTTCCGACTCCTTCTTATTTTGCTGCAGGCGGTGTTTCAGCGTCTCGGCCAGCGAAGAGATCGGCGCCACCGAGTTCATGATTTCGTGCGTCATCACACTCAGCAGTTTTTGCCAGGCTTTCGATTCCGTTTCATCCAACGCTTCGTTCACGTTCTGGAATGCGATCAGTTTGTATTTCTGTCCATCAGTCTGGAACGTAGTGGCCGACAGCAGCACCTTAAACGAATCTTTTTCCCGGTGCGCGATCGCCACCTTATTGTCGCCCGGGCGCAGCACCATAATTTCCCTGTATAAATCATTGTCGCGCCGCTGCAGGCTGTGGATGGTCTTGAGATAAGGCAACTGCAACATTCTCTTCAGCGATTCATTCATCCAAATCACTTCACCATTCTGCTCTTTGTAGGAAAGTATGCCCGTATCGATCAGTTCCAGGATTTTCTGCAAATATTGGTATTGCGTTTCCCTTTCCTTACTGATTACCTTAAACGTAGTATTGATCTCATTAAAGCCCTTGCGCAACGGCTGCAGTTCCACCGGCGCATGCTTCACGTCGAAGTATCTTGAAAAATCGCGGTAATGAATCGACTCCACAAACTGATCGAGCTCCATATGCGCCTTGCGCTGAAACCTGTACAGCTCCACCACCTGGTACAGAATTACAGGCACCACCAGCACCAGGTAAATATACCTGCCGGTCACCACCTGGTAAGACGCCACTGCCAATGTTGCAAACAACAACACTACACGAGCCAGGATACGCCACTCAACGCTTTTGAACATATGGGGAATTATTAAGGGTCAATTGTAAATTATCACACCTGATCGCAGTCTGCCAACAAATTTGACAATGTACAATTGACAAATTGCATATTGATTCTTCTCTCAAATATCATACTTACTCAACCGCCTGTACAGCGCCGTCCTTGTCAGTCCCAGCTCTCTGGCGGCTTTGGTAATATTACCATTATGCTTTTCGATAACGCGCAAGATGGTATTTTTCTCTACCGTGCTCAGGTTGAGTTCAGCGGGCTGTTCAGCTTCGCGTGTGGCGGGCGATTCTATGGGTGAAAAGATCAGGTCGTTGGCGGTCAGCACATTGCTGTCGGCCATAATCACGGCCCGCTCAATGGTATATTGCAGTTCGCGGATATTGCCCGGGAAATGATAGCTCATCAGTTTTTCTTCTGCCTTTTCGTCAAACTCCATTACCGGCTTCATATACTTATTACTGTACACCTTGCTGAAATGACGGGCCAGCAGCATAATATCGCCGGCGCGCTTCCTCAGCGGGGGCACCACAATTTCAACGGTATTGATGCGATAGATCAGGTCTTTCCTGAACCGGTTCTCGTTCGCCAGTTCGGCCAGCGGCACGTTGGTGGCGCAGATCAGCCTGATGTCAACCGGAATCGGATCGTTGGAACCCAGGCGGATCACCTGGCGGTTTTGCAGCACACTCAGCAGCTTGGCCTGCTGGTGCAGACTGATATTGCCAATCTCATCCAGAAAAAGCGTACCGCCATTGGCCGCTTCAAAACGACCTTTGCGGTCTTCGCGAGCGTCGGTAAACGCGCCTTTCTTATGGCCAAACAGTTCGCTTTCAAAAAGTGACTCGGTGAGCGCGCCCACATCCACTTTCACAAAAGGCTTGTCGGCCCGCTGCGAACGCTGGTGCAGCGCCTTCGCGATCAGGTCTTTGCCTGTACCGTTTTCACCCAAAATCAAAATATTGGCATCGGTGGGCGCCACCTTCTCTATTTTATAAAAAATATCCTGCATCACTTCCGACTCGCCGAGCAGTTCTGTGCCGATAATGGAATCGCTACCGCCATACTTGGGCATGGCCGTGGTGCGACTATCCTTACGCTTCAACGCCTCCTTAATGGTGGCGATCAGCTTTTCGTTGTGCCAGGGCTTGATCACAAAATCGGCAGCGCCCTCCTTCAGGCAGCGTACAGCCAGGTCAATATGACCATAGGCCGTGATCATAATCACCGCGGCGTCGGACTTGTACTCCTTAATTATCTTGTTTAACCAAAAAAGACCTTCATTGCCCGTATTAATTGAACTGTTGAAGTTCATGTCGAGCAGGATAACATCGTAAGATTGTTTGGACAACAGCCAGCGCAGGTTTTCGGGGTTCTTCTCAGTAACCACCTCTTTGGTCTCTGTTTTCAGCAACAGTCTGACCGCAGTCAGCACATCTATGTCGTCATCAATCACCAAAATCGAGGTATTCTTCAATTGCATACTCTGTAAAAAAATTTATTCGTGTAGATGCAACAATTCATAACTACAATTATACCATAATTATAAAGCCATGGCAAACAATTTTTTACACGGCAATGCTAAAATTCCCGAACTGTATCAAAAGCGAACACCGGGTGTACTGTTAACGAACAGCTTCGTACATACATCCTGTCTAAGTTTCTGACAATCATTAGGAACATATTCTGGCACAGCGTTGAAGGATAAGGAGCAGTTAGTTTTCTTTTATGATTGTTTTTGAGTGCCGCCCCGCAAACAGGGCGGGGTGGCATTTCTAAAAAGACTTAATAAAAATCCTTACAAAGTGGATAGAGTTATTGCAAAAAAGAAATGGTCATCAAAGCGGATTTTCACCATTGCCGGCATTGCTGCCATAGCAGCCCTGATCTTTTTCAGTATTTATTTCACTACCGGCAAAAGCCGATTGAATGTAAACACAGAACGGATTACAATCACAGAAGTTAAGAAGGGCCCCTTCCAGGAGACCATCCCGGTAAACGGTATCGTGCTACCTCTTACCACTATTTACCTCGATGCCCAGGAAGGTGGCCGCATGGAAGAGAAGTATGTTGAAGACGGCGCCATCATGAAAGAAGGTCAGCCTATTCTGCGCCTTTCCAATCCCGACCTGGAACTGAGCCTGGCCAACCAGGAAACGCAGGTATTTAACGTGTTGACCCAAATGCAGATCGCGCGCAACAATGCACAGCAAAACACGGTAAGCCGCCTGAACCAGATGGCTGAAGTGGATAATGCGCTGAAAGAAGCCGAACGCGTATATAAACTCAACAAAGAGTTGTTTGAGAAAAAAGCGATCGGCGAACAGGAGTTCCGCAAATCGGAAAATGAATACAATTACCAGTTGCGCCGTAAGAAACTGACCGAGGAAATATTGAAACAAGATTCCATCACCAACAAAATTCAGCTGGAGCAGCAGGAGCAGTCGTACCAGAACATGAAGAAAGCGCTGGACCTGATGAAGCGCAAAGTGGGCGACCTGATCGTGCGCGCTCCTATTGATGGTCAGCTGACTTCATTCGATGCAGAGATCGGCCAGAACATTGCGCCCTCAACCCGCCTGGGACAAATAGACGTATTGAATGGTTTTAAAGTGCGGGCTGAAATTGACGAACACTATATTTCAAGGATCATCACCGGACTGAAAGGAACATTCACTTTTGCCGGGCAACAATACAGCCTGGTGATAAAGAAAGTATATACCCAGGTAACCAATGGCCGCTTCCAGGTAGATATGGAGTTTGAAGGAAAAGTGCCCGATGGCATCCGCCGCGGACAAACACTGCAGATACTGCTGGCGCTGAGCGATGAGACCGAAGCCATACTGTTAGCAAAAGGCGGTTTCTACCAGCAAACAGGCGGCAACTGGATATTTAAAGTAAGCGAAAACGGCGACATTGCTTATCGCGTGGATATACAGCTCAACCGTCAGAATACCGATTATTATGAAGTGATTTCCGGCTTGCAACCCGGCGACAAGGTAGTGACCTCGAGCTATGAAAATTATGGAAACATGCAGGAACTGGTGTTGAAGAAAAATTGAGTTGACCCAAACAATTAAAACAACAATTATGAAACTTAAATCCATCTGTGTTCTGCTGGTGCTGGCATGTGGATCGCTGCTGGCATCACCGCGTAAAATTTCGTGCAACCAAAGCGGTTGTGAAGCGGAAGTTATTAAAGTGAGCACAGAAACAGCTCATAACGACGAAACACAATTTTTACCGATTCAACGGTTTTCAAATACTGTTTTGTAATCAAACACTTCAACTTTTCAAAAAATACAACATGATCAAGATTAAAGACCTCGAGAAAATCTACCGTACAGAAGAAGTAGAGACCGTGGCATTGAATAAACTCTCGCTGGAAGTAAAAGAAGGTGAATTTGTAGCGGTAATGGGGCCTTCGGGTTGCGGCAAGTCAACCCTGCTGAACATCCTTGGATTGCTCGACGATCCCGACGGTGGCAGCTTTATGTTCAACAATATAGAAGTGGCGCATTTCAACGAACGCAAGCGCGCCGATCTGCGCAAGCACAATATCGGTTTCGTTTTCCAGAGCTTTAACCTGATCGACGAGCTGACCGTATTTGAAAACGTAGAGCTTCCGCTTATATATACTGGTGTGAAATCGGCCGAGCGTAAGAAGCGCGTGGAAGAAGTGCTTGACAAGATGCAGATCATGCACCGCCGTAATCACTATCCGCAGCAGTTGTCGGGTGGTCAGCAACAGCGTGTGGCCGTGGCCCGCGCCGTAGTGAACCGTCCCAAGCTGATCCTGGCCGACGAACCTACCGGTAACCTCGACTCCAGCAACGGTAACGAAGTGATGCAGTTGCTGACCGATCTCAACGAACAAGGAACCACCATCGTAATGGTAACCCACTCCGAGCACGATGCCCGCTACAGCCACCGCATCATCAGGATGCTGGACGGACAGACGGTGCTGGAGAATATAATGGTGTAAGACACCTGTTTCGGGTTTACAGTTTCGCGTTTCGGGTTCTTTAAGATCGGGCAACGATCACAAAGCGCGGAGCAACACGAAACCCGGAACCCGAAACCTTTAAAAGTGTAGCCATGATCTACAACTACCTTAAAATCGCCATTCGAAACCTGTTAAAATACAGGTTTATCTCGTTCATTAATTTGTTTGGGCTTACGGTGGGGTTGACTTGCTGTCTGCTGATCACAACATACATACTGCACGAGATCAGTTATGATAAGTTTAATGATCAGCACGACAGGATATGGCGCATCACGCGCAGTTTTAATAATCCCGAGACTGGTGCACAATCACTACACTTAGGTACCATCGCTCCTCCCTTCGCTCCCCTGCTGAAGAATCAATTTTCGGAGATTGAGAATATCACACGCCTGCTGTCGGGTGGCAGCGCTACCTTTCGCTATGGTGACAAGATGTTTAATGAAGAAGACATTTATTTCGCCGACGAACAGTTCTTCGATTTCTTCAAGGTGAATGTGGTAAAAGGCGATCCTAAAACTGCGCTGAACGATCCTATGTCGGTAATGCTGACCGAGGAAGTGGCGAGGAAATACTTTGGTGATGCTGAGCCGATGGATAAAATGATTCGCATGGACAACCAGCTCACCCTGAAAGTGACTGGTGTTTACAAACCACTTCCCTCCAATTCGCATTTTCATCCCAACATCATGGTTTCATTCAATACGCTGAAAGATTCTACCGTGTATGGTGAAAGCAATCTGCGTACCAACTGGAGCAACAACTCATTTTTTACCTATATAAAAGTGCCGCATGGCTTTAGCCCGGAAAGACTGGAAGCAAAGTTCCCGGCCTTCCTCGATGAGCACATGGCCGATGTGGGTAGCAGGTTCAAACCTTCGCAATGGACGAAATTGCATTTGCAGAAGCTCACTGATATACATCTTCATTCTCACCTTGACTATGAAGCCGAAGAAAACGGCGATATCAAACGCGTTTACATTTTCTCCGCTATCGCGCTTTTCGTTTTGCTGATTGCCTGTATCAACTACATGAACCTGAGCACGGCGCGTTCTGCACTGCGTGCCAGGGAGATTGGCGTAAGAAAAGTGGTGGGCGCCAGGAGAAAAGAGATCATTGCCCAGTTTCTTACCGAATCGGTGATTGTGTGCTGGCTCGCCATAATACTGGCTTTTGCGCTTACCTGGTTGCTGATTCCTTACCTGAACCAGGTTTCAGGACAGGATCTTTCGATAAATATTCTGCTGCGCTGGCAGGTAATGGTGCCGCTTGTGCTGGTACCATTTGTGGTTGGCATAATGTCGGGCTTGTATCCTGCATTGTTCATGTCTTCTTTCCAACCTGTGAAGGTGTTGAAAGGCATGTTTAAAGTGGGTGGCGGCAATGTTTCGTTCAGAAAAGTATTGGTGACTGCGCAATTTGCCATTTCTATCGCGCTTATCATATGCACAACAGTAGTGTACAGGCAGATGAATTACATGCAGCAGAAAGCGCTTGGCTTCGACCGCGAGCATGTGCTGAGTTTGCCCTATATCAATACCCTCAGCAATTCATATGAATCATTCCGCAATGAACTGCTCAGCAATGCCAGCGTACTGAACGCGGGCCGCTCATCGCGCATACCTACCAGCCGCCTGCTCGACGCGTCGGGCACGCGCATAATGCGTGGCGACTCGCTGGCACCCGTATCGGCTGATATAAAGTATGTGGTGGCTGATAAAGACTTCATCAACACCTATGGCGTAAAGATTGTGGCAGGACGAAATTTCTCGCGCGATTTCAGCACCGATAGCGCTTCATTTCTCATTAACGAAGCAGCTGCCCGCGTGCTGGGATTTGCCAGCGCCCAGGATGCCATCGGAAAAAGAATGGGCTATGGGGGTCGCGACGGGCAACTGGTAGGCGTGTTCAATGATTTTCATTTTGAATCATTGCACCAGCAGATAGTTCCGCTGGTACTGTTCATACCACGCAACGAAAACACTTACAACCGCATTTCAATAAAGATCAGCGGTAACAATATTCCCGCTGCCCTGGCGCATATTGAAAAAACCTGGAAACGCTTTTTACCCGATGTGCCCTGGCAATACAATTTCCTCGACGAGAGTTACGACAGGCTTTATCAATCTGAACAAAGGCAAGGAACTATTTTTACCATCTTCGCAGGTATTGCCATCTTTATTGCCTGCTTAGGACTGTTTGGATTATCAGCGTTCACCATAACACAACGCATCAAAGAGATCGGCATTCGCAAGGTATTGGGTGCCAGCACCACGAGAATAGTCACCTTACTCTCACGCGATTTCATGATACTGGTAGCCATAGCAGCATTGATCGCCTTCCCCATTGCAGGAACGGCTATGTATGCCTGGCTGCAGGATTTTGCTTATCGCACAACCATGAGCTGGTGGATATTCCCGCTGGCAGGAATCATTGCTCTGATGGTGGCACTGGCAACCATTTGTTTCCAGGCGGTGAAGGCGGCATTGGCCAACCCCGTAAAATCGTTAAGAACGGAATAGTATGCTAAGAAATTATTTCAAGATCGCGTGGCGCAACTTGTGGAAACACCGCAGCTTTTCCCTGATCATCGTGTGCGGTATGGCGGTAGCTTTCGCAGCGGCCATTTTACTATCTGTCACCGCGCACCAGGAGCTGACTTATGACCAGTTTCATGAGAACAAAGACCATATTTACCAGCTTTACGATATAGATCAGCGCCCAAACGGCATTGAATATGGCGCCACCATGCCTGTGCCCATGGCCCCCACGCTGAAGAACGAATACGGCGACATCGTGTACATCACGCGCTGGGGCAGCGGCGAGGGTGAGTATGTACGTTATAAAGACAAAGAACTGGACCTTTCTACCCGCGCCGTGGATCCCGATTTCCTGCGCATGTTCAGTTTTCCCGTGGTGGCAGGCGATAAATCACCTTTGAAAGAACTTAATCATATTGCCATTACCGAAAACTGCGCGAAGACGTTGTTTGGCAATGAAGAAGCGATAGGCAAAACGCTTGAGATACAGTTTGGCGGTGAATGGCGTTCGATGCTGGTGACCGCAATAGTGAAAAATATTCCCACCAACAGCAGTTTCAAATTTGATATCCTTACTCGTTTTGAAAACTTCCCCGGTTATAAGACCAATTCCGATCGCTGGGACAACAGGAACCATGAAGTATTTCTGCAGCTGAACGAAAACGTATCGAAGGCCTCGATGGAGAAGCGTTTGCCCGCATTCAGCCAGAAATACATGGCAGGGAAAATTGAGGATTTGAAAAAGGCGGGCGTTCAACCGGATGCTGAAGGTTACTATACGCGCATGAAGCTGATTCCGCTGGAAGATTTGCATTTTACCAATATCAGCAATACCGGCGCCGGCGTCAGTAGGTTTTATCCATATCTCTTGGTACTTATCAGCGCGTTTATACTCTTTATTGCCTGCGTAAATTTTGTGAACCTCTCATTGGCCCGCTCCTTCACAAGAGCCAAAGAAATAGGTATCCGCAAAGTGATGGGCGCGCTGCGCTGGCAGCTAATTACACAGTTCTGGGGCGAAGCGCTGATCGTTAGCTCTATGGCCTTATTGGTGGGTGTTGGTCTTGCTTATTGGCTGCTGCCCTACTACCAGGCCATTTTCTACCCCGGCATTTCGATGAGGGTGCTCGGCTCGCCCCTTTTCCTCGCCTACCTGGTGTTGGGATTTTTGTTCATCACTCTGCTGGCGGGAGGTTACCCGGCATGGGTGGTGTCGGCATTCAATACCGTGCAGACAGTGAAAGGAAAACTCGCCACCGGCAAATCAAACGCGCTGCGCAATACGCTGATGGTGGTACAATTCGTGTTGTCGTCGCTTTTGATCATCTGCACCTTTATTGCCTGGCAACAATTGCAATACCTGCGCAATAAACCGCTTGGCTTTAACAAGGAAGAAATTATCAGCATACCCATCAGTCCCACCCTTGAAAGTGAAAAAGCCATCCAGTTGATGCGCACCAAACTGGCGCAGCAACCGCAGGTAATCAGCATCACCGCTGCCGACATCAATATGGGCAAGGGCCGCGATGGTTCTTTGCAAACAAGCATCATGGGTTTTGACTATAAAGACAAGATCATAAGAACCCATTGGCAGTTGGTAGATTATGATTACCTGAAAACATTTGGTTTGCAACTGGTGGAAGGAAGGGATTTTTCACGCGAATATGGCACCGATTCGCTGGCGCTGATCATCAATGAAACAATGGCAAAACAACTGGGAGAAGGGTCTGCTGTAGGCGCGCTGTTACCCGTTGAAGAAGATAAAAACTATACAGTGATTGGTGTGGTGAAAGATTTTCATTTCAAATCTCTGCACCAGGAAGTTGCGCCGCTCACACTCTCACTGAATCATGTGTGGCCGTTGCAATATATTTTCGTGCGCGTGCAGCCCACTGCGCTGGCCTCTGCCATGGAAATGGTAACGAAGGCCTATAAGGAAATTGACCCGCGCAGCATGTTCGAAGCTTCTTACCTCGATGAAAATACTGACCGTCAATACGAGCGCGAAACCAAATTGTCGAAAATATTTGTGAGCGGCGCGGTGCTTACCATTCTCATCTCCTGTATGGGATTATTTGCCATTGTGCTGCTGGTGATTGTACAGCGCACGCGCGAAATCGGCATACGTAAGGTGCTGGGTGCAAGCGTGCCGCATATTGTGGCGCTGGTATCGAAAGATTTCATCAGGCTGGTAGCGCTCGCTATTATCATAGCCTCGCCGCTGGCCTGGTATATCATGAATCAATGGCTAAAGGATTTTGCCTACCGCATCACCATCGAATGGTGGGTGTTTGTGCTGGCAGGTTTGGTAGCCATATTCATCGCCTTTATCACCCTCAGTTTCCAGTCGGTGAAGGCGGCGTTGAAAAACCCGGTAAAAAGTTTACGTACCGAATAATGCAACAAAACTTCGCGCACCATATACTTTAACATTTAAAATACCTGGCATGTTCCGTAATTATCTAAAGACAGCAATTCGCAACCTCTGGAGAAATAAGACAGCTACGGGCATCAACCTGTTAGGATTGACTACGGGTCTTACCTGTTGCCTGCTCATTGGTCTGTATATGCAGCACGAGCTGAGCTATGACGATTTTCAGTCGAAGGGCAAGCGAATAGCACGGGTGATTATGGAATATACCTTTGGCGCTGACGTAACGCGCGGCAATTTCACCAGCACCAAAGTAGCCCCCACGTTTTCGCGGACATTTTCTGAAGTGGAATCGGCCATACGCATGACGCAAACTACCAAGGTGGTGCAATACGGCGATAAATCGTTCGTGGAGAAAAAGTTTATGTATGCCGACTCCACCTTCTTCGATATATTTTCCTTTAAACTCCTTGAAGGCGATCCCAGGCAGGCGCTGATGTACCCGAAGAATGTGGTGCTAACAAAATCTGTTGCCAAAAAATATTTCAACAATCAATCGCCCGTTGGCAAAACGCTGAAAGTTGGCACCGACGGCGTCGACTACCTGGTAACGGGCGTAATGGAAGATTGCCCTTCCAACTCGCAAATGAGATTTGATATGCTTGCTTCCTTCTCCACCCTCGGCGTGAACCAGGAAGTGACGTATACAAATGCCAACTATACCACCTACCTCTTACTGAAAGACAAAAACAGTTTTGACGGTCTTCAGACGAAGATTGATAATTATTTTAAAGAAGAAAATGCAAAAAGTAACGACCCGTTTAAAGTAACTTTCATTCTCGAACGCTTCGACAAAATTCACCTTCATTCCCCCTATGAAGGTTTTGAACCGAATAATAGCATCACATATATCTACATCATTGCTGCCGTGGCTTTGTTGATAATGGCCATTGCCTGTTTTACCTATATCAATCTCAGCACCGCCCGTTCGGTAGAGAGAGCAAAGGAAGTGGGTATAAGAAAGGTGATCGGTGCCATGAAAGGACAAATATTCGGGCAGTTTGTGGGTGAATCAATACTACTCACGCTCACCTCGCTTGTGCTGAGTATTGGTTTCGTGATGTTGCTATTGCCCTGGTTCAACGATCTCACCAATAAGCAACTCTCTATCGCTTCGCTGGCAACCCCCTTTGTGATCGCATTTACATTGATTATAGTAGTCTGCATAGGCTTGCTCGCGGGCAGTTACCCGGCCCTCGTGCTTTCGGCATTTCAACCAATCCGCGTATTGAAAGGCTCTTTCAAAAACACCGGGACTGGATTATTGCTGCGAAAATCGCTGATCGTATTCCAGTTTGTGATTTCAGTTTTTCTCATCGTTGGCACTTTCATTATTCAAAGCCAGCTGCATTATATACAAAGCAAGAAACTCGGGTACGATCGTGAGCATGTGGTGGTGATGCCACTCGATATGAAAATAATGAAAGTGTTGCCGGTGCTGAAGAGCGAATTCACTGCCGGCAGCGATGTGCTCAGTGTGGCACGCGCGACTAACCTGCCTACCCATATTTACGGGGGCTACAGTATGAACCGTCCCGGCTTGCCTGAAGGCACCGAAATCATGGTAACGGCCAACCCCGTAGACGAAGAGTTTGTAAAAACCGTGGGACTGGAAATTATCGCTGGCAGCGATTTCACCAGGCAGGATATGGAAGATGTGATGCACGAGGAGCAGGAGAAAAAGATTTATCACTATATACTGAATGAATCAGCAGCAAAGGAAATGGGCTGGACGCCGGAAGAAGCCATTGGTAAGAAAATGTTTCTCGGCGACATGCGGCCAGGTTATGTGCGCGCAGTGGTCAGAGATTTTCATTTTACTTCATTGCACAACCCCATCAAGCCGCTGGTGCTGTTTACCGAAGACTGGGGCAGGTACATATTAGCAAAGATCAGCGGCAAGGATATTCCCGGCACATTGGCACGCATGGAGTCGGCCTGGAAAAAACTGGTGCCGCACCGTCCTTTCGAATTTTCATTCCTCGATGAGGAATACAACAATATGTACAGCGCGGAGCTGCGCATTGGCAAGGTACTGAACATATTTGCCGCCATCGCCATACTGCTGGCTTGTCTCGGTTTGTTTGGCCTTTCGAGTTATTCAGCGCAACAGCGCATGAAAGAGATCGGCATCCGTAAAGTGCTGGGCGCTTCTGTAGCGCACATTATTACCATTCTTTCGAAAGACTTTATCAAACTGGCATTGATTGCCACGCTCATTGCCTTCCCCTTTGCCTGGTGGATGGGCAATAAGTGGTTGCAGGATTTCACCTATCGCGTAAACGTGAGCTGGTGGATCTTCCTGGTGGCTGGATCGCTGGCGGTGATCATTGCTTTGGTGACTGTAAGCATACAGGCTGTGAAAGCGGCCCTTGCTAACCCGGTAAAAAGTTTACGATCAGAATAAATTGTAGTTATGCTGAGAAATTATTTCAAGATTGCTTGGCGAAACCTGTTACGTAACAAATTATTTTCCATTATAATATTTCAGGTCTCGCGATCGGTTTGTCGGGCTTCGATTATCGCATCCCTGTCAGTTGGTGGATATTCGTGGTAGCCGGTGTAGTGGCCATTATAATCGATTTGCTCACCGTGAGCTACCAGGCCGTCAAAGCCGCATTACGTAATCCTGTAAAATCATTAAGATCTGAGTGAATAAAACCCGAATATGATTAAGAACTATCTGAAAATTGCCTGGCGTAACCTGAAAAGAAATAAGGGTTATGCATTGCTCAACATGGCAGGCCTTGCTATGGGAATGGCCAGTGCGTTGTTGATACTACTATGGGTAAATGACGAGCTGGCGTACGATAAATTTCATGCCAACTACGACCGGCTATACCAGTTTTACGAAAACCAGACTTATGACGGCAAGACATTCACCTTTGCCGCCATGCCTGGTCCTTTTGCTCCGGCTGCCAAACAGGAAATACCGGAGATAGAATATATAACACGCACCGACTGGGGTACGCGTCACCACTTTTCTTTCGGCGATAAGAATATTTACGAATGGGGACTCTTCGCCGACCCTGATTTTTTAAAAATGTTTTCCTTCAAGGTGCTGAAAGGAGATACATCGAAATTTCTGAAAGACCCCACTTCGCTGGTCATTACAGATAAGATGGCGGAGAGATTTTTTGGAAAGGATGATCCTATCGGTAAGACATTAAAAGTAAACAGCGACAGGCTTTTCACCGTTATGGGCGTGGTGCAGCAACCTCCGGTAAACAGCACCATTGAATTCTCCTGGCTGGCTTCTTTTAAAATTTACGAAGGCCGAAACCAATGGCTGCGCAACTGGGGCAACAACGGCATTCAGACTTATGCGCAATTGCATGAAAATGCCGATCCGGTAGCGGTAAACAGGAAACTAAAAGATTTTATCAGTAATAAAGACAGCAGCACCATTGCCAAACCTTTCTTATTTGGTATGAAAGACTGGCGGCTGCGCAGTGAATTTGAAGATGGCAAACAAACAGGTGGCGGCCGCATTGAACATGTTCGTTTGTTCAGTGTGATCGCCTTACTGATCATCATCATCGCCTGCATCAACTTCATGAACCTGGCTACCGCCCGCAGCGAGCAACGTGCACGCGAAGTGGGGGTGCGTAAAGTGATGGGCGCCGACAGGTTTAGTTTGGTTCGACAGTTTTTCGGCGAGTCTATGGTAATGTCCTTTGCCGCCGTAATACTGGCCGGCTTCATTGTATGGCTCGCCTTGCCGGGATTCAACAAGCTGGTGGAAAAAACCATTGAGTTTGATTTCAGCAACCCGGTTATATGGGCAGGACTACCCGGCATTGCCATTCTTTGTGGCGTATTGGCGGGCAGTTATCCATCGCTATATCTTTCTTCTTTCAATCCTATCACGGTTTTCCGCGGCATGCGTGCTCCGAGAGGATCGGCGGTTTCAGTTATACGTAAGGGATTGGTGGTAGTACAGTTTGTGATTTCCATCGGCTTTATCATCAGCACCGTGGTTATCTACAACCAGATAAAACACGTGATGAACCGCCAACTGGGTTACAGCAAAGACAACGTAATGATAATTCCCCTGCGTGGTGGTATGAATGAGCATTTCACTGCCATCCGCAACGACCTGTTGGCTACCGGGGTGGTAGACAATGCGGCCAAATCGAACAGCCGCGTGATATCGCTCAACAGCAGCTCAGGCGATTTCCGCTGGAACGGTAAAGATCCTTCCAAACAATTGCTGATTACTCTCGAATGGGTAAGCCCCGAATATATTTCAACAATGCGCATGCAATTGGCTGCGGGCCGCGATTTTTACCCGGATGCCACCAGGGATTCATCCAATGTAATCATCAATGAAACGCTGGCGCGCATTATCGGCAAACCCAATGTGGTAGGTGAAAAATTGTACCGCGAAAGCGGTGAGGAACTCACCGTAGTGGGCGTGGTGAAGGATTTCGTGTACGGTAATTTGTACAAAGAACCCGAGCCCCTCGTGCTGTTTTGCCAGCCAAGTGCCGTGAACTCACTGCTGGTAAGGCTGAAAGACGGCCAGGATGTGCCCAAATCTACGGCGGCTGTGGAATCAGTAATTAAGAAACACGCCCCTGCTTATCCTTTTGAATTCCGCTTTATGGATGAGGATTTCAACAACCGGTTTAAAACGGAAATGCTCACGCGAGAATTATCGAAATGGTTCGCCATACTCACCATCATCATTTCCTGTCTCGGCTTATTTGGCCTCGCCGCCTATACTGCCGAACGCCGCACCCGCGAAATCGGTATCAGGAAAGTGCTGGGAGCTTCGGTAACCAACATGGTGGTATTGCTCTCGAAAGATTTTCTGCAACTGGTGGCCCTGGCTTCTATACTGGCCTTCCCGCTAAGCTATTGGCTGATGCATAACTGGCTCGATGATTATGCATACCGCATCAATATCGAGTGGTGGGTATTTGTGCTGGCCGGTGGACTGGCAATGCTGATTGCATTACTTACGGTAAGCTTCCAGGCAATAAAAGCGGCGCTTATGAACCCGGTAAAATCGCTGAGAACAGAATAAGAGCGTACGAGAAGCAGGCTGAGCTGATTGAAGCAACAACTTAGAAACTAATGCTCATGATTAATAATTGTTTCAAGATTGCGTGGAGAAATCTTTTCAGGAATAAGGCTTCTCAATTACCTATTTGCTCGGCTTAACAATCAGGGCGGCCACGGCTAACCCTGTGAAAAGTTTAAGAACCGAATAAATATTGCCATGATAAAAAACTATTTCAAAGTTGCGCTGCGCAATATCAAGCGCAACAAACTATTCTCCGGTATCAACATCCTCGGATTAGCAGTGGGTATGGCCTGCAGTATTTTTATTTTGCTGTGGGTACAGCACGAACGCAGCTATGACAGGTTTCACAAAAACGGGAAAGACATCTACCGCTTTATATCTGGCATCAACCAACTGGAGGCCTGCCTCTCTCCCGCCCCGCTGGCCAAGGCCATGCGGCAGACCATGCCGGAGGTAGTGAATACCTGCGTACTGGTGAACTGGCAGGGACTCGTTCAAAACGGCGACCGCCGCTTTGAAGAAAAATCCGCCTTCTTTGCCGACTCCACTTTCTTCGAGTTTTTCAGTTTTAAACTCTTGAAAGGCGACAAGAAGACAGCGCTCGTCAACCCCACCAATATTGTCATCACAGAAAGCACGGCAAAAAAATATTTCGGCAATGAAGACCCGATGGGAAAAGTGTTGCGACTGAACAATAACGATCATTTCACTGTGAGCGGTGTGATGGCCGATGTGCCTTCCAATTCGCATTTGCAATTTGACCTGCTGCTGCCTATGCGTTATTACGCCGATCGCAACCGTGATTTCATCAATAATGTGTGGGACAATTTTAATTACTACACCTATGTACAGCTTTCAGGAGTGAACTCAAAGGCCGACTTAAAGAATACAGAAGAAAAATTACATGCGCTGTACAGGCAACACGAAAAGGACCTGGAGTTACGTGTCTGGCTGCAGCCGCTTTTTGATATTCACCTGTACTCAAATTTTCTGGGCGATGTGGGTGGTCATGGCAATATTTTGTATGTGCGTGTTTTCTCCATAGTGGCCGTGATTGTACTCATTGTTGCCTGCATCAATTTCATGAACCTGGCTACTGCCCGCTCGGCAAGAAGGGCCAAGGAAGTAGGTCTGAGAAAAGTAGTAGGCGCCAGGCGGCTGCAGATCATCGGGCAGTTCCTGGGCGAGTCGGCGCTCATTGCATTTATTGCGTTGCTGATTGCCGTAGGACTTGTGTTCTTATTGTTGCCTGCCTTTAATAACCTGGCGCAAAAAGAGATCGGCCTTGATTTTACAGACGGATCGTTCTGGTTGATGCTCGTGGGTATTGCCATTCTCACGGGTCTTATTAGCGGCAGCTATCCCGCCTTTTTCCTTTCTTCGTTCAAGCCGGTAAAAGTGCTGAAAGGAAGATTCAATTTTGGCGATCGTGGTATTTGGATAAGAAATACGCTGGTGGTGGGACAGTTTGTGATTTCCATATCGCTGATGGTTTCCACTTTTGTGGTATATAACCAACTGCAATATATCCGTAATAAAAATCTTGGTTTCGACCGCGAGAATTTATTGTATGTGCCGATAACAGGAAGACTGTGGGAAGTGAACAACACCTTGCGATCCACTTTGCAGCAAACCCCCCTGACGCAGGATTACACTTTCATTTCGGGTTTGCCTACAGACCTGGTATCTGGCACGGTAAGTATCGAGTGGCCGGGAAAAGATCCCAGGAACCAGGTGATCTTTGCACAGTTTGCGGTGGATGAAAATTTTGTCAAAACTTTCAAGACGACGATTGTTGCCGGACGAAACTTTTCAAAGGATATCAAATCAGATTCGTCGAACTACCTGCTCAATGAAAAAGCGATCAAGCTGATGGGTATGACGCCGGAATCCGCCATCGGTCAGCCTTTCACGATGTGGGGTATCAAGGGAACAATTGTGGGCGTGGTGAAAGACTTTCATTTCAAACCGATTCACCAGCCCATCGAGCCATTGGTATTGCGCTATGGCACCAACAATAATTTCCTGGTGGTGCGCACGCAGCCTGGCAACACAGAGGCGACCATCAATTCGCTGAAGAATATTTGTACGCAACTCAATCCTGATCGTCCATTTCAATATGATTTCCTCGACCAGGACCTGGCGAAGTTGTACCGCTCCGAACAACAGATGGGTAATATATTCAACGTGTTTACCGCGCTCGCTATTTTCATATCCTGTCTCGGCTTGTTTGGTCTCACCAACTTCATAGCCGAAAAAAGAACCCGCGAAATCGGCATCCGTAAAGTAATCGGCGCTTCTGTATCCAGCATTGTCACGCTGTTGTCGAAAGGACTTATAGGACTCGTGTTCGTCGCCGTACTGATTGCCGTGCCTTTAAGCTGGTGGGCGATGAACAACTGGTTGCAAAATTTCGCTTATCATACCAATATCAGCTGGTGGATATTTGTGATTGCGGCCTTTGCATCGCTGCTGATAGCATTGATAACAGTAAGTTTCCAGGCCATTAAAGCGGCACTGGCCAACCCCATAAAATCATTGAGATCAGAATAAAATTTGAAATATGTTCAGCATGGCCGATATATGGAGATTGCTAAAAAAAGAGAGCAGCATGCAGGCGCTGCGCGCCGCATTGTCGAACCCGGTGAAGAGTCTGCGTGCAGAGTGGTCTTATTCAGCCGGTATTGGCAGATTGTGCTGGCGTAAAAAGCTGAGTTTGTCCCAGTACCCGCGTTGAAACTTTATTTTACCGAGCTCTATCTGAAAAAAACCGCAGCCGCGCAAACCTAAGGGGTCTTTCCATTCAAGGATGCCCCAATCGCCGTCTTCGAATATGTTCTCAATCAGACATACCATTTCGGCGCCGGCAAATTCGCGGGCAAACATATCACGAATGGCATTTTTGCCAGCAACGGGCTCGTTGGCCACCTGGTGATTGATCGCGTCATCATGGTATAATTCAGCCAACGCTTCGGCATTGCCCTCGTTGAATAACTGTACCCATTTCAGGATAAGCTCGCGCGGTTTCATTGGCAACAGGTTGATGAATCTTAAAGGTATCGCAATTCAGGCAACCATCTGTTTGTATCAAAACCGGACAGTATTTGTACCATTAACGAACAAGCTCGTAGGCGGATATGTACAAACAACTGTAAATCAATAGCGGTAAAGCTGGTCTGTTTTGTGGGTGGAAGTATAACCGGATAATAGCGGAACGGGAGTTTGCGGAATGAGTAAACCTAAACAATCAACATGTCAAGCAGGATAATATGAGGGTGAACTATCTAAAAATTACCTGGAGAAATGTTCGGAGCAACAAGTTCATTTCCTTTGTCAATGTATTTGGACTGGCAGTAGGTCTCACCTGTTGCATGTTGATTGCTATCTATCTCGACCGGGAATTTAGTTACGACCAACATCATACAAAAGCAGATCGTATTTATCAACTGGGCACCGAGTTCAGCGGTTCGGTCAGCCGCAAAATGGCCACTACGCCTGCTCCGATAGGTGCGGCTATGCAGGTGGAATATCCCGAAGTGGAAGCCACCACTCGCCTTATCGGGCTTTTCGTAGATGATAAGACACTGATACAATATAACCAAAGCAGTGGCGCCGTAAAATCGTTTTACGAAACAAAAGGCTTCCTGGCCGATTCAAATTTCTTCCGGTTATTCGACTATAAATTTATCGAGGGCAACGCGCAGTCATTGATGGAGCCCTACTCTATTGTGCTGAACGCTGAAATTGCGAAAAAGATCTTCGGCAATGAGCCCGCCCTCAATAAAATCATTCATATCAACAGCAACACCAATGGCAGTCACGACTATAAAGTGACCGGGGTGTTCGACCCGGGCACGAAGCCTTCGCATATTGATGCACGATTTTTCCTGAGCATATCTTCAGGCAACATCGGGGAATATGTAAAGCAAGTAAACAATTTCGCCAACAACAATATGTTTTATACCTACCTGTTGTTGAAGCCGGGCACCAGTTCTCTGTCGTTTGAAAGCAAGTTACCCGCCTTTGTAGAAAAGTATATGCGCAGAGATTTGAACACTGCGGGTTTCAACAAACGGCAGTTCCTGGTACCTCTGAAAGATATTCACCTACGTCCTGATGTCAATTTCAACGTTAGTCCCAGCGGCAATCCTACTTACTTGTATATACTCGCGTCTATTGCGGTTTTCATTCTCATCATTGCCTGCATCAACTTTATGAACCTGGCCACTGCGCGCTCGGCCAAACGCGCGGCAGAAGTAGGTGTACGGAAGGTGCTGGGGGCAGAAAAGAGTTCGCTGGTGTACCAGTTCCTGGGAGAATCGCTACTGTTTGCCTTTGCTGCCTTCTTTGTAGCGCTGGCGTTGACAAAATGGTTGCTGCCGGTGTTTAGCACCATGTCGGCAACAGAACTCAGCTTCCACATCGCAGATCAATATCCCTTGCTGATTGGTTTTGTAGGGCTAACTATCGTGGCGGGCTTATTAGCCGGTATTTATCCTGCCTTCTATCTTTCTGCCTTCAAGCCCATCAGCGTGCTGAAAGGAAAGTTTTCGAATTCGCTGGCGGCTGTCAATTTCCGCAGGGCACTGGTAATATTTCAGTTCACCATTTCAGCGGCACTGATCATTTCGGCTTTTGCCATAGGCAAACAAATGCATTACCTGCGTTCGAAAGACCTGGGTTTTGTGAAAGATCAACAGCTCGTAATTCCCCTGCGCACCACCAACGCGAGGAATATTTATGCTGCGTTGAAAAATGAGGTAAAGAACATACCGCAGGTCGGTGCCGTCGGCGCTTCCCAATACTATCCCGGCATTTTCAACGCAAGCGATATGAACTTTCACCGGCCGGAACAAACGGTGAGTGAGGGAGTGAATATTCGCATCAACTTTGTTGACAACAACTTCATTCAAACGCTGGCGATAAAGCCCGTAGCGGGCAGACTCTTCTCGGAAGAATTTGCCGCCGACACCACCGAGCGTATCATCATCAACGAAACAGCTGCCAGCAGGCTGGGATTTAAAAACGCAGAGGATGCTGTAGCCAAGACCATCATGTATCGATGGAGAGACAGCTCGTACCGGTTCCAGGTGGTGGGTGTGGTGCAGGATTTCAACTTTCAGAGTCTGCGCGAGCCCATACAGCCTTATGGACTACGCCTGCTGAACAGTAATTTCAACTACCTGATTGTTCACATGAGTTCCGGAAATATGCAACAGGTGCTGGCGTCGGTTGAAAGAAGCTGGAAAAAACTGAATCCTACAGAGCCTTTTGAATATAGTTTCCTGGACCAGGACTTTGAAAAAAATTATGAAGCGGATAACCGGCTGGCCGCGCTGGTGCGCAATTTCATGATCGTGGCTATTACCATATGCTGCCTGGGATTATTTGGGCTGGCGGCCTTCAGCGCCGAACAGCGCACCCGCGAAATCGGCATTCGCAAAGTGCTGGGTGCTTCTGTGACCAGCATTGTAGGTATGCTGTCGAGAGATTTTGTAAAGCTGGTGCTGATAGGCAACCTGGTAGCCATACCACTGGCCTGGTATATCATGAACCAATGGCTGCAGGAATTTGCCTTTCGTACAACGCTGAGCTGGTGGCTGTTTGCAATTGCAGTAGCACTATCGTTACTGATAGCCATCTTTACTGTAAGCTACCAGGCTGTCAAGGCCGCGCTGATGAACCCTGTGAAAAGTTTAAGAAGTGAGTAACAATTCAAAACAACAAAACGTATAGCGTAAAACTTAAAACATGAAGAACATTTTATTACTGGCATCGGTATTGACGTTGACATTTTTTACTTACGCACAAACTGACAAAGAACCCTACCTTACTCAATCGCTCTCTGGCGAGAATATCAAGGAAGCAAGAGTGGAAACCAGTGGCGGCAGTATACATGTTACCGGTGTGGAACCCGGGCAGGCACGCATTGAAGTATATGTAACGCCGAATAATCCAAAAAACAAGTATTCGCAAGATGAACTGAAACGTAAACTTGAAAAGGATTATGTTATTGACATCAGCACGTCGGGCGGCAAGCTCACTGCCATTGCAAAGCAGCGAAACGCAAAGCTCTTCGATTGGAACAATTCCCTCAACATATCTTTCCGCGTATTCATTCCTTCCAACGTAAATACTGACCTGCATACGAGCGGCGGCAGCATTCACCTGGCCAACCTGAACGGCACCCATGATTTCAGGACGAGTGGCGGCAGCCTGCGTATCGACAAACTGAGCGGTAATATTAAAGGGCGCACTTCGGGCGGCAGCATTCTGCTGAGGCATTCCAGCAGCGAAATTGATTTGCACACCAGTGGTGGCAACATTACCGCAGAAGATTGCAATGGCAATCTGAGATTGAGAACATCCGGCGGCTCATTAACCCTGAAAAGTCTTTCCGGCACCATTAATGCGCGCACCAGCGGCGGTTCTGTTCACGGCGATGCCATCAAAGGCGAACTGGAAGCTCACACTTCCGGCGGCAATGTTACACTTAAAAACCTGGCTGCCTCTGTAGATGCTTCTACCAGTGGCGGCGGCATCAATGTGGAACTGGTTGAGTTGGGAAAATATGTGACCATTCGCAACAGCGGGGGTAATGTTACGCTGGCTTTGCCTGGCAACCAGGGAATGAACCTGAAACTGAAAGGAGACCGCATCAATACCGGCAGCCTGAAAAATTTCAGCGGCACCCTGGAGCAAGACGAAGTGGAAGGCACCTTGAATGGCGGCGGTGTACCGGTAACCGTGCGCTCCTCGAGCGGAAGAGTCAGCTTATCATTGAAATAATTTCAGAATAAATTGTTTGCCATGATCCAGAACTTCCTGAAAGTAGCATGGAGAAACCTTATTAAAAACAGGACATTTTCCATCATCAATATAACAGGTCTGGCCGCCGGGCTGGCCTGTTTTATACTTATAGCCCTGTACGTAATTGACGAACTGAGCTACGATCGCTTCAATGAAAAGGCCGATCGCATATTCCGCATCAATGCCGATATACGTTTTGGCGGCGCCGATCTTAAGCTTGCCACCACTTCAGACCCGATGGGGCCCACACTGAAGAAAGACTATCCGCAGGTGGAAGAGTTTGTGCGCTTCTACACGGCGAGTGGCTCCAAGCAAGTGAAGAAAGGTGATCAGTATATTGTGGAAGCAGATGTGATGCACGCCGACTCCACCCTCTTCAATGTATTTACACTGCCCGCACTTCATGGCGATACCCGCACCGCGCTGAATGAACCCAATACCGTAGTGATCACCGCTTCTACGGCAAAAAAATATTTTGCCACTACCGACGCGGTGGGTAAGATCATCGAAGCCGATGGCACCCCCTATAAAGTGACTGCGGTGATCAGGGATATACCCAGGAATTCGCATTTCAAGGCAGACTTCATTTTCTCCATGGATAATGTACATTACGACTGGGGAAGTTATCTGAGTCATAATCTGCAGACATATCTCCTGCTGAAACCGGGAACTGACTGGAAAGAATTTCAAAAAAACTTCAGGCAGTTTATTGACAAGTATGTCGTGGCGCAGGCCAGGCAATTTATGGACATCAGCAATCTTGATGAATTTGAAAGAGCAGGCAACAAACTGGAATATTCCCTGATGCCGCTTACAGATATCCACCTGCATTCCGACCGCTTGTCTGAAATGGGTGTCAATGGCAATATCCAATACGTGTACGTTTTTTCAGCGGTGGCTTTGATTGTGTTGCTGATTGCCTGCGTCAACTTCATGAACCTCTCCACCGCCCGCTCGGCCAATCGCGCGCGGGAAGTGGGCATTCGCAAAGTGTTGGGCACTGCGCGGGATTCGCTCATCAAACAATTCCTGGTGGAGTCCATCGTAACCTCTTTTATTGCCAGCATCATTGCAGTAGGCATTGCCATTCTGCTGCTTCCTTATTTCAACTCACTGGCCAATAAAGATCTTACCGTGGGGGGACTGCTCGATATGAGGATATTGCCCTTCCTGGTATTGCTGCCAGTAATAGTAGGCGTGATGGCAGGCAGCTACCCGGCTCTTTATCTTTCTTCTTTCAAACCGATTGCCGTGTTGAAAGGAAAACTCAGCACCGGGGCCAAAAAAAGCACTGTGCGAAATGCATTGGTCGTATTTCAATTTGCGACTTGTATCTTCCTGGTCATCGGAACCATCGTGGTGTACAATCAACTTCGCTACATTCAATCAAAAAAACTTGGTTTCAATAAAGACCAGGTATTGATAATAGACGATGTGGGCGAACTGGGAAATAACGCCGCCGCGTTTAAGAATGAAATCTTGAAACTTTCAGGTGTCAGCAGCGGCACGCTGAGTCCTTTTCTTCCTGTGCCTTCATGGCGTAATGATAATACCATGTCGCGCGAGCCGGTGCTCGATCCCAAAAGTGGTATGAATATGCAAACCTGGACCGTGGATGCAGATTATGCGCAAACGCTGGGACTTGAGCTGGTGCAGGGAAGATTTTTCTCAAAAGATTTTCCCACCGATTCCGCTGCCGTGGTCATTAACGAGACAACCGCGGCATGGGTAGGTTCGGGCAATGTGATCGGAAAAAAGATCTACAATTTCGAAAGCCAGGACAATACGCCCATACCGCTGACCATCATCGGCGTGGTGAAAAATTTTCACTACGAATCGCTCAAACAGCAAATTGGTCCTTTGATGATGCGGCTCGGAAAAGTGACCGGCATGGCTTCTTTTAAAGTAAATACCTCCAACATACAATCGCTGGTGAAAGAGGTGGAGAAAAAATGGACTGCTATGGCGCCAGGCCGTCCTTTCCGCTATCGCTTCATGGATGAGTCGTTTAACAATATGTACAATAATGAGCAACGTGTAGGCAAAATCGCCTTCACCTTCGCAGTGCTTGCGATCATCATCGCTTGTCTTGGCTTGTTTGGACTGGCCACCTATATGGCTGAACAACGCACCAAGGAAATCGGTATCAGGAAAGTGCTGGGCGCGAGTGTGCAGGGTATTGTCCAACTGCTGTCGATCGATTTCCTGAAACTGGTTGCCATTTCATTTGTGTTTGCCGCACCAGCAGCCTGGTATTTTATGAAAAGATGGCTGCAAGACTTTGCTTACCGCATCAATATCAGCTGGTGGGTGTTTGCAGTAGCTGGCGTACTGGCCATCGTGATTGCGTTGGTAACGGTAAGCTACCAGGCCATAAAAGCGGCGTTGGCCAACCCGGTGCAATCATTACGCACGGAATAACCCGCACTGTATCAATTCCGAACACTCCTTGTATCAAAAACGAACCACTTCGTATATTCACTACGCCTAAAGCGTTGCAAATCATAGAAATACATTCTGGCATGTGATTGAGATTAACTGGTCGGTACTGATTGAACCCCTATCGGCGCAACAAAACCAATGGATCAACAGACCTTAAGGATTAAATCATGTTCAACCATTTCATTTCAATTACTTTCCGCAGCTTCTGGAGGCATAAAGCCTTCACGGCTATCAACATTGCCGGACTCGCAATCGGTATCAGTGCCTCGTTAGTAATTTACCTGATCGTACAATATGAGTTTAGCTATGAAAAATGTATGAAAGATGGTGACCGCACTTACCGTGTGGTCACCAATATGCATTTCCCGAACATGGATTTCAAGAATGGTGGCGTGCCGGGTGTGCTGGCAGGCACCATGCGCCGGGAAATGCCCGAAATTGAGTCTTCCACTCAATTCTGGATGGCCAATGAAACAAAAGTGACCGTACCGGTAAATGGTGAAAACACCAAGACTTTCCCTAAACAAGATGAGATCATTTACGCCGATGAATACTATCCTTCTTTTATCGGTTACGAATGGCTGGCGGGCAACTCTTCTACTGCTTTGCAAGGCCCCAATAAAGTGGTGCTGACCGAAAGCAGGGCAAAATTGTATTTCCCGACGGCTGACCCTGCTTCAATTGTCGGGCAGACTATCATTTACGACGATTCACTGCAGGCAAGCGTAACCGGGGTGGTAAAAGACCTGGATGCAGTGACTGGTTTTACCTTCAAGGAATTTCTTTCTATGCCCACTGTTGAAAGGTTGCTGAACGACAGACATGGTTTCCTGGAATGGGGTAATGTGAACTCTGCCTCGCAATTCTTTGTGCGACTGAAAGCGGGAACAGACGTCCATAAAGCCAACGCTACTTTAAAAGCTGTTCGCAAGAAACACGAAAAAGACGCCTATCTGGAAACCGATCATTATTTCCAGCAACTATACGATGTGCATTTCAACGGCGACTATGGTGCCATAAATGGTGAACGCGGTCATAAACCCACATTATATGGTTTGCTGGCCGTGGCAGCTTTCCTGCTGGTATTGGGTTGTATTAATTTTATCAACCTCACCACCGCGCAGGCAACTCAGCGTGCAAAAGAGATAGGCATACGCAAGACCATCGGCTGCACCAAATGGCAATTGGTGAGGAAATTTATGGGAGAAACC
Source organism: uncultured Chitinophagaceae bacterium (assembly GCA_937958995.1). GTDB lineage: Bacteria > Bacteroidota > Bacteroidia > Chitinophagales > Chitinophagaceae > CALCIN01. The sequence continues at coordinate 129,019 of CALGAP010000013.1, forward strand.
CTTTTGCTCACCGTTATCGCTACCCTGGTTTCAATTGGCATTGCACCGTGGATACTGAAAGTATTTGAAGATTTTATTCCGCAGGGATTGAAGTTTAACCTGGCTGCTCAGCCGCAGCTGATACTTTTCATCGTATTGCTGATCCTGGTGGTATCATGGCTGGCGGGTATATATCCTGCCCTGGTACTCTCACGCTTCAGGCCCGTGCAGGTGCTGAAAAACAATATTTCTTCTTCATCACAAACACGCCGCGCTTACGTGCGCAAAACGCTTACTGTCGCCCAGTTCGTGATTGCCCAATTCTTCATCATTGCTACGTTGGTGGTAGGTAAGCAAATCCGCTTTGGATTGAACAAAGAAATGGGTTTTCGAAAAGATGCTATTGTAAATTTCAGTATACCCAATAACACGGCCAATCCTCATGTGCGCAAGATTACGCTCTATGAAAAATTGAAAGCGATTCCCGGCATCGAGCGCTTGAGCCTGGCGGGGCCTCCACCGGCTTCGCCTGGTATCAGTTCTACCACTATGAAACACGTGAGAGAAGGCAAGGAGATTGAGACCACCGTAGAAATTAAATACGCCGACACCAGTTATTTCCAGTTGTACGATATAAAATTCATCGCGGGCAGACCCCTGCAGCAAAGCGATACGATCCGCGAATACGTGGTGAACGAAAGTTATGCGCGCTTCCTGGGTTATCAGAACCCCGCCGACATAGTAGGCACTACAGTCTCCCGCGACAGGGGTGCTATGCCGGTGGTAGGCGTGATCAAAGACATTCATACCAAATCAGTACACAGTGCTATCACGCCACTGGTTTATGCGAGCATGAAAGAAATGAACAGCAATTTTCATGTACTGCTCTCCCCTTCCGGCGAGAATACGGATGGATGGAAGAAAACCATTGCATCTATTGAAAAAGCTTATAAAGAAATTTTCCCGGAAGCAGAATTTGACTATAGCTTCTTCGACGAGACTATTGCGAAATTTTATAAGAAAGAACAACAGACTGCAGGCTTGCTGAACTGGTCGGCGGGACTGGCAATCTTTATCAGTTGTCTTGGTTTGCTGGGACTGGTCATATTTACCACCAACCAACGCACCAAGGAAATAGGCATCCGCAAAGTGCTGGGTGCTTCTGTGATGCAGATTGTTTCTTTATTGTCGAAAGATTTTATGAAGCTGGTAGCATTGGCCTTTGTGATTGCTGCGCCATTGGCCTGGTGGGCGATGAACGACTGGTTGCAGGATTTCGCATACCGTACCAACATCTCGTGGTGGATCTTTGCCGTGAGCGGCGCCGCCATGCTACTGGCAGCATTGCTGACATTGAGTATTCGCACCATACGTTCCGCATCTGCCAACCCGGTGGGAAGCCTGCGAAACGAGTGATAAATTATAGGCGATAAAGCTCAAGTACTGAAACTTAAAAACATAAAGATGTTAGAACTAAAGCACATTTCTAAATGGTACAATGTAGGAGGCAAACCCACTTTTATTTTAAAAGACATCAACCTCAGCATTCAACCAGGAGAATTTGTTTCCATCATGGGTCCTTCGGGTTCAGGTAAGTCAACCCTGCTGCATATCATGGGCATGCTCGACGATGCCTCCGAAGGTGAATACTACTTCATGGAACAGGCCGTGCATACGCTGAAGGAAAAACAACGCTCGCATTTGTACAAACAGCATATTGGATTTGTGTTCCAGGCCTATCATCTGATTGATGAACTGACAGTATATGAGAATATCGAAACACCGCTCATTTACCAGAATATAAAAAGCAGCGAGAGAAAAGCTTTAGTGGCCGATATTCTCGACCGCTTCAATATAGTGGGAAAGAAAGATCTTTTCCCCACACAGCTATCGGGCGGACAGCAGCAACTGGTAGGTATTGCACGTGCCCTGATCGCGAAACCGCAATTGCTGCTGGCCGATGAACCTACCGGTAATCTCAATTCAAAGCAGGGCGAGGAAATCATGGAACTGTTTAAACAACTGAACGACGATGGCGTGACCATAGTGCAGGTAACGCACAGTGAAAAAAATGCGGCCTATGGTTCGCGCATCATTAACCTGCTCGATGGAAGAATTGAACAATAACGATCACTTAATAAAATTTTTTCTCAATAAAAGTTTTCCTCATGAAGTGCAGTAAAGTCTTGACAGTGGCGCTAGCATTATTTTCCGTATTCTCCGTGTCGGCGCAATCCGGCAACACGCTGTCTCTCAGAAGAGCAGTTGAAATAGGATTGTCGAGAAATATTGATGTGAACCTGCGCAACCTGAACGTGGAGCGCGCCGGCGTACACCTGAGCCAGGCCAAAGGCAATATGATTCCCAGTGTTGGCGGCAGCATCAGTCATAACCTGAACTCGGGCCGCAGCATCGACGTGTTTACCAACTCGTATGTGAACCAGGAATACACTTCTGCCGTTTACAACCTGAGCTCGGATGTGACCATCTTCAACGGTTTTCGTTTATGGAACCTTTTGCGCACCAGCCAGCTCGACTACGAAGCCAGCAAAATGGAATGGCAGGCGCAAAAAGACCAGCTCACGGTCGATATTGTGCTCGCCTACCTGCAGATACTGAACGACCAGGACCAATACGAACTGGCGAAAGTGCAGACCGAACAAACGCAGAAGCAGGTAGATCGTCTTATTATTATGCATGAGCAGGGCGCTATTACACCTTCCGACCTTACGGACCTGCAAGGACAACTGGCGCAGAACAAGGTGAATGAAATAAATGCGAAGAATGCATTGGTGACTTCCCGCCTGGCGCTGGCGCAGCTGCTCAATATCCCCTACGACAGCACGCTGCAGGTAGAGAGGCTGGCCCTCGACCAGTTTGATATGAACTATAATGCTCATCCCGACAGCATTTATGCCGTTGCCATGCAGCAACTGGCCATGGCCAAGGCACCCACCCTGCGCAAAGAAGCCAATGAAAAATTCCTGAAAGCAACGCGAGGCAATTTATTACCCTCAGTGAGCCTGGGAGCCGGCATAGGCACCAACTTCTCCAGCACCGGCCGCGACGCCAACAACAATAAAATCGGCTATTACGATCAGTTGAGAAATAACTATAACACGGGTGTAGGCTTTAGCGTATTGATACCTATACTTAGTAATTTTCAGCGAAAAAATAGTGTGCGGAATGCCAAAATAGATTTGCAGCAATCTGAGTTGCAGGAGCGAAGTACGCACATCCAACTGAGGCAGATCATAGAGCGCGATTATGTGAACCTGCTGACTGCCAAAGAGCGTTACGAAGCACTTGTAGAACAGGTGAATGCGCTGCAGCAATCATTCGCTGCCGCCGAAGCCAGGTTTAATGCGGGCGTTACCAACAGCATAGATTACCTCACCGCACGCAACAATCTTGACCGCGCCAATATCAACCTGATACTGGCCCGTTACAACTACCTGATCAGAACAAAAATTCTCGACTTTTACCAGGGAAGGCAGATGTTTTAATCCGCAGGAATTTTTTACATTCGGGATATCAGCGGAAGTAGCTCAGCTGGTAGAGCAGCAGCTTCCCAAGCTGCGGGTCGCGGGTTCGAATCCCGTTTTCCGCTCTGGGATTTGTTAAACGCCTGCTTCGAAAGAATTGGTCCCACCGTTTGGTGGGACTTTTTTATTGTTGCTGCCGCGCCTTCTCCTTGCCGCACTCTTCCCCCTCGCCTGCAACCGAAACCCGCCCTCACTGCCACTCTGTCATTTATGCCCCCATTTTCCTATCTTTGGCGTCCAAATTTTGTGAAACGAGATGCCTGAAAGTTTGATGCATATTAAGGAGTTGGATGAGAGTCGTCAGGGCGAGGCCTTTGCCCCCTTTACCAATGACCCCAATGAATACAGGAAGAAGTTCTATATAGAAAGTTATGGCTGCCAGATGAATTTCTCCGACAGCGAAATAGTGGCTTCCATACTCAATGAAAACGGTTATGGCGCCACCCGCAATTTTGAGGAAGCAGACCTTATACTGCTCAATACCTGCTCCATCCGGGAAAAGGCAGAGCAGACCGTACGCAAACGCCTCAACGACCTGCGCGTGGTGAAGAAGAACAATCCCGGCGCCCTCATCGGCGTGCTGGGCTGTATGGCCGAGCGACTGAAATCTAAACTGCTGGAAGAAGAAAAGCTGGTTGACCTGGTGGTAGGTCCCGATGCATACCGCACCCTGCCCGGACTGATCAACGAAGCGGAAGACGGGCAAAAGGCAGTGAACGTACTGCTGAGCCGCGAAGAGACCTATGCCGATATTTCTCCCGTACGGTTAAACAGCAATGGCGTAAGCGCTTTTGTAAGCATTATGCGCGGCTGCAACAATATGTGCTCATTCTGCGTGGTACCCTTCACCCGTGGCCGCGAAAGAAGCCGCGATCCTTACTCCATCATCCGCGAGTGCACAGATTTGTTTGAGCAGGGTTATCGCGAGGTGACGCTGCTGGGCCAGAATGTTGACAGCTATTACTGGATGCCGGAATCAGGCGAAGGCGAAGCAGTGACTTTTGCCAGGCTGCTGGAACTGGTAGCGCAGATCAACCCGCTGCTGCGCGTGCGTTTCTCCACTTCGCATCCGAAAGATATTACCGACGAAGTGCTTTACACCATGGCGAAATATGAAAACATCTGCCGCTATATTCATCTCCCGGTACAAAGCGGCAGCAACAGGATACTGCAGCTGATGAATCGTACTTATACACGCGAATGGTATATCGCTAAGGTGAACCGTATACGCACCATTATGCCCGACTGCGGAATCAGCTCGGATATTATCGCAGGCTTCTGTACTGAGACTGAAGAAGATCACCAGGAAACCCTGTCGCTGATGGAACAATGCGCGTACGACTACAGCTATATGTTCTTCTACAGCGAGCGCCCGGGCACACTGGCCGCACGCCGCTATAAAGATGATGTACCCGATGAAGTGAAAAAAAGAAGGCTGGAAGAAATTGTGCAGTTGCAAAACAGGTTGAGCCTTGAAAACAACCGCAAAGACGTTGGTAAGACATTTAAAGTATTAATCGAAGGCGATAGCAGGCGTAGCTCCAATGACTGGATGGGTCGTAACAGTCAGAACAAGGTGATAGTTTTTCCAAAAGAAAACCATGCGTTGAACAAAGGCGACTATGTAATGGTTACTGTGTATGACTGCACCGGCGCTACGCTGCTGGGTAAAATAACCAAGGAGTAATGATGGACTTACAAGCGATAAAAAACAGGTTCGGCATTATTGGCAACTCACCTGCCCTGAACTATGCGTTGCAGGTGGCGATACAGGTTAGCAATACAGACCTTACCGTTTTAATCACCGGTGAAAGCGGTGTGGGTAAGGAAGCGTTCTCACTGATCATTCACTCGCTCTCTGCGAGAAAACATAATCCCTTTATAGCCGTCAACTGCGGCGCCATTCCCGAAGGCACTATTGATTCAGAATTGTTTGGTCACGAAAAAGGCTCCTTCACCGGCGCTGTGGAGTCGCGCAAAGGATATTTCGAAACCGTAAACGGCGGCACCATTTTCCTGGATGAAATTGGTGAAATGCCGCTGGGTACGCAGGCGCGACTGCTGCGCGTATTGGAGACCGGTGAATTTATTCGCGTAGGTTCTTCCAAAGTGCAGAAGACCGATGTGCGTGTGATTGCAGCTACCAACAAAGAACTGCTGACGTATACGCAAAACGGAAAATTCCGCGAAGACCTGTATTATCGCCTCAGCACGGTGCCCATTCGCGTGCCGCCGCTGCGCGATCGGAAAGAAGATATTCCGTTATTGTTCCGCCGCTTCTGTGTGGATTTTGCGGAACGTTATAAGACCACTCCCATTCAACTGGACGACGAGGCCAAAGAAGTGTTAATTAACTATCCATGGCCGGGTAATGTTCGTGAATTGAAGAATATTGCGGAGCAGATGTCGGTGCTGGCGCAGGATAAACTGATCACTGCTGCTGAATTGCGCCGCTTCTTACCCGAGACCAATTATTCGCACTTACCGGTATTGGCTTCGCCGGTACAGGGAACAGCAAATGGTCATGATTTTGCGAATGAGCGTGAAATATTGTACAAGCTCTTTTTCGATATGAAAAAAGACGTGACGGAACTGAAGAAAATGTTTTTCGACATTCTTCAGAGCCCCGGCACTGCAGTACAAAACCAGGCGCTGCTGAACGAATTGAAAGAACTGAAGGGTAAGGAACTGATGCAGCCTGCTTATGTGCAACCCGCTACGGTAAGCACCGCTCCGCCTGTTGTTACTTACCATGATGGAGAGGATATTCATCAACACGAAGAAGTGGAAGAATCGCTCAACATTATGGATAAGGAAAAAGAGCTGATCATAAAGGCGCTGAAAAAACATCGCGGTAAAAGAAAAGACGCAGCCCTGGATCTTGGCATCAGTGAAAGAACGCTTTACCGCAAGCTGAAAGAATACGATATCAAGGAGTAATTTCGAAAATAAAAATCCGCCATCCGAATATGCGATTGAAAGTTTTTCTTCCTGGTATTTTACTGGCAGTAGTTGGCCTCTTCAGTGGCTGCTACTCATTTCGTGACGTAAGCATTCCGCCGGAGGTAAAGACTATTCGCATTCAGTATATCGAAAACAGGGCGCCTTATGTGAACCCGCAGTTGGCGCCGCAGTATAACGACAGGCTGAAACAAAAGATCACCAATCAAACCAAGCTCACCGTAGTGCAAAATGACAATGCAGACTATGATTTGAGCGGCGCTATCACCAGTTACAATCTCACCACTGCCGCTATCGCCAATCAGCAGGCAGTAAACAACCGTCTTACAGTATCCATCAAGCTTAAGTTGAGGGATAATAACAATAAGACAAAAGATATAGATGTTTCCCGTAACTTCGACTTTTCTGCAAACCTGACCCTTCAGCAGGCTGAGGCACAGCTGATTTCTGAAATTATCCGTAGTATGGTCGATGAAACATTCAACCGTATTTTTTCAAACTGGTAAGCTTGATGCAACACCATATCCAAACGCTGGTCAAACATTTCTTCCAGAAAGACTCATTGCAGGAAGTTAGCGTTAATCAACTGCAGCAATTTGTTGATGACTATCCTTACTCTGCCGTCGGCCAACTATTGCTCGCCAAAAAACTCGGCGACACGGGCGCCCAGAATGTCGAGGAGGTAAGAGCAAAAGCCTCGCTTTATTTCCACGATCCCGTTTGGGCCGGCTGGTTTTTGAAGAATAAGATGGAAACAGACATCAGCGCCGTCAGTGCACCCGCCAC
>CALGAP010000014.1 GCA_937958995.1 uncultured Chitinophagaceae bacterium
AAAAATTAATCCTGACCCTATAAAACTTCAAATAAAAAATCCTCAAACTGTCAGATCATATACTAAGCAGAACAATTGAAGGGAATAAAACAAAGCCCCTTGCTCGGGGCTTTGTTTATTTTATGCTATTTATAAATGATGCTAATGCGGCCAAGAATAAAGCAATTGCCTCAAGCCACTTGCGTTGTGCTTTAAACTTTTTCATAAACTAAATGAAAAAAGCAACAAATTTTGAATCTGTTGTCATGCAGATTCTGTCTTGTGGCACTGCACGCAACGCAGTCTACTTGGCACCGGTGCCGTCCCGGTCACATTACGGCAGCTTTGTGTGCGTACACAGAGCTGTTGTATGTTATCTCAAATATCTTTACTAGATCAGCTCAAAATTAATTAATAGTTTAATAATTGATCTTCTCACTTGAACACATGATTTCCACAAAGGGTTTTGTGGTTTCATTTTGTAAGTTGTTCTTAGACAAAATAAAACGAGCCAGGGCAGCGAAGCATACGGGTATTAAAAAGAAATCCAGTGAATACGCCGTGAGGCGTTCTTTAATTGTTTGAAGTATCGGGAACGATACGGTTCATGGAAGAATCTAACTTTTCAAGAGATAGTTGAATCTTTCGCAACTGTTGTACTTGTTCTCTCATTAGTGCTTTTGTCTCTTTGTCTATTGGCGCTGGTGATAGTACGGATATTATCACAGTAGCAATCGCTGTTAAAGCTAAAACTACCGTTAATCCAAGCATCCTATTGTTAGTAGTTACAACGGAGTCGTTGGTGACTTTTACACTTTTCGCTAAATCGTGATCTGGATTGGGATAGATAATCCATCTGCCGTCATGAATATGGAGTGCGTATTCGCCGGTCTTAATCAGTGCAAAGATTATATCTCTCCAGAAGTTAAAGTTGTTACTGTGCTCATGCTCAACACGAGCCAATTCTCCGGCTACATCAACGCCTGAATTTTCTTTCAAATAGTAGCTTTTCAGCCAATCAATTATCTGGTTTTTATTAGCTGTAGGAGAAAGGTCTTGCATGCCCTTAAGCTACTGCATTTCTATATTTCAAAGCAGCCGAGCCATTTCCTTTTTATACCCATATAACTAGGCCCCCGCGCCTGTACTTAACATAATATTAATTATAGGACAAAAGAACATAACCCAATGCGAGCCACAGTCTAAGCATTCCAAACGTCTGAAAAGATTCAATCCATCCAGGTACACGCCTCATGATGCTCACACGAAAAAAGAAACGCCGCCAGGCGTTTCTCGTCCATATACCCGTAATTGAACGGCATTACACACCAACCAATCACTCGCTAACTGCCGTACTTCGCTCCATAACAGCTTCCGCAATTTTTTTCGCTGCGTCCGCGATGCCCACCAGGAAACCTGATTTCTGCGACGGCATCCAGGGCAAGCCTACAAAGTATAGACCGGGATATTCTGTAGCGCCGTTTTTCTGGATGGGAAAATGATCGGCGTCAAAGACCGGCAGCTTTACAAAGCTGAAATCGAATTTGTAACCGGTGGCCCAGATAATGGTTCCAATGCCCTCCTTCGCCAGGTCTAATTCTTTAATGATCGGTTGCTGGTAACCGTCATTGTATTGCGGTAATGCTTCTTTGGGCGTTCCTGGCGCGATGGCCTCTATGAATCCGTCGATCATCGCCACGGCTTCACGCTCAGATTGATCAGTCCTTTGCAGCGATTCATACAGATCCGGAGCAAGCGATATTTTGTGACCTTCAGCATTTTTAATGCGACCCAGCAGCCTGATACCGCTGCGCGCCATCAGGTGCAGGTTCATACTGTGCCCCGGCTTGTCTTGCGATATCTGCGGCACAGCTTCGAATTTTTTCATGCCCGGCGGTAATTGTTCGGGTGTCAGATCGAAAAATCCTGCATTTTCCAGCCAATAAAGAATGTCCTTGCCACGATATCGACGTGGCAAACGATTTACGGCGCCAACTGATACAAAGACTCTCTTTCCTGCCCGGTTTATTTCTTCCGCAATCTGTCTTCCTGAATGACCACATCCCACTACCAGCACGGCCCCCGGAATCAATGCCGGATTCCTGTACTGGCTGCTGTGCATTTGGACTATGTCTGATGAAATGGATTTCGAAAACTCCGGCATTTTGGGATACTGGCAATAACCGGTAGCTACAATGACATTCCTGGATTTCCAGGTTCCATTATTTGTATGAATGAGAAATCCGTCCTGGCCGTGGCGCTCAATGGCATTTACCTTTGTGTTGAAGTGAACCGGCAATTGGTTTTCCTCAACGTATTTATCAAAGAATTCTATCACTTTTTCGCGTGGCAGAATTCCGTCTGCATCTTCTAAGTCGTGGTTCATGCCCGGAATTCTGTGAAATGTCCAGTTCGGAGTTACCAGGTGCAGCGAATCCCAGCAACGATAGCGCCAGTTGACCGCGACTTTGTCGGACTGCTCCAATACCACATGCTCGTGGCCTTCCTGCGCAAAATGATAGCTCGTGATAAGCCCTGCCTGGCCGGCGCCTATAATTACTGTTTCAACATTTTTCATGGTGATACTTTTTGTGATGTTTTCACCAAATTTATTTCTCCCCCTGCCGGCGGCATTTGCTATACGGTCTAAAAAATGTTCTATAAGGGCAAAATTTACCATTCCCGACTGCCTATTTTTTTGCATATTTGACACTCATCCATGGGCTTTGCAAGAATGGGCTTCATAAAGAGACTATACTTCAGGTCGCGTCACCTCCTGCTGTACGGCGTATTGCTGGCACTGCTGGTGCTTTTGCTCAAGTGGTTGCAATGGAAATTCCTGATTGTTGACAATTCCATTGATATATACATCGGGCTCATCGCCATATTTTTTACCATGCTTGGTATTTGGGTGGCTACCCAGCTGGTAAAACCCAAAGTGGAAAAACTGATCGTCGAAAAAGAAGTATATATCCCCCAGCCCCAGCCATTTTCGGTTAATGAAGAGGAACTGAAAAAACTCAACCTCAGCGCCCGTGAATACGAAGTGCTGCAACTGCTGGCCAAAGGCTATAGCAACGCCGAAATTGCCAAAGCACTATTCCTTTCCGTGAGCACCGTCAAAACTCACGTCTCCAACCTGTTCTTTAAGATGGATGTGAAAAGCCGCACGCAGACCATCGAAAAGGCAAGAAGACTGCGATTAGTGGAGTAATCCCTTCGTTCTTTAGTATTATTCTTCCCTCCCGGCCGCAAATTGGTACTTTAGTATGAGCCCGTCCACCGGCGGCACCACTAGTTTTGCCAACAGTTAATCAAATTAGTTATGACAAAAACTGTTATGATCTTCGGCATCATCCCTGGAGTAATCCTCAGCGCCAACGCTATCTATATGATGAGCATGCTGTGCAGAAATCCAAATTTCAAGACTAACGACGCGATTGGCTATGCCGCCATGGTGGTGGTGTTTTCGCTGATCTATTTCGGGGTCAGAAATTATCGCAACAAATACCTCGGCGGGTTTATTTCTTTTGGAAAAGCCTTCAAGGCCGGCGCGCTCATTGCTTTCGTGGCCTCCACCGTATACGTGGTGTTTGGACTGGGTTATTACTACCTGTTTCAGCCCGATTTCCTGGACCATTATACTGCGTACATTCTCCGGCAAACTCCTCCCGAAAAACTGGCAGCGAAGACGGCCGAGCTGGAAAATTTCAAGGAGATGTACAAAAATCCCCTTTTCGCCATCCTTATTTCTTATTCCGAAGTGCTGCCTATTGGCTTAGTGGTGGCGGTAATAAGCGCATTACTGCTGAGGAAAAACAGGAAGCCCGATGCGGTAGCTGCCGGTAACCAGGTATAGCTATGAAAAAAGAAAAAGTGCCGCGATGGGTTCGCGGCACTTTCCTATACGTTTATGGAGCGTTAATTAGTGTTTCTTGTCCACGTTGTTAAACTTGTCAGTGTACCTGGTAACATCGGCCTGCAGCTCTTTCAGCTCGGCTTCGTATTGTTTTACTTCAGCCGTATTCTTTTTCACCTCAGCAGCATTTCTCTTTTGTTCGAGTTGTGCCACTTTTTCTTCAGTGGCAATAATCAGCAGGTCGAGCGCGCCTTTCAGGGTTTCTTTTTCTTCCATTTTCAATTTGCCCTGGCTGTCGAGCAACTCATCCACTTTTTTGAAGTAAGGAATGGCTTCGTTGAATTTCTCTATCACGCCCTTGCGCAGTTCTTCTTTCTTAGCAGACTGCTCAGCAGTGAGGCGGCCACCCTGCGGGGGACGAATGGCTTTGTTTTCGTTGCTGAGGTCAACGCCTTCGTTGTAGGCTATCTGGCCCAGCACCATATGTACGTTCGGATAATCGGGCTTAATGGACAAAGCCTTATTCAGGTAAGTTCTTGCTTTTTCAATCAGCTCTTTCGAGTTGGCCGGGCGCTTGGTGATGTCTTCGTCGTAGGCTGCCTGGTACAGTTCTACGCCGTAGTTGAAGTAATAAATGTGATTGTCGGGATTTTCTTTGATCACTTGTTCGTATTTCTCAAACAACTGCTCCTTGGTGCCTTGTTCGCGGAGCATTTCCAGTTCAAAGCCAGACCAGAAGCTGTCTTCGGGATAGACTTCGCGGCCAAGTTGTGAGAATTTGGAGGCTGTAGCGATATCATCTTTGCGCCTGTAGTAGTCGGCCAGCCATTTGTAAATTTCTACAAAGCCTTCACCTTGTGCTTTTGCCTCGGCAATTTTTGCATAATGCTTGGCAGCTTCATCCGGCTTGTTGGCTTTTTCTGCAGAAATACCTGCATATAAAGTGGTGGTTGTATCGAGTGTAATATCTACCACTTTCTTTTCAGAAATGAGATCAAACACGCTCAATGCACTCTCAAAATTCTTCAACGCATCGTTGAAGTTGCCTGCGTTGTAATACGATGCGGCGTCTTTGTTGTAGCCGGTATAGATATCGATCAGCGGCCCCCAGTTTTCGAGCGTGATCAACACGTTGCGGCTTTTTTCATCTTTAGTCTGCTCTATTTCCAGGTATTTCTTAATTGCTTCAAATGCCTGGTCGCGGGCATCCGGAACAGACGCTTTCAGATCGGGCTGAGAGGCGATGCCCAGCATGATTTTGCTTTTTACGAGATAAGCCTCGGAGTTGTTTTTGTTTTTCTCTACTGCCAAAAACTTTTCAAGCTCTGTATTGGCTTCAACGAACTTGTTCTTGGCCAGCAGGTCTTTGGGTTTGTCGAGTCTCTGGGCCTGCACCATGAATGCTGATACAGCAAGCAAAGCTGTCAGAAATATATTCTTCATCGGTTAATAATTGTTTTTTAATGAGCAAATGAAACTTTTGCGTTTCACTGTCGCGTGTTTATTAAAAAATAATTGTTGGATTATTCATTTACAGGTTCACTATCCGGACCATTCTCTTCCAAACCGGCATTATCTCCTGCATCGTCGGCAGGCAAATTGCCAGATGAAATTTCCTGGTCGTTGGTTGCCTGCTCGGCACCTGTATTTTCCTCGCCGGCATTCTGCGCGGCTGATGCCTGGGCAGCAGCGGCATTGTTATTATTGCCGTTTTCATCGTCCAGCTTGGTAATGGCTGCAATTTCATCGCCGTCATCGAGCCTGATCAGTTTTACGCCCTGGGTAGCCCGACCCTGTTCGCTGATTCCGCTCACCGGCATACGAATGGTGACGCCGCTCTTACAGGTGATCATCAGGTCTTCTTTTACGGTCACGTCCAGGAGTCCCACCAGTTTGCCGGTTTTTTCCGTTACGTTGATGGTCTTCACCCCCTTGCCGCCGCGATTCGTGATGCGATATTCCTCAATCGGCGTACGTTTTCCAAATCCTTTTTCACTAACTACCAGTACGGTCCGATCCCTATCTTCCCTGTTGACACATATCATGCCAATCACTTCATCATTGGCGTCGTCTACCTCAATTCCTGCCACACCGATGGCGCCGCGGCCGGTTGGACGCACTTTATCTTCATTGAATCGGATGGCGCGACCGCTTTTTACCGCCATCATCACTTCACAACTGCCGTCGGTGAGTCTTGCTTCCAGCAGTTCATCGCCTTCCACAATGGTGATGGCATTCACGCCGGTTTGACGCGGACGGCTGAAGTCTTCCAGCGCCGTTTTCTTAATAATTCCTTTCTTGGTACAAAGTACAATATTGTGCTTTTCTACAAACTCTTTATCGCGAAGATCTTTTACATCGATGATGGCCCTGATCTTATCATCGGGCTGCAGTTGAATCAGGTTTTGGATGGCCCTGCCCCTGCTGGTTTTTTCACCTTCGGGAATTTCATATACGTTCAGCCAGTAGCAACGTCCCTTATCTGTAAAGAACAACATGGTGTGGTGTGTAGAGGCCACAAACAGGTGTTCGATATAATCTTCTTCCCTGGTTCTGCCGCCGATAACACCACGGCCGCCGCGGCGTTGTGCCCTGTATTCAGAGGCCGACGTGCGCTTGATATAACCGTGGTGCGAAATGGTGATCACCACGTCTTCTTCCTTGATCAGGTCTTTAATACGCACTTCATTTTCGAGATAAGTGATCTCGGTTCTGCGCGCGTCGCCGAATCTATCTTTTATTTCAAGCAGTTCTTTCTTGATCAGTTCAAAGCGCATGCCCTCATTGCCGAGCAACTCTTTGAGGTAGGCGATCTGCTTCATCAGCTCATCGTATTCTGCGCGAATCTTTTCGCGCTCCATACCGGTGAGGCGTTGCAGGCGCAGTTCGAGAATGGCTTTTGCCTGTATTTCATCCAGGCCCCAGCCGGCGTTGACCAGGTTTTCTTTGGCAATTTCAGGAGTTGCGGAAGAGCGGATCAATGCAATCACTTCGTCGAGGTGATCCAGCGCTATGAGATAGCCCTGTAAGATATGCGCTTTTTTCTCGGCCTCGCGCAACTCGTATTGAGCGCGGCGCACCACCACTTCGTGGCGAAACTCCACGAACTCGCTGATCATTTCTTTCAGGTTCAGCGTACGCGGACGGCCTTTTACCAGCGCCACGTTGTTGATACCATAAGAAGTCTGCAGCTCTGTGTATTTGTACAGTTGGTTGATGACAACAGTTGCAATGGCGTCGCGCTTCAGGTCTATCACTATGCGCGTGCCTTCTTTATTGTTCGATTCGTTATTGACGTGTGCAATGCCTTCCAGTTGTTTTTCATTCACCAGTTGCCCGATGCGGTCGCAGAATGCGTCGCGGCTCACCTGGTAAGGCAGTTCGGTAATGATGAGCTGTTCGCGGCCGCTGGGTTTGGTGTCAACGGTCACTTTGCCCCTTACCACCACGCGGCCCCTGCCAAAGTGCATGGCGGCCTTCACCCCTTCCATACCGTAGATGATGCCCCCGGTGGGAAAATCGGGCGCTTTAACGTACTGCATCAGCTCTTCGATGGTGATCTCGCGGTTGTCGATAAAGGCAACGCATCCGTCAATCACTTCTGAGAGGTTATGGGGCATGATATTGGTGGCCATGCCCACGGCAATACCGCTCGATCCGTTTACCAGCAGGTTGGGAATGCGGCTGGGAAGTACCAGCGGCTCTTCCAGCGAATCGTCGAAGTTGAGGCCCATGTCCACTGTCTCCTTGTCCAGGTCTTCCAGCATGGCCTCGGCCAGGCGGGTCAGCCTGGCTTCGGTGTACCGCATAGCCGCGGGACCGTCGCCGTCCTGGCTGCCGAAATTACCCTGTCCATCTATCAGGGTATATCGCATGCTCCAGTCTTGCGCCATACGCACCATAGAGTCGTAAACGGCGCTATCGCCATGCGGGTGGTATTTACCCAGCACCTCCCCTACGATACGGGCAGATTTCTTATAGGGCTTGTTGGAATTGATTCCTAATTCGTTCATGGCGTAGAGGATACGGCGATGAACCGGCTTTAATCCGTCGCGCACATCGGGCAAAGCACGGCCTACGATTACCGACATGGAATAGTCGATATAGGCGGTTTTCATTTGCTCTTCGATGTTGACTGGAATAATGCGGCTCTGGTCGTTCGTCTCCTGCGGTGTGAAGTTTTCTTCCATTGATTTTTCCTCTCTGAATTTTAGACCGTTATGCCCTGCTTCTCAACAGGATTCGCGGCTCGCGAAGTTACTTTTTTTACCCCGGAAAGCGGGCAAAAAACGCCAGTTTTTTTGGTGTCGGGTTTCAGTTTGGGGGGTGGGGTTTCGGGTGTCGGGAGTGTCAGGCGTCCAGTGTCGGGTGTGGGGTGTTGAAAATTGGCTGTTGACTATTTAGCCTGACTGTTGATGGTTGAAATTTCATAAGGAAAGTTAAAACTCCAAATAACCCGAAACCCCAATCCTCAAACCCGAAACCTTCTTTTGGAACAATCCCTCTTAACCATTATCTTAGCAGTTGCCTTAACCACTGCACGTTTCCAATATCGTCCTAAATCGCCCCTGGAAGACCCGACCGTCCCCCTGAATTGATCGCCCAAAACGCAACGACTTTAAAAACTGAAGCTATATGCCTGTGTATATAGCTTGTTTTTGTCGGCATATATAAACAAAACAAGGTTACAGCTGACCACACAAAATAAGTTTTGAGCAATGAATCAGTACCTGTTATTACGCGATAACAAACAGAGCGGGCCTTACACCATGGAGGAACTCGTGGCGAAAGGTCTGAAGGCCTACGACCTGGTGTGGGTAGAAGGAAAAAGTGCGGCCTGGCGTTATCCCAGTGAAATAGCAGAGCTGAAGCCTTATGCTCCCGTGGTGGAAGAACAACCTTACGATCGTTTTTACAAGAAGAACCAGGAAGAATCTCATCCCGCACTCGACCGCGCTCGCAGGGCCGCATTGGCAGCAGCCAAAAAAGAAAGGGCTGCCGTTTTCAATACCGTAACAGAAGCTGAACCTGTTCAACAGCGTGTACAGGATTTTGCAAGGCAGGAAGAAACTGCTGCTAAAAAACTGCAGGAACAAAAACCTGTCGTGCAGCCTAAAAAAATTTACGTTACACTGCCTGCATCTGCCGGTAAGGTATTGAACGAAGAATCGAAAAAACCTGTTACCACATTCTCAGAATCCATCAATACCATTGCCGAAGAGCGCCCCGCAGTGAAGAAGCAGGAAGAACCTGCGCCTGTTGTAGTGCTGAATGAATCCATTACGCACAACACAACGGGCAAAGACCTGTACACACAGTTGCAGGAAAACGAACGCGCCAAAGCTTCCGCTCGCCAACCCCGCACCATGCGGCCCGTAATGATGGCGCTTACCGCTGCCTGCATATTGTTGTTTGGCGTGATCATAGGGTTATACATCAGCAATATGAAGCAGCGGTCGCAAAGTAAGGAACTGGAAGCGCTGGTTAAAAGAATACAGGAGCGGGAAAAGAATCGCAACAACACTCCAGCTACCCTGCCCGCACAGGTGCCGCAACAGATAGTAGAAGAAATGAAGCAGGCCATCGATAGCAGCAATGCGGCTAAAGAGGAACCTGCTTCCGAACAGAAACTCCATATCTCTACGGTTTCCCGCAAAGGCAATACGTCGCCTGAAGTAAAGCAACAGGTTGCTGGCAACAACACGCCCGCCACAATAGAAAATAAAGAACCGATTGTTTCCAATGCAGTGGTAAAAGAAGAAGAGCCGAAAGACAAGATCAGCTATCAGCAGGCAGCCCTGGAAGCCGCGCGCAAGAATATTCACCAGATGCTGCTGGTAGAAAACAGCGATTACAAAACCGGTCTGTTGGGTGGAATTTCCAACCTGTTTATGACCCTGTCTAACAATAGCCGCTATCCGCTGGACCAGGTGGAAATTGAAATTAAATATTATGGTCCCGAACAGAAGCTGGTGAGAACGCAGACTTTAGTATTTAACGACCTGGCACCCGGCGAACAAAAAACGTTGGAAGCGCCACGCACCAACCGCGGTATATCGATTGATTATGCCATCACGCGCATTCAGTCGAAAGTGTTGGGACTTGCCCAGAATCGATTTTAGAATTCCACACCTGGTTAATTGTTTCCCCACCTGAACCGGAAAGTCATTTTTCAGTAGTGTTTTTTCACAAATAACCTATTGGCATGATTTTTTTGGTTGTATCGATCCTTTAATCCACCCACGGGTTATTTTGAAAACATACCCGCCAAAACAACAATACATATGAAGAAGACAGTTGCAACGTTTATCGCAGTAGTTATTATGGTTGTTGCTTTGCACGCCTTCAGAGTTATGCGACAATCTTCTATCTCAGGCGTTGTTACTCCACCTCACCGCGCCAGCCAGATCTGGGCGATTGGAAATGGAGACACACTGAAAACACGGCACGATGAAGGC
Organism: uncultured Chitinophagaceae bacterium; assembly: GCA_937958995.1. Lineage (GTDB taxonomy): Bacteria > Bacteroidota > Bacteroidia > Chitinophagales > Chitinophagaceae > CALCIN01. The sequence continues at coordinate 10,297 of CALGAP010000014.1, forward strand.
AACTTTCACTTCAATGTAAAACCGGGCGCCTACAAACTGATCGTAAAAGGCGCAGCATCGTTTCACGATGTAGTGCTTTATGCCAATGCTGAAGAAGGCAGAACGGTGGACCTGGGTACCATTGAAGTAAAATAAAAAATTATTCAAGGACGGTTCAGAGAAAGAATGTCAGCCGCTTATACAGCGGCTGATTTTATTTTATATTGCAGCTTTATTCTATTCCTGACATGAAGAATATTGTTGTCATCGGTGCCGGAAAATCGTCAACCTGCCTCATTGAATATCTCCTGGATGAAGCGAAAGAAAATAACTGGCAGGTTACGGTGGCCGACAGCAACCTGGAGCTGGCCCGGTCAAAGACCGGCAATAACCCACATGCAAAAGCGGTTTTGCTGGACGTGACCAATGAAGACCAACGCAGCAATATTGTTCAGTCAGCCGATATCGTTATATCACTCCTCCCCGCCGCATTACATTTCCTGGTGGCGAAAGATTGTCTCCGCCATGGCAAAAACCTGCTCACCGCGAGTTATGTGGATGATAACATCCGCTCGCTGCAGGATGAGATTGCGGCCAGGGGACTGCTGTTCATCTGCGAAATGGGTCTCGATCCCGGCATCGATCATATGAGCGCTATGCAGATGATACATGCTATCAAAGCCGGGGGCGGAAAGATCAAGACTTTCAAATCGCATTGCGGCGGCTTGGTAGCGCCCGAGAGCGACGACAATCCCTGGCATTATAAGATCAGCTGGAACCCGCGCAACGTGGTGATGGCTGGTAAGGCTGGCGCCATCTTCAAGGAAAATGGCGCAGTGCGCCAGATGAAATACGAAGAACTTTTCGATGCCGGCCGCGTGGTGAATATTCCCGAACTCAGTTACCTGGCTTGGTACCCCAACCGCGACTCGCTTGGTTATATGTCGCTCTACCAGCTCGAAGAGGCCGATACATTTGTAAGAACCACCCTGCGCTACCCCGAATTTTGTTTTGGGTGGAAAAATATTATCGAACTTAAACTCACCGACGAAACCGTTCAGTATAATACCGATGGTATGACGCTGCAGCAATTTTTTCAGCAGCATTTCAGCAAATACGGTTTTAATGAGTGGATAGAAAAACAACTCACCGCGCGTTTTGCACAAACCAAACAATTATTGGAAAAACTGCAACAGTTGTTGCAGGCGGAAAAAGAAGTAGACGATGCCGAACGCAAGGACCTGCAGAAATTCATGATGGTGGACGATAGCGGCGAGCTGATGGATGTGAATCTCGACGAGGTAAAAACCCAGGCGGCCGCCACAGTGGCCGGACAAATGCACGAGGCCAACCTCTCCATGAAGCAGCTTTTTTTCCTGGGAATGGACGACGACAAGACGGTCATCAACAAAGGTATGTGCAGTGCCGCCGACGTGTTGCAATTTGCCATGGAAAAAAAGCTTGCCCTGGCCGATACCGATAAGGATATGATTGTGATGCTGCATGAAATAGAGTACGAACAAGACGGGAAACTTCAGAATACAGCCAGTTGCCTGATCGTAAAAGGCCAGGATCATTTGCGCACGGCTATGGCCAAAACCGTGGGTCTGCCATTGGGAATTGGCGCCAAGCTGATATTACAGGGAAAAATAAAAACCACAGGATTGCACATACCCATACTTCCTGAAATTTACCAGCCGGTGTTAAGAGAGCTTTCTTTACACGGCGTATCATTCCGCGAGACGCGCCAATAATTTTTTCAGCTCCGCCACTCCTTCCGTGGCCGGCTTTTCAATAGCGGTCAGGTTATGCAGCGAAGTGGTATAAGGAATTTTCTTATCGATAATAAACTTGGCAATTTCCCAGGGCGCGTAGTTTACCAGTCCAGCCGCGGGATACACCACCAGCGAAGTACCTATCACCACAAAAATATCGGCGCCGGCCACTATCGGTATGGCCTGTTCGATCATCAAAACGTGTTCTTCAAACCAAACGATATGCGGACGCAGTTGCGCGCCGTCTTCTGCCTTATCCCCCAGGTTAATATTGCCGCGGATTTCATATACGAGATCCTCATTGATCTCGCTGCGCATTTTAAAAATTTCGCCATGCAGGTGCAGCACTTTCGTACTGCCCGCACGCTCGTGCAGGTCATCGATATTTTGGGTGATAATGTGCACGTCGAAATCATTTTCCAGTTCCGCCAGCCCGTAATGACCCGCATTCGGTTGTGCTTCCAGCACATTTCTGCGGCGCATATTATAAAAGTCGAGCACCAGCTGAGGGTTTTTTCTCCACGCACGGGGCGTGGCCACTTCTTCTACATTATACCCTTCCCATAAACCATCGCTGTCGCGAAATGTTTTCAAACCACTCTCCGCGCTCATGCCCGCGCCCGATAACACCACTAATTTCTTTTTGCCCATAGCAGGGCAAATTATTTATTTTTTAGCGATCAGAGAACTCTTACCAACCGATCCCTCGATAGCTATATGCAGTTATCCCCGTATACAAGTAGTTAGTAGAAAGTAATCCCCGAAATGTTAATTCATGCCGGCCAACTCCATAATGATGTTCCATTCTTCTTCTGTCACGGGCTGTACAGAAAGCCGGCTGATGCGTACAAGCGCCATTTTGGCCAGGCGCTTATCTTTTTTAATGGCCTCGAGCGGCACGGGGTTTTTTAGTTTCTTGTGGGCTTTTATGTCTACTGCCGACCAGGTATCATCTTCTGCAGTGGGGTCGGGATATGCTTCTTTTACCACTTTGGCGATGCCTACTACCTGGTGCTCTTTCATGCTGTGATAGTAAAGCACTTCATCACCCTTCTTCATATTCCTGAGGTGCAATCGTGCGGCATAGTTGCGTACACCCGTCCATTCTGTTTGCTTGTCTTTTACCAATTGCTCCCAGGGATATACATCGGGCTCAGATTTTACCAGCCAATACGCCATAGTGGTGAAGTTTTTGAGCGATGAAAATACAGAAAAATATGGTTTGCGATCTCCTGAAGATATTTGTGATCGATGCAGTTTTTACCCATTTTTTAATGTATGTGCGGTTGCAGAATTAAGAAAATTACCCCCAACTTTGTAGCCGATTATGAGAAAGATAATGTGCACATTGTTTGTGGTTTTGCCGGCTTTATTCGTTAATGCGCAAAACATGTTGCAAGGCCGCGTAATTGACAAAGCCACCCGGGAACCCCTCGAGCTCGCTTATGTTCGCGTTGCTGGTTCAGAACAAACTGCATTGACCAATAAGCAGGGTTATTTTAGCGTGAAAGGTGTTGCGATGAGTGAATCGCTGATCGTTTCATTTATTGGTTATGAAACAAAAACGGTGCAGGTTTCCGATCGCACGGAATTAATTATCGAACTTGAAAAGGGCGCGGTGAACCTGCAGGAAGTAGTGATCACCCCACAATCAACTGCCCAGTCGTTTCATACCATCAGTAAAATAGATCTCAACCTGCAGCCCGTTCGCTCGGCGCAGGATATTCTCCGCACAGTACCGGGTTTGTTTATCGGTCAGCACCAGGGCGGCGGTAAGTCGGAACAGATATTCCTGCGTGGTTTCGATATTGATCATGGAACCGATGTAAATGTTACTGTTGATGGATTACCGGTGAATATGGTTTCGCACGCGCATGGCCAGGGATATGCCGATCTCCATTTCCTGATACCTGAGCTTACAGGCAGTGTGGATTATGGCAAAGGTCCCTACTATTCGCAGCATGGCAACATGGGAACAGCCGGCTATGTAAGCCTGAGCACCCTGAATAGTCTTGATAAAAGCACAGTGAAACTGGAAGCCGGGCAGTTCAACACTTTTCGCGGCCTGGCGATGATAGATTTGCTGAGCAGTAAGTTGAAAGAAAAAGGCACCAATGCTTATATCGCCAGCGAGCTGCTATACTCCGATGGTCCTTTTAAGTCGCCGCAACATTTCAACCGCTTCAATGTATTCGGTAAACTAAACACAATGATCGGCGCGCGGAATAAGTTTACGCTTATCGGTTCTGTGCTCAGCAGCGATTGGGATGCAAGCGGGCAAATTCCCGAGCGCGCGGTAAAAAGTGGTTTGATCGATCGCTTTGGCGCCATCGATGATACCGAAGGCGGTTATACCGGCCGCATCAATGCCAGCGCCTCATTGACCAGCTATATAGATCGCGATAATACCTGGGAAAATCGTTTCTATTATTCGCGCTATCATTTTAACCTGCATTCCAATTTTACTTTTTTCCTCAACGATCCGGTGAACGGCGACCAGATACGGCAGCGCGAAGGAAGAAATATTTTCGGCTACCAGTCTGCATATACGCGTCATAGCCAGCTCGGCGCCTTTGCTTTGCGTAGCACATATGGCGCCGGCTTTCGCCTCGACCGCACCAGGGGCAGCGAGTTGTCGCACACCATTAACCGCAACACGGTATTGGAATACGTGCAACTGGGTGATATCAGTGAAGATAATTTTTACGCATATACCGATCAGAGTTTTGAAAGCGGTCCCTGGCTTTTTAATGTTGGTCTGCGCGGAGATTTTTTCAGTTTCAGGTACAATGATAAACTGGTAACAGAACAGTTGCCGGCGCGTCGTAAATCAATTCTCAGCCCTAAGCTGAATATACAATACACCGTTAACAATACAACGCAGGTTTATCTCAAAGGTGGAAAGGGCTTTCACAGCAATGATGCCCGTGTAGTGGTATTTAATAATGGAGAAGATATTCTGCCTGCTGCCTATGGCGCCGACCTGGGCGTATTGTTAAAGCCTGTACCTGATTTGCTGATCAACGTAGCCGGCTGGTACCTGTACCTGCAGCAGGAATTTGTTTATGTGGGTGATGAGGGCATCGTGGAGCCGAGTGGTAAGACAAGAAGGCTGGGTATTGATTTCTCAGCGCGTTACCAGTTTAACAAATGGCTTTTTGCCGATTTCAACGCCAACTGGGCACGCCCGCGGAGTATTGATGAACCAAAGGGGGAAGATTACATTCCGCTGGCGCCCACGCTCACCAGCACCGGCGGATTGAGCTGGAAAACGGATAACGGAATTAATGGCAGCATTCGCTATCGGTATATCAAAGACAGACCCGCCAATGAAGACAATTCTGTAGTTGCAAAAGGTTATACAGTAACCGATCTCTCGCTGAATTATACCAAACGCAGGTATGAAATCGGACTTGCTATCGAAAACCTCTTCAATGTAAAATGGAACGAAACGCAATTCGATACCGAGTCGCGCCTGAAGGATGAACCTGATCCCATCAGTGAAATTCATTTCACGCCGGGCGTACCGTTTTTTGCCAGGATGAAGTTGGCGCTGTTTTTTTAGCCGAAAATTAATTCATAAGCAGGGTTGCCTGTGGCTGTAGTATAAATTAGTGCAGTAGCGAGAGATATAATGGCTCCTATTCCGATCCAGAAAATTATTCTGCCGTGTTGCCGGTCGGGTTCCACGAAATGATAGACCCGACTGCCGTTGGGTAATGTTTTCTGGAATTTCCAGACAGACAATCCTATAAAGGCACCGACAATGCCCCCGTACAAAGTGACATATTCACCAATGAGTCCAATCAGGCTGATAAAAAACTTATTGGAATCACTAAATGCCAATGGATTCGGCGTCCACATGCGCAATCCTGACCATAGAGGCAACAAGTAAGCTATCGCCAATCCGAATCCCGGGAATTTCTTTTGAGATTTTGCCAATACTTCAAATCTGCTTTCACGCAATTCCTCCAGCTTTTCCTTCGGCAGACTTTCTCCTTTCCTCTTCAGCAGTTCCACTGCCACCACATAATCGTGCGCGCTCCATTCGTCGGGGTTAGCTATTATATTCTCCAGCTCCTCGCACGTGAAAGAAAACAAGTAATAGTCCTTTTCGAGCTCATCCAGGTTCACCTTTGTGTTGGCAATCAGCAGTTCGCTTACCCTTCTGAATTCATGTTGAGGAATGCGAAGATCATATTGATCATTAGGATTGACACCGATGATAACAGCATCAAGAATGCCGCGGGTTTTGTTGAATGTGTACGGAATGCCGTTTTCTTTCAGAACAGCGATGATTGGCTCCGCCTCTTCAGGACTGAAGAATTGTTGGTATGAAGCGAACTGGTCCATGAGTTATGGTTGATCGGGTTACCACCCACTCGCCAATACATCCGCAATATGCATTGTTTGTAAACTTAGCCCTTTTTTCCTGATATATCCATCCAGGTGCATCAGGCAGCTATAGTCGGTGGAGATGATGCACTCTGCGCCGGCATCTTTGGCATTGTTTGCCTTTTGGTCGGCCATGCCTATGGAAATAGAGTCAAATTTTACAGCAAAAGTGCCGCCGAAACCACAGCAGGTTTCAACATCGTTCATCTCAACCAACTGCAGGCCTTCTACATGGGCCAGCAGTTTGCGGGGCTCCTCTTTGATGCGGCATTCGCGCAGCCCAGCGCAGCTATCGTGATAGGTGGCCCTGGCGTGAAAGCTGGCGCCAAAGTTTTCGATTTGCAGCACATTCACCAAAAATTCGGTGAACTCGTAAGTTCTTTTCTGCAGATCTTTTACTTCGTTATGTTTTGAAGAGTTATCGAAAATTTTTGGGAAATAATTTCTTACAAACCCCACGCAGCTGGCGCTGGGCGCCACTACATAATCGCTGCCGCTGAAATCGTCGATGAACTTGGTGCAAACGGCTTTGGCATCGTCCCAGAATCCGGCATTGTAAGCGGGCTGGCCGCAGCAGGTTTGGTTTTCGTTGTAGTTGACAGTGCATCCCGCTTTCTTCAGCACCTTTACCATATTGAAGGCTGTCTGCGGGTACAGTTGATCAATAAAGCATGGTATGAAAAGTTGAACGTTCATTATTTTTTCAGGGAATGCACAAATGAAATCATTTTCAGCGCGGTGATTGCAGCTTCCTCGCCTTTGTGACCATGACGGCCACCAATGCGTTCATCGGCCTGCTGCTGGTTGTCGACCGTCAGCACGCCAAAGATGGTCGGTATGGGTAAGGTCAGGTTCAGTTCCATCACCCCATCGGTTACGCCGCGGCATACATACTCAAAATGCGGTGTGTCGCCGCGCAGCACGCAGCCGAGAGCTATGAAAGCGCGCGGACGGTCGTCTTTGTATTTGTACTGCTCCCAGTATTTCCTGACAGCAAAGGGAATTTCAAAAGCGCCCGGCACCGTAACCACGACTATATTGGTAAGACCAGCTTCCTGCAGTTTTCTAATGCAGCCTTTTTCCAGTTCGTCCACCACGGTGGCGTTCCATTCGGTACGCACAATAACAACGCAGGCATCCTTTTGAGGAATGCCTGCTTCTGTATTTAATAGTTTACTGTTTGCTACTTCTGCCATATATCAAAACGGCTTAATTCAGATCACCCAGTTTGCCAAGATATTTTTCAGCCTCGGCATAGCGCATATGCATGGGATACTTTTCTCTTATCTTTTTCAGTTGAGCGATAGCTTCTTTGGTCTTACCCAACTCGCTGTTCAGCAAAGCTGCGCGGAAAAGATATTCGGGAGCATCCACTTCATCTTCTTCCCAGGCGGCAGCGGCTTTGGTATAATATTCCACGGCTTCCTGTTTCTTGCCCAGTTCTGCGTACGCATCGCCCAGCAGTCCCCATTTACGCACTTTCATTACGGGATGACTGGCGTTGTAGTCCTGGAGGTATTTGATGGCATTGTTGAAATCGCCGAGTTCCAGGTAGCATGAGCCGGCGTAGAATTTAGCGAGGTTGCCAGCCTTGGTACCGCCATGACTTGAAACGACACGCAGGAAACCGGGTGTCTGCCCATCGCCATTCAGCGCTTTGGCAAATGAATCTATTTTATAGTAGTTCTGGGCTCTCCAGATCATGTCTTCGGCCTTTTCTTCAGCAGGGGCTACCACGTAACTGGAATAAGCAAAATATCCGCCTACCACCAGCACCAGTGCGATAGCCACATAGGTTATGAACTTGCTGTTCCTTTCCCAGAAATGACGGGCCGTTTCCACCACTTTTTCTTCCGATGATTTTTCGGAAGTCTGACCTGTCACTTGTTTCTGCTTCACTTCAGTAGCCATGAAAAATGTAATTTGATTTTTGAATTGTTTTTAGGAGTTATATGCTTTAGTCAACGATAAACGGATAATCTTTCTGCATTACGATATCCTTCAATACTTCATCATCCGACGGCCAGGGCGACTCTTCTGCAAATTTTACAGAAGCTTCTATTTTCTCAGCTACTCTTTTGTCAATGGCGTTCAGCTCGTCTTGCGTTGCGTATTTATTTTTCAGGATGGTGTTAGTCACCAGCGTAATCGGGTCGCGTTGTTTGTATTCCTCCACTTCATCCTTGGTGCGGTATTTCTGCGGGTCGGAAATGGAGTGTCCTTTATAACGATAGGTTTTCAGTTCCAGTAAGGTGGGGCCGTCTCCCTGGCGGGCTCTTTTCACTGCGCGGGCTACGGCTTCGTGTACTGCTTCGCAGCTCATACCATCTACAGAATCGCCGGGCATTTCATAAGCGTCGGCCAGTTTGTAGATGTCTTGTACGTTGCTGGTACGCTGCACTGAGGTACCCATGGCGTAATTGTTGTTTTCGCAAAGGAATACAACGGGCAGTTTCCAGGTCATAGCCATGTTAAACACTTCATGTACCATACCCTGGCGGGCGGCACCATCGCCGAAGAAGGTGAGCGCTACATTGTCGGTGCCCTTGTATTTTTCGGCAAAGGCCAGTCCGGCGCCGGTACCAATCTGGGCGCCTACGATGCCATGGCCGCCAAAAAAGTATACGTCCTTACCAAAAAAGTGCATGCTGCCGCCTTTACCTTTGGCGCAACCGGTAGCTTTTCCATACAGTTCGGCCATACAGCTTTCGGGGCTGATACCCTTTGCCAGGGCCAGTCCGTGGTCACGATAACCAGTCACGAACGGGTCTTCCTGCCGGGTAGCAGTCATACAACCCGCCGCGATGGCTTCCTGTCCAACATAAGCATGGAAAAAACCGCGGATTTTACCCTCCATCTTATACTTCTCTTCTGCTGTCAGTTCAAACTGGCGAATCAGCTGCATTAACTCGTACCAATACAAATAGGTCTCTTTGGAGAATTTTGTGGCCACTATTACAAAAATTTGAGCGGCAAAGATAAGGGGAAAAATTGGGTTTCGGGTTTCGTGTTGGGGGTTTCGGGGTAAGTTTTTACGGGTCGCAAACGAATATGTATGAAAGATTTAGGTAATTCTGCCTTAACAGGCTGTATATTGCAGCCGTCCGGAACCAAAAAAGCCAAACCGGCGAATCGAAACAGCTAACCCGAAACCCCCAGGCCGAAACCCGAAACATTCACCTCAGCCTTTGCTTCAACTCACCACCATATCGCTCACCAATTTCAAAAACTACCACCAGGCACGCTTCGAATTCGGCGAGCGCATCATCGGTATTTGCGGGTCTAATGGGGTCGGCAAGACCAACCTGCTGGACGCCATCTACTACCTCTGCTTTACCCGCAGCTATTTTACCCGCACCGATGGCCAGAACGTGACCACCGGGGCGCAGGGCTTCCGCATAGAGGGGCATTTTGAGAAAGATGGCCAGCCGCTGCAGACCGTGTGTATTTTGCGGGAAACGGGCAAAAAAGAGTTCCTGGTGCAGGGCGAAGCCTATTCACGCTTCGCTGACCATATAGGCCGGATACCCTGCGTGATCATCGCGCCAGACGATGTGCAGATCATAACGGGCGGCAGCGAAGAAAGGCGAAGATTGCTGGACGCTTTATTGTCACAGGTGGACCCGGCTTACCTTAAACACCTGATTGATTACAATAAAGTGTTGCAACAGCGGAACAGCTACCTGAAATCGCTGGCGGAAAAAAGAGAACGCAACCCCGCATTGCTGCAGGTGTACGATGAACAGCTCTCGGCTTATGGCACTCCCATTTTTGAAAAAAGAAAGGCTTTTCTGCAACTGTTCATTCCCCGGGTATATGAACTTTACCGCGAAATTGCGGGGATTGAGGAAGAGGTGGTACTGGACTATGAAAGCCAGCTGTTGCAAAATTCCTTTCCCTTGTTGCTGAGCGGTTTTCGTGAAAAAGATATTATGTTGCAACGTACCATGGGCGGCATCCACCGCGACGACCTGCGTATACAACTCAAAGGGCAGCCTTTCAGGAATATTGCCTCGCAGGGACAAAGGAAAAGTCTGCTGTTTGCCCTGAAACTGGCCGAATTTGAAACCCTTAAAGAAGAAAAAGGCTTTCCTCCCCTCCTGCTTCTCGACGATGTGTTTGAAAAGCTCGACGAGCAACGTATGCATAACCTGCTGAAAAGGGTTTGCAATGGTGGTGACGGACAACTGTTTATCACTGATACCCACGAAGAGAGAATACGCCAGCATTTCGATGCCCTGGGCAAGGCTTATGGCATCGTGCGTATTGGTACCTGAACGACTTGATTTTTTTAAAAACTGTTTTCTTTCCGGTCAGGTACTGTATTTAATTTTTTATATTCACAGCGAAAGTCGATTGCTATGACCATAACTCCTTCTATTACTTCGATAATAGAAAGTCTTGAACAAACTGCTGACCCTGCTGTAGCGTATTTCTCATTCACCACTGATGAGACCGGCGAACATGGAGCGATCTGCGCCAACAAAGAAGGTCTGCGCCGGTATGCGCTTGAGTTGTTGAAAAAATCTGTTGAACTGGAAGAAAATCCCTACGCCCAAAAACTTTGTTTTTCTTCTTACGAGTGGCTGGTAAGCGACGCGGGTTATGATCTTATCCGTTCCGTAAAGCCCGTACATGCCAGTCGCGCAGAAATAATGGCTAATCCTCCTGCACAGGAAAAAATTTCAATTCGTCAACAGCACGATTTGAACAGCAGCAAACTGGGTACCCGCCTGCTGATTGCCATGATACTTACTTTGTGTGCAGTTGCTGCAGCTATAATTTACTTTACCTAACTTGCGCTCATGGGACAATACTCACTGGGCGAAGCGTTGCGATCCTTCCTCGAAAAAAGCAGGTTGAAAGGTTCCATACAGGCATTGCAGATTGAAGATGTGTGGGAGCAACTGATGGGCAAGACTATCTCCAAGTACACTGATAAGATTCAGATTCACGGAAACACTTTATACATTACCACCAGCGTGGCGCCGCTGAAACAGGAATTGCTTTATCAAAAAGAGCAGATAAAGCAAAGGGTAAATGAGGCGCTGGGCGAAGCAGTGGTGAAGGACGTGATTATTAAGTAAGTCTTACACGCGGATCGGCCGCGGCGTACAGGAAGTCTGACAGTATATTCACCACGATAAAAAAGAACGATGTAACCAGCACCGATCCCATCACTACGGGAAAATCTAATTTATCCAGTGCATCTACCGTTATTTTACCGATTCCCTTCCAGCCGAAAATATATTCCACGAAAAAGGCGCCTGCCAGCAGCTCGGCAAACCAGCCGGTGATGGCGGTGATCACGGGATTGAGTGCGTTTCGCAGCGCATGACGCCACACCACGGCGCGCCTGGTAAGCCCTTTTGCATAGGCAGTCCTGATATAATCCTGGTTCAGCACATCAAGCATGGCACTGCGGGTAAGTTGAGTGATAATGGCCAGTGGCCGTATGCCGAGCGTGAATGCCGGGAGAATAAGATTCTGTAACGACCAGTACCGTTCGCCGGTGATTTCATCTACTTCAAACCAGTTGCCGGTAAGTCGAAGGCCGGTATAATCGCTCAGTACAAAACCAAAGACATACCCGATCACGATGCCCATAAAAAATGAGGGAGCTGAAATGCCCAACACGCTGGCGAATATGGCCGAAGTGTCCATCCAGGTGTCTTTCTTCACCGCGGCAGTCACACCTAAAGGAATGCCCAGCAGCACGGCGATGCAGATAGCAGCAAAGGCCAGCAGGATGGTGCCTGGCAGCGCTTCCATCAGTATCGTCCATACATCTTTGCGGGTTTGATAAGAGCGTTGCAGGTACGGAACCTTGAGTGCGAATTTGTTTTCACCACCTATAAAGAGTCCGCGTAGATTTTTTTCCCTGATTTCTACTTTTGAATGAACAGCTACCGGCGACACATCATTGAGGTAAAGCAGAAAGCGCTTCCACTTTGGCTGGTCAAGGTATAATTCGCGCTGGATGTTTTGCATGGTGGCGGCATCGGCGGTTTGTCCCATCAGTAGTCGCGCCGGATCACCAAATCCCTGGAAAAGAAAAAATACCAGTACCACCACACCCAGCATCACGAGTATGCCATAGAGTATTCGCCTGGTAAAATACTTTATCAAGGTTGATCGGTAGTTGTGGATTCGCTTTGTGTTGGTGCATCTGCCGGCTGCTCTGGTTCAGGCAGCGGCGGATTAGCCGCTACCTGGCTAATCTCTTCAAAAGCATTTTTAAAATCGAAATAACTCCACTTGCCCATGATGGTGCCGCCTTTTATGCGCATCAGTACAGGATTGGCGCGCGCTGCCGTTTTGATGGCAACGCCATCGCATGAAAGCGGAACCATCATTGCAAATGCTTTAGGAGCGCCCTCCGCTATCAATTCATCGAGCGGCACATTGGTCACGATATATCCTTCTATATTTTTCTTGATGGCCACCTGCATGATGGCTTCCAGTTCATCGGTCCAGTCGCCGATATCATATCCATTTCTGAGGAAAAGATATAACTGCTCGCGGTTGTCGTTCAGCAAGGCCTGAGTGGTGTCATTGCTATAGGCGGTGGTGAGCGAGAAGTCCATGATGGCAGGCAGCCCGGTGCCTTTGCGCACCACTTTATCGTAGCGTCGTACGAAAGTGTACAGCGAATCGTTGAAATCGTCGGGGAATTCGCTGGCGGTAAACTCCACTTCCTTACCCTCTTTCTGGTATACGAATGTAATGACCGTGCTATCGGGCACTGCGCCAGGCGGTATGCGCATTTTCTCCGGGATATTGTTACCTACTTTATAAGGCAAGCAATCCAGTATGGGTAAATGGGCCAGCACATGCCACATAAATGCCACGGAGAATATGGCGCTGAAAAAAAGAACAATCACGCTGTTGCGGGTACTTAAAATGGGTTTGATCTTATTGCGGTTCACGAAGATGAAACCGATCAGAGCCAGCAGCACCAGGTCTTTTAAAAATGACTGATCGGCAGTAAGCGGAATGCAATCGCCGAAGCAGCCGCACTCGCGTATTTTGCCCGAGAATAAAGCATATCCTGTCAGGAAGGTAAAGAAAATGATCAGCAGTAATAAAAGCCAGCTAAACAAGCGCATTTGCCAGCCTACCAGCACAGCCACACCCGCCACTATTTCAAAAGCGATCATGATGAGCGACATCGCCAGCGTGTAGTCGTTCATCCAGTGCATGTTCCATACTTCGAAAAACTCCTGCATTTTGTAGCTCAGTCCCAGCGGGTCATTGGCCTTTATAAGTCCTGAAAAAATAAACAACACGCCAACAATAATGCGGGCTACCGCGAGTAAGATTTTCATGCTTCTTGGTTTTGGTTTACGCCTGTGCTGTTTTCACGCAAATATTTTTCTATTATGAAATTTCGCGCAAAGGCGCGAAGAGTTGCTTTGCGTCTTTGCGCGAAACTTTACCCTTTGTGCTTCCCCTCGGCAATCAATATCAGCGCAAATATGGAATAGTTAATGATGTCTATAAAATTAGCATCGATTCCCTCACTGATCAACGTACGGCCATCGTTGGACAGTATCTGCCGGATGCGCATCAGCTTCATCAGGATGAGGTCAACAAAACTTTCCTGGCTCATATCTCTCCAGGCTTCGCCATAGTCGTGGTTTTTTGCTTCCATCACACGCTTCACCATGTTGATCTTTTCATCAAATAATTCCTGCACGCGGCTTACGGGCAGATCTTCTACCGCCTCTTTTTCCAGGCTCTCCTGTATAAGACCAATGATGCCATAATTAACGATGCCCTTAAATTCACTTGCTATATCATCGCTCACCAGCTTCACCCCTTTTTCCTGGATGGTGCGAATGCGCTGGGCTTTTATGAAGATCTGGTCTACGATCGAGATCGGCCGCAGCACCCTCCATGAAGTACCATAGTCTTTTGTCTTCTTCAAAAAAATCTCACGGCATGCTTGTACGGCGGCGTCGTATTGAGTGTTAGTTGTAGTCATGTGTGTTTGCCAGGCTTCGGAAACCCGAAACTAATTTATCTTAGCGCCAAAAGTAAGTAACATCCGCTAATGTTTACACTCAATTGCAAGGGCAGGCTGCTGGTTGTGGATAAACCGCTGGTAATGGGAATTATTAACACTTCACCTGATTCATTTTACCAGGGCAGCCGTTTTACCGGCACCGACAGCCTGTTGCATCAGGCAGAATTGATGCTGAAACAAGGAGCGGATATTATAGATATCGGCGGACAAAGCACTCGTCCCGGCAGCGCGCGAATTACTGCCGATGAAGAACTGCAGCGCGTGAGCGGCGCTATAGAAGTGTTACATAAAAATTTTCCCGAAGCAATTATTTCCATCGACACCTACTGGTCGCGCGTGGCAGAAGAAGCTGTGTTGTCGGGCGCTTCCATCATCAACGACATCAGTGCAGCCACCGTTGATGAAAAAATTCTGGAAGTGGCTGCACGCTATCAAACGCCCTATTGCTGTATGCATATGCCCGGCAATCCCGATACCATGCACCAGGTGCCGGCATATGAAAATTTGATGCGCGAAATACTCGACTACTTTATCCGGAAGATTGAGCTGTGTCGAAAGGCGGGAATAAAAGACGTAATCATCGACCCGGGATTTGGTTTTGGCAAGACTGCCGCGCAGAATTTTGAATTGATCAGGCGGTTGCACATATTTAAGATATTGCAGGCACCGATACTGGTAGGCGTATCACGCAAATCAACTATCTGGAAGACGCTTGGCATCACTGCCGGTGAAGCGTTGAATGGAACAACAGTATTGCACACGATAGCTTTGCAAAATGGCGCTTCTATACTGCGCGTGCACGATGTAAAAGAAGCGGTGGAAGCCGTGAAGTTAGTGGCTGAAATAAACAACGGGCAGTAATAGAAATCACTGCCCGCTGCACATTTATATTCTGAGAAATTATTTATTGGGTTGGGATGGTTGGGGCGATGTTGCCGGCAGCGTTACATCGGCCACTTCAATTTCAAACACCATAGTTGCATAAGGTGTGTTCATAATGCCGCGGGGGCCATAGCCCTGCCAGAAAGGAACATACAATACACCTTTACCGCCTTTGCCGAAATAAGGCAGACCTTCTTCCCATCCTCTTACGACAGAGCCGGTACCTACACGAACGATGTAGCCTTCATTCTTGTTTTCATCAAATACTTTATCGGTCTTGTACAGCGTGCCGCGGTATCTTACGCGTGCTGTGGTGCCGGAATCTGCTTTGGGGTCCGTGCCGGGGTCATGAATAACCACATAAGTGCCGCCGGGTGCTTTTTCATATTTGATATTATTTTCTGCCAGGTAGGCTTCAATATCTTTCGTTACTTCCTCCCTCTTTGTTTCAGCCGCAGCCATTTGTTCCGCCTGCACCTGCTTACTTACGGCGCGCTCGTCGACCAGCTTGGCCGAATCACTTTCAAGCACATCCAGCACTTTAAAAGTGATGATCAGCTTATCCTTGGGGCTACCCATAAAAGGAGGCAATCCGCCTTGTCTTTTAATGATGGAATCGCCAAACATTACCACCACAGCGCTGTCGCCTTTGCGCAGCAGGGGAATTACTTCGCGGGGATCATAGGTGGCAGGCACCGAGTCGACGGGCATATACATAGGCATCTGGCCGTATGTCTCACCCATCAGCGAATCGTTCACGCTTTGCTTTACGTGAAATTTCAACCACTGCCCCTGCTTTGTGGCAGGCGGGTTGCCTGTGCTCACGATCTTATAACGCAATCCACTCTTTGTTTTTTTGTAACCTACATCAGAACAACCGGTCGATAATAAAATGGCCAGGCCGCAGATTATGACGGAAAACTTTCTCATTCTTTTGTTTTTTGTTTATTGTAAAAGCAACGCATTTTCTTTCATTGCTTCCAGGAAACGCTGTACTGTTGCATCCAGGGGCGCGCTGCTGCGGCCGCCAGACGCATTCTTATGCCCGCCGCCTTCGAAATATTTGCGGGCAAAAACATTTACATCAAAATCACCTTTGCTTCGGAAACTCCATTTTCTTTCTTCGTCCCTGTCTATCACCAGCGCCGCTAATTTAATACCCTGAATACTAAGCGGGAAATTTACCAGTCCTTCGGTATCGCCGGTTTTTATTTCATATCGCAACAAGTCTTTTTTCGAAATGGCGATCAGCGCGGTATTGTATTCATAGTAAATTTCCATGCGGTGCAGCAACACATGACCGATAAAGCGCAGGCGGTTTTCGAAGAAATTATCGTACACATTTTCGTGTACGCGGGTATGCTCCAGTCCTAAATCTTTCAGGTGGGCCACCATACGGTGAACGCCGCCATGCGCCGCGGGAAAGCGGAACGAGCCGGTATCGGCCATCACGCCGGCGTACAGGCATTCGGCAATGGGGATGGTGATACGGTCGCCATAACCCCCGCCCATGATAAAATCGTAGATCATTTCGCAGGTAGAACTCTTGGAGGTATCGCTGATACCGTACGCAAAATGTTCTACCTCGGGTTGCTGGTGATGGTCGATCAGTATGCGGGTAAACTGGCCGCTTCGCAGCGAGGGGGCCATGTGTTTGGCCCTGATCAGCGCATTGAAGTCGAGGCAGAACACCCATTCTGCCTGGCTCAGAATGCCTTCGGCGCGATCGCGCTGCAGTTCATAATCCACCACTTTGTTGCAGTCCGGCATCCAGTCGAGCCATTTGGCCCAGTTGGTCGGCGAGATCACCGTCACCTGGTGACCAAAACTCAACAGGAAATGATAAAGTCCCAGTGCCGAGCCCATGGCGTCGGCATCGGGTTTCTGGTGCATAGTAATGACTATGTTGCGCGGGCTGGCCAGCAGTGGATATATATCGCTTATCGGGTTCATTTGGAGCGGGGGCAAAGATAAGGGATTGGAGGTTTCGGGTTTTGGGTTTTGGAGTTTCGGGTTGGGTATCGGGTGGCTACCGCGTTTGATGATCGCTGCCCGGGTTTAGGAACTCCAAACCCGAAACCCTTATCTTTGCCGCCAAAATTGACTTAGAGACTATGACCAACCGTACGTTTACGATGATCAAGCCGGACGCCATGAAAAACGGACATGCCGGCGCTATCATCGACAGGATTATTAAAGAAGGATTTAAGATAGTTGCTTTGAAGATGACCCGCCTCACCCCCGAAAAGGCGGGCGAGTTTTATGCCGTTCACAAAGAGCGACCCTTTTATGGTGAGCTGGTGGAGTTTATGAGCAGCGGCCCCATCATTGCCGCCATCCTCGAAAAGGACAACGCCGTTGCGGCCTTCCGCAAACTGATCGGCGCTACCAACCCCGCCCAGGCCGAAGAAGGTACCATTCGTAAATTATATGCGACCTCGGTTGGCGAAAACGCCATCCACGGCAGCGATAGTGATGAGAACGCGAAAATAGAAGGCGATTTCTTTTTTTCAGTTCTTGAAAGACACGGTTAGAGTGACATGAATTTGAATCTGAATCTGAATTTGAATGTGAATCATTCATATTCAAATTCAGATTCAGATTCAAATTCATGTCATTCTCTCTACTGGCTCACCGCAGCCGGGTTATTCTCCAACGGCTTTACCGTGTAGCCTTTCTGGCGAAGCAGGTTGATGACGCCGCGTTCGCCGGGCAGATGACCGGCACCGACAGCGAAGAGGACGGAGCGGTTAAACATGATGTTGGGCATGTGATCTACCCAGAGAGCATTGCGGTTATAGAGCAGGAGGTCCATGTATTCTTCCATGCCGGGATCACTTTTGTGCATCAGCGAATCCATTTTCTCCAGGTCCTGCTGGCGATATACCTCCACCATTTCCAGCATTACTTTCTTATAGCTTTCAATACTGTCGATATAAGTGACCAGGTCTTTAGCCTGTTTCTCGTAAGGTATGCTGTCGAAAATGCTGGCCTGGAACTGTGTGGTCTCTAAACCTTTTATTTCTTTCTCATACTTCTTGCTTTCGTTCATGATCTGCATTTCCATACCATCTTTTTGCTGGCAGGTAAGCATTTGTTCGCCGATAAGACTGCTCACAAAATACGGCTTGAAGCGGTTCATCATGGCCAGAGGCAATGGGAAGTTGTTTTTCTTGAAATACTCTTCCACCTTTGCATAATCTTCTTTGGATAGCAGCTCGCTGATCTTCATGCCATCATTCATGCGCAGGTATTGCAAAGCTCCCATCATCTCACTCATATTGTCCATATCGAGCTCGAAATAGATCACATCCACATCCTTTATGATCTCACGCATGCGATCGCTCAGGTAAGCATCTTCCGCGCAAAGAATATGCATAGTGCCAAAAAGATATGATGGCTTCTTCAATTCCTTACCCGATATTTCCCATAAAAGGGTTTTCGCATTTGCCGGATTGGAGACAACTTTTTTTGTTTCTGTCTTAGTTTTTGGAGTTAATTTTTTCGGTTGTCCATAGCCCAGGCCCGCCATAGCTACCCAGCAAATCACCACAAAAGAAGTTTTCACTAACATGTTTACGTGCTTTTTTATCATGGAATTAGCCGCCAATAGCGTCGCAACTTTATTTCCTCGCAAATTAAACTTTATAAGATTGTTGAATACACTCAAAAGTGGCATCGTCGAGAAAAATTTAATTCTGATTAAGCCGGCAAGGGGTAAATTAATATTTATTTTTTATTATTATTGTGTTAGTTAACGTAGAAACCACAAACATGTATACCAAAAGTATACAAAACCTCTAAGGTATGAAACCCCTGACCTGTAGCCTTGTCCTGCTATTGCTTGCTTCCTATGCATGCCTGGGTCAGACTGCCGTTCCTGAATTTGGTCAATTTACCGAAACAGAAAGAAATCTTACAGAATGTAGCTTCGATACCGAAGCTGATGCCGTAGTCATCTTCGACCTGGCTTCGGCCAATCACGACGATCAATACCGCCTGATCACCAACCGCCGTGTTCGCTTCAAGATTCTCAAAGAAAAAGGTATTTCCCGTGGTGATATTGAAATACGTTACTATCACGCCGATGATTTCGAATATGTACTCAAAGTGGAAGCCCTCGTGTGCAATTTCGAAGCCGATGGAAATAAGAATATTCAAAAACTGTCTGGCCAGCAGGTATACCGCCAGAAAATAAATAATTACTGGTCGGCGGTAAAATTTGCTATGCCCAATGTAAAAGTGGGCAGCATTATCGAATACCGTTACGAGAGCATTAAGAAAAATTATGGCGGCCTGGACGACTGGTACTTTCAGCGCGATATTCCCACCATGCTGAGCAGCTTTTCGCTGGTGGTATTGCCCAACTACGAATTTGCTTACCAGGTTCACAGAAGCAATCTCCTGCCTATCAAAATAGAATCTAAACCGGGCCACGGGTAAAATTCTTTTTGAAATGACCAATGTGGCCGGTCTGCGCGACGAACCCTTTATGGATTCGGAGCGCGACTATATACAGCGGGTAGAGTTCCAGCTGTCGGGTTACCGCGGGCGTTTTGGTGATCGCACCAAGTATATGACCAACTGGAACGAAGTGGTGCGCGAACTGATGGGCATTCTGCCTTTGGCCGCCAGTTGAATAAGAATCTTGCCGGCAGCGCAGAGTCTATGAAGGAAGTGAAGGCAATGGGTGATCCCTTTCAGAAAATGCATTCCATTTACAAGTATGTTCAACAAAACCTAAGCTGGAATGGATTCAACAGCCGCTACTCGGAAAATGTGAAAGACGCCTGGGACAAAAAGAAAGGCACTAACGGTGATATCAATCTCATCCTGATCAACCTGCTGGTAAGCGGGCGTGGTAATGGAAAAGTAAATGCCAACTGAAGTGAGGGCGGGAAGTGTTATTGAATATAAATATACCGACATTGTTTATACGCCTGTCTTGTCTGACTGGGTTTTCCAGAGAAGCATTCCGGTTAAACTCAGCCGTTATCGGATCGACTTCCCGCGTGAAATAGAAGTGTATGCCAGTCCGCTTTGTTCACTGCCATTTGATAAGAAAGAGGAAAGCAAAGCTAACCGCGACATACAGATCTTTACCATGAAGAATATACCGGCGTTGCGCGATGAAGCTTATATTACCTGCGACGACGACTACCTGCAGCGCCTGCAGGTAAGGCTACTGGCCGTGAATCCTCCCAATGCGCCGCGCCGCAGTCTCGTAAAAAACTGGAAAGAAGTGATCCAGGCGCTGATGGAGGACGAAGATTTCGGCGTACAGCTGAAAAGGAATATCCCGCGCACTGCCGATCTTGATGAAAGGTTGAAAGGCGTGTCTGACCCATACACCAAAATGACTATCATTCACAAATATGTGCGCGATAAAATGAAGTGGAATGGTGAAGAAAGTATCTGGGCCAATGCGGGCGTGCGCAACGCATGGAAAGATCAGACAGGTACTACCGGTGAGATCAACATGATACTGGTGAACCTGCTGCGCGATGCCGGTCTTAATGCCAAGCCGCTGCTGGTGAGCACCCGCGACAATGGCCGCGTAAATGTGGCAGTAGCCGAAGCACAGCAATTCAATAAGGTGGTGGCGCATGTAACCATTGGGGAAAATGTATATGTGCTGGACGCTACCGATAAATACACTCCCTCCAAACTTATACCCCACGACGTAATGTACTCGGAAGGTCTTCTGATCAATAAGATTGAAACTTTTGAGTGGAGATGGACAGTGCTTTGGGATGAAAAGCAGATGTTCCGCGACATAGTAGTGTTTCAGGCCAATATTGGAGATGAGGGCGTCATGAAAGGTGAGGTTTCGGTGAGCAGTTACGACTATTCGCGCGTGCGGCGCATGCCCTATGCGGTGAAAGGCGAAAAAGAATTCAGGGAAAAATTCTTTACCTCTAACGTGCCGGGTTTGCAGGTGAATGATATGAGCCTCGAAAACCTGGATGCAGATACACTGCCCCTGGTGCAGAAAATGAAATTTACAATGCCCGTAAACTTTTCGGGCAACCACAAATATTTTAACGTGAACTTGTTTACGGGTCTGGAGAAAAATCCCTTTGTGGCCGACAGGCGATTTAGTGATGTGTTTTTTGGAGTAAATCAATCATTGATGCTGGTGGCTAATTTCAATATTCCCGAAGGATATGTTTTTGAGGAATTGCCCAAGAGTATCCGCATGATTATGCCCGACACCAGCATTGCCATAACCCGCCGGATTGCTGCAGAAAAGAACCAGTTGACGACGCGCATCATACTGGAATTCAAGAGGCCATTTTTTACCGTGGAAGAGTATCCTGATTTCCAGGAATTTTATAAAAAATTATTCGATTTGTTGAATGAGCCCATCGCCATCAGAAAAGAATCAAATCCGTAATGTTATGAGCAAGACAATAGCAATAGCCGCGATTTGTATGCTGATCATAGTGCCGGCCTCGGCACAAAATATATCATATGTGCTCTCGTCGGTGAGTAAGCCTGTGAAGAAAAACGCGCAAACGGTTACGCGTTTCGAAAATACCGTGTTTGAAGTGGCCGATATAAACAGGGCCACCTTATCGGCACATAAGGTGGTGACGGTGATAGGACAGCAAGGGAAGCGACGCGCAGAATTTCGTAGTGTATACCGACAAGTCGATGACGCTGGACGACGTGGAAATAAAGGTTTACAATTCCTTCGGAAAACAGGTCAACAGGTACCGAAAACAAGATATACAGACGATCGCATTTGGTGATGGACTGGTAGACGATGGCTATTATACTTATTTCCGCATTCCTGCACCCTCCTATCCATTTACGTTTGAAATAAAGTATGATCTCAGGTTCAAGGGCACTTTATTCTTGCCCGACTTTAACATTCTTTCACCCGGTGAAGGAGTTGGAATTTCAACCTTTACGGCAAGGGTTCCGAAGGATATAGATATCAGGTACAGGGAAAAAAATATCAGCCTGAAACCAGAGGTTACCGAAGATGCAAAATATAAAGTATATAAGTGGACGGTGAAATACTTTGCGTGCCGCTTGAATACGATACCGTTTGGCTGGAATGTACCAGCAATACGAGCGAATTCGGTGTATTGGGTCCTTCAACCGAAAACCGCAATGCGCTGTTGCTTACTGAAGATGGCGGTAAACTGGTTCCTACACCCGGCAGCAAGCCTGAAAATTATCGCACCAATATTGTCACCACCATCAAACTGGTTGGCGACGGAGGCGGTATCACTGAAACCATATTCCGGGCCAATGGCCGCCAGCGCGATGCGTTTGAACATTTTCTTACCGAAACCAGGGACAAGCAGAAAGAATATTTTGTGCAAAATCTCGGGTTCAAACAGCCTGACGATTTCGAGTTTAAGAAAAAAGAGGTTTCCGGCATTCACACTACCGAGCTGAGAATGGCGATTGAAAAAATACCTGAATTTGTGGCGGGCAGCAAAATGTTCCTCAGCCCAAGAATCTATAAATTTTACACTGCCAGGCTCCCCAGGAGCGAAAACCGCCAACTGGATTATCATTTTCCTAACCCGTTTGAGAAAATGGATACTACCATATTCCAGTTGCCGGAAGGATTTACCATTGATGCTTTGCCCGAAGGTAAGGAGCTGAAATGTGCCTATGCGCAATACAACACTAAGTATTGGTTCGACGAGCAGAAAAAAGCGATCTACAGCACCGCCAGGCTGGTATTGAACCAGCACAGGATTCCGGCAGCGGAATATGCGGAAGTAAAGAAATTTTTCGACAATATTCTGCTTGACGATGGCCAGCGTATCGTGATCAGGAAATTATAGCGATGAAATAGCTTCTTCGCCGTACAACTGGTCTTTATATTTTAACGAAGGTGATGGAATGAATTGGCCAATGCCCAGTTCATTCCATTTTTTATCCACGGCCTCGATGGTGGCATCATCTGCCACGATGATATTGGGCCAGTCTCGCTGGAAATTATCGAATGCTTTCGTTTTAATGGTTCCGTCCAATCCCATGCATGCCCAGGTTTTGGAGGGCTGATGTTTGGCAGGCAATTGCACCAAATGACTATCACGGCGCGGGTCGAGATTGTTGCAGAACCGCCATAGCGCTACGGGCAGGTCTTGCGCATTCACGGTGTGCTCAACGTAGAGTATCAGCTTCACGCCTTCTACCAATCCCGATTCGCAGATTTGCTGATGCAGTTGCCTGATATGTCCGGGCCTGTTTTTCTCCACGGATATTATTAAGCAGGGTATATCTCGTGCTACCAGGTTATCGTTCACCGATTTGATCTCGGAAAACTTATTCAACAACACAGCGCCGTCAAATTGATAGTCGGGAGGCAGGAAATAATATGACTCATCAATTTCTTCTTCGGTCTTGTAGGTACCATCGATGCACATTTTACCGCCAAAGCCAAGTTTGCTGCAACTGTGATCCAGCACATCCATCGGGCCCTGCGAAAAATAAATATCGGTGGCGGGGTTCATATTGCGAAATACTTCCTGCGTCAACTTCAGGTAATCATTGATCGGGTAGTTCTTGCCTTTATCCTGGTGGGGATTTACCGAATCAAGCACCAGTATTTTATTAAACATCATTTGTCCCGCGCCCCACATAGCGTTCATTACTTTTTGTCCTTGTCCTGCATACTCTTTATTGATACGGGCAATTACCAGGTTATGGAACACGCCTTCTACCGGCATATCCATATCTACGATTTCCGGCACCATGGTCATCTTGATAGGTGCGAGGAATATACGTTCTGTCGCTTTTCCCAGCCAGGCATCCTCCTGCGGAGGGATGCCTACGATGGTGGCGGGATAAACGGCATTTTTCTTATGCGTAACAGCGGTTATATGGAAGCGGGGATACCAGTCGGGCAGCGAATAATAACCTGTATGGTCGCCAAAAGGTCCTTCCCAGATCAGTTCGTCTTCGGGGTCAACATAACCCTCGATCACAAAATCAGCGTCGGCGGGCACCTCTATTTCGGGCTGGGTAATACATTTTACCAGCTCCACTCTCTTTTTCCGAAGGAAACCAGCGAGCATATACTCGTCAACATTCTCGGGCAATGGCGCCGTAGCAGAATATGCATACACAGGGTCGCCGCCAAGGGCTACGGCTACGGGCATTCTTTTCTTCAGCTTTTTGTATTCGTTGAAATGGCGTGCACTCACCTTATGTTTGTGCCAGTGCATGCCGGTGAGTGTAGGTCCAAACACCTGCATGCGGTACATGCCCACGTTGCGTGTTTTTGTATTGGGATCTTTGGTATGAATGACAGGCAGTGTGACAAACGGACCGCCATCCTTCGGCCAGCAGGTGATTACCGGGAGTTTGGTGATATCGGGGTTGGTCATCACCACTTCCTGGCACTCGCCTTTTCCTGATTTAACTTTGGGCATCCAGCTGGCAAACTGCGAGAGTTTAGGAAGTATTTTGAGTTTGTCAATAATATTCTCTTTTGGCGAAGCCAGCAGTTTGAACAGTGCTTCGATTTCCTGCGCTATATCGTCGAGCTTTTTCACACCTAGTGCCAGGCACATGCGTTTTTCACTACCATATGCATTCATCAGCACCGGGAAATCATAACCTGTATTTTCAAAAAGCAGGGCCTTTCCCCCACCCTTTGTTTTGCTCATGCGGTCGGTGATTTCCGCCATTTCCAACTTAGGATTCACATAAGTCTTAATGCGTATCAGCTCGCCTGCCCTTTCTAAGGTATTAATAAAATGCTGCTGGTTTTTGTAAGCCATGCCGCAAGTTACAGCATTTCGGTGTCGGGTGCAGGGGGTTAATTTACTTCAGGTGGACAGTCTACAGAGCCTCTTTTCCTTCCTTTTCGGAAGGTGCCGCTACCCTTGCCGGTGTTTATACCAATGTAAACAGTGAAGCCTGTGAAGTAATACCAATCTTTAAAATCCGGGCCGCCACGAACGGTGCCGTCGGCGGGATAGTTGGGATCGCCGCCATGCAATTCGCCGCCGCGATAAGCCATTTCAACGGCTTTAAGTCCGCGCTCCTGCGCCAGCACGAACTGGTCAACATATGTGCTGCTCACATCGTCGAGGTAGTCGGTAAAGAGTTTGCGCAACCCAATTTCGTAAGAAAGGACGGTATTGTAACTAACACGAAATTTTACACCGGCACCAAAAGGAATGGCGAATTGCGTAAGCTTATAGGGTTTGCGATCGGGGTATTGCGGAAGTCCCTGTCCTTCGGTGCTGAGCGATTGAAGAAAAACCTTTCTTCCCACGGAATCGTATGCATAAGGATCGAAATGATAGAGTGCCGCGCCCGCAAAAGCGAAGGGCGATACCTTTCGATCTTCCATATCAAACAAAGTGTACTCCAATAAGAAATTTCCCTCCACAATGCGGGAGGCAAAGCTGAGGTTGCGAAATCGTAAGGATGGCTTGTTGCGCGCATCAGTTGCTTCCACCGTTCCATAATTCACCCCCGCCCTCAATGCGAAGTTGGGAGTAATATCATATTTCACGCCCAATCCAAGAGCCAGGTTCGATTGATCCAATGTGAATGGTTTTGCCTGCAGATCGCCCTGGTAGTTAGCTACGCCTCCGAAAAGTGTGAGGTGAAGTCGCGGCTGTGAAAGAGCAGTTACAGGAAACAATAAACACCATACCCAAAGTTTTTGCATGCGTACGTTTTTTGCTGTTAAAGACAATGGGTCTTCAGAAGAGATTGGATCTTTCAGTATATCTACGGGGGGAATTTGTACAATGGTTGGATTTTACACCAAGGGGTTTGCACGAGACGCCCCTCTAACGCAAGTATTGAGCCAATTATTTGTTAAGGAAATACAAATAAAGAGTATAATCCACAACCTGCTAACAGTTGCGGACAGGAAAGAAACGTAAGCGTAGAAGAAAATTATCGAACAGCGTACTGCGAAGGCGGCGCTACTTCTGCGATGTCGAGGTAATGATTCATGAAATTTACTCCGTCCAGTTCGCGGATGGCAATCATGCCCGCTTTGGATTCCATTTCCACGAAAGCCATGCCCGCGCGCTCGATGCGAACGGAAACTACTTTGCCAAATTGCACAAAGAGATTGGCTACATGTTGTGCAGTGGTTCTGGCATTCAGGTTACCCACAAGAATTCTCATACATCTGATTTTAGGTTATTGACCTTTTTCGGAAGGAATAGGGATGGGAAAATGTTCAAAACGGGTTAGACCAGAATACGGAGCTACTTACAAGTTAGGCTTTTTATGTTGGCCAGGACTAATAATTTTCCAATTTGTGGATAATTAAGTGACATGATTGATAATCACAATATTATATTAAAAACGCCTCCGGGAGCCCCGTTATGGCCCTTTTAGCCTACCTTTGGCGCACTTCGAAATATATAATTTATGACGAACGAGCAAATTGAAAAGTTCCTCGAAGCAAAAAATGTGTTGGACGTTCCCGTCAGGATCAGCTTCAAAACAAGGAAACCTTTTACCGGTATTTTTATTAAAACCGCCGATTATTCTGAATTAAAGAGTAAGAATTTCTGGCGTATCGTGAGCGAGTCTCATATCAAGGATTACAAAAAATCGAAAGACGTAAAACTAGCACGCATATTCAGCGGCAGCGAAATCACCAGGCTTTCAGCTTCTGAAAATTAAGTGTTTTGGAAGAACCTTTTATCCTTGAGGTAGAACACAATGGCAGGCAATTGCAATTGGAGACGAGACTCATGCGCCTTGGCTACACATGGCGGTTTGCGGTAATGATTGATGAAATCGAGATCTTTTTTGAAAGGGATGAAGAAGGCGGCATCAGGGCGCTGGTGCCCGAAGGCGTTGATGAAAAACATACACGGCGCATTGATGCTTCATTGCTGCAAAGTATTGCCGACACTATTCAGGCCGGTCTTAGCTAGGCCAACAGATTTATCCCGGATGTAAGATCATTTCTCCCCCATCGAATTACATTATTTTTTCCTTCAATTTCCCGGGATGCCCAGGCTACTGATTTTTTCAGAAAAAACTGAATTCCTGCTGACATACTGTTGTCACCCGGTGGTGTTTCCTTTGTGCTAACCAAAACCGAATCACAAGGGAAAGTATAGCAGCAACAAAAATGTTCTAACAAATCAATCGGTATCCTTTGCCGTGCACGTCTATGATGCTAACGGTTAAATCGTGCTGAAGTTTCTTGCGCAGCCTGGCCACGTGAGCATCCAGGTTGCGCGCGGCATTGCCGCCCTCCTCTTCGCCGGCGACGCTCACCAGCCGGTTACGTGCAATTACCTCGTTGGGCGATTCACAAAACGCGCGCAACAAATTTGTTTCTCCAGTTGTGAGGGTAATGTATTGTTGCTGGTACACCAGCACCTGCTGATCGGGAAAGAAACGGTATTGACCAATATTCGTGAAATTTCCCCGCAGCAAAGCCTCGTTTACCAGGGGTTTTATTCGCGTCTTTCGGCGAAGTCTATGCCAGGCAAAGAAGCCAAGGCCAAGCGCCAGTAATGAACCGCCAACCACAGCAGTGGTCGATAAATTCTTATTCGAAAGCGGCCTGGAAGAAACCAGGATATTCAACGCATATCTTGCTTCGGGGAAATCGCGGCCGAGACAGGGCTTCTGCACTTTGTGCGAAGGCCATCCAAAACTGTACATCACCTGCCGGCGATCCATTTCGGTGGCATTGACCACATAATGCAGTTTCTCATTTGAAGGATGTAATATACGGCTAACCACTGCCACCAGTGAATCGGGACAGAATGAAAACGGGTCTTCAAACTCTACGCGGAATTCGTTTTCTTTAACCTTTTGAATGGGCAATACGTGAGACTGGGTCTCGCCGGCGGAAAGTAGCAACTCGTGACCTATGCGGCGGAAGCGCTTCAGTGCTTGCGCTTCTTCAAAGGATGTATTGGACTTCTTGCCGGCCAGTGACCATAGTAAGACGGCCAGTACGGCGACGCCGGCAAACAGGAGCAACTGTTTGTACATCGTTCGTCTCGCGTTTCAGGGCATCAATTTACAGTTTTTTTCAAAGCAGGTTTTAACAGGACGTTCAAATTTTAACGTGATTTTAAAACGTTATCTGGGCGCAGTTATCCTACACCAGCATCTCATTAATTGCCTTACTCACCGCCTCCGTGGCCGAATGCACCTGTAATTTTTCGTAGATCTTTTTAATGTAAGATCGCACGGTTTAAAAAGCGATATTCAACTCTGCGGCTATCATTTTATAACTGTTACCCTTACAGAGTAAATTGAGAATATCCTTCTCCCTGGCCGTAAAATCATAATTGCCTTTCCCCGAAGATTTCTGAAGCGAGTTGATGATCATTTTTGCGACGGAAGGGCTGAGCGAAGCTCCTTCGGCGAGCACATCCTTCACAGCGGGAACCAGTTTTTCAGAAACGCTTTTTTTGAGCAGGTAACCCGAAGCACCTGCGCAAATGGCATCGAGTATATGGTACTATCGATGAATGGCAATTTCCACGACTACCGGGGGCTTGAAAATTTGTAGTATTTTCATAGGTAATGTATATAAGGCTACATAAACTGCTGCCTGCTGCTTTTTTATGTATTCTCCTGCTTACTTATTCTCACACCCGGCGCAGGTTGATTCATTTTACCTGTCACCCATTCCCGCATCTGCAACGGGCATTCAAAAACCGGTGATCTCGCTGAATGGTGTATGGCGTTTCAAGGTCAACAGCAAAGGACAAGAGAAATCCATACTGGTGCCAGGCGAATGGGAAATGCAGGGCATAAGACTGGCCGGGACTGATACTGCCATCTATTCCCGGGAAATAATGATTCCTGCCGACTGGGAGCAACATCCTGTATTCATTCGCTTCGATGCAGTGAGTACACATGTTGTGGTAAGGGCAAATGGAGTAAAGGTTGGCGAACACGAAGGCGGCTTTGTTCCTTTCCAGGTGGAGAAATCTGAAGCACTGCGGGCCGGCCCTAATGAAATTACCGTAGAAGTAAGGGCGCATACTATCGGAGATATACTCGCAGCCTCTTCTCAATATGCTGGTCATACGGTGGGTGGCATTTTGCGTAAGGTGACTTTATTTGCCGTCTCACCATCTTACATCAACGATTGGCAGGTGAACACGGCTTTTGATACTGATGACAGGAATGGGCGACTTCAGGTTGCTGCCAGATTGCATCATGATTTTTCTACGGAGAAAAATATTTCGATACGGCACCAGTTAAGAGATAAAGATGGAAGAATAGTAATGGAAAAAACGTTACCTCTTTCTTCCAGCAACATCCGCTATCAAATAGAAGTGCCTTCACCCACTCAATGGAACCCCGAGCAGCCCTACCTGTATTCTCTTTTGACTGAACTTCTTGTCAGCAATCAGCCGGTTCAATCATTCAGCCAGCGCGTTGGATTTCGGGAAATAAAAATTAAGGGAACACAAGTCCTGCTGAACGGACAACCCATAAAACTCAGCGGCATCAACCGCCACGAATCACATCCCTATGAAGGGCGTAGCCTCACGGCATACTGGCACCGGAAAGATGCTGAATTGTTTCGTGATGCCAATTGCAATTTTGTTCGCAGCTCGCACTATCCTCCCTCGCAAGAATTCCTGGAAGCGGCCGATGAATTGGGTTTACTGGTTGAAAGCGGGGCCGCGCTATCCTGGATTAAACATCCTGCCGTACCCGTCTGGCAAAAATGGAACCGGGACGATAGCGCCTTCTACCCTCACCTGTTGCGCGCCAATATGGAGAACTGGCTAAATGGAAGAAATCATCCTTCGGTCATTTCCTGGAGCATGGCCAATGAATCGGGATGGAGCGCGGTTTGGGAAACAACTATGAAAGAGTTGAAGACTGCCGATTCATCCAGGCTGGTGCTGTTTCATGATCAATCCTGGGGCGATTTCAATAATGCAGGCAGCAAGGCAGACATGGCCAACTTTCACTATCCCGGCCACGAAGATTTACGAAAAGCTGCCGCCATTGCCAACCGGCCGGTAATATTTGGCGAGTACGCGCATGTGCCTGCCTATAATCGTCGCGAATTGGTGAGTGATCCCGGTATTCGCAGTCTCTATGGCGCTGCCCTCTCGCAGTGGTATGATTCAATCTATTATCATCCTTCGATTGCCGGTGGTGCTGTGTGGGCGGGCGTTGACGATATATTTCACGTGTATGCGCGGTACCTCACCGGCAATGGCGCCTGGGGAATTGTGGATGGCTGGCGACGAAAGAAACCAGAGTATGAGGGGGTCAAAAAAGCCTACTCGCCGGTGGTGGTGAAGAACAAAGAGATTTCAGCAAACACAATTTCACTCACCATTGAAAACCGATACGATTTTACTAACCTCAGGCAGCTGCGCCTGCATTGCCGCGCCGATGATGAAGAAATACCTATAGCCACACCGGATATCGCGCCGCGAAATAACGGTAAGCTGACCATCACCTTTCCCTCAACTACCCGCGAGATATACCTTGCATTTGAAGACCCGAGCGGATTTATTTGTAATGAAGAAAAATTTGTGCTGAAACCCGCACCCGCTGAGCCGGACACGCTGGTGGCGATAAGCGCCGAATCGCGTGATGGATTTTACCTGGTAAAGCAAGGCGATTTTGAATATGTGCTCAACAAAGAAACCGGCCTTATTACTGCTGCCAGAATAAATGCCAAGCTGATTCTGGAGCGCGGGCCCATTTTCGGTATTGTACCGGAAAGCGCTGATGACGGCAGCAAGCCATCCATTGCCGGAGAAAATTTCCAGGCGGGCATTGCACCTTTGCAATATTATCCGTTCACCGTTTTATTTGCTGCGCTGGCAGAAGAGAAACAAACTGACACTTCCCTCTATTATCGTTACGAACTCGAATGCAAAGAAGGGCGCGGCTGGCAGAGCTATGATTTTATGAACGATGGTCGCGTGCTGGTGAAATACGAAATGCAATATGGCGGCAGCGAAGTCGTTGCCCGGCAGTATGGACTTTTCCTGCAATTGCCGCAATCGTACAACACTTTGTTATGGAAAAGAAAGGGCGAACGCGGCTACTACAATGAAACTGAAATTGACCGCGACGAAGGCATTGCCAGGTTGAAGCTGAAAGATATGAACACCTTTGCCGAATATCGCAAGATTCAATCAAAGGATTGGAAGGACGAGGCAAACGAACAAGGCTCAAACGATTTCCGCTCTACAAAGCACCATATTTTCACCGCCCGCCTTATTGATGAAAGCGGCACGGGTATAAGCGTAAATTCAAATGGCACCCAATCATCACGCGCATGGGTACAAAATGCTGCCACGCAATTGCTGATTGCCGATTATAATGGTCCCGGCGCTGAGCCTTTTTACAGATGGCCATTTAGTGAAAAAAAACCAGCGACCAGGAAAGGACAAGTGCTGAAAGGACAAATGAGTTTTTCACTTTTTCAATGGAGCGATAGCCTGCTGGAAAGAACAAAACCCGCATTATTTTATATCGGAGCGGCAAGAGACGGCGCTCTTCCGCTGCGCGGCGCTATCGCCTCCATTCGACTGTATAATCACGATGGCCGCAGTGATTCTACCGTATGGCTATTTTCAAAACATGGTGATTCCGCTTATCAAAGCCTCGATAAAAAGTATATCGCTTACTCGAAAAACTATTCGGTGCTGCCGCAACCAGGTACCAGCAACGACGAAGGTTTTTACCCGGAAAATGGTCCGCTGATAGTTGATGCAGGTCGTCATCCCATCACGAGTAATCATTTTTCAGTACAGTGCCGCATAAAAATCAGCACGCCCAACTCGGGTATGTATATCGTGTATTGGAATGATCCTGTTCGAAACAGGAAGTTTTCGCTTGAAATTCGCGATGAACTGGTTGTGGCGGTCAACGGCAATAAAGACGCATCTGAATACTGGCAGTTCCGCCCCGGCGAATGGATGGATATTCGTGTAGTGTGCCAGGACAGCCTGCCACCTGAAATCTATATCAATGGCGAGCGTGGCGCTGCATACCGAAATACAGAACTGGTGAAATTTCCCTTACCCGATTCTTCCGCCCCCGCTCACCCGCTCACGCTTTGGTACACGCGTCCGGCACAGAGCTGGCAGGAAGGTTTGGTGCTGGGTAATGGACAGATTGGCGCCGTAGTTATGGGCGGTGCGGCCGATGAAATAATTTACCTGAACAATAATGAACTATGGTCGGGTTTTCCGCGACACTTACAGAATCCGCATGCGCTCGCTTCGCTGCGCGAGTTAAGAAAAATGTTGCAATCGCGACTCTCTTTCGAAGCGGAACAGTATGCCAACGCCAATATGCTTATGCCCTATGCAGAAGGGTATTTGCCTATGGGCTTCGTGCATATGCGGTTGCCGATGCAAGGCGAAGTCACAGGCTACCGGCGTCAGCTTGAGTTGTCGCGCGCTGTTACCACTACTAAATTTGTACATAATGGCATTACCTATACCCGCGAGACATTTGCTTCACATCCCGGCCGCGCCCTTGTGATGCGTTTGCAGGCCGATAAGAAAAATGCCATTTCATTTACAGCTACTCTCAACAGCCTGCTCAGGCACCAGGTGCTGGCCGATAAGAATGTGCTGCGGCTCGTTGGCCGTGCGCCGCTGCATGCAGACGGACATTACCTGCTTACGAACAATGTTCAGTACGACGAAACCGGCAATGAAGGCATTGGTTTTGAAATTCAATTAAAGGCCATTGGGGAAGGTGGTAATGTTGTAATTACGGACCGTGGTATCGAGGTGAAAAACTGCACTTCCGTCACGCTTATTATTGTAAGCGCCACCAGTTACAATGGTTATAACAAATCGCCCTCGCGCGAAGGCAAAGACGCCCATGCGCTTTGCAATGAATATATGCGCCACGCCACCCGCACCTCTTACCAGCGGCTATTGCAGGCGCACGTGGATGACTTTCGTTCACTTTTCGACCGCGTACAATTGAATCTTGAGGATGACAGCAGTCACTTGCCCACTGATGTGCGCCTGGAAAAATATAAACCGGGCTCGGATAATTTTCTCGCGGCATTGTATATGCAGTTTGGCCGTTACCTGCTTATATCTTCCTCCAGGCCTGGTGGACAGCCCATCAATTTGTTGGGATTATGGAATAAGAATGTAAATGCTCCATGGAGCTCGAACTATACCCTCAACGCCAACCTTGAAATTGCTTACTGGCCGGTTGAGAGCGCCAATCTCCCGGAGTGTCATTTACCCCTGATCAATCTCGTGAAAGAGCTGGTGGATGATGGCCGCAAGACTGCCAGCCTAATTTATGGCAGCAGCGGCCGGGTGGTGCATCATAATACGGATATCTGGAGAACTACCACGCCGGTGGATCAAAGTGTATTGTGGGCCTTGTTTCCGGCGGCCAGCGCCTGGCTTTGCCAGCATTTGTGGGAGCATTATGCGTTTACACAAGACCGTGAATATCTGAAAGAGGTATGGCCGGTGATGCGCGAAGCGGCTTTGTTTTACACCCAAAACCTGCAGCGCGATTCCGCAACCGGCTACCTGACCCTGGCGCCCGATATCAACTTTGAAAACCGTTACCTGCTGCCCGATGGTTCCACTGCATCGCTGAGCATGGGTACTGCAGGCACTACACAAATGATCAGGCAGTTGTTTGTTAATTGTATCAATGCTTCGCAATTACTCGGTCAGGGTGAAGATTTTGCCCGGCACCTGGCTGCGCTCTTGCCCAACCTTATGCCGATGCAAATTGATACACGCACCGGAGAATTGCAGGAATGGCTGGAAGGTCACCGCCACTCGGGGCCGCAACTGGTTGAATTGCTGAGTGCCTGGGGAGCTGTGTGCGCCAACCAGGTTTCGCCAGACAGCACGCCGGTGTTGGCTGCGGCGCTGCGGCAGGCTTTCGACAACCGCGCCTTATGGCGCAATGCCACTGCAGGCAGCTGGCAGGGCGCCTTGCAGGCCAATACCTACGCCCGGCTTCGCGATGGCGACACGGCATTGAGCATAATAAACAAGCATTTTCAAGATTGGGTAAATCCTAACCTCACGGCAGGTTTTGTACAGAGTGACTGGCAGATAGATGGTAACCTCGGCATAACATCAGCCATCATCGAAATGCTGCTGCAAAGCCAGCAGGGCGTTATTGAATTGCTGCCCGCGCTGCCAAAGGCCTGGCGCAACGGATCGGTGAAAGGCCTCAAGGCCCGCGGCAATTTTACCGTGGATATTGAATGGAAAGACGGTAAGGTGACCGACTATCGCGTTCGTTCACCCAAACCCCAGACCGTTCGCATCAAATTGAACGGCGAAATTAAGGAGATCACGAGCACAGCGCTGTAAGCGGATCATTGGGCCTTTTGCAAAGTTGCACGGAGTTTATTTGAATTAGAATTGTAGTACTGTTTCCTAAAATGTTCCTTTTGGATTTTTAGCGTTGGGGTCTGACTTTGCTTCAGTTCCGGGTGAAACTCGAACTGCTTGGTGGCATTTTCCAATGGTTGGCTCACGTTATATACCCGCCTGATGTTTTCAAGCATTTCTTCTGTTTCATAGGTTCTGTTTTTGCTTGCCGCACACATTTGTATTCGGATGCTCACGGTCTTAGAGAGCCATCGTGCCAAGGGAAAACGTAGTACAGTATCCACCTTTCCGTCTTCGCGATAAATAATGTCGTTTATCAGATCTTTCAGAATTTCAGGTTCCAGTTTTTTCTTGAGCCCGTCATTACTCAAGCTTGCCAGATCAGCGTTCACAATAACGTTAGGATTGAGTGTGACGGGTATAAACTCTACCGTGCTATCGATATAGGTCAGGAATCTTGCTTTCTCTTCAAAATACGAAGCGCTGCCTTCGAACGGTTGATTATACAATGCCGAGACAGGCTGCAGGAGCGGCAGGCTACTTTTAACCTGGTGATAGAGATTTTTTTGTCCCGAGCCATTTTTCAGATATAGAATATAGATCTTGTAAGACTTTTCTGGTCTGTTTTTTTCAAGTTCTGCCACCAGCTGCTGGTAGACCTCCAGGGTAGTTTTCAGGCCGGAATTTTCATGGTATCCTCCATCCACAAAACTTCCCAGTGAATCGATGTAGGCAGGAGCGCTGAAAATGGGAAACAGCTCGCTGGTGTTGCAGGCCTGTCCAAGCGATATGGGTTTCTTTCGACCATAGCAACGGCGCTGCCCCAGGTCTGTACACACTGAATCTTCATAAAGATAACCTGCCACGTCGATGGCATCGTTAAAGAAAGTCTCCGACAAACGTACAGATGAAAATATACCACGCCTGCCATCGTTGCTGCGGCAGGTATTGATAAAAGCGATCGGCGTTTTTTTGCGATATACCACCTTATCACCCACTTTTTCATAGAAAAAATACATCAGGTCTTTCCTGAGAAGCATGGCCGAGTCGGCCTTAATTGCCCAGGTTTTGTCTTTGTTGATGGCTTCAACGGCTTCGGCGGTTTTCTCCGCTTCTTCTTTTTGTAAAATGGTATTGCGGTCGTATTTCCATTTTTTAATCGTAGGTGGCACCAGCGATTTATAAAGGTCGGTGAGTAACAGTCCCCTTACGGAACTGCCCACGTAGTTGTTTTCAAAAACTTTTCCCGGAAGTTCCTGCCAGCATAGATCAATGGAATCTTTGTTGCGCGTAAGTTCCCAGTAAGTAAACACAGTGCCTAGTCCTACCGAACTGCCCGACACGGTTGATATGGAAAATACATGGTTCCTGAATTTTCCTTTGGTATCGTAATCAAAGTTGATGAGGTTTTGGCTGAACCACAACCCGGCTCTTGAGCCGCCGCCTTCTCCGGCGATGAGGATAATGGGATATGGCTCGCCGCTTTGATTGTCGTCGATAGCTTTTCTGAGATCTTTTACACGGTCTGCAAAATTATCTCTCGGACGATTCTGTAAAATGGTGGCGCTGTCGTACTCGTTTACATCCAGCGTATAATGCGTAAGATTGATCTGCCAGAATGGTGAGGTAGGACCCAAAATCAAAAGCATGGCGATTAATGATGCAGTAAGTTGCCTTCGCCGTGATACGTTCACAAAGTAGAAGAATAAATCGAGCCCGAAAACGTACACGGAGAACATATACAAAAGCATCGACTCGGGTGCGATGCCCAGGTCGAACGGCATGTAGTAGATCAGTAATAGCAGCACAATATGGAGGCCGAGATAGCTCAGGTAAATGATGCTGTTGAGCCTGTATTTCCTGAGAAGCGTTCTGCCTTCCGGTACCGGCTTATCGTGGTTTTGCAGTAGCCGGGAATCGACCAGGTAATATACCTGGTACACCAGCATAGATATCAGGTAGAGATTTACCGCCATCAGTACCTTCATGCTGGTGTATTGCTTTTGAAACTGGCTGAAAAAATAAATTGTAGTAAGAATGAGTATGCCGCCCAGCGCCGCTATGATGATGCGGCGCGGCCTGATAGTTTTGGTAAATGGCATTTTACTGAAATACCAGTCGAGCAGGATAATCAGCACAATCTCAGCACCCGCAGCAATAGCAAACACCGCCACTTGTCCATTGAAAAGCGCGCGGGCTAAAAGCCAGAACGGCACCAGTGGCAGGATGCGGTGCATGAAAAACAAGTGAGTCTTAAACGGGTTTTGCGGTTTGCTTGAATTCCGGGTTCTCAGTTCTCTTTGGTGAAATAAAAATGCTGGTATAATCCACATCGAAACCGAGAAGCTCACCACGGCGAGCGTGGTAAAAATGATGCGCGTTCTTCCGTACAGACCATCTGGCTCAAAAATGCTCACCACCAGGTCGCGCCCCTGCGACATTTGGACGAGCACCAGCCAGAATATGGTGAGGAAAACGATTTCGATGAAGGCATCTTTCAGTGTTCTCCAGATGATGATCGGCAGCACCCTGATCAATTTCCACAGGAAGTATTTATGATCTTTTTCCAGGGACTGCTTATAGAGGAAGTTCACGTAATCATGGAAGTTATGGGTGGGGTATTCCTGGAAGTATTCCATAAAACTTATTTTACCCCTAATTTATGCCATTGAAACTGCGAAAGTAACCGTAGAACCACCTGATTTTGTTGTGAAAAATGTTCTCGAACGTTAACGGGTAAGCGTTTGAGCTGAATGGGCAGGTGTCGGAATTACTGTAGCGTTTGGACCATGATTTTTTGTGCTTCGTCCTGGACTCGTTCTAATGTCTCAAGAAAACTCAAATCAGAATCTTCAATTTGCGCGGATTGCAATCGCTGTGCCGTCTGTTCATAATGCTGTGAATGCAACGGAACTGCCTTTTCTGCTTCTTCTGCTTTAAATAATTTGACTGCTTGAAGAAAATTTAATTCAATGATGTTGTATTCAGGGGTAACCAAACAGAAAATGCCCGGATGGTTGTCACTTTTTAGATAAGTGAGTGAAGTGTTTTGAAGCGGATAGTTTATTTCGCCCGTTTCCGCTTCCATCAGATTAAGTTGCTGCCCTTCGCCTGCTTTTCTTCCACACCTTGCCTTATTCGGGATTTTTGAAATTTCAGCAAAGCGTTTTGGATTTTTCTTTTTAAAATCTCTCAACTCGTTGAGATAATTCAGAATTTCACTTTCTTCTTTTTGAATTTTGTTGCCGAACAAAGCGCCATCACCTTTTTCTTCCAGTAAAGAGAAAACTCTGTTGTCCTCGCCAAATGCAGTATGAAAAGATTGCAATTTTCTAAGGGCATTATTTACCAACTGGATTTGCTCATCACCATGAGCCGAAGGATAGAAATTATAAACATAGATTTGTTCCGCCTTTGAGCCAATCCTGTTTACACGACCAATGCGTTGCATTAAACGTGTAGCGTTCCAAGGCACATCATAGTTCACAATCAAATTGCTCCGGTGAAGGTTGATACCTTCTGCCAAGACCTCTGTGGTGATGATAATGTCATAATCGTTCTTCCACTTTTCTTCTTCAAGGTTCGCATCAAAGTTTTCCCTTATAGTGTTTTCAACAGTTTTTCGGTTTTCAGCACTAACCGTCAATACACGAAACTCAAAATCCTTTACAATGTGCTCAGATAACTGCTTTGCTGTTTCTTTGGATTCGGAGAAGATGACTAATTTCCCGCTCGGATTGTGCTTTTTACTTTTGAAGAATTCCGTTTTCAGTTTATCGCTGAAAGCTTCCAGTTTCGGGTCCTTTTTTACTTTACTCCAACGCAAAGCCAAATCGTCCACCTTTTCTTTATCAGATTTTAGAAGTGCAATAAACTTTTTGTCAAAAGCTGATTTTTTAAATTCCTTGTTGTTCCCACCCTTCTCATTTATTTTGGCTTCAATCTGGTCGTAACTTAATCCCTCTTCCAATAGTTTATTGATGTCAAGATCAGGAGCCACAAACACCCTGTCGTTTTCAAACATTTCAATCATGTTGTCAATGGCTCTTTGAAAGCGTTTGATGGATTGAGTAAAAGCAAAAAAGCTGCTTTCCAGACGCTTCACCAAAAGCGTTTTCATGATTGCACTCAAACGACCGGAAATTGATTTTACGTTACCGTAAATCTTTTTATCTTCCTCATTAGCTAAAAATTCAATGGCACGATAACGATAATAACCCAAGCCGTCTATTTCATTGCCATATTCGTCCAATCCGGTAATTAATGAAACAGTTTCGTAAAACAGATTTGCCAGTTTCCCATCTAATTCATAGAACAATGAAATCGGGTCATCCACTTTCGGGAAGATGATTCCCTGACTTTTCATGTCCTCTAAATATTCCTTATTCTTTTCAATGTCGGTTCTTGTTCTGCGAATAACCAAAGGTTCCACCACATCATCCCGCAACTTTTGGAAAAGTGATTTTAGTTTTTTGATGTTGAGTGTTTTTTCAGCAGCCAGTTTCTTGTATTGCTCGTTCAGCGGCTTGAAATAGTCCTGAAGGTTTCTGATATTCTCCAATGTGCTGTTTCGTTTGTCTTGAAACAGATAAAGTTGATTTTCGATGTCCTGTGGTCTGTTGTTCAATGGTGTTGCCGAAATGAGAATTACTTTTTTTCTCGTATCACCATTTTCAGAAGGACGGCTTCTTGGTTTTTTGCAGATTTCCTGCAAAGCCAAATACATATCGGTGTAGTCGTTTCTGAATTTGTGAGATTCATCCACCACAACTAAATCAAACTTGTCTGCATTAGAATAACTGTAATTATTCTCGTCCAGAATTTTATGCAAGCTGCCAAGTGTAATGAACTCAAAGTGATTTTTGATTTGAAAATCTTCGGTGGTTCTTCGCCAGTTTGCTTCCAATGCCGGAGGTACTACAACCAGAATTTTGGAATGTGTTCCGTTTTCGTAAATAAATTTTTTAATTACCATGCAGGCGATAATGGTTTTACCCAAACCAACAACATCAGCCAGGATAAAGCCATTGTGTTTCATCATGATGGCGTAACCCTGATTTGCTGCATCGGATTGATATTTCAAACGCATGAATTTATCAGGGAGTAATAAGTCTATGTTATATGGATCGTATTCAACCCGTTTGCCAAAATATTCAATTAGCATTTTGATATATAGTTCAAACGGAGTGAAGTCGTCACGCAAATAGGTTTTCTTTCTGATGGCTTCTGCTTCTGTATGTAGAATTGGAACGGATTCATTCCAAAGTCTTTCAAATTCTTCTGTTGCGAATTTTACGTCTTCATAATCACGTAAGCTAACATTGAATTCGTAATTGGATTCGGGGTTTGCTCCAAGTCCGGCATCCGTCAGATTGGAAGAACCTGTAATTACTTCGCAGGGTGCATATTCATTGAATGTTGCTGGTCTGAAAATGTAAACTTTAGCGTGAATCTTCTTTTTGGGGTGTGCTCTTAATTCAATCTTATCACTAATCAGGTCATCAATAAATTGAATAATCCCTTTCTCTGTTACTTCGTCATAGTCTGCTTCCTGAATGTTCTTAATGATTTCTTCTAAAAATTCAGCTTTTGTTTCTTCAGGATTATCTAAGTAGAGTTGTCCTTTGTCGTGATACTTCTTTATGAGTTGGTCAACATTGATTCCCACAAGAATTCTAATTCTTGGAATCTTGTCAAGAAAAGCCCTAACCTTGAAATAACCAGAAGCTCTGAAATAACCAACGAGTGCATCAAAATGACGAATGCTGTCAATATTCGTGAATACTCCCTCAAATTTCTTGAGTAAGCTGTTGTCGTCTTGATTTGTAAAAAACTTAGTTGGCATCTATTTCTTTCTTCTTTTAAGTTGTTTTTCTGCTTCTTTTAGTCCTTCGGTCAAATGTTCCAAGCCTCCAAAGTCTTTGTTGATTTTGTCAGCAATGAAATTCGTTTGAACTTCTTTTAAGTCCAGCTCA
The DNA here is from genome assembly GCA_937958995.1 of uncultured Chitinophagaceae bacterium. GTDB lineage: Bacteria > Bacteroidota > Bacteroidia > Chitinophagales > Chitinophagaceae > CALCIN01. Next base: position 50,645 of record CALGAP010000014.1, read on the forward strand.
AGTATCTCTGCTAATGGCCTCAGATAGTCCGGTGAAGCCGGTCGTTCACCTCTTTCCACTTTACTTAATGTTGAAGTGTCAATGTCTAGATGTGCAGCAACCTTTCGTAATGGAAGTTCCATTTCTTCTCTTCTTTTCCTGATGTAATCACCGAATGTTACGTTGCTCATTTAGACAAATTGTTTTGGACAGAGTTGTCAAATATACCCCTTATTTTGAAACTGTCACCGTGCGGTTGGGAAATTTTGCTCTTTTGGTTTTGCAAAGGGTCGGGCTTGTGTATCGGGCAAAACCAAATGTGCAAAATGCGGGCAGGCAGAAAATTATTTTTTAAAATGTGCGGTGGAAAAAATTTTTAAAAACATTGGGTCGGCATGAATGTCGGCAATTAGTCCTGTGTCGCGTTACAGCGAAATCGTCTGTCCGTTGCTTGGTCAAGATGTCAAAGTCCGATGGTTAATTTGTCTCGATGATAGTTGTCGTGTCGTCTTTTAGGCTTGCTGCTAACGTTTTACGGCTTGGCGTTTGTGGCGGCAATCGAAGAACGTCAGCCCAAATTTAGCACAAAAGTTTAATAGTAGCACGAAGCTCAAATTATGCACGTCAGCCGCCATAACGCCAAACCGATGTTAGCGGTTCGGACAGTGTAGTCATACGAATTTCATCGGGTATTTTGTCAGGATTTGTCCTTTCACTATCCTTTTAAGTTTTCCGTCCATTAGTTTTTTAGTGAGCGGTTTCAGATAGTCAAGGTATAAAATTCCTTCTGTGTGGTCGTATTCGTGTTGTATCATTCTTGCTGTTGTTCCGCTAAATGTCTTTGTTTGTGGTTCAAAATATTTGTCGCAATATTCTATTGTAATTGTCCAATGTCTTGCTACTTTTTGCGCTAAATTTGGAATGCTTAAACAGCCTTCTTCGTCTTCCCAAAGCTCTGCGGAACGTTCAATGATTTTTGCGTTGATAAAAGTTTCCATTATTCCTTTGTCGTCTTTGTCAAAATAGATTTCCCTGTCCGCTTCGTCAAGATTTTCAAAAGTTGTTTTACTGTCCACTACAAAAAGTCTTATCGGAAGTCCGATTTGTGGCGAAGCCAATCCGCAACCATTGGCGTTTTTCATTGTTTCCCACATATCGGCTATTAGCTTGTCCAACTCGGGATAATTCTTTTCGATGTCGTTGCACTTTTGTTTTAAAATGCTGTGTCCGTATGCTAAAATAGGTCGTTTCATTCCTTTGCTTTTTATCGCAAAGTTCCAAAGAATGAACAAGGTTGGCAATGAACCTATGTTAAGTAATCTGTCTGCGAATACGGCTCAAACCTTGTGGCGTTATTCCGATGTAGGAAGCAACATATTATAACGGAATAAACTTTAAAATGTCGGGCTGTTCGCTGAACAGTCTTAAATAACGCTCTTTCGCATTGTATTTAAGCAAGGACAGTTCACGTTTGCTTTTAGTCAAAAACAATTTTTCGGAAGCGAAGCGTCCTAAATAATTCCCAACTTTGGTCTGGGCATACACTTTTTGCAAATCGTCAAAGGAAATTTGCCAAACAACGGTTTCTGTCAATGCCTGTAATTCGTATTCGGATGGTGTTTGTGACAGGAAAGAGTCGTAAGCACAAGTAAATTCCTTGTCAAAACTGAAATTGAAAGTCAGGTCGTTTTCATCATCGGGAATGTAAAACCGAACGATGCCCGTTTCAACGAATGAAAGATAATTTTCCGTTTCGCCCTGCCGTGTGATGATTTGGTTTTTCGCAAAAACTTTCCTGTCAAAATGAGAAGCGATAAATTCCCATTCTGTTTCCTGCAATTTTATAATCCGTTCGTAATATTCTCTTATGTGTCCCATTAGTTCTGTCTGTCTGTCCGTTGTTTGCTCGGTCGCTCGTTGCCTGACCGCTAACGGTTCGGGGCTTGGCGCAGGCGGGGATTTTTACCACAAAACTTGCTACGAAGCCGAAAGCTCAAATTTACGAAAAACTGTCATA
>CALGAP010000015.1 GCA_937958995.1 uncultured Chitinophagaceae bacterium
CGCTTAATGGCCGAAGAATGGCGACAAGATTACAACAGTTCAAGACCACACCAGGCGCTGGGCTTTGTACCACCGCTCGAATACATTTAATCCGTTTCCCTCATGATTACTAAAAACGAAAAACTCTAATGCTCAGTGGGCCGGAAATAAGGGGAGCTTACAGTTTCGTCCCTGGCGATAATTTCTTCGTAGGAGAACTTGCGTCCAGAGGTAAGCAATATACAGACTTCCAGACTTCGTACAATTGACATCAATAGGCCAATATATATTCTTAACTTGCGTCAAGGCCGGACCTATATTCCCGTCACTTGCACCAGCGTAATTCCTCCTGCACTTCTATTCTCGGCCGGAAAATAAAAAACTCTTGATAATTCTTCAATTATCAAGAGTTTATCAAGCGGAGAGAGAGGGATTCGAACCCTGCTTATATCCTGTTGTTTTATAATTAATTGTGCGCCGTAGTAGTGACACTCACCATTTCACGCACTCAATAATTCAACGTTCATAGAACTTTACACAAAAATACACGATTTTATTATTCATCGGGTCAAACCCCTTCAACAAAGAGGTCATTACCAGCCGGGCAAGTAGCCTACATCGTCTTTGTAAAGCTCTTTATATTTAGAAACCTAACAACTCAATTTCTTCCAAGTGTTCATAGTACTGCGGTGGGAATTCCAAAAACTTTTTACCGTTAAGTAAGCTACCATTCCTTTTCTTATTTGTTCCACCCCATTGCTTGAAGAAAAACGATACGTTGGCATTTTTACATTGATCTTGAATTTCCAAAACCCATTCCGGCTTCATCGGTCGTGGCTTCCTTCCGCTCTCGCCACCGACAATCACCCAATCAATTTTCGTTAAGTTCAGATTCGATAGTGGCCCTATTAGCGGTTCACAGGACAAAAACTTCACTTTAGCCTTTGTTTTTCTAAGGTCGTCTATACGATGGGATACTTTTTCGTTTTCAACAGATACCCCCATCCATATATTATGCGTCCAATTAAGTTCCTTGTGATACTTTAGGAGAATATCAGATCTTTTTGTCAGAACTTGGAACACATGATGTGGATTCTCATTCATAACATGAAATACTCTTTTTATGAAGTCCAACGGAACGTCCTTGTGGAATAAGTCACTCATTGAGTTAACAAAGACAATTTTAGGACTTTTCCAGGTATAAGGGATACTTAAGGCGCTTTCATGCAACGAGAGCTCGAAACCATTTGCGTATTTTTCAATACCCATTGCAAGAAGTCGTTTGGACATTACTTCCGCATAACAGTACTTGCATCCAGCCGAAATTTTATTACAACCTGTTGTCGGATTCCAGGTCATTTCTGTCCACTCTATACTAGAACTTGCCATCTTATATCAGTTTAAAATAAACTTTGTTTTCGTTATTCTTATAATGCGTGTAATCCAAATAATAGGCACCGGCGGTTGATAAATGTTCTCCTTTTTCGTTACAAGTATCGACTTTCTTACTTCTTATCAAGTCGTCCAAAGCGCTTTTGGCATGCGTTTGCCGAAACTCACTTCTTAGGGCCAACTCATAAACCTGGGTATTGCTCAATAGCTTACCTTCCAAGCCTTGTAAAATCTTAGTTTTCAGGTGATCAATTTCTCGACTATGGTCTACTTGCTCAAAATGATCATCAAATAATGAGGGCGGCTTTTTTTGTAAGAAGCCCTTTCCTTTTACTGGATCTAGTTTCCATTTTGCCTCTACCATTTTATCAAGCCCGTAGATGTTCGAAGTAATGAAAAATAGTGCATAGTAGTTTCCTTTTCCACGTTCGATGTAATGTGAACAGGTATAAAACTGGTCATTGAATGATAAAGCTCCTTTTATTTCGTTTATGAACTCAAACACATTGCCGATCTTATCATTATGTATTCTGTGGCCAGCCGGAAAAAAGGAAAATATAAATCTCCTTAAGTCTTCATAACAGGCCCGGTTGGGATCATTTACAGCTATATCTTTAAACCTGTACATCTGCATTACCGGCAGAAATAATATAATTTCCGTATGCGCATTTTTGATTAGGTTGTAAATTTTATCACTATGTATTTGGGAATAACCATAAGGATCAATAAAAACGAGACTTCGTTCCGTCGGCCCGTAGGCATTCACCTTCGTTGAAGCAATTTCAAGCATTTCATCTGCATCTTTGTTATAGAACTCATAGGTACAGTTTTCTATTTTATCTGCAATTAAAATGCTTTCGACGTTCTGAATTTTACTTTTATCGAGGTCATTAATATTAACAGAAATTGGCTTCAATGACTTACCCAATTGTCTGATCACGTCATTTACTGCTTTAATACATTTATTAGTGATAAGGGGACTTCCGATATTTCCATCTTTATAAACCCCGCTACCGCAGTAGATATCATACAAATTTATCTTGGTGACGAAAGGAGTAAGCCCCAATACTCTCAAGAAGTGAAGTAAGTAATTTTCATACAAATCCAGCTTAGCTTGTGAATGAGGTAGGACTATGTCCTTAACGTTTGGTTTGTCTATGGCAGCCATGCGTAAATATACTAATTTATTTAGTATTCTGAAAATCTTAATACCGATGCTTCTTAGTTATGAAAATTCAAGTTAACCTGATTTATACCTCACTTTACTGAGCCTTACTTGACCTTACAATTTTCGATATCAAATTGATTCAAATTGTATCACAATTAATTAATCAGCCAATTTTTTAGTATTCAGAGATATTTTCTTATATAACATTCCGTAATTTTAAGAAAAAGGCTATGATGAAAAAGAATTTGAAGCAGATGCAGTCCTTTATTACGTTCGATCTTCCGTTTAATACCCAACATATCGGGTCGTTATTCACTAATACGCATTATAACCACTTAACAAGCATTCCAAATTGGAGCTTCAGCGCAACCAGGAAAAAAGTTATCGCCAAATACTGGTTTGAATACGTTTTAAGTCATTTTGCTACTTTAATAGGAATTTCGGTTATAGTTGCAATCCCTTTCATAAGCAGCATTGATATTTCCTTTCTGCCGTCCCTTTGGATGGTAGCAACTATCAGCTTTTTTGTATTACTTGTTATTAATTATTGGCCGAGCTTTTATTCTAATTTTCTACCTAAACTCGAATCGCTAGTAAATGATTATGAAAAACAGCAGGCTGATGAATTGCACGAAAAGCGGCTGGCCCAACTACACGCTAACCTTGCCATTGAGTACGAGCAAATTGCCAGGCAACGGGAACAGCTTGCCAGCCAACGGGAACAACTTGCCGCTCAACGCGACGAGCTTGCCAAAGAAAAAGAACAATTAGGAGCGGCACTACAGGAGCAGGTTAAATGCCGAAAAGAACAACTATCTACATTTTCCCTTGCGTTAATCTTTTATGTACTTGACAAAGCCAGCGGAATGAACAGTCTGCAATGCAACGATCAATCCGCTTCATCACTTGCCAAGGTAATCGGCAAAGATCCTACCGGAATAAAGAAGAGCCTGCAACTCATTACCGCAAAACAGCAAAATTTGTCGGTACGTCTCAGAACCGAAATTTCAAACCACTTCGATAGTGCCTATCAATTCTTTCACGAACACAATTATAAAGAAGGAACCCGGCTATTGCAATCCTTAGAATCAAAATTCAAAGAAAAACATAAACAGCCTGCCGACGGCAACAATTAAGTATACTTAGCTTCTTCTCCCTTATCTGCGGTCGTATTTTCAATCACGCAGGGTAATGCCCTGCAAAACAAAATACGCAAATCGTGCTTGCAGCTATAAATAGCTGCCGCGCAGTGATTTAACCGCACATATTGGGTCGTGGCTAGAAATCTCGTACATTTAATGGAGTATGGCAGTTCAAAACCATAATGCACAGGCCGGAGACGGAAACCGCCCAAATCTTCCAAAACGGTTGTTTTGGGATTGGGACCTGGAAAAAACCGACTGGCAGAAGGCTTACCAAAGTATTATCGCCCGCGTTTTGGAACGGGGAACGAAAGAAGATTGGCAAGAACTGGTGCATTTTTATGGTGAATCTCAGGTAGTAACTGCTCTGAAGACCGACATTAAATACCTGCCAGACTATATTATAGACGATGTGTGCGGCTATTTCAACCTTAAAATGGAGGAATTAGCATGTTACGCACACAAACAGTCCAGGAAGGGACATTGGATCTGATCAAGACATTAATGTCCGATCAAAAGTTAAATGAATTTAACCTTGTTGGTGGCACCGCTCTCGCTCTACAAATCGGCCACCGGATATCAATCGACATCGATCTCTTTTCAACAAACTCTTTCAACGCCCGCGAGTTAGCCGCTCATTTAGAAAAAAGCCACTCAGCAACAAACCTTAGAAGTTTAACAAACGGAGTTTTCTGTTTCATAAATGACATTAAAGTAGACCTCATTTCCCATCAATACCCGTTGGTTGCCGTTGTAGACGAGTTAGACGGAATCCGTATGGCTTCCTTAAAAGATATAGGTGCTATGAAACTGAATGCCATTTATAATAATGGTACCAGGTTGAAGGATTTTGTGGATATGTACTTCTTGTTGGAAAGGTATAGTTTATCGGAATTATTGCATGCCTGCCATCAAAAGTACCCCGACTTAGATATGCGCATGGTTCAGAATTCGTTAGGACACCATCACGATATCGACTTTTCCGTTTCCATTCAATACACCACTAACGAAATAGAATGGCCTGCGATTTCTGAAAGGTTAAAGAAAGCTATTGAAAACCCGCACTTATCATTTGCTATCCCCGAACTAACAAGAAAGCTTCTGGGAAAAAAACGAGAACAACAAAAACCGAAAAGAAAAGGCCCAAGATTATAAAATCTTTGGAGCTCAGCCTTTTATTATCGAAGTTCTTGTACTCCATTCTGTCTACGACATACAATTATGTATACTTATCTTTTTCTCGCCTGCCTGTCAATTTACCTTCAAGTTCTAAAAAATAATGACCATGCAAGATGTTATGAAAAGCGGGAACACGCCAATGCTGTTCCCTTATGACCCGGCGGAATACTGGCAAAATATCCGGCAGATCATTCGGGAGGAAGTAGGCAAGATGGAGGGCGAAAAGCAAACCGGATCTATACTTGAAACGCCGGGGTTAACCTATAAGCCGCTTCTAAAAATATCGGAACTATGCGCCCTTTTCCGGGTCAGCAAGCCAACGATTTACGGCTGGATAAAAATCGGAAAGCTTAAACCTGTTAAAGTTCGCTCCAGGGTGTACTTCCTGTTTCAGGATGTTCAGAAGCTGATGAATACCGAACCGCCTGCGAACCCTTCCTGATTTTTCTTTCACAAGCACATTTAAACACATTCTAAATTTAAAAACATGGCCCAGATCAAAAGAAAAACGCTGACCCTCAGGACGGGTAAGCAGATCAAATTGTACGGCAACAGTATTGGCATTTCCAATAATTTGGAAATCGGGGAAGGCTACATTCCAAATATTTTTTCATCTGCGCCGGAACATCTTACCAGCAAGACTGGCGAAAAAACGGCGCTGCCAAATGCCAACCCCTATCACCTTTCTACTGAAGAATTGCATGAACTGGCGGACTTTAATATTCGCCTTTGGATGGACTTCAAAGATAATCTGCGTCAGTGTGGTGTTGAAAGCCCAAAAGTGTTTAACCGCGAATCGGCAAAATAATAACTATAAAAAACTTGAAACTGTGTAGCATGGAAAAATTGAATTGTGAACAAGCGAAGCAAATAGACCTGGTGGATTACCTCGCGTTTTTGGGACACCAACCACAAAAAATAAGAAATAACGATTACTGGTACCTATCACCGCTCCGTGATGAAAGAACCGCATCCTTTAAAGTAAACCGGAAATTGAATGTCTGGTTTGATCATGGCACCGGGAACGGTGGAAACATTATCGACTTTGGAATAAATTATCATAAATGTTCCGTTAGTGAATTCCTTGATCGACTGGCGGGCGTTGGTGGTCGCCCGGCGCTGTCCATGTTTCGGGTGCTGCCTTCGCCCGACATCGCCGGTTCAAAAGCGGCGGCGGATGAAAAGAAAGACGATACAGCGGGCCGCATCTCTGTCGTTAATGTCCATCCATTAAGCGAAATGGCCCTGCTTCAATACCTGGGACAAAGACACATCCGCGTGGAAGTTGCACGTCAGTTTTGCCACGAAGTGGAGTTTTCGTTATACGAGAAAAGGCATAAGGCAATCGGTTTTCCGAACAATTCCGGCGGCTTTGAACTCAGAAATTCTTACTTCAAAGGCAGCAGTTCTCCCAAAGACCTGACCTTTATCGACAACCAAAAAGATCAGCTATCAGTATTTGAAGGGTTCTTTGATTTCATGACTTTTAAATGTCTTTACATCCATCAGGATGAGCCGATGTCAAACTATCTTATTCTTAATTCCCTCGCATTTCTGGAAAAATCCCGTGAGATCATGGAGCAACACCGGCAAGGTTACCTATACCTTGATAGAGACAATCCAGGCAGGGAAGCCACCAGAAAGATACTCGAATGGAACCCATTTAAATTTCGGGACGGCAGTAAGTTCTACCATAAACACGACGATTTAAACGCATGGTATGTGGCTCAATCAACCGAAATAAAACAACGGCTGCGAACAGGGAGGAAACTGTGAATTTGGAATAGCCAGCTATGTTTTGGTAATACCAAAACGACTGGCCCCTCATGCTATCGCATTCGGGGAAGTGGATTTTTTCATGCTGCCGCATTCAAAAATCGGGACAAAGAAAATGGAGAAGCAAGAAAAAACAGAAAAAAATAAAGGTGGCCGCCGGCCCGTGGAGAACAAAATGGATCAGTTGGTTCCGGTAAAATGTACCGCACAACAGCGGAAGGAAATCCAGGATAGAGCGGCAAAAGCAGGTATGACCGTATCCGAATATCTGCGGGAAATCGGAACCAAAGGAAGGATTGAAAAACGGTTGATTGTATTTCCAAAGGAAGTACTACAACTTACAGGCAACCTGAATCACCTGGCGGCCAACCTTAATCAGATCGCCAAAAGACGAAACAGTTTTGAGCAACTCAGTTCGGAAGAACTTTACACGTTACGCCAGCAGGCGGATGAAGTCAAAGACCTTGCAAATCTGATTAAATCCTATTTCTCATGATCGGTTTTGTTAGAACAGCAACGATTATCGATAAATGTGTTGATTATTGTCTAAGTGATAAGAAAGAATTATCTGAACGGCAGAAACAGCAATTATCACTTGATGAGAAGGTGCAGCACTTTGAGCGTGCGGAAATATTGGAATATAATAAATGTTTTGGCAACCGTGATGAGATCCTTGAACAGTTAGCGGACGTAGCAAGCCTGAACAGACGTGTAAAAAATCCGCTATTTCATATTTCGCTACGCCTGGCGCCAGGTGATCAACTAAGCACGGAACAACTGATAGATGTCGGACAGGAATGCGCCAAAGAATTTGGATTCGCAGATAACCAATACATCACTGTCCTGCATAAAGACACACGGCAGCCGCATATTCATATCATCGCCAACCGTATAGGATTCGATGGCAAATGTGCCAGCGACAGCAACAGTTACAAAAGGATGGCTGCCCTTTGCAGGCGACTTGAACAAAAACATAAACTCCGTGAAGTATTAAGCCCGCGACGGTTTTTACCGGAAGAAATGCGCCATATTCCCCGCCTTGATTCCAGAAAGGAACGGTTAAAAAAAGATATAAGGGAAACTTTACAGGAAGTAAATACTTATGACCAGTTCGAAGAAGTAATGAAGAAGTTAGGTTACCAGGTATTAAAAGGCCGGGGTATTACCTTTATCGATAATAAAAAGGTGAGGATAAAAGGCAGCGAAGTAGGTTTTTCACTAGCAAAAATCGAGCGGGCGTTGCAACTCAAACAAAAAATTGCCGCTATTCCTTCCGAGGAAAAGCAACGGGTACACGCTATAAAACAGGCGTTGTCCAACAACCCGAAAACGGCTACCCATCAGCTATTACGTCAAACATTTATGGAAAGCCTGTTGGAGCAATTAGAACGATCTGCGTATTATAGGTCCGAGCAGGAAATGTTTAAAATCTTGTTTGGGTCGGATCAAACCGAACAATACAATCAATCTGTCAGTTCAGAACTAATCCGGGAAGCGAAACGAAAAAAGAAGCGGAAACGTCTCAGGCAGTAATAATATTGTCAAATAAAATATTTCTATATGGGAAACTTTGAGCAAGAAAAAGTGAAAGAAGAGGGATTAAACGACCTGCTTCGAACAGTTGTGGCGCGACTAAACAGTCAGTCGTCTGCCATTGATGAGCTTACTTCAATGGTTAAAAGGGTGGAAGGATCAACCAGTAAGTTACAAACACAGCCTAAACCGAATGTTGTAGTCGATACTAAACCGATTGAAGACATTCTAAAAAATGGTTTTTCTGAAATCAAAACGCACATAGCGTCACAACCGAAAGCCCTGGTTAAAAAGTTCCGCATCCTACTCTTTCCTGAGCAGGATGCGAAGCTGTTTTACAAAATTGTTTTCAGCCGGTGGTTTATGTGGCTGTCTATAATGTTCTTTTGCTTTTATGTTTATAAATGGGCCGTGTACCGCGAAAACTTACAAAAGGAAGTAACGATGGAGGCTTTAAAAACGCACCATATAATCCGGGCATGGGATTATATGTACGGTATTAAAAGCAAACAACTACATAAAATGATGGACAGTGCCTTAATAAAAACCGTCCAACGATAAACAATTCGATCGCTTATGTTTCCCTTCGCCTGCTATTCAATATCTCCATTATACAAAAAACGACTGCTGAAAGCAACCCCACCAAATGAATTGCGATTGAAAACAAGATTCCTTCCAGCGGAGAAAGTGTGGGAATAACCAATTTGACTGTGCAGGGCACAACAAAAGCGAACCCGCAATACATAGCGATAACCCCACGAAAACATATCCTTATTCCCCGATCTATTTTGTCACTCTGTGTATCTTTTTTGAATAATAGTCTATATAAAAAGTAAAAGCCTACTGTTATCGGTAATCCCACAATACTTGAACATACTGTCGCCCAGGCCAGATTAGCTGTTTTAAAATATTCTCCATAAAAAAGACAAAGAAAGCAGTAAGGATTTACTACGATGCTGAATATCGTAAAAATGGTAGTAAAGAACCTTTCAAAAAGGTACTTGCCAGATAATTTAATCATGAATGACATTTGATTTTTACTCCTTAGGGTCTTCTGGAGCTATAATCAAGAGCCGGTGTAGCGGAATCACTTTTATACGATCATGACATTTCAAGCCGGTTTTGGCGATCCAGTCGCCGATCAAATAAATTCTGGAGGTCCTCATATATACGTCCTGATAAAGATCGTTCTGAACGGTGTAGCCGCGGGTCGCTGACATAATTTTTAAGCGGCGTACACGGCCTTTTAAAAGTGAAGGCTTTTTAGAAAGGGTGTCAACCAGGTGCTGCAGGTGTTCAGTAACTATCGATTCATTTGGATCGTGCCGGGTACCAACCACGTGTTGGCTTTCGCCAATGGACACCCCCGGTTCAGCCGAGTAGTGGGAGATGTCAATTTCATCGGCCTGCCCTTTTAGAAAATCGGCCTTTGAATTTCCTGATTGGTTATGGAGACGGTCATTGATAAGTGCGGGCGGCAGCAAATTGTTTTGCCGACATGAAAAGAACCGGCTTTTACCTACAATTACATAGTCCCAAACGTCTATTTTAAACATCTTCCCGATTTCGATTGCCTTTTTCAAAAGCTTTTCGTCAGCCTCATCCAAACTTAGATCGTCGAAACGACGGTTTCTCGCAATACATATAGCAACTGCATCCGTTCTTAGCGCTGGCAGTATTAGTTTACGGGGATCTGAAAGAATAGCGTTAACATCACCCGTAAGTTCATACATACCCAATACCTGGTATGCTTTGGAAAGCAGCATCACGCGCACTTTCTGTTTATCACAAACGGAATTTTTATCCCAGGTATCGAGGAATATCCATCCCGCACTTTGAAGACTACTGATGGCTGGACGTTTAGAAAATCGCACATGAGGACGGTAGACAACTTCAATGACAGGAACAACAAAATCATCGGATAAATCATACCCACTCATACAATCTCACTTTAAATGAAGAACGAATTAAAACGGGCCTCCCTGACTAACTCTAATCATGGATTTTTACCCCGTGGATTTGAACTATCATCTTATCATCATCTTTACCTTTAAACAACGTAACACTTTTTACTTCCAATTTTATGTATTCATAATCTTCGGCGTCAATATCTTGTTCAGGACAGATTTCCACCATACTTTGCTTAAGGCGATTAATAGTGTCGTCTAGTATTTGGACAATCGCTCATTCTCATCGTCAGTTAGTACAAATTCTCCCTTGGCCAATCCTTTTACAAGTTTCTTTGGCAAGCCAGCCAGTTCGGCTATTTCTCGCCACAAAAACCCTTTCTCATTTAGTAATACAATTTTTGACTGCAACAAATCGTCTACTTCCACGACAGGTTGTTCGTTTCTTAAAACTGTTCCCATAACTTTTGTTTTTTTGTGAAGTAATAAATGGTATCTGCCGGGCTAAGTATCAAATGATAATTAACCGCGCTCTATGCATATTTGCATGCTACATAAACTAAATACCAATTTTTTAAAGGGAGGCAGGTGACTGATGGGGTGGAGCAATAAAGTAATAGGGTCGGAACCTACTCTGCCCTTTGCCACACAGGCTCTGACTAAGCCTACCACCTTGCGATGGTCAAATGCGAAAAAGACATAAGTAGGCCCAACCCTATAACGCAAAATAAGGATTGGGCGCTTTACTTACTCCCGCATTTGTTGAATTAGTCAGATTCGTGTGGCGAGATCTGTAAGCGTACCTCTATTAATTGAAGTACATCAAGTAATATGTTGCTGAACAAAGATAAATAAAATAATGACATATTCGTCATTAATCAGCAGAATGTTTCTTGGCATCTTGTCGGTCTGATGAGCCAATTAAGAGACAGTAAATTATTACAGAAGATTGCCATAGTCATTAAACAACTGAGGGACGAAAAAGGGATATCGCAGGAGGAGGTGTATAATGACATTAATATTCATATAGGCAGAATAGAAACCGCCAAAGCAAATTTGAGCGTTAGTACTTTAGCCGCTCTATGCAAGTACTTCAATATTAGTTTGTCCGAATTCCATCGGCGGGTGGAAAGCCTTTAAATGTAGGGCAGGAGGCCCCGGTAGGGCTATGCTCTCTATCATGTCGCAGCTACGTTTCAACCGTCAAACTTCGGCCGCGTTTACGCTACCTACGCACCCCCGGCTATAGCTACACTTTCCATGCCTTTTCAAAAAATTATTTTGGAACTTCCGAGTTTATCGTAATATTGCAATAGATATGGGACTTACGAAAACCGAGATATTCAACGACAAACAAAACAAGCTGGCGGCCATGATGAAGGCGCTGGCTCACCCTGCCCGTATTGCTATTATTCAATACCTCATCAAATCTCAGGCGTGTATTTGCGGAGATCTGGTGGAAGAGTTGGGCTTGGCACAGGCAACCATAAGCCAGCATTTGAAAGAGTTAAAAAATGCGGGACTAATTCAGGGTACAATAGAAGGAACCAGTGTATGTTATTGCATCGATCCGAAAGTATGGAAACAGTACAAAATGGCTTTTGACGCGTTTTTCGTGGCTTATACCGATAAAGACGGATGTTGTTGATTTTTTTTGCTTATATACATCGCTATATTGCGATTAAACAATAAATACAAATGATATGCAAACCGATAATGAATTAAAAGAACTGGTAAAACAGAAATACAGCGAAATCGCTTTACAGGACAAGGACACTAACGCCGCATCCTGTTGTGGCGCAGGCGGCTGCTCTATCGAAACTGCCAACATTATGACGGACGACTATTCGAGCCTCGAAGGCTACAATCCCGATGCAGATCTGGGACTGGGGTGTGGTTTGCCGACGCAGTTTGCGAAAATAAAGAAAGGCGATGTTGTGATCGACCTGGGCAGTGGTGCTGGTAATGACGCATTTATTGCCCGCGCTGAAACCGGTGAAACCGGCAAAGTAATCGGTATTGATTTCACGCCTGCCATGATTGAGAAAGCCAGGCAAAACGCGGAAAAACTGGGTTATCATAATGTAGAGTTCAGGCAGGGAGACATTGAAAAGATGCCTGTGTCGGCCAACACAGCCGATGTTATCGTAAGTAACTGCGTCCTGAACCTCGTTCCTAATAAAGACGGCGTTTTAAAGGAAATTTACCGCGTACTTAAACCTGGCGCCCACTTCAGCATATCCGACATTGTATTGGAAGGGACTTTGCCGGAAAAGATTCAAAAAGCAGCAGAAATGTATGCCGGTTGTGTATCCGGTGCAATCCAGAAGCAGGTATATCTGGAACTGATCGAGCAGAATGGTTTCGAAAATATTACGGTTCAAAAAGAGAAACCAATCCATATTCCAGATGATATTCTGTTGAACCATTTATCGGCAGAAGAACTTCAGGCGTTTCGCGCGAGCAAAACAGGTATTTACAGCATTACCGTTTTCGCGCAGAAACCACAGGAAGAAAAATCCTGTTGTGGGCCGTCATGCTGTAATTAATTCAAAGAAACTGGTGTCCGTTGGCACCAGTTTTCATTTTCTATAAACCATCTATTCTTCATGAGTGCAAATAATTGTAATCCTGTAATCGAGCGAAAAAAGCTGAGCTTTCTTGACCGTTACCTTACTGTATGGATTTTACCGCAATGGCGGTGGGGGTAGGTTTAGGATATTTCTTGCCGTCTATACCTGACGTTATTAATACCTATTCGAGTGGGACAACCAATATTCCGCTTGCCATAGGTCTTATTTTAATGATGTATCCGCCCCTGGCTAGAGTGCGATATGAAAAGATGGGTGAGGTGTTTAAGAACACGAAGATTCTAGGCACATCGCTGCTGCTTAACTGGGTTATTGGGCCGATACTGATGTTTTTACTTGCCATTCTTTTTCTCAAAGGCTATCCTGAATACATGATCGGGTTGATTCTGATAGGGCTTGCCCGATGTATTGCTATGGTAATTGTATGGAACGAACTGGCCGAAGGAAACCGGGAATATGCAGCCGGATTGGTTGCACTGAACAGTATTTTTCAGGTGGTATTTTTCAGTGTTTACGCTTATGTTTTCATTACAGTATTGCCTCCTTTGTTTGGTTTAAACGGACTGGAAGTAAACATCACAATCGGACAAATTGCTGAGAGTGTTGCCATTTATCTCGGAATACCATTTGCCGCTGGAGTAATATCAAGGGTTGTGCTACTTAAACTTAAAGGGGAAGAGTGGTACCAGAAAAAATTTATTCCCGCGATTTCACCTATCACACTAATTGCATTGCTCTTTACGATCATTGTAATGTTTAGCCTTAAAGGCGAGCTGATCGTTCGAATTCCTTTTGACGTAGTTAGAATTGCGATTCCCCTGGTCATTTATTTTGCTATTATGTTTCTTGTAAGTTTCTTCCTGGGCAAGGCGCTAGGCGCAGACTATTCTAAAAATGCATCCATTGCCTTTACCGCAGCAGGAAACAACTTTGAGTTAGCAATTGCCGTGGCCATTGGGGTATTTGGGATAAATAGCGGTCAGGCATTTGCAGGGGTAATTGGCCCCCTCGTTGAGGTTCCTGCTTTGATAGCACTCGTAAACGTAGCATTTTGGCTTCGCAGAAAATATTATTCACCTACACAAATAGCTTAACGTATGGAAATAGCATTTTTAGTTGCAATTGTACTATTGGTTCTGTTTGCGATTTTGGGTATGTATGATGGATTTTACCTTCACATTTTTAAGTACAAATTATACCAGCATGCTGAAAGTAAAGGTGAGCATATCACGCATACAATAAGGGCTCTGCTGTTTCCTGCAATCCTTTACTTCCTTTATCTTCGAAACGATGCATTCGGCTTTTATCTTGGCTTAATCTTCCTGGGCATCGACGTCGCGGTTACTATCATTGACGCCTATGTTGAAAAAGACAGCCGGACGTTCATGGGCGGATTGCCGAGAGGCGAGTACATTATACATCTGCTGGTAAATGGATTCCACTTTGCCGCCATTGCCGTTTTCTTATTGATCAAGATTCGATTAAGCGATAGCGGTTTCACCTTAATAAATAACCATGAAACAATCCCTTTTTATAACAGTTTTATCTGGTTGGTTGAAAACCTCATTCCCGGCGCTATTGTAATGGCATTAATCCATTTATTTGTTGCCATTCCACCCCTGGCAAAGTACTGGAATCACTATAGATCCAAAATATCCTGCTGCTAATAATTTATAAACGCTCATACATTCCAAAATGAAAATTGCTCTTTTTTCTGACATTCATGCCAACCTTCCCGCATTGGAAGCGTTTTTTAAAGATCTCGATACAAGAAAAGCAGACGCAGTCTACTGCTTGGGTGACCTGGTTGGTTACAACATCTGGCCAAATGAGGTAATTGATGAAGTCCGCAAACGTAATATCCCTACCATTGCCGGTAACTATGATTTTGGAATCGGTCGTTCGAGCGACGATTGTGGCTGCGCCTATAAAACGGACGACGAAAAGGCCAATGGCGCGGTTTCCATCTCGTTCACTAATCAACTTGTAAAAGATGAACAAAGGCGCTATCTACGTACACTACCGGCACATATCAAGGTAGAATTTCAATTGAATAGCGACAAACTGAATCTTTTGTTGGTTCATGGTAGCCCGCGAAAGATAAATGAATACCTGTTTGAAGATAGAGATGAAAAAAGTTTATCCCGAATAATGCATGATGCCGAAGCAGACATCATGTGTTTTGGGCACACACACAAGCCTTACCACCGTGTACTTGAAATTAATGATGCGGGCACCATCCGGTACAGGCACGCAATAAATATCGGGTCAGTTGGCAAACCTAAAGACGGGAATCCGCAGGGCGGATATGTTCTGCTGCATTTAAACGATAACAGCAGCATCAGTCAAAAAGAATCCATACAGGTCGAATTTATCAGGTTCAATTATGATATTGAAAAAGCTGCCAAAGCTGTAGAAGATAGCCCTTTGCCAAACGCCTATGCAGAAAGCCTAAGAAAAGGAATTTAATACTACATGAAAATTGTACTTTTTTCAGACATCCACGCAAATCTCCCAGCCTTTGAAAAAGCGCTTGAGTTAATTGATGGGGAAACACCCGACATGGTGTTTTGCCTGGGAGATTTAGTGGGTTATCATATTTGGCCTAATGAAATAATCAGCCACATCAGGCGGCGTGGTATTGCTACCATCGGGGGCAATCATGATGCAAAGGTGAAAGGTCTCACTGGTGCTCAACTGGCGGAACCGGGCAAGAATTATGCATACAAGATCGTCACGGATGAGAATAAAGAATATCTTGCTACCTTGCCGGCGCACATACACCTCGAGTTTCAAATAAACGGTAGCCCATTGCAGATGCTGCTTGTGCATGGAAGTCCCAAAAGCAATGATGAATACCTATTGCAAGATAAATCTGAAGCCGATTTCCTGGCTGTATTTGAAAATGCGAACGCAGATATTCTTTGCTTTGGGCATTCGCACAAGCCGTACTACAGAGTACTGGACACAGGAAAGGAACCGCGCCGCTTTAAACATGCCATCAATACTGGTTCTATAGGTAAACCTAAAGATGGAAATCCGCAAGGAGGATTCGTGGTATTGACGATCAACCATAACGATAGTAAAGACACAAAAGAATTTATTAACGTAAACTTTGTCCGCTTTAACTACGATATTGAAAAAGCGGCCGTAGCGATCGAAAACAGCCCATTACCGAATGATTTGGCGGATATGTTACGGAAAGCATACTAATAGATAATCATTGTTATGAACGATTCTGCCTTATTCTCGATTTACAACCAATTTGGTGTCAAACTTCACGACATTATTTGCAAAAAAGTGAAGCATGAAGATCACTGCCATGATGTTATGCAGGAAGTGTACCTGAAGATTATGCTTAATCTCGAAAAAATCGAGCATGCAGACAATCTACCTGCTTACCTGGTTCGGCTTACCAATAATACGGTCATCGATCATTACAGAAAGGCCAAACATAGTGTGGACGATGTAGCTCTTGATAATGTTGGGTCAGACGATGGTTTGTTTAAAGATCAATCCCTGCAATTGGCAAACTGTTGCTTAAGGCCAATGATAGACTCGTTGCCGGAAATATATCGTGATGCGCTGGTAATGACAGAACTAGGGGGAATGAAGTTAAAGGACTATGCCGAACAGGCAAGGATTTCGCTCAGTAATGCGAAAATTCGGGTACAAAGGGCGAAAGAGAAGCTGAAGGAGATTATACTTGACTGTTGTTCCTATGACTTTGACAAATACGGCAATATTGTCGATTGCAGGCAAAAGGATCAATCAGGATGTTGTAAAAAATAGTTACCGGATTTCTGTGTCTTTTTTGGATTCCCTTCGTCATTAGGAAAAATGTTTCTTATGACAGTGAATCTAAACAGATACAGATTATTATTTTTTTGTTTCGTTGCTTTATTGTTCAATTGTTGCTCCTTATTTGGCCAACAGATACCGCTATTGGAACCGGCGAACCAAGAATATAAAGAGTTCGAGGCTAAAGGCACTACACCGAACAAACTAAGGCGGGCTCTGGACACTATACAATACCCGTGGTCAGAATACAGCAAAGGAGCATTAGGCAATGCCTTGTGGCGAACCGTTTATCTTTCACCGGCCGATGAAGCTGTACTGCCATCATTAATTAAGTTACCCGCTAATAGTTCAGGCCAAACGAGGGCCGAGCTTGACTACCTCTTAAAACTTCAAAATACCAGGACAAAGCAGGAAATTGAACGGGCAGAATACATTGCAAACATCGGCTCATGGCCTAACATTAGCAACCCTACGGATCCAGACTATGTGGAGAACCGGCAAAACCTTTACTATATACTTAATATTGCCACAGGACAACAACATGACTTTAAAAACTATCCTGCGACTACCGCTCTCTTATTAAATTGTATTCAGGACATACGCGTAGCTGAATTTCGGCTAAAGCAACATTTTAAGCGCCCACGGCCTTACCACCTGGAGCCTGCATTGAAACCTTTGACGAGAATTAACTCCCCGGCTTTTCCAAGTGGGCATTCGTTATGGGCTTATACGGAGGCATATATTTTTGGAGAACTGTTTCCTGAAAAGAGGCAGGATTTTATAAAGGCAGCGGCAGAGGTAAGGTGGTCACGAGAATTAATGGGAATTCATTATCCAAGCGACAATGAGGCATCACGCGTTATCGGCTGGCATTTATTGAAGTATTGGTATAAAAATCCCGTTTTTATTGCTGACCTGAATCACGCTAAAGCAGAATGGGATGAAATTAAGAAATAAATTCGGTATTGTTTTCGTAGTTTTAGGTAATGGGCTTTACTTCGGACGAAACCTCTGTTGTCAACACGATGTTTGAGATTCGCCACATTCTTTATGTAGAAGATGATTGCGACGATCAACACATTATGCAAGAGGTTCTGGCAGAACTTAGACCAAACATAAAAGTGGATTGCACCGATGATGGAAACAATTTGCTTGAGTTATTGGCAAAACAGCGCCCAGACTTATTATTTCTTGATTTGGTTATGCCTATAAGAAATGGCCTTGATTGTCTTGTCGAAATTCGAAAAAGACCAGAGTTCCAAAAGCTGCCAGTTGTCGTATATTCTGCCGCTGTTAACCCTCGTGATATTCAAGTTGCCTATGAAATGGGAGCCAACCTGTTTCTCATCAAATCGCACTCATATCGGGGGCTTTCCGCGTCGCTTACCGCTCTCTTAAACCTCAACTGGCAGGATCCTGAAGCCATCAAAAACCAATACTTCGTTAACGACAGGTATGTCGCCTTTGCCTAGTTCCCAGACCGATTGTAGAAAATATTAAAGAAATAGCTGAGAGCTATACAAAGCAAATAAACAGTGAATGAACACTTGCTTTTACCTAATCAGCCTTTTTAATGCGTCCGCGTCCGGCAATACCTCCTTGATCTCCTTTGGTGGTTCAGTTGAATTCCTATAAGTTGCTACGCCCATAGGTGTACTCATATTGCGAATAGAATATTGCACAATGGCGTTTGCTTTTTCTCGGCAAAGAATGATGCCGATACTGGCTTGCTCGTGAGGTAGTTTCACTTTATCATCCAGGACATTGAGGTAAAAATGCAATTGGCCGGTGTATTCCGGTTTGAATGCGTCGCGCTTTAATTCGAATACCACGAGGCGCTGTAATATCCTGTTGAAAAATAACAGATCAATAAAAAATTCGTGGCCATCAACGTCCAGTCGAAATTGATTGCCAATGAAAGAAAACCCTTTGCCCATCTTTAGTATAAATTCAGTGATATTGGATACAATAGCATCTTCAATTTTATGCTCGTGATCACCATCCTGCAATTGAAGAAAATCAAGTAAATACTGGTCTTTAAATAATTCACTCGCTGCCGCCCCTGCATCTGCATGTATAGCAGTATCAAAATTGTGGTGCAGTTTGCCGACATGCTTAAATAAATTCTCCTTTATATGATGCTCCATAATGTCGACCGACCAGAATTCGTTAGCGGCGCGGTGCATATAAAATAGGCGTTCGTCGTAAGATTTGCATTTGTTGAGAAGGAGAAGATGATGGGTAAAGGTGATGCCCATAAAGCTGCGTAAGATTGCGTCTTCTAATTGGCCCGTTGGTGACGGGCTAATTGGGTCACCGCCTGGTTTTAATTTGGCAGTTGCCGACTGCCGAATTGCATCCTTCACATTGTCAACCTGTTGTAATTGGGCCGTCAGTAACGGCCCAATTGGATCGTTTACATACGAAACATAGAACTGGCGCATTTTCTTCAAGCTTCGATGTGAAAAACCTCGTAAAGTGGGCATTTGTTCTTTTAAGTCTGCTTCAATCTGAGCAAGCACCTTTTCACCCCATTTATGGTGGGTGATTTTCTCATCCAGCAATTTGCCGACACCGTAATACAGCTTGAGTTGCTCCTGATTTACCAAACGTGCTGCGGCATAGCGGCTTTGAGCAATTCGTAATTTAATGTCATGTAGTAAATCAATGTATTCTTTATTAGCTTGCATGTTTGAATTTTTGAATGGTGAAAGAATGTACTATGCAGGGCTGCGTGGTGCCGAGTTGTATGGTCTGAGGATAAGTCGCAGGCAGGGACCTATATTTATTTCTAATCGTCATCATTTCATCGCTGACTTTCCGGTCAACAATCTGCGCATAAACGCCAGCCGTCATCACAATACTTGCGTGGCACAGCAGTTTGGAGGTAGTTTCCATTGATATGCCATTAGTAAGGCAAATGGTAGTGGCAAAAGTGTGTCGGGCTATGTGGAATGTTAACTTGATTTTTATTCCACAGAGATCAGCGATTTCCTTGAGATAATCGTTCATTTTCTGGTTGCTTCGCACGGGGAATACCAGCCCTTTTTCAACGCAATCCGGATCATCAGCATACTTATCCATTAATTGCTCGGCAACCGGAAGCAACGGAATACGCGCCGCCCCATCTGTTTTTACACGCTCGTTATCTATCCACCTAAAGCCATCGATGCCGATAAAAATATCAGAACGTTTCAGCTTTTTAATTTCCGCATAAGGCAGACCTGTATAACAACAGAATAAGAAGATGTCGCGCACTACAGTAAGGCGTTCTGAAGAAAAATGCTTTTTTGCCAGTTCATCTACTTGGTGCTGGGTGAGGGGCGTCTTTTTGACCTTCTTCTTAGTCATTTTAAATTCACCGAATGGATCCTGTGGTATCCATTTTCGTTTCACACATGTCAGCACTATCTTCTTAAAATTCGCCAGATACTTCATGGTGGAATTGTGATTACAATTCCGAACTGTTTTTAACCACAATTCATATTTCTGAATAAATTCCAGGTCAAACTTTCTGATGTCAAAATCATCCACCTTGTACACTTCTTTCATGAATGCAACCGTATGGTCGTAAGAAGTTTCGTAACGCTCCCAGGTTCCATAAGCATAGTCCTTTCCAATCAGCGCCTTCATACGGTCGTTGTGCTCTTTAAACACCGGCAGAATGGTACGAACCTGCTCCAGTGGCTTGCCTTCAATGAGCAGTTTGATTTTTTCGGCGGTTACTTCATGATCAATGCGAAGCAGATGGTTATGCGATTGGGTAACCTTCAATTCCAGCAAATCGAAATACTCATTGTAAGTCTTAACCTGATCGGTACGACCTGACAACCGGTTCGATTCCGATAACCATTTTTGAGGGTCAACCCTTTTGCCGGTGCTTAATTCGGCTTTGTCGGGTTGCGGCTGATTTTCTTTTTTCACGGTGATCCGCATGTAGATAGGAACCTGGTCGCCTTTTACATAATACTTTGGTTTTTTGGGATAGAATAAAGTAGAAACGCTTTGCTCCATAAATGCACTTTTTCGGGTGATAAAAATACACTGACCAGCAACCGGCCCGTGCAAGAACAAACCCTATGAAGCGTTAAATATCAGCGCGGTATGTAAAGTTGAGTGAGTCTTTTTTAAGATAAGTGAACTCACCGAAACACTCACTCAAACAGAGGTAAAAAGTGCCATAAAGAGGGGTAATGCTATAAAAACAAAAAACCCGTAATCAATTGATACTACGGGCTTTCATTACAAAACGTTATCTATAATTATTAGTAGATGCGGAGAGAGAGGGATTCGAACCCCCGGAGGCTTTCACCTCAACGGTTTTCAAGACCGCCGCATTCGACCGCTCTGCCATCTCTCCGGCGCAAAAATAGGGTGAGCAGTTTATACTTGCAAAAACTTCTTTTTCTTCTTTTTGTATATCATAAATTCCATTCGGTAAACTGCTACTTGCCTTACCTTCGCTCCTAAATTGTACGGGGTTGAAACATTTACGGTCACTTAATCCGTTTTTCTATAAGTACCGGTATCGCTTGTCATTGGGAATACTCTTCATCATTATTTCCAACTATTTCGCTATACTCGCTCCCCAGGTCACCGGGTATGTGTTTAATGTGGTCACTCGCTATTATGGGGTGGTGAATGATAAACCGGCCAACTACGATATACTGGTAAAATGGTTCATCGATTTTGCAGAGAATTATAAGGGCATTTCGGTGATCGCGCTGTGCGGTATCACCATACTGGTACTGGCGCTCATACGCGGCGTGTTTATGTTCCTGATGCGGCAAACCATTATCGTGATGAGCCGGCATATAGAGTTTGACCAGAAAAACCAGATATTTCGCCACTACCTCAAACTCGACTCCAATTTTTACAAAACACATAGCACCGGCGACCTCATGAACCGCATAGCCGAAGATGTAAGCCGCGTGCGCATGTTTACCGGTCCCGCAGTGATGTACTCCATCAATCTCGTCACCCTCATAGGACTCGCGGTTTTTTATATGGTGAAAAGAGATCCGCTGCTGACGCTATATGTACTTGCCCCGCTGCCCATACTGGCATTCACGATTTTTAAGGTAAATACCATTATCAACCGGCGTAGTGAAAAAATACAGGGACTGCTATCAGACCTGACGACCAATGCGCAGGAGTCCTACTCAGGTATTCGCGTCATCAAATCATTTGTGCAGGAAAAGGCGATGTATGGTTTCTTTGAAAAAAACAGCGAGGAGTATAAGAAAAATGCCATCGGGCTGGCCACTGTAGAGGCGATCTATTTTCCTTCTATGTCGCTGATCATTGGACTTAGCACCCTCCTTACCATCATGATCGGGGGTATTTATGCAGTGAAAGGCATACATGGTGATGTGAGCGTGATCGCGGAGTTTGTTATTTACATCAATATGCTGATGTTCCCGGTGAGTGCCATCGGGTGGACGGCCAGCATGATACAACGCGCCATTGCTTCGCAAAAAAGGATCAACGAGTTTTTGCATACCGAGCCCACCATCACCACTCCCAGGGAAGCAGAGAGCCCGGTATTGCAGGGAAATATCGCTTTTCATCATGTCGATTTCGTGTATCCCAATACCGGTATCAAAGCGCTGAAAGATTTTAACCTGCATATCAAAAAAGGGCAGAAGGTGGCTATTATCGGGCATACAGGCAGCGGTAAGACCACCGTCGCACACCTGCTGCTGCGCATGTACGATCCTACTAACGGACATATCACCATAGACGGACTGGACATCAGGCGCATGGACCTGCAGTCGCTGCGAAGGCAAATCAGCTATGTGCCACAGGATGTGTTTTTGTTTAGCGATACCATTACCAACAACATATTATTCGGGGCCAAAAATGGTTCGATGGAGCAGGTGCAACAGGCGGCCCGACAGGCCAGCGTGGATAAGGAAATCATGGGTTTTCACCAGCAATACGATACGTTGATCGGGGAGCGGGGCGTGACCCTGAGTGGCGGTCAGAAACAACGCATTTCCATCGCCCGCGCCCTGGTGAAAGATCCGCAGATAGTGGTGTTCGACGATTGCCTCAGCGCCGTAGATGCCCGCACCGAAAAGGAGATTCTGGGCAATCTCTACCGGTTTCTGCAACACAAGACAGCCATCATTATCACTCACCGTATTTTTACCCTCTTCGATTTCGACAATATCGTCGTGCTGGAAGATGGCAGGATAGTCGAAATGGGCACACATAAAGATTTGTTGTCACGTAACGGCTATTATTCGTATTTATACGAACAGCAACAACAGCAGGAGAACCAGGAATCGGCGGAAGATGAGGATAAACCGTAGGAGGGACAATTATTTTTGAATAAACCCCAAAAATAGTAATGAAATTTTGCTGATTCTAAAACAATATTATATTTGTAACTGCTTTTTTTGACAAATATTGACAATTGTTAACTGCAAAAAACTAAATGACTGTGGCGTACGAAAACAACGACAAAAGAATGGAAAGCGTTTATAGCAAACGCATCAGAGCGGGGAAGAGAAGAACGTATTTCTTCGATGTGCGCGCTACCCGGGGTAATGATTACTACATCACTATTACGGAAAGTCGCAAGAAGTTTAACGAGAACGGTTACGACAGGCATAAAATCTTTTTGTACAAAGAAGATTTTAATAAGTTCCTGAAGGCTTTGACCGAAGCGGTAGATTATGTGAAGACTGAATTGATGCCCAACTTCGATTTCGATGCCTACAACCATGACCAGCCTGAGACTGCCGATGTGGAAGATGTAGATGTGGATATGACGAATGATTCTCCTGCCCTGGCCATCAACGCCAGCAGTAGCAGCAACGGAGCTGCCAGTTCAGCTGATGCTAATGAAGAAGTAGATAAGTGGTAATCTCACTATACATCATTAAAAAAATAAACCCCGGAATTACCGGGGTTTTTTATTGCTATTCTTTGATGAATCGCTTCGTCTCAGTCTTCTCACTATCGGTGATCTGCAAGGCATAAATGCCCTTCGCTAACGCTGCCACCTGCAGACTGCGGATATTTCTTCCCGCCTGCGCATTAAACTGCGTGCGTTGCACCACCGCGCCTTTGCCGTCGATGATCGCTACATTCACCGTGCCCGCCTTGTCAGTAATATACTCCAGCGTGAGCGTAGCTTTTGCCGGGTTGGGATAAACCGCCGTGAGCGTAACCGGTAGTGTTATATCGATCACCGCAATATTGCTGTAGCTGGCGTCGCCATCCAGGTCAACCTGCTTCACACGGTAGTAATTTTTGCCGTTCAGCGGAGCCTGGTCAATGGCCGTGTAGTTCACAGTATTGTTGCTGCTGCCCTTTGCCGGCACAGTAGCCACCAGTGTTTCAAAATGAACACCATCCGACGAGCGCCAGATTTCGAAGTGTTTGGTGTCTTGTTCCCAAACGGTGCCCCATTTCAGTTGCACGGTATTGTTCACCTGCGAAGCCTTCAGCGGCAGCATCCCGGCGGGCAATGCGCCGGTGATGATCACTGGCACTGCGTTTAAACTCAATTGACTGCACACCGTTCCGGGTTGGAACATTGCGGCATTCTGCAGGTCACTGAACGGTCCGCCCACAAAGGCATTGAGCGTGGCAGGATCAATCGAATTGCTGTACGATAATCCCCAAATGGTATAATCGCCCGCGGGGAAGTTGGCCGGGTTGCTGAGGTTGGCATCGGGATCGATGGCAACGATTTTGCCGGTGAAATCGCTAACGATGACATAGGTATAGCTATAACCTGCCGGACTAATGGGCGCGGTAAATATGCCGCCGCCAGGAGGCGGTGTTACATTTACACTGTAATTGAAGGGTAATGCGGGCTGCGTATTGCTGAAGGTGCCTACGGCCATAATATAATAAACTCCTTTTATCAGCTGTACTTCCAGGGGGTTTGTCAGGCTCACTGACCCTGCTACGCTGTTGTAAGTAGCATTGCTGGCTACCAGGTTCTGGCAGGGCGTGCCGGGCGCAAAATCGTCCAGGTAAATATTATACACCCAAGCGCCACCCACTCCGCGTGAGAAACTGTAGATGCCTGTCTCACTTACGGTAAACCTGTACACATCGTAACGGAAATCGTTGCTGAATTCAATACAGCTTGCCGGCGTATTATAGTGTGTAGCCAGGTAAGAATGCGGATCTGTTGACTGGAGTGTGCCTGAAATGTTCACGGGTACGCCAAAGCCCGGTGATAAATTCAAATCAAGCGCTGCACTACCGGCAGGTGCTGTTACAGTTTGTGAAGGGCTGATAGTAACACCATTTGCCTCGCACACAGAATTGATAGTGATGAAGCCTGCATTGATGTTGAAGAATATATTGTCGGAAGCCTGCACTCTCACACGGCCAACGGTAGTTGGCAGGTTCGGAACAGTAATGTCGTGCGAACCATCGTTGGGAACATGGCTGGCTAACACATAAGGATAGGTAAAACCACCGTCGGTGGAGAATAAGATATCAACGTTCGCGCAATTCACCGGTGCGGCTGTAGTATTAGCCACGTTCCAGGTAATGGTGGCGGTGCTGGTGCCATCGGCAGTCCAGGTTTCATTGGTGGCTTGCGAAGTTACCACAAAAGGACCCGCACCTGCATGGGTGGTAACGGTAACCCATACCGAGTCGGTAAGGCCGCCGGTTGCCACATTATCACGAACGGTGCACAGGAAATCCATGCTGCGGGATACTGTTGGCAGCACTTCGTAAGGACTGCTTGTGCCATTAACCAGGTCGGCCAGCCGCGGGAAGGTGCGTGTGGCATTAACAGAGGGTGGCATCGACCTGAAATTAGGTCCCGTGGTAGCCGTGGGCGATGGCGGACCCGAGGTGGCCGCGCCGGGATTTACCTGCTCCCAGCTATACGTAAGCGTATTGCCTTCCGCGTCAAGAGCCCCGGCCGCCAGGAAAAACGGCGTTGAAGCCGGAATGGTAAAGGTTGATTCGTTGGGAGGTGAAACAAACACCGGTTTGGTATTGCCGCTGGAAGACAGTGCCGCGCAAGGTGTGCTGTTCACCGCAAAATAAAGCATCTGGTAAATACTCACACCGTGGAAATAAGCATCTGATTGCGCCTGGTAGAAATTGGGGCTGCATACGCCGGCATAAGCCATGATGGTGGAACCGCCTCCTGGCTCCACCGCCGATGTCGGCGTTACATTGGAGCCGCAGACGCCGTTGTTGGCGACAAACGTGTGCGTGGCGCCAAACTGGTGTGCGATTTCATGGGCAACGGTCACATCAAAAATAGGTCCCTGCGGGCCGGGCAAAGGATTAGCGCCAGTACCGAAGTCAGAACCCGCAGCAGCACGGCCCTTGACGGTGCCGGAACAAACCGATTGCAACTGAGCAATGCCACCATTCCAGCCGTAATGAAATACGATTCCCAGATCAAAATTGGCGGTACCGATAGTTGACGTCAGAGTGCTGTGGTTAACGTTCAGGTCGGCCCCGCTGGCAGCCAGTCCTGGTGTATAAGGGTCGGCAGTAGAATCGGGAAAAATGACGTTGTAATCAATTACGAGCGTGAACCTGATAGAAAGCTCGCGTTCGTAAATGGCATTGATATTATTTACGGTAGTGGTGATATAGTCCACGGCATCATCCTGGCTGCCTGCCCAGTCCACATACTCACCGGTGGCGGCCACCGCTAAACGGTAGGTCCTGAACTGTCCATCCCCGAAATCAACCTTGGCATTTCTGAAATTGCCTAATGATTCTACCTGTTCCAATACATTACACACCATAGGGCTCAGCGAACGCGCATCTCTGATATAATAAACCATATGCACCCCCGGGAATTCCTTACCAACCGGCGAGATATATACGCCGCCATTATCGGTAAACAGTATGCCCGTAATACCAGCTGACGTAATGGTCATGCGCCCATACGATGATTTGTTCTGGTCTATTAGCTGGTAAGTCTTCAGGTTGGATCGTTTTCTTTGTATTTCTCTCGATACAATGGGCGATTCATATATGGAACTTCCTATAAATCCTCCTTCGGGTAAAGGCATGCTGAAAGGCACCGCGCTCGCAGCTACTGCCTGCCGGTTGGAAGCAGTCTCCAGCGGCGCCTGGTCTTGCAATTGCCGGGCGAGCGATGTATTCAGCTGAACAAGCCTGTAAGTGGAAGGTAATGCCTGGACGCTGCGGCCAGACAGGTTCTGCCGTATAGCAGGGTTGTTGGCATCTGTCCAAAGCTGGTTTTGTGCAGAGAGAGTTGAGAAAATGAATACGAACAGGAATAGGGGGACTAAATAGCGTATGGTTTGGTTCATAAGAAATGGATGATTAAGGGTTTGAAATCTCCCTTCAATATACAGAATTAAATTTTCGTAGAACGGAAAAATTCCCTTCTAAGTATTTTAAAATCCAACCCTTTATAAAAAAAACCACTATTTTTTACCCTGCGGATCACGAGGTAAGATCAACTGCCGCCGGCTGCAATGCCTATCAATAGGCAAGCCGGGAAAAGTAATTGTTTCATACCGATCGGTTTTGAATTGCCGGATGTAGGATGCGCGGCAATTACACAATTACTTCCTCATTTTTTTAAACATATTGATCAACGCGTTGGTGCTGCTGTCGTGCGAACTGATATTCTTATCATGTTCCAGCTCGGGTAAAATCTTATTGGCCAGTTGCTTACCCAGTTCCACACCCCACTGATCGAAGCTGAAGATATTCCAGATAACACCTTGCACAAATATTTTATGCTCATATAGGGCGATCAGCTGACCGAGTGTGTGAGGAGTAATTTTCTTTACCAGGAATGAATTAGTAGGCCTGTTGCCGGGGAATATTTTGAAGGGTAGCAGTTGCTTGATTTCATCATTTGTTTTTCCTGCCTGTTCTAATTCTTTCTTCACTTCCTCTGCTGTCTTACCATTCATCAGCGCTTCGGTTTGTGCAAAGAAGTTTGATAACAAAATGGCATGATGATCGCCGATAGGGTTATGACTGATGGCGGGCGCAATAAAATCGCAGGGTATCAGTAAAGTGCCCTGGTGTATCAGTTGGTAAAAGGCGTGCTGGCCATTGGTGCCGGGTTCGCCCCATATCACAGGACCGGTGTTCCATTTTACGGGCTTGCCCTTACGGTCGGTGCTCTTGCCATTACTTTCCATGTTGCCTTGCTGAAAGTAAGCGGCAAAGCGATGCATGTATTGATCGTAGGGGAGAATGGCTTCGGTTTGCGCACCAAAGAAATTGGTGTACCAGATGCCGATCAGCGCCATAATCACCGGTATGTTTTTATCAAACGAAGTATTGCGAAAATGAGTATCGACCGTATAGGCGCCTTTCAACAGGTTTTCAAAATTGTCGTAGCCGATAAACAGCGCAATGGATAAGCCAATAGCGCTCCACAGCGAATAGCGGCCGCCCACCCAATCCCAGAACACAAACATGTTCGATTTGTCGATTCCAAATTTCACCACTTCTTTTTCATTGGTGCTGAGCGCCACGAAATGTTTGGCTACATGTGCTTCGTCTTTGGCATGCTCCAGGAACCAACGGCGAGCAGTATGCGCGTTGGTCATGGTTTCCTGGGTGGTAAAGGTTTTTGATGCCACCAGGAAAAGCGTTTCGTCGGGCTGTACCATTTTCAGAATGGAACTGATATGCGTGGCATCGATGTTCGATACAAAATAAGCATGCATGCCTTCCACCTGGTAAGGTTTCAGCGCTTCAGTCACCATCTGCGGTCCCAGGTCGCTGCCGCCAATGCCTATGTTGACGATATACTTTATTTTTTTACCAGTATAACCTCTCCATTCACCATTGTGAATGCGACGGCAAAAATCTTTCATCTGGTTCAGCACACCAAACACCTGCGGCATCACGTCCTGTCCGTCGCTGTACACGGGTCTGCCGCTAAAATTGCGCAATGCGGTATGCAGCACCGATCGGTTCTCGGTCTGGTTGATCTTATCGCCGCTAAACATAGCTTCGATGGCGCGTTCGAGCTCGCACTCTTCTGCCAGTTGCAGCAGCAAATGCATGGTTTTATCGGTGATGCGGTTTTTCGAATAATCGAAATATATATCGCCGAAGCTAATTGAATATTTTTCAGCGCGCTGCGGATCTTTTTCAAACAAATCGCGCATATGCACGCGTTCCATTTTTTTGTAGTGCTTAGCCAGCCTTTTCCAAGCTTTCGTTGCCGTAGGTTTTACTGTCGGGAGCATTGCTAAAGAGAATTTATTACTTCAATTGTTTTTTGTACCATCGCTTGGCTTATATCCAAATGCGTTACCATCCTGATCTGTGTAGATGAGATGGGAATAGTAAGAACATTTTGTTCTTTCATTTTGTTCACAATTTCCTGTGGCTGGTAAGGCGGCTTTATTTCAAAGATGAGGATATTGGTTTCAACGGGTAAGATGTTTCCGGTAAATTCTTTTTTGCTCAACGCTTCGGCAATTTGTTTTGCATGACGATGATCTTCTTCCAGTCTGTCCACATGATTTTGCAAAGCATATATGCCGCAGGCTGCCATATAACCTGCCTGGCGCATACCTCCTCCAAAAACTTTGCGCACGCGACGCGCTTTCTTAATAAAATCTCTTTTACCGATGAGTATGCTGCCGATGGGGCAACCCAATCCTTTATTGAGGCAAACAGAAATACTATGAAAAACTTCGCCGTATTGCCTGGGTGTTTCTTTGCGCGCCACCAATGCATTGAACAGCCTGGCCCCATCCAGATGCAATTGCAGGTTATGACGATTGCAGAGTTCGCGGATGGCTTGTAATTCGTTGAGATCGTAGCAAGCGCCCCCACCGCGGTTGCTGGTGTTTTCGATACAAACCAACGAAGTCCTCGCCTTGTGAACATCGTCGGGATTGATGGCGGCAGCTACCTGTTCAACAGTAATTCTTCCATTATTACCCTCCAGCAGTCTTACCTGCGCGCCGGAATTGGCCGCAATGCCGCCGCCTTCATATTGATACACGTGCGCAGTCTTATCACATATTACTTCATCACCGGGTTGTGTATGTACTTTAATGGCCACCTGGTTGCTCATAGTGCCGGTAGCGCAAAACAAAGCCGCTTCCATGCCAAACAAATCAGCGGCCATAGCTTCCAGTTGATTTACCGAAGGGTCTTCGCCAAAAACATCATCACCCACCGGCGCCTTCATCATAGCTTCGAGCATGCCCGCGGTAGGTTTGGTAACAGTATCCGATCGCAAGTCGATGATCATAGTCCGAATAATGAGATGGCGAATTTACTTGTATCCGGCCACACTTCAAGAGGCTGTCGCTGAATATTAGTACTGCCAGTTGGAATAAAACCTTAGTGAATCAAATGAGGCATCAACAAAAAAGCCTGTCGTATGTTCGACAGGCTTCTATATTTTTCTGGCAGAGCTTATACTCTTTTTTCAAGATCAAAATCGGGGTTTTGTGCTGCCAGGAAAGCTGCCGGGTCGCCAAAAGGACCAAGATTCCTGGCGTCGCCAAACGCAAGAATAGGGTAAAAGATGAAGCTCAGCAGAATCAGTCCGACTGAAAAGGCTGGGCAGATAATCTTAACTATGTGGAGCTCATTTTTTCGCAAAATGCTCCTTCTCGTAGTGGGCTAAAAGTTCATCACCACCGAAATCAAGTTTCAGGTCGCGGAGCACGCTGTGAATGTGATTGGCGTTGTGTTGCGTGTTGTCGTATTCTATAATGATGGTAGGTCCCTGAATGCGGTAATAATGACCGGCGCCCGGTTTTAACGAACCGGCCCAGGCGAATTGCAGTTTCTCCAAACCCGCGGTTTTGATTTCGTTCAACATTTCATCGGCAAATAATTTCGTGTAACGTCGAACGTATACTTCCACCAAAGCAAGTAGTTTTTCCTGTTGCTCTTTGTTGAGTGCAGCGTATAAAATTCCCCCTGGTTTTTCGATGTATGCCCTGCGGCTTACGAAGGTGACAATATCGGGAAATGCTTTTTCACTGATCAGCGCCTGCGATAATTGTTCTTTAGATAAACTGTTCAGGAGTTCAAAACCCTTCTCGGTTTCTTCGCGCAGGGCCACTTTTCCTTTATGTGGACCATCGGGTACCACGGCGGGGTTAGCGCCAATAAATCCGGGTGTGCCCGAAATGATCTTGTTGTTTTTGGCAGTAAATGAAAAAGAAAGATGATGGCCTTCTATTCGCCAGCCCCAGGCGGCATTATTGCCGGGTTTTCCGAAGATGATGAAATAATATTTGCCCGCGTCGCGGTAAGTATCGTTGGGGCCGCGTTTTTCAAGCGCTTTTAAAATCGCCTCCAGTGCAATTACGTCATGCACTTTTTGTGCGCCTTCTTCGCTGAAGCAGGTTCGTATCAGTTCAAATGCGGCTTTCTTTTGCGTTTCATTGAGTTCACCGATGGGTATACCCTTGCGATCGTTTTTGGGAAAGAAATGCCAGTTGAAGCGTTCTTCGCTCACGTTGCTGTACACAGCCTTCTTTTGTTGTGGCGCATCGAGGGAGTTGATAAAATTCTGTGCCGTCTGCGAAATATCTTGCTGCGCAACAGTTACGAGGGGAAGCAGGCAAAGCGCCAGCCAGCAACGCTGTTTCATGGTCTGCGGTTTTTTCGATAGTCTTCAGCCAGGCGATGATTTCATGGTTGTTCATACCGCGTATCATCCAGAGACTGTACATCGTGATATCGTCTTGCGGAATATGTGAGATGATATTTTGCTCCATCGCAAAAATTTCCCGGTCGCTGAAGCGGGCCCAGAGAATACTGTTGAGAATTTCCTCTTCGAGCGACATATGTTTCAGGGCACCCACCAGCAGTTCGCGAAAAGCGAGACCAATAGTTTTTCCCAGTTGTATTTTTTCCTCGCCCGAAACGGCTTGTTCATAGGTTTGCATCAGACCTTTCAAGCGTGTCAGCAGCAATCTTCCTGCCTGGTGATCTTTTTCCAGCGTACGTATGGAAAACTCGTCGAACGGGCGCAGCACGGGCAGCAGGTAACGATCTTCCAGTGCAGCGTGTTCGCTAAAGAGGTACAGGAGTCTGTTAATTTTTTCCAGGGTGATTTTCCCCTCGGCCGGCTGGCAGAAAGAAGTTTGTTGAATCATTATTGCGGTATCGTATAAAAGTGCCTCCAGTCCCTTGTGTAGTTGATTGAAAATATTGTAACGCTGCGTCATAAATTCCGTTTTTCTGATTCCGTTCTCGCTCTTAATGTTTCTTCAAAGTTCTTGCAACGCGTTTGTTATTGCCATTGAATGCTGTACGAATTGTTACTTCGTGAAGATGAAATGACGGCCGCGCGAACCGAGAGGAAGATTGAAGAGACGAGAAGGGGGAATGAGAAAAGGAGGTAGAAAGAGTAGGGGACCCTTTGTTACCTCCTTTTTATCATTTATTCACGTGGCTTACGAAGCCTGCCTGTAAACAAATCCTTCCATGATGACTTCAGTAATACCATCATGTTTTACAATACGCATTTTGGTGGGATAGTAACCATCCTGCTGAAATTTGGCAGGTTGGGGAATATCCCTTTCATAATTACTGGTGCTCTGCAGGAAGGCCTTTGTGATCATGGGTTCGTAGAAGATCATTTTACCATTGTAAGAACCATACAGGAAGGTCTCGGTAAAAGTCTGGCCGTTCAGTTCAGGCGAGGTGGCATCGATCCAGTGATTACCCATTAAAGGAACGCCGGGAACGGGAGCAATGTAGGTGGCCGGAACATATTCGTTGGCGGGCAACACATCCAGTTTGTCGTTGGCCATGGCTTCGCGCTCGGCATTGGTGATCGAATAGAAATGCACGTCGAAGTGCGGCAGATCATAAATGCCGGGAGGCTCATGACCAGCGGGGTTCCAGTTTAACCATATATGTTTAAAAGGGGTAGCAGACGCTTTGGGATGCAATGCCAGCACATAGCTGTTCAGCGCCATATCCTCGTGCGGATCGCCTTCGCCGGGCTGCAGGGGCACGCTGTTCATGGCGGCATCGTCAATGGCTACAGCTATTCTTTCGGGAGCGCCATCGTCTTTTAATTGCACCCATGTCCAGGCTTTGCCGTTATTTACTTTCACGACCGGGCCTTTATAGACTCCTTTGGCCTGGTCTTTCTTGCAGGAAGTGGCCAGTGCGACAATGGCTACAACCGCTACAATTACTCTTTTCATACGTGTTTGTATTTAATGATTTTGTTTGTGCCACAAAGATGGCATGCTGCAATGCGGAAGTAAATAGCGGGGAGTATGAATTGGGAAAAGGGTGGAATGGGATGGGGTTTCAGGTTCCACTACACCCTGCGCGCTACACCCGGTAACCAATTGTCAAATATGCGGGTGAATCGCAAAAATCGCCGCATGAACTGGTCCGGGAAACGAAGACACTTCGCTATTTTTGGGTTTACCAAAAAACACCCCATTTTGCTGAAACAGGTACTTGGCTCCTTGCTTTTTTTATTGGCCCTAGTAGCGGCCAGGGCGCAAGCCCCAAAGGTGAAACCTGTTCAGGCACCGCAGGCAAAACAATATGTTTTCAGCCATCTCAATTCTTTCAACGGACTTGCTTCGAATATTGTCAACAATGTAGTGCAGGACCGGAGAGGCTTTATCTGGCTGGCAACCGTTGACGGCGTACAGCGTTATGATGGAAATAAGTTTCTCAGCTTCCGCAATGAGCCGGGCAACGCCAATACCATTCCTTCCAATGTTATCAACAAATTGTATGTAGATAAGCATGGCAATTTGTGGGTGCTTGCCAATCATCGTCACATAGGATTATTCAGCACCGATAATTTTGTATACACCGATATTCCTGTCGAAGGCAATTCGAATGAGGATTACTTAATTATGATGGTGGAACAGGATGATGTGGGCAATGCCACTATACTGGTGCCAAACAAAGGCGTTTTTACTTACGACAGCACCAGGAAAATTTTTCGCCTTACCGACCCCTTCCAGTTTCCCGAGGAAAAATTTATCAGCTCGCTTTACAATGAAAATACCGGGCAGTATTGGTTCGCGGCAACCTGGGGCTTGGCCATGTATGATGCCAGGACAAAAAACCTGAATTATGGCGCCAACAATCCCGACAACAATGAAGTGATCAGGCAACTGGCAAAGGAGAGATTCCTGGTGAATGTTTTTGGAGAATACAATGGCGTGTTTTGGTTTGTGACCTGGAACACGGGTGAACCAGGTGCACCATGGATTGAAGCACATAACCTGCGCACCGGCAAACGCGAACGCTATAGTATTGGCCTGCAATTTGGCCTTGGTTATTTTGAAGTGGCTGGTTATTTGCGCCAGCGCAACGGTAAAGTGTGGGTGCATGGAAAAGGATTCCTGGCAGAGTACACGGGTGGTAAACAACCTTTTCAACTGGTGCGTAACGAAAGCGGTGAACAATCCATCAAGTTCGACCGCATTTACAGCATGTACGAAGACCGCGAAAACAATATATGGGTGGCGAGTGATAACGGCGTGTTCTTATTCAATCCTGACGCGCAGATTTTTCACAGTTATAAATTACAGCGGCCAGATGGTTCGGGACTGGTGGAAGGTCCGGCGCAGACTGCTCTTCAGCTCGACAATGGTCATGTGTTGGTAGGAAGCTGGGGCGGGGGATTATATTGTTATGACAGCACCTTCAACCAGGCGCCGCTGCCCAAAGGTTTACAGCCGCATCAGAATACATTTGCAGCCTGGAGCATGCATACGCATAGCAAGACGCGCAAGGTGTGGATCGGTTTGCAAGGCGGCGGAATGATTGTGTATGACCCGGCCACGGAGACTTCAGATCTGTTTTACCACGAAGCCATGGAAGGCCGAACGGTGAGAGCGGTGACGGAAGACCGAAATGGCAATCTCTGGTTTGGGCTGCAGGGAGGACAGATCATAAAATGGCACCTGAAAGCTTCAGGCGGCGATCCGCGCAAAGGCTATTTGAAGGTTAAGGAAAGAGACGGGTCTTATATACTCAAGCTCTTAACCGACAACAGGGGTTATATATGGGCCGGCTCGGTGGCGGAGGGTTTGTTTAAGTTTGATCCCGAATCCAACCGACTGCTGGAACATATCACCAGCAAAAGTCCGGAAGGAAGGGGCCTGATGTTTGACCATGCCAACGACCTGCTGCAATACAACGACAGCATTTTGCTGATCGCTTCGGGCGGCATTAATATGCTTAACCTGAATACCGGCCTGATCACGCTTGTTACCAGTCGCGACGGATTGCCTGCTAATACGGCCATGTGTTTTCAAAAAGATACCAGGGGCGTGCTTTGGGTGGGAATGATGCATG
This sequence comes from uncultured Chitinophagaceae bacterium, assembly GCA_937958995.1. Taxonomy (GTDB): domain Bacteria; phylum Bacteroidota; class Bacteroidia; order Chitinophagales; family Chitinophagaceae; genus CALCIN01. The sequence continues at coordinate 34,742 of CALGAP010000015.1, forward strand.
GTCTTTGCCGCGTGAACCTGGAAAAGAAAATCTTCACGCGCTACGATCGTCGCGATGGTTTGTTCTTCGATAATTTCTTCCAGGCGGGTGCTTACCGCATGAATGATGGCCGCCTGGTATTCCTTACCGATCACGACTTTTTTACATTCAACACCGAACGCTTCGAACAGGTGGCCGAGCCGCCGCGCCCGGTAATCACTGACTTCCGCATCGCGAACAAGCAGGTATGGAACGACACCTTAGGCATTGGTGATAAGGTGGTGTTGAAACATGAGTATAATACCATACAGATAGAATTTAACGGGTTGAGTTTTGTGCGGCAAAACAAGGTGCTGTACTACTACAAACTCGACAACCTCGACAAAGACTGGGTGCTTGCCGGCGATCGCTTACAAGCCCTGTATAGCTATTTACCACCGGGAAAATATTTGTTCCGCGTACGCAGTGAAAATGAAAACGGCGTGAGCAGTCCTGAGCTTTCTTTCCAGATTGTAGTGCAACCTCCTTTCTGGCGCACCTGGTGGTTTTATGGTTTAATAGTGTTGCTGGCCGCTGCTATCTTGTATTGGATAGACCGCGAAAGAGTGAGCAGGATTGTGGCGCTGCAAAAAGTACGTACACAGATCGCGGCCAACCTGCATATGGATATCAACACCACGCTGAACAATATCAACCTGCTGAGCGAGATGGCCAAGATAAAGGCCGACAAGGATATTGACCGCTCCAAAGAGTACATCGACCAGATCAGCGAGAAGAGTCACAACATGATCATTGCGATGGACGATATGCTCTGGAGCATCGATCCGAAGAATGACAATATGGAGAAGATGATCCTTCGTATGAGAGAGTTTGTGGAAGCACTGAAGAATCGTCATGGTGCAGGCCTGCAAATGGTAGTGGCTCCCGAAGTGCGCTCCATCAAAATTGATATGGCGCTCCGGCACGAAATGTTCATTGTGTTCAAAGAAATTCTGCGCAACATGGTAATGCATAACCCCCAGGGTGAATTCCTGGTAAATATTGATTTGGTAAAAAACCGACTATACCTCAAAATTCATGACGCCAATTCTGATGGCGCCACCACCATCAGCAGTCTTGCCATGTCTGACATGAAGAAAAGAATGGCAGCCATAGGGGCGGAGCTGGATGTACAGCCCACCAGGAACGGAACGGCGGTTGTATTGTTCTTGCCAATCAGGTGACTTTGGGATTGAACACTGATTAGCGTGGATAAACGGATTTCGCAGATGAGATGCATCCATGCAATCACTTATCCTCGTAATCCGCGCAATCCATAAAAATCCGCGATCAATCCTTATTCAAAATCTGTTTATACGCCAGATCCACCATCACCCTTCCATCCACACCAAAGAAACGGCTAAGCGTAATTAGATCTTTCAGCGGGATATGTTCAGTATGCTTTATCAGTTTACTCAGCCTGGTATAATTCGTGCCCAGGTCATTGGCCACAATGCTTTTGGGTATATGCTCAAAGATTTGTTTGAACTCGGTGATATGGCCTGACTCAATCAGTAGTTTAACGGTCTGGTATCGCTTGTCTTTTACCATCTAAAATTATTGGCGCGAAAATACTAAATAATTTAGTAAATTGGCTGGCGATTCGTATGGGAAAAGCATACAGTGTGTACACAAAAACTGGCCATACCGTACAACGCGCCGTATTTTTGGCGATGCACAACCCGTTTGGTCTTATCAACGAGAAATTGTTAAACGCGCTGATAGTTGCAGGCAACCGGTATTTTGTGCGGCAAACTTACCCGCGCGGGTTGCAGCCTTTTAATGAAGTTCAGAAAGCTGCATTCTTGCTTACCCATTACCGCGAGCGGGATGCGGCAGAGAAGCACTATACCTTTTTGCAGCACGACCGCTACCGGTTTTTATACGACAGCGATCATCCTGCTCACCTGGTAAAACTAGAAATGGCGGCCCGGCAGTTTCCCGAATATCCCGTGTACACGCCCTTACTGCAAAAGGCCTGGGAACCGTCTGAAAAAATGATCGCTCACATTCGCCGGTATATTGCGGCTCATTTCAACTGGCGCGTGCCGCGCGAAGAAGCGGTAAAAGCAGAGCTTTTTACCGAGTTCGGCGAACTTTTTGTTAACTTGAAATATAAGTCCGGGTCGGCAAGCGTACCACTTGCCGAAATTGAAAAAAGCTGATGCTATGTGTTACGACATTTCTTTTTCCTCCAATATTGAATTGATCGCCGACTACCTGCCCGAAGTGGTGTTTGATCCGCAGCTGTCCATAGACTTCGATACCTATATCCACGTGCAGGCCCAGGCATTCAGAAAATACCCGGTGATCATTAATGAAGATGGGCAACTGAAATTGAAATTATTTGAATGGGGAGTGATTGCAGACTATATGAACACGCCCGAGAAAATAAAGCAATCGCGCCACATGATGTGTAATGCGCAGAGTGAAAAAATTCTGGGAGATAAAAAATCTTTCTGGAGAAGGATCCGCAATAAACGATGCCTTATTCCCGTGAATGGTATATACGAACATCGCGAAATAAAAGGATGGAAACACAAGGTGCCTTATTTCATTCACTATAAAGACAGGCCCTTGTTCTTTCTCGCCGGTCTTTACTATTACTCACCCATTCCTGATCCCGGGACCGGCGAAGTGCAAGGCACCTTTACGGTTGTAACCCGCCGCGCCAACGACGTAATGAAACTGATCCACAACGGCGGTCCCAATGCAGGCCGCATGCCGCTCTTCCTTACCCCGGAACTCGAGCGAAAATGGCTGCAACCCGACCTCACAGACGAAGATCTGCAATCCATCCTCGACTATGAAATGCCCTCATCCAACCTCGAACACTGGCCCGTTTTCACCATCCGTACCACCAAACCCCGCCCCGACAACAAACTCGCCAACGAACCCTTCACCTGGGCCAACCTGCCTCCGTTGGGAAGCGAAACGCAGACTCAGACGCTGTTTTGAATATTGAATTTGAATTTGAACAAGGAATTTGAATATGAATGGAGCCGACGATTCGTCTCCCATCCCCAAATTCAACATTATTCATATTCAAATTCCTTGTTCAAATTCAAATTCAACATTCACTTCCCCATCCACTTCTTAAAATCAGCCACCTTTTCTCTGCTCACGATCGCTTCTTTGTCTACGGGCGGTTTGAGGTGTAGCAGGAGGCGGTTGCCGAAATAGTCGTGGATTTGGTCAACGCTGTCGACGGAGATGTAGAAGGAGCGGCTGATGCGGAAGTAGCGCTCGGGATCGAGCATTTCTTCGAGCTCGTCCATAGTGTAATCGACCACGTACTTTTTGTTGTCGTAGGTCTTGAAGAAGTTGAGGCGACCATCGCTGAAGAAATAGGCGATCTCTTCCACCTCGATGGAGACGAGCTTTTGCGCGTGCTTTACGAGAAAGCGCTTGCGAAATTCTTTGGGCTGCAATTTCTGGCGCAATTCTTTAACCAGGTTATCCACGTTCAGCTCGGTGCCGTTGCCCGATGCGTAGAGGTTCTTCATCTGGCGGTATTTCTGCAGGGCCGATTCCAGGTCTTCTTTTTGTATCGGCTTTAACAGATAGTCGATGCTGTTAACTTTGAAAGCTTTCAGTGCATACTCATCATAAGAGGTAGTAAACACCACAGCGCTTTTTACATCCACCCGCGTAAAGATCTCGAAGCTTTGTCCGTCACTCAGCTCTATATCCATTAGTATAAGATCGGGCGAGGGATTGTTCTTGAGCCAGTCCACGGTGGCCGTGATGCTGTCGGTTATACCCACCACCTTGGCATCGGGATCAACGCTGTTGAGCGTCTTCTGTATTTTTTTGACGGCCAGGTCCTCGTCTTCAACTATTAAGATATTCATGTCTGTTGGTTTTATAGTAATTAAGAGTTTAAGTTTTCAGTATTCTTTTGCGTCAGCGATAATGATTCGTTTTCCCTGTTGTCCCAGATCAGCGGCAAAATCACTGTAAAATTTTTCGAATCTTCCAGCACCTGGAAACCTTGCACATCCAGCAACTCGTATTTCGACCGGATATTCTCGAGTCCTATCCTGTTCGAAGGACCTTTTACGGTACGGCGCTGCAGGTTATTGTTTACGGCCAGCTTATTGCCCGCCATCGTGAAAATATCGATCACCAACGGCTTGTTTCTCGACAGCACATTGTGCTTTACGGCATTCTCCACCAGCAACTGCAGCGAAAGAGAGGGCAGGAGGTACGATTCGTATCTTTTATCCACTTCTACCTGGAACTGCACCGCATCGCCATGACGTGTTTTCAGCAGTTGGAAATACGATTGTATAAATTTCAGTTCATTGGCCAGTGTCGATAACCCGCTTTCGTTATTGCGCAGAAGATAGCGGTATACCTTGCTCAACTCATTCAGAAATGCTTCCGCTCTTGCCGGATCTTCGCCAATCAGCGAAGAGAGGGTGTTGAAACAATTGAACAAAAAATGCGGATTCACCTGTCCCTTTAATGTCTCAAATTCATGTTGTATCGTCAACTGCTGCACAATCTGTTTTTCCGCCACACTGTCTCTCCACTTTTTGAATGTATAGTCTGCTTCCCAGCTGGTAGTAGCCACCATGGTCAGGGCAATTGCCACGAGAATGCTTATACGAAACTGGCTCATGTCGAGCTGATAGCCCAGAAAGCCGGTAAGGTCATAGCAATAGAATAAGGTAGCGAATGTCAACGAGGTAAGGCAGATATGCGTAATTGCCAGTATGGCCAGCCTGCGCACTGTTTGCCGGATATCAGGAAACACCACGCGCAGCCAGTGCATGGCCAGGATGTGCAGGTACCACGAAGCCAGTCCCTGCAAAATCACGATCGGCATTGAATAGATCCAGTTATTCTTGTCGTACCACACGCGGTTGCCAAACAGCAGCAGGTTCAGCACCAGCGCCAGCACCGGCATCAGCGTCAGGTAACTCACCCATTCAATCCTCGTTGGTTTCATCCATGCTTTCATACAGTACTCATTTCTCCCTTTTTGATCAGCGGCAACCGGATGGTCCGGTGTGTGGCGCTGTCTTCTATTGTGACAGTCTGCTGGCAGAGCAGCCTGAATTTGTTGATGATATTATCCAGTCCCTCCATATAAGCCTGCTCGTCGCCGCCCAGTTTGGCCTGTAAATTATTTTTAACTTCCAGCCATCCATCTTCCAAAGAGCGTATGGAGAGCCGCAAGGGATTTTCCTTGCTGATGCTGTTCAGGTTGAAGGCATTTTCCACCAGTATCTGCAGTGTCAGTGGCGGTATCATCAGTCCGCGTTGCTCATCAGCCACATCAATGGTCAGCACGATGCCGTCGCCATAGCGCACATGCAGCAGGTAGAAATAAGATTGTATAAAGCGCAGCTCAGTTTCCAGTTCCACCAGTTGTTCGTCGTCGTTGCGCAGCAGGTAGCGGTACACCTTGCTCATTTCATCGAGGAACTCTTCGGCTTTTTCGGGGTCTTCACTGATCAGGCTCGACAGCGAGTTGAGACCGTTGAACAGGAAGTGCGGATTTACCTGGCTTTTCAATCCCAGCAACTGGCTTTGCATGTATTCTTTCTTCAGTGCTTCGGTTTCAACCAGCGTGGCTTTATAGCTGGCGAATTTGGCCACGGCTTCGGTCAGTAATGTCAGGAATATGTTCAGCACTACCGTGGCGCTGTAGGCGCCTATAAAGCTTCCTTCACGAAAAGTGAAATTCAACGGGGGTATAGATTCGTAAATGGTAAATAGCAGTAGTATTAAAAGGCCGGTCATGATGATGAACAGGCAGATGATAATGCTGGTACGTTTCATGAACTGTTCATCGCGCGGAAAGCGGTTGCGAAAAGCCAAGGCCACCCCGCCATACATGGTGAAAGATATGCATAGGAAAAGGAAGGCAACAACGGTAGCAATGGCAAACACCTTCCAGTCGCTGAAATACCGCCCGCCGAAAATAATGCTGTTAAGAATAATGGTAAAGGGGGTGAGGGTCCATACCATTATTGCATAATCTTTTCCAGAGTATTGGGGCAGTTTCATAAGTTGGCGGTGAGTATGTGCTTTACCAGGTGTCAAAGTAACAAATTACCGCCTTTCCGGCATTGGTGTTCCTGCCTTCCTATGGGATGGCGATTTTCTCGTATCAACTGGGCATTCTTTTGCATGAATTGTGTACCCGGTTTGTGGTATTTAGGGGTGTTTGGGTAGTGGCTAACCCATTCAGTTCTTGCGCATTAGACGCCCTCGCTTCCAACTCATTCCATGTTTTCTACAACCCATACATCCCGTGCTTTACCTGCGCGCGGGTTTCAGGCATTTTTGTGCGCACAAACCATCAATTCATTTTATGAAACGCACAGTTATAGCCATTGTAAAAACAATCAGCATTTGCCTGGTAATCGCAGCAGGCAGTCTTTTATTTGTTTCCTACAAGACCCAGAAAATGTATGCCGACCTCTGGCAGCAACTGGGCATTTCGAAAGACGAAGGTTCCCGACATATCCGGGAAAGCATGATGTTTGGCCACCTCCAGTTCTATGGTGCCCGCAATATCAAGAAAATTGCCACCGGCGACAGGGTAGCAGTAGCCAAAGAACTTTTGGAATACACCCGGCAATACGTAAACAGCGAGGCTTTTAAAAAGGAATATCGCGCTACCCGCGAGTCTGCCAGGCCCGTTCCGCCACCTCCTCCGCGTTCCGAAGAGGAAATCAGGAAAAATGAAATTGACCAGGTGAAGGAGGGCATTAAGAGCATGGAAAATGCCTTAAAGACCGGTCCTGCCGAATACAAGAAGATGTATGAGGATAATATCAAGCTCTATAAGGAGCGCCTGAAGGAATATGAAGATCCCAAGAGCCAGTACATCAAATTGCTGGTGCAATCTGAAATGCGCAGCTACGAGCAGCAGAAAGGTAACTACGAAGACGATTTGAAGGAATGGCAGGAAACCATGCCCGAAAACCCGATGGTACTCGTAAAAAAACGCCTGCAGGAACTGCTCGAGGTTACCAGGGATGTTGACTTTAACGCAGCGCTGGTAGAAAAATATGGCAAAAAGAGATTTGTAAAACCTGAATACGAAAACAAACCTTCCAACTGGAAATACGCTTTCCGCGCTGGTAAAGAAGTGACTCAAACCGTAAGGGCATTTGCCGAACAGTGGTTAAAAGAAATTAAATAAACAAACACCCAAATTCTAAGAATGAAAAAACTCCTGTTTTTAGTACTGGTTATTATTCCCGCATTCGGCTTTTCACAAAATATCCTGAACAAGGTAAAGAACAAGGTTAAACAGAAAGCCGAACAGAGAGTAGACAGCAAAATTGACAAGACAATTGATAAAGGTCTCGACAAAGTGGAAGGCGCCGGCAAGCCTGGCAATTCAAAAACCGACACTAAGAAGGAGACCACATCAGAGACTAATGCCAATGCAGAATCTGCAGTCACAGAACAAACAACCGCAAGTCCTGAGCCCGCTTTAAAAAGCAATTCCCGTTTTGATTTCGTGCCCGGTGATTCTATTGTGTACACAGAAAACTTCGAGTCGGAGGCTATTGGTGAGTTGCCAACCGGCTGGAATACTTCAGGAAACGGCGAGGTGGTTACGTTGAACAAGTACCCGGGCAAATGGCTGCGGTTGTTTCAAAACACCAGTTATCTTACTGCCAACGAAAGTGATTTTGGCGAAAATTTCACTGTGGAGTTTGATGTGATCATGCAGTTGCAATGGCGCGATCATTTCTACCCGTATTTTACCGTTTCGCTGGTTTCGTCGAATGGCGAATCAACTACCAGCAACGATTTTATCGACCGCACGCGCAGGCACTCTGCCGTGGAGACCACCATTTACCCGGCAGAAAAAAACTACTCCAAGATCGTTACGCATTCATACCTTAAAGGAAGCACTTACCTGAATGGCGATACCAAAAATATCGGTCATATTGAACAACACTATGGCAAGCCGATCCACATTGCCATCCAGGTGCAGAAAGAGAGATACCGCATGTGGATCAACCAGGAAAAGGTGTGTGATTTCCCGAAAGGGGTTGGCAAAGGATATATCCTGAACCAGGTAAAATTTGAAATTCATTCCTCCAGCTATAAAGACGACCAGGTGGGCTATTATATCAGCAACCTGAAGATAGCGAAGGGTATCCCCGACACGCGTCATAAACTGATAGAAGAAGGTAAGTTCAGCACCACCGGAATATTGTTCGACGTGAACAGCGACGTGATCAAGCCCGAATCTTACGGTGTGCTGAAAGATATTGCCAAAGTGCTGAAGGAAAATGAAGACGTAAAGATCAAAGTGGTGGGCCATACCGATAGCGATGGCAATGACGCAGCCAATCTTACGCTCTCGCAAAAACGCGCTGCAGCCGTTATCAAGGCATTGAACGAAGAATTTGGTATCGATGCTTCGCGCATGCAATCAGACGGCAAAGGCGAAACGCAGCCCGTTGCAGATAATAAAACGAAAGAAGGGAAAGCAGCTAACAGGAGGGTAGAGTTTATTAAATTGTAAGGGAACAATAGGGTAGCGAATAGGGTTATAAATAAACAACAATCAATATTTCAAATTATAACTTTCGAATCCGATTGCAGTCGGCCAACCAATTTGAAAATTATAATTTGATATATTGATTGTTGTTTATTTCTCCCAACCTAATTTTGCATTCCATGCGCACCATCGGAATCATCGGCGGGCTTTCCTGGCCCAGCACCATCGACTATTACCGTGTCATCAATGAACAAATCAATCAGCGCCTGGGTGGCATGGAGGCAGGCAAAATTCTCATTTACTCTTTCAATTTTGGAGAAATCAGGGAGCTTACACTGCGTGACGACTGGCCAGCTATTACCAGGCATGTAGTTGATGTGGCAAAGAAACTGCAGGCAGCCGGCGCGGAATGCCTCGTAATGGCAGCTAATACCATGCACAAGATTGCTCCTGAAATGAAGGCCGCGATTGATATTCCATTAATTCATATTGCTGAAGTGACCGCGAAGGCGGTGCAGGAGCAGGAAGTTAAAAAAGTGGCCTTGCTGGGTACAAAATTTACGATGGAGCTAGATTTTTACCCGGAAGCCTTGCGGCGTTACGGTATCGAAACAATCATTCCCGGCGAAAAGGACCGCGATTATATTCACTCCACCATTTACAACGAACTCGGCAAAGGAATTTTTACCGACGAACTCAGGAACCGGTACAAAGAAATTATTAACGATTTAATGCAACAGGGAGCTCAGGGAGTGATATTAGGTTGCACAGAAATTCCACTGCTCATTAAGCCTGGAGACAGCCCTATCCCGATTTTCGACACGGCACTGATTCATGCAACAGCCGCGGTGGATTTTGCGCTGGCGGGCACAAAAACCGGATTAGTACACTGATTTGGTAAACTTTTAGACTGCTGTTAGATCGCAGCATTCAACAACCCGCGCACTTCAATTCAAAATGCCCTATATTTGCGGCCGGCAGGTCTTACACGACCAGCTCCTGCTGAACCCCCCAGGGCCGGAAGGCAGCAAGGGTAGGCGGTCGCAGCGGTGCGATGTAATCAGCCTGCCTTTTTTTATTGATTTAATACCTCACAGATATGAAATTCTTTATCGATACCGGAAACCTTGCCCAGATCAAGGAAGCTAATGACCTGGGCATCCTCGATGGTGTAACAACCAATCCCTCATTGATGGCCAAAGAAGGTATCAAGGGCGAAGAGGCAGTAATGAAACATTATCTTACCATCTGCGAAATGGTGGACGGCGATGTAAGCGCCGAAGTATTGTCGACCGAACTGGATGATATTATTGAAGAAGGAAAGAAACTGGCCGCTATTCACCCCAATATCGTGGTGAAAGTGCCCATGATCAAAGACGGCGTAAAAGCGCTGAAGTGGTTTTCCGACAATGGTATCAAGACCAACTGTACACTGGTGTTCTCTGCCGGCCAGGCTATCCTGGCTGCCAAGGCAGGCGCTAATTATGTTTCTCCCTTTATCGGCCGCATTGACGACAGCAATTGGGACGGCGTTCAGCTGATCGAGCAAATTGCACATATCTACAACGTGCAAGGCTACGAAACACAGATACTCGCCGCTTCTATCCGCAACCCGCTGCATATTGTAAGATGTGCTGAGGCAGGTGCTGACGTGGTGACTTCTCCGCTGGAGCCGATTCTCGGACTGCTGAAACATCCGTTGACCGATATCGGCCTGGCTAAGTTCCTCGAAGACGCCAAGAAAATGCGTGCTGAACTGGCAGGAGTGAAATAACCAGGAAAAAAATTCAAGATAAAAGGCGCAGGGTTTTACTCTCCGCCTTTTTTATTTCGTTTACGTTCCTGTCGTGTGGGACGGTTCAGTATTTCATCTACCGTCTTTAGTTTTTCCGGTATATCCACTTTCTTGACGTAGATCGTTACCTCTCTCCACAATTTGGGATTACTCCTCAAAACGGCCCTAACCGTTACTTTCTCGCCGGTGAAGGAAGAATCGATGATGAGGCTGTTGCCATCAAACACGCCATAAGTGCTGCTGAAGGCAATTTCTTTGGAAGTAAGCGGCCGCCATTGGCCATTGCTCAGCTTGCCATCTACGTTGATATAGTTGTGAACGCCTTTCTTAAGGCTATCGGTGTAGAGATGAAAATAAATGCTGTCGATGGTCTGAGCGTGCAGTGCCGTGACACCAGCAAACAAAACAATAAGCGTAGCTATATATTTCCTCACCTGTTAAAATTTACTGCAAAGATTTAAAATCCCTCCGAGAGGTTGTATGCCAAAGGGCCATTTCCTTGTTAAAAAGCAGCAAGAAACGGGTTGACAACCGCCCCCAAGAGCGCGAACTTTGGGCTAAATCATCATTAAATCAAAACTTTATGTTCACCACAAATACAACTACATTCGAAGCGGTGAGCTTATCGGGCAAACATCATTACGAACAGGTGGCCAGGGCCATTGAATACCTGTACCAGCATTTTCGCGAGCAGCCTTCGCTGGAAGAGGTGGCGGCGCAGGTGAACATGAGCGCCTTTCACTTCCAGCGGGTGTTTACCGAATGGGCAGGTATCAGCCCCAAACGTTTTTTGCAATATCTCACTACCGGCTACCTCAAACAGCGGCTCAATCAATTCAACAACCTGCTGGAAGCTGCCGACGATGCGGGGCTCTCCGGCCAGTCGCGGGTATATGACCTGTTTGTAACGCTCGAAGCCGTCACGCCGCAGGAATATAAGGAAAAAGGAGGTGGCATTGCAATAGAATACGGATTTCATGATACACCTTTTGGCGAAGCCATCATTGGTATTACGGATCGCGGCGTATGTCACCTGGCGTTTGTTATAGATGGTGACAAAGAACTCGCAGTAAAAAAATTAAAAAGAGCCTGGGAAAATGCCAGCCTGAGGGAAAATAACGGGGCTACTGAAAAAACTGCGGCAGCCATTTTTGATCCCGTGAACAGGAAAGACCAGAAGCTGAACATATTGGTGAAGGGCACCAACTTCCAGGTGAAAGTGTGGAATGCATTGTTGAATATCCCGATGGGGAGTCTTGCTACCTATGAGTCTGTTGCCAACACCATCGGCGCGCCAAAAGCGTTGCAGGCCGTAGGTTCTGCAGTGGGCGCCAATCCCGTAGCTTACCTCATACCTTGTCATCGCGTGATTCGAAAGAACCTGGTTATTGGTGAATACCATTGGGGTCCCGAACGCAAAAAAGCTATGCTGGGTTGGGAAATGGCAAAGACTGCAACAAATTAATCGGTTGCATTAGCGTTTCATTGCAAAATTGACTGTGAAAATACGCAGATGGATTTCCTGTTGAAATTTTTCTGACATGCAATCGGTTGCAAGCCGGAAATATCCCATAAATTAGATGACTCTTCGCCTTCGAAGGGCTTCAAGGTTATGTATATTGAAAAGCTTATGAAACGATTGCTTTACATTTTTGCTCTTTTAACTTCCGCAATTATTTTCAGGTCCTGCGGTTCGCAGGCTGCAGACAATGCATTGCCCTATCTCGATTCCCGTCTTCCCATTGAACGCCGCGTTGAAGACCTCGTCAGCCGCATGACGCTCGATGAAAAGATCTCACAAATGATGCACCAGGCACCGGCTATAGAACGGTTAGGTATACCCGAATACAACTGGTGGAGCGAAGCCTTGCATGGGGTGGCACGGGCTGGATTGGCCACGGTATTTCCGCAGGCTATCGGCCTGGGAGCTACCTGGGATGAAGACATGCTGTTTCGCGTGGCCACCGTGATATCGGACGAGGCAAGAGCCAAGCATCATGAATTTGTAAGAAAGAACAAGCGCTTCCTTTACCAGGGACTTACGCTCTGGTCGCCCAATATCAACATCTTCCGCGACCCGCGGTGGGGCAGGGGACAGGAAACCTATGGCGAAGATCCATTTCTCACCGGCCGTCTCGGTGTTCAGTTCATAAAAGGATTGCAGGGCGATGATTCGGTTTATCTCAAGACTGTGGCAACGGTAAAACACCTGGCAGTGCACAGCGGTCCTGAACCGGAGCGGCACGTATTCGACGCCAAGAGCAGCGCATATGATTTAGCCGATACCTATCTGCCCCAATTCAAAATGGGCATCCTCGAAGGCCGCGCCTATTCGGTAATGTGCGCTTACAATCGCCTGAACGGTAAAGCCTGTTGCGCCGATCCCGGATTGCTGAACGATCTGCTGCGCAACGAGTGGCGCTTCGATGGCTTCATTGTTTCCGACTGCGAAGCAATAACTGATATATACGCTTATCACAAACTGGTTGCTACTCCCGAAGAAGCAGCAGCGCTTGCGGTAAAGAATGGCACCGATCTCGAATGCGGTAAAGTTTATACCAATCTCAAAAAAGCAGTTGAGCAAGGGTTGATATCCGAAGCAGAAATTGATAAGGCGGTAAAACGCTTGTTCACCGCGCGCTTTAAACTGGGCATGTTCGACAAACCTGAACAGGTTAAATACGCGCAGATTCCTTATAACATTGTCGATAGTGAAAAACATAAGGAACTGGCACTGGAAGCAGCGCGCAAATCAATTGTGTTGCTGAAAAACAAAAACAACATTTTGCCGCTGAAAAAAGATATTGGTTCTGTCGCTGTCATTGGTCCCAACGCCGATCAGTGGCTGATGCTGCTGGGCAACTATAACGGCGTGCCTTCTCGCGCCGTAACGCCGCTGCAAGGTATCCGTGAAAAACTGGGAAGCAATAGCAAGGTATTGTTTGCTCAGGGAAGCGAGCTGGCAGACGGTATGCCGATGTTTTACACCATACCTGCCGATGTGTTGTTCACACCCGACGGCACTCCCGGCATAAAAGCCGAATATTTCAACAACAGGGAATTGGACGGCGAACCGCTGTTTACCGGTATCGACACCATCCTTGATGCCAACTGGCGAGACCAGGCGCCGCGCAGTGATATGGATGACGATAATTTCGGCGTTCGATGGACGGGTGTGCTGCAACCAAAAACTTCGGGCATCTATCAGCTTGGTGTAATCAGCACCTGCAACACGAAACTGTATTTTGAAGATAGTCTTGTAGCAAAAACCGTTTATCACTTCCGCGATGAATACGGCGATCCGCGTCTGCGCAAATCTGTTCCTATACAACTCGAAGCGGGCAAAAAATATAAAATCCGTATCGAGGCGGGAGAGTCTTACGCCGATGCACAAGTGCAATTGGTGTGGGCAGCGCCAAAGCCCGGGCTGAAAGAAGATGCTCTAAACATAGCCCGGCAGGCCGACGTGGTGGTGATGTGCATGGGACTTACTCCGCGTATGGAGGGCGAAGAAATGGATATCCAGATTGGGGGTTTTCGCGGCGGCGACCGCACTACCATTGAACTTCCCAAAGCACAGCAGCAATTGATAAGAGAAGTGAAAGCATTGGGAAAACCGGTAGTGCTTGTGCTCCTCAACGGCAGCGCGCTGGCAGTAAATTGGGAAAATGATAATGTAGATGCCATACTCGAAGCCTGGTATCCCGGCCAGGCTGCAGGAACTGCCATTGCTGACGTATTGTTTGGCGATTACAATCCCGGCGGACGGTTACCCGTCACTTTCTATAAATCCGTGAAAGATCTTCCCGCTTTTGAAAATTACGATATGAAGGGAAGAACATATCGCTATTTTACCGGCGAACCCTTATACCCCTTTGGTTATGGCCTTAGCTATACCAGCTTTGCTTATTCCTCTTTGCCCGACGCCGTGGAAGAAAAGCCGGATGGATTTGTGTTCAGGACACGTATTACGAACACGGGCCAAATGGCCGGCGACGAAGTGGCGCAAGTGTACATTTCGCCAAAAAACAGGACAGGCAAAGCGCCCATTCGTTTCCTGGCTGCCTTTAAACGCATTCATCTGAAGCCCGGCGAATCGCAGGAAGTTACATTTACAGTTCCCAAAGAATCGCTGGCAGCAGTGACAGAAGACGGCAAGCGCGAACTGCGGCCCGGAAGCTTTGAGGTTAGCATCGGCGGCGGACAACCGAAAACAAAGCTGACGAGCAACGAGAGCTTCGTTTATCATACCATAACTATTGATCAATGATGTTGCGGAGGATAATCATATTGTTATTCCTCGCCGTGTTTATACTCGCGGCAAGGGCACAACGCATCGCTTCTTTTGAAGTGCCGGTAACCAAACATATGCGCGGTTGGCATGTCCCGGTGAGTATAAACCTCGACGATGTTACCAACCTTTCGGCCGATGATATAGCATTGATGGAACTTCGTGGTCAAAAAGCCACGGAAGTTACCTGCCAGGTGTTACCCGGCAAACCACGCAGGTTGTACTGGATAATGACGCCGTCAGACAATAGTGCTGCAACGAGAAAATATGAGTTGGTTAAAAAGAGGCCGGCAAAAAAGGTAGCCGTTGAAACCCCGCAGAAGGACGGAGCTTTGACCATTCGCTCAGGCAACCGCGATCTGCTCCGCTACCAGTTTGAAATGGTCTATCCGCCCGCCGGTGTTGATTCAGCATTCAAGAGAAATGCATTCATCCACCCGCTGTGGTCGCCGCACGGACAAGTGCTCACGCGCATTCAACCCCCCGATCATTATCATCATTATGGCATCTGGAACCCGTGGACGCATGTATTGTACAAAAACGATACAGTTGATTTCTGGAATATCGGCGGTAAAAAAGGCACGGTGCGTTTTGCCGGCTTTACCACGGTCAATAGCGGACCGGTGTTCGGACAATTTGAGGCACGTCACGATCACGTAGTTTTTAAAAAGGATGGGGAAGAAGAAGTGGCGATTAAGGAATTGCAGTCGGTAACGGTATATCATCCCACTTCTGATTACTACATTGCCGATATCGACATACAGTTGAGTTGCGCCACCGATAGTCCTGTGAAATTACTCGAATACCGTTACGGCGGTCTTGGCTGGCGAACCACGGAGAAATGGGATCGTTATAACAGCGAAGCAATCACTTCCGCCGGTAAAACCCGGAAAGACGCTGATGGATCAAAAGCGACCTGGTGTATTGTGCAGGGCGAAATTGATAATGATTATGCAGGCGTGGTGATGATGTCGCATCCGGCAAATTACAATCATCCCGAACCATTGCGTATTTGGCCCGAGAACCAATACAACCGGGGAGATATGTTTGCCAATTTTTCTCCCACCAAAGACAAAGACTGGTTACTGGAGCCGGGAAAAACCTACACGCTGAAATACCGGCTGCTGGTATTCAACGGAAAGTTTACGAAAGAGAATGCGGAGTCGGCCTGGCAGCAATTTGCGAATATCGCACCGGTTGTGAAACGATAACCATAAAATCTTTTCTATGGCAAAAAAATCCTTATCGCGAAGGAAGTTCCTGCAGACATCAGCCATGGCCACCGCGGCGCTGAGCGGGATACCTTCTATTGTGCCTTCTTCCGTGTTTGGCAAGAACGCACCCAGCAACCGCATCAATGTAGGGGCCATCGGTACGGGCCGCATTAGCCGCGGTCATGATCTGCCGGGCATATGGAAATACGATCATGCGCAGATTATTGCCGTCTGCGATCTCGACAGCAACCGCGTGGCCGACGCCAAAAAAATCGTGAACGATTATTACTCGAAAAAGACGGGCACGACTTATGACGGCGTAAAAACATATACTGATTACCGTGAGTTATTGCAGAATAAGGACATTGACGCCGTGGTGATCAGCACTCCCGATCACTGGCACGCATTAAATACCATACATGCTGTGCAGGCAGGTAAGGATGTGTATTTGCAAAAACCTTGTTCACTCACTATTTCGGAAGGCCGCGCCGTAAGTGATGCGGTAAAGGCATCGGGCCGCATCTTCCAGATTGGAAGCCAGCAGCGTTCTTCCACGCAGTTTCGATATGCGGCAGAACTGGTGCGCAACGGACGCATCGGCCAGTTGAAAAAAGTATATGTGGGTCTTCCCGGCGATCCCTCCAGCGAGGAAGAACCTGAAATGCCTATACCCCCCAATATCAATTACGATATGTGGCTCGGCTCAACGCCCTATGTGTACTACACAGAAAAGCGCGTGCATCCTCAGAAAGGATACGACCGTCCCGGCTGGCTGCGCTGTGAACAATTTGGCGCGGGCATGATCACCGGCTGGGGTTCGCATCATATAGATTCCGCGCACTGGGCCATGAATACAGAGTTGACGGGTCCGGTTGAGATATGGGGCTGGGCAGAGTTTCCCACCAAAGGACTTTGGGATGTGCACGGCAAATTCAGAACGGAAGCATTATATGCCAACGGCGTTCATATGATCGTAAGCAATGATTTGCCGAATGGTATCAGGTTCGAGGGTACGGAGGGCTGGATATTTGTTACGCGGGGAAACTATCGCGCCACCGCCAGCGATCCCGTTCCTAACAGCGAAGGTGTAAAACCATTAGACGCCAGCGATGAAAAGATTATCAAATCAGTGATTGGTCCCAACGAAGTGCATTTATACGAAAGCAGTGATCATCACGGCAACTGGCTCGACAGCATTCGTAGTCGTAAGGAAACAATTGCGCCCGTGGAAGTGGCTCATCGCAGTTGCTCTGCCTGCCTTTTGCATCATATTGCCATGAAATTAAAAAGAAAAATTTACTGGGATCCCGAAAAGGAACAATTCAAAAACGACGATGAAGCCAACAGGATGTTGTCGCGGCCACAACGTTCGCCTTACATAGTTGGTAAATAATTTTTGTTGGTTATCTTTAGCTGCCGGGGAGCTTCTAAACATCCCATTTGCCTATGAAGCAATTATTTTGCATTGGCCTCGCTTTAATTGCCAGCACCATGTCTTGCCAGTCACCCGCCACCGATAACCAGCAAAAAAAATGGAGTATCGTCACCCTCGATCCGGGACATTTTCATGCGGCCCTGGTTCAGAAAACAATGTATCCCGACGTGAGTCCGCACGTGCGTGTATATGCGCCTGAAGGACCCGACGTGCAGGCGCACCTGGCGCGCATCGAGCAGTATAATAAAAGGGCAGACAATCCAACCAACTGGGACGAGGAGCTGATCAGCGGTTCCGATTATTTTGAAAAAATGCTGGCCGATAAAGCAGGCGATGTAGTGGTGCTTGCAGGTAATAATCGCAAGAAGACCGAGTATATTCTCAAATCGCTCAACGCCGGCTTTCATGTATTTGCCGATAAGCCGATGGTGATTGATACCGATAATTTCAAATTGCTGCAGGAAGCTTTTGAGGTGGCGAAGAAAAAGAACCTGTTGCTTTACGATATCATGACCGAACGTTATGAGATCACTACCATGCTGCAGCGCGAATTATCTATGGATACTGCCATCTTCGGCACGCTGGAAAAAGGAACGCCCGACAATCCCGCGATCACCAAGGAAAGCGTACATCATTTTTACAAATACGTCTCGGGCAACGTGCTGACCAGGCCAGCCTGGTTCTTGGATGTTTCGCAGCAGGGTGAAGGCATAGTAGATGTGATGACGCACCTGGTGGACCTGGTTCAATGGGAGTGTTTTCCCGAACAAGCAATCGATTATACCAAAGATATCCAGGTACACAGTGCTCGTCGCTGGACCACAGATATGAGCCTCTCGCAATTCAAAACCATCACCAAACTGGATGCATTTCCCGGTTACCTGGAAGATAAACTCACTAACGACACGCTGTTAAAAGTTTATTGCAATGGCGAGATCAATTACACCTTGCGCGGTGTATATGCCAAAACATCGGTAACCTGGAACTACCAGGCTCCTGAGGGCGCGGGCGACTCGCATTTCTCCATTATGCGCGGCACTAAGGCAAACCTGGTGATCAGGCAGGGAGCGGAAGAAAAATATCAACCCACCTTGTATATTGAACCACTGAGCGGGGATACCAGCGGAATGGCAGAAAGCTTTAAAAAATTGCAGGAAAAATATCCCGGAGTTGAATTAAAACAGGCAGGAAAAAAATTTGAAGTGGTAATTCCTGAAAAATATAAAGAGGGTCATGAAGCGCATTTTGCCCGTGTAACGGAAAAATTCCTAGACTACCTGAAGAATGGCAATATGCCCGATTGGGAAGTGCCCAATATGCTGGCCAAATACTATACCACTACCAAAGGATTAGAATTGGCCAGGCAGCAATAACGTTTTGATGAAAAATCCAAATAGCATATGAAACCAATCCTTGTATTACTGGGTTTATTCGTCTCGGTGACCACTTTTGGTCAGTCTGATTCGGTAAAATCGTGGGTGTACAGCTGGAAAAACCTCAAACCTGTGCAGGAAGAAACGCGCGAACGCCGCCCCGTTTTTGAGGGCAGCACCTATTCGCTGCAAAACCTGGAAGTGCATGTCACCACCATTCAGCCAGGAAATGCGCCGCATCCGCAGCACAGGCATGACGACAGCGAGGAATTGATCATTGTAAAAAGTGGGCGCCTGACCATTACCATCAACGATAAGTCGGAAGAATTGGGACCCGGCAGCGTGGCCATGGCTATGCCCGGTGATATGCATAGTTTCAACAACACCGGCGATGTACCCGCTACTTACTACGTGATCAAATACAAAGCAAAGGCCCCTGCCGATGCGGCGAGAGGCAAGGAGGCAGGAGGGTCTTTTATCATCAACTATAAAGATGTTGCTTTCACACGCCACGATAAGGGCGGTATACGCCGTTTCTTCGACAGGCCTACCGCTGTGATGAAACGCTATGAAATGCACGTAACTACGCTGAATGAAGGCCTGCAAAGCCACGAGCCGCACACGCACGAGGCCGAAGAGATCATTCTGATGATTCAGGGTGATGCTACGATGCAGATCGGGCGCGATAACTTTATGCGTTGCCAGGCAGGGGATGTGGTGTTCCTGAATTCGATGGTGCCGCATGCGATCAAGAACACAGGGAGGGGAGCATGTACTTATTTTGCGTTTCAGTGGAATAACCAGTGAGGAAATGTTGGGGGAAAATAAAACGCCGTTTTCAGCGTTTTAATCGTTGCGTTACAAACTTTTAGACCAGACTTATCCTATAAAAAAATCTATGAGATATATACTTCTGCTTTTGAGCAGCTTTCCCCTGACCCTTGCTGCACAGAACTTTCACTTTGCTGCCCGGGCGGGAGTGGCCAATTACCAGGGCGACCTCCAGGCAAAGAAGATTACACTGAAGAATGCGAAGTTCTGGGGCTCTATAGGCGCGCATTACGATCTTACAGAACATATCACTGCCCGCACTTACTTATCATTCTCTTCGCTGGCAGCCGACGATAAAGAAGGTACCACCTCGATGAAGGAACGTAACCTCAGTTTTTCCACCAACATTTTTGAGTGGGAACTGGGCGCTCAATACAATATTCTCAGTCTAAACTATAACTGGTGTACGCCTTACGTGTTTGCCGGGATCGGGATATTCAACTTCAAACCTTATACCTACGACCAGTCGGGCGGAAAAGCATACCTGCAGCCATTAAGTACCGAAGGGCAGGGTTTGCCTGGCGGCCCCAAGCCATATAAAACCACGCAGCTGAATATTCCCCTCGGTTTTGGCGCTCTGTATGCTATTAACGAGGACATCCGCATCGGGGTAGAGTTTGGCTTCCGTAAGACCTTCACCGACTATATCGACGACGTAAGTGGCACCTATTACGACGAGGCCGCCCTTTTTGCTGCCCGCGGTGCCAAAGCCGTAGAGCTCGCTTATCGCGGCGATGAGGTCGGTATGGGGCCCTATCCACCCGCCAAAACACACCGTGGAAGCCCGAAATACAAGGATAGTTATTACTATGCCGCGCTTACCGTAACTGTTCGTTCCTTCATTGACCAGTATAAGCGGATCGCAGGTTTGCCTTCGTACAAAAGGGAAAAGAAGGTGGGATGCCCGGCAAACAGGCTGTATTAGAAAACGTGAATTTCCGCAGACTGAAATCCCGGGACCAGATTCCAGGTTCGAAATATCAAGCTCCAAATAAGCACCAAGAAGAAAATTCTAAAAGGAGGTCGTGATCACCCTTTGGGAATTTTTACCCATTTTCCAGTCAGAATTCCAACTTCTGCATTGCCTCATACCTGATCGGGTAATTGATAAAGATCCCGCCGCGGCCGATCCGCGCTTTGCCTTCCATTTTCAGTAATACTTCCTGTTGACCCTGGCCCCAGGCCTGGAGCAGTTTGAGCACCGAACTGTTCATGCTTACTTTCAGTACCACGGGCAACAAAAATGTGTCGCGCCGCGGAACCTTGATGGTGGAGTCGAGCAGGGTCTTGCCAAAATAATTGTTGTTGACATAAACATCAACATCGGCGCTTTTCATCGTCACCGGAAATTTATTCGGGTTGTAGTATTCCACATCCAGTCCGACCGTTGATTCCTTCAACCCGAATTGCAGCACTTTCAGATTTCTTACTCCCAAATAATCGAATCCTGTCGGTTTGGCACAGCCAGTCAGGAGCAAGGGCAGGAGAGCCCATATGGTCAGTTTCTTCATTTTCCGGGTTTAATGAGACACAATGTACCAGATAAATTTTTGCGCCCAAAAATGGGGTCGTAATTTTAGAAAATTCTTTGCTAAGAGTTTTAGGTTTAGACAGATCTAAGTCGAGAAATCAGCGCAAAAACGTAGGCCATTATTTTTAGCAAATATTAATTCAACTAAAATACTAATTAACAGTGTAGTTGAGCGAATCAACTATAATTAATTTTAAAATTTTCAGAAGCCAGAATTGATTGTTTTGTCGAAAATCGCGATTGTTTGCACAGAATAAATTTCGGAGTCAATTTTTATGATTTTAATCTCTGATTTGCAATATTTTCCACCAATTATCTTAATTAAGACAGCAATTGAAATTTCGCATATAAAATTCGATATATATGAAGAGTATCGGAAAATGAGTTTTCGCAACAGGTGCGTAGTGGCCGGTGGCGCCGGCCCCATCAATCTGAGCGTTCCCCTACTGGGTGGAAGAAATCAACGGAGGCCGATGATTGAAGTAGAGATTGACAATAAGTCAGATTGGCAAGGGCAGCATTGGAAAACGATTACTTCCTGTTACAACCGTTCGCCCTGGTTCGAATTTTACAAACACGAACTGGAAGAACTGTATAAACAGCGCGTGCGACTGCTTGTAGACTGGAACCTTAAGTGTTGGGAATGGGTGATGGCGAAATTGGATGCGGGCATCCATTGGGAATTAGCTCGCGGGCCAGAGGGCGTTAGCAGCACATCATCAGCGGTCGCAAGTGGTACAATGCCCGGAAGCCAGGACGCAATTATGGATGGCGAAGCACATCCCGGGATCACTGAAGAGACGGCCAGGTCACAGGTGGCCCACCTGTCACTTGACCAACCCGGGGAGTTTTTGGATTGGAGATGTAAGCTAATGCCGCGTAGCATCAACAACGACTTTCCCGAGCCGGTGAGGTACCGGCAGGTTTTTGAAGAACGGATTGGATTTATACCGCACCTGTCAATACTGGATCTGCTGTTTTGTGAAGGGAAACGTTCTGTAGACATTCTTCGCGCTTCCAAATTACCCAGTTGAAGACCGGCGTAGCTATTTTATTTTTATATATTGCATATCCTCGTCGTGCCCGGAACTTTAAATCGTGTGGATGCGCCAACTGCTGCTTTTATTCCTGGTAATACATGTTATTACCACTGATTCCCGGTCACAGGATTTTACCAATAAAGGCAAAGATTTCTGGATAGGGTACGGCAATCATGTGCGCATGATGACCGGGGGCCAGGCAGAGACCATGGAGCTGTATATCACCTCTGATGTAAATACCAGGGGACAAGTCACCGTAGCCGGTACTTTTTCACGACAGTTCAGTGTGGCGGCCAACCAGATCACCACGATCAGCATACCCCGCACTGCAGCACTCACCCACGAAGGATTGTTCACCTCAGGTATTCATGTCACCGCAGAGAAACCGGTGGTGGTGTATAGTTTTATTTACGTCAATGCCATCTCCGGCGCCACGCTTTGTCTGCCCACCAATACCCTCGGCCGCGAATACTATTCCATCAATTTTGACCAGGTAAGTAACGAGCCGGGCGCTTCTTACTCTTACTTCTTTGCCATTGCAGCCGATACCGGCGTTACTACTGTCGAGATCACACCAACGCGCTCTACAGTAGGCGGAAGGGAGGCCAATGTACCCTTCACCGTCGACCTCCGGCAGGGCGAAGTGTACCAGGTGCTGTCGGCAGAAGACCTTACCGGTTCATCTATCCGTTCCATCAATAATGGTTCGGGTTGTAAGCGGCTGGCCGTGTTTTGCGGCAGCGGTAAAATATCCATTGGCTGTGGCGGCGCCGGTACCAGCGATAACCTGTACCAGCAGATGTACAGCACGTCTACCTGGGGCAAGACCTATATTACCGTCCCGAGCATTAATGAGCCGGCACATGTAAGTCAATTTAACTATTACCGCATTTTCAAATCCGATCCTTCAGCGCGTGTGTATCTGAATGGTGCGGAAATGGCTCCCGCCAGTTTTGTGAACGGCCGGTATGCCACCATCGCGGCTTCTAATGTACCCAATCATATCACGTCCGATAAACCCATTATGGTGGCACAATACCTCACCACGCAGGATTGCAGCGGCAATACGATGGAGGGTGACCCGGAAATGATCTACCTCAACCCGGTGGAACAAACCGTGAACCGTGTTACCCTCAACTCGATGCAGCCACCTACAAGCACCAATATCAACCAGCATTTCATTAACGTAGTGATAAAGGATGACCCCGGCGCGCTCAGCAATTTCAGGATCGACGGACAATCCTATGGCTCGGCCTTCAAACCACACCCCAATGCGCCCGGATATGCTTATGCGCAGCTACCTGTGAGCGCGGGCACGCATAACATTGTTTCAGATACACCCTTTAATGCAATCAGCTATGGATTTGGCAATGCCGAAAGCTATGGTTATTCGGCGGGCACTAACCTGAAAGACCTGTACCAGTTTGTGACCATCAAAAATGATTACGCCACCGTGAATTTCCCCGCGGGTTGCGTGCGTTCGCCTTTCAAATTCAGCATCACATTTCCATACCAGCCACTCAAGATAACCTGGCGATTTAATGGCCTTTTCCCCGATACCACTATTGCGACGCCGGTGCCAGACAGTAGTTACGAGGTAAATGGAAGAAGAATATACCGCTACCTGCTCGACAAATCTTACCAGATCGACCAGGTCGGGACCTATCCCATTTCATTACATGTTATCAACCCTACCATAGACGGCTGCAGCGGCGAGCAGCAGATAGATTATGACCTGGAAATTTTTGACCGTCCCAGGGCTGCCATCGATTTTGAACTCAACAAATGCTCCACCGACAGCGTGAAATTTTTTGACAACACAGATGGACTTGGACGCCCGATGATACATTGGTATTGGAATTTTATGGATGGCAGCGCCGATGCTATCAGCAACCAGGCTAACCCATTGCACCAGTTTGCAGCGGCCGGGACTTTTTTTGTAAGACATGCTGCCATTTCCGATGTGGGTTGCCTGTCTGATACCGTTACCAGGCCTGTAATTATTTTTTATCCGCCGGAATCGCGCTTCGAGCATAGCGATATCACTTGCGAAAAAGGGGAGATCAGTTTCAATGACCAATCGACTGTGCAACTGGCGGTCATTACAAAATGGATCTATGATTTTGGTGACGGAACAATCATAGAAAGCGCTACCAGCGGCAATGTGAAGCATACCTACAAAGATGCAGGTGTTTACACCGTATCGCTCGTTACGCAAAGTAGTACGGGTTGCACCAGTCAGCCTTTTACCAGGAACATTACCATCCATCATAAACCCATGCCTGCTGTGGGCACTCCTGAAATATGCCTGGCGGATGCGTTTGCACAGTTTACCGACAGCAGCACCATTGCCGATAATAGTGAAGCCCTGTTCACCTATCTCTGGGATTTTGGTGATGGAACAACATCAACGGAAAAAAATCCGCTGCACAAATACAACGCTACCGGCATCTATTCATTAAGCATAACGGTGACGAGCCAGGACGGATGTTCTGAAAAAATCGAAAAGTCATTTACTGTAAATGGCTCCGAGCCGCGCGCCGGATTTGTAGTTCATGATGCAGCCAATCTTTGTTCCAATAAGGAAGTGGCGTTGCACGACGAGTCAACAGTCGATTTTGGTAATATCGTTCGCGTGGAAATATACTGGGACTACCTGAATGATCCCACCATTAAGACGGTGGACGAAGAACCATTGCCGGGGAAAATTTATACGCATAAGTATCCCGACTTTGGCAACCCGCGCACGAAGGAATTTCAAATATTGTATGTCTCTTACTCCGGTATCAGTTGTGTGAGCCAGCAGGCAAAAACAATTACTGTAAAGGCAAGCCCTGAAATTCTGTTTGCCGACCTCAACCCGGTTTGCCAGGAATGGGCGCCGGTTAATATTACCGCTGCGTCGGAGATATATAGTTTCAGCGGCAGCGGTTTCTACAGCGGGCCGGGCATATCGCCCCAGGGAGTCTTTGATCCGGGCATTGCAGGACCAGGGGTTCATACGATTCGCTTTCGCTTTGAAGCAGAAAATGGTTGCGCCACTCAGGCAACGCAGCTGCAAAAAGTTTTCCCCACCCCCGTCGTAAGTGCGGGTCCGGATAAGCGGGTGCTGGAAGGCGAATCGATTGCGCTGGAAGGATCGGCCCAGGGCGATATCGTGTCCTATGCCTGGTCGCCGGCCACATGGCTGAGCAATGAAAACATACCTGTGCCCGTCACCAGTCCGGCAGATGACATCACCTACATGCTAACGGTGACTTCGGCGGACGGCTGCACGGGGAGCGACCGGGTGTTCGTGAAAGTGTTGCGTAAACCCATCATTCCCAACGCTTTTTCACCAAACGGCGATGGAATTAATGATACCTGGCAGATCAGGTACCTGGATGTCTATCCCGATTGCGTGGTGGAAGTTTACAGTCGCGCCGGGCAGCGGGTCTTTTATTCAGTGGGTTATTCAAAACCCTGGGATGGAACAATGAATGGAAATCCATTACCCATTGGAACATATTATTTTATAATAAATCCGAAAAACGGCAGGAAGACAGAAACGGGTTCTGTGGCGATAATCAGATAAGGGGTAAAACTTTTTTTAAGTTATTGCAGCAACTCGGCAACTGTGTTTGTCTAACTAACTGCAGTTGTGTCTGCCCTGCTTTAAATCAAAACTTTTATGAGAAAGCTGGCGATACTGGCGGGGTTGGGGATGATTAGCATATCCCTGCAGGCGCAACAGAAACCACATTATTCCCAGTATGTATTGAATCAATACATACTGAATCCGGCCCTGACAGGAATTGAAAACTATGTGGACGTGAAGCTTAGTCACCGGCACCAGTGGGTAGGATTGGAGGGTGCGCCGGTCACAACGTATGCCACTGTTCACGGTGCTCTCGGTAAACGAGATTATCGAACCTCAGCCACATCATATCGCGTACCAGGGGAAAACCCACGTGGAAGAAGTTATTGGGAAGAATACACTGCCGCTGAATCTCATCACGGTATCGGCTTGCAAGTAATCAATGACCGAACCGGACCATTAAACACTTTTTCTGCTTATGCTACCTACGCTTACCATATTGGTATTGGCGTACGTACCAGCCTCGCCGCCGGATTTGGAGCGGGCATCACAAACCTGAGCCTGAACAGCAGCAAGCTGGATTTCGGGCCGGCCAACCCGGTGGACCCGGCAGTATACACAAGCGGACAGATCAATAATATCAAACCCGACTTTAATGCAGGGTTGTATCTGTACTCGGCAGATTTCTTTATAGGATTGTCAGCACAGCAGATCATCCCGCAAAAAGTGGTTTTTACAGATAATGTGGTGCAAAGGACAGAGGAGGGAAAGTTCGTACCCCATTTATTTGCCACCGCCGGTTATCGTTTCTTGGTGTCGGAAGATTTTAACCTGATACCATCGGTACTGGTAAAGTACATAAGGCCCTTACCGGTGCAGGCAGATATAAATGCAAAACTCCAGTACCAGGACCTGGCATGGATAGGAGCGAGTTACAGAACAGGTGATGGATATGCCGGAATGCTGGGGGTGAATATTTCCAATACCCTGAACATTGGGTACTCTTATGATTACACTACTTCCAATCTGAATACGGTTAGTAGAGGCACCCATGAAATTCTTGTCGGTCTGATCATCGGCAATAAATATGGAGACTGGTGCCCAAAGAATGTATGGTAATGTCTGCGTAACCAATACCAACTGCGAACACAAGTCCCGCCTCCGGCGGGATTTTGTTTTTGGGGAAAATTCTAAATGAAAATTCCAAAAGGAAATGATTTCTCCTTTTGGAATTTCTTATTTGGTTTCTGTTATTTGGTGCCCGGAATTTACTTCCCGGAATTTCTCAGATGTGAACTATCTTTTTCTTCTTCACCTTATTCCCGCTATTGTTCTCTGACTTTTGCTGGGATTCTTCCTTTTTCTTTTCTTCTTCAGCTTTCTTCAGCTGCGCATGTTGCGTGAGGCGATCGAGCAAAACCTTTTGCTCGGCTTTCTTCATTTCGGCTTGCTTGCGGGCGCGCTCGGCCTGGTAGGCGCCTAACCGAACCCGGAACGCATCATATTTTTTCAGCAGGTCCTCGTCATCGAGCAACGCAGCCTGGGTTTCTTCATCGATCTTTTTCCAGTCAACTTCTTTCAGCGCCTTCTCTAACTGTTGCTGCAGTTTGGTGATATCCACTTTCACCTCTCCTTCGCTGAGTTCGGTTTCCAGTTTTTTCCAATCGATAGCCTGCAGTGCGAGCAGCGCTTTTTCAACAGCCTCTTTTGTTTTTTTCTCAGTATATGTCATCACATATTTCTTCGGCAGCGAAGTGTCTTCAATGATGTGGTAAGAAAAACTGCTGCTCGGTACGAATGGAAAGACTTTGGTCTTTGCTTCAACGGGCTTCTCAGGGGCGGGGGCTTCCTGGAAAGTAAATTCAACATTTTGCCATACATTGGCAAAGCTGGCCATCTGCGGAATTTCGTGCAGCTTTTCAGCAATGGCCGCGAGCTTTACTTCGGTAGCCAGTTCAATTAGTGAAGATGCCTGTAAAGCTTCCGCAATTTCTTCGTCAGCCTCTTTTAGTTTTAATTCCACAACATTTGCCAGCGCGTCATCAGCTACTACTTCTACTTCAGCAGCATTTTCCTGTTCATTTCCACTATCAGCCAAATCAAGATCTTTATTCACTTCTGCTGTTTCCGAAGCGGGCGTCGTGAAATGGAACGGCATTTCTGAACCTGCCAGCAGGGGCGCGCGCACGTTATCTATAGTGCGTGTGATGATTCTGCCAGGATTGTACAAGCCAATGAAGCCAATCACCAGGGCCGATAACAAAAATGCTATCATGCGCTGCGGCAGGGGAGCGCTGGTATTTTCTTTGGTTAAAATGCGTTTGACCCGGTTCAGCAACAAATGCTGGTTCTTACCGGTGGCAGCCAATGTAAGTGAAGAGGTGGCCAGGCCGCGGTTTTGCTCCAGTGTGAGCAGTGCCTTTGCATAGGCGGCCGCATCGTAGCGGAACTGCAAAACGAAATCATCGCAGCTATGCTCGCGCTCTTTGCGTACGATATTGCTGAGGAAACGCGAGAATGGGTTGAAGAATAAGATAATGTCGGTGCAGGCGATCAACAGGTTGATCAGGTAATCGTTGCGACGAATATGATTCAGTTCGTGAAGAATAATAGCTTCTGCCTGCTGAATGCTTAAATGATTCACCGCGGCCACGGGCAATAAGATCACGGGTTTCCAGAAACCCACTGTCAAGGGGGTATCAACCAAAGATGAAAACCAGATGGTGACTTTCTTCTTTATACCCATGTGCTGCAAGGCCTGCTGCAGAAATACCCGCCATTCAGGATGTGCTTTCTGAATGCCGGTGGTATATAATTGACGGATATGAAAGTAATGACGATAAAAACGAATGAACAGGAAAGCGGCAACCACCAGGTAGGCTACCGATAAATAGGGAAGAGCGGGTTCCAGGAAAGTGGCAACGCGTGCCATCAGCGACTGGCCGCTTAATTGCTCGCTGGCATATATAGTGACAATTTCGGGAGCGGCGGCTGCCCTGTAAAAATTAATTACGAGTGTTACGAAGAACCATACGGTACCGCCGGTCAGCGATAGCAGGGCAATGGTGTGTCTTTGTCGAGCCTGGTATTTCTTACCGTTTGCAGTCAGGCACACATACACCAACCACATCAATCCCATTTGCCATAAGCTGTCCAGTAGTGACCATCCCAACGCTTTAAGAAAAGCAGATTGGTTAATGAAGTCCATTCGTTACTGTTTTTTCAGATTGTCAAGCAATTTTTGAATTTCTTCCAATTCAGCGTCCGATGCTTTGTGATTACCCAGCGCCTGCATCACCAGTTGCGTAGGTGAGCCACCAAACAACGTGTCGATCATTTTGCCGAGCAAATGTTTTTGAGTTTTTTCCTTGCTGACAGCAGCCTGGTAGATATGCGTCTTCACCGAATCATCGCGCTTTACCAGTCCTTTTTCGTGCATAATCTGCATCAGCTTGAGGGTGGTGGTATATCCCGCCTCTTTGGTTTTCAACAACTCTTCATGCACTTCCCTCACGCTGGCTTGTCCCTTGGCCCACAGCACCTGCAAAATCTCCAGCTCGCTCTCAGTTGGTTTAATGTTCTTGATAGTTGGCATATTGAAAAAACATTTGCCCCAATTTACGACATATTTCGTAATGAATTGTTAACACAATATAAATCATGATAAATTTCCCACGAGCCGCTTTCGACAGGCGGCCAAATGGCGGGAAGGAAGGGAGGGAGGAGAAGGTTGAATTTGAATTTGAAATTGAATTTGAACAAGGAATAGAAGATTGGAGAGAGAACGAAGGAATATGAATATGGAAGTCAGAAATTTACATTACCATCTTCCTTCCTGAACCACCCATTTCCATTCACTCTCCTTGTTCAAATTCAATATTCATTTTCTTTTTTGGCCCGAAGGGCCAAAAAAGAAGTCCCCATGTAGAAACACGGGGACTTTGGTATTTGGTATGATATAGTGCCTTAGTTGATGCCGCAAAGATAATAGGCTGTCTGCACATTGTGCAGACATTTTTTACGGACCTTATTTATCATTTTTATGTGCTGCATAAATCTTTGTGCCTCCGTCGGTGGTGGTAACCACAATGGCGGGCTTTTCCTTCTTCTCAGCAGCATGCGGCTTGCCGGTACCATGAACCTGGGCCAGGGTGGGGGCAATTACCAGCGATACAATAGACATCAGTTTGATCAGGATATTCATGGAAGGACCGGAAGTGTCTTTGAAAGGATCACCTACGGTATCACCTGTCACTGATGCTTTATGCGGTTCTGATTTCTTATAGTAAGTTTCACCGGCTATTTCAACGCCTTTCTCAAACGATTTTTTGGCATTATCCCAGGCACCGCCGGCATTGTTCTGGAACATACCCATCAGCACGCCACTTACAGTAGCGCCTGCCAGGAAACCGCCCAATGCCTCAGGACCCAACACAAATCCGATGATGATGGGAGAGATGATAGCTATGGAGCCGGGCGCCATCATTTTTTTGATAGAAGCCTCGGTAGAGATAGCTACGCATTTATCATATTCGGGTTTACCCTTGCCTTCCATAATACCGGGGATGGAGCGGAATTGCCTGCGCACTTCCTCTACCATGGCCATGGCGGCTTTACCTACGGCCTGGATGGCAAGTGATGAAAATATAAATGGTATCATGCCACCTACGAAGAGAGCGGCCAATACATCTGCTTTGTAAATGTCGATACCCGGAATACCTGCCACACCAACGAAGGCCGCAAACAATGCGAGCGCTGTGAGGGCGGCTGAGGCGATAGCGAAACCTTTACCGGTGGCAGCGGTGGTGTTACCAACGGCGTCGAGCACGTCGGTTTTTTCGCGCACTTCCTTAGGCAGTTCGCTCATTTCGGCAATACCACCAGCGTTGTCGGCAATAGGACCGAAAGCGTCGATGGCCAATTGCATAGCAGTGGTCGCCATCATACCGGCGGCTGCAATACCTACGCCATACAGACCGGCGCATTCGTAGGAACCCCAGATACCAGCGGCCAGTACCAGGATGGGCAACAGGGTAGATTCCATACCTACCGCCAGGCCACCGATTACGTTGGTAGCATGACCCGTAGCAGACTGACGCACGATAGTCAAAACCGGGCGTTTACCCATTGCCGTATAGTATTCAGTAATGATACTCATGAGAGTACCCACTGCAAGGCCCACTACGATAGAACCGAGTATGCCTTCGCGGGTAAATGTCTTGGCGCCTGCGGCAATATCTCCACCTTCGGTGATATCGCGGAGGAGGTGCATATTGCCTGCGGGAACAAGCCAGTATACGAGGGCAACAGAGGCGATAGCAGTAAGAATGATCGAGCCCCAGTTACCCATGTTCAATGCTTTCTGAACATTAGCTGTGCTGATACCTGCAGAATCGCTGATGCGAACAAACAGGGTACCCACAATGGAGAAGATGATACCAACACCGGCAATCATCATGGGCAGCAGTATCAGCGAGAGACCGCCGAAGTTGTCATTCACCACGGCTTCCTGTCCGAGTACCATGGTGGCGAGCACCGTGGCCACATACGAACCAAACAGGTCGGCGCCCATGCCGGCTACGTCGCCCACGTTGTCACCTACGTTGTCGGCGATGGTGGCGGGGTTGCGGGGATCGTCTTCCGGAATGCCGGCTTCCACTTTACCTACCAGGTCGGCGCCAACGTCGGCAGCCTTGGTATAGATGCCACCGCCCACGCGTGCAAAGAGCGCGATGGATTCGGCACCCAGCGAGAAGCCTGTGAGCACCTCAATGGTTTTGAGCATGTCTGCCGAGTTCACCGCAGATTCCGGGGCGAAAATGGCTTTTAATACTATGAACAATCCACCCAGTCCCAGTACTGCCAGGCCAGCCACACCAAGGCCCATTACTGAGCCCCCGGTGAAGGAAACTGCCAGCGCTTTGCTAAGGCTGGTGCGGGCGGCATGAGCCGTGCGCACATTGGCCTTGGTGGCGATGCGCATACCTATATAACCGGCTACAGCGCTGAACACGGCGCCGATTATGAAGGCAATAGCAATAGAGGGGTGAGAGTTGGGGTTGGCACCGGCCATCAGGGCCAGCAAGATGGCCACAATAACTACGAAATAGGCCAGTATTTTCCATTCGGCACGGAGAAAGGCCATTGCACCTTCGGCAATGTACTTGCTGATCTCTTTCATCCGGTCAGAACCAGCGTCCTGCTTAGAAACCCAGTTGAATTTGAGAAATGTATAGAGCAAACCAATGGCACCCATTACCGGGACGAGATAGAGAAGATTAGTCATAATCTCTTGATTCTTATTCGGGTTGTAATTTTAAGGACGGCAAAAATAGGGGAAAAAAACGATAAAGATGAAATAGAAGGGGGATTTAGAGATCACGGATTTGACGCCGATTAAGGGATCACTGATTTTACGCGGATTAATGAATTACACGGATTCCAATGAATTGGCAGATTGCAACAGGGGGATGAAATCCCAAAGCTTCCCCGTGTCCATTAATCAGCGTAAAATCCGTGATTCATCGCTCCGGTATAAATCCGTGATTACTGCTTCTTAGTGGTATCTTTTTTATTCAAAATACCCTTCAATAATCCCTTCGCCTTGTCCTCTACCTCCTTCTTGGTGTCCTTCTTCTCGGTGGTATCCTTTTCACCCGAGAGACGCTTCGCCAGCTCTTCCTTGGCCTGCTCGGCCAGGTCTTTCTTGATGGATTGTAAAGTGTCTTTGGCTGCCTGTTTGGCTACGGCCACGGCACTGTCGGCGGCGGCTTTCTTTTCTTCAACGAAGGATTTGGCCTGGTCTTTCAGCTGGTCGGTCAGACTGCCTGCCATGTTGGCGAGGTCTGTCTTAACAGTGGGATTGGTAATAGTACCGCCCAGGTTCACTCGAAGATTGACAGTTTCACCAACATTAACGGGAATGCCTTTTGAGCTGGCCTGCGATGCGAGATTATTAACCAGTTCATTTGCTTGGGTACCGAGTTTTTCGCGCGGCACTTTCAGGTTTACGATATAGTCTATGGATTGATCGAGGCCATGCATGCCGCCGATCTCCATTTCAATATCTTTTACTTTTACCGTAAATGGTTTTTTGATCAGCACTTTGCCATTGGCAAATTCAAAATGTGTTTTGATATCTTTTAACGAAATGGCCTGCAAGGTTTCTATGTTCAATGTGCTGGCCATTTTTTCCAGCGGCGCAAATTTGCTCAGGAATCCATCTATCAGGAACAAGGCTCCCTCGCCGGTCAGCGTTCCAAAGTCGGGCATCATATCTTCACCCAGTCTGCCACTCATGGTGAGGTTAGAGTTAAGATTGCCCGCAATAAACTTTCCGATGGGCATCAGCTTCTGCACCGTGTTGAAAGCGTAGAAAGTCTTTTGTACATCAAGATTCTTCAGATCATACCCGAGCGAGATGGCGGGTTTCTTTTTACTATCTTTTGTGGAATAAGAGCCGCTCAGTGCTATGGTGCCGCCCAACGCTTCCATCTTCACATTTTTCAACGATACAGTTTCATCTTTCAGCACCAGGGTGCCTTCCACATTTTTATATTCTACCTTATCGTAGATAACATTGTTGGCTTTTGCATTCAGCATAAGGGCAATATTCGCGGGTACCACAAAGGGTTCGCTCGCGGCAGCAGAGGTGGTATCGGCGCTTGCTTCCGTGCCGGTAGTGCCCATCAGTTTATTCAGATCCACTCTGCCGGCTGACACATTCAAAGTACCCGCCAGCGGCTCATCTTTCAGTGCGTAGCCGATCAGGTTATCAAAACTTCCATTGGCGGAGAAATCGGTGCCCATGAAACTACCTACCACATTGCTCACCGACACATTCTTCGGGTTGAAAGTAAGCTGCGTACTCTTCAGGTTCACACCATCTGGGTAGTCTTTCGATTTATAGCTGATATCCGACACATTCACGGTGCCGGCTGTTTGTATAGCGTCGTAACGGCTATTATCAATCATCGATTTTTTCCCCTTAAAAGAAACGTTCGCATTCAGTAAACCCGCCAGAGAAGTACCGGGCTCAAAGGTGTAGAACTGAGACACATTCGCCAGGTTGAACGAACCTTTGGCGTTGCCATCGAAATAAGGGTCCGACGCCAGAGTTTTCAATAACAAACTCAGATCCACCACGTCTTTGCCCACTTCAATATGCGCGGCGGGTACCTGCACCACCAAATCATCGGGAACCGAAGTGGAAACAGTAGGAGCGCTGATATTGATTTTAGCGCTGGTATTTTGTATAGGTTGAGGAAACGATTTTGACGCGTAATACAGGTTGTTAATATCAATAGAACCTGCTGCGCTAAATGGTCCTGGTTTCTGCTCCATCACCACCGATAAGTTGCCGTTTGCCTGCACGTCGGCGCTCACGGTGCCGCTAAGCTTGGTGCCTGCTTCCAGCGGAACCATTTGCGTAATACCACCGAGGTCGAGTTTGCCTTTGGCTTTCGCATCAATATACTGATCGGTGAGGGGCTTTTTAAATAATACAGTAAAATCGAAGGGATCGTCACCGAATTCAATATGGCCTTTTGAAATATCAACGACTGTATTGTCTGTAACGCCATCGGGATTGTTGACGTGCGCAACGATATTGATATTCTTAACCTGTTTGGGCAGATCGGGATACTGGAAGAACCCTTCTTCAATTTCCAGGTTGATGGCATAAGAAGGAATCTGCGAATTGCTCATCGTTCCCTTTACAAAACCATCGAAAATGGCTTTGCCGCCGGTTTTTATTTTTTCAAAATCTTTCTGGTAAATAGCGGGTATCAGCGAGAGTATGCTCTTGAAATCTGTTGACGGTGCCTTGAAGGTGATATCCATATTGTAAACGCTGTCGTTCACCATATGGAATAATCCAGCCGTGGAAATCTTTAAATCATTCAATGCAATCTCGTCAGTCTGCCAGCTATATTTTCCTTCAGTAGTATTGATCTGTATATCGGCGTCGATCGATGTTTTTGTTTTGTTGAGGTAGGGAATGCCGCCATATACAAAAGTGACAGCATCGGCGCGGGTATCGGTCTGCAGCGTGAATTCATCGGCGGTGAAATCACCGCTGCCTTCGTGGTACAGGTTCACAATTTCGCTGCTCATACCGGTGGTAGCATCTTCATAGTATACATAGCCGTTTTTGATGGCGTATTTCTGCAGGTTCATCTTAAATGAAGAAGTTTCCGAAGCAGCAGTATCTTCTTCACCTGTTGTTTTTGCGATGTCCCAGTTGGCTTTTCCATCCTTATTCACGAGCGCATGCACGCGCGGTTCGTTCACATTTACAGCATACACTTTCATTTCATCGCCGCTGATAACGCTGAAGAGATTGACGGCCACATCAATTTCTCTGGCACTTACCAGTGTATCTTTGGCAAATTCATCAATGCCCACCACCTGCAGTCCTTCCAATGCTACCGACACACGCGGAAAGCGGCGGAAAAAAGAAAGATCCAGGTCTGCAAAATCAACCTTTGCATTGATGCTTTTATTGATCTCCTGCTTAACGATCTTGATAATTTTGCCTTTGAATATAAAGGGGGCTACAAAAAGTATAACCAATAAGGCAAGAAGGGTAATTCCGCTTATCTTGAGGATCTTTTTAAGCATAGGTTACTGGTTTGGTGATGGTTACACGGATTATGGGGTGTTTTTGTATTTTAGATAATTGATAAAATTAATAGATTTCGGAAATATGACGCCAGAAAGACGCGAACGACTGCTTTCAGTGCTAAATAAACGGCAAAATGATCTCACTGTTGTTTTGGAAAATGTTTTTGACCCGCATAATATTTCGGCAGTTATGCGCACCTGCGATGCGGTGGGGGTGCAGGAGATATATGTATTGAACACAAAAATTCCGCGTCATAAGAAATGGGGAGCCAAGAGCAGCAGCAGCGCGGCCAAATGGTTGACCGTTCACCAGTTTACCGATGCCAACGAATGTTTTGCAGCGCTGCGCGCAAAATATTCCACCATATTGACAACGCATCTTAGCCCGGGCGCATCCTACCTGTACGATCTGGACCTCACCGGCAGCATGGCGCTGGTATTTGGTAACGAGCATTCGGGCGTGAGCGAGGAGATAAGAGATATGGCTGATGGTAATTTTATCATTCCCCAGGTGGGTATCATCAGGTCGCTGAATATTTCGGTGGCTTGCGCAGTTACTTTATATGAAGCCTACCGGCAAAAGTCGGCCGCAGGTCATTATGCCAAGCCAAAGCTGCAGGGCGAGATGAGAGAGGCGCTGCTGGAAGCATGGGGAGTGGAAGAGGAGTGAGAGAATATTGAATTTGAATTTGAAGTTGAAATTGAAATTGAATAGTTGGTTGAAAATAAAAATTTGATATGAAAAAGTATTTTTTGCTGATTGGTGTTTTGTTGGTGGGGATGATGGCGATGGGGCAGGAGTTGAAAAGAGTAAAGATTGAGGAGGTGGAGGAGTATATCAAGAATGGCAGGCATCCAATGCTGGTTAGTTTTTGGGCTATCTGGTGTGCGCCCTGCGTGGAGGAGATTCCGTGGTTGCAGGAGGCAGTAGAGCGGCATAAGGCGGACAGCGTAGAGCTGGTGCTGGTGAGCCTGGATTTTAAGACATATTATCCGAATAAGATTCTTGAGTTTATAAAGGAGAAAAAATTTAAGGCTACGTTCTTCTGGCTGGATGAAACGGATGCCGATTATTTTTGCCCGCGCATTGATAAGAAATGGGATGGCGCAATACCGGTAACGTTACTGGTGAACAATAAGACTGGCTATCGGAAATTTGTGAATCGTCAAATGACCGACCGGCAGGTGGGACCTGAAGTAAAGAGCCTGGTGGGCGCTCAATAGTTCGTATCCTTTTCCCAAAAATCTTCACCTCTTCTCTTCTTCTTAATCACCATCACAATAAACCAGGTGATCAATACGAAGGCAAGAATCAGCATTACGAAGGGGACTATCATGCACCCGTAACCCTATTTGTTTTTCAATTCATCACGAATTGACTTCGCTTCACTAAGGTGTTTCTTCAAAGTCGGTATCTGCTTGCTGGCAAATTCCCTTACTGAAGGGTCGTTGGTTTCTTTGGCTATGTCTTCAAACTTCTTGATATCTGCTTCATGATCGTCAACCATCATTTTGATATAATCTTTATCAAATTCAGCTCCTGTTTTTTCTCTCAGGTTGTTGATGTGCCTTTGATGTTTGTCGGTTAATGTTGCAGGTATGTTGGCTTTGCCACTAACAGCCGCTTTCAGTTCGTTGTTAGCCTGGCTATGATCTCGCACCATCATGGCGCCAAATTCTTTCACGCGTTGATGGGTTGCCTGTTGTTGCGCCAACTGCCCCAGTTCTACTTCCATCATGCCACCGCTTGCCGCTTCAATTACAAAGTCGCGCGTGTTATTATCCAGCGATGACTCCATTCCCATAGCACCCGATGTGGTATCCATATTGTCATCCACGCGGGTATTGTCGGGCCCACGCTCAATAGCGGTTGAATCGCCGTCGGCACGAGTACCGTCGCTGGTATCCTGGCATGACGCCAATGCAATAGCTCCACCCATTATCATCAAAGAAAAAATTTTCGTTTTCATAAATATCTTTTTTAGTTCAGTATGAGAGGTATAAAATCCGTGCCATCAGGCATTATGGCTACATTCCCCTGTAGAAGAATATCAACAGTGCCGGTTTTTATGCAGAAAAAGTGAAAATGCTTTCAATTAAAGTTCAAACATGCCGGCATTATAGGTCATTCACGGTGTTGCTATGTTTTCACACTTATTGAAAACTGTGCGCGCAAAAAAAAAGAAGCCGCTGAACAGCGGCCTCTTCAATATAGATTTTAAAAACGGGCTCTTAAGAAATGCGCTTGATACCGCAGCCAACAAATTTGGTTTCTTTGGTGGTTACTTCTTTGCCGGCCAGCATTTCTTCTACTGCTGTTTTAAGGTGTTTTTTATTTACGCCGCTGGGGTCAGACGGGCTATCGTCAATCGCGCCATGATAAACCAGTTTTCCTTCTTTGTTGAAAAGGAAAATTTCAGGAGTGCGGGTAGCGCCGAATGCGTCAGCCAGTTCGTGGTTCTTATCTACGGTATAGTACCAGCTGAAATTTTCTTTTTTAGCATAGGCCTGCATATCTTCAAAGCCATCGCCATTGCCGCGGGTAGCCTCGTTGGAATTGAGCAGCACAACGCCGATACTCTGATCCAGCGTCCATTTGGCTACTTCATTGATGCGGCTTTGATATCCTTTAACCACAGGGCAGGTATTGCAGCTGAAAATCACCAGCAGGCCATTTTCTTTGACGGCGCTTTTCAGGGTTATTTCTTTGCCTGAGATATCTTTCAGCTTAACGTCCCCCTTGGGCATGGTAGAGCCTATAGGAAGGGGATCGTTAATGGTAAAGGCCATTAATGCCAATACCGGTACAAACAGTAAGGTGATCAAGGCATTTTTCATGACGAGTATATTTTGGTATAATGGAATGGAACTTTGGACGATAAAATTTAGCTAAAAATCGCGTGGCCAAGAGAAAAAATGAGAAGAGTGAGAATATAAGAGGATGGGCGGATGTCTTTAACCTCCTAAATCTCAAGCTCTTTAATCTCAGCCTCTTCCTGTTCGTGCTTTTGCCTTTCTGCCGACAATGCCTTAATGGAATGAATACTCACGTTCAGTTCATAGCCAATCAGTAATACCAGCGAGTTGATGTAAATAATTGTCATCAGTACAATAATTGTACCTATTGACCCGTACAGCGCATTATATTTCCCAAAATTATTGAGGAAGATAGAAAAGCCCAGGGTTGTTAATATGCTCAGGAAAGTGGCCAGTATGGTACCCGGCGAAGTTAGTTTCCATCGCTTTTGTATGGCCGGGGCATATTTGTAAATAAAGCCGATGGCATAAAAGATCAGCGCCACTATGATGAACCAGCGCAGGAATCGTATCAGGTAAATCAGGGTTTTGTCGTGAAGACCCATCCACCGCAACACCATGCCCTGCATAATGAGCAGTATCAGGCAAACCAGTATCAGGCCCATTATGATCAGGGTAAGTTTAATGGCTGTCCAGCGGCTCTGCAGACCAGTGCGTTTTTCAAAACCGATATAGTTTTTGTTGAATGATCGCATCAGTCCCATCATACCGTTCGATGCAAAGAATATCAACAACAGGAAACCAAACGACAGCAAGCCTATGCGCGGTTCTTTGAAAAAACTGTCTATAAAGTCGGTGATCTGCTGGTTGTATTCCGGGCTTGGCATAATGTCGCGCACCAGTCTTTTCAATTGCCGCACAATCAGCCGTGTGTTAATGAAAGGCAGGTTAGGAATCAGGGTAAACAAAAAGAGACACATCGGGGGGATGGCCATAATGAAGTTGTAAGAAATAGCCGATGCCCTTTCGGTGAGTCCTACTTTTTTTACTTGTTCAAAAAAGAAAACTCCCACATCATACAAGGGTACTTTTTCAAAACCCGGGAGGATGATCTTTTTACTCTTCTCAGTGACGAAGCGTACCGGGGGCGAGCTTAATATGATGCGTTCAAAGTTCATTGATTCATCTATTTCCTCGGAATTTTACCATCTCGTATATCCTGTTGCCTTTTTAATTCTCTGCGAAACGCGTTGGCTTTAGCCACGTGCTCCTTGAAAGTTTCGCTAAAATCGTGTCTTCCTGAAAAATCGCTTTTCGCCACAAAATACAGATAATTAGTTTCCTTCGCTTGCAGCACGGCATCCAGGGTTTGCAACGACGGCGTGCAGATAGGTCCGGGCGGAAAACCTTTATTGCGGTAAGTATTGTAAGGCGATTCCACGTTGAGGTGCGCAAACAGAATTTGTTTTAGGCTGAAATCGCGCAGGGCATACCGTACGGTGGGATCGGCGCCCAGCGGCATACCGCGACGGTAGCGGTTGAGGTAAACGCTTGCAATCAGCCCTTTTTCCTCCTGCGCATTGGTTTCTTCTTCCACGATGGAAGCAAGAATAGTGGCGGTGACTGGCGTCAGACCCAATTGCTCCGCCTGCCGGCGCCTTTCTTCGCTCCACACCTTTTGATACGCATTGTAAAATTTCTCGAATATGGAGGCGGGACTGCTGTTCCAGAAAAAGGTATAAGTATCGGGTATGATCATCACCAATGCTTCGCTGGGGGTAAGACCAAATCGTTTCAGACTGTCAGCGCTGTTTAGAAAATTGAGTGCGTCGAGAGAATCGCATTCAAATCTGCGCCCGATCATGCCGGCCAGTCCTTCGGGAGTGCGCACTTTGGCCACGGTAAAATTGATAGGACTTTGTGTGCCACTGCGCAGCAAACGCACAATATCGATCATGCTCATACCTTTCCTGATTTCATAGCGGCCGGGTTTTACACGTTCGTCCAGTCTCATACGCCTGGCGATGAAATCGAAGGAGGAGGGGCTTTCCACCAACTGGCTGTCTTTCATAATCTGCACCAGGTCGCTGTAACTGGCCTTTGTGGGGATATAGATGTATTTGGCATTCTCTTCGAAGGTGGTGGCAGAAGAAGTGTATTTATAAGCCAGCCATGCGCCCACGAGCAGTACGATTACGAGCAGAGCCAGTACCAGTTTTTTTACCATAGCGTATTGAATATAAATTGGAACGTTGAAAATTGGTGATTGATTGTTGGCCAGCCAATTTTCGGGTTCAAGTTATTAAAAAACCCTGCCGCAAATGGCAGGGTTGAAGCTTTTATGAAAACTTATTCTGATTGGTCTTAGTTGGCGGGTGCCGGCGGCTGAGCCTCGCTGGGCGCCGGAGCCGGGGCCGGTGCTGCATTATTCACAGGGGGACGGGCATTGCCACCTTGAATGGTAGTGGTACCCGAGGGAATAAATACAGAGGAAAACAGGCAGAGCAGGCCGATAATGGTGGCCAGTATCCAGGTGCCTTTTTCCAGCACGTCGGTGGTTTGTTTTACACCCATAAACTGGGTGTTGAAACCGGCAAAGGTGCCAGACAAACCGCCGCCCTTGGGGTTTTGAACCAGTATAAAGAACGATATCGCCACACTAGCTATAATAATCAATACTATAAAGAGAATGATCATTTTATCTCGATTTTAATGCTTCAATGCGAGCTGCAAAATAAGAGCTTTTGGAGGGATTGAGCAAACTTAATTTTTCGTAGATCTCTACTGCCTTTTCTACATGTCCCTGCTTGGCCCATACCTCCGCCATAGCCTCGGTAATGATCTCCTTGGCCTCGTTGCTGAACTCGGCAATGCGTTGAATGCTTTTGTTGGTCAGTTCGTCCAGTTCGGTCTCGGCCTCGGTAGCCTTCGGCCCGATTCTCTTCATGGTGCGCAGCCAGTCGGTAAAACTGCGCAACTGCTGTCCCAGTTTGTCTTTGCCCATCTCCTCGGGTCTAAGCTTGATGCCGAGTGAGGCAAAGTAATCGATGGTGTGATAGGGTTCGAAGGTGAGGTCGCCGGTGCTCGCGCCTGTGACGGGTGTCGGGTTCAGGGGGTCGCGAGTGGGCGCAGTTTCGGGCTTCGGGTTGGGAGTTTCGGGTTCTACGGGTGCGGATTGCTGATTTATTGTTTGAGGTTGAATAGTTTCTTGTTCGGAAAGATGGGGTGTGGATTCTCCCGGTCCGGGGTCCTGGTTTATAGAATCTGGCAGGACTTGTTCCAGACCTTTGGAATGAGTGGTGGTTTCCTGGGCAAGGGGGTCCGCAGATTCGGGTTGTGGCGCTTCCGGCGTTTCATCCTCGCGGGATGGAACAAGGGGCGGCCGGCACTGGGCTTCGGAGGTTTGGTCTATGACGGGTTCCTCGCGGAGGGGTTCAAATTCGTTGACGGCACCGGGTTGCTCGATAACGACGGGTTGCTGCTGGTCTGGCTGAGATTTAGGCGTTGCTGGTTCCGACCAGGGAGGCGTGTCGGTGTTTTCAGCAGTGGCGGCGGCCTCGGCGGGCAGCCCGGTGACGTTGAGCCGGTCCTGGTAGGTCTGGGAGAGCAGGCTGCCGAGGAGGGCGACCCCGAGCGCGCCCCCGGCCTGGCGCAGCGGCATGGGGATGGCGGTACCGGATCCCGGGCGTTCGGGAG
>CALGAP010000016.1 GCA_937958995.1 uncultured Chitinophagaceae bacterium
CGGATTGCCCGATAGTATAATGGTAGTACGACAGATTTTGGTTCTGTTTGTCTTGGTTCGAATCCAGGTCGGGCAACTTTCCTCTGCTTAGCATTTCTTTTCAAAATCTTATTATTGTTCAGCAATCGGTGCCGCCAATTCTATAAATGGCTTTGAAATAATCGGTCTGATGTTGTACTTTTGGCGGCTCGAAAAGGTACCGCAAGGTCCTGCATTGTCCGATAGTATAATGGTAGTACGTCAGATTCTGGCTCTGAAGGTCAGGGTTCGAGCCCTTGTCGGACAACAACATATCAAACCCAAACGGCCGTTTCTTGAATG
Organism: uncultured Chitinophagaceae bacterium; assembly: GCA_937958995.1. Lineage (GTDB taxonomy): Bacteria > Bacteroidota > Bacteroidia > Chitinophagales > Chitinophagaceae > CALCIN01. The sequence goes on from CALGAP010000016.1 coordinate 322, forward strand.
AACTGGAATTAATACAACAACTCCGGGCTGGAGACGAGTTGGCTTTTAAGAAGTTGGTAGAAAACTACCAGGATATGGTCTATAACACAGCCCTGGGTATAGTTCAAAATCCCGAAGACGCCGAAGACGTAGCGCAGGAAGTGTTTATCCAGGTTTACCGGTCTATTGATCAGTTTAAGGGCGACAGCCGCCTGTCCACCTGGATCTACCGCATCACTACCACCAAGGCGCTGGATCATATACGCAGTAAAAAAAGAAAGAAACGTTTCGCCTTCATTACCAGCCTTTTCGGTCCCAACGACGAGTTAGTTCACGATCCCGTTGATTTTCACCACCCTGGCGTGAGTCTCGATAAAAAAGAGGAGGCAGCCCTGCTGTTCCGGATGATCGCCCAATTACCCGAAAATCAGAAAGTGGCATTTAACTTGCATAGGACAGAAGGCCTTAGTTACCAGGAAATTGCAGACGTTATGAACATATCGGTTTCGGCGGTGGAATCGCTCCTTTTCAGAGCCCGCCAGAACCTGAAAAAGATGCTGGAAAAACATTTTTATCAACAGGATAATCCACAGAAACCATGAAGTTCGCATGTTTTCTATAGGATTAGCGTCAAAATTGTTAGCTTAGATAAAATAAATAACCGTCATGTCTACTGAGCACAACAAAACCCAAAAGATTGAAGACGTCCTGGAGAGCCTCGGCGGTATCCGCCGTGCCAAGGCGCCTGATTTCTTTTATACCCGCCTTAAGGCGCGACTGGACAGTGAGTTGGAAGTTGCGGGGGGCATTATAGGCAGGTTATTGACCAGGCCCGCTCTGGCCCTGACGCTCGCCGCTATCATCCTGGTTATGAATGTTGCCGTAATTATGCAGTTCTGGGAACAGGATAATGCCATTTCAAACGATAACTACTCGGCGATGGCTGCCGTTGACTATAACGCCGGCACCTATCCTGTGTATGAAGAAAACCCCGTTGAACAATGACAAGACCGTCCAGACAAAAATGGTTGCTGGTTTTGGTAGGCATTTTATTCGTAACTAATATCATCACACTCACAGTTCTCTGGTCAACCAAAAAATCAAAGGACGCACACACTCCTCCCCCACGCCCCCGCATGGGTATGTTTATAGTTGACCAAATGAAATTCGACAGCACCCAGGAAGCAGAATACTGGAAATTGCGCGACTCCATGATGGAAAGACAACGCCCCGTCTGGGACTCTATACGCGCAGCGAGAAAAAGATTTTTCGATCTCACCAATCAGCCTGACGTAAACGATTCATTGTTGCAACAACGCGCCAGTGAAGTGATGGCTTATCAAAAAAGACTCGACTCTATAACACTGCGTCATTTTCAACAGGTAAGAACACTGGTTCATCCCGACCAGGTGGAAAAATTTGACACTGTCATACAGGAGATCGTGAACCGCATGACGCCCCAGCGCAGACCCAACAACAAAGATTCCGCACAGAAGAAATAAGAATTACCACGAAAAGAGTATTGCCCGCTAACGATCTGGCAACTATTTTGCGCATTCCTGAATAAATAAAACACCCATCATGAAAAAATTTCTGATTGCTTCTGCTTCATTCTTCTTTGCGTACAACGTCAACGCCCAAGATTGTTCCGGTTACTATTTCATGCAAAGTAACAAGGTCATCGAAATGACGATTTACAACCGGAAAGGCAATCCCGAAGGCAGACAGGTTTATACCATCAGTGATGTGAAAAATTCCGGCGGAACTACCACCAGCAATTTTCAGTCGGAGATGTTCGACAAAAAAGGAAAGTCTGTGGTAAAAAGCTCCGGCAGCATGCAATGCAAAGGCGGCGTGATGCTGGTGGACATGAAAATGATGTTGCCACAGCAGCAACAGGAACAGTTTTCCAAGGCAGAAGCCAAAATGGAAAACTTCTATATTGAATATCCCAACGACATGAAGCCCGGCGATGCCTTGAAAGATGCTACCATGAATCTTGATGTAGATGCCAATGGCATGAAACAAAACGTGACCATGGTAGTGAACAACCGCAAAGTAGTAGGCAAAGAAAGCGTTACTACCACTGCCGGCACCTGGGAGTGCTTCAAAATTGCTTACAAGAGCAGGATTACTGTCAAAACCATGGGCATTGGCATACCCATCAATATCGAAGGGTTTGAATGGTATGCACCAGGTTTTGGTATTGTGAAAACAGAAAGCAAACAAGGCGGCACAGCTATTACCGCCATCAAATAAATTTTATTTAACGCCTGGGTTCCTGCTCAACGATTTCCCAGAATCGCGCGACGCGGGCTTCCCAGGTGTTTTCTTCTGCCACCGCCATTCGCTTTTGCTTCAGCGCCTCGTTGTTCTCCTCAATCGCTTTATCGATGGTGGTTAAAAATTCTTCGTGACTATCTACCACATAGGCTACGTCGCGGAACGTATAAATGTCTTCGGAAAAATGAGTGGCAATAACCGGTTTACCCGCTGCCAGGTACTCATTAATCTTCAGCGGGTAAATGCTGCGCGTGAGTGTGTTTTTACGAAATGGAATTAATACGCAGTCGAAGTATTGCAAATAGTTGGGTAGTTCGGTGATCTTGCGCGGACCGGCAAAAATTACGTTGGGCATTTTATCAAGACCCACTTCCTTGTACTCGTTGCCCTGAATGGGGCCCACAAAAAAGAGGATTTTGTCTTTGTGATATTCTGCCACCTTCTTCAGCAACTCAAAATCGGAGCGGTATTCAATGCTGCCGGTATAGCCGATGATTTTTTGCGTGATACCTTCCAGTTCTGGGGGCTTTGGCAACTCTTCCGTCGCGGCTTTCCGGAATATGTCTATATCTGCTGCATTGGGATGGAAGTAAACATTTTTTGAAAAAGCACTCTTCAGCCGCGTCAGTTCTTTAGATGTGCAAAGTGTGTAATCGAAATTGCGAATAATCCTTTCTTCCAGCCTTGTACCATGACGGTTTGAGTAAGCCACCTGGCTGATATCATCCATTGACTGGTAAATGGTGCGCAACGGCCTGATATCGGAGGGGAGTTTTTGTACAAAATAGGGATCGAAAAAATTTACGTATATAAAATTCTTTATTCCAAAATCTTTGATCGTGCTTCGAATGGCTTTCAACACGATCTTATCATTGATGGCCGCGAGTTGATTGTATAAAAAACCGGGTGGTAAGAAATTAATGGGTATGGTTAGCCGGGGTGTTACGATGGTGAGCGATGAGGGTAGCGAAGGTGGATTAGCATAAATATCTTTACCCGTCAGCAATGCTTTTTTGCGCCACTTAATTTGCTGTGATTTTCTTTCAGCAAAAAAATCCTTCCACGAAAAAGGATGTTCGATAAAAAACACGCGGTTGTTTTTCGCAAACTCTTTGGCCAGCGACAATGCAGGCGATGAAATGGCGCTATCCCATCGCGATAAACTAAAACATACTATATCACATTGCCGGTTCATACATTCTTCAGTTTTTGCAGGCATCGCTCCAGCGCATCTCTCCAATCGGGTATTTCACAACGATACGTGGCTGCAATTTTATTTGTATCCAGCAAAGAAAATGATGGTCTCTTTGCCGGTGTAGGGTATTGCGAAGAAGGAATGGGATTCACCACGCAATTACTATGCGTCATATCCCTGATGGCCACCGCGAAATCGTACCAACTGATGCGGCCACGGTTGCTGTAATGATAGATGCCGGGAGTCCAGTGCCCGGTCACCAGTGCAGGGTGCAGGGTTGGTCGTGGCGGGTTTTGTGTTTCGGGAAATTTAGGCCTTGTGTCAGGTGCAGCTACCGTGATGATGTGCATAATGCAATTGGCCAGATCCGCAGCATAGGTAGGCGCGCCAATTTGGTCATTCACCACATTGATGGATGGCCGCTCCCCCATAAGGCGCAACATCGTCTTCACAAAATTGTGACCATAGCTGCTATATACCCAGGCAGTGCGAATGATGATGGCATCGGAATTTTTTTCGAGACAAAGCTGCTCGCCTTTCAGCTTCGATGCGCCATAAGTATTGATGGGATTCACCGGCGCATCTTCTTTATATGGCAGGGGTGATTGCCCGTCGAAAACATAGTCGGTGGAAATATGAATGAGTTTCGTGTTGTGCTTCGTGCAGGCGGCGGCTATGGTGGCCGTGCCGGCAGCATTTACTGCAAAGGCCGTTTCTTTTTCTGTTTCAGCTTTGTCAACCGCAGTATAGGCAGCGCAGTTAATGCAAAAGGCAGGCTGATGTTTTGCAAAAAACGCTTCCACTTTCGCCTCATCGTGGATGGGCAAATCTTCTTTGGTGGCAAAAACAAAATCGTAATTATCGTGGTAAGGAGCCAGCTCCTGTAGTTCTTTTCCCAACTGACCATTGGCGCCTGTAACAAGAATAACCGGTTTTGCCATAGACTGAAGTGTTAACCTTCCAGTACAAAATTGTTTTTACAGTCCGCGAATAAAGGGTTGTGAAGATCTTTATCAGAAACCAACTCTTTGCCCGGGGGAATTTTCCAGTCTATCTGCAACACGGGATCATTATAAATTATGCCGGCTTCGCTTTCTTTATGGTAAAATTCATCGCATTTGTACAACACATCGGCCGTTTCGCTCAGCACCGAAAAGCCATGCGCAAAACCGCGCGGTATATACAACTGCTTTTTGTTTTCGGATGAAAGTTCAATCGCAAAATGCTGTCCATAGGTGGGCGAACCTTTGCGAATATCAACCGCCACATCCCATATTCTTCCGTTCAGCACTCTTACCAGCTTAGACTGCGCGTGCGGCGCCAACTGGTAATGCAAACCGCGAATAACACCATAAGTGCTGTGCGATTGATTATCCTGCACGAACGGCCTGGTGATGCCTTCACGCGCAAATATTTTTTCATTGAAAGCTTCATAGAAAAAACCCCTGGCGTCTTCAAAAACTACCGGCTCATAGATCAGTAAGCCTTTTAATGGGGTCTCGGTAAACGGCATAGGATCTATCGTTTTACGTATTGCTCTTCGTAATAGTGTAAATAATCGCCGGAGGTTACATGTTTTACCCACTCCTGGTTAGCGAGATACCAGTCAACGGTTTTTTCCAAACCCTCTTCAAACTGCAGCGAGGGTTTCCAACCCAGTTCCTTATTCAGCTTGGTAGCATCGATGGCATAGCGCAGGTCGTGACCCGGGCGGTCTTTTACATAAGTGATCAGTTTGGCTGAAGTTCCCTCAGGTCTTCCCAGCTTTTTATCCATGATGCGGCAAAGCAAGTGAACGAGATCAATATTCTTCCACTCATTAAAACCGCCGATATTGTACTTCTCACCTGTTTTTCCCTTATGAAAAATGATATCGATTGCGCGCGCATGATCCTCCACATATAGCCAGTCGCGCACATTCTCTCCCTTACCATACACCGGCAGCGGTTTATTGGTAAGAATATTATTGATCATTAAAGGAATCAGTTTTTCGGGAAAATGATGCGAGCCATAATTGTTGCTGCAATTGCTCAGCACCACGGGCAGGTGATAGGTATGATAATACGCCATCACAAAATGGTCTGATGCCGCTTTGGAAGCAGAATAAGGTGAGCGGGGATCGTAGGGTGTTTCTTCGGTAAAAAGTCCCTCTTCGCCCAGCGAGCCATATACTTCATCGGTTGACACATGATAGAACAATTTTCCTGCTGTGTCTTTCCAGTATTTGCGGCAGGTATTCAGCAGCACCACGGTGCCCAGCACATTCGTTTTTACAAAAGCCAATGGGTCTTTGATGGAGCGGTCTACATGACTTTCGGCAGCCAGGTGAATCACTGAATCAAACTGGTAGCGCTCAAACAGCGCTTCTATCTGTTGTTCGCTCGTGATATCGGCTCTTTCAAACCGGTAATTGGGCTTACCCTCCAAGTCTTTCAGGTTCTCCATATTGCCTGCATAGGTAAGCGCATCGGCCACCACAATTTGATAGTTGGGGTATTTGTTTACGAACAAACGAGTGACATGCGAGCCGATAAAACCCGCGCCGCCTGTGACCATTATTTTTTTCTCAAACTGGCTCATCTTATAAGCTCCAGTACTTGCGACTGGTAATTTTATTTTTATAGATTCCCTTCAGGTCTGCTATCATGGCATGTTCATGCGTGATCGACGCAAAATATCGGTCGTCGAGCTCGCGGTAGGGATTATGGGGCACGGTGATCACCACCGCATCGTATCCGTTGTTGATTTGGCGGCAAAGCTTCAGGCCATATTCTTCATGCACTTCTTCGGCGTCGGCATAAGGGTCTTCCACGTCCACATGAATATTGAAGGCCAGCAGTTCTTTTACCGTGTCAATAATTTTCGAGTTGCGTATATCGCTCACGTTCTCTTTAAAGGTACAGCCTTTGATCAGCACTTGGGGCTGATTTGAATTGCGCAGCACGTGCGTAATGATTTTGCGGGCCACGTATTTCGCCATATCATCGTTGATATAACGGCTGGCCGCAATCACTCTTGAATCATATCCCAGTGATGCGGCTTTGTAAGTGAGATAGTAGGGATCCACGCCAATGCAATGACCTCCTACGAGTCCCGGACCAAATTTCAGGAAATTCCATTTTGTGCCAGCGGCTTCAATCACATCGTAGGTATTCACGCCCATGCGGTCGAAAATGAGCGAGAGCTCATTCATGAGCGCGATATTCAGGTCGCGCTGCGTATTTTCCACGATCTTGGAAGCTTCTGCTACCTTAATAGTAGGCGCGCGGTGCACACCCGCGTCTACTACCAATTCGTAAGTCTTTGCAATTTGGTCGAGCGCTTCGGCATCGCAGCCAGACACCACTTTCACTACCGTCTTCAGCGTATGTACTTTATCGCCAGGGTTGATGCGTTCGGGAGAATAACCGAGCTTGAAATCTTTTCCCACTTTCAATCCCGATACTCTTTCAATCACAGGCAAACAATCTTCTTCTGTACAGCCGGGGTAAGTAGTGGATTCGTATACGACGTAGTCGCCCTTCTTCAACACTTTGCCGATGGTTTCTGAAGCGCCCAGCAAAGGTTTCAGGTCGGGCACATTGTATTTGTCAACCGGAGTGGGAACAGCCACTATGAAAAACTGCGCCTGTTTCAGCATTTCTATGTCGCTGGTGAAGACAATATCGCGGTTCTCAAACTCTGTTGCATCCACTTCTTTGCTGGGGTCGATGCCTTTCTTCATCAGCTGGATGCGCTTTTCGTTGATATCAAAACCAATCACGGAGATTTTCCGCGCAAATTCAAGCGCAATGGGAAGTCCTACATAGCCTAAACCAATTACGCCGAGTTTTGCCTTCTTGTCAACTAATTGCTGATACATTGTGCAGTTACAAAATTATTTCATGCTAACAAACTCTTTCGGCTGTTTGAACCAATCTTCAGGAGGTAAAGATTTGAAATATTCGTAAGTAATTTTCAATCCCTCTTTCCTGCTCACCTTGGGTGACCAGCCGAGAATTTCTTTGGCTCGGGTAATATCGGGGCGTCGTTGCTTGGGATCATCAACTGGCAAGGGTTTGTACACAATTTTTTGTTTGGTGCCAGTGAGTGCGATGATCTCTTCCGCAAACTCTTTCAAAGTTATTTCGTCGGGATTGCCAATGTTTACCGGCAAATGGTAGTCGCTCATCAGCAGGCGGTAAATGCCTTCTACCAGGTCGTCTACGAAGCAGAAGCTGCGTGTTTGCGAACCATCGCCAAACACTGTCAGGTCTTCGCCCCGCAGTGCCTGGCCTATGAAAGCGGGTAATGCCCTTCCATCGTTGAGACGCATGCGCGGGCCATAGGTGTTGAAGATACGCACGATGCGAGTTTCAAGACCGTGGAAATTATGATAGGCCATGGTCATGGCTTCTTGGAAACGCTTGGCTTCATCGTACACGCCGCGGGGACCCACGGGGTTTACATTTCCCCAATAATCTTCCGTTTGCGGATGCACCAGCGGGTCGCCATAAATTTCCGAGGTGGAAGCAACCAGTATGCGCGCCTTTTTTGCTTTGGCAAGGCCCAGGCAGTTGTGTGTGCCCAGCGAACCTACCTTCAGCGTTTGTATGGGAATTTTGAGATAATCTATCGGGCTGGCCGGCGATGCAAAATGCAGGATGTACTGCAGTTCGCCGGGCACGTGTATAAATTTGGAAACATCGTGATGGTAAAATTCAAACTGCTCCAGCTTAAACAGGTGCTCGATATTGCGGAGATCACCCGTAATAAGGTTGTCCATTCCGATTACATGAAATCCTTCCTTGATGAACCGATCACATAAATGGGAGCCCAGGAAACCGGCAGCACCGGTTATCAGAACGCGAGGTCTTGACATGTTGATCTATTTGTGATGAGTGCCATTGGTAGGGATTGCTGTTGCCCTGCCAATACTTTCATAATAAAATCCGAGTTCTTTAATGGCATTTGTTTCGAAAAGATTGCGTCCGTCGAAAATCACTTTATTCTTCATGCCGGTAACAATCTTGAGGAAGTTGGGCGTACGGAATTCGTTCCACTCTGTGCAAATGATCAGCGCATCTGCTCCTTCAAGGCAATCGTACTGGTTTTCGGCGTATTCAATCTTGTCGCCAATTTCCCTGCGCACATTTTCCATGGCTTCGGGGTCGTAGGCACAGATTTTTGCGCCATCTTTTGTCAGCGCATCAATAATATATAAGGCCGGCGCTTCGCGAATATCATCTGTATTAGGCTTGAATGCCAGTCCCCACATCGCGAATTTTTTTCCTTTCAGATCGCCTTTAAAATATTTCTTGATCTTGGGTATGAGGTGCAGTTTCTGCCTTTCGTTCACTTCCATCACCGCGTTCAGGATCTTGAATTCATAGTCCACTTCGCTCGACGATTTTACCAGTGCCTGCACGTCTTTGGGGAAGCAGCTTCCGCCATAGCCGATGCCGGGGAACAAAAAGCGTTTGCCAATTCTTTCATCGCTGCCAATACCACGGCGCACCATATCCACATCGGCGCCGAGGCGTTCACAGAGTTGCGCAATCTCGTTCATAAACGAGATCTTGGTGGCCAGGAACGAGTTGGCGGCATATTTGGTAAGCTCTGCAGAGCGCACATCCATATTAATTACAGGGTTGCCCGAGCGTACAAACGGAGCGTACAGATCGTTCATGATCTTTTGCGCGCGCTCGCTCGAAGTACCGATCACCACGCGGTCGGGCTTCATGAAATCTTCCACGGCCACACCTTCGCGAAGGAACTCGGGGTTAGATACCACGTCGAATTCGCCCTTATAATTTTTCGCGATAGCGGCATGTACTTTTTCGGCGGTGCCTACGGGTACGGTACTCTTATCAACGATCACCTTGTAATCGTCGAGAATTTTTCCCAGCTGGTCGGCCACACCCAAGATGTATTTCAGGTCGGCTGAACCGTCTTCACCCGGAGGTGTGGGAAGCGCCAGGAAAACGATCAGTGCATCTTTCACTCCTTCCTCCAGGCTGGTAGTGAAACGAAGCCTTTCTTCCTTTACGTTGCGGAGAAATAATTTTTCGAGGCCGGGCTCATAAATAGTGATCTGCCCGTTTGAAAGCTTTTCAACTTTTGCTTTGTCTATATCCACACAAGTAACATCATTTCCAGTTTCTGCGAAGCATGTACCAGTAACTAGACCGACATAGCCGGTTCCTACGACAGCGATTTTCATGTTTTGTAAAGTTTTTATAAGGGTTTAGGCTTGGGTTCAGGTTAAGGTTAATCTGTTAATTAATTTATTTATTTACAAATTCTAATACTTTTTCGGTGATGTACCGCAGCTGTTCGTTATCCAGCTCAGTGTGCATAGGAAGGGAAATGACCCTTTCCGTAAGCCAGTCAGTGGTTTTCAGGCTGTACTTACTGCCGCCAAAAGGTTCAAACATTTTCTGGCGGTGAGCGGGTACCGGATAATAGATCATGGAAGGTATAGCATTCTCAGCGAGGAATTTGTTCAATCCGTCGCGGTCCACGCCTTCCAGTATGAGGGTATATTGGTGGAACACATGGTTGCTATACAGTGCCCGGTACGGTGTGGTGATCTTTGGATGACCGGCAAAAGCCTGGTCGTAATAATCAGCCACCCGCCTGCGTGCATTGATATAGCTGTCCAGGTGTTGAAGCTTCACATTCAACACCGCCGCCTGTATGCTGTCCAGCCGGCTATTACAGCCCACCATGTCGTGGTAATAACGCTTACTCTGACCATGGTTGGCAATCATTTTTAATACGTTAGCTAACGCATCGTCATTGGTGAATATTGCGCCGCCATCACCATAGCAGCCCAGATTTTTTGAAGGGAAGAAAGAAGTGGTGCCAATGGTGCCGATGGTGCCGGTCTTCTTCTCCGTACCATCTTTAAACCGGAAATCACTTCCTATGGCCTGCGCATTGTCTTCGATGACATATAAATTATTATGCCGCGCAATCTCCATAATGGCTTCCATGTCGGCGCTTTGCCCGTACAGGTGCACCGGAACAATTGCCCTGGTGCGGGGAGTAATTGCCTTTCTTATCGATTCTGGGTCAATACAAAAAGTTTTGGGGTCCACATCCACAAACACCGGCTTCAGCCTCAGCAGCGCTATCACTTCGGTGGTGGCGATATAGGTAAAGGAAGGGGTAATTACTTCATCGCCGGGCTCGAGACCCAGGGCCATCATCGCTATCTGGAGTGCATCGGTGCCGTTGGCACAGGGAATTACGTGCTTCACGCCCAGGTAGCACGACAGGTTCTCCGCAAATTCGGTCACCTGCCTGCCGTTGATAAAAGCAGCGCTGTCGATCACCTCCTGGATTGCGTTATCCACGTCGCCCTTAATCCTGGCGTACTGCTGCTTTAAATCAACCATTTGTATGGGTCTCATCGTCAATCTGTTTATCCAAAACGCGCACAAACCTACAGCAAAAAGCTGGATTTAGCAATCATGTTTACGGGTCAGTCACGGATTAGTGCGGTTGTCACAGATCACGCGGATTTGATCGCAGATAATTATCGCGGATTATTATAGATTACGCGGGTTACACGGTTTACGCCGGATTGCGCGGAGCAAGTCCCCTTTGAAGAACTTCATATCCCTGAAATCCGCGTAATCCGCCAAATCCGCGATACATTTGCACACCAAAATTGAACCAGTTTGCACCTGTTCCTGTACAACATATTCCTGGTACTCTATGTGGCCGCCATCCGCATTGCAGCCCTCTGGAATCCAAAGGCCAGGCTGTGGCTGGAGGGTCGCAGGAGCGCGGTTCCGGGTTTCGGGTGGGGCGTTTCGGGCTCAGACAAACCGACACCCGAAACGCGCCACCCGCAACCGCACGTGGTGTGGATGCACTGCGCCTCACTCGGCGAGTTTGAACAGGGCCGTCCGCTGCTGGAGGCCATCCGCAGAAATTACCCAAACACCCGCATCATACTCACCTTCTTCTCGCCATCAGGTTATGAGGTAGTGAAAAATTATAAAGGCGTGGATAAGGTGGCCTACCTGCCCATGGATAGTAAAAGAAAGGCCAGGGCATTCCTGGACGCGGTGCAGCCAACATTGGTGCTCTGGGTTAAATATGAATACTGGTATTATTTTCTCACCGAACTGAAAAGAAGAAATATTCCCACGCTTCTGATATCGGGCATTTTCCGCAAAGACCAGCCATTCTTTAAATGGTATGGACGATTACATCGATATATGCTTGAAAGCTTCACCCATTTTTTTGTGCAAACGCCCGCATCGGTAGAGTTGTTGAAATCAATTGGTTTTACCAATAACATTACGGTTAGCGGCGACACGCGCTTTGACCGCGTAATTTCAATTGCAGAAGCATTTACCCCCATACCGGAGATCGAAAAATTTTGCGGCAGCCATACAGTGATTGTAGCTGGCAGCACCTGGATAGAAGATGAGGAAGAACTCGATCATTATGCCAACACACATCCCGAAATGCGCTTCATCATTGCGCCGCACGAGGTGCATGAAGAACATATCAGGGAGATTGAAAAACTGTTCAAACATTCGGTGCGCTATTCTGCCCTTCAAAATATAAAGCCCGACACCAATGTGCTGATTATTGATAATGTGGGCATGCTGGCGCGATTGTATCGCTACGCCACCATCACTTATGTGGGCGGAGGTTTTGGCGAAGATGGCGTACACAATGTGCTGGAAGCCGCCGTATATGGGAAGCCTGTGATATTTGGTCCCGAGTATGAAAAATATGTGGAAGCAATAGAGCTGGTGGAAGCCGGCGGCGCCTTTTCTATAGAAAATGCATTGGAACTGGAAAAACAACTCAACGACCTGCTCAAAGATCGTAAGCTATATGAAGGCAGCTGCGCTGCCGCGCGCAATTATGTATATGCAAAAAAAGGAGCTACTACCGATATCCTGCATTATATTCAGGAGAACCGTCTTTTAACCAGCTGATAGAAATGGCGGGTGGTTTCTTTTGTCTCGTCCCAGCCCAGTTTCACTTTCAATTCTCTTTCTATCCAGTATTCTGCTTCGGGAAAAATGCGGAAGCTGTTGATGGTTTTGATGCTGCGTTCGTACATCACCTCGTCGCCCCGGAATAATTCATTGATGAACACGAAGCGGTCGTTGATGCCGATGGCCCTGCGCAGGTCACGAACAGGAGCGTCTGTAAGCAGGTGAGCCACCTCTTTTACGTTTTCTTTTAACTTATCGTTTAGAGAGTATTCGCGGGCGGCGATCACGTCGTTGAGTTCTTTTACGGTTGACTGGTGCGAAAGTGTCGGAATTTCACGCAAAGGATCGAAGTGCCAGCCGTTGCTGGTGGCAGTGTCGGGTTTGGCGTTTCGGGTTTCGGGTTGAGCAGCCGCCACTTCTTTAAGAGCAGGCTTTTCTTCTACGATTTCTTCTTTCACGGTTGCTGCGACACTATTACTATAAGGACGTCCGTTATTGGGCAATACTACCGCCACTTTGGAACTGTTATATACCGGTTTGTTCGCTGTAAGGCGCAGGAGTTCTTTCTCAATTGCTTGAGTAGTAACTAATAGTTGGGTTGGATCGGCCTTTTCTTGAAATTGTTCATTTAACTTGCCGATCAATTGTTGTAAACGTTCCATAATAAGCGGGTACTTTTTATGGGTTAGTGTATGACCCTAAAGTTAACAATTATTGTACCTATTTCCGTTAACATGTTCATAGAACCCAATATATCTGGCGAAAGGCGCGGCTCTATTGAAGTAATCTGTGGCTCAATGTTCTCCGGCAAGACCGAAGAACTGATCCGCCGGCTGAAGCGCGCGCGCATCGCCAATCTGCGCGTGGAGATATTCAAACCAAAAATTGATGTGCGTTATGATGAGCAGAATATCGTGTCGCACGACGAAAACGCTATTTTATCAACGCCCATCGAAAATTCCCAAACCATCCTGCTGCTGGCCACTGGTGTAGATGTGGTGGGCATTGATGAAGCCCAGTTTTTCGACGACCAGCTTCCCGATGTAGTGGATCAGTTAGCTTATAAAGGTATCCGCGTAATTGTGGCCGGTCTCGATATGGATTATACCGGCAAGCCCTTCGGGCAAATGCCCAACCTGCTGGCCAAAGCAGATTTCATCACCAAACTGCATGCTATTTGTGTTCGTTGTGGCAGCCTGGCAAATTATTCTTACCGTAAAACTGTTGATGATTCGCAGGTATTATTGGGAGAAAAAGATATTTACGAACCGCGTTGCCGCAAATGTTACCGTGCGGGTGACTGATACATGCGTACACGCGTGTTTTTTTGCGGTGAACATCGTATTTATCGGTATGCCACACAACACTTTCGGCCATCTCCATTTGATATGGCATGCCGCTAGTGACACTGGCTGATAGGGTGCCTTCCATTTCTCCCGTAGTAATCAATCTTCCCTCTCCCAGCCTGCCCGAAACAATGGTATGCACATGAAGAAATGCCGTATCATCTTTTATTGATTGCACAGTGATGTTGTGACTGTGTTTTACCGGTGCATGTTGCTTGTATTCAATTTTACTTACCCATTGCTCTCCCACTTTTATTTTTCTGCCGGGCAAATACCAGAACAATCCGTTTACCAGGTCGGTCAGCGCTTCGGGCGATACATAATCACGAATCAGCTGGCTCACTTCGCGGCTGTCTTTCTGCGTAGCCGCCGTTATTTTATCTCGTATGGGTTCATAAGCCCAGGTATCTTCTACGCGGCCTGACGCATTCACCGCTACTTTTACCGAATCGCCGATGATGCCGGGCACTACCTGGTACCAATGCGTTCTCATCGCATCATTCGACCAGGCAGTATAATTCCTGGCAGAGTCGGTGCTGAAGGTGGTCATCACGCCACGTATGAAATCAGCGCTGCCGTCGGCGCGCGGGTTCATTATTGTTTGAGGGCTGGTGACAGCAATGCGCTCGTAGGCGAGATTGAAAACCCTGTCCCCATTGACGAGCTGGCTCAATTGTATCACAAAACGCAGCTCTTTGCTTTGCGGAGGCGGCAGATTGTCCGCATCCTGACCGCTCGTTTCGTCGGTTTCAATGGTAAAATGGTACAAGGTTGCGGCATCGGGGTTAAATGAGAAATTTTTTGATTCATCGCAGGAAACAATGAGCGCGCAAAAAAAGCAAATGGCAATATATCGGCGATAGAAAATCATAGTGCTGAAGACGCAAAAAAAGCATAATCCATAACTAAGACAAAGCTTAATTTCGCTGCCATAATTGCACACCATCAGATCGCTTGGTCACATACTGGTTTTGATTAAAAAAGATATGCTGCTTGAGATCAGGCAGCAATACACTTTTTATGGCGTGCTGCTCTACGTGGCCTCCACCATATTTGTACTTTACCTGGCCATGGGTCAGCCCGAAGAAAAAGTATGGAACGGTCTGTTCTGGATGATCCAGTTATTCATCTGTGTAAACGCGGTGGCGAAGAGTTTTTTGCAGGAAAGCCGTGGGCGCATGCTTTATTTTTATAGCATTGCCGGGGCGCGGGATTTTGTGCTGGCCAAATTAATTTTCAACGCCGCCCTCATGATACTGATGAGCCTGGTAAGCCTGGTATTGTTTCGCATCTTACTCGGCGATCCTTTGCAAAACTTCTGGCAGTTCCTGGGCATAGTGTGCCTGGGCGGCTGCAGTCTTAGTCTCGTCTTTACCTTCCTGGCGGCTATTGCGGCCCGGGCCCAGCAAAATGCCGCACTGATGGCCATCATGGGTTTCCCCGTCATTATACCACAACTGCTCCTCCTTATTCGCATTTCCAACACCGCTTTTGGCGATGTCATTCAATCAAATCAATGGCAGATGGTACTGGCGCTGGTTGGGCTCGATGCATTGGTGGTAGTGCTGGCGATAATTTTGTTTCCGTTTCTGTGGAAAGACTAGGAAACTCTTCATAATCCCTTTTCCCCTAATTTTGCCCCATTTTACAGTTAGATTATGCGCCGGCACTGGTGGAAAATATTATGTATTGTTTTGCTGCTGTACAATTGTATCGCCGGCCTGCTGGTGAAACTACCAGAGGTTACTGCTTTCGAAACGAGTAACCTGTACGAGAGCATGCGCAACTTCTTCTTCCACGTGCCGATGTGGTTCAGCCAGTTTAGCTTGCTTACCGTTTCGCTGGTTTATTCCATCAAATACCTGCGCAATCATACGCTCGTCAACGATCTGAATGCCGATGAATTTGCCCGCACGGGCGTGTTGATGGGTTGCCTGGGTTTAGTTACCGGCATGATCTGGGCAAAATACACCTGGGGCGCCTGGTGGAGCAACGATCCCAAGCAAACCGGGGCGGCTATTGCGGTACTGATCTATTTTGCCTATTTCGTGTTGCGCAATTCCATTACTGATATGGATAAAAGGGCCCGCGTGGCAGCGGTGTATAATATTTTCGCTTATTTCCTGTACATACCCCTGATATTTATTTTGCCCCGTATGGTAGAATCGCTGCATCCCGGTGGTAAAGGTGCGGAGGGCAATCCCGGACTCGGCGGCGACAGTCTCGAACCGGCAATGAGAGCTATTTTCTGGCCCGGCGTGTTGGGCTGGACATTACTCGGCGTCTGGATTTCTACACTGCGCTTCAGGGTACGGATACTGGAAGAAAAACAACAACAACAAGTGGCTTAACTTAATTTATGAAGCAATTATTTTTTACGCTGTTCGTTTTGCTTTGCGCGCTCGCTGTACAGGCGCAGGGCGATGCAGGCCAGGACCCACACGCAGGTTTGCGCGCCGGTGGAAAGATTTACGTTGTGCTGGCAGTAGCGGTCACTATTTTGGTCGGATTGTTATTGTATGTCATCCGCCTCGACAGGAAGATTACGAAGTTGGAAAAAAAGTTATAAGATAAATCATAAAATTAGCTTGTCATGTCTGAATACAGTTTTTTTGGAGCAGTCGAAAAAAGTTTTGATAAGGCTGCAACGTTTACAAAATGGGACCCGGGTATTCTTGAGCAGATCAAACAATGTAATGCGGTTTACCGCATGCATTTCCCCGTTAAGATCGGCGACCGCGTTGAAGTGATCAAGGCATACCGCGTACAGCACTCTCATCATAAACTGCCTTGTAAAGGTGGTATTCGTTTTGCCCTTTCCGTTAACCTCGACGAGGTGATGGCCCTGGCCGCGCTGATGACTTACAAATGCGCCATCGTGAATGTGCCCTTTGCCGGCGCCAAGGGCGGTATTACTATCGATCCGAAGAAATACACTCCTTACGAGCTGGAAAAAATCACCCGCCGCTATACTTCCGAGCTGATCAAGAAAAACTTTATCGGACCCGGCATCGACGTTCCCGCGCCCGATTATGGTACCGGTGAACGCGAAATGGCCTGGATTGCCGACACCTATGTGAGCATGCGTCCTGGCGAAATTGACGCGCTTGGTTGCGTAACCGGTAAGCCCGTAACACAAGGTGGTGTGCGCGGCCGCCGCGAAGCTACCGGCCTGGGTGTGTTCTACGGGCTGCGCGAAGTGTGCAATATGAAAGATGTGATGGACAAACTGGGACTTTCAACCGGCGTAGAAGGCAAACGCGTAATAGTGCAGGGTCTTGGTAACGTAGGTTATCATGCCGCCAAATTCTTCCAGGATGCAGGTGCGCTGGTAATTGGCATAGCTGAATATGAAGGCGCTATCACCAACCCGAAAGGATTGGACGTGGACGCTGTTTTCCAACACAGGAAATCCAGCGGTTCTATATTGAATTTCCCAGGCGCCACCAATATCCCCAACAGCGCCGATGCACTGGAACTGGATTGCGACATCCTGATTCCCGCCGCTTTGGAAAACGTAATCAATGGCGAAAATGCCCCGCGCATTAAAGCCAGGATCATCGGCGAAGCCGCCAACGGTCCGCTCACTCCCGAAGCCGATGAAGTGTTTATTAAGAAAGGCACGCTGGTGGTTCCCGATATGTACCTCAACGCCGGCGGTGTGACTGTATCGTACTTCGAATGGCTGAAAAACCTTAGCCATGTGCGTTATGGACGTATGGAAAAACGTTTCACCGAAAACCTCAACACCAAGATACTCCTGCAAATGGAGAACCTGACCGGTAAAAAGGTAGAACAAAAAGACCGCGAGCTGATCATGCACGGCCCCGAAGAAGTGGACCTGGTGCGCAGCGGTCTCGAAGAAACCATGATCACCGCCACCCGCGAAATCATGGACATCTTCAAGAGTCATCCCGATATTCCCGATATGCGTACAGCCGCCTACGTGGTAGCTATCAACAAAGTAGCCACCAGCTACCAGGAGCTGGGCATATTCCCATAATTGTACAGAATCTAGAAAAAGTAAAATCCCGTTTGAGTGTTATCAAACGGGATTTATATTTTTTGGAGATAAATTCAGTCCATATCTACACCTGACCTTAAAAGTTTTCCAAACGACCTCCTGGCTATATCATTTTGATCCTGGCGGTCTTGCTCCTTGTAAGCATTTCAGCAGTTCAGCCAATGACACCTGTCGTTCCAGGCTATGCAAGATATCCGCGACTTGAGGCCCCCGGCGATGGTCCGGCGATAAGTCACAAGTGCTTTTACCGCGACTATGATGGCTGGGAAACCTTCCTGGTCAATGACTAAAACAGTCTCTCCTGCGGCGGCCTTACTCCTACCAGCCTGATATAGATGGTGGTCTGCCCGCGGTGGTGCGACTGGTGTTCAAAAGCCTTGTTGAGCATATTGAAAGCAGTCTCTTCAAGACTGCCAAACACTTTTGTTTTCTCGTTCCATTTGCTGGTGGGTGTGTTTTGAATGGTCTTGATAACCCAGTCGTAGCTTTCGCTCACATATTTCACTACAGAATCTTTTGCATGGGCAGAGGCGCGTTGTTCCAGGGTAAATGAAAACCAGGATGGCCTTGGCTCATTGGGCAACGACTGCGACACCAGGAACACGTTGCCATTGGCCAGGTGCAGCATTTGCTGCGCGAAGCTTCTTACGCTATCGGTAGCCTTGAAAGTATATTTATCTGCCGGCATGGTATTGAGATATTCGAGGGTGTATTCCTTGGCCCTCTGCCAGTCTTTTACCATCTGGTTCTTGATATCTTCGAGTGATTGCGCGTTGGCGTTACTTACCACAAGAAAAGCAGCGAAAATGTAGATCAGTTTCTTCATACAGAAAATTTTGGACTGACAAAGTAAGAAATATTTTATTCATCTTTCCCAAACGGTACTTCTTTATACCGGTTGCACAGGTTAGAAACCATAGAAGCCTGCTTCTTCAGTTGTTGAGGTTCATCTATCATTTCCTGCGACATAGCCGTCTGCCGCATCAAACATGATCGGGCAGGCAGTCGATAGGGTGCAACTGGCCGTTATGTCTATGAAAACCTGCACAATGTGAACCGTTGGTAATTATCACATATTCAACAGGTACAGCAATAATATATCTCAAAACCTGTTGCAGCACCTCTTCGCTGAGCGGTATATCCATGGCCTTGCATTCCACCATCAGCCAGGGCTGGTGCTGCCGGTCGAAGACCAGGATGTCGAATCGCTTTTTTAATTCACCCAATAAAATTTCTTTTTCTACGGCTACCAGCGACGAAGGATATTTTTTTACCTGTACCAAATATTGCAGAAAATTTTGCCGCACCCATTCCTCACCTGTCAGGCGAATCCATTGCCGGCGCAATTCATCAAATATGAATTCTTTTCCTTCTTCCTTCTTCAGCCTGAAGGGATGGTCTGGATACTCAATCCGTATCATGTTCCAAATCTACTGTTTGATTATGTTGGAGAAAAAACGAAATTTAGGGAATGATGAAGTCAAAAGACGATATCGTTAGTAACTGGCTGCCCCGGTATACCGGTGAAAAGCTCGAAAATTTTGGCAGGTACATACTGCTCACCAATTTCAGTTACTATGTAACCCTTTTCGCCAAATGGCACGAGGTACCCGTGGTGGGGCTTGACCGGCCAATGCAATGCGCCACTGCCGACAATATCACCATCATCAATTTCGGCATGGGCAGTCCCACGGCAGCCACCATCATGGACCTGCTGAGCGCCATCAAACCCAAAGCAGTCTTGTTCCTGGGTAAATGCGGCGGATTGAAGAAGCGTAACAATATCGGTGATCTCATCTTACCCATAGCGGCCATCCGCGGCGAGGGTACCAGCAACGACTATTTCCCGCCCGAAGTGCCCGCGCTGCCCGCCTTTGCTTTGCAGAAAGCGGTATCAACCACCATCCGCGACTACGGCGTTGATTATTGGACAGGCACTGTGTATACCACCAACCGCCGCGTGTGGGAACACGACGATGCATTCAAAGCCTACCTGCAAAAAATAAGGGCTTATGCCATCGATATGGAAACAGCCACCATTTTCTCGGTGGGGTTTTATAATAAAATCCCCACCGGCGCTTTGTTGCTCGTGAGCGATCAGCCTATGGTACCCGAAGGGGTGAAGACTGAAGAAAGTGATAAGAAAGTTACGGCCTCATTTGTGGAAAGACATGTGAGAATAGGAATTGATTCGCTGAAACAGTTAATCAACGATGGATTAACAGTAAGGCATTTGAAATTTTAACAGCAAATGCCGTCCTGATTATTTCGTTCTTACATAATCCCGCCGTTAATTTGAAGCATGATCGCTAATCAACACTCATGCCTACTCCTCTTTTACAAATAAAAAACCTGCAGGTTGATTTCATCACCGAGCTCGGCACCACCACCGCGGTGAACAATATTTCTTTAGAGGTAAATGCAGGAGAGATCGTGGCCATTGTAGGCGAATCGGGCAGCGGCAAATCAGTAACAGCTTTATCCATATTGCAATTACTGCCAACTCCGCCTGCTAAATATACCAGTGGTGAAATTCTTTTTTCTTCAGATGGAGGCGCGGTCGTGGACCTGATGCAGCAATCGCCCGAACAACTCCGCTCCATTCGCGGCAATGAGATAGCGATGATATTCCAGGAGCCCATGACTTCATTGAATCCCGTATTTACCTGCGGCTACCAGGTGCAGGAGGCCATCAGGCTGCACAGGAAGGTAAGTCGCGAAGAAGCGAAGCGGCAGACTATCAAATTGTTTGAACAGGTGAAGCTGCCAAATCCGGCGAACATGTTTCACCGCTACCCGCACGCCATCAGCGGCGGCCAAAAGCAACGAGTGATGATTGCGATGGCGATGAGTTGTCACCCGCGCCTGTTGATCTGCGACGAGCCCACCACCGCCCTCGACGTAACTGTGCAGAAAACCATTTTACAACTCATAAAAGAACTGCAGCAGCAAGGCCAGATGGGCGTCATTTTCATCACACACGACCTCGGCGTAGTGGCAGAGATCGCCGACCGCGCCATCGTGATGTACAAAGGCAATATTGTGGAGCAAGGGACCGTGCGCGACATTTTCACCGCGCCCCAACACCCTTACACCAAAGGCCTCCTGGCCTGCCGCCCCGTGCTGCACCCCAAAGGCGAACGCCTGCCGGTAGTCAGCGATTTCCTGTCTGGCGAAAGGGACGGTCAAGTGACAGGTGGCCCGCCTGGCAGCTGGGCCTCTCATGGGGAAGGTGGCTCACCCCCGAGAGTGGCCCACCCGCTGATAGAGGTGAAAAACCTGAAAGTGTGGTTTCCTTCGAAGAAAACATTCCTGGGAAAGCCGCTGGAATACGTGAAAGCTGTAGATGACGTAAGTTTCACTGTCTACAAGGGCGAGACGCTCGGGTTGGTGGGAGAATCGGGATGCGGGAAGACTACGCTGGGAAGAACACTCCTGCGATTGATTGAACCTACCAGCGGCACCATTCTTTACAATGGCGTGGACCTGACCGCAAAGAAGCGCGATGAACTGAAGAAACTGCGCAAGGAAATACAGATCGTTTTCCAGGATCCATATTCTTCACTGAACCCACGCCTTACCATTGGTGAGGCGATTGCAGAACCGCTCAAAGTGCATGGAATGGGGGAAAACAAAAGTGAGCGCAAAGAAAAAGTGATCTCGCTGCTGGAAAAGGTAAGCCTGCATGCCGATCATTACGATCGCTACCCGCACGAATTTTCCGGCGGTCAGCGGCAACGCATTGTTATCGCCCGCGCACTGGCATTGAGCCCTTCGTTTGTGGTGTGTGATGAATCTGTTTCGGCACTCGATGTAAGCGTGCAGGCCCAGGTGCTTAACCTGCTGAACGATCTGAAGAAAGAATTTGGTTTCACCATCATCTTCATCTCACACGACCTCTCTGTAGTGCGCTACATCAGCGACCGCATCATGGTAATGAATAAGGGGAAAATTGAGGAAGCAGGAGAAGCGGAAGAAATCTACCTGCATCCCAAAACCGCCTACACCCAACAACTCATCAACTCCATCCCCAACCCCACACCTTTCACCCGTAACTAACCGCAGAACCCACCCCAAAACCCACACTACATCCCATCGCTAATCACACCCTACACCCGAAACCCTCCACCTAATCTCTAAACCTTTGATTCTTCACCATCTCGGACAAATAACTCCTGTACCATCCATATTCGCGGCCACCATAAAACATCGAAGCGCTGCGGCGGCGTGAATAGACCATTTCCTGCAGAATCTGTTGCAATTGTTGTTTTACCGGCGTGTCGTTATCCAGCTTTTTTTCTTCACGCGCCAGGAAATCTTTGTTGTCGATATCGATCTCACCGGGCTTTTCGGGTTGCATGCCTACTAAAGCGATCTGCCATACCGCATCATCGCGCATGCGTTTGTATTTGAAGAAATATACATACCCTTTCCTGCCTTTGTAGGTCACGGGCAGTTTGTCAAGGTATGCCATGGTGTCGATTCTGTCGTAGCGCCCACCCGCACTCATGAGCATGCTGCGTGCAATAGCCTGCTGATTCTTATAGGCAACAGGGAATTTGTGGAGCTTGTTCATTTCATCCAGGTCCTTATACAACTCGCTTCGGTATTTATCGCTGGCGGCGAATACAGTGAATAGTGAATCCGGCACGGGCTGATTGTGGCGAAGGA
This sequence comes from uncultured Chitinophagaceae bacterium, assembly GCA_937958995.1. Classification (GTDB taxonomy): domain Bacteria; phylum Bacteroidota; class Bacteroidia; order Chitinophagales; family Chitinophagaceae; genus CALCIN01. The sequence continues at coordinate 22,771 of CALGAP010000016.1, forward strand.
GGTGAATGAATGTATTATATAGCAACCGCTTCGAGTTGGTAGCCATCAGCTGTTCGAAGAATGAATTCACACCTGGATACTTATCGCGGAAGGGCAAGAGCAGCACCACGTATTTATCCAGGTCAGGATTGCCCGAGTCTTCAACGCGCGTTTCGTCGTTATAGAATGAATTCTGGCGCCTGTCTTTAGCAGCAACCCTTTCCATTCTCGCCTTATCCTCGCGCGCCATTTGCTTTTTCAACAACTGCCTGCCGTCAACATATATCTTACTGAAATAAGTTTCATAATCTTTTGCCTGCAGGTAACCGCTGTCAACCATTGTCACCAGCAGATCGAGCACTTCTTCCTTGTAATCGTCTACGTGCAGCAGCTGCAGAAAGTCGGGGAATATGGTCCTGGTAAGGGAAAGTGTGTCGTACAACTCGCTCCAGGGACTATATGAATAAGAACTGTTACCGCGGCGCGCACCACCGGCCATACGGAATCTTTCCCTCCGGTAATCGTACACATCTTCATCCACAATAGGCGGCTCCTGTATGATCAGGTCTTTAAACGCCTGGAATGATTCTTTGGTTTTTTGTGACAGCAAGGCCTGCAATATTGCATTTTGCAGTGCCACGGTGTCTTTCACTTTCCAATACAATTCTTTCAGCCAGGGTGTGACGGAAGGCTCTTGTATTCCGCCAAGTATATAAATGAATCGCTGCTTGCGGCTCATATAATTGCTCATATCCCAGTTAAGTGCCAGGATGGTATTCTTGATATTCGGCACATCACCGGAATCGAAATCAAAAGCGTTGATGCTTTCGGCGGCGGCTTTGGCAACAGCGCTGTCTTTGCTGAACAGATCCTTAAACAACTGATCAGATTTGCTGGCAAACAAGGCGATTGTTTTCAGCGTATCATCGGGTTTGAAAGTGTTGAAGAAATTATCGATAAATGCACTGCGCTTGCCAATGGTATCGATGATAGTAGCCAGGTGAAAGAAATGGCCACCTTTGTAAAATGTCTTCACCATCAGCCGGCGGCTGCTGCCGGTATCTGATAAGATCAGGTCGCGTTCCAGGAAGCCATCCTCACGAAGCTTCACTTCTTTTTTCACTACCGTCATCGTGCTGTCTTCATTCCAGCGGCCTGCGTGGCGGCTTTCCCAAAGTTTGCTGCTATCTTTTTCAAAAGCGTATTTACCGACGCGGGCATAGCTTACCAGTATTTTTTCGCCGGTGGTATCATTACTGATCACCCTGGTTTCATACCTGGTGCGCTCTTCGCCATCATCGTCTTCACCCACCGTAGCGCGGTACATTGCTTCAGCTTCCGCCATCAGGTCTTCCCCGGGTTTTGACTCAGGAAATACCGGCGAGGTCACGGTCATGCGCAGCAGGGTATCGCGGTGCTGCCTGGGTGCGGGATATTTGAAGTCGGTGATGGTAAACGATTTCAGGAATTGCTGCACGTTAGCATTTTCCTGCCTGTACCTTGCCATCACCACATAATAGACCGGTCCGCGGATGATATATTTTACCGAACTATAGCTTCCATCTTTATGCTTGTATTTGCTTTCGAGCATGGGATAGCCGTTGAGGTTGGAAAATTTGCGGCTCACCTGCTTTTCGATAAATGAAGAAAATCCATAGCTCTCATCCATCAGTCGCAACTCGAATGTATCTTCTTCCAGGAATGTGTAGTTGTGCAGGCTGGCTTGCATTATGAGATAGCTGTTACCATCCTTATCATCCCTGGCGGTATATTCAAAACGGTCGGTGCCAAAACTATTATCGTACAAAACTGCAGGCTCATGCGGCAGGTCAACCGAGAAGCCACCGGTAGCGGGCTGCCAGTTTTTCCAATTGGCAGTGGGATATTCTTTTAAAGATATGGAGTTGAAAAAGTTTTGTGCCGTAGTGCCGGTATTCACAAACTCACCCGTGCCGCTGATTTTGAAAACAATGATTTCGAAAGGTGTCACAAAAACCTGGTAGCGCTGGTAATCGCCGCGGCGGGTGCGGTTGGTGAAATCAAAACCCTTGTAACCGTTTTTGGTAATCACTGTTTTTTTCAAAATTCTCCCCGGCACATTTTCATATAAAAGGCTGTCGATCTTTCTATGCACCTGGTCGCTGTTATGTCCCCAAAACAGGCTGTTGGTTTTGATACGGGTTACCATAAAATAAGCGCCGTTTACCATATCGGCATATTGCACCACGTCCATACCCTGCCAGTCGGTGAAGCGGTAAAACTTTTCGCCGGGAATACTCACTGTATAAAAACCATCATCTGAAGTTTGGGGCGCGAAGGGTTTTTCGGGATGAATTTTTTCAAGGGCTTCTTTTTGCGAGCTGTTGCGGTCGTCCATCTGCACGGGGCGCAGGGTGTATCCTTTTTCCCGCAGCATTTCTATCACTCCTCTTTTTCCCGGCAGGTGCGCCGCGCCCACCCCTGCAAACAGGCTATGTTTTTTGAGAATGGTATCTATAGAATTGGCCTGTATTTCGTTTCTCTTATACAAAAATTTTTCCTGGAAAGCTTCCGAAAAAACGGTCAGCGTTTCCAGCGAGTCCAGCAGGTCGAGGTCGCCCTTGCGGTAAGCTTCTTCCAGTTTCTTAGGATTGGTCATCATGGACTCATAGTCGTAACTGCGGCGCTTTTTGTTCTGGTCTCTCATCATATCCATATACGCCTCCATCACCAGCTTTTCACTTTCCTTAAAATCTTCCACGCCACACACTTTCTTACCCAGTTTTTTACCAATCTGGAAGATGTACATGTCCAGGAAAGTGTCTTCCTCAAAATCACCTTGCTGTTCGTTATAGTTGCGGTACAGCATGCCGTTGATCATGGAGGGCTCCACGGCCAGGGCGGCCTTTATTTTTTCTTCATAACTGTCTATAGCAAAAGTGGTGATCTGCATAAAATCGTAGGGTATCTCGGCGCGCCGCTGGCTGGGGTAATCGCCGGGGCGATTGTTGTTGCGGTAAAAAAAGGAATGGCTGAAGTCTTCCTGCCAGTTTTCGGGGTTGGTCTCCAGCGCCACTACTTCCACGCTTTTGATGGCATTGTAAAATGAATCGCCCAGGTGGAAAGCCAGCTTATTGCTCACGTGCATGGTGCCGAAAAGGTAAGAGGGCTGTTTAAGTCCGTTGCCCGTAATTTCCCAAAGCAGGCTGGGGTATTTTTTGGCGACAGGGGAAGCGTTCGGGGAGACCGGTTCCGCTTGCTTTTTATTGCGGTTTACGAGTTGTGCATCAGTGCCGGCCCACAGGAAACCCAACGCTACAAATAAGATAATAGCCGACTTCGCCATAAAGTAGAATTGAATGACAGACAAGTTAACAAAGCCTTTCCAACATATCAACTTGTTAACTTCTCCGATCGCTAAAAAGATGCAAAAATGGGACTAAATCACACCCGATTTTAAATTTGTATTTTCCTCCATTTCGCCTTACCTTTGCACGCTTGAAATCAAGCAAAACATGATGTCAAACCTGGTGCCGTAAGACCTCGTTTGTATCGGAATCCCCGATGTACCCGTTTCTTACCCCGCGCTGGTATCATGTGTAGTTCCATTTATTAAAACTATTTTTTAGCTCTACAGATGAAACTTTCACAGTTCCGGTTCGATTTACCACTTAACCTTATTGCCCAACACCCTGCAAAAAAACGCGAAGATGCCCGCATGATGGTTGTTCACCGCCACACCGGCCAGATCGAGAACAAGCACTTCCGGGATATTATTGACTATTTCGACGACAAGGATGTTTTTGTAGTAAACAACACCAAGGTTTTTCCTGCACGCATGTATGGACGTAAGGAAAAAACCGGAGCCAAGATTGAAGTATTTCTGCTGCGCGAACTGAACAAGCCCAACCGTCTTTGGGACGTGATTGTGGACCCCGCCCGCAAGATCCGCGTGGGCAATAAATTGTATTTCGGCGAAAACGATGAGCTAGTGGCCGAGGTAATCGACAATACTACCTCGCGCGGCCGTACCATCCGCTTCCTGTGGGACGGTACCGACGAAGAATTCCGCCAGATGCTGGAGTTCCTGGGCGAAACCCCGCTGCCGAAATATATCAAACGCAAACCCGAAGCCGAGGACAAAGAACGCTACCAGACCGTATACGCCAAACACGAAGGCGCCGTAGCCGCCCCCACCGCCGGTCTGCACTTCAGTATCGAATTAATCAAGCGACTTGAAATAAAAGGTATCCGCTTTGCCGAAGTGACCCTGCATACCGGTCTCGGCACTTTCCGACCCATCGAGGTGGAAGACCTGAGCAAGCATAAGATGGATGCCGAGTATTATAAGATTGACGAGACTGCCTGCAAGATTGTGAACAAGGCTATCCAGGGCCATCACCGCATCTGCTCGGTGGGTACCACCACTATGCGGGCCATCGAGAGCTCGTACACAGCCGAAAAATTATTGAAACCTTCAGAAGGATGGACCAATATCTTCATCCATCCCCCCTACCAGTTTAACATCGCCGATGCACTGGTTACTAACCTGCACCTTCCCAAGACCAGCCTGCTGATCATGGTCTGCGCCTTCGCCGGCTACGACCTGGCTATGGAAGCCTACAGGAAGGCGATTAAGGATAAGTACAGGTTTTTCAGCTATGGTGATGCGATGCTGATTCTTTAAGAAAGTTTCGGGTTCCGGGTTCGGGGGTTTCGGGTGGCTGCCGCGCTTTGTAATCGCTGCTTAGTTGTAAGAACCCGAGACACGAAACACGAAACTCGAAACTGTTCATGAGTTCCTACAAAAAAATACGAATCCTGGAAACTATCCGCCAGGGCCAGATCGGCGGCGGGGAAAGTCATTTGCTCGACCTGGTTGAAAACCTCAACAAGGAGGTCTTTGAGCCGGTAGTGTTGTCGTTTACCGATGGTCCTATGGTAGAGCGGTTGCGGGGTATGGGCATCACTACGCATGTTATTCATACCACAAAGCCTTTTGATTTTTTGAAGTGGAAGCAGGTAAAAAAACTGATAGAGTCGGAGCAGGTGCAACTGGTGCATGCACATGGCACCAGGGCGCATAGCAATGTGTCGTGGGCCGCGCGCAAACTGAAATTGCCCGTTGTATATACCGTTCACGGCTGGAGCTTTCACGATAACCAGCCATTTCCCCTGAAAAAATTGCGGGTGTTGGGTGAGAAGTATCTTACCAGCAAGGCAACCGTGAATATTTCGGTGTCGCAATCGGTGCACGATACGGGACTGAAATATTTCAGCAGTTATCAATCTGTGGTAATACCCAATGGAATCAATCAACAAAAATTCAATCCTTCCCGGTCATTTAAGGATATACGCGCTGAATTAGGCATTCCCAACAATTCAATACTTGTTTTATTCATCGCACGATTTACCGAGCAGAAGCAGCCGCTCACTATGATCCGGGCTTTTGAAAAGGCCGCAGCGGCCAATGACCGGCTGCGATTACTGATGGTAGGCGATGGTGAACTGAAAGCAGAAGCCGATGCGCTGGTAGCGCGCTCTGCGGTGAAGGAAAAAATTGTCATGCAAACCTTCCGGCAGGATGTGCCTGATATTCTTGCTGCCGCTGATATGTATGTATTGCCTTCCTTGTGGGAGGGTCTGCCGCTTGGTCTGCTCGAAGCCATGGCAATGGGTAAGGCCGTGATTGCATCAAAAGCTGATGGCACCAAAGAAGTGATACAACCCAACATAAACGGCATTATGGTAAATGTGGAATCACTGGAAGCAGACGTTACCCATGCCATCGTGCAACTGGCCAGCGATGCTAACCTTCGCGCACGACTTGGCGAACAGGCAAGAGCCACCGTGACCAGCGGTTTCAGTGCCGCGGGAATGACGCGACAGGTGGAAGAAATTTATCTCCGGCTTGTTCAGCATTAATCATTTTTGTATCCCCATAATGCATAAATTAGATGACATTCTGCTAAACATGAAACAGCTTGTCTTCTTAACCCTGGCTGCGTTCTGCTGTTCGGCCGGCCTTGCTCAAACTGTCATCCCCCTGTATAAGGATCCTATCCCCAATTCAAAACCCAATACCGTACAGGAGAGATCTGTGACCGATGACAAAGGAATCACGCGCATTCACAGCGTAACCATACCCACGCTCACCGTTTTTCAACCTGAAAAAGAAAAAGCCAACGGCACCGCAGTCATTATTTGTCCCGGCGGCGGTTACCGCTATCTTGCCTTCAACCACGAAGGCACCGACGTTGCCAGGCGTTTTGTGGAAATGGGCGTAACGGCATTTGTGCTGAAATATCGATTGCCCAACGACTCAATTATGCTCAATAAAGAAATTGGCCCTGTGATGGATGCACAACGCGCTATTCAATTAGTGCGCGAGCGCGCAAAAGAATTTGGTATCAAAAAAGATCGGGTGGGTATAATGGGCTTCTCCGCCGGCGGACATCTTGCTTCCACTGCAGGCACGCATTTCAACAAACATTACTTACCGGGAAAAAAGAAAGGTAATCTCCGCCCCGACTTCATGATCCTGGTTTATCCAGTCATTAGTTTTGCCGATAGCATCGCTCACATGGGCTCCCGCAACCAGCTCCTGGGAAACAATCCCTCGGCCGAAAAAGTCAATGAATATTCCAACGAACTGCACATCAACAAAAAAACGCCACCCACCTTTCTCGTCCACGCCGAAGACGACAAAACCGTTAAAGTTCAAAACATGCTCCACTTTGCGACCGCGCTTCAACACAGCAAAGTGCCCTTCGACTTCTATCTCTACGAACAAGGCGGCCACGGTTTCGGCATGTTCAACACCACCAGCGACGTAAAGTGGATGGACCTGGTGGAAAGGTGGATAGAGAATTTTGAATATTGAATTTGAACAAGGAATTTGAATGTGAATGGAGGTTATTTATTCAAATTCAAATTCCTTGTTCAAATTCAATATTCAATATTCTCTAGTACTTCGGTATCTTCTTCTCTGTCTCCTCGGGTTCGTTGGCCGGCATGTTGATTTCCGGATCACGACCACCACCTTCTTTATCGTCCTGCTGGTTGCCTGTTGCTTCGGGTGATTTTTCCTCTACCGGCTCCTCGCTGGGCTGGCGCCGTGAGGGGTCCTGCTGACCCTGATCGCCTTGTTGCGATTGGTCATGTTTGCCTGATTGACCCGAAGTGCCCGGCACTCCTTCGTTGAATTTTTCTTTAGACCGGTCAGTGTTTTGCTGTTGGTCTTTTTGATTTTGTTTATTCATAACAAGCGTTTTTTAGTTTTAAAAGAATGCAAATACTGCTTTCATGCTTATTGGTTAAAATACCATACCACCAGGCGAAAAAGCTGGAAACGAAGACGATGGAAAATCTACTGTGCATAATATTCCACAGGGGAAGGCCAGGTGACAGGTTGCCCTCCTACACCTGCTGGCGCAGCAGCGATTGCAGCAAATCGCAGAGCTCAGAAAACCTGGCAGGTTTGGTGAAAAAGCGATCGGCACCAGCGCCGATGGCTTGCTGGCGGTCATCGGGGTGATTGCTGGTAGAGTAAACGATAACGGGAATTTTGCGCAGTGATTCTGATTTTTTGAATTCACTGAGAAATTGAATGCCGCTCATACGCGGCATGTTGAGGTCGAGGAAAATGTAGTCGGGAAGCTGATCGAGTGATGACAGCATCTGCAGCGCTTCGCCGCCACTGTGCGCGGTCATCAGCATGATGGTTTCATCTACCTGCGACAGGGCAGATTTAAAGATTTCATGATCATCAACATCATCGTCGATGAGAAATAGTAAGTGGTTCCGACGCATTTAGCTTGTATTGTCGCTGGGAGGAGGCTAAACAACAAGATAGTCAATTTTTTCAATATCTTCATACAGAAAGTTTACGAGTATGCACCGATACCGGGTCATCGCATTTTTTTCCATCATTTTTTTATTGTCGTCTTGCTCGCAACATATGACACTATCCAGCCTGCAACAACAGATTGAAGAAAGGTTATCGAAAGAAAAAGGCGTATTTGCTGTAGCCTTTAAAGACCTCACCACCGGCGAACAGATTATGATCAACGAACGCGAACGTTTTCATGCCGCCAGCACTATGAAAACGCCCGTAATGATAGAGGTCTTCAGGCAGGCCGAGGAAGGAAAATTTTCCCACGATGATTCAGTCATTATTAAAAATGAATTCAAAAGTATTGTTGACAGCAGTCTTTTTACCCTCTCGCCCGACGACGACAGTGAAAAGGAACTTTACCAACACGTTGGCGAGCCCCGTAAATTGTCGGCGCTGGTATATGATATGATCATTGTGAGCAGCAACCTGGCCACCAATATGGTGATTGAATTGGTAGATGCAAAAAACGTTACGCAAACCATGCGATCGCTCGGCGCCGACAGCATCCAGGTTTTACGCGGCGTGGAAGACAACAAAGCTTATCAAAAAGGTCTCAGCAACACCACCACTGCCCTCGATCTCGCCATCATTTTTGAAAAGATCGCAAAAGGCGAAGCAGTCAGCCCCCGGGCCTCCCAGGCCATGATAGATATCCTGCTCGATCAGCGATTCAACGAAATCATCCCTGCACGTCTGCCCAAAGATGTGAAAGTAGCCCACAAGACCGGTGACATATACGGCGTACGCCACGACAGCGGCATCGTAATACTCCCCGACGGAAGAAGATACGTATTGGTCCTGCTCTCAAAACAACTTGAAGACCCCGATGCCGGCATCAAAGCAATGGCAGAAGTCTCAGAAATGATCTATAAGTATTCAGCTCAAAAGAATTGAATATTGAATAAGAATGAACACCCCCATTCCCTGTTCAAATTCAAAATTCTACTCGCTGCCCGGCGAAAAGAAAAGGGACCGGTAGAAACCGGTCCCGTGTCACATGAGAAAAATTCTATTACCGCAACTAACCTATACTATCCGGGGCATGTGTTGCGATACTAGGCTTATACAGGAAGTCCCCGGAAGATCTTTGATGATCTGTTTTCAATCATTCGTTTTACGTGCGCACAGCCTTTGAATAGTGTAATGGACGCTTGTTCAGGATATCAATAAGGATTTCGAACAGGTCGGCATCACGATAGTTGTACCTGAACTCAGTCTCCTTCACGTGCAGGTACAACGTGCTTCCGTTTAGTCCGCGGAATTTAATAAGCCGCGATTTGAGCATCCCCCAGAAGAGGTCGATCTCGTCGAGCGGCGAGCGGTGGCGCACGCCATTGGACGCAGCATCGTTGATGCGCAATAACCGGATGTTGTTAAAATCGGCAATACCGCTATACAAATGCAAATGATGCTTCCTGATCAGTTCGGGATCAGCCGCAGCCTTTCCCTTGAACCAGTCGTACAACCAGGCAGTATCTATATCACCAATCTTGTCGGTATATATAAAACTGTCTTTCTTGAAAATGCCGTACATCGCCTTGCGTAACGCGACGACATGACCGTTTCCGTTTGAACTGATTGCTGTTCCGTTTTCGTGCGGAACAAAAGTCATCGTGCCATTGGTATGGCGCAGCGGATTTTTTTCTTCGCAAAACTTCGCAACATGCGTGCGGATCAGCTTGAAGTAGGCATTAACGGTAATACGGCTAATGCCGGTAATGTTTGCTATTTGCGTAGCAGTAAGGTCTTCGCAAAACAATTTAAGCAGTTCCTTCACCTTTCTCTCAGAAAGATGGGCACCTTTCAGGTATCTGTTTTTCATGGCGGCTGGGTGGTTTGAAGTACGTAACTCTACGTAAATAAGACAATTTTTATTTTAATACGCGTGTTAAAATTTTATAAGCGGCGAGAAAGGGGGATAGAAAGAATGTAAATAAAACCTACTTATCGAGTAGAGTGATAAGATAACAAAACTATGACATTAGTACGCCAATAAGGTCTGCAAGAGTGTAGTTAACTTTTCAGCATTCGGCAACATCGCTTTTTCCAGAGAAATATTCATTGGAACAGCAGGAAGGTCAAGCGCGCCGAGCACTTCAACGGGAGCATCAAGGTATTTAAAACAATGCTTGCTGATTCTTGCGGCGAGTGCTTCGGCAAAACTATTGGTCTGCTGCTCTTCCGTCAGCACTACGCATTTGCCGTGTTTTTTAACAGTTGCAAAAATCAGTTCTTCATCAAGGGGCGATAAAGTGCGCAGGTCAACAATGGCAATTTGCCCGGGGAAATTTTTTGCTGCGGCCAATGCCCAATACACACCCATACCATAAGTGATGATGCAACATGTTTCGCCGGCATCTGTCATTTTTTTATCGGCTTGCAACACCATATTCGCTTTGCCGAGCGGTATGATGTATTCGCGCGAGGGCTCAATGGTTTTTGCTTCTTCGGTACCCGGCACTTTACTCCAGTAAAGACCTTTGTGCTCGAGCATTACCACCGGATTGGGATCCAGGAAGGCGGCCTTCATCAGTCCTTTCATATCAGCGGCATTGGAAGGATACACCACTTTTATTCCCTTAATACTAAGAAGCGTCGTTTCAACGCTTCCGCTATGGTAAGGACCGCCACCACCATAGGCGCCAACCGGCACGCGAATCAATGTGTGCACGGGGTATTTACCACAACTGAGATAGCAGCTTTTCGAAATTTCCGTTACCAGCTGGTTGAAGCCCGGGTATATATAGTCGCCAAACTGCACTTCGACGATCGGTTTCACGCCAACGGCGCTCATACCTACCGTTGAGCCGATGATATATGCTTCCTGTATGGCGGTGTTGAACACCCGGTGGTCGCCGAATTTTTCTGCCAGGGTTGCCGCTTCGCGAAACACGCCTCCAAGCCTTCTGCCCACATCCTGTCCATATAAAACTGCTTCGGGAAATTCTTCCATGATTTCGCGAATCGCAAACAATGCCGCGTCCACCATAATTATTTTTTCATTGCTGGCAGGCTGTCTCTCGCCTTTTTCTTCGGTAACGGGTGTGGGAACAAATACATGTTCGCCTACTGAAGACGCATCGGGTTCGGGGGCGGCCACCGCGCGTTTGAAATCTTCCGCCACTATATCAGCCGCTCGTTTTTCTATATCCAATAATTGTTCTTGGGGAAAACCAATGTCGAGCAAATGCTTCCGAAGTTTCGGACCCGGATCATCCTGCATATGCTTTTCCAGGTCTTCCTGCGTGCGGTAAAATTCTTTTCTCACGCCGCTGGTATGATGCCCTAGCAGCGGCACTTTTGCCTGCACCAGGTAGGGCCCGCGATGCATGCGCACATACTGCACGATGCGGCGCATGGCATTATAACTTTCGGCAAAATTGCTTCCATCAATCCGCACACGCTCCATTCCCGGAAAGCCCCCGGCATAATCATAGGCATCCATGGCGCGCGCTTCCCCGGCACTTACACTAATGCCCCAGTTGTTATCCTGCACCAGGTATATAACCGGCAGCTTCTTCAGCACCGCCACCTGGAAAGCTTCACTCACCTCTCCCTCCGTCACACTGGCATCGCCGAGCGAGCAGATCACCACCGGCAATTCACCGTTTGAACCTGTCTTCAGTTTAGGTGAGTTTATTTTCTCCAGATACTGTATCCCCTGCGCCAGCCCGGTGGAAGGTATCACCTGCATACCCGTAGCACTGCTCTGGTGAATTATTCCCGGCTTATCATCGCCCTTATAATTCGGATGCGAATAGTATTCTCTTCCTCCCGAAAAAATATCATCTCTCTTCGCCAGCAATTGCAACATCAGCTGGTAGGGCGTAAAACCCAGGCCCAGCAATAAGCTCTCATCCCTGTAGTACGGGCTCACCCAATCGCAAGGCAACAACTGAAACGCCGTGGCCAACTGAATCGCCTCATGTCCCCTGGAAGTAGAATGCACATACTTGCAAACGCTTCGGTTAGCCTCATACGTCTCTGCCATATTTCTGGCCAGGCACATGAGGTGATACGCCTTAAGAAGAGTGGTGGAATTGAGCATGCGGCAAAGTAAGAAGAATATTGAATTTGAATTTGAACAAGGAATTTGAATTTGAATGGAGGAGCAAATTAACACATTAACTACTAATCCAATTACCCCAATAATCCCTCATTCAAATTCAAATTCCTTGTTCAAATTCAAATTCAATATTCAAAAAAAGCCTTCCCCGAAGAATCGGAAAAGGCTCTTTCCTTGTAGTGATCTATAACTGTTATTTGATCTCGATGCTGAGCAGGCTATCGTCTTCGATGAAGGCTTCGAGTTCGTCGCCAACGACGCATTCGCCTACGCCGGCAGGGGTGCCGGCAAATACCAGGTCGCCGATATTCACTGAGAAATAGTTGGAGATATAGGCGACTATTTTATCAAAACTATGGACCATTAACCCTGAATTCCCCTGTTGTACCAGTTCCTTGTTTTTGTAAAGGCAGAAGTTAATGTCCTTTTTGTTTTTTACATTCTGCAATGGGATCCATTTGCCGATCACTGCTGAATTGTCCCATGCTTTGGCTTTTTCCCAGGGAAGGCCTTTCTCTTTTAATTCGCGCTGGATATCACGTGCTGTGAAATCAATTCCTACGGTAACAGCATCGTAATACTTGTTGGCAAATCTTTCCTGGATATACTTTCCATTCTTCGATATGCGCAACACCAGTTCACATTCGTAATGCAGCTCGTTCGTAAACTCCGGGTAATAGAATGGCGTATGTGCCTGCAGTAAGGCACTCTTGGGTTTCATAAAGATGACAGGCTCGTCCGGAACCTCGTTACCCAATTCTTTTGCGTGAGCCACATAGTTACGGCCTACACAGAAAATTTTCATACTCAACAAAGGGTTTAATTGAGATAATTGTTTTCGGGTTTCATAGCCTTGAAAGACTTCAGGGTACAGTGATCATAGCGATATTGAAAATCAAACTTTTAATCCCGAGTGGTAAAAGTCTTGCGAAAATAAAGATTCAAATTAACAAATCATAGTGGAAACTCCAATTTATTCGCCTCATTCATAGTCCTTTCGATGCCTATGAACACAAAGCTTTCAATTATTTCCACGCACTTTTCGATCTTCTGTTTTACGATGGGCAGTTCTTCCGGGAACCAACGGCTCAACACGAATTCTGCCTGCATGCCTTTGGGAAAATTATTCCCTATGCCGAAGCGCAGTCGCGGGTATTCGACCGTATTCAGGGCGGCCTGGATACTCCTTAGCCCATTATGACCGCCATCGCTACCCGAAGGACGCAGCCGGATTTTTGAGAGCGGTAAAGCCACATCGTCAAGCACCACCAATAAATGTTGCAACGGTATGGATTCCTTATCCACCCAATACTTCACCGCCTTGCCAGAGAGGTTCATATAGGTGGTAGGCTTGACAATTATCAAATTCTTACCCTTGAATTTTATTTCAGCTATGTCGGCATGACGACCTGGTATGAACGCGGTAACCCCGTGTTTATAGGCCAGCAGCTCCACCACATCGAAGCCGATATTGTGGCGGGTGCCCGCATATTCCGATCCTATATTTCCCAAACCAACAATGAGGAATTTCGACATACCAATATATTTCTCCGGGAATTGATTACGTGCTGCTACTATACCCAAACACCTTAGGGTGTACCCGAAAAAAGCCCGGTGAAGGTACCGGGCTTTGTCTGTATATCACAATTAATTAGTGTTACTTCTTGGCAGCAGCAGCCGGTTGAGCTGCAGAAGCGGCGGCGGCAGGAGCAGCAGCGGCTTCGTCTTGCTTCAGCTGACGAGTCAACACCACAGAAGCGATGGGGATACGAGGTGAGTTCAGAATCTCATAGTTTTCTTCTTTCACATCTTCTACCCTGATATTGCCATTCAGCTGCAGGTTGGTCAAATCCACTTCAATATTCTCTTTCAGATATTGAGGAAGGGTTTTAACCCGCAGTGATTTCATTTTGATGATCAGCTTACCACCATCTTTTACACCCTGCGCAACGCCGGTGAACTTGATAGGAATGGTAGCGATAACGGGTCTGTCATTGCTCAGTTCCAGGAAATCAACATGCGAAAGCTGGTCAGTGATCTTATCAAACTGAACGTCTTTCAGAATGCACTTGTAACTCTTGCCATCTACATTGATTTCTGCCAACTGGAATTCGGGAGTATATACAAGCGGTCGATAAGCCAACACAGGAGCTACAAAATTCACCTCCTGTGCACCGCCGTAAATTACACCAGGCACGAGTCCCTGAGAGCGATATTGCCGGGCGGCTTTTTTCCCGGTTTCGGTCCTCAGTTGTCCTTCGATTGTAATTGTTTTCATTTTTATAGTTTGTTATTTATTCCTCATTTGGCTGTGAATAAACAGCCCTGTGATACTCCTGTTTTCAAAGGCATTTCTCAATGCCACTGCAAACAGTTCCGCTACGCTCAGCACCTTGATCTTCGAAATTTTTTGTTTCAGCGGAATGGTATCGCAAACCACTAATTCTTCCAGTACGCTGTTTTCGATATTGCTGTAAGCATTGCCGCTTAATACGGGGTGCGTACAGAGGGCGCGAACGCTGCGGGCGCCTTTGTCTTTCAGCAGACCGGCTGCTTTGGCCAGCGTGCCGCCTGTGTCGCAAATGTCATCTATAAGAACTACATCCCTGTCGGTCACGTCGCCTATCACCACCATGCTGGCGATTTCGTTGGCGCGTTTGCGGTGCTTGTCGCAAATAACCATTTCTGCATTAAAGTAGGTGGCTATTTCGCGAATCCTGTTGGCACTGCCCACGTCGGGGGCCGCAAAGGTAAGGTTTTCCAACTGAAGTTGTTCGATATAAGGTATAAATATGGCGGAGCTGTCGAGGTGGTCAACGGGTATATCGAAGTAGCCCTGTATCTGGGGAGCGTGCAGGTCCATGGTGATCACGCGGTCGGCACCTGCAGCGGTTAACATATTGGCTACCAGCTTGGAACCGATGGCCACGCGGGGTTTGTCTTTCCGGTCTTGCCGGGCATAACCATAATAAGGAATTACGGCCACCACTTTGGCTGCCGAGGCCCGGCGGGCGGCATCGATCATAAGCAGCAGTTCAAGCAGGTTTTCAGCCGGGGCAAAAGTACTTTGTACCAGGAACACCATATCGCCCCTTATACTTTCCTGGAATACGGGCTGAATTTCTCCATCGCTGAATCTTGAAATGGTAATTTTTCCCAGTGTAGCCCCAAACTTACGGGCAATTTTCTCGGCCAGGTATTGCGATCCCGTACCGGAAAATATCTTGGCAGTAGTATCCATAACCGCAGTTAAATGTGCGGCGAAGCTACTGGAATATTAGAGAATAAGAAAACATGAAAACATGAATTTGAATATGAATGTGAATAAGGCGTCATTCACATTCATATTCAAATTCATGTTTTCATGTTTACCTTATTCTACTTGGTTACCGTAAGCAAAACCTGCTGCCCACCCGCCATGGCAGTGGTCTGCGACGAAGCCTTGGTTTCGCCGGCAATGCTGCGCTTGGGATTTACCGCGTAGAAAATGGCTGAACAAATAAATATCGAGAAGACCAGGGCTACTACATACATTCCGATGCAGAAGAGAAAGGGTTGGTAGCCGCCGATTGCTGAAAACGTAGATCTGCGTTTCATGGGATGTGGATTTTAATTACACGATTAGGTTTTACACAAATTGGATTTAAAAACTATAACGTCATCTTTGTACCTGTAGTACGTGAGATAACATTGTAAGTTTGAAGATAATAGTTAACCCTGAAGTATGCAAGAGAAGAAATACGCAATTAAGGATTGGGCGGAGGATGAAAGGCCAAGGGAGAAGCTATTGAACAAAGAACCGGGGTCGCTGAGCAATGCGGAACTGCTTGCCATATTGATTAACAAGGGCTACCGCGATAAAAACGCCATTGAACTGGCCCGGGAAATCCTGGCCCTGGGTAAGAACGACCTGAACGAGCTGGCAAGGCTGCCGGTCAGGAAAATAATGAAAATCAAGGGCATAGGCCTGGCTAAGGCCATCACCATTGCCGCCGCCCTGGAACTGGGCCGCAGGCGCCAATCTTATATGGGCAGGCGCAAACCCGTGGTAAGGGGCAGCCGCGATATAGCCGCCTTTCTGCAGCCCATGCTGCGCGATTATCCCAATGAAGTATTTGGCGTGGTGTTTATGAACCGGGCCAATGCCATCATTCATTTCGAGATTGTGAGCGAGGGAGGACTGACGGGCACCGTGGCCGACCCGCGTGTTATTTTAAAAAAGGCCCTCCAGGAAGACGCGGTCAATATAATTCTTTGCCATAACCATCCCTCGGGCAGCCTGGAGCCCAGCCGCAGCGATATAGACCTGACACTAAAAATAAAGGAAGCGGCCAGCTTCCTCGACATACGGGTAATAGACCATATCATCGTTACGGAAAACGGATACTATAGTTTTGCCGACAACGCGCTGATATAGGCTCAGGCCTGCGCGGTAGGTCCGCCGAAATTCAGCGGTATCTGCACCTCTTCCAGGTCCTGGATCTTTCCGTTAGCAGCCTCAAAACGCTGCACATTTTCTGTGAGCGCCTTCATGAAACGCTTGGCATGCTGAGGCGTCAGAATGATCCTCGACTTTACCTTGCTTTTGGGAGTGCCGGGCATCACATTCACAAAATCGATCACGAATTCGGCGTGCGAATGCGTGATAATGGCGAGGTTGGCATAAACGCCTTCCGCAATTTCCTCGGATATTTCAATATTAAGCTGATTAGGCTGTTGATTTTCCATGCGAGATTATTAGCTGCAAAAATAAAGAGGACAGCTCAGACTGTCCTCTTTAAATTTTTTAAGTCGCTGGGGCACATTCTTTTGCCCTTATGCGGCGCTCTCTCAGCAGCTGCCGGCTCAAGCAAAAGTGCCAGCATCGCTTTGCGATGATAGAATTTTTCTCATGTGACCAGAATGCTTTGGTCTGTGACTTGATAAATTTAGCAACTTTTCTTGCCCGAAAAATTTTTTGAAACAAGAAAATTTGAACAAGATAATTTGACGAATAAAATTTTTATCAAAAAGAAAGCCGGCTGCAGAGAACTGCACCGGCTTCAATTTACAGTCACAGAAAAAAAAGCGTTTATATACTTTTCATCCCTTATTTATCCCACCATACTGCGCCATCCTGTGAGTTGTTAACTCCACCCACAGTGTAGCGTGCAGAGGCTGCGGCAAAGTTTTCGGGATTGTACAAAGGCTCGTTAGTACCGTAAGGCAAACGCAGAGGAATGGGTCTGCCACTTCCGGGGGCAGGAGTGAGTTCAGGATAGCCTGTTCTTCTCCATTCTGCCCAACCTTCGTTGCCATCAGGATAGTGGGCCAGCCAGCGTTGTTCAGCAATACGTTGGAAATCGTCGGTGCCGTTCAATGCTACATCGGGCTGATCCAGGTAGTCATTAATAGTAGTTGCATCAGTGATACCCCAACGGTTCATTTCCAGGGTAATACCGGTTTTGTAGTTGGTCTCAGCATCTTCAGCTGTCCAGGTAAGTTTGGCAGCTTCAGCACGAGCCAGGTATACCTGCCCTGCAGTCAGCAGATACAAGGGGAAAGTCTCGGGGGTAGAAGTGTATGCATACAACCAGCCATGGTCGGGGTTGGCACCCTGCCATGCAATGGCATCATTACGGGTAAGACCATAGGGGAAACCTTTGGTGCTGGTTCCGTATTTCAGGATGCGCGGGTCATTCAGATTGTTCATCATGTCGGTGATGGTCTCGCTGATGGCATAGTCGAAACGCTGCGTAATTGCGTAATAGTTGTAGATCGGGTTTCTGTACACGCCGCCAGGATATTGAATAGCTGCATTATCGGCATTTGATTCAATTACACCAGCTGCAATGGCATCAGCAAATTCTGCTTTACCGAGAGTGGGGTTAGCTTTTGACATACGCAGCGCCAGGATAGCACGCAGCGAATTGGCAAATCTTTTCCACTTGGTGGTGTTGCCACTGTACATAATATCACCTTTAACAGTCGGACCATTGTCGAACTGGTTAGCTGCTTCTTTCAATTCTTTCAACAGGTCAGGATAAATATCTTCCTGCTTGTCGTAAGGAATATTGCCTTCACCTTTCAATGCCTGGAAGTAAGGAACATCGCCCCAGGCGTCGGTGATGGTTTTGAAGTACAATACTTTCAGGATACGCGCAATGGCGATCTGGTTAGCATTGCTACCAAATTCTGCAGCTTTTTCAGCTTTCTCGGGATCCGAGTTCATGTTGATGATATTCTGCAGATCATACAGCGGGCCTGCGTAGAAACCGTCCCAGTTGGTGGTGGGAGTAGCATAACGCGAAGCGTCGGTGTATTGTGTTTCTGACATGTATTGAGCATACAATCCACCAGGAATGTTGGTAGCATTGCCCCATGCTATACCTCCCAGACCCGACAGCACGTTGGTGAGCAACGCCGATGGAATGGGATCAGGCGTTGTGTTCGGGTTAATATTCGTATTGCCGAACTCGTCAATATTCTTGTTACACGCAGTAACCGCGAATAACGACATCAAGAGAAGAGCGGCATTTATTCTTATTAGCTTCTTCATGTTTTTCAAATTTTTTTGACCGGATTAGAAATTAAGTTTAAGGTTGAAACCAATTGATCTTGTTCCCGGGAATTGTCCGTCTTCACCGAAGTTGCTGGAGATTTCAGAAGGATCAAAGTTTTCTGAATCACGGTAAATCAGCCACGGATTTCTTGCAATTACGCTGAAGTGCGCACCCTGGAACACTTTACCTAATTTTCCGATCTTGTGAACGGGAATCTTATAACCCAGGCTTACTTCACGCAGTTTTACGTATGAAAGATCATGAACGAAAGGTTCAGCGATCTGTTGATAGTA
The DNA here is from genome assembly GCA_937958995.1 of uncultured Chitinophagaceae bacterium. Taxonomy (GTDB): domain Bacteria; phylum Bacteroidota; class Bacteroidia; order Chitinophagales; family Chitinophagaceae; genus CALCIN01. The sequence goes on from CALGAP010000016.1 coordinate 41,527, forward strand.
GAACTGGTGGAAGTAGTCGTAAGCTGAGATATAAACATCTACGGGGGTCTTTTCGTCAGCAGCATCTACACCACGAACGTGTACGCCACCACCATCGGCAACATCATCACGTACATTCTTGCCTCTGTCGTTGATAGCTGCTGTGGGCTCCATCAGACCAGAGAAAGTACCCCATTGTTCAGACAGTGAGAAGAATTTGCCACCAAACTGGTAATCTATTGTCAGACCCAGTGTGAAGCCTTTGAAGTCGAAGAAGTTCTGGAAACCACCGGTTACTTTCGGCACAATTGAACCCCATTCTTTGTTGGGATCGCCAACGAACCAACCGAGGCCACCGCTGAAGCCATTGGTAGTGATCAGGGGCTGACCATCAGCATTACGCTTGATGCCACCGCCTTTCAAGATCCCCCATTGTCTGCCTTCGAAGTGGAAAGCACGGGCAAAACGAGTACCGAATGAACCAGCGCTCAGTGTATAGCTGGGAAGACCATCAGCTATTTTACGAACGGTGTTGTCGATCAGGTATGAGAAGGTCTTTGTAAATGACCATTCGAAATTCTTGGTAGTGATCGGTCTTGCGTTGAACTCAATTTCAATACCCTCACGATGGAACTCGGCAGCGTTGATGGTTTTGCTGGTGAAACCACTCACACCACTTACGCTTACTGTTACGGGCTCACCATTGTTGTCTTCAGAATAGTAAGTGATGTTCAATCCGAGTTTATTGTTCAGGAAACGCAGATCCAAACCAGCTTCCCAGGTAGTAACCAGAGAACCAACCAGGTTCGGGTCTGGTGTATTATCCGGTGTACCCATCAGGAAGTTGCCATTCCATGTATTGGCACCCACGCTGTAAGCAAGAGCCAGCTGGTTGAAGTTAAGCGTTTTGGGTTTTTTACCCCATGAACCAAATACTTTACCATAGCTGAGCCAGGGAATGGCTGAGCCGGTAAATTCAGAGAAAATGAACGCCGCACCCACAGACGGAGAAAGCAGGTCGTTATTTTTTGCCGGCAGTGTAGAATACCAGTCATTTCTCAAAGCCCATGTAAGGCTCACGAACTTCTTGTATTCAAAATCACCGAAAGCAAACAGGGAGTTGGCTGCTTCCTGCGAACGGGAGTTTCCTATTGAAGGCGGGTTCACCGAGTTGGCTATTGAGTACAGGTTTTCAATCTTCAGGCCATTGGAGGTTGCTGCGCTTACAGAACGCGATTTAATAGTCAGCCTGTTTGCACCGGCGTTTACACCAATTGCCAGGTCGCCAATCTGTTTATTGTAGCTTGCCACCAACTCGTAGTTATACTCCTGGTAGTAAGTCTGACCAGTAGAGTAGCCTGCGATAACACCGGTTTGTACACCTGATGTCTGCAGTGCACTCGGAACGATGTCTTCGTAGTTGGTAGTCAACTGGTTCTTGCGGATGGTAGCTTTCACCCTGAACTCGTTGTTGAGCTTGAACTGGAGGAAAGCATCTCCGAAGAAACGATCGCGACGCTGATAGTTATCAATAAGATCGAAATAGGTATAGAAGTTATACCAGTAGTTGCCGCCCCAAACGCTCTGACGGGGATCGTTTGCATTCCATGCATTGGGGTTGCGGCGGAAGTTCCAGCTGGGATATGTACCAATCGGGGTTCTGAGACCACGAAGTTCTTTCATGATGCCCATATCCAGGTCGCGATGGAACCATTGGTTGAAACCACCGCTTGACTGGTTGGAGTAACCGTCGTTGAATTCACCCCTGATTTTCTGGGTGCTCATGGTTACGTTGGTACCTACTGTGAAGTATTTGCCAAGGTCGAAGCTTACGGTAGTAAACAGGTTGTGTCTTGCAGACGCAGAGTTGGGCAGCATACCCTTAATAGTCTGGTTGGTGTAAGACACGCGATAGCTGGCTCCGTTAGAACCACCGGCAAAGCTTACGTTGGTATTGTTGGTCAAACCGGTTTCCCAGAAATCACGGGCGTTATCGGGCTGGGGAGTCAGCCTGGCTGTCTTGCCATAGCGGCTGTGACCGGGAATGAAAGCATACCAGGGAATATATTCCTGGCCATCGATTTTGGGACCCCACGAAGCGTCGTCTGTGAAGTCGTGGTGCAGTTTGCCATCCAGTGCCTGCCATTCAGCGGGCATGTTGGCATTGTAATTAAACTGAATAAAATCACCATCACCACCAGCATACCTGTTTTGGTATTTAGGCATAATGTACACCTTGTCGAAGGTAATACCCTGGTTCAGCTCCACGCCGATACCCTGACGCTGACCTTTTTTCTTGGTGGTAATAACGATGGCACCGTTGGCAGCACGGCTACCGAAAAGCGCTGTTGCGTTAGCACCTTTCAACACGGTGATGTCTTCTACATCGTCAGGGTTAATGTCGAATGAGTTCACAATTGTACCGTCCACAACGTAAATGGCGCCAACGTCACCCAGTGACTGGCCACCACGAATACGCAGGAAACCTTCACGGTTCAGCGCTACGGGCGACTGGCCCCTGAATTGTACACCGGCTACCTTACCGGCAAGGGCGTTGTTGAGGTTGGGTTGACGGATGGTGTTCAGTTGCTCGTCGGAGATTACCTGGGCACTGTATGGAGTAGTGCGCGCAGCTTTTTTCACACCAAAGGCTGTAGTTACCACTACTTCGGTCAGTGTGGATGCATCACCTGCTTCAAGTGAAACAGAGATTTCATCCTGGTCTCCAACAGTAACTTCCTGAGATTTCAAACCCTGCGCGCTTATTACGAGCACTGCGCCAGGTCTTACATTAATGGTGAACCGGCCTTCAACATCGGCTGTGGTTCCCTGGTTTGTAGATTTAACTGAAATGGTTGCAAATGGAACAGGGGCTCCTGTATTGTCTCGCACAATTCCAGAAACTCTCTTCGTTTGTGCAGATACCGATACAGCAAAGCTGACCAGCACTGCGAGCAGTGATAGAAATTTTCTCATGTGAACAGTATTTTGGTTTATGTGACTGGAGCAATTTAGAGGAAGTTTTTTTGATACCCAAAAAAATGTTAAAAATGGATGGATGGTATCCCCTATGGTCGGCCGCAAAACAAACTAATAATCAATGTTTTGTAAAGAGAAAAAAGACCGGGGTTTTTACAGTAAACTGGCAGTAATTTACAAGGAAAATATAGCCTGCAATTTCGTTTCAGTCTTGTGATTTCCCGGCAATTCATCGTACCCGCTACCCACTTTCCTGCCATCTGAATACTCGCTGCGCGAAATATTGAAACCCACAATACACGAGAGCCTCTTGTTGATTTTTGTCTTATACTGAACCGTCGCATACCAGCGGATACCCTTATTGAAAAAGGCCGGCATGGAAAGATTATACATCACCGAATACTCGAAGGCATACAGCCTGGTATCATAGTCGTCCGTCTCAAAATATTGCAGCCGCAACGCCAGTTTCCACGGGCTGTTCATCCGGTTATATTGTATATCCTGGAAAATCAGGAATCCATTCTTTTTCACGCCCACCCTCTTCATCGTATACCACAGTATTTCAACGCGGTTGATAAGCTTCACTTCTTTCGTGGGTTGAAAAGTGACCTGTCCGCGCCAGCTTTTACGCAGCGCCGGTTCCACCACCCGGCCATTAACCACCCGGCCATTATTGGAGGAGTAGTTCATAGCTTTTTCTTCCATGCGCCAGCGGCCATATAACTCGGTGCGCTTATTGGGCGTGTAAGTGAGTTGAAGCATGTAGTCGTAACCCTGTGAAGGTGCATCCACCCGGTATTTCAGCCAGGGAAAACGAAAAAAATCTGCATATGCTTCCATGCGCCAGTGATACCCCGCGTGAAATGCAAACCCCGTATAAAATCCGGATTCATTCGTGGGCATTGAATTTTCAGAAAAGGCATTGCCTGCCACAGCCTGGTATGCCGGGCTTATTCTCCGGTAAATTATGGCTATATCTGCTGAGCCGCCCGCGCTCAACAGCCAGCCGTGTACCATGGCTGTATTAAAATTTTTATCAATCGCTACTTCTCCATACCCGTGAATATTTGCCACGGTATATGAGTAGTCAATGCTTCCGTTGAACCAACGGCCCCCGTCGATCGCATAATAGTCATAAGCATCTCCCGAAGGCCGAAAAGGAACGGAAAAGAAATGACACACGCCATTTACGCCGATATGTACACTGCGATAACGCCATTGCAGGTTGCCCCCCGCAGCCAATACATTCACTGTATTTTTATTGGCCTGCTCCGTCTTTGTGCGGTGATAGCCGGAGCTTTGTACAGAAGTAACATAATTTCTTCCTTCTTCATCAAGCTTTACTGCTGCCGTCCACTTGCGCGAAGATGCGAACACCGTTGCCTGCATAATTTTCTGCTGGATGGTGATACCTGCACCACGCAGAAAATTGTATTCACCCGCCGAGGTATATGGTTTTAATACGGCGCCCTGCCTTTTTATATTCATAACCGCCGCGCTTTTTTTAAATGCCTGTCCCTGCCAGTGAACAAGTCCCTGGCCCATGTTCACAATAAAATCCCCGATTGCAAGAGCCTTTACTATTCCAACACGTCGGAGGAAAAAATGAAAACTGTAGAAATCAAAACCGGCGCTTTGCTCTCCTTTGAAAAATTGTTCGCCTGCATCTTTATCTCCTGTCAGACCATATTGCAGTTGATCGCGGTATTGATACCTGTATCGGGTAAGAATTTTGAGGGGACTCCCGGCATAATACCTGCCAGAATCTCCCGGTAAAAACCCTTTTGCTTTTTCCAAAACTTGCGAAAAACGAAACAATAACCTGTGTTCCCCATCCAAGAACCAACTGCCACGCACAGCCATTTCATCGCGCACGGACACAAAGGGCAACAGTTTTCGAATTGTCAACAAATCCCAGCCAGGCACGGCCTGCAATTCATAAATACTAACCAGGCTCCCAAACAGGCGGCGATATTGTAGGAAATAGTCTATCTGCAAATCAGTTAACAAATTCAGTTCACGCAGATCTTCTGCATCGGCCTTATTCAAATTAAGCCGGTGCCGGCCACGCCACTCGAGGTATTGCCAATAACTATCATCCTCCGTTTCTATCTCTTCCTGTGCAGCATGTTGCTCTAATTGTTGCTCGTATATAGAATTCTCATTTTCCTGGGCATGCAATGGCAAGAACCATACAACCATCATGCCCCATACCAACATTCTCATTCTACTCATCTTTCTTTTTTCCATAAAAAATTATTACGATGCCGGTAGAGGCGCCCAGTTGCGGATGAAAACTGCCGCTCACCATCACCTGCATATTTTGCCATGACCAGCCCGCTGCAAAAGAAGGCGAAGCCATACTGCTGTTGAATCCCACCATCGTCAGCAGTCTTTCAGCAGGAGTATATTGCAGTGCCATCTGCAGGTTAGAGGTTTTGTTTTCTTCCTTCGAAAAAACGGCACTAATGAAAAATTGCTCATTGCATTCATAGCCCATCCCCATGGAATACACTGCAGACAATTTTCCAATTGGGTTACTTACCTGCAGACCCGTACACAATTTTTCAGTGATATGCCAGGTGCTGCCGATCTCAAAAGAAATGGCGCCATCATTTCCATACCCATCCATGCGCACCATATAATAATTAAAGCGAATACCCAGGTTTACCGCGCCTAATGACCTGGCGCAGGCAAGACTCAATTGCGATTGGTTGAGCGCGGCCGATCCCGCCCAGTCGGCAACCAATGCCGCGGCGCCGCCCGCGAAAGGCGCCTGCACCGTAGCGCAATAACTATTGAGTTCGCGCAGCCCGAATTTATTTTCAGCCATCAGGCCCGCACCCACCTTCGTACACTGCGCCAGTGAAGCGGTATTTGACAGGAAAGCAAAAGGCGTGTTTTGATGAACGCTGTACGCCATATATCCGGTGAAGAACGGGCCATACGCGTGGTGAAAAGACTGGGCAATAACATGGGAAAAACTGCCGACGCAACCGGCAAGGCAAAGAAAAGTTTTCATGGGCACTTATATTTAACCGTTAGTAGGCGGCAACATAAAGAAATCCCCCAACATAAAAAACCGGAAAATCCTGTTGGGCGGCATATTGCCGGCCTTTACCTTTGCGGCATGGAAATTTTAGACGGGGCACTTGTATCAAAGGCCATCAAAGATGAACTGAAACTGGCGGTAGCCCAGTTAAAGATTGAAGGAAAAAAAACGCCCCACCTGGCGGCCATCCTGGTGGGCAATAACGGCGCCAGCGAGACCTATGTGGCTGCCAAGGTAAAAGCCTGCGAAGAAATCGGGTTTCTCTCCACCCTCATCAGGCTCGACGAAGATATCAGCGAGTTCAAACTGCTGTCCACCATCGAGCAACTCAATAACGACCCCACCATTGATGGCATACTGGTGCAACTGCCACTGCCCAAACATATTTCCGATGAAAAAGTAATCAATGCCGTGCATCCTACCAAGGACGTGGATGGCTTTCATCCTGTGAGCGCGGGACGAATGATGCAAGGCCTTCCCACTTTTATTCCAGCCACTCCTTACGGCATTATGCTGATGCTGGAACACTATAAAATTGACACCAAAGGCATGCACGCCGTGGTGGTTGGCCGTAGTAATATTGTTGGCCGCCCCATCAGCATTTTGCTCAGCGCCAACTCCAACCCCGGCAATTGCACCGTCACCGTTTGTCATTCCCACACCCGCAACCTGAAGGAAATCTGCCTGCAGGGCGATATCATCGTGGCCGCACTCGGCAGGCCCGGCTTTATCACCGCCGATATGGTAAAACCGGGTGCCATTGTGATTGATGTGGGCATCACCCGCGTGCCCGACGCCAGTAAAAAAAGAGGTTATGTCATCAAGGGCGATGTGGATTATGCCAACGTGGCTCCCAAAACAAGCTACATTACGCCCGTGCCTGGCGGCGTGGGCCCCATGACCATAGCAGCACTGATGAAGAACACTTTCATTGCCTGCAGGATGAAAAATTAGCACGCGGCCAGCTTTCGTTAACTTTGCCGGATGGCTTTAATGGTAGATACGCGTTTGCCCGTGATGGAATCTTTCTACACCCTGCAGGGCGAGGGATTTCACCAGGGAAAGGCAGCCTGGTTTATTCGACTGGGTGGCTGCGATGTTGGCTGTGTGTGGTGCGATGTAAAGGAAAGCTGGGACGCCGACAAACACCCGCTGAAATCAATTGATGAAATCGTTGCTGAAGGCCGGCAATACCCCGCACGCATTGCCGTGGTTACCGGCGGCGAACCGCTGATGCACCCGCTCTATGCGCTGACAGAAGCCTTGCATAAAAGCGGGTTTCAAACCCATCTCGAAACCTCCGGCTCTTCTCCGCTGAGCGGACAATGGGATTGGATCTGTCTTTCACCCAAAAAATTCAAATTTCCCGAGCCTTCCATCCTACCGCTTGCCAACGAACTGAAAGTTGTAGTGTACAACAAGAGCGATTTTGACTGGGCCGAAAAATATGCCGCACAGGTAAGCCCCCACTGCAAGCTATACCTGCAGCCCGAATGGGAAAAATCAGACACAATCACCCCCCTGGTGATTGAATACATAAAAAAGAACCCGAAATGGGAGTTGTCGGCACAATTGCATAAGTATATTAACGTTCCGTAAAAGGGGGTGGGTACCGGGTGTCGGGTGCTGTGTTTCAGGTTTCGAAACCCGAGGCCCGAAACCAGAAACTCTTTAGCTTGCATTCATTTTCTCCAAAAACCGTCTTAGAATTGATGACTATTAATTGCCAGCAGATGAAACTAATCTGTACCATCTTACTCTTCACGGTATTTGGTTTGGGCCTCGGCGCTCAAACACCTTACGATCCTGATAAAGTTTCCCCCAAGGCAAAGCAATTGTGGGAGAAAGCTTATGAAAAAATGGAAGATGGCGATTTAAATGGCTCTATCCAATTGCTGGAAGAAGCCATTAAGATCGACCCGCGATATATGGACGCTTATCTTTCTATTGCCGGAATGTATAGTGAGAAAAAACAATACCAGAAGGCAATAGAATGGTATGAAAAAGCGAAGGCTATTGACCCCGTTTATTTCAAAGACTGGAACCAGCCATATTCTATCAACCTGGCCGGGGTTGGACAATTTGAAAAAGCGCTGGAGGCGGTGAATGAATTTCTTTCTATCGAAAATCTGAATGAAAAAAGTCGCCTGGCCGGCGAATACCGCCGTAAGACATTTCAGTTTGCCGTAGACTACGCCAAAACAAGACCACTGGGTAATTACCGTTTTGAGCCGCAGAATATGGGAGATAGCATTAACTCTTCCGCATCAGAATATTTTCCGACACTTACTATCGATGGCAACGAACTGATCTTCACACGCCGCGGAGCCAGCGAAGATTTTTTTGGATCCAAAAAAGTGAATGGGGTGTGGACAGAAGCGAAGTTGCTGGAAGGAGATATCAACACCAACATGAACGAAGGCGCGCAGAATATTTCGCAGGATGGCCAATGGCTGGTGTTTACCGGCTGCAATTTTCCCAACTCATATGGCAGCTGCGATCTCTATATATCATTCCTCACTCCCGAGGGGTGGAGCGCTCCTGAAAACCTGGGCCGCGTAAATTCCGATGCCTGGGATAGCGGTCCTTCGCTATCGCCCGATAAACGCGATCTCTATTTCAGCAGCACGCGCCCGGGTGGTTATGGCGGTGCCGATATTTATGTAACGCATCTGCTACCCAATGGCCGCTGGAGCGAGCCCGAAAACCTGGGTCCTGAAGTAAATACCATCGGCGACGAAATGTATCCCTTCATTCATGCCGATAATCAAACACTCTATTTCACTTCCAACGGTCACCTCGGTTACGGCGGCAGCGATTTGTATATGACCCGTAAAAATGGGGATGGCTGGACCAGGCCCGTGAACCTGGGCTATCCTATCAACACCATCGAAAATGAAGGCAGCCTTTCCGTGGCTGCCGATGGCAAAACCGCATTCTATGCCAGCGACAGGGCCGATAGCCGCGGCGGGTTAGATATTTACACTTTCGAACTGCGCGAAGACGTGCGGCCCGCAAAAACGCTTTGGGTAAAAGGAAAAGTCTACGATAAGAAGACATCGAAAGGTTTGCCGTCAGCGGTTGAGCTCACCGATCTTTCTACCAAAACCCTGCTCAGCAAAGTGCAGACCGATGCCAGCGGCAATTACCTGATCACCTTACCGGTGGGTAACGATTATGCGTTTACTGTAAGCCGCCGCGGCTACCTGTTCTTCTCAGAAAACTTTTCCCTGAAAGAAAAAGATCCCGACTCTACTTATAATATCGACATACCGCTTCAGCCCATCGAACCCAATGCTACCATTGTGCTGAAGAATATTTTCTTCGATGTAAACAAATACGACCTCAAAGAAGAAAGCACTATCGAACTGGATAATGTGTACATGTTGCTGCGCGACAATCCAACATTGAAAATCCAGATCAATGGCCACACCGACAACGTGGGCAAGCTCAACGACAATATGCTGCTCTCCAACAACCGTGCACAGGCGGTGGTGAATTACCTGGTGAAAAAAGGCATTGCTCCTTCGCGATTGAGCTATAAGGGCTTTGGTCCCAACGAGCCGGTCGCAGATAATGCCACCGAAGAAGGCCGCGCGCAAAACCGTCGTACCGAACTGAAAGTTATCAGTCCGTAACGGGTTTTCGGTTAGGCGGAAAGTTTATATATTCGCCGCTTCATTTCAGCGGCGGGAATCGGTATGTCCGTCATGGCAGGGAGCGGTTGAGCGGCCGGCTACATCAAGGCAACCGCGCCTCACCCAGACGCGCTCACCAACTTTTCCGCCCACCTTAATCTTTACGTTATGAACCGCGACGTACTCTATCAGTTGGCGCTCACCCGCGTGCCGCAGATTGGTCATGTGCAGGCGCGCATACTGGTGCAGCATTTTGGCTGTGCCGCCGCCATATTTGCAGCCACCCTTTCTCAATTGGAAAAAATAGAAGGTATCGGCACGGTACGCGCTAAATCTATCCGGTCGTTCAAAGCGTTTGACGAGGCAGAAAAAGAGCTGGCATTTATCGAAAAGCATCGTATCAACACGTTGTTTTTATCTGATACCGCTTACCCGCAGCGGCTGCTGCATTGCTATGACCCCCCTACCTTGCTCTTTTACCGCGGCAATGCCGATCTGAACACATCGCACGTGATTGCGGTTATAGGTACACGTAATAACACCGAGTATGGAAAGCACATCACGGAAAAACTGATCAAAGACCTGGCGCCGTATGATGTGCTGGTGGTGAGCGGGCTGGCATTTGGTATCGACGCACTGGCGCATAGATATGCATTGAAGCAAGACATCAAAACCGTGGGCGTGCTGGCGCATGGATTAGACACCCTCTACCCGCCCGAGCACGCTTCGCTGGCGCGCGATATGGTGGAGCAGGGCGGGCTGCTCACCGAATTCCGGAGTGGCACCAAACCCGACAAACATCATTTCCCTACACGCAATCGCATTGTGGCAGGTATGTGCGACGCAATAGTGGTGGTGGAAACAGGAGTCAGGGGTGGCAGCATTATTACTGCCGAGCTGGCCAACGGTTACAATAAAGACGTTTTTGCAATTCCCGGCAAAACAACAGATGCCAAAAGCGCCGGTTGCAACGAGCTTATTAAAAATAACAAGGCCATCTTATTGACCGATGCTGCCCAACTGGCGGAAATGCTGGGTTGGAAAAATAAATCGGAGGTCAGCCGGAAAAAACAAAAAGAAATTTTCCTCGAGCTCAGCCCAACCGAACAATGCATCGTGGATATGTTACGCGAAAAAGAGGTGGTGCATATCGACGAACTCAATTTGCGCATCCAGCCACCGGGAAGTTCTATAGCTGGTGCTTTGCTCAACCTGGAAATCCAACGCGTGGTCGAAGCGCTGCCGGGAAAAATGTACCGGCTGATGGATTAGGAAACGTAGCAGTTTGTGATGAATGCCACGCCGCCGGCCGAACAAATAAGCACAACTCATTCATCCTGAACCCGGCCACCCTGTCGAAACCATTGTTAAGCGGGTGCTATTTTATCGGCAATCACCCCGCTAAGCCACCGTTTTTCTTTACCTTTGGCCTCCTGTCAAATTGGCTCGTTACCAAACTGTAGCACCTTTTTTGGGTTGTTATCCTGAGGAAAAATCTGATCCGGGGTATTTTCTTCAGATTTGACCATACAGAATGCGGGCTTTCCAGGGACATTCATTTTAAATAATGCAATAAAATAATATGTTAGGTTTTCTTTCAAAGATATTTGGGGGCAGTAAGTCGGAAAAGGATGTAAAAAATATTCTACCATACGTTGAAAAGATCAACCAGTATTTTCAATCGTACCAATCGCTTACCAACGACGAATTGCGCCACAAGACAATCGAATTCAAGGAGCGCATCAAGGAGCATCTCCGGGAAATAGACGCGGAAATTGAAGCGCTGAACAAACAAGCCGAAGAGCTTTCCTTCAGCGATATCACCGGCAAGGATGAACTGTACAACAAGGTGGATCAGCTGATCAAGGAGCGCGATAAACAAATTGAAGACATCCTGATGCAATTGCTGCCCGAAGCATTTGCAGTAGTAAAAGAAACTGCGCGCCGCTTTAAAGAAAATTCCGAGATCGTGGCCACTGCCACCCAGCTCGACCGCGACCTGAGCGTGAAGAAAGATTATGTCACGATACAAGGTGATAAAGCCATTTATAAAAATTCATGGACAGCCGGCGGCAACCTGATCACCTGGAACATGGTACATTACGATGTGCAGCTGATCGGCGGTACGGTTTTGCACCAGGGTAAAATTGCCGAGATGGCTACCGGTGAAGGTAAAACGTTGGTATCAACCCTGCCCGCTTACCTGAATGCGCTGGCCGGACAAGGCGTGCATATTGTTACGGTGAACGATTACCTGGCCAAACGCGACTCTGAGTGGAATGGCCCTATCTTTGAATGGCTGGGTCTTACCGTAGATTGTATTGACAAACACCCACCCAACAGCGCCGACAGAAGAAAGGCTTATTACGCCGATATTACTTACGGCACCAATAACGAATTTGGTTTCGACTACCTGCGCGATAACATGGTGCATTCACCCGAAGAAATGGTGCAACGTAAACATCATTTCGCGATGGTAGATGAGGTGGACAGCGTTTTGATTGACGATGCGCGTACACCGCTGATCATTTCTGGTCCCGTGCCCAAGGGCGACGAGCAACAGTATCATATACTGAAAGACCGTGTGCGCGACCTAGTGGAAAAGCAGAAGCAGGTAGTCAATAAATTCCTGAACGAAGCGAAGAAATTATACGCCGAGGGCGAAGACGATCCCAGGACCGGCGGCCTGGCATTGATGCGCGCCTATCGCGGTTTGCCCAAGCATAGCGCGCTGATCAAATTCCTGAGCGAACCGGGTATCAGGGTAAAACTGCAAAAAGCTGAAAACTACTACCTGGCTGATCAGCAGAAACAGATGCATATTGTGGATGAAGAACTCTTCTTCCACATTGATGAAAAAAACAACCAGGTAGAACTTACCGATAAAGGTCTTAACGCCATCACCCGCGCCAATGAAGACCCAGACTTCTTTGTGCTGCCTGATATCAATATGCAGCTGGCCGAAGTGGATAAAGACGAATCATTATCTACCGAAGAAAAACTGCGCCGCAAAGAAGCCATCCTGAACGACTATACCGTGAAGGCCGACCGCATCCATACCGTGCAGCAGTTGCTGAAGGCTTATACTTTGTTTGATAAGGATGTGGAATATGTGGTGATGGATGGACAGGTAAAGATCGTGGATGAACAAACCGGCCGTATCCTTGATGGCCGCCGCTACAGCGATGGTCTGCACCAGGCAATTGAAGCCAAGGAAGGCGTGAAGATTGAAGCGGCCACACAAACCTACGCTACCATTACGCTGCAGAACTATTTCCGTATGTATCACAAGCTGGCCGGTATGACTGGTACTGCGGTGACAGAAGCGGGTGAGTTCTGGAGCATTTATAAACTGGACGTGGTGACTATCCCCACCAACGTGCCGGTGATCAGGAAAGACGCGGAAGACCTGGTATACAAAACCAAGCGCGAGAAATACCGCGCAGTGATTGAAGAGATTGAAAAACTGCGCAATGCAGGAAGACCTGTGCTGGTAGGTACCACTTCGGTGGAAGTGAGTGAACTGCTCTCGAAGATGCTGCAGGGTAAGAAGATTCCGCACAATGTATTGAACGCTAAACAGCACGCCCGCGAGGCGCAGGTAGTGGCCGAAGCCGGATTGGCTGGCGCGGTTACCATCGCTACCAACATGGCCGGTCGTGGTACGGATATTAAACTGGGTCCTGGCGTGAAAGAAGCGGGTGGACTGGCCATCATCGGCACCGAGCGCCACGAAAGCCGCCGCGTTGACCGCCAGTTGCGCGGTCGTGCCGGCCGCCAGGGCGACCCCGGTACATCGCAGTTTTATGTATCGCTGGAAGACGACCTGATGCGCCTGTTCGGCAGCGAACGCATCGCGCGTATCATGGACCGCTTTGGCTACAAAGAAGGCGAAGTGATTCAGCACAGCATGATCACCCGCAGCATCGAACGCGCGCAAAAGAAAGTGGAAGAAAACAACTTCGGCATTCGTAAGCGCCTGCTCGAATACGACGACGTAATGAACAAGCAGCGTAACGTGATCTACAAAAAACGTAACCACGCGCTGTTTGGAGAACGCCTCGCTCTTGATCTCGACAATGCCTTCTATATCGTGGCCGAAGGACTGGTGAACTCATTCCAGGAAGCCGGCGACTATGAAGGTTTCAAAATGGCGGTGATCGTGAACTTCGGAATCGAAACCTCTATCACTCCCGAAGAGCTGGAAAAAGGAAATGCCAACGAGTTGTCGGAAAAATTATACAACGAAGCCGTTAGCAACTACCAGCGTAAGATCGCCGATATTCAAAAGCAGGCAGTTCCTGTATTTAAAAATATCCGCCTCACGCAGGGCAGTCATATCGAAAACGTGGTAGTGCCCTTCACCGATGGTAAGAAAGGCATACAGGTGCTGGCCAATCTCAACAAAACCATCGAGACCGAAGGCCGCGAGCTGACCAATGCTTTGGAAAGGCAGATCACCCTGGCGATGATTGACGAAAGCTGGAAAGAGCATCTGCGCGCTATGGACGATCTGAAACAAAGTGTGCAGACAGCCTACCTCGAACAAAAAGATCCGCTCGTGATTTATAAGATCACCGCGTTCGATTTGTTCAAGCGCATGGACAGCGAACTCAACAAGAATATCATCAGTTTCCTCTGCCATGCCAGCATCCCCATGGAGCAGCAGGGCAACGGACAAATACGCGAAGGCCGCGAGCAAAAGACAGATATGAGTCGCATGCGCGCCAACAAGGAAGAAGTGGACCGCCGCGGTGAAGATTATGCCGCCAACGAAAACGACTACTACGATCCTTCAGGAGGCGCCGTTAAGCAGGAGCCCGTGAAAGTAGGCCCGAAAATCGGTCGCAACGATCCTTGTCCCTGCGGCAGTGGCAAGAAGTATAAGAATTGTCACGGTAAAGAAAGCTGAGGAAATTTGAAGAAAGGAATTTGAATGAGAATGAAGTCGGCTCGCGTCTCTGAGTGAAAAATATCGCAAAGGCGCGAGCCGATCATTTTTTAATGGCTGCATAGAACCGTGATGATATACAATTACTGTGACGAGTTGGCATACAGGTATGCCGAATATCTCAAAAAGTCCATCATTATTTAATACCGCTCAATGCGGCATATATAACAGCAGGCTGCGGCATTACGCGCGTGCAGGAAACTGACTTCGGGATGCTTTACAAAAATAATTTTGATTAGCTCGTCAACGTCCCGGTCTCCCACCAATTCAGTGAGCACCATTTGCTGATCGGCGTTGCAACCAACCAGGGATAAGGGGAAATTTTTCTTATCTGCTTTGATCTCTGGCGGGAAGCGATGTATTATCGCCGTACTCCTCCACTTCTTCGCTGTGAATGAAGATGGGGCCGGGCTTTAGCGAAACGCGGCAGGGTCCTTGGCCGGTAGCAACTTGCTCTACCACCTGGTGACCGAAATCATCAACGCCTTTCTCGCGAATGGATGCGGCGTATGATTTACTGAGGGGGATGATTTAAAATGAATCATGGCTATACTTTATGGAGACAAAATTGGGGTGGGATGCGCGTGGGCACAACCTGATTCTTGCGAAAGATAAGAGGAAGGGGCTCGCGCAAGGGCGCCAGGGCGCAAATAGGAATTTGAACAGGTTCTCTGTGTGCTTTAACTCAAATTTTCATCTTCTTCACCACCAATTCTCCGGTCAACTCACCCTGCTTTACTCCCCTCTCAATGGCGTCCATGAAATGAATGCCGCCATAGAACCTCGAGATAGCCGCCTCATTGGCGGCTTGCCAGAAAGATTGGAACTGGCGTGGTTGCAGTCCATAACTTAACTCTACCGAGTCGGTATAAGCGAAATTGTCGCCGAAGTAATGCGTGAGAATGGTGGCAGAAGCGGCAGAAATCACTGAGTGGCCAGACAGGTACTCAGGAAAGGGTGGCGTTTGTAACAGCGGCTGCCAGGTGGGATCAATGTATTTGCGGATGGCTGATTCGGGGCGTATGCGGTTGCTGCGGAATTTTTCGTCCCAGCAGCAGATGAAGCCATCAGTCAGTCCAACCGCTACCGCGGTAAATATGCGCATAGATTCATCAAAACTTTTACCGGCCTGCGCACAGGCAATGCCGGTGATACCCATCCAGTGGGCGCCAGGTGAAATTTTTCTGATCGCGAGTTGCAAGTGACCTTTGTCTTGCACAGCAAAAGGATTACAATCCCAGAAACCCGCAATGGCCCGCTTTTCCATGGTGAGCGTGTCCTTATACATATCCAGCATCAGCTGATAAAAATCAGATTGCTTATCGCTGGAAAATGCAATGGGCGGTTCGGGTTTGAACATGGCCGCAGAATCCAGAACAAAGGGGCGAACGGTATTGAAATACGGCTCCACCGCAGCCATGTAAGCGGGCGGCGTGGGAAACCAATAACCATCACCCTTCAAAGGATTGTATCGCGGATAATTGCTGATCTTGCTATAGCCATCGTTTTTGGCATAAGCAAGAATGCGCGAAGCAATGGCTACCGCATACTTCTTTGATGCACTAATCACTTTCTCGTCCACTCCGCATTTGCGCAGTGAGTCGAGCCATTTTTTTTCAATCTCAATGAAGCGCGGACCATTGGGCTGCATCTTTGATGCCGTGTGCATCATGGCCAGCAAAGCGCTTAACTGATATGAATGTCCCTGGATGGAATCGAGAGGTTGTATATCCGCATATTCATTCAACATTCCGTGCAGGTCGGGTATATCTTTATTATGTTGCGACACCACTTCATATCCCGCCAGGCAGGCATAGGCAAAAAAGCGCGCGGCCAGCGGAGGATTGGTGATATCGTGCACCATAATCTCCGTCATGTTGGTGATGACGGTAGAAATGTCTTTGCTGGTAAATTCAGGCAGCTTTTTCTCCTGTTTACAGCCGGTGAAAAATATAATCAGAATAATCGCTACAAACCTGTACATAAATTTTTCCATTTATACGCTTTCAGTGGTTGCTGGTTGATGCCGAATAATAATGTGTTGCCGAGGCGAACAATGCTACGAACATCGCCGCGCAGACTGAGCCCGGATTGTTGCTGACCGACGTAAGTGAAATTTCCATTTCCTTCATTTTTTAACAATACACCATAGTTCGCGTCAAATTTTCCAAAACGCAACCTGGCCTGGTTGATATTGCCACAGAGGAGCAGGTCTTCATTGCCATCGTTATCATAGTCAAACGACGCGATGGCAAAAACAGGTGAATACTGTGCCTGCAGCGGCAGCGGCTTTTCAACAAATTTGCCATCGGCACCGCTTTCAAAATAAGCGGTGGCGAGATAATTGGCGGATAACTTTTTCGCGTCCTTCAATTCTTCTTCCAGAAACACCTGCTCAAGTGAAGCATCTGCATAGCTTTTGTAATCAACAAAACGGCCGCGCATCAGGCTCACCTGGTCGAGCAGTTCGTCGCGCGTTACGTAAGGATAACTTTTACCCTGGATATAAAAACAGAAAATAGGATCAACCGCGCCGTTGTTGTCGAAATCCTTATAGTACATATCGGCGGGTTCTTCATCCGACACCTTGCATTGCGTATTCAAACCCATATTGCCGATTACCAGGTCAATCTTTCCGTCTTTATTAAAATCGCCGGTGTACAATTTGTTCCACCAGCCACTGTATTCTTTGGTAAAATAGTCGCTGGTCTTGTTTTCCAGTTTGTTTCCGGTGTTGATAAAGACTGTTACCGGCATCCACTCTCCTACCAGTACCAGGTCTTCTTTCTTATCACCATTCAAATCAAGCCAGGCCGCGTCGCTCACCATTCCGATATTATTTAGCGATGGAGCAACCATATTGGTTTGATCAGTAAATTTTCCTTTGCCATCATTGATCAGTATATAACTCTGGGGAGTTTCGGGATAGCGGCCAGGAATCACCCTTCCGCCGACAAACAAGTCAATATGTCCATCACCGTTAATATCACTTGCACGTACACAACCTTTGCTCACCAGCATTTCGGGAAGGGCATCTGCTTTACGAACAAAGTTCCCCTTCCCGTCATTCAGGTAGAGGCGATCTTGCAATAATGGATCATTGGGCAAATAGTTGTGATAACCACCGCTGGCAACATACAAATCGAGGGTGCCATTGCCATCGGCATCGAAAAATATGGCGCTGGCGTCTTCACTGTTCTTGTCGGCTTCGAACGCGGGTTGTGGTTTGTGGACAAAATTACCGTTAGGTTGCTGCACCAACAGCATGGCAGGCTGTCCATTACCACCGCCGGCATATATATCATCCAGGCCATCACCATTTACATCTCCTTTCACCAGGCAGGGACCATTGAAGGAAAGCGGGTTGATAAGTAGCGGCTGTCTTTTAAAATCGTTGAGATCTGCAGATGCATGCTGGTACACAAATGGCGGTTTCACTTCCTGCATCAAGGGCTTTGGCGGAGTTTGCGGCTTCCATGTGCCGGTTGCCTCATTTTCGTCGAGTGTAATCAATTGGTTCGCCTTCACGTCACGCAACACCTGTTCTTTGCCTGAAAGCCATACCACGCGCAATGAATCGACCACATCCTCTTCGCCCAATCCAAAATGTAATATGGGCGAAACAGTGGATTGATAACCGCGCGCGGGCATTTGCTCCTGGAACTGGAGCTGCCCTTTTCTATACAGCGTAATTTTAGCGCCAAGACCATCAGTATTTTTTCCCGCACCTTTCAGCTTCACCTGCAGGTAGTGATTGCCTGGCTCCTTATTGGCTTCATTGCGGTAAATGAAAGCCTCGCGGTTGATATTGTTGACCACCAAATCCAGGTCGCCGTCGTTATCCAAATCAGCATAGGCGGCGCCGTTGCTGTTTGACGGAACATCCAGCCCCCAGGCCGCTCCCACATTAATAAAGCCGAGCTGACGATCATTCTTATACATGTAATTTGTTACGTTCGACGCCGGCATTTGCTTCAAAATCTCCAGCACCTGCTCGCGGTTGAGCCTGCCCTTACTCTGCACCTCGCTGTTTTTGTATTTCAGAAAATCCATGTCGGTAAAATCGCGGGTATAGCCATTAGTGACATACAGGTCTTTCCACCCGTCATTGTCAAAATCGGCAAAAAGCGGGGCCCAGCTCCAGTCGGTATTACTGATACCGGCCAGCTGACCAATCTCGCTGAAAGTGCCGTCGCCATTGTTCAGGTGTAGCATATTGCGCATATACTGGTAGTGAAAACCAGTGCGCACGTTGAGGTCGAATTTTTCATAATTGTCGGAAGCCAATAATACTTTCTGCCGGTGATTATCTTCTGGCAGCATATCCAGCACACATATATCAAGCAGACCGTCATTATTATAGTCTGCTATATTGTTACCCATCGATGATTTGGTGATGTGTCCCAGGGCCGTGGCTATTTTATCGGTAAATGTGCCGTTTTGGTTGTTGATATACAGGTAGTCGGGCACGTTGTAATCGTTGGCGATATATATATCGAGCCATCCATCGCCATCTATATCGGCAATAGCGGCGCCCAGGCCATAGGTAAGCACCGAGCTGCTGATGCCGGTTTTTTCCGTGATGTCGGTAAAATGATTGTCTTCATTTTTATACAATCGAATGCCGATGGAGCGGTGGGATTGAGCTAAAAGATTGGCGGTACTGGCTTCATCGAGAATGGGCAGGTTGTCGGGATTGTGGTTCAGCGCCAGCATATCCAGGTCGCCATCGCGGTCGTAGTCGAAGAAAAAAGTTTGCGTGGTATAGCTGCTGTCGGCTAAACCATACTGCTCTGCTTCGTCTTCAAAGCGGGGAATGCCGTTAGCGTCATTTCCCTTGTTGATGAATAGTTGATGAATACGGTTCTGGCCGCGCGTCTTGCCCGAATAACTCACGTAAATATCAGGTTTGCCATCACCATTTACATCGGCAATAGTGACGCCTGTTCTCCAGAGCGGAGTTCGGTTTTTGATATTGGCTGCTTCGGTGATGTCCTCAAATTTCAGGTTGCCCTTGTTGAGGTAGAGTTTATCGGGCACCATATTGCCGGTAAAATAAATATCCTCCAATCCATCACCGTTCAGATCGGCAATGCCCACGCCTGCGCCGTTGTAGAAATATTCGTATAAAAGCACATTAGTGTTTAACCCTTCAGTCAGGGTGTTGCTGAAAAATACCTGCGTACTATCGGCGGGCATCAATGTGAACAGTTTCTTTTCATTACCAGCCAATTTGTCGCCGGTACTGGTACAACCTGCAAGCAAGCAATACGCTACCAGAAAGTATGGGGCCATGCGATTCATGAGGGAAAGGGAGCGCTGTTAAAAATACCTACGCCAGTATTTGCATACTGGCATAGGCATTTTGGTTTTTAATATTGTTAGTGAAGCCGGTTAGTTATAGCCAGGATTCTGCACTAATTTATCATTTCTATTCATTTCATTGAAATGTATCGGCCGCAGGTACATCTTATCATCCCAAGTACGGTTCTCGTGCGAGTTCTCCACAATCGGCGTGTAGGTGTATTCGTAAATTTCCTTGTCGTGCCGGTACACATCTCTCAACTCCTTACCAGGCTTAAACTTACCCACTATTGAGATATAGGTCATCGGTCGTCCGAGCGTTGTCGGCGCAATCATCCAGCGGCGGGCATCATGATAGCGGTGCTCTTCATATACCAGCTCAATCCTTCGTTCGTGGCGATAAGCTTCGCGCAGGTCATTGCCCGTCACTGTACCGGGAATAGCCGGCATGCCCGACCTGAACCGGATCTTGTTGAGCCAGCTGCGCGCTTCGTCATCTTCCCCTAACTCAATACAGGCTTCCACGTAATTGAGCACTGCTTCGGTGTGGCGGAAGAATGGCCATGGTATGTACTGGCGCGTATTGTTGTCAACAATATTCGGATTTGGATCGAGGAACTTGCGCATGTAGTAACCGCTTCGTGTGCCGTTCCAGTCTTCGATACTGCTGCTGCGTGTGTCGAGACCGTTGAAGGTTATGAGCTTGTAAGTGCCGGTATTGTCTTTCTGCATCAGGTCGTACTGACCAGTTTGGATTTGGTTGGCAGGGTCAACATTTCCAGACACTTTATCTCTCGGCTTCCAGTCGGCGCCGTCGTAAAGAACGGTAGCGTAGAAGCGGGGATCGCGGTTGGCATAAGGTTCGGCCTTATGATCCGGGTTATTCCAGTCGAACGGAACAGCAGTAGGCGGATTGGTTGAATTGTCCATATATTCATAGTCATCCACCAGCAGACCGAGCGGCGTATTACCAGCCCAGTTGTGATAGCCGTTAGGGCCATTGTATAAACCCAGGTATGGCCCGCCGCCTTCTTCCAATTCGGGCGAATGCCACCTTCCTAAAATTATTTCCACACCGGCCGACGGGTCAACGCCGGGAGCCTGGCTGCCGCCGCCGAGAGAAATTGACATATAATTCAGTTTACCTTCTTCGGGCGACACGGGCTCGGTGAGATCCATTTTGTATCCAACACTTTCATCCATCACCTCCTTGTTCGCTGCTTTTGCCAGTTGCCAGCGTTGCACGCGGTCGCCGCTGGTATAGCCGAAAATTTCCGGATGAGGATAGCTGTTGAGCAAGGCGGATTTTGATTTTGCCGTAGGCGCATCGTGCAGATCGCTGGCGGCGTATAAGAGTATGCGGCCTTTCAGCGCTTTTGCTGCCAGTGCAGTGGCGCGACCCTTCTGCATGGTTCTGCCCTGCAGGTATAAGACGGCGGAATCACATTCTTTCACAATGAAATTCACGCACTCTTCCCAGGTATTGCGCGCGACGCTGTAATCTTCGTTCAATCCATATACCTGGGTGATGATGGGTACTGCGCCATAGTAGCGAACCAACTGGTGGTAAAAATAGCCGCGGAGGAAATGCGCTTCGCCCAGCAACCTTTCCTTCAGATCGTCATTGTCGAACGTAGCGGTCTTTAAATTTTCGATCGCCACGTTGGTGCCGCGAATCCAGCGATACATCGAGTTCCACTCGTAAGTGCCGCTCTGCCAGCCGGGGTTGGTAGGACTCAGACTACCGTCGTTCACTGTATTGATGCCGCGGCCTGTGTGAGTAAACACGGCTTCGTCGCTGAGCGAGGCCAGCATTTGTTCTTCAAATCCCCCGGCACCAAAGCCGTTGTACAGGTTATTCACAAACGCTTCCGATAATGGTCCATCGGCCCAGGTGGCTGTGGAACCGATCGATCCGAGCGGATCCAGCTCCAGGAAGTCCCTTTTGCAGGAAACTAGGATAACCAGTGAGAGAATAAAGATTACTGATATATTTCGTATCTGTTTCATGATTCTTTTTTAAAAGGTTACACTAACTCCAAAGTTGAGTACCCTTGCCTGCGGGTAGTACTGACCATTACCGGTAACAGCTTCCGGATCAAACACACCCAGTTCATCCCAGGTAATGAGGTTGATGCCGTTGGCATAAATCCTTGCATTGCTGAGACCCACGCGTCTTAATACGCTGATGGGAACATTGTACCCGATCTCGAAATTCTTGAACCTGATATAGTCGGTCTTCCTGAGGCGATATGTGTTGTTACCCGCTACGCCGCCGGTGTAGTAAGTATTATCACGGCTGGCAATACGCGGATAAACAGTGCTTTGATTTTCGACAGTCCACCTGTGATCAAAATCCCAGGCCAGGTAGTTACCAATATCTCCCGACTCGGTACGAACTATTAACGCGCCGCCGCTGGCACCCTGGAACAATACGGTGAGGTCGAAGTTGCGATATTGCATGAAGATGTTCAGGCCACCTGTAAAGCGCGGGTCGCGGGTTTTGTCCTGACGCACCTGGTCGGCAGCGGTGATCCTGCCGTCGCCGTCAATATCCTTAAACTTCATATCACCGGGGCGCAACTGTCCAACGCCCAAATCTGAATAATCGATCTGGTTTTCATCGATATCCTTTTGGGTGCCAAATACGCCGTCGTATTCAAAAAGCAGGTAAGCAGCACCGTTACTACCGAATGGTTTGCCGGTTGATTTTTTCCAGGCCAGTTCATTTTCGATTTCATTCCATTTGTCGATCCTGTTTTTAGCATAACCACCATTCACATTTACACTATACTTCAGTTCACCAAAGTTGCCATTATACCCTACACTGAATTCCCAGCCACGGTTGCTCAATTTGGCATAGTTCACCGGCGGCAGAATGTTGCTGATGCCGGCGCTGCCGGGCACTGTACCTTCAGAGGTAAATAAGGCATCGCTTCTCTTGTTTACGAAATAATCAAACTCGAAGGTCAGCTTATTGTTCAGCGTGGCCAGTTCTATACCGAAGTTGGTGCTGGTTTGAATTTCCCAGGTGAAAGTGGGGTTGGGCAACACTCTTTCATTCAGACCTCTTACCACGGTACCACCAAACACGTAGGTAGTGAAATCATAGGTACTCAGGTACTGAAACTCGGCCAGTGTACCGTTGATATATGGTTCGGCGCCCACCTGGCCCCAGCTGCCCCGGAGTTTGAGGTTTTGAATCCAGGGTACGTTGGTGGCGAACCATTCTTCTTCAGATACTCGCCATCCGGCCAGTACGCCCGGGAAGAAACCGAAGCGCGAATCGGCGGGGAAGATGTATGAACCATCATAACGCCAGAGGAATTCGGCAATATATTTTTCCTTATAGTTGTACCCTACGCGGCCGAAATAACCAAGACGTGCGCGGTTAAATTCACCACCACTCATATCCCTGCCCGCATCGCCACCGGCAAAAAGCTGGTCAACGGCGGTAGAGATATAGTTTCTCCTGAAGGCAAAGAAATTATTGGTGTTGAGGGTTTCTTTTTGCACACCGGCCATTGCACTAACGGTATGATCTCCAAATGTGCGGTCGTATGTGGCGATACCGGTAAGCGTAATAGAGAGACTGTTTTCACTGGCCTGGCGCAGACGAGGATCGGTGAAAGTGGAACGCAACTCTTTCACCAGTTTGGGTGTTACTCCATCCGCTTCATAATCTACCTTATTCCAAGAATACAAATACCAGGGCGTTTGCCAGCGCTTCTGGTTGTACAGGTATTTATCGATCGCTGCTGTACCGCTCAACTTCAGGCCCGTTACCCAGGGTATTTCAATATCTACCTTACCGTTGGTCTGGAAATAATCGCGTTTGTCGCGGTCATAGCCTGTTGCGTTGGTGGTGATCACCACGGGGTTCTGTCCATTTTCGATATCGCGCCCGGGCAATCCGTTGGGCCAGATGGCGGGCTCGTTGGGGCGACCGCGCATCAACATGCGGAAAATAGAACCGGCCGACTCGGTGGGGAAGAAGCGAAATTCTTCGCGACCCAGCAGGCCGAAGTTCACCTTAATATATTTGTTTACGGTGGCATCCAGGTTCACGCGTACATCATACTGGCGGTATCCAGTAGCCGAATTTTTATAATAACCGTCCTGGTCCTGGAAGCCCAGTGATACCAGGTAGCGGAAGTTTTCTGTACCGCCGTTGATCTGGAGGTTATGCCTTTGTTGGGGCGACCATTTTTTCATTACGGCATCAAACCAGTCTTCGTCGGGATGCCCCCAGGGGTCGCTGCCGTCAGCATATTTCGCCATATCGTCGGGGAAGAAGCCGGTGGGCGAGTTCAGTACTTTAGGACTGCGTGGGTCGGCGGTGGCGGGCACATTGTAAGTGCCGGTAGCTCTGATAGCTTCCAGGGCTTCGGCCCAGAGTTCGGGATTGTATTGCAGACCTTCAAAAACGATCAGCTCGTTTCTCACAGCGCCATATTGCAGTACGTTCATCATTTTCGGAATCACCGAAGGCTGCGAATAACCCTGGTTGAAATCGTATGTAATTTTTGGTTTGCCCGTTTTACCACGACGTGTGGTAATTAATATTACGCCGTTGGCAGCGCGCTGACCGTAAATAGCGGCTGAAGCATCTTTCAGCACCGACATACTTTCGATATCGGCTGGGTTAAGACGTTCCAGTCCACCACGTCGTTCGGGCACACCGTCAATTACTATTAATGGCGATGTATTGCCAAATGCGTTGGTACCGCGAATGCGCAGGTTACTGCCATCGTAGCCAGGCTCACCGCTGCCGTTTACGGCTGTTATACCGGGCAGTCGTCCCACCAATGCATTGGAGAGGTTGAATGTGGGCACCTTCTCAAGTTCTTCGCCTTTTACCTGCGCTACGGCTCCGGTAACGGTCACCTTTTTTTGCGTACCATATCCTACCACCACTACTTCACTCATTTGTGCGTTGGAAGCCTGCATCACCACGCTTATCTGTGTGCGGTTGTTAATCGAAATTTCCTGCGAAGTAAAGCCAACGGAAGTAAACACCAGGACGCCGTTGCCGGGTGCGTTGATGGTGAAGTTGCCGTTGGCATCGGTTTGGGTTGCTACAGCCGTGCCTTTCACCTGTACGGTAACTGCCGGCAGGACGGAATCACCGGAGGTGACAGTGCCCCTGACAGTTATATCCTGGGCCAATGCTACCTGCAAGGCTAATAACAATGGCAGCATTACCCAAAGTTTTGTCATGGAATGTACAAGAACATACATGATATCAGTTTTAGTGAGTTGCATAAAAGAAGCCGTGTCTTTTCGGATACTCTGTAATGTGAAAAAGATTACGTGCAGGCTAACGGCCTGCTAACAAATTTTAACCTCAGCAATGCGAATCAGGCGCCGGAAAAAAAATTTTTCCCGGTGGATGTGTTTCAGCTAAAAAATGTGACCTCGGAGGAGAAAAATGTCGCCATGGACGGAGGGCCTTGTTCATAAAGACAATCGTTTTGGTTTTGAAAATACTTTCCTGCCATAGCCTTTTGACGGTGTTGTACAGTCAGTCAAAACACTATGCAATTAATGTCTGTCTACGAGTTTGTGGGCAGGACGTAGTATAGATTGGAGCAGTCTGGACAGTGTTCGGTTATACTGAGTGGCTTAACCGATTTACATGTAAATTAAAACAATTTGGATAAAAATGTACATGCAACACTTATTATTTTTTACTCAATCTCTTATCGTGAAGCATTGACCGAAATAATAGCAGTAAATTATCTCAAAATGTAACGATTTTGATTAACTGATTTTAACGCGTTTGTCCATCACCTTGCAGTAACCATTTTTCAGTTACTAACTTCTCCAGCGCAAAGGGTCCGCGCGCATGTAGTTTTTGTGTGGAAATACCAATCTCCGCGCCCAGGCCCAGTTCTTCGCCATCGGTAAAACGCGTGGAGGCATTGGTGTAAACGGCGGCGGCATCTACTTCCTGCAAAAAGCGGCGGCAATGTTTTTTGTTCTCAGAAACAATGGCTTCGGAATGGCGGGTGCTGTGCTGACGAATATGCGCCAGCGCTTCATCAATGTCTTTTACCACTTTGACGGCGCAACGCAGACTAAGAAACTCTGTATCAAAATCGCCGGGAGTGGCCTTTTTGAGAAGGGCATATCCTTTCAATAACTTATATGCCTTATTTTCCGCAATCATTTCCACTTTATATTCATTGAAAGCGGGTTGCAGTTTATTGAAAAACGCCGGTGCAATTTTTTCATCCACCAATACGGTGTCAACCGCGTTGCACACCGACGGCCGCGACACTTTAGCATTTACCACAATATTTACCGCTTTATCGAGTGAAGCATCTTTCTCCACATATATGTGGCATACACCCGCTCCTGTCTCAATCACGGGCACCAGGCTGTTTTTGCGAACAAACTGAATCAGCGAGTCGGAGCCGCGCGGAATCAGCACATCGAGGTATTTGGTGGCGGTGAACAATTCCTGCACTACTTCACGGTCGGCCGGCAACAGGGTAACCGCATCCGGCAAGATGTCATTTTCCCGCAACACCTGTTTTATAATTTTCATCGCAGCCTTATTGGTATGTTCTGCCTCCTTGCTGCCCTTAAGCACACAACCATTCTGGCTGCGCAGGCAAAGGGCGGCGATGTCGAAGGTTACGTTAGGCCGGCTTTCGTAGATGGCGCCTACTACACCCAATGGCACGGTCACTTTTTGTACATGCAGTCCGTTGGGCAGCGTGCGTTCATCAATAATCTTTCCCGTTGGGTTGGGCAGGCGACTGATCTTACGTATGCTGTTGGCGATATTTTTTATTCGCTGTTCATTCAGCATCAGCCGGTCGTTGCGCGGGTTGTCGGGGTCCTGGGCCGCAAGATCTTTCTGGTTGGCTTTAAGAACAGATGACATGTTTGTTTCCAGCGCATCGGCGAGTTGCAGTAAGGTTGATTTTATCTTTTTGTCGGAAATGCTACGGAGCTGAATGGATGCCTTAGCAGTTTTCGCCAGTAATTTTTCAATCGCTTTCATTGTTCAATCATTAAAATATCACGATATCATCTGCATGTGCGGCCAGCACATTTTTCTGCGCAATGTTTTTATTGACAGATGCGGCGTCGAGTTTTACGCGCGCCACGCCGATGATGTTTTCTTCTTCATCCATCAGTTGCACCACTTCACCGGCGGAGAATTTTCCCTGCACTTTGCTAACGCCGACGGTAAGCAGGCTTTTTCTTTGCAATAGTGCTTTAGCCGCGCCTTTATCAACGGTGATACTGCCAAGCGTGATGGAGCCGCTGGCCAGCCATTTTTGTCGTGCTTTGAGGTTGGAGGGCTGTGGTAAAAATGTAGTACCGTTTTTCCCGGTAAGTGCATCGGCGAAAGGAGTATCGCTATTTAATCCGCCAATAATCACTTTTATACCCAGCGAAGTAGCCAGGCGGGTGAAAGTTAGTTTTGATGTCATGCCGCCTAAGCCAAGCGTACTCTTACCCGTCTTCACAAAGCCCAAAATAGTGCTATCCACTTTTTTTACCAGCGGAATGATCTGGTTATTATCATCCATAAAACCGCCGACCGAGGTGCAAATTATCAACGTATCAGCATCGAATCCCACGGCCATCAGGGTTGCCAGCTCATCGTTGTCGGAAAATTTCAACTCGACATTACTCACCAAATCGTTCTCGTTCACAATGGGTACAATATCGTTTTCCCAAAAGCAGGCGAAGGTATCTTTCAGCTGCAGAAACTGCGAGCGGGAGCTGAAATGATGCCTTTCGCAAAGGGCTTGCGCCACGGGAATATTGAATGGCGAAAAATATTGCTGGTAAAGCTGAATCAGTTTGGGATTACCGACTGCCGCAGCGGCTTTGCGTTCGGTAAGCGTGCCCTTGTAGTTTTTGATATGTAGTTTGCCGCTGCCTACTGCGCCACTGGACACGAGCACTACACGATAATTTTGCGACAGGTTGGCAATTTCTGAAGCCACTTTTCTGATTACATCGTGATCGATAACGCCCTCGCTATTGGTAATGACTGCCGTTCCGAGCTTGATGACTAATACCGGTTTCTCCATAGGGCAAAAGTATTGAAACCGGGGAAACATTTCCCCAGCGTCTCACGAATAAACCACTACATACTAAATTCTCCCAACCCTTTATACACGGCATGCAAATTTCCTTTAGTCTACTTATTCAACATGAAAAAAGATAAGTAATGAAAGCGTTTTACGGAACCATTTTCCTCCTGCTGGCGCTGTTTTATAGCAGTTGCGCCGTGGTGGAGTCTATATTCAAAGCCGGGGTATGGGTAGGCATATTGATAGTGGTAGCCATTGTGGGGCTCATCATCTGGATACTCAGCAAGTTTACCAAGAGAGGTTAATGTCGAAATTCCCGCGAGATCATAAGTTCGTATTTGCCGCGACCAAAAATGCCGGCGCCGAGATGGCTGCCTGCACGTTTACTGATTCTTCGCAGCAACAAATCCCCCAAACGATATCGGTTGCCTGCTGATGCTCGTTACGCGCAAGTTGGCATTGCCATTTTTATATATTGTGAGAAAAAGCTCCTGCACGTCGCGCGTATCTTTCGGCTTGATGGTTATTTCCCAGCCATCATTTATCGGCGAAGTGGTGTAATCAAATTTGGTAGAAATAAATTGTATTCCCCCCTTGGTAGGATCGAGCGGTGCCGAATAAGCTCTGCCGAAGTAGGGCAGCCACGACGACACAGAATCTTTCGTAACTGTCAGGTCATAGTTACTGGTCAGGTTGCGCATACGTCCCGAAGAAGGCATCATAGTCTGCGCCCTGAATACGTAGCGTTGTTCCTCCACCGCCCTGGTTACCGAAGCTTCATCTTCCAACTTATTCTGCGCATACACTCCATTTGAACACCGGGCCATCAACATCATCACTGCCAATCCCAACAACGACAAAACTAACCCCGAAAACAATTTTGACTTTTTCATACATCCTGACTTTTGTGTGATCAAATCATTATTTCCGGTGTAGTGCGTACCAATTTCATTCCATTAACATGACTCTTGAGCAAATGCCTCCGAACCCCATTGATTTCAAAGCGGTAGAAAAGATGTTAAACTTTTTGCTGGAACAAAACCTGACAAAATGTTATGGGCGGAGCGATTAAGGGAGTCGAGTGCTGTCACGGTAGGAGTAACCAAAAGGCCCTGGCGTCAACTAAAAAAGGGCCCGGATAGACATCCCGCCCTGTTTTAAATCCAATATCCTATGAAAAACCGTATTATAAACGAAGCTTAATTACAATTAATTGTGTGGCAATTAAAAAATAGTTGAAAAGAAAAAACCATGAAATCCGGATACAGAACACTACTGCATCAGGCCGGTATCAACCACCCGCTGGAGGTACTTTTTGTCCTGGATAATCCAGGTTACCTCGTACTTACCCTTCACCTCGTCGTTCAGCATGTATATATAGATATTACGTCCGTCGGGGGAAAGATATACCCTGTTGTGGGTACGTATGGTGCCCCCGGCATCGCGGTAGGCAAACACCGGGCTGTGCAGGTCCTCGTACGCAGCCGGCGGAATTTCTACCGTATCACCCCCCACCACTACTCTTACACTGGCAATGCTGGTGGTGGGCACCTGCGTATAATTACCATAGTAGGGTTTGTTGTCGATCTTCACCAGGAACTTCTCATTGTAATAGGTAAGCTTATGCTTATCGGGTTCAAAAGGCTTTGACCTGATGATCACTTTTATATTATTGCCCTCAAAACTGATATAGTCGCTGCCGTAAGCCACCGCGGGCACCTGTGTGCGTAAAGGTTCTTTTCCCAAACGCTCATCAATACCGGCCAGGGCAAACGTGGCAATATGCGCGCGCATGTCCTTATCGCGCAGCTTCACGAAGTTTTCATTCTTCTTGCGGGCATCAGGATAGTAGTCGTCGGCACTCTGCGCCTGGCTTACCAGGGCGGCACCGAGCAGGAGTATGGCGAGAGGTATTCTCATGATTTATGGGGGTTATAACGACAAAACTAGCAACAAAATACAACCAGATTTGTAAATGATTGTTAATAGGGCTATGCGCAGTTTGCCCTGACGAGGTGCAAAAAAGCTATATCCTGTACCTGTTGCCATTCAAAAAAATTTAAAGCCATGTTTATCAAACTTGACTAATTTTGTCGACCCCTTAAAACCCATGAGGAGCTCCGCCCTGTCTTCATCATGATTTGAAAGCTCAGCTGCTGACGATTGCCGGTCGAATGTGTTGGACGAACAGAACTGGTTTCAATTGCCGTATGCTGGATTATATTTTATAAGCGATAGATGAATTATGTACTATAGTATTAAGAAGACACCGCAATCTGT
Organism: uncultured Chitinophagaceae bacterium; assembly: GCA_937958995.1. Lineage (GTDB taxonomy): Bacteria > Bacteroidota > Bacteroidia > Chitinophagales > Chitinophagaceae > CALCIN01. The sequence goes on from CALGAP010000016.1 coordinate 71,773, forward strand.
AAGATTATTCTTTACCGGGCTACTACTGGTGGCCATTTCAGCACGCAGTGTCGCGCAAGACCCTGCCCCCACTGCCAACGACAGCCTGCTGACCGAAGCCACACTTGAAAATGTGATCCAGTACGCACTGCGCCATCAGCCTGCTATACAGGAGGCGCTCACCAATGAACAGATCACTGAGTCTAACATCAAAAGCCGCTTGTCAGACTGGTATCCGCAGGTGAATTTTGGTTATACCTATCAGCGCAATTTCGAATTACCCGTTTTCATTTTGGGAACTGATGTGCGACGTATTGGTGTGGATAATAACTCCGCCATACAGTTTACCGCCAACCAAAATATTTTCAACCGCGATGTTTTACTGGCCAGTCGTACCGCGCGCGACGTGCGCACGCTTGCCCGTCAAAACACCAGCGCCAGCAAAATTGATGTGGCAGTAAGTGTGATGAAAGCTTTTTACGACGTGCTTACCACCATGCAGCAGATAAAGGCCACCGCCGAAGATACCGTGCGCCTCTCCCGCAGTCTGCGCGATGCCTATAATCAATACCGTGCCGGCGTGGTGGACAGAACCGATTACAAACGCGCCACTATTGCGCTGAACAACTCCAGGGCCCAGCTCAACAGCGGACAGGAACTGTTGAAGGCCCGCCTGGAATACCTCAAAAGCCTGATGGGCTACCCCCGCCATGCTGAGCTGAATATACAATTCGACAGCCTGCAAATGGAAAACAGCGTTGACTTCGATACCACTACTGATATAGATTATAACCGCCGTATCGAATATCAGCAACTTGCCACGCAGCGCCGCCTGCAGGAAGCCGACCTCCGCTATAATAAATGGGGTTATATTCCTTCGCTCAGCGCCAACGGTGCATATATCTTCAATTACCAGGATAATGAGTTTTCAAAACTTTACAATACGGCATTTAAGAACGCGTATGCCGGTGTTTCACTGACCTGGCCCATTTTCCAGGGTGGCAGAAGACGACATGAAATCAATGCCTCCAGGTGGCAATTGAAAAATATAGACTGGAGCCTTGAACGGCTGCGCAACAATATCAATGCAGAGTATGCACAGGCGCTGGCCGCTTACAAGAGCAACCTGATCAACTATAATGCTATTAAGGAAAACCTGTTACTGGCGCAGGAAGTGTACGATGTAATACAACTGCAATACAGATCGGGTATTAAAACCTACCTGGAAGTAATCACCGCGGAAACGGATCTGCGCACAGCGCGCATCAATTATTTCAACGCCCTGAACCAGGTGTTGGCCGCTAAAGTGGATGTACAACGCGCCCTAGGACTCATTAACTATTAATATTACCGTTTGGGGTTCTGGAAAAATCCGCAGCCCCAAACCCGAAAATCGAAACAGTATTCAGTATGATAAGACAATGGACCGTTATTGTTGCGGTTACTTTGATGATTAGTTGTGGCGATAATAATCAGGCCAATACCATGCAGGGCCCTCCGCCTGCTATACCGGTAACCACCACCGTGGTACAAAATACCAATGCCCGGTATTACGATGAATACCCGGCCACGCTGGCCGCGTTGAACCAGGTGGATCTTCGCCCGCAGGTGAGCGGTTATATTACCGGCATCTATTTCCGCGAAGGCGGACGCGTGAAAAAAGGTCAACGCCTCTACTCTATCGATCAGCAACAGTATGAAGCGAATTATGAACAGGCTGTTGCCAACCTGCAGGTGCAGGAAGCCAACCTGGTAAAAGCAAGAAAGGATGCAGCGCGCTATCACGAACTGGACGCACAGGACGCGGTAGCCAAACAACTGGTAGATAATGCCGACGCCGCGCTGGCCGCCGCCGAAAAACAGGTGGAAGCCGCCAAAGCCGCCGTGCGTGCTGTGCAGACAGGCGTGCGCTATACCAATATCTACGCGCCCTTCGATGGCACCATCGGCATTTCGCAGGTAAAAATGGGCTCGCCGGTAACGGCAGGTCAGACCATTTTAAATACCATTTCCTCCGATGATCCCATCACGGTTGATTTCCCCGTTGATCAGCGCGAGATCTTCCGCTTTACGCAATTGCAACAAAAAGCCCAATCTACCAAGGATTCCACTTTCACACTGGCATTTGGCACCGATGTATATAAACACCCGGGCAAAATTCTGCTGATCGACCGGGCTGTTGATCCGCAGACAAGCTCCATCAAGGTGCGGCTGGTATTCCCCAACCCTCAAGGCATGCTCAAACCAGGTATGAGCGCCAAAGTGCGCGTGCTGAACAATACCGATGCCGTGGTGATTCCGCATAAGGCGATCACCGAACAGCTGGGCGAATTTTTTGTGTATGTGGTAGGCGACAGCAGCAAGGTATCGCAGAGAAAAGTGCAATTGGGCAAAACCATCGGATCGAATGTAATTATCAAGGACGGACTAAATGACGGCGAACAGATTGTAGTGCAGGGTGTGCAAAACCTTCGGGAAGGAGCAGTAATTAACCCCGCACCTGCGCAATAAAAACAATACGGAGCAATGATCGCGAATACATTTATAAAAAGACCGATTACAGCGATAGTGATATCGATCGTAATCGTGTTGGTAGGATTAATAGCATTGAGCACACTGCCCATTGCGCAGTATCCCAATATTACACCGCCAACAGTTACCATTTCGGGCAACTTCATAGGCGCCGATGCACAAACGGTAGAGCAAACCACTACCACCGCCATCGAAACGCAGGTGAATGGTGTGCCGGGCATGACCTATATTACCAGCAACAGTACCGGCAGTGGTCAGTCGACCGTAAACGTAAACTTCGACATTGGCGTTGATGTGGACATTGCCGCGCTGGACGTTCAAAACCGCGTGAGCGTGGCCGAACCTTCGCTGCCCGATGCGGTAAGAAGGTTGGGTCTTGTAGTACGTAAACGCAACCCCAGCATCATGATGGCGCTGGCCATCTATAGTCCTAACGGCACACACGATGCCACCTTCATCGGCAATTTCACCAACATGTACATCAAAGATGCGCTGTTGCGTGTGCCGGGTGTGGGCGATATCACCTCGCTGGGCGATGATTTTGGTATGCGCATTTGGCTGAACCCGGAGAAACTGGCTGCCTTGCAGATCACTACTTCCGAAGTGCTGGCTGCTTTGACCGAACAAAACCTGCAACTGGCAGCGGGTACGGTTGGCGGCAACCCGCAACCGGGAGCCCAGGCTTTTGAATATGCTGTACTTACCAACAGCCGCCTCAACAAAGTGGAAGATTTTGAAAATATAGTAGTACGCAGCGTGCCTTCGCGCGGGTCTATAGTATACCTGAAAGACGTAGCCCGCGTTGAACTGGGAAAATTCAATTACAACAACAATGCCTTTGTAGACAATAAACGGGCAGCCTTTATGCTGCTGTACCAGGCGCCCGGCGCCAATGCGCTCGATACGTACAAGGGCGTAATGGCCACGCTGGACAACCTGAAGAAAAATTCATTCCCCAACGACCTCGACTATACCATACCGTTTGAAGCAGTAAGTGTGGTGCAGGTATCAATCAATGAGGTGGTGGAAACACTGTTAGTGGCGCTGCTACTGGTAACATTGGTAGTGTTTTTGTTCCTGCAAAGCTGGCGCGCCACACTCATTCCCATACTCGCAATCCCGGTATCGATCATCGGCACCTTCATATTCTTTATACCGCTTGGTTTTACCATCAATACGCTCACCCTATTCGGTTTTGTGCTGGCCATCGGTATAGTGGTTGACGATGCCATTGTGGTGGTGGAAGCGGTACAGCATTATATAGATGTAGAACGAATTAGTCCGAAAGAAGCGGTCACCAAAGCCATGCGCGATATTTCCGGACCGGTTATCGCCATCGCGCTGATATTGGCCGCGGTGTTTGTGCCGGTAGGTTTTGTGCCCGGTATCGTGGGCAGACTGTACCAGCAATTTGCCATCACCATTGCCGTATCGGTGCTGATATCGGCCTTCGTGGCGCTATCACTTACCCCGGCGCTTTGTATGCTTTTGCTGAAGCCCGCCAAGCCCGAAGATGCGAAGAAGAACCTGCTGGAAAGATTTTTTGCCGCGTTCAACCGGGGTTTCAATAAGCTGAGCAATAGCTACACCAGGGGCGTTGGCCGCTGGATCAAGGGCACACCCTATGTGCTGGTGATGATGGTGGTACTGTTTGTGGGATTGTACATGCTCTTCAAAAACAAGCCCACCGGTTTCATACCCACCGAAGATGAGGGCCGTTTCTTTGTGACTTATGAAATGCCCGAAGCCACATCCACCAGCCGCAGCGTGGAAATGTTGCAGACCCTGATGGCGCGCATCCGCGAAATACCAGCACTGAAAACAGTGGGTGGACTGGCTGGCTTCAACGTAGTGACATTTTCCAACAAATCGAATGCAGGCACTTTGTTCTGCTCGCTCAAACACTGGAACCAGCGCAAATCCAAGGGCCAGCACGTGATGGAGGTGATTGCCGAAATCAGGAAAAGGACGGCCGATATTAAAGAGGCGCGCGTTATTGCCGTGGCGCCGCCAGCCATTCCGGGCCTGGGTGCCACCGCGGGTTTCACTTTCGAATTGCAGCAGACCACCAGCACCGATAACATACAGCAGTTTGAACAGCTTGCCCAACGCTTTGTTGCCGAAGCAAACAAACGCCCGGAAATTTCAGGGGCCTATACTTTCTTCACTGCGCGCACTCCCGGCTACCAGATCAATGTAGACAGGGAAAAAGCAAAAACGCTGGGCGTGCTGGTGAGCGATGTATATACCACCATGAGTACATTGCTGGGCAGCTCGTATGTAAACGACTTCAATATATACGGCAGAAACTTCCGCGTGATGGCGCAGGCCGACAGTATGTACCGGGCCGACCTTACCAACCTGAACCAATACTATGTGCGCAACAACCAGGGCAATATGATTCCCCTGAGCGCATTGGTAACGACCAGGGTGATAGAAACACCCGCGGTGATCTCGCACTTCAACGTGTTTCGTTCCATCACCATCAACGGTTCGCCCGCGCCGGGATACAGTAGCGGCCAGGCTATTGATGCGCTGCGCGAAGTGGCGGCACAGGTGCTGCCCGAAGGTTATAGCTACGAATTCAGCGGCCTCAGCCGCGAGGAAGTGAAGGCAGGCGCCTCCCAGGGATTGATCTTCGCGGTGTCGGTGGTATTTGTGTTCTTATTCCTGGCCGCTTTATACGAGAGCTGGTCTATACCCTTCTCGGTATTGTTTGCCGTGCCTATCGGCGCCTTTGGTTCCATATTGACCCTGACCCTGATTCCCAGCCTCTCCAACAACGTGTACGCGCAAATAGGTTTGATTACCCTCATCGGTCTTTCGGCCAAGAACGCAATCCTGATTGTGGAGTACGCCAAAGATCGTGTTGACCGTGCCATCCCGGTTTTACAGGCCACCCTGCAGGCCGTTCAGCTTCGTTTGCGCCCCATCGTGATGACCTCGCTGGCATTCATCCTGGGTGTGTTACCACTGGCCTTTGCAAGCGGAGCGGGTGCTGAAGCGCGCAAGACTATCGGCTGGACTGTATTAGGCGGTATGCTGGCCGCCACTACCCTGGCGATATTTGTAGTACCGGTATTGTTTGTACTGATCACGAGGATTGCGTACGGCAAAAAGCTGAAGAAACTGCAGGAAGCTCATCGCCAGGAAGAAGAACTTGACCAGGCAATTGCCGAAGAAAAATTATCGTAAGCAGTTTTAGAAAAAAAATAAATGCAAAATGCCATAGCGAACGCTATGGCATTTTTTCAATCTCGAAGGCGAGTAAAACATTGCCCGGCGCCTGGCCAAACATGCCGTAGCCGGAATTCACATACAACATACCGTCGGCCACCACCGGCGGAGGTCCGTCGATGGAGCCGCCTTTTCCCTTAATGCCATTGATTGTTTCATACTCCCTCACCGTATTGTATTGCCACAATACTTTACCATTCTCGCTGTCATAAGCGCGTATATATCCGTCGAGATGCCCGGCAAACACAACGCCCGGCACCACTAGCGGTGCTGCTGAATTACCGTTGAGGCACCAACCTGTACCGCAATCGGGCGGCGCGGCATGCCACACTATTTTTCCATCATTGATATCAAGCGCATATATTCCCGGAGCAATCGGATGCGAGCTGTCGCGGCGGTCTACTGTATAAGCATGATCGGAGTTGGCGGCATAAATATATTTTCCATCGGTGGCCATGCCCCAGTGAATACCGCCGAGCGGGCCACCACGGCCAACGCGCGTCTGCCACAACACATTGCCATCGGTTGACAGTGCATGCATCACACCCGATTTCTGGCCAGCCACTAATATTTCAGTACCGTCCTGTCTTTTTACCAATATCGGCGCCATGCCGAAATCAACATCGGGCCCGGCTTTATCGGGACAATTGTATAACAAAGGACAAGCAACATTATACGTGTCATCTTCCGTGGCCTGGAAGCGCCAGATCACCTTTCCTGTTTTCAGATCGAGGGCTATAATGGCGTCGCTGGTATTGGTGGCGGGGTATGAATAGTTTTGCCCTGTGCCGATATACAGTCTTCCGCGTTTGGCATCGATGGTGGGACTACACCACACCGGCGCGCCGGAAGGACCATAGGCAGGCACGCCATTTCTTTTCACACCACTCTTCACGGCTTTTGGCGAAGTGCGGTATTGCCAGATTTGTTTGCCCGTGTTTGCATCCAGCGCTACAACTCCACCCGAGGAGAAGCAGCAATCGAGTTTGCTGTTGGCCACCAAACCCACTTCAATGCTGCTAATGGGCACATACACTATACCGTTATAAACGGCTACTGAACCCGTTACGCTCGACTGCGGTTCACAACCCGCGCGTTTGTTCCAGATCAGCTTGCCCGTTTTCACATCCAAAGCATACACATTGGTGCTGTAATCGGCGAAATACGCGGTGATGTTGTTTCCGGATCGTTCTATTGTTATAGCGCCGCGGATGGCCGCCGAAGCGGCAAATCGCCAGCCCATTTTACCAGTCTTGCGATGAATGGATATCACATCGCCAAACTGTCCGCCCACTATCAGCCAGTCGCCCGCCACGGCGGGCTTGGTGCGCATGATGGTAGCTTCGGGAAAAGCAAAAGCCCATTTCAATTTCAAACTGCCCACATTCTCTGCAGAAATGCCGGCCTGCGACGCGCTGCGAAAACCACTGCCTGGTTTATCATTTCCCCAACCGGAATGATCGTAAGGAGAATTGGTTTTGGGTGAAATGGAAAACTGTGTGAAGGCGCTGTCGGGGAAACTGGTTTCCTTCAGTTTGGTATTGGTGATCCATTGCGCCACTGCAACGCGTTCATCCGCGCTGAGCGCCGCGCCCTGTGCCCGCATCTTGCCATTGTTCAATGCAGCCACAATGGAGCGCGTACTCATAGCGCGCATCATGGCTAAACCTGGTGCTATATTGGTAACAGAGTCCTTGTGACAGGAATAACAGTGCGTTATGTATAATTGCTGTCCTTTTTCTTTCAACGTGTCGCGCAGCAATAATTGCGGCGTAGCCGCAGCCGTGCCCGATACCATCAGCGCTCGTTCTTCATCGTGATGCGCCTGCGTGCCCACCATCAAAGCCACCAACACAACAAAAGTGATATGATACATGCTATAGTTTTATAGGTCCAAAATTATCAGGCGCACAACGCACTAGAAAACGCTTTTCGCTGTTTGACCCGTTTTTCGCTGTTTGGTACTATTTGCCCGACGAATGACAACCCGCTGGTGCCATATGTGACACCTGGCATTCATTATTTTGTAATCCTCCTCAGCACTTCCTGCCGGTGCTCGCGCGAGATGGGGATGAGTTTGTCGCCTATTTCAAGATAACTGCCTTGTATCACAGAGACTTTATCGATAGCAATGGTGAAAGAGCGATGCACACGAAGAAATTTATCGGCCGGCAATTTTTCCGTGATAGAAGTGAGCGATTGATAAGAAACCAATGAGTCAGTAGTCGTTTTTACCCTGATATAATCTTTCAGGCTTTCAATGTATAAAATATCCCTGATCAGCACCCGCACAAATTTCCTGTCCACCTTCAGAAAAATTGCTTCGTTTTCTGATTCAGCGGCAACGGGATCAGTGGAAACAGCCGAGGTACGGCTCATCTTGATCGCCCTTTCCATTGCCTTCATGAAACGCGGAAAAGGAATCGGCTTTACCAGGTAATCGATCACTTCAAATTCGAAACCCTCTACCGCATAATCCCTGTAAGCCGTGGTAATGATAATGCCGGTCGGATTGTGGAGACTTTTCAACAGATCGAGGCCGGTAAGCATGGGCATTTCAATATCGAGAAAGATAAGATCAAACTCCTGTTTGCTGATGAGTTGAAAGGCGTCAATAGCATTTTCACAACGACTGATAGATTGCACATTCAATCGCTGCAAATAATTTTCAATAACATCAATAGCCAATGGTTCATCATCGATGACCAGGCAACGCAGGTTATTTACCATACCGGCATTTTTAATGACACGATATACAGGTTGTCTCTTTCTTCGGTGCTCAAGGCATAATTATTTCCAAACAGCAAGTCGAGCCGCCGGCGCACATTCTTCAAACCAATACCTTCATGCGAACCGTTTTTGCCCGCGGCGTCTGCCGGGTTGGTGACGCGGAAAAACAAATTTCCATCTTCCACTTTCAGCGAAATGGTGATGGTAATACGATGCACATTGTTTTTTACACCGTGTTTAAAACTGTTTTCAAGGAACAGTATCAGCACCATCGGCGGAATGAACACATTCTCTGCCCGGCCTGAAGTTTCCAACTCCACATTAAGCCGCTGACCGAAGCGCAGTTTTTCCACTTCAATATAATTCCTGAGATAAGCAATTTCCTTATCCAGCGCCACGCGCTCCGTGCCGGTCTCATACAACATATAACTCATGAGGTCGGAAAGCTTGAGCACCACCTCCGGCGCCTGGTCGCTTTTCTTGAGCGTAAGGGAATAGAGGTTGTTGAGGGTATTGAAGAAAAAATGTGGCTGTATCTGCGATTTCAGGAAATTCAGTTCGGTCTCCAGGTATTGCTTCTCCTTATCCTTTATCCATTGAAGGTGCGACATCCAATTTCGCGCCAGTTTGATGCCCGTGGTAAACCCGATCAGGTAAAACACTTCCATGCCTCGCCCCAGTATCGTGGCAAAATCGAAATTGGCCGTGACGGCAAACTCCATGTACCCCATTTTCGCATACATCACCTGGTAAAGCGTGTTCACTACGGCTAAAATGATGATGCCCCCTGCCAGCACTCCACCATACTGCCAGAATTTGCCTGCAAATAAAAGGCGCGGCATCAGCACGTAAAAATTGATGTATACCATTACGATCTCCAGCGGAAAGAAGATAAGTAACTGCAGGTAAAAGCCGGGCCGCTGAATCTTATAAAAACTGAAGAACATCGTCATCACGAAAAAGATGTACAGGATCCAGAACAGGACATGGTATATCCATCTTTTCCGGAATGACTTACCGGGAGAAAAATAGCGGCTCACCACCGGTGGCGGGGCATCAATGGGAGTATTGATAGCGGGACTGGCCAAACAAATCGGTTTTGCCTCAAATGTACCAATTCGGCCAAAGCCGGAATAGTATGGGCGTCAACAGCCGTTTTTGCGCGACGAACGGCAGTATCGGCCCGATAAAAAAACCACCCTGTTTGACCAGGATGGCTTTTAAGTTAAACTTCTAAAACAAGCATGCAAAAAACCAACTGAACTACACTATAGCAAAAAATTTCTAAAGCGGATCATGATCTCTTGCCTTGAACCTGTAATCGTCAAACATCGGCGGCGTGGGTTTTGAAGGCTGAACTTTCGATTCCGACCTTCTTGAACGCCTTGGGCGCCGGGTTTTCTTCTCTTCCACTATTTCCTCGTTTCTGAACGCTACCCGCAGTGGTACGATAGGATAGCTGGTCTCCTGGCTCGTGGTATTTTTCATAATCATGTATTTTGAAAATAGATCTGTGTGATGGGCTTCATATATAGAAAATATCGGGCCGCGAATTGCCCAGTATATGTTAAATGAGAAGAAATTTTTTCTGCGCAGATTTTTCCCCAAAAAAATTGGGCAGCATTTTCGGCTCCACAAAAAAATAAGGTTGCTGCAAACGCAGCAACCTCTCTTAAGCCTCACCTGAGTAGCTTGCTTACTTCCTGGTCTGGCCAAGCATGTATTGTACGCCTACCTGGAACACACTGTTCTTTTCTGTTTCGTAAAAAGATGTGAGCCCGGCATTGTAACGAATATGTACGCCCAGTTGAGGAGTGATATAGTAACCGGCGCCGAAGGCCCAGCTGAACTCGGTTTTCTTCAGGTACTTCATAATGTCTTCCTTATCGCCTTCCCACTCATCGGTGGCCTTTACCAGGAAACCGACCTGGGGGCCGGTCTCGGCATAAACACCTACAGGCGAAGTATATTTTGCCAGTACGGGTATCTTGATATAGCTGAGACGGGTTGCGCCACCATCTTCATCGTCCCATTTGGCGCCTTCCAGGGAAAAATAAGCCTCCGGCTGAACACTGACCTGGGAGACAACGGGAATTTCAGCAACACCTCCGATAAAAAAGCCGGCTTTAGATTTATAACCTTCCGCGTCTTTGCCCACGATGTTGGAGATGTTGAGACCGCCGCGGGCTCCGATACGAACCTGGGCCTGAGAAACTGCCGCAAACAGGCATAATGCAAGCGCAAATAGAGATGCTTTTTTCATGACTATGTAATTTTTGTTTTTGATGGCGTCATGCTACCTTGCTGTTGGCTCGGTTTCATGACTTTTTCTAAAACAGTCCGGCTGAAAAACCAAACCGTTTTTGAAAAATGGTTAAGTATGTATGATTTTGACGGCGCAAAACTACCCCCGCGCTTCGCACCCGCATCGGAGTTTTGGGTGGTTGGCAGGAAAAGTTGTGTGTTTGACGAAAAACGCCGTGTATGTTGAAAATGCAAAAGCCACTACAGCGTGTTAGTGGCTTTGAGTGCCATATTTTGAGTTTGGGCCTCTTCAGCCAAATGGATATAGCATAACCGTGTTAAAACTTCAAAGTGGCGGGAAGGTATTTTGCTACCAGGTCTTCATAATAAGGCCGCAGCTGGTTCCAGTCGGGCGGCGTGGGGTTCTTTGAATACAGATCGTAAGGATTGAAAAGCTTCACCCATTTCAGCATTTCGCGGTCGTGATCGTCGCACAAATAATCGTATGCGCCCTCACGATGCCAGGCATAGAATGAATGATAGCGCAGCATATACAAACCAGGCTCGGGAATATAGTCTTTCATCATGTGATAGATATATTCATCGTGGCCCCACGACATGTGCACATTGCGCAGGCCGCAGCCTTCCTCATATACACCGAGACGCGTGTTATAGCGGGGATCGTTATAATCGGGGTTGTTTTTGAAAAATTCCGGATACACAATCTTATCCGAATAAGCGCAGCCAACGGGGAAGGTATCGCCCACCACGGCCCATTGCGGTTCGCCGAAAAGGCAAAGCACTTTGCCCATGTCGTGCATCAATCCTACCAGCACCATCCAGTCGGGATGACCATCCTGCCTGATGGCTTCGGAGGTTTGTAACAGGTGTTGAAACTGGTCGAGATCGGTGTCGGGATCAGAATCGTCAACAAGCTGGTTCAAAAAATCGAATGCGGCCCACACCGGCATTTCCTTCTTATCGAATTTTAAAAAACTGGCCTTCTTTTCCAACACAAATTCATAAGTCTGGTAAGTATGATTAAGGCGGTAAAACTCCTTAACCGTGTCGCGTGCAGGATCTTCATAATTGCGGTATGCTTCCGTGGCCCTTTCTTTCGCGATTGCCTTTGGATCGGGATAACGCTTCAGGAGATTATCTTCCCAAAGTTCGAGACTGGACAATGGGTTGGCTTCACTGGATAAAATTTTTTCCTGCATATGGCCGGGCTTTTACGTTATCGAAAATTGATATTCCTAATTTCCCCTTTTTTTTAAACATTTTTATATAAAATGGTAGATTTATTTCCCAAATCGGTTTCGCAGCGCGCGATCACTGAAAATGAAGGCGAAACAGTTAACTGCCCGAATGCCGGATTGCTTAATGTCCCCATATATCGATTGCTATGAATTTAAATTTTGCCGACTACCTCATCATCCTGCTCTATTTTGGTTTTGTGATTGGCGTGGGTTTTATCATTAAGAAGAAAATAAGAAGCAGCAACGATTTTCTCACGAGTAACCGAAGTATTCCTCTCTGGATCACCAGCCTGGCATTTATAAGCGCTAATCTCGGAGCGCAGGAAGTGATTGGCATGGTGGCATCCGGCGCCAAGTACGGCATCATGACCGTTCACTTTTATTGGGTGGGCGCTATCTTTGCCATGGTTTTCCTGGGTGTGTTTATGATGCCCTTTTATTACGGCAGCAAAGCACGCAGCGTGCCCGAATATCTCTCACTTCGCTTCGATGAAAAAACACGCGGTCTGAATGCGGTATCATTTGCCGTGATGACGGTTTTTTCTTCCGGCATTTCACTATATGCTTTAGCCAAACTGCTTGAAATTATTTTGCACTGGTCGTTCGACACATCCATCTGGATCGCCGCCGGCATAGTGATGATTTACACTTTTCTCGGCGGATTGACGAGTGCGGTATATAATGAAGTGCTGCAGTTTTTCCTGATCGTGATGGGACTTTCGCCCCTGGTGATCATCTCGCTGCAGGAAGCCGGCGGTTGGGAAGGCATCAAAGCCACCCTGCAACCCGAACTAACGCATGCCTGGAAATACATGGGCAATGCGGAAGACAACCCGATGGGACTGCATTTTATGTCGCTGATATTCGGACTGGGCTTTGTGATGTCTTTCGGTTATTGGTGTACGGATTTTCTCGTTGTGCAACGCGCTATGATTGCAAAAAACATGAGTGCCGCGCAGCGCACCCCCATCGTGGCCGCTATTCCCAAAATGCTGATGCCGCTGATTGTGGTGTTGCCGGGTTTAATAGCCATGGCTCTTATGCAACAGTCGAAAGGTTATTCCATACCCACTTCCGAAAATGGCGAACTGGATTATACCATGACCTTGCCTTCCCTGATTGCCCACTACTACCCCAGCGGCTTATTGGGCGTGGGACTCACCGCGCTGATGGCATCATTCATGAGTGGCATGGCAGGAAATGTAACGGCATTCAACACAGTTTTTACCTATGATATTTACCAAAGCTATTTTGTAAGAAACAAAGATGACAGGCATTATTTATATGTTGGTAAGACAATCACGGTAATAGGAATATTGATCTCCATTGCTACTGCCTATATAGCGCGCACCTTTAACAACATCAACGATTTCCTGCAACTGGTCTTTGGTTTTGTAAACGGTCCGCTGTTCGCCACCTTCCTGCTCGGAATGTTCTGGAAACGCACCACCGGTCATGGCGCGTTCTGGGGCCTGGTGTTGGGAACAGCGGCGGCAGCCATCACGCATGGCGTAACGGTGGCCGAAGGCAAGGGCGGATGGATTGCCGAATGGTATACTATAAAGAGTGGTATGGGGCAGGCATTTATTGTTGCTGCGGTGTCGTGGATCGTCAACTTCGTCTCCACCATTATCATCAGTCTTTTCACCAAACCCAAACCCGATGAAGAATTGCGCGGGCTCGTTTATTCGCTCACGCCGCATCAGCCTGAACTGACCCGGCAACCCTGGTACCTGCGCGCAGGCCCGCTGGGCATGATACTGCTGATCATCACCGTAATCCTGAATTTAATCTTCTTCTAAAAAACTGAAATTATGTTTCGCAGAATAAATGAACTGAGTTTTGTGATCGGCCTCTTCTTTACGATGGTGGCCATTATATTGATTGGCGGATTCATGATTTCCGTCACCATGTTTTCAAAAGCCAATTTATATACCGGCATTGTGTTTTTAGTGTTCGGGCTGGCCATGATGCTGATCAGGTCGGGGCCGAAGAATGATGTTGAAAATAAAAATGAATAATGAATCTCGTATAAAATGCAAAAGCGCAAAGGAACGTCATTCATCCTTCGCGCCTTTTGCGCCTTGGCGCGAAACTATCGCGCTAAATTTTCCGGGTACATTTCTGTTAATCGTCCGTCTATAGAATTGCTGCTATTATTCTTTTACATATCCCAGCGGCACTTTATTCTCCACGGGTTCCAAAGTCTGCAGGTAATTCCAGATCGCTTTCAAATCTTCATCACTCATCCTGCTGAAAGGTCCCCAGGGCATATGCGTTTCTTTGTACAAGGGGCCGCGGCGGAAACGTTCGATAAACTGCTGCTGTGTCCAGCCATTCAGTCTGCCTGTGGGGTGCGGAGTTAAATTAGGAGCTGTCAAAAAGAACATGCCTGAATCGGTGGGCGCTTCAAATTTCAATCCGCCTGCATAATCGGGCCCTGTAAACGCACCGGTCATCATGTCGCGATTGGTATGGCAGCCACGGCAGTTTGCAACGCTGTTGGCGAGGTACTTTCCATACACCGCGCTCGTGTCTCTTTTCACCGATTTCGGCGCTTCTCCATCAGGACCCACGGGCCTGATCATAAATGCATAGATAGCCTTTCCGAGAAAATTATATTGATTATCAGGAGGCTTGTTTTTAACCGGCGGTTGACTGCGCAGGTAAGAAATGATAGCGCCCAGGTCTTCATCGCTGGTATTGTGAAAGGGCATAAAATCGAAATAGGCTCTTCCTTCGGGGCTTACGCCATAGCGCAGTGCGCGGGCAAATTCACCATCGGTCATTCTGCCAATGCCTGTGCTGTCGGGAGTAAGGTTTTTTGCATAAATTTTACCAATGGGCAAGTCGAATGTGAAACCGCCAGCCAGGGGCACTTCTTTACCGGCCAGCACATCTTCCTGTAAACCCTCCGACATATGACAATTGGCGCAATGTGCAGGACCGAAAACCAACTCCTTACCTCGTGCTATAACTGCACTATCGGTGCTTGCCTTCACCTCGGGATAAGGTGCGTCGTATTTCTTACCCTGGAGGGCCATTATAGTGATATATAAACCAGCCACTATAAGGAGCAGAATAATGCCCGTCCATTTCAATATTTTCTTAAACCTGCGCATGTGTGTTTGTTTTTCCGGCACAAACATAGATCGGGGAGCGGCGAACGGAAATAACAGATTAGTACTATTGAGGAAAAGGGCGAATGAATTGAGGAAACTGGATCACGGAACTGTGAATATCCGCGCAGTCCCTTAATCTGCGTTAACTCCGGGATCTTACCATCCGCAATTTCGCTGAACTGGACTACCTTAGCATTCAATTTTCACCCAAATTATAGTCCGCTATGCTACCATGGAAAACAATCATCAACATCCAGGAGGATTGTGATACTCCGGTGTACCTCCAGATCGCTAACTCCGTAATCAGGGAGATGAAGAAAGGACGTATTGGTCCCGGCATCAAACTTCCCGGCACGCGCGCGATGGCAGAAATACTCGACGTGCATCGCAAGACGATGGTGAGGGCTTATGAAGAGCTCGATGCCCAGGGCTGGATAGAAATGCGGCCCTCGCAGGGAACATTTACCAGCAAATCATTACCTGAGATTGCACCTCGCCGGCTGGTGCGCGAGGAAAAGCGCAATACCTATCCGCAGCAAACGGGCTACCCGGTGAAACCCGTCTCGCATGTCCACAAGCCTGCCGCAGCTTCGCGGCACATCAATGGCTTTCATGATGGCCCGGATGTGCGATTGATTCCTTTTGAGGAATTGGGCCGCGCCTATAAAAGCGTACTCACTCGTCCCGCCAACCTGAAATATCTGTCGTATGTTGACGCTGCAGGTGTGCAGTTATTCCGCAAGACATTATCCGACTATCTCAACGGCAGCCGGGGTGTGCAGACCACGTATGAAAACATCATGATCACGCGCGGCTGCCAGATGGCGCTGTACCTGATTGCACGACTGCTTTTCAACAAAGGCGATATCGTAGTGGTGGGTGAAACCAATTACTACTATGCCGATCATGCCTTTATTAATGCCGGCGCCAACCTGCAGCGCGTGCCGGTTGATGATCATGGAATTGATGTGGATGCAATAGAAAAACTGTGCAGGAAAAAAAAGATTAAGGCGATGTACGTCACTTCGCATCACCACTTCCCCACCACGGTAACGCTGACTGCGTCGAGAAGAATTAAATTGTTACAACTGGCCGAGCAATATGGTTTCATCATCATCGAAGATGATTATGATTACGATTTTCATTATCACAGCAGTCCCATTCTTCCGCTGGTAAGCGCCGATACAAAGGGAATGGTGATCTACATCGGTACATTAAGCAAGAATATTTCACCAGCTATACGTACAGGTTATATTATGGCTCCGAAGAACCTCATAGATGAACTCTGCCGCCTGCGCCAGATCGTGGATACACAGGGCGATCCTGTGCTGGAGCTGATGCTGGTAGAGCTTTTCCGCGACGGCGTGATCAAAAGGCACATGAAAAAAGTGTTGCACCAATATCGCGACCGCCGCGACTTTATGTGCTCCATGTTGCAGGAACGCCTGGGCGATGTAATTGAATTCAAAAAACCGGATGGCGGCCTGGCTATCTGGGCCAAATTTGATAAATCAATTCACCTGCCCACCCTCTCGGCCGAACTGCGTAAAAAGGAGGTGATTCTTTCTCCCGGCATCATTCATGACACAGGCCCGGTTTCGCTCAACAGCACCCGAATGGGCTTTGCCTGGATGACCCAAAACGAAGCGGCGCACGCCATTGAAGTATTGGAAAAAACTATAAGAAAATAATTGCCTGAAAATCCAGGAAATCCGGTCGCATTTTTCCCCCGAAATACCGTCCTTCCATCCCAATCGGAGCCAATAAAACCGGACTACCTGTCACATCAAAAACCGGCCACCTTAATAGTCCATGGGCAACCTATATTTGCAATCCATCGTTAAAACAAAAAATGTATAGCCATGAAAAAGTTACTTGTCCTGTTAGCCATTGCCAGCTTTGGATTTCGGGCATTTGCCGATGAACCTGTCAACGAAAAATTGATCAAAGCCTTCCAGTCCACCTTCCCGCATGCGCAGCAGGTTCGCTGGGTGGAGGATGCAAATAGCTTTACAGTCAGCTTTGTGGAATACGACACCCGGGCGAGAGCGTTTTACAACCACAACGGCGAGTTGTACGAGGTGATCCGCTACTACGGCGAGAATAAAGTTCCCTTCATAGTACAACATGCCATGACGCAGGAATTTGCGGGCAAGAAAATTTTCGGCGTAGTAGAAGTGTCCACCACCCATTCAAAGAATGACGTTGAGACCATTTACTATGTAAAACTGGTGGATGCCAACCGCTGGACTACCGTAAAGGTGAATGTATACGGCAATACCATGGTAACTCAACGCCTTCGCAAGGTTTAAGATTTACAGTCATGTGAACAGACGAGAAACCAGGGGCGAAAGATCAATCTTTCCCCCTTTCTCTTTTATGTTATATATCCCCGACAAAGAAGTATACGAATAGGCCTCGCGCAGGAATTTTTTCTTCAGTTTTCCGAAATATTCCGCGAACAAACCTGCATTATCTACTATTGCGCGTGGCATAAAAACTGACTACATTCATGCGCAAGTTTATCCTATGAATACAACCCAATGCATAACTGCCGACTCACTGCCCTGGCGCACGCAGCGCATTACGGTTTATCCCAACCTGGTGTCACAAAAAATTTTCTGGCTGCAGTTTTATTATGTCGACAGATGCGTGTTTTCGGTACACCTGTACACACTTGGCGGCTATGAAGTATTTCGTAAGTTTTACTTCCACGACACTTTTCACGCTACCCACGCTGTGCAATTGCCACGCCACCTGGTGAGGGGCGTATATAAGCTGGTGATTCGCAGCGAGCGTTTGCACCATGCGCAGCCGATTGTGTTGAGGTGAATGGAGGATTCTGTACCTTTGGCTTCCATCTATTCAAAAAAATATTCACCTCATGTTTGCCATTGCCCATACACCTGCCAACCAACTCGAAGACAGTATCGGTTTTTACGAAAAACTCGGCTTTAAGAAAGTCGATGGCGCAGGTATGGTGGTTTATACCGACGGAAACTTGATCCTCGAGATCAATCCCGACAGAAAAGCACGCGCCGGTATAAAAATTTTTAAATCATCATGGGCAAATGAGCTGGAGCACGTGAAAAAAATTACCGCTGTACATGATGTCTCCAGTGGCCATTTGCTCTCCGATGCCAGCGGGGTATGGATTTACCTGGTTAATAGTGAGCCTGACTGGAAGGTTGAAAAATCAGAATCATCATTCAGCGCCCTCGGCAATTTCCAGGGATTGAGTCTTGAGACCACCGATCTGAAACGCTCGGCGGAAATTTATAAGGCCCTTGGATTTACGGTGACTTTCGGCGATGAATCGAAACCATTCATGGCATTGGCGCTCGGCGACTTTGCGGTAAACCTGATGAATCCGAATATGTGCCCGCACATGTTTTTCAATCCTTCGTTTACTTATTTTAATGGCAAGGAAGGAAACCCGAAAGTGATTGCAAAGGTGCGAGCGCTCGGCATCCCGATCACGGAGGAAGTGACGGCGTTTAATAAGGATGGGATTGTTGATAATATCATTATCAGGGATCCGGGAGGGTATGGGTTCTTTTTGTTTAATGACTAGTGCTCCATCACCGCCCTTCCCCTCACCAACTTCTCTGCACCAAACTGCCGCTTCACACTGTCAATAGCCTGGTATAGCCTGATCATCTCCTGTGTATCCTCGAAAAGATTGATCTGGTAACGCCCCGGCACCAGTTGCGAGAAGCGCACGCCGAGCAGGCGCACCAGCAGGCGGCGCTCGTATAACTTATGAAACAGATCTTTCGCGGTCTGTAACAGGATATGATCTGCCGCAGTGTAAGGAATACAACATTGTTTTGTCACAGTATCAAAATCGGAATAACGAATCTTCACCGTAACACAACCCGTGAGCTTATCTTGCTGGCGCAGCTGGAAGGCGATAGACTCGGTCATGCGCACCAGGTGCGAGAGCAGAAACTCCACGTCTATCGTATCGTCCTGAAAAGTGCTTTCGGTAGAAATGGATTTTTGTTCCCGGTAAGGGATCACGGGTGTTTCATCAATGCCATTGGCACGCCGCCAGAGCTCGACACCGTTTTTACCCAACAGGTTCTCCAGCATCTCTACCGGTATTTCGCTGAGTGTGGCCACTTTTTCTACACCCATCCTGATGAGCAGCGTGGCCGTCTCCTTACCGATGCCGGGAATTTTCGCGATATGTAATGGCGATAAAAATTTTTTCTCTTCACCAAAAGGTATCTGCATTTGCGCGTTGGGCTTGCCCTCGTTGGTCGCTACTTTGCTCACTAGTTTGTTGCTGGCAAGACCCAGCGATACGGGCAGACCCGTTTCCTTCAGAATTTTTTTCTTCAGCTCTATACTGAATTTGGCGCAGCCGAAAAAGCGATCCATGCCGGTGAGGTCCACATAAAATTCATCGATGGAAGCTTTTTCAAAAAGCGGCACCGAGTCGGCAATTACTTCGGTGACGAGCGCGGAATATTTGGCATAATCTTCATAATCTCCGGAAATCACAATGGCCTGCGGACATAAGCGCCGTGCAAGTTTCGTGGGCATGGCAGCATGCACGCCAAACTTACGCGCTTCATAACTGCACGATGCCACCACTCCCCTGTTGCCGCTGCCACCAATGAGAACTGGCTTGCCTTTCAGCTTTGCATTGCGCAGGCATTCCACCGACACGAAGAATGTGTCGAGATCGAAATGGGCGATATGACGGCTGAGAAGCATGGTGGGGGTGGGTTTTTCTTGAAATGACTACCCTGTTTCAGGCAGCCTCATACTTCACGCCGCGCCGCTTGATGCCGACCTTCTCCAGGTGCTCCACCTCGATGCTGCAGAAGGAGAACTCCTCCACCACCCTGCCGGTAATGCGGTAAAAGCCTGAGTACATCGGGTTCTTGCGGTGCACTTCGGGGAAATGAGTGGTGTCGATCCAGTCGAGGTGCGCGTCCATGAAGGTGCCGAAACTCATGGTATGACCATGAATGGTGCGGACCGGCTTTTGAGTGACGTGATAGCCGAGCAGGGTGATGGTCTTGCCCACATAGTTTTTCATGTCGCTGGCGCGCGGATATTTTGAAGGGTCGTCGTCAACCAACGCAAACGGATTACAGAGCGGAAAGCCCATCAACTCGATCTGGTCGTACATATCATCGATGGGATACACCGGCAGATCGGGCAGATGAAATTCGCGCACCGCTTCGCTGAAAAGTTTCTGAGCCGAAGCATTGCCGGCATGGCGGCGCTGCAGGAAATTTGCTTCCCACAATAATTGCTTTTTATTTTTCCCGGTAAAACGAAAAGCATCCGCCTGTATCAGTATGTTCAGCTGCGCCGCGGTGATGCCCGTGCGCTCGATAAAATCCTGCAGGTGCAGGTAGGGGCCACGACGCAGGCGTTCCTCAATGATCGTATGCGCTAATTTTTCCTGCAGCGATTTCAGCAGTCGAAAACCTACATACACATCGCTGCCGCGGATGGTGGTGAAATACTCGCTGTTGTTTACGCAGGGCGCATGCAGCCGCGCGCCGGTCTTTAGCAACTCCAGCATATACAAAGCCGTGTTGTAAAAACCACCTTCATTGTTGATCACCGCCACCATGAACTCCATGGGGTAGTAAGTTTTGAGGTAAAGACTCTGAAAACTCTCCACCGCAAATGAAGCAGAATGCGCTTTGGAAAAACTATAGCCGCCAAAACTTTTCATCTGTCGCCACACTTCCTGCGCCAGCTCATCACTATGACCTGATTTTTTACATTGGGAAAAATATTTTTCCTCTATCTGCAAAAAGCGGTGCTGACTGCGGTACTTACCCGACATGGCGCGGCGCAGAATATCGGCATCACCCAGGTCAAGCCCGGCAAAATGATGCGCCACCTTGATCACGTCTTCCTGGTACACCATCACGCCAAAAGTTTCTTTCAGCAACTCTTCCATCTTCGGGTGCAGGTACTGAATTTTGTCCGGGTTATTAAAGCGCTCGATGTATTGCCGCATCATACCGCTTTGAGCCACGCCCGGACGAATAATGGAACTGGCCGCCACCAGCGTGAGGTAATCATCGCATTTCAGTTTCTTCAGCAACTGCCGCATTGAAGGCGACTCGATATAAAAACAACCAATCGTGTTCACCTCCCTGATCTGCGCGCGCACCTTCGGATCTTTTTTGAAATTCTCCACATCATCAATATTCACCGACACACCTTTGTTGAGCCGTATCAGCCGCTGCGCTTCTTTGATATGCCCGAGCCCGCGCTGGCTCAGTATATCCAGTTTATACAAACCGATACTTTCCGCCACAAACATATCGAGCTGCGCCACGGGAAATCCCTTCGGCGGCATTTGCATAGCGGTATAGTTATAGATCTGTTCTTCGCTGATCAAAATGCCACCGGGATGAATGCTGAGATGGTTGGGGAAATTCTCCATCAGCCTCCCGTATTGCAGCACCATCCTGTGAATATGATCGGGCGCTTGTTTCAGGGTAAAATTTTCACCACGACTATCGCCATTATAATAATCCGTGGCGGCCAGCTGATCGATCTCCGTTTTGGGCAGACCAAACACTTTTCCCAGCTCGCGCACGGCCGCCCGGTACTGGAAAGTATCGTACATACCCAGCAATGCCACATGGTCTTTGCCATAGCGCTTGAACACATAATCGATCACATCGTCGCGGTCGCGCCAGCTGAAGTCTATATCAAAATCGGGCGGACTGGTGCGCGAAGGATTGAGAAAGCGTTCGAAATAAAGATTGAGTTCGATGGGATCCACGTTGGTGATCTGCAGGCAGTACGCCACCAGTGAATTGGCGCCGCTGCCACGTCCCACATAATAGTACCCCCTGCAGCGCGCATAGCGGATAATATCGTGGGTGATGAGAAAATACGCGTTGAAACCCATTTTATCGATGATGGACAATTCTTTCAGCAGCCGGTCTCTCGCTGCTTTATTCTTCTTACCATAGCGGTATTCGAGCCCATCGTGCGCCAGTTTAGATAACAGAATGCGATCGTCTTCGCGCGTAGCGCTCAGGGTCTTTTTGTTTTTGTCTGTGCCGTAGTCCATTTCAATATTACAACACTCCGCCACGCGGTAGGTATTGGCCACCATGAAGGGATATTGGTAAAAAGCCCGCAGTATGCGTTGCTGCGGCACAAAAAATTCATAGGGCACGGCCGTCTCCCCGGGCGGCAATTTCGAGAGCAGACAATTTTCATCGATCGCGCGCAGCAAGCGGTGTACGTTGTAATACATTTTGTTTTTAAAAGTGACCGGTTGCCGCACGATAAATTTGTCACGGTACTTCGTCATGTTCATACCAAACAGTTTATTCACCTCCCAGGGCGTCACGCCAATCAGTTCGTTTTCCATCAGTTCCTCCACGTTTTTATTTCCCTTCAGCGGATAGATCACAAAACCATCTTCGGGGCGGTCGAAGAAAGGCATACCCTCCGCCTTTCCGGGAAAAGGCTCTTCAGCCAGCAGGTATTTCGACAGAAAGGCGTTGATCCACCGGAAGCCCTGGTTGTTGGCCGCCAGCAAAATGTAGAGCAGCCTGTTCTTATTCCTGATCTCTGCGCCCAGTATGGGTTTCACCCGATGCTCGCGACAGTACTGCACAAAATCCCAGGCATCGCAGGTATTATTAATATTGGTGAGCGCCATCACAGTGGCGCCCGCCGCCACGCCTTCTTTCACCAGTTCCTCCGTGGAAAGGCTGCCGTAGCGGAAGCTGAAATATGTTTTACAGTTCAAGTACATAGGGTGCTGGGCCGGTTTCGGGTTTCCAATGCCGGGTGCCGGGTAAGAGGGTCGGCCAAGTACCAAGTGGGCCACCCGGCACCCGGCATCCAAATCTGCCCGCAACATACTAAAATATTTAGTATATTTGTACTAAGTTATTTAGTACTTATTTCCCCCCCCCCCTGCGGCAGGCCACTGATTTTTTTGGGCAGGTATGGCGAAATGGCTGACAGATATGAATTTTAAAAAGAAAGACTAACGGTGGTACTAAACCGAAAGTTTTGTTTTTTGTATCGAAAAAAGATACAAAACGTATCTAAAAAATATACACAGATGATTTCGCCAATTGTTGAACCGGGTAAATTTATTTCTTTGGCTATGCAAAAGGACGAAAGATACAAGGCCGTAAAGCGTTTAATCGAAAAGGGGGATATAACCGAATTCAACCAGATGTTTACTTTCATTCCCAAGACAGTGGTGGCGCGCGATCTGGGCGCAGCGCCGGCGCGGTTTTCAGAGAAAATGAACCAGATCGAGAAGTTCACTTTGCAGGATATTTTCTCCATCGCCAGATTGCTGGAGGTGGAAAATATCGCGGTACTAAAACTCGCAGCTAATCAATACCAGGTGCAGGCGAAAACAAAAACGAAACAAACTTCGTAATGGCTGCATCAGCACGCGGTGCGAAACAGTATCGAGCTGGTAAATATAGCAAGATGAAGATCATAATGCTATCTTCCAGCAAATACCTGCCAGGCACGAAAGGCTTTCGGTTGATAAAGCCTTCAAAACTGTTGCCTGGCGTAAATACAACTGTAGTGACATTGCCTTTGGACGAAAGAGGTGGCGTTATTGCAACACTTCGCAATGATAGCCGTCGTGCTGCACCACTTCGATAATTTTTTCCGGAGATGAAATTTTTCCTTCCACGCGCAGTATTTTATCGCAGTCTGTCAGGTCGAAATTGATGCGGCACTTCGGGAACAGTCGCCCCAGTTTTTTCAGAATGGCTGACGCCTGGCGGCTATTTTGAATATTCGTCTTAAAAACCTCCACCAAAGGCATTTCAGTGAGTTCCATATAATAGTTTTAAGGTTTTTATTAAGAGCGCAGTAATCCACTGCTATGATTACTGCCGGCCGCTTACCGTTGCAAAATTCGTACACAAAAATATTCAGTGCGGCATTATGCAACAGGTGCAAAACCGACTTATTACGAGGTTGTTTGCGACATCTTTCGCCACCATTTCCTTACAAAATGGCCCTTCCACATCCATAAGCCCGACAAAACGACCAGCGGAAACAGTATCCATTTTAGTGCAAATACTCCCCGCGGGAAATTTTTTAACGGACCATAAACATAGCCCACCACCGGTACGGAGGTAATGATGTGCAACCATCGAATGATTTTGCGTTCTGTTGCAGCTTTCATGATGAGTATTTATAGGAGCTTCTAGTAAACCCTGGTTGAATCGCATCGCCAGCCAATCTCCGCACTGTGCCGCACGCGATAACCATATCCCATACGCGCGAAGAAAATGTTGGTGCCAATGAAAAATATAATGGCGAGAACGGTGGCCACTTTGGTGATGCGGGTGAGCGTTTTGTTGCGAGAAAAATTGCCAAAAACATAGCCGATAATAAAAACCATGCTGGCAATGAATAACAATCTGCTGATAATGAAATATACCATAACTGCAATTTTTAGGTTTTTAAATCTGTTGTAACCCAAAAATCGAAGTATATCTCAATCTTTTCGAAGCAGAAAAGAGCTACCACGCTATTGTATCGACGAACAGGTTAATTGTGACAATTCAGATGGAGAGCAGGTTTTCGACGGTGGAACGATAACTTTCGCCGAGAGGCAATTCAATTTTTCCTATGCAGATCAGGTCGCGCTTGATGGCGGTGACCTTATCGGCAGAAACGATATACGACTTGTGTATGCGCACGAAACGGTACGGAGCCAGCTTTTCCTCCAGCGATTTCAGGCTCATCTTGGTGATGATTGGCCTGGGACCACTTTGCAAGAATATTTTTACATAATCTTTCATCCCTTCGATATAGAGGATGTCGGGAATGGACACCTTTACGAGGTTATATTCGACATACACGAAGAAATAATCGGGGAGAATCTCTTTGGTGACATCTTTTTGCCGAAGGTTATACAATTCCTGCGCCTTATTGCAGGCCTTCAGAAATCTTTCGAAGGATACGGGTTTAACCAGGTAATCCACCGCATTAAGTGTAAATCCCTCCACCGCATAATCTTTATAAGCAGTAACAAAGATGACCATAGGAGGTCGCTGAAGCGATTGCAGGAATTGCAGGCCGTTGAGACCGTGCATTTGTATGTCGAGGAAGATGAGGTCTACGTTTTCATTATGCAATACCTCGGCCGCTTCCATCGCGTTTTTGCATCGGGCCACGAGGTGGAGGAAGGGCACCTGGCGAATATTATCCACCAGCAGATCGAGTACCAGTTTTTCATCGTCTACGGCGATACAATTTAACATGCCAGCTCAAGTTTTAGTTCCACGCTATACACTCTGCCATCGTCCTTCAATGCCAGCGAATATTTGCCGGCATATAGCAGGTTAAGGCGCTTTTTTATATTCTCCAGGCCGATGCCTGTACTTTTATCTTTAGAAACATTCTTTGCGTCGTAGTTGTTGCTGATGTGAAAAAACAATTCGCCATTGCGGGTGTGCAGCTCAATATCAATATAAGGGTCTTTCACCATACCAATACCGTGTTTAAACGCATTTTCGACAAACGGCACCAGCAGCATCGGTTCTATAAAGCAATTGTTGTCGTCAATTTCCCACCTGGTAGTCACTTTTACGTCATCACCAAAGCGCAATTGTTGCAGCGCGATATAATTTTTGAGGTATTCCACTTCATCGTCTACATGAAACTTATCCTTGCCTGCTTCATAAAGCATATACCGCAACATATCGGAGAGGCGTATCAGCGAGGGTTCCAGCAGGTCAGATTTTTGTCGCGCCAGCGACACCAGGTTGGTCATCACGTTGAAAATAAAATGCGGACTGATCTGCGAGCGGAGGAATTTGAGTTCAGCGTGCAATTTTTCTGCCTGCGCTTCTTTCTCTCTTTTTTCAAAACGCAGCCGGTCGTATATAAGGCGGAATATAATGCTGGCGGCAAGAAAGGGCACTGGCCCGAACCCAATAGTGTGGCGATTCATTTCCGTGAGTTGAAAATCGCTGTTCAGCTGCAGGAAAAATACTTTCACCTGGAAAGACACAAACACCATCCCGAGCAGGCAGATTATGTACAGCCACCACCATTTCCTGGTGAGGAGTTTTGGGTAAAGAAAAAATGCATTGAAGTAAAACAGACCAATATGCGCGATGTTGGTAATGATGAAAAATGAATGGCTGAGTCCTTCAAACCCGTCTCTGCCAAGGAAGAATATAGGTACGGCCAGCAGCACGCACCAGGTAAGTGCATGCAGGCCAACATTGATCCATTTCTCACGTGAAGTAGGTAGCATTCCCTTTATAAAGGTCATAAAATATTTGGTAATGGCGCAACTTAGGAGGATGTGGGGAGAAAGGGATATAAATGTCGATAAACGAAGTAAATGAGTCGATATCTACTCAAATCCAGACCTGCAGAGAGGGCGGTGATGAGAAATATGTGTCTGGTTAAAATTGTTCCGGCTTTTACTTATCAGTAAAGTAATCATACTTCACCGCCTGCCCGCTTTGCAGGTCAACGCTCCATAGTACATTGCAATCATTACCGCTGAGTTCGGGATTGTCTGCCCCAAGAATAATCAGCCGCTCGCGCGTGATAATCCAGTCATCCCATTCAGTAAGACCAGTCTCCATGTTCCATACAATTTTGCCGGTAGTATCAATACGCGAAACGAGTATTTTTCCCTCATTGCCAATTTTGTCTTTGTGCACCACGAGGTATCCGTTTTCTAAATGAACAGGCTGCGCAGTTTGTTTATCCAATAAAAATCCTCCCTGCAAAAAATATTGCGAAGGTTCCGGGAGAGTGGCCTGTTCCTTGCTTACTACGTAATTCCCATACCTGTCTTCAAAATAAACCGAAGTATATAACTGCCGTCGCGCTTTGTCATTATATTCCGGAGAAATACTTATGCGATTGTGTAATTTTTCAAATTCCGTTTTCGAATACAATCCCAACCATTGCCCGTTCACCGTATCCTGGTTTGTTTTTATAGCGTGAAACGAAATAGGGCTGCGTTGAAAACTTTCGAGTACCCGTTGTTGCTGACGCACTGCGGATACTTCGTTGCGGAGCTTATGCAACAGTCGTTGCAGGCTGTCTCTTTCTTTATAATCGCGGGTGTTGTTGCGCAAAGCTTCCACACGTTTTATCTCCGCTGCCATCTTATCTTCCGGTTCTTCTTCCTCCTGCGGTTCAGCTTTCAGGGTAGATGTGTTCAATTTCCATAATGTGCCGTCATTGGCGGTAAAACTGATGGTACCGTCGGCGCGGTTGAAGTGGTAATACCTGCCTTCATCACTCAGCTTGCCTTTCAATGATGGGTTTTGTGTTTCAATAATATTCTTATCCGCCTTTTTCTCCAATGTAAAAGGATCAAAAGCCATTATTTCTCCCACAAACACCCAGGCAAGACCGTTGGCACTGCCGAGAGTCTGAACGGGCCAGTGCTTGACATCGCTGTGATGTTTGATCTTCTGTTTGGCGATGGCTGCGCCGCTTTGCGGGTCGTTGGTCTGCGCATACCAGGTGGTACTGACGGATTTTGAAAAAAAGCCTCCCCTTTGCGAGTACGAATTAGTCTTTTCAAATTTCACGAGACTGAAGAGCACAGATTTGCCATCTTTTTGTATGATCAAAGCCGGAACGATAGCCGAGCGCTCATCATGCTTTGAGAGACAGGAACGAACCAGGAAAATAAAACCTACCACCAATAAACCAACCACCAAAAAGCCGCCGACAAAGATTTTACGCAGACCCATAGGGGAATATTTAGGCTAAAAATATAAATTAGCAGGTATACGCTACATCACCCTTTTGTGCGAAGCTTATTGCGCTTAACGATTGTTCGTTTGAAATGGCAGCAAGGGCCGATCGATTCCCGGAGGTTTATTCCTCAACTTCCTCCCTGCAAAATGCCCATCCCTGACCCGTACAAAAAACACCACCAGGGGCGGTAGCTGCGACATGCTTGCCGGTAAAAATAGAACCAGTAAACTAACGGCGGCCAAATCTCATTAAGTTTACAGACGGATTGGAAAAGCCGCACAGACTGTTATGGAAAATATGGAAAACTTGAAAACCTTTACACCTTATCAAAAGCTGATTATTGCCTTAATAGCCCTCACTCATTTTACGATCATCCTCGATTTTATGGTGTTATCGCCTCTCGGCGATTTCCTGATCAAAGATCTCGAAATCAGCACCACGCAGTTTGGGCTGGTGGTATCGGGCTATGCGTTTAGCGCAGGCATATCAGGACTGTTGACCGCGGGCTTTGCCGACCGTTTTGACAGAAAAAAATTGCTGCTCTTTTTTTATAGCGGTTTTATTGGCGGCACCTTGCTTTGCGGTCTGGCCAACACGTATATCGTATTGCTGATCGCCCGCATCATCACCGGGCTGTTTGGCGGTGTAATCGGCAGCATCACCATGGCCATCATCACCGACCTGTTTACACTGGAACAACGTGGCCGTGTGATGGGTTTTGTGCAAATGGGATTTGGCGCCAGCCAGGTGCTGGGCATCCCGATTAGTCTGTACCTCGCTAATCACTGGGGCTGGCAATCACCCTTTCTGATGGTGGTAGGCATAGCCGTGATCATTGCCGTGATGCTGATCATAAAAATGCAACCTATCACGCGCCATCTTGAATTGCAGAATGACCGCAGCGCGGTAACGCATTTATTGAAAACCGTTGCCAACCGCCAATACCGGATTGGTTATACTGCCACCGCTTTTTTGTCGATTGGTGGGTTTATGATGATGCCTTTCGGCAGTGCTTATGCTATTAACAATTTATTGGTAACTCCCGAGCAACTGCCCTTATTGTTTATGATTGCCGGTCTGGGCTCGCTGATTATTATGCCGCTGGTTGGCCGCGTCGCCGATAAAGTCGATAAGCTGAAACTGTTTGCCATTGCATCGTTGTATATGATGGTGATGGTAGTGATATACACGAATCTTACTCCGCAGCCCTTTTGGATAATTGTAGTGATTAACGTGCTGATGATGGCGGGTATCCTAAGTCGCATGGTTCCCTCAATGGCCCTGGTAACTGCGGTGCCCGAGATGCGCGATCGCGGTGCGTTTATGAGCGTGAACTCATCGTTGCAACAGATTGCGGGAGGGATAGCGGCTGCAGTGGCGGGGATGATTGTGGTGCAGAAAGATAAGTTTAGTCCGCTGGAGCATTACAATACCCTGGGTTATGTGATGGTGGGGATTAGTGTGCTGGCGATATGGTTGATATGGAGGGTGAGGAAAGTGGTGATGAGGAAGGGAGTGGCAAAAACTGAGGTAGTGGTGCAGGAGGTTTAGGAAGTTTGCAGGTCCGACTGCCAATACTCTTTGGTTGATACGTCCATTATAGTCAATCGGTAACCATGACCGCAGCCTGTGTCGATGTTATAGATATTTGCTGCTCGCATGGGCTTGTCTGTTTTCCAATTGATAGTGGGTGTATGTCCTATAAAAACTTCCCGAAACTGTGTAACCATTTTAAATTGATTCTCCGATTGATTTCGTTTGTTGGATGCATGACTCGCGAGAGCCTGCTTCCACAAGCTTCTATCCCAACAATATGTTTCTGGCGACTGATCTTCAAATGGAATTGTTCGATCAAAACCTGCATGAACAAAGCAATTATTTTGTTCGTCTATGTGATAGAACCTTTGATTAAGGAAAAAATTCCGGTGCGTCTCTGGTATGTCTTCAGGTGTTAAATCTGAGACATGGTAAGGTTCTGCTCTGCCGGCAGCTTTCAGATATGAATAGGCCGTGAATGTGCCACTTTGCTCCCAATTGCATGGGTGCACTCCCGTTTTGATAAATTCAGCAAACCAGAGGTCATGATTCCCTCTTATCGGAATTAGCTTTTCCACCTTTAACAACAACTCTACGCACCGGTATACATCATCGTATCCGTCGGCAACATCGCCAAGTTGAATTAATTGGTCCGATATGAAATCAAATTTTGCTCTTTCAAGGCATTGCTGCAATGCACGATAATTTCCATGGATATCACCGAGAACTAATTTTCGCATACTTTTCGTATGACTTTGACAATCAGCCCAATACTTAATTCGCAATTTGCAAATTGAAAATTTTTCATTACATTTATCTTATGAGAAAACACAACGGAATGCGCCCTCACGATATTCCAGTATTATTGAAAATTATAAGTAAGCAATCGGAACCATGGCAATTTAAAGATTTGGCCAACGAATTATTCATCAGTCCGGCAGAAATTTCTGCATCTCTAAACAGAAGTGTTATAGCGGGACTAATAAGCGCTGATAAAAAGCGGGTTCATAGGAAGTCACTGATGGAATTTATCGAATTCGGGTTTCGCTACGTATTTCCAGTGATACCTGGTGGTATGGTGAACGGAGTGTATACTGCGCACTCGCATCCATTCATGAAAAAATTTATTGAAAGCAATATTGACTATGTCTGGCCTGACATCCATGGCAAAGTAAGAGGATTAGCAGTTGAACCACTTTATAAGGGAATAATTAAGGCCTCGGAGCGAGACGAATGGTTATACAAAATGCTCGCTTGCGTTGATGTAATTAGAGTTGGCAAATCGCGTGAAATAAAAATAGCCATTGAAGAACTTAAATCAAATATTCTTAATGAACAATCATAGGCGTAATATTGATCGAATAAAAGCAGTATCCAGAGCATTTGGCAAGCTCAAGGAAGACATTGTTTTTGTGGGTGGGGCCACTGTATCTCTATACGCTGACCGAATGGCAGAAGAAGTGCGTGAGACAATAGATATAGATATAGTAGTCGAGATTTACTCCAGAATTGATTTTCTTAAATTGGAAAATGACCTTAGACAACTTGGATTTTCGCCTAATACTGAGGCCAGGTTTATTGGAAGTTACAAGTTCGATAATCTAATCGTAGACGTAATGCCCATTTCGGAAGCAATCTTAGGCTTTTCTAACAAATGGTATAGAGAAGGATATGATTTCGCAATTACTTATCCGATTGACAAGGAAAATACAGTGAAAATTTTTAGCCCACCATATTTTCTCGCATCAAAAATTGAAGCTTTCAAAAGCAGAGGTAAAAATGCCAATAATCAATATGATGGCAGAACAAGCAGCGATTTTGAAGATATAGTCTTCGTTCTCGAAAACAGGTTCGCAATATGGGATGAGTTTAAATCTTCTCCTCCTTCTGTAAAAGACTACCTTAAAAAAGAATTTACGTCGCTGCTAGCTGTTCCCTATATAGAAGAGTGGATTGACGCTCATGTAGCATACAACTTACCATATGAAGAAACTGCCACTGGATTTATCATTCAGAAACTTAGAGACTTTACAAATCAACAATAGCCCATCCTGCAACATTTTCGTACCTCGCCCGTCTAATCTCTCCGTGGGTGATAAGTCAATCAATGCGGAAGAGAAGCAGGCGGGCGTTGCAATCGCGAGATTATTTTTTAAGAACCGGCGGCGGGAAATTATGGTATGGTTGAGTTATGGTGTTTACTTAAGAATCCCACTCAATATTCTTTATCTTCGCGCAGTACCATTCCCGATGCTTTCAAAAAGTTTCGTTCGCACGCGTATCGCGCCCACACCCAGCGGATTTTTGCATGTAGGCAATATTTTCTCTTTCGCAATCACCGCCTCGCTGGCGCGAAAAACCGGTGCCGCCATTCTGCTGCGCATTGATGATCTTGACCAGGCGCGCGTGCAGGAGCAATATGTGCGGGATATTTTCGAATCACTGAACTTTCTCGGCATTCCCTGGGATGAGGGACCGAAAGATTATGGAGAGTATAAAAATAAATTTTCCCAGCTCCACCGCCTTCCCCTCTACGAAAAGGCACTCCATCAGCTCCGCGAAGGCGGGCATGTATTCGCCTGCTCCTGCTCACGCACCACGCGCGAAAAATGTAACTGCCGCAATAAAGATCTTTCGCTCGATGATCCCAACAACGCCTGGAGAATATATACGCCGCCATCAGCAGAGCTGCCGCCGACCATGCATGAGTTTATTGTGAAAAAGAAAGACGGTTTCCCCTCTTATCAACTTGCCTGCGTAGTGGATGATAATCACTATAATATCGATCTCATCATTCGCGGCGATGACCTGCGCGATTCTTCAAAGGCTCAATGGTACCTGGCAAAACTTTTGGGCTATACTTCTTTCACCAGCAGTACCATCATTCATCACCGACTGCTGATGGAATCGCCTGAACAGAAATTATCAAAGTCTGCGGGTTCCACTTCCATTCAGTATTTACGCAAGGAGGGAAAATCGCCGGAGGAGATTTTTGAACTGGTTAGTAAAATGGCCGGACTTTCCAAAACATTGAGATATTGGAAAGAATTTGATGTGGCGCTGGAAACTGACTTATAATATCGCGGATGCAACGCAGATTCTAGGATTATGCGGATGCCCATTATATGCAACCTGCCTTCAATTAAAATCCGCGTCATCCCAAAATCCGCGCCTGGTCCGCGATTCTCATCCGTGCAAACCCACAATCCTCACACAACCTTCAATTTATTTTTCCGCCACAAACAACAGAAAATGATTCTGCAGAAAATGTATATCCTCCGTCACCCTGAACTGGCGCAGTGCCCTTCCAATTGCATCTTCCGTAATTAATTTCGTGCTGTTATACATGGCCGCTGCCGCCGGTCCAGTTCCCATAAAACTCCTGATGCCTTCGGTCAGACTTGAATAGGTAAAAGGACAAGCCACAACAGTTTTGCTGTTCAGCTTAAAACCTATTTCCTTCAGAATACCTTCTATCTTGCCGTCTTCAGACAATGCAAAGGGTCCCGGTGTGCCCGGTGGCGGCGGAGGTATCAGCGCCCCGATTGCTTTCAATACAATGCTGGCATCGCTGCGTTCGGGCAAATCCCAGATGCCGATTACCAGCTTACCGCCCGGCCGCAACACGCGCTGCGCTTCGCGTACCGCTGCTTTGAAGTCGGAAGCAAATTGAAAGGAATTGAAACCTGTTACTACATGAAAACTGTCGTCGGCAAACGGCAGCGACTCTAAGTCTTCTTCCAAAAAATTGTTGTGCGGATTGCGTTCGCGCGCTACTTCCAGCAGCCCCGGCGCTGCATCCACGCCAATCACCTGCGCGCCTGCTTTAATAGCCAGGCTGGTAAACATGCCCGAGCCACAGCCCGCGTCTAATAATAATTTCGTCTTGATAGATCCCAACTGCTCCAATGCTTTTCGATATAAAGGCAAAAAACCTGGTTCAAAATGTTGTGACCAATACCTCGGAGCTATGCTCCACAATTTTCCCTGGATTGCTTTTGTACTCATGACTATTTTTTTTGTTACACAAAGCTACCGGGCTTGTACAGGATGTATTTTGCTTAGCCGTTCTACTGCATGACCAGGAAGTTCATGCTACTTTTTGACGGCGCATCGATACGGGTGGGATTCCAAATCGCCGGCGAAATACTCGGCTGAAATGTGAAGCGCTCTCAAAGCCGGCTTCAAAGGCAGTTTCAGAAACGGTCTTATCAGTATGCGTTAACAGGTGGTAGGCGTGATCAAGTCTCCGCTCAATCAGCCATTTGCCGGGCGTGGTTTTGTATATGCGCATGAAATCTCTCTTGAATGCCGAGAGACTGCGCATGGCCAGTCGCGCAAAGTCTTCCAGTTTCAGGTTGAAACAGTAATTATCCTCCATCACGCGTTGCAGCGATACGCTCTGCGGTTCATTGATCATGGTACCAAAACAACTCAGCAAATCGCCGTTGGCGGGATTGTCGGCAATGGTGAGAATCAACTCGCGAAATTTCAGATCAAGTAACGACTGATCGGGCTGGCGGTTGGCCTCGAAATAAGGTATCATGCCGTGGAAAAAACTCTCGAGTGGTGCATTGGTATGAACGCGGATGACCGGGTCAAATCTTTTTTGCGAGTGATGAATGGGTGCGCGCCGCGACTTGAGCACGTCAATGATAAATTCATCGGGCATGAAGAAGAGGATGAAACAAACTTCTGTATCGAAGTTTTGTTCCACTATGGAGGCGCCGCTGCGCACGAAGGCGCAACTGCCTTTGCTCAGATCGTACGATCCGTGAGCGGTGTGCCAGATCTTACGGCCCTCAACAACATAGAGAATATAGTTGTGATGGCTCCAGAGATCGGTGAACTTTGATTTCAGCGGACAGGTGAAGTAAGTGACCATCTGCTCGCCGCAACTGAGCTTACGCTGCACGGATGAGTCGCGAAGAATCTCCGTATAAAGGTTGTACATGGCTATAATGTTGCTCCAAAAGTAGCGAGTGCTACAGGGACACAATTCCCGTAAATGCGGTATTTTACAAAAAGGCCCTCCTTAGAAAAGGAAGGCCGTCCATCACAAAAATTACGCACAGAGGTACCAGGCCGAAATCAATAACCTGCTACGTTACAACGATCAAGAATATTTGAAGCCACTTTCTTTCCCTGTTGCAGGCCTTTGTCGATCGAGAATTGGTAGTGAATACCAGCGTATAATCTCGACTGACCAGCCTCAGTGGCTATGGCGCTGTAAGTAGGGAATGTCCGCGGCGCATAGCCGAGATAATCGTAAGTATGATCGGTGAAAGCCTGGTTTTTCCCAAACAACCCCTCCAGCACCTGCGCCACCGCCATGGATAACGATGAGTGTGCCGACGGATACTCCGGGTGGGCGGGTGTACCAATAATGGGGTTGAAATCTGTCTGTCCCATCACTTCATGAACATATGTTATGGGACGCACCAGGTTGTATTGATATTTCACCTTCATCACTGCAATAGCAGCATCATTGATGGCAGCGCCGGTCAACGCGTAGGCTACAGCGGCCTTTGCCAACGACACATTTTTCTTCTCCAGTATCTGCACCAGTATATTCACCCAGTGACCCGGTGTAGTAGCGCCCGGCACATCGCGCCAGAAAAATGCCATGGCTCTCTGTTCAATGGTAGGCGCCTTGGCCGCATCGTACAGGTGTTTCACCATATTGTGAAATGCGGAGCCGGGTTGAGTGGAATACGCAGGTGGCGCGGGCAGACCGGTGCCATTGTTGCTACCCTTAACCACAGTGCGGTTCAATCCCCAGTAAGGAGTAGCGGCTGTTTGTCCCTCAGCAGTTGGTTTCCACAAACCATCTCCAACAGGAGGAACATAAGGAGGATAAACAGTTTTGGAACCATCTGTCTCCGACCAGGCAAAAACCGCCGCAGCTAACGCCTTACCAAACTCTCTTGAGTTACTAAGTACAGTGGCCGATGCTTTGGAGGCAAACTGGTTGTTGAATGCATTCTCCAATGAATCGATGGCTTGCTTGTCTTCTGCGCTGGCATTGGGAAAAAATGCGCGGTTGATAGCAGCCAGCGCGGCATTGGCATTAGCGGGCCAGTAAAACTTTTTGTTACCAGCCTGCGGCAAACCAGTCAGGCCATTCCACTCGCTTTTCAGTTGCGCATAACCGGGCATACCAGGAGCGATCGATTCCCAGGCGGCAACGCCGCTGTACGCATAGTGTCTGCCAAATGCATGGTTGGGCACGCCGGTTGCGTTCTTCATGAGGCGCACCTGCAGCGCGGCCCATTTCCTGATTACTTCAGAAGAGTAAGAGTTTGGCTTGTCGCCCTTGCCGGGCTGATGATTAAAGATATCATCGAACTTGTGACATGAACTTAATCCCAGGATAAGGATAAGTGTTACAAAGTAAACAGACATAGTCTTTCCGCTTACTTTGGTAAGTGTTGCTTTCATGATTACCGTTTTAATGTGTATGTGAAAAAATAATTAGCGAACTTTGGCCATTTCCCCTCCAGAAACCTTCGGCCCTGAATGTGGGCGAATCTCTTTTACACGCGACGAGCAGAATGAATAAGGCTATACAAATAATGGCCGTAATACTTCGTGACATTTTGGTTTTGTTTTTCTGTGACTGTAAATGACGGGCACAAAATTGAAACAAAACATAAAACGAGGCTTGCTTTTGCGGTTCATCAATTTGCTATAAAAGCTCAAGTTGCCTCCCGTAAACAGGGGATTAGTTGAAGCAATATTGAAGCATGGAGACTTGAAGGAGATTCGCCGTTTGGTGTGCGTATCAGTCCTCTTCGGCGGGATTAACGATATATTCTGATCGTTGATCGAGGAATTTTCGTGGGCTGATGCCTGTTATCAATTTAAACTCACGGATAAAATGCGATTGATCTGCAAAACCGATTTCGTAAGTGAGATCAGTAAGATTGATCATGGCCGACTGCATATATTTCTGGATAGCATTCATTCTTACCAGGCGGGTATATTCTTTAGCGGTGATACCAAATTTTTCCTTAAAGCCGCGCTGCAACTGCCGCAGACTTACGGGTAATTGTTTAAGCACAGATTCCAAAGGTTCGGTGCCATTGTTGCGGCGAATGATTACAGGGGCCAGTCGCAGGTAGTCTTCCCTGGCGCTGCGTCGCGACTGCATTTTCAGCAAATAGTTTTCGGTCAGCTCCACTTGTGCACGGGCATCCTTAAGATCGCGGAGCCGGCAGCAATATTCGCTGAATTCCTGGCCAAGCACATCGCGGCAGTCCTCAAAACTATGGGTAAAATGTGATGGAGAAACGCCAAAGGCTGCGTAGAAACCTTCGGGAAAAAAACGAATGCCAAAAACACGCACCAGTTTATCGAAACGCACGTTGTAGGCGGAAGTGCGAAGACCGATAAACATAGACTCGGGCGTTTTACCCCATTCGTTATCTTTTACCAGCTCGCACTGTTCTCGGGTGAGGTGAATGATGAGTTCAATACATCCATTTGGCACCACGGTTTGCACAAACTGATTTTCAGAATACAGGTTGAAATCTCCGGTCCAATACGATTGCACCAGGCTGCGCAGCGGCAATGAAGGCCTGTATTCTGAAAGCCTGGGATTCACGACGGTTTTACATTACTGAACAATAGAGCCGTGTCCACCACATTAGTTTCCAGCGGCAACATGGCTTTTTCAAATGTAGCAACAATATTATTGGCACCGCCAAATACGCCCAATACTTTTAAGGTTTTACTGCCGGTATTTTTTATGTCGTGGGGCACCATGCGCGGCACCAGCACTATGGAGTTTTTTGAGGCGCTTATTCTTTCTTCGCCCACAAGCGCCTCAGCGTCACCTTCTAATATGATCAGCAGTTCTTCTGCGCTATCGGTATGGCGGCCAAGGTGACGACCGGGCAACAGCTCAAAATACACGGAAGCAAGGTCTTTCGAACCATGAAAACCAACCAGGGGAAAGGTGGCCCTGCAGTGTTGATGAATATCATCTTTGCCGATGAACTCATTCAGTTCCAGTTCGTTTAAATTGATACTTGTCATAATAAAAAGTTTTTACAGGCACAAAAATATCCTGGCCACCCACCGGAAAATTGAAAAAAAACGACAAGTTTCCGTTGA
This sequence comes from uncultured Chitinophagaceae bacterium, assembly GCA_937958995.1. Taxonomy (GTDB): domain Bacteria; phylum Bacteroidota; class Bacteroidia; order Chitinophagales; family Chitinophagaceae; genus CALCIN01. The sequence continues at coordinate 109,265 of CALGAP010000016.1, forward strand.
CGACAGCCAGGATAAATACAAGACAAGTATTAATCAGACTTTGGATAATTTCCATTTGCCCTTGGTGAAAAGCCAAAGCGTGAAAAGTCCGACGGAGGTTTCAGAAATGAATACAGCCCAAAACACACCGTTGTAACCACCTTCGAAATAAATGCCGAGGAAATAGGCCAGTGGAATCTGCAGGAACCAGAAAAATCCTATGTTGATCCACGTGGGAGTTCTGGTATCGCCGGCCCCGTTGAATGCTTGTACAGAAACCATCCACCAGCCATATACAAAGAACGAATATGAAATAATACGAAGCCAGGTGCTGCCTACTTTTATATCATAAGCATTGCTGCTAAATAATCCTACAAGCCATTCGTTGGCGAAATAAAAAATTACGGATATTCCTATCATGTAGTACATGGCATAAAAACCGATCTTCCAAACAGCTGATTCTGCACGGTCCGGCTGGCCAGAGCCGAGGTATTGCCCTACCAGCGCCGCCGCAGCGTTCGACAATCCCATCACCGGCATCATGGTAAACATCATAATGCGCATGGCGATAGTGGCGCCAGCTACGGCTTTTACGCCTTCCAATATTCCGAGTATGAAAAACCAACTCGCCATGGCTACAATCATTTGTCCTACGCCCCCCAACGATGTCTTCACAATATTGCCCAGCAATTTCCAGTTCACCTTCACGTCTTCCATAGCCACGCGAATATGTTTGCCTACTCTAAACAACATCCACAACTGCATCAGTACACCTACCCCGCGTCCTACCGCAGTTGCGATGGCCGCACCTTTTATACCTAATGCGGGAAAGGGACCTGGACCTGTAATCAGCAACCAGTCGAGCACGATATTAATAATATTCGCTACCCACAGCACGCGCATTGCGATGGCCGCATCGCCCGCGCCGCGGAAAATGGCATTGATCACGAAAAGAAACATAATCACCATATTACTGCCGAGCATCACCTGGGTATAGGTATATCCCTCGGCGACTACTTGTCCCTTTGCACCCATCAAAATGAGCAATTCTTTCGGGAAAATAATGCCTGCAAAAGCAAATGGCACGGATATCAGAAAGGCGAGTATAATTGACTGCACTGCCGACACAGACGCTTCTTTTTTATTGCCCTCACCAATACGTCGAGCCACCACCGCAGTAACCGCCATCGACACACCCATGCCAACTGAATACAGCACGAAGAGATATGCTTCCGTCAACCCAACTGTCTCCTGCGCCCAGGAGCCGACTTTGCCGACAAAATAGATGTCCACCACGGCAAACAATGCTTCACCCAGCAATTCGATAATCATCGGTACTGCCAGTAAAAAGATGGCGCGCTTCAGGTTGATCTTGGTGTAATCTGCGGAAGTGCCACGTATCGCATCTTTCACTGCTTTCCACAATGGTTCTTTGGCCAGTTTTTCTGTGCAATCTGCCGAGCCAGTACTTATCATTTCTCCGTGCATAGGTGATGAGTTTTAATACAGACAAAAATATTGCAGCAAAAACGAGTGATGCGGGTGCGAACGAGACAAATTGGGAGTTGTTTGCGACATCTTTTGGTTGTGCCGGCCCCATGACTTCTATTCATTTATTTATTGTCACCCGCCCGGGGCAAATCGCGTCATCTACCTGGTTATCAGCGTGCTAGAACAAGCGGGCTGTTCCCGGTAGTTCAAAACTTATCATGTTTCATCCCTATTGACTTTGCGGCTATTTGCGGCTTTCATTTTTTGACTAATTCCCTTCAATTAAATAGCTTCCGCATTAAAACCATCATCAGCCAATGATTCGGAATATTCTCATAGCATTACTACTCATCACCTCGAGTCACAATTTCGCCCAGGTTGAAAAAGCCGAAGCCTGCATCAATGAATTGATTCAGAACTCAAAAGTGGCAGGCGTGTCGGTGGCTGTTGTTAAAAATAACAAGATCATTTATACAAAATCATTTGGTCTTAAAAATATTGAAACGAATACTCCGCTTACAGATGATTGTGTTTTTCGCATAGCATCGATTTCAAAATCATTCACTGCCACTTCTCTTATGCAGTTGGTGGAAGCAAAAAAATTATCACTGAACGATGATGTTAGTAAACTGGTTGGCTTTCCCGTTCGCAATCCGAAATTTCCTGATAAGGTGATTACGCTGAAGATGCTGCTCTCGCATCAATCGAGCATCAACGATAGTGAAGGATATTTTACGCTGGATGTGATCAATCCCGATAAAAACCCCAACTGGCAAAAATGTTATAATGATTATGAGCCGGGAACGAAATACCACTACTGCAACCTGAACTTTAATATGGCGGGAACTATACTGGAAAAATATTCAGGAGAAAGGTTCGACCTGTATGTAAAACGCCACGTACTGGATCCGCTGGGGTTGTATGGAGGATATAATAATGACTCTCTCGATCACTCACGCTTTGCCACTATATATGAGTATGATAATGATTCGGCCAAATTCATTCCCCAGCCCGCCGCCTATGCCAGTCGCGCAAAGGAAATCGCCAACTACACCATGGGCTATACCACGCCGATATTTTCACCCACCGGCGGCATGAAGATCAGCGCGCCCGACCTGGCGAAGTATATGATGATGCACATGAACTATGGCAAGCTGAATGGCAAAAGAATCATTAAGAAAAAAAGCGCGAAGCTGATGCAAACACCGGTCGACAGCAGCCACTATGGACTTGCCATTTCAACCACCAGCAAGATCATTGAAGGCAAAGAACTGAAAGGACATACCGGTTCAGCTTACGGCTTGTACAGTCATATGTTTTTTCACCCCAAAGAAAAATTCGGCTTTGTGGTAATCACGAATGGATTTGCTCCTGATGGTCCTGCAGGACTACAGGCTATTATTCGTTGCCTTTACGATGGATTGATTAAGAACTAAGTTGTCTCGCCACACCAACCCGAAACCTTTATTCCGTATCCATATACAACACATTCCATCTGTGTCCGTCGGGGAGATCGGTCACGAATTATCACATAAAGAAAACAATTAATCTCCACATTTAGCAACGCCAAACAAAAAGGCCACTCCGTCGAGTGGCCTGATCCTGCTTGCCATTTTTGCAGTGAGGGGGTTTTTTAGGGTCTGTTGTATAGTTCGGGGTGTGAATTAAAAGCCTACTTAATATACGTTGCCGGCACTCAATCCCTGGGTTAAACTGTATATGATAATCAGCACGTCTATAATCACGCTCAGGAAAAACAGTGGCAGGGTAACTTTAGTGGGCTGCGCTGCCAGGTTCGGGATGACGGTGGCGGCCATGGCGGCAATCACTACGTACACCAGGAATAAGTTGAGACCGGAAAATGCAACGGCCATAAAAGTGATCGGGGTCAACACACAACCATGAACGGTGAGCGCGATGCCCAACCAGATCAACCTGTTTTTTTCCTGGTCTTTACACCAGGTGAAAAAACGCTTTATCAACGATTCGTGTTTAAATTCAGCCTGGCTTGAGTTGAAAAAGGTAGTTTCCATGTGATCTCTTTTTTGATAGAACAAATTTCCACCAGGGAAACTACCCGGGGTATGACCATGGTAAGATAAGCACATGATCTTCGTCAGTCGGTGGGAACTACTTGCCGGCAGCGGCAAGATGACGGCTGAGACCTTCTATATTATCAGTATTGATATAATCTACGCCCAGCTCCATAAACAGTTTCCAGCTTTCGGGCGTGTCGGGGGCGTTCCAGAAACGGATTTTCTTTTTGAGTTTATGTGCTTTGTTAATCCATTGCTTCAACTTCTGTTTATCTGCGGCGGGGATTTCGCCAACGCCGCGCCACGATGAGTACCGCGCAAAATTGTCGCTTAGCATTTCGATTTTCTTTAATGCCTGTCGACTGTATTTTTTCTGCAACTCGCCGTCGAAGCGTATCCAGGATGGATATGTAAAAAATTGTTCGGGTGCAGGACGACTGCCGCTGATTACAATTTTTATGGAAGATGCATTGATGAGTGAGGGGTAGCGTTTTAGTTTCTCCACCAGGTTATTCAGCGTAGTGATGGCATCCGACTTTATGTCAATCATAAACTGCAGCGACCGGTTCTTGTCGGGGTAAATATATCCGCCATTTTTTTCCAGTTGCAACAACAATGGACCGATATACAAGGAATCGAGGGTCCAGTGTCGCGCCAGCTGCGCACTGTCGTGCGCCACGATCAGCCTGCCATTTTTCAAAAAAATATCTGCTTCAATAGAGCCAAAGCCCTGGTACCAGGCTTTGTGAAACGGAACCGGTTGCTGATAATCATTGTGTGAATGCGCGTTGGCCGTGGTATACACTTTCGGCTGCCCCGCGCATTGCACACATATGAAAAGTATAAAAAAGAAAAAGTTTGTTTTCATAAAACTGGTTTCAATATTGCACCGCCGTTCTCCTACTGCGTAGAAGATGCGGTGGCGGGTTGGTACACACCATATATAGCATCGCGGAAACGCTTATGCAGTTTAACCTTGTCGAAAGGCATCAGCTGCGTAAACAAAACCGCGGTGAGTTCATTTTTGGGATCAACCCAGAACAATGTGCTGGCTGCGCCGTCCCAGAAAAATTCGCCGACGATGCCGTGATTTTCATTCTGGTCAACCGGCGGCTGCGTGCGCACCGCGAAGTCGATGCCAAAACCAACAGTGCCCTTGCTCGGCAACCAGCTGCGTTTGGTGATAGTATCAGACAAGTGATTGGTGGCCATCAGTTCTACCGTTTCGGGCTTCAAAATCTGTACATCGCCCAGTTTTCCTTTATGCACGAGCATTTGCGCAAACTTCATATAATCATCAATAGTCGAAGCAAGGCCGTAACCACCGGGCTTTAAAGCATGCTCTATTTGATTCAGGAATTTCCAGCTTGAATCGGGAGCCCTCGACAATACACCTGTATTATCATCGCGGAAATATACAACGGCTTGTTTGCTGCGATTGGCTTCGGGAATCAGGTAACCGGTGTTGGTCATTTGTAAGGGGGTAAAAATGGTTTCCTGCAAATATTGATCAAATGGTTTGCCTGATAATTTTTCTACCAAATAAGCCTGCACGTCCACGCAAATACCATACGACCATTCATCGCCGGGGTGAAATGCCAGCGGAAGACTTGCCAATCGCTTACTCATTTCACTCAGTGGTTGCGAAAAATCCATCACGTTGGCTTTGTTTACTATTTCCGCCAGACCAGGAATGTTGGTGCCATGGGCAAAACCTGCGGTATGACGAGTAATATCACGAACAGTGATGGACCGCTTGGCAGGCTCGAGTATGGGATTGCCTTTTGCATCCAGTCCCTTGAACACTTTCATATCGGCATATTCGGGAAGATATTTTTCCAGCGGATCATCCAGCTGAAAAAGTCCTTTCTCATATAAAGTCATCAGCGCTACGCCTGTTACGGGTTTGGTCATGGAGAAGATCTGCACAATAGAATTACGGTCGAAAGGAACCTGCGCTTCGCGGTCGGCATAGCCGAATGCATTGAAGTAAACTTCCTTTCCTTTTTCAAAAACTAATGCTGACACGCCGGCTACCTTGGCTGAGTCAACAAAACTTTTCAGCGTGCTGTCGATTCTCGTTTTGACAGCATCATTTACGACAAGTGCTTCATTTTCCGAAGCGGCAGACTGGCAGGCGCCGAGCGCCACAAAGCCGAACAAGAGGGCTACAATCGTTCTGTTCATATATTTTGTTTTGGAGCTTGAGGAGATTGAAGATAGGGAATATGATCTTGAAAAATGTTCAATTTAGACCAATGGCATTTACCTGGATTTTGCAAGCTTTTCGGCGATAAAATTTAATAGAAACCAATACCCGCAATAGGTACTAATATCTATTCCTAACTATTTGATATACCGTTAGTTAATATTTGATGCACATCAAACACTTTTTGTACCTGAAAGCCGTTTTAAGATGCGACATTGATCCGTTTACCCTAAATCCGTTACTCGTGAAAAAACTTGAATACGTTTATTTCACCATTTATCACTACTGCGGTCACCAGAGCTATTTTCCCGATAGCCTGCACGTCAGAATGAAGTGCATGTACCTGTTGGCCTTATCGGCTGGTGGCTGGATTCTTTTCCTGCAACAAATATTCTTACGTTTCGTCAGAATGGAATGGTTCGCATCGCATGCGGGTGCCATGATCAATGCCCTTTCTGTTTACACCGGAATTACCGTTATCTTTTACCGCGTGTTTATACAGGAAGAAAAAGATCAGCAAATCTTCGACAAGTATGTGGAGCGCTGGAACAAGAATCCCAACAAGAAAAGGGATTTGCTGATTGCATCGCTCATCGCTGCCGTTCCTTACATCTCGATGGTAATGATGAAAGTGTTCCTGCCGCGCTAAAGGCGAATTTTATTTTTCGTTCTTTAGTTCCGACAGGAAAGCCACCACGTGCCTGATCTCCCTTTTGCTCAGCACATATCGCATATCGGGCATGCTGCTCACACCGCCTGTGCCATAACCTGGCGCAATGCGCGCGCTGGGATTGATGAGTGCTTCCAGTAATTGTTGCCGCGACAGCCTGCGCGCCACTCCATCCAGGGGCGGCCCCGCATTGCCTCCGCGATCATCAATGGCATGGCATCGGATACACTGTGCGGATTGATTGGCGAAAAATATTCTTCTGCCACGACCGGCATCACCGCCATAGAGCGCGTCTGCATAAGCAGCGGTAAGTGTATCTGCACCTAAGGTGGCGCTTACCCGTTTATATTTATCTGCCAGCTCGCGCGAGCCGCTGCTGTCGATGGCTTCGGCGAGTTCGAGGTAAATCTCGGGCGGTAATTTTTTTGCATTCATTTTCTGCACCAGGTCGTCCAGCGTTTTTTGCGTGTATTGAACCGGCAGTTTGCCGAGCGTTAACAGTGCAGATTGTTTTTCCTCAGTAGTTTTATTATTGATCACATCGGTGAGTACCGATACTATCAACTCTACAGGTATATTCATTTTAGCCACCAGGTCTATGCCTGCCACGCGCACCGATTTATCTTTATCGGCAATGGCTGTTTGAATAGCCACACCCATTTGCGGATAATCCAGGGTGGCAAGCGATTTCAACGCCTGCGCGCGAATAGCGGGGTCTTTATCGTTTTTCAAAATAGCCATCAGTTCGTCGGCTCCTTCGTTGATCTTTAATTTGCTGATGGCTTTGATGGCGCTCAGGCGAACTTGCTTTTCACTACCGTGCAGCAATTGCACCAGCGCATTGCCGGCAGCCGCTCTCAGTTTTGCAGGATCTCTTTCAATCGGGCCGCGGTATCTTCCATCCACCCTGTCCATCAGCGAAGGCTTTGGCCAGGTGCTCAACGCATCGATGGCTTCGGCGCGCATGGCGGCGGGGGCATCTTCTTTCTGTGCGTAGTTAATCAAATTCTGCAACGCTTCATCGGTACCCACGCGCAGGTTGGCATTAATGCTGCGCCTCACCAGCGCTTCATTTTCCGAATTGGTCAGTCTTAACAAGTTGCCCAATGCAGGCAGTGCCGCTTCAATTGACAGATCATCATTAATAGCACGCGCCGCCTCGGTGACTATATATTCATCAATATCCAACAAGAACTCGCTGATGCGTGGGTCGCCCATGCGGCGCAAAGCCACTACTGCCGCAACTCTCACCGCGCGCGATCTGTCTTTCGCAAGGTTCACAATAGGGTCGGCATGCCCGATTCTTGCAAGCGCCAGGCTGCCTGCATGACGCAGGTACACATCCTCGTCTTTATTGGCACGCAGCATTTCAATGATGGGAGTAATGGCCAGTTCATGTTCAATTCTGCCCAATGCTTCTGCTGCAAAGAATCTTGCGCGGCTATAACTGTCTTTTAATAAGGGAATGAGTTTATTGCCGGCATCATTGTCTTTATATTTGATGTCGCCAATCCATTTAGCAGCCTGCGCTCTTATCTCAGGGTCTTTATCTTTCAGATAGGGTAAAATATTTTCCGCATAGTTCTTATTCTTTCGCGCCATTTGCGCCAGTCCCCAGATGGCATGAATTCTTGCCAACTGGTTATCGGCCTGCGCCAGCATTTTCTTGAAAGTCTCTTCACCATCGGCGCCTCGCTTAGCAAGTTCAAACTGAGCTTTCAATCGCACCTGCATGTCTGCATTGAAGAGATGCGTGCCGAGTTCTTCTTTTGTTTTTTTGGAAAAATCAGCAGCAAGCAGCGTCCTGGTTTGTTTTCGTGCTTCCCAATTAGCGCCTCTTTTGTCGTCCAGTTTCCAGATGCGTCCATAATCATGCGTGCCCCAGCCATCGATCCAGTCGGCAATATACATGGCGCCATCAGGGCCAAAGTCGAGGCCAGTAGGCAGAATGCCGCTCACCAGCAATTTATCTTCACCCAGTTCAAAGCCCGCGCCTTTTGGTTTTAGCGTAAATGCATATACGCCGGATTGCTCGGGATTGCCGACGAATTTTGCTACGAAAAAATGGTTCTTATACTCGGGACTCAACGCAGTACCGGGGTTATACACAAATCCTGCCGGACCACTTACATAGTTGGCAATGGGCGGAATGATGTAAGCGGCCTGGCTATCATGACGCGGCATCCACATTTTTTCATCCATCCATACCTTGTAAGTATTATTTTCCGGGTCGCGGTATTTGCCGTATTGCCAGTTGCTGCGCCAGCCGGCATCGCTGCCGTTTACGATATATACCAGCCGCTCTCTTTCACCGGCATGGTCGCCGTCGTTGTCTTCGCTTACCAGGTTGCCATATTCATCAAAGGCAAATTCATGCGTATTGCGCAGGCCGTACGCGAAAATTTCAAAATCGCTGCCATCAGGATTACTGCGTGCAATGACGCCGCAGTTGGGATACTCCCATCTTTTGCCTGTCTGATCCACGCCGTTAAAACCGATATCACCGATCTGCCAGTATATTCTTCCATCGGGACCCATTTCCACACCCGACATACCATGGCCGCTAAAGCCTATATGAATACCATAACCATGAGAGATCGAAACCTTATCATCAGCAATCCCATCACCGTTTTTATCTTTCATTCTCCACAGGTCGGGGCCTACGGCCACAAACAGGTCGTCGCCGGTGGCCAGCACGCCGCCTGCCACATCGGTTACCTCATCATGAAAATCTTCCACCACCAGTTGCGATTGATCGGCCACGCCATCGCCGTCGGTATCTTTCAGGCGGTACACGTGTTCCTTCTCAACAGTCAAATCTCGCCAGTCGTGCGAGCTGTCGCCATTCAGGTCGGCCAGCCAGGTATTCTTGGTGCTGTTTTCGGGAGATAATATACTGCGCAGAAAAGCGCGTTTATCTTCAATGGTTTGCAATGCCTGCGAAGGAATTTCCCAGTCCTGGTGACCGCGTATATCAAACTCAGAATTTTTCTGTCGGTTAGTGGTGGTATAATACAAGTTGCCAAAATCGTCTATATCGATAGCGATAGGTGAAATCACCAGCGAATCGATTCCCCAAAGTTTAAGTGTGAGATTACTATCAGCTAATTGGTATTTCACAGCAGTGTCGCCGATAGCAGCCATTTCAGCAGCGCGTTTGGGATCTATTTGTTTGATGCGTTTATCAACAGGTTCTTCTTTGCAGGAGGATAACAAGAGCAGGGTGATAAGGCCTGGAATTGCAAGTTGGCGTAACGCTACACGGATCATGATTTGTTAGTATTGGTTTTTGGTTGATGTCGGATAGGAGAAGTCGTAATTTACTGATAAATATAAAACGCCATAGAAGAGAGTAAAAAAACAGAAGAGTATAATTAGCTTTATAAGCAGGACGGAGCAGGACGGTGGCGATTCCCGGTCAACAAAAAACCCCGCTCACTAACGAGCAGGGTCTCTTCCTGGTTTTCAATCGCGCAATTACTTATATATGTTTGGGGGTAAATCCGTCCTCGCTTACCTGTACGGGTACGTAGTCGGCCACCATCAGTTCTTCAATTTTCTGCGGCTCTTTGCCGCGGTTGAAACGGTCAATGATGCGGTCGAAAATATAGTACATCACGGGTACCACAATCAGTGTCAGGAACAGCGAACTGATCAGGCCGCCAATGATCACCCAGGCCAGGCCATTCTTCCACTCTGCACCGGCACCGCTGGCCAATGCAATCGGCAGCATACCTATCACCATCGCAATGGTGGTCATCAGGATGGGACGCAAACGTGCGTGGTTGGCTTGTATCAGGGCATTCCAGGTGCTTTCACCCTGCGCCTTGCGCTGGTTGGTGAAGTCAACAAGGATGATCGCGTTTTTAGCAACAAGACCGATCAGCATAATGAGACCTAAGATGGTAAAAATGTTCAGCGAGTTGTTGGTCAATGCCAGCGCCAGCAGGGCACCGATAATTGACAAGGGAATCGAGAACAATACCACGAAGGGATAGACGAAACTGTTGTACAACGCCACCATGATCAGGTACACCAACACAATGGCCGCGATCAGCGCTATGCCCAGCGAACCAAAACCTTCGCTCTGGTTTTCCATATCACCGCCCCATACATAGTTTACACCGGCGGGTCGTGCCACGTCTTGCAGACTGGCTTCCCATTCAGAAGCGATGGTACCGGTAGGACGGCCTACTGATTGCGCCTGCACGGTTACCGAAGTGCTTTTATCTCTTCTCTCCAGCATGCTGGGACCGGCAGTCTGCGTGATAGTTGCGAACTGCGATAACCTGATCTTTTCACCTTTATCATTTACAAAAAGCAGGTTGCTTACGTCTTCCACGCTCTTGCGGTCAAACTCGTCGAGCTTGATGTTGATATCATACTCATATTCGCCGGCGCGGAATTTACCATCGGTATTGCCACTGAAAGCAGTCTGCATGGTAGCACCCACGGTTTGCAGGGTAAGACCCAGCGATGCCATTTTATCGCGGTCAACATTCACGCTGATTTCGGGGTTACCGGTCTCTACGGAAAGTTTTATCTCGGTAGCACCGGGAATCTGCGCCAGCTTGTCTTTTGCTACTTCGGCAAACTGCATCACGCTATCCAGTTGCGGGCCGGTAATCACCAGCGCCAGGGGAGCACGTTCGGCAGTACCCATAATGCTCACGGGCACAGTTTTCACTTTCGCACCCACCAGCACTTTCTCCAAATCCCTTTTCACCTTGGCCGCATATACATAGGAATCGTCTTCGCGGTGTTTTCTTTCTACCAACTGCACGCTGATTTCAGATTTGTAAGCTGTGGCCTGTGTGGCGCCAAAGCCTTCGCTCGACTGACCAACAGTGGTTACGTAGCGGGTCACCTCGGGTTTGTTACGCAGGTAGTTCTCAGCCTGCTGTGTCATCAGGTTGGTTTGTTCTATCGAAACATCCTTAGGCATTTCAATCTGCACCAGGAACTCGCCGCGGTCGCTGCGGGCAAAAAATTCTGTACCGATATAACCTTTGGCGATTAAGGCAAAAGAGGAAATTAATAATACGAGCACAATGCCTAATGTGGCCAGTTTATGCTTGAGGCTCCATTTTAATATGCGGGTAATAAAATCGGTGAATCTGTCCAATGCTTTTTCAAAAGCCACGATCACTTTACCGAAGATGGTCTTGCCGGTAATTTTCTCCAGTTTACCAAATCTCGACGAAAGCCAGGGCACAATGGTAAACGATGAAAGCAATGATAACAATGTGGCGATGGCTACGGTCACACAGAACTCGCGCAATATGTCAGATACCAGGCCGGTACTGAGGGCAATGGGAACAAACACCACCACAATTACAAGGGTAATAGACAATACGGTAAAACCAATTTCTTTTGTGGCATCAAATGCCGCGCGCACTTTGTTCTTACCCATCTCCATGTGACGGTAAATGTTCTCAAGTACCACAATGGCGTCATCCACCAATATACCTACCACGAGCGAGAGACCGAGCAACGACATCAGGTTAAGCGAATAACCCAACAGATACATACCGATAAAAGTAGCGATCAATGAGGCGGGAATAGCCACCATCACAATCAGCGCGTTTCTTACGCTGTGAAGGAAAAACAACATCACCACCGCTACCAGTATAATAGCGAGCACGAGGTCGAAGATCACGGCGTTGGCTGATTGCAAGGTATAAACAGAACTGTCGTTGGCAATATCCAATTTCAATCCTGCTGTTGCATAATCTTTTTCCAACTGCTTCACAATTTCCTGTATGCCTTCACTAACGCTTACTGCATTAGCATCGGATTGTTTGATCACCTGCACCACGATGGCGCTGGTTTCATCCACACGCGCAATCTTCTCAACATCTTTCTGAGCGTCTTGCACATCCGCTATATCAGCCAGGCGAACCTGTCCGCCTTCCGGAGTCTGGCGCACCACCAGTTTTCTCAACTCATCAACAGATTTGTATTTTCCCGCAAGACGAATCAAAATATCCTGCTCCCTGGTCTGCACGCTACCGGTGGGGAAATCGAGATTGGAAGCAAGAATGGCCTGTTGCACCTGCAACACGGAAAGACCATAGGCTTCCAGTTTAGAGGCATTCAGGTTCACTTTAATTTCTCTTTCCTGTCCGCCGATCAGGTTAACCTGCGCTACGCCCGGCACGCGCGAAATAACGGGGCCTACCCTTTTGTCCATGAGGTCGTAAAAGGCAGCCTCGTCCAGGTTGCCGGTGGCAGATAATGTTACGACCGGCAAATCGTCGAGCGAAAACTTATTAAGCGACGGAGGATCCACATCATCGGGCAGGTCTTTCAGAATGGCGTTCACCTTTCTTTGCGCGTCGTTCAGCGCATAGTCTACATCAGTACCGTTCTTCAGGGTGATGGTTACTATAGAAAGACTTTCAAAAGATTTTGTTTCTACCTTCTTGATGTTTTCCATCGACGAAACGGCGTCTTCAATTTTCCGGCTTACGGTATTTTCCACTTCACTGGGCGAAGCGCCGGGGTAAATGGTTGTTACCGAAACCACCGAAGGTGAAAATTTCGGCAGCAACTCATAGTTCAGCAAGGTATAGCTGAGCAGGCCGCCCAGGGTCAACACGGTGAACAATACAATCACCAGCGACGGCCTCTTAATGGATATTTCTGCGAGTTTCATGTTAATATTTTTTATCGCTGTCTGCGACAGCAACTGGTAATTTTTTACTGAATAATATTCACGGCTGATCCTTCGGTAAGGTTCACTTGTCCGCTCACTACAATTTGTTCGCCTTCATTCAGTCCTTCGATCACTTCCACCTTATCACCAATTGTCCTTCCGGTTACCACTTTCCTGGTCACAGCTTTGTTATTTTCCACCACAAATACCTGGTTGCTGCTTACGCCGCCGATAAAGGCGCTGCGTTCAATCAGCATCACCGGCTCCTGTTGCGGGAAGGTGAAATAAGCATTGCCATACATGCCCGCTTTAAGCGGAGCAGAGGCGCTGTTCATTACTTTTATTTTTACGGGGAAATTGAGTGACTGGTCGGCCTTGGCTGCGATGAATTCAATTTTACCGGTAAACTCTTTGCCCGGCAGCACGCTGGCTTTCACTTTCACTTCGTCACCTACTTTCAGGTTGATGATCTGTGCTTCGTCAACGGCAATATCGAGTGTGAGCGATGACACATCCACTATTTCAAACAATTTGGTACCGGCGGCCAATACCGAACCGGGTTCCACCATGCGTTTGTTTACAATGCCATCGATGGAAGAACGAATATGAGCGTCGTTGATCTTCACTTTAGCTTGTTGCAGTCTTGCTTCTGCATTTTTTAATGCCAGCCTGGCCTGGTCAACCTGTTGTTGGGTAACGCCGCCGGTGCGGAACGCGTTTTCATAACGCTCTTTGTCTCTCATTGCGTTTTGATATACTTCTTCGGCGTTGCGAAGATCTATTTCAAGATTGTCGGTTTTTATGGTGGCGAGCAGTTGACCTCTGCGCACTTTGTCGCCTTCATCAACCAGCACATCAATCACGCGTCCTGACATTTCTGCGGCAAATTCAATTTCGCGGCCGGGCGAAAATTTGCCGTTGGCTACGAAATCGAGCGTAAGGTTTTGCTTTTGGGCTGTCTGCACTTTTACCGCCACGCTGCTATTCTTTTCTGCTACGATGGCCACTTTGGCTTCGTTGCTCTTTTTATTCTTATTTAAGGTAAATCCTATCATGGCAACCACACCGGCAATGATCACGATGGCTACGATTATCCTAATCAGCTTTTTCATGTTTATCTTGTTTTGAGTTTAGTTCATTAATGATTTTAATTCTCCTTTGGCCTTCAGCAGTTTTATTTCTGCCAGCCGGTATTCGAGTTGACTTACGTTATAGGCATTCTGCGCATCAAACAGGGCATTTTGAGCGTCCAGCAAATCTGTCAACGGCGCCAGTCCCTGGTTATAGTTGTTTTGCGTATTCTCAAACACGCTCTGCGCGAGCCTGATATTCTTTTCCTGGTTATTTAATATGATAATGGCGTTGCTGATCTGCGTCTTCGCATTTTTGTAATCGAGGTTCAGGCTTTGTTTGGCCTGCTCCATATCCTCTTTTATTTTTTTCAACTCCACATCTGCCTGCCTGATGCGTGCGCGGGTGGCGCCGCCGTTGAAGATGGGCACCTTCAGGCTCACACCCACGGTAGCTACATCGAACCAGTTGGCGCCGCTGCTGGCATCTTTAAATACGGGGAATGAGTTGGCCAGTCCCTGGTAACTATAGCTGCCGGACAAACTCAGTGAAGGATAATATTCTGCTTTCACAGCCTGCTTCTGAAAATCGAGCAGGTGCTGTTGTTTGGTCAGCAGTTTAAGTTCGGTTCTGCCATCCATATCCAGGCTATCGGGCAGATCAAGTGCGAAGGCTAATTGCTCAGATTGATCCCATTCCGGAATCTCTATAGGCGTTTCCACCGGCATGCCAATGAAAAATTTCAATTGATTTTCGTAGAGGGCCAGCACATTCAATAATTGCTGGCGCTGGCTTTCGAGATTGGAGAGTTTTACATCAATGCGGTCAACGTCAATCTTTCTTCCCAATCCGTTTTCATACTGACCGCGGATTACTTTATATACTTCCTTGGTGGTAGCGATATTGCTATCGATGTTCACCAGCTGCTGTCGTTGCACATACACCTGGTAATAGCTGGTGGCTACCTGTTCAATTACTTTCTCTTCGGTGAGCTGATTGTTGAGTTGATAAAACTCGCGCGTTGTCTTCGCCGCCTTCAGACCGGTAAATACTGCCTGGTCGAATATGTTTTGCGATACACTCACACCCACGTTTGCGTTCCATTTTTGTCCAAATGCCACCAACATGGTTTGACCCGGGTTCACGGGATTGAGTTCACCGGGTAATGCGCTTTTTTGCAGCAGCGGGTTATAATTGAGTGCGCCGTTTCCGTTCACCTGCGGCAGCGCGCGTGCTCTTACTTCATCCACCTGGTAGTCGGCGTTTTCAACATCCAGTTTTGCTTTCTTAGCGTCGGCATAGTTCTGCAGTG
Organism: uncultured Chitinophagaceae bacterium; assembly: GCA_937958995.1. GTDB lineage: Bacteria > Bacteroidota > Bacteroidia > Chitinophagales > Chitinophagaceae > CALCIN01. The sequence goes on from CALGAP010000016.1 coordinate 124,691, forward strand.
CATACTGTATGGCATCTTTCAGTGTGAGCCGCCTGCTGTCCTGCGCGTGGGCCACATTCGTAAACGTGATGCCGGCTAACAGGCTATACAGTATTTTCTTTCGTAGTGACATATCTATCTGATTTCAGTTATTTTTTAATTGGTTGCCTTCCCTGTTTTCCTTATCAACTTTTCTGTTTAACATTTTTGTCAAATAAGGGTCAAAAAAAATGTTAGTCCTTAAACAGCACTTTTAAAATCGCTTGTTTACGTTCTTTCATCAGTGCTTCGTATTTTTTCTTTCCCAGCGACAATGAGCGTTCCATCAATGGACGCATAGCTAAAGGATAAGAAATGAGCGATACGAGGTTGAGCACAAACTGCATGGGATCCATTTCGGGAATGGTGCCTGCTTTCATCTCGCGCTCTATTTCCTGTAAGAATGCCTTTTTTCTTTGTTCGTGATCGTCGCGGAATTTGGCGACGTTGTCAAGCAGTTCACCTGCATGCATATTAGCTGCCAGGTAACTGTCGAGGTAAGGATACTTCTGCGCATGCGCCATCCATACATCTATGAATCGTTCTATTTTTTGTTTGAAGCTCAGATCGCCTTTGGGCTCTTCCATCAGTTTCTCCTTGAACTCGGCATGGCCCTCGAGCCACACTTTTTCAAAGAGCAGGTCGCGCGACCTGAAATAATAGTGTACCAGCGTGCGGTTTACTCCCGCCGCGTCGGCAATCTCCTGGGTGGTAGCATTAAATCTACCTTCGGAGAAGAAGATCTTCTTCGCCGTTTCCTTTATCAACTCCTCGGTTGCTGAATCTTTCGTTGACATAATTGTTTGACAAAATTGTTAAACAAAGGTAGGGAGATTTTGGAATAAAAAAATTATTTCAATAAAAAATTTAACTAAGGGGAAATGGGTAAAAAAGAAGTAGGCATTGATAATCAAATAAATACAGTAGCCCGACTTATGCCCTGCACGGGAACGGCCATTCGTCAATTTTTGCAGATTGTCAAACAGAGGCTATTGTTCCTGCAGCCGCTCCATCACGGCCTGCTTGTAGAGGCGGCCGATAGGAATTTCGTGGTTGTTGAGTTTTACTGCGAGTCCATTATACCCAGACACTTTATCCAGGGACACCATATAAGAGCGGTGCACGCGCAGAAATTTATGTTCAGACAGCAGGTTTTCCATAGCAGAAATGGTTTGTTTCACCATAAAGTGTTTGCCATCTGCCAGGTGCACCATCACATAGTCTTTCCAGCTTTCAATCCAGGCGATTTCGTTGACCAGCACTTTCTTCATGTCTTTGTCCACCTTCAGGTACACAAAGGCGGCATTCGCAGGCGACGCGGTAGCAGCGGGCTCCGCCATTTCGCGGCCCAGCACACGGTTAAGTTTGGAGATGGCTTTGAAAAAGCGTTCAAAAGAAACGGGCTTTACCAGGTAGTCTACCGCATCCAGTTCAAAACCATCCACCGCATATTCGCGATAAGCAGTTACGAAAATAACCTTCGGCGGGTGCGACAGGTTTTTCAAAAATTCGGTTCCCAGTATGCGGGGCATTTTGATATCGAGAAAAATAACATCAACGGGTTTGTGGCGCAACACACCCAATGCTTCAATGGCATTGCTGCACTGACCGGCAATTTCCAGGTCGTCGATGGAGGAAATATAGCGCGCAAGGAGTTTCAGCGCCGGCGGCTCATCATCTATCAGCAGGCAACGGAGTTTCATGCAGTAGCAATTTGCGGATTGGGCACGTTCAGTGGCGACAGCGTTGATATGGCCACATTGCCCAGCAGTCGTATCATGAGCGATACCACAAAGAAATTTCCTTCATCATTGATCTTTAATTCATACTTGCCGGGATAAATAAACTCCAGGCGCTTCTTCACATTCTCTATACCTATGCCATGATTGCTGATGGGACCATATTCATTTTTGCTGTTGGCAATTTTAAATCGCAGTATGCCATGTTGCATCGATATATCCACACCGAGCCAGGGCTTTTCAATTTGTTCCGAAGCGCCGTGTTTAAAAGCATTTTCCAGGAAGGGAAGCATAAGTAAGGGCGCTATGAACTTTCCTTTCATTTCACCTTCTACGTTCCAGCTAATCTCAATTTTGTTGCCATACCGCTCGCGTTCGAGATCAATATAGTTTTTCATGATCTCTATTTCCTTTTCGAGTCTTACCTCTTCCGAACGGCAGTCATACAACATATAGCTGAGCAACGAAGAAAGCTTTAAGATCAACGCGGGCGTTTTAGGAGAATTGTCAAGGGAAAAAGAATAGATATTATTGAGTGTGTTAAACAGAAAATGAGGATGCACCTGTGCTTTCAGCAATTGCAATTCTGCAGTAGCTTTTTCCTGTTGCGCCAGCATCCAGTCGCGCTGTTTAATGGTAAACAATTTAAAAAACTTAATGATCATGGGACTGGCTGCAGAAGTGGTCATGCACAGATAGCAGAATGCCAGCGGGCCGCGCGGCAGAATGTTTTCCAGTCCCATTGCTTCCTGTACGGGTATGAGCACATAGCTGCGATACGCCACATCGAGGTAAAGACCGAATGCGCCCCAGGCGAGCAGCACGCCGAGAAATTGCAGCACTCTTCCTTTTAGCAGCAAATGCGGTATGGCAAAATAAACGAGCGGGTAACTGAAAAAAATAAACAAAGGCACCCACATGGCCATATTCAACAACTGGCGGGCGTACGAGCCGGGGGCTCCTATAATTACCCAGAAGGCCGCCCATAACGAAATATGGAAGCACCAATAAATAATATGCCGCCATACCCGGTAGCGGCGCGAGAAAACAAAATCGTTGTAAAGAAATGCGTTCATGAAATGCAGATATTACAATGTACGCAATACTCCGCATAATTAATACAGGAAAGGCGCGATAAAAGACAAACAACAAAAATTTCCGACAGACGACAGATTTTTTCTCTTTACACCATTCAATCCGCTAATGGGCTTTGTGTTGGCAAATGTGGTTGTTAAGCGATTGCGGCAGTACCCGTTGCACGATGGTGTCTATTTTAGTTGCATACCACATTAACCGTTATGAGAAGGATCTATTTTTACCTGTTTAGCATCGCGCTGTTGTTTGCCACCCATGCCCAATCGCAGGTATGGCTGGGCGCTGTTAATTCTGATTGGAAAAATGCGGCCAACTGGGCGCCCGCGAACCATCTCACCATTCCCGCCAATGCCACGCACTGGCCGGTGCTGGATGACAATACCACTGTGAACTCGCTGGTAATGGAACCGGGCAGCCGCCTGTACCTCAATGGCCATAAACTGGAGATAACCACCAACGGCGATCAGCAACTCGACATACAGGGAGCTACTATTGAAGGCGGCGGCATTCTTGAAATAAAAGGAGAAGGCACCAGGATTTTTGATGGCAATACCATCAACGGCAACCTGGACATAAATATAGAGGGTAGCGCTCTCTTTAAGGAGGCCACGCTGGCGCCCAACGTTTACAACGGTAATATCACATTCAACATCAACGGCACAGCGGATTTTTTTACCAGCACTGAATTTGCTTCAACCTTCAACGGAAATATGGTGGTGCTAAGAACGGTGCCTGGCCATACCACGCTATTCGTGAAAGGATTTACTGCACTGGACGGCGACCTGGTGGTGTCGGTGCCCGGGGGAGAGAGTTTTCTTAAGCTCAACCCTGCCGGCCTGCCCCTGCCTCCCGTCAGCGGCAAGTTCGACTTGTTGTTTGATGGCATGGGTTTTCACGGGCAATTCATCAAGCACAATATAAAGAACAATCAACCCGGCGGTAAGATGAAAGTAAAAGGCTATTCCGATGACTGGGGAGGTATGTACTTCATGAACAACAACAACCTATTACTGGATAGTCTTATACTCACCGATTTCCTGGAATGGCAGGCCCACAACAACTCCATCAAGGGTCATGTGTATATACACCACCGCATGGATCATAGTTACTTCCGATGCTTTGACAACAATTTCTATGGCAACGTAACCATCATCAGCAACGTGCGCGAGTTCAATTTTATCGAACGGGGCAATGTATATCATGGTGATGTTGACTTTACCGTAACAAACATAGCGGATGTTGATTTTGACTTTGAAGACAATGTATATTACGGCAACCTGTCCTTACATATACAGAATGTGGGCACTAACCGGATTTTCCCCAACAAAACCTATTCAGCCATTCACGGCAATTTAACTGTTACCGGCTTTACCTCCTGTTATATCAATCCCAACAGGATGAACTTACCGACAATTGGCGGGCAGCTCAATATTGACATCAGTGGCGGTCTCACCACCATATTGGGCATCTACCGTATGAAGCATGCTACTGGTGGCGGCCGCATTGCGATTAACAATGTGAAATTTTTCTCTTTTGAAAATAATGAAGTGATTGCCGACAGCCTGGTGTTCACCAACTTTGGCCAGAGTCATTTTACCGGCGAACCGCAGAACATGGTAGACAACAATATCACGGGGCATATTCGTATTGACGGCTTTTTTGACAACCGTTCTCCCGTTACCGTCGGCAGAAATAATATCAAAGGCAATGTAAAAATAATCATGCCCTACCGCGGCATGCTTTGGGACCTGGGCAATGAGTATGAGGGCGATGTAGAGTACCACTTCGCAGACAAAGAAAACGGTGAGCTTGACCCGGCTACTATGTATATCGGTAAAGAATCGGCCCCCTTTTACCGAGGCAATGTGACGATACACAACCAGAATCGTTACAATTTCCTGCAGATTTTTCCCATGGGATTGGCCGGGCTGGATGGTGATTTCACCTACGCGGAAGAAGGCGGCTTTGGCGATATTTATATTAATCAGAACGGAATGCCTTGCGCCACCATCAGCGGAAAAGTCGATATCCGCTGTATGCCCGCCTCTACGCTCAACCGGTTTTTTATGACGCGGTTAAAAAATAGTGGCGGTGGCAGCGTATTCCTGCAAAACATAAGATCACTCAGCATCATCAGCGATACTTTGGTAGTAGATTACTTCGTGGCGAGAAACCTGGTGGGAATTAGCAGCGTAGCCTCGGGCATTATGCAAAGTATGATCACCGGTGACGTGCACCTCGAAGATTTGCCCGCCAGTCAGAGCGATTTGTTCTTGTATGGGAACGTGTTTAACGGCAACACCACGGTGAAACTGCTTTCCAACAACCAGCTGATACAGGGATTTTTTCAGCCCGATATTTTCAACGGCAGCGCCACCTTCGAAAGCCTAGGCAACGGGCAGTTACATCTTGCCTACCTGGCGCCGGTTTATTTTAATGGAAGCGTTTACCTGAAATCAACAACCGCATTGAGTTTTACCGATACTGTGAACTTCGGCGGCAGCAGCGATGCCGAGTTCGATCATAGCGGCCCGTCTTCTGTGATCATTCCCAGGCTGCGCATCAATAAAGCGGCGGGTACTGCACTCGCCATCCTGGATACCATTACTGTTTCGCAAAAAATGGAATTTCTCTCGGGCGTCATCAATGCCAGTGCCAGTCCGTTGCGTTTTGGATTGAATGCTTCGCACGAAGGCGCTTCGGCTGTCAGTCATGTGGTGGGAAAAGTATTGAAGGAAGGAGGCAGCGCATTTACCTTTCCGCTCGGCAACTATAATACGCTGAATACTGTAAGCATTACAGAAGCGAGCACAGATAAGAACCTGTTTGGCGCGCAATATCTTCAACGCGATCCCAGCATAGACGGGTATAGCGCAAATCTGTTTCAGCAAGTTCCTAATAACCCTATACAACGAGTAAGCCGCTGCGAATACTGGATCGTAGAGCGGATTTCAGGCATTGGCAATGCGGGATTGATTTTCTCATTTAACCAACGGGCTTGTCCTGCCGCCCTGGGCAGTTATATTACAGATCCCGGCAAGGCAAAGATTGTCCGCTGGAATGGTACTATGTGGCAAGACCTCGGAAACGGTGGTTATAGCGGCAGCAATGCCGGTACTATAACTACCGGCACCGTGGTCAGTGCCTTCAGCGCCTTTACACTGGCCAGCACTGATACCGAAGTGAATCCGCTGCCGATGAAACTACTTTCATTCCACGCCGTTAAGAAAGATGCGGGCGCACAGCTGGTTTGGGAAACGGAAAACGAAGTGAACGTGCAACACTACGAACTGCAACGCGCAGGTGCTGATAACATTTTTACTACCATCGCCATCGTTGCTGCTAACAACTCCCTCCGCAGGAATCAATACAACGCGCCTGACAATGCACCACTGCCGGGAATCAACTACTACCGGCTGAAATCGGTAGACCTGGACGGTTCCTTTACTTTTAGCAAAACAGTATTTCTCAACTTCAGCGGCAATTCAGCGCTGCAGATATGACCCAACCCGGTTGCCAGGGGCAACAACATCAAATTGTCTTGGCCCGGCAACGTCAATACTGCCAATGTATCAATTTATAACAGCAACGGTCAGCTGATCAGGCAATGGCAAAAATTCAGCAGCGGAGTGAATGATGTATTGCCAGTAAATGATCTGTCACCCGGTATGTATATACTCAGGATTGCTACGGAGCAACAATCGCAGTCGGTTAAATTGGTTATACAGTAGTTACTCCACGGAAGCCCCGCCTTGCGCGGCGTTTCTTTTGGCAACACTATTCTCCCAACCACTTCCTGAACTCTGCCGCTCTCTGCCTGCTCACAATATTTTTTTCAAAAGGCTCGGGCGCTACCTCCAGCCTGATCTTACCATTGAACCAGGTGTGCACGGCCTGCACTGAATTGTAGTTAATTATAAATTGCCTGTTGGCGCGGAAAAACTGCGTGGGGTCGGTCTCGCGTTCAATATCTTCGAGGCGTTTATCGATTATGAAATCCTGGTTGCTGAATGTTTTTATGAAAAGCATTTTATCGCGCGTGTAAAAGAATGCGATCTGGTCGGCTGAGACTGAGGTAAGTCGCGTGCCCACTTTGGCAAGATATCTTTCCTTGGCCTTTTTCCCGTTTTGCACATTTTGCAGCAGTTGCAGCAGGTTGTATTGCATTTTCAGTTTTTCCTCTACGTGCAGTTTTTTAAACTTCTGTAATGCTGCGCTCAGTTCGGCTTCTTTAATCGGCTTCAAGAGATAATCCACGCTGTTGAGTTTAAAAGCTTTCAATGCATGTTCTTCATAAGAGGTAGTAAATATGATGGGTGACTGCACATTCACCTTCTTAAAAATATCAAAGCTCTGCCCATCACCCAGTTCAATATCGAGGAAGATAAGGTCAATGTCGTTGTGCGTCGACAGAAACTGCACACTCGATTCAATGCTGTCGAGTGGTGGCAGTACTTCGATGGATGGCTCAATATCAAGCAGCATTTTCGTCAAATGCCCCGCTGCTATGGCTTCATCTTCAATGATCAATGCTTTCATGAACTTTACTTTAGGGGTATAGTAACGGCAAAGGTTGCAGCGTCTTCATACACCCGCTACCCTTGCATGTTGTTTAACTCAAATTTCTTTTTCAGCATCGACAATCCCGTACCGTTCTTAGCCGACTCTTCTTTTCGCTGCAGGTTGTTGCTCACAGTCATCATGCGGCGTTCTTCATCAAGACTCATTGTAATGCGCAATGGTCTTGCCCTGGTGATAATATTATGCTTGATGGCGTTTTCAACCAACATCTGCAGGCTGAGCGGTGGCACCAGGTAAGGTGATAATTGGTCCTGCTCAAATTGTATATCGATATTCAGCCCGTCTGGATAGCGGGTCTTGATAAGGTATATATATGCCTGGGTAAATAAAAACTCCTGTTCCAGGCTGATGAGCTTACTGTTGTGCGCCGCCAGTAAATAACGATACACATAAGCCAGCTCTTTGGTGAAGGTCACGGCACGCTTCGGATCCACTTCGATTAAGCCTACCAGCGCATTGAGCGTGTTAAACAAAAAATGCGGCTGTATCTGCATCTTCAGGCTGTCGTACTGCATCTGCACATTGAGCTTCTTCAGCTCCTTTGCCTCCATTTCTGAGTTATGCTATTTCTGTACAAAAAAATAGCTTTCGTACAGTGTTACTTCTACCAGCAGAAAGAGCACATTGCTGCCAATCATGGGTAAGAAGAATGAAGGCTCTTTCCATGGCAGCGACCAGATGAAGCGGTCTTCGAGCATGGTTCTCAAAAAGCCGATGAGAACGGCATAGCTCAGCACCAGCACAGCAACCAGTATTTTTCTTTTCACCGTATTTTCCTGCCGGGGCATACTGGCACGCACCTTCAATATCATCCAGCGCGTGGGTTCCCACATGGTGATGGCAAAGAGCGCCGACACGAGCAGGGTTTTTACAATAAGCACACCCATTGGCTCGTGCGCGTAGAAAAGGATCAGTGACTGGTAAAAAACATAGAACAATGCAAAAAAGGAGACCAGGCCGATGATCCGCAGCCTCCTTTCATTGGGAAACATGATCGCTGTGTCTGCCATAATGATACGGTTGCCGAAGCACTCATTCATTCCTGCGCACCTTGAATTGACCAGTAATTCGCGACGCACCCAGGTACTGATCGTCAGGAACTCTTAACCCTGCATCGGCGAGCACAAAAGTACCGGTTACAAACTCTCCGACGGCGCCGAATTGATGAATGGTTATTGAGCCGCCGCTCGGTCTTTGATTTAAATCACCCACAAAACTGTTGAAGAAAGCCCCTTCCTCGCGGTCGCGCGGCTCCCACCAGAACTGGGTTTCAGCCCAATCCCATTCATGCGTGCCGGTTGATTGCCCCTGCCAGGTGATATAACCTATTTCATCACCGCCGGGACCACTTTTCCAGGTAATGCCGTGATGCTGGCTGTTGGCATCGTAGTGCACCGACACATCGGTATAGGTGTACCCCGTGGTCGAGTTGCCGATCTTAAGGATGATATATTCTTCATCCGGCTCCTCAAAGAGTTCTTCTCCCCCATTATCCGATTTACTACAGCCGGCCAGGAGAGCCGCCATCAACATAACAAAGCCAAATCTTTTCATATTCATCTCCGTTTATTGTTTTACAATTTTGAAACTCTGCACGCGGTCCTGGTAATGAACGGTGAGCACATAGTTGCCCGCCGATAAATCAGCCAGCGAAACGCTGAAGTTGTTGTTCACCGATTCAAACACTTTCGTCAGCACAATGCGTCCCGACATATCATGCACCTGTATTTTCTTCACCAATACATGCGAAGGCTCAATTAAGTGAACAGTATGCAATACCGGGTTGGGGCCAACTACGCTAGCCTGCAGGTGCGTGCCATTGAAGAGGCGAATCACTTTTGAATAGGTATATTTTCCATCCAGGTCTACCTGCTTCAGTCGGTAGTATAAAAAGCCGCTGGCAGGATTGGTATGCGTGAATGAATAGGTTTTTGAGCTGCTGCTATTGCCCGCAGCCTTTATTTCACCCACGCTTGAAAATTCCGCTCCGTCGCTGCTGCACTCCACAATAAAATGACTGGTGTTTTGCTCCGAAGCAGTCGCCCATGTTAACACAGCGCTCTGCCGCTCCATGCTGCCTCTTACATACAACCAGGTGACCGGTAATGCAGAGCCATACACAAACTCGGCATAGGCCGAAAGACTCCATGGATTTTGTCTACTCCGGAAATAGATGGTATGCCTGCCCGGGGCAACGGAGGCCAGCGGTATATCGATCGAAAGATTGTTGATATCAGTGCCCGCGGCGAAGTTCACCGGCGTGCCGTTACCAAAGCCGGGATCATTGTCGATATAAAACTCTATTTCCCCCACCGGCGGTGCATCGGCTGGCGCAGAAGGATAGGGTACGAATGAACTGTTATCGAATTGCGCAAAACTGGTAAGGCTCCATTTGCCGCTGGCATCTTTTGTACGGATAAAAACCTGGTGCACCCCTGCAGCAAGTCCCGTAACATTGATCATGAGATTTTGTGCACTTAGGTCTGTGCCGGGTGCCAGCGGAATCGGCGTGCCATTGCCGACACCGGGATCAACATCAACAAAATACTCCACGGCCACAATATCCGGTGCCGGCGCAGGCGCCGATGGATATGCAGGAACTACGACATAATCGAAAAATCTGTAGTCGGTAACGCTCCACCTGCCAGTGACATCTGCTGCGCGAAAATATATGCGGTGAAAACCTCTTGGCAGTCCTGTGATATCCACGTCAAATGAAAAGCCACTCAGTTGTTGTGCCGCCGGCAGCGCCATCATTTTTTCCCTGCCAACACCGGGATCTGTATTGACAAAATACTCGATCCAACCCAGGTTTGGCGGTGCAGCTGGCGCTGTGGGATAGGCGGGCTGTGCCATTCCTGCACCTGCAGCAATGAAGACGAAAAAGAGTGTCAATATATATTTCATGGTTGTTCGTTAGGGTAAAAATTAATTGTTTGATCTTGTACTAACGGTCACGGTCATGCTGGTTGACGATGCCGGAACAGAACTGGGCACCAGCAATTGATAGATAGTGGGAATGGGTGGAATGCCGCTGAGCCTGTAGGGATCGGCAGTGCCGAAGGGTCCGCAGTCGGGCGTAACACCACCGATGGGTTCACCCGCGCCGATGGCAGGTGAACCTGCGGCATGTTGATACCGGCCATCAGTGGAACCTGTGAGTACAAACAAGCTGGCCTGCGGCACATTTACCTGGTTGTTGTTGCCGGCAGGAAGATTATTGGCAGTAGAAATATTGTATTTGACAGTGCAATTGACAAAGCTCGGGTTAAACGCTGTTGAGAAAATATTGTTGGCAACATAGCAGTTGTTAATGGTCACTGAGTTGAGAAAGAGATTATTTCTTATGAGCCCGTTGATGCTGCTGGCAAGGTTAAATCCCGAGCTGATGATGCAATTTGTTATCTGTAGGTCCTGGAACGTATAAGCGGCGCTGCTGAAATTGAATTGGCCGATATAGCACTTATTGATCACCCAGTTTGACATGAGTGAGTTCGCAAAACTATTATTGGAGGAGATCCCAATATGGCAGCGAGAAAAAGTGATATCGTCTGCATTGGAGTTGCAATACACCAGGTTGCTGCGAATACCAAAAAACTTACTTCCCGAGCCTAGTGAATCGATTATGATGGAATTCAGCCTTGAATCTTCGGTGCTTACCTGCAGACCGGTATTTTCCGACAAAAAGTAGCCTGCACCTATTATCACTAGTTTCTTATTAAGTGTGCCCCCGGAATACGGGGTAGCGCTTGCCTCCAGGTAGATGGTGTCGCCCGATTGCACCAGTGCGCTGGCCAATGCGGTATTGAGGTTGGTAAAATCAGCACTCACGCCGGCATTGTTATTTACCCGCCAGATCTTGGCCTGGCTGCTGAGTGAAAGACATAGGGAAATGCAAAGAATTTGCAGTGAAATCCATTTTGTTTTCATGATTTATACTTTTTTTTCTGTGACGCGCCAAAATTAGCAGCGGTGTTGCGGAGTCAGCCGCCCCTGTTTACCGAATCGCTCAAAATCGGCACCGAATAGTCAGACTATCTCACCGAACCATTGCCGGGCGCACGCGAATTGCCTAAAAATAGGTATAGGTTGCTTCAATAGTCTGCTCGCTGCCCGCTACTGCAGGGTTGCGAAACGTTGTAACTACCTTGTCAACCAGTAGATTATTGATGGTGTAAGCCAGCTCATCCACCCTATCTAGCACAGCCGGCACCGTGCCTCTCTTTACTGCACGGATAATTTTAGCGGGCAGTCTTTTGACTTTGCTGAGCTGCAACATGATGGGCAGGTTATATATCACATAATTCTCTGCCAGCGAAGGCTGAATATAGTTGCAGGCATTGAAATTCACCGGTTCGGAAAAGGCATCGATGGTTTGCGTGATGATATCGTCGCCTGCCTTGGTAACAGCTTCCCTGAGATGGCCGTTGGTATGATAGTGGTAAAAAGTCTCGTTCTGCAGGTGTATGCCGGAAGAATTTACCACGTAATATTTCATAGTCAGCACACGGTCCTGTGCATCGTAGCGGTATTCAAAAAGGTGTTCGTTGGTCATGGGGATGGATTTGGAAACATGTCTCATACTGGCAACCCTTCCCTGGCTATCGTACTCGAACAGGTTGGTGTAGAGCGATTCTTGCTGGTGAAACTCTGTTAGTTTTTTGCCTGTCCAGTTGTAGATCAATTTGCCGATGGAGGACTGGTCGTAGTATTCTACCTCGGTGAGCAGGCTGTCGCCACTATAGGAGAGGTTTGCTACTACGCCGGTGCTCCAGGTAATAGTGCGCAGGAGCGCTGTGGGCGGGTGTGATGGCGGTAGGGATGAGGGTTGTTCTTTTTCGCAGGCAGTTAAAGCGAAAACGCAATTTATCGCCGTGAATAAAAATAACTTTCTGAGCATAAGTTTTTCTGCTTATGATCAGAAACACAGGAAAAAGGTGGCGAGGTTCGGACAACCAAACCGACGTTTGAGAAGGATTTTTGAACAGTTGGGTAGAATGAAGCGTGCAACCACCAATGGTTACTGAATCAGGTGTAGCAACTCCAACCTCACCACCCTCCTGATCGTCACCGGCAACTCCGCATCATAACTCTTCAAATCAGGTGTGGCATTGTAGCGCATACGCAGCGTTAGCAAGTTGATCATTTCCGCTTCTATGATCTGGCCCGTCTTATTGTCAATTTTTGAGGATATGGTAAATTGTTCAACGCCCCAGAACAAATTTACCTTGCCATTGGCGCCAGCCCGAATCATTTGAAAATTGTTGGGATAGTCAAATATTCTCTTACCAATAGTATCAATAAGCGGCTCCAGGCAGGCTGATGTGGGTGGCAAAAATTGTGTTTCTACAATTGAGTATTGCCTGTTTGAACTGATAAGTCGCTGCGTTACCTGTATGCAGTCTGTTCCGTAAAGAATATTTATGCTGTCGGCGAAATTGCCGCGCCTTATTTCTTTGTTCTGAAAAATGTTGTTTTTCAGTGATAGCTTCTGCGCATTCAACGCAGGGGCAATGGCCACATAAAATGTGTTCAGGTCAGTGATTTCACCAACCATATCGGGCACGGTCAGTTTGGGCAGGAGCACCTTTCCTTTGCGTGAAAGAGAAATTTTATAAGGCTGCACCTGCAGAGCCGTGCTGTCAAGGTTGGCGGTGTCTTTGGGAGTAAATAATCTTTTGCTCAGCCATATGACTTGTTCAGATAAATAGCCCGAGTCTTTGATTACAGTGTGTTCGGAAAGCGAGACAGTCTTGCTGGCAAATTGCTCGTTGTTGTACGCCTCGGTAATAAGCCTGTAACGAAATTTTTCACCCTCCTTATACTTTCTGTATTTTATTGCCTGCGAAAAAGATAATGAAGAAGTAAGTGATAGTGAAAAAAACAGGACCAGGAAACGAATTCGTATCATTTGAATTTTGTCAATTTAATTTTTGCCGATTCTTAAGTTGTACCATTTTCTTGTTTAAACCTGTTTACCTCAATCCCGAACTTCTTCATCCGCGAACTCAACGTGGTGGGTGGCACACCGATCAGTGCGGCGGCACCATCTGCGCCAAACACTTTCCCCTTAGTGACTCGCAATGCCCGCTCGATATTTTCAATTTCTATTTTCTCCAGTTCGTCAATTGCAGGTGACCCTGTATCCACCTGGCTCCGGGTTGAGCGCCTTGCAGGTGGGTGAAAGGTATGGCTTGCTGCAGTTTTTGATAGCCCTCGGGGGCAAGGTAGTTTCGTATGTGTTGCCCTGTTAGCATGGCAGCATCGGCACCGAATGTACGGTGGGCCGATTCGTTGGCCTGCGTGATTCTCAACTCCGTATCCAGTTCTACAATAGCATCCATGGTGCCATTAAGCAGTCGGCTCAATTTAGATTCACTCTCCTGCAATTTTTTTTCATCATGCAGGCGACGCAGCTCTGCCTCAGCGCGGGAGGCAAACAATTGAAAGATCACAAATACTTCGGGAATCTCCTCCATGGGCTGCTGGTCGAGCAGTGCCAGGTGACCCATTACTTTTCCGTTATGGTCTTTCAGCGCAAGTCCCATATAACTCACCGCACCCAGCGAGGGAAGATCGGGATCGCCGGGGTACAACTCGATCACTTTATCGGGAATATGACATATAGAATCTGATTTCAATACCGGCTCGCAGGGAGTGCCCTTTACGGTATACTTATACTCATCCACAAATTTTCCGTTGAGCCAGAAAGCGAGAGAGTTGAGCTGATGTGCTTCTTCAAGATATTCTGTCACCCACACGCCATGCACCTGCAACACTTCGCCCAGTTGTTTTACCAGTTGCCTGAAAAACTGCTGACCGGTATGTGCCGATGTGCCCTCGAAAATTCTTTTCAAAGCAATCATCAGCGAAGGAGCCTGCCTGCGGGCCGATTGGGTCATTCCTTTCTACGATTTATCGTGGCCGAAATTACGATTCTTCGTAGTGCTACGAGAATTCGTAACAGGTAAACTTTGGCACGCAGGTTCTAAATATTTGATTCACCGTCACTTACCTATTCTGGCAAGGATATGGATAATCCCGGGTCGAAAATATTTTTCACCAAAAAGATCAAAATCATGCAAGCAAGTAAAACAAAAATGCTCAACGGTGTAGACATTGAAAGACTCGAAGGCACCATTGCCGCTGTAACCGAGAACCCGGCTATTGCCGACTTCAAATTGGCGCTGTTAACAAATGGATCACCGGCGGTCACAACCGCTCTCGCATCAAGGGCTTCTATGGCGCCTGCCAGGAAGATGACACCCGCACCGGAACTTTCGTGATGGATAACGACGAACCGCAAATTCTGCTGGGTGAAGACAATGGCGCCAACCCGGTGGAGTATGTGTTGCACGCACTGGCTGGTTGCTTAACCACCACTATGGTGTATCATGCCGCTGCGAGAGGCATCCAACTCGAAGGTGTTGAATCGAGCCTCGAAGGCGATCTGGACCTGCACGGATTTCTTGGACTGAAAGATGTGCCCCGCGGTTACCAAAAACTCCGCGTTCAGTTTAAACTCAGCGGCGACCTTACCCAACAGCAGAAAGAAGAGATTGTGGCCACAGGAAAGAAATACTCGCCTGTGTTTGATATGATGGGCAGAGCTGTACCCGCATTGGAGGTGACTGTGTTGTAAGGTTCATGGTTCTGTAAGGCTGTCCCCAGGTTGGTGTGGTGTTGAATATCGGGGCAGCCTTTTTTTACCCATTCATCTTTTTTCTCAATGCCCGCCTCGTAATCTTTATCCCGCGCACCGCCTTGTACCTGATCTTTTCATGATGCACCACCCAGCCGCCGATGGCGCCAAGCAGGCTGCCTATCAGCACATCTACCACGCGCGTGGCAATCAGTTCGTGCGGATCGGCAATGTGGCTGTTAGTTTCGGCCAGCAAAATAGTGAGCGGCGAAATAAACAGCATGGCCAGTATGTAATTTCTCGGCACTATCACTTCCACCATGTACTGCAGCAGGATGATGGCAATAACAAGCCCGACGGGGGTCTTCAACGTTAGCAACAACAC
Organism: uncultured Chitinophagaceae bacterium; assembly: GCA_937958995.1. GTDB lineage: Bacteria > Bacteroidota > Bacteroidia > Chitinophagales > Chitinophagaceae > CALCIN01. The sequence continues at coordinate 140,151 of CALGAP010000016.1, forward strand.
CCAGCACAAACCCATTCCCCCAATGGTGCCCAATACACGATAAAAGCCCCTGCGCCATACATGTGCCGTTGTTGCACCCTGCATCACAGCCAGGCAGGATGTAGGGATCCAGTATGGTTTTTGAAAATTGAGCGCGTGCGCCAGCATCAGCGAACCAAACATAAAAAATCCAACGATGAGCGCTTCAATATAATCGGCATCTTTTCGTACTACTACTCCATCCAGTGCGTGTTTCGTATCGGCAGTGATATCGGGTTTGAAAAAAATAAGACTATTGAGCAACGCCAGGAAGCAGGCCATGATCGTCCCCATAGCCACCAGTCCCATGCGCTCGGGAATCATACCCAAATTAAAAGGCATGCCGCTGCCAATGGCGCACAGCATAATGAAAAAGAAATTGCCCGGCGGCGCCAGTCGCAGAGAGAGCGAGATCCAGTGAATGATCATGCTGAAAACGCCAAAAGCAATGCTCGAAGCAATTGGGTTAAAACTAAAAGTGATCCCTACACCATAAGCTATCAAAAAACCGAAAGAGCAGATCAGCAATTTAGCCATCCGGCCCACTACGTTTGCCTGCCCGGGCAGGTACAAAATCACCATGCCCGCCAGTCCAACCGTGAGCGATTGAGAAAATTTATCAAGGGCCAACCCTATCAACAAGGGAATACCTACGCAAAGCGCTGCCAGCACAGGAACAGACCAGTGACGATTACTGGGTCTCAATCGGAAAATTTCCGATATTTCGCGTTTCAGAAAGCCTGATTTTATATCCTGCGTCACATTTCTAAATTTAACTACTAAAGTCGCAAATAAAATGCCCATACATTAGTGATCACTTCATCATCTCATCGTGATACGGCTTTCCCCTATTTTTTATCATATGCACACACAAAATGCCTTATCTTTAATTTGATCATTTCTTTCTGCGAATGAAACCTGCAGGCGTCAAAGGAAATATCAGCAAACGAAAACCAGTACAGGAAAGGGAACATCATTCATCGCCGCAACAGGCAGCAGGCTTCGAAAGAGAACGAAGCATTCTGCTGGCCCTGAGTAACGACATTACAAAAGTGCGGGAAAAAGATGATCTTGTAAAAGTTTTTTCATCCAGGCTCAAGCAATACTTCTATTTTACCCACACCGTTATATCGCTGATCGACTACGACACCGGTACTTATTTTCCTTTTCTGATCGACAAAGAATCGATGCAGATCAGGCATCGCGCCGAACTGCCTGCTTTGCTTCAAATGAAATACGTTATTGACGACCCTTTTCTCGCGCAGGTGAAAGATGCGGATGTGTCGGCTATTTTTCTCCTCGACGATATAATGCATCTGCCTGGCATTCCTGCTTTCATAAAAGTGAATTACGAATGCGGGATCAGGAAGGCGATGATTGTGAAGTTGAAAAACAAGATGAAAACTATCGGCTATGTGCTGATGTACTCTGATAAGGCAGATAGTTTTCCGGAAGAGTTCAAAAATGTGCTGGAAGGTGTGGCTCCCCATTTGTCCAATGCGGTCACCAATATCATCATCAACGAAGAGATCGAGGAAAGAGAAAGAGAAAAGACTATACTGCTATCTCTCAGCGAAGACATAGCCGCGCTCCGAAAACGGGAAGACCTGTTGCAGGTGGTAAATACGCACATCAAAAATCTCTTTTCCGTAAAGGAGTTCGGCATAGCACATGTAAATGAAGACGGCACTACTTATAGCGCTTTTGTGATTGATGTTCGTGATAGCGTGAAACAGCTTGCGGGCTTTGATGAGGTTGCCGCAGACAGGTATGATGTCAACGATCCCCTGTTTACCGCCATTATGAAATCCGACGAGCCCTTGCTGATCGATGTGGATGAGCTGTTGAAAAAACCAGGGATGCCCGCTTATGCACGCATGTGGAAGACGGCCGGGCTAAAAAAGGTGCTGGCCGCCCGATTGCAGGCGGGGCACAAAAATACCGGATGTGTGTTCCTGCACTTAGATAGTGCCAACCCGGTTCCGGTAAAATTCAGATTGGTGAAAGCGGTATGCGCGCACTTATCGGTAGCGGTCTCCAATATATTATCCAATGAACGGATTGAAAAGAATCACCGGGAACAAACTTTCCTGCTGGAGTTTAGCAACGATATCGCGCGCGTGAGGACCAAGGCAGAACTGCAGGCCGCCATTTTCAAAGTATTGGAAAAAACCCTGAATATACGGTTGGGTATGATACATGTGATAGAAGAAGATGGTATCAATCTTCAACCGTTCATGTACGACAATAAGCTGTATGTAGAATCCAGTTCGAAATCATTTTTTGATGAATTAGTTGCAAAACAGGTCACCACAAATGAATATTACACTTCCCGCGTACTTGCCAGCGAAGACGGTGTTGTATTCAACGTAGACCAGGAAGCCGCTTCGGGCAACCCCTACGCCAGGTTATGGAAAGCTACCGGCTATGAAAATATGTATGCCCTGCCACTGCGAACCGGCAACAAAAATATCGGTGCCATCTGGCTGCATGCAAACCGTTTGAGTGCACTGATGGTGAAGGGTATCTGCGCCCAGATATCCATTGCCATTGCCAATATACAGGCCAACGAAAAACTGCTGGCCTACAAAAAGCAACTCGAGGTAGAGAATGATTACCTGAGAGAGCAGATCAAAACTATTTACAATTTTTCCGACATCATAGGCAGTGGAGAGGCCATGCAGAAAGTGTATCATTTGATGTCGCTGGTAGCAGAATCCAATTCTACTGTCTTATTATTAGGAGAAACCGGCACTGGTAAAGAATTAATTGCACGTGCCCTGCACAACGCATCGCCCAGGAACAAAAACCTGATGGTGAAAGTAAATTGTGCAGCGCTTCCGCCCAATCTCATCGAAAGCGAGTTGTTTGGCCATGAGAAAGGCGCGTTTACCGGCGCTATCGAAAGGCGAATCGGCAAATTTGAATTGGCGAATAACAGCACCCTGTTTTTAGACGAGATTGGCGAGATGCCGCTCGAGACGCAGGTGAAATTGCTGCGCGTGCTGCAGGAACGCGAACTTGAACGCGTCGGCGGCAAAACCACCATTAAAGTTGATGTAAGAATTATTGCCGCCACCAACCGCAATCTCGAAGATGAAGTGAGGGCAGGGCGCTTCAGATCAGATCTCTATTACCGGTTGAATGTATTTCCCATTACACTGCCTCCGTTAAGAAACCGGATTGAAGATATTGAAGCGCTGGCCAACTTTTTCATCGCCAGGTACAGCAAAAACTCCGGCCGCAACATCACCTCTATTTCTCCAAAATGCCTGCAGCAATTAAGAAGCTATAGCTGGCCCGGTAATGTGAGAGAACTCGAACACCTGATTGAGCGAAGCATACTGCTTACGCAGGGGAATGTGTTGGAAGAAGTACAATTACCGGTAACTTTCAACGATGACATTAGCAAATCCGAGGATACAGGGGGCAAAACACTCGAAGAACTGGAACGCAATTACATTATTGAAGTACTGAAAAGATGCAGCGGTAAAATATCAGGCAAAGGCGGCGCAGCAGAACATCTAGGTATTCCATCAACTACCTTGCATTCAAAAATGAAAAAGCTTCAGATAGCGAAAGCAGATTATTTTCAATAAAACAGCTCCTGTAATTAGCACGCTTACTATTATCGTTCCACTTTCTGCACAGCTGAATTAATAAATTCTGTACTGAACTATTCCTGCACACTCACTTTTTTCCTGGTTAACGAAATATAGTTAAAGTCTTCGTTAATTGACGAAATATAGTGTAATGCTTTTTGGCACACCTCCCGCAAACAACTGATAAACAACCCATTATAGAATGGCACACCTATTGTTTTCGCCGTAATCGATCAGGAACAAAACGAAAAATCAGGAACAGATTTATTCACAATTAAAAAGATTATTATGGCACCAAATGTTAAGCCACTTAAAGCAGAGAATGATCCACGAATCTTTACGGAGGTAAGACAATTTCTGAAAGCGGTGAACGCAGGAACAGGAAAACCCATTGAACAACTCCATCCCATTGACGCCAGGAAGGTATTGACAGATGCTCAAAATTCGGTTAGTGTTGACTATTCAGGTATTGAAGAATCTGAACGAACCATTGTGCAGGATAGTGAACAGGTGAAGATACATGTTGTGAAGCCGGTAGATGCAAAGCCAGACGCCCCGGTTTTCATATATATCCACGGAGGTGGTTGGGTGTTGGGCGATTATCCAACGCATAGGAGAATAGTGCGTGACCTTGTGGTACAAAGCGGCGCTGTTGCGGTGTTTCCCGACTACACACCTTCACCCGAAGCTTACTATCCTGTGGCGGTTTACCAGATATATGCAGTTGTGAAATGGGTGGCAGAACACGGCGACGAGATTGGCGTAAATGGCAAGAACCTTGCCATTGTCGGCAACAGTGTTGGCGGAAACATGACAGCCGCGGTAACGTTAATGGCCAAGGAAAAGAGTGGTCCGGCCATAAAAGTACAGGTGCTGCTTTGGCCCGTTACCGACGCCAATTTCGAAACCGGTTCATACCAGGAGATGGCAGAAGAAAGGTTTCTTACCAGGAACATGATGGAATGGTTCTGGGACAATTACCTGCCCGATAAGCAGGCACGTAAAGACATATATGCTTCGCCGCTTAATGCAAGCCTGGAACAGCTGAAAGGTCTTCCCCCGGCATTGATTCAAACTGCCGAAAACGATGTGCTCCGGGATGAAGGTGAAGCCTATGCCCGCAAACTGAATGAGGCCGGCGTTGAGGTTACACTTACCCGTTATATGGGATTGATTCACGATTTTGGTTTATTGAACGCGCTTGCTGAAGTACCATCTGTGAAAGTGGCGCTCAAGCAGGCGGCCGATTTCATCAGGAACGGATTGAAACCCGACGGCCCTGTTTATTAACGCGTCAGTCTGAACGTAACAAGCAACGAATCGCCATTTTACAAAACTCAAAAACAAAAGATCATGAAAATAATAATCATTGGAGGGACAGGGCGCATCGGCTCCAACCTTGCCTACAGACTTAGCCAGCAAGGTCATACGGTAATTGCAGCCACTCCATCGTGGGGTGTGAATTCGATCAGGGATGAGGAGGTTTTGCCTGAGATCATGAAAAATGCGGACGTGGTAGTGGATGTCTCTAACCCGCGCACGCATGAAGACGGGGACATTTTGGCTTTCTTCAAAACATCCACTATCAACCTGATAGCAGCGGGATTGTATGCAGGAAGAAGACGTGAGGTTGCAATGAATATAGTAGGCGCCGATCGCCTGCCCGACAGTGGTTATCTGCGGGCGCGCATGCCCATGAGTGAGTTGATTCGTTAGTTTCTGAACATCTCCGATGATTTCAGAACGCTTGTTACGGACGATCACGCGTTTCACTATAAATCAGAATTGGACGATGAATGACTTCTTCCGGGAGAAGACGCAAAGCATGGCATTACTTAACAGGAAGTTTGGTTTGAATAGCAATTAGTAAAAGAACAACGCCCCGGAATCGTTCAAGAGAGGATATGGCTGCCACCCAGAGGCCAGTTACTAAAGCCAATGGCCCGGTGCGCAGCCATGCCTCATTTTTTTAAAAACCACATCCGCCCGTTTTGCGGATCAGAGACAACTGCCGCAACGAAAAGATATAATAAGCCGCCGCCGCTTAGTGTCCGGGCAAAGGAATTGACGTGGTGAGCGGGCAACAACACATTAACAGGTGATCGGCAGGATGGCACTACCTCAAAGTTCTGCGCTAAATACAGCTTTTCCCATTTTTTATATAAGTTGCAGCATCATTAAACCAGGTAGCAATGGATTTGACGAATAGTACTGCCAATACAAAACCTTCTTATATCTTGTTTGATGTTTATGAAACGCTGATCAATATGAGCGAGATAGAAAGGAAGGTGAACGACCTGCTGGGTAGCAAGCGCGGCTATATCATCTGGTTCAACCTGTTTATGGAATATTGCTTTGTGGACACCTGCATAGACCAGTTTAACGATTTCACTTCAATAGCCCGCGCCACCATGCAAATGGCGGGAAAAATGCTGGGAAAAAATATCGACATCTACGATATTGATCGCACGTTGGAAAGGCTTAAACACCTGCCCGTGCATGGCGATGTGCAGGAAGGCCTATCCATGCTAAATGATGATGGCCTGTATATCGCCGCCCTTACCAACAGCGCCGAGGCTACTGTAAGCGAGCGAATGGAGCGCACAGGCCTGGTGTCTTACTTCAGAAAAGTGCTCAGCGCAGAGCATATCAGGAAATACAAGCCTGACTTGAAAGTATATCAATGGGCGGCAGCCCAGATCAATGCCCACCCTTCTGAGATCATTTTAGTCTCTTCGCACAGCTGGGATCTTGCAGGCGCAGCCAATGCCGGCATGAAAACGGCTTACCTGAAACGAACCGAAAAAATGGCTTACCCACTGGCAACGGCGCCAGACTATATGGCCACCAGCCTGGTGGAGCTGGCCACCCAAATCAGCCCAAATATTCAGCGGTTTTCGATGATGTAAGACCTGACCGGTCACTTATCAACCGGTACATCTGCCTGCGGCGGGCGAATCAAAAACAACTGCCGCTGTTTCATCCCACATTTTCTACCATTGAGCAGAAAATCAAAACGAAAATCTTTCCGGCCCTGTCATCTATAGCACTCAGGTACATCACCTTCACATTATTATCATGATTATAGCACAGAGAATTTTGCCCGGAAGAATGGCTTTGATTTTTTGCCTGACATTGCAGGTATTGATTGGTTGTAATAAGTCCGACACTGACACAAGCTCCCACTACACTCCGGGACGGGTCAAACCCGAGATCACATCTGTCGATCCCTTGAAAGGCATTCCCGGCACCATAGTCACCATCACAGGAAAATATTTTGACCCCAGCCCCTCTCAAAACAAGGTTTACTTTTCGGGGTCTATCGTTGATGCAGAAATTATAGCGGCCGGGGCGGACGAACTGAAAGTGAAAGTGCCCGCAGACGCGGCAACAGGACACATCGTCGTTAAAGTGGGCAGCCTGGGCGACACATCGGCGATGCAATTTACCGTGGAGCCAGAACCGGCAAGTATCACCAGCTTCACTCCCACCCAGGGACCATTTGGCACAGCGGTTACCATTACCGGGAAAAAATTTGGTAGCGATATAAAAGTGTTGATGAATGGTATAGAGGGCAACGTGATTTCAAAGAGCAGTACCCAAATTATATTTAATATACCGGCCAACACCACGCTTACCAGTCATGTGCTCACAGTAGTTTCAGATGGCGACACCCTGCACACGACCAATAAGTTTACCGTCACAGCCAGCGGCCCTTATGCCACATGGGTCAGCAAGCAGATATCGTTTACCCCAGGCGCCAGTGTGTTTACCAATGGCCTGTCGTTTGTGTATAAGAATAAAATTTACTGGGGCTTTACCGCCATCAGCTTCTTACAGAACGTGGCCGATTATGTAGTATTTGACCCAAGCCAACCGGCAAATGGATGGGTGCTGCAAAATCATCCTCCCGCCGATATGGCGCCGGCCAGGCTGCAGCACGCGGTGGCTCTGGTGCATGATGATAAAGTGTACATAGGTACGGGACTTACTACTGACGCTTCCAATGCATGGTGGCAATTTGATCCCGAATCCAATACCAGCACACGGCTTACCGATTATCCCGAAGCTACTGCCGGCGCTTTATATTTCGTGGTAAACAATACAATGTATGTTGGTTTTGGCGGCATCAGCAAATCACTATACCGTTTCGATCCCACCGCCAATAATGGCAGCGGCAACTGGACGCTGGCAGCCACCGGCAATTTCAATTCTTTGCATACGGGCAACGCATTCGTATTAGGCAATGATGTGTTTATGGGCAGGGCGCTTATTGCCGTGGGACAGGAACGAAAAGCGATCTTCAGATTCAACCAACCCAACCAGCTCACGCGCATGACTGATATGCCGGATAACATTCCAATGAATTTTACGCCTACGTTTACCATCGGCAACAAAGGATATTTTGTAGTAAACAAAAAAGTCTGGGAATACACGCCCGATGCCAACGGCGGCACATGGAGAATGGTGCTTGGCTACGACGATGCGCCGGTTATTCGTCATGTAGCAACCGTAACAGTTAATGGAGCAGAGGTAGTGTATGGGTGGAATTCGTCAGGGGATTTGTATGAGTTTAAGATCAATTAGAAGCCAAAAGGCGGAAACGTGTCAGGAACACTCATCCGCCAGATGCAGCAAGGAAGCATAGTTTACCCCCACCGCTTCAGACATTGCCATTTCACAAGTCTTGGCCGTGGAGTAATAACCGTCGAATTGCTGTTGCTTCAGATCCTCCGCCTCTGGCCGGGTAGCTGAATGCGTTAGTTCAGGAAATAAAAACCCACGGTCGCCAGCCATGCCGCAACAACCTGCCTGAACCGGAACAGTTACATGCTCAGCCAGGCTTTTTGCCACGGCAACAAACTTAGCTTCCAGGCCCATATGCTGCAGCGAACAAACCGGATGCAAGGCAATGCTCTTCTTCTTCCGGATTGAAAGGCGGGGAATAATATAATTGGCGAGATATTCGATGCTATCCATAAATTTTATGGCAGACAGCCGGCGCTTATTCTCTTCCGACAATGCCCAGTCAGCATGTTGCAAAGTGTGCGTACAGGAAGTGATGTCGAGTACCACCGGCAATTTGCCTTCCTTAGTATAGCTCCACAACTGCTCCACGGTCTGATTGGCCATGAATGTAAATGCCTTCGTAAAGCCTTTCGATGAAAATGGCTGACCACAACAAAGAGATTGAATATTATCGGGCACGATAAATTGAACTCCCGCTTTTTCAGATACCGAATAAAAGCTCTCGATAATACTTTTCTTGCCGTCTACTGAAGCACCCATCACGCGCGAGATGCACGTGGGAAAATAAACAACTGCCGCATTTACTTCCTGGCTTTTCTTTTTTAATTGCTTCAGATCATTCGAGGTCGCGCGCAGTTGGTTTGACCATAAGGGTATGGAGGGAATAATTTTTTTCATACCTCTTGTCAGATTCACCATCGCTTTTTTGCCAAACAAACTATTGATGGTATGGCCCAATGCAAGAGCTATCTTTATCGAAACGCTAACAGTGCCGAATCGCTTCGCGGCCAGCATAGCCACCTTATTCGAAAATGCGTTGTGATTTTCTTTTCGCAATCGCTTCACCAGCGAGCCGGTGTTGATATCAACCGGGCAGGCTGTAGCGCACAATCCATCTACCGCGCAGGTGTCCAGTCCATCGTATTGATACTGGCGAAGCAATTCTTTGTGCAGCTTTGCATGGCCCGATTCTCTCAGCTTCATTAGTTCGCGACGCACAACTATTCTTTGTCTTGGCGTGAGCGTGAGATTACGGCTGGGACAGCGATGCTCACAAAAGCCACATTCCATGCATTTGTCAACCTCCGTTTCCACTTCAGGCATTTCTTTCAGATGATGGATATGCGCGCGTTTGTCTTCGTTGATGATCACTCCGGGGTTCAGCAGGTTTTCGGGATCGACTACCTGCTTCAGCGTTTTCATAATTTCATAAATTTCCTCACCCCATTCGGTCTCTACAAAAGGTGCCATATTTCTGCCGGTGCCGTGCTCGGCTTTCAGCGCACCACCGTATTTCTTTACCACCAGTTCCACCACTTCTTTGATAAACCGGTCGTAGCGCTCTATTTCAGACTGCAGGTTAAAAGTCTGTGTAACCACAAAATGGATATTACCGTCCTTAGCATGACCGAAAATGATGGCGTTTTCATAACCATGCTTCCTGAAAAGTTGTTGCAGGTCGATAATGGCATTGCCAAGTTTTTCGATGGGAAAAGCTATGTCTTCGAGAATCACCGACGTGCCGCTGGCCCTGATGGCCCCCACGGAGGGAAACAAGCCTTTGCGCACTTTCCAGTATAAAGCCTGCATCACGGCGTCTTCGGTGAACTCAGGTTTGTTTAGTAGGATAAGACTATTGGCATAATGCAAAAACTTATCAATCTTCCGTCTTACTTCCTCCATACTATTGCCCTGGAACTCCACCAGCAAAGCAGCCGCGGTATCGGGCAAAGTCTTGATGATGGCAGGTAGTCCGGCAATATGCTCCACGCTGCGCAGGGAAGCGCGGTCCATCAGTTCCACCGCTTCTGCGCCAGATTCTATCAACGGTACAATGGCCTTGCAGGCTTCAAAAATTTCGGGGAAATATAAAAGCGCCGTGGACTTGCAGGGAAAATCGGGCACGGTCTGCAGCACAGCTTCCGATATAAAAGCCAATGTGCCCTCTGCGCCTATCAGCAGGTGCGCCAGTATATCCAGCGGATCGGAATGATCGATAAATGCATTGACAGAATAGCCGACTGTATTTTTCGTCTTATATTTCCGGCGAATGAGGTTGCGCAGGTCTTCGCGGCTGTTGATGCGCTCTCTTAGTGTTTGAAGCGTATTGTAAATCTGCGGGCACTCTTCTTTGAATCGTTTATAGTCATTCTCCACTTCGGTAGAATAAGTTTTTCCATTGGGGAGAATAAAACGAATATACTTCGTGGTATGATATGAATTGCGCGAAACGCCGCAGCACATGCCGCTTGCGTTGTTAGAGAGAATGCCGCCCATCATGGCCGAATTGATACTGGCCGGGTCGGGACCGATTTTTCGATGATATTTTTTCAAATAAGCATTGGCCACCGCGCCGATTACACCGGGCTGCACCCTGATTTGTTCCCCTTCGTTTTCTATTTTGAAAGCATTCCAGAATTTGCTGAGGTCAACCAGTATGCCATCGGTCACGGACTGTCCCGACAAGCTGGTACCCGCGGTGCGGAAGGTAACCGGTATTTTATGCGTATGTAAAAAACGAAAAAGTGCGGTTATTTCTTCTTCCGAGAACGGTTGCACTACTGCTTTTGGCCGCAGGTAGTAGAAACCCGCATCCGGGGCGTAGGCTGCTACATCAATCAGGCGCGACTTAATCCTGTTCTTTGGTAAAATTGATGCTAAGAGTTGATCAATTTCCATAGTCACGCAATGTACTTGAAAATCGCTAGCCGCGGAGGAAGCCTTTTGAAAATTCGCGGAAATTTTTGGTGACGAAGGGATAATTGTATCTTCTTTGATATTTCGTATGAATGCCGTTGCGTTGGCTCGTGTAGTGAAGTGAAAGCGCTACCCTTGCACGCGGTGCTGAAAGTGGCTGAGTTGAAGGAATGAGGAACGAATGACTGAAACGAAGCGACTGAAGGCACATAGGGGAAAGCAAAAAACATGACAGCCCGACTAGCCCGCTTCTGTCTCCTGATGCAGAGCGTCTCTGATCCCGAGGATGATTGAACATTAGTATGTTGAAACGGTGTTTAGGCATCTTTCTTCAGGGTTTCTTTCATCAGACTTAAAATATATTCTAATTCAGTATCATCATTCATGTCAATCTCATATTCCCCATATCCGTAATGACCCTTGTTTGACACATTTGAGGCAATTCCTTTTAATTCATTGATTTCTCCCCACTTGGCATTTAACCAAATCTTTATATTTTTCTTTTGGAGGTGTAGGTATGTGAAATTCTTTTTGTCCTTTCTGAATGCGATGTATAATTTTTGAGGAACAACCTCAATGTCGTCTGCAAGAGTTAAAATTCGATTCCGCAACAACTCATAAAGCTCTTTGAGTTCTTCAGTTGGTTTGACAAGGTGGTCTTCCTCTGTATAAACCTTTATCTCATCTTGAACTGCTTTCAGTTCCTTGTTTTGTTGGGTAATGGGCTTTATACTCTCCGCTGATTTAGATTTCTTGATTGGTGTTATAGAAATGGTTTGGTTTTCAAATCTTTTGACTTCCCAAAGTTCACTAGCAATGTCCTTGAAATTGGTCGATAACTTTTGATTTTGAGTAAAGCTGGTAGATACAAAAACTACTCTTGTTTGTGACCAATCAACTTCATCTCTTGTGAGCCGCTTTTTTAATGATTCATTGTATTCAATGATAAAATCAGCTTTGTTTTCAAGCATCAAACTCAGATAAGTAAAGCCCTGGTCAACTACACTAATGTTTTTATCCTTCTTGTATTCAATAATAATGAAGGCTTTGGATTGGGGGTCAAATGCCAAAGTATCAATACGTTTATTCTTTATTGAGAACTCAGATTTCACCAACTCCAAGTCCATCACGGTACCAAGGTTTTGTTCAAATATAGATTGAATCTCTCTTTCCAATTTGAAAGGAGATTCTTTGATTTGAGTTAGTGTTCCTGAATTTAAAGTGTAGATATTCATATCAATTACAGATTTTTAAAAAATGACTTTACATCAGCAGGAATCCATTTTTTTCAAGATTCTGTCTTAATTCAAGTATGGATTCGAAGTTTGCCAGTATCAAAGGAAATAATAATTACTTCCCGATACAGAAAGTGTTTTTTATTGATTCACAGCACATTAAACTATGCAAAATACAAATACTAAGCAAATCGAGACATTAACTTATTGCAACTCCCAATGCCCTGACCTATCGCCACCTACACGTTTTAAAATGCCCTTTTCGCGTAAACTTCTTATATGTTTATCAACGGCAGTGGTACTAATCCCAATATTTTCTGCCATTTCCTTCTTGGATATTTTTGGGTTGGCTTTTATCAATTCCACTATTTTTCGTTGACTTTCTACCAACCCATCTACCAACCCATCTACCAACCTATCTACCACCCCACTTTGATGAATAAGTTCTTTTGAAACTGGAAACGTCATGCGGATAAAGTTACCCATAAACCGGAAGCATTCCTTTCCATAACTCTCCAAAATCCGGGGCACACCTGAACCAAGCTGCTCCACCAATTCCAAATCCCTATATACACGCATCAACTCACGATTCCTCGGAATAGAAACCCCATCGAAAAAGTCATCCTCATTTAAACCCTCCGGCAATGTACCAGCGGAAGTAATTTCGATACGGTCGGCAAAAATCTCAAATTTGGGTGGAACCTCACGGGTAAAGTCGTTGTGCACAATCGAGTTAATAATGGCTTCGCGGATTGCTACCGGATTCCAGAGCCGCCGGTCTATGCGTTCCTAAGACGTGATTTGGGTTGCTGTCCTGTTTTCCAATTCGATTTTATCCAACACGCTTTTCGTGGCCTTGATAAGCGAACAATAGCCGTATTCATTATTTTCAATGAGGTCAACACGGTTCGTGCCGCGATACTTTGCCACCTTGATGGAAACACCGTTTTCATCAGCCAATAGATAAGCTGCATAGTTGAGCGCACCATCTTCGGTAAGCAACTCCAAACTTTTCTTGAACTGGCCATTGAGCGGCTTCCGTTTTTCCTCGTAATAAATACGAAGCTGCTCAAAAGTCAAATCCTGTCGGTTCGACCGGATTTTGCCGATAGAATTCCGGGTACGGGTAGCGAATAGTTTATCAATTATCCCCTGCGGCATTGGCTCCGTGTCCACTCCCCCGAAAGTCGGCCATTGAAGGTTAGAGAATTTCTTCTAACTTAAATGGTACAACACATGAAAAAGACACGATTCACCGAGACGCAGATCGTCTCAATCATCAAACAAAATGAAGCCGGTCGCACGGCAAGAGAGCTTGCCCGCGAGCATGGCATCTCAGAAGCTACACTATACAACTGGAAAGCAAAGTATGGTGGCATGGAGGCCTCAGATGTGAAGCGCATGAAGGAACTGGAAGAAGAGAACAGCCGGCTTAAACGTATTGTGGCCAACATGACCCTGGAGATTGATGCGGTTAAAACAGTGCTTGAAAAAAAGTATGGCGGCCTGACGACAAACGGGAAGTAGCAGCCTTGCTGGTGGAAGAGAAATTGAGTATTCGTCAGGCCTGCAGACTAGTGAAGCAGCCCAGGTCAGTGATGCAATATCGCAGAAAACCCAAACAGGATGATGAGTTGATCAGTGCGCTTCAGGAGTTGGTGGATAAACATCCTGCTATTGGATTCTGGAAGTGTTACTATCGGCTCAGAAGAAAAGGTCTCAATTGCAATCACAAGAGATTATATCGTGTATACAAACTACTTAAGCTTAACATCAGAAGAAGAATGAAGCGCAGACTGCCACAGCGTATAAAACAGCCTTTACTTGTTCCTGTTACCACCAATGAATGCTGGAGCATGGATTTTTTAAGCGATAGCCTGGTAGATGGTCGCAGGTTCAGAGTGCTCAACATTATCGATGATGCCAATCGTGAGTCGTTAGCCGTCGAAGTGGACACATCCTTACCAGCTTTGCGCGTGTTGCGGGTATTGCAACGTCTGATTGAAAACCGGAGCAAACCACAAATGATCCGTGTAGACAATGGACCCGAATTCATTAGTGATCAGTTGCAGCAATGGTGTGAAGCCAACGACATAAAACTTTTATTCATTCAACCCGGAAAACCTACCCAGAATGGCTTTGTAGAACGCAACAACGGATCTCTTAGAAAGGAACTGCTCGACGCATACCTGTTCTTCACGTTGCAGGAAGTACAAATAATGGCAGAGGAATGGCAGAAGGACTACAACGAAGAGCGACCACACGAATCGCTGGGCAACGTTCCACCCGCAGAATATATTCAATCCGTTTCCCTGTGATTACTAAAAACTCAAAAA
>CALGAP010000017.1 GCA_937958995.1 uncultured Chitinophagaceae bacterium
TAAAAAATTAATCCTGACCCTATAAAACTTCAAATAAAAAATCCTCAAACTGTCAGATCATATACTAAGCAGAACAGGTATATCAAATGCTCGAAAAGGCAGTTGAATTAGCATACGAATAAAAAGTTATACGTCCGTGTCTGAGTCGCATCTTAAACCATACCAACACTACGCAGACCTATACGACCGCTTGACCGTCGAGCACTGCAGGCGCATGGAACAGGTATTCAAAGACAAAAAATCCACCCCACCCAAAGGTGAAAAGATCAGCAAAGCACAGCTCGCCCAACTGGAAGGAAGTATCAACAATCTTCTCCTCTATCATGAAAAAGGGGAACGGTACCTGGCCAAAAAGAAAATGATTGAGGAGTGGATGGAAGCAGATCGGAAGAAAGACGCCCTCTATCAAAACGCACAACCACCAGAAGACATCCGCTGCCTGACTTGTCGGAACCGGATGACGGTAATCAATAAAGAGCTGTACGCTGATGCTGCCAAAGGGGATCGGGTCCTATTCATGTATGAATGCCCCAATAAATGTCTTCCCCGAAGAGCATTCTTTTCCGATGGCACCGAGTGGCGCACTACGCCTGACCGCTGCCCTACCTGTTCGGAAATCCTTTCGACCACCATGGAAGATACCGGAGAAAAGCTCATCACCACCAATACCTGCACCCAGTGTGGATACAGCAATATTGATGAATATGTATGGAAGAAACAAGAAGAGGAAATAGACGTGCACTTTGCCAAGGACCGAGACCGTTTCTGCCTCACTGATACAGAAGGCCAGAAATACTTTGAACACAAACTGAATATGGAACGCCTCTCTGCCTTGTTCAAAGAGCTTGAGGCAACAGAAAAAGCCCGCCAAGAGAAACTGAAAGCAAACCCGAATGGATTTCACCTGGAAGGCAAGGGATATACATGCGCAATCTGTGGCAACCACACACCGGAAGGTGATAACTGGTTTGATCAGTATGGTATCAAGTGCCTGGTCTGTCAGAAGGCAATTGATGTTGGAGAAATACCGGCGACTTTGGCGAAAGATAAAGTAAGCTGGTATTCAGAATATGAAGTTAAGAGTGCATTCAACATTACAGCCCCCACCCTTCGTCGCTGGATTAAGGACGGTACCATTAAATCTCGTACTATTACCCACTACGGCATCGGCAAACATGCTGAAATATTTCTTATCGAAGACAACAAAGGGTTTCTGCCGCCAAAAAAACTCGTGGGGTCAAAAATGGTTTCTGAAATAAAAGATGGCAGGGAGTGGAATCGCTTTGAACCGTGGTACAGGTTTGTTGACCCGTTCAAGCACCTGAAGGGCTACAAAATCATGGATTATATGCAGGTGGTAGATGATGACCACTCAGCAAAAAAATAAGGACTTTACAAAAATAATTGTCAGCAGTAGTATTATCTTAAATCGCTATAACTTCAGGTTCGGCAACGAAACTGTTAGTCATTGGGTAGTCCACATTTGTGGGCTGCCCAATATTTAATATTACGGTAAGTTCAATTTTTTCCTACCTCCAGCAAATTTGGCCCTATTTCCTTTTCTCTTGGTCCGCATATACTTTTTGGTATGGATGTCACCAAAATTTTGAAGTTGGCATTTCTTTCCGCAGGTCGGTGTTCTTGCAAGCTTCCCCTGCCCTTCTTCCCCTCATCGGGGTTCCTTTTTCTTGCCGGCGTTGGTGTTCCTGGCACCAGCAGCCCTTGTGCCTTCTGATCACCGGCAGGTAAGTTCAGGAAGAGTAGCAACGTCTATCCTGAACCGGGCTTCCAGGTGATAGTGAATACCTTATCAAGCGTCGGTCATCTTGTATTGCCTCCCCTAGCTTGTTCCTGACTTTCCTTGTTGATCAGAATACACACAAGGGCAGTGGGAAGGGGCATCTTTCGAACACCAACGGGAGCTTTGTCGCACCGGGGTCTCGCGCCAGCGGACCCCGGTGCTACGGAGAAAGCCGAAGGCGTCTGTCCTGGCGGGTTATCCCGGAGGTAAACCCGCCAGTTGCCACGGCGTAACCAGGTACGTAGAGAGCTGCCGTCTTACCCCTTAGGTTTTCTGTCAGCACTTAGCGAAGGGATCTCACTGCACGAATGTTCAGAAAACCTCTGTCCTGGCGGGTATGTCGCGCTTGGGTCTCGCGTCAGCGGACCCCGGTGCAACGGAGGAAGCTGAAGGCGCTAACGCTGTCTTACATCTTAGTTGTCGGAAGACACGACAACGGCGGGTAAGACCGACAGAGGAAAAAATATTAAACCTTTAATTATGGGTTTACTTGATAAACAGTCTATGAGAATCCTGGGCATTTTTTGCTTTGCCATCGGTTCCATCATTCTTTATACACTCGGTAAAAGAAGATTCAAACGGAGAACGATTGCTGGCACCGAAGTTTTTAGGTCTTATGGAGGCTCCTTGTCCACAGACTTTTTGAAGGCGCTCTAAGGCTTTTTGCACTCTTTTTAGTGCTAGGTGGTGTGTCCGCATTTATACTTTCCTATGAATAACCGGCAGCCTTTGCCAGTTTTCTGTGCTTAACGTTTCTATTTTATTAAAGCGCCAGCTCCATCATATTTGTTTGCACGCTATTACCATTTTTATAAATGGTACTTCGGACTTGTATTACCGAAGCGGATACAACTCTATTGAAAAACATAAATAATTACCTCTACTTTGTCAAATTCTTAATATTAATAATTTTTTGATCAACCGCTTATCTGGCGGCTGTTTGGCCAGGA
>CALGAP010000018.1 GCA_937958995.1 uncultured Chitinophagaceae bacterium
ATTCCGCAGGTTTTAACGTTGAAAAAGACCTGCAACGCATCGGCGTGGTGAACCAGACCACACAACTGGCCACCGATACACAGGCCATTGCCGAATACCTGCGGCAAACCATGAAGCAACATTTCGGACTCACAGAGGCCAACATCAGCGAACGTTTTGCCGACACCCGCGATACATTGTGTTATGCAACCAACGATAACCAGTC
Organism: uncultured Chitinophagaceae bacterium; assembly: GCA_937958995.1. Taxonomy (GTDB): domain Bacteria; phylum Bacteroidota; class Bacteroidia; order Chitinophagales; family Chitinophagaceae; genus CALCIN01. The sequence goes on from CALGAP010000018.1 coordinate 206, forward strand.
TGCCGTTATAGGTATGCTGCAAACACCTGCCGATATTGCTATTGTGGTAGGCGGTTATAATTCTTCCAACACCACGCACCTGGTAGAATTGTGCGAAGTGAAACTGCCTACTTATTTTATCAGCTCGGAAGAAAAATTATTGTCGGCAGAAACTGTACAGCACTACGACTGGCATATCCGCAAAGAACAGATCACCAGCAATTACCTGCCTTCCAACTCACCCGCACGCATCCTCATTACCAGTGGCGCTTCCTGCCCGGATGCACTGGTAGAGGGGGTTATCCGTAAGCTCACTTCTTTTTACGGGGTGGAAGATAAGATGGAAGATTTGATTGCGGAATTTACTACGGAATAATATTCAAGATGAATAGCAAGTGTTTACGCTCCACTCGCTATTCACCCATATCGGTTTAGATCATTTTAAATGACTCGAGGAACTTCGTATTGAAATTACCGCTCCTGAATGCTTCGTTACGCATCAACTGCTGATGGAAGGGAATGGTTGTTTTCACCCCTTCAATCACGTATTCGCTCAATGCCCTGCTCATGGTGTTGATCGCTTCTTCGCGGGTGCGTGCTACTGCAATGATTTTTGCGATCATGGAATCATAGTAAGGCGGGATTACATAACCTGCATACACATGCGAATCGATCCGGATGCCATGTCCGCCGGGCTGATGCAGCACGGTAATGCGTCCGGGGCTTGGCCGGAAATCGTTATAGGGATCTTCTGCATTGATGCGGCATTCAATGGCATGCATCTGCGGTTCATAGTTCTTACCTGTAATTGCTTCGCCGCAGGCGATCTTGATCTGTTCTTTTATGAGGTCAAAATTGGTTACTTCTTCCGTTACGCAATGTTCTACCTGGATACGCGTATTCATTTCCATGAAGTAGAAATTGCGGTGTTTGTCAACCAGGAATTCGATGGTGCCCACGCTTTCATACCCGATGGCCGATGCGGCTTTGATAGCAGCTTCGCCCATGCGTTTGCGTAGTTCGGGCGTCATAAACGGCGAAGGCGATTCTTCTACCAGTTTCTGGTGACGGCGCTGGATAGAACAGTCGCGTTCGCTCAGGTGGCAAACTTTTCCATATCGGTCGCCGGCTACCTGTATTTCGATGTGCCGTGGTTCTTCCACGAACTTCTCCATATAGATGCCGTCGTTCTTAAAGGCAGCGCCGGCCTCTGCTTTAGCCATGTTGTAGCTGTTTTCCATTTCATCCTCAGACCAAACCACGCGCATACCTTTTCCGCCGCCACCGGCAGTAGCTTT
>CALGAP010000019.1 GCA_937958995.1 uncultured Chitinophagaceae bacterium
AGGTGGCCCACCTGTCACCTGGCCTCCCTTTATTTTTTTTATTGGGCGATTCTTACTTTGATGGGGCGTGCGCCGTAGTACCATAAGTTGAGGGAATCTTTGATTCGAGTGGTATCGGATGGAGTGGCGGGCAGCACAACGTAAATGTTGAATTCGGTTGAATCGGCATTGGCTTCCATTTTTATACGGGGACTGATCTCGTTCACCTGCGCGTGGCGGCGGAGGGCCCTGTTGCGGCTGCGGGTGGTTTCGAAAATAAATTTGTAGCTGCCGGGTGCAATGCTTTTGGCGGCTTCAATGCTGTCGGCAATGGCCTGCTCGCGCGCAAGAGAATCTTCCTGCGCTTTTATCAGTGCAGAATCAACGGCAATAATATTGGCCTGTGGCTGCATTTCAGGTTCCACTTTTTTATTATACAGACTATATCCGCCCCAGATTACCAGTGCCAATCCTAATACAATACTTAAGAAAATAACCACCTTTCGCGAGCCGCCGCTGGCTTCGTGGGGGTAGTAGTCTTCGTCGAAAACCGATTTCCTGGCGGGCGCCTTTTCCTTCGCGGGTGTCTCTCTTTCCTTCACCGGCATCACTGATTCAAGACGGTCTGTAATGGGTTCGCCGGGCGTGAATTCATATACGCCATTCCTGTTCTTCATCAGCGTGCCGATGCCTTCGATATGAAAGGGCTTACCAATATTCAGCAGCAGTTTGCCATCGGCCAGGTACGATTCTAGGTCTGATTCGGCCAGGGGTTTTATTTTGCCCGTGTGCTCACGTATGAAATCTATGAGGGCGTCTTCCGCTTTTGTAACATTGGTCTGTTTGAATGCTATGTGCTGCAGAAAATCGCGGTAGTTCTTGTCGTCGGGGTCGGGTATGGTCACATTTTCATCCAAAGAAAACACACCGATACCGGGCAAGCTTAATTTCCTGTGTTTGTAGAAATATTGCGGAACAAGTGTGGCTAATTTCAAGGTATTCAGGATTTAAAGCACAATTTAAACATTATTTACTGCTAACCAAATAAACGCCCTGATGCGCCAAATATTTTCAGGATGGTAATTCCCCTTAGGATAATTTTGCGGGTATGCTGACTGAAGAAGAAAAGCAGTTTGTAAAATACTGGGAAGAAAACCGTTTGCGCCAGAAATCCTGGAAATACCGTTTGTTGACCGGTTTGCCCCTGGGCATTCTGTTTTCCGCGCCCATCATGTTGCTGCTGATGACCGCCAGGTTCTGGTACAAGCGGGCCGATATGATGGCCAATACGATCGCGAACCCGGTAGTGATGATACTTGCGGTTTTGATCATCGCGGTTTTTGTCGCTATTTTCTTCAAAGCTCACCGCTGGGAAATGAGTGAACAGCTATACCAGGGCATCAAGGCGCGGGAAAGGGTAGAAGAGGCAGCCGGAAAGGGGCAGGAAAGCAAGCAGCTATAAAACCACATTGTTTGTCTATAACCCTACAAACCAACAAGAACTGATGCATAAATCAATTTGGTGCTTATTGATAATTGCCTTAACGGCAGGCAGTTGCCTTAAAAAAGAAAGTGGTTGCAATTTTTCCGATGTGAATATAACAGCCCCGGCCCAGGAACAGGCCGATGTTGAAGCCTGGCTCTCCGGCCAGGGCATCAATGCAGTGAAGCATGCCAGTGGTCTTTACTATGAAATAATCAATGCCGGTTCCGGTGCCACCCCCAATCTTTGTTCGCAGGTGCAGGTGGCCTATACAGGACGTTTCACCAATGGCACCGTGTTCGATCAGAGTCCGCCTGTCATGTTTGTTCTTGGTGGCACCATTGAAGGATGGAAAAAAGGATTGCCCCTGATCAAGGAAGGAGGCCGGATCAAATTGTACATTCCCCCCGCTTTGGGATATGGTAATACTGACCAGACTGATAAATACGGCACCGTAATCATCCCCGCCGGTAGCATACTGGTATTTGACGTTGAGTTGCACGCCGTTAACTGATTGCCGGTTACCTTTGTGTCAAACTTTTCCGATTGCCACACGAAGCCATATCAGTATTTGAAATTTTCAAGATAGGAGTTGGTCCCTCCAGTTCGCACACGCTGGGTCCATGGCGTGCGGCCATGCGCTTTGTGCAAACCCTCGAAGACAATAATCGCCTCTCCGAAATCAGCAGCATAAGAGTTTTACTGTACGGATCGCTTGCCAAGACGGGCAAGGGTCACGGCACCGATATTGCCGTGCAAATGGGGCTGGAAGGACATGATCCCGTAACCGTTGACGTAAACAGCATTCCTGCCCGAATTGAAGATATCCGCAGAATGAACAAACTGATTCTGCACGGAAAACACGAAATAGAGTTCAACCCCACTGAAGATATCGAGTTTCTCATCACAGAAGCATTGCCTTATCATCCCAATGCGCTCACTTTCCTGGGCATGTTTGCAAATGGCGATACGATTGCCGAAACCTACTATTCCGTAGGCGGTGGTTTTGTAAAAAAAGAAGGTGAAGATGTGCTTGCCAGCAGCGATATACAATTGCCTTTCCCTATCGACAAAGCCGATGATCTGTTGCACTGGTGCCGCAAGACAGGTCTCAGCATCAGCGAGGTGGTAATGGAAAATGAAAATGCCTGGCGCCCCGAAGAAGAAACGCGACAGGGACTGTTGAACACCTGGAAGGTGATGAAGGAATGCGTGTATCGTGGTTGTCATACCGAAGGTATATTACCCGGCGGGCTGCAGGTGAAGCGCCGCGCCGCAGATCTTAATAAGCGGCTCCTCGCCGGACGCACTTACGGCAATTATGATGAATGGGTGCAAGCCATCCGGCAGGGAGGTAGCGATTTCAAATACACGCTGGACTGGGTAAGCTGTTTTGCGCTGGCGGTAAATGAAGAAAATGCATCTTTCGGGAGGGTGGTAACGGCGCCTACCAACGGTGCGGCTGGTGTGATTCCCGCAGTATTGCATTACCTCGTGATATTTTGTGACGCATATAACGATCAGAAAATTGTGCAGTTCTTACTGACCGCCGCGGAATTGGGAAGCATTTTCAAAAAACAAGCCACCATATCTGCCGCTATGGGAGGATGCCAGGCAGAAATTGGCGTTTCTTCTGCTATGGCCGCTGCAGGTTTGACGGAAGCTATGGGCGGCTCGCAGCGGCAAACGCTAATGGCTGCTGAAATTGCAATGGAGCATCACCTGGGCCTCACCTGCGATCCTATTGGCGGGTTGGTGCAGATTCCTTGTATTGAAAGAAATACTATGGGCGCCATTAAAGCAATCACGGCATCGCAACTGGCACTGCAAAGTACACCTGATTTTGCGCGCGTTTCGTTGGATGATGTTATTAAAACGATGTGGGATACCGCGCGTGATATGGATAATAAGTACAAGGAAACTGCAGAAGGTGGTTTGGCGGTGAATATACCTTTGAGTTTGCCTGAATGTTGATACCGTTTTCGAAAACGTTTTATTACTAGTTCAGTGAGCTGGTAATAGACGGTTCTTCCACGTCTTCTCCATCATACACTTTCAACTCATTATACAGCGTATCTCTCTCCACCGCCACACGTCCTGCCTGGCGAATAAGATTAACCAGCTGCGAAGTACTCATCGCAGGATTTTGTTCTTCGGCGCCAGCCATGGAGTAGATTTTGGTAGAATCATCAATAGTGCCGTCTATATCATTTACTCCAAACGAAAGTGCGAGCTGCGCATTTTGTCGGCCCAACATCGGCCAGTATGCTTTCAGGTGCGGGAAATTATCCATGTACAATCTTGCCACGGCATACATGCGCATGTCTTCGATAATGTTCGACTCGGGCACATGACTCATGGCATTGTCTTTATTGCGGAATTTGAGTGGGATGAATGTGTTAAAGCCGCTAGTTTTATCCTGCAGTTGCCGCAGTTGTTCCATATGATCAATGCGGTGACTGAATTTTTCGATATGTCCGTACAGAATGGTTGCATTGCTATGCATACCCAATTTATGCGCGGTTTCATGAATAGCGAGCCAGCCTTTTGCATCTACCTTATCAGCACAAATCTGTTCACGAATTTCCGGATCAAAAATTTCTGCGCCGCCGCCGGGCAGGGAATCGAGACCTGCTTCCTTCAAATATTTCAGTCCTTCTTCGATCGACTTTTTCGCCTTTCGAAACATATATTCGAGTTCCACAGGTGTGAAAGCTTTTATATGCAGGTCGGGGCGGTGTGCTTTTATTTTTCGTAAGAGGTCAGCGAAAAATTCGAGCGTTAATTTCGGATGCACGCCGCCAACTATATGCACTTCAGTAACAGGTTTGCCATCATAGCTCTTCACAATATTCAGCATCTGGTCGGCGGTGAGTTCCCAACCTTCTTCGCGGTGAGCGTATAAGCGCGAGTAAGAACAGAAATTGCACGCGAACACGCAGATATTGGTAGGCTCGATATGGAAATTGCGGTTGAAATAAGTTTTGTGGCCATGCAATCTTTCCCGCACAAAATTGGCCAGCGCTCCCAAATAGGGAAGACTTGCTTTCTCAAATAAGATAACGCCTTCTTCGGGGGTAATTCTTTCTTTATCAACGATCTTTTTGCCAATTCTTTGTAGGTCACCATCCTTTTCTGCTGCTATCACTTGTTCAATATGCATGGTCTTGAGCTTTGTAGAGAGTACAAAGGTAAGAGGTTTCGGGTTTCGTGTTTCGGGTTGCTGCCGCGCTTAATAAGCGCTGCCCTGATTTAAGAACCCCCAACCCGAAACCCTTCATCTCGCCAGCGCACCCGCAATGCAGCCGCACATCAGGCAGGCAATGGTGCCACCGATAAGCGCCTTTACGCCAAGTTCGGTGAGATTGCGGCGTTGGTTGGGAGCCAACTGACTGATACCACCGATTTGGATACCAATGGAAGCGAAGTTGGCAAACCCGCAAAGCGCATAGGTGGCAATCAGCAATGATTTGGGATCCTGGATAATGCCTTTTGATTTCATATCGCCCAGGGAGATGTAGGCGACAAATTCATTGAGAATCGTTTTTTCTCCCAATAGCTGTCCAATCGGCACCATATCGGCAGAATTCACCCCAATGAGCCAGGCAACGGGAGCGAATATATATCCCAATATGAACTGAAGACTGAGTTCGCTGTATTTTTCGCCGGTGCTGGCAGCAATGCTGGCATTGAGTTGCGTGATGTCGCCTATATAGCCCATCAGTGCGTTTACCACGTACATCACTGCGGTGAAAACAATCAACATGGCGCCGACATTCACGGCGAGCTTAAGACCATCGGTTGTTCCGAGTGATAAAGCATCGAGAAAATTATCGCCCAGTTTTTCTTTCGGAATGGCGAGGTCTTTAGAAATAAGATGATCGTCAGTTTGCGGAAAAAGTATTTTCGAACACACAATAGCTGCCGGCGCACTCATGATGCTCTGGCTCAGCATATGCAAAGCAAAATAACTCTGCTGATCGGGATCATTGCCACCCAGGAAACCGACATAAGCTGCCAGCACGCTCCCAGCCGTATTAGCCATGCCGCCGACCATGATGAGCAAAATTTCAGAGCGCGTCATTTTATCCAGATAAGGACGAATCATGAGCGGCGCTTCGGTTTGTCCGAGGAAGATATTGGCAGCGGTACTTAAACTTTCAGCACCGGAGATTTTCAACTTGTTCAGTAAATAAGCAAACACATACACAATTACCTGCAGCACGCCGAGGTAGTAAAGAATGGACGAAAGGGCTGCGAAGAAAATAATGTTAGGCAATACCTGTATCGCGAATATATACGCCCAGCTCTTCGAATCGTCTGCCAATTCACCAAACAAGAACTCGGTGCCTTTATGGCTGATATTGATAAGATCGACAAAAACGCCTGATGCCGACTTTAGAATGATCTTAAAAATTTCGGGACTGCAAACAGACGTGTACACCGAAATGGTAAGCAACGCACAGGAAAATAATATGGACCATTTCATCAGCTCGGGAAATTTCTTCCCGACCCTGAAGATTAGTGCCAGCACCAGTACTGAGCTGATGAAAATGGAAAGCCTCGACCAGTCACCGAATATTTGGGGAGCCAGTATTAAACCCACCACAAAAATCAGCTGCCAAAGCAGCACCAGTCCCAGGTGAGTACCGTCATAACTAAGCGGAGTTTGATGGCTCTGAACGCGCCTGAATTTGTTTACGATGGTATAGAGAAGTATTATGCCAAAAAAGAGCCAGAACACGGGTTGTCCCATCACCGTGGTGTGCAGCACCCCCATCGCAAACATCACCTGGGCGAATACGCCCATACCCACCAACTTCCAGTTGATCGCCCGCCGGTTGTTACTCAACAAATAGCAAACGAAAATCAGAAAGAACATGCCGAGAATGCCTCGAAGAATGTTTTCAATGACCGGGGACATAGCGTTAGTTTGGTGACGGCATAAATATAGAAGATAATAGTGAAAATTGAGGATACCCAGTTTCGGGTTGGGGCTTGGGGCTACTGCCGCGCTTTGGGGCGACTGCCCGAACTTAAGAACCCGAAACCCGGAAAAGCAAAAAGCCCCCTCCGAAAGAGGGGGCTTTCAAATGCAATGGGAGAAATCTCCGATTATAAATGCTGTTCGATCTTTTTTACAAAGTTCGCCTTGGGTTGGGCACCTACGAGCTTGTCAACCACCTTGCCGCCCTTGATGAAAAGGATAGCGGGGATGGAGGTAATGCCGTAGTTGAACGACACCTGCGGGTTATGGTCCACGTTTACCTTGCCAATGTTTACGCGGCCATCATATTCTTTCGACAGTTCCTCAATTACGGGACCAATCGCACGGCAGGGACCACACCACTCTGCCCAGAAATCGACTACTGTAAGTTTATCGGAGGAAATTACTTTTTCCTGAAAATTTGCATCCGTTAATTCTAAAGCCATATAAGATTTATTTAAAGATTTGAATGTTTATATTGATAAATCCGTGATCGCATCATACGCTAAACAATGATCCAAATTTACAGCCAAATATATTTAACTGCAAACCTGTCAAAATACTCGTCAGGCGGTCACCACTTGTACCTCCAGCTCAGGTGTGGACTGTAAATAGGCCGTCATTTCGTCATTCATCTCAAAACCGTTTTCCAGGGTGTAGAGGCTGACACGGTATTTGGACTTTGGCTCAACTATATTGAACTTCAGCCCCGATTTGCCAGGGTACTTTTTAACATTACTTTCAAAAAAGCGTACCATGTCTTCGCTCAGGTGACGCGCCTCGATGTCAACTATAACCTGTTTCGTGAGACTTTGTTTAATGCTCTCTAACAAAATGACTTTCTCCACCTTAAACTCATACTCCTGCTTGTTGTAGCGCTGTTTGAAGTAGCCGGTAACGAACAGGTTTTTTCCCTTTTCGAGATAGTTGTTAAATTTTATATAGTCGTCGCTCCAAAGCGTAAACTCGCTTTTGCCGCTGTAATCTTCCATGATAAATGAGCCAAACTGGCGGCCCGTGCGCGTTACGCGGTGCTGGGCATCAGTCACCAGGCCCGCCAGCCTGAAAGTGCGCGCCGGGGCATTGCCTGCTGTTAAAGAATCCTTAATCTCGTTGTACTCGGCCAGCGAAGTGATACCATAGTGCTTTATCTCAAAACGGAAATGATCGAGCGGATGGCCACTGATAAACATTCCCGTCACCTCCTTTTCGTGCTCCAGCAATTCAGTGAGCGTCCAGGGTTCGCAGTTCGGAATCTTGGGCGGCTGTATATCCATCACCGCCGGCAGATCGCCAAACAAAGTGTTGGAAGCAGTCGTGTTCTGTGCCTGGTAAATATTGCCATACCGAATGATTTTTTCCAAACCATTGGCCGTTTCACCGGGCGGTGTAAAGAAGTATTGTGCGCGGTGCATTTCCCTGAAACAATCAAACGCACCTGCATACACCAGGCTTTCCAGTGTTTTCTTATTCACTGTGCGCTGGTTGATGCGTTTGATCATATCAAACACCGATTGATAAGGACCATTTTTCTCACGCTCTGCAATAATGCTTTCCACCGCCGCTTCGCCCACGCCCTTTAGCCCGCCTAAGCCGAAACGAATATCACCGGCTTTGTTTACCGCAAAACCTTTTTTCGATTCGTTGATATCGGGACCCAGCACTTTCAACCCCATGCGCTTACATTCTTCCATGAAGAAAGTGATCTTATCGATGCTGCCGGCGTTGTTCAAAACGGCCGCCATGTATTCACTGGGATAATGTGCTTTAAGGTAGGCTGTCTGGTACGCCACATAGGCATAACAGGTAGAGTGCGATTTGTTGAACGCATACTGCGCAAACGCTTCCCAGTCGGTCCAGATCTTTTCAAGTTTATCTGGAGGCAGTCCTTTCCTGGTAGCGCCTTCGATAAACTGCGATTTCATTTTGTCCAGCACCGACTTTTGCTTTTTACCCATGGCCTTGCGCAACACGTCGGCATCGCCTTTACTGAAACCGGCGAGTTTTTGCGCCAGCAACATCACCTGTTCCTGGTATACGGTGATGCCATAGGTTTCGGCCAGGTACTCTTCCATTTCAGGAAGGTCGTAGGTGATGGCCTCGCGGCCATGTTTACGATCGATAAAGTTGGGGATATAGGCCAGTGGACCAGGACGGTACAACGCGTTCATGGCAATGAGGTCCGCAAACTGGTCGGGCTTGAGGTCGCGCAGGTATTTCTGCATACCGGGACTTTCAAACTGGAACGTACCGATGGTATCGCCGCGCTGGTATAATTCAAATGTTTTTTTATCGTCGAGCGGAATGGAATCGATGTCGATATCCAAACCATGATTTTCCCTGATCAGCCGCAATGCATTCTTGATAATAGTGAGCGTCTTCAATCCCAGGAAGTCCATCTTGATTACGCCCGCGTCTTCAATAATGCTTCCTTCAATCTGCGTCACCCAGAGATTGGAGTCTTTGGCGGTGCAAACGGGAATCAGTTCGGTAAGATCTTTCGGCGCAATGATGATGCCCGCGGCATGTATGCCCGTGTTGCGCACCGAACCTTCGAGACGTTCGGCCTCGCGCAGCACTTGTCCTTCCAATCCCTCGCTCTTGTATAGCTCACGCAGTTTTTTGACGGTCTCCAGTTCATCGGCGCCCAGGTTTTCCTTTTCTTCCAAAGATTTTTCACCCGGCTTCGCATCTTTTGCATAAATAGGTGCCTGCAGTAAGCGACGGAGTTCAATACCCGGACGCTCAGGCACCAGCTTGGCCAGCGCATTACTTTCCGATAGCGGCAGGTCCAACACACGCGCCACGTCTTTAATACTCATCTTGGCAGCCATGGTGCCATAAGTGATGATCTGTGCCACCTGCGCCTTGCCGTATTTGTCCACTACATAGTCAATCACCTTCTGGCGGCCTTCATCGTCAAAGTCGGTATCGATATCTGGCATCGACTTACGGTCGGGGTTGAGAAACCTCTCAAACAGCAGCTTGTACTTGATGGGATCTATATTGGTGATGCCGATACAGTAGGCCACCACGCTGCCCGCCGCCGATCCACGGCCCGGGCCCACAAACACGCCCAGGTCGCGGCCCGCCTTGATAAAATCACTCACGATCAGGAAGTAACCTGCAAAACCCATCGTCTTGATGGTATGCAGTTCGAAATTGAGCCGCTCTTCAATTTCGGGAGTGATATCAACATAGCGTCTTTTCGCACCTTCCCAGGTAAGATGCTTCAGGTATTCCCATTGATTGAGGTTGCTGTCTTCATGCACCTGGAACTCTTTAGGAATAGGAAAGGCAGGGAGTAAAATATCCTTCTTCAGGTTCAGCAATTCTACTTTGTCCACCACCATCTGCGTATTGTCGATAGCTTGTGGAATATCGCTGAACAATGTTTTCATTTCTTCCGCCGTCTTGAAATAAAACTGGTCGTTGGGGAATTTGAAGCGGCGGTCTTTTACATGTACATCGTCGTTCACGAAATCATCATACCCCGGCGTGGCTTTCTTTTCGCCGGTATTGATGCAAAGCAGAATGTCGTGCGCGTTGTAATCTTCGCGATCGGTATAGTGGCTATCGTTGGTAGCGATTACCGGCACATTATACTTCTTCGCAAACTTCAGCAGTATCTGATTGATCTTCTCCTGTTCTTTAATATTATGGCGCTGCAATTCTATGAAATAATCTTCGCCAAACAAATCGAGCCACCATTTGAACTCTTTTTCCGCTGTCTCTTCATCTTCGTGCAAAATAGTCTGCGGCACATAAGCGCCGATACAGCAGGTGGTAGCGATCAGTCCTTCGTGATATTTTACGATCAGTTCCTTATCTATGCGCGGGTATTTACTGTACATACCCTCGATATAACCCAGCGAAGTAAGTTTAATGAGGTTCTGGTAGCCCGTCTTATTTTTCGCCAGCAGCACCTGGTGATAGCGTTCGTCTTTTTGTTCTTTGGAAAAAATCTTGCGATGCCGGTCTTCCACCACATAAAACTCGCAGCCCACAATGGGTTTCACTTTCAGGGAACCATCATCATTCTTATGCTTATACGCTTCCGATACAAATTCAAAAGCTCCAAACATGTTCCCGTGGTCGGTGATGGCAATCGCCGGCATATTTTCCCTGATTGCCTTCTTATACAACGACTGAATAGACGCGGCCCCGTCGAGCAGCGAAAACTGGGTATGAACGTGGAGGTGTGAGAATTGCATGGCAGTTACTTGTTACGGATATTTCGGTGCCCGGTGCAGAGGGTTCTACACGCTGCACACGTTAACCGGAATGGCAAACTTCGAACATCTACAGCTTTGTCAAAAGCCAAACTGATCACAATATTTCCACAGCTGTTAAGTTGTCGATTTGTTCATGTTAACGAGCGCAAGGGTTGACCGTACTTAAGAATCTTTGCCTATCTTTGCCGATTGTGAATTAAAAGCAGTTCCGTGAAATACCAGTTTTTGTTGCTTACCATATTGATCGGTGCAGTCAGCTGTACCAATAGCCGCCGCGGCCAGTCGAATGCCGCTACCGAACCCGCGCGTAAGCAACCCGCTGCTACTCAATCATCTCCAACCTTTATTGAAAATTTTTCTGTCAAGCCTGCCACGGGACAAAGTTCAGTTAAAACCACCAAATCATCAGCCAAATCTACTACCTCCGCTTATCCTGCGCTGGCCGACGAGAGCGTTTTGGAAAGCACTGTGAGTACAGCCGCCGTTAATGCCGCGCTGTTATTTAAATATTCCATTTTGCTTGACGTGCCGGTTGAAGATTTAACAGATTTCAGGCTGCTTGAGTTCGTAGAAAGCTGGTACGGTACGAAGTATAAATATGGAGGTAATGACCGCAATGGGGTGGATTGTTCGGCCTTTTCGAAAGATTTTATCAGCGCTCTCTATAATGTTAATATCCCTCGCACATCATCGGAACAATACAAGACTACCGAGCGCATCAACAAAAAAGACCTGCGCGAAGGCGACCTGGTTTTTTTCTACACGCGCGGCCGCCGAAATGGTGTTTCACACGTAGGCGTTTACCTGCGCAATGGTAAGTTTGTACACGCCTCTACTTCAAGCGGGGTGGTAATCAGCGATCTCGAAGAAGAATATTACAGGAAGAACTACGCTGGAGCGGGAAGGGTGAGATAGTGATGAGTGCACGATCCTGCTAAGAATCTTTCCTGGTGAAGCGGTTGCGGATGGTTTGTAGTACGGGTTTGATGTCGGGTGAGAGATTCAATGCAAGCACTCCCGTTGCGTAAATTGCTACGAATACTGCACTGCGGATGAATATCCATAAGATTCCCTGGTAGTCACGAAACAGGAAATGACAAATGAAATATCCTGCAAGTCCCAGCAGCAGGGTATAAAGCGTGTTCATGCCAAAAGGCTGCATCCCGAATTTTTTGTACAGGAAATAAAAGCGAATGCTGTTGTAAACGGTTATGGCAAATAGGTTGGAGGCTGCCGTACCTTCTATACCAAATTGCCTGGTGAGCATATAGTTCAGCGGGAGCGTGAGCGACAGTAATATCAAACCCGTAATGAATTCAAAACGCCAGTACACAGAAGTGGCAATGATCTGTGAATTGAGACCCGCGGCCAGATCTATCACGCGCATAAGGCCGATAAATAAAAAAGCCGGTTTGGCCAGCAGGTAACCTTCCTTCAATTTAAAAGTGAGCACCCCGTCGGTGAAATTGATCCATATCAGCACAAACATAGCCACCGCAAAAATCAGTTGATTGATTGATGCGCGACTGTATATGCGTTGAATGCGGTCGTAGTCTTTATCCTTCCAGCTGCGCGACAAGGGCCCTACAGATGCGGAGATCACTGCGCGCTGCGGCGCCTGTATAAGACTTGAAATGTTTTGCGCCAGCGTATATATGCCCGCGTATTTCAATCCATCGGCCATCACGGCGGCGATTACCAGTGTATCAAAAACCTGCGCCACGCTAAATACCAGCAGCCCGCTCCACATAAAGGCCATGAGCGGAACTATTTTTTTGAAAAACTTTTTCGTAACGCGGCTTATGGAAAAATGAAAATGCAACCGGCCGGTAAAAAATAAGTAGCCACCCAAAATTGCAGCTATGATGATATAGGTGAATGCAAAGGCTTTTATGAACAGATCGAAATCTTTGATCACCCCCACAAATGTCAGTACGATTAGCAGGGTGGTAAGCAAACGAAAACCCACTTCGCGGAGGAAGTTGGATAACACCGCCTTGTTGAAATGCCAGGAAAAAGCTTCCAGCAGTGTAAAGATGGTAAGACCAAAACCCAAAGGAAATATCCAGTAAAAATATGTGACGAGGTCGGGCGCATTGGTGCCGTATTTGCGGATCACCAGGTCTTTAAAAATAAACCCGCCCGAAGTCACCAGCAGGAAACCACAAAGACTCACAACGAATGCAAAAGTGAACTGGTCATTCTTTTGGGGAGGAAGATTGTCCTGGTAGTAAGGAAAAAACTTGTTTACATACTGCACCGTGCCCAGGTTGGCCAAAGCATACATAATATTGGCGATAGCGAGGAAAGTGCCCTGCGCCAGCCCGTATTGCTCTTCGGTAAAAAAGCGCGCAAAGAGGTAGGTATTCACAAAGCCAAGCACAAATCCGAAATACACAATCGCCGATGAAATAATGCTTTGCCGCCTGATGGTGCTCATGAAGAAACTTTTTTGGTGCGGATATAAAAATTCCTGTCCACACTCAGTTCACTCACACCTGCGGGTGCGTCCATCGTCTGCCATTGCGCAGTAGGAGTGATCCATTTTACACCACCCAAATTTATTTTCAACGGCATGGCAAAACCCGGCACCACATCGGTATAGCGGTATTGCAGTTTGCGCCCGCTGATCTTATACTCCAACGTAGGTATCATGGTGGTGCGAAGGTATTGATCGAAAACCTTCGAAAGATCTTTGCCTGCTTCTTTGCTGAAATAGGCTTCAATTGTTTTGGTGTCGACCGATTTGTGAAACAAATCTGCATTCAGTCCGCGCAGTATTTTCCTGAACAATGAATCATCGTTGATCACCTGGCGGATGGTATGCAGCAGGTTACCTCCTTTGTAATACATGTCGCCACTGCCCTTGCTTTGCACGCCATAGGCGCCGATGATGGGCCTGTCGTTGAGAATATTTCGCCGCGTGCCGATCACATAATCATTGCCCGCTTCCACACCAAACTTGCAGGTGGTGAATATGGTTTCAGAATAATTGGTAAATCCTTCATGTACCCACATGTCGGCAATATCGTTGGTGGTGATGTTATTGCCAAACCATTCGTGTCCACTTTCGTGAACCAGGATAAAATCCCATTTCAATCCCCATCCGCTGCCGGAGAGGTCCCTGCCGCGATAGCCGTTCTTGAATTCATTACCATAGGCCACCGCGCTCTGATGCTCCATGCCGAGATGCGGCGATTGCACCAGCTTGAATCCATCTTCATAAAAAGGATAGGGGCCAAACCAGTATTCAAAACAGGAAAGCATTTCGGCTGCCTGTTTAAATTGCTCCTTGGCTTTTTCCAGTTCATAATCGAGCACCCAGTATTCGCAATCGAGTTTTCCCTTTTCGCCATTGAAGGTTTCATTCCAGGAAACATACTTTCCGATATAGGGTATGATGTTGTAATTGTTGATAGGATTTTTGACCGACCAGTGATAAGTGATAAATCCTTCGCGCGGCATGCGTCCGAGCAAACGGCCATTTCCCACGGCTACCAGCGTGTCGGGTACGGTGATCAGTAAGCTCGCGCCACGATCGGGTTCGTCTGACTGGTGATCTTTACAGGGATACCAGACGCTGGCACCCAAACCCTGGCAGGCCACACTCATCCAGGGGCGGCCTTGTTTATCTTTTGCCCATATCCATCCTCCATCCCATGGCGGATTCACAGCCTCGCGCGGTTTGCCTTTTGCTTTAATATTGATAGTATAGTCTTTTCCTGCCTGTGGTGCTTCCGAAAAACTGATGAAATAAACATTGCCTTCGCGGCGCAGGCCTAGCCTGAAATTATCACATTCCGCCCCGGTAATTTCCATCGGTTGCTGCAGGTCAATCTGCATAACTGTGGCGGGCTTCAGTACCTTAAATTGTATTTGGCTTTCTACTTCAATGGTCTTGCTGTTGTAATCGGGAGTAACATGAATGGTATAATACTGCACATCCCACCATTCGCGCTCCGGTGTAACTGAGCCGCGCAAGGTATCCTGCCGGGTAAATTTTTGTGCGGATCCGGAATAACTCAGCACTGCCACAAAAACGAGGAACAGGGGCCTTTTCAAATGTTTAACCATGTTGTCTGTTTGATTCGCTAAATTTAGCCGGTTTATGAGGCTTAAAGTTATCTATTTTGTTATTGTCGCCGCTATCATTCTCTCTGCCTGCGGGTCGGGACGCAATTCGGGTAAACAGGTTTTTCACTATAACGAGCAAACAGGTATTGCCTCGCTCGATCCGGCCCTTGCCAAAAACCAGTCCATTATGTGGCCCGTGCACCAGTTGTTCAACACGCTGGTGGAAATAGACAGCAACCTCAACCTCGTTCCTTCGCTGGCCACGCACTGGGAAGTATCTGACGACCGCCGCGTTTATACCTTTCATTTGCGCAGCGATGTTTTTTTTCACGACAATGAAGCCTTTCCCGGTGGCGTGGGCCGCCGCATGACCGCACACGATGTGGTGTATAGTTTCAAACGCATCATGGATCCCGCCACCGCCAGCAGCGGCGCCTGGATATTCAACAACCGCATCGATAGCGCCGAAGGTTTCAAAGCCATTGACGATACCACTTTTCAACTCACGCTTATAAGACCGTTTACGCCGATACTGGGGTTGCTTAGCATGCAGTATTGCTCCATAGTACCGCGCGAAGTAGTGGAATATTATGGTAAGGATTTTCGCAGTCACCCCTGCGGTACAGGACCTTTTATGTTCCAGGCCTGGGAAGAAGGACTGGCATTGATATTAAAAAAGAACCCTCGTTATTTTGAAAAAGACGGTGCGGGTAACCGGCTTCCTTATCTGGATGCTATTAAAATTACTTTTTACGATAACAAGGCTACCGAGTTTATGCTCTTTCGCCAGGGCGAACTGGATTTCATCAACGATATCGATCCTTCCTTCAAAGATGAAGTGCTCACCAAGAAGGGCGTGCTGCGTAAAGATTGGGAAGGGACAATCGTTTTACAAAAGCATCCTTATCTCAATACAGAGTACCTGGGCATCCTGGTGGATTCAACAAACGATATCGTGAAAAAATCACCGCTTCGTTTTCGCCAGGTGCGGCAGGCTATTAATTATGGTTTCGACCGCGAAAAGATGGTCATGTACCTGCGCAATTCAATCGGCACGCCGGCCACAAGTGGATTCATACCAGCAGGACTGCCGAGCTTTGATGCAAATATTGTAAAGGGCTATCCTTATGACCCGGCTAAAGCGCGGCAACTGCTGGCCGAGGCGGGTTTTCCTGAAGGGAAAGGATTGGGTGAAATAAAACTGCTGACCGTTCCCATATACGCCGACCTGGCGAGTTTCATCGCCAAACAACTCGAAGATATCGGCATGAGAATACAGGTGGAAGTGGTGCAGAAAAGTTTTTTACTGGAACAAACCGCCAAATCGCAGGCATTGTTTTTCCGCGCCAGTTGGATAGCAGATTATCCCGAAGCCGAAAATTACCTGGGCGTGTTTTATGGTAAGAATCCCGCGCCGCCCAACTATACCCGCTATAAGAATGCGCGCTTTGATGAATTATATGAAAAGGCGCTGGTCACTGAGAATGATTCCATGCGCTACGACCTCTACCGGCAGATGGATCAACTGGTCATCAACGATGCGCCGCTAGTACCGCTTTGGTACGATGAAGTGATACACCTGGTGAATCCACGCGTCAAGAATTTTACTCCTAATGGGCTCAATTTATTGGAGTTAAGAAGGGTATATATCGACAGGTCACGATAACAAATACGCTAACTACTTCAGTGTCTGCACATTGTTCGGTTACCTTACGGTGAGATATTAGCTCAGAAAAATATTTGACAAAAATCTTTTATTGTAAATGATTGAATTTCTGACTACTTCGGAAAATACGGAGCGTAACCTTACGATGCCTGCTTGTATTTTCCGAAAACTGAAATTAATTTTGAATTAAGGTTTTACCCTTAAGTATTATTAGAAGTTCATTTAATGGTAGAACTAAGATTTATCCTATAGAAAACCATTCGTTATCCTATAGAAAACTGTTACGATTGATCCTAAACCCTTGGAACTATGAGAACGAATGGTACCCTTAAAACACAAAAACTGTGGCTTATAGCTCTTGCTTTATTGCCCCTGTTTTTCTCTAATTTTTCTAACGCGCAGTCAACTTCAGGCGCAGATTTCGTATTCATTAATCACTCGCTGGTATCCGGCACCGCCCGTGCCAAAGGCGCTGTGTATCTTTTCCCTTCAGTGAGAAATGGTGTTGATTGCTACGTGACTATCGTGGACATCACTCCTAAAACTACTATCCCGACATTTGATGATAATACTGCAGGAACTGGTTTCCGCGAAGCATTTCAGCCCAGGATACAGGTTGAAGGAAAGACGCGCGGCTATGCCGAGTTTATGTTCCGCTTTGTAAAAGCCGGCACCAACATCGATACCTTGATGAATGAAATTCCTGCTACTTCTATTGATGTGGACGGTAATCGTTCAGGATCTGATAGCCTGCTGGAATTTGACGAATACTTTTTACCTTCCACATACCTGGTCGACTTCGATATGCTGGCTGGTGATCTTAGTTTTAACTTTTCGGCAGGTAGCATTATTGGTCGCAACAAGGCGGCCCAGGAGCATGTCGGCATCGATACCGTTGACCGCTCGGTGATGTTCTCGGTGGTATATCCCCACGCATCAACCTTTACTGTACGTATTGGCGTGGACAATACCAAGAGCAACTCCGATAACCGCCAGCGTAGTGTTTATTTCAAACGATTTGTTTATCCCCACTCATTCCTGCCCGTGCGTGGTTTGCGTTCGTTCACTGCTGCATCGCAGAATAATGCGGTGAAACTGAACTGGACGATGAACCTGGGTCATGATATTGTTGCTGCAGATGTGGAAAAAAGCGTGAATGGTGCACACTTCACACGTGTGTCGTCGGTATCGATGGCCAGTGAGTTGCAGAGCAGCTATACCGACAACAATGTAAATGGCAATGTTTATTACCGTTTGAAAATGACCAATGCCACAGGTAAGGTAAGTTATAGTGAAGTGTTGCTGGTGAAGAGCAGCCAGGCGCACAGCGGTTTCAAAGTTTTTCCGAGTGTGATTGATGATTACACCACGGTTAACTTCAGCGCTGCTAATGCGGGCACCGCCACCTTGATGATTGCCGATAACAATGGAAGAATTGTTAAGCAACAGGCAGTATCTGTGCAGCAGGGCGTCAATACGGCGATGGTAAATGGACTTGGCCAATTGCCCGCTGGTCAGTATGTGGCTGTGTTGCGCGGAGCCGGCTATAACTTTACGCAAAAGATTTTCATCACTAAATAAAACGCATTTACCTTATTGATGGCTGTGACTACAGGCGTCAACTCCAAGATCCGTTGAACGACTTTTTATCCTAAGAGAGACCATTCGTAAACAAAGTTCGAAACCCTTTGAAATGTTTATTATGAAAACGAATGGTACACGATTTATTGTTATTGCTGTTGTGTTTGAGTTGGTTTGCCTCTTAATCAGTTCTTCTGTTAAAGCACAGCCTGAATATGATTTCTCCAACGGCACATTGATAGCGGGTCAACAAAGAAAAGTAGGCGCCGTCTATCGTTTCACCCAGGTTCGTCCCAACGTTGATGCCCTGGTAACTATTACGGATCTCACCGGTGGTGTTACATTAAACGACATCGATGGCGGTTCGGGTTTTAAAAGAGCTTTTCAGCCTGTAATACAGGTGCCCGCCAAATCGATGGGGTATGCTGAATTCAGAATCAGCTTCGTGGTGGCCAATACTACTACTCCTGCTGTTCAGGGAGAAGTGCCCATGACGCCGATCGATGTGGACGGACAAACCTATGCCAGTGGTAAGGTGTTTGAATTTGACCAGATCGAGAATGTTTCGGGCCTGGCCAATTATATAGACTTTAACCAGTTGGCTGGTGAGCTGAATCTTCAGCTGGGCCAGGATTGGCTGACTGGCAGAAATACGGCGTCCATTGACTATCCCGGTGTGGATACTATGGCAAAGCAGGCCATGTTTACCGTAGTGATAGCATCAGTACAGGCTGTTACCATTCGAGTAGGCGCCGACAACCAGACCAGTCAAAGCCTTCAGCGCCTGCGCAGTGTTTATTTTAAGCGATTCACTTACCCGCACTCAGCGCTGCCTGCATCGAGTGTTGTGCGTTTTACAGGTGTTGAAAAACAAGATAAGGTAGAACTGAGCTGGCAACTTACTGCTGAAAATCAGCTCAGCAAAGTGATAGTAGAAAAAGGCAACTCTTCTTCGCAGTTCAATGCGATCGGTGAAGTGACTATCGGTCATGGCAGAACGAATTACAACTTTACCGATATCTCCGGCATCAATTCAGCGGCCTATTACCGCCTGAAACTGGTTGCTGTGGATGGCAGCATTTCTTACAGTAATGTGTTGACCTTCCGCAATGGCGCATTGGCTCAGACCTTTAAAGTATATCCGAGCGTGGTTAACAGTTCGGTTACTGTAACGGTAAAAGGTAATCAGTCAGGCGCAGCTACCTTCCAACTGCTCGACTATGCCGGCCGTGTGGTGAAGCAGCAACGCATTGCGGTGCAGGAAGGTAACAATAATGTAGTATTTAACGACCTGGGCGATGTGATTCCCGGGAACTATATAGTAGCATTAAAAACAAACGATAACCAGACTTATACACAGAAAATTATAAAACAGTAAATCGTAACGTCACAGATTACGCTTAAGGCAAACTAAGATACCATTTGTTTTTGCCGTACCCAGTAGCCCCGATGAAAGTCGGGGCTTCACTTGTATCCGGATGTATTAGACGTTTGTGAATACAAGATTGATCGCGGATTAGCAGGGGTTGCGCAGATTGCGCGGATAAACTATATGAATTTACATCTCTCTTATCCGCGCAACCTGCGAAATTCCAAATAACCCGTGATTAAGCTCAGTGCTTCAGCTTTTCCTTAAACACCTTCCTGAACTTTTCCAGCTTGGGGCGGATCACATAATAGCAATATGGCTGCGACCCGTTCTGGTTGTAATAATCCTGGTGATAATTTTCGGCCTCGTAGAAAGTCTTGTAAGGAGAAATTTCAGTGACGATCGGGTTGTCCCAGGCGCCGCTTTTGTCGAGTTCGGCTTTATATTTTTCAGCTTTTGTCTTTTGCTCTTCGTTGTGATAGAAAATTACACTGCGGTATTGGGGGCCCACATCATTGCCCTGCCGGTTGGGCGTGGTGGGATCGTGTGTCTGCCAGAAAACTTCCAGTAACTCGTCGTAACTGATCTTTTGGGGATCGTATACCACCTGTACACACTCTGCATGTCCGGTAGTGCCCGTTGTGACTTCCTTATAGGTTGGATTAACTACATGGCCGCCGCTATACCCCGAAGTTACTTTCAGTACTCCGTCCAGTTCCTGGAAAATGGCTTCTGTACACCAGAAACAGCCGGTGCCAAAGGTGGCGGTATCCACCTGGCGGGAGTCATCGCCCGCAACGGCGGCGGTGGTTTTTAAACTGGTACTCATATTTTTCTCTGCATTTTGTGTTTGTGCGCATGAAAGCAAGGTAGCAAGCGTGACAATCGTACCTGTAAAGATGAAATTCATACAACAACATTTAAGAGACCTGCCAATCATTCAATCATTATCAATAACAAAACTATTCGGGTTTTGATGGGGGCGAGATGCTAAAGAAAGACAAAAGTACGAAATGGTGGCGGGTTTCGGGTGCAGGGTTGCTACCGCGCTTTGTAATCGCTGTTCGAATTGAAGAACCCAAAACACGGAAACTCAAAACCAGCGAAGCAACCTGAAACCCAAAACCGGGTATCTTTGCGCCTTATGAAATTTTTTCCACCCTCGGCTTTAGTACAGCTGGAGTTTGATAAGATCAAGGCCTTGCTGGAGGAGCATTGTAACACATTATACGCCAAAGAGAAGGCGAGGGAATTACGCATACATACACGAAAAGAATATATAGAGCTGGAACTGCAGCAGAGCAATGAATACAAACTGCTGATTCAGCATGGTATGTATTTTCCCAACGACTATGTGCTCAACCTGCATAAGGAATTGCAATTGTTGGGTACAGACGGCGCATTGTTGTCGGGCGAACAGTTTGTGCAAATCCGCAAACTGGCCGAAAGCATACAACAGGTTTTCCGTTGGTTCAATGCCGAGCGCAAACTGGCCTATCCCGCGCTGGCACAGGTAATTCAGTATACCAGGTACGAAAAGATCATCCTCGAAGAAATAGATGCTATACTGGATGAGTCGGGTAATGTGAAGGATAACGCATCGGATGATTTATCGCGCATACGGCAAAGCCTGTACCGCCGCCGCAACGAACTGCGTAAGCTCTTTGACCGCATTTTGCAAAAATTATCAAAGTCGGGTTACACCGCCGATATAGAAGAATCATTCATGAATGGCCGCCGCGTGGTGGCCGTTTTTGCCGAACAAAAAAGACAGGTAAAAGGTATTCTGCACGGCGAAAGCGATACGCGCAAGACGGCATTCATTGAACCGGAAGAAACCATCGAGCTCAACAACGAGATTTTTGGCCTGGAAAATGACGAGCGCCGCGAAGTGTATCGCATACTGCGCGAGCTTACCAGGAAACTCTCCGTGTATGCGCCCTTGCTGAAGACCTGGCACGATATACTGGGAGAATATGATTTCATTCGCGGTAAGGCAAAACTCGCGATTGACTACCAGGGTAACTATCCTTTGCTGAGCGATAAGGCATACCTGCATTTGGTGCAGGCCTACCATCCCTTGCTATACCTGTATAACCAGAAATCGCAAAAGCCAACCATACCCGTTGACCTGAAGCTGGATGAAAAGCAACGCATACTGGTGATATCGGGTCCCAATGCGGGCGGTAAGACGGTGACTTTGAAGACAGTCGGCCTGCTTCAGCTAATGCTGCAAAGCGGCTTGCTGGTGCCTGCGCATCCAACGTCGCAGTTTGGCATTTTCAAGCAGATCATGATCCATATCGGCGATACGCAAAGCCTGGAGTTTGACCTGAGTACTTACAGCGCGCACCTGCAGCATATGAAGTATTTCATTGAGCATGCGAATGGCAAGACGCTCTTCTTCATAGACGAACTGGGTAGTGGCAGCGATCCCAATCTTGGCGGCGCCTTTGCAGAAGTGATCATGGAAGAGCTGAACCGCAAGCATGCTTTCGGCATCGTGACCACGCATTATTTGAACCTGAAGATCATGGCCAACAAAACGCCGGGCATCATCAACGGTGCTATGGCCTTCGACGAGCGCAACCTGATGCCGCAGTATAAGCTCATGATCGACAAGCCGGGAAGCAGTTATACTTTTTCGATTGCCGAAAGGATTGGTCTTGATCCCAAACTGATCAGCCGCGCGCGCTCGCTGGTGGATGAAGGACATTTTCGCCTGGATAAACTACTGAACCGTACTGAGCAGGACTTGCGGGAAATTGAAAAGAAAGAAAAGGAGCTGAACAAGCTGATCAAAGAAAACGAGAAGCTGAAAAAGGAAATGGAAACGGTGATGAACCGCGAAAAGCACCGCCAGCAGGTAGAGTTGCTGAAACATCAAAACCGCATATCTGAGGAGCGCATCACCTACCTGAAAAATATGGAGCGCAAGTTGAAGCAAATTGTGATTGACTGGCGCAAGGCGGAAAACCAGGAGAATAAAAAAGAGCTGATCAAACAAATGCACGCGCTATTGTTTACGCAACAGCAACAGCAGCGCGTGGAAAAAGCGAAAAAGAACATTGATGCGAAATATGAAACTATCGACACCGCGGTGGAAGTAGGCAGCAAAGTGCTGATGAAGAAGAATCACCAGGTGGGCGAGGTCAAAGAAATAAGAGGCAAGAAGGCGGTGGTGCAGGTGGGATTGATGCCGATTACGGTGATGATGGAAGACCTGGTGGTGGTGGCCCCCAAAGTAGAAAATTGAGTATGGCTCATACGTTACAGGATTATTTCGGAAGTGCTGCGGTTGACCGTATCATATATCAATATCCCTTCACGGGTATCATCGAGTTGCGCCACCAATTGACCTTTATTATCCCAGGCGGCTGACTGACCCGCGCCTGTGAAATTGTCGGAAGGTCCCAGACTATTGCTGAGCAGCACAGTCATGTTATATTTCACGGCCATTGCTGGAAAGATCTTTACTGATCGCTCAACTCCATTGGCTGATTTGGCTACGCTGGCCACATATATGCCCGCGCCGCGCTGGTGCGCATTTTCCCAGTGCTCGGGCAAGGATGTTTCATAACAAATGCCCGGCGCAATGCATTGGTTGTTATCCGCGTGGATGAGCACCTGCTTATTACCATTTATAAAATAAGGCAATTCATCACTGTGCAGGAATTGTTTGGCATATACCTGTCGCAGCATGCCCGGCTGAAAGATGAACATACCTATCTGAGTTCCGCCTTCTGCTTTCAGCGGACCGCCCGCAGCAATAATGATATTGTTGTGATCGCTTCTTTGCTGAAATACACCGAGTCGCTGATCATTCAAATCCATAGCCAGCTCACCAGCCAGCGTGGGTTCGTAGCTGGTGAGCGATAGCTCTGGAAAAAATATGGCATCGGCGCGCTGATCAATAGCCTGGTCAACAAATTGCAGATGCCTCACAATATTGGCTTCGATGTTTCCTGTTACCGGTTTTATTTGTGCAATGGCTATGCGCATGCTTTTTCTCAAAAATATTAATGCACTGCATTCTTTATTTCGTACTTAGCAGGCTCGCCGGGTTTGGGTAAAGCGTCTTTGATGAATTTGCGCAGGTCGTCATTGGCTTTTGCCAGGTCTTCTTTCCTCAAATACATCATGTGGCCGCTGCGGTAACCTTCCCAGGAGAAACGGTCTTTCAATTTACCACTTGGGTCGATATTCCACATATCATACTTGGCATTGAAATAATCGCAGGCGCCATCATAATAACCGCTTTGAATAAATACTTTGAGGTAAGGATTGGCGGCCATGGCCTGGCGCAGGTTTTCACCGGTGCGGTCATTGCTCCTGTCCCAGGGATTCACGGGGCCAAACATATAATATTTCAGGTCGGTCTTATACTTCAACTCTTCTCGCAGGTACATATTGATGGGTGGGGTAAATGCGTGCAACCAGGTGGTAAGCTCTGAATTGAAATCGGGCGACTCGCCACCTTCGCGGCGGTCAATGCCAAGATAGCGGGAATCAAGTCTTCCTACGGTATAACCTTCTTCGCGCAGCAATTCTTTCCAGAACAACTGCGGAGATACGACCAGATTGTTTTGTAAAATAATTTTCTCCGGCAATCCAGAATAGCGCGCTATCTTCTGCGCAATGGCTTTCTTCTTCGACTCTTCGAGAAAACCTCCGCGGGCGAGCGCTGGTATTAATTCATTTAAAGTAAACTCTTCCACTTCGGGTAATACGGCCAGCAGGTCTTTGCCCTGCAGCGCCGGTTCCAGTTGTTTATGATACCAGGCAGTGGCTGCATAGTACGGCAGTTTCATAGCGGCGGCCACCGGTCCGCTTCTGTCAATGCCCAGGTCGGTAGGCGAAACAAGGATCACGCCATTGAGATACATCCAATGTGCATTTTGCAACTCAAGTGCAAGACCGGAAACCCTTGTGGTGCCATAACTTTCGCCAATCAGGAATTTCGGGCTGGCCCAACGGTTAGCGCGGCTCACGAAAGTGTTTATCCAGTCGGCGAGATATTTTATATCTGCATTGGTGCCGAAAAATTTCGAACGCTCCACCTTTTTATCAATAATCCTTGAAAAGCCTGTATTTACAGGATCTATATACAACAGGTCGGCCACTTCAAGAATAGAGTGGGGGTTGTCTTTGAAACCATAAGGCTGAATGGGATAACCTTCGTCATCTATCTTGAGCAATTTGGGCCCGGTATAAGCAATATGCATCCATACCGAAGCTGTGCCCGGCCCGCCATTAAACGAAATCACCAAAGGGCGCGGTGCTTTGTCTTTTACGTCTGTCCGTTCGTAGTAAATATAAAATACGGCGGCAATCACTTTTCCATCATCATCCCACACAGGCTGTGTGCCGGTAGTAACACGGTAAGGAACCTTTTGTCCTTTGATGGTAACCTCGTGTTCCGTCACCACCTGGTGATCAGGATTCAGGGTGCGGCTGGGAGATGCCGGAGTTTCTTTTTCAGCAGCTGTTCTTTCTTCGCGGGCCGCTGCTGCGGCTGCAGGATTTTGCCGGGGAGCCTGCGCATTCACTATAGCAATAGCGATGCAGGCAGAAAGGGTAAGAAACCATTTTCTCATGACGCAGTTTTTTTTTGAAGTTACGAGGAAAAACGATTGGGGCTTTCTCTCCTCTCCATTGCACTAATGCCGGGCTTTTTACCATCTTCCCGACAAAAAAGTATTAATATGTAAAATTCTTTTCATTAGGGCGATTTAGCACAGTTACAAGAGAGTTCAGGTAGAGCAAACGATTGCGGTCACACGCTATATAATCGAAAAAGCATCAAACTTGGCAAAAAAAGTATTAAGTGTAGGTTTTGCAATCGGTTTAAATTTGGTGAAACTAATTGCTATATGGGAAAAAAGCGAATCCTTCGGGCACTCGCATTTCTGTGCGCGTACTCCCTCGCCGTGGCCACGGCATTTGCCCAGGAGAGAACAATCACCGGATCCATTTCTGATGAAGCCGGACAGCCGCTGAGCGGCGCTACCATCGCTGCCAAAGGACAGCCCAACATTAATACGGTAAGCCGGCAAGACGGCAGCTTTGAACTTCGCGTGCCGGAGTCGGTAAAGACCCTCGTGATCTCGCACGTAGGCATGCGTGTCCGCAATGTTGATATTGTCGGCAGATCGCAGGTGATCGTCACCCTGGAGATGTCTGAAAACAACATGGACGAAGTGGTGGTGGTAGGTTATGGTACCTCCAAAAGAGGTGACCTTACTTCATCGCAGACAACGGTAACTGCCAAGCAAATCGAAAAGACTATCAACACCACGCTGGAGCAGGCGTTGCAAGGCCGCGCGGCGGGTGTATATATAACGCAGAACTCGGGTCAGCCGGGTGGCGGCATTTCAGTGAATATTCGCGGTATCAGTTCGCTGTCGCGCACCCAGCCCCTGTACGTGATTGACGGTGTGCAGATGCAGGCTGGTGAAGACGTATCATTTGGCAACCAGAGTACTTCCAACCCCCTGGCATCACTGAACCCCTCCGACATTGAAGACGTACAGATTTTGCAGGGTCCTTCAGCAACCGCCATCTATGGTTCGCGCGCTACCAACGGCGTTATCCTTATCACCACCAAAAGAGGTAAAGCCGGTGGTGTGAGGATCAACTATGGTTACAACTACAACCTGCAGACACCGCCCGATAGACTGGAAGTAATGAACCTGCGCCAGTATGCGCAGTTTGTGAAAGAGTATCACCAGCTGGCAGGCGGCATCACACCCGAAGAGTTTCTGGATCCCACGTTGTTGGGCGAAGGCACCGACTGGCAGAAAGAACTTTTCAACAATGCTGCGATGAACAAACACCAGCTCAGCTTCAGCGGCGGAAATAATAATACCACTTACTACGCCTCCGGCGAACTGCTCGACCAGGAAGGTGTGGCTTTGGGCTCGGGCTTTAAACGTTATGGCCTGCGCCTTAATATGGACAACAAACCCCGCGAGTGGGCAACCCTGGGCCTTAACCTCAACGCCACGCAAACCGACGAGGTGCTCACCACGACCAACTATGGCAATGCAGAAAGCCCGCTGATCGCGAATGCGCTGCGCCTTACCCCGCAGATTCCCGTTACCAATTTCGACGGCTCATGGGGTGGCAGCGACCCGGTAAACGGTGCCAACCAGTACGCACCGGTTAACCCGATAGCACTCGCCAACTTAGTAACTAACACCAACAGACGCAGGCAGGTGCAGGGTGGTCTTAATTTTTCAGTAAGACCCCTGGCCGGACTCACACTGCGCACGAGTGTATATGGCAGTTTTGGCGATGGATTGACTACTTACTACAATCCCACATACAGAATTTCCCAATGGCACTATAACCTTAATGCCACACTGACCAACGGTACATACCAAAGCTGGTACTGGAACTGGCTGCAACAGGTGGAGTACCAACGCAAGATTGGCAAGCACAGTTTCACCCTCATGGCCAGCCACGAAGCGCAGGAATCATCATACAAAGCTATTGTGGTGGGCAGAGGTGGTTTCCTTACCAACGATGTGTTTGACGTAGACGCAGGCGACCCCAACACAGCCACCAACAGTGGAGGCACCTATCCGTGGGGTATTGAATCATACCTCGGCAGGCTGACCTACAACTACGACAACCGCTATTTGCTGACGGCCACTTACCGCCGCGACGGTTCGCCATTCTTTGGTGAAAACAACAGATGGGGTTCCTTCCCTTCGTTGTCTGTTGCCTGGCGCACCAGCCAGGAAAAATGGTGGAATCCTGAAGTCGTGAACGAATTGAAATTCCGTTTTGAAATTGGTCTTACCGGTAACCCCGGTACCGACGCCGGTATTTACTCCCGTATGGCAACCGGCGCCACACCATGGGGCACCGGCTTCCTGCCGCAGGAGTTGAAAAACGCCGATCTGCAATGGGAAGAAACCAATACCAAAAACTATGGTATCAATATCGGCTTACTCAACAATCGCTTCACCATAGAAGCCGATTACTACGATCGTGATATCAGCAATCTGATCCTCCGCGCCTCCGTTCCCTTCTATATGGGTGCCGGCGGCGTGCCGGGTTCTGTTACCCCGCCATGGGTAAACTTCGGTACCATGAACACCAAAGGCTGGAACATCACCATCGCCAGCACTATCATGAATACCGGGGACTTCCGATGGGAGACCAACCTGAACCTTTCTCACTTCAAGACAAAAGTGATCAGGCTCACCGCCGACCGCAAATTCCTGGCCCGCACGTCGTGGTGGATGAACAACTGGACACAATGGGCGCACGTCGGTATGGAGCCCTGGTTGTTCCGAGGCTATATTGCGGAAGGTTTGTTCCAGTCTGTTGAAGATGCTGAAAATAGCCCGAGACCTGTTGACAACAATGGCGCACCGCGCCCTGTTGACCCCAACAACGGCATTTGGGTAGGTGATGTGAAGTATAAGGACGTAGATGGCAACGGCATAATAGATGTAAACGACGAAACATTTATCGGTAACCCCTGGCCCGATCTGACCGGTGGTCTTACCAATACTTTCTCTTATAAAGGTTTTGATCTGAGCGTGCTGTTCACCGCTTCGTGGGGCAACGATATATACAACTATATCCGCGCTGTTAACCTGAACCCGAACAACGTGAACCTGAGCCGCAACTTCCTGGTAGAAGCTTCCGACTATGCACGCGTGGTAGATGATGGTACAGGAAAAGTGATTATTCAGAATGCCGGCACCAATGTGGCACGCATTGCGAATAACCAGATAGCCAGCGACAACAACTATGGCAAAAACAGCAGCCGCTTTGTGGAAGATGGTTCTTATATAAGGCTGAAAAATATTTCGCTCAGCTATGCAGTGCCCCAGCGTTGGCTGCAACGAACCAAAGTGATCAGGGATATGCGCATTACCGTAGGTGCGCAAAACGTGATTACCTGGACCAGGTACACGGGTTATGATCCTGAAGTAGGAGCCTATGTAGGAACCGGCGCCAGCGGCGGCGGACAAGGCAACCAGGCTATCGGCATCGACTTTGGCCGCTATCCTTTGACGCGTATGTATTCTGCATCTATCTCTGTAAACTTTTAATAACTCAGTATATGAACCTTCTTAATAGATACCGCTACATAGCAATAGTTGCGCTATTGATCACGGTGTTTGCTTCGTGTAAAAAGGACTTCCTGAACAAACCACCGGAAAGCTCTATTGTGGATGTGAACTTTTATAAAACCGACGAGCAGGTATTGGCGGGCACTTCATTATTGTACAGCCGCGTGTGGTTTGAATACAATGATAAGGCCCAGTACAACCTGGGCGATTTCCGCGGCGGCACTGCCTATTCGGCCTGGGGCGACCGGGGTAATGTGATGTTTAATACTACTGGCGACAACAACGAAAATGGTACCGCCTGGCGTTCATTCTTCACCGTGGTAGCACAGGCTAACCTGGCTATTTACAATATTGAAAAATATGCCGGTGAAAATGTTTCGCCCGCCATAAAGAAAATGGCTATTGCCGAAGCCCGCTTCATGCGCGCGCTGGCATATCGCTTCCTGGTGAGCAACTGGGGGCCTGTGCCCATCGTGGAAAACAACGTGGAACAGTTGTTCGATACCACCATCCGCCGGGCCACCGTTCCGAGTGTATGGCGATACATCACCCGCGAAATGCGCGCCGCTGCAGAAGACCTGCCAGCCACTCCTTACCAGGCAGGCCGACTGACGCGCTGGTCTGCCGAGGGTATGCTGGCAAGATTCTACCTGACCCGCGCCGGCGTGGAATCATCAGGTGGTCAAAGAAAACAGGAATTTCTCGACAGCGCCAAATACTATGCTGAACGCGTCATCCAAAACAGCGGCAAGAAGCTGTTGACAAACTATGAAGATCTTTTCCGCTATCCGTACGACAACAATGCGGAATCGCTGTTTGAATTACAATGGGAGTATGTGCCGGATGTATGGGGTATTGCTAACAGCATGCCTGAATACCTTGCCTACAACCCCGACATTTCGTTTGGCGGATGGGGCGGCGATAAAGGCGCTACCTGGTGGATGATGAGCCAGTACGAAGGCTTCAACCTGCAGCCCGACGGTACGCTGAAGGGAAGAACCCTCGATCTGCGTTTACGCGCCACCTTTATGTTGCCCGGTTTTTATTATCCTGAAATTACCAAGGTGTCTGATGGACAAAAACTTATTTACCCGTTCAACGGCGATGACTATAACTTCCTGGCTATCAAAAAATATGTAATTGGTTCTCCCATTGACCTGGCGGGTATAGCTGCGCAGCAGCGTTATCCCAACAACACCTACATGTTGCGCCTCGCGGAAATGTACCTGATTTATGTGGAAGCCGTGATGGGTAATGCGCTGCAGACAACCGATGCCAAAGCCATCGAATACTTCAACCTGGTGCGCACCCGCGCTGGTCTGCCACCTTACGAAGTGGATGGCCCCAACGGCAGCGGCCCGCTCACCTGGGATAAGCTGTTCAGCGAGCGCATTAAGGAATTTGCACTGGAAGGTATGGCCTGGTACGACCTGGTAAGCCTGCACTATTATGATCCGCAAAAGGCGTATGAAATCATCAACTCGCAAGACAGGGGATTGTTCCTGACCGAGCCCGACCAGATGCCGAATCCTACTCAGTGGACGCTGACCAAGATTTCATGGTTTGCCGAGCGACAGGTAAATGCCAACAGCGGCAACTTTCAGTTGCCCATTCCGAATGCTGAACTCAGCCAGGCGCCCAACCTGCAACTGGATCCTGTTGAATTCCCATAAATCTACGTTAATCATTAAACGAAATGAAAGTGAATATGAAACCGATATATAAACTATTTTTCACCCTGCTGATCACCTGCTCGGTACTCAGTATGCTGCCGGCCTGTGAAAAAGACAGCGATGGCGGCACGCCCGTCATAGACTACGTAAGGATTACACGTCCTGAGTCGTCTGACTCGCTGCTGGTAGGCGCTAGCCAGGGCCAGCTGATCGCCATTGTCGGTAAAAACCTCGGACAGGCCGTAGCCATCTGGTTCAACGACCGTCCTTCGCGACTCACTCCCACCTATATTACCAACACCACCATATTGGTGCGTGTGCCTTCAGAAATTCCGCTTGATATTACCAATAAGGTGAAGATCTTGTTTAATAATGGTTACGAGTTGCTCTACGATTTTGAAGTGCAGATCAGTAAGCCACGCATCGATGGCATGGAGGTGGAATATGTGAAAGAAGGTGATATAGCCGTGATAAGAGGCAATTTCTTCTATGAGCCACTTACTGTAACGTTTGCGGGTGATGTGGAAGGCGAGATCGTTGAAGTAACCGACAATGAAATACAGGTGCGCGTGCCGCCAGGCGCCGAGCCCGGCCAGATCACCGTAAGAACCAATTTTGGTGAAGAGAAATCAAATTTCTGGTTCAGGGATAATCGCAATATGCTTATTCATAACGATCCCTGGAGCGGGTGGTGGGGACAAAGCAACGTGGTGGATGCTTCTGACCCGCTCGCTATCAACGGCAATTACACCCGCATCACAGCTACTATTGGTTCATGGGGCTGGACAGAATGGATCGGCGGACACGAAGATGCGCTTTCTACCGCTCACAATCTTCCCGATGATGCCGTGCTGAACCCGCAGAAATACGTGATGAAGTTTGAGATCAATACGCTGAAGCCTTACAATGGCAACCGTATCAAGTTTATGATCGGTCAGGTGAATAGTCCCGACCCTAACTGGGATAACGAACCCTATTTCTGGGAGCCGCCATTCGATACCAAGGGCAAATGGCAGACTGTGACTATTCCATTCAATGAAGTGGTGGCAAAATACGTCACCAACTGGGGCGTGCGCCCACAGGGTTATGGCGTGAAAGTTTGGTTCCATGGTCCCGGTTCGCTGGATGCCGACATTGCGTTCGACAACCTGCGCGTAGTGCCCGCAACACTTCAATAATATCTGCTTGATGAGATAAAACAATAAAAAATGATTAAGTTATTTCCTAAACCATTGCTTGCCGTATTAACGGTGTTTTTTGTGGTGGTGATGGGTTCGTGTAAGAAAGATTCAGATGATAACACAACAGACGTTACTCAACTGTTAAGTTTCGGGCCTACCGGCGCCAACCACGGCGACACAATAAAATTTATCGGAACTGGTCTCGATAAAGTTACCGCCATTCAATTCACAGGCAACAATGCTATAGTGGAGCAAAGCGGTTTTGTTTCCCAGTCACCCACGCTCATCCTTACACGAGTGCCGGCATCGGCAGAGAAGGGTAAGGTAATGTTGAAAACCCCGCAAGGCGATATTGTTTCCAAAACCGAATTCAATATCGGCGTGACACCGGTAATTGCTTCCATTACCGAAGAAGCAAGACCCGGCGCTAATTTGACGCTCACCGGTGAATTCATGAACTGGGTTACCAGCGTCACCTTTGCGAGAGACAAAGTAGTGACAGAATTCGTGAGTGTATCACTGAATGAGCTGGTGGTAAAGGTTCCTGAAGATGCCGAGACTGGTCCGCTGGTAATCACCTACAGCGGCACCGACTCCGGTTATTTTGAAACTGTTGAAATATTCAAGGTGACATTGCCACAGGGCACCGGCATTTCTCCCGACTTGTTATACCATGGTGAAAACGTAACCATCACCGGCACTGATCTGGACCTGGTGCGTAAAGTGTATTTCACCAATGTATCTGAGCCGGTAACTGAGTTTGAAAGCCAGGGTGCGACTGAGCTTGTTGTGAAAGTACCGACCACTGCATTAAAAGGCGTAATAAAACTGGAAGCAGCTTCCGGTGTACAGACTACTGTTGACGGCGAACTGGATATTAAGTTGCCGCAAGCCACAGGTATTGCTCCGGCCAATGTTAAGCACCTCGAAAATATCACCATTACCGGTACTGACCTGGACCTGGTGAGCAAGATCTGGTTTACGAATGCAACTGAAGCAGTGACCACTTTCGTAAGCCAGTCAGCTACGCAGATCGTGGTGCAGGTGCCCGGGGCGGCCAAGAATGGTCCCATCACCCTGGAAATGGAGTCGGGTATTAAGACCACTTCCACAGCCGAAGTGACTTTGTTGCTGCCGCAGATCACTTCATTCAGTCCCAATCCTGTTGATCCGGAATCAAACCTCACCATATCTGGTACTAATCTCGACCTGGTATCTGCCGTTGTGATCGAGAATGTGCCGGCCATTGATAAAGCCAATTTTGTAAGTCATACCGCCAACCAGATTGTGGTGACTGTGCCCACCGGCGCGGCCAACGGTTTGATAACACTGAAGGTGCTGAACTCGACGGTGACCGTTTTGTCGACCGACATACTGCAGATCACCGGCGCGGCGCCGCCACCTGCTATTTCATTACACTTCTGGGATGATGGTCTCGCAGCCGGCTGGAACGGATGGAGCGGTGGAGGCTGGGGTGGTACCAAGGAGATCGACAACAGTTCGCCTGTGCGCGTTGGTACCAAATCGGTAAAGATCACTTACGATGCCAGCCAGTGGGGCTCGCCCCTGCAACTGGGTGGTGCCAATATTTCTTTGGCAGGTTATAGTTCATTTAAAATATCCATTTACAGTACGGCCGGTACCGCAGGCAACAAGATCCTGATCGTGTTTAATAAGAACGAAGCCGGTGGCGGACAGGTGGAACTGACTTTGGGACCTGAAGGTGAATGGACAGATTTCTCTATACCCTTGTCGCAGTTTGGCAGTGTAACAACCCTCAACGAACTCTGGATAAAAGAAAACCAGGGTAAGTCGTACACGATATATGTGGATGAAATAGGACTGAATTAAGACTAAATGCAAACTGAATTTTATAACTGGCTGGCTTTTCTTGAAGCTGAGCACAAGCGGCTTTTGAAACGGCCAAACGAGAAGGCGGGAAAAGGGAACGGTATTGTTGACCGGTATGTGTACCCGGTGCTCAGCGCCGCGCACACGCCATTGTTCTGGCGCTATGATCTCAACAATGTCACCAATCCGCACCTTATGGAGCGCTTCGGCATTAA
Organism: uncultured Chitinophagaceae bacterium; assembly: GCA_937958995.1. Classification (GTDB taxonomy): domain Bacteria; phylum Bacteroidota; class Bacteroidia; order Chitinophagales; family Chitinophagaceae; genus CALCIN01. Next base: position 33,390 of record CALGAP010000019.1, read on the forward strand.
TGCCGTGATGAATGCGGGCGCCATTAAGTGGAACAACAAATACATTGTGGTGCCCCGCGTGGAAGCGGCCGACCGGAAGTCGTTCTTCGCAGTTGCCGAAAGTGCCAATGGTATCGACAATTTCAGGTTTTGGGATTATCCCATCGTGATGCCTGAAACTAATGTGCCAGATACCAACATTTATGATATGCGGTTGGTGCAACATGAAGACGGATGGATATATGGATTGTTTTGCACCGAGCGCCGCGATCCCAATGCTTCGCCCAGCGATCAGAGCGCGGCTATTGCTCAATGTGGTATTGCACGCACGAAAGACCTGGTGGAGTGGGAGCGGTTGCCCGATTTAAAAACGCCCTCGCCGCAGCAGCGCAACGTGGTGTTGCACCCTGAATTCGTGGATGGACGCTATGCTTTTTACACGCGGCCACAGTCCGGTTTTATTGAAGCGGGAGAGGGAGGAGGAATCGGTTTTGGACTAAGTGACCGTATCGAGGGCGCTGTGATCAATTCTGAAAAAGTGATTGATCCGCGATCTTATCATACGGTGTTTGAGCTGAAGAATGGTCTTGGCCCTGCACCCATCAAAACCAAATACGGATGGCTGCACCTGGCACACGGTGTAAGAAATACGGCGGCCGGCATGCGCTACGTGTTGTATATGTTCATGACCGCGCTCGATGATATCACAAAGGTGATTTACAAACCTGGTGGCTATTTCCTGGCGCCGGAAGGCGAGGAGCGCGTGGGTGATGTGTCGAATGTATTGTTCAGCAACGGTTGGATCGCCGATGACGATGGTACCGTGTTTATCTACTATGCCTCGTCTGATACACGACTGCATGTGGCCACCTCCACCATCGATAAGTTGCTCGATTATGTAATGAATACGCCGCCCGATGGGGTAAACTCAGCCGGGACCGTGCGCAACCTGGTACAGCTGATAGATAAAAACCAGCAGGACATGTTGATGAAGGTGCCTTTGCGTACGGGCAAGTAAAATTTTGAGATGAAAAGGGGCCTTATTATAGTTTGCGCCGTGTTCGCCGTTGGTATCGGCGCCTGTAAAAAACCTGAGCTGCGTTGCTTTTGTGAGAAATTGTGAATAATGGATGTTAGAATCCTGTAAAATAATTTCTCCTACTTTTACTCTCCAAATTATCCCGGATGAACTACCCCGAGATTTCGAGGAAAGTACAGGAATACGTACACTCAGCATTTGATTCGAAAAAAGACAAGGCACTGCTTTACCACAATTTTACCCACACACAAAACGTGGTGAAGGCGGCCACCCGCATCGGCAGGCATTACCAGCTTAATGAAAGAGACCTGTTTATCGTGACCACCGCCGCGTGGTTTCATGATATAGGATACCTGGAAGATTATAACCACCACGAACTCATGGGCGCCGATATAGCCGCCTCATTCCTGCGTAAACAGGGAGTGCCGGAAGAAATTACCCTCGCCGTCACCAATTGCATTCTGGCCACGCGGATGCCGCAGAGCGCCAAGACCCTGCTGGAAGAGATCGTTTGCGATGCCGATATGTTTCAACTGGGCTCGGATGAGTTTGCGGAAAATAATAAGCTGCTGAGAAAGGAACTGGAGCTGAAAAAAGGCACTACCATCAATAAGGAAGAGTGGAGGAGAAATACCATCCGCTTCCTGGAATCACATACCTACTATACCGATTATTGCCGCTCGCTGCTGGAGCCGAAGAAGAAGGAAATAGTGGAAAAATTGAAAAGCAAAACCAAAGACAAACCCGGCATGCCCCTGCCGCCGCAGGCGGCGCAGAGCCTTACGCAACCCGACAACAACAACAAAAAGAAAAAGGGTGACCGGCCTGAACGGGGTATCGAGACCATGTTTCGTATTACCTCCACCAACAACCAGCGACTGAGCGATATGGCCGACAATAAGGCCCAGATCATGATTACTGTAAATTCGATCATACTCTCGGCCATCATCAGCCTGCTGTTGCGTAAACTCGACGAAAACGCGTTCCTGCGCTGGCCTACCTTTATGATGCTGGCCACCAGCCTCCTCACTATCATTTTTTCCATACTGGCTACCAGGCCGCATCTGCCGGAAGGTACCTTTACGCAACAGGATATCGACGAGCGAAAGGTAAACCTGCTGTTCTTCGGCAATTTCTTCCGCATGAATCTCGAAGATTATACCTCAGGCATGCTGCAGGTGATGGAAGACCGCAATTTTCTTTACCGTACCCTCATTCGCGACGTCTACTCGCAGGGCGTGGTGCTGGGCAGAAAATATAAATTGCTTCGTATTTCTTATAATATCTTCATGTATGGACTCGTGGCCTCGGTATTGGCCTTTGTCGCGGCCACTATTGTGGAAGGAAAATAAAGTTGTTTATGCATTGGTATCATTGGATTTTTTCACTTTTGCTCATGACTGCTTGTTATAGTAACGAAGAACAGAAAAGTCCGGCGGGGTATGACCTTAGCAAACCCGAGAAATTCACTGTGCCAGATGCCTTGCTGGAGATTTCCGGCATTGCGTATCACAACGATCTGTTATATGCCGTACAGGATGAAGAAGGTAAACTTTTCAACCTGCGGCCTGGCGACAAAAAAGCCGCTTCTTCAAAGTTTGGTAAGAAGGGAGATTATGAAGATATCTCCATCGCCCGCGGGCAGGTGTTCATCCTGCGCAGCGATGGCACCTTGTATAGTTTTCCGCTAGACGATGCCCGGCAAAATGAGATCACCAGCACCCGCGAGTGGAAAGACCTGGTGCCAAAAGGAGAGTACGAAGGTCTGTATGCCGATGAATCCACCGGGCTGATCTACGTGCTGTGCAAAGAATGCAAACAAGACAAAAAATCGTCTTCCGTCAGCATTTTCGTCTTGAAATTGCAGTCCGATGGCAACATCACCCCTTCGCATACCGCGGCCCTGAACGTGCAGAAAAATTTCAAACCATCGGCGCTGGCTATCCATCCGTTAACGAAGGAATGGTATATTCTTTCCTCCGTCAATAAATTGCTGGTGATTGCCGATAGCCAGTGGAAAGTAAAAGAAACCTATAAACTCAACCCCGCCATATTCCGGCAGCCGGAAGGCATTACCTTCGACTCGCAAAACAACCTGTACATCTCCAATGAGGGAGACGAGTTGTCGAACGGTAATGTGCTGAAGTTTATTTACAACAAGACTAACTGAGAATTCTGCCTATGCCAAAACGCGCGGCCGCTGTTGCTTTTCTTGCTTTCTTCATAACCCACTATGCCGGGGCGCAGGATAGCATCTCCATACGCATTCGACCGGAGTACGACAGCGTGGGCAAATGGAGACGTATGTTATTTGGAGAAAATTACCGGAAAGAATATGCTGCCGAAGTCACCGTGCCCATCATCCGCATTTCAGAAATATACGGCGGGCTCACGCCCGTGAGAGCCGGTGGCGGCAACCAGACCATATCGCTTCGACTGAAAGACAAAAACGGCCAACAATGGGTGCTGCGCAATCTCTTGAAAAATCCCGATGCGCTGATACCAACCACCCTGCGACAAACATTCGTGCGCGACGTGCTCGACGATTTTTTCAGCGCGCAGCATCCCTTCGCGCCACTGATCGTGCCGGTGCTGGCGGATGCGGCTAAGGTTCCGCATGCCAATCCCATCATCGGACTGGTGGCGCCTGATACGGCATTGGGAGAGTTCGTGCACCTGTTTGCCAACCGGGTGGCCCTGCTCGAAGAACGCGAACCGCTGGGCAACTCAGACAATTCCATAGAGATGATGGACGAGCTGCGCGATGATAATGACAACAGCTATAACGCCCAGACCTTTTTGCGCGCGCGACTGCTGGATCTGCTTCTTGGCGACTGGGATCGTCACCCCGACCAATGGCGTTGGGTAGACACTAAGAAAGGGAAAGGAAAGTTTTACGAGCCCGTGCCCCGCGATCGCGACCAGGCCTTATTCACGCGACAAGGATTTTTCCCCTGGCTGGCTTCACGCCCGGCATTCTTACCCACACTCGAAGGTTTTGATGACAAAATAAAACGCGTAAAATATTCACTCATCAAAACCAATTTCGTGAATGGCTATATGGCCAGTCAGTTTACATTAGATGAATGGATGCAGATCACGAATGAATTTGTGCAGTCCATTACGGACTCTGTGATAGACGCGGCTTTCAGTAAATTACCCCCGGAGATATATGCCATTCGCGGGAAAGAGCTTTCTGACAAAATGAAAGCAAGAAGAGACCGCATACCCGCTGCCATGAAACGTTTCTATCGTTTTATCAACAAAAAAGTGGATGTGCTGGGCACGCACAAACATGAGTACTTTGAAATTACCGATACCGCAGATAATAAACTGAAAATTACTGCCCGAAAAAAAAACAGCAACGGGCGGGTTTTATTTTCCAATGTCTATGATCCTTCTGTAACGAAAGAGGTGAGGATATACCTGCGGCAGGGAAATGATACCGTGGTGGTCAACAACGCCTCTGCGCGCACGAAGCTGCGCATTGTAGGCGGCGTTGGAGAAAAATCATACAGCGTTGTCCGAAGCAGAAAGCCGGTACGCTTTTATGAAAAAGACACTTCTTACGTGCCGGTAAATCTTTACAATATCACCATACCCTTATTCACGGCGGGTTATAACCTGGATGATGGTATCATTTTCGGCGCGGGATTTAAACATACGCATCATGGGTTTCGGAAGCTGCCATATGCCAGCACGCAACAGTTGATGGCCGCACGTGCTTTTTCCACCAGCGCTTTCCGCATCACCTATCGAGGTGAGTGGTTGAAGCTGATCGGCAACACCGACTTCCTGCTAAATGCGATAGCACGCGCGCCCGACAATACGCAAAACTTCTTTGGAAGGGGAAATGCGACGGTGTTCAACAAGACCGGCGATTTCAGGAGATTTTATCGTACGCGATTTGCGATCTACCAGCTCGACCCGGCCTTCCGCTGGCGCTGGGACAGCAGTCGTGTGGCCTTCAGCGTTGGACCATCCCTGCAGTTTTACCGCTACGATGCCGACGAGAACCCCGGCCGCCTCATCAGTTTTCCTTCTCTCATAGGCTCATACGACAGTGCTACGGTTGAAAAAAACAGGGAGCACCTGGGAATTGTGATGAAATTTTGGGTCGATCGCCGAAATAATAAAATATTCCCCAGCAGTGGATCGTCATTCAGGATACGCTTGCAGGGATATGCGGGTATGAACCGCTATTCGAAGAGTTTTGTACAGGTAATGCCGGAAGCAAGTTTTTACCTGCCCATGAACAAACGTGGCACTATTGTGGTGGCCGAAAGGCTGGGCGGCGGCATATCGCTGGGTAAGACAGCCTTTTACCAGTCGCTGTTCGTCGGGGGACATGATAACCTGTTAGGATACCGCCAGTATCGTTTTGCAGGACAACATTCCCTGTACAACAACTTCGAACTCAGGTTGAAGCTGGCCGATTTTGCCAGTTATATCCTGCCCGGACAATTGGGCATGACCAGCTTTTTTGACCTGGGCAGGGTTTGGGAAGAAAATGATAATTCCGGTGAATGGCATGCTGGCGTCGGTGGAGGATTTTACTTTGCACCTGCACATATGGTAGTTTTGCAATTGGTTGCCGGCTATTCGAAAGAAGGGTGGTTGCCATATTTTACCATGGGCTTCAGGTTTTAGCAAACATTGAGTCCATGCAATTGTTAAAGACATAGCTATGCAACTCAAAATACTGAATCTCGCCAGGGAGTTTCACACTGCTGAAATGTCGAGCAAGACGAAGACGCCTGTCACAGTGCTTTCGTTCAAGCCTTTTTTGGATTATATCAGGGCGAGAATAGAAAATACTGATGCCATCAAAAAGGAAATGTACCAGATGATCCTCGAGAAGTTTGCGAAGTATCCCGAACTGGAAGGAGAGGTGAAGCTGGAAGATACTCCCAAATACCGCGAAATTCTCGACCTCGTTCACATTGCGTTGACTACCGTGGTGGAAGAAGAAGAGAAACTGCTCTGGGGCATTTCCATTCCTGTAACGCCATATATTTTCTATGGTTCCGATGCCTTATATGAATTTTTGCTGGAGGCGGGCACGCAGGAACTGAACCAGGCCATTTTCGCCGATCCTGAGACTTTTCACCGGCAGAAATGCGCGATGCTCTATTCTTTCCTGCTGAATAAGTTTTACAACTATAACTACACCCACAAGCGCGAGATCATACGCCCGGTATATGACCCGCATTGCCGTTTTATAAAATACTACCGCATCAATGTGGATATACGCTTTGTGGAGGTGGCTTCCACCATGCCGCTGCCGGAGCTGAACCTCGAATCGCTGGAGCTTCACCTCGATGAAGACGCAGGACTGGATACACTGGAAAAATTGCTGCCCTTCGACCTGTTCAGGTTCTCGGGTTTTTCGATAGTCACCATCACCGATGTTACCTCCGATTATTCACTGGAGAAGATCAAGGATGTGCTGGTGAACACGCACGACAAGAATTACGAGGAAAATTACCGCACCGTGGTAGAATCGCTCAAGGCCATGGCGGGCAGCCAAGACCTGGAGTTTGGCATCCTGCCGCTGTTCAAAGTAAATAATCGCCTGATAGAAGATGTGGACGCTTATAACCACAGCATCATTTTTTCGCTGGGCAGGCAGCAGGGTGTGGCCGAGAATAGTTTTGTGCAGCTGATTGAGAAATTTGTCTCCAACCCGCACCTCATATTTTTCCGCGACCTGGATATGGCCGGTCCTTCGCATGTGCAGGTAGGTAAACTGCTGTATATGGCAGGTGTGAAAAGCTATGCGCTGATGCCCGTTTATTATAACAAAAAACTGGTAGGCTCTTTTGAAATCTATACCAAACAAAAAGGACTTCTGGATGAAAGAATTTTTACTCGCATAGAACCCGCTATTCCTCTTATTGCGCAACTGATGCAAAACAGCATCGACGATTTCCAGAGAGCTATCAACCGCACTATCCGCGATAAGTTCACTTCGCTGCAACCTTCAGTGCAATGGAAATTCAACGAGGCCGCCTGGAAATATCTCTACCGCAGCAAGAAAGGAGAAAAGCCGGGAGATATTCAAAAGATAGAGTTCAGGCAGGTATACCCGCTGTATGGCGCGGTGGATATGCGCAACTCAACCATTGAGCGAAACAAAGCGCTGATCAACGACCTGAGTTACCAGTTCAATCATCTGCAGGAAGTGCTGAATGCGCTGAAGGAAAAAAGCGGCTTTGGTCTTACCGATGAATTTATCTTCAAATGCAATAAATGGTTGAAAGTCCTTCGTGGCGTAGTGACTCCCAACGATGAGATCAGGCTCAACCAGTTCCTCAACGAAGAAGCGCATCCTTTCCTGGAGCATTTCAGGGAGACGCATCCCGCGCTGTCGCCCATCATTAACGAATATTTCCGGAATATTGAGCCGGCCGAAGGCCGCGCCTGGCAAAACCGCCGCGACCTGGAAGAATCGATGCAACTGATCAATAACGCCATCAACAATTACCTCGACAACATGAACGTGGAGCTGCAGCGTGCTTATCCCTGCTATTTCGAGCGCTTCAGAACCGATGGTGTGGAATATGATATTTATATTGGTCAGTCCATCGCTCCCGACAAACCTTTCGACCAGGTATATGTAAAGAACCTGCGTCTCTGGCAACTCAACTCTATGGCGGCTATCGCGAAGCTTTCCGCCTCGTTGCTTCCGCAAATGAAAGTGCCGCTGTACACCACACAGCTGATCTTTATATATTCAAATACTATCGATATCAGTTTCCGACGCGACGAGCGCCGCTTTGATGTGGAGGGCGGATACAATATCCGCTATCATATCATCAAGAAGCGCATTGATAAAGTCAACATCAAAAACTCGCGCGAGCGCCTTACCCAACCGGGCAAGATAGCGCTCATCTACTTCAACCAGAAAGAAGCTGATGAATATATCTCGTACATCCATCACCTGCAGGAGAAGAATATTTTAAACGACGACCTCGAATTTCTCGAGCTTGAAGAACTGCAAGGCATCAGCGGGCTGAAGGCTTTGCGTGTGGGCGTGAATGTGAAAGAGGAAGCAGAGCAGGAAGATGAGGAAGTGGGTAAGCCGCTGGTGAAGCAGGAAGAGTGAAGGGGTTCGGGTTTCGGGTATTCAGGGAGCAGTACTCATTTTTGAAACGATCATTACTGCTTTGCAGGAGGCAAATCGGTATTCCATATTTCACGGTACAGCTTCCATTTGCCATCTTCCTTTTTCCATAATGCAATAAATTTTCCCTTATCGAGGCTGCCGCCTTTGCCGTCGGGGAAATTATAAGTGCCGTCTTCCACTACCAGATCGGCATTGCCGTAAATATCGTTGGGTGGTAACTCCATGATGAGGTTACTGTTTTCACCGGTATAAAAGAAAGCAACAATTGAGTCGATACCAATCACGGGTGGTACATTGGGACAATACACAGCCGCATCTTTACAATAGCGTTCTTCATAAAATGTCCGGTCTTTGGTGGTAAAACGCTTCGCATACGACTTATTCATCTCTTCAATATGAGCCTTGACAGAATCTAAGTTGAAATTACTTTCATCTGTGGTCGAAGATGCTACCTGTGAGCTGGGATTGGGGTTGCAGGCCGCTATGCAGGCGGCGAGCAGGATGAACAGTTTTGTTCTCATGACAGCTGGTTTTGGTGATATCTGTAATTTACGATATAAAATAAACAAGCTGGTTACAAATTTTTCCAACTCCAATACCCCAGTTCATGTGTCTGCCATGCTGCGCCCGTGGAGGCTGTGATGCGTATATAGAAACTTCCGTTAAGTCCCAATGTGGCGGCAAGGTCAACGGCGTACTCCAGCACTTTTTGCTGATCGAGGAACACTTCTATCTTCTTGCTTTTGTAGCGAATGCGCGCGTGATGAATTTTGCCATCATCAAAATCGCTGGTGACGTAGTAATTCGCTTTCCGGTATTGATAGCCTGCGTTATTGGGTTCCATGCCATTGGTATGAATGGCCACATGATCGCCGGTTTCGCCGCCAATGGCTTCTGAGTAAACTGGAAAATTGTTGAGTGTTTGGCATTGCTGCCGGAAATTTTTCACCCACAAATTTTCAGCGTTCGCATACAAAATGCATGCGTTTACATACAAATCGGTCGGGTGCGTCTCGGAAGCTGGTAAATTGGCCAGATTAAACACCTTCTTTGATGAAAATGAAATATTTCCAGTTCCTTTCCTTGCTGCTGGTACTTCAAACCGGCCTGGCGCAAAATGTGGCCATCAATAATACCGGCGCAGAGCCCGATTCCAACGCCATTCTTGACATCAGCTCGGATACGAAAGGGCTGCTGATTCCCAGGATGACAACTGCTGCGCGGGAAGCCATACCCAACACGGTAGGATTGATGGTGTATGATACAGATACCAAATCGTTCTGGTACAATGACGGTAGTGCGTGGGTAGACCTGGCGGTGGGAAAGGGCTGGGCGCTGGGAGGAAATGCGGGCACTGATCCTGCCGTTCATTTCATCGGCACTACCGATTTAAGGCCGCTCATTTTTAAAGTCAATAATGATCAGTCAGGCATAATCGATCCTGCCAGAGAAAATGTGGCGTTTGGATATGTCTCGTTAATGCTTAATTCTACGGGATCCGACAATACCGCGATTGGATACTGGGCCATGGCATCAAACACAGATGGCGTTTCTAATACAGCGATTGGCAATACAGCCCTGGCTTGGAATACTTCAGGCATCGAGAATACTGCTGTTGGCGCTTATGCCTTGCGCTCCAATTCGACGGGTCAAAGAAATACAGGCTTGGGGTATGGCTCTCTTTTCGAAAACACTACGGGCTCAGGGAATACCGCTTTGGGGCATCTATCTTTAACATCTAATACCACAGGTTCCAATAATACCGCGGTGGGGTGGAGTGCGCTTGGTGAAAATACGATAGCTGCGCTGAATACAGCCGTTGGTTGGGAATCGATGCGATTTAGTGCCGAAGGTGGATCCAATACGGCCCTGGGCGCACAATCTTTATTAAGAAATGCAGGAACTAATAATGTAGGGATTGGTTATTCCACATTAAGTTCGAATACAAGTGGCAGTTACAACACGGCAGTAGGGACAGAAGCATTATATTTTAACACAACCGGCCAGGACAATGCAGCCGTGGGCTATAGGTCGATGCTTTATAATACTACGGGTTTGTATAATGCCGGATTTGGCAATTATGCTTTTGTAAATAATGTTTCAGGTAACGGCAATGCGGGTGTGGGATATCACGCAGCAAGTCTGAACACCACGGGTTCTGATAACGTGGCTGTTGGCATCTATGCGCTGCGTGGAAACGAAACGGGCGATGGAAATATCGCAATAGGGGCCTATGCCGATGTCGCTTCAGGTGATCTTTATAATGCAATTGCAATCGGAAGCGACGCGGTGGTTGATCAATCCAACAAGATACGTCTTGGTAACGGCGCCATCACTGTCATAGAAGCACAGGTGCCTCTTACCACTCCCTCCGACGGTCGTTTTAAATTCAATGTGCAGGAAGATGTGAAGGGGCTGGACTTCATCTTGAAACTTCGTCCGGTCACCTACCAGTTCAACGTGCAGCAATTTGATGAGGGATTCAGCAGGTTGACTGCGAAGAAGGACGCTGGCATAAACGAGCTTCCCCAAACCAGATTAAACTATAATGCCGCCCTGCAACAGCGCCGCATTGGCTTCATAGCGCAGGAGGTGGAGGAGGCCGCCGCGAGTGCCGGGTTCAATTTCAGCGGTCTTACCAGGCCCCAATCACCTGAGCAGCACTACAGTCTCAGCTATGAAAGTTTTGTGGTGCCACTGGTAAAAGCCGTTCAGGAACAGCAGGAAATTATAGAAGAATTGAAAAGAGAGATAAAGGAATTGAGGGAAATGATTAAGAAATAGGGTGTTGGCGGAGAGAGAGGGATTCGAACCCTCGGTACGGTTGCCCGCACAACGGTTTTCGAGACCGCCCCATTCAGCCACTCTGGCATCTCTCCGGGGGCCGCAAAGGTAAAACTTTATTGGTAACGGTTGCTTGTTTTTCACGTGCGATTTTCGTAATTTACTAGCATCGCTCACCAAAACACGCCGTATGAATAAAAAAGTCGCGGATATCCTCCTTCGCAAAGGAAGCAATATCACCACTGTTAAGCCTGGATCCACGGTGCTTCAGGCCCTCGAGATCATGGCCCAGCAGAATATTGGCTCGGTAGTCGTGATGGACAACGGGAAATACCTGGGTATTATGACAGAAAGGGATTACAGCCGTAAAGTGGTACTCAAAGGAAAATCTTCTACCGACACCCCCGTGGAGGAAATTATGACCAGCGACCTGCCGCCGGTAAGTCCCAACGACAGCATTGACCACTGTATGCAACTGATGAGTGATAAACATATCCGCTATCTGCCTGTGTTTGAAGGCGATCATATGATCGGCATTTTGTCTATCAACGACGTGGTGACCGAAACCATCCTCTCGCAGGAGGAAACCATTTCGCAGCTAAAAGATTATTTGCATTCAAGCTTATAAACAGCAAGGAGGCCCTGGGCCTCCTTTAAAAATATTCAATCCTCAATTAGTTGTTGTCTGCTGATTGTCGTTTATTTATTCCCCACTATTTCCCTTTCCCTTTTGCCTTCTCCTCATTTTCCTTCATCCTCACCTTCACCATTTTCTTCACAAAGGCCAGCGGCAGTTTTTTATCCAGCGGAAACTGCACCGTTCCCTTCGAAGTACGATAGCCCATCTTCTCAGCCTCAGCCCTTATAGACGCGGGCAGGGGATAAAAACCAATATGCGATTTGAAGGCCGCAAAATATACCACTGGTCCGTTTTGCTTATAGGCCGGTATATTGTAGCTGATGCATTCTTCGGCCTTCGGTGCAACGGCTTTAATAGTGCTCCGCAACTCCTGCAACATAGCCTGCACAGGTTTCGGAAATTCGCGGATATATTGATCCACGGTTTCATATTTTACTTTGGTGGCTTGCATAGTGTTATTTTGACTCCACGTATTTTTTGTAATTATCAAGAATTGCCTGCCAGCCTGCGCGCTGGAACTCGACGGGATTTTCATTCTCAGGATCGAAACGCTGCACAATCTTGGTATTGTTGCCTTCAGGAATAAAATCTACCACCACTTTTCTGCCATCGCTCATGGTGTATTGAATATGTTTGTGTGGCACTACTTCGTCGTATACTGATTCTATTACAAAACCCGCGCTGCCATCCCTTGCTTCCATGCGGCATTTATATATGCCTCCTTTGCGCAAATCGTTTTGTGCCCAGGGCGTATGCCAGGTTGCCAGGTCGGCTGAACACCATTGCGTGATATCTTCGGGCGTGTTCCATATTTTCCAGGCTTTCTCTGGAGTGGCATTTACAGTGGTTTCTATGGTTACCGGCGTAAGTGTCTTTGATGCTTCCATGACTCAGTTTTTTAGCAAATGATTAATTCGTATTGACAATGTAAAAGTAGCCGGAGTTATTTACCCCGGCACTGTGCGATTGCGACTAATTGAAGGGCAAGTTGCGACTATGGCCTGCCTGCGACAAAAAGACCACCCTGGTTCCAGGCAGGACGCGCTGTAGTCTGAGCCACGGAATAACTGATCAGGAAATTGAGCTGCACATATGTTTTGGCTGCTGTAAAGTTGAAAATGCCATCTATGCCATCAGCGGGACGATGGTAATATTTGGCGCGCCATTGCCGCACAAAGGGCACCAGGCTCTCGCCCGTACTCGTTTTGTTGCCATATTTGATATGCAGCGCGGGTATTCCATTTAACACAAAACTGAACTGATCACTTCGCACAAAACGATTCTCATTCGGCTCGGGATCTTCTTCCACTTCAAGACCCAGTTGCGAGGCTGCAAATTGTACATTATTCATCAGGCTGGAATGTTCCGCTCCCAGCGGCACCACAGAAAGCAAGGGAGCGATCAGGGTGGGCATATCGGTATTTACATTAGCAACAATCGATGATTGTGGAACCGTAGGATTGCTGGCAAAATAAGAAGAACCCAGCAGTCCCATTTCTTCCGCCGTCACCATCACAATCAATATCGATCGTTTGGGTTTTACACCGGGCGATTTATAAATGCGGGCAATTTCAAGCAGCGATGCCACGCCCGAAGCATTATCGTGCGCACCGTTGTAAATGCTGTCGCCATCTACCGGTCTTCCAACACCCACATGATCGAGATGCGCGGTATGCACCACGTATTCATTTTTCAGTTCCTTATCACTGCCGGGAATCAGGCCGATCACATTATAGCTTTCAATATCGGTGTGCGAAGTCTTATATCCCGCATGCAGCGTGAAATTGGTTTCGAAAGAAGAGGGCTTTTTATTCCTGATATCGTTCAGTACCTGCGACAATTTTTTTCCGCTATTGGAAAAAATGCGGTTCAGCAAATTCCGCGTGCCGGTCATCACAATATTGAGGTCGCCCCTGAAGCCGGAGTATGCTGCAGTTTTATCAGTATTCGTCGCCACATTGGTGTGCACCACCAGGTTGGGATTATATCTGCCCGATGAGGCGGTATTTACTACAATAACGCCGAGGGCTCCCTTCGAAAATGCAGTTTTATATTTATTTCCAACATTCGACAAAATCGCGGTAGTAGTATTAGAAAAACCCTGTGGCGCGCCGCTCATGACCACCACAATTTTACCTTTTACTTCTATGCCTTCATAATCTGAATAAATGTTTGGTGCATCGATACCATAACCTGCGAACGCCACTTTACCTTCCGCCGAAGTATTTTCTTTCAGTGGATGCGGCGTCGGGATAAAATCGCGGGAGAAAAGCAACGAGTCTACATTACCGTCTTTATCCTTCAGGCAGGCAAAGGCAGAACTGTTGTCGACGATTGATTTTCTTATCAGCAGTTTCTGCGTATAGCTGCCCGCTTCGCCACCGGGCGCCACGCCCATTTTCTTAAACTGGTCTACCACGTAATCCACAGCCATCTGGTAGCCTTCGGTACCCGGCAACCGGCCTTTCAGTTTATCATCGGCCAGGTAAGCAATATGCGACCGGATGGTATTGGTATCGATCCGGTTCATAGCATTGCGAACATCTTTTGTGATGGTTACCTGCTGCGCTTGTGCATGACAGCAGGCAAAAACGATGAGGGGTAAGATTAGCTTTTTCATGGAGAGAAAGTTACTACTATTTAGTAGTTTGTCGCAACAAAAACCGCAATGCCAACCCGCCCACCAGCATTATTCCAAATCCCATACCTGCCATCACCCACAGGTTATTTTTCGTGGTCACCACCGCCTGGCTGTCGCCCACCAGCGTCATGCCTGCCCAGAAATAAGGATGCGCAAGATTGGAAGGCGCTTTGCGCAGGTATTCGATTTTAGCTTTTTGCAGCGCCGCGCCTTTGGTCATTCCCCGGGAGAGGTATTTGTAAAAAAGTGTGACCACTTCTGCGCTGGTTTTTTCATCCACTTTCCATAATGTCATCACCACAGAGGGACAACCCGCGTACATGAAGCTATGCGCCAGTGAAATCACGCCCTCGCCCTCGCGCCATTGACCCGTACCTGTTTCGCAGGCATTCAGTACGGCCAGGTTGGCGTTCAGGTTCATGCCATAGATTTCATAGGCGTGCAGGTAGCCGTCGTCATTCGACGTGCTGTCTTCCGCAGTGGGCTTGGCTAAGAAAAACCTGGAAAGAATGGGAGAGACGTTGTTGATCTCGGCATGCGTGCCCAGGTGTAAAATTCGGTAGTCACTTGCGCGTTGTTTAAAACTGCTTTCGAGCGCATCGTGCTCGCTAAGCAAATCTGTTTTGATAAAACGGCTGATCTGTTTTGCCGCTTTAAAGGTAAATGGCTGACGAATCAGCATCAGGTATTGATTATCGGCCAGCATATCGTCAGCAACGCGTTTGCGGTAGGCCGCTTTCATTTCATCGGAGAATACAGGCGTAATGAGCAGCGCCTTTTCCGTTTGCTGCCGCTGCGCGTAGTTATAGTGCAACGCGCTGGTGGCGGAAAGCAGGGTGGAGATTTCATATTGCTTTACCAGGTAAGGCATGGACTCAAAGCCATTGATCTTGCCCGAACTGATCAGTACTTCAAAATTCAGGTAGTGCAATTCGTCGTCGGGTACGATGAACAATTTATTACCGAGCAAAACTTTTTTTGCGGGGGCTACCAGCTGGGAGTAAAGACGGTAAGCCGGCCGTGCAAAATCCTCGGGTGAGAGGTTATATAATTCTCTTATTAAAGCAACATCGTGCAGCACATTGCGCGGCATGCGATGTACGCGGAAATGCTTTTTATTGATGATAAAAAGAAACACTGCATCATTCGTCACAGTGTAATGCAGCATGGTCTCGCCGTTTTTCAACAGCTCATTCCTGATCTCGTCAATCGTTGCAGCTTTCATCCTATACTTCAGGCTCGCCGCGGCAGAATTTGATTTCAGCAATTTTTCCTGGAAACGGTAATACGATTCCATGGCGGCGCTGAGCAGTGTGAGCAGCGAATCATTCTTGCCGCCTTCGTCCAGGTATTGTGTGTTCAGCTGACTGATACGTTTGCGCCAATGCAGGTCTTCCCGGGTGGCAGCATCCTGCACATTGGCCGCGGCATCGATCAGCACGTTGTTTGAGGCCAATCTCAACAGCAGGCTCTTGCTTGTTTCACTGAACGCAAATGCTTTCTCCAGCCATTGCGGGTTTTTGTCCTGCACGTGCATTTGCCAGCAGGCTTCTACAGCGGCATCGTAAATGTACTTGTGTTTGGAAGCAAGCTGAATAAGCGAAGCCTGCGTTCTGATAGCAGGTAAGATTTTTTCCAGGTAACTGCTGTAGTTCCCGGCCAGTTGCTGAATACGCCGAAGATGCGAGCTGTTATTATTTTTCCTGAAAAGTGCCGATTCTATATTGGCCCGGTTCTGAATGTATTGTATGATGAAGTGATTGTAGGGCAATTGATCCATCCAATTTCCTTCGGGCAATTGCTTTAGCTGCAGCAGTTCAAGAAACACGCTGTCTGAATAACACATGGCCATTTCGGGCTCCCCCTTATCGAGCCAGGCTACGCTGATCTTATTCAACTGCCCGGCAATGACGATATGGCCAGGTTGATAAATCTTGCGGTATTGGCGCAGGCTCTGCTGAATCAATGCAAATCCTTCATCAAAGCGGTTCAGTTTGGTATACGCTTCGCCCAGGGTGGTGCGCGTGGCTTCTGCCGTCAACACGCTGCTTTTTTGATTGGGTAAAGTGCGTTGATAATATTTTGCCGCCTCGGCATATTGCTGACGATCAAAGAGCAGATCGCCATAGAGGGTTTCTACATAGGCGAGGTTCAGTTTGTCGTTGGGCTCTTTTTGCAATTGTATGCGCAGCGCGCGTTGGAAGAGACTGTCTGCCGCTTCAAAATCCTTTATCATTCGCTTCAGGTTGGCCAGATGCGCGAGCGGACGCACCAGTCCAACACCATCAGGACCATAATTCATAGTGTGCAGCCGCAAGGCTTTTTCATAGTATTCATTGGCCAGTTGCCATTCCCCAATAGCTTCGTACAATTTTCCCATATTATTGAATCCTATGGATAGCAGGTGCGGGTTGCCGTTTTTCCTGAAAGCATCCTGCGTGATGGCAACCATTTGCTGGCGATGATGCAGCGCCTCATCGGTGCGGTACATGGTTTCATAAAGGGTGCCGAGATCATTATGCGCCAGCGCGCGACTGGTATGCAGGGGAGGAAGATGTTTGTTGACCAGGCGTTGCATTTCCAGCGCATATTTTTCTGCTTCGTCTAATTTGCCCGCGTCGTGGGCCAGGTACATCAAGGTCTGAAACACACTGGTCAGCATCTGCTCGTCTTTTCCGTACATGGCTTCGATCATGCTGCGCGATTTTTCTCCAAAAACAATTCCTTCATCAAGCTCCTGCAGGTTCAGGTGCATCCAGGCAATATTGTTATACAATTTTGCATAAGTATCATTGGGCGGTGCGTTGGAGGGAATGCGTTTGAGCGCGTCGTTGAAATATTTTTTTCCTTCAAGAGCAGCGGAATTGTTAACCAGTATTTGTCCTTTCTTATTCAAAGCTGCTACAGCAGCAATGCTTTCAAAAGGAAGTTGCGGCAAATAGAAGAGTGCGCTGTCAATAGTGGCAAGTCCCCGGCTGACACTCACTTCATACCAGGCCATGTGCGCCTTTTGCGTATAGGCAACCACCAGGCTATCTGTCTGGCCGGTAATTCGGAAATAATCGATCGCCTGCTGCATATAAATCCAGGCGCTGTCTTTCTTTTGTGCATCGTAGGCTTCGACGGCTTTTTTATAGCTGCCGGCTTGCGCCATCACGATGTGAACGGAAAGTATGAAAAGCAAAAAGAAAAAAACACGCTGCATGAACTTCGGTTTAGGGTGTTTGCTCCATGGCTGGTTCTGACAATAATTTGCTGGCCTGCTCATTGCCGGGAATGGTTTTTAACCAGCGGGCGGCATTGGCTTTGTCGCCGAGTTTGATATACACGAGCGACAAATACCAGGCGGCGCGCTCGCGCAGGGCGCTGTTCTCATTTTCTGCTACAGGCTGCAGGCGGCTTGCGGCTTCATTGTATTCTGAAATATGAATATGCGCCATCCCCATATAGTATTGAAGCGTGTCGCTGAGTCCTTTTTCGCGGCCGAGCGAATCCCATTTGGCAATGGCATCGTTAAACTGACCTTCCTTATAGCTCACCATGCCGTCGTAAAATGTGTAGGCATCGGTACTGCTCATTACCACGGGCAAACCAGGATCGGGTTGATAGTAGCGTGCATACAGATCTTTTTCCCCCGATTGTTGAATAATGAACCACACCGCGCTGCCGGCAATCAGTATGATGGCTGCGGCCACGGCTAATTTTCTCCAGTTAATCATCGGGCGCACCACGGCTTTCTCTGCGAAAGGTTGGGTGGAGAGATAAGCGCCCACTTCTGCAGTGGCCATTAGTTTGCGTTGCAACTCCACTTCGATGCGCAATGATTCATCAGCGTTCATTTCCTGCTCAAAAGCCTGTTGCGCGGCTGCGTCCATATGTCCCAGCAGGTAAGCTTCGATGCGCCCGAAGGTAGCCTGGTCTATTTCTTTTCTATATTCCGCCATGCGCTTTGTTTTCGAGATACAATTTTCTCAGCCGCTGCATGCACCGGTATTTGATGGTCTTGATACTTTCTTCAGTATCGCCGGTGATCTCCGCGATTTTCGACATCGGTTCTTTTTTATAATAAAACAGTCCCAATACTTTCTTGCATTTTTCTCCCAGTTCGTTAAAACATTTCCGCAACAGCTTCCCTTCATCATTTGATTTTTCTGCTGCGAAATCTTCATCCTGCGCAGGTTCTATGCCGGTGAAATCATCGCGGTAACTCGTCCTGGCGCGATGCGCCGAGTTGAGCTGGTTGATCCACTTATTCTGGCAGATTCTTCGGAAATATGCATTAAACTGGTCCATGTTGCCGGCAAAACGACCTTCGCGCAGATTGATCCATGCTGCATACAGGCTTTCCTGGAAAATATCTTCTGCATCGGAAGCATTCCCTGAATTCTGTCTTATATACTGAAGCAACCACGGAAAATTGGTCGTAAAAAGATGTTTAAACGCTTCTTCAGGATGGGTGATGGGCCAGTCAGTTAAAACTTGCAACGATTTAGGTACTTTATTTTGGAAGATAGTGAAAATACCAAATTATCGTGACCTGGATCGTTGCAAGTTTGATGGTGACTACTTCTTTCCTGCAAATCTTTGACGAAAGGCAAATGTTCCTGCGCCGCCCATCATCAGCACGATGCCTGCAATCACAGGAATACTGAATTTCGTTGGTTCCGCGTTCATTTCATAAGTGATCACTGCGTTGCCGAATGTATCGGTATCCTGTTTTACATTGCCGGCGCCTTCGGGCAGAAAAATTTTCTGCAACTGCTGAATGAGCATGCCGCCGGAGAGCAGGTTGCCGGTAAGCAGGAAGCAATTGTCAGACACTTTGGTTACGTTCGGGTCTTTCATATCCATTTTCACTTCCCATTTGCCATTGCCTTTGTATTGCGCCATGCCGCGGGCCTTAACGGTGGTGCGTGAAGTGCGGTTGTTTTCGTCGAGATCAGTTTTTACTTCTTCCAGTATAAGCGATGCCATTTGCCTTTCCATATCTCTCTTGAAAATGGTGGGGTTGCTGGCTACCGAGCTGGCCTTGAACGACTGCCATTGCAATGCTGTCATTTTCATGCGTAGCTCCATGGTGGCATCTCCGAGCCGGTCAATATGTATGTCAATTTCCTGGTTAAGACCTGTAGGGTCTTGTGCTTGCTGGCATAAGGCAGTAGTGGTATTGATGATGATGCAGCCAAAAACGAGTATGCTGACAAAAATCTTTTTCATAATACTTATAGTTGATGAGGTGAATTACCTCAGTGAGGTTAATATTTGTTGAGCAATCTGCTGGTTGTTGTTGGTAGAAACGATCAGTCCTTCCACGCGGCCGTTGCGTGCGCGCAGCGCGCCAATCCAGGGAAACTGTTGTCCGTTGGCAGCCGAGAAGCCGCTCAGCACGGTGAAACCGTTCATGGTGCCCGTTTGCTGGTAACCGATCTGGATATTGCTGGCGTAAAGCATCATCCGCAAATCTTCCATTGCCTGCTCTACGGAATAGGAATCGGGAAAGTCGTACACTTCTGCCGTGGCGGCGTCATTGGGACAACGAATTACTGCAGCCAGCATGGG
Organism: uncultured Chitinophagaceae bacterium; assembly: GCA_937958995.1. Classification (GTDB taxonomy): domain Bacteria; phylum Bacteroidota; class Bacteroidia; order Chitinophagales; family Chitinophagaceae; genus CALCIN01. The sequence goes on from CALGAP010000019.1 coordinate 53,161, forward strand.
TACATTGGGATAAGGCCTGCGTACCACCTGGGAACCGCGCGGATAGACAAACTTGATGTTGCCGTTGTAGGTCACGTAGTTGGCGTTGCCTCCGCCGCCTCCGCCACCAGGATTATTGCCACCGCCGCCACCGCCGGTGTTGCCGCTGCCCATGTTGGAGTTGGGTGCATTCGCAAAATCATTATTCTGCGCTCCGCCTTCCCATTTGGCAACGATTTCATCAATTTTTTGCTGGGTGAAATTATCTTCCTTCAGTTCCATAGGTTGCACACCGTTTTTCAGTTCCTGCGACACGTCCACGATATAGTACCTGTCGTCGCCCATCTGTGCGCGCTGGAAGAACTCGTTCAGTTCTTTCATACCCATCTGAAGAGCCTCATCTGCCGATTTGGATCCGCCGATGCCTGCGCCCCCGATGGCGGTAGCTTCAATGGCGTAATATTGTCCGTTGAGGCGGAAGCCAGGATACGCATGTCCCGGAATGTAGAAGATCACCGGGTCCATACCGGCATTGCGCATCACGCTGGCATACAGGAAGCTGAGTTCGATACACAGGCCGGTGTTATTACGAAGCACCTCGCGCGGCAGCCGCACGCGTTGCACCAGCGTTTGAATATCACCGGTACTCGAGGGAACGGCTTGCGTGCTGCTGTACACCATGCCCGAACGTAAGGTAGCTTCGTAAATAGCTTTCAGGAACCGCACACCTTCTTCGGCAGTGCGGGTAACGCCGGCTGTCTCACCTTTCAGTATCTTTTCCTGTATTTTGCCGGTATAGTAGCGTACCACCGGGTCTTCGGCCGTAATAAAGCAAACCGACAGCGGGTTGTTTTGCATAATGTCTGCGTAGCTCACGATTTCCGATGCCGGCATATCTGTGTATGCAAAATCGCCTATCGCCATCATGGTGAAGGTAAACGTCTCCTTGATCTCTTTACGGTTTCCGGCCGGTCCCCAGGAGATCCTCAGTTCAGCCTTCTCTTTAGATTGGCTGTTTTTCTCCGTGATCTTCTGGTCGAAGGCGGGATAGCCCATGGCCACAATCTTTTGTCCGGGCAGCACGTTGGGTGAGGTGATGGCCTCCTGCCACTCATCGATATATTTCGGGATACGGTATTCCACTTTCAGGTTTTCCGCCATTTTATCGCCATCATTTTCGATAATGGCCTTAAACAGATTGTACCTGCCTCCGAGTACTTCGGGATTAGCATACACTTTGTAAGCCGCAGGCATAATGTAGGTCGCCGGTTTTATCTTCACTTTAAGGTCGGGCGAGCCGCTGAAAAACCAGCCATAAGAGAACAGTAGCGCTCCGGCGACAAACAGCAAAATCGGCCCGAGCGGATTTTTAATGAATCGCATCTTGAGTGTTTTAGTTGGGGGTGAATAGGGTTGTTTAGAAGTATATCAGGTAAGGTGGGAGAAGGTGAACAGGGGGGAACAGGACGAAACCACCACTGTGCATATCTCCATCTACAACGAATCGCGCGAAAGAATGGAAATTGATCAATAGCGATGACCCACAGGTGAGAGAAAAAGCAATGCGGGGCACGATGACGCAGAAGAAAATCGTGCTGGAGGAATTGAAATAAGCGGGAAAATTCTTTTGGAAGCCCGCGTTCAGCGACCCCGTTTACAGGATGCCATGTTTCGTGAGAATATCCAATATTGCAGGCTTTAGTACTTGCAGCATTCTGTCGAAACCAATATCATTGGGGTGCGTCCCATCCGTAGTACCTTCATGATCATCTCCCAGCAGTTGGTCTGCTGGTATGAAGTAGATATTCTTCACGCCTTTTTGCTGAAGCAGCTCAAATTCCTTTCGCGCGTTTTCATTTTGCTGGCGAACCCGTTCTCCCACTTTTTGATCGAAGTAACCATGTTCCCTGATCACACTTTGCACCAGGATGATGGGCGCGGAAGGATGCTTCGCCCTGATGGCATTAACCAGGTAAGCGGTTCTCTGCTTTATTTCTTCCGGTGAGGGATTGGGAATGCAGTCGAGAACGAAAGCGTCAGCATCCACAGAAGCCACGAGGTCGGCAGCGGCCTTTTCCATTTTGGCACTTCCGCTGAGTCCCATGTTGATGAAGTTCAAACCAGTTGCTCTCGACAAACGAGCGGGGTAGGCCATTCCGGGCCTGCTGGCTGAAGATCCCTGCACAATACTCGATCCATAAATCAATATCCTTTTGCGGAAAGGCTCAGCGCCGGCCCTGATGGTGCTGCCGTCATCGATACCGATCTCAACATCACTAACCTTGTCGTATAGGGGCAGGTACAAAAGACATTCCTTTTCGCTGCTGTCCATATTTTTGACGATGACGGCTTCTGAGCAGCGTGCTTCAGGTCTTCCCGCCCCGGCAAACTGCCATTTGCCATCGTTCTTGATATAGAGGTCGAGGCCTTTGTTGGCTATCGAGGTCATGTTGGTGTAGGGCGCTGCATCGGTCACACACCATTTTGCCGAAATGGTACTACTGTTGGTTACAAATGAGATGGCCATACCCGCGGAATGGGTCAGCAGTCTTTTTACGCTGCGAGGTAATGCCGGATATTCGGCGCTGTCTACCCTGTTAAATTCAGTTGTATGGGGAAATATTTTACCTGTGATTGTTAACGAAGAGGTTTTCGTATAAACTGGTGTTTTTACTTGTGCGGAAAGTTTTGCCATAAAAACTATTTGCAGTACAAAGATGCCTGCTATTCGTACCGACATGATCCGGAATCTGTTTGTCATCATGCAATGAAATTTGTTATTTTTCTAAAATTTCGCTGATAGGCTCGCCAATGGAGCCACTTGGCAGCTGAATGTGTAAAAGGAAGCTAACCGTTGGCGCAATGTCGGAAATAGAAATTTGCCGTGTGGTGCTTCCGTGCTTTATACCCCAACCCATCCAAACCAGCGGTATATGCGAATCGTATGAACTCCAATGCCCATGGTCAACCCCGGTTTTTGATTTGGAAGGAAAATATCCCGTCTTTGATACCAGGAAGATCACGCCGCTTCTTTCGCGGTGGTACCCGTTTCTGAGCCTTTCGAGTAGTGCGGTGGGAAGGTTGGCGTTGGCCAGGTCATTCAGGTCTACTGCCCATGCAAATTCATCCTTTTGCTGGAAAAAATCCACGCAGTCCTTCCGGATGGCATTTTCGTCCAGTTGGGCATTCCTGATCAATGTATAGTCCAGGTGCACTTCATTATTTACCAGGCTTCGAATGATCTTACTTTGTCCGTATTTTTTTTCGAGAAAAGCATTGACTTCTTCCAGGAGCGAGGAGCTGTTGAGCCATCCGCCGGGGAGCCGGTGATCGTTGAGCAATCCCGGGTTGTGCGGCGCGCCGTGATCGGCCGTAAGAAAAACGGTGTAACTGCCTTTTCCCAGCCGCTTGTCGAGAAAATCAAAAAAATCTGCCAGGTCTTTGTCAAGACGCAGGTAAGTGTCTTCCACTTCAATGGAATTAATCCCAAACTGGTGTCCCACATAATCGGTTGATGAAAGGCTGATAGCCAGAAAATCGGGCACTGTGTTGTTGCCCAGGTTTTCGTTTTCCACAGCCCTTTTTGCCATGTCCAGGGTAAGTGTGTTACCAAAGGGTGTCGACAGAATGATACTCCTGCCGATTGTTTTGGCCAGTTCGCCTAACCTTACCGGGAAACCAGCCTCTTTAGTTCCTTTATAAGGAGTTTCGTAGGTATTGAGGTCAGGGGTGCTTTGCAGATAGGTGTCGATTGGATACAGTGTGTTCCAGTCTTCCCGCAGGTATTTGTCAACCAGCTTTTCTTCGTTCAGTTTCTTCACCCATTCTGGCAATTCTTTCATATACCAGGAGCTGCTGATCCAGTTGCCGGTAGTACCCTCCATCCAGTAAGCGGCATCGGCGGCATGACCGGCCGGTAAAATGGCGCCGCGGTCTTTGATAGAAATACCGATGTTTTTCGACCGGAAATTGGTCGCCAGCTTTAGCTCGTCGGTTACGGTGGTGGTCAACAGGTTTTTGGGCGACATCTTTCCTGCATCTGAATGGCTGCCCACCGCCTGCACGGTGCTGTCGCCCACGCAATACATCGGGGCCCCGGTTTTTTGTTCGATAAAGTCATTACCGGCAATGCCATGAATAGCCGGTACCGTGCCGGTGTATACCGAGGCGTGGCCAATGGCGGTTTTGGTGGGCAGGTAGTTGATGATGGTGTTTTCGCAGGTAAATCCCTCGCTCAGCATTCTGCGAAACCCGCCGGTGCCGTAGCGGTCGTAGTAGCGGTACAGGTAATCCCATCTCATCTGATCAACTACAATACCCACCACCAGTTTTGGACGAGGCAGTGAGGACTGGTTGTTCCCCTGGGTAAAAGCGGCGGTTGCGGCGATCGAGGAGATAAGCAGCAGGATTAACCGGGCAAAAGTGTTCAATCCCATATTCATGACTTGGTTTTTGAAGAGGGCACTAAACTGTTGAACTTCTTAACGCAGGTTTTTACTTTTCAAATAATGGATCAGGTATTCGGGGCGGTCCGTTTGAATGATCCGTGCGTTTAGAGTATGAATCAGGTAGCCATAACCGTTATCCGGATTGTCCAGCGACGCATCGTCGTCGTGCCCACCGGCCAGGGTGTCCCAAAGTGTGTTGTACCAGATGAGGCTTTTGCCTTTCAGCATATTTACAACCTGCCTGGGCAAAGGATTGCTGTCAGAAGCATATACCAGTTCAAAGGCTACTGGCTTCAGTTCTTTCAGAAAATCTTCTATTTTCTGCAGGGCGTTTGGCTGGTCAAGGTTTACAATTGGCATGTAAATAATCTTGTCGAGGTATTTGCCAAACTCCTGCTTTACCCGCGCCGCGGGTTGGGATCCTTTCATGATCACGTGATCGGTGGTGCCGGTTTTTTCCAGCAAGGCATATACTTCGTCAAATAATTCATAGGCCTTATCAAGGTTCAGCATCACTTTTCCTTTAGCCGCCAGCAAGGCTTCTTCCAGCGTAGGCACCTGGTGCCTGGTCCGGATGGCAGCGCCGTTTTTCAGCTTCAGTGTTTTGATGGAGTCGAGTGTCCAGTCAGACACCCTGCCTTTTCCCGTCGTGGTTCTGTCCAGTGTCCTGTCGTGCATTAAAACCAGGTGACCATCTTTGGTCCTGGCTACGTCTACTTCAATAATGTCAACTCCCAGTTTGATGGCATTTTCAATTGCCAGGATCGAGTTTTCCGGCGCATAGCGCCAATCTCCGCGGTGGGCTACCACCATCACCTGGCTGGTGTTTTTGTCGAAAAGCTTTTTTCGTATCCCTGCAATCCTGTCCTGTGCAAAAAGGCCTGTGGCAAAGAGAAAGAGAAAAATTTTTAGCAAGCAAATCTTTTTCATAGTCTTTGTTTAACTATCGCCTGTTGTTTTTTTCCAGATAATCCAGCAGCAGAAAGGGACGGTCTGTCATGATAGCGTCCGCCCCTTTTTTCAATAGCCAGCCATAGCTGTTTTCGAGGTCGGTAGTGGCCAGCTCATCGTCATGGCCATCGTTAAATTTCTGGCCGACCAGGGAATTAAACCAAACCCTGATTCCTTTTTTCTTTATCTCCGGAATCCTGTCCAGAATCGGATCTTTGTCGTTGCTAAAAGCGATGCCTATGACAGCTGCGTTGGTGTTTTCGAGATAATCGTTCAGTTGTTCATTTGATTTGTCGGTACCTGCCGTCACCACTGGAATGTAATTGATCTTGTTGATGTCTTCGCCAAAAAGTTCTTTCATCCTGGCAGATGGCATAGTACTCCGGAAAATAAGCTGGTTCAGGCAGTCCACCTTGCGGGCGATGGCCAGCACTTTTTCCCTAACGGGTTGCCATTTGTCTATGTGAAGCAGCACCTTGCCTTTGCAAAGCCGCAGCACTTCTTCCAGCGTAGGCACCTGTTGTCTTGTTTGCGTGTTGATGCCGGTCTTCAGGCGCAATGCTTTGATTTCTGCGAGGGTCAGGTCGCTGACTTTTCCTCTGCCGTTGGTGGTGCGGTTGACTGTTGCATCGTGCATGATCACGATCTCGCCGTCTTTGGTTTCCTGCACATCGATCTCAATACCATCAAAACCTGCATCGATGCAATTTTGGAAGGCCTGCAATGAATTTTCCGGTGCATTTCTCCATTCGCCGCGATGCGCAATAATCATCACATAATTACTGGTGTCGGTTAGCCTCGAAAGGGGAAAGCGGGCGCCGTTGTTTCCCTGCGCAAAGGAAACAACGGGCCAGCATACCACGAGGCATATAAACAACAATTTCCTCATTAATATGAATTGAGTAAATTTTACCAGTTAGGGTTTTGCGTTAGCTTGCCACCGGTTAACACAATCTCGCTGGTGGGTATGGGCCATAAATAATCCCTGTCTTCGTTCCAGGTTATGTTGATGGTGGGGTAAGCAACGATATAACCCGAGTTGCCATTTGAAAGTATGATATCCTTTCCGATTTCCTTGCTAACGCCGCCGCTGATAGTCTCTGGCGTGCCTGTCCAGAGCACCAGGTCATCATTACCGTCATTGTCCATATCATACCTTCCGGGACCGGGGAAATAACAGCCGTGAAATGGCAGGGTTAACTGGGTGCCTTCTTTCCAGCGCAGGATATCCCATTGGCGGAAGCCCTCCAGTGCGAGTTCTATTGTGCGTTCGCGACGGATTTCCAGAATCGCCCCGGTGAATTCGCTTTGGGTAACCCTGGGATAATATTGCAGCAGCAGCGGATCACGATCGGCATTGGCATCAGCCAGTATAAGGTTGGGCATACCAGCGCGAGCCCTGATCTTGTTGATGGATTTATCCAGGTCTGCCTGTGTTAGAGTGCCCAGTTCGGCTTTGGCTTCTGCATAATTCAGGTACACCTCTGCCGTACGGAAGAGTGGCCAGTCGGATATGGCCTTGGCGGCTCCATCATAAGCAGATTCCGCCACAAACTTGATCGGCTGGTAGCCGGTTACCGCATTCAGTGAATTGCGGGTAGGAGTGGTGGCGCCTTTCTGAATATAACCAGGGCACAACACGGTTTGGCGCAACCTGGGATCGCGGTTTTCCACCTCCTCGGTATAGGTCATAGTTTCCCAACCCGGCTGGTCGGAAATGCGGCTGCCATCGGCCATCAGGTAATGGTTCATAAAGCGTTTGGTGAAACCTTGCTTGCCATTGCTGATATTGAAGGGAACGCCGTGGGTAATGTTGGGCCCGGCGCTGTAAATCCTCGCCAAAATCACTTCGGTGGTATTGGCATTATCGCTGTTGAACAGGTTGCGGTATGGTTCTGAGCCGGAAGTGTACAGGGAATAACCGCTGTTGGCAATAAACTCTTCGCCTGCCGAAACCACGTGCTGGAGATATTTCTCTGCATTGGGCAGGCCGTGATATTTCCGGAAGGTACCTTCGTATAAGGCTACCCGTGTTTTCAGCGCCAGTGCTGTCCATTTGGTGACGGTTGCTATATTTTTCGCTGTGGGCAAAAGGGCAATAGCTCTGTCCAGGTCGCTGATTACCGAATCCATCACCAGGCCGCGATCGTCGCGCTCTTTAAAAAGCAGGTCGTCGTCTGTTGAATTCAACACCTGGTTATACCAGGGCACGTCGCCATAGCGGCGCACTTTTACAAAGTAGAAATAGGCCCGGAAAAAATAGGCCACGCCATCGTAGCGGTTACGAACCGCCACATCGGGGCAGTTGCCCGAATTCTGCAGGTAATAATTGATCCTGCGCAGCATACTCCAGCTCCAGCCGCCTTCACCGGCCGGGTCGCGCTGACCCAGCATCAGCTCACCGAGCGTGTTGTCAACATTATCGTCGGCATTCTGGCCGGCCAGCGCGTCAGCACCGTCCAACTGCGAATAAAACTGGTTTGTCCACAGCCGCAGATCGGCTTCGTTCAGAAAAAATGTTGTCGGACTGAGTTTGTCTTCCGGCGTCAATGTAAGCAGCTTCTTGCAGCTGGTCAGGGACAATATCAAAGCCGGTATTATGATGATAAATTTTTTCATAACAAATATGAAGCTTGGTTAGAATTGAATATCGATACCCACAATATAAATCTTCGAATAGGTATAACCGACACCACTTCCGGAGTTGTATGTGGCGGTGGTGTTGGTGAGTTCGGGGTCGACAGTCTTAGTATATTTTTTCAATTTTGACCAGTAGAAGAGGTTTTCTCCTGATGCATAAATCCTTACCTGGTCAAACAATCGTTTTCCGAAGGGCAGCGTGTAGCCGATGCTCAGGTTCTTCAGGCGCAGGTAAGAAACGTCCTGCAGGTAACGGTCGGTGGGCACATACAGTGCGCCGGCACTATACGATGCATAACCACGGGCCCTGGGGAAGTATCCATTCGGGTTTTCTTCGCTCCACACATTTTGCATGAAATCCCTGTGAATAAATGAAAGGGACGGAAAGGAATAGGGTCCCCAGAAATCATAGGCCAGCGAGTGCGGGAACCAGTGTTGCTTTCCGACACCCTGGAAGAAAACAGAAACATCAATACCATTCCAACTGGCACCCAAACGTATGGAATAGGAATAACGGGGAAGGCTGTTTCCGATGATTTGCATGTCGCCCGGATTACTTACTGTTCCGGCACCTTCGTTGATAATACCGTTGTGATCAAGGTCGATGAACTCTACGTCGCCAGCCCGCAGGTAATTGTCTTTTTTACTGCTGTATACGCGGTTGTTGACTGCTTTATCATTAATAGCAGCCTGGTATGCCGCCGCATCTGCATCAGTGGCAAAAAGACCTTTTACCCTGTAGCCCCAGATTTCACCCAGCCTCATTCCTTCATAATAGTCAGAGATCAGTTTATCCGGGTTGTTGTATTTGGTTATGACAGTTTGATAATCGCCCAGGGTAAAACCGATATTGTAGTTAAACGGCTTGTTCCGCAATCTGAAGTTGTCGTTCCAGCCCACATAAAGCTCCCAGCCTTTTGTGCGAAGGTCGGCGGCATTGGCAGTAGGCGTGGCGGCGCCATACACCGAAGGCAGGGTAAGTGATGGCGTCAGCATGTCCTTTGTTTCGCGGATGTATGCATCGGCTGTTATTGTCAGGCGGTTTTTCATCAGGGCCAGGTCCAGACCTGCGTTGTAGGTGGTTACCGTTTCCCACGTAAGATCCGGCGTGATGGGGTTGGACACCGAGGCGTAATAAGCGGTGGTGTTTCCGTCGAAGGTATAAGACATGGTATTGCTGGACGAGATCTGGTCGATGTAAGAATAATAACTCACCTGCTGGTTGCCGAGGCTACCCATAGACAGGCGCAGTTTACTGTTGTTGATTACGCCACTCAATGGCTGCCAGAAATTTTCTTCGCTCATGCGCCATCCCAGTGATGCGGCGGGGAAAAAGCCCCAGCGTTGTTCCGGAGCAAAACGGGAGGTGCCGTCGAATCGGCCGCTGGCCTCAAACATGTATTTACCCTTGTAATCGTAGTTGACCCGGCCGAAATAGCCCAGCGTACGAAATGCGCCAATGGTTTGCGAAATAACCGCTTCACCATTGGCAATACTGAATGAACTCAGGCTGTTGCTAAGCAGGTCTTTTTTCTCTACACTGAGATTAGTCTGGCGATAATCTTCATATTGTCCGCCGGCCAGGAAAGTAAAATTGTGTCCACCGCCCCACCTTTTCTTGTAAGTGGCATACACGTTCAGGTTGTGATTGTTTACATTGAAATGGCTTTCCTGGTAATAGTTGTAAATGGTACCAGAAGTAAAGGTGAGAACAGTACCGGCAGTTCTTGAATATTCAAATGGCATACCTCTGTAGGTGTACAGCCGGTTGCGTGTTTTATAGGCGTAAGAGGTAGTCAGTTCCAGGTCTTTGGTCAGACTTAAGTCGAATTGGTTCGATATAATCATGTACTTGTTACTTCTTTTATTCCTGGCTTCATTGGCTGTGAGGTAACCTCCGTGCCCGGCGCCAATGGGAGAATTGGCGTTTAGCTGGTTGGGATATTGCATAATGGTACCGTCTGGATTGCGGGGAACAAAAGATGCCAGGATATTGCTTTGCAAGGCATGGATCGTTTGCTGTTCGTTTTCGTATCCGGCATAGACATAATTACTCGGGTTGAAGTTGACCGTACCGGTATACTTGAGCCATGGTTTGATTTTCGCATCCACTTTTGCCCGGAACGAGTAGTTCTTATAGTTGTCGTGGTATATTTTGAAAATACCATCCTGTGACCACAGGCGTCCGCTGATGTAATAATTTACGTTATTGTTACCACCGGTCACGGAAAGATTTTGTTCCATCTGGGGTCTTGATGTGCGGTAGAAGAAGTTGTACCAGTCGAAGTTTCCGTAATAATAATACCGGTTATCGCTTTTGACGATCGTCCAGGGACGGTCGGGATGTTCGGTAAGATCATTGCGGCGATCGAGCAGCATCTGCAGATCGTCGCCGGTGTATAACGCCATAGGGGTTCCCTGGTAGATATCGTAAAACATATTCACGATATTGACATGGTCGTATCCGATGCGGATAAAATCGGTGGAAGTTGTGTTCTTCGAAACCCCAAACCGGCTGGTATAAGTGATCTTGGCTTTTCCGTCGAGGTTCTTTCCTTTCTTGGTAGTGATAATGATTACGCCGGAAGATGCTTTAGCACCATAGATGGCTGATGCAGACGCATCCTTCAGCACGGTTACCGATTCGATATCGTTTGGATTGATCTGGTTCAGGTTCACTTCAATTCCATCGGCCATAATCAGGGGCGTACCTCCGTTTACAGAAGCCACACCGCGGATATCAATTTTATAATCGGAATCCAGTGTCCCGGAATTGTAGGTAAGGTTCACCGAAGGATCAGCGCCTTTCAGTGCGCCCGCCGCAGTGGAAACAACGCGGTTTTTGATATCTTTTTCGGTGATGATGCCAACAGCGCTGGTCAGGTGCGCTCTTTTTTGCACGCCGTAACCGATCACTACCGCCTCATCCATATTGGAGAAGGAAAGAGCCAGTGATATCTTCAGTTCGTTATCGTCACCCACCACCAGCTCTTTGGTCTGGTAACCAATGAAAGATATTTCCAGGGTTTGGCCCTTCTCTGCATCGATGGTAAATGTGCCTGACTGATCGGTAATCACGGCCTTGTTGGTGCCTTTGATCTTTACCGAAGCGCCGGCCAGGGGGTTGCCATTTTCGTCTCTTACCTCGCCCCTGATTTCCTTGTCGGGAGTTTCGTCGATTGTTTCAATCCCGGCAGGAGCTGGTTTTTCGCTTCGGATCAACACATTTTTGTCGAGTATCTTGAAAGAGAAAGGCAATTCTTTCAAACATTCACTAAGGGCTGTTTCCAAAGACGCGTTCTTTAAGCGAATGCTGATGGTTTTTGTTCTCAGCATTTCGCTGTCGTAAACAAAGACATAGCCGGTCTGTTTTTCAATTTGCAGAAAAACTTTCTCGATCGGTGTGTTTTGTTTGTTCAGGCTTACCTTCTGGGCATGGATTTTCGCGGTGACCTGCATCCATGCAAAGATTACGAAGAACATTGTCAGCTTGATTCTCATAAGCTGTTGCCATTTTAATTTGTAAAAAATGGATGTCTTTGCAGGAGGTTCCTGGTTTTGCCGGAACAATCGTCCGGCAATGGCAGACAATCTTAATTTCATTAGTTTTGCGAGGTTTGAGTTAACAATGAGCAATCATCAGAATTCGGGTATTCCCGGAACGAAACTCAGATCACAGCGTCTCCCGATGGCAGTCGGGAAGACGCTTTTTTAATCTTCGCCTCCGGTCTGGTTGTATCGTATAAATTGTTTCATATGGCATTTTTTTGGGGTTAAGAAAGCTGTTTTTATTTCTGGATGATGATCTTTTTGGAACCGTTGTTTTCTTCGATGTGGTACTTCAGGCCAAAATATTCCAGCAACTCCAGGACCTTCGATGCGTTCGAGTTCCGGTACACTTTTCCCCAGAGCCTGATGTCTGGTATAGCGCCTTCAAACTCCACGGTCACGTTATACCATCGCGAAATCTGCCGCATCACGCTGGGAATGTCAGAGCCGGAGAAATAGAACAAGTTGTTTTTCCACGCCACTGCATTTTCTGTATCTGCCATCGCTACGCTAAAGTTGTTCCTCGAGACTGTAGACTGTTCTCCCGGTTTTAAAGTCATGCTTTTGTGCGTGCCATGGTGCATCACTTTCACAGAGCCTTCCAGTAAAGTCGTTTTTACCGCGGGTTCATCAGCATAACAATTGATGTTGAAGTGAGTGCCCAGGACTTCTACGGTTTGATCCGCAGCCTGCACTTTAAAAGGCATATCTTTATTGCTGGCAACTTCGAAATAGCCTTCTCCTGTTAGTTCTACTATTCTTTCCTTACCAGTGAAAGCAGTCGGATATTTCAGCGACGATGCGGCATTGAGCCAAACCACTGTGCCATCAGGAAGCGTTACCTGGTATTGTCCACCTCGCGGCGTAGTGATGGTATTGTAGGATGGAAGTGCTTTTGTTGGTGCATTTGTCGGCTGACTCACATATACCAAAGCGCCGTCGCCTGTTTTAATTACTTTAATACCATTTTGATTGGCTATTTCACCACCGGTTTCATTATCCAGTAAAATTGTCGAACCATCGGCCAGCGTCAGCACCGCTTTGTTTTCTCCTGGTGCCAGGTCATTTTTTTCCGTGGAAACCGGTGTTTGCGCGGTAGGTTGTGGTGCAGATGAAGGAGTAAGGTAGAAAAAAGCGCCAACGGCTACGCCGATAATGACAGCGGCGGCCGCAATGCGCAACAGGATAGGGCGGAGGCGGCGCCGTGGTGCGGGTCGCGGCAAAGAAGCAAAAACTGCCTGCAGGTCTTCTTCTATTTCCTCTGCAGACAGGTCAGGAGCCTTCGCCTCCCATTGCTGATACCAGGCGTCGATAATTTTCCGTTCTTCTTCGGAACAGGTTCCCTGCAGGTATTGTTCCAGGATGTGTTTAATGTCGGTCTTGTTCATGTAGCGGGCAGGGCTTTTACGTGTCCCTTAATAGTATAGACCCTCCACAGCTATCCAGGGCGTAGATAAAATCAAAAAAAATTACAGGAAAGTGGAAAAGAAGGATTGAAAGGAGCTCAGTTTCACGCGCAGTATCTTCAGCGCATTGTTTACCTGCTTTTTAACCGTGGATTCTGAGATATCGAATTGATCGGCAATTTCTTTGTGGCTTAAGTTGGACTGCCGGCTCAGCCGAAACACAGCCTGCATTTTGTCTGGCAGCGCGCTGACTTCTTTCTCAATATGCATTTTAAGCTGGTTTGCCCGGACCAGGTGATCAGCACAACGCTGATGCTGTTCGATAAAATCGCCCAGGGAGTTGATGAAAGCAGATTCTACTTTCTGGTGAGCAATGACTTTGATCACCCGGTTTCGAACGGCGGTGAAAAGGTAGGCGGCAAGAATTGTTTTTAATTCAAATTCAGACCTCCGGTTCCACAAGGCGGTAAACAGATCCTGTACAATATCTTTTGCCAACTCCCTGTCCTTTATTCTTTTGTAGGCTTGAATATAGGCATCTTTGGCATAGCGGCGATAGATCTCCGCGAAGGCAGCATGATCGTTTTCCTTTAGCAGTTGGGCTAACTTGTAGTCAGAATATTGATGATATGAAGACATTCCCTGTTTCAAGTTCATCAGTTATGAGGCCAGAAGATTTCAGTTGTTTTATCGGTCCGAATTGAGCTGACTATAGCTAAGTTAACGGAATTTTCTATTTATCACAAACACATGGGTGGACAGCCTTCATTCAGTCGTGCGACTTATGACAAGTTATTTTGTGGGATGGCTGAAGTTTTTTTACGAAGAATCTTGTAAACTTCAAACCATCCGACACTTGCCAGCGCGACACCGGCGCAAAGCACCAGGTTATCGAAAGATATAGGCGCCAATCCAAACAGGCTCCTGACAGGCGGAACCACAAGTATCAGCAATAAAAATAATAATGACAGCAACAGCACCCATGGCGCCAGCGTATTGCCATAGCGAATGGTTCTGCTGATGATTTCGCTAAACGAACGATTGCTGAATGTCAGCAGGAGGTTGCTGATGATTAGTGTGGTAAATACTAAGGTCCTGGTAGCTTCCAGCGAAGCGCCGCCCTTCATGGTATCGTAAAAAATCCATAACACACCCGTGGTAATGGCTAATCCCTGCAGAATATAGATCACCAACTCTTCCTGACTGAACAGTGAGGCTTGTTTGTGGCGGGGAGGTGTGAGCATGATATGCTGATCTGTCGGTTCCCTTTCAAAGAATATTGAACAGGTGGGACCCATAATGAGTTCGAGGAAGATAATATGAATAGGAGTGAAAATGTTGGCGTATTGCCAGCCGAGCAACAAGGGTAATGATGCGGTGAATATAATGGGTATATGAATAGCCATGATATAACCGACCGCTTTTTTTAGATTGCTGAATATGGTACGTCCCTGTTGAACTGCCTGCGGCAGCTTTTCCAGGTCATCATCTGTAATTACCAGGTCGGCTGCGAGGCGTGCTATTTCGGTGCCGTCTTTACCCATAGCAATGCCAATATCGGCGGCTTTCAATGCAGGCGCATCGTTTACACCATCACCTGTCATGGCTACTATGTTTCCATTTGCTTTGATGGCGTTGATGACGCGTTCTTTTGCTTCGGGAAACATTCTTACAAACAATACGGTGTCTTTCACCAGTTCATTCAACGCGCCATCGGGGGTTTTCATTACCTGGTCGCCTGTAGCGCATTTTTGAAAACCTGCAAAACCCGTCTGGCTGGCGATGTTCATGGCCGTTTCAGCATGGTCACCAGTTAATAGTTTGATGTCGATACCAGTATCATACAACTTTTTCAGCGTGCCTTTCACTTCCTGCCTGGGAGGATCGTACAGGCATAAGAAGCCATGAAATTGCCAGTTGAAATCGTCCTGGTTAACCGGCAGATTGCCATTTTTGTGAACAGCGCTGGCCACACCAATGATGCGGTATCCATTTTGCGCCTGGCTTGTTATATACTGGCTGATTTTCTGAACAGTGGAACCAGGTAATTGGCAAACCCGCATAATGCGCTCTGGTGCGCCTTTACCAGCGATAATTTTTTCGTCGTTATACTGGTAAACATGCGTCATCATGGGTGGTTTCCCCGATAATGGATATTCATGCACCATTTTCAACTTCCCGAACGGAAAATTCGCTGCGTATCGGGAGTATGCTATATGTATGGCTTTCTCCATTTCGTCGAAAGGATCCTGTTCACTGGCCAGCATTGCAAAGCCCAATATTTCGTTATTGACAGGCTGCCCGTCTAATGGTACCAACTGATCGTTTTCAAAATCATACACCGATTGAACGGTCATTTTGTTTTCCGTGATGGTCCCTGTCTTGTCGAGGCAAAGCACATTTACTGCCCCCAGGTTTTCGATTGTTTGCGGTTGGCGGGAGATGATCCCCAGTTTACTCATGCGATATGCCCCCAGCGCCATAAACGATGAAAAAGCCACAGGAATTTCTTCGGGAATGGCGGCCATTGCGAGGGTCAGACCGAGCAGCAGGCTTTGCGCCAACTGCTTGCTTTGGGTATAGTTAATAAACCAGATCACTAAGAATGCGCCGATGCCGAAAATGGCCAGCCATTTTACAAAACGACTCACCTGTTTTTGCAGCAATGTATGCGACACATTATACGAGCTGATCGATTTGCCCAGCCTACCCAGGCTGGTGTTATCGCCTGTCTTTATAACCTGTGCATAACAGGAACCGGAATTGATAGTGCTGCCGTGAAATAACTGGTTGCGACCTTCAGTCGGGTCTTTCTCCACCGGGAACGATTCGCCTGTGATGACAGATTCATTAACCGTCAGATCGTTTGCTTTCAAAACAATGGCATCGGCGGGAACGCCGTTTCCTTCTTCCAGCAATATGATATCGCCCGGCACCAATTGTTCGGCCGCGATGCTTTTCTGAACGCCGTCGCGAATCACCTTAACAAGCGGTTCGGTGTATGCCTGCAGAGCCGCCAGGGCGCGGGCGCTGCGTGTATCCTGGTAAATTGAAATGGCGGTTACGAATCCTACAGCCGCCATCATCAGCAGTCCTTCCTGTGTTTGACCCAGTATAAAATAGAGGGTGCAAGCCAGTACCAGAAGCAGGAACATGGGTTCCTTGACCAGGTTCACGACGATTTGCAGGAATTGGGATTTATCTTTTTTCAAGACATTTCTGCCATACTGGAGCTGGAGTGATTTAATATCTGCTTCCGGCAGACCTTTTATATCACCGATATCAGTTAGTTGTTTGCGCATGTTAAAGGTACCGTTTGAGACCGACGCACTCATGGTGGGTGGCAGGACGCAATCATTCCTGAATTTAGGAGAAATTTGGTTGTATTGCGAGATTGATGATAGAATAAAGCCCAATTCGAGGCTAAATAAACTTATACAAGAGAGCGTCTATATTTGCCATTTTTGCGCAATCAGGACCAAAACCAATCCTTAAGGAAAGAGGATGGGTAAGCTCTCTATTGCATCGTTGGCAGTACCCACTTTCAACACCCGCTCTGATCTCAAACTTTCCTTCTTTGAGGGACTCAAAAAATAGAGTCAATCTCGGCTTAAATTTGCTCAACTTATAAAAAATATAACCTTCTTCATCGATTAAGCCGATTTCTTCAAAACTTCGTGAAGTAAACAGCCTAATGTCAGGTATTATTTTATTCGGGCGTATTTGCTTAGCGAAAAATGATATGCAGAAGGAATCTTGCCCAACATCAAAGGATATTAGAGGAAAATCAGGGATTACTTTTGAATAAGTTTGTACCTCAATTGCAGTTGTATTCTTAAAATTTAAATTTCTCAATTGATAGATAAAAGTGAGCATCTTTCCCCCATAAATATTTAGGGCTTTATTAGCAATGTAATGCAATTGATATAAAATCTTTTTGCGATTTTCCCTAGGATTTGATAATTGACGGCACAAATTTCTTGTAAAGGAACTGTAAGATTCCCCGAATGTTGCCCACCCAGTGTTAGAGAAAAATCTCTAACTTAAATGGGTCAATTATGAAAAAAGTACGATTTACCGAAACACAGATCATTTCTATTTTAAAGCAACAGGAAGCTGGCAGATCGGTCAGGGATATTGCGCGGGAACATGGCATCAGTGATGCTACCTTCTACAACTGGAAGGCAAAATATGGTGGTATGGAAGCTAATGAGATCAGGCGAATGAAAGAACTGGAGGAAGAGAATGCCCGTTTGAAGCGCATTGTAGCCAACCAGACATTGGAGATTGATGCAATCAAACATGTGCTGGAAAAAAAGTTCGGCGGCCTGTCGACAAACGGGAAGCAGTGAGCATGATGGTCGCAGACAAGCAAGTGAGTGTTCGTCAGGCCTGCAAAATCGTATCTCTGCCGCGTTCCGTGTACAGATACCACCGAAAACCAAAGGATGACGGTGCTTTGATGGAAGCCCTGGAAGAACTGGTAAAGAAGCATCCCACCATTGGTTTTTGGAAGTGTTATTACCGGCTTCGCAGAAGTGGGCACCGGTGTAATCACAAACGGTTGTACCGGGTATATAAGCTCCTAAAGTTGAATATCCGCCGAAGAATAAAACGACGGTTGCCACAGCGTATCAAACAGCCGCTGCTCGTACCCGAA
>CALGAP010000020.1 GCA_937958995.1 uncultured Chitinophagaceae bacterium
CACACGAATCGCTGGGCAACGTTCCACCCGCAGAATATATTCAATCCGTTTCCCTGTGATTACTAAAAACTCAAAAACTCTAACTCAAAGTGGCCCGGAAACAAGGGGAGTTGACACCGCAACATAACTTTTCCGCAAAGACGGTTATACTGTAAATTCCAACACCAGACTGTTTATATGAAACGATCTCTTCCTGCGATAAATAATTGTAGAGAATGTCATCCGGGATTACAATTTGCTTCTCTTTTTGTATCCGAACGCTTATAAACCCGCTGTCCTGGATCAGTTGCATGTATTCTTCCTTTTGGATGGCGCTTGCTACGCAACCGGCATACATTTCTGCCGCCTCCTTCAACTTATCCGGCAATTTTCCGCTAAGTACAACGTCAGAAATACAAAAATGACCGTCAGACTGGCCAAATTTTCTTTTTATGCGAGTTGGTATTTCTCCAGTTCTTCTTTTATGGTGTTGATATTGTAAGGACTCAACAAATCTGTACTGGTACCGGTTTCAAGGGCAGTAATATAATCTAAAACCGATTTGTGATTTTTCCGGCTTTCGGATGTTATCAGGCAAATAAGGTCAGCCAAATGATTTTGGTAACCCTCAACATGCTTTTGCTTAAATTTTTGTTTGAGCGTTTCAATAATGCCGAGTTCCTTTAATAATACTATTTTCAGAGGCAAACTGAGATCGCTCTTTGTTTCTTTTTCATCTTTGTATTTTTCGAGGGCCTTTTGCAAATCAGCCAGATGTTCAGCCAGCAACAATCCCTGGGCATATAAAAAAAGTTCAAGGAATTTTCTTCTGATGGTTATCACGTTATCGTTACCATAATTATACGCCTTAAATCCATTGTAAAAAATGGTAAGGAACTTGATCCTGAACGAAGATTTGCCCGGTTGTTCAAGAGTATGTTTCGTCCAATTAACTACGGTTGCAAGCGTATCAATTCTTGCCTCTAAATATTTGATTTCATCTGTGGCAGCTTCGAGATCCTTCTTTACCTGGTCGTTAATGATCTGCCTTGCATCCAAAAACTTTTGCAGGATATACCGGTTCAGATAAATCCTTTCGAGTTTTGAAAGAGGTCTTATGTCGAAGCTGAGCATTTCTTTTTCGGTCTGGAAATTTTTCTGAAGCAGGTTATTCTCACGGTTATCCTGATGGAATATATCGGTAAACTGAGAGGTCTTCAGCTCGTTTCTATACCAGGAGGCTTCGATGTCATACTCCGGAAACTGAAAGGGTACGATACCAAATTCTCTATCGAAAAATTGAACTTTTTGCTGATAGTCAATTTTTGCGAACTCCTTTGAAAGCATGGAAATATGTTCTGTTTCTGGCTTTTGCATGAAGGCAAAATTATCTTATAGTTAAATGTGTGTAAGAAAGATATTTTGGAGTTACTATTGTATTTAAAAATCAAATAAGCTCAAAAGCATCAAACTTCCTGAAAATAACCGCTTTAGCTGCTCTCTTAACAATTAATTAATATTACCGTAATGTACCCATAATACGGGAGGCATTTCTTTGCCCAAAATTTAACAGATGCCCCGTATTTTGACACTAGTAATTTGTCTTCTCGTTGCAACGTTTATTCAGGCCCAGACAATCAAGCTCTCCGGTAAAGTGGTTAACGAAAAAAACGAGCCAATCGCTGGGGTGACCGTAAAAATTACAGGCGGTACAGGAACTTCAACAGATGTTGAAGGTCGTTACAGCCTAACGCTTGTTCCTGGACAAAAGTATGAATTGGAATTTTCTGCGATCGGATATGCCGCGAAAAAAGTTAATGAGATAGAAGTTGGAGAGAAACTGGACAATGAACTCAACCTTGTATTGATAGCTGCTGCTCAGAATTTGGAAGGGGTAACTGTGAAAGCTACTTCGCGGAGACAAGAAAGCACTGCAGCCTTATTAAATTTTCAAAGAAACAATACATCCCTTTCCAGCGGTATTGCTGCTGATTTCATAAAACGTACCCCTGACAAGAACACTGGTGAAGTTTTGAAAAGGGTAAGTGGCACCTCAATACAGGACAATAAGTACGTAATAGTTCGCGGTTTAAGTGACAGGTACAATCAGGCGCTTCTTAATGATGCTCAAATGCCGAGCTCAGAACCGGATAAAAAGGCGTTTTCCTTCGATATTATTCCCGCAGTAATGATTGATAATATCATCATCAATAAAACCGCTACTCCAGATTTACCGGGAGAATTTGCGGGCGGTCTAGTACAAATCAATACCAAGGACATCCCAACCAAAAATTCACTTTCAGTTGGTATATCCATCGGTTATAATTCGCAATCTACTTTTAAGGATTTTACCAGCAATCCTCGCAAATCAACGGATTGGCTTGGGTTTGACAATGGTGATCGTAGCCTTCCGTCTGGCATGCCAAGCACAACAGGCTATCGTAGCCTGACTAGTGAACAGAAAATTGAGCGCACTAAAACGTTTAAAGGTGATGTATATTCTGAAGAAACCAATAAAGCATTACCGATCACAACAATAAACCTGACATGGACAAATGTTGCAAAGTTTAAAAATGATGCGAGCTTTGGAACAATCATAGCCTTATACCACCGCCAGGGAATGACCATTTATGACGAGGTTGAAAGAGGACGTTTTGAGCAGGTACGGTCACCAATTTTCACCGGGACAGAAGTGCAAAACAGGTATTCAGTCAACGCAGGCGTATTAGCCAACTTTACCTACATAAAAGGAAAGCATAAGATTTCATTCAAAAATCTTTTCAATCAATTATACGAGGATAACTATTATAACCGCACTTTGAACAACACAGGTCGCTTGCAGATCGTATCGCTCCGATCTTCATTCTTAAATCAGCGATCTTTGTATAGTGGTCAATTGGAAGGTGAGCACGTTCTTACAAAATCAGGTATAAAGTTCAAATGGAACGGAAATTTTGCTTACAACTACAAGACGCAGCCGGATTTCAGGACAGCGCAATACGTGAAAAGCTCATCGGATCCTGCAGCCAAATTTCAAATGGATGAGGACGATACACGCCGTTTCTTTTCTACACTGCAAGACTATACAACAGGCGCAAATGGCTCATTGACCATTCCGTTTGCTCTCGGTAACAACAAGCAAACGTTGAAAGTGGGTGGTGGTACATTGCTTCGTTTTCGCGATTTTAAAGCCAGGGCATTCGTTTATCGTGCCGCCTCTTCGTCTACTGACATAACTATTCCTTATGATCAGGCTTTCTTACCTGGCAATATTAATAGTAACGGCGTATACCTGGATGAACAAACGCAGAATACAGATAAATACTTTGGTGTATCAGCACTGAATTCAGGGTATGTGATGCTTGATAACAAGATCGGGGAAAAGTTTCGCGTAATTTGGGGTGCGAGAGCTGAATTCTTTGAGCAGTTCCTGTCCTCCCGCGATCTCTCGTTGAAAAGAGTGGTCATTAACACAGAAAAGTGGGATATCCTCCCTTCTTTGAATCTTACTTACAGTGTAAATAACAAAAACCAGATAAGGTTTTCTGCATCACAAACTGTCGCACGACCTGAATTCAGAGAGATCGCCCCATTCCAGTTTTTCGATTATGAGCAAATTTGGGGTGTAAGCGGGGATGTGGATCTCAAACGCACATCTATTCTCAACGGAGATATACGCTATGAGTATTATCCCAAGTCGGGCGAACTTATTTCATTGGGCATATTAGCAAAGCACTTCGATAATCCCATTGAATTAAGAATGGACCCAGGTAGCAACGGGGACCGTTGGCTGTTTAATTATGCCAATGCAGATAAGGCATTGTTATACGGCGCTGAAGTCGAAGTAAGAAAAAGTCTTGATTTCATCACCGAGGGATTAAGAAACCTTACTTTCATTGGAAACTTTACCATCTTAGAATCAAAAGTTACATTAACTACCGAACAAGCCAGCGGTGTAAAGGCTGAACAGGACAGACCTTTATTCGGTCAGTCACCGTATCTGATTAACGCAGGTTTCCAATACGCAAATACAAGCTGGAATGCTACAATACTGTATAATAGAATCGGCCCACGTTTAGCACTGGTCGGCGATCCTACGGGTGCCGGTTTCTATGCTATTTACGAAAAGCCAAGAAATGTAATTGACTTGCAAGCATCAAAAAGGATACTGAATAATAAAGGAGAATTGAAGTTTACTGTTTCTGATATATTGAATAATAAGTATGCCTTTTACGATAATCCATCATCCGGAGCAGGTTATAAATTTAGTGAAGGCGACAGGATTAATTACGCTTATACACCTGGTACTACTATAACTGTAGGCTTTACCTATGACTTTGATTTGAAAAAGAAAAAATAACCCCAACTTTTAAAAATAGAAATAATAATCATTTATGAATACGTTTAAACAGACCTTGCTGATTGCTATAACATCCCTGTTTATTGCATCGTGTGTAAAAGTAAATTTCAACGACGAAAACGGCGGTGGTGGAGGTGGCACCAATCCAGATGACCCCAACCAAACAAGGGTTCTTGTTGGCTCTTATGAAAGAGACATTACCCTTGATGGTGGTGCTTATACACTTAAAGGATATGTATATTTTACGAACGGAACAACACTTCGTATTCCGGAAGGCACAATAATAAAAAGTGATATATCAGAAAAGGGCGCTCTGATCATTGAAAGGGGTGCTAAAATAGAGGCGTTAGGTTCTGTTCAAAAGCCAATTATTTTTACTTCAGGCAAACCTGCCGGAAGCAGGGAACGCGGTGACTGGGGCGGAATTATACTTTTAGGCAATGCACCTACTAACAGGCCCTTATCGCCCGCTCCTCTAATTGAAGGCGGTGTTGACCGTCGTTATGGTGGTACTAATGCCGCTGATAACTCTGGTACTATGCGCTACGTAAGGATAGAATGGGCCGGAGTAGCTGCAGAGCCTGGCTCCGAAATCAATGGCTTAACACTTGGAGGTGTAGGTTCCGGTACGACCTTGGAATATATACAGGTTTCTTATGCCAATGATGACTCTTATGAATTTTTTGGTGGAACTGTCAATGCTAAATACTTGGTCGCTTATGCTACTTCTGATGATGATTTGGACTTCGATTTTGGTTATACAGGCAAAATTCAATTTGCTGCGGTTCAGCGCAGACCTAACATTGCGGATTCTGATGCCGGTAACGGTGTAGAAGCCGATAATGATGGCGCTGGGTCAACAGCTACTCCTTTCACAAAACCTATATTATCTAATATTACCTGGGTTGGCCCCAACGGCGATCCCGCTACAGATGGTCAACTTAATTATGCCAACAGATGGAGAAGGGCCGCGCGTTTTGAAGTCCACAATTCAATTTTGATGGGTTATCCTAAGGCCGGATTATCACTTGAAAGTGCTGCAACCGCTGATGCTTACAATACTGACGCTTCCATATTCAAAAACAATCTAGTTCATGCGTTGGCTGATGCCTATAAAGTAGATGCAACCGCAGGTGGAGTAATAACAGCCGCTCAGCTTAAAACTAAAGCAGAGGCTAACGGCTGTATTACCTACACCAATGCAAATGACATTATGCTGGAAGCTCCTTTTAACTTTGATGCTCCCAACTTTATGCCTAAAGCGAATTCTCCTGCTTTAACAGGTGCTGTCTTTACAGGCTTGGACCCGTTCTTTACAAACGTTCCTTATCGCGGAGCGTTTGGTACAACGAATTGGTTGACCGGATGGGCAAGCTTTACTCCTCAGACGAATGTGTACTAAGAATAAATATTGCACTATATTCACAAAGCCGCTTTTATAAAGCGGCTTTGTTTATTCTAAACTTCAAATCCGATGTATTTAAAGAGTATTTGTTTTTTGGTTTTAGCAAGTATTGTAATTCTTGCATGCAATAGCGGAAGCCGAAGCAGCAATGACACAAATAAAGATTCGCTTAGTTCCCATACCGACTCAATGCGGACGGGAACTGATGTGGAACCTATATTGAAACAAGCAGACAGTTTACAAATATTATATTATGACGATCCGGATGGTGATTCCCTGCGGTACTCACGTTTTTTTACTTACACGCCGACAAGAGATTCAAACACTATTAGATATCTGCTTTTGTGCCTGGAACAGCCTTTTGTGAAGTTAAATGCAGTAAAGGATTGCAGATCTGAAGGCAAGATATATATGTTCGATAGAGAGGACCCTTTAAAAACGATCTATTTTTCTACCCGGTGCGATAGCTGCTGTTATCTTTATTTTATTAAGAGCGGAGCCTTTCTGTATTTTCCCTTGTCAGACAATATGAAACGTTCCTTAAAAGAAAATAAAGCAAAAAGCCAGAAACCATAAGAATCATTATTGTTGGGGCGTATAAACGTACGCAATTTCATAAGGAGCTTTTCTATGTTGAGGCATTAGTTGGCCTAAATTCAAGTCCTCTTTTTGGGGCGTAGGCTCACACACAGTATATGCTACTCCATTATATACAATAGGAGTTCCAATTGGTTTGTCAAATTTTACAGCGACAGTTACATGCGTTGGAAATACGAGTACAATCATAGGAAGGTCGTAAATCTCTTTTACGAGATAAAAGAACAAAGCGGCCCTGTCCTCACAATCGCTGTAGTCATATAGAAGAGTCTGCTCTGGTGATAAACGCTTCTCCATTCCAAAGGTTAATGAATCGGGCTCAAATAAAAATGTGTTCTGCTTAGTATATGATCTGACAGTTTGAGGATTTTTTATTTGAAGTTTTATAGGGTCAGGATTAATTTTTTA
>CALGAP010000021.1 GCA_937958995.1 uncultured Chitinophagaceae bacterium
ATAAAAAATTAATCCTGACCCTATAAAACTTCAAATAAAAAATCCTCAAACTGTCAGATCATATACTAAGCAGAACACTTTAGAACTTAGTACCGTACCTGACTGACCATTAATGCAAAGGTCCCGCCTGGCGGGACCTTGCGTTTTATAGGCAATCCGGTTTTTTCTGATTAATAATTCAATTTGATCCGCCGAGCATCTCCTGCAACTTCATTACCAGTTCTGTTTTGGTGATAGGCACGCCCATGATCTTATTATAACCTTTCGCATCCACCATAAACTTGTCGCGGATAATTTTTATCAACTGCCCATTATTGATCTCGGGTATCAGCACATGCTCGAAGTTTTTCAGAATAGCGCCGAGGTTTTTCGGGAAGGGACGCAGGTAACGCAGGTGGGCATGACTTACGGCATAACCTTGCTGCTGTAGTTCGGCCACAGCGCTCTTGATAGCGCCATAAGTGCTGCCCCAACCCAGCACGAGTATCTTTCCGCTGTCGGGCCCGCTGTCAAGTGTTTGTTCAGGAATATAATCTGCAATCTTTTCAACTTTTTCTTCCCTGATTTTCACCATCAGCTGGTGGTTTTCCGGATCGTAACTAACGTTGCCGGTCACGTTTTGCTTTTCCAATCCGCCTACACGGTGTTCCAATCCTTTTGTGCCGGGCACCGCCCAGGGGCGAACGAGCTTTTCGTCGCGCAGGTAGGGTTGAAATTGTGTTTCGTCCTGGCTAAGTTCTGTCTTAAACTGCACAGCTATCGGCGGCAAATCATCGCTTTTCGGGAATTTCCAGGGCTCGGCGCCATTAGCTATATAACCATCGCTCAGGAAGATAACCGGCGTCATATGTTGTACGGCTATGCGCGCCGCTTCATACACTGCACTGAAGCAGTCGCTGGGTGTGCAGGCAGCAATCACCGGCATGGGGCATTCGCCGTTTCTGCCGTAGTATGCCTGCAGCAAATCACTTTGTTCTGTCTTGGTGGGCAACCCAGTAGAAGGACCGCCGCGCTGCACATCGCAGATCACCAGCGGAATTTCCAACATCACCGCCAGGCCCATTGCTTCGGCCTTCAGCGCCATACCCGGACCTGAAGTGGTAGTAACACCCAATGCACCTCCATAACTGGCTCCAATGGCAGCGGTGATGGCTGCAATTTCATCTTCGGCCTGGAATGTCTTTACACCAAAAGATTTATGACGGCTGAGTTCGTGCAGTATATCGGAAGCAGGTGTTATGGGATATGAGCCCAGGAACAAGGGCAACCCGCTTTTTTGCGAAGCCGCGATCAACCCATACGCCAATGCCTGGTTGCCCATGATGGAGCGGTACACGCCCGGCTCCATGCGCGCTTTCTCCACGCGGTAGCGGGTGGTGAAAGTTTCGGTCGTATCTCCGAAATTATAACCCGCCTGTAGTGCGCGCAGGTTGCTTTCGAGAATTTCAGGCTTCTTACCAAACTTCTCTTTCAGGAAGCGGATGGTATTGTCCATATTCCTGTTGAACATCCAATACAAAAAGCCCAGCACGAACATGTTCTTGGCGCGGTCTTTTTCTTTGGTGCCCATCGTTATATCTTTCAACGCCTCGCGCGTCATCCTGGTCACATCCATCTTAATCACTTCGTAATTACCGAGGCTTCCGTCTTCGAGGGGATTCACGCCATCGGGATAGTTGGCCAGTCGCAGATTCTTTGCATCAAAACCATCCGTATTGGCGATAATCTTACCGCCTTTTTTAAGTGTCTTGAGGTTTGTCTTCAGCGCCGCCGCGTTCATTGCCACCAGTACATCGCACTCATCACCAGGCGTAAACACCTGGTCGCTGGAGAAGCGCAGTTGGAAGCCACTCACTCCCGGCAACGTGCCTTGCGGCGCCCTGATTTCTGCGGGGAAGTCGGGAAACGTGGCCAGGTCGAGGCCCAGCAAAGCGGTATTATTGGTAAACTGGCTGCCAGTAAGTTGCATGCCATCGCCGGAGTCGCCGGCGAACTTTATCACTACATCCTGGAGTACCTGCTCTTGTCGGCTCATTGTATGTACATAAATTTTCCCAATTTAAGCAGAAACGGCCAAAAGAAGATGGATTGTGTCTTAATGATGGATTTATCTACGCCTCATTGCGCCCCGCCTGCAGCATGCCCATACGCCGGCAACAGCGCTTTATAAATCGCCTCATGCACTTTGGGCCTGATATTCATTCTTAAAAACTTATTCGCATCAGGACTATTCACCCTGTTCGATAGAAAGATATACACCAGGTTGTACCTGGGATCTACCCAAAAACAGGTGCCCGTAAAGCCCGTGTGGCCATAGGTTTCCGGCGAAGCCGAAAGAGTAGGATACGGCTCTTTGCGGGTAGCATTGTCTTTTTCGGGTTTGTCGAACCCGAGGCCGCGGCGGCTGATATCGCTGTGGTAGCTGGTGAAGAATCGGATGGTGGAGCGCTTGAAGAAATTGTGACCATTCAGCACGCCGCCATTGACCAATACCTGCGAGAGCACGGCCAGTTCATAGGCATTGCTGAAAAGGCCGGCATGACCCGCTACTCCGCCAAACATGGCAGCGCCGGGATCGTGCACATCACCGCGAATGAGTTGTTGCCTGAACAGTGCTTCATTTTCGGTAGGCGCGATATAACTTACCGGGAACCGCTCGCGCGGCTTAAAGCCGGTGTATTTCAGGTCGAGCTTGTCGTAAAAGGTCTTGCGCACATATTCGTCGAGCGGCATCCCACTGATCTCTTCCACTATTTTCCCGAGAAAGATGTAGTCGTTGTCGCTGTACACATATTTGCCAATAGGACCCAGTTCGCTTTGAAGAATTCTTTTGTACATAGTATCAATCCAGTCTTTGCGCAGGTATACATTTTCGGCAACGCGCACGGTGTGCAGTGAATCCATTTCGCGCGAATAGATATTGTAATTCACGCCGCCACTATTGGCCGTATCAATGGTTTCGCGGTAAAATGGAATCCAGGCTTTCAGTCCTGCCTGGTGCAATAACACATCCCAGATTTTTAGCGGCGCCTTATCCGTGCCGCGCACCCAGGGCAGGTAATCGCCCAGGGTTTTCTGCAGGTCGAGTTTTCCTTCATCAAACAATTTCATCACCGCCAGCGTGGTAACCATAATCTTGGTCACCGAAGCCATATCGTAGATGGTTTCGGGATAAGTAGCTTCTGTGCTGTCGTAAGTGAGATAACCAAAGGCGCGCTCGTAAGCAATTTTTCCATCTTTGGCCACCAGCACCACTGCGCCGGGAATGGCCTGTTGCCTGATGGCATCGTTCACTATGCTGTCGATTTCTTTGGTCATTTGTGCTGCGTTGAAGCCGAGGTCTTCAGCGGCTACCTGCGGCAACAATCTTTTCGCAATAATGCCTGAGCCATAGCGGAACGATTCGCAAACGGTAACGGGTAATTTTCCCCGCGCCAGGAATCTTCCATGCACCAGGTCAGCGGCGGTAGCTTGTGTTACTTCATCATCTTCATATGCAGCAATCACCACGCGTGAATCGCAGATATCTTTAATGGCATAGGGATTTCCAAAATATGCAATGATGGTCTTGTGTTGTCTTTCCAATGCTTCAATCAATTCCAAAGCCGGTGCGCTGATGCCGAAATTGTTGGCAGGGTAACGCGCATAATTGTGCACCCCGATGATTACCACATCATAACGGTCTTTGAACAATTCCACCATCGGCCGCACTTTTTCAATACCGAGTTTATAATCGAAATAGTACACTTGCGCATCATAATCTTCGCGAAGACGCTGGGCAAAGGCATTATCGCGGGTGGCACCTATACCCACATAAGCCACGCGCTTGCCGGTAGCCAGGGGAAACAGTGCGGGATCATCGTTGCGCAACAAAGTGATTGCATTCTCTGCAATCAGCCTGCGCATCTGCACTACTTTGCTGTTGAGATCTTCAGTAAGATTTTTGGTGTTGATGGGTTGCCAGTTGGCCAGACCATACCTGTACTTTGCGCGCAGAATTCTTTTTACACGTTCATCAATATCGTCCCACGAAAGCTTTTTTTGACTGATGGCTTTCTTGATCTTTTGAATGGAACCGGGAATATCGCCGGGCAGGCAAAGCATATCATTTCCCGCGAGCACAGCTTGTAAAGAAGCTTCTCCTTCGGGATAAAACTTGGCCACACCCTTCATCTCCAGCGCATCAGTGAAAGTAAGGCCGTCAAAACCGAGTTCTTTGCGCAATAATTTGGTTACGCTGTTGTAAGAAATTGAAGTTGGTTTATTGGCAGTATTGTCGATTGCAGGAATCGAAAGATGCGCCACCATAATGCTGCCCACGCCTTCCTGAATCATGCGGCGGAAAGGATAGAGTTCCAACGAATCGAGCTCGGCCCTGCTCTTATTAATTACTGGCAAATCGAGGTGCGAGTCAACTGCCACGTCACCATGACCGGGGAAATGTTTGGCGCAGGCCATCACACCTGCATCCTGCATACCGCGCATATAAGCGATGCCATATTCAGCCACGCGGTATTTGTCTTCGCCAAACGACCGGTCGTTGATAACAGGGTTGGCAGGATTATTATTAATATCTACCACAGGCGCATAGTTCACCTGTATGCCCATACGTTTACATTGTTCGCCCACCACGCGGCCGTATTCATATACCAGCGCAGGATCTTGCATAGCGCCCAACATCATATGCCGGGGCAAAGGCATCACGCTGTCTAAACGCATACCTACTCCTGTTTCCGCATCAATGGAAATAAGAATAGGGGTCCTGGCTATCTGTTGAAAATGGTTGATAAGATTCGCTTGCCTCACCGGTCCGCCCTGGAATAAACAGATGCCACCGATATTGTATTTGCGAATAGCTTCCTCTACTTCTTTTTCATAAAACACCACTCTTCGTCCGGGCCCTATAGACGACAGACGCACCACCATCAGCTGACCAATCTTCTGATCTTTTGTCAACGTTTTAAATACACTGTCCACCCAATAATCTTCAGGCAGCGAAGAACTTCTCTGCGTCAGGGCCTGGTTACAAAACAGTGTAACAACCACAAAAAGCAAGGGACTACGGAAACGTTTTAATACCGACATGTCTGGATTATTTTTTCTCACAAAACGAAGTTTCAAAATTACCTCATTTATACATCGGTATTTCTTAAAATTTGATGCGGAATTGTGCGGCTCGCGAAGCGGAATTTCGGGCTTCGGGTTATTTTG
The DNA here is from genome assembly GCA_937958995.1 of uncultured Chitinophagaceae bacterium. Lineage (GTDB taxonomy): Bacteria > Bacteroidota > Bacteroidia > Chitinophagales > Chitinophagaceae > CALCIN01. The sequence continues at coordinate 5,212 of CALGAP010000021.1, forward strand.
TTCGATCGCCGATTACAAACTGCGGCAGCAACCCTGCACCCTACACCCGGCGCTTATCCCGAAGCCCCAAACCCGAAACCATTCCGTATTTTCGCCCAAAATCATTAACCGTTGCCCGATATCATTCAACTTTTACCGGATAATATTGCGAACCAGATTGCTGCGGGTGAAGTAATTCAACGCCCGGCAAGCGCTGTGAAGGAGTTGCTGGAAAATGCCGTCGACGCAGGCGCCACCGAAATCAGGCTTATCGTGCAGGATGCCGGGAAGCAATTGATACAGGTGATCGACAACGGCAAAGGCATGAGCGAGACCGACGCACGCATGTGTTTTGAACGCCATGCCACCTCCAAAATCAGGAATATTGACGACCTCTTCCGCATACGTACTATGGGCTTTCGCGGCGAAGCGCTGGCTTCGATAGCCGCCGTTTCGCAGGTAGAACTAAAAACCAAGCGCGCCGAAGACGAGACAGGTACCTATATCGAGGTAGAAAACAGCGTGGTGAAAAGGCAGGAACCCGTTGCCGCTGTGAACGGCACCAGCATTGCCATGAAGAACCTTTTCTTCAACGTGCCCGCGCGCCGCAATTTTCTGAAAAGCAATGCCGCCGAAATGCGCCATATCGTGGATGAATTCATTCGCGTAGCGCTGGCATTTCCCAATATATTCTTTTCGCTCACCAGCAACGGACAAGATATTTTTCACCTGGAAAAAGGTACCCTGAAACAACGCATTGTGCAGGTGCTGGGCAATCACTATAGTGCCAAACTGGTAACGGTGCAGGAAAAAACCGATTATATGAACATATACGGTTTTGCCGGCAAGCCCGATACCGCCAGGAAGACGCGCGGCGATCAATACTTCTTTGTAAACAACCGGTTTATCCGCAGTCCATACCTGCACCATGCAGTGATGAGCGCTTTCCAGGAAATGATTGCGGCAGATAGTTTTCCCTTATATGTACTGTTCATCGATCTCGATCCCTCGCAGGTTGATATCAATGTGCACCCCACCAAACAGGAAATCAAGTTTGAAGATGAAAAAATAGTATATGCTTTTGTGCAGGCGGCAGTTAAACATGCGCTGGCGCAATTCAGCATTACGCCCACCCTCGAGTTCGACCTCGACCCCACTATTCAACAGCTTGATGCAGTAACAAAGCCTTTTACCGAAGAAAAACAAGCAGCAGCAGCGGGTTCTGCCTTATTCAAAAATTTCACCCAAAAGCACCAGGCGCATTTCATCACACCTTCGGAAAAAAGCGAGCTGAAAAACTGGAAAGATTTTTACGAATCGCCGGGCGAAAAATTTGAATCGCTGCTGGACCAGCTCAAAAAAGAAGCACCGCCGGAAGAGACGTTAATTACACCGCAGCGCACGAGCCTGGAGGTGGACGAAGGCGCCCCCCTTTTGCAATTGCTAAATACATATATTGTTGCCAGCACCAATCGCGGCTTCATATTGATTCACCAGCAACTGGCGCACGAACGCATCTTGTACGAACGCTTTTGCGCTACCGCTGGCGGACAAGCCATACCGGCACAAAAAAGCCTTTTTCCCGTCACCATTGAAATGTCGGCGCAGGATGCTGTGCTGCTCAGCGAGCTTATGAGCGACCTGAACCGCCTCGGCTACCTGGTGGAACCATTTGGCAATAATACGTTCGTGATTCAGGGCACGCCCGCCGATGTGGAGCCCGGTAATGAAAAAACGACCATCGAAAAATTGCTGGAGCAATTCAAACATTTCAGCAGCGATCTGAAATTTTCGAAACGCGAAAAGCTGTTTCGCTCCCTTGCCTGGCAGCAGGCCGTTAAAGCAGGCATGCCGCTTACTGAAGCGGAAATGCGCAGCCTGGTGACCGACCTGTTCAACTGCGCACAGGCCAATGTGACCGCTGCAGGACAACCCACGTATATCGAGTTTAAAAAAGATTACCTCGAACAATTATTCAGAAAACAATAAAACTTTTCAGCGTTATTTCATGCGCAGGTTTTCCCAGAGATTATATCTCAGGTAAAACTGCAGCGCTTTGTTTTTGTCGAAGGTATAGGGCGACATACTATTCACGCGGAAACTTACATAGTTATTAAATGCCTGGTTGTACCGCAACCCGATGGTGAAACGATTTACATAATAGTTTACATCCAGCATCAGTCTCACTTCGGAAGTGCTCATCCTGCTGGTGAGCGAGTCGCCGCTCAGCTTTGCATAACGTTCACTCATAATCGCCAGCGGCACACCGCTGGGGCTGCGCTTGGTTTGCTCATAAAGTCCTACACCACTCAGCAATGAAGAAAACTGCAGACCAGTGCCCAGGTAAAAATGGGGGAAAGGACTATGATGAATGCCCACAGGCAAATTGAAATAATACAGCTTGCGCGCATATACTGAATTATACACCATATAATCCGGCGCAGGTGCCGTGCGGGTTTCGTACAATAATATCGGGCGAATGTATTGCGGAGCAATAAACTGCAATTCGGTTTGCAAATAGGTCTTATCACTCAACCTGTACTGCAGGTGTGGTGAGGGTATATAATCTGAAATGGCGTTGGCGCCTGCATTAAAGTTGTAGCTCAATGCGCGCTGATCGCCCAGCGGAAATGCCAGTGGCAATGAAAGACCGATGGCCAATGATTTCTGCGACCTGTTCCTGGCCGCGCGGGCCGATTTGCTGGAGAGTAATCCCTTAGTGGGTGAGCCCAGCAATGAAAGATCGGCTTTCAGGTTGTCTGCCGGCGCGGGTGTCCCCAGGTTTAATATGGTGTTTTCATTAACGGGCGAATAATTGATCGCTTTCCTTAGCACACCGGAGAGATCGCCAGTCCTGATGTTGCTTTTACTAATGTTGTCGTGTAGATTTATTTCATCAGTCTTGTCTTGTTTAATCTTATTCTTTATTGTCGGGTTGTTTCGGGTTGTCGCTATTTTAGGTATTTTACCAATGTCGTTGTCGGTAACCTGGTTTTTCTTAATAGGTTCTTTCCCGTCGCTCCTCGTTCTTGTGCCGGCCAGCCACTCGCTGCCACTCGCATTTTTATCGGGCGCAGTAATCAGCTGTTGATTGTTTTCAGCAACATTGGTCTGAAGTTGTTGGTTGGTTTCTGCATTGGCCGGTTCGATGGGCTTGTCGGTAGCACGGACCGTCGATGCAATGTCATTGGCCGCTGAGGGTAATGTGCCGCTCTTTGGATTGGCATCAGGGCCGTCACCATAGTTGTACTCATTTACATTAGCAGGGTTCGGTTGCCTGGCAACCAGGGGGGTTTTGTCGGGGCCAGTGGACAGTATGTACGTACCGGCCAGCCATGCGCCGATGAGCAGTATGCCGGCAATAACGCCCAGGCGCCACCACCGTTTACCAAAGCCGCCTCCACGTGGCTTCTCATCGTCGAGCAACGCCTTCATCTTTTGCCAGTTGCCCTCCATATCAGGAGGCGGCGAAAGCTGTTGCAGCTTTTCTGCTAAGTGTTTCTCGTATAGATTTTTTTCGCTCATTACGTTACACTTGCATAGTTTGTAATAATTGTTGTAATTGTTTTCGGGCTTCGCTCAGGTGCCATTTGCTGGTGCCTTCGCTTATACCTAACAGGTTTGCTATTTCTCTGTGATTATATCCTTCTACTACGTACAGGTTGAAAACACACTGTGTAGCGGGGGTTAGTTTCTGCACCAGCCGAAGCAATTCGCGCGACGACATGCGTGATATAGCATCCGCATCAATCGCGGGTTCCTCAGCTTTTTCCAATTCCATATGATTATTGAATTTCCCCCGTTGCCTGATAAAGTCGATTGCCGAGTTGACTATGATAGTACGGATCCAGGTATAAAGAGATGCTTTGCTTGCATCGTAGGTGTGTATATTCTTAAATACTTTCAGGAATCCATTGTGTAATACTTCAATGGCATCTTCCTGGTTGCGGGTGTAGCGAAGGCAAATAGTAGACATAGGCCCGTAAAACTGTTTGTACAACAGTTCCTGAGCCCGCCGGTCATCATTGATACAACCGTTTATCAGCTCTATATCGGCAGGACTATTTGCCAATTACGCCTTCAATTTACGCTTTCCTGAATCGCTGGCCCGCCAGGCGGGTTACAGATCGTCAACGGGTATGATAATCATATTATTGTTTCTGTCACTGCGCCAATAGCTCCTGTCATAACTAGTTACGCCTGATTGACAAGGAAACGTTGGGTTTTGGGGGCGAAAATTTTAGGTTTTCTTTAATAGCGGTTGCGGATGTTTTGGAGAAAAGCCTCCACCTTACGGCGCACATCGGCAGCGCTGCCATTATGATTATTAACCAGTACGGAGAAGATCAGTCGCTTGTTCTTTTTGGTATATAGGTATCCGCTCAGGGCCACTACGCCCGAAAGCGTACCGGTCTTGGCATAGATATACCCGCTGTCGCGCTTGTAATAACTGCTCAAAGTGCCCCTGCCGCCAGTCGGGAAGATTTCTTTAATACGGTCCATCCCAAAATCCTGCTCCATCTTATCGAGTATCACTATAAAATCCTGCGGCGTGAAAAGGTTATAACGGCTCAGGCCGCTGCCATCAGCCCAGTTGGGTTTATGGGGAAGACCGGCATAATCGGTCTTCAGCAAAGTATCGATCACCTTATCCATATCCAATACGCCCAGCAATGCTTCGCTTACCATCAGCAGCGTTTGCTCTGCAAAGAAGTTATCGCTGCGATGCATCATGGGCTTCAGCATGGAGTCGGTGGGTTGCGAGAAAATAGTGCGCAGCCCCGAGTAGCCGGTATAAGCAGCCTGCTGGCGGTTGCGCGCTCTGCTGCCGCCGATTTCCAGCTCCGCTTCCGATAGTGTGATGGTTTTACCAATTGTATCGGGCAACAACTCAAGCGCCGACTGCAATCCTTTGGTTACAAAAGGCACGTCCTGTTCTCTTCTCTTTTCAGTGCCCTGCGTTATCATAAATATGTTATCGTCGCGGTCGCGGCGCACATAAAAATTTTTCCGCGTGGTGTCGGTATTGAAACGCACTTTCCAGTTCACTTCGGGTATGGAATAAATGAAGGGTGTTTTTTCAAAATCATCGCTGCTCGACGATCCTTCATTTTCCTGTATCCATTGAATAAAGTTGCCGTACACGGGCAGCGGGCTGCGCTCAATCATGTAGCTCGAATTGTAATCGTCCCAGCCCCAGCCCGAGCCCCAAGCTGTTTCTTTCCAGTTTTTATAGATGATCTGCAGTGGCCTGTTGGCGTTTTTTAAAAAATCGATTACCGGCTGCCGTGCAAAATCGCGGTGCAACAAGGTTGGGTCGCCGGTGGGAACGAGCGTAATGGCATCGGGACCTTCTTCATAGTGAATGCCTGCCAGGCTATCGCCCAGATATTTCATGGCAACATAACAGGTCACAATCTTAGTATTAGAAGCAGGCACAAAATATTTGTCTCCCTGGTAGTTATACACGTATTTCTTTTCGGCAGGGTCGTACAAACTGATACCCACATGCGAATTGGCGAGGGTAGGTGCTTTCAGCAAATTACTCTTTACATCTTTTGCAATGAAACGTTGCGGCGAGCAGGCGGCAAAAAGAATAATAACAGCAAGTGCGGAAAATAATTTCATACCGGAAATATACCACAATATAAAATGGGAACGACCAGCACTATTCCGCATCAGTCGCGCTCCTGTGCGCGCAGCCAGCGTTCGGGAATTTCATTGCTGCGGGCAAGCAGGTAATCTTTATATGAGCAGGCGATGAATTTATTGCCGGGCAGTTGCATCCACCAGCGGCCGGTTTTTTTGCTTTGTAAAAAAATGGTTTCCACTTCGGCAAAAGCCATATGAAACTCGTTGAAGCTTTCCCTTTCATCGAGTGAAGCCTCGCGGCGGCCACGGCTGCGGCCATCGAGCACATACCAGAGCATCTGGCTGATTTGTTTGGCGGTAAGACTATCGAGGTCTTTCTCCGGCACATAACCATATATACCGATGGTGTTTATGTTGGGACTTAAACCCGCGTATCGCATCAGCATGCAGGCTTCTTCCCCGGTAAACCCATTGGGCGAAAGATTATTGCAGGGCGCATAGGCGTGCGCAATGGCGCTGATGTCGAAACTAAACAGTTCGCAGTTGCGGATCACCGGCTCCATTTCTTCCATATTCTCCCTCACCTTACCCACTCGGTAACAGTCGAAACGCAGCTTGTCCATGGTCTCCAGCATATGCGGATGCACATAGTAGCTCTGGAAACCGATATGATTATAATGTCTTATGAAATTGGGTTCGCCGGTCAGCAGTTCCATCAGGAAATTCTCCGAACGGTTAGGCGATTCCATACCCAGGTCGATCAGTGCATCCACGATGGTGGCTTCCAATACTTTCTTGCGGCTTGCATAAGCATGATACTGCGCCAGTGTCAGATCGTGCGAGCCGCCGAGGATGATTACCGTTTTGCCTATATCATTCAGTTCGGCAATTACGGTCTTGAGCGCTGCATAGGTATCCTGCAGGGTAGCGCCGGGAATGATATTACCCACATCGGCGAGTCTGATGTCCTGGTGCCAGTTATATAAGGAATAAAACTGCTGCCTGATGGCATCGGGGGCATGTTTATCGGCATACAGCTGCCAGCTGCCTCTTATCTCGGGGCAGCCCACCAGCACCATATCGGCCTCGGTAAGGTCGGGCAGCACCTCTTCATACACCATAATCTTCTTCCCAATCTGCCCATCCTTATAGCCAATATCTTCCGAAATCACATCCCGGCTCACCGGCTCCAGGAAATCGCCAATATTGAGTATGTCGGACATGGTTGCAATATAGTGAAGAGTTTCGGGTTCCGGGTTTGGGGTTTCGGGTTGCCGGCGCCGATGTCGGGTGTCGGGTTCCTGCCGGGTCACAGGTGGCTCACCTATCACCAGCCTTCCCCAGGGAAGGTCAACTACCAGGTGGCCCGCCTATCACCTGGCCATCCCCGCATCCGACACTCAACCCGAAACCCCATACCCGAAACGGGCGCGCGCGTAGCAGCCCGGCAGATAATCCCCGAACCCTAATCCCGCGCGCACCCTATATTTGCAGCATGGACCAATTGTTACAGCAGATAGCGGATTATAAGAAGGAGATCGAGAGTTTGGCTACCAATGGGGCTGAATCGCTCGAGGCTTTCAGGATTAAGTTTTTGGGAAGCAAGGGCATCGTGAAGAACCTGTTTACCGAAATGAAGAACGTGCCCGTTGAAAAGAAAAAAGAGTTTGGCCAGGTACTGAACGAATTCAAACTGCTGGCCGAAAAGAAATACGAAGACTGGAAGCAGCAGATCGAAAACAGCAGCGCTGCCGCCACATCCGATATCGATGTAACTCTGCCGGGCGATCCCCTGCCCCTGGGCACCCGCCACCCGGTGAACCTGTTCCTGGAGCACGTGATCAGCATTTTCCAGCGACTGGGATTTGCCGTGGCCGAAGGTCCCGAGATTGAAGACGACTGGCACAATTTCACCGCTTTGAATTTGCCCCTGCATCATCCCGCGCGTGATATGCAGGATACCTTTTATATACAACAAAATCCCGACTGGCTGCTGCGCACGCATACCAGCAACACGCAGATACGCGCTATGGAAAAGGGTAAACTGCCTATTCGCATTGTGTGCCCCGGCCGCGTGTATCGCAACGAAACGGTGAGTGCAAGAAGTCATTGCTTCTTCCACCAGATAGAAGGACTATATGTGGATGAGCATGTATCATTTGCCGATCTCAAGCAAACGCTTTACTTCTTTGTGCAGGAAATGTATGGACAGGATGTGAAAATTCGCTTCCGCCCGTCTTATTTCCCTTTCACCGAACCGAGCGCTGAAATGGACATCAGTTGTACGATTTGCCATGGCAAAGGTTGCGCCGTATGTAAACGCACCGGTTGGCTCGAAATTCTGGGTTGCGGCATGGTACACCCTGCAGTGCTTGAAAACTGTGGTATCGACAGCAACAAATACACAGGTTTTGCCTTTGGTATGGGCATTGAGCGGCCCGCCATGTTGAAATACGGCATCGATGATATTCGCCTCTTCAGCGAAAACGATGTTCGCTTCTTACGTCAGTTCACCAAAGCCACTTAGCTGAATGGTCAACACACTATGCATTTGCGGCGCAGGCACCATGGGTAGCGGTATAGCCCAGGCGGCGGCGCAACACGGCATTTATACACTACTGTACGATGTGCAGATGCCCGCACTCGATAAAGCGCGCGAGGCTATCACCAGGAATCTGCAACTGTTGGTGGAGAAGAAAAAAATCAGTGAAGAAGATAAATACACCATACTTGACCGCATACGCTTCGTAAACAAAATAAACGATTGCCTGGCCGATGTGGTGATCGAGGCCATTGTTGAAAAACCCGAAATCAAGATCGCACTCTTCAATCAACTGGCCGAAGTAAATCACAGCGAAGTGGTTTTTGCCACCAACACCTCATCACTTTCGGTGACGGCTATCGCAGAAAAAGTGGTCCGCCCCCAACGCGTGATTGGTATGCATTTTTTTAATCCCGCCACCATCATGAAACTGGTGGAAGTGGTGAGCACACCCTTCACCAATGAAGAAACACGGAACACTATTGTTGAACTGGCCGGGCAAATGGGTAAGACACCGGTGCTGTGCAAAGATGCTCCCGGCTTTATAGTAAACCATGTAGCCCGCCCCTACTACCTCGAAGCGTTACGACTGGCTGAAAAAGGATTGAGCACTTATGATACCATTGATCAACTGCTTGAAGCAAGCGGTTTTAAGATGGGTCCCTTCCGGCTGATGGATCTGATTGGGAATGATATCAACTATGCCGTAAGTTGCGAGGTATATGAGGCGCTCGGTAAGCCTGAAAGATTAAAACCTTCATTTATACAAAAAGAAAAAGTAGAGAAGGGCCAGCTGGGGCGCAAAACCGGGAGGGGATATTATGAATACTAAAGTGCTGGTAACCGGCGGTACCGGTTTCTTGGGCGCCTATATTTTGCAGGAGCTGGTGCAGCAGGGTTATACTGTGCGCGCCATCAGGCGAAGACCGCAAGCTCCTTTTTATATTCCCCAGGCTATTCTCTCAAAAGTTGAATGGGTTGAAGGTGATATCCTCGATGTGGTCTCTTTGGTAGAAGCCATGCAAGACATGGATGCCGTAATTCACTCCGCCGGCAAGGTATCATTTCACAACCGTGATAAGGAAGCATTATACAAGATTAATATCGAGGGCACGGCCAATGTGGTGAATGCCGCTATTGAAACGGGTATCAAACGCTTTGTGCATATCAGTTCAGTGGCAGCCATCGGCAGAGACGCAAGTAGCGAAATGGTTAGTGAAGAAAAAAAATGGCATCAAAACAAATACACCACACCGTATGCCGTAAGTAAGCATTTGGCAGAAATGGAAGTGTGGCGCGGTGCTGCGGAAGGTCTGAATGCAGTGATGGTAAACCCCAGCACCATCCTGGGATATGGCGACTGGCATACCAGCAGTTGCGCCATCTTTAAGAGCGTGTACGATGAATTTCCCTGGTATACCACCGGCATCAATGGTTTTGTAGGAGTAGAAGATGTGGCGCGGGCCGTGGTAATGTTGATGCAAAGCGACTTGAGCGGCGAGCGTTATATCATCAACAACGTGAACTGGACTTTTCAGCAAATGCTGAATACCATTGCCGACGGTTTTGGTAAAAAAAGACCATCCAGGGAAGCCACTCCCTTGCTGGGAGCACTGGCCTGGCGCATGGAAAAAGTTAAATCTTTCTTTTCCGGCAAATCACCCCTGCTCACAAGTCATAGCGCCCGGGTAGCACAAAGCAAAACCTACTTCGATAACCGTAAGATTCTCGCGGCTTTACCGCAGTTTTCGTTCACTCCCCTGCAGGAAAGCATTGCAAAGGCCTGCCGCCAATATATCGAAAACCCGCCTCCCGCTTGAGGCTGGCATAATACTTTCTCTTCTTCAAAAACGTTATTATACAGTTGAAATTCAAACTATGAAAAAATTTCTCTCCATCCTGCTCATCCTCCTGGTATGTTTTGTTGCGCAGGCGCAGAATAAAACTTTTGTGGTACTTGGCAAGGTTACCGATTCAGCTTCGGGGCTTCCGCTCGCGGGGGCTTCGGCCTATTGCCAGAACACTACTTACGGAACCATCTCCAACAACGAGGGACTTTTCTTTATGCGTTTGCCCAATGGTGGTTATGACCTGGTGGTAACATATACCGGTTATGAGAGAAAGATGTTTCGCATCAGCAGCAATACCATCACCACCGATACTCTCGAAATAATACTGGCCAAAGAAGAGAAGAGCATGGAAGAAGTGGCCGTGGTGGCTACCAACGAAGTACCGGACGGCTGGTTGAAGTATGGAGATTTTTTTACCAGGCACTTTATCGGCACCACGCCCAATGCAGCATATTGCACATTAGAAAATCCTGAAGTACTTCATTTCTTCTACAGCAAGAAAAGAAACCGCCTGAAAGTAACCGCCGACAGCGACCTGGTGGTGAAAAACTATGCGCTGGGTTATATCGTGCGTTACCAGCTCGATTCATTCAGTTATGATTATGGCACCGAGATCAGCCAGTTTACCGGCTCGCCGTTCTTTATCGAGATCGATACTACGGAAGAAGTAAAAAATGAATGGATGAAGAACCGCGCGCGCACTTACCTGGGTTCCCGACTTCACTTTATGCGCGCCTTGTACGATAGCACCGTTACCGAAGAGGGTTTTATTGTAGAAAAACTCGAACCCGGCGAGTCAGAAGACTCCACCGGCTATAAAAGCACACTCATCACCGATATTTATAACGAAGACGACTATGTGGCAGACAGTTCCGACGTCACCATCAACTGGACCGGCCAATACCGCGTCAGCTACAAGTCTGTTCTGCCCGATAAATCATTCCTGGCAGAGTTCAAACTGCCCCTCAACACCCGTTTCCAGATTACCGTTCTCGACATTGCCGACGGTTTCGTCATCGAACAAAACGGTTACTTCTACGAACAATACAACGTAATCAACACGGGCTATTGGGCGTGGAAGAAGCTGGCGGAGCTGCTGCCGTACGACTATGCGTATGAATATTGAATTTGAACAAGGAATTTGAATCCAGAATATTTCATTCACATTTAAATTCCTTGTTCAAATTCAAATTCAATATTCTCACAGATTCTTGACTTTTTCCCAGATTTCGGGTATTCGTTTAATCCAGACAATCTCGCGCCGTTTTAAAGACGCATCTTCGGCGGGGTATCCAAAATAGGTTTTGCCGCCATCGAGGGAGGAAGGCACGCCGCTTTGTGCAAGCACCACGGCATTGTCGCCGATGGTGAGGGTTTTGGAAACGCCTACCTGTCCCCACAGTATGACGCCATCGCCGATGTTGGTGGCGCCGGCTATGCCTACCTGGGCAGCGAAGAGGCAATTCTTACCAACAATAGTATCGTGACCGATATGGATCATGTTGTCGAGCTTTGAACCACGCCCTATAACCGTATCGTTGGTCACACCGCGGTCGATGGTGCAGCCTGCGCCTATTTCCACGTCATCTTCAATTATGACACGTCCGCAGCTTTCCATACGCTTGTACCAAACCTCGCGGTCCTTTTTGGTATTGTAGTAGAATGCGTCGGAGCCGATCACCGTACCGGCCTGGATGATCACGTTATCGCCGATCACGCAATGACCCATGATGGTAACATTGGGTAGTATACGGCAATGGCGGCCTATCACCACTTCATCACCAATGAAAACGTTGGGTGCTATGTAGGTACCTTCTCCTATCACGGCTCTATCGCTGATCATTTGAACAGCGGGTTGGAAAGGACGAAAATGCCTTACGATCGCCTGGTAAGCTTCGAAGGGCTGATCAACGATCAGCAATGCTTTACCTTCGGGGAAATCGGTTTCTTTATTGATAATGATAAAATCAGCGGCCGACTGAATACATTTCTCATAATACTTCGGATGGTCAACAAACACCAGGTCGCCTTTCTCTACTTTATGTATCTCGTTGATGCCGGTAGCCAATCCAGTTGTATTGCCGACAAGCTTTGCGCCGATCAACTCGGCAATCCATTGTACTGGGACAGGAGAAGGAAATCGCATACTTGAAAATTTGCACAAAAGTAGTTCAGTTTAGGTTCGGGCAGCTCATCCCCTGTTTAGGGGAGTGTTTTCGCTCTATTGAACGTTTAATCATCATTCAATTTCAATTTTGTTGAAATCATTGCCTGAGTTGATCAAAAACATGCATGCGCTGAAACATAGAGTACATCAGTGTTTCAGAGGTTCAAAAAAATTGAATGATCATTGTTGATGATCTTGCATGAACACGAAGAACATCAAAACAGGTTAAAGAAACGCGCGCCGGCCTGACCCTTTTCCCCACCCTTTAAAAAAAATGTGAATAAAATTTGTTAGAAAATTTTTTTAGATAGAAAAAATTATTTTTAATATTGTGTAGGGAAATTATTTTTCCCGGTACTTACTAACCCATCCACATAATAAATCTCCCGGCTCACCGGGAGATTTTGTTTTGATATGCCTCGCTATTTTATCATCTATAAACCATACCAGGTACTTTCACAGTTCAGCGCTTCCGAGGGAAAACAAACCTTGAAAGACTCTTTCGCTGTACCATCGGATGTCTATCCCGTAGGTAGACTGGATTATGACAGCGAAGGTCTGTTACTCCTTACCAACGATACCAGCCTGAACTACCGGTTGCTTCACCCGCAGTTCAGGCACGAGCGCGAATACCTGGTACAGGTGGATGGAGCCATTGACGAAGCAGCCATCAGGAAATTGCAAAGCGGGCTAACCATCAATATCGATGGCAAACCATTCCGCACCTCACCCTGCCAGGCAGGCATCTTTAAAGAACCACCTGCCCTGCCCGAAAGAAACCCGCCCATTCGTTTTCGTAAACATATACCTGCTCCGTGGATATGGATGATACTGACCGAAGGAAAGAACAGGCAGGTAAGAAAAATGACTGCGGCCGTCGGTTTTCCAACGCTGAGACTGGTGCGATATCGAATTGGTCAAATTACACTGGATGGACTGCAACCCGGAGAAATGCGCGAAATGGATAGGGATGAGGTTTATAAAAAATTGTTTGATTACCTTTCCAAATAAAATCAACTACACTATGCTGAAATCAATGACCGGATTTGGAAGAGCTGAACAAACTGTAGGAGATAAGACCTTTTTGGTTGATATAAAGTCGCTGAACGGAAAACAATTTGAGCTTTCACTCAAGATTCCCGCATTCTTAAAGCCCTTTGAATTTGATATCAGAACCTTGCTTAGCAAAAAACTGGGCAGGGGCACCATCGATTGCCAGATCAGCCTGAAAGAAAGTGGTGCCACCAAACCGGTAAGCATCAATACCGACCTGGCCAAAGCATATTACCAGCCCATCGCTGAATTGTCGAAGGCCCTGAACCTCGACCCCTCTAACATACTCAGCACTTTGCTGAAACTGCCCGAGGTGATAACACCCACTGGCGAAACCTTAACACCCGAAGAATGGAATGCGCTGGCAAAAGTGATTGAAGCCGCCGTGGAAGACCTTAACCTGCACCGCCTGGAAGAAGGTAAGGCGCTGGAAAGAGACCTGGCCCTGCGCATCGATAATATTTCCAAACAACAAGCCATTATTGCCGAACTGGAACCGCTGCGCAAGCAAAAAATACGAGAAGGCCTCAAGAAAGTGCTGGAAGAGAATGTGGGTAAAGAAAACTACGATCCCAACCGCCTGGAGCAGGAGCTGATATATTATATCGAGAAAATTGACCTGAGCGAAGAACAGGTGCGACTCAAGAATCACTGCGAATACTTCAAGGCGCTGCTGGCCGAAGAAGGTTCTGAAAAAGGAAAGAAGCTATCATTCATTTTGCAGGAGATAGGCCGTGAGATCAATACCACCGGCGCCAAGGCTTATGACAGCACCATTCAAAAATGCGTGGTACTGATGAAAGACGAGCTGGAAAAGGCAAAAGAGCAGGTTTTGAATGTACTCTAAGTTCTAACCCCCTCAACTATATTTGCAAAAATGTTTCTCTTGAAAAAATTCAAAGGCGGTCTTTTATCCCATATTATATACGCCACATTGTTCGCGGCTTGCCTCAGCAGTTGCCAACCCATTGACGTCTTTGAAAGAAATGTCCGCATACCCGGTTTTGCCTGGCAGAGTGATTTTAAACCCGAGATCTCTTTTGAAATTACCGATACCACTTCCCGCTATATCATCTATATCGTGTTGCGTCATACTGATGCATACCGGTATAAGAACATCTATATGAATGTGCAGACCAGGACCCCTGCCGGTGAAACCCTGAACCAGCAATTGGAACTGCAACTAGCCACCGACGAAAAAGGCTGGCTGGGCAGTGGTATGGATGATATTTACGAACACCGCATACCCATTACACCGCCCCAGGAGCCCGTATCACTCCAGGCTGGCACTTACACCTTCAGGCTGGAAAATATAATGCGCGAAGACCCGCTGGAACATGTCATGAACGTCGGCATCCGCATCGAAAGGTCGCCGAAGTGATAAAATGCGATGAAACGATCCAACAAAAAACGATGGCTGATAGCCAGTGCCGTGTACTGGTTTCTTTTGGTATATATCATTGCAGCGCTGGTGATGTGGTTCCTCACGCTTGAGCAGCAAAACCAGGAGATGGCTGCACTGCGCCTCAGCGAGCTGCGGCAGGATCAACCCGATTTTGACAAACGCTATGCCGCTATCATGTCTGTGAAAGAGCGCAAGACCACTCAATACCTCGGTGAAGGCATCACTTTTTTGGCCGTTACCCTGGTGGGCGCCTTATTTGTGTACCAGGCAGTACGCCGGCAGATAAGACTGCAGCATCAACAGGAAAATTTCATGATGGCGGTTACGCACGAACTGAAAACTCCCATGGCCATCACCAAGCTGAACCTCGAAACCATGATGAAGCACCAGCTGGAAGAAGAGAAAAAACAAAAACTCTTGCGCAGCACGCTCCAGGAGATCAACCGGCTGGATACGCTGGCCAATAATATACTGGTAAGTTCACAACTGGACGCCGGCCGTTATGCATCACCTAAAGAGGAACTTAACTTCAGCGACCTGGTGAATAATGCCGTGGAGGAATTTAAAGTTCGTTACCCCAACCACCAATGGCGCAGCCAGGTAGATGAGGAGGCCGACGTGATCGGCGATGCCAACCTGTTGCAGATACTGGTGAATAACCTGCTGGAAAACGCCGCCAAATACTCGCCACGCGATGGTGTGATCGAATGCCGCCTCACAAAAGACAATCGCACGGTGAAACTGCAGGTCATTGACCAGGGACCGGGCATACCCGATAAGGAGAAGAAAAAGGTGTTTGATAAATTCTACCGCATCGGCAATGAAGCCACCCGCACCGCCAAAGGCACGGGCCTGGGTCTTTACCTGTGTAAAAAGATTGTAGAACAACACCAGGGAAGTATTGAGGTGACGGATAATTCTCCCCGGGGCTGTAACTTTACCGTTAGTTTTTTTACGTAAACACTATGCAAAGCAGCAAGCCGTCCATATTATTAGCCGAAGATGAGGAAAACCTTCATGAGGCATTGAAATTAAATCTTGAGTTAGAAGGGTACGAGGTTACTTCAGCCTATACCGGCAGCGCTACGCTGCAAAAAGTGCAGCAGGAGTATTTCGACCTGCTTATTCTCGACGTAATGTTGCCCGATATCGATGGCATCAGCATTACCGAAACCATCAGAGTGCAAAACAATGATGTGCCCATCCTGATATTAAGCGCCAAAAATACCGGGGCCGACAGGGTATTGGGTTTGAAAAAAGGCGCCGACGACTATCTCACCAAACCTTTCAACCTCGAAGAGCTGTTGCTGCGCGTTCAGAAACTGATCCGCAAAAATCAAAAGCTCAACGAGAAAGATACCGTAGGCGATACCTACCAGTTTGGCAACAACACCATCGACTTCAAAGCGCAGGAAGCTATCATCAAAAACGGCGAACGCATCCAGCTCAGCAAGAAAGAAGCGATGCTGCTGAAACTACTGATCGAAAACAAGAACGACGTCGTTCCCCGCGAAAAGATCCTCCAGACCGTGTGGGGTTACAATGTATATCCCACCACCCGCACCATCGACAATTTCATTCTCAACTTCCGCAAATACTTCGAGCAAGACAGCCGCAACCCGCGGTACTTCCATTCAGTGCGCGGCGTAGGCTACAAGTATACAGAATGAAATGAATAATAAATTTGTCTTTGCTAAACGACCGCACGCCACAGAAAAGCTGGCACCTTGGTAAAAGTACTACGATAATCAACTGTTCTCTATCAACTCGAGCATTTCTCTTGACTTTTGCAGCAGTTTTTCCATATCATGGGTTGACTGATCAGGGGTATATAGCACCCATTGCAACTCGTCGAGTACGGAAGAAAAATTGCTGATAATTTCAGGAGCAAGGTTTCTTTCCCGCAAATGTTGCACGGCCACGTGTTTGTTGAGAGAAGAAGGCAACAGGTTATATTTCGTGGCCATAAATTGCCAGATGGCTTGCTCTAATTCATGGTAAAACAATTGCGGCTTGCCGCGCTCCAATGCCCATTGCGCTTTGAAGAGCGTTTCTTCCACAACCGATCGTTTCGGTTCAGGTTCTTTTTCAGCAACCGGCGGAGGTGCCGCTACTTTTTTTGATTTCTTCAAATGCAATGCCTGGTAGGTGATCCAGCCCACTATTATCAATGCCACCAATCCAAACCAATACCAATGCGGCTGGCCGGGTAGTGATTTTTTGCCGTTGGCGGTATCAGGTAACGAAGCATTTTCTAATACAGGCAATACGTGCAGCGTGATGGATTCGCTGGTAGCTACCTTATATACCTTTTGCAAGGGATCATAATATGGAAGACGCGCGGAGGGTATAACAATAATTCCAGTGTCAGGTGCGGCAAAAGAATACTCGAACGTTTTAGTGCCGGTGGCAGGGTATAAATACTTGTTGATTGTTTCTTTTACCACGGGATCGGCGGTATCAACGCCCTGGGGCCATTCAATGTTGGGGGCGGTAAGCAGTGAAATATTTCCACTCCCGGTTACGACCATTTGTATTTTCACCAGGTCGCCCACGCGAATGGTATTCCTGGGCACATTTACAGAAAGAGAAAAATTACCTACCGCCCCTTCAAAGCCTGCGGGTTGATTTTCGGTGGGTAATGGTTTTACATGAATGTTCAGCGGCTCCGAGGTCAATGAAAGCCGATAATCAAGCGGCGTGCGCTTAACACGTAGAGGGTTATTGCTGTTTGGCGGACTATTTAACACTTTTCGCAGCGCTTCATCATCGGTGGTGGGCCCTTCTACCCTGGTAAAATGAATCACGCTTTCGATCTCAGCGGGATCGAGGGAAAACACACCTTCCTGCAGCGGGAACAACTGCACCTTGCGAATTACGTTGGCATAAAAAGGAAGACCATTATATATTTCAATATCGGGTTTGCTGTCGTAGGCATCTACCATATCCATCACACTAAAACCGGTAAGTGACGGTCGTTTCACCACCTGCGAATTAGTGTTGAGGCGGCTATAGGCCTTATACACTACCATGATCGGCTCGCCCACAAAGCAGGTAGTCTTATTGGCTTCCACGCGCAGGAACAGGTTCTTTTTGATCTTCGCCTCGATATCTTCCCCTGGCCGCAGTTCCGATTCCGATTCGGTATCCACCAGTCCTATGCGGCCCGGAGGTCCGCCGCCCGGCTGGGTCACGGTGACTTTCACCGGATTTGATTTTACCAGTTTACCATTTATATAAGCGCTGGCGCCGGGAAGGGTAAATACACCCGGGCGACGTGGCGAGAGAATCACGATCTTGCCGTAGGTATCTACGGGTTGAGTTGACTGCTGGTAAATAGTAGGCGTGTTGGGAATTTCAAACACCTCGTGCTGGTAAAAATCATCAAAGTCGGGCAGCGTAAAATGCCCTATATCTTTCGAGCCCTCAACAATATACTGCACCTGGAAAGTCTGGCGAAGGGAAACATTCGATTCGCTTAACTGCGTGTAAAACTTTACCTGGCCGTGAACACAGGGAAGGATGCAGACGCAGGCAAGCGCAAGAAAAGCTATGTTTAAAATTCTCCTGATACCGAACGTTTTGGCAAATTTAAATTTTACGGGTCAGGCAAATAAATATTGTTACAGGTAATTGCCAGTTAATGGGATAAGTGGCAAACTAACTGATCTATGGAAGGTCGCCTAACTGCGGCCGCAACACAATTTCTTCCACACAAGCCTGTGGCGAAAGATATGCGGCGGTATAGATCATTTCGGCCACATCTTTGGCCTCCATCATTCTTTTAGGATCGATGCCACTGCCCGACCAGCTATCGGTCCAGGCGGCACCGGGATATACAGCAGTAACTTTTATACCATAAGGTTTCATTTCCTCGCGCAGGTTGCGCGAAAAACCTGCCAGCGCAAATTTGCTGATGCTGTAAGCTCCGCCGTTAGGATATGCCTGCAATGAAGCGATGGAGCAAATATTGAAGATATGCCCGCTTTTATTTTCCATCATGCGGGGTAATAAAGCGCGGGTGAGATGATAGGCGCTGTAAAGATTCACTGCCATTAATTTTTCCAGCGCTCCTTCGGGTTCATTATGCACGCTGCCGGGAATAAAACTGCCAGCATTGTTTACCAGCACATCAGGCGCATATATTTCACTCATTACCCATTCTGCAAACTCATTTACCTGCTCCCTTATTCCCAGGTCGCAGGGCATCGTTTTGATAGTAGCACGGGGAAATCTTCCCTGCAAATGTTTACCCTCGTATTCAAGCAGTTCTTTATTGCGCGCGCACAGTAATACAGTATGACCCTGCTTATCGCCTGCAAATTTTTCTGCAATCGCTTTTCCCAGGCCTTTGGATCCGCCGGTTATAACTATATTCATAATTCCGAAATTACCAATTAATCGTATGAGCAACACATTTTTATGCGTGAAAGATCGAAGTGCCTGGCCACTATTGGGAATTTCTTAAGAGCATTTTCCTTTTATCTTTGCGCATGGAATACAAGCATCTTTTCTTTGATCTTGATCACACACTCTGGGATTTCGACACCAATAGCCGCCTCACGCTCGAAGAATTGTATCACACGCTGGAACTGAAATCGAAAGGAGTTCACGATTTCGATCTTTTTCACAAAAATTATCTTGCGCACAACGATAAGTTGTGGGATCGCTATCGCAAAGGTTTTATCAAAGTGGATGAACTGCGCTGGAAACGTATGTGGCTCACCCTGCTCGATTTTAAAATAGGCGATGAGCAAATGGCGCGCGATATGGGCCAGCGTTTCCTGGACCTTTTACCCACTCGCAATGCCCTTTTTCCTTATACTATTGAAATACTCGAATACCTGAAAGGCAAAGGATATAAGCTGCACCTCATCACCAATGGCTTTGAAGCCACACAGCATCAGAAACTCAAAAACGCCGCCATTGATCATTACTTCATCGAAGTAATTACCTCCGAAGGTTGCAATAGCCTGAAACCGAACAAAGAAATTTTTGATTACGCTTTGCAAAAAACAAATGCCTCACTGGAAGAATCTATCATGATCGGCGACAGCATTGAAGTGGATATACAAGGCGCCATGAATGCGGGTATGGACCAGGTATATGTCAATCATCTGAACGCTGAGCCTGCCCTGAAGCCTACCTATACCGTGTATTCACTAAAGGAGCTGGAAGAAATACTATAGGGTAGCCAGTACCGTTATACCGCCTTTTACCTTTTCATCAAGCTTTACCATCACTTTGGCATCGATGGGTAAAAGCACATCTACGCGGCTGCCGAACTTGATGAAGCCCATTTCAGTGCTTTGCTCAACCTGCTGACCTACCTGCAGGTAGTTGACTATGCGTTTGGCCAAAGCGCCGGCAATTTGCTTTACCAGTATTTCCGCGCGGCTGCTCTTAATCACTACAGAGTGACGCTCGTTTTCGGTGGATGACTTGGGATGCCAGGCCACCAGGTATTTTCCCTTATGATATTGACTGTACACCACCTCGCCGCTGATGGGGTTGCGGTTCTGGTGCACGTTGGCGGGACTCATAAAAATGGACACCTGCAGCCTTTTATCTTTAAAATATTCTTCGTCGTACACTTCTTCGATGGTTACCACTTTGCCGTCGGCGGGACAAATCACCAGGTTGTCGCCGGTAGTCAGTTGACGGTTGGGTACGCGGAAAAAAGAGATAAGGAACAAAAGCAATCCCAGCGTGAGCACCAGTATCAGCCAGCTCAGCCAGGGCAGGTGAAAGCTGATGAAATAAAACGAAAGCAGGTTGATCACCGCAAACACGATGGTGCTGATCAGAATGCTCTTGTATCCTTCTTTGTGGATCGTCATTAGTTGATATTGAACGGCAAATGTAATAAATGCAACCCTTATTCCACCAGCCTGATATAGAGCCAGCAGAAGGGCGCAGCTATCAGCAGGGAGTCGAAACGGTCCAGGAATCCGCCATGCCCGGGCATGATGCTGCCACTGTCCTTAACATTGGCCGCGCGTTTTAGTTTAGATTCCAGCAAATCTCCAAAAGTGCCTGCAATGGAAGCGATGGCAGCAATAATCATGAACTTAACAGTGGTTGAACTGAAATGATAATCAGCCATCATCCATAACACCAGTCCCGCTACACCCACGGCCAGTATTACTCCCCCAATCGTGCCCTCCCAGGTTTTCCTCGGAGAGATATCAGTCATTTTTGTTTTGCCAATAAGCGAGCCCACGATATAAGCCATGGTATCGTTGATCCAGATGGAGCCAATGATAAAGCAGGGAAGAAAAACGCCGGCATCGAAAGGTACTCCTTCAAATTGCCCGGCAACACCTGAGCGCAGGTCCATCATCAACCCCAGTGTGAGTGAAAGATATAACAGCCCCACCGCGGAGTAACCAATATTTTTAAGGTGAATATCTTTTGTAAATAATAACTCAATTACCGGCAGCACAAAAACAAAAAGCAATCCCAAAAACCATCCTATTGCATGCAGGTGCACGCCGAACAGGGAAAACTGATCGTCGGTAAAGTTTAGCAACACGCACCATCCCGCCACCATCACACCAAAACGATGAAAAGAGGAGGCCTGCTTATAGTCGGGATCTATTAAGCCTACGAGTTTCTGGTATTCCACCCAACAACCAAAATGTATAATGGAAAACAAAACAAAAAAGCTCCAGTGGTTCCATAGCAGTCCCACCAACATGACGACCACAAAGATGATGGCGGTGAGCGTTCTTGTTCTAAGCGTAGCCAGGTTCAATGCCATGAGCAAATAATTAGGTCAGGTAATTGTTGTACTCATCTTCGTGGTACACTTTTGCCCAGCTGGTGGTTGACTGTTTGCAATAGTACCAAAGTATGGCCCACACTGCAATACCGCTGGCCACTCCTGCCAGTATGGGCAGTTCCTGGTTGGTGTCTGTAAGATTGGGCGCGTAAGCCACCGCCACTACCTGTATGGCATTATAGAAAAAATGCGCCGTTACACAGGTCCACAGGCTGCCGCTATACCAGTATAAAATACCCATCACGATACCCATAAATAGTCGCGGTAAAAATCCCTGGAACTGCAGGTGCAGTGCCGAGAAAAGTATAGCCGTAATAATGATGCCCATCCAGGGACTGCGGGTAACATGTATCAACACGCGCTGCATGGCGCCGCGGAAAAAGATTTCTTCGCAGAATGCGGGCAACAGCGCTACCACCACCAGGTTCAGGATAAGATCGCCGGGACCCGTTACTTTCAGTATGGCTTCCATTTGTTGTGCACTCATTTCTTCCATGCGTGTCATCCATTCGGGTAAATGGATGCGCTCGTTGATCCAGCCAAGCCAGAACACCACCGGGAAAGCGAATATGATGCACAACACGGCCAGCAGGTACATGTTGGGCAGCTGTGCTTTTTTCAAACCAAGAAAATAACCATAGTTATTCCTGAAGCAGAATATGGCATATAAGAAAGCTGGCAGCAAGAAGAAACCCAGCGTAAGACTTGCCTGCTGCAGTTTAGCCTGGGTGATGGCTGCATGGTCGCTGGCATCGAGGCCAATATCATCAGGCACGTCCACGAACACGCTCAGAGTCAACAACGCCAATTGGGGAAAGAATACCAGGAACAGAACCAGTAATTGCGTCCATGGAGACTTAATACGTACCTGACCGGTCATAAGCTGGAATAAACAAAGATTAGTGTGTAAATTTGCACGCTTGCGCTAAAGCCTGCAAGATAAGCAATTGGTAACCATTGGCAACATATCGCTTCCTCGTTTTCCCTTACTCCTCGCCCCCATGGAGGACGTAAGCGATCCCCCGTTTCGTTACGTGTGTAAGCAAAACGGGGCCGACCTGATGTTCAGTGAGTTCATCAGCAGCGAAGGCCTTATCCGCGACGCTATCAAGAGCAGGAAAAAGCTGGACTTCACCGAATTTGAACGCCCCTTTGGCATCCAGATATTTGGCGGCGATGAAGAAGCCATGGCCATGAGCGCAAAGATTGTGGACGCAGTACAACCCGACCTGGTGGATATCAATTTCGGATGCCCCGTGAAAAAGGTGGTGTGTAAAGGTGCCGGCGCAGCAGTGTTGAAAGACGTACCCCTGATGGTAAAGCTCACCAGCGCGGTAGTAAAAAGCACCTCACTGCCAGTAACGGTTAAGACGCGACTGGGCTGGGACGAAAACAGCAAGAACATTGAAGAAGTAGCCGAACGTTTGCAGGATGTTGGTGTTAAGGCATTATCCATCCACGGCCGCACCCGTTCGCAATTATATAAAGGCGAAGCCGACTGGACACTGATAGCGCGCGTAAAAGAAAATCCGCGCATTCATATACCTATCTTTGGCAATGGCGATATAGACAGCCCGCAAAAAGCGCTGGAATACAAGAACCGCTATGGCGTAGATGGCATCATGATAGGAAGGGCCGCTATAGGTTATCCCTGGATATTCCGCGAAATAAAACACTATATCGAAACCGGCGAGTTGCTGCCCGCACCCACCATCGAAGAACGCGTGGAAGTATGCCGCATGCACCTGGTGAAATCGGTTGAATGGAAAGGTCCCGTACTGGGTATACTCGAAATGCGGATGCATTATGCCAATTACCTCAAAGGACTGCCGCACATCAAAGAATACCGCAACAAGCTGGTGATGGCAAAAACGCTTGAAGAAGTGAACGCCATCCTCGACGAAGTAAAAGAGAAATACAGCTACGCCTTAATAGCATAAATTTGGTTCATGGTTTACGCCTCACCCTCCAGGAGCAGAAAAATTCTGCAGACTATCATTTTGTTTGTCCTGCTCGCAGCCCTGGCTCTATTGCTGATTGGCTGCCCCGGAAGAAATGCAGATAAAAATGTGCCGGGGGGAAAAACAGTTAGGGACAAGCTGCTGGATAGTGCCGCTTTGATCAACCGCCTGGCTCATCTCACCACCGAAGAAATGGCGGGGAGAGAAAGCGCCACGGCCGGCGGATTGCTGGCACAGCAATTCGTGCTGAGACAATTCGACTCGCTGAAAATTGAAAAGGCCTTCGATTCATACCTGCAGCCTTTTAAGTTGCGCAACGATAGCACCAAAAGCGGCGCCAATGTAGTCGGTATCATCAAAGGCACGCGTTATCCCGATTCTTATATCGCCGTCACCGCACACTATGACCATGTAGGCACCAGGAACGGAGCCATTTACTTTGGCGCGGACGACAATGCTTCGGGCACGGCTGCCCTGCTTACACTGGCGCAATATTTCAAGAAAAATCCGCCACAGCACTCATTGCTGATCGTGGCTTTCGACGCGGAGGAAAAAGGATTGCAGGGCTCAAGGTATTTTGTGGATCACCTGCCAGTGCCGCTTTCCTCTATCATCATGAACGTGAACATGGATATGGTGAGCCGCAATGATAAGAACGAGATTTTTGCCTGCGGCATATATCACTATCCTTTTTTGAAAAAATACGTAGACAGCGTGCAACAGCTTACTTCTGTAAATATTCGTTTTGGACACGATGATCCTAAAGACCGCCAGCAAGACTGGACCACGCAAAGTGATCATTATGCCTTTCATTTAAAGAAAATTCCATTCCTGTATTTTGGTGTGGAAGATCATGCGGATTATCACAAGCCAACCGATACATTTGACAAGATTGATAAGAGTTTTTATTACAGCGTTTGTGAAATGATGGCCAGGATGATATTGGTGCTGGACAGCCAGGAAAGAATTGAGTAAGTGAAAATGACGAAGTCAAAGCAGGCTGAGAACATCCTTGCTCATCGGCGATACCGCAGGGTCGAAATAATGCGTGAGCATCCCTTGTTCGTCTACTAAGTATTTGGAAAAATTCCACGAAGGTTCTTTGTCGTTCCAGCCGTTGAGGTTTTTGTCGGAAAGCCAGCGGAATACGGGATTCTGGTCGGGTGATTTTATTACTACACTCTTCTTTGCCAAAGGAAATGTTACGCCGTAGTTAACGCGGCAGAATTCGGCGATTTGTTCGTCGGTGCCTTTTTCCTGCTGTCTAAAATCATTGGCAGGGAAACCTATCACCTCTACCCTGTTTTGAAAGCGGGAATAAAGCTGCTGCAACTCGTTGTATTGATCGGTATAACCGCAATCGCTGGCCGTATTCACCAACAATATTTTTTTACCGGCGAATTGACGCAGCGATATGGTTTCACCATTGTTCAGCGTGATATTCAAATCATAAATTGATTGCACGGGAGCAGCGTTTTTTTCATTACTCAAAACTGGTTCATACTGCGACACGCGCGAGTAGAGCATAAAGAGAGGATATGCCAGTTTCAGCAATCTTTGCTTTAGGGTCATTTTCATAGTCGTTCAACTATCGTACCAGCCAGCGAAACAGTTTCAGTTTGCCTTTCCACGGCGGGTATTTTACAGCGGGATCAAGCCAGGTAGGCGTTTTCATTACCGCCTTGCGATGCGAAAACACTTCGAAGCTTGCGCGGCCATGATACTGTCCCAACCCGCTATTACCGCGACCACCAAAGGGCAGGTTGTGATTGGTAAAATGCCAGCTTGAATTATTGATGCACCCGCCGCCGAAGCTTACAGACTGCAGCCATTCCTTTTCGCTATCACTGCTGTTGGTGTACAGGTAAAACGCCAGCGGATCGGGATTGTTCTGTATAATTTTTCTCGCTTCTTCCCGGCTATCGTAAGCAATTACCGGCAGCAAGGGTCCGAAAATTTCTTCGCGCATCACCGGGGCCTCCAGCGACACATTGTCCATAATCGTGGGCTCGATATATAATTTCGAGATATCATGCCGGCCTCCGTGAATGATATTGCCTTGTTGCAAATAACTGGTGAGCCGCTTAAACTGTTTTTCATTAATGATCTTTCCGTAATGATACCCGCCATTTTTTTCGCCATAAAAATTATTGACGCATTTAACGAGTTCCTCTACCAATTTATCCTTAACACTATTGTGCACCAGCACATAGTCGGGCGCAACACACATTTGCCCGCAATTTGAAAATTTGGTAAGCGCAATTCTGCGCGCGGCCACTTTTATATTTGCGCCTGCCTCTACAATGGCCGGACTTTTTCCACCCAATTCAAGAGTGACCGGTATCAACTGCTCCGCCGCCATTTTGTAAATGATTTTTCCTGTGGTGGTACTTCCGGTATAAAAAACATGATCGAAGCGGAACTGGCTCATCATGGCGGGCACCACGGCGGCGCCATCGCCTTCGGTAAACAAAATATAATGGGGAGGGAATATTTCAGCGATGATCTTCTTCATCACGCCGGCGGTGGCGGGCGCGAATTCGCTGGGCTTTAACACCACACAATTGCCGGCTGCAATAGCGCCAATCAAGGGTGAAAACAATAGCTGGAGCGGGTAATTCCATGGACCAATAATCAGCACCACACCCAGTGGCTCGCGCAATATGCGGCTGGTGCCGGGAAAATTTACGAGGTTCGTGGGCACCCGCTCAGGTTGCATCCATTCGCGCAGCCCTTTTAGGGTAGTATCGATCGAACCAACCAGGAAGCCGGCTTCCGTCACCCAGCTTTCTTCAGGATTTTTTCTGAGATCGGTATATAAGGCATCGTACAGTTCCTGCTCATGTTTTAATATTGCAGCTCTTAGTTTTTTCAACTGGTTCCTGCGAAATGCATACGGCCGGGTCGCACCGCTATGGTAAAAGTTGCGTAATTCATCAAGTTGCTGCGCAGAAGGGATAGTACTCATGTGCATGGCTCTTAGCCATATAAATATACCAACAACTTCCGCAAGTCATCTTCATTGTTGAAATTTATCGTGTTTGAAGCGAGGTATTGATTCAGCGACTCTTGCTTTTCTTTGTAAGATCGGGTTGTTTGTTTGGGGAAAATCCTCCTCAATTAACGGAAGGATAATTTTTGTTTTCATTTTTCTTAAAAAATAAAATGAAAAAGACATTCACTATTGCATTGCTGCTGTCGCTAATTGCATTTACACCCGCGGGGTATGCTGCCAAGGGCGTTGATCCCATCAAAGAAAGGGTTGCCAGGATGACCGATGAGGAAAAGAAAGCCAGGGCCGAAGAAATAAAGCAAAGGGTATATGACATCAAGGAGCTGGATAAGTCGAAGCTGACGCGTGCCGAACGCAAAGATCTGCGTAAAGAACTGAAGGAAATGAAAAAAGAGGCCCGCGCCATCCAGGGCATTTATCTTTCGGTAGGAGCGATTATTATTATCATTTTGTTGCTGATCATAATCCTGTAAGCCACTGGGGGAAAGGAGAGAACGAGATACCGGTTTTGAGCGTGAGGGGAGTAAAAACCAGCGTGGCTAATAAAAATTCTTAAAACGCTCCCTGTTCAGCAATCTCCTTTTTCTCCTTTCTCTCTTAGCCTTTCTCAGCTTCCGTTTCCAGTGCAAACCATGAGCGGCTTCGATCAGCAATTCCAATTTTTCATACACGAAGATGAGGTTGCTGCGTGAGTGGCCCGACTCATAGGCGCCGTTTTCGCTGCTCAGCGCAGCCACCAACCAGTCCCATAACATCTCGCGCACATCTTTCAGGTGAAAATTGCTGAAGAAATCTTCCAGCACGCCATACAGGTTTTTCTTTTCCTCTTCGCTCAGGCGCAAAGGCCTGTTTTCCCAATAGGGATGGGTGTTACATCGCTCCATACACGAAAAATTTTTTTGGTGAAAAATGTTGTTAGACTTGAAAAAAACTACAGACGCGTTCGTTCAAAACAGGGTGTGTACCGCGAAGAAGGGTTTTTGAAAACTGTAATTTCGCTTATATTTAACCGCAAGATAAATACATGCTATAGAATTCCAAAACTGTTCCGGGATTTTTTTATTCACATAAATCTGTACAAGATGAATTTTCCAAAAAACCTCAGGTACCTTAGGAAAAAGAGCGGTCTCAGGCAGGATGATATGCTTGCTGTGCTGCGCATTACGCGGTCAACATGGTCCAACTACGAGATTGGTCACACCATTCCCAAGCTCACGGAAGTGATTAGTATTTCCAAATTTTTTGGAATCAGTTTAGACAAGCTGGTTATGGAAGACCTGGAGAGTATTGAGCCGCTTCCCAAGAAGAAAGGTCAGCGCGAACCGAGAGAGTATCCTCTTCCGGAGCGCGTGTCGAAAGTGAGCGAGCCGGATTTTGTGTATGTGTTGCAGGAACTGAACCGCCTGCGCGACGAGGTAGCCATCATGAAAGGAACAAAGAGAGAAAAAGAAGATGATAGTGAAACTGATGGTGAATTGCAACAGGGTTCTGATTAACAGCGTCTGAATTTCTTCCCGGGCCAGCCCCATGAACCTTATCGATACCATCACGCGCCCGCACTTACTCTGCCCTTTTACAATTCACTTACAGCTTTCCAAAAAAATCGCGTAATTGTGCTTTCAAATTATGGTCCCGACCGGGCATTTGAAACGACAGCATTATGACCGACGATTATTTTATGCAGCAGGCGCTGAAAGAAGCAAGCAAAGCTTATGAAGAAGGCGAAATACCCATTGGCGCCGTAGTAGTCATGAACAACAGGATTATTGCCCGCGGTCATAATCAAACCGAGCGACTGAACGATCCCACTGCCCATGCCGAGATGATCGCGCTTACTTCTGCCTTCAACTTTCTCGGCAGCAAATACCTCCCCGAGGCCAGCATCTACATTACCGTAGAGCCCTGCCTCATGTGCGCCGGCGCGCTCTACTGGAGCAAAATTGCCCGCATCATCTGGGGCGCCGACGACGATAAGAACGGCCACAAACGCATCACCGAACCCCACTGGCCCTTCCATCCCAAAACCGAAGTAGTAAAAGGGGTGATGAAAGACGAATGCGCTGAGCTGATGCGAAGATTCTTCAGGGAAAGAAGGTGAGAGAATATTGAATTTGAAATTGAACAAGGAATTTGAATGAGAATAAATTTATTCATATTCAAATTCCTTGTTCAATTTCAAGTTCAATATTCTACTGATCCCACCACAACCTCTGCAGCACACCGCTCACTTCCGGCACATTGGCGCCGTTGCGGCTGGTTTCAACGCTGGGGTAAACCACGCGACGGATGAAGTCGTTGGTTACGGCGTTCATGGGAAGCGTGAAATCTTTATAGAGGTAGTTGTAGCGACGGGCATCATTCCAGGTTTCGGGCATCAGGTAGAGGGCTTTGTATTTTTCCCTCATGATCTCATGGATGGTCAGATTGGCGGACCCCATAGAAACTGAAGGATGGTTGATGTACGCGTCGCGATCGGCGGGATCTACGCCGATTTTATCCATGCTGGCTTTTATACCCTCGAGGTAGGCGGTATAAGCTCCAACCGGGTCGCTTTCGCGCAGCTTCACTTCGGCATCGATAAATTTCAGCTCGTCGTAGCTAATGATATACAGCGGCGAGTTGGGGCTTGAGAAGTAGCCGGTCAGGTTCACATAAGTTTCTTCAAAGTTTACACCCGAACCTGTACGGCCCTTACCATTGGGAGTACCCCGGTAGTCGCCATACTTGGTAGTGTCTGTAATGAAAGGCAGGCGCGGGTCGAACAAACCATAAGTGGTTCCGTTCATGGCATCGATAAACTGCTCAGACAGCCATCCGTCGAGCAGGAGTGCCTGGTTGTTCACGGCCACCTGGTTCCAGGGGTTACGCACATCGAAAGTGGTGATGTAGGCATCCTGGTCGGTAGAAGTATATGCCTGTGCCAATTCCGCCAGTATAGCATCGGGATCAAACCTGTTGGTCTTGCTGACGAGCAGCAGGAGTCTTGCTTTCATAGCATGCGCAGTGCGAACCCATGCCTGTGTGTTGCCCTTGTGTATCAGGTCAGGATTATTAGAGCCGGTAGTCGGTATCTGGATAGATGAGCCACCTGCATTGAGCAGCGCAATACCTTCGTCGAGCAACTTGAGGCAGGTATCATAAATAGCCTGCGCATTGTCGTAAGTAGGCGTGAGTGTCGATGCATTGAAACCGGTGCTGTAGGGCGCATCACCCCAAAGCATATGCACCAGGCTCAGGTCCATAGCCATCATAATATTGGCAACACCTTCATATTGCGTAGCGCCCAGCTCCTTGGCCATCATCCTGAGATCGTACAGATCCGTCATGTTATCGTACAGCGAGCTCCAGGTGCCGCTGGCATCCACGTCGTCATACACATCGGTGGGCGAAGCGGCATTGGGAGAAGCCAGGTATTGAACATAGTATGATGTGAGCCCGGTTGATACCCGGTACACGTTCAGCGCTGTTTGCTGGGTAACCCGGGTCAGCAGACCATTGATAGTGGGCCTGGTGGGTTGGTTGGGGTTGGTATTGACATCGAGATATTTTTTACACGATGTGAATACGAGCGCTGTCAACCCAATAAAACATATATTCCGAATGAGCTTACTCATGATTCCTCAGTTTAAAAGTTAATGTTTACGCTAAACAGGAAAGAACGGAGAGCCGGGTAAGTGAAGCCTGTGAAACCGTCGGCATTGCTGTTGGCAGGATTGCTGTTGGTTTCAGGATCATACCCTGAATAGTCTGTAAACAATAAAAGGTTATTTCCGGTAAATGTGATGGAAGCGCCCTGTATGGGAATGCGTTTGAATACTTTGGCCGGAACATTGTAGCTCAGGCTCAGGTTACGCAAACGTACCCATGATGCATCTTCCACGAAATTTTCCGAAACGGTACGGTGTACATTCCTGTAGAAGCCTTGTCCGTAATCGCGCGGATCACCTGCAGTCTTTCCCTGTCCCAGGTAAACAACCTGTGTGTTGGGAGAACCATCAGGCAGCACACCGTCGAATACGATGCTCTGGGTTCTGTTTTCGGTATATTTCGCAATGCCAAATGCGCTCATGAAGTTGGCAAGCTGGTTATACCTGTCAAGTCCCTGGTGGGTTTCCCAGAGGAACGACAGAGTAAAGTTCTTATAGGTAAGTGTGTTGGTGATACCGCCAATCCAGTCGGGTTGTGAATTACCCAGTATACGCTGCGTTCCGTCGCGAACGGGGAAACCTGCGTTGCTTCCTGAATTAGCGATCACTATCGGCAGATCTTTCTGCAGGGTTACTCCATCGTCCTGCTTGCTGCCATAATAACGCTGGTACGAAGAACCATAAATATTACCTACGGCATCACCCGGCACATACTTCATAGTAACCGTAGCGCCGCTGTAGCCAAAGTGAGAGCCAACCACAATCTCAGTCAGACCTTCGCGAATGCTCAACACCTTGTTCCTGTTGCGGGTAAAGTTGAGTGTAGCCTCCCAGGTGAAGTCCTTTGTTTGAACGGGAACACCTGTCAGTACCAGTTCAATACCCTTGTTCTCGATTTCACCGGCGTTCAGTACATAGCTGGTGTAGCCAGTGGTGGGCGACAAGCTAACGGGAATAATCAGGTCCTTACTGTTCAGCTTATACCAGCTGAAGTCTACACCCAAACGGTTTTTCAGGAATCTCATTTCCACACCTGCTTCAATGGTGCTTGTTTTTTCGGGCTGCAACAAGTCATCACCTTTTGAATTATCGCGGGTCCATGTAACCTGGCCCGAAGAAGTGATCACGCTGGAGGTATAATATGAGTTGGTCTGGTAAGGATCAGTGTCTTTACCAATACCTGCATATGATACTCTCAGTTTACCGAAATTGATCCATTCAGGCATAGTCAGATGTTCTGAGAACACATACGACAAGCTCACTGAAGGATAGAAGAAGGAATTGTTGCCATGCGGCAGTGTTGAACTCCATTCGTTACGGCCTGTTACGTTCAGGAACAGGAAGTCGTCCCAGCTCAGCAACAGATCACCGTAGGCGCTCACGATCCTGTACAGCGATTCGTATTGCGTGGTGCTGCGCACTTTTGCGTTGTTGAGCGACAACAGATCGGGGATATCAAGTTCTGAACCACTTGCCAGCAAGCGGTTATATTTGATTTCACGCACCTCATTACCTGCACGCAGTATGGAGCTGAACTTGGGTGTCCAGTCTTTCTTGAAAGTCACCATTGCGTTTGAGTTCAGGATGCGGTTGCTGATGCGGTATTCGTCAACAAAACCCTGGCCATTGTCTTCGTAAGGAATTTCATCTACCAGTCCTTTGGGACCAGGGCCGGTATGACGGCGGAAATCGCTGTAGTAGTCCATACCGATCTTATAATCTATATCCAACCATTTCAACGGAGAAAGTGTAATGGCCACGTTGCTGATAACGCGGTTTACATTATCCTTAAAGCGGTTGATGTAAGTTCCGAATACGGGGTTATTGTTGCCATACGATTTCATGGTACCATCGGGCTTGATGAAGTCCATTACATTATGGCGTGGCGACCAGTACGCGAGGCTTTCGTTGTAGCGGTCGGCATTTACACGATAACCACCGGAGTTGATGAAATAAATCGCCGGGTTCACTTTCAGCAGGTTGCCGAATTTGAACTGGCCACCCAGGCGTGCCGAAATATTCTTATAATCTGAATTGGGTATAACACCGTTTTGCTTGAAATAAGACAAGGAAGAAGTCAACAAAGCGTTTTGTGTACCACCGGAGAGATTGATACTGCTGCGGAATTGGTTGCCTGTTTTATATCCTTGTGCAAAATGGTGATAGATCTTGTCGGGGTGAGTGGGGTCAATGGCTTTGGCCTCTTCCACTGTGGGACCCCAGCTGGGCCAGAAGCTGTAGGGATCATACTCAGGAAGGCCGGTAGTTGCATTGTAATAGCCCTGTGTGAACTTCATCTGCACGTCGGGGAATTTGTTCACTTCGTCTATACCATATGTGCTGGTTACGTTTACACGCATTTTACCGGCTTGTGCAGACTTGGTCGTAATTACGACCACGCCATTGGAACCTGCCTGTCCGTACAGTGCAGTAGCAGCGCCACCTTTCAACACCGAAATCGTTTCGATATCGTCGGGGTTGATGTCGGCGGCACGGTTGGTAAGACCGCGCAGTTCACCGGCACTTGACACGGTGGTTACGCTGTTGTCGATCAAAATACCATCTATAACAAACAACGGTTGGTTGTCTTTTCCGGGGCTCAGTGATTTGATACCACGGATGATGATGCGTGAACCCTGGCCGGGAGCGCCACCACCGCTGTTGATCTGTACGCCGGCTACTTTACCGCGCAGTGCGTTTACAATATTGGTCTGGCGGGTAGCCAACAGTTCATCACCTTTCACTTCCTGTGCTGAGTAACCCAGCGATTTCTTTTCCCTGCGGATACCGAGTGCTGTCACCACCACTTCACCAAGATTGCTGGCGTCGGTTTCGAGGGTTAGGTTCAGGACAGTTTCTTCGTTATCGCGAACGGTAACAGTACGCGTGAGAGATAAGAAACCAACAGCTGTTATCTGTATGCGGTGTTCACCGGCGGGCACACCTGTTAAAACGAAATTGCCTGATGCATCGGCGCTGGTGGCTTTGTTGGAACCCAGCAATTGCACGGTGGCGCCTGGTACAGGATCGCCGCTGCTGCTGGTGAGCCGGCCGCGGATTGTGCCATCAAACCTGGGCGCCGGTGGGGCATCGGGCTCCTCAAATGCCGCGGGGGGCGACAGGTGCTTTACTTTCCTGATAACGATGTTGGCATTCACCTGCTCGTATTGCAGGTCAGTATTTTGCAGCAACTCGTCCAACAATTTGGCTACCGGTATGTCCGTTGCCTGGTAGTTGATGTTGCTGTAGCGTGCCACATCATTTGTTTTGTAAGTGAACGGCAACCTGGCCAGCGATTCTATTTTTCGCAAGGCGCTTTTCAGGGTGGCATTCTTCAGATCGATGGACACTAAAATCTTGTTCAGGTCCTGCCCGTCGCTGGAGCCAGCCATCAGTAAACCGCTGATGGTGAGGCATATTGCCAGTAGGGATACTCGCATAATCAGCCGTTTGGTTTTTTGCATAGCTTTACCTTGTTTTAAGTAATTCTTTGAAGAGGATTCTATTTAAAACGTGTAAGCCGCTTCAGGTCGCAACTGGAGCGGTATTTTTTTAATCACTTCATCCTGGGGGTGAAAGGGTCAAAAGCATATAAAAAGTTTTGGTTTTACTAATCATTGCATCATATACTGACCATCCAATTGCGTCAACACTGTCTCGGTAAGTTTACTCAGCACCTGCAACGCCTGCTCCACACCTTTCTCTCGTTCAAACCGCGTTGATACTCTCATTTCTCTGACCGCCTCATTAGTCACGCGAATACTGACATCGTACACGCGCTCCAGGTCGGCTATTATTTCAGCAATGGTCTCATCGTCGTATGCCAATAATCCCTGCTGCCACGAGGCTGGTTCATCCACCACCGGCTTTTTTTCTACCATCCTCATATCTGTATTACTCACTTTCACGCGCTGGCCCTTTACCAATGTTGCCACTTCTTTATCGTCGAAATTCACTTTCACTTTTCCTCGGCTCACCGACACAATCACGTTTTTCTGGCCGGGGTATGCTTTGATGTTGAATGCCGTTCCCAATACTGTTGTAGTCACTTTGCCGGTCTGGATGATAAAAGGAATTTTATCGGCATGCTTCACATCAAAATATGCTTCTCCACTAAGTCTTACCACTCTTTGCTTACCGTTGAACTGTTGCGGAAAATCAAGCCGGCTTTCCGCATTCAGCCACACCTGTGTGCTGTCGGGCAGCAAGACGTATTTGTATTCCGATCTTGCCGTACTCTTGTGCGTCAGCGAAGTAGCGGCAAGCACATCGGTTTCAGTTGCCGGATTTTGCCGGGTATATATATAGACAATAGCCACCAGCAAACAAGCTGCAATGGCCAGCACCGATAATAATTTTTTTCTGTTGCTGCTTCCGCCGCCGAGTTTTTCACCGGGCCATTTTTTATTTGTCAGGATAAGATTACCGCTTTCGTCAACCCAGGTATGCGAAGATGCATTCTGACCGGTATCCTCGTAAACTTTTTTGATGAGCGCTCGAACGGCTTGATCGTGTCCAGCATCGCTTACATAAGACAGGAATTCTTCAAATTCCTTCCTGGTGCATGTATTATCGACGTAGCGCTGAAATAAATACCGAAGGCGTTCTTCCATATCTATTTCAGACGAAACAAACAGGAAATGTTCCTATTCGCTTATAAAAAAAATTTCAGGAATCCGAGTTTCGCCCGCAATGTCTGGAGTGCGGACGATAACTGGTTTTTTACGGTATGGCGGGAAATATGCAATTCGTTAGCTATCTCCTGGTAGTTGAGACCTTCTTCGCGATTGAGGTACCAGATCAGTTTGCGCTGCGGTGGCAGCTGGTCAATGGCTTGCTGAATGATATGATCGTATTCTTTTATTTCCACTGAGGGTTCGGTTTGCTGGTAGTTGGGAAGATTATTCCACAGTTTTTCCTTCAGTCTTCCGTCGGCAGCCACCTTGCGCAGGAAATCGATCACTTTATTTTCGGTAAGACGATAGAGCCATGCTTCGATATTTTCGATGCTACCCAACGAATCGCGATGTTCCCACAATTTCAGAAATACTTCCTGGATAATATCTTTTGCGTAGAGATCAGATTTGGTAAGCCGCAGCGCCAGGGTGTACAGCCTGTACTCGTGCGTTTTGAAGATATCTGCAAAAAGCAGTTCCAGTTCGTGGTCCTGTTGCTGTTTTGGTATAGGCAACGGCTTACTCATAGCAGTGTTAAATGGGTGTTGATCAAAATAAAGTTAACCAAAGAATTTTTATTTAGCGCCAGCAAAAAACCGCAATGTGATTATTGGCCGGTAAACCATTCGCCTGTACATTTGTTGTCCTTTAGGGTACAAAACATTCAACAATTAAAATTTTATAGCTATGGCATTTACTTTACCGGCTCTTCCCTATCCCCATGATGCATTAGAGCCGCATATCGACGCTACAACCATGCAGATACATCATGGCAAGCACCACCAGGCTTATGTTGACAATCTGAATAAAGCAATTGCGGGCACTCCCCACGAAAATAAATCACTTGAAGAACTGGTGCGTTCGGCAGGAAGCATCAGCCCGGCCGTCCGTAACAATGGTGGCGGTCACTGGAATCATACCTTTTTCTGGGAAAGCCTTTCGGGCAAGGGCGGTGGTGAGCCCACCGGCAAACTGGCCGACGTAATCAAGGCTGTGTTTGGATCGTTTGATTCCTTCAAGGAAAAATTCACTAATGCCGGCCTCACCCGCTTCGGCAGTGGCTGGGCCTGGCTGATCCTGAAAGACGGAAAACTCGAGATCACCAGCACTCCTAACCAGGACAATCCCCTGATGGATGTTGCCGAAGTGAAAGGTACTCCCCTGCTGGGCGTTGACGTTTGGGAACATGCGTACTACCTGAAATACCAGAATCGTCGCGGCGACTACCTGAATGCGTTTTGGAATGTAGTGGATTGGGCGAAAGTTTCAAGCAGGTTCGAAGCGGCTGCGGGGTAAGTAATTTGAAAAACTAAATCCGAAATCCGAAATTCGATTCATTTTTCGGTATACCTGGAAAAACGAATCAAATTTCGGATTTGTTATTTTTTCCAACGCTCATTTTCAATTTTTAACGAATTACTATTTCAAAACCCAATAATCTTTAAACAATGAAATTCAGTTCCTCTGTTATTGCGATTGCAGCTATTTTCTTCCTGGCAGCCTGCTCTTCCGGCGATAAAGGCGGTGGAAAAAAACTGGTGATATGGAGCAATGGTTCCATTCAGCAGGATGCTGCTGATAAGACCGTGATCAACTTTTCACCAAGCAATCGGCACAACGAACTGGAAATTTCATTGACTGCGAATGATAAGCAAGTAACCATCAAATCATCGGGTGGCGACCAAACATACGACCTGCCTGATGGTGGCGTGTACCTGCTCAACCTGAAAGTAGATACCATTATCGGCAGCATCGTAACATTTGGCACCGGCGGTCAGCGCACCAATATCGGCGCTGATGAGCTCGACTTTATGATCGACAGCACACAAAAACTCATGAGCGGCGAAGGTGCCAGCGATGAGAAGAAAACCTTCAATCTTCCCCCCAGGGCTATCAGGAAAATCACCAGCAATACCAGCGCTACCCTTTTGAGTCCTTACAAAAACATTCCCTACGAAGTCACGCCCGACGAAAAAGGCAACGCTCCCGAGTATTACAAATTCTTCACCAACACCCAAAAGCGCGAAGCGCTGAAAGAATTGATCGATCGGTTAAGCAAATAACACTGCCAAAAAATACGGGCTCACTGGTGCCACAAACGCCTGAGTTTACAAGCATCAACTAATTCGGCCGACCAGCCAGCTGCGAAAAGGGAGGGTCAAGTCACAGGTGAGCCACCTGTATTGAACCGTTTCGGGTGTCGCGTGTCGCGTGTCGCGTGTCGGGTAGCTGCCGCGACTTGTAGTCACTGCTTCATGCTGAGCACGCGAAACTCCAGAACCTGAAATTCAGAAATTTCACCCTATAACCTACCCCCGCCACCCTACGGCACCGGGTCATACCCATGACCGCCCCAGGGATGGCAACGGCTGATGCGTTTGATGGCGAGCCACAATCCTTTTAAGACGCCGTGTTTTTTCAAAGCCTCTACTGCATAATGTGAGCAGGTGGGTGTGAAGCGGCATTTGGGTCCCAGCAAGGGGGAGAGCACCCATTGATAAATCTTGATGAGCGCTATGAAGGGAAGGCTTAGTATGCGGAGGAATGTCTTCATTTTATTTTGTTGTTATGGTCTCGCGTCATGACACGGCTTTTGTGAGCTTATTCAATAATACGGCCATCTGATCTTTTATCTTTTCAAATGATGGCATTTCTTTACCGGTAAATACTATAAAAACGGCCAGCTGTTTTTGTTCGGCGAGTAATTTTTCCTTCAGATCATTTTTCTGGAGCCGCCAGGCCTCCCGTAATAATCGCCGGATGCGGTTGCGATGAATGGATTTTTTAAACTGCCTGCTGCTGGCGGTGAAGCCGGTTTGCAGGGGACTGTCGAGGGTGCCAGTGTAAAATTTATATACGGCACGCAGCGGGGGCACATGAATAGCCCTGCCTTCACTAAACAACTGCTCAATGATCTTGCGGCGCTTGAGCCGCTCTTTTTTCCCCAGGGTGTATTGGCCAGGCATGATGCAACAAAAATAAAATAGCCCCGCCAAAGCGGAGCTATAAAGTATATTTTCCCAAAAGGGTGTTTTATTTCAATTTTCTTTCATCAGAAACGGTCAGTTTCTTGCGACCTTTTCTGCGGCGGGCAGCCAGCACTTTGCGGCCATTTGCCGTTTGCATGCGTTTGCGGAAACCGTGTACGGTTTTGCGGCGGCGGCGATGCGGTTGAAAAGTACGTTTCATTTGCTTACACTTTTGTCAATTTAAAAAAATTGGCCAAAGGCCGGGTTCCGTTTTTCGCAAGACGGGCCACCATGCCCGTGCTTTTGTGAAAGGACGGCAAAGGTAAGGAAATATTGAATATTGAATTTGAATTTGAACAAGGAATGTTGAATAAGAATGGAGGTCAATATTCGCATTCAACTTTCCTTGTTCAAATTCAGATTCAATATTCGAGCAGCGCCACGCGCTGCGACCTCACCGTGTTGCCGAAAAATACAGATGCATGGTTATCAAAGTCTTCGGGGGAGTCGGTGGTATAAAAGAGTCGGGCCTGCTTGCGGGTAAGGCGTTGCTCTATTTCGGGATGGCGCGAGAGGTAAGAGACCAGGCTGTCGGCCACCATTTCGCCCTGGGAAATGATGGTGACATTGGGAGGTGCGGCCTGGGCGATCTTGGGTTTCAGGAGCGGGTAATGGGTACAGGCGAGTAAGAGTGTGTCGATGTCTTTGTCTTTCGACAGGATATTATCAATATGCTTCTTCACGAAATAGTCGGCGCCGGGTTTGTCGTATTCGTTATTCTCGACAATGGGCACCCACATGGGACAGGCTTCCTGGTAAACCGTGACATCGGGGAAAAATTTCTGAATTTCAATGAGGTATGACTCCGAGGCTACGGTGCCGGAGGTGGCAAGAATGCCGATCTTCCTGGTTTTGGAAAAATTGCCGATGATCTCAGTGGTAGGGCGAATTACGCCCAATACGCGGTTGGTGCCGTGGTGGCTGCTGCTCATTACGGGAAGATCATTTTGCTGGATACTGCGCAGAGCCTTAGCCGAGGCGGTATTGCAGGCCAGTATCACCAGCGGGCAGCCCTGCCTGAAAAACCAGTCTACGCACTGCAACGTGTAGCGATATACCGTTTCAAAAGACCGATTGCCGTAGGGCGCCCTGGCATTATCGCCGAGGTACAGATAATCATATTGCGGCAGTTTCTTCAATATTTCCTTCATCACGGTAAGTCCGCCATAACCTGAGTCGAAAATGCCGATGGGATTGTAACCAGTCATTACGCTAATATAAATCACGGATTATAAGGATGACGCGGAATACACGGATTTTTGTAATCACGGATTAGAAGGGATTCACTGATTAGTACGGATGTCGCGGATTACTCCGTGTCATCCGTACTAATCTGTGATCAAAAAAAGAGGCCGTCCCTTTCGGAACGGCCTCAATATTATTGATGCAATCATTTTATTCCTTATTGCCTGCCGGGTGTTTGAGTGCCCGCGGTACCGGGAGCTGTTGGCTTTTTGTAGTTAATGCCCATCTTTTTCGCTACCAGTTCGATGATATCATCGCCGGGAGGACATACCAGCAGCGCTTCTCTTTCGAAGATGTAGGTGTAACCATGTTCTTTGGCCACAGCCTGTACGGCATCATAAGCCTTCTTGTTGATGGGTCCGATTAACTGCGCCTGGCGCTCTTGCAGTAATTGCTGAATGCGCTCTTCTTCGCCACCAAGGTCCTGGCCCATCTTGGTCAATTCAGCCCTCTTTACCTGCTTCTGCGCTTCGGTGAATTTTGCTGAATCCTGGTTGAATTTTTCGATAGCTGCGTAAAAAGCATTTTGTTTTTCGGTAGCACTTTGAATCAAAGCATTGCGATACTCCATCAGGTTGGTATCAGCTTTCTTGGTCTCGGGCATGATGCTTACCAGTTCCTGTGAACTGATATACCCGATCTTGATTTGCTGTGCATCTGCCTTTCCGGCTACTACCAGGCACAGGGCCAACGTCATTGCAGTAAATAACTTTTTCATTGCGTGTCTTTTTTGTCACCCTGTTTTTTTATTTTTTTTCGGGTGTCGGTTTCTTGGTTTTAAGTTGCGAAATCCGCTTGCGAGGTTGCCTCCGGAATTTCTTTTTCATTTTATTTAACCCCA
This sequence comes from uncultured Chitinophagaceae bacterium, assembly GCA_937958995.1. GTDB lineage: Bacteria > Bacteroidota > Bacteroidia > Chitinophagales > Chitinophagaceae > CALCIN01. The sequence continues at coordinate 44,996 of CALGAP010000021.1, forward strand.
AGGTCTTTCAAAATATCCTCGCTTCGGTCCAGTTTGGGGTCGGCAAAGATAACGGTTATTCCTTCACTTTTGTCCAAAATAAAGTCATATTGCCGGTTCACGGCAAGCTTTTGAATGGCATTATAAACCTTATCCTGGATGGGTTTGATCAGCTCCTGGCGTTTCTTGAACAGATCGCCTTCAAAACCAAACCTTTTACGTTGCAGGTCGCGCACCTCTTTTTCCCTCACAAACAACTCATCCTCCCTTTTTTTGCGGAGCTCTTCACTCAACATAACCCGCTCTGCTTCAAAATCGCGGTACATCTTATCGAGAGCCGCTTGTTTTGCGTCAATTTCTCTCTGCCACTGTTCGCTGATCTGGTCAAGTTGTTTCTGGGCCTCTTTGTATTCGGGCATTTTATCGAGTATATAGCGTGTGTCGACTATCGCATATCTCGAAGATTGCGCACTGGCATTACCCGCGAACAGGGTAAACAGCAGAAGCACTGCTGGAAAAGATAATATTTTCATATAATGAAATTTAAACGTTAATCCGGTTCAAACCCGAGCATAAAGGTGAAGCGGGCCGCATCACGCAGTTTGCCACCGGGTGTCAGTCGGTCAAAGCCAATGCCATAATCAAATCCGAGCAAGCCAAACATGGGCAGGAAGAATCGCATACCCACACCGGCACTACGGCGGAGGCGGAATGGGTTATATTCTTTGTAATTGTACCATCCGTTCGCCGCTTCAAACCATGCCATACCATAAATGGTGCTGCTTGGATTGGTAGTAAACGGATATCTCAATTCCAAAGTATATTTATTGAAAATAGTGAAGAACTGGCTTGCATTCTGCTGATCAGGGTTCACCTTCGGATTCGAATTCTCGTACACCGGGTAACCACGGTGTGCTATGATATCATATCCCAGCACAAAGTTACCATTTGCCAATCCTGCATCACCCACCTGGAATCTTTCAAACGGCGAAAAATCCAGGTTGCTGTTATACCTTCCCATAAATCCATATTTGGCCGCAGCGCGTAGTACAAACTGGCGGCTGTTATCGGCACCCATAGGTCTGCCGATAGGTATGAACCACTCCGCGTTGAAACGCCATTTATGAAACTCGGGCAAACGATAAACGTCTTCGTTGGTAGAATTTTTGCGGAACACCGAATAGGGCGGCGTAAATTGTCCGCTCAGCATAAAGTTCGAACCTTGTGTAGGGAAGATCGGGCTCGGACCCGCCGAGTTGCGGTTCAATGCCAGCTTCAGGCTCAGGTTGTTTGAAGTACCATCGCTGATACCGGCAAAAATGTATGGATATTTCTGCAGTTTATACTGCGTAAAGTTCAAAGAATAGATCAGCGTGAAATAGTTGTCGGGCCACTTCAGCTGCTTACCCAACGCAACAGTCACACCAAAGTTTTTCAACGAGCTGGTGTCGCTGAACACATAGCGGTTGGTAGAATAATCATAACCGCCCTGGCGGAACACGCTCTTATATGCGCTCACGGTGAGCGAATTTCTCTTTTTACCACCCAGCCAGGGTTCTGTGAATGAGAAGTTGTACGACTGGTAGGCGCGGCCGTTAGATTGCACGCGCAGGCTCAGCTTCTGGCCATCACCCGTAGGCAGCGGATCCCAGGCTTTTTTATTGAAAATATTTTTGATTGAAAAGTTGTTGAACGATACACCCAGCGTACCCGTCAGGCCAATACCGCCGCCCCAGCCGGCACTCAGTTCCAGTTGGTCACTCGATCGTTCTTCCAGTGAATAGTGTATATCCACCGTACCATCTTCCGGGTTAGGCACGGGGTTGATACCAATCGTTTCCTGGTTGAAGAAGTTCAGCTGCGCAATTTCGCGTTGAGAGCGAATGAGGTCGGTACGACTGAATTTTTCACCAGGCAGTGTATGCAGTTCGCGGCGGATTACATGCTCTTTGGTTTTTTCATTACCCGAAATAGTCACGTTTTTGATAGTTGCCTGCGGACCCTCCACCATGCGAATTTCAAAATCGATGGTGTCGTTGTACACCGCGGTCTCTACTGGATCAACGCGGAAAAACAGGTAACCATCGTCAAAATACAAACCGCTGATGTCACCGCCTTCAGGTGAAATAGTTTTTCCGAGTTTTTTGTTTAAAATATCCAGGTTGTATATATCCCCTTTCTTGATACCCAACAGAATGTTCAGGATAGAATCGGAGTATTTGGTGTTTCCTTTCCAGGCAATATTGCCGAAATAATAGCGACTGCCTTCATCTACTTTTATGTCGATGCGCAGGTTGCCTTTGCGGTTGGGGTAAATGGTATCGGCCACGATGGCAGCGTCACGATAACCAAGCGAGTTGTAATATGCAATGATTTTTTCCTTATCCTCTTCATATTTCTTGGCGTTGAACTTAGCCGAGCTGAATAATTTGAAGCGGAAGTAGGGATCGAGAAATTCTTTTGTCTTGGTTACAGAAAGGAAACCTGCATCGCGCAGATATTCTTTGAAGGAAGGTCTTGATGACTCGCCGTAAGGACTTACCTCTTTTGAAGGGAACAGCGTAAGCTTGGTCATTTCCTTGGTGCCTTTCATATGCTTTTTCAGCTTCAGGCCAGGCACGTTTTCATTTCCGAAGAAAGTGATATCGCTGTTGCGCACCTTATTGCCCTTATCGATATAAAAATTCAGGATTACCGCATTGGGCAGCGAAGGATCGGGCACTTCTTCAACGCGAATCTGTACGTTCTGGAACGATTTTTCAGCGTAGTATCTCTTGATCGCATCAACGGCGCTGATGCGGGTATTATCGGTCACCACGCGCATGCGCACCAGGCCGGTTTTTGTTTTTAACTCATCCTGTTCGGATTTGCGCACGCCTTTGAAATAAAAATTCGAAAGGGCGGGCCTTTCGGTAACGGCTATTTCAATCCAGATTCTATCGCCTTCCACCTTGGTATAGTAGATTTCTATATCGGAAAAAAGGTGCTGGCTCCAGAGTTTATTGATGGCTTTGGCAAAATCATCACCGCCGGGAATCACTACTTTGGAACCGACGTTCATGCCAATGATGGAGAGTAAGAGTTGCTGATCGTATCTTTTTGTTCCTGTTATTTCGATGCCTGCAATGGTGTATTCGCGGGAGGTTCTTGATTGAATCAATTCCAAGAGGGCCGGATCTATAGAGGTCGGAATGGTATCGGGCGTCTGCGCTAATGATGCGCCAGCAATCAATATAGTCACAAGCAGTAAGAGGAACCTGGGAGTAAGCATACGCTGCATTCCGGAACGTTTAAACTGGAGCAAATTAGTCGGATTTATTAAAAGTGTTTGTTAAAGAATGGGTAATTACGATACTTATACCGTTTACAGATAATATGGTTTATTCGTTTACTGATTCCTGCTGCAACTGGTCGCTGGTCTTGCCAAAACGTCTTTCGCGGCCTTGAAAATCGAGAATTGCTTCATACAAATTTTCTTTTCTGAAATCGGGCCAGCGCACTGGTGTAAAATACAGTTCCGCATAAGCGAGCTGGTACAACAGGAAATTGCTGATACGATATTCACCACTTGTCCTGATCATGAGTTCAGGATCGGGGAAATCGCTGGTTGCCAGGTATCGCTGCAGGGTGTCTTGCGTAATACTGGCGGGATCAATCTTACCTGCTTTCACATCGGCGGCAATGTTCTTCACTGCCTGTACCAGTTCCCAACGGCTGCTGTAGCTCAAAGCCATTACCAGGTTGAGGCCTGTATTCTTGCTGGTGATCTGCAGCGATTCGTTCAGTGCCTGTCTTGCATTTTCAGGCAACATATTCATATCGCCGATCACGTGCAGCTTGATGTTGTTCTTGTTCAGGGTTTCGGTTTCTTTCCTGATAGTGTCCACTAACAATTCCATCAACCCTGTCACTTCAAATGCGGGACGGTCCCAGTTCTCGGTGCTGAAAGCATAGAGGGTAAGGTATTCTATACCCAGTTCGGCGCAACCTTCCACAATATTGCGCACGCTTTCTACGCCGTGAAAATGACCGTACAGGCGATCCTGTCCTTTTTCCTTCGCCCATCGTCCATTGCCATCCATGATGATGGCAATATGCCTCGGTAAGCGTTGAAGATCAATAAGCTCCTTCTGACTCGCCATTCCACATTTTTTGAAGGTGGCAAAGGTACAATAATTTACGTGTGAAAGATAGGGAAGCGCTATTTTATGCGTGTGGGGGCACCGGGGGTTGAAGCCCTGGTATTTCACCATGCCAATGCGACCGAAGTGCCTGATAAATAACTGGTTGCACCGAACGCGGCTGTATGTCGGGTATTGATTCCACCATTTACTCATTTCTATCCGCCAGTTTAATCTTCATCTGCGCCATCATTCCTTCCCTGGTTCGGCTTACTAATGTTTCAGGCCCCGCAGTACCTGAGAATGGCAGAATCGCTGAATGGTGAAATCGATACCCAATGGACGGGTCCAAGGTTATGGGATGGCATTTTCTGAAAGCATTTAGTCGTGAGGGTTATTGAGCAACAATAACGAAATGGAATGAAAATCAGGCAGGATTTCGGTTATGTGTTCGGGTGAGTGAAGATCTCCAAATTATATGGAGACTACCCTCAGGGTCGAGGGAGCCAGCAGATGAAATTCCGTTACCATTTCACAGAAATCAATTCGCCGTCGGACACCTGTACGAAGTCAGGTTGAAGCCCACGGTAAACTCAGCAATCACAAAATGATCTTTCTGCTTCGAAAAACCGCGCTGGCGGCCTTCGATGCCGATGATTTCGCCGGTTTCGTAAGAGCGGTCCTGCATGAGGGAAGCTATAGAAGGACTGCCGTCGGGGAGTGGGGGAAATTTGTCGGCGCCCACATAGGTCTTGCTCACGTCGTCGAGGTAATCGGTCATGGTAAACCGGTAGCCTACTTCAAAACCTATGTTGATGCGGTCGTTCAATGCATATTTAACGCCTACGCCAAAGGGAAAGCAGATGGCCATGGTGTTGTAGGGCTTGCGATCGGGATAGGCGGCTGTGCCCTGGCCTTCGGTGCCGAGCGGACGAAGAAATACTTTTCTGCCGTTGAGATAAGCATAGGGATCGTAGCTGAACACACCTACACCCAATGTTACATAAGGAGTGAAATTGTGGTAGGGATCAGCGGGAACGAATTTGAAGAAATTGAAATCGCCTTGCAAAGTGAGCTCGAAAATATTTGAGTTGAAGCTGAGGTTGCGACGGCGTTGATATTCGTTGTGAGTATTGTAAATATCAGAATAACCCAGTTGTGCAAAATGCGCGGCCACGCGTAAGGCGGTATAGTTGCCGAATTGCTTGCGGAAAAATACGCCGGCAGCAAATTTTGGCCTGTTCAGTTTGGCCCTCGTATTAAGGTCGCCGAAATAGTGTGCGGCGCCGGCAGATAGCCCGAACTCACCTTCCTGCACTACGCTTTCGTATTGAGCAACGGCTGGATGCATGCCCCCTACCAAAGCCAGCAGGGTCAAAACAAAGGTCAATTTCTTCATACCCGATAAATTATGAGGCTAAGCGGCTCTGATCCCCTCTTAGCAAAGCATTGCAATATAAGGATTAACTACCGTGCAGTAAAACGGAACCATTCGCTTTTTTCGTACTACACGAAATGTTAATTCCGGGTGTCGAGTCCCCACGACAGCTTATTACGCAGGGTTTGCAGGAAATTGTTCTCGTTGAGACGCACCAGGCTAAGCGTAAATGACTCACGCCTAACGGCTAACTGTATTTTTTTGTCCACCAGCTCGCGCCGCGAATCCAGCGCGCAGATGAAGTTTTCACTCCGGCCCTCCACCTCGAATGAAATGACATTATCGTCGGGCACCACTATGGGCCGCACGTTCAGGTTATGGGGCGCCACGGGGGTAATCACAAAACTGCTGGATTCCGGGAACACAATAGGGCCATTGCAGCTCAACGAGTAACCGGTAGATCCTGTAGGGGTGGCCACTATCAGTCCGTCGGCCCAGTATGTATTCAGGAATTCGCCATTCAGGTAGGTATGGATCTTGATCATGGGCGAGGTGTCGGTCTTGTGAATGGCAAATTCATTCAGTCCGTAAGGGCACTCGCCAAAAAGTGCGCTGCTGGCGTCCAGGTGTATCAGCGTTCGCTTATCAATCAATATACTTCTTTTCACCAATGCCTGCACCGCCACATGCAATTCTTTTCTACCAATACTTGCCAAAAAACCAAGCCGGCCAAAATTGATACCCAACACGGGCACATTGGTATCTTTCACCAATGTAACCGTATCCAGCAACGTACCATCGCCACCCAGGCTCACCAAAAAATCAATCGATTCCCCAAGATCATCGCTATCATTAAACACCGACAGCTTCTCCGGAAACCGATACCCCGCCTTTATCTTCTCAAAAAACGGCTGATATATCACAGGCTCAATATGCTCCTTCGACAATTCATCCAACAACTGCTGCAGTTTGTCTTGCTGATCTGTTTCTATATCCCGGCAGTAGATAGCTACTTTCATAATAATTCAGGTGTTGTCCACTCTCTCTATAAATCATTCTTGATATGTAAAAATAGTCCGTTTTGTCCTAATTGATTGAAGCTATAGTCAATGCGCAGGATCAGGTCGTAGAAGGTGACGATGTCAACGCCGAAGCCCGCGGTACATAATGGACGGTTAACCAGCGAATTGTCATTAAAGGATTTATTATAGGCATAGCCCAGGTCGGCGAAGGTGCGCGCATATATGCGAAATGGAATCTTGTCGTGGCTGGTTGATTTCAGGAAGGTGGGAACAGAAAAACGTACCAGCTCGCGACGGTAGGTTTGGCGCGACATAAACGCGGCTGTTCCATCAATCACATATTTTTCCAGGCCGCGCAGGTATAAAGTACCATAGCCGAATAAGCGATGATTGACGAAAGGCTGATCAAACGGCAATCGCAATACGCCATAAGCCTGGAAGCTGAGGTAATTTTTCTTCGACAATTCCCATGCTTTCGTAAAACTGCCACTGAGTTCCCACAGGTTCATATCCTTGTTGAAACCGCGCTTCACAAAAGAAGCTTCACCCATCCATCCCTTCAGGGGAAAATGAACATAGTCCACTTTCACATAATTCACCTTGTAAGATATTTCAGGATAGGTGATTGAGCTTTTGCCGCCCGACAAATAATGCGGATTCAGATTAATGATGGCGGTATCAACACGAACATTGGTCACCGCAAAACGCACGCTGTTGAACGTGCGCAGGCCGGGGCGATACAACCAGTCGGCATGCGCCGTCCATTGCCGCAATCCAAAACCTAAACTATCGACAAATACCTGCTGGTTATCGACGGTTTTATAGTTTACTTCTTTATTGGAAGAATACATGAAGCCGAAGCGGTAACCATGTTTCAATGACCGGTCGGCAAAAGGTTGCTCGTACTGAAATTGTATCTGCCTGGTATAACCCGTGATCAGCCACATCCGAAGTTTATCATTTCTGCCGCTGAAGTTGTGATGTGTGAATTTGAAACCGTAATTCAACCTGTCAATTCCATAGCCTTGTTTGGCCCATTCGGCCAGGTTGCGGTCAACTGGTTTGATGTATGGAATGGGGAAAATATACCAGCGCTCTTTCACGCTGATCAATACATCCACATGATAGCCGCGAAATGATTTGAGTGAAACAACTACTTCGTTGAAGAGACCGGTATTGAACAATTGTTGTCTGGCTATTTCAAAACCATCCACCAGGTCGGTGAGATAAATTGAGTCGCCCGTTTTGAAGGGCAATTCTCTCTGGATGATATATGCTTTTGTATGCTTGTTGCCTTCTACGTAGATCTCACCCATCACGAAGGGTGTGGAATAGTACTGGTTAAACACCACTGGCCTGGAAGCTGCTTCAGAAGTGTCAGCGGCAAATGGCTGCGCCTGCACAAGGGCACTCCACCACAATATCGCTGCAATACAGTAGTATTTTTTTCCCATCCCCATGCGGCCAAGCTATCGCTTTGCTTTGTGTTGGTTTTAATTTTTGGTAATGTAGGCTTTACGCGTAATCCGGCCAAATGTTACACTCAGATATTCAGGTAATTCATCAGGTGATCGTAATTACTCTTCAGTTCGTTAACATAAAGCTCTTCGCCAAAATAATATTTTACCTGGTAATCATACCGCTGGAATGTGGCTACTATGTCTGAAATTTCGAACTTATTGATCTTAAGCGTAACCAGGAATGAGCTTGTGTTATTGTCCCAATAGGTATTAAGCTGGGTTATTTGTGCATCGTTGGTTTCAACTAATTTGCTCAGCTCAGAAAATGAAAAATTTCGTTGTTCCATTTCCAGCACTATCACACCGCCAGGTTCGCTGGCACCGGTGATCTTACCCAGTTCCCGAAGCAATGTTTCGCCGGGAATTACCCCGATGAACTCATTGTCTTTATCAATCACCGGAACTATCGAAAGGTTATAATCATTAACCGTTTGAACAGATTCTATAAAATGCGTGCCCGCATTGACGGCCACCCTGGAAAAATGGGTGTCGATCGATTTCAGCGTTGCATTTTCATCCACATTCATCAGGTCGTCTTCAAAAACGAGACCAAGGTATTTTTCATTGGCCACCACGGGCAGCTGGCTTACGTGAAACTCCGACATCAATTCCAGTGCCTGCGACACCTGGTCTTCCAGGGTCAGCGTGGGAATAGTAGAAGATATTAATTCTTTGTTTAGCACTGGTCAGAGTTTTGCCGGTTAATATTAAAATACGTTGATTTACCCATACCGGTTTATTGACTATGCAATAAACCAACCAGTATCTGGCAAGCAGGTAGCCTGGTAATTTACATGCGGTTGTTCAAGGTTATACAAGGCATTTAGACGGCTCAATTCAAGCGACCGCTGCAGGTGCATTCAATTTTGTCAAAAATTTATGAAGGACGCGGTTAAATTCTTCCGGTACCTCCATCATGGGCGCGTGTCCACATTTATCAATAAAATGCAGTTCACTGTTAGGTATCAGCCGCTGAAATTCCCGACCCACAAAAGGAGGGGTAATAGCGTCGTTATTTCCCCATATCAATAACGTGGGCTGCTTTATCTGATTGAGTTCTTCGCCCAGATTATTTCTGATAGCGCTCTTGGCCAGCGCAATTATTTTAATGGCTTTCAAACGGTTATTCACCGTTTCATATACCTCGTCCACCAGTTCCTTGGTAGCTATACGGGGATCATAGAATGTGAGCTCTGTCTTTTTCTTGATATAATCGTAGTCTCCCCTTTTGGGATACGTATCGCCCATACCATTTTCAAAAAGACCCGAACTGCCTGTCAGTATCAGCGATTTGATGCGCTCAGGCTGCTTCAGCACGTGCAGAATGGCCACATGACCACCCAGCGAATTGCCCAGCAGGTGCACATTCTGATAATTGCGATGCTCTATAAACTTATGAACGAATTTCTGGAGGCCGCCCACGGAAGTATGCAACAGGTCGAGGTCAAGCAAAGGAAGCATGGGCACCACCACTTTGTTGTGATGGCGGAAATATTTGATCAGTTCATCGAAGTTGCTCAATGCACCGAATAGTCCATGTAATAAAATTAACGGCTCACCTTCGCCTTCTTCAATAAACTTAAATTTTTCCGATTGTTTGATCTCGAAATCCATCAGTTTGTTTCACTCAATTAATCGCTAAAATAATCATTTACAGCAAATATTATAGTCTTACTGTATTTGCTGCAGAAATTAACTGTAAGCTACTGATTTTTTGTTTGCCCTGTACCGTGAACACCTGCCGGCAACCCCATTCAGGGCGCTGCCCGGTGAGCTTTGCGTTCAAAAAATTGTTCCAGCTCGCTAAACATATCTTTGAAAACAGGAATCAAAGATCCGATAGCATCGATAGCCCAGGGCCCCCAGGGACGAACCACTGCGTAAGTCACAGACGCATCGAGCGTGTCTTTACTCACCAGGTTGATCTGCTCCGCATAAAACAGCAACACACTGAAGCTCACAATATACATCAGCACATACAAAATTATTCCACCCAGCTTGTTTACCCATCCCAGCAAAGTCCATTCAACCGCTTTTTCAATCAGATTGGCCAGCAATCTAATCAATATAACCACAACGAGAAATACCAGCAAAAATGATATCACCGGCCACCATTGTGCTGAAATATTTACTGAATCTTTGAAGTAATCGGCCACCACCACGCTCAGTTTCATCGCCGCAGCAATGCCAACAATAAATGCGATTATAGAAAAAATGGCAACGATCAGGCCACGCCGCAAACCTTTTATGATGGCCGAGATGACCAGGATGCCCACTATGATGTCGATCATCATTTGGCCAACAATTCTTTCACTACCGCACTGATCGCCTTGCCATCGGCTTGTCCGGCCAGTTGTTTGGTAGCCACACCCATTACTTTACCCATATCAGCGGGTGATGACGCGCCCACTTCTGCAATGATCTTTTGCAAAATAGTTTTCAGTTCTTCCTGGCTGAGTTGTTTGGGCAAAAACTTTTCTATCACTTCAATTTCTTCTTGTTCTTTCTGAGCCAGGTCGGCGCGGTTTTGCTGCTGGTAAATTTCCAGCGAATCTTTGCGCTGCTTCACCAGTTTCTGCAACAGTTTGATCTCAGCATCTTCAGTTAATTCACCAGTGGCGCCTTCAGCTGTTTTTGCCAGCAATATGGCGCTTTTAATGGCGCGCAATGCACGCATGGCTTTTTCATCTTTAGCCTTCATGGCGGTTTTCAGCTCGTCCATGATTTTTTGCTCAAGGCTCATAACTGTATTTTTTATCGGTCATTGTTTCTGTTGCTTCTGCTGCTCGGCCTCGCGGAATTTTTTATAAAATTCAACCGCGAAGTTTTTGATGTCATGCACCAGGGCATGCTGATGGGTGGCCCTGTCGAGCGTATCGGCCATGGTCATAAAAGTCTGGTAAAAGAAATCGCCCATTTCGTCTACCATCATATCCTTTGTCCAAAGGTCCACCCGCAGGGCGGTCTTTTCGGCCCCATCCCAAAGAGACAGCATCATGGCCTTGGCTTTTTTTTCTGAATCCACAGTACTTTCTGTAGCCTGCCAGAGTATCTGGTCGGGTACGCGTTTTTCGTCAAGAACGACATCGATGGTTATGGTTGATTTTGTCATAAAAGGGCCTGGAAACCAGTTATTTTGTTATGAGAATGGCAACAAAAGTACGTTGGATTAGTGGTTTATAATACAGGTACGTGCGTAGTTTCCCGTATAAATAACACAAAATTGCGATCGCTCACACCACTATGGCAATGCGAGCGTTAGGGCTCTGATCATTATCTGGCCTGCATTTCATCAAAGTGCAGCCCGATGTGGAAAATACTATCCGGCAATATCGGGTAAAAACCCTTTGCCCGGGGTATTCTCATTATTTAATTTTGAAATATAGTGTAGGGCGGCCCCGGTGGGCGCCAACGATGTGTCCGAATCCCAATCTTAATCAATTCAGTACCTATGAAACAAATTCTACTCCAGTATGCTGCCATACTTCTATTGCCGGCAGCGCTCAGTATTCCCCAAAAAGGTATGGGACAGTGTTTGTGCGAAGGAGGCGTTACTCCGGATTCAGTGGTGCAAGTGCTGAATTTTGATTCCATTACCCAGGTCAATACTACCGTTACTTTCAACCAGTTTAATCCCAGCACAGGCACGCTTCAATGCTTCAAGCTCGCTGCTACGGTTACCACCGTGCTCGAGTTTGACCTGTACAACAAGGAAAATTTTGAAGATACCTACCTGTTCGAATCGTTCAGGCGCTCGCGTTTCGGTGGGCCCAACGGCTTCTCCATGAGCGATAACTCACCTACCACGGAGTATGGCCCTTACGACCTCGCCCCGGTCGATCCCGTGGGCACAGACGACGAAGTGCATATAGGGCCCGACACGGTGTTTAACGGGCTTTACCGCGAAGCCTTCGGTACCGCCTCAGGAGCCTACCTGGGCACAGGTACCGTAAGTTTCGACTACCTGAACACTTCCACTACCACCCTGCTGGATGGCAGCAGTAACTACGACCTCTTTGTTCGTGGTTATACCCGCATGAACGTACGGCTGGTGTACTACTGGTGCCCCTCCGTCATTCTTGCTTCCAATATCAAGAATTTCGCTGCCATAAAAGATAATAACCGCATTACCCTTTCGTGGCTCATCGAAAATGAAGAAGCCAACAGCCAGTACGAACTGCAGGTGAGCAGTAATGGCCGCCAGTTTGCACCCATCAATACTTTTATATCGAAGGCCAATGCTGCCAGCACGGCTTATCAATACCAGTATACACCCGAGCAGGCATCTGCCGGTAAACTGTATTTCCGCATTAAGTACGTTAACGCTGCCGGCAAAGTAAGCTACTCCGTAGTGCGGTTTGTCGCCGCAGGCAATGATGGCAAGCCCGGCACTATTACGGTATATCCCAACCCCGTAAAAGGGCAGGTGTCTGTTCAGTTTGGCAAGGTATTGAACGGCAACTATAAGGTGGAACTCTTCAGTATTTCAGGCCAGGCCGTCTACCAGAAGGTTCACCGCATGAACAATACCAACAGCATTTTATTCGACATTCCTTCTACCCTTCCGGGCATCTATTACCTCCGCGCCAGCAATACAGAGGGCGGGGATGTGTTTAGCTCGAAGATTACGGTGCAGCGCTAACGCCGGTTTCGGGTTTGAGGTTCGGGGTTTGGGGTTGCATGTCGGGTGGATGCCGCGATTAAATGATCGCTGCCACATTTGAAAAGCCCGAAACCCCAAACCCGAAACTTTTTTGCTACTTTTGCCCAATGACCGAAAATCAAGGAGCTATTGCGAATATGGAGTACAATACTACCAGGAACCACCTGGTCATGCGAGAATACGGAAGGCATATTCAAAAAATGATTGAATACCTGTTGACGATAGAAGACAAAGAGAAGCGTCAGCGTAATGCCTATGCCGTTATTGAATTAATGGGTTTTCTGAACCCGCACTTAAAGAACGTTGAAGATTTCCGCCATAAATTATGGGATCACTTGTTCTTGATCTCCGATTTCAAACTCGATGTGGAATCTCCTTATCCCATTCCTACAAGGGAAACACTGCGCGCGAAACCCGATCCGCTTCCTTACCCCAAGCGCTACCCGAAATATTCTCACCTGGGCAAAAACCTGGAGCTGGTGATCGAAAAAGCGTTGAAGGAAGAAAATCCCGACAAACGACAGGGCTTTGCCAATGCGGTGGCCTACTATATGAAACTGGCTTATAACAACTGGCACAAGGAAACCGTGCACGACGACGCTATTCAAAGCGAGTTGAGCTCCATCACCAATGGCCAGCTTACATTTACCAATACGCCTTTTGTGCGCCAGCACAGGTCGGAAGGCCGTGAAGGTCGCGGCGGCTACGATAATCACCGTGGCAAACGCAGCGGCGGTGGCGGTCAGCGTTTCGACAGGCGCGGTGGCGGTGGCGGCGGCGGCCGCAGCAACGATCGCGGAGGCGGAAAATTCAAGAAGCGTTACAAGTAGAAATAACAAATATCAAATATCAGGCACCAAATAAATCCAAAAGACAAATTTCAAATTAGAAACGGCTGACGTTTTACTTTTGCAATTTGTTTTTTGTGTTTTATTTGGTTTTGTTTTTTTGAATTTTGAAATTTCCCTTTGATCTCAATCGGTAGTTGCGACATATCTTAACACTTATGAACTCTTTCGAAGTCATCGGCGGGCGTAAACTGAAAGGCGAAATCATTCCGCAGGGGGCAAAGAATGAAGCCCTGCAGATCATCAGCGCTGTATTGCTGACGCCGGAAAAGGTTACTGTTTCCAATATTCCCGATATACTCGACGTAAAACTGTTGATAGAGTTGTTGGGAGAAATGAATGTGAAGATCGAGCGGCCCACGCGCGACACCTGCATATTCCAGGCCGATGATGTGGATACCGACTATCTGCGCAGCGAAACCTATCGCAAAAAAAGCGGACGCCTGCGCGGTTCCGTAATGCTGGCGGGTCCTATGCTGGCACGATTTCGCAAAGCGTTTATCGCAAAGCCCGGTGGCGATAAGATCGGCCGCCGCAGGCTTGACACACATATTGTGGGTTTTGAAAAGTTGGGTGTCGAGATCAAATACGATACAGACGATAACTTCTTTCACCTGGAAGCGCCTAAACTGTCCGGCACCCACCTGCTGCTTGATGAGCCTTCCGTAACAGGCACAGCCAACATCATTATGGCGGCGGTTATGGCTAAGGGAAATACTACCATTTATAATGCCGCCTGCGAGCCGTATATACAGCAACTCTGCAAAATGCTCAACCGCATGGGTGCGCGCATCAGCGGCATCGGCAGCAACCTGTTGCATATTGAGGGCGTAAGCTACCTGAAAGGCACCGAGCACCGCATGCTGCCCGATATGATCGAGATCGGTTCGTTTATTGGCCTGGCGGCCATGACGCAGAGCGATATCACCATCAAGAATGTGAGCCTGCCCAACCTGGGCGTCATTCCTGATAAATTCAGGCAGCTCGGCATACAGCTCAATATACAGGGCGATGATATACATGTGCCCTCACAGGACGTATATGAAATTCAGAATTTCCTCGACGGCTCAGTCCTCACCATTTACGACCATCCCTGGCCGGGTTTTACGCCCGACCTTATCAGCATCATGCTGGTGGTGGCTACACAGGCGCGTGGCAGCGTGTTGATTCACCAGAAAATGTTTGAGAGCCGCCTGTTCTTCGTCGACAAACTCATCGATATGGGCGCGCGCATCATTCTCTGCGACCCGCATCGTGCAACAGTGATAGGTTTAGGCCGAGAGCAAAATCTGCGCGGTATTCAAATGAGCAGTCCCGATATTCGCGCAGGCGTTGCCTTGCTAATTGCAGCATTGAGTGCAGAGGGCAAGAGCGTAATTCAAAATATAGAACAGATTGACAGGGGATATGAGCGCATAGATGAGCGTTTGAGGAAACTGGGCGCGGAGATTCAGAGAGTGTGAGTGGTGAAATCTCAAACGGCCAATAATAAGGACCAAATAAATTGCAAAGGAGAAAAAGATAATAGAGCAATAATTAAATAAATTTCAAACTAAATCTCTGTACGAAATTGAGTTTTGACCCGAAGCAAAGAATCATCATTATAACAGCGCCGTCGGGTGCTGGTAAAACATCGATCACGCGATATCTGCTGAAAGAATTTCCGCAACTTTCATTTTCGGTATCTGCTGCCACGCGCCAGGCGCGCGCCAATGAGCGCGAGGGCGTGGATTATTATTTTATGACGCAGGAAGAATTTAAAGATAAAATTCAGCGCGGCGAATTTATTGAGTGGGAGATGGTGTATGAAGGAAAATATTATGGCACGCTGAAGTCGGAATTGCAGCGAATATGGAATAACGGCCAGGTGCCCGTGCTGGATATTGATGTGAAAGGCGCCATACACGTGCAGCAACAATTTCCCGATACCACGCTTTCGCTTTTTATTGAACCGCCATCGGTGGAAGAACTTAAAAAAAGGCTGGAAAGCCGCGGCACAGAAACGCCCGAAAGCCTGCAGGCAAGGGTCAATAAAGCCTCTTATGAAATTTCGTTCAAACATCATTTCCACAAAAATATATTGAACGATAACTTACAGATAGCCTGCGCTTTAGCTAAGCAGTACGTGAGCGAGTTTTTGCTTTGATTCCTACCGCTTATTTTCTAAATTCGTCCTGAAATGACCGAAACCGCAATAATCATCGCTATAGGGTTGGCTGTGTTCCTGGCGGCTTATTTTTCAGGTATCGAAGTTGCCTTTAATTCTGCTAACCGTCTCAATATCGAACTGAAGAAAAAGCAGGGCCGAAGCAGCGGCATTTTCTTATCCAACCTTCTCGACAATCCCTCGCGTTTTATTGCTGTTAATACTGTTGGATTCACTTTCTTCCTGGTGGTGGCCGTACTGTTGGGTTCGGCATTCTGGAATACGGTGATCGACTGGTCGAAGATGCAGCAATACGACCTTGCCATCGCTGCGCGTTTGGCAGCTGAAATTCTTGTTTACAGTTTTATCATCACGCTCGTTGCCGAATTTATACCGCGTGGTATTTTCAAAGCCAAAAGCGATTCATTGCTGGTGATATCCGCACGCACGGGCATGTTAGGTTTTTTTGACCGTACATTTTTCTGGATCGCCAATTCCTTCACGCGTCTTTCGGTGTTTATCCTCAATATCATTTTCGATATGCGCATCGACAGGCGCAAAGAAGCGCTTACCCGCGCCGACCCGGAATTGTATTTTCAACAGACCAGCGAAAGTCATAACGATAATCCCGACCTGAATACCGAATTGTTTGAAAACGCCTTGTCGCTGGCGAAAGTGAAAGTGCGCGAATGCCTGGTGCCGCGCAAGGAAATTGAAGCCGTTGATATCAACATATCAATCGAGGAATTGCGTAATAAACTGGTGGAAACGCGCCTCACCAAACTGGTGGTGTACAACGGCAATATCGACAACATTGAAGGATATATTCATCAGCTCGACCTGTTTAAGCAGCCCAAATCGATCCGCGAAATACTGTTGCCGATACCCGCCGTGCCGGAGAGCATGAGCGCCACCGACCTCATTAGCAAGTTTAGCAAGGAGAGAAAGAGTATTGCCTGGGTGGTGGACGAATTTGGCGGCACCGCCGGCATTGTAACCATGGAAGACCTGCTGGAAGAAATTTTTGGCGAAATAAGAGACGAATACGATGTGGAGGAATTTGAGGAAAAGCAGGTTTCGGAAGAAGAGTTTATTTTCTCAGGCAGGCTGGAACTGGATTACCTGAAAGAAAAATACGGTCTCGAATTCCCTGAGAACGATTCTGAAACCTTATCGGGTTTTATCATACACCAGCACGAAACCATACCGCGTCCCAAAGAGCGCATTATCATTGGCGATTACGAGTTCGAGGTAATCAATGTAAGCGATACGCGGATAGAAATGGTGCGTATGAAAATATTAAAGTAGCAAACCGAATACCCTTAACTTTGCCCCCTCATTTTACCGGTTCTGGAATGGATTTGAAGAATGGCATTACCTTTTTTTAATAAGCGTAGACGTGATGGTTCCGATGCCGAGATGACTTTTATAGAGCATCTCGAGGAGCTCCGCTGGCATATTGTACGAAGTGTGATCGCCATACTGGTATGCGCGATTGTGGTGTTTATTTTCCGGGATTGGATCTTCGACAATATCATTACCGGTCCCCTGCGTAGCAATTTCATATCCTATCGCGCCTTGTGTAAACTGAGCCATGTGCTGACCCTGGGCGATAGTTTATGTATGCCGCCTATAGAAGTAAAACTTTTGGGCAACACCGTGGCCGGCCCCTTTATGTCGGCCATCCAGATCTCAATTGTAGGTGGATTTGTGGCAGCCTTCCCTTATATCTTTTACGAACTCTGGCTGTTCATAAAACCCGCGCTTTCGCCGAAAGAACTGCAATACTCCCGCAACGCGATTTTCTGGGTATCGCTTTTCTTTTTCTCAGGGGCGGCCTTTGGGTATTTCCTGCTGGGCCCCTTTACTTTCAACTTCCTGGCCAATTTTGACCTGGGTACCGCCGGGGTTTACGAATACCTGCCCTCGCTGAGCGACTATATCGAGAACCTGGTGAACCTGATATTGGGTTGCGGCATTGCGTTTGAGCTGCCCGTAATCACTTATGTGCTTACCAAGATCGGGCTTATTACACCCAATTTCCTGGTGACCTACAGAAAGTATGCATACGTTTCCATATTGATCATAGCCGCTATCATCACCCCTTCACCCGACTGGACCAGCCAGATGATCGTGTTTATACCGCTGGTTATTCTGTACGAGTTTAGCCTGAGGGTTTGCAAGCGCGTGTACAAGAAAGATATGGAAGCTTTTAATAGTTGATTTATGTCATTCGACCTGTCAAAACCCATAGCCATCGGCAGCGACCATGCCGGATATGAGCAACGCCTTGCCCTTGTTGGCTGGCTGAAAACCAGCGGTTTAACAGTGAAAGATGTGGGTGTACACGAAAATGTTTCAGTAGATTACCCCGATTATGCCCATCCTGTGGCCTCATTGGTAGAGGCCGGAGAGGCCGCTTTTGGCATCCTGCTTTGTGGCAGCGCCAACGGCGTGTGTATGACCGCTAATAAGCACCAAGGTATCCGGGCAGGACTTTCCTTCAACGCCGAAGTAGCAAGGCTTATACGCCTCCACAACGACGCTAATATTATTGGCATCCCGGCCCGCTTCGTGACACTGCAGGAAGCCATTGAGATGGTGCAGATCTTTATGAATACCCCTTTCGAAGCCGGCCGGCATGAGCGGAGGGTGGCTAAGATCAGGTGCAGCTGACCTCCGGTTTTTACCAACCCAATACGTAGGCAAAGATGAGTGGTGCTACGATGGTGGCGTCGCTTTCTATAATGAATTTGGGTGTGTTGATATCCAGTTTACCCCAGGTAATTTTTTCGTTGGGTACGGCGCCGGAATAGGAGCCGTATGATGTGGTGCTATCGGAAATCTGGCAGAAATAAGACCAGAAAGGAACGTCTTTCCAACCCAGGTCCTGGTACATCATGGGAACTACGCAGATGGGGAAATCGCCGGCAATACCACCACCGATCTGGAAAAACCCTACTCCTTTTCCGCCACTGTTTTGCCTGTACCAATCGGCCAGCGAAACCATATACTCGATACCGCTTTTCATGGTGGTCGCTTTCATCTCTCCTTTGATCACGTAGGATGCGAAGATGTTTCCGAGCGTGCTGTCTTCCCATCCGCCCACCACAATCGGCAGATTTTTTTCTGCTGCGGCAATCATCCAGCTGTCTTTGGGATCGATCTCGTAATTCTTCTCCATCGCTTTACTCAACAGCAGTTTGTAGAGGAATTCGTGCGGGAAATAGCGTTCGCCTTTGGCGTCGGCTTCTTTCCACAATTTCTCGATATGCTGTTGTATAGTTCTGAACGCTTCTTCTTCGGGAATGCAGGTATCGGTAACCCTGTTCAAACCTTTTTCGAGCAATTCCCATTCCTGCTGCGGCGTGAGGTCGCGGTAGTGGGGAATACGCACGTAATGGCTATGCGCCACCAGGTTCATCACGTCTTCTTCCAGGTTGGCGCCGGTGCAACTGATAATGTGTACCTTATCCTGCCGGATCATTTCGGCCAGCGAAACGCCCAGCTCGGCAGTACTCATGGCTCCGGCAAGGGTAACCATCATTTTACCATCTTCGGTGAGGTGTGCTTCATAACCTTTGGCAGCATCAACCAATGCAGCTGCATTGAAGTGACGATAGTGATGCTCGATAAATTTTGAAACAGGTCCTTTACTCATGAGCGATGAAATTTTGGCGGCAAAGTTATGATAAATATATCCGAATGGAACAGCATCAATGAAAAAGCCCCGCGATGAATGCGGGGCTTTTATTTTTCCAACTAAAACCAACTTGAGAATACTTAATTATGATACAACCTTCTTCTCTTTTTTATACAAGTCCCAATTCCTTGCACCGTTTGATTTCAACACTAGTTTCTGGTCGCCATTCTCCAGTGTTATATAATAGTCTGTATTATCGTTTGTCGACAATTCAAACAGATCACTGATCCAGTAATCGCCATAGCTTTTCTTCACTTCTGCCAGCAAAGCGATGGGCAGTTGCGAAGGGGCAATATTCCTGGAAACTGCTATCAGGCTGCCATCAGTGCTATAATAAGCAAACATTACCTGGCCGTGAAGTGAGAAAGTTGCTTTTGAAAAATCTTTAGCGCTTTCCCATTGTACATCTTTTGCTTCAGCAAATTCTTTTTTGAAGGAGCTCATTACTCTTTCGCTTACGCCTTCAATACCATGAGCAAATGAGGTGCTAACGCCTACCAACAGTACTAATGCCCAGGTTAAAATACTCTTTTTCATGACTTATTTTTTTTGAGGGTGATTTTTAATTCTTTCTTTTTATTTCCGAACCGCGAACATTTATATAGACGCAGTTCATTTTAAAATGTTACAGTTTAGCTACAGAATTTTTTTTCTCTTTTTTAAATACGCTGGTACTGCCACTGATATATCCTTGCACTACCAGTTTCGACTTTTCATTTTCAAGCACTACCAGGTATGAGGTTTCATTGTTGGTACTGTACTCAACTACTTCCGTCACTTCATACTCATCATATCTTTCGTGTATGTTTTTCCTTAATAAAAGAGGAAGATTCGATTCGGTAACAAAACGGCCGATAGCTATAATGTTTCCATCAACATCGAAGTATGCATGCAAACGCTCATGATTGTAAATGAACTTTGCTTCATAAATATTTTCCTTTTTAAGATGATCCCAGCTCACATGGGTGGCGCCCGAAAACTCCTTCTGGAAGGCTGTTTCTACGCGGTGGTTTACTTTTTCTGATTTGGTGCTACCGCCAGAAGCCATAGCAGCTCCCAACAGGCTTACGAACATTACAAGTGTTAATACTAACTTTTTCATGGCTTTTACTTTTTACTGATTTACTTTTTGTTTTTCTGTATGACGGTACAAAAGTAGTGCAGGTTACTACGCTTGTCAAGCGAATAGTGATAACCGGAGGCCTTGGTTAAATTGCGTTAACGGCGGTTAATGAATCTTGCAGAAAAAAATTAATCCAATCGCGTGAAACCCTTACTGGTAGCGGGTTACAGCGAATTTTATAATGAATTTTTAAAAGATAGTTAATACATCGTTAACTAATGAAATTCTGTTACAAAATGTTACAGCGTACACGCAATTGTTTCATATCCGTACACCATTTATCACATGATTATGTAGCAAAATCAAGCAGTTAGTGAAGGAAAATAACCGTTTACCGTTCATCACAATAAAAACCGCTGGTTTTTGGATTGTTTAAGCGCAGATCAAACATTTTTTCGGGTAAATTGTAACGTCAATGATACAATAGCTCCTGGCAGTGTACGATAACGATACAGTTTTGTGAATTACCTCGCTCACGCATACCTTTCTTTCAATAAACCGGAAGTCCTGGTTGGGAATCTTATCAGCGATTTTGTAAAGGGAAAAAAGAAATACGACTACCCGCCGGTCGTGCAACTGGGTATTACCCTGCATCGGGCTATAGACCAGTTTACCGATGAACACCCCGCTACCCAGGCCGCCAAGAAGATATTTCAACCGCATTACCGTTTATACAGCTCCGCCTTTGTGGATGTGGTATACGATCATTTCCTGGCCAACGACGTCAACGAATTTCCCGGCAACAGCCTGCAACCTTTTGCACAGCAGGTCTATAATACGTTAGCTGATCATACGCATATCTTTCCCGAGAAGTTTGCGGGCATGTTTCCTTATATGAAACGGTACGACTGGCTATCGAATTACCGCGAGCGTTGGGGTATACAACGCAGCTTCGAAGGACTGGCCCGCCGCGCCTTGCATATTAAAGAAAGCGATACTGCCTTTGCGCTCTTTGAAAAACATTTCGACGAACTGGAGCAATGCTACCGCAACTTCTTTCCGGCATTGAAAGAGTTTTCTTATACCATTCTCCGGGAGGCAGGCAACCCTTAAGAAATTCTGGGCGACTATGTAGCTAAACGATTATTTTTGTCCGTAAATTTTTTAGTTCCATGAAGCGACTGGCTCTCCTGATCTTTATCCTATCCGGGTATGTTCTGCATGCACAGAATCAATACAAACCTCCAGTCATTGACAAGTCTCCCATGGATATTAGTTATTACCCGGCCAACTACCCTGTGTTAAAAGTGCAGAATAAAGTAACGGAACCGCTGCTGGCACGTATACTCTATAGCAGGCCTCAGAAAAACGGCAGGCAGGTTTTTGGCGAACTGGTAGAATATGGGCAGGTTTGGAGGCTGGGAGCCAACGAAGCCACCGAAATTGAAGTATATAAGGATTGTAAAGTGAATGGTGAAAAACTGAAAAAGGGACGCTACACCCTGTATGCCATCCCCTATCCCGATAAATGGACAATGATATTCAACAAGGAAACGGATATATGGGGAGCATTCATGTACGATTCAAAAAAAGACGTTTTAAGAACCGATATACCCATCGAAACCCTGGAAGAGGCTGCAGAAGCTTTTTCGATGAGTTTCGAAAAAAGCGACAGCACAGTTAATCTGATCATGGCCTGGGATAAAGTAAAGGCAGTTTTGCCTTTCAGCTTCTGACGGGTAATGATCGCATACCGATCGAACATACTAATGGTAAGGACGTTGAAACATTTGCTTGTCACAACAGCACTTTGCTGCCTGCTGGCAGCATGCGAAGAAAAAAACGACAACAACAGCAACAAGGTAACGGTGAATCCGCCCGCCGGTATTCCGCATAAGGAATCGGCTATTACCAATGGCGTTGACAAATCGCCCATGGACATGGCCTTTTATCCAGACAACTATCCCATCCTTAAGATGCAGCATAAAGATGTGGAGCCGCTAAGGGCAAGACTCATCTACAGCAGACCCCAGAGAAATGGCCGCGTAATCTTTGGCTCGCTCGTTCAGTATGGAAAGGCCTGGCGACTGGGTGCCAACGAGGCTACCGAAATTGAATTTTTTACCGATGTAATGATTGATGGCCAGAAAGTACCCCGCGGCCGCTATGTAATGTACTGCGTGCCCTATCCCGAAAAATGGATCATCAAACTCAACAGCGATCTCAACACATGGGGCCTGCAGATCGATAGCACCAAGGATCTTTTCTCATTTGAGATTCCCATCAGCAAGACTAATTATCCCTACGAGTATTTCACCATGCAATTCGAAGCGGCCGACCCGGGTATGGAGCTTTCGATGATGTGGGACAGCGTGAAGGCGGTGCTTCCTATCAGGTATTAAATCTACAAGTTGAGGACTTACCTTAACTTGCCCGCCGTATGTGCGGTATCGCCGGTATCATATCATCCAATCAGGATTTAGTCACTACGCAGCGTCTTAGAGCCATGACGCAAAGCCTGGCGCATCGCGGGCCCGACGGCGAGGGGCATTATATCAATCCTGCCGGTAGCGCCGGCCTGGGCCATCGCCGGCTGAGCATTATTGATTTGAGCGAGGCGGCCGCGCAGCCAATGCATTATGCAGACAGGTACGTGATAGTGCATAACGGAGAGATTTATAACTACAAAGAACTACGCAAATCACTTCAGCAAAAAGGATATGCCTTTCGCACGCAATCGGATACCGAAGTGATCACCGCTGCTTATGACTGCTACGGGAAAGATTGCCTGCAGCAATTCGATGGCATGTATGCCTTTGCAATCTGGGACGAAAAAGAGCAGGAACTGTTTGCTGCCCGCGACCGCTTTGGAGAAAAGCCATTTTTCTTTTTCATAGATGAAGAACAGTTTGTCTTTGCCAGCGAAATAAAAGCTTTATGGCGGGCCGGTGTTGAGAAAAAGATGAACGAGCGCTTGCTGTTTAATTACCTCACCCTGGGTTATACTTCGAATCCGGGCGATCAGCAGGAAACATTTTTTTCAAACATACTCAAACTCCCGGCGCGGCATTTTTTACAATATAGATTAAGTGGGCACGAGTTGAGCATAGAGTTGTACTGGGATATTGATGCCACCTCCACAACCAAGCCATCTGGCGAAGAAGCGGCCATAGCAACTTTTAAAGAACTTTTTACCAATTCAGTTTCCGTAAGACTACGCAGCGATGTGCCAATAGGAAATTCTCTCAGCGGCGGGCTTGATAGTTCTTCGGTGCTTTCGACCATGACCCGCCTTACCAATGCAGGCTATAAGACATTTTCCGCAACTTTTCCCGGCTTTGAAAAAGATGAATCCGAATATATCAGGAAAGCGGCCTGGGCCTGCGGGGCGGAGAATATAGAAGTGCAGATTAGCGAAGAGGAAATTATAAATGACTTTGAAAAAATCTGTTACCACCAGGATGAACCCTTTCAATCGTCCAGCGTGTGGGCGCAGTTCAGCGTGTATGAGGCGGCGCGCCGTTATGGTGTGAAGGTATTGCTCGATGGCCAGGGGGCAGATGAATTGCTGGCGGGTTATTACAAATATTATCACTGGTATTGGCAGGAATTATACCGTACTGATAAGGCTATGTTGGAAAGGGAACTGGCTGCCGCGCGCCAACTAGGCGTGCAGGAGCCATGGGGATTGAAAAATAAGTTAGCTGCCCTCTTCCCCAGCCAGGGTGCCGCCATCTTGTCGCGACAAAGAATTCGCGCGCAAAAACAACATCCTGATCTCCGCAGCGAATTTGTTGCCGCTTATGGACAATCGTACTATCACACGCCGCACATGGATTCATTGAACGGCGTCTTGTATTACAATACCTTTTTAAATGGCCTGGAAGAGCTGCTGCGCTATGCCGACCGCAATGCGATGGCGCATGGGGTGGAAGTGCGTTTGCCTTTTTTGCAACATGAATTAGCTGCATTTATTTTTTCTCTCCCCTCTACATGTAAAATTCGCGAAGGACGTACCAAGTGGATATTGCGTAAAGCCATGGAGGGCAAAGTGCCCGATGCCATTATTCAGCGAACTGATAAGATCGGGTTTGAGCCGCCACAACAGCAATGGATGAATAATAAAAGGCTGCAGGAATATATGCGCGAAGCCATGCGCGGGCTGGAGAAGGAAGGCATTTTGCAGACGGGGGTGGCCGATAAAAAAATTCAACCGCGTGGGGCGCACGCGGCTGACAATTATCAGTGGAGATATCTGCTGGCCGGACGTTTATTGCTGTAAACTTATCACGGCTGAATGAATACCGGCCACCAGGATATCTTTAGCCTTTCTTATATTTTTCAACAACGCGGCTGTTGCCGTCGGTGTCAACTTTTACGGTGATCCAGGATTTTTCGTCTTCCATTTTTACGTAATACGTCACCTCAGTGCCAAAAGTAACTTCAGTCACCCCGTAAAGAGATTTCCTGGTGTATTCTTTCTTCAGCTTGCTCTGGATGTTGAGCGGCAGCATGGAAGGCAAATAATACCTGAGCGAACCCAGCATATTTCCTTCCTTGTCGTAATTAACCTTTGAGCGGATGCCCGCGTTTACAAAGCTTACAGTATAGTATGAATCATACTCTTCCCACTTTACGTCTTCAGCACCCCTGAAGGTTTCGTTAAATGATCTTAATACTTTCTCATTGGGATCTTCGACGTATGCTGTGGCAGTGACTGTAAACAGTGCGCAGGCTACAATGACAAACAACTTTTTCATGGCTATAATATTTAAGTCTGGTAAAAAAATGACGATATAAAAATAGAAGCTATCATTACCGCTGGCAAGCCAATTTGTACCGGCGGGAGCGACATGACAAGATATACGAACATTTTCGCACTTGGAGCTGTTTCACCGAAATGAAACATCGCGTGAAACGCAGTACCAGTCTGCATTTCGCCCATGTTGCACCTTACTTTTTTTTGTGTCGTTAAGCTATTGTTAAACTGGAAATCCGGGGACCGGTGGTCGAAAAAATACAGGCCGTATCTTTGGCTACTTTTTTAATTATCATGAAAGCAGCAACAAGAATCATACACGCGGGCACTGAGCCCGATCCTTCTACCGGCGCTATAATGACGCCTATTTACCAGACATCCACTTATGTGCAGTCCGCCCCGGGAAAACACAAGGGATATGAGTATGCCCGCTCACAAAACCCAACGCGCAAAGCGCTGGAAGACGCATTGGCGGTGATTGAAAACGGGAATTACGGTCTCGCATTCAGCAGCGGCGTGGCTGCCACCGACGCGGTAATCAAGTTACTGAAGCCCGGCGATGAAGTGATTGCCGCCAACGATATGTACGGCGGCACTTACCGTCTTTTTACCAAAGTGTTTGAAAAGTTTGGGATAAAATTTCACTACGTCAACATGCAGCAGGCCGATGCTATCAGGCCTTTTATCAATCAGAACACAAAACTGATATGGACAGAAACTCCCACGAATCCGCTGATCAATATCGTGGATATTGCCGCCATATCGGCCATTGCCAAAGAGCACAAGATATTGTTGTGCGTTGACAATACTTTTGCCTCGCCATACCTGCAAAATCCACTCGATCTTGGCGCCGACATCGTGATGCATAGCAGCACCAAATACCTCGGCGGTCATAGCGATGTGATACAAGGCGCGCTGGTAATGAACGATGCTGACCTGCGCGAACAACTATATTTTATCCAGAAAAGCTGCGGCGCTGTGCCCGGGCCTATGGATTGTTTCCTGGTATTGCGCGGCATCAAAACACTGCACGTGCGCATGGAGCGACATTGTGAAAATGGCGAAAAGATTGCGCGTTTCCTGCGCAATCATCCTAAAGTAAAACAAGTGTACTGGTGCGGCTTTGAAGACCATCCTGGTTATGCAGTGGCAAAAAAACAAATGCGCGGCTTCGGTGGCATGCTCAGCTTTACACTGAAAGATGATAAGGTGGAGACAGCCACCAAACTTTTATCATCCACCAAAATATTTGCGCTGGCCGAAAGCCTGGGTGGTGTGGAATCGCTCATCAATCATCCCGCGTCTATGACGCATGCATCTATTCCACGCGAAGAGCGAATTAAGAACGGTCTTACTGATTCACTGATAAGGCTGAGCGTGGGTATAGAAGATGCCGATGATCTTATCCAGGACCTGGAACAGGCTATACCGTGAAAAATCCACCCCCATTAAAAGAATTTCTCGACAGGAAGGTGGAAGAATACAATCAACCTTCCTTCATTCCTCACGATCCCGTGTCGGTACCGCACCTGTTTACGAAAAAGCAGGATATAGAGATCGCTGGTTTTTTCGCGGCGATATTTGCCTGGGGCAACCGCACTACCATCATTCAGAAAGCTACCGAGCTGATGCGGCTGATGGATATGTCGCCTTACGAGTTTGTGACCCAGCACAAAGAGAAAGATCTGAAGCAACTGCTTGCATTTAAGCACCGCACTTTCAATACTACTGATCTTTTATACTTTATTCAGTTTCTGCAGCATCATTATAAGCAGCACGATTCACTGGAGCGGGCTTTTACGGATTTCGCGCCCAAAGAGGAAGCTGAGTTTTCTGGCCGGGGCGCCAGGACGCAAAGCAATTCTTTGCGTCCT
>CALGAP010000022.1 GCA_937958995.1 uncultured Chitinophagaceae bacterium
ATGTTTTGGGATTACTTAATAAGTGTCGTTACTTTAAAGATAATCCCAAACTGTCAGATCATATTGGAGCTATTTCAGTTAAAAAAAATGCTGCGGCTTTTAAACCGCAGCATTGCCCTAATGAATAACTGAGAACTGCTCCAAGAAGCTACTTTGATTGTCCGATAGCAAAGCCCCCTTTGATCTGTACAATACAACTACCTGTCAAAGGCTCTTTCTATCCTGACCATATGTATTCACAAAGTTTACCAGGGCGGCAGTATTTTTTAGCTTCAACTTTTTTAGAATATTGTGCCGGTGAACCTGTACAGTGTGCACATCGATTTTTATTGCTTCAGCTATATCCTTTGAACTATAGCCTTTCTTGAGATAGGAAACAATTTCAAATTGACGCGGAGAAAGTCTTTTCAATGCATCCTCATTTTCCTTTTGATCCAATTGCTCCAGGAGGCTGTCCCTGATTTCAGCGCACAGATACCGTTTACCCTGGGACAAGGCCAGGATAGCATCAATCATTTCCTGCCGACTAGAACTCTTTGTTAAATAGCCCGATGCGCCTTTTTTTATCATTAACCTGGCGTAACGTGGATGCGTATGCATTGATACGCCTAATATTTTTGAGTTTGGTGAAATATCAATAATCTCTTGAATAGCATCTATTCCAATCATCCCGGGTAGCATAATGTCCAACAGCACTATGTCCGGGCGCAAAATCCCTGCTTTTTCAATCGCTTCTTCAGCAGTGCCACAATCCCCCACTACTTCAAAACCCTTATACTTATTCAAGATATAACTCCAAACCTCTCTAATCAGGTTGTGGTCATCTACAATTAATATGGAATTTTTTTTTGTTACCTCCATCAATAAATCCTCCAATTTGTTTTCGAATTCGCTTTTGTCAAAGCAAAAATGATACCTCCTTTTTCATTTATTTTTTATTATCATAACTTTTCCTTTCATAGTATTCCATTGCAACAGCCTGCCAAATGTCCGTTACTGGTGCATGGGCCATGAACTTTCAGTATACAGTATCAGCATTGCTTTTACTTTATTTCGCCGGTAGTGGAAGCAGTCCTTCAATTTCATTTTGTCTGGACGGGCGATTTTCAGTTGCTTTCTTTTTATTGAAGAGATATACGAATGCGGACAATTCAAAATGACCTACATCATAATACTTTTTTAAGAATGGCAGCTCATGATTAATTGCCAGGGCAAATTGCTGGTTGAAAGCATACTTTAAAGTTGCGCCGGCAGCTTTCCATGACCTGGTGTAAACACCTACCGAAATAGATTGGTCTTTCCAGGAATGAAGCCAGCTAAGATTGTTAATCGTTTCATGTATGTCCGTGGAATCATCAGATGCCCGGTCATAGACTCTCATATACAAACCTTCCTTCCAGGACAAGTGTTCAAAGCGCAAGGCATTACGGGAATTCAACTGATATTGAAACATGGTTAATGCCGTAACTCTGACACGCTTGGACTGCTCGCCTTCACCCATAATTGTATAGTCAGGATTTGTGACATTATAAGCACTGTAACCGGTTTCGAACCGGATTCGTCCGGTAGCAAAAACATATTTTGCGCCGATACCTACATTGAAATAATTGTCACTTCCGTTATGATTACCCGAGGGGTCGTCTGGTTCCCAATACCTGAATGCCCGTACGTCCAGGTTGTGATCGTAATTTCCTTTGTGTAAATCTAATTTTCCGGAAAGCAGCGATGCCATAGCCCCTATCCTCAATGTCTGAATGTCTCGTTTGTCAAGGCGTATGACATGCGCCAAAGATAAGCCCAGGTATTGTCCCGACATAGCAAATTCGGAGTGCCCCGACGTCATGTAGTTCAACCCAAGCGCCCACTGCTCCTTCCTGCCCAATTTTTGATCTATTGAAATATTCAACAATTGATTTTTGGCCGCCTCGCTTTTTACCATTGCATAAAGAGATGAAATGCGGAGACTGCCAGTAAAATCCCCTGTTTGCGCCGGATTCATTAGAATCGGAACTGACTGGTATTGCGCAACTCTGGCATCCTGGGCGTGCAGCATGGAAAAAGAGCTGGCGTAACAAAAGACATAGAGTAATACTTTCTTAAGCATTTTAGTGATGAATTTATTGTGATCTAAATAGAAGTATATAGCAACCAATTCCGTTGCCAATGAGGTATATCAAATTCTGTCCATCAAAAGAATAGCAAAATGGGGATAGCGTCTGATGTAGTATAAGGCAGCGACTGCTTCTCAACTAACGTAGAACTACATATGAAACATTGCGAAGAAATTTTTCTAAAAGGCATTTTGGTCGCCGCGAAAAATTGAATAGATAGTCAGAAAAATGATACGGACATCCAGCCAAAGATTCCAGTTTTCAGCATACCAAAGATCGTGACTAACCCTCCCCTGCATTTGCTCCAGGGTTTTTGTTTCTCCGCGGAAACCGTTCACCTGGGCCCAGCCTGTAACGCCGGGTTTGGCAAAATGCCTCACCATATATTCTTTAATAATTTTGGAATAATCATCTGTATGCTTGAGCATATGGGGCCTGGGGCCGACAACGCTCATTTCTCCTTTTAGAACATTGATGAACTGCGGGAACTCGTCCAAGCTGGTCCTGCGCAAAAATTTTCCTATCCTTGTGAGGCGGGCATCATTTCGTTCAGCTTGTTTATTGTCTGCCTCGCTATTTATCTTCATGCTCCTGAACTTCAAACACCAAAACGGCTTATTGTTTTGGCCGGTTCGCAATTGTTTAAAGAAAATTGGCCCAGGAGACTCCAACCAGATCAGCAACCCAATAATGATAATCATCCAGGGAAGTATAAAAACGCAAACAAACCCACTGACCAACAAATCAAAGATTCTTTTTTTTATCACATTGCCTACTTCATTCAGCGGTTCTTTTCGTACTGACAAAACCGGAATATCATTTATATACTGAATGTGGAAGCTTCTGTTTAGAAAAAGATTGAGATCCGGCACAAACCGGAAGCGAATGCAATGTTGATCAGCCTCCTGCATTACACGATACAGTTTTGGTTCTTGTTCCGGGCCTATGGTAGAAAATATTTCCTCCACACCCATCTGTTTTGATGTCTCAACCGCCCGATGTACAGGTCCGATTATGGGTAAAAGAGAAAGCTCGCGAACTCTCTCCTTTTCTTCGCAAAAACCAACCACCTGCGTATACTGACCATCTGCCTCCAGATACGAAGCGAGTTTTTTCGCCGTTTCATTATAACCGACAATTAACACCTTCCTGGTAAGGAAATTCCGCTTTCTGCAATAACCCTGTAGGGCCAGGTAGAATATCCTGTTTAAAAGCAGAAGCATTCCATAACAGCAAAGAACAATAGCGATATACGTACGATAAGCGCCTAAATTTCCTGAAATAAACAGATAGATAAATACTACAATCAGCCAGTACACATAGGCTTTCATAGTACGTCGTGAAAACATCTCATAAGTCACCAGGTACTTATCGTTGTACAACGACAGCGATACCGATACAATGAACCATGAAACATTCAACGCAATCCAGAAATAGGTGTAACCACTGCCGGAAATTATGAATGAATCCGGTAAGAATGCCCCAAAAAACCAAACAATAATATTCAAAGAAATGAGGTCCAGGCAGAAAAACGCTGCCTGAAAAAAGTGTAAGACACGGGAGTTCATTGCAATACTTACGGATTAGGTTGCTCTGAGTTGTTCTGACTATAGTTACCTGAGCCAGTATGTGGACTATTTCTTTATCAGTTCACCCGCATTATTGATATAGATTCTTTTGCCATTTTTGATAACCCAGGCTACACCATTTCTAAATTCGTCTGCATCATCATAAACGGGCGGGATTACTTCTTTGCCAGTGATATCTATATATCCCCAGCGGCCGTTGAGTTTTACCGCGGCCATTTGCTCCCGGAAAGGTCTCATGAGTTCATATCGGGGTAGGTACGATTTCTTTCTGCTGATTCAGATCGTAGATAGCCAGCTTCCCATCAATTTTAATAACCATCAAGCCTTCGTATTCCAGTTCCAATTGGTTTGAAAATGTGGGGCCGAATTCTTCGCGGGTTTCTAAATTGAAAAAGCGCCGTTTATTATCTCCAAGTTCTACCCACACAAATTTGTCCTGGTTTTCTAAGTAGTAGCACATTTCATATTTAAGAGGTACTACTTCGTCACCATTCACATCTACCATACAGTACAGATTATTTAACTTGACACGTTTAACCTTGCGGGAAGAAGGCTTTCGATCAACATCGTCGTACTTGAATTCAGTGAGTTCTCTACCGTCTTTTGAAATAAACCCATATTTTCTATTTATCCTTGCCACCGTAAATTGAGCATCTTCGAAAAAGGGAAGTAATTCATGATATTTTGTCGGGATAACCGTATTACCATTTAAATCAATTATTCCCCATTTGCCTTCGTATTTAACCAGG
The DNA here is from genome assembly GCA_937958995.1 of uncultured Chitinophagaceae bacterium. Classification (GTDB taxonomy): domain Bacteria; phylum Bacteroidota; class Bacteroidia; order Chitinophagales; family Chitinophagaceae; genus CALCIN01. Next base: position 4,450 of record CALGAP010000022.1, read on the forward strand.
GCATGGCCCGATTCATCAAAATCACGGCACTCACTGTATTCTGATTTTGTTATTACCTTACCTGACCTGTCTACAAAAGCCCAATACTCTTTGAGTTTAGGCAATCTGCCATCCAAGACAACGCGTCCGTCTTTTGAGACATAGTCATACACCAGGACACTTGCCCTCCCATTACGAAAGGCGCTCACTTCTTCATAATCCGGTTCGGCAATCCAGGCGCCTGACCGGCTAATAAAGCCCCAAAAGGGGCCGTAGCCCTTTTTATCCAAGGCTAGTACCGCCGCTATCCCTTCGGAAAATTGAAACGCTTCTCTGAAGGGCCCCATAACACGCTCTCCTTTTTTATTTATATAATAGAAGTTATATCACTCCTGGTCTAATGGATTGGCAACAATGGCCAATCCGTCTTTGAAGCGGTAGCACACTTCGTATTTTGCGCGAACAACCAGCTCTCCTTGTTTGTTGATGTAACCATCATACGTTTCTCCGTCACTTGACACGGCCGCCAAACCTTCAGAAAATCCACCACACTCTCTATACCTGGCGGGAATTACCAGGTTGCCTCTGGTATCTATGTATCCCCATTTCCCATTTTTCTTCACCTTCGCCAGTCCTTCAGAAAAGTCTTCCACATCGTCATATTTCGTTGGAACTATCAGCTCACCGGTTGAATCAACAAAACCCCATTTACCTTTAACAGCAACAGGCATCATGCCATCCTTAAATTCGGGCCATCCCTCCTTCCAGTTAAGTTTGTAAATCGGTTTGGTAACTATTGCTCCATATTTCGTACAGAACCCGTACAGCTTCGTTTTCCAATCGCTGTAATAAGTAGTTTGTGCGTGCAGGGTGTGAACATACAGGATCACTAGCAGAATCAATTTTGTTTTCATCATAGAAAGTATTAGCTGTTAAGATATTGATTCTATTTGTATGCGAATGAAACCTGGCATATTATACTCCCCTGCACCGGCCGTAATGGTTCGTAGAGACGGCCCTATACTACTTCGTAAAATATACTGTCTCCAAGCATTAATGCAACGTTTTCTTCCCTGATAAATTGCCCTCTAAATATAAAAGTCTTCGCCAAACCGTTGAAAATTCCTGGGCAGCATATTTAAATCTGCATCTTCGCCTGGCTGCCATGCCTAATAATATTTAAAACTGCCCTTTGTCCACTGGTGTTGTATTTATGAGTATGTCTCTTAAACCTGTCATCCTCAATACCTAAAGGGGGCAATGAATCATTGGTTTATCGTAGATAGGCATTGGTTGTTTGGAAATCGCCCTAGTTATGGGACACAACTGCGTGCCAGAACCAGCTACCGGAATAATACCTTTCTTCAGTTTTGGGGGTTAGGGAAAAACGGCGGTATTTTTATTCAATAAGATTGCTAATTGTTATTTGTGTATTGCCTGGAATAATAGTTTCGATAGGCACCATTTGTAACATTTTGCAGCCAATCCTGATTTTCCAAATACCAGTCTACAGTTTGGCTAAGGCCCTGCTCAAAAGTAACCGAGGGTTTCCAGCCAAGTTCTCTGTTAATTTTCGTAGCATCGATAGCATATCGGCGGTCATGGCCGGGGCGATCCTTGACATAAGTAATTAGCTGCATACTTTCGCCCGGCGTTCTACCAAGTTTGCTATCCATTTGCTGGCATAACAATTTCACCAGGTCAATATTTTTCCACTCATTAAATCCGCCTATGTTGTAGGTGTCGCCAATTTTTCCATGATGGTACACCAGGTCTATTGCGGCCGCATGATCCTTCACAAACAACCAATCACGCGTATACAACCCGTCGCCATATACCGGCAATGGCTTCCTTTTTATAATATTATTTATAAACAAGGGAATCAATTTCTCCGGAAACTGGTTGGGGCCATAGTTATTGGAACAATGGGTAATGATAACCGGAAGCCCATATGTTTCACCGTATGCGCGGACAAAATGATCTGAAGAAGCTTTTGACGCTGAATAGGGCGAATTGGGACGATAGGGAGATTGTTCACTAAACATACCGGTGTCGCCAAGCGCTCCAAACACTTCATCTGTTGAAATATGATAAAAAAGCTTTCCCTCATATTCACCGTCCCAATGTTTTTTTGCAGTGTTTAGGAGATTGACCGTGCCCAGCACATTAGAGAAAACAAAATTTATGGGCGAATATATAGACCGGTCAACATGGGATTCAGCTGCAAGGTGTATCACGCCCTCCGGACGAAAAGCAGAAAACAGCCTGTCAAGTTCACCGAGATCCAAAGTATCCACGTTTTTAAAAACATAATTGGGGCGCGACTCAACATCAGCAAGATTTTCCAGGTTGCCTGCATATGTCAGCGCATCAATATTGACAATTCGGTAGTCAGGATATTTTTTAACAAACAACCTGACTACATGCGATCCAATAAAACCTGCCCCACCAGTAATAAATATTGTTTTGTTCATATCAGGTACCAGTTAGCTCATGAATGAATAGCGTTTATACCAAACACCATGTTTTATAAAAAAGATTAACATGCTTTTCAAATGCAGCTTTTTACTCTTGCTGAACAAGCCCCGGGCACTGGACCGCTGATGTGCATGAATCATTACTGATTCCGGATAATAAATCACCTGTCTTCCGCTCTTCCAATTTCTGAGACAAAAATCGACGTCTTCTACATACAAAAAATAATCTTCATCAAACCCATTCAATTCATCGTACAAATCTCTGGTCAGGAACAATGCGGCCCCCAACGCCCAGTCAACCGGTTGAACTTTCTCTGTATCAAAATTTTTCAACAGATAATCATCTATCACTTTGGAACGGACATTGTCCCTGCCTTTATAAAATATCCGAAACAATAAAATACGTGTACTGATGAATCTTCTCACTGAATGTTGTACCGTTAAGTCGGGGTTCAGCAGTTTAGGAACAACTATGCCTATATTCGGACGCTTGGATAAATACTCGTAAAGCTTATCAATACTTCCTTTCAATAAAATGACATCAGGATTGATCATGGCAACATATTTCCCCTCACTGTTGCGGACGCCTATGTTATTATTTTCTGAAAAGCCCCGCACTTTGTGATTTTCAATAATTTTCACTTCGGGGAAATTTTCCTTGATGTAATTTACTGAGCCATCTGTAGAACAATTGTCTACATAGACCAGTTCAAAAGATACTTTTGGACGGTTCTCTACAAAAAGTGAATGTAAAAACTTTTTGAGCAGGGGCAGGTGGTTCATACCCACTGTAACAATGGATACTTCAGGTGTTACTCTCATAAAATAACCAGATAAGTAGAGTGAATAATTAAGGGAGAAGGACAGTAGAAGTACATGAGGGAGTGGATATCTTAAAACCCTTTAAGGATTGCTCCGCTTAATGCACACTGCCTTCAATTGGCAAGCTTTTTCTTGATTTGTGTTGAGATGAATTCGTCGATAAGTGTCGGAATTCTCGAATTGCTGATATACAACTTTAAATCAGAATGACGTATAGTATCAATTCCTTTTTGCAGCTGTGCAATATCCTTTACACAAATCAAATAACCCTGCTCATGCAGATACTCCGCCAGAGAAGATTGTGAATGGTATGAATTTCCGGCGTGCTGCCTTGGTACAACGATAAGTTTCTTGTTTCTTCTGAGACACTCGCTTATTATTCCAAAACCTGCGTGTGAAATAACGAGGTCAGCGCTTGCCAGGTGAGCGATCATTTCATCGTGAGCATACCATTTACGCCACGCGTAATTTTTAGGGACATAGGCTGACCCACCAATTTGGCCCACGAATATCAAATCACTCCTTAGCGCCGCGATTTGATCGCATTGCTGAAATAATTCGTTATATCCTAATGGAGAACTTCCTGAAGTAACAAAAATCATAACAGGGATCCTCCCAAAACGGCTTTGGGGTATCTTTTTAATTGGTCCGGCCACTGTACGAGGAATAAATCTGCCATAGGGTAAGCCAGCCGCCCGGTAAGGGAAGCAGCATTTACACTGGCTCCTGATTCAATATATATGAGCTTTCTCCTGAAAACTTTTGAAATCAACATTATCCCGACAGTAACATCTGCCCCTGTGGAAATCACGACGTCGGGCTTATGTTTCAGAAACACTTGCAGTGAATCCCAGATATTAATAAGAAAGAGAATAAATCTTTTGATCGCAAAGCAATGATAAGGGTGCTGAACGTAAGCTGTCTTTGCGTCAACCAGTCCTTTTTTAATGTTTTCTGTTTTGTAGGTAACATAGATAACATCAACATCCTTTCTTTGCAATAACGATTCACAGGCATTCATAGCCTCAACAAAATGGCCACCTGCGGAAAACGCTATACACACTTTCAACTTACGCATAAACAATAACTAACCTTTCGAATCTATTTCTGAATGGAAGCAAGCACTTGCTGGAATGCAAAATTCAAGTCCTCTGTGTTATGAATTATTTGCAGATCCCCGGATTTAGAGAGTTCATTAAAAACACGAAATCGCCGCGCAAAGTCCTTATCATAAAGGAGAACGTCCGGTCGCCGCTTCAATATGTCCTTTTCAGGAGTAAGTATGAGCAGACAAATTGCTTTTGAAAGCATCAGGTTTTTGCACACTTTAAATAATATTGTATCAAATACTCTTTCCCGCCTGCCTTCAATGGCAAAATCCACAAAAACATCGTGCAAAAACCGGTCGCATATGATTACCTTTTTGGTAAACAATAGAGGCAAGTAAATCTTAAAAATGTAATGCAGGAAAGTATCAAGACTGTGTAGCCACCTTACAGCCCATGCTATGGGTGGGCATCGGTAAAACTCATGCACGCTGATTTTCTTTGTTCCAACGCTCGGCCGCCTGGTTAAACCCGTTATTCTGCAAAACAACAGAACAGGCTTTGTGAAAAAATAATTCATGCGCAACCATTTCACATCTACAGAGTATCCTTTAGAGGTCAGTTCATCATACAGCATGCCTGCCAGCGTAGACTTGCCCGATCCATCAATTCCGACAAAACAGATGAGTCTGCCTTTCAATTTCATTATTTATTCAAAGAGCGGTAGAGGTTTAAAATATGCTGACGGTTTGCATTCCAATTACAATCTTCAACTATAGTTTTATAGGCATTTTTGGACATATTGGTCACCATTCCATTTTGCTTCAGTAATACCAGTATACTACCTAATAAAGCGTCCTTATCGCCAGGCTGAATCAGAATTCCATTTTGATGGTTAACTACAACATCTGGAATGCCTCCTACAGGCGTAGCAATTGGAACCAAAGCATACGACATGGCCTCCAGTAACGCCATGGGCAATCCTTCATCATAACTTGGAAGCAGAAAAATATGACAGGATCGTAAAAGTCTGTCCCGCTGTTCTGCATTGATGTATCCCAACAACTCTACATTTCTTTCCACATTCTTCATGTTGATCAGGCGTTGAATCATTTCCTTGTCACCCTGCCCCGCCACAAACAATTTGCAATTAGGGCAAACAGAAAACAAGTCGGGGAGTATATCAATCAAATCAAATAATCCTTTTCGTTCCTCTAACCGCGCCAGATACACAATCCGGGCCTCTCCATTTCTGAAACTTTTATACGTTACGGAAGAAGGAATTTCAATAGCGTTAGGCAATAACTGCCACCTGGCGCCAGGTGCAATTGACTTATACCAACTCAACCAACTTTTAGATAGTACGAGGTTACGGCTCACTACCGAAAAAGTATACCGCAAATACTTTTGCAGGGGGGAAGGCATACGTTCATAAAACTGACGAAAATCTGCGCCATGATTGTGAAGAATGATTTTTCTCCTGAAAAGTCTGGCGAGGTGAACAAATACGGTAGTCAACCAAAAATTTAAATTAGCGGCGTGATGTATATGAATAATTCTATAAAACGGTAAATAAAAGATAAACAGAAGATAAGCTTTAGTCCACGAGGTTACCTTCCTGAAAGCCGAATAATTATCCCCGGTAGTGAAAATTGTTTTGTACTTAATTTCTTTATTTAGTTCCTGGTCCTCCAGTAGCTGACGCATTACAGTTACAATTCCACCTTTGGAAGTTGCAAGATCTTCACCAATAAATAAAACTCGCATTCTCAACTTTACATTTGGTTGTGAAACAAAGAAGGCCAGTGTGGTACGCTTCTCCAGAACTGGTAAGCCTGCACGGATAATTTCCAGTGCAGTGCGTCATTGTTTATCAACTTTTCAATAGCATTTTGAAGTCCTTTTCGCCGGTAGTGACAATAAGTTACCCCTCTGTTTTCAACAAGTTCTGTAATACCGTCCAGGTCAGGTGCAATTACGGGGGTGCCCACAGAAAATGCTTCCATAATTGAAATTGGCATCTCTGAATGGACCAGCAGAAAAGGCATCACAAGCGCCCTGCATGTTGCCAGCTCATACAATATTTCGTTTTTTGTAAGCCATCCTTCCACAATAATGACTTTTTCGTTCAGTCCCAGCCGGCTGCATAATTGCCGTATTCTTTTTGTGTTGTTCCCTGAGGTGGGACGGGCAAGAATACGCAATGTTAATGCGGGATACCGGGCAACCAGCCCTGCAAAAGCGGTTATCAGCAATTCAATGCCACGGATTTTAGAGGCCGATGTCAAATACAATATGCTATTGGGATTCCTGTCAAGAGCCCGCAATTCATTTTCATATCCAAATTCCTCTTTACCTATACCGGTTACCATTATTTTATCGGGTATACACCCCATAGAGATAAAGCGATCTCTGTTCCTTTGAGAAATAGTTATAACTCTCTCTACACATTTTGAATTAATCAACTTTCGGGTAAGCGCATGTGGTATAACAAGCTCCGGCAGAAAACTTTTGATATTGGCCCTTCCTATAAAGGGCAGTACGGGTATTATTTCTTTGTTATAATATACTGAACCGGTGTAAAGCAGGTTGATCGGGCAATTCAGTTGACCGAACAATTTTTTATAAAAATAGGTTCGGGAAGAAGCCCACCAATATACGGCCGTTGCGTTCAGTAAGTGTATCTTTTTAAGTATCTCACGCCAATTACCTGGTGATATACGCGAAACATGGCACACAGGCAATCCTTCGATTTGGTTTTTAGTGGCCGGGCCATTTGTCAATATATGTACTTCTCCTTTTTGCTGCAGGTACTTTGCCAGTTCAAAAAGATACTTCCATGGCTGCAACGGAATATTCCTTTCATTAAAATCAAATACTACGAGTACGTGACATTTCATATAGAGGAATTTGACAATAGAACCATAACATCCATTATGGGGCCGGCCATCAGGGCAGCTCGTTGATTGCATGATCAATAACGGCCGTCACTTCATCAATGGACCGGTTCTTTTGTACATACCTAAGCGCATTGTTCGAAAGATATTGATAGGTATTCTTGTCTGACAATAATTGTCTTATTTGTCCGGCAAGCAGCACAAGGTCGTTTTCCTCATTTACGGGCACTACTATTCCCGTTTTTTCGCGGCTAACAACGCCGTCCGGGTCAATGCCTGCTGTTGCCACAGGCTTGCCATAGTACCATGCTTGCAAAAAAGTATTAGGAAAGCCTTCCTGCGCCGAAGTATTTAAGAATACACGGCACCTGTTAAAGTACTGTTCAATTTCCACCGGGGAAACTTGGCCAAGGAATTCAATATTTGGGTAAGCTTGTAAATCCGGTTTCGATCTGGCACCATTCATTGCCACTTTAAATTGCATTTCGGGCAGCAATTGAGCCAATTGAAGTACTAATTCAAAGCGTTTCTGCGCGGCCGTACTACCGGCCCAAAAAATATCGAATGTTTGAAGTTGGCTCCTATCACTTCGGTCCCAAAGCGCACCAGCAATATTATCAATCCTTACTGCATGTCTTTTTATTTGCTTCACAATCAAATTCTGCTGAAAATGTGTTTGGCAAAAGATTAAATCTGCCTTTCGCAAAAACTTTTGATATAGCCTTGCCAGGAGCCTTTTATGACCTTTATAGTATACATTAACGTCGCCTACTTCCCGGTCTATTTGGATAAAATTGACCAATCTGCCTCCGTAGATAAGCCTGTATGCAAGGAGGGGCGCCATTAGTAAGGCGCCGCCGGCACGCATCATGATATATTCAGGTCGTTGTCGTCTCAGTTGAAAGATCAGTCGCACACCATCCAGCAGCAGGAATAATTTGCTGCCACCAAAGAAGCGGAAACGGTTTAGAACAATTTTCCAATTGCTGTTTGTTATCTGGCTACCGGCACAGTCTAATGGCCGGGCAAAAAAAACGATTTCATGCCCCCTGTTTGAAAGCCCCTTTGCAATCAATGCCAACTGCCTTTCCGCCCCCCCCGCTCCTCCTTGCTGCCCGCCGTAATATAAGGGAGCTATGTCTGGTGCTACCATTGCTACTTTCTTTTTCCTCATTACTCCTGCTTTTTTTTCAAGTTAGCTATGCCCCGGAGAATCTCCTGTTTAAATGCTCCCTTCCCCGTCAGGAAAATTGCTTTCTCCAACGATTTGCGTTTGTAATCATCCAGGCTCCTGATATACCGCGCGGGCACGCCGGCATATACGCCGTTGGGCGGCAAGTCTTTTGTAACGACGCTGCAGGCGCCAATGACAACATTATCTCCAATACTAACCCCTGGTAGTATATTGGTGTAAGCACCTATAAAAACATTGTTTCCAACTTTAATCGGAGCATAAATATTAATTCCGGGATGGCTTTTGCGAAAAACCCAAACACCTCCATCATGCGTGTGAAATGTGACGCCCTCGGCCAGCGTTACGTCATTGCCTAACTCCACGAGAAAAGGCTCCGTACCGAAGTTGATGCGACCGGTAAAGCGAATATTGTTCCCCATTTTGACACCGTAAAACTTCTGGTACACACCTGGCGTCTCGTAAGGACTGGCAAAATGTAAACGAATGGCAAAGTGGAGACGTTTCAATTTTCTGATAATAAATCGCATAACATTTTATTAAAGGGTATGGAAAAAGCTGTCCAGCTTTTTCCCATAGACGAGATGAGAAAAAACGCCTTCCCCCACTTGACGGCCATTTAAACCAATCACTGCCGACCGATCCCTGTTTTTGGCGGTCCAGGCCATCGCGGCCGCCAACTGTGCAGGCGAATCGTCTGCCGCGATTACAGCGCTGACTTTATCCTCAAAATATAAGTTGATCTCTCCTGCTTTTGTTGTAATTATCGTCTTTCCACTTGCTGTATATTCGGATAGCTTATGCGGAAAACGATAGGCATCCTGGAGAGTGGAACGAAGCGGAATAAGTAATGCAAGCGCGTGGCAATAAAGGCTGGCCAGGCGCTCATAGGGAATATTATTTTCTATGATTACCCGTTGGCTATGGCCAATGAACGACCGGATCTTCCTTAAGGCAGCTGAGCCTCCAGAGATCACCAATATTAATTTCAGGTCCTTGTATCCAATTTGAAAAAAAGCATCAATTATCTTCAAGATTACTTCACAATATGCCGCCGAACCACAGTACAAAAAATAATCTCCATCATAAACTCTGGGCAGATTTTCAAATTTTGAAAAATCACAAATGCTGGGAATTCTGATTTGCGGTTTGGCAGGGTAAAACCGTCGTACCCTATTTTCAAGTTTTACACTTATTGGATTCACAGAATCAACAAACTTGAATGCAAAACGATCGAAGAAATAATCATTAACCCTCTGAAACTTCCGTTTACGGCTGGGTATGGAAGAACGGAACTCAACATAACTCAGGCAGGTCTTGCAACCAATAATTTTACTTAAAAGCCAATAATAAACTACCACGCCGAAAAATTGAGTATAAATAAAAAGCACTTTAATCCGGAATTTTCGGTGCAGGTTCAGGATGACTAAAGGCTCAATTAAGAACGACAAAGGCTTCAGTAACCGCGCAACAACCTTGTTTTGATAAATTTTTCCTGGCTTAAATACATTCAAAAATTTAAAGTCCGTACTATTTAATTGCCGGCCAGCAGGGAGGTAATGTAATCTATTCAGAAACGACACCGACCATCCTTCCCGGCGCAGCGCATCTCCCAGGTGCAGGCAGCGTTGAATAGGCGCTTCAGGCTGGTCGGGGAAGCCAGTTAGTCCGACAAACAAAATGTGCTTTCCTTTTTTCAACTCGAACGATTATTTATTCAATATTAAAAAAGGATGCAGATGCTCAAGTCAGGTGCTTAATAACTCTTGCCGGGTTTCCACCAGCGATGCAATTGCTGGGAATATCCCTGGTTACTACCGAATTAGCACCAATTATTGAATTCTCACCGATCCGAACCCCTTTCCAAATGACAGCGTTCACTCCTATAAACACGTTGTTTTCGATTATGACCGGTTTTGTTACCGTACACGCAGCGCGCCTGTCCAGTGAACTTAAATTGTGCCAGTCGAAATCGGATATTATTACATTGGCGCCAACCAATACATGATCACCAATCACCACTTTCTCTTTTGCCCCAATAGTAACGCCACTAAAACCGCAGTGCTGTCCAACTATGATAGTCGCATTTTTTCCGTGGGTGGAAATAATACATCGCCTGTTAACTCCCACCAGATTTGATATTTTGTCGGATCGAAACGTACAATGATCACCAATCTTAATTGTTGATCGGGGAATACGTACAAAAACCGGCCTGCCAAAAAAAACACAGTTTTTACCGAGTTGAATTCCCTTAAATTTCAGCGCCATTCTCGCAAGGCAGGTGGTATAATACTTATTTATATTAATTCTGAGTTTATATAGCACATAAAAAACATATCCAGGCAAATCGGAAAAATACCTTTTAATAAAGGAGAGATAAACTGCCATACGAAAACTGATAAATGACTGCGGAATAGATATCTGGTCCTCGATTTACTCCGAAGTAGTTTTTATGTAAGTTGTTTTACCTGAATCCAGAATGGGTACAACTCTATTGTTTCGTCCAAATTTCCGTTTGTAAATAACCAGCAAGCAGGTAAAATATGTTAAAGACCCTAACGCCCTGGCAATAATTGCCCCCAGGTCTGAAAGAAAGTGAATAAAAACCAGTGAGCTAGCCAATTGTACAACTCCCACCAGGATGGCTACTCTTTTTACCTGAACGCCTATTCCTTTCGCATTTAAAAACTTATTGATAAAATCACCAAAACCATGCAACGCAGCCGTTAAGGCGCCAATTTTTATCAGAACAGCTACCTGCTGAAACTTCGGACCAAAGAAAATATCAATGACAAAATCAATAGAAAAAATAGTAGCTACGATCATCGCTGCAGAAGCCAACGCTGTATTTGCAACTACCTTTTTCGGAATATGGTCAATTTGCGCAAACCTCCTGTAATTTGAAGTACCTGTTATGGATGGCAATAAAGTTAAGGGTGTGATAAATGTTAAGGCTAGCGTGTAATTGCCAACATTACTATTGTCTACATTAAAAACGCCAACCAGTATAGGAAGCAAATAACCAGTACCCACCCCCATAAGGCTGCCATAATAAATGTGAAGACCAAAAGATTTATTCTCTTCCTTCAGTTCACTCCATTCCCTGGTTGCCCATTTAAACTTAATGTTGTCTTTTGCTATCAACAAGACAAAAACGAGCAAATATGTTCCATAATGCAAAATTGTATTTATATAAACGCTTCCGGCAGCTATAGTGGACACCAAATACAGGCTCAAAACATAAAAAGCCGGCGGCAGTACTTTGTATACTGCCAGCTTGATCATTTTCTTTTCCGCCTGGTAAGCCGCTTCGAAATAGAACATCAAGGGATGTATTATAAAAAGCGGAAAACAAGACAATAGAATATGAAATATAGCTTCTGAAAGAATATTGCTTATGAAGCCAATGACCAGCGTGATTGCAAACATCACCAGGAGCCCTGCGATCGATGCGCAAATCATATACCCCTTGAAAACCGCTATCCTAAAACGATTATCTGTATTGGCAATTAACCTTTGAGCCGATTGATAAATCCCAAAATTGATAATGTAGCTTATTAAATAAAGGTAACTCTGTATGTACTTCCAATCACCAAAGGCCTCTTTCGACATCATATGGGTATTGATAACGCTACCCATAAAATTTAAGCCCATAGCAGTAATTGTAGCGGCAAATACTATCAGCGCACCGTACCTATTGTTCAGCTTCGACAACGCGCCTCTTATTCCTGAAGGTTGCAATACCGATTGAAATTGAAATGAAATAATAGTACAGATTGCAGCTTATTGCGGCCCAGATTGCGAGGCCTGATGCTGCGAGGATCCACAAAAAGATAGTCCACTTCGCGCCAATAACCTGGCCTTTGTCAGGCCAGGACCTCTGCTTTGAATATTTCCGAAAAAGACTCCGCGAAAGCAAATAAATGTAAAACAGCAAGGCCGGCAAACCAGCCCACCATCCTAACAAAATGAATTGGTTATCGAAACTTCCATAAGGTCCGCCAACATTGGATGAATAGTAAGTGCCAGTGGGTCCTACACCCAAAAGCCAGTTCCTTATGTCATATTGCCTGAAAAACTCCTCGAACTGTTGCGACCTGGTGTCTTCTTTAGACCTCTCTTCAATGATTTGAATAATTGTATTGAAGGAATCGTAAAACGACGATTGCAATACATAGTGTGCTCCAAATACAACCAGGATAGCCAGTCCCAACAGCAAGTGGATGCTGTCTTTAATTGACCCTCTAAATTGATAATAGAGCTTTGCTAAGAGAATTAAGACGAATATTAAAATATTTGATCGTGACGCAGTAGCTAAAATCACGAAAAGGACTGCTGCATAAAATATGTAATAGAGAAAACTATAAAGCTTTTTTTCCTGTGGCTGCAAGAAAAAAAACGGAAATACGTAAACGAGATAATTTGCATACTCCCTTACAACATATAGCATGTCGTTCCTGTTAAATCCAATACCGGCAGCCACCACATTTGCGACACCCAAAACGGTGAATACAATTGCAATCCACAGAAATAATTTTTGAATTTTTGCTATATGCCTGAAACCGGCTACAGCGAACAAAATTCCAAAATTCAAAAATGTGCCAATTCCTTTTCCACCATAGAAAGTGGCGGGGTTCTTAATTATATTCTCATAATTGCCCCAATGCGCCATTACAACCCAAAAAAGCAGCAGCCAGTACGTAATTCTTACAAACCCCGGAAAATAATGCTTATATCTGTAATGACTCAAAATAGCAGCTATGCTAATCAGAAAGTCGCCCAGGAAATTTAACTTAGTATACCATCCAAGTCCTTCATCATTAGCAAATAGTTCCAGGTCACGCTGATAATAAAAGGTATATACGGCATTTAATATTGCGCCGCCCACCACACAATAGTATATTACCGTACTGGTACGCACTTAGGTCGAAAATATAGGGTAATTGGGATCATTCAGATTTTTAGATGGACTTATAGCAACGAGAAATGTCCAGCACGCCAATAGCTTCTCTGGTGATATGCCTTTAATATATGGCCAACCTCGATTCATTCAATTTATAATACTGGATATACCAGTTAACAAATTGTTGTACTCCTTTTTCCAGTGAAACCAAGGGCTTGTACCCTGTAATCTCCATTAACTTGCTTTGGTCGGCCCAGGTTTTGTGGACATCGCCCGGCTGCATAGGCAAATAACTCTTCAGGGCTTCTTTGCCTAAACTTTTTTCCAGGGTAGCAATAAATTCCATAAGGTTCACCGGAGATCCGTTGCCGATATTAAGAACTTCAAATTTTTTTTCACGTTTAAGAACTTGTACCATTGTACTTACAAGCCCGTTGACGATATCCTCCACATAGGTAAAATCCCTCTCCATATTGCCATGGTTATAAATTTGGATGGGCAGCCCTCTTACAATTGCATTGGCAAAAAGCATTGGGGCCATATCAGGACGACCCCATGGTCCGTATACTGTAAAAAACCGCAGGCAGGTAATCCGGATTCCATACAGGTGACTGTACGTGAACGCTTCTAACTCATTGCTTTTTTTTGTGGCTGCATACAGGCTTATTGGAGCATCGCACTGGTCGTCTTCCGAAAATGGAATTTTTGCATTCATTCCATACACTGAGGAAGATGATGCATGCACCAGGTGCCGGGGAGGGAAGTTACGGCAGGCCTCCAACAAGTAATGAAACCCGACCATATTAGACTGTATATACACATCCGGGTTTTCAATAGAATACCGAACGCCTGCTTGTGCAGCCAGGTTAATAATATAGTCAAACTGCTCTTGCTGTAACAAAGAAAACAACTGCTGCTTGTCTTCCAGGTTCATTCGCATGAACCGGAATTGAGGAAAAACCGAACTGGTTGTCTGTTTGTACCATTTAATTTCCGATTTCGCAACACCCAGCTCCTCCAGACGTGCATACTTTAATTTTGGAGAATAATAGTCGTTAATATTGTCTATGCCAACAACTTCATAGCCATCCCTGAGCAATTTTCTCACTGTATGATATCCAATAAACCCGGCACTACCGGTGACTAGTACTTTTGAAGCCATTTCAAAAAGTTCTGATTTTTGTGAATTGAGTATCTGTTGTTAAGTGATATCTATAGCAGTGTATCAAAATTTTCAGCAGCACATGTTACACTGTTATCCAGGAAAAAAATCATAAGCGCGCCGACAATCATAACGCCTGTACTTTTCCAGCATACTGTTATTTATATCAGGATAGATGGAACGCACTTTGCGAGCCCCTTTCAAAATCAGCGGTATTTCATCTTTCCGCATACGATTCAAGTCACTAACGTTATCCCATATGTTGAGGTCAATAGGCATTAATCTGAATAATGCAATACATCTTAAATAATGTCCAACAATGCATGCCTTTATTGCATTCAACAATCCCCTTTTTCTTATAAATCTTATATCTATATCAGTGCCGCTTCGCACCTCTTCGCCACGGGCAATCCTGCCGTATATCCCTGCATACTCGATACATTCAAATTCTCCCACGAATGCACGCAAAAAGGAGATTGACCTTTCCATTTTTTCCGGAGTCATTTTGCAGATCTCAAGATGGAACAGGTTATCAACAAAATGATCGTTTGTGATCCAGTTTAATGTATGAACTGATATGAATACAAGAATTAGCCAGCCACCACTCACTCCCATCAAGAGCGCAACAACCAAGAAGAATACATCAAATAGTATCTTATAGATTTTCTCGTTTACCGACAAATCCAGAATGCCCTGAAAAATCCAGTTTTTTACAATTGCGGTGAAGACATTGTTTACGACTCGGTTAAGGTATTTATTCTTAAATTTTATTTTTGAGTTTTTGGAGACAAATTCCTCTTTCTTCACTTCAAAACTTTTAAGCCAATTTTTTAAATCGGAATTTTTTGGTTGCTATATTGATATCATGTTCTACCATTTCTTTCACCAGCGCTGGCAAATCATACACGGGTTCCCATCCCAATAGGCGCCGCGCCTTGCTGGAATCGCCAATTAACAAATCCACTTCCGTGGGACGGAAATAAGACGGATCAACGGCTACCACGGGTTTACCTATTTCCAACTGGTAGTTCGGATTAGCACACGCAGCGACAATACCCTTTTCATTCAGCCCTTTTCCTATAAACTCTATGGATATTCCCAGTTCAGCGAATGCCATGCGTACGAACTCCCTTACTTTGGTAGTTATTCCTGTAGCAATTACGTAATCGTCTGGCTGCTCTTGTTGCAAAATGAGCCACATTGCCTCTACATAATCCCGGGCATGTCCCCAATCGCGCTGTGCGTCCAGATTGCCCAAATAAAGGCAATCCTGTACACCCAAAGCAATGGCAGCTACCGCCCTTGTTATTTTCCGTGTAACAAATGTTTCGCCACGAAGTGGGCTTTCATGGTTGAAAAGAATTCCATTGCATGCAAACATGCCATATGCTTCCCGATAGTTTACCGTAATCCAATAGGCATATAATTTGGCTACCGCATAAGGTGACCGGGGATAAAACGGGGTAGATTCTTTCTGAGGCACTTCCTGTACGAGACCATATAACTCTGAAGTTGACGCCTGGTAAATTTTAGTTTTCTTTTCCAGGCCTAAAATCCGCAATGCTTCCAGCAATCGCAAGGTGCCAAGACCGTCCGCATTGGCTGTGTATTCCGGTGTGTCAAAACTCACTTTCACATGGCTCATGGCGGCCAGGTTATAAATTTCATCAGGCTGGGTTTCCTGGATTATGCGGATAATATTCGTGCTATCTGTCATATCCCCATAGTGCAGTTGAAAATCATCCATGCCTTCATGCCGGTCACTGTATAAATGATCTATACGCTCCGTATTGATCAAAGATGCTCTTCTCTTGATTCCATGTACCTTGTAGCCTTTTTTTAACAGCGATTCAGCAAGATATGCGCCATCCTGGCCGGTTATCCCGGTAATTAATGCGGTTTTCATTTACATGTACTCCTGTTAATGTTGTCTGTTTGGTGGAAGCTTATTGTCTAATTTTTCTGTAGAAAATCTTCGTAAGCTATTTTAATGCCATCTGGCAGGCTTGTTTTGTGTTTCCATCCAAGGGCATGAAGCCGGCTTACATCTGTAACCTTTCTTGGTGTTCCATCGGGCTTGGAAGGGTCAAATACTATGCGGCCTTTATAGCCGACAATTTCGCTGATTAATTGGGCCAGTTCAGCAATAGTCAGGTCCTCACCAGTACCTACGTTGATCTTCTCCCGTTCATTATACTCTTCCATTAAAAAGACGCAGGCATCAGCCAGGTCGTCTGCGTACAAGAATTCACGCCGTGGTTTCCCGGTGCCCCATACCACCACTTCAGGACTATTCTGCGTTCTGGCTTCATGAAACCGCCGGATCAATGCCGGGAGAACATGAGAATTCTCCGGATGGTAATTATCACCTTTGCCATAAAGATTCGTTGGCATTACTGATATAAAATTTGATCCGTATTGATCGCGGTACGATTCACACATTTTAATACCTGCAATCTTGGCCAGCGCATAAGGCTCATTAGTAGGTTCCAGCGGGCCTGTAAGCAAATATTCTTCTTTTATCGGTTGGGGGCAATTTTTGGGATAAATGCAGGTACTTCCCAGAAATAAAAGTTTTTTTACTCCATAGCGATAAGCGGCTTCAATCACATTACAGGCCATAATTAAATTATCGGAAAGAAACTGGGCCCGGAAGGTATTATTCGCCAGGATGCCTCCTACTTTGGCCGCCGCCATAAAAACATAGGCAGGCCTTTCTCTTCTGAAAAATGTGTATACGGCATCTTGATTTCGCAAGTCCAGTTCCGAAGAAGTGCGGCCAATGATGCGACTGTATCCCTTCTGCTCAAGATTCCGTTTAATGGCTGCCCCCACCATTCCGCGATGGCCTGCTATATAAATTTTATCTGAGTAATCCATATGATGCGTAATACTGATTATGAAATTGCAATTTGTTCCCTTGTACTGCCCTCGAATGCACCTACTTTCTCTATCACTCGTATATGCTCTTTTGGCACCTGGGCAACCAGGGCATATCCCAATGAAGGCAATTCTACCTTTACCGTTTTGGAGTTTACTTCGCGTATCCTTCCCTGCTGATCCAGCAGCGGACCGTAAATTATCCGAACATTATCGTTTACTTTGACTTCGGTCTTTTCAAGTTGTACATTATCATGCTCTCCTAAAAACCGGCGAATGGCTTCAATTTCTTCGTCACGAATTACAGCGGGCTTGTCCAGCCAGTGCACAAAATGTAACACCCCATCCGTGCGAATCACCTCAAGCATTTTTTGTTCGTGGATACGAACAAAGACATAGGATTTGAAAAGGGGCTCCCAAACAACTTTCTTCCTGTCACTCCACTGGCGTACGACCCGGTTTAATGGACAATAATGTTCAATGTTTTTTCGTTCTAATTGTCCTGCAACTTTCTTTTCCCAGCGACCTTTTGTGTACACCGCAAACCATTTGGGTTGGGGTTCGTTGTAATTAACCATTTAGATTGACTTTTTACCGGTCTTTGACTTAAAATTTTTGAAATAGGCTCCGCCCATCTCAGTTACATGCTTCTGTAACCGGCAATTCAATAACCATAAATTCCAGGGAAAAAGTTCTCCTCAAAAATCAACCGTATCTCACCATTACCGTCTGCCCCACATCGACCAACTTTCCACCAATCTTATCCAGCCTATTTCAACACTCCAATGTCCGCATGTAAAGCTATTTCCTGAATATTCTACTCAAAATCTTATGTGCAGTTCGGTTCTCCTCCTCAGTGTAGCCATAGCCGTACCCATAACCATATCCATAACCATATCGATAGCCAAAACCTTTTGGTTTGATATCATTAAACACCAATGCCAGGTTCTTGAGCTCACGCAACTTTGCGTTATCATCGAGGTTTTGCAGCAAAACCCTTGGTGTGCATCCGTGTCGCACTATATATAAGGTTGCGTCGCATTGCCTGGACAGTATATAAGCATCCGTAACCGGGTTGACGGGAGCAGTATCCAGAATGATGTAGTCAAACTTGTCTTCAAGTACAGCAATCAGGCTTTGAATATTACAATTCAGGAGAAGTTCCGAAGGATTAGGCGGCAACGGGCCGGATGGAATTATATACAGATTTTCAAAGCCAGTGCTTTTAATGATCTCGTCCGGCTTTTTACTGCCAATCAAATAATCACTGATTCCGACGCTGCGGTTGATACCAAAAGTTTCGCTCAACTTAGGTTTGCGAAGGTCCAGCTCCATTAGTATAACCTTCCTGCCCGTCAAAGCGAGGCTGATTCCCAGGTTAACTGTAATAAAAGTTTTTCCTTCCTGCGCAATAGAAGACGTGATCAAAATTTTTTTTCGGTCTGGACCAATCCCGAGATATGCGAGTGAAGTGCGTAGGTGCCGGAACTGCTCTGCAATCACTGTACGTTTTCCATCGCCAATAACAATAGGCGTAGCTGTGGATGCATGAATAACTTCACCAAGGATTGGCACGGAAGTGAGCTGTTCAATTTCGGACCGGCTATTTACGTTCCGGTTCAGCAGCTCTTTAACTGTAATGATGGCAATACCCAATGAAATTGCGCCAGCAACGGCAACCAGGTAGATAATTGTTTTCCCGGGGCTGACAGGCTTTTCAGACGCTTCCGCTTTATCCACAATGCGACCATCCGGAACAGTAGATGCATAAGACAACGCGGCTTCTTCGCGCTTCTGGAGTAAGAAAGTATAAATATTGTTTTTGACGCTTTGCTGTCGGCTAATGCTCAACAGCTCCCTTTCTTTCTCCGGAATAGCTTTCAGCATCGTTTCATAAGCACCGTTGGCTGCCATTAGTTTTGCTTCACTGGCTTTCAACCCGGAGCGCTGATTGCGTATATTCTCCAGGATACTCGGTTTTATTTTTGAGATCTCATTTTCCAGTGCTATTACCCTCGGGTTATTCTCCGGCACCATCTTCCGCATGCGAACAGTTTCGAGCTCAACTGTGTAAAGCCTTTCAAGCAGCCCGGAGAGTACGGCGTCGGTAACGCCTAATGTGGAAGGCGCAATAATACCGCTATCCTTCTTACCCAACACATAGTCTTCAACCTGGTCCAGTACAGCCAGTTGCACATCAATATCTGAGAGCCGCTGATCGTTTTCCCTTACTGTTTGCAGAAAAATCTGCCCCTGTGCGCTGATATCTATTATTTGATTGCGCGTCTTGTAGCTCCGAAGTTGAACCTCTACTGAATCAAGTTCCGTTGCTACATAGCGAAGGCGATCCTCCACAAAGTGCAGGGTATTTACAGCAAGAGCACTCTTATCTTCAATGGCTGCCCTGTTGTATGCCTCCAAGAGCTCATTCAGAATATCCACGCCCCTTTGTGGCACTTCATCCTCAATCCGCAGTTCAATTACCGTACTTTGTTTGGTTGATGCTTCTGCTGATAATCGCTTTACTATGTCATTAGTGACCCGTCTGACCGGGACCAACCTGAAATAATATTTCCTGCCAGGCCTGCTGGCAGTAAAGTGGTTATTACGCACAAAGCGAATAGTGCCGTACGGCGTATTTACCCATTGGTTCAACGGATAAGTAATGCTGTCCAACTCAACACTTTCCTTGCCTGGCATATAAGTGAAGTAGACCTTTTCAGATTCACGACGGATCGAGTCCGGGTCAGCAACCATTAAACTCACTGGCGACGATGTGTATGCGGAGCGATCCGTCAGCTTTCCCTCAACTGTTACCGGCGCATACAAATGCAAATTCTTCACAACTTCGCGCGCCAATGTTTTGGACTTTAAAACCTTTATTTCATTATCAACAACTTTCTTTGAACCGAACAAATCCAATGCATCCAATACCTTAGAGTCATTGATACCTTTCTGCTCGTCCTTGATCAGGATAATAGCCGATATAGAATATACTGGTACCCGATAACGCATATAAAGCCAGCCTGCAATCAGTCCCAGCGTTATCAACAGCACAAACAGCGGCCAGTACGGAACGTACTTCATCAGGAGTTCCTGTACCAAGTTTTCTTCCTGGTCTTCATTATATCTCCTTTTTGAACTTTTATTATCCATTTAGCTTCTAATAAGTGCACTTATGACAACAACTATAATTGATACTCCACTAAGTATTGATGGAAGAAGCTGCTGCCCACGGGTAGCAGCAGACGCCTTAACTTTTCCTGGCTCCACGTAAATCACATCATTCGATTTAAGGAAATAAAATGGCGACTTCAAAATGGCAGCATTATTAAGATTCAACCTGTGAACTATACGTTGGCCATCCTGCTCCTGTCGAATCAATATCACGTTGTCACGCTTTCCATAAATCGTAAGGTCCCCTGCCCGCCCCAACGCTTCCAGGATAGACATAGTCTCGCTGAAAGTGGTTATTACCCCGGGATTATTTACTTCCCCCAACACGGTAACCCGAAAATTCAGGAAACGAACATTAACAATGGGATCAAACAGCAGGTTACGTTGGACGAGCAAACGGGTAATAGTGTCTTCCAACGACCTTTTGGTCATTCCCTCCACCTTAATACTGCCCAACATGGGAAACTTAATTGTGCCGTTTTGATCTACCAGGTATCCCACAGCTTGCCCCAGGCTATTATTCAATGTAACATTGGGCGATGCAGGTAAATTGGGCATGTTAAATACAGCAGCTGCTTCCTCACTCACACTGCTAACCGAAATAGATAAAACATCATCCTTCTGTATAACAGCTTCCGGAATATGTGAATCAAATATCCCTGTACTATCAACAAGGTCATTAAAATAAGTCACCTGCTTTGCGTTCACGCAAGCACTCATGCTCACTACAAACCCGGCAACCACTAACCCCAAAAAAACATTACGATTTAACAACATCATACAACTTCTTTAAAACGGATTTCCTGTTTTCCAGGGAAACAACTTGCACAACATTGCTTCAACCCACGCATTTGCGATCGATAACTTCCATAGACTACAAAGAAACCCGGTCACTCAATGCCTCAAAAGTATTAAGAGCAATGTAGAGGCATTTGTTCATTTTTGTTCATGTCATTAGACTAACCCGTACCAATACCCTCATGTAACGGTTCCCGTAAATAACTTGCAATTCTGATCTATTGAACGGCAATTCATTCTGAAAAATATCCTATCCTATCTCAAATGAATATCCTACAAAATAAAATCCTCCTTAAACAAGGAGGATTGATAATCATTTTGCGTAGTATTGAAATCCGTTTTCCAACAAAGCACGCAAAATGGGAGAACATCCCGGTTTTCATAATCGGATACCGCCGTTCTTCATAATTGGACACATCTGTTCTTCAAAATTGGATACTGACTATAAGGCTAACTTGCCTATGAAGTTTTGGTTTTTCATTTCAAGCATCCTAGTAGTAACCCAACCGTTAAATTGATACAAAACAGGTACCCGCCATGAATTAACAACGCGTCCAATATCCGGCTTTCGTAAAAACACAACATGACCAACACTACCAACATCACCATAAAACTCAATAGTCCAAACAATGCACCTTCCAGGAAACCATTAATTCCCAGCCAACAAAACACAAATGCACCAATAACAATAAATCCAAGTTCAACGATTGTACCTATAAAGTATAAGGACATCTTCACGGACACCCACATATTTTCATCCTGTATGTGCCTTTTAAGGATAAAATCTCCAAAAGCAAAATCCGAGTACCAACATACCTTAATAAGAAAAACAGTTAAAACAGCCAGCCAGACAGACCACCAGTTTATCCTGGACAAAATATCTGCAATTCCCATATCTGACATAAGTTTTGGTTTAAAAATCTTTCACCCGGATAAGTATCAGACAACACGATAGAATCGTTTGAAATTGGCAGAAACTACCTACAGCAGTTGCTGGTGATGCGTCTGCTTACCAAGCTAATCAAACTAAAATGTGGATATTGGTTTTTTATAGTGCTTTCCTGGTTAAATCAATCAGCAGGTAGGAACAAATAATCGATGGTGTATCAAAAATATTACGACTTGACATATTTTTTTTTGTTCAATTTTGTTCAGTGTAGCGTTTCCTACAGCGTTCGGCTTCCCCTACCTGTTACTATATGAAATAAATTGTCCGCAGGCAAATTAAATTACTTTATGAACAACCGAATTTAGCATTCCAATAGTTGGCTTACCCGATTCGTATAATTGTCTTAGTTTGACAAAACCGGTTTCTTCAAGTAATCTTTCCAAATGCTCTTCCGCTCTTAAATTTGGCTTCTGAAAGTATTTTCCTACTATTAAAAAGAAAATTGTGTCAAATTTTTTGCTCAGAAAATAAAATTGGGAAGTTCTGACTGACTGATATAGCCTTTTTGCTTCCTCACAATCACCTGTTTTCAAAAGCGCAAATGACTTTAATAATAATAAAGTTTCATAAAAGCCTTTATCGAAGACATCGGGCTGTTTGTTACCATAATCTTCAAATATGTCCAAAAAGTAGAGAGATTCAATGAAGTGCTGGGTCAGTACCAGGGCCATACCACATATATACTCAAACCAGGGGAAGCACTTGAATTCTTCATGTAAGAAACTGATGCTGGCATGCGTTTGCTGTGCATCCCAGAAAATCTTGGAAATATTCATTCCCATTTCGTCTGCATATAAGATAAGTGCGGCATAATATAGCCCTTGTATGAACGGATGCATGCCGGGGGACAATGTATAGCGGGTTATCTCTTCAAAATGCAATTTTAAGTCGCCGGGACGGTCCGTTAACCATGCCCGAATACACAAGAGAGCATGTCCATAAATCTGGGCGGAATCATTTTTTTTCTCCCTCAAATAATGGTGTATTCCCTCAGCGAAATAAGAATTAAGCCAATCAATATTAACGAACTGTTCAAAGTAGTAATCCTGGCCATTTTTAGTTTTGGCAATTTCCTTTTGGAAATCTGCCATATATGCAGGGTAATCCTGCAAAAACATAATAGTATACTTGACAAGTTCGGAGAAAGTCGGATCATGTAGTTGCTTTACCGGCGTATGTTTAAAGACTTTGATTATAAAATTTACAAAATCCTGCACCGGGCGACGATCATACTCCTGAGCAGCCGCAGCCCGCTTACGTATCAGTTCGTCCAGGGATTTAAATCCGCAATATTTTGTCAGAATGTCAATTGTTGATGACGAAGGCCGGTACTCCGCCTTGACCAAACCAAAAAATCTCCTAAGAGTGTTGTGGCTTATTTTGAATGAAGTCTTCTCATAGATTTCTTCACTAAGAAGCAAACACTCCCGATAAGAGATAACGGGACGCCCAAATACACGTTCGATTTCGTGTTTTAATAGGTTTAGGGAGTTATCATGCAGTTTGTTCATACGTCAGCTACCCAGATTGTCATTGGCTTTTCATTTGCAGATTCGATTAATGGTAGACGCTCCCATTGATAAGGCCGCTCAAAATTAAAAGTGAAAACAAAGCGTATTATTGTTCAGTTTTGTTCAGCGCAACAATAATTGTAGATTCCGACGATGTTGACCACCATTCCGGGGATATTGACCACCCTGTTTTGATATAGATTTTGATCAGGGTTCCTGTAGTATTCGTAAGAACTGGTTTTACAAAAATAGGGTTCTTATTTTTTTCTGAGTGATTCGCCTTTTAACTCCATGCGGTGCGCCGTATGTATCATTCTGTCAAGCACCGCATCGGCAATGGTACTTTCACCAATCACTTCATACCATTTTTGCACGGGTAACTGGGAACTGATGATGGTGGACCTGCGTCCATGCCGGTCTTCAATAATTTCCAGTAAGATCATTCGGGCTGTATTATCGAGTGGCTGCAATCCAAAGTCATCGAGGATGAGCAGGTCTGAGCGTTCGATCTTAGCGATCTCCCGGCTATAGGAGCCGTCAGCCTTCATCATTTTTAACCTGGAGAACAACTTTTGGGTGTTGAAGTAAAGTGTTTTGTAGCCCAGTTCGCAAGCCTGGTGACCTAATGCCGAAGCAAGGAATGATTTGCCTACACCCGTTGGGCCGGTGACCAGTATGTTTTCCCGTTGTTGTATAAAGTTGCCCTCCGCCAGCCGCAGCACCTGGGTTTTATCCAGCCCCCGGCTGGCGGTAAACCGGAGCTCTTCAATGCTGGCGCTATAACGGAACTTTGCTCCTTTCCTGTAGCGATCGATCTTTTTGTTTTCCCGGTGTTCCCATTCCGATTGGACCAGCATACTGATCACTTCATCGTGGGTGAGGTCATGGTGCTGGCGGCTGTCCAGTAAAGACCGGTAACTGTGTAACATGCCATGGAGCTTCATCTGTGCCATTTGGTTTAATGCAATACTGCTTCCCATTTTGATGGTTTGTTTTTATGATGATAAAAAATAGATTACTGGTAAAAACCGGCTCCCCGGATATTGTCATGTGAAGGAAGGGTTGCCGAAGGAGGATCATCATCAGTGAGTTCCAGCTGATCAAGGCCGGATGCAAGGATCTTACGGATGATGGAGTAGTTGTAGGTGCCATAGAAGGTGGCCCGCTCGATGGCTTTGATAAAGCGTTCCCGTCCCACGATCTTCTCGCGGCTCAGGATACCCACGCAGCTTTTATAAGCCTGCTCCGGGTAAGCAGTGCTGTCGAGTACCCGGACGATGTAGTCTTTGACTACCGGGGCTATCGCTGTGGCCCAGTCAATAAATTTATCAGGGTTCCATTCGCTGACGAACTGGTGTGTAGAGGGCATGTGTTCCTTCAGGGTGGTATATCCATAACGCTTAAAGCTGCGTTTGTGCCAGGCAATGCGCTCTTTGTTGTAATACACCGATACCTGCGAAGCAGAGTAGATCAGCTTCACCTTGCGGCCTATATAGCGGTAAGGAACGCTGTAGTAATGTTTGTCCTGGCTGAGCTGTATGTGACCGGTCTTCATAACGGTCAGCTCTTTGAACTGTTTGATCTCATAGCGATCGATGGGTAATGGCTTCAATAAGTGCTTTTCCTGCTGTTCAAAAATCTCCTGCCGGCTTCCATCCCGGTTACTGAAGGGGGCCTGGTTGTAGCGGGTAAGCAGCTCAGCAATGGCTTTGTTCAATGATTCAAGGCTGTAAAAGACTTCGTTGCGAAGCGGGGCAAAAATGCGTGAGTAAGTGATGCTGACAGCTTTTTCCACCAGTGATTTATCGCGGGGTTTGCGGGCCCTGGCGGGTAATACGGCTGTGCCGTAGTGATTGGCAAAATCCAAAAAATGACGGTTCAGTTCGCTCTCGTATTTATCGGCTTTGGTAACGGCGCTCTTCATGTTATCGGGGACCAGCACGCAGGGAACGCCGCCAAAAAAATAGAAAGCATTTTCGGTAGCGCCGGTAAGGTCTTCATTGCGTTGCGAAGCCACTGCCTGCACGTAGGTCATCTGGCTGTAGCCCAGCGTAGCGACATAGGTTTCAACGGGCTTCAACTCGCCGGTATCCCGATCTACGATCGAGAGCTTCTTACCGGTAAAATCAATAAAGAGCTTATCGGCTGGTTCATGCTCCAGGTGCATGGTGGCCGATTGGCTTTTGCGCCATTGCTGGTAGTAGTCACAAAACCGGGAATAATTATATCCATCAGGATGCCGCTGTTTATATTCTCCCCATAGTACCCAGCGGGTAACGCCGGTGCGGGCGAGCTCTTCGTCAAAATAGGGGAACAGGCTGGTCAGTGTTTGCAGGCGGGCCTGGTCTTCAGGATCGGGGTCCAGGAACAAGGCTTCCAGCGCTTCATCATCCATCGCCAATAGTTGCTGTGGGTCCAGTTGCTTAACCTCGATCAGCCGCAGGTATTTGCGAACGGTATTACGCGATGCGTCCACCGCTTTGGCAATGGTTTGAAGCGCCACACCGCCGGCACGGAGCTGTAGAATCTGTTTTACTTTACTCATGATAATCGTTTTTCCAGCCATTCTTTGCAGTATTAAAGTCAAAAAACTGCAAAGCAAAACGATTACAGGAAGCCTGGCCCGGGTGGTCAGCATTGTCGGAATGTCACAGTCGGTATTGCTGAAGAGGTGGTCAACATTGTCGGAATGTCACCGCAATAAGCGCAATGATCCGGGGCCAAATCAAAAAAAACAGGGTGGTCAATATCGTCGGAATAATGCCGGTTAACCTAAAAAGTAAGGGTGGTCAGCATCGTCGGAATCAGTGGTCAATATCATCGGAATGGGTGGTCAACATGGCTCGGAATTTACATTTACAAAGAGATAAGTAAAGCGTAATTGGATTGATGCAATTAAATACGCACTCTTTAGGAATTAGGATTTAGGAAATACGGAAATTTTTCCATTAAGGTTCCAAGTTACTTATAGGATAAATGTCACTATAGGCCATTATGGCCAACATACAGTCGCTATAATTTTTTCGGGAAAGGCGCCGAAGAGATTTTATCAGGCCAATATAGGGGCCATAGTGGCCGTATATCGCATTATATGTTTTACATACGCATTAGTGGAAATAAATCACATAGTTTTTTGGGTATTGCTAATAATTATTATTACTCTTATTTTTAATGTTAGTAACGACCCAGCATAGTTGGGTAAATGTTTTATTATATGCCAACTCACCATCCTAACATTTTTATTAACGAGAAGCTACAAAGTAGTTTTATTTCCTTTCTTACCAAGACTCTTAAGAATTTTAGAGATGAAATGAATTGTATCAGTCAGGCTTTTTATCAATATAAAGTCCCTAATCAGGAACACTTTGGAGTTGATAATTTGTTTGCCAGCATTGAAAGAACGTGGGTAGGAATGTTTAATAATGCCTTGGTGAGAAATTCAGACATTGCGGTTTTGCAAGAGTTTGCTGTCTGGAACAGTGAGCGAAATATTGGTAGATGTGATCTTTTATTCCGATTCAATGAAGAGAATGAAGATGTGGATATTGTTACTGAAGCAAAATGCTATGAGTTTCTTAATAACTGGAATATGCGCAAGGATACTGGGTTTTACAAAAGAATATTAGATCAAGCTTACAAATACTATATCGAGGAAAAGATTTATTATGAGAAAGATGTAAAGTTGATGGCAATAGTGTTTGAATGGATTCGAAATAGCGAATATTTACAAATTGCTAAAAATATAATGACAGGATGGGAGTATAATAATGATCCTGAAACTGATTTTCTTACATTGTATTATGGCAATACAAGAGGCGTATTTGTTTATGGAAAAATTATTTCAATTGGAGATTATGAAAATAAAATGCTTTTAAAGCATGAAATTCTTTAAAGTATGAAGGTGTTTAATACCACAAAATATCTGGAATCCCTTTATGATTCACTTTTAAACGAGTGCCAAAATCATAAGATTGAATTAACTAGAGCATGGGCTTCTGACTTTCCATCCACACCTGGCGTTTACATATTTCGCGATAAAAAGAAAGTAATTTATGTGGGTGAAACTGGAAATTTAAGAGGCAGAATGAAAGACATGATTGATACCAGAAATCATGTTTTAAGAAGGAATATTGGGAATAAATTATATAGTGCCGTGAAAGGATTTGAACGCGCTACAGCAAGTAAGAAATTTACTGATGTAATTGAGAATATGTTAAATACTCATATAAGAAGAAATTTAACGGTTTGTTGTATGCCTGTTTCCTTGGGAAGAAAAGAGTTGGAGGAAAAAATACAGAAGGAATTTAAGCCTGAATATAATCAAAAGGGCTTGAGAAAAAGTTCCTAGCATTTTCAGCTACTACTTGACATAAAAATTAAAATCTTGCATATGGCAGATGAATTATCCAGTTTATTAAATTCCAATCAAAAGGCTGCGATTATAACGGCTTTAAAATGGATTGGTTTATGGGTAAGCATGGACATTTCCGAGTCAGGAGATTTGCAACCGAAAAGTTTGGAAAGATTACAAATGGATGCAGCCCTGCTGAAGTTTGATTTAACCAGCAATCTGTAAATTCTTGCCATGTTGACCCAGGATTCCTGCATGATGACCCACCCCGGTTATCGGCAATAAGAGTAAGAGCTT
>CALGAP010000023.1 GCA_937958995.1 uncultured Chitinophagaceae bacterium
AGTTTTTGGGATTATTTAATTGAGTAGTTTCTTTAAAGTTAATCCCAAACTGTCAGATCATATTGTAGCTATTTCATCTAAAGTTTAATTAGTCTTCTTTTACTTTCGTGGGTTCGCCTTTCTCTTTCTTGATCTTTTTGTCGCCATCCTTGATCTTTACTTCATCGCCATCGCGTTTTTCCTTGTAATCGCCATTCTTGAATTTCATTTCATCGCCATCAATTTTCAGCTTGAAGTCTTCGCCTTTAATCTTCAGTTCGTCTCCGTCCACTTTTACTTTCGTATCATCAAAGCTGAAACTGCCATCGTCTTCGCGAATCAAATAGCCATTCACAACAAATCTTCCTTTGCCATATACGGTATCGCCCGTATTGGTGTTTATATAAAATTCAACCGGCCTATCGTTATCGCGGTTATACGTTGTTCTGCTATCTGCATCATAATACAGATCCACCGGGGCGCCGGTATTGAGATCTACATAATGAGTGTTTTTAACTTCTGCGTTCTCGTTGGCAATACGATCCTGGTCTTGATTGTCGTTTGTGTCCTGGCAGGCGGCAAACACCATCACTGATGCGGCGATTGCAACTACTTGCTTTATCCTTTTCATAATTTAAAATTTGGCTTATATAGAGCAACAATTGTGCACGGGTAGTGAGTGGGCATCTTTTTGCGAAAAGTTTACACGCTGTGGGGAATGCACGCCACAAAACGAATGATTTTATCCGCGATGTGATTTGTGTCAAAACTGTAGAGAGAAAATTTCTGTGGAAAATTCCTTCCCTTTGAGATCATATTTACCCAAAGGCACTGCCAGTTCACTGTTAAGATTGCAAGCGGTTACGAATTCTTTTGAAGCGACAAAGCGTTGACCTAATTCACTGCTGATAGAACGCAATCGCGAAGTGGTATTCATAATATCTCCGCTCATTGCCAGGTCTTTCTTAATCACTCCAATTTCACCTACAGTCACTTCGCCGGCATGCACGCCTATCCTGAATTCCGGGACCACGTTATATGTTCTTTGGAAATAAGTTTTATTGCGCAGTAGTATTTTCCTGCAATCAAGCAGGGCTTTTACACATTGCCGGTTTGAACGTTCGTCTTTTATTTTCCACGACGCCACCACTTCATCGCCCACGTATTGATATATCTGTCCATTATTTTCAAGCAGTGCGGTGGATATAAAGTATATGAAATCACGGATAAAACGAAAATATCGCCTGTTGCCGAGCTGCTCCGCAATAGGAGTGGAATCCACCAGGTCGATGAACATTACAATCCTGTTTTCAATGCGCGGCGTGAGATATTTTCCCGAAAGAATATCGATAAAAACGCCGGGAGAATATTTTTCATTGACTTCGATAAAAAGAATCGTAAACAGAAATACCGCCATCCACCGCGTGAAATGCGGAATGATCATCGAGGCTTTATAGATTTCGTGGTAGTAGCGATTGAATTCACCAATATCTTCCGGCGTGGGTTGTCTTTCAATCAGCCATATATAGGTAAAATGAAGAACAAAGTTGAGGACAAAGGCCGCCGCGGCCATCGCGATAATCTTTATGCAAAGGCTTAACCATAATGGTAAATGCCTGGCTACCCGTTTCAGAATATACACCAGCAAATAAGCCATCAGCAGGCAGACACCAAATATCATAACGATACGCACCACCAGCACAGTGGTGGTATTGATGTTCCAGGCATCGGGATTGAACTGTACGTGCTCGAAGTAAAATCGGTACAGGTATACAGCGGTATCAATGATGGTCCAGAATGCAGCTATAGCCAGCACCAGTTTTACGCGGTACCGGCCTGCTACATTGAATGGTATGCGAATGCGTAGTTTCATGCAAGCGCAAACTAAAAGGGTGATATCGACGGTTCATTGATGATGGATTGCTGTGGGGTGTGTAATAGCATGGCCAACACAAATGCAGTCACTGATACCAGAATGCCGATCATGAAAATGGTATAAGCCAGTCGCACCAGCCTGTACTTCCTGCCCAGGATCACACCGATATGATAGATGTCCTGGATCACCGAACCATACAGGTAATCAGGATCGCGCATCATGGTATTCATTGCCCACTTGTATTCATCCAGGCTTGTGCGGTGAAAATTGCCGAAGAAAAGCAGGTTTACCTTTTTGTTCAGTATCTCTTCTCTTGTAAAACTGCCCTGGCTCACCTTTGGCCTGGTTGCCAGGATGGCTACGATAATGGTTGCCAGCGATGAAGTAAGGAAAAGAATGGTAGGAATGGTAAGGTGCGTGTCTACTTCAATACGCCTGATCAGCACACTCAGTATCACTGATATGATGATGGCATTTACACTGATCAGGATGCTTGCCTTACCGTCGGCCATATTACTCAGCTCAAGATGGTTTTCAGAAGTCAGTCGCAGCATAGTCTGAATGCCCTTCGTGAGCAAGGCATTTTTTCTTTTTATATCCAATTCATCCTGCGGGTTCACGTCGGGAAGAATACTGCCTGAGGCATTTACTATATCGCGTTTGCTGACCTTTTTTCGAAAACGCTCGATATTTTTTTCTTTACCCTCCTGCAAAAGTCCGCGGCAGTAGTCTGTAAAAAACTGGTGACGCTCCAGCAGTTCAAGCGTGTTTTTTTCCCAGTCCATCACCAGCGTATTCATCTTGCGCAGCGTCAGCTCTTTCTTCATGGCCTTGTTGGTCTTCTTAAAATCGTCCATGCCGAAATGGTAGGTGTCCGCATCGCAGAGAATTTTTTCCTGCAAGGTCTGCGGTGAAGGTGGGAACCTGGTTATTTTGATCAGCGAAGCCACTTTCTGCAGAAAGCCTTCATCCTGTACGCGCGGTCCTACAAAGGCGCGCATCAGCTCCACGCTTTTCTCCTCGTGGTTGGCGGGCTCCGTCATCAGGTGGCCCGTGTCGTGAAACCAGGCAGCCACCAGCAATTCGGTCAGTTCATTCTGATCGAGGTCGTACTGACCCGCGATCTCCTGCCCTCGCCGTACCACAGATTTGGTGTGATCGAGATTATGAAAAACCAGGTTGTCCTGGTAGTACTTGTCGAATAATTCGTAAACGTACTTTTCAGAGTCCTTTATGATACCGTTGTTGCTTGACATACATATGTATTAAAACGTGAGATTAAGTTTTGTGCCGATGGTAAAATTGAATACCGGTTTTTCGTTCGAGAAGGCGATGGTGGCCGACACGAGCACCATATTATAAGGTACCAGGTAAAAGCCACCGCCATAAGCATAATGCCATTTGCGACTGCTCTCGCCCCTGTACCACACTCTGCCCACGTCGTTGAACACTACCAGCCCCACCTGCCCGGGGATTACATAATTCTTGCTATCAAATAATCTTATACGAAATTCGAGGCTGCCATAAGCCAGTGAATGACCGCTGAACCTGTTTTTACGAAAGCCGCGCAGGAAATTGTTGGCGCCCAGGTTCATTGCCTGGAAGTATTCAAAGTCGTTGCTGAAAATATGACCGCCTCCCAAGCGAAGCACCGATACCACTTTTGCCGGGTCGTTCAGGCTGGAGTACACTACCATATCCGATTGAATCTTCGTTACATGATTCGCGTTATCCGTAACGGGGCGCATTTCTGAAAACTCCGAATACCAGTTGACACCGCGCGTGGGAAACAACTCATTGTTCAGCGTGTTGATCTGTATGCCGAGTTTCAAACCAGCATAGGTTTTTTTTGAATACACATCCATGGAATCAAGACCGGCAGCAGAAGGTTTGGCGAGAATATAGTCCTGGTTCTTTTCCGGCGAGTTCCAGTAGTGGAAGATCGAAGGCCCGGCGGTGAAACTGATATAATTGCCCATTTTTCTCCTGAGCAAAACGTCGGCATTGAAGTAACTGTAACGTACGCGGTAGAAGCGGATATCTTTGTCTTCGTCCAGCTTTGTTTCATTGCCAAAACCATAGAAATTATTGAGCACGGGATTCACCAGTTCCGTATTCACCACGAGATCGGTTTTTCTCAATACATCAGTAAATTGCCCGCGATAGGTAATTTGATAGGCTTTTTGGCCAATGGCAAATAAAGTATTCAACCGTTGATCCGAGGCAAAAGGCTCTTTTCGAAAACCATATTTTCGGTACCATAAACCGCCGCCAATCAAAAAGCCATCATCGCCATTGTAACCGATATTGAGGCGGGGAAAACGCCATATATTGTATTCATACTCGTTATAGTCGAAGTAATTCACGCGTGGATCGTTGCTGAAGCGCGGACGCGAGCCGCTGCTGCGCGAAACGAAATTGTTTTCCGACACCTGGTCGTACAGGTAGTTGCGGATATTACCACTTACGTTAAATGTATCTGCCCCCTTACCGCCGATTACGCGAATGAAGATACCCGATGAGCGGTCGGCCTTAATGTTGAAATAATCATTTCCATTAAAGCCATACAGCCTTAACTCTTTCGTATCTTTCGGATCGAATACGCGGTCATACTTTACAAAACTGGTGTCTTTGTTGATTTGTGAAATCACGTGCACCCTGATCTTGCCATCTTTTTCTTTCGTGACTGTGAAATATTCCGTTTCATTACTACCTAATATGTTTACATACCTCGACAGGAATTTGTAGTAATCATCAGCCGCTTTGGCCAGGTGACCGCGCCGGCTTTTTAATTTTTCATAGATCTTGTTTCCACTGATCGCATATATCTCGGCTGGCAACTGCTTCACGGCCTTGTCAAGTACCGAATCAGGCATTTGTGCAATAAAAATGCTGGTGATGCTGTCCCACTCGCGGCGGGTGAGTTCGTTCAGGAACAACCTGTCGAAATGCCGGGTGCTAAAACCCAGGTGCTTCACGTCGGGAATTCTGTGGCGAAAACCTTTCAGGAATGGTAGCTGGCGGATAGATGTGTATTGCAACAGCAAACCATCGGAGAAAAAGAATGCCTGGTCGCGGTCTTTAGGAATGGGATAATAAATTTTTCCCTGGCCCGTATCCTGAACGCCCCATTTCCATTGATCGAGATGGCGGTCCCAGTCGGCCACTAGGATATCGAGCAATCTTGCTTTCAGCACCTCTTTCTGCTTCACGCGGTGGTCGTTGTTTTCGATCAGCTTGCCGATGATGTTGATAGAGCTCTTGGTGTCTGATCCGTCCCACGAAGCATCTTTCGGCTCCAGTATCACCACTTTGTTGGCAAACAAGGGGCGGTAATAGCCGAATGCAGGATCGTCGGGCACTATGAAAAATTCGGGTTTAGCGTGCGGAATTTTGGCGGATGTGGCCAACGAATACAATACCATCGGCGCGTAAGGATGCGCCGCTGAGATCATATCCTGCACAATATCTTCTGCAATGCTGCCGCGCAACCCGGCGGGTATCACGGCATCAGGTTCTTTGTCGATGGTGCGCAGCGCCCATGATTTTCCATCCTTATCTTCCAGTGAGAGCGATTTCGTCTGCTTGCCGCCACCCATGCGTATGATCTTGAAGCCGCCTTTCTCTTCATTCAACCTGAACACTTTAAAATTCACCGGCTGCGACCAGACCTTGCGATAATTTTTTCCGAGAAAAAATTTTCTAAATCCCGAAGCGTGATCGTACTGGTTACTGGCCGGCGCCAGCACAAAGTCTTTGTACGCGGGTATGTCGTCCGTGGTGGTATCTTTTTCCAGTGGGGGCAGTTCTGAAAAATCAAGAATTACATCAGAATATCTTTCCCTGGCGGTTGATGAGTCGGCCTCAACGGTATAAAAACTGGTGCGTACTGTTTTGTTTTTTGAAATATCCAGCACGGCAAAGCCCAGCGAAGCATTGGCAAAAAGTGATTTCCTGTTTGTATTCACGCGCGTCACCTTACAGCCGCTGCCGCTTACGATATAGTGATACCCGCTGTCATCTTTCAGCAATTGCAGGTTGTGTTCATGTCCGTTGGCAAATATTATATTGGGATGGGAAGAGGTAGCAGCTTTTATCTGCCTGATCATATTCTGGTAAGCAGGATGCGGCAGGTCTTGTATATTTCCGAATATACCACGCGCTATGGGGTAAATGGAACCTATAACCGGCAGCGGGATATATAATTTGCTATTAAGATCGGTGAAAGGGAAAATATGTTGCTTAACACCATAGTAGCCCCCGTGAATGCCATTGCTTCTGAAGGGATGGTGCGAGGCTAGTATCACGAGCTTGTTGTAATGGTCGCGCAGCAGTTCACTGAGCGCGAGAATGAATTCGCTTTCCGTTTTACAATCGCAGTCAGATTCAATATCGGGCTTCTCGTTGGGGTGCAACCACCATTGACTATCGAAAGCAATCAGCACCACATCATCACTAAGTTTTATATCTACCGGGCCCGGGCAGCCATCGCGCGGGATGAAGGAGACATTTTCATCGCCGAGTTGATTTACGTAAGCCTGCTGCCGCAGGATGGCATCGTAACCATAACGGGCGCCATTTTCCCAGTCGTGATTGCCAGGAATCATATATACTTTGGCAGGCGTGTTTTTCGCTATGTTTACCTGCGTGTCCAGCACGGCGCGGATGGTGGTATAGTTTACGTCTGCATCGTCGGGCAGGCCATGCTGGTACACGTTGTCGCCCAGGTAGACAATCGTTGTTTTCTTATCGAGCTCGAACATTTTTTTGATAGCCGCTACCACGGGATGTTTCCCGTTGCGAAAAGCGCCGCCATCACCCACTAAAATGATTCGCGCCTGCACGCTGTCCTGGGTCTTCATTTTCTGTGCAAAACCAGTAGTGGCAAGCAATAAAAGGTATAGTGAGAACAACAATTGATTCATGTTCATCTTTTCTTATGGTATTTGAAGAGCAAAATATTCGCCACTCCCTTGTCGGCCGCTTCATTGGAGATTACCAGGTCTCCTGCGGGCGTAAATGTCAAACCTTCAGGTTGTTTGAAGAGTTTTTCGTCGAGGCGGTACGCAATTCTCGGCTCCCCCTTGCCATCGGTGATCACCAGCAGACTGTTCACCGCCGATATGAGGTACAATTCTTTGGTGACGGGGTGAACGGCCGAGGCTGATGGTTTAAACTTCAGACTCCTCTCGCCCAGCATGATTGCAATCTTTTGTACATCGATGGTTTCCGTAGAATCGAGATATTGTTTGGTTACCGGGTCAAAAAAGTATTTGGTGACCGTTGGCTTCTTGTCAACATCGCAATCTTTACAGACCAGCGCAATCTTATGCGCGGCGCTGTCGTAATAAAGACTTTCAAATTCGTTGCCCTTTGACGGAAAAATTGCGTCTGCCTTCAATACATTGTGATCCGGGCCAAAGGTGAATACCTCAATATGGCCATTACTCTGCAAAGCATAAAAGATAGTATCGATCATCAGTATCTCTTCATAATCGCCTGCACCGGAAAATTTCCATTTGCGTATGTGGTGGCGACCAGGCAAATGAATTTTGTACAGCCAGCCAAATTCATCGTTGATGGCAAATACACTGGTATCTTTCGCGTAGTAGGCTAACCCCGAGATTTCATCCAGTTCGATCGGCAGCTTGAGTATCCATGGTTTTGAAAAATCATATCCCTCCGGGCTTTCATACTTTGCTTTGGTGTCTTCGTGGCAGCGCGAAAAAAGCAGCATGAAAAGCCCGGCAATTATTAGTCTCGAAATCGTGTGTTGCATAGCGGTTCATCGTATAAACTATGCTTCATGGGGGGAAAAATTGATGCCATCACTGGATTTGGACTTATCATACAGGTAGGGTTCCATTACCCGGCAGCTGGGGAATATATTCTACAAATACCCCTCGTTTAAGTTCGTTTCCTGTTTACAATGATGCTTAATTTCAGGCTCAGACTGAAGTAGCCATCGTTTTTTTCAGGGTTGCCCCTTCGCCCGCCACCTGCCGCGCCTGGTCTGCGCCGGTCTGACAGCGTTGCGGCGAGACTGGCCATGGAGGGGTTGAGGTACTGATAAAACAAAGCCGGGTCTATATATCGGTCGCTTACGTCGTCGAGATAATCGGTATTCAAAAACCGATAAATGAATTCCCATCTTATATTGAACAGCGCCGATGCTTCATACTTCAGCCCAAAGCCCAGGGGAAAATTGATCTGCGTGGTTTTATAGGGTAGGCGTTCAGGAAAAGTTGGAAAACCCTGGCCTTCTGTGCGTAGGGGTGAAAGAGAAATCCATTGTCCATTATGGAAGGTTTTGGGGTCAAATGAAAAAATTCCAACTCCTGCTGCCAGGTAAGGCGAAAGTCTCGTGCTGTATTCGTAAGGGTCCTGGAGCAACGATAGTGGATGGAATTCGAACATGAGCAGGCATTCCGTAATACGGCTTTTAAAATGCAGATTTCTGTTGTAGCGGTTTACGGCGTCTGAAATATTTCTTCTCAATACACTATCAGCTGCATTTACGTTGCCAAAAGCAATCTCCAGTCTTCCTCCGATCGTATACCTATAAAGGAACGAAACAAATGCCCCGGCGCAGGGCCTGGTACAATTCCAATTAATGTCTTTGTAAAATGGTTTTGATCTTCCGGGTTTTCCGCCTAAATCTGTCAGGCAGTTCATAGCGCCGATTGATAATCCTGTTTCGGCTATTATTAATCTGTCGAAATACTGGTCGTTGTAATAATAGGTTTGCGCGTGGCAAACAGAGATGAGTGCGGACAAAATCCCGAGCAGCAAGAATCTTTTCATATATACGGATGATTTGTACTGCCCGCGGGGAGTATTGCTTACGGTGAAGGGAGAGCGAAGATAGGGGATTTTATTTTT
The DNA here is from genome assembly GCA_937958995.1 of uncultured Chitinophagaceae bacterium. Lineage (GTDB taxonomy): Bacteria > Bacteroidota > Bacteroidia > Chitinophagales > Chitinophagaceae > CALCIN01. Next base: position 8,738 of record CALGAP010000023.1, read on the forward strand.
CCGCAGTCTTTTTCACCACCTTCTGATAATACTTGCACGCTGGTTTCAATCCGCATATTTCACACCTGGGATTACGGGCGGTGCACACATAGCGGCCGTGCAATATCAGCCAGTGATGGGCCAGATGAACTAAATCGCGGGGGATGTACTGTACCAGCTGCTTTTCGGCGGCCAGCGGTGTTTTGGCGCCTACGGTCAGGCCGATGCGGGCTGAGACCCTGAACACGTGTGTGTCTACGGCCATATTGGGCTGCTGAGCTATCACCGAGGTGATCACGTTGGCGGTCTTGCGGCCGACGCCCGGCAGCTGCATCAGCTCTTCCACGGTCAGCGGCACTTCGCCATTGAACCTTTCCACCAGCATTTTGGCCATGCCGAGGAGGTGTTTGGTTTTATTGTTGGGGTAAGAAATGCTTTTAATCAGGGGGTATAGTTCTTCAAAACTGGCTTTGGCGAGGGAGGCGGGCCCGGGGTATTTTTCGAAGATGGCGGGGGTGGTCATGTTTACCCGCTTATCGGTACACTGGGCCGAAAGGATTACCGCTACCAGCAGCTGGTAAGGGTTATCATATATTAATTCCGTCTCCGCATTGGGAGCATGCTCTTTGAAATAGTCGATAACGAAGCGGAAGCGCTCTTTCCTGGTCATTCCTGTTGGAAAATGACGCGAAATTAACGGATGGGGACTAGAAAGCCCAATCAAATTAATTTACTGAGAAGCAATACGTTAGAAGCTTCAACCGGTTGAGTTGCAGCCTCGCGCGCATAGTTGAGCACATTCAGGATTACTTCTGTCCTGGGAGATTCGAGAGCCTTATCCAGGGTTTGAGAAGAAGCTTTCAGCACTTCAAATTTCTCGCGGAGCGTCCAATCTTCCTGTAGCGCAGCCTCTATGGCTGCTGTCGTCTCAGGGGAGGTTTCGTTATACAAGTACCGTACAAGATCCTCTGGTGTAAAGAGAACAGTCATAGGCAAACCATTTATGTCCTTATAAAATTCCGAAAGAGTCAATTTCGGAGTCCGTCCAAATCTCTAACGATGATTGGTTTCTCTTATTGTGAAGGCTATTGGAATTTAAAGAAATTGAGCATTCCGGCGGGAAGCCAGGCCTAAAGTAATGAAAGAGTTGGAGAAATCAAATAGCATTGGGGGAATATTGAATTTGAATTTGAACAAGGAATTTGAGTGGGAATGGGGGAGTATAGCAGCTTTCTGAGACACAAGCCCTTTATTCTCATTCAAATTCCTTGTTCAAATTCAAATTCAATATTCTCCGGTGCTTACTTCACTATGTAGAGATCTTCGTTGTCTTTCTTCATGCGGTATTTTTCGCGGGCGTATTTTTCCAGCAAAGCGGGGTCGTTTTTGAGCTGGTCGAGTTCGCGCTGCGTGAGCTGGATTTGTTCGAGGTAGTAGTCGCGGCTCTGACGAAGCTGTTTAAGTTCCTGGCGGTGTTTGAAATGGGTGGTGATGATGTCGCGGTCGTCGAAAAAAACGAGCCATATACCAAACACCAAAAAGGTGAGGAGGTATTTGTTTTTGAGAAAGGAAGGAATGGAATTGAGAAAGGACATTTTTGTTGTTGGTTGAATACGCAACAATCAACAATCAGTTGAAAACTTTCAAATTTGTTGGCTGGCGGCGAACAGATTTGAGAATTTTCAACTGATCAATGGTTGTTGTTTTATTTTTCTATTTCCCAAATTTAATCTTTCCTTTCGGATACACGGCGTTTTCACCCAGCATTTCTTCGATGCGGATAAGCTGGTTGTACTTGGCCATGCGGTCGGTGCGGCTGGCAGAACCGGTCTTGATCTGGCCGCAGTTTAATGCTACAGCGAGATCGGCGATGGTGGTGTCTTCTGTCTCACCGCTGCGGTGACTCATGATGGTATTGTAACCATTGCGCTGTGCCAGGCTTACGGCATCGATGGTTTCGGTTACGGTGCCTATCTGGTTTACCTTTACCAGCAATCCATTGGCCACGCCTTCATCAATACCTTTCTGCAGGCGTTTTACATTGGTCACAAACAAATCGTCGCCCACCAGCTGGCATTTGTCGCCGATAGCTTCGGTAAGCATTTTCCAGCCTTTCCAGTCATCTTCGGCAATGCCGTCTTCGATAGAAATGATGGGATATTTTTTCACCCAGCTTTCCCAGTATTTCACTACCTGCTCGCTGCTCATTTCCTTACCGCTGCTCTTATGGAAAACGTATTTTTTCTTCTTAGGATCCCACAACTCGGTGTTGGCAGCATCCATAGCAATGCCTATCTGTGTGCCGGCTTTATATCCTGCAGCATTGATGGCTTCCAATACAGTCTCGATGGCTTCTTCATTGCTTTGGATGTTGGGGGCAAAGCCGCCTTCATCACCTACGTTGGTGCTGAAGCCTTTTTTCTTCAACACGCTCTTCAGTGCGTGGAAGATTTCAACGCCCCAGCGCAATCCTTCGCTGAAACTGGGTGCGCCGATGGGCATCACCATAAATTCCTGGAAGTCGATTTTGTTGTCGGCATGCGCGCCACCATTCAGGATGTTCATCATCGGGATGGGCAGGGTTACTGCATTTACACCGCCGAGATAGCGATACAAAGGCAGATCGCGCTCCTGTGCAGCGGCTTTAGCCACGGCCATTGATACGGCCAGCGTGGCATTGGCGCCGAGCTTGCTTTTATTATCAGTGCCGTCTATGCGGATCAGCATATGGTCGATCTGCGCCTGCAGCGCCACTTCCATACCGATCAGCTGGTCGGCAATTATTTCGTTTACATTGTTCACGGCTTTCAGCACGCCCTTGCCGAGGTATTTTTTCTTATCACCGTCGCGCAATTCAACGGCTTCGTGTGCGCCGGTGCTGGCGCCGCTGGGCACAGCGGCACGGCCCAATGCACCGCTCTCGGTAATTACGTCAACTTCTACTGTGGGATTACCACGGCTGTCAAGTATTTGTCTCGCATGAATGTCTGCTATCAGGCTCATTGTATAACGAATGTTTAAGTGTTAGTCAAAAAATTACTTGATTCTGCTCAGCAGGTTATCCACCACATTTATCCAGTCGTTGTAGTGTTCCGAATCCTGCCAAAGGTCTTTCAGTTCTGAGTTATCTGATTTGATGCGCGCAAGTGCCTTATCGCTTTCGCTGATGATATCGGCAGAGATAAGAGCATCCACATTTTTACCTGCCAGCCAGTCTTCAGCATTTTCGGGAAAATCTTCAGCCATATTGCCTTTGGCGGCGGCAATGAATTCGATGGCTGCCAATGCTTCATTTGCCTCATCCGACTCCAGGTATTCGTCGCCCGGGCATTCGGCCGCCGTTTTTATAGCATGGATAATTTTCTCCATGCCTTGTTCTGTTACTTCATACACGAAATCGTGTGCTGCATCATTGCCAAAATTTGAGTGATCCCAGGCTCCCATTGTGTTGTTTTAATGATTAAAGATTATTGACGTGCGGTTAATTCCCTGAAGACTTCTTCGAGGCTGGTGCCGCCGGCTTGCAAAGAAACAATATTCAGGTTTTGCCGCAAAGCAAGTTCCATTAATTGTCTTTGCGCCAGGGCCACATCGGTACAACCTAACTCCCATTCGTTAGTTCCGATCTTGTTGACCGTTTGTACGCTGCTGAGCCTTTGCAGCCATTCAGCTTCCAGGGGCTCCTGGAAGACCACTTTCAGCATATTGCTTTTCTGCGATTGCGTGCGCAGGTTGCTCAGTTTATCATTGGCAACCATCTTGCCGCGGTTGATGATGATGACGCGGTCGCAGATGGCTTCCACCTCCTGCAGTATGTGCGATGAAAATAATACCGTCTTTTTTTGTCCCAGCGACTTGATTACTTCGCGAATCTCGATAATCTGGTTGGGGTCGAGGCCGGTGGTGGGCTCATCAAGTATCAGTACCTCCGGATCATGAATCAATGCCGCCGCCAGCCCTACGCGCTGCTTATAGCCTTTCGACAGCTGGCCGACGCGTTTCTTGCTTTCGATGGTCAGTCCTACCGTTTGAATTACCTCGTTGATCTTTTCTTTTTTGTTGGGCACCTTATGAATATCCGCCACAAAATCGAGGTATTCGCGGATATACATGTCGTAGTACAGCGGGTTCTGCTCGGGCAGGTAACCGATTTTCGACTTGGCGGTTAGCGGTTCTTTCTTCACATCCACGCCGCTCACGTAGGCATCGCCCTCATCGGGTTGCAGGTAACCGGTGATGATTTTCATAGTAGTGCTCTTGCCCGCCCCGTTAGGACCGAGAAAGCCGACTATTTCTCCCTTATTTACCGTGAAACTGATCTGGTCAATTGCTTTTTGCTCGCCGAAAAGCTTGGTCAGATTTTTTACCTCGATGGACATGGGTGCAAAAGTATTGTATTTTGATCAGGGAAGCGAAGACGGTTTGATTTACCAGGGATCACGGATTACTCCTTCACCGCCACCGCGATTTTTGAATCGGCTGTGCCGTAGTATAAAAACCATTTGTTGTTGAACTGTGCCAATCCCTCTACAAAACATACATGATTTACCTGGCCGGTGGTTTCATAGGGTTTGTCGGGTTTCATAAACCAGGTGTCCATACGCTGCAGCACTTTGGCAGGATCGTTTTTATCCATCAAGATCTGGGCAGCGGCATAGGTGCCTTCGGGCAATGAGCTGTCGCCGACTGAATGCGTGTTGCGACTGTTATAGATCAGCACAATGCCGCTGTCGGTAAGCATGGCGGGCGGACCGGGTTCCACGAGGTCGCTATCGAATTTTTTCGGCCGCGGTCCAAATACGATCTTTAATTCAGGCACTTCTTTGGCGTTGTGACGCAGTTCGATAGTTGGCTTTTCACCATTTTCGTACAACACCGGTGTCCAGTGTGCCAAATCATCGCTCGTGGCAACCCATATGTTCACATCGCCCCAATACATCCAGTACTTACCGTTGATCTTCGTAGCAATGATTTTTCCATTTTCATATTTCGACACAATCGCGCCCGATTTTGACCACACGTCTCTGTACTTTCCCGAAAAGGCGGGACCATGTTTTGTCCATGAGCGCAGGTCTTTGGATGATGCCACCATCAGGCGCGCCAGTTTACCGTCGTATGAGGTATAAGTCATGTAGTAGGTGCCATTCTCATCTTCGACTACGCGTGGGTCTTCGCAGCCTCCTTCCCATTCGTACATCTTCTGATCATCATTGTCGGGGAAAAATACCGGCTCGGAGTGGCGCGTGAAGTGAATGCCATCGCTGCTCTCGGCGAGGCCAATGCGCGAGGTGCCTGCATATTTTCCCACCGTGTCTTCGGCGCGGTACAGCATATATACTTTGTTGTCGCGCACTACCACAGCAGGGTTGAACACGTCTTTCTGTTCCCAGCTGATTTGTTTTTTCCAGATGGGGCAGGTGAACACGCCCGTGCCAGGGCCGAGAATGGGGTTTACAGAGTCAACTTTCACAAATGGCAGCAGTGCCCAGCCTGGCGAGTTGCTATCAGCTTGTGCAGGGGCGGTAGTTTCCTGGTCCCGGCAGCCTGTCAGCAACAAAAAATTAAGTGTAATTATTACCGGTAAAAATTGTCTTATGGTTTGCATCCCAAAGATTTATGTCCTTAAAGATAATGGGCTGCCAGCAGATTGCGCAATTTTTCGGCGAACGGTTTGGCCGCTTACAATGAGAAAGTTAATTTTAAAGGAAGCCTATGCAAAGAAAGCCAAGCCATATGGCCCTTCGATCTGCATCGTCCATCTTCCTGATGGCAGTGCTGTTATGGCTCACCGTTAGTGCACCCTTTGTAATAGCTTTTCAAAAACAGGTAGACGAGCTCGACAGGCAGCTGGTGGTAAATACGATTAACACAAAGGCCTGTACTGATGAAGATTCTTCCAACTGCAATCCTTTCGCCAATACTACCGAAGAAAAAACCGAATCGTCCAACTCCGTGAACTTCTCGGAGGAATATATGCACGATCATCACGAACCCATCCACACCATGGATGATCTGCTGAAGCACGATAACTGCGGACATTCCGCTCTGTATATTGAATTCTACGGTGAACTGATCTCCCCGCCTCCCGAAGTGTGAACAATGATATGACCCATTACCGGTAACGCTTCTGTTATCATTGTTTCACCCACAATTCACCATTATATGAGAGCGCATTATTGGGAATCGCGTCAGTCTATGACGCCCCAAAAGGCATTGGAGTTTCTACGCGAAGGCAATGAACGTTTTTTGAAAAATCTGCACCTGAACCGTAATAACCTGCAGTTGGTAAACGAGACTGCAGAAAAGCAATTTCCATTTGCCGCCATCTTAAGTTGCAGCGATTCGCGCGTATGCGCCGAGCTGATATTTGACCAGGGACTGGGAGATATTTTCAGTATAAGACTGGCAGGAAATATTGCCAGCGTGAATGCAATCGGCAGCATGGAATATGCTGTGAAGGAACTGGATTCAAAGCTGATCGTCGTGATGGGCCACAGCAATTGTGGTGCTGTTCGCGGAGCCTGCGACAATATCAGCATGGACAACCTGAACGCCCTTCTTGATCATATATACCCCGCGGTGGAAGCCGAGACAGAAACGAGGGAGAACCGCAATTCCAGTAACAAACAATTTGTGGCCAACGTCACGCGCCTCAACGTGCAGCACCATATACAGGTGACGCTCCAGAAGAGCACCATCATCCGCAATATGGTGAGCAGCGGCGCTATTGGCATTTGCGGCGCCATCTACGAAGTAGAAACCGGTAAAGTTGAATTTATCGAGTATCACCCTCAAAAACTTATGAATCATGAATGGCATGCAGTTAAAGCGTGATACGGTATTAAACCGCATCGTCTTTTTTATGAATCCTCTCGACGGACGTTACGAGGATTTACGCAAAGGCAATCTCAAACTCAATATCATCAAGGATCTTACCGCTGGTCTTATAGTGGCGATGGTGGCTATACCCCTGGCAATGGGTTTTGCCATGGCCAGCGGCCTGCGCCCTGAGCAGGGAATCCTGGGTGGCGCTGTGGCTGGTTTGATCGGCGCCTTATTCGGCGGTAGCAAATACCAGGTATATGGACCTACCGCCGCATTTATACCTGTTATCGGAGGACTGATGGTCACTTACAACCACGGCTTCCTGGTACTGGTATCGATCATTGCGGGAGTGCTGCTGATGATATTCGGCGTAGCAAGATTCGGTAAGGTGGTTGAACTGGTGCCGCATTCTATTGTAGTTGGGTTTACCATTGGTATTGCCGTGGTAATTGCTTTTTCACAACTGGGAGAAATATTAGGATTTAAGGAAAAGCTCGGGTATGGATTGATGGGTCAAATTTCGAAGACGTTTGCATTTATAGACCAGCTGAATATTTATGCGCTGTCTATTGCGCTGCTTACTTTCATTATATGCAAGTACCTCATCAAGATTTCCACTTTTATACCGGGGCCGCTGATCGCGCTTGGCTTTGGCTGGCTGATGGGCGCCACTTTGTGGAAGGATAAAGGATTAATTCTTATCAAAGACAAATACGGTTCCATACCCACCGATTTCTGGGCTGTGACGCCGCCCGTGATGCCGGCATTCAATGCCACCGTGTTGTTCGACATCGTATATTATGTATGTGCGATTTTCATAGTGGCTGCCATCGAAAGCCTGCTTTGTTCGCGCATGGCCGACAGGGTGGCTAATAATAAGGGTTTGCCCTATAATCCTAACAAGGAGTTGTGGGGACAAGGCCTGGTGAATATCATAACGCCGTTGCTGAATGGCTTTCCGCATACGGGTGCGCTGGCGAGGACATCGGTAAACATTAAATGTGGCGCCTTATCGCCGTTGGCTGGCATCGCGAAATTTACTTTCAAACTGTTACTGGCAGCATTCCTGGCAACTTATCTCGAAATGGTCCCCATGGCCTGCATCGGCGGCATCTTATTGTATGTGGCCAATGGTATGGTGAAAAAAATTGAGATCAGATCGATACTGGCTACGCGCAACAGGTTTCATATTTTCCTGATGATCTTTACTGCCGTGATGGTGCCGGTATTAGGATTTATGCCTGCGGTGCTTTCAGCAATCGGAATCTATGTGCTGATGGTGATGACAAGGCTGGTGGAAAAACCGGGATTAAGGCCTGCCACCGGGGTGATGCCTTCGTCTCGTGAAGAAAAATAAGCTATCTTCGGCAGCTCATTATGGTCGCATTAATTCTCGGAGTTTTCATTGTAGGTTATGCTGCTATAGCTTTTGAGCATAACATAAAGATCAACAAGGCTGCTACTTCATTAATTACCGGCGTACTCTGCTGGTCGATCTACGCCTTGTACAGCATGGATAAGGATCTACCCGTACACCAACTTACCGAGCATCTCGGCGAGGTGGCGGGCATTTTGTTTTTCCTGATGGGCGCCATGACCGTGGTGGAGCTGATAGACGCGCACGATGGATTTGAGATCATCACCGGTCATATCACTACTACCAGTAAAAAGAAGCTGGTGTGGATTGTGGCATTCATCTCATTCTTTTTGTCGGCAGTACTCGACAACCTTACTACCACCATCGTGATGGTATCGCTGCTGCGCAACCTGGTGCAGGAAAGGCGGGAGCGGTTGCTGTTTATCGGGCTGGTGGTGATTGCTGCCAACTCGGGTGGCGCCTGGTCGCCGATTGGCGACGTAACAACGACTATGTTGTGGCTGGGCGGACAGATTGACGCCCAGGCCATCGTGAGCCATGTAATTGTGCCCAGCCTGGTGTGCTGCGCAGTGCCCGCTTTTATTATCAGCCTGCAGGTAAAGGGAACTCTTAAACGTACAGATGTCAGCCTTACGAGAAACGGCCTGGCAGGACCCCGCTCGCGGTTAGTGGTGTTTCTGCTGGGTGTAGGCACGCTGATGTTTGTGCCGATATTCAAAATAATTACCAATCTGCCGCCGTATATGGGCATTTTATTTGGACTGGGTGGTATGTGGCTGATCACGGAATTAATTCATAGCGAAAAAGACGAGGCAGAGAAAGGTCTTTTGTCGGTAAACCATGCGCTGCGCAAAATAGATACGCCCAGCATACTTTTCTTCCTGGGCATATTGCTGAGCGTGGCGGTGTTGCAGACGACTGGCGTGCTGGCAGAACTGGCTGTGTGGTTAGACAATAACCTGGGAAATATAGAGGCCATCACTTTCAGCATAGGTGCACTGTCGAGTATTGTCGACAACGTGCCGCTGGTGGCCGCCGCGCAAGGTATGTACAGCCTGCAGCAATTTCCCACCGATCATACTTTCTGGATGATGCTGGCCTATTGTGCTGGTACCGGGGGCAGCATGCTCATCATAGGGTCGGCAGCAGGCGTGGCAGCTATGGGTATGGAAAAAATAGATTTTTTCTGGTACCTCAAAAGGGTTGGCTGGCTCGCTCTTCTCGGTTACGCCGCCGGTATGGCTGTGTACCTGCTGCAGCAATACCTGCTTGCCTGATCGGCATTTTTACAGGCCGTCGTATTCGTATACTTCATCAATAGGCGTTCCTGCCTTCAAATCAAACAGCGGGTTGATAAGTCCATTTTTTAAACCATATACCCAGCCATGCAGGTCGGGGCGCTGCTCTTTTTTCCACGCGCGCTGAATGATGGATGTTTTTGCCAGGTTCATCACCTGTTCAACCACATTCAATTCAACCAGCCGGTCGCAGCGCGCCTCTTCGTCTCTTATTTTGTTCAGCTCATCCCTGTGCAGGCGGTACACGTCCTTGATGTTTCGCAGCCACATATTCAGCACCAGCTGAAAATCGGTCTTTGAAGTGGCCGCCTTCACACCACCACATCCATAGTGCCCGCACACAATCACATGCTTCACCTTTAAATGGTTTACCGCGTAGTCGAGCACCGACAGCAGGTTTACATCGGTATTCACTACCAGGTTGGCCACATTGCGGTGAACAAATATTTCACCGGGTTGCGTGCCTGTAATTTCATTGGCGGGCACACGGCTGTCGCTGCATCCAATCCATAAAAAGTCGGGTTTCTGTATATCCGATAAACGGTCAAAAAATTCGGGGTCGTCTGCTAATTTTTCCTGTGCCCAGGCTTTATTCTCCAATAATAGTTTCTCGTATGGATGCATCTCTTTTGATTTGTCGTTGATAATTTAATTTTCGACAAGGGCCAGTTCACGCAATCTTTTTTCAATTCTGAAACCCTGTGCCTTGTTAATGCTTCGTTTCAATTCCACTTTGATATTCTTCAGGTGCGCATGCATCATAAAGTCTTCTATCACTTCAATTACATCCTTATCAATATAATCGGCTCTTGTGGCATCAATTAATACAAACGAGTTTTCAGGCACTTCCTCGAGTTTGTATTTGATGATGGGTTTGTTCAGGAACGATACGTCTTTGCGCAGGCGGAAAAGATATCTGTTCTCATCATTCACCACCAGCACCGCCGACTTGAAATTGCTGCGCATTACAAAGAACAAACCTACCACGCAACCGATCAGGATACCTACCAGCAGGTCGGTGAACAAAATGGCCACCACGGTAATTACAAAGGGCAGGAACTGGTCCATGCCTTTCTTGTAATAATTGATAAAGATAGATGGTTTGGCCAGTTTAAAACCAGTATATATCAAAACGGCTGCCAGCGCGGTCAGCGGAATCAGGTTCATCACGGTGGGTATCAACGCCACCGCTACCAGCAGGAATATGCCGTGCAGGATGGCCGATTTTTTCGTCTTGGCGCCGGCATACACGTTGGCGCTGGTGCGCACGATGACCGACGTAATGGGCAAACCACCGATCAAACCTGCCACCACGTTACCTACACCCTGCGCTTTCAGCTCGCGGTTGGTGGGCGTTACGCGCTGGTAGGGATCCAGCTCATCAGCTGCTTCAATATTGAGCAACGTTTCCAGGCTCGCCACCAGCGCAATGGTTACGGCGGTGGTCCATACCGTCATATTGCCGAGATAACCGAAATCTGGATGGGTAAAGAATGATAAGAATTCATCCATCGATTCGGCTATGGGCAGTTGCACCAGGTGCACGCCGCTGAGCGCCAGCTCGGGTTGGTACAATTTCAGCACTTCATTGATACCCGTGCCAACGAGCACCACCACCAGCGGAGCTGGTATAAACTTGAATGCTTTGGCCATTTTCACAATGTACTTATCCCACACTATATAGAGCAGAATGGAAAACACGCCAATGGCGGCGGCAGTCGGTACCATGTTCGCCAGGGAATAATAAATTTCGGTGACGGTATTATGACCATCCTGCTGTTTGAAGGTCTGGTCGCCCTCGAAATCTGCTTCGTAGCCTACCAGGTGAGGAATTTGTTTTAAGATGAGGATAAGACCAATCGCCGCCAGCATGCCTTTAATTACGCTGCCGGGAATATAGTCGCCCAGTATACCTGCTTTCAGATAACCAAGCACTACCTGCAGTATACCGGCTATTACCACCGCCAGCAGGAAGGCTTCAAATACCGGCAATTTGCCCAATGCCACAATCACTATGGCTGTAAGACCAGCGGCAGGTCCGCTTACACTTAATTGAGATCCACTCAGTGCACCAACTACAATACCGCCCACGATACCGGCAATAAGTCCTGATAAGGGCGGTGCGCCCGAACCTAATGCGATACCAAGACAAAGAGGCATTGCAATAAGAAACACAACCAGGCTTGCCGGCAAATCCGCGCCCAATGTTTTCAAGTGGGCCTTGAATCTATTTACCATAAACAACAAATATTTTTTAAGTCATGAATAACACGACTTACTTCGCTTGAAGATGTACGTTACTAATTGGTTACAATAACAGCTTTCAACAATTTTGGTTTGTTAGAAAGTTGGGTTACTGACAAGAAAAGACTGACTTGAAAAGAAGAAAGAGTTATGCGTTGGGAGGGGGAGAATGAATTTCGGAATGAACGAAACGCAGTTTATCGGCTTCATGGATCATATGCTCGAAAAGTGCATTTGCCCAGAAAGGATTCACTCCGCTGTGATGATCATGAATGTATTCTTCGTTGAAAGAAACAGGCACATCGGGTGATTTTTCGTCCGGGCCTGCAGGATTGGAAGGATAACCAGTTCCAGGTTCGCTTTCTTCGCTGTTCCAGGCAATAGGAGCATTACCGTTTTCATCCGAATAAATGAACTGGTTCACTGTAGTCAGAAATAATAACAGCAGTATCATGGTTACCGAGGAAATCATTTTCCCGGTAGTCACGTTGGTTGCTATTTTTCTAACTGGGCTCATTGTCAACAATAAGTGATGGCAAAGATAGCCGTCACGGTTTAGTATTAAAGGCTGTTAATGTATTTTAACAAAAATAAATTCAGAAAAAACGCTGCAGTGACAATTATGCATTCATTCAAACGATATGCCACTGCGGATTGTTGTCACGCTGCTTGAAATATTGGCAGCATGATTAACGCTCGTTAGTTTCTTTGCTATTCTCAGGCAGATGGGCGTATTCGCCTTTGAGTGCGTAGTATCCAAAGATCACCATACCTATTGCAATAGGCAAGAATACCACCACAAACACGCCCCATTGAATTTTGGTATCGATCTCCGGCTTTTTGGCAATCTCGCTGGCGGCTGTTTTAATTAAATAATAAACAGCAATCGGACCCAACAGAATCCATAGCACGCCGAGATATTTTTTCAGTGCATTCATACAATTGTTTTAATCATTTACATCCGGATCGATCCGGTTGCTGATATACACCGCGCCGATAATCATGCACACCGCCGCAACTACAATCGGGTACCATAGCCCCGATAATTTGTCATTCACATATATCGTCGTCATCAGCGTGGCAATGAAAGGTGTTAACCCGCCAAACACGCCGTTGCCGATATGATAGGGCAGCGACATGGACGTGTAACGTATGCGCGTTGGAAATAGTTCAACCAGGAAAGCCGCAATGGGTCCATACACCATCGTCACGTACAACACGAGAACAAATACGAGTGCCACAAATTTCCAGTAAGTACCGGTATCAACCACTTTATCGCGATAGAGCAACGGGCCGGCCTTTATAGTGCCATCGGCTTTAACGGTATCTATCGCTACCTGCTTGTAAACAGATCCGTTTTCGAAATGATGAAATGCTTTGGTTGTCGTTCTGATGGAGTCGCTTGATTTGGCTCTTGCTATCGTAGTTATTTCCGGCACTTCGGGCTCCACTACGCGCGTAACCTGTCCCGGCGGCTCGCTCAGTTTCAGGAACTGATCGAAGATGATATGATAAGTGGAAATGGCCAGCAACATGCCGATGATCATGATCCATTTTCTGCCTACTTTATCGCTCCAGCTTCCAAATACTACGAAGAATGGTGTGGCAAATAAGATAGCCCATATCAGAATGGTGCGCGACTGATCGAAGCTGATGCGGCAGACCGTTTCGACAAAACTCTGCGCGTAAAATTGGCCGGTGTACCAAACCACGCCTTGTCCCATGGTGGCGCCAAACAACGCCAGCAGCACCATCTTCAGGTTCATTTTATGACCAAAACTTTCCTTCAGCGGATTCACGGAAATCTTGCCCTCGGCTTTGATCTTGCTGAACAAGGGCGATTCTTTCATTTTTAACCGGATGTAAATAGAAACGCCCACCAATACGATCGACAACCAGAAAGGTATGCGCCAGCCCCAATCGTCGAAGCGCCGGATAGATTCATTGAGATCGCTGTGGAGTGAGTGACGCACAATCAGAATCACACCGAGCGAGAGAAACAAGCCGAGCGTGGCGGTGGTCTGTATCCAGCTGGTATAGTACCCGCGCTTGTCGGGTGGAGAATGCTCGGCCACATAGGTGGCGGCGCCACCGTATTCACCACCCAATGCAAGACCCTGCAGTAATCGTAATACGAGAACGATGAGCGGCGCGGCAAAACCAATGCTTGCATAACCCGGCACCAGCCCGATGGCAAAGGTGCTGCCACCCATAATAACAAGTGTTAGCAGAAAGGTGTATTTCCTGCCGATCAGGTCGCCCAATCGTCCAAAAACCAATGCACCAAAAGGCCGCACGATAAAACCCGCAGCGAATGTGGCGAGTGTTGAAAGCAGCGCGGCTGTGGGATTTCCGCTGGGGAAAAATTGTTGGGCAATAATAGTAGCCAGGCTGCCGAAGATGTAGAAGTCGTACCACTCAATTAGTGTGCCTACTGAAGAAGCTGCAATTACTTTCCAGATGCCTTTTGAAGCAGTAGATTGGTTCATTCGGGGAAATTAATAAAAATCATTCGTAATTTAACCGCCCGAAATTGAACTGAACAAACTAATTAACGCATGTCATATCCATACCAGCTGACTTCACCCGAGCAATACAAAGCAGCGTACAAAAAGAGTGTTGAAGATCCGGAAGGTTTCTGGAGCGAAATCGCCTCGCATTTTTACTGGAGAAAGAAATGGGATAAAGTACTGGAGTGGGATTTTCAGAAACCTACCATCAAATGGTTCATAGGTGGTAAGCTGAATATTACTGAGAATTGCCTCGACCGTCACCTGGAAAAACTCGGCAACCAGCCCGCCATCATCTGGGAGCCGAACAACCCGGAAGAACATCACCGCGTGCTCACCTATAGAACGCTTCACGAAAAAGTGATGCAGTTTGCCAATGTGCTTAAGAACAACGGCGTAAAAAAAGGCGACCGCGTATGCATATACATGGGTATGGTGCCTGAGCTGGCTATTGCCGTTCTTGCCTGCGCGCGAATAGGCGCAGTGCATAGCGTAGTGTTTGGCGGTTTCAGCGCGCAAAGCATTGCCGACAGATTGCAGGATGCAAAGGCTGAATACATCGTAACCTGCGATGGCACCTTCCGCGGCAACAAAGAAATTCCGCTGAAACCTGTAATAGACGATGCGTTGGTACAATGCCCGTTTGTGAAAAGAGTGATTGTGCTTACCCGCACGCGCACACCCGTGTCAATGATCAAAGGCAGAGATGTGTGGTGGGAAGATGAGATCAAGAAAGTGGAAACACAGGGCAATCCCGATTTCCCTGCCGAAGAGATGGATGCAGAAGATATGCTCTTCATCCTATACACTTCAGGTTCCACTGGTAAACCCAAAGGCGTGGTGCATACCTGCGGTGGGTATATGGTGTATACCAATTACACTTTTGTAAACGTATTTCAATACCAACCGGGACAGGTTCATTTCTGCACGGCCGATATTGGCTGGATCACTGGTCATAGTTATATCGTGTATGGTCCGTTGAGCGCGGGCGCCACCAGCCTGATGTTTGAAGGCATACCCACCTGGCCCGATGCCGGGCGTTTCTGGGAAATAGTGGATAAGTATAAAGTGAATATCCTGTACACTGCACCTACGGCTATTCGTTCGCTGATGGGCTTTGGTCTTTCACCTATACAAGACAAAGACCTCAGCTCGC
The DNA here is from genome assembly GCA_937958995.1 of uncultured Chitinophagaceae bacterium. Lineage (GTDB taxonomy): Bacteria > Bacteroidota > Bacteroidia > Chitinophagales > Chitinophagaceae > CALCIN01. The sequence continues at coordinate 24,128 of CALGAP010000023.1, forward strand.
TACAGGTACTCGGTACCGTTGGTGAGCCCATCAACGAAGAGGCCTGGCATTGGTACAATGAAAACATTGGTAAGAAGAAAGCGCCTATCGTTGATACCTGGTGGCAGACCGAAACCGGTGGCATCATGATATCGAATATGGCGGGCGTTACGCCGGGTAAACCATCCTGGGCTACTTTACCCATACCCGGCATTCAACCCGTGCTGGTTGATGAAAATGGCATGGAGCTTACTGAGGCTGAAACTTCGGGTAATCTCTGCATCAAATTTCCCTGGCCCGGCATGCTGCGCACCACCTATGGAGATCACGAGCGCTGCCGGCAAAATTATTTCGCCACCTATCCCAACTTATACTTCACCGGCGATGGCTGTCTGCGCGACAAAGATGGAAATTACCGCATCACCGGCCGCGTAGACGATGTGCTGAATGTGAGTGGACACCGCATTGGTACCGCCGAAGTGGAAAATGCCATCAATATGCACGCGGGCGTTGTAGAAAGCGCGGTGGTGGGTTACCCGCACGATATTAAGGGACAAGGCATCTACGCTTTCGTGATATACACGGGCTCTCACGGCGATGATGCGCTGGCAAAGCAAGACATCACCCAAACCGTCGCTCGCATCATTGGACCTATAGCCAAGCCCGATAAAATACAATTCGTAAAGGGCCTCCCCAAGACACGGAGCGGAAAAATTATGCGCCGCATCCTGCGCAAGATTGCCGAAGGGGAAACTGAAAACTTAGGCGATACCACCACCCTGCTTGACCCAAGTGTAGTAGAAGAAATAAAGCGGGAAAGACTATAGCAGGAAAATCCACGATCCCTGTCCGCGCAATCCGCGTAATCGCCACAATCCGTGATAAAAGAAAACCCCACGGCTGGAGTTGCGGGGTTTTCATAGTTACGGAAACATTGACCGTTTACTGAAAACAACGGTTACTTTAAATACGATTTCCTAAACCGGAAGGTTGGTTTAGGAAATCTACGAGAAAAATTACGTGGAATATTTACGAATGCGCTTTATCGTTGTATCGTCACTTTAGTGCCTACCGGCAGGTACCGGTCTAATTCATCCAGGTCTTCATTTTTCACCGAAATACAACCATTGGTCCAGTTGGTGAAATCATCCACTACGATGTCATCATTCTTCCAGGTGCCGTGTATAGCTATGCCGCCGCCGATTTTTGCTTTAGCGGGAATTTTACCTGCTGCCTTACGCGCTTTGAATTTCGCCCAGCTTTCGGCATTGGGATAATCGAGCATAAACATCTTATGCCATTTATCGTGCGGCTTTTTTGATATGATCTTGAAATTGCCTTCGGGCGTGCGTTTATCGCCTTCGTACATTTTATCGGAGAGATCTTTGCTGCCAAACACTACGGGGTAGGTAGCGTACCAGCCTTCATCGTCGAAAATCTTTAACTCGTAATCCGATTTATCTACTACCACGTATACAGTGCCTACGGGGTCTTCGCCGCCACGTTTCATGACGCGGGCTGCCGGCCTGGTGAAAGAAATAAACGAAGACGCAGCAACAATAATAGTAGCAAGGATTAAAGTCGATTTCATAGTCCACCTGTGTTTTGAGTAGAGTCTTTTCAGCTCGACAAAGGTTTAAGTGTTAGCCTTCAATGTTATTGGTGGTTTTGGGAAATTGGATTTATCTAAAAACGAATGGCGGGCAAAAATATTTCAAAAAAAATTTGACCTGTCCCCGCGAATTTTTATCGAAAAAATTTGGAAATATCAGGGCAATTTCTGTGCGAGAAAGTTGTAGCAAATCGTTAAAAAGACTGAAGATTGAACAGGGAAGGCTGAACAAGGAAGTAAGAAGTGAATTTTAATTGCGATTTAAAACTCTTTCTTACTTCCTTGTTCAGCCTTCCCTGTTCCTTCTTCAATCTTCACCAGTTGCTTAGTCTAAAGCCCACCGCATATGGTGTCTGGTCGAGACCTTTTTCGAACATGCTTTTCATGGCGTAAGATCCGTATAACTTCACCGGGCCCAGGCTCAACTCACCGATGTAGGAGAGTTTGAAGGGGCGCAGGTCGAAATCGTCTTTGGTTTTTTGCTTGCCGTTTTCCTGGGTCACGGTCTTCTGGCGGCTCCATAAGAGGTAGCCTGCGCTGATACCGGCACTGAAACCGAAACTTCTTCTGCGCCCGGGTGTGAAGTTGAAGTTGAGCATGATGGGCGCGGTGATGTATTCGGCGGCCAGTTTGTTCTTTTCGTATTTCCTGGTATCATCAATCGATACTACAGTGGGGTCGATGTCGAACAGCACATTTCTCTTATAGCGGAAGTTCCACATTTCGAGACCTACACCGTATTTCAGGTTTACAATATGTTTTACCATGTTCAGGCGCTGCATCACGATCCACACGTTGATGTTGGTGGATTTGCCGGGGCGCAGTTTAAAATCGTCTTTGTCCATTCCCGGTGCAAAGCTGGCGGCTTCGCCGGTGCCATAATCGGTATTGTCCACATAGTTGCCAAAGCCCAGGTCAACGATGCCCCAGTTGGTGCTGATGTTGGAGCGCCTGTAGGTATAGCGCCTGGTACCTGACCGGTCGCTGTCGTAATCGCGGTCCCTGTCGTGTTTCTTAATGATGACCATATTACCGATACGGATGGTATCTGATTGCTGGTCGGTAGAATCTGTCTGTGCCAGGCTGGTAAAAGCTATGCTTATTCCTGTCAGAAGAAGTATTACCTGTTTCATTGTTTCAGTTTTTTAATTCAAGCTCACGTAATATTCCCTTGCCGGGCAGATACTGTAGCTCGGTGTTTTTGTTTTATGACTATGTTAATTGGGTTATCTCAACGCGATTGAAAAAGCGGCTATGCGTATGCCTTTTTTGTTTTCCGGTTCCGGCTGTTCGTCCATTTCATTATTTCCTTCGAACAGTCCTTTTACTTTTTTAATCAGCCCGCGAACCGGTTTCTTACTGATAGAAGCGTTTGCAAACTTTATCTGATCCTCTTCCTCTTCATCCACATAGTAGTAAACTGCCTGTTGTTTTTGTGCGATCGTTGTACCAGGTTCGTTGGTCAACGCTGCCACATCGGTCTTCGGACTACCAGTGTTGGCTACCACATTGGCGTAAACCGGTTTGATGGAATTATCTTCTACATATACCTCTTCAGGTATTGGTAAAGGATTGTTCTCTGTCTTCACTTCCGGTTTCACCTCGTTCGCCGCCATATCATTCTTTTCAATTGCACTTTGAGGTGTTACGATCCTGGTAGCTTCAATGTTACTCTTGGTGGCGGATTTTTTTTGTTTCTCTTCTACTTTGTCTTCAACAGCGGCCAGGTTTTTCTGCATTTCGTTGATGGCAGATTCTTCCTGTTTCTTGATAACAGCAGGAGGCACTACCTCCTTTTGCTGGTTGTTATCGTTGCTCTTTGTTTCGGTAGCCATTTGCGGACCGGTGGTATTACCGGTTTTCTTTTCCTGCAGCATATACCAGGCGGTAATTCCCAGGAACAACAGCACGATGGCGGCTGCTGCCAGCTTCCACCAGCGGAAAGGAATAACGCGCTCGTCTTCTTCGCTGCGGAACAATTCATTCTTATCGGGATAAATAATGCTGTGATCGGGAATGAGCTTTGCCTGTTGAATCAATTCAAACTCGGCCTGGTATTGGGGATGTTTGTAAACAAATTGCTCCACCTGCGCTTTTTCCTCGTTGGTCAGTTCATTATCGCCGTACAACACAAAATATTCTTCGTAATTGCTTTCGTTCACCAGTCCGTCGGCGGGTATGTTTTTAAACAGGCTTTCCTTGTTGGTGAAAACCACTTTCGGATCGGGGCGCAACACCGACTGCATCATCATCACCAGTTCCTCTTCCAGGTCGGGGTTGGCTTCTACAAAGGCTTCCACAGCTTCACGTTCGGCAGCGTTCAGTTCGTTGTCGACGTACAGCAGGAAGTACTCTTCGTAATTATGGCGGTTGATAAGCATATTACAATACGTTTTCAGGGCTCACTAAAAAATTTTTTAATGCTAAGCGGGCGCGGTGTAAGTACACTTTTACCTGGCTTTCATTCAGGCCGGTAATCTGCCCGATTTCTTCATAGCTATACCCTTCATAATCTTTCAGCAATACCAGTGATCTTTGGGTTTCGCTCAGCCTGGCCAGCGCATCCTCCAGGATTTTCCTGGTGTTGGAAACAGGCCGGTCGTGGATTCTTGTTTCTTCCCTGAACTCTTCCTTCAACTGCACACGTTTTACTTTGCGCAGGTGATCGATCATGGCATTGTAAGCCACTGTGAACAAATAACTCTTGCATCTTGCGCCGTCAATATCGGCCCGGTTGATCCACATTTTCTCAAAAGCAGTCTGCACCACGTCGCGTGCATCTTCCTCATGCCTGAGATTTTTCAGGATAAACCGGTACACGTTATCCGCGTACTCAGCAACACATTGATTATATTCTTTCTCGGTCATAAGCAGAACCTGTCTGATGTCGTTTTAAGGTCTTGTATCTTTTTGTACGTTCCATAAAGCCGGAAAGTTACAGCCATCCCATAATATTTCTCCGGCCATTGGGATGGAGGGTGGCCCGCCCCCGGCCGGGGCAGGGCCCGGGAAAATAAAAAGAGACCCTGGAGGAGGTCTCTTGAGTAACTTAAAAATCTGGTTGTCAATATTCTTAGTACATCACCGCGGAAAGAATGGTGCGGCTTACCGACTCCCAGATAATAAAATCACCATGGCTATTTTCGTCTTGGCTCTCGCATTTTTCGGTATTGGCCGAACATTCCTTGCGTTGCTGGGCTAACTTATTGTCGGCAGCGGCAAAAACCAGGATACCGGCTGTGAGGACCATTAACACGAAAGCAAGACGGATAAAGGTTCGTCTCCACATAACGCGATGTTTTCAAAACATGGGACGAAGATATCTTGATTTTGTTACTGTTTTTTTAAGAAAAAGTTAGAATTACAGTTTTATTGAGTGGATTGCGGAATAATGCAGGCAGCTTGTGGTGGTTTTAGGGCAAAAGCGCCAAGGCGCAACAGGTATTGACGAATTTATTCGCTGACATGGTGAAGTAGCCTGGTGTGGACTTTTGCGCGTGATTTACCCCAGCGACAATTGCTTACTTTTGCGCTTATCTAAAAATACTGCTGCATGAATGAAAGTCTGATCAGGCGTCTTGCCACCGAGCTGGAAGAAATTAAAGCATCCGGGCTCTATAAAACCGAACGCATCATTGAATCGCCGCAGGGCGCTGAAATAAAAGTGAATGGAAAAACCGTTTTGAACTTTTGCGCCAATAACTATCTCGGTCTTTCCTCGCATCCCAAAGTCATTGAAGCTGCTAAGAAATACGTAGATCTCAGGGGCTATGGTATGAGCAGCGTGCGCTTCATCTGCGGTACGCAAGATATTCATAAAGAGCTGGAAGCAAAGCTCTCCCAATTCCTTGGCACCGAAGATACCATCCTGTATGCGGCCGCTTTCGACGCCAATGGGGGTGTTTTTGAACCTTTATACAATGAACAAGACGCCATCATCAGCGATGAACTCAATCATGCCTCCATCATCGATGGCGTGCGTCTTTGTAAGGCGCAGCGCTTCCGCTACAAGCACAACGATATGGCCGACCTGGAAGCCAGGCTGAAAGAGGCCGCAAAAGCCCGCAACCGCATCGTAGTGACCGATGGTTCTTTCAGTATGGATGGCACCATTGCGCAGCTCGATAAAATTGTTGCGCTCTGCGAAAAATACGATGCAGCCATCATGATCGATGAGAGTCATAGCAGCGGCTTCCTGGGAAAGACAGGTCGCGGCACGCACGAGTATCATAATGTGATGGGGAAAATTGATATCATCACCGGCACGTTGGGCAAGGCGCTCGGCGGTGCATCGGGAGGTTTTACCAGTGGTCGCAAAGAGATAATCGATATGCTGCGCCAGCGATCGAGGCCGTATTTGTTTTCCAATTCCCTGGCACCTTCAATTGTGGGCGCTTCCATTGCTGTGCTTGACCTGTTGAGCGAGACCACCCAACTGCGCGATAAACTGGAATACAATACCAAATACTTCCGCCGCAAAATGACCGAAGCGGGTTTCGATATCAAACCCGGCGATCATCCCATTGTGCCCATTATGCTGTACGATGCGGTGGTGGCGCAACAGTTTGCCGCTAAGCTGCTGCATGAAGGCATCTATGTGATCGGCTTTTTCTATCCTGTGGTGGCAAAGGGGCAGGCGCGCATTCGCGTGCAACTGAGCGCTGCGCACGAACAGCATCATCTCGACAAAGCCATTGCCGCGTTTACTAAAGTGGGCGAAGAACTGGGCGTATTGAAAGGCGCCAAAGTGTAATCAGCTGGAGCATTATCAGCCAAGCAAGGCGATCATGCTGATCTCCACGTTCACGCCTTTGGGCAGTTCTTTTACTGCTACGGTTTCGCGCGCGGGGAAGTTGCTGCTGAAATAACTGCCATATACCTCATTCACTGCAGCAAAAAGGCTCATATCGCTCAGGAAGATGGTAGTCTTTACTACGTTACCAAAACCGGCGCCTGCCTCCTGCAGTATGGCTTCAAGGTTTTTCATCACCTGCTTTGTCTCAGCGGCAACATCGCCTTCAACCAGATTGTTGGTAGCCGCGTCGAGGGCTATCTGCCCGGAGATGAATAACAAATTGCCTGCCCGTACCGCCTGGCTGTATGGCCCGATAGGAGCGGGCGCCTTGCTGGTGTTGATAATCTTTTGTGCCATGCGGCAAATGTAAGGGATAAGGTTTTTCTTTGCGCTAAATAAAAACGGAAATGACCATTGCAGTATTAGCAGATGAAGGATTGAAAAATGAATTGCTCGCGCGGGATGTGCGGGATGATGTAAATTTTGTGTGGGCAGATTCATTGCGCGCGCTCACCATTATAGAGGCCGACCTGTATATGGACCTGTTGTTTGAATTGGACAACGAGAGAACAAGTCGCCTGAAGCAATTGTTATCAAAGCCGGTATTGGTTAATGCAGTGCCATATACTACAAACACTATCGGCCAGGATTTTATCCGCATTAATGCATGGCCAACATTTTTGCAGCGCGATATCCTGGAAATTGCCCTGCCTGCAGCGGTGAGTGAAGAAACAATAGCACCAATACTTAACGAAATCAACTGGAAATATACCCTTGTGCCGGATATAGCAGGTATGATCACTCCGCGCGTGGTGAGTATGATCATCAATGAAGCTTATTACACTTTGGGCGATGGTGTAAGCACGCGCGAAGAAATAGATGTTGCTATGAAGTTAGGAACCAATTATCCGATGGGTCCGTTTGAGTGGGCCGGCAAAATTGGTTTGCATCGTGTATATGAACTTTTGAAAGAAATGGGCAGAACGGATGAGCGGTATGCCATTGCTCCCGCATTGCTGGAAGAAATTCAAAATGGATAAGCCGATTATACTAAATATCGATACAGCCACTGAAGATGGCGGCGTGAGTGTTACCGTAAATGGTGAACTGGCAGGCATTGACGTTAGCCGCTCACAAAAAGATCATGCGTCGTGGATCCAGGTGGCGATTCAAAAAATATTGAAGGAGTCCCAACTATCTATACAACAAATTGATGCTGTGGCCGTGACAGCGGGTCCGGGTTCTTACACAGGATTGCGCGTTGGCATGGCTACGGCTAAAGGTATCTGTTATGCTTTGCAAAAGCCATTGATTACCGTGAACACGTTAGAAGCGATGGCCTTCGCAGCTCGTGAGCAACATGCGCTGAAACCCGCTACAGCAAAGGGTTTGTACTGCCCGATGATTGATGCCAGGAGGATGGAAGTGTTTACCGCGATATACGACGATAACCTGCACGAAGTGCTTTCACCCATTGCGTGTGAACTACATGATACTTCGTTTACGGAACAGTTAGATCAATCAGTTGTGTTCTTTTTCGGTAGTGGTAGTGGTAAGTGGAAACATTTATGCAAGCATAGTAATGCACGCTTTGCAGAAAACATAATATCAATTATTTCATATCTCGGAAAAATGGCTACCGGCTTATATATCATGAAGAAATTCGCCGATGTTGCTTATGAAAACCCCGTTTATCTCAAGGAATTTTACTCTCATACGAAAAAATAGCCAACTGAAACTTTTATTGTCCATTCATCCTACCCTTATCAATTTTCTTGTAAATTTGACCTTTAGCGTTATCCTATTTAAATATTTAAAAGCTCTGATGTGCACATGAACGTAACAACCAATTACTCCATGGTCTTAAATGCAGATGGTGGGGATGGTGAATCGGTAAAAGTGGACTTCCTGAACCTGAAAAAAGCAGCGATGATCCTACGGGCGTTGAACCATAAGCTGCGTCAACAAATCGTAAAACTTATTGACGAGAACAAACGCCTTACTGTTACTGAAATTTATGTACGACTGCGACTGGAACAATCTGTTGCTTCACAACATCTCGCCATTTTAAGAAGGGCCGGCGTTGTAAAAACAGAACGCGATGGTAAATTCATTTACTATTCGGTTAACATCTCCCGGGTGGCCCATATCATGAAATGTGTGGATGAACTGAATACCTGATTAAGACGGGGTACATATCTTCTTTGCTGACGGCTGATCGATGGCAGTCCTGCCTTTCGCATTTGCCCGTGAAAGTTTACTTTTGCCCAAACTATTGTCATGTTTATTAAGCAATTGTATACCGGTTGCCTGAGTGAGGCTGCCTATTATCTTGAGAGTGAAGGAGAAGCGGCAATCATCGACCCTCTTCGTGATGTGGATGCCTATGTAGAGCTGGCCCGCGAACGCAATGCCACCATCAAATATATTTTCGAAACACATTTTCACGCAGATTTTGTCAGCGGTCACCTGGAATTACAAAAAGCTACTAATGCACCAATTGTATTTGGTCCCAATACCGAAACGAATTTTCCTATACACCTGGCCAAAGACGGTGAACGTTTCCCGTTAGGAAAGCTAACGATTGAGGTACTGCATACACCCGGTCATACATTGGAGTCAACTTGTTATCTGCTTCGTAAAGAAGATGATACGCCTTATGCCATCTTCACCGGCGACACCTTGTTTGTAGGTGATGTGGGCCGCCCCGACCTCAGCAGCGGCGACCTGGATAAGGAAGAACTCGCTTCGATGTTGTACGACAGCCTGCAAAACAAAATCATTCCGTTGCCCGACGAGGTGCTGGTATATCCCGCTCATGGCGCGGGCAGCAGCTGTGGGAAAAACCTCGGTCCTGAAACATACAGTACCATCGGTGAACAAAAGCAAACGAATTATGCGTTGCAACAGCAATCTCGCGCGGACTTTATTAAGGCAGTCACCGAAGGACTGAGCGCGCCTCCGCAATATTTTCAAATCAATGCGCGCATCAACAAGGAAGGATATGAAAGCCTGGAAAAACTGATGGCAGCAGGATTGACACCACTTAGTATTGAAAAATTCAGCGAACTGGTTCACCAGAACGATGTAACTGTATTGGATACACGAAAAGCAACTGATTTTACCAAAGAATTTATTCCTTCCAGCATCAGCATCGGGTTGGAAGGAAGATTTGCGGAGTGGGCGGGCAGCTTGTTGCCTTTCGACAAACCCATTGTGCTGGTAACAGAGCCGGGCAAAGAAGAAGAGTCGGTAAGACGCCTGGCGCGCGTGGGCTTTTCAGACATTCGCGGTTATCTCGATGGCGGCGTGGAAGCCTGGAAAAAAGCCGGGCTGCCGGTGGATATGATCATTGATATTGAAGCCGATGAACTGGCGATGGATCTTCCTTACGATCAGCACCTGGTGGTGCTGGATGTGCGCCAGGAAGTGGAATATGCCGATGGTCACGTGCGCGGCGCGGTAAACCTGCCTTTGCAGGAACTGGTTGATCCCGGAAGTATGGCGAATGTGGAAGAACAAATGAACCTGTATATACATTGCGGCAGCGGATACAGAAGTGTGACGGCGGCTTCGTTGCTGAAACGCCAGGGCATTCACAACCTGCGCAATGTGTTGGGCGGATGGAAGGCCATTTCAGCTTTGGGTAACGTAGAAGTGGTGAAGGAGAACAGTGTGCTGAATTGATTGTGGAATTGAATATTCAACAATCAATATGGTCAATATGTCAATTTTCAGAGGATCACGAGTCCGGCTCGTATAGCGTACATTGCTAAACCTACACGGCTTCTTACGTTCAGCTTTTCAAATAAGGCATCACGGTAACCATCAATGGTGCGGGCGCTGAGAAACATTTTTTCTGCAATTTCTTTGTACGTCATTTCGGTGCAGGCCAGTTTCAAAAATTCAATTTCCCGGTCGTTGAGCATCGTCAGCGATCTCACTGGTTGATGCATAGTGTGCAGATGGGTGGGAGATGATGCCAGGCCTGCGGGAATCACTTCAGGCACGCCGTTTCGGTGCAATACATGGTCATCAGCTACAGCCACGCTGGCTTTAGATTTCGGCATAAGACTAGGGTTTATGGTATTATTGGGTATTTGGGCGCGGAGCTATCTACGTAATATTAAGAAACTCCCGCTTATTGCCAGTAAGTATAACTACCTTTTTTACGCACGCATGATGAACAAAAAAAACGCGGTTGCGCTTTAGCGTTGAATCGTGGGATAAATGGCCTCAGCATTTTTCATGAGGCGAGAGCTGGCTTGATAATTATCAATCGCCGATCCAGAGATTGCGGTAATCCTCTTTCCATTGCCATTTCCATCGTCTATGGCTCCACAACCACATGTCGGGATGTTCGCGGATTGCTTTTTCAAGAAAAGTAATATAACGGCGGGTGAGTTCGCCTTCGGGTAATGATGCGGGATCTTCTGCACCCGTTTCAAGATAAGCCCGATAGTAGCCGCGCTTTACTTTGTATAGCTGTGCAAAAATAACAGGGATATTTCCCGCGCGGGCACCTGTCTCCGGACCTCGTACAAAAGGAGTGGGGCGGCCAAAAAAGTTGAGCCAGTAAGCCTTGCTTACATCTCCCGGCGCCTGGTCGGCTACCAGCGTGAGCAGGTACTGCTTATTGCGCCAGGGTACCATGGCCGCGCGCATATCGGTGGCGGGCAACATAATGCTGCCAGTGCGTGTGCGTATATACATAAACAGGCGATCCATCACCTTGCTCTTGATGGGCATGTATACTACGAGAAACGGATATTCTGTATTATATGGCATCGCCACATTGGCGAGCTCCCAGTTGAAATTGTGACCAAGGTGCAACTGGCATCTTTTTCCTTGCTTATATAAAGGCGTGAAAGGATCGCTGTCGAGAACAAGTCGTTTGACGATAAATTTTTTTCCCGCGGAAATCAGTTTGATGGTTTCGATGAAAGTGTCAACAAAATTGTGGTAGAATTTTTTCGCGATAACCTTTCTTTCCTGTTCTGTCTTTTCGGGAAATGCAATTTCCAGATTGTCCATCACCACTTTCTTGCGATAGCCAATCACATAATAGATCAGTGCATACAAACCATCGGAGATGATGTAAAGCACCGGCAACGGAAGCAGCGACAGTAAATAAAAAATACCAAAAACGAGATAATACATAATGGGTGTTTACTGGTTGATCCAGTTCTTTTCTTCTTGCACAAGATGTTTCACTTCCGTTTTTACTTTGAATTTATTTCGCAAATGGCGGGCCAGGGCATCGGCGGCATACACGCTGCGGTGTTGTCCACCGGTGCAGCCAAAGCTAACGGAAAGATGTTGAAAACCTCTGCGGATATAATCTTCCACCGTAATATCCACGATATCGAAAACGCTGTTTAAAAATTCCGGCATGCGTGTTTGCTGTTCCAGGAAATCTTTCACCGGTTTATCTCTGCCTGTCTGCGATTTATATTGCTCGAAGCGGCCGGGATTTAAAATGCCACGACAGTCGAACACAAAACCTCCGCCATTGCCCGTCTCGTCAACCGGCATATTTTGTTTGTAAGAAAAACTATAGATACGCACCACCAGCGGCGTGTCGTCCGTGGCTTTCACCGGCGTAAAGCGCTGGATGATTTCATCGTGCACACAAATGTCGAGTACCTTCCTGAATTCAGGAACGGCAATGCCCGGGCTGCGGTCGAGCATGAACTGCTTCAGGTTGTTAAGCGCCTGCGGTATGGAAGTAAGAAACTGTGCTTTGCGTTCAAACAAACCGCGGAAACCATAAGCGCCCAGCACCTGCAACAGCCTTATGAGTACGTAACCGTTGTATTGGCTTTTAAAAACGGGGCGGTCTACATGGTCGCCGACCACCGATTCAAATGAATCGATATAATCGTCGAGCAGATTGTCTTTCCACTCATCGGGCAGGTTGGCACGGGCCTGCCATATCATACTGGCCACATCGTATTGCGGTGCTCCGCGCATGCCGCCCTGGAAATCGATAAAGTAAACCGATTGGTCGGGGCGCACCAGTATGTTGCGGCTCTGAAAATCGCGGAACATAAAGTACTTATATTCCGTGTGCGTGAGATAAGTGCTCAACGCTTCAAAATCATCGATCAGTTTTTGTTTATCATAGGGCTTTCTCAGGGCATCGAGGAAATAATATTTGAAATACAACAGGTCGGCCATAATGGCTTGCTTGCCAAATTCCTCGTTGGTAAGACAACGCGAATAATCCATTCCATTATCACCTTTCACCTGCAACATGGCCAGTTGCTGAAGGCTTTTCTTAAACAGATTATACACATTGTCAGTGAAGCCTTCTGTTTCGAGCGTATTCAGCAGCGATACATCGCCGAAATCTTCCTGCAGGTAGATGGTCTTATCACCATTCAGTGCATATATCTCGGGCACGGGCAGTCCGCGCTCTTTAAAATGCCGCGCGAAATAGATGAAGGTTTCGTTTTCCGGGATATTGTTGCCATAGGTGGCAATGCAGGTACCATCGTTCGCGCGCACGCGGAAGTATCTTCGGTCAGAACCCGACTGGGGTAGCACGTCGATGGCTTCCGGTTTTTTACCCGACCATTCGGTGTGCAAGGCGGCAATGGCTTGAAGTATGTCCTGCATAGTGTTGTTGAGTAGCGGTAAAAGTAGAAAAATCGCGCAAAGGCGCCAAGGCGCAACGTGGAGTCACGCTCATTTTAAGGAAACATTGTTTCTGCTTTGGCGACGGCCCCGGGCTTGCCCACGTCGATGAACCTGGAGCCGGTGTGGTCGTAAGCGAGTATCTCGTGTTTTTTCGCCAGGTCGAGGTAAACGTCAACCATGGAGAATTTGCCTTCGCGTTCTACCAGGTTGACAAGACGCGTTTCTATAACATGAATACCGCTGAACGCTTTAGGGATAAATTTTTTCGCCGCGCGGCTTATTTTTTCTTCACCGGTGCTGGTGTTGCGCCAACCGCAAAGGATATTATTTTCATCGAATAAAAAATACCGGGAAGTTGCGCGATCGCTTACTGCCAGGGTGGCCAGGGCGCCGGAGCGGCGATGCGTTTCAATCATTTTTTCCAAATCAAGATCGGTGAGAATATCACTGTTGATCACTACAATGGTGGGAGTTTTAAAATGAGGCAAAGCTTTTTTCAATCCGCCACCTGTTTCAAGCAACTCTTCCGTTTCATCACTGAAAATTATCTGACTACCCCATCCATCATTTTTCTCTACGGCATTTTTTACCTGCTCTGCAAAATGATGCACGTTCACCACTACATCACGAATGCCATATTGCTGCAGGTATTCAATATTTCTCTGCAACAAACTTTTGCCATTGATCACAGCCAGCGCTTTCGGATGTTTGTCTGTCCATGGTTTAAAGCGCGTGCCGAGGCCCGCAGCAAAGATCATTGCCGACACATCTTTATTACTTGACTGATTGATAGTTGACATATTGATTCTTTCCTAAAGCTGGCGTTGATGAATCACTGAATATTTTACAATACAATATTCTGCACCAACTGGCTCTTATACGGATAGTCGGTATTGAAATGTAAGCCGCGGCTTTCTTTCCTGAACTGCGCGCATTTCACAATCAAATAACCCACCGTAATCATATTGCGTAGTTCGCAAAGCTGCGGCGATACGGAAGTAGTCTGGTACAAAGCCTCTGTTTCTTCCCAAAGCAGATCGAGGCGTTTGGCGGCGCGTTCCAGGCGGGTGTTGGTACGCACAATGCCTACGTAATCGCTCATGATCTGTTGCAATTCCTTCAGGCTTTGCGTGATCAGGATCATTTCGCGCGGCTCGGAAGTGCCGGTAGCATTCCAGTCGGGGATTTCCAGCTTGCGCCGGCCATCGGATACATTGCCGCTCTTTATTTTTTCCGATGCGTCAATGAAAGCGCGGTGCGCGAACACCATGGCTTCGAGCAGCGAATTGCTGGCCAGTCGGTTGGCGCCGTGCAAACCGGTGCTGGCACATTCGCCGGCGGCGTATAAATTTTTAATGGAAGTTCTTGCCCATTCATCGGTCTTGATGCCACCGCAGCTATAGTGCGCCGCAGGCGCTACGGGTATGAAATCTTTCGTGATGTCGATACCGATTGATTGGCATTTCTCGTAAATGTTGGGGAAATGCTCGGTGAATCGTTCCAGCGGTATATGACGCACGTCGAGATACACATGCTCAGTACCCGTAATTTTCATTTCGCTGTCAATGGCACGGGCTACAATATCGCGGGGCGCCAGGTCTTTGCGGCCATCATATTTTTCCATGAAAGCTTCACCCGCTTTATTCCGCAGTATGCCGCCATCGCCGCGAACGGCTTCGGTTATCAGAAACGACTGACCTCTTAAGCCGGGTTCGTACAGCGCGGTGGGGTGAAACTGGATGAACTCCATGTTTTCAATCCTTCCCTTGGCGCGATACACCATGGCCACGCCATCGCCGGTGGCGATATGCGGGTTGGTGGTAGAGCGATATACCTGCCCATTGCCTCCCGTACACAATACCGTTATGTCGGCAAGTATTTTTTCAATTTTGTTTGTCTGCAGGTTCAGCGCATACACACCGTAACATTCAATGTCGGGAGTGGATTTGGTAACGAGATAGCCAAGATGATGCTGGGTGATGAGGTCAACCACGAAACAGTGCTTTACTATTTCGATGTTCTTATGCGCGGCAACAGTTTCCAGGAGTGCACGTTCCAGCTCGCGGCCGGTAACATCTTTGTGGTGCAGTATGCGATACTCGCTGTGACCACCTTCCCGGCCCAGCTTGAAATCGCCGTCTTCTTCCTTATCGAAGCGGGCACCCCAGGCAATCATTTCCTGGATACGGTCCACACCTTCCTTTACCACAATCTCCACCACTTGCTTATTGCAAAGGCCATCGCCCGCAATAAGCGTGTCTTCGATATGTTTTTCGAAGCTGTCTTTTTCAAAATCGGTCACGCCCGCCACGCCGCCCTGTGCATACTTGGTATTGGTTTCGTCGGCAATGGTCTTGGTAATGACCAGCACTTTCTTATCGGGAAATGCCTGGGCGGCTTTTACAGCAAAGGTGAGCCCGGCAATACCTGAACCGATTACGAGGAAATCTGCTTGTTGCATCAACTAATACTCAATCGTAAAATTAAACTTCTCCGGCGTAGAAAGCATCTCCAGCATATTGTACTTCATGGTAACAGTCTTCTTGTCGTCGGAGAGCTTAAACAAATCGTTGTCTATTTTCTTTACCGGCCGGGGAAGTTTGATAGAAGTGGTATAAAGAATTTCCATACCACTTTCTTTCATCTGGCTCATCTGCGCCATTTCGGGTCTTGCCATCATCTGCTGGAATTTTTCCTGGTCAACTTTTTTACTGATCAGCCCTTTCTCCACAGTCACGGTATAGAAATTGGTCATATTGCCAAAATCGGGTTGCTCGTTATTGGCCTGCTCATCATTTTTATCGCTCGATATGGCGCCCTTCATGACTTCACTCATGGCACCGCTGCCGCCGCCCGATGTTTCGAGCAGTTTTTTCAGGCTGGCAAAATCCTTGTACGGAATGTTCATATTGATCTTGAACAGGTTTTCCTTCATGTTCATCTGCATGTGCATCTTCGCATCTTTCAGCAAGACTTTCTGTTCGGCAGAAAGCTCTTTGGCTGAATCGAGAATGGAACTGAAATTAATTACCGTATCTATAGCCTTGTCCAGTCCTTCCTCTTTCATTTTCTCTTCTCCGGCAAAGGTTTGCATCAGTTCTACCAGCGCGCTCATATCCATTTTGGAGTTATAAACGCCGCTACCATCGTCGTTGATGGCAATTTCTTCATCTACCTCCAGGCAGCCATAAGCTGTGAGGCAACACACTGCGAAAGCAAGCACATATTTGAAAAATCGCATAAATTAAAATTTGCGGGCAAGTTACTCGTTTTATCCCACACTTAACTGGTACCACACATGAAAAGTTTCGGAGCGGCGTGGTGGTAACAGCATCAGTCCCAAACCGTTATTAAAGCAATCCGGCGCCCCGCTCAGATTTTCTATTGCAATGCTCTGCCGGTGGTCGGGCGTGTAAACCTGCAGAAAAGAGTAGCCAGTATCGGTAAAGAAAGAAAGCGCCAATCCATTACTGGGATTGCGCAGCACGCAGCAAGGCAGGCCTTCCTGGAATTGTAATAAGAAACAATTGTCCAGTTTGCGTTCGCCGAGGCGGGCCGGAGTAGCAAAGCGGGTGTCGGGGATATATTTTCCCGTGGGGATCAGTTGCTCATTAAACTCCAGCATGCTGTTGCTGTTGAACTGCAGTTCATAGTCATCAATCACTCCATCCAGCCTGAAGTAGGGGTGCCAACCATCGGCCAGCGGAATGTCGAAATCTTCGAGGTTCAGCAAGGTGGTTTCAACGAGTAATCGTCGCTGCGGGTGCAGGGTATAGCGCACCTCGCAAACGTATTCGAAGGGGTAGCCCGGATCTTCGCGTTGGTAATGATAACGTAGAGCAACGGATGCCTGCCGGTCGTCAGCAAACAGGTTGAGCATATTAAACGACTTATCATACAGCAGTCCATGTATGGCCGAACCGTCGAAGAACTTTTTTTCAAACTCAAATTTTTCTCCCGCATACTCATAACGTCCGCCAGGAATGCGGCAGGGAAAAGGAGAAAGCTTGCTGCTCTTGTACCAGCGACCCAGGTTTTGCTGCAAATCTTCCCTGCTGCTGAAATTATCGATTATGTTGTACAAAGCACCATTCAGCGGAATTTCAAATCCATGCAATGAGGCGCCAAATTCGGGAAGAACAGAAATGATTGTCCCGGTTGCCTTATCTTGCAAACGCAGGATCGACAATTCATTTTCTGTTATGCGGCTGGTTGAAAAGCTCATTTTTCAAAACTATGGTAAAAAAATTACAGCATGCATTCGCGCAACGGTTCAATAAGGAACCTATGATAGTGGCGGCGCCGGGGCGTGTCAACCTGATAGGAGAACATACGGACTACAATGCAGGCTTTGTGTTGCCGGGCGCCGTGGATAAACGCATTTACGTGGCTGTAGCCACTAACAACAGTAATACGGTGAACGTATATGCGAACCAGTTTAAAGAAAGTTATTCATTCTCCATCGAAAGTATACAACCACACCGCGGCTGGATGAATTACCTGTTGGGTGTGGCACATCATATTCAGCAAGCCGGTGTAACAATTGGTGGTGTTGATGTAATGATTGACGGCGATATCCCCGTAGGCGCGGGCATGAGTTCTTCAGCAGCGTTGTGTTCGGGGTGGGGTTTTGCGCTGAATGAATTGTTCAATGGCCATCTCACGCGCATGGAGCTGGCCTTTATAGGTCAAAAGACAGAGCACACATTTGTGGGATTACAGTGTGGTATTATGGACCAGTTTGCCAGCCTGCACGGCAAGCGTGGTCATGTAGTGAAACTCGACTGCCGCAGCCTGGAGTATGAATATATCCCCTTCGATTTTCCGGGTTACCGCATTGTGCTGGTGAATAGTATGGTGAGTCACTCGCTGGCCAGTTCCGAATACAACGTGCGCCGCCAGCAATGCGAAGAAGGGGTAAGCATTTTAAAAAAACACTATCCTGGTATCACCACCCTGCGTGATGTAAGTACCGAACAACTGGAAAAACACCGTTCCGAATTATCTCCCATCGTGTATAATCGCTGTTTTTATGTAGTGAGTGAAAAAGAAAGACTGCTTGCCGGTTGCGCCGCTTTACAAAAAGGCGATCTCTCCACCTTCGGCCAGCTGATGTTTGCCACCCACAATGGCCTCAGCCAACAGTACGGCGTGAGTTGTCCCGAGCTCGACTTCCTCGCCTCCGAAGCCCGCCAACACCCCGCCGTGGCCGGCGCCCGCATGATGGGCGGCGGATTCGGCGGCTGCACCATCAACATCGTACAGGCCGACGCCGTAGCATCATTCACCTCCCAAATCCAGGAAGCATTTCACCAGCAATACAGCAAGACCCCCGAGGTTTACGTCACACAAATTGAAGACGGGGTGAGGAAGATATAGAATATCCAATTTGAATTTGAACAAGGAATTTGAATATGAATGAATTTATTCTCATTCAAATTCCTTGTTCAAATTCAAATTCAACATTCTACACCGTCCCCACCTGCACCTCCGTAATATTATTTTCGGGTCTTTCGAAATCTATGTTTAGGTACAGCTCTCGGCATTCGTCGCGGATGGGTATGCGGTTCGATTCCACGAAGTGCATGATTTGTCCGTAGCTGCTGCCGAGCAGTTCCCAGGAGCCTTCGTGGCGATGCACGACGGCTTTGAAGGGAGCGAGCTGTTTGATGGAAAACTTTTTTGAGTGGAAAAAGCCCTGGATGGGCACGGCAATATCGAGGGTGAAGACGGTGTCGGGTTTGCCGTCGGCGCCATAATAGATCCAGTATGCCGGACCGCTTACGAAAGCATGGTTGGCTGCTTCGGAGTAGAGTTCTTTTGTGACATGGGTCAGCGAATGCAGGTCCTTTAGAGTGGTCTTATGGGTACTATACAATACTGTGACTGCAGGATGCACTTTGATTTGCATACTTCACAATTTTAGTGGTTTGTTTTTCTTCGAGGGGTTGATCAGTGTTAAATGAGCGGGGTCATGTTCATGGCTTTCCACTCTTCCTGGCTGGGGCCATACACACCGGGTACTGCCAGTCCGTGCATGCGCATGAGCGTGGTCATTTGTCCGCGGTGGTGCGACTGGTGCGCGATGAGGTAATACAGGGCCAGGCCTTTTTTCCATTGCTGTCCGTACATTTCGCGGTCTTCCTGCAGGGTATCGTCGTTCCAGTTTTCGACTACGGCATTCTGCACTCTGTCTGCATTGATCTGGTAGGCCAGTGCCAGTTCTGCTACCGATTTGTAATTGACATTTTCTTCTTCGATCGGCAATCCCAGCTTGTTCGGGAATTCTGTCAGCACTTCCACCAGGTGGTTGGCCAGTCTGCCCAGGGTACGGGTGCCGGGTGCCCCTTTGTCGAGGCATTCATCGGTTAGTGCATTGATTACCTTGAGGGTGTTTTCGGTTTCTTCCTTCCACGTTTCGATAAAATCTTTGATGGTGCGTACCATGATGATTTGGTTTTAAAATGATTGATTGGGTTCCTGGTACAAAGAAAAGGGCGGGTAGTGACAGCCCTATGTCAGGAGAGGGGAGGAGAATATTGAATTTGAATTTGAAATTGAATTTGAAATTGAATGGAGTGGGAATGGGGGAAATGTTGAAAATGGAGGGGAGGAAGTTGAGTGAGAATTGGGGATAGAACATGGTATGCAGCCGTGGGAGCGGTGTGAGTTCTGTGCGGGCAATAAAGGATGCCATGGCAGCGGTTTGTAATAAGCATGCTGAACGTGAACGAGCGGAGAAAAATAAATGAAAGGCGGTTTCTATGTTTGCTTCTGCAGGCTGTAAGCGTTGTTGATCTGATCGACGAACTTTTGCATTACATTCATCAGCTGCTCCGGGCTTTCTGGTATAGCGGAGTCGGTAAGCGTAAGCAGCCAGCGGCCGAAGCTTTCGTATGAGCCGGTGAGGAACCACATGCGCATGTAGTTGCCGGCGTCTTCTTCGCGCACGAAACCGTAGTAATATTTCTGGTCGCGGATATGCCTCACAGCATTTTTGTGGATGCGCACCACCACTTCATGCAAGTTGTAATCCTGCATCATGGTGTCGAGGTATTGCTGGAGAGAGGGGTGCGATTTGTTTTCGAAACTTTCGTCCTTGATCTGTAGTCGCTGGATGCGACCAACGCGGAAATCGCGGTAGTCGCCGCGAAGGCGGCACCATCCAATCAGGTGCCAGTTGGCGGCGTAGAAGCAGAGGCCAATCGGCTCCACCACGCGCTCGGTGATTTCGTCGTTGTTGGAGTTGTAACGTATAAAGATGGCTTTCTTCTCGACGATGGCTTTTTGCAGGGCGACCAGGTATTGATTGGAGGACTCGTCTTCCTGCATGCGGTTGGGCACGTGTACCATAATCTGCTCGTCGAGGTTGGCCACCTGGTCTTTGTCGGTGCCGCGCAGCACGGCCCTGATTTTAAATAGTGCCGCGTCGTAATGTTTTTTTACCGAGGCATCCGTCAGGCGCTCGGCCAGCTTGGCGCCCATCATCAGGGCGGCGGCTTCTTCCTGGGTAAACATAACGGGCGGCAGGCGGTAACCTTCCATAATGCTGTAACCGCTGCCGGCCTCGCCTATTACGGGCACGCCGCTTTCATCCAAAGCCTTTACATCGCGGTACACGGTGCGCAGGCTGATATTGAAACGGTCGGCTAATTCCTGCGCAGTAACGCGTTTCTTGCTTTGCAGATGTGTCAGAATTGCGTGGAGTCGGTCTATCCTGTTCAAATTGCTTCCAGTTTGGTGTTTTCAGTTTCGGGTTTTTCCACCCAGGCCCCATGTTCTTTCAACAAGTTGATCAATTCTTCCACCGCAACGCTGCTTTCCACATTTCTTTTTACAATTTCTTTTCCCTTATACAGCGTAATCTTGCCAGGGCCACTGCCTACATAACCAAAATCCGCGTCGGCCATTTCACCCGGACCATTTACAATACAACCCATAATGGCAATCTTCACCCCCTTGAGGTGGTGCGTAACCGCGCGAATCTTCGCCGTGGTCTCCTGCAGATCGAATAAAGTGCGGCCGCAGGAGGGACAGCTGATATATTCAGTTTTTGAAATGCGCGTGCGCGTTGCCTGCAGTATGGAAAACGATGTATTGTTGATGAACTGGTGATTGTTCTTTGTTTCCAGGTAAGTTCTGCCGCTCACCTTTACATTCTGGACTTTCGAGGGGTCATTGATCAGCCATAGTCCATCACCCATGCCATCGAGGGACAAGGCGCCGCTTTCGGTGGAGAAATGGATCAGTTGTTCGTCAATGGTGGCATCATTGCAATGCACGGCCACAATCACTGGGCAGGAAATGCCCTGGTTCATCAGTTCCATAATAAACCGGCGGCAACTGGCCATGGCGTGCGGATGCGAAGACCAGATGCATGGTACGGCAGTCTTATCGTTGCGCAGATCCTGGATCAGTTCTTCCGCATAGGACTGACTCACATCTATTGAAATAAAATTCATCAGCGGAGAAAGATCGCTGGTCTGCAGGTATTGCCTGTTAAGGAAGTATGGAAAATATTTTTCCTTGTCCTCCACTTTTTTCCAGGTATCGAAATCGCATATCACTTTCAGTGTGCCAGGCAGCGAAAAGGGGATGGTCTTATCACCCGTATAAATGTAATCCGCTGCGCCATCACGTATGGTCCATTTATCAGTGGCTTCATCATAACTATACCCGATGCTGCGCAAGGCGGCAGGAGTGATTTGTTTTTGCTTTGAAAAATCGGCAACTACCACCGGCACCTGCTTGCCGCCAATATTGGAGACGGCATGCGTTTCCCTTCGCTTGTATTCAAAAGGTGAATAGGGGATTTTTTCTATTGCAGGAATTCCGGGAGCAGATTTCCTGTTTTCATATCGTTTCACCAGGTCTTTGCAAACCGGGATTTCAAATTCGGGATCTTCTGTGAGTGATACGCGGATAGTATCGCCCAGGCCATCTTCCAGCAACGTGCCAATGCCGATGGCAGATTTAATACGGCCGTCTTCGCCATCGCCAGCTTCGGTTACGCCGAGGTGAAGCGGATAGCATTCACCAAATTCATTCATCATGGTTTGCACCAGCAGCCGGTAAGCCTGCACCATCACCTGCGGATTGCTGGCCTTCATGCTGAGTACAATGTTGTGATAACTTTCCAGTCGCGCGATGCGCAAAAATTCCATCGCGCTTTCCACCATACCCATCGGCGTATCGCCATAACGGCTCATGATGCGATCGCTGAGTGAACCGTGGTTGGCGCCAATGCGCATGGCGGTGCCATATTCTTTACAGATCTTTACCAGCGGTGTAAAGCGTTCGCGTATACGCTCTATTTCCTCCGCATATTCCGCATCGGAGTATTCTATCTGTTCGAATTTTTTCTTGTCAACATAATTACCCGGATTCACGCGTACTTTTTCAACAATGCGAGCGGCAATTTCGGCGGCATTGGGAGTAAAGTGAATATCGGCTACCAGTGGCGTTTTATAACCGCGGCGGTGCAGCTCATTTTTTATGTTGAGCAGATTTTCTGCGTCTTTCTTGCTGGGTGCGGTAATGCGAACCAGTTCGGCGCCTGCCTCAATGCAGCGGATGGTCTGCTCTACGGTGGCAAGGGTATCCATGGTATCGGTGGTGGTCATTGTTTGGATACGAATAGGATGACCATTGCCCATCAGCAGGTCGCCAATGCTTACTTCACGCGTTTTCAGGCGCTTATAATCCGTCAGTGATTCGCAATAGAATAACATGCAGCAAAGGTAATGACTAAAGCGCTTACCAGTCTTTTTCGGGTCTGCTGACAGAGCGGCTTTTATGCTCCTGTATTTTTCGCTGCACTTCCTGCTCTTTTTGCCGCAGCGAGTTGAGCCATTGCTCTATCTGGCGTTTATTGGTAGGGTTTTGTTGAGGTTTCTGTTGTTGTTGTTTTTGCTGTTGTTGTTTTTGCTCCTGCTTTTTTTGTTCACCCTCGGTTTGTTTCTTCAGTTCCGACAAAGCCTTTTGCAGGTTAAAACGTGCATCCGCATCGGTTGGGTCCATCTTCAGTGCCTGCTTGTAAGCCTCGATGCTTTCGAGCAATTTCTTTTGTTTGGTTAGTGCCACGCCCTTGTTGTACGTAGCCATCTGTTTAAAAGCTGCGTCCTGGCTCGATTCCACTGCGGCATCGTATTCTTTTTCGGCTTCAGCAAACTGCTGACTGCGAAACTGCGCATTGGCCAGGTTGTAGCGCGCAACAGGACTGGATGGATCCTGAGCAACGGCATTTTGAAATTCTGGCAGGGCTTGCTGGTATTGTCTTTGTTTGTAAAAACGATTTCCTGCGCGCAACGATTCAGCAGCAGTTTGCGCCTGCGCTGCGGCAGCGGTGAAAAGAAGAATCGATATGAAGAAAAAGTTTTTCAAGCCAGTCTTGTTTTTCGTTCGGGATAAAAGAATTCAATGATCAAAAGCAATATCGCCGCGGCCAGCGCCCACTGAAAATAACTGCGGTAATCGCGGAAGGCGCTGTCTTCGAGCGCGGTTTTCTCAATAGTGTTCAGTTGTTCCACCACGCGGTTCACAGCAGCATCCACATCCTGCAGGTGAACGTACACGCCTTTGGTAACGGCAGCTAATTGCTGCAATTCGATTTCGTTCAGTTTTGAAATAACTGTGTTACCGTTTTCATCTTTCTTATATTCTCTCGTCACCGGGTCAATTATCGGCGCACCCGTAGCAGAGCCAATACCAATGGTATTGATCATAACGCCATCTTCCACCAATTGTTTTGCCAATTCAACTGCCTGCGGGTCATGATCTTCGCCGTCGGTGATAAGCACGATGGATTTATATTTTCTTTCCTTGCTGTTGAAGGCGGTATTGCTCATGCGCAGCGCGTCGCTGATAACAGTTCCCTGGGTGGGTACTGCATCGGGCCCCGCCTGTTGCACATACATACGCGCGGCCGCGTGATCGGTGGTAAGCGGCATCTGCATATAGGCCCTGCCTGCAAAAAGTACCAGCGCAATGCGGTCGTCGGGCAGTTTTTCCATCAGCTTATACACTACCTGGCGCGCGCGTTCCAGCCTGTTGGGTTTAATATCTTCCGCAAGCATGCTTTTGCTTACGTCCAGCGCAATTGCAATGTCAACGCCTTTTCGGTTTACATTTTCCATTTCGCCGGGACGCTGCGGGTTGGCCATGCCGATGACCAGGAATACCAGGGCGAGGGTGGCGAGAATAAATTTTATTAAAAAATTTTTGGAAGAATAGCTGGCGATAAGCTGGTTGACGAGCTTTTCGTTACCGATTTTGCGCCTGGTGTTTTTCTTCCAGGTGAGTACGAGGTAAAACAGTCCGGCGAGCACGGGTATGGCTGCCAGGAAAAACAAGTACTCTATGTGTTGAAAGCGAAACATTGCAGTGTAAGGTAACAAGAATTAAACCAAATTGGTTGGAACTCTGCACGGTGGCAGGTCGTTCACCCTGGGAGAGCGTGACAGTTAGGACTTCAAGCGCAGGGGGTGGCCCACCCCCTGCGTTGGCTCGTTTTTACTTTTTGCCTTCAAAAAAGCCGAGTTGCTTCAGCATGTCTTTTAACATTTTCATTCGAATGCTTCCCATGTCGGCATTCTGGTCAGGCGTTTCGATTTGCAATGCGAAGAAATAAGGATGTTTGTTTTCTTCGATCCAGCCGATGAGCCAGGCCAGCTGGTTGCCGTTTTCCAGGAAGCCCCAGCCAGTTTTGTAGTAGAGCTGGTAGTTGGAAGTGTTTTCGAACAACATCATGCTCCGCACGATAGACTGGGAGCGCTCGGTGAAGGGAAGCTGGTTGAAGTAGAGTTTTTTCACCAGGCCCAATTGCTCGTCGGCGGTGACTTTTACTGAATTATCGAGCCAGAAAGTGTCGAGGTTGTTGCCCAGTTCAAAGCGGCCATAGCGGGCGCCATAACCGAGGGTGTCGAGAAAGTGCTGCATGGTGTCTTTGCCGATCTGGCGGGCGAGTTCCTGGTACCATGGGGGACAGGAAATGCGGAAAGCATCGCCCATGCTCATGTCGCGGTTGCATTCGGCGCGGCGACGAACAACACCGTCCCAGGGAAGAACTGAGGAACTGTCTATTACCTTTCTTATTTCAAGACCAATCAGCGAGTTCACAATCTTGAAAGTGGAGGCGGGCAGGTAGGCGCTGTCGGCAAAACGGGATACGTTGTAAATAGTGAATTCACCCAGACCGTTATCGAAAAGGCCAAAGCAACCGGTTACCTTGTTTTCGGTGAAATATTTTTCCAGGCTTTTATCTTCTGTGATGTTATTGGGCGTACAGGCTGCGAAAAACAGAAAACCAAGGCAAACGGCATAGAGGCTTTTCATCATGGTAAAAAATTTGCGCGAAGATAATTTTTTACCTGCTAAAAGCGTTTTTATAGGTCACCAGTACCACAAAAAGTATGAATTACAAATTACTCTTTTTTACCTTATCTGTTGCCCTTTTTGCGATTAGCTGTAAAAAGGAAGAGGCCGCCCCGTACGAGCCTCCCACTGAAGCCAAGCTGATCTTCAAGTTCAAGTTCGACAGCACGCAGGAGCGACTAAACAATTTCGGCGAGCCTGCGGATGTAGCTGATGGGCATGCCGCGCAAAGTCCCATTATGGACACAATGAGCGCGCATTACATCGAGCTTGCACCCAACGCCAATACGCCTCTTGGCTCCGGCGATATTATGTACCGCGCCCCTGAACTGGAAATTGGCGGCGAGACTGCCATCGACTTTGAAAAGGCAAAATTGGTGGCTAATGATTCGGTATTTCTAGAAGTGCCGATCAAGGCGATAAAACCAGGTGATTATGAATATTTGCGTGTGTCTATTTCTTACCAGAGTGCGAGGGTGAAGTTTTATGTGGATACCGCGGTGGGGCCGATTTCTATAAAACAAACCAGTGATGCTAACATAGCCGGCTTTATTGGTTACAATACTTACATCAAAGATTTTAAAATTGGTGACAGTGTCATTACGGTGAATGATAGTAAGAAACAAGGCTTCTGGGGTTTTTATACAGCAGGACAATACCTGACTTTCAATTACAAATTCGCCACCACCGGCCAGGCACCCGAAGGTGCTACCACTGTGGTGAATCCTATATTTACCACTTCGCCCATTCCCCCGGGAAGCTGTGTGGTAACAGCCGCCTTTAAGCCCGGCAAACTTACCATCACTGGCAAAGAAGCCAACGATATTGTGGTAGAAGTCTCATTCAGCACCAACAAGAGTTTCGAATGGACAGAAGTGGTGAATGACGGAAAATGGGAACCGCTCAAAGGAGAGGATATTACAGATATGGGTATACGCGGAATGATTCCGACTATTAAGTAAGCAGTATTATGTGGTTTGGAATGAAAATTCCAGGAACCAATTAGCGATATTCCATTTAATTCCACACTAAGAAATAAAAATTCCAAAAGGAGTTAGGCTCTTTTTGGAATTTTTTTATGGGTGATTATTTGATTCCTGGCGTTTGCTATCTGAAAATTAGTTCCAACGCGTCTTTGCAATTTTGACGCAAAATTATTGCCTCTTCAACACTGCTCGCTGAAATCCCCGCACAGTATAACTGTCAACAAAAGGAGACTCGTCGCTGCCTTTTCCCGTTCGGGAGCTGGCTTGTGCTGCATAAGAAATGAATTCTACCACCAGGTCGCCATCCTGCAGGTAATATGAGTTTACAATGGTGCTGTTTGCTACGGTAAATGACCCGATGAAACGATTCGCAATCCAGAACTGGTCCAGCACTATGCCATTCAATTCATCAATCACCCAATGACCTTTGGCGGTATCAATGGGTTTTAAGATATAAGGACGGTTATCGGTGGTGGCGCTGCCATATATCAATTGCCAGGAGTATTGACCGGCGGAATCTTTGGAAGGTAAAATGTACAATTCCATATCCACTTCCTGCGGCGCGGAGCCTGCGGGGGTCCAGTGCAATTTGCCTTTCCATTTACCGGTAAAGTCTTCAGGAAACTTATTTTGCGCCTGCAGGAAAAATCCTGCCAGCACCACCGCCAGGGTTAAGAGAAATCCTTTCATAATTTAGTCTTCGGGTCTTCCGTATTTTTTGATGAGCGCTAAAAGTACGCCATTTGTCCATCCAAACCCGTCCTGCGAAGGATATTCACCGCCGCCCGCTTCCAGGTTGAGATCGGTGACGTTGTATTTTTCCATCAGCTTACCGGTGCGGTTGAAAACATCGATATTCAGTTTTATCCAGCGGATAGAAATATCGCGCGCCAGTTCGCGCTGGCCGCAGCGGTCCAGGCCCCATACCGTCATCCACACCAGGGGCGGCCATCCGTTGGGAGCATCCCACTGTTCGCCGGTATTCACCGAACTTGCCTGTACGCCGCCCGGTTGTAATAGTTGCGCGCGCACCTGTTCGGCAGCTTGCCTGGCCAGCAGGCTCAGGTAGTCGAGGTTTTTCTTAAACACGCAAAAGGGATACATACCCGCGGGTGTGACTGCATTGCTGGGTTTGCCCGTTTTGAAATTGTAGTCGGTATAGTATTTCAGCGACTTATTCCAGCAATACTTATCGATAGCGGCTTGTCGTGCTTCGGCCTTCCTGCGAAATTCATTGGCCGCGCTGTCTTGCCCGGCAATCTGTTTTGCCTTGGCAATTACATCTTCCAGCTTATACAGCAGCGCATTCAGGTCAACCGCTATGTAGTCTATCACCTGTATGGTAGTGAGATTTTTCCCATCCTTAAACCAGCGGCTGCTGAAATCGATGCCGCTTTCGGCGCCGGCGCGCAGGTTGGTAAACACGATCTTCTTATCGCGGCCCGATTTGGTGGCTGTCTCGTGGTCTTCGCGATATCCTTCAGGACGTGCCGTAGCGCTGTCGTCGAAAAAGCGGTTCAGAATGCTGCCGTCGGGCATTTTTACCACGCGGCGGTAAGCCTGTCCTTTTTTCACGCGCGCTGCGCCATCCATCCAGAAATTATATTCTCGTTCCAGCGCGGGCAGATAAGAAAGATAAGTGCTGTCGCCTTTTATTTCGGCCAATAATTCCACCATCAGCGCGAAGAAAGGCGGTTGCGAGCGGCCGAGGTAATAGGTGCGGTTGCCGTTTGGTATATGACCATACGTGTTGATCATATACGCAAAATTGTTTACCATGTTTTCGATCATGCGCACCTCGCCGCTTTCCCGCAGGCCAAGCATGGTGAAATAAGAATCCCAATAATAGATCTCGCGAAACCTGCCGCCAGGCACGATATATGGATAGGGCAGTGGCAACAGCGAACTGCCCTCGACCACCGAGTCGGGTTCACGGCGCAATACACCCCAGAGATTTTTGATATGCATCACCACATCTTTTTCGCGTGTCACGTAATTGATGTCGGGCGTATGTGGCATATCGAAATTTTCTTCCACAAATTTTTTCAGGCTAAACCCGCTCGTGCTTTTTTGTTTCAGGTAGTCGGCTACTATTTCTTTCGGATTACGTTTGGGAACACAGTCCACAAAGGTTTTTCCATCGGGGAAAACACGGCTCATCTGCACGTCGTGAAACAGTGCGCCGTAAATTCTGTCGGGAGATTCGGGGGTTTGTGCTACCGAGGCTATATCCAATAGCGCACCGGTAATCAGCAGGAATAGTTTTCTCATGACCGCCGTTTGAATACCTGAATTTAATAATAAAAAAAACACCCCGTAGAAACGGGGTGTCAATAACCAATAATAACTGATTGTCTACTAAATACGAATTTTCAAAGCTCATAGGCGTATTCCTATCGACACGGTAAAGTTTCTTCCATCGGAAGGCCATATACCGGGACCGGGATACATTACGGGCCTTTTGGTAAAATATGTCTTGTCGGCCACGTTGCTCACGTTGGCCTTTATTTCAATCATACCTGAAACGCGCAGCGAGGTATTGATATCCCAGATGCCATATGCAGGCACAGCACCTATTGCCCCGCTCGGTGGCGGCGTCTCGGTATTCAATGCATCTGCGTACGATTTAGCCGTGTAGCTGTATAGGTGAGTAATACTCAGTTTGCCGAAGCGCAGCGTCACGCCATTGCGGGTAATGAGGCCGGGAACACTTTCAATTTTATTGCCGGCAATGTTTATGTTGTCGTTGCCCGCTTTTACCGTGCTGCCATCGTCATACCTTCCATCCACCAATGCGGTGGCGGTGAAAATGCTAACAGCCGTCATATTGCCCAGCATCCAGTCGCCCTGCAAAAAGATCTCAACCCCTTTGGTGACCGAGTTGCCGGTGTTGGTGCGCCAGGTATAAAACACGCCATTGTCTTCGGTGACGAGCGTGCCAAAGCGGTTGTCGATGCGCATGATATAACCGGTAATATCCCAGTGGAGAAAGCCTTTGTTGCCGCGTACACCTAACTCCAGGTTATACCCTTCAGCGTCTTTGATATTGGGATCGACGAGTTCATATACGGAAGCGGGTACCACGTCTTTAAACAGCACGGGTCTATACGACTGCGACCAGCCGCCATATATTTCGAGAAACGATGTTGGTTTGTAGGAGAAACTGGCGCCGAACAGGGGGAACTTGTGATCGATAAGGAGTGGGATTTTGTTTTCGGGGTAGTTCACAATTTTACCCGACATATCTGTTTCACCCCTCTCTATGCGTGCTCCCACATTCACAGACAGGTTATGGAGGATATCGATTTTATTTTCTGCAAAAACTGCAATGTTTTTTGTTTTGAAAGTGATGTCTCTGCCCCACACGGGATTGGTGAGCGTGAGATCGAAATCACTGCCGGTGGTGCCCTGCCCCAATTGCGTGCGATGCAGCCTGTTGTTCATCAGTTGTACACCCGCGGTGAGGGTGTGGCCAATTTTCCCGGTGCGGTATTGCTGCAGTATGCGCAGTTCGTTGGTGTAGCTGTTGAAGCGGTCTATATCCACCTGGCGTGGATTGTAGTCTAAGGTCAGCGGGTTGATGGTATCGGCTATCGTAGCGGGTTTGTCGTACATCACAGAATTTCTTCTTCCCAACACGGCCGATGAGGTAAGCTGCAGTTTGGTATTCGCGGAGATGCTCCAGTTGAGTGTAACGGAAGGGATATGAATATCCGGGTTAAAATAATTGCGCGAGCGCGTAGCCTGGCGCGGATTTTCTTTATACATCACGTCGGTAAGTGCGCCGGGTATGCGGTATTGATAAGCGGCGCGCGCCCATTCTGCCCTGATGGAAAGATTGTGGGCTGGCATATAGGTAAGCATCACGCTCTGCGCTTCGCTCCTGGTATGTTCACTATCGCGATAGCCATCGCGCGATTTGCGGCTTATATAGGCGTAGTATTGAAACTTACCGCCTTTGCCACTGATGGCATTGTAAGTGCTCAGCAGTTTGTATGAGCCGATGGTATTGATGCTTTCAAAGCTGAAAGGCCTGGAAGTGTCGCCTTGTTTGGAGACATAATTTAACATGCCTCCAAACTGGGCGCCATATTGAAGAGAGCCGGTGCCGCGCACCAGCTCTATACGTTCTATGCTTTCCATGGGCATGCTGTAGTGGCTGGCGGGGTAGCCATACATGTCGGAGTTGGTGATGACGCCATCTTTGCGGATATTGAATTCCCAGCCGCGGTGCGGGTCGAGGCCTCGGGCGGAAATATTCACCTGGTTGCCCGAACCGTCCATATCGTACACAAACACGCCAGGCACCTTCACAAAAAGCTGCCGGCCCACTTTGTTGGAAAAATCAATATCCATTTTGGAGATATCCATCACCTCCGTTTTTTTTCCCGAAAAGATATAAGTACCCTGCACATCGGCAGCGGGACGCATACTCACTTGTATAAGCAAAGAAGTGATATACACGCTGTCGAGGGTTTTTCCTGGCATGGTATCAGTTTGTATTAAGCTGTCTTGTGCCAATGCCTGCGTTGCCAGTAAAGCTAATGTCCATGTAGCAATGGTTTTGTTCATATTCTGAATTCCTTCATCGCCTGTTTACGCGATCAAAATCAATCGCTGCGGTTAAAGTCTGAAAGAACATCCTATATTGATGAGATAGTCTGCAAAGGCGGCATCGCCTTTTGTATAACTACCGGTTAACTCAGTTCTGATCTTATCGGGCACGCTTTGTACGCGATTGCGTTCAATGGCTACAGGTACGGAGGCAAACACGGTGGCTTTGCGGAACTGGTAAGTTAAACCGGGCTCAACCGATACGATATAGCCGGGTCTCCTGAAACCATTGCTTCCTCCGATGGCATCTTCGGCGGGTACGCATTCATAGCGGAATCCGCCTGATACGCTGAAGCGGCGATAAGTGTAGTTGATACCTGCTCTCCACATAAATTGGTCAGGAACGCTCATCACATCGCTGCCGTTGGCAATATTGGCAGGGCTGGTAGGACCGCCGCGGCTGGTTGACACACCGTTTTGTTCGCGTGGGTTAAACAGATAATAGAAATTACCATACACACCAATGGCGTGGTTGAAATTGTAAAACGCGTTTACTTCAGTAGTGAAGCCAGTGCCGCCATCGCCCAGCTGAATACTCTGGTCAACGGGGCCGAGCAACCTGGTGTTTTCATCTTTGATGAAGTAGTCCTGGTATCTGTAATCGCCGGTGGGCAATTTGATACCCAGACCCAGCTGTACGTTGAATTTTGAAGAGGTAACAGGATCCAATACCCAGTAGTAGCCGGTGATGCGTGTGTCGCCAATACCGAATGAGCGTGTTTTATGACGGGCATTGGGGCCTCCATTATTGCCGCCATGTTCGTACATAGAAGAACGCACGTTGGAGATGACGGGCACATTGAGTGCCAATGACCAGCGGCTGTTGAAATTGCGTACGATGGAAATATCGAGGTTATTGCTCCAGTTGATCACCTCTGTATTGTTTTCTACCCTTTCTTTTTCTTCATGATCACCACGGAAATGCCTGAACGATCTGAAGTAGCGGTAGCCCAGGTTGATTTGCCAGCCGGGTGAAGACGCGGCAACGGCATCTTGTTTGGTACAGAATGCGCCTGTACTGCGAACGGCAACGCAGCCTTGTGCGCTGGCGTTGTTTACTATAAAAAATGCAACAAACGCTAACATTAGTAGCTTTTTCATAACAGTTGTTTTTGGTGATGGCCTAAAATGTTGATAGCGGACTAAACCGGTTGATTAATTGCCGGCCAGTTGCTGTGAGGCGGTTTCCCTTCTCATTTTCAATTTGGAAATAATGTGGTTGCCTACACGAACTCCCTGTTCAAACCCGGCTCTTACGCTGGGCAGGTAGTGTATGCCGCCATAAAAGCGGCTCATGCCTGCCTCTTCGGCGGCCTCACGAAACGATGTAAAGTTCCGGTCGGGCCAGCCCCAGGGGCGTTCGGTGGAGTCGCGAAAAGCAATATTGTCGCCGAAAATGTGTGTGAGCACAGTGGCCGACGCCATGGAAATTTCAGAGTGGCCACTGGTGTACTCGGGGAAGGGTGGCGTTTGCAGGAAGGGCCTCCATTCCGGGTCCAGGTATTTGTTGATCACTGTCTCCGGCCGCACCAGGTTCCAGGTGTATTTGGCATCCCAGCAGCTGATGAAGGCGTCCATTAAAGCAAAGGCGACTGCAGTATATGCGTAGATCGTTTTGTTGATATCGGCGTTCTGGTCTTTGCACACTATGCCCACTATGCCCATCCAGTGGCCGCCGGGCGTCATGGCCTTGGTGGCAAACATGGTATGGCCCACCACGTGCATCTTAAAACCATTACAGTCCCAGAAGCTGGCGATGGCTTTTTGTTCTTCGGTAAGGTTGTTACCGATATCGCACACATCTTTCACCCACTTATAAAACTCGGTGCCTTCTTGGTGGCTGTAAGGCACAGGCGGCGGCGGGAGAAATTGATTGGGGCTGTCGAGCGCAATAGGGCGAATAGTGCGCCATTGCGGTTCCACAGCGGGTATGTATGCGGGTGGTGTAGGCACCCAATAACCATCTTCGTTAGGCACAGTGTATTTGGCGGCAGAGCGTGTTTGCGCGTAATTGTCTTTCTTGCTCCAATCCAGCACGGCATTGGCTACGGAAATGCCAAATTTTTCCGAATGCTCCTGCACATCTTTTGGCATGCCATGTTCCTTGGCCAGCGTTTTGAGTGAATCCACTATGCGGTCTGTCTGATCTTTTGAAAAAGTAAGCGTTCTGCCCACTTCCATAAACGCGATCATCGACGCATAGGGGAAGTTGATTTTGGTTTTGCTGGTATCGGGTTGGGGCACACCCTGGAAATCTCTCAGCTGCCCCTGCATGGATATATAGCTGCTATCGCCGGCCACCATGGTTTCGTAGGCGGCCAGGTGCGAATAAGCATATATGCGGCTTGCTACCGGCGGAGTAAAGATGTCGTAGGTTATAACGTCGGTGAGCTGCCCCGTCATTTTACTATAGAGCACATTATCAGAGAACACCTGTTCGTAATCGTTGGCTTCTGGTGAACAGGACGCTACGGCAATCATCAGCGCTAACGCAAATACTATCTTACGCATGATACATTTAAACATTAATGAATAGTTTGGCACCCTTCTGTGCCACACATTTTCAGCAACAAATAATGCAAAGTTTCAGAGGTGTAAGATCAGCATTCGGGAGGCTGAGCCGGCGTAGTGATGATGGGAGACGCGGGCATCAATTTCGTGGCAGCCCCATATTCGTGGGCCATGCCCTCAAAAGCTTGTATAACCCAGTCATTCTGTTGCTGCCAGTATTCTGTCACAGGGCTCTTGATAGAAGGAGCAGGCTGTGAACTATTCTGAGCATGATTCTGCAGATCGTTTACGAGCTGGTAATAGGTACCGGTAGCATGTTTCCACTGTGTCTTGCCGTGATTGGGCACGCACAGCAGCACCAGTTCACCATTATCTATTTTGCGCTTAACGTATTTGTAGTGGATGCCGTTGATTTCTATTTCCCCATCAATTCTCTCAAAACCGGAAGATTGTACCTGGTAGGGCATATTGAGCGGAACGCGCATTTCCAGCAGTTCCGATTCGTCGTAGTCGTTGAGGTCGATTTTTGCTTCCAGGCGCTGATCGGCTCTAAACTGCAGGTAAGCTGTTACCAGCCTGTAACCAAACCAGTTGAAGCAGAATAAAGCAATCAGTAATATGGCAGCAAGTTTTTTCACAGAACGTCAGTCAGCTTTGAGTATGCGGTACACAAAATAAGACATTTAATAATTACAAAATGCTGTACGGAGTTTTTTTTGACGGCGGTGCGTGTTTGGGGCGTGGGGTTATCCTCCTTTAGGTGGCCCACCTGACAGGTGGGCCACCTAAAGGTGTTACCGGGTGAATTTCTTTTTGTCGGGGCCTATGCCCGTGATTGTGAGGCTCTTCCAATTCTTTGGGAGGGTTGATTTTACCTGTACGATACCCCTGGGCGTTATGGAAAGGCCGCCGAAACCCATCAGCACCGACTGTAACACGCCGCCCGCGCCGGTGGCGAAGTAGGGGTTGGTGCCGCCCCTGGTCTCGGCAATCACGCGGAAGGGCGGGTTGAGGTTGGGGATATAGGCGTCTTTGAAAAAGTGGTAAGCCTTTTCACCATCGCCGAGGCGGGCATAGAGGGTGGCAAACACGGCCTGCGTCATAGCGGGAGTGCCTTCGTTGGGTACGCGGGTTTCATAGAAGGCCAGGTCTTTTAGGATCTGTTGCGGGTCGGTGATCTCCTGCAGCGGGTAGGCCAGCAGGTTCACGTCGGCCTGCTTGATGCCTTCGCCCTGGTAAGTAGCGTGCTCCTGCGTTACCCCGTCGGCCATTTTTAATATGGGAATGTTGCTGGCCACGTGCAGCCAGTCGGGGTTGGGTGTAATGCCCAGCAATTTCGCGGCTTCGGTGGCGTATTGCAAATTCGCTTTGGCGGCGGCGTTGGTGAACGCGTTGTTGTCAACATTCTCGGCCCACTCATCGGCGGCCACCACATTTTTGATATCATATTTTCCCGGACCATTTCTTTCTACCCGCGAAGCCCAGAAGTCGGCCGTGGCAGACAGTATGGGCCAGCCTTTTTCACGAAGCCAGTTCTTGTCCTGCGTCACGCAGTAATAATTCCAGGCTGCAATCGCCACGCAGGCGGTGATATGATGTTCAAACGGTCCGCTCAATGCCCATACCGGTGTCTCCTCCACACCGGTCTCCGCACTTTCCCAGGGAAACATGGCGCCCTTAAATCCTTTGGAGAATGCATTACGTTTGGCAGCATCGAGTCGCTGGTAGCGATACTCCACCATACTCTTAGCCAGTTCGGGATGCAACACAAGAATGGCGGGGAACATCCACAACTCGGTATCCCAAAACACATGGCCGTTATATCCCAAACCCGAGAGTCCCATGGGCGATGGTGACAGTGCGGTGCCTTCGCGCACGAAGGAGTACAGGTGATACATCATGCTGTGTACATCCTGCTGACTTTGCGGGTCGCCTTCAATAATGATATCACTTTGCCATAATTCTTCCCATGCCTTGCGATGAAAATTCAGCAGGCGGTCGCGTCCTTCGAGTTTGGCGTATATCGTGAGGCGCTCGACTTCGTTCAGTGGATCGTCGTGGTGAGCAGAGGTGATAGACGATCCGGCGATGGTAAAACGGTAGGTGCTGCCGGAAGAAATATCGCGACTGAATTTCATGAGATGCATGTTGTTGTCCCACATCTCATGAATTACGCGCGGCTCTTGTCCGTGGGGTTCGGTAAATAAAAAGGTGTTAGAAGCGCAGAGTTGGAATTTACCGGTCGGACTCTTTGCTGTAGAGGTAAGCAGGCTGATCACTACGTGCGGGCGATCAATTTCGTTATAATAATTCTGCACATCTTTCAATGCGTCGGGTGCTTCCATTACGCTGGCGCCGGTGATTTTGATATCTTTTTTCGCCGTTATCGAAATATCCATCAACACAGTGTAGGGTAAATGGCGGAGTGAGTAGTAGGTATAACTCACCGATGCTTTATCGCCATAATCGAAACTGGTGGTGAATGAGGCATGGCGCATATCGAGTTCCTGTTTCATATTGGTAACAGACCTTGCATCGATTCGCCTGCCATCTATCTCAAGGTACATGTTGAGCAGGTTAAAACTGCGCAGGAAATTGCTCACGCGTCCGCGACCGTACAGGTCATAAGCGCCGGCCAGCACCACTTCTTTTACCTTGAATGGTTCGGGCGAGGAAACGATACCGATCATACCATTGGCCACAGTAACGCCGTAGTAATTGGTAGGATCGATATTGGTAGTGGTAATTTTCCAGGGATCCTGGGCAAAATGAGTGATGGTTACGAACAACAGAAATGCTGCAAGCAATATTCGTTTCATATGAGGGCAATTTGCGGGATGCAAAATAGAATAATGAATTTGAATTTGAACAAGGAATAATGAGTGTGAGTGACAATCTCGCCTCGGGCGCCTCTATACACATTCGAATTCCTTGTTCAAATTCAAATTCAATTTCAATATTCTAATTATTCAGCCTCGTAAACCCGCCATCAATCGGGAAATCGCAACCCGTGATAAATGCTGCTTCATCGCTGCAGAGGTAGAGCGCCAGGTACGCAATTTCTTCCGGCTTACCCATGCGGCCGATGGGTTGCGTTTTGGAGAGTTTTTCAAACATCTCTTTTTCGCGGCCGGGATAGTTTTTGGCGAGAAACCCATCTACAAACGGGGTATGCACGCGCGCAGGCGAAATGCAGTTGCAGCGGATATTATGCGAAAGATAATCTTTGGCAACGGATAAAGTCATGGCATCCACCGCGCCCTTCGTCATACTATATGCAAAACGATCGGGAATGCCCACCAGCGAAGCGATGGATGACATATTGAGAATAACGCCGCCTTTTTTCTTCATATGCGGTATCACGCAGTGCAGCGTGTTGTACACGCCCTTTACGTTCACGCTGATGACCCTGTCGAAATCACTTTCCTCAGTACTTTCGGCGGTGCCGATATGACTGATGCCGGCATTGTTTACGAGAATATGGATAGCGCCCGCCTCGGCAAGGATTCCGTCGACTACTTCTTTTACCGCGGATTGTTTTGAGACATCACATTTTTTGAAAACCGCACGATGACCTTTGGACAAAATGCCCTGCACCACGTTTTCGGCACCCGCCTCATCCATATCGAGAATGAAAACATGAGCTCCCTGCTGTGCGAAGATTTCAGCTATAGCCTTTCCTATGCCACTGCCTCCGCCGGTAATGATAGCGGTTTTGTTATCGAGACGAAACATGATTACACAGTTTTTATTTTATATCCTCTCCATCCGAAATAGAAGGTAACGATAAAACAAAGTAAAGGTATGATGTACGCGTTTTGAATGCTGCCCGTGCTATCGCTGATGATGCCCATCAATGGCGGGAAAATAGCGCCGCCCACAATGGCCATTACCAGGAAAGAAGAAGCGATCTTGCTTTCTTCACCCAATCCCTTTATGCCCAACGCAAAAATGGTTGGGAACATGATGGACATGAAGAAAGGCACGGCCACCACCGAATATACCGCCACTTTACCCTGCGTGGTGAGCGCAATGGCAAGCAATAAAATATTGATGAGCGAATAAACTGAAAGCAATACCGGGGGCTTCACATACCGCATCAGCCAGGTGCCCGCAAATCGTCCCACCATAAAGCCGCCCATGGCAATCACACCCCATATATACGCCGCTTCTTTTTCGGGCAAGTTCATCACGGTGCGGGTGAATTTTACAAAATAACTGCCTACGCAAACCTGCGCGCCCACGTAAAACAGTTGCGCAATGATGGCCCAGGTAACATGCGGATGACGGAATATTTTTAATGAAAAACCGCCATGACCACCCTCACTGTCTTCTTCTTTTATTTCAGGTATGCGTGTTACAAAAAATGCGATCGTTACCAACAAAACCACAATACCGATCACCAGGTAAGGTATTCGCACGGTATCGGCTTCCGTTTGCAGGTAGGCATTCAATTGTTCAGCCGACATAGCCGCCAGCTCTTCTTTGCTGTATTCAACGCCCGATAAAATAAATTGCCCGCCAATGATGGGCGCTACCACAGCCCCTACGCCATTGAACGATTGCGCAAAATTGAGGCGCTGCTCCGAAGTGTCTTGCGTGCCCAGCTTGGTGATATAAGGATTGGCAACCGTCTCCAGGAAGGTGGCGCCGCTGGCAATAATGAACAGTGCCACCAGGAACAACATATAACTACGCGATGAAGCCGCGGGTAAAAACAGCAGCGCTCCGGCCGCGTACAGGATCAGTCCAAACAACACGCCTTTCTTATAACCGTACTTATGCATAAACCATCCTGCGGGCAAGGCAATGGTGAAGTAACCGATATATACGGCAAAATCTACCAGCGACGATTGCGTGTCGGTGAGTTGTAATGCCTTCGTCAAATGCGGAATCAGGATCGGATTACTGTTGTGCAAAAAGGCCCAAAGAAAAAACAGGGATGTAACCAGTATAAACGCTACCAGGTACTGGCCGGAAACTAGCGATCGTTTGGACATGCAATCAGATTTATGTTTTGGTGGTTAAGTCAATGACCTGTCGAGATGCGTGTACCCGCCATCCACAAACAATATCTGCCCCGTGGTATGACTCGATTTATCACTCAGCAGGAATATCACGGTGTTCGCAATTTCCTCGGCGGTTGTAAATCTTTTTTCCAAAGGAATCTTCGACACTATCTGCTCCAGCTTTTCTTTCGGGTTAGGCATCGAGTTAATCCAGCTTTCATATAAGGGCGTCCATACTTCTGCGGGTAATACCGTATTCACGCGGATAGAGTATTTCAACAATTCCACCGCCCATTCTCTCGTAAGTGCATTGATAGCTCCCTTGGCGGCGGCATATCCTGAAGTATTGCCCTGGCCCGTTACCGCTACCTTCGATCCTATATTTACAATGCTGCCTTTGGTTATTTTCAGATGCGGCAGCGCATAGTGCGCCAGGTTGTAGTAATGACTCAAATTTTTGTGCAGCGATTCAAAGAATTTCTCCGGGCTTCCGTTTTCCAGTCCCACGCCGTCGTTAACGCCGGCATTATTAACCAGGCCATCTATTTTCCCGTACTTCTCCACGGTAAAATCAATCACTTCTTTGCAGGCTTCGGGTTTTGATAATTCCACCGCCACCGGGGCCGCTTTACCGCCCGATTTGATGATAGCATCTACTATGGACTGGTTGTCTTGTTTGTTTCTGCCCGCCACTACTACGATTGCTTTTTCATCGGCCAATCCTTTGCTGATGGCGGCGCCGATGCCTTTGGCGCCACCGGTTACGATAAACACTTTTCCCGCTAAATTCAGATCCATATCAGTTATTACAGGTTATAAAATTGAATAGCGTTGCCGCCAAAAACTTTTTCTTTCTCTTCGTAGGAAAAGTTCTCCATGTATTTTTCCAGGAGACTTTTCCATTGTACATATATGCCCGAGAGCAACATTACCGGCCAGTCGCTGCCAAACAGCAGGCGGTCTGTGCCAAATGCTTCGAACACCACATCCAGGTAAGGATAAAAATCAGCCGCGCTCCATTGTTTCCAGTTCGCTTCGGTCAGCAAGCCGGAGAGTTTGCAATACACATGCGGCATCTTTGCCATTTCCTGCATCAGCTTCTTCCACTCTTCAATATTCTTATGTCGGATATCGGGTTTGGCGCAATGATCAATCACCAGTTTCATATCGGGGAAAGCAGCAGCAAACTCCAGCGCGGGCTTCAGCTGGTGGTGATAGATCAGTATATCGTAAGTATAGTTATAAGGTTTGAGTGCGCTGACACCACGACGGAAATTTTCCCTTCCCAAAAAATCGATCGGTTCGCCCTGCACAATATGGCGGTAGCCTTTAATAATGTGATATTGGGAAAAATATTCCAATCGGGCCTCCACGTTATCGGCCTGCAGGTCAACCCAGCCCACAACGCCGCGAATCACGGGATGCGTTTTAGCGAGCTCCACCAGAAAATGGGTTTCCAGTTCCGACTGCTCTGCCTGCACTGCCACCACGCCGCTGATTTCGTTGCGCTTCATGGTGAGCGCAAAATGCTCGGGCAGGTAATCCTGCTGCAATATCTTCATCGTCTTATCGATCCACTCGTAGCGCTTTTTATCGTATTTCCAGAAATGAACATGCGCGTCTATCGCGGGCATGCTTCCACCACCAGTATCGTTATCGTCGGGAGAAAAATATTTTCTCATATGGCTCATTTTGGCAGCTCAAAAATTTTTTCCATCAAAATCCATTTCTCGCCGGGCTTTGCCCAGGGCAAAGCTTGCTGAAATTTCCACATCAGCGCTTCCCATTCCTGCACTTTGGGATTGGCCGCGTCGGCTTTGGCTTTTTTTTCAAAAGAAAAATTGTCCCCGGCCTCGATGATCATAAACAGTCGGTTGCCCGTTCTGTAAATGTCCAGCAAGTCAATGCCCGACGATTTGATGCTGTCGACAATCTCGGGCCACACATGGCGATGATAAGCTTCATACTCCGCAATCAATGCCGGATCATTTTTCAAATCTAAGGCAAGACAATAGCGCATATATGAACAATTTTACCTTTTTACTTTCCAAATT
The DNA here is from genome assembly GCA_937958995.1 of uncultured Chitinophagaceae bacterium. Lineage (GTDB taxonomy): Bacteria > Bacteroidota > Bacteroidia > Chitinophagales > Chitinophagaceae > CALCIN01. The sequence goes on from CALGAP010000023.1 coordinate 64,702, forward strand.
GAACGGCCACCTGGCGACTGCTTCCCAATCCTTCTATGCCGAGTTCCACCACATCGCCTGGTTGCAGGTACCAGGGCTCGGGTTTTTGTCCCATGCCCACACCCGCCGGCGTGCCGGTGCTGATGATATCGCCGGGCAACAGCGTCATAAACTGGCTGATATACGATATGAGATAAGGTACTTTAAACACCAGGTTCTTTGTATTGCCGTCCTGCTTCACTTGGCCATTTACCGTGAGCCAGAGCCTAAGATTGTCTACGTCTTTTATTTCATCGGCGGTCACCAGCCAGGGACCCAGCGGCGCAAAACTGTCCGCACTTTTTCCTTTTACCCACTGACCCATGCGCTCGAGCTGGAACTCGCGTTCGCTGTAATCGTTGTGCAGCACATAGCCCGCGATATAGTTGTTGGCTTCGCTTTCTTCCACATAACTCGCTTTCTTTCCAATTACCACGGCCAGTTCCACTTCCCAGTCGGTCTTTGTACTGTTCTTCGGGATGATGAGATTATCGTTTGGGCCGCAAATAGCCGTGGTACTCTTGAAAAACAGCACGGGTTCGGTGGGAAGCTGCATATTACTTTCTGCAGCGTGGTCTTTATAGTTCAGTCCCACGCACACAATTTTCGAAGGGCGCGCAAGAGGCGGACCCAGTCTCACATCTTGGCTTACTTCCGGGCAGGAAGATTGGTTGTTGGTTAACCATTTCGATAATCGTGCAAGACCATCACTGGAGAAAAATTGTTCTGTAAAATCTTCTCCAAATGCAGATGTATCCAGTCTTTTACCATCAGGGAGTTCGATGCCGGGCTTTTCCTGGCCGGGATTTCCAAAACGAATGAGCTTCATTGATGTAGATTTTTTGAGAGAGTCGAAACTATGTGGATTTTGTTGGGATACCAAATAGAAATCGCGGATTCATTCCAATGCTAACAGGCATTAGTTTTTTCGGTTAACTTTGCCGCTATCATATGAGTTACACACCGGTAAATAAGGTTCGCATCGTAACGGCGGCTTCGCTGTTCGATGGTCATGATGCAGCTATTAATATTATGCGGCGCATTATGCAGGCAAAAGGCGCTGAAATTATCCATCTTGGTCACAATCGCTCGGTGGCTGAAATTGTGGAGTGTGCTATTGAAGAAGACGTGCAGGGCATTGCCATCACCAGCTACCAAGGCGGCCATGTGGAGTTTTTCAAATACATGAAAGACCTGCTCGATGAAAACGGTTGCGGTCATATCAAGATATTCGGTGGCGGCGGCGGCACCATTTTACCACAGGAAATCAATGAGCTTCATAATTACGGCATCACGCGTATTTATAGTCCCGACGATGGCCGCCGCATGGGACTGGAAGGAATGATTGAAGACGTGATCCGTCAATGCGATTTCCCGCTTTCCACGAATGGCGCTTTTAAAAAGCCGATGACGTTGCGCGAGTATAAAGACGTGCGCGTGGTGGCGCGGCAGATCACTGAGGCAGAAAACAACGGCGCGAAGCTGGCGAAGAAAGCAGAGACCAATACGCCCGTGCTCGGCATTACCGGCACCGGCGGCGCGGGCAAATCGTCTGTGACCGATGAACTGGTTCGCCGTTTTTTGAACTCATTTACTGATAAAACCATCGCTGTTATCTCTGTTGATCCTTCCCGGAAAAAAACGGGCGGCGCTTTATTGGGCGACCGCATCCGCATGAACAGCATCAGTTCGCCGCGCGCCTATATGCGCTCGCTGGCAACCCGCGAAAGCGATGTAGCGCTGAGCAGTCATGTGCAGGAAGCGATTGATATATGCAAAGCTGCCGGCTATGATTTCATAATTCTTGAATCGGCGGGTGTGGGACAAAGCGATGCCAGCATCCTAGAATACTGCGATGTGAGCCTGTATGTGATGACGCCTGAATATGGAGCGGCTTCACAACTGGAGAAGATCAATATGCTGGACTATGCCGACGTGGTAGCCATCAACAAATTTGATAAAAGCGGCGCACTCGACGCACTGAATGATGTGCGCAAGCAATATAAACGCAATCATGGTTTATGGACCGCGAAAGACGATGAGATTCCCGTGATCGGCACCATTGCCGCGCAGTTTAACGATCCCGGCGTAAACGAGCTGTTTGAAAAACTGATGGTGACCGTGGAGAAAAAGACGGGCGTGCGTTTTGGAGAAATTACTTTGCACCAACATGTAAAAGACACCACCAGCCGCAGCCTGATCATTCCGCCGAAGCGCGTGCGCTATTTGTCGGAGATTGCAGAAAACAACAGGAGCTACGATGCCTGGGTAATAGAACAAACCGCTATTGCCACACAACTTTACCAGGTAAATGGCGCGCTGAGCCAGGTGGATGCTGAGGAACTGAAGAAATTAAAAAAATCGCTGGAGGAAAAACTTCATCCCGATTGTAAAAAACTGCTGGATGAATGGCCGAAGCTCCGGGAAAAATACAGCGCCGATTATTTTGAATACCAGGTAAGGGATAAAATTATTCGTCAGCCCATCATCACCCAATCGCTCAGCGGCACGCGCATACCGCGGGTGGTTTTACCCAAATACAAAGACTGGGGCGATATACTGCGCTGGCAGTTGCAGGAGAATGTGCCCGGTGAATTTCCATATACCGCTGGTGTGTTTCCGCTGAAGCGTGAAGGCGAAGACCCCACGCGCATGTTTGCCGGCGAAGGTGGGCCCGAGCGCACCAACAAGCGTTTTCATTACGTATCGCTCGATCAACCTGCCAAGCGATTGTCAACGGCCTTCGACAGCGTAACACTTTATGGCGAAGACCCCGATCATCGTCCTGATATATATGGCAAGGTGGGCAACAGCGGCGTGAGCATTGCCACGGTTGATGACGCCAAAAAGCTTTACAGCGGCTTCGACCTCTGCGATCCCAAGACGTCGGTAAGCATGACTATTAATGGTCCTGCGCCGATCATTCTTGCTTTTTTCATGAATGCGGCGATTGATCAGCAATGCGAAAAATATATTACGGCTAATGGTTTGTGGGACGAGGTTGAAAAAACAGCGAGGAAAAAATTTGAGCATTTTCCCCGCCCTGTTTATTACAATCCGTTGGCGCCTGAACGTTTGCCCGAAGGAAATGATGGGTTGGGTTTAAAACTGCTCGGCCTCTCCGGCGATGAAGTGTTGCCCAGGGAAGTATATGAAAAAATAAAAGCCGAAGCGCTCTCGCAGGTGCGTGGTACGGTGCAGGCTGATATATTGAAAGAAGACCAGGCGCAAAACACCTGCATCTTCAGTACTGAATTTGCGCTGAAACTGATGGGCGATGTGCAGGAATATTTTATTCAAAACAAGGTGCGCAATTTCTATAGCGTCAGCATCAGTGGCTATCATATTGCCGAGGCGGGTGCTAATCCCATTACGCAACTGGCGTTTACCCTGGCTAATGGATTTACCTATGTGGAATATTACCTGAGTCGCGGCATGCACATTGACGACTTTGCACCCAATCTTTCCTTCTTTTTCAGCAATGGCATGGACCCCGAGTACAGCGTAATTGGCCGTGTAGCGCGCCGCATCTGGGCCAAAGCTATGAAGTATAAGTATAAGGGTAATGAAAGAAGCCAGAAGCTGAAATATCATATCCAGACATCAGGCCGAAGCCTGCACGCACAGGAAATAGACTTCAACGATATACGCACCACACTGCAGGCATTGTATGCGATTTACGACAACTGCAACAGCCTGCACACTAACGCCTACGATGAAGCGATAACTACGCCCACCGAAGAAAGCGTGCGCCGGGCTATGGCCATTCAGCTGATCATCAACCGCGAGCTGGGCAGCGCCAAGACGGAAAACTTCATCCAGGGCTCATTCGCCGTTGAAGAACTGACCGACCTGGTAGAAGAAGCCGTGCTCGCCGAGTTTGACCGCATCACTGAACGCGGCGGCGTGCTGGGCGCCATGGAGCGCATGTACCAGCGCAACAAGATACAGGAAGAGAGCCTGTACTACGAAAGCCTGAAGCACAGTGGTGAGCTGCCGATCATTGGCGTAAACACATTTTTGAATAAGAAAGGAAGTCCAACCGTGCTACCCGGCGAAGTAATCCGCAGCACTACCGAAGAGAAGGAGCAGCAGATACAAAACCTGCACGCATTCTGGAGAAGGAATGAAGAAAGAAGGGAAAAAGAGTTGAAGGAGCTGAAAGAGGTGGCGATGAATAATGGCAATTTATTTGAAAAGCTGATGGAGACGGTGAAGTATTGTTCGCTGGGACAGATTACGCATGCGTTGTATGAAGTGGGCGGGCAGTATAGGAGGAATATGTAGGGGTGGGGTTTCGGGTTTGGAGTTTAAGCAATCTACTTATACTTCACCTGGCAATTTTTGCAAAAGAAACTTCGCCTTTGGGTTTTGCCGGTGTGTTTTTTGGTGAATGGTATTGTGCATCTTGGGCATATCTTTTTCGTATGCGCCAGCCAATGCTTCTTCAGTTCAAACGCTTTTTTCCATTTCAAAAAATCGAAACTATAATTGCGCACCTCGTTGATGAGTTGTGTAAGTTTTCGCGGCGGCAGTTTGCCTATTTTGCTTTCGGGGTGAAGGCGGATACGATATAGCACTTCATTCTTAATAATGTTCCCTGCTCCTGAAAAAATATTTTGATTGAGGATGGCATCGCAGACCATCATGCCTGGCTCGCTCTTCAATTTTTTGCGCGCTTTTTTCGGATCCCAAAAGTCGCTCATTACGTCGGCGCTCCAGTCGTAGATATGGTCGGGGTGATCGGCGAGCAGCGTCACCGCACTGGTATAGAAATAAACATCCCCGTTGCTGAATTGGAGATGCAGCACAGGGTTTGCATCTTTCGTTTGGTTGATCAGGTATTTTCCAAACAGCAGGAAATGTATGCGCACGGTATGCCGGGGAAGACAGATGAGAAAATGTTTGCCCTAGGTTTTGAAATCGGTGACTTTCTTATTAATGAAAACTGACTTATCAATTTTTGAATAACCATCTGCCTCGATAATCTTTCTGCCTTTGAAAGGCTGCAGTTCCTCTTTTAAAATGACAAGGCTTGGTCCTTCGGGCATAGAGCATTGGTTTTATGTGTATCAAATTCCACACGTGCTACACGGCCCGGTCTTTCGTGGTGCGTAACAGCCCGATGCCCGCGAAGAAGAAGATGAATCCGATGATGCCGTACACGGTTATCTCTTTGATGTTTTGCGTACTGCCCCTGCCGTGCAGGAAGTTGACCGCCGCGAGTATCAATCCCAGGATGCCGAGCACGGTGAGGATGATCCCAAACAATCTCTTTTCCATACTAATCTTTCCCCAATGCAGGCAAAGTGCATGCCCTGTGGCTAAACAGACGCGCGCCTGCTCAACTTTTTGATACCGAGGAAAATGCAGATGAGTCCCCCAAGCCCATACCCCATTACGGCAAGACCTGCGGAGCCTTTGTGGCCTGTATCATAGAGATTATTAGTATAACCCTGGTCGGATATGGCTCTCATAAGATTTACGTCGGCCAGTATAAGGGCCACGATACCGACGGCCGTAAGCAGAATCCCTAACAGTTTTCGTTCCATAATGGATATTGTTTGTGTAGGTATGGGATGCAAAGGGCGGGCCGGGGAGGGGGGTGGGAAGATTGAAGAGGGAAAAGGGAAGAATGAAGAAGGAAGAGTGAGCAACTCGTTCGTGCGGTGAAATTTTACACCTGCTTTAGTGTTGGGTGCCTTTGTTTACTACAAAGGCAGCTTCGATCAGCAATTCCAGTTGGTAGTACAAGTTGAAAAGGTTGGATCTCTCTGAACCTGAATTGTAACTGGGATGTTGGCTTGCGATGTACTTAGTTCAATCAGCTTCATATCTAAGGTCAACTATTTCATTATTCTTATATAAGGATGAAAGGTTACCTGATTTGATTCTAAATTGACTCCTTCTTTTTATCGTTTGTTTACGTTTTCCACTCAATTCCATTTCAAGCTTAATACCCGGGTCATAGTATATTACCCTTTCATGGATTTGTTTTAGAAATAAAGAAAAATCTGTTATAGTTCCAAGTTTAACCTTATTCCCATAACAATATTGTTGTTTACTAAACGTGTACAAGTCATTTTTTCGATGCATGCTTGGAACATAACATGCATTTGTGTGCTTAGTTTTCCAATGTTCGATTAAGGAAGTAAATGACCAACTAGCTGCAATATTGTCTTCCTTGTCTTTAAGTGCTATATATCCGCTCGAATCTCTTATTTTGGTTGTTTCAGCGTCGAATCCTTCAATTACAAGCGTTAAACCCGTGTTGGGGTTAACAACATCACGCTTATATATACCTCCAAAGTTTAGTCTCGCTTCCCGGCCTTGCTTGTCTTTGTAACCATATTTTCTAATAAAGGCTTCAATACCTTCAGAAACATAGAAACCGCCTGTAGGTTCAGGGGTCATTAACGTAACAACCGAAGAATCCAGGCTACTAAAATTCTTTACTGCAAACTGTTTCACTTCCCAGCCTAGATAATCGGGTTCGGCATATCCATTTGGAGTTATGCCCAATTCTGCTTCCAAAGTGTATCCGCCGCAATTGCTTGAAGAACATGGAACAATTTCTTTTGCTGAATTAAGTCTTTTGGCGTCAATCCATCCCATGAAGTGGATGCGTCTTAACTCGGAAATGAGGCGCTGCTTGGGGTTTTCCTCTATGTAGCCATTTATAACTGTTAGTTCCTGAAATACCCCAACCGACGGTAAATTCTTTAACGACTCAAATTCTCTTCCAATCTCAGAGTCGCCTTCCGCAACATAGGCGAGAATTGCGCCTGATAATGTAACACCTAGAAATAGAATTCTTCCTTCTTTCCTTATGGCCATTAAATCTGACGGTGCATTCCTGGCACGTTTCAAAAAACCCGAAAGTCGTACTTCAGGATATTTTGGATATAAAATTAGTTGTGCATCAGGGGCGATGTTAATTTCCCCGTCTTCTGTAACCCAATAAAAATTCAATTTTGACTTAAAACGCGTACGTTTCCAGTCTCCTTCATCGTCAGAAGCTATATTCTGAATTGGAAGAATATTCAAAACATCAAAACTACCACCCAGGTAAACCTGATTTTTTGAATTGTCATTTGCCGCTAGCCTCTTGACATATACCTTTTGACAATTCCTTTGCGAAAGGATTTTCAGAAGCTTCGTTAAATTCATTTTGGTATCTGTTGCAGAGCCTCAACCACTTTTTCGCCGATTGCTTCTACCAACGGAACAACTACTGAATTTCCGAATTGTTTGTAAGCCTGATTATCGGATACTGGAATTATGAAATGTTCCGGATAACCTTGCAATGACGCACATTCACGGGGTGTAAGGCGTCTGGGGTTTTTATTTTTTTGGGGTATGAGTATTTCAGATCCGTCTTTATAATATCTGGCGCTAATAGTTCGTGTGATGCCGTCTAAGTCTGCGATTCCAAATCCAAATCCATTTCCCTTTGCCTGATGTTTCAATGCATAACTTTGCAAGTAATTCCACAACTTGTCTGATAAAGTATATTTCGAGTCAACCTTTTTTTGAAGAATATCTCTCACTTTATGCTGCGCTTCTGGCATTTCAGGAAATCCAAAATTTTCTCTGTATTTAAATATTTCTGAATCAAATCCCACCATAAACGTCCTTTCCCTGTGTTGCGGAACGTAGTGCTTTCCGTCGAGTACCTTATAATGAAAAGAGTACCCTAAATCTAGAAGCGTGTTCCGGATCACCTTAAAAGTATTTCCCTTGTCGTGAGAAACGAGATTTTTTACATTTTCCAGAAAGAAAGCTTTGGGACGGTGCCTATCGATAATTTCTGCGACTTCAAAAAACAGATTCCCTTGTCGTTCATCCTCAAACCCATGTTTCCTTCCCAAGCTCAGTTTTTTTGAAACACCCGCAATAGAAAATGGCTGGCAAGGAAAACCTCCGCAGAGGATATCAAATTTGCCAGGTATCCATTTCTGCGTTTCTTCTTTTGTTATGTCCCCAAATGGTATTTCGCCAAAATTCGCGTAATAAGTCCGTTGAGCCATTTTGTCCCACTCGGATGAGAAGACGCATTCACCCTGCAGCCTTTGCATGGCAATCCTGAAGCCACCAATTCCGGCAAACAGATCAATAAAAGTAAACTGAGGGTTGGCTGGTTTTGGGAAAGGAACGTCTTCCTTAAAATTGATAATATATTGTAGAGCCCCTTCGGCCACCTGACTGGTGACTTCCTCTTCAAGATAACCTTCAAGCAACTCTTTCGCATATTCAATAGCTTTCTTCTTCAGGCTTTTTCTTTTTGTGTACAGGTAGTGGCTGATAACTGCAGACCTGTAATTATCGGGACCAAATAGTGCAACCTTCCAAAGTTTTTCTGAAATTGAATAAATTTTTGAGCTTAACAATGGGGCTTTTCCCGCAATAATCATTTTGTTTTCTTTTGACTATTGAATAAATCCGAATTGAAAAATTCCTTTACAGATATCTCCAGTCCAGAGCAAATTTTCTCGAGGCTTTCAATTGATATATTTCTCCTGCCATTTTCTACATGATTCATAAAAGTCCTGTCTAATTCCGATTTCCATGCTACCTCCTCCTGTGTCAGGCTTTTCGCATTACGCAGTTCTCTGATCCGTTTGCCAATGCTGGACTTCAGATCCATACGACAATTTTATTTGAAGTGACTTAAAGTATATTGGCTTTTAAGTCACATTTGATAACTTTTTTTTAGCAAAGTGGATAACTATAGCATTCATGTTACGAAGTTAGTGTTTTACATTAATGAATTAATAGAGAACGATATAAGATAGATGGGCAAAAACTAACCGGCAACTACTGTCTCCATCGGTCAAATTCAGACGGCAACATTCCGACAATTTGTTCCCCACTCATGGAATTAAGGTCATATGTCATTTGATATTGGCGGATTACCCTCACTAAGCGCCTGGCAGAACCTGCCCCTTTTCCAGCTGCACCTTTCTTGATACCGGCGATGCTGTCATCCCAGTACAAAATATTTGCCGCTGCAATAATGCTCCTGTTAAGTGCAATATGCTGGTAGGCGCCAAACTGCTCTGTAATCTCCCCCCGTTTGGCGAAAGTCCCGGTCAGGAAAATTTTAGCGGACTCGCCAAGTTCGGAGTATATCCTACATGGATATGCAAGAAGGTGACGATAGTATTTTGTGTGTTCTTTGGGATCTCTAAGTATATAAAATGCCAGCTCATTAATTTTTCTGGAGCCATTTCTATCCATCGGACAAATGTTATCAAAGTAAAATGCTGCCAGCCATGACCATAGGCCTTTGTTAAAGTAAAGCGACTTATTTTTTCTTAGTTGAAGTCGGTCAACGAGATATTTTACCAATTCAGCCTTATTATCGTAATCAACTTTCTCAATTTCTACAGCTTCATCCAATTGTTCTGAAGTTGTGTCATTAAACAAAAGACTTTCATCTATAGATTTATCTGTTCCTTCGCGCATCCGAAGAATAATATTCTCAAAAACGTTTAACCCTTCGTCATTGAAACACCGTATATAATAGGTACTCATTTTTCGGTCAATTTTTCGATCATATTCGTTTTCCTACAGAAAGCATTAACGCAATCATCTATCCAGGAATCGATATCCTGCGATTCATTGTCTAAATCTTTCTCAGGAAATGTAGTTATCCCAAGAGCCGTTTCAAGAAATCTAAACCATTGTCCTTGCCAGGTTTCTATATCATCATAATGGTCTTCTTCGGCAATTTGTCTAAGAATGATTCTGAATGCAATTGGATAGACAAGGCTTATGAAAGTTTTATTATGCCTGAGCAAATCTTTCAATTCAGGTATCCTATTGTTAATCTCAAGTATTGGCCGACCATCAGCTCCCTCAAACGAAACTTTCCAGATCTGATCTTTGAGGTCAACGCTATTTACATAAAGCAGAGGGATTCTTGAGCCAGGTGAGTCCTGTATACCGGCGGGTACGGCGCTGGCTTTACCTAGAATTAAGCCTACTTCCTGTGAGTCATCTACTACGGAAACGTCGAAAAAAACCAGTTCCGTATCAGGCAATTCTGACAATCTTGTGTCGGCCGGTTCCCTGAAATCTGCTACTGTTCCAAAATGAAACCGCTGCTGTACTCCCTTATAGTGTGGTTCAATTATAATTTTTGCATCGGGCGCGAATCCCAGTCCGTCAAGATTTACTCTTGCTTTAAAATATCGCCCATTTTTATCATTGAGAAGAGTTATCTCAATTCTTTCCCTTTTTATTTTTTTTCTTCCTGTATAGTTAAACCTTCTGATCATGTCAATTGAGCTTTATGAACAGATCTCGCTTTACATCAAAACCGGTGAGAACTATTTCGATGTCCGATTTATCCACAATATCGAATTCAAGGATATTTTTTTCTCGCCTCGTAATGTTCACTCCCTTGTATTTTATTTGAATGGGGTTATTTCTTTTCTCGGCAAGGTCAAAGTCGGCTGGCTGATAACTTTTGATTGGATTTCCCCGTGGCACATCATATGCCAATTTGAATCCTGCGCTTTCCGGCAAGGTATCCACTTTGGGATTGTTATAGATTCTGAATCCGCCACTGATTCTGTCTGCAAGTAAAGCAGGTTCTTTCCTAATGATTTTGGGGATTTCTTCCCCACTTGTCTTCTCACCTTTTGACCTGGTTTTTTGACCACCAGTCTCCTGATCTTCCGTCTGAATGGGTATTGAAAAGAAATCAATCAGAATATCCTTGTCAAGACCCTCCAGCGGTTTTTGAAGTTTCTCAAATAGACGTACAAGGGTATTCGTGACAAATTTGATCGCTTCACTACCATTTTCATATTTCCCTTTGAAATTTCGTGATTCGGAGTTCCATTCAGTATGTGCGGGGTTTTCAGAATCACCTAGCATGCGCGCAAGATGAGGATCCTGAATTACCACCATGCCTCTCACAGCACCCTTATCAAGGAGATTTATTCCGGAAATAGTAATTCCATCACGTACCAGCAATGTTTCTGGTTTCTGCAGATCAAAGTCTTTTTCGATAAATGCATTATACCAGCAAATTGAAGGTCGTTCCCCTTTGGGCGAGTACTTGAGTGGGACTTTTACTGCGATTCTATTTCCCGCTTCAAAGTCATCGCGCAATTTGGCCAACGTATCCTCGTCTGGGAATAAGTTTTTAGTCCAACGAGGTTTTAATTTTAGGTCAGGTGCATTTAACCTAAAATATTCCTCATCTTTTAGTTTAAGGGTCCAATTTGCTAATTCAAATAGAGCCTTCAAGCTCTTGGCTGATCTGAACTTACGATAACTGCGAGATAATTCTTCATAGTCAATCTCATCAACGGTACTCTGAATTTTATCTTTGGTTAAAGTCTTCACTTTGTCTTCTTCAACTATTTCAACTTCGAGCTTACCTTCTAGAATAGGATAGAAGTATTGCTCAACGACTGAGTAGACCAGATGGTTTAGCGATAATTCATCGGAATAGAATGGAATTATAATTGAAAGGCCTGATTCGTTTTTTCGCTCAATCTTGAATAGTGATTCAAAATTAATTGTTGCTAAATCATCTTCCTCAGCGGGGTAAGCAAAGTATTTTTCACCGGTAGAGTCTTTGTCATCAATGTATTTCCCGTAGTCACCATAGGGCCTGAAGCCGCAATATGCATCTTTCCTGTCCTCCCGGCTGTGATTTCTCAACACGCATTGACCCATTAGCAATTTCTTCTTGTCGTCACATCTTATGGTTAGCCCCCAAAACGCGTTGATTTCAGAACATGCCGGGAACACAGTTTTGCCCAGTCCCCATCGTCCTAGTTGATCATCACTTTTGCCAGAACGTCCGACATTCCTCCAAAAGTAGTAGTAATTATGAGGGAGTCTGTCATTTATATTCTGAACAAAATATTCATTTGGGTCACCGAGAAGCCCTTCCGTATTGAAATCTTCGAAAACAAGATATCTCATTGGCCTTTTAAAATCCGGCAGGTCGTTGAGCCCGTTGTTCTTGGCTCTTAGGTGAGGAGCTAATGTTTCGATAAGTGGAAAATATTTTTCTGGGGGGATGCTGTAAGTATCGCCTGAGAGAAAAACTCGTACCCGTACTCCTTGATTTTCTGATTTTAACCGTGCATCAAGTGCGTTTTGAATACCCTCGCGGATAAGGGCATTTGAAATATTGCCAACATCACTTGTAGTGAAGAATTCTCCTTGGATGGGGTCAACACATTTGTCGTCTTTTGAATTTGGCTTAAAACGCCATTCGATGATTGGGCTAGGGTTTCTCATAATAAAGCAAGAGCAAGGGGGTGATAAGATTTATCTAGTTTTTACAAAGCACTCGTATTTACCTTGCATCATGAACAATTTCCTCCGCAAGTTTATTTAGTGTTTCAATAACGGATGCTGGTTTTAACGTGCATTCCCAAGCGATTATTACTTTCCACCCTTCATTTCTCAGTGCATGGAGTGCTTTTGAATCGTTGGCTTCATTTCTGTTGATCTTCGTCAACCAGAATTCGGTTCTTGTCTTCGGTACAACAAAATACCTGCACCCCTTATGTCCATGCCAGAAGCATCCATGTATGAAAATGGCGGTCTTATATTTAGGAAGCACTATATCCGGTTTCCCAGGCAGGGTCCTATCGTGCAACTTATACCTAAACCCGCGCGCATGCAGAAACCGCCTGACTATCATTTCAGGTTTGGTGTTCTTGCCCTTGATTTGCGACATGTTGAAGCTACGCGTCGCCTTATCATGCACATCGGCCATATCGCTAAGTTAGGGCGAACGTAGAATTCTAAAAATCAAAGCAAAGGATAATTGTGGAGAAAATTTTACGGGAAACCATATTGGCAGCTTCTTAGGTCTGTACTTAGAGACCTTCAAATGAAATTCTTTATAAAGTCGTTGGCGTTGTTCGGATCTACAACGAGAGAGGGTGATTTTCGGAACGATAGTGATGATGATTTGATTGTTGAGTTTTCTCGGCTGGTTGGAGTCCGGCTAGTGGGCCCCCAAAACCCCTCTCCCCAAAATACCGTACCTTTGCTTCTTTCCAACTCGCGGAGGCCACGCCCGAAAAGCTGCCCCCCGCGCTCACAACCACTAAACATCCATACACTTGCGTTTCTCTGAATTTGGTCTGCACCCCGATTTGTTAGAAGGAATTGATGCCTCAGGCTACGAAACTGCCACCCCAGTACAGGAAAAGGTTATTCCACCGATTTTAGAAGGGAAAGATATTATTGCCAGCGCGCAGACGGGCACGGGTAAGACGGCCGCTTTCCTGCTACCGATTATTCACCGGCTGCTGCAACATCGGATTGAAGGACAGGTGGGCGCGCTCGTGATCGTGCCGACGCGGGAACTGGCAATACAGATTTCACAACACCTGGAAGGGCTTTCTTATTTCACTAACATCAGTTCTATTCCTGTTTACGGCGGTAATGATGGGGGCAACTTCGTGGCTGAAAAGAAAGCGCTGCAGTCCGGAACCGATATCGTGATCTGCACGCCCGGCCGCATGATCGCGCACCTCAATATGGGGTATGCAAAGTTTGAACAACTACAGTTCCTGGTGCTCGATGAAGCAGACCGTATGCTGGATATGGGCTTCCAGGACGATATCAATAAGATTATCGCGGCACTGCCGGAAAAAAGGCAAACGCTGCTGTTCTCAGCCACCATGCCGGAAAAGATCAGGCAGTTGGCGAGAAGAATTCTGAAAGATCCCGTGGAGATCAATATCGCTATCAGCAAACCGCCGGAAAAAATTGTGCAGAAAGCATTCGTGGTGTACGATACGCAGAAGTTGCCCTTGTTGCAACATGTACTCGCGACCACCCCTTATAAGAGCGCGCTGGTGTTTTGCAGCAGCAAGCAGAACGTGAAACTCCTCACGCGTGAAATGCAGCGCGCCAGGTATAAAGCGGCCGAAATTCACAGCGACCTGGAACAGTCGCAGCGCGAAGACGTGCTGAATGGCTTTACCAGCGGACGCATTCCCATACTCATTGCCACAGACATCCTCAGCCGCGGTATTGATATCGATACCATCGACCTGGTGATCAATTACGATGTGCCACACGACGGCGAAGATTATGTGCATCGTATCGGGCGCACGGCCAGGGCTGAGGCAGATGGTATGGCGTTCACCTTTGTGTCGCCAAAAGAGCAGAACCGTTTTGCGGCTATTGAAAAATTATTAGGAAAAGAAGTAGAGAAAGCCCCGGTGCCGCCGCAGCTCGGTCCCACGCCGGCTTATCAGCCGCGCAGCGGCTCGGGTAGGCGTCCCCAGGGTGGAAAAGGAAGAAGACCGCAGGGGCAAAACAGTAGACGCCGCCCGCACAACAATCGTCGGGCGCGATAAAAAAAGCCACCCCGTTTTACCGGGATGGCTCGTATAATAATTCACCTCAAGATTTAATGTTTCACCGCCGCTTCGTGCACGCCTTCCTTAAATTCTTCGACCATTTTTTTGTTAAATGCTTCCAGGTCTTTCGGGCTGCGGCTCGTTACCAAACCTTTATCAACCACCACTTCCTGGTCAACCCAGTCCACGCCTGCATTTTGCAGATCGGTCTTGATGGCCGGGTAAGAAGTCATTTTCCTTCCTTTCAGCAAACCGGTTTCTATCAGTAACTGCGGTCCGTGACAAATGGCGGCAACGAGTTTGCCCGCCTCCAGGAAGTGTTGCGCAAATTCTACACAGGCTTTATTAGTACGCATCTGGTCGGGGTTTAACACACCCCCCGGAACCATCAGCGCGTCGTAGTCTTCGGGATTTGCATCTTCCAGTTGAACATCTACCGGCAATACAATCGACCAGTGATCATGATCCCAGGCGCGCACTTTCTCTTTTTGTGGTGAAATGATATCAACTTGCGCACCTGCCCCCTCAAGTACTTGTTTTGGACTTGTGAGCTCTATTTCCTCAAAGCCATTCTCTGTGATGATGGCTATTTTTTTTCCGCTTAATATGCTCATATAAAAATTTTTTTGTGGAATGATTGGTATACAGGGTATTCAATTCAAAAACGATACCATGCAATTGATAAACACTAACAGTTGTGCGTACCATTGGTATAAACATATTGCCGCTTGTGTATGACGGAAAATTGCGAGTGTAATATCCCGGCACCTTCTTCGACCAAATGGCAAACTGTTTTGCAAAATCCTGCCGCGCTAAAGTTTTTGCTAAAGCTAACTCACCAATTTTAGCGGGGGCAGCAAGCCATTAAAGACAAAAATTATTTCCATGAAAAAAGTTATTATGATGATGTTGCCCATCATCGTGTGTGCCTTTGCTGTCAATGCGCAAAAAATCACGGGCAATGTCAGGGACGAACAGGGCAAAGCGCTTTCCGGAGCAACCATTTCTCTTAAAAAATTTTCAGATTCTTCAGTGGTAAAACTGAATACCACTAATGCAGCGGGTCAATATACGTTCAGTGATATTGGCCACGGCAAGTATTTCGTAACCGTCACCTATATCGGTCATGCGCCTACGCATTCGCCGGCATTTGAGGTGAACGGCGCAGATGTGTCGGTGCCCGACGTGACTTTAATAAAGGCCGGCGGCGACATGAAAGCAGTGGTAGTGGCCGCGCGCAAACCCATGATAGAGGTGAAAGCCGACAAAATGATCCTGAACGTGGAAGGCAGTGTGAATGCCGTGGGACAAGATGCGCTGGAACTGCTGCGCAAATCGCCCGGCGTAATGGTAGATAAAGACGATAACCTGAGCCTGAGCGGCAAAAACGGCGTGCAGGTATATATCGACGGAAGACCCACGCCGCTGAGCGGAAAAGATCTGTCGGAATACCTGAAGACTATTCAGTCTTCCTCCATCGAATCGATCGAGATCATCACCAATCCTTCCGCCAAATATGAAGCCGCTGGTAACGCAGGCATCATCAATATTAAGCTGAAGAAAAATAAATCGTTTGGTACGAATGGTTCGGTAACCGCCGGTTTCAACCAGGGTATTACGCCTAAATATAATGGCGGCATCGCGCTGAACCATCGCAACGCTAAGGTAAATCTCTTCGGCAATTACAATTTCAACGATAACCGTGCGGAAAGCAGGATGGATTTGCCGCGCGAGGTGCAGGACTCATTGTTTGATCAACGTTCGGTGATATTTATCAAAAGCCGCAGTCATACCTATAAGGCGGGTATGGATTATTTCATCAACAAGAAAAATACGGTGGGCGTGATGGTGAACGGTAATTTTACCGACGCAACTTTTGATAACAATAGTCGCACTTCCATCATATATAAACCCTCGAAGGTGACAGACAGGATACTGGTGGCTGACAACTCCAATGGCATGGAGCGCGACAATTTCAACGCCAACCTGAACTATCGTTTTACCGACAGTACCGGTCGCGAGTTGAATGTGGATGCCGATTATGGCATGTACCGGATAAAAAGCAACCAGTATCAGCCCAACGTCTATTACGACCCCACCGATGGTTCAGTGATCGGCACGCGTAGTTATAATATGATCGCGCCGTCCGATATCGATATCGTGAGCCTGAAAGCGGATTGGGAACAGAATTTCAGGAAAGGCAGATTGGGTTTGGGCGGAAAATCATCTTTGGTAAAAAGCACCAACGATTTCCAGCGCTATGATGTTTTCGAGAATGGCAAGAAGCTCGACACTTTGCGTAGTAATGATTTTGTGTACAAGGAAAATATCAATGCGCTGTACGTAAACTACAACCGCCAGTTTAAAGGGTTCATGATCCAGGCCGGCTTGCGTATGGAGCATACGCATGCTACGGGTCAGTCAACCGGGTATAAATGGAACTATGCGATGAATGATTATGTGTCTTACGATTCTACTTTTACCCGCGACTATGTTGACTTTTTCCCGAGCGCTGCTATCACGTTCAACAAAAAGCCAACCAGCCAGTGGAGCTTCACGTATAGCCGCCGCATCGATCGTCCGGCATACCAGAACCTGAATCCTTTCGAGTTCAAGCTGGATGAATACACATTCCAGAAAGGAAATACAGAACTGACACCTCAATATACCAATAGCTTCGGTGTGACGCATACTTATAAGTATCGCCTCAACACCACCTTAAACTATAGCCATGTAAAAGACATCTTCTCGCAGCTGATTGATACTGCCGAAGGCAGCAAGGCATTCATCACGCAGAAAAACCTGGCTACCCAGGATATCGTGAGTATCAATATCAGCTATCCGTTCCAGTACAAATGGTATTCCGTATTTGCCAACTTCAACGGATACTACTCTCACTTCAAGGCCGATTTTGGAGGGGAAGGAAGAAAGATCGATTTGGATGTGTTTGCCTTCACATTCTATGCGCAACAGATTTTCCGCCTGGGCAAAGGCTGGACAGCTGAAATGAGCGGCTGGTATTCAGCGCCCACCATCTGGCAGGGAACTTTCAAGAGCAAGGAAATGTGGAGCGTTGATGCCGGCATTCAGAAAACCTTGTTTGGTGGAAAAGGGAATATCAAAGCTTCTGTGAGCGATATCTTCTGGACCATGAAATGGTCGGGCAACAGCAATTTCGCCGGACAGCTAATGCGTGCCAGCGGATATTCTGAAAGTCGCCAGCTGAAATTGTTCTTCACCTACCGCTTTGGTAACACGCAGGTGAAAGCTGCCCGCCAGCGGAAAACCGCAGCGGAAGAAGAATCGAAGAGAGTGGGCCAGCAGGGCACAGGGCTGAGTCAGTGAGAATATTGAATGTAAAGTGGAATGGTAATTTGAATGACGGGCGGGAAATGGTATAACCGTTTCCCGCTTTGTCATAAATTCACGGAAATTTTTCTTCCTTGAGAATATCGTTTAGAATTCTTTTTGTCGTGCTGGTCATTTCTGGTTGTGCTGCTAATCCTTATTCAAAAACCAATAGAGTGTATCGCAAGCAGGCTAAGCAGTTGGTGAAATCGTTGCGGGAGGTGCCAACCGTGCTGGATGCTGATTCTATCGGCAAGCCGCCGTACCGGGTTGGCACTACGAATTTTGATTTGCGGAAGCCCAATTTTGTAATCATTCATCATACGGCGCAAAACAGTTGCGAGCAGACTTTGCGCACCTTCACATTGACCCGCACGAGGGTGAGTGCACACTATGTGGTTTGCAAAGATGGCACCGTGCATCATATGCTCAACGACTACCTGCGCGCCTGGCAGGCAGGCGTGAGTCGCTGGGGAAATTTTTCTGATATTAATTCTTCCAGCATTGGAATAGAAATCGATAATAACGGGTATGAGCCTTTCACCGTGCCGCAGATCAACAGCCTGCTGAAATTGCTGGATACATTGAAGCGAAAATATTCTATTCCTACCGCCAATTTTATTGGTCATGCCGACGTGGCGCCGGGCAGAAAAGTGGATCCCAACCGGTTTTTCCCCTGGCAATTGCTTGCGCAACGAGGATTTGGTCTTTGGTATGATACTACTGGTATCACCGTGCCGGAGCACTTCAATGCGCTGCAGGCGCTGCGCATCATCGGTTACAATATAAAAGACACAGCCGCGGCCATTCAATCATTTAAAATTCATTTCGTACCTCACGATACCACACGCGTGCTTACGCAGGAACACAAAAAAATATTGTTCGATCTTGCCAGGAAATATGAGTGATATCTATCACGCCGATACACTTTTTTCAGAATTTTCGCCACCTTCCGGCTCATTACCCTCCATTTTCGCCACCTGCTCGCGCACCCATTGCGCTTTCCAGCCGCAGCGGTTTCGCCATTCTTCCTTAAACTTCTCTCTTTCTTCAGGTGTCATGCGATGCCATTTTTCGTGCATGCGTTCATGCATGATGCGTTTCTTATGTCCCCAGTTACCAAAACCACCAAACAAAATTTTCGACAACACCAGCAGACCCAGTGCCTGCCAGAAGTTGATGGTTTTGGCGTTCACCACATCGGGCAGTATGGCATTCCAGAGCAGCATCACAATAAAACCCAGGGCCGTCAGCACCAGCAAGCCGAAGATGATCTTCAAGGGGGGGGTCCCTCTGTGTTTTCCTCTCATAATTCAAGTATTTCTTAATAGTTTAATAATTCGTTTCTCAATGTCTGCAGGCGGTCGCGCAAATGAAGCACTGCATATCTTTTCCTGCTCAGTAGGGTGTTCACCGGCACGCCGGTTCGCTCTGCTATATCTTTAAATGTTACATCTTCCAGTTCATTCCAGATAAATACCTGCCGCTGCTCTTCAGGTAATTCATCGAGCGCGGCGCGTAGTTCTTCCCAGAACAAATTGCGCAGGTATTCCTTTTCAGGATCATCGCTGTTGGTGAATAAGAATTCTGTCCAGTTTAGTGTTTCCTCACCATTCGGCGCTGCAAACACATCTTCGATAGCGTCGGGTTTGTGTTTGCGCTTGCGATCGGTGATCTTGTTGCGCGCCACGGTAAAGAGCCAAGCCGTGAGCTGCTCGATGGGCTGCGCGTTGCCGATAAACTGGTAAAACACATCCTGCAGAATATCTTCTGCATCTTCTTCATTGTTAACCCGTTTGCGGATAAATCCCATCAGGCGTTTGCTGTAATCCCTGACAACCTGTGCTATATTTCTTTTCTGTTCAGCAGACATACCGGGTGCTATGGTCAGCGAATCCTTCATGTATAATTACGGAGACGGACAGCTTGCCATAATATTTTAAAGGTAGCAGAGAAAATTTTTCTGCTATGGAGAAATAAATTTTTTGGTTTACTAAAATCTTTAGTATTTTTATGCTAAATTCGTGATCATTTAAAAGCAGTCTATGGATCGGGGGTTAGTAAGCCAGGCAGCCAGTGATGCCCGGGGGATGGATGGTCTCCGGGAGTACAGGCTGGTCATACATCCTGATATTGCAGCTTACAACAAGCTGATGGCAGAAAAGCAGCGTTTCTGCAGGCGTTTCGGGGTGGAGGCTGTCCTGAACAGCTTCCCGACTATAGTGGTGGCACAATTTTATGCACGTGAAGGGATGGAGGATACGCTTATCCGTTGGATACAGCGTGCGTGCAGTTTGTGCTACAGTTTTTTTGTTACGTTGAATAATTATAGTGGTATTCCCAACCATACCATTTACCTGCGCATTACCGATCCACGTCCGTTCAGGCAGTTGGCCAGGCAGTTGAAGTCGATTGATGAGTTCGTGACTTCAGCCTCCGGTCAGCCGGCGCGTATTAGTCAGCATCCATACCTGGCACTGGCAGAGGAACTACCTGCCGAGGTGTTTGATTGCGCCATGCCGTTTTATTCGTCAAAGACACTAAGGGCTTCATTCCTGGTGAATGAGTTGGTGTTGCTGGTGCGCGACCATCCATTTGCGACCAGCAAGACGGTGAATGTGTTTCGGTTGGCGCCAATAGATCAGCCGGTTCATACAGATATGGCCCGGTATATTACCTCATTGCAAAAAGAAAGTATATGAATCATAACCTGACGACCATACCGGGCTATCGCATCAACGAATATATGCTGGTACTAAATCCGAACGAGGAATTGCGCGGCCGCATTATGCAGTTGCGTAAGGAGTTCAGTGAAAAATATCATGCAGGACTGATTGCCACCAGGCCGCATGTCACGCTGGCTCGCTTTACACAACTCGAAATGATGGAAGAGCGCATCATGAGCAGGCTGAAACTGGCGGCGATGGGATTTTACCCTTTTAAAGTGGAGTTGAGAGATTTTGGAAGTTTTCCGAGTCATACCATCACGATCAACGTCACCACCAAAGTACCGATCCAGGAGCTGGTGCGCGAGATACGCGAGGGGCAGCGACTGATGAAGCTGGATAATGATAACAAACCGCATTTTATAGACGATCCCTATATAGTAGTGGCGCGTAAGTTATTGCCCTGGCAATATGAGAAGGGCTGGCTGGAATATTCGCACCGGCATTTTACAGGACGCTTTATAGCCGACAGTATGTTGTTGCTGAAACGAAGAATGGGTGAACGTGCTTACCAGATAGTGCAGCGCCTGGAATTTATGAATCTGCCCGTATCCATCAAACAAGGTGAGTTATTCGTATAGCCATAAAAAATAGTGGTTTGTTTTTCTCAGAGGGGAGTAAAAACACCGTCCGATGTCTGCCTGGCTCTGCCCGGGCAGGCCTCTCGAACGGGGACTAATGAAATTTTGTTGCAATCGCGAGGCTATCTACAATCACAAAAAGAAGAGAGCGCGTAAATGAAAAGTGTAAAGAAAGATTCGGTACCGGTTGCGCCACAGTCCGCTCCCGAAGACGCAGCATATCTCAAGGGCCGCGGCGCCCAGATCAATACAAAGAACCGGTTCCTGAAGCATGAACAGGTGCGGGAACATGCAGAAGGCATCGACGACTGGAGTGAAAGCAACGAGCCGACACAATATATAGAGCAGGAAGCAAAAAGCATCGTCAACAAGGTGGATAGCCCCGACGTAGGCATGTATTATAGTATGAATCCTTATGCGGGCTGCGAGCACGGATGCATATATTGTTATGCACGCAATGCCCACGAGTACTGGGGTTACAGTGCAGGACTTGATTTTGAAAGAAAGATTATTGTCAAGACAAACGCGCCCCAACTTTTCCGCAAATTCCTGATGCATCCCAAATGGGAATGCCTGCCTGTCAGCCTGAGCGGAAACACGGATTGTTACCAGCCCGCAGAACAGAAATACCGCCTCACGCGACAGTTGTTGGAAGTGGCTTACGAGTTCAACCAGCCTGTTGGAATAATCAGTAAAAACGGCAACATGCTGCGCGATCTCGACATCATGAAAAAGCTCGCGGAGAGAAACCTGATCTCTGTACTGGTCACCATCACCTCGCTGAATGAAGAGTTGCGACGTGTAATGGAGCCGCGCACTACAACAGCCAAACAACGACTGGCGCTCATCAAAGGACTTAGCGAGGCCGGTGTGCGGGTAGGTGTAATGATGGGACCCATGATTCCCGGTCTCAATGAGCACGAAATGCAGCGCATCATGCAAGCCGCCAAAGAAAATGGAGCAAGTTTTTCTGCCTATACATTCATAAGACTCAACGGAGCCATCAGACTGCTTTTCCACGACTGGCTCTACAAAAACTTTCCCGGCCGCGCCGACAAAGTATGGCATCTCATCGAACAAAGCCATAACGGCCAGGTCAATGATTCCCGTTGGGGCGTGCGCATGCGCGGCGAAGGCAGCATCGCCGACATGGTCAACCAATCCTATAAGAAGTACAGCAAGCTGTATGGACTCAATGATGAAGACTGGGAACTGGATACTACGAGGTTTATGCGCCCCGGCCAGCAGATGAGAATAGAATTTGAATAAAAAGAATTTGAATTTGAATATGAATATAATTTCATTCAAATTCAGATTCAAATTCTTTTTATTCAAAATGGGGGCGGTACCGTAACTTGAAGGTGTAGGTTACTATAGCGTTAAGTGAAGGGGTACCGCCCATGGACGACAACACGGGCTTGACAGAGTATGACTGTTATTTCTTTTTGAAGATTTCGCGAAGTGCTTTTTTTGTGCGTGTTACCTCGCGGCAGAGGCAGGAGATCTCACGCGAATTTTCCAAAACGTTCAGACTTTCCAGTACCGCCTCCAACGTCTGCAATTTCTCACGATAGTATTGTACAAGAACTTCCAGCGAGTCGGCATAAACCGGCTGTGAAATTTTTTTGTACCCGGAAAAGAGCTCGGAGGCCGGGTGACCATTCACCATACCGGCAGGCAACATCTTCATAACACAAAGTTTTAATGTTAAACCGGTCCATTGTCAGGGGGTTCGTTTTTGATCTGCGGCTATGGGTTTAGGGGTTAACCATTTCAAAGTTCACCTCTTTCTCGCTCCATAACAAGAGGTGAAGTACCGAATATGAAGAGTAAAGCATGTAAATAAATTAAGTACTTCTACGGATTTTTGATCGCATAATTGCGAATACCTTTAGCTACCAGTTTAACTTAAAACTCATTTTACTATGGCAAACATCTCAAAGAAATTATCCCTGACCACAACGACGCTGTCGACAGCGGTATTTGCTTTCCTGATCATCACGGCCATCGGCTGCAGCGACAGCGCGGGCCGGGAAAAGGGCGAATGGATTCCCACCCCTCCCGATACCTCAGCCCTGGGTAAGATCGACCATTTCATACCCATTGAAAGAATGGACGAATTCAAGAAACTGTTTGCCGCAGAAAAAGACTCTATACTCAGAGCCGTTCCCGGTTTGTCTATACCCAATAGTGAAGCATTTAATAAAGAATGGCTGCTGAAAGTGTTGAAAGATCCCAAATGCGTGGGCATTCGCATCTATTATGGAACCAAGAAAGGAGAAAGAGGAGAAGAGTTTCGTCTCATGATCGTAGGCGTTGACGAGCAAGGCAACGACCTGTACATCACCCGCGAAGGCTCTACGCTCGCAAACCAGGCTGATGATCCGGGCGGTAAAGGCGGTCTCGAATGGGGCAATTGCGATCCTCCCTGCAATCCATAATCGCCAATTGGTTCAAACCATTAGTTAATTAATACCCCATGGAGATAACTGTACCATGTCAGTTGAGCTTCGTTACATTCTAAGCCTGAGTATAATTTTCGCAGTTATAATCGGGATAGTAAGATTCCGGAAAATCGACCGGTCTTACTATCCCTTTATTTATTACGTATGCCTGGTAGTAATAATAGAAACCGCTTACCTTATTCTCACGGAAACCGGCCAGATCGAGGCTTTGCGCGTTGTGCTGAATATTTACGCCTTTCTTGAGTTCGGCCTGCTGGCCTGGCTTTTTCATTCCTGGGGCTTGTTCAACAGGAACCGGGCGTTTTTTACCAGCCTCATGATCGGCGCATTTGTCATTTGGCTGATTATAACTGTGATTGCCCAGCCCATCAATAAACAACCTAATCTCTATTTCCGGATACTGTATTCATTCGCACTGGTGTTGTTCGCTGTTTCAACTTTCAACAAGATGGTGGTAAACCACCGAAGAAAAATTTTTGAGAACGCCCAATTCTGGATTTGCCTGGGAATCATCATTTTCTTTACTTTTTTCCTGTTGGATAATGCAACTAAAATATCTTTGTTGAAACAGAATGTGAGTAGGGGATTTAGAAATAGTCTGCAGGAATTGCTTGTGTGGACCAATGTCTTGTCAAACCTGTTGTATGCCGTCGCCGCAATATGGATACCTCGGAAAAAGAATTTTATGACCAGCTTCTGATAGTAGTGGGCATAGTGGGAGTAATCCTGCTCTACTTCATTATTACCATTGTCCGCTATCAACGGCGCAGTTTACGGCTGCACAAGGAAAAGATACAGGCCGAAATTGATACCCTCGAAAAAGAACGTAGTCGCATAGCATCCGACCTGCACGACGAATTGGGCGCCCTGCTCGCCGCCGTCAAACTGCAGATCAATAGTCTTGATACCAAAGAACCCGAAGATCACCGCGTCATCCAGGGAGCGAGCCAGCATATTGATACCATCATCGCCAAACTGCGCGAGATTTCCAACAACCTCATGCCAAATACGCTGGTAAGAAAAGGGTTGAAAAAAGCCATCGAAGAATTTATTGAGAATACCGGGCAGGCCTCGGGACTGCAATTCAAATTTATTTGCAACCAGGAATTAAAGCTGGACCAGCAGAAAGAAATCAATATCTACCGCATTATCCAGGAAATTGTACACAACACGCTAAAACACGCAGGTGCATCGTACCTGATCATCCAGATCGCCGTTGAAGGTAATAGTTTGCTGCTGATGACAGCAGATGATGGAAAAGGATTCAATTATTTTGCAAAAGTGAAAGATAATCCCGGGCTCGGACTTCGTAACTTGCAGAGCCGGGCCGAGGTGATGGGTGGCGAGATGGCCTGCCAGTCGGAACCCGGCAAAGGCACGATGTACACTTTCGAAATTCCTTTATAAAAATATTTACCCGGTATGACGTTACACGGCAATATAAGAGTGATTATTGCTGATGACCATGAAATTTTCCGTGATGGGTTGCGCATCATGCTGCAAAAGCAGCCCGATATTCAACTCGTAGCCGAAGCCGCCGATGGCCGCGAACTGATTGACCAGGTAGAAAAATGGCAACCCGATATCGTGATCAGCGACGTGAAAATGCCGCGCATGGATGGCGTGACCGCCGCGCGTTATCTTGCCCGCCACCATCCGCAGGTCGGCATCATTGCGCTCACCATGTTCGATGAAGAAGACCTGATCATCGACATGCTGGAGGCCGGCGCCAAAGGTTATCTGTTGAAAAATGCCGACAAACACGAAATTGTCGAGGCCGTGAAATGTGTGTACGGGCAGGAACCCTATTACTGCCGTCACACCAGCAACAAACTGGCACAAATGGTGGCGAAAAGCAAATTCAACCCCTACAAACAGAAAGAGAAACCCGACTTCAACGAGCGCGAAAGCGAGATCATTGTCGATATCTGCAATGGGCTTACCAGCAAACAGATCGCCGAAAAAATATTCCTGAGCGTGCGCACCGTGGAAGGTCTTCGCATGAAGATCATGGAGAAAATGGAAGTGAAGAATACAGCGGGGATAATTATCTATGCCATCAAACATGGACTATTCAAACCCGACGCCTGATTCGCGTAAGCTGCGTAATCCATATCCAATTCCCGACTCCTTATCCGTGAAATCCCACAATCATCTTCCCAATCCGTGATCAAAAAAAATCCCCATAAATTTTTTCGATTCAAAAAAATATTTACAACTTTGCGTCGTCAAGCAAAAACAAAATAGAAAAATGCTCCGTCAGAATTTACATATCGAAACAAGGAAATGGTTCCGCCCAATACTGGGTAATGCCATGCGCGGGGCATATTATGCTGCAGAATAAGTTGAAGAAACTGATTCATAATAATATAGCCCCGGCAGTTGACCGGGGCTTTTTGTTTGTATACAGGGAAAGTATAGCCATGAAAAATTTTTTCTTTCCTGCTATGCAAATCAAATTAGTCCGCATCTAAAAGCAAACTGAAGAAATCATGCTAAGGCAAATGCAATCATATTGGACTAAACGAGAAGGCAGATTTACGGATCTAGCTGCCAGGGCGAACCATGTCCTCACCAATGTGATGGAGCCCGCAGGCAGTGGTAATACCAATTCGTATAAGCGACCGTGTTATATAAGGTGGCGTGCATAGTATGTGTGCGTGCATGCTGCGAACCCGGTCGGTACAACGACCGGGTTTTTTTATGTCAAAACAAGAGGAGGTAACCATGAAAATGTTATTGATCGTCATGCTGGTAAGAGCGGTTATCGCCTGCATCGAAATCGCAACCAACAAGAACAAAAACAAGAGAAATATAAGCAACGAAGCTACTGCTGCAAAAGTGCAGCACCCTGCTGAAACCATGTTGCGTTAACGAAGGCCTCCCGGGTGAAAGCCTGGGGGGTACACAAATCCCGTCATCAACCTCAAAAATTAACTTATGGCAAAATTAAAACTACGTGGAAAAGAGCTTCGTTCGATCGGGTATCCCGAAGGACCGGTGATCAGCATTGCTATGAACGTGATGGAGAAAAATTTCAAACATTATACCGCCGAACAGGCTTTGGATATCCTGAAAGAGGTGCTGGCATCGCCGGCCGATTATGCCGCAGACGAAACGCTGGGCGCTATTGCCTCACAACTGATGCCAAAGCCGGAGGTGGAAGGAGTGGAAATTTCGCTCAACAACACGGGCATCCAGTTCAATGTGTTCGGAAGTGAATTCATCGAGCCCGGTGCTATGAACCAGATGTACCAGGCAGCGAAGCTGCCCATATCGGTGGCCGGTGCGCTGATGCCCGACGCACATGCGGGGTATGGATTGCCCATCGGTGGTGTGCTGGCAACAGAAAATGCTGTGATTCCCTATGGCGTGGGCGTGGATATTGGTTGCAGAATGTGTTTATCGGTTTTCGATATTGATCCCAAAGAACTGTCGCAGCGTGAAGCGTACTTCACCCGCGAATTGCAGGAAGCTACCTTGTTTGGAAGCGGAAAGGAATTCGCGAAAGCCACCGGGCATGAAGTGATCGATCGTAAGGAATTTGATGAACTGCCTTTGCTGAAAGGTCTGCAGATGCGGGCCGCCAAACAATTGGGTTCTTCTGGTTCGGGTAATCACTTCGTGGAGTTTGGTGTGGTGGAGATTACGGAGAAAGATGAAATCTTAGGAATCGGGCCTGGCAATTATATCGGTCTGTTATCACACTCGGGTTCGCGGGCGTTGGGAGCCAATATTGCCAACCACTACACAAAAGTGGCGCGCAAGAAAAGACGCCTACCCGGAATAGCGAGCAACCTGGCCTGGCTTTCGCTCGATGAAGAAGAAGGCATTGAATACTGGATGGCGATGAACCTGGCGGGAGATTACGCGTCAGCCTGTCACCATGTAATTCATGCGAAAATTGCGAAGCAGCTTGGCCGCCAACCGCTGCGTATGGTGGAGAACCATCACAATTTTGCGTGGAAAGAAATGGTGCAGGGAAAAGAGCTGATCGTGCATCGCAAAGGGGCAACGCCGGCGGGTAAGAATGTGCTCGGAATTATTCCCGGTTCCATGACCGCTCCCGGTTTTATCGTAAAAGGAAAGGGCGAGGAAGCTTCGGTAAATTCCGCTTCGCATGGGGCCGGACGTAAGATGAGCCGTACGCAGGCTATGAAATCTATTACGCAGCACGCGCTGAAGGAAATGCTGAAACAGCATGGCGTGAAGCTGATCGGTGGAGGATTGGATGAAGCGCCGCATGCGTATAAGGACATTCACACCGTGATGGGTGCGCAAAAGCAACTGGTGGAAACCGTTGGCTTGTTTTACCCGAAGATTGTGCGGATGGATGGATCGCCGGCTAAGCCCTGGCAGAGAGGTAATCAGCTGCTGGGTGAGTGAAGCTGATCGAAGATATAGCTCAATGGCGCCTGCTCGAGCACTTTACGCTCGCTGGCGCCATTATCATTTTCTTCCCATTTTATCAGTCTTATATTGTCGCCTTCAATTTCGATGCCGGTAATATCGCCATCACTGAAGCAGCAGCAGCCGGTGTTGAAATAAGACGGTTTTACCATGGTCTTATGAAATTGTTTGCCCGCATACTCCGCCTTGCGCAGCTCCAGTTCTTCAGCCAGTTCCTGTAATTTCACCAGGTCGTTGCGGTTCCTGGCTTCTTCCATTTGTTTGGTGATGCGCTCGATGTGATCCAGCGAGGCAAACACGGGTTTGTGCGTGTGCCCGGAAATAAAGATGAGATCGTCGTTTTCGGCGCTCCATTCGTACATGATGATATTATGTTTGTCGACCAGCTCAAACGAATCAGAGACGGTATCGATGCTGATCTCAAGAAAGCGCTGAAGAGGAGTCCAGATGGCGGCCACCACCCAGGTGCTGAACCAGTTGCCATCGCTTTTCTTATCGCCCTGGTGACCATGTGAGAGGAAAATAGAATACTCGCGATCCTTGTGGCGTGTGCGAAGTACAATGCCTTCGTACACTTTCAGTTTTTTCCCAAAAACCTTTTTCAAGTACATATCGCGCGGCACGTCGAATTTCCATTCCAGGTCGTGGTTGCCATACAGGCGATAGTAGCGTTTTTGTTTCAGGAATTGCGCTTCAAGTTGCAACACTTCCTGGTTTTTCTCCATTACCTTATCCGGCTTGATTTCCCAGAGTTCTTCGCAGTCGCCCAGGCTGATGAAAGTAAAACCATTCTTTAAATAGTATTTGAGCGCGGTGGTATAATTATTTTCCGAGAGGCGAAAATCATCGGCCAGGTCGCGCGCGCCCTTGTGCTGGTCGGAGAAAATGATGAATTTCCCTTTTTCCAGCTCAAAGGGAACTACCGTGTGTTTGTGCTTATTAGCTTTTTCCAGCAACTGTGTGAGCGAGGAAAATACCTGTTGCTTATCGGGCGATGACGATATTTTTTCTGCCAGCCGGGTGACTGGTTTCTGCAGCCATTTCTGCAACAGTTTGCGCATGGTGAATAATTATGCTTTTATGGCAAGTCGAAAATCGTTACTTTTAGTCAGACTACCATGAAGCGGCTGCAAACAGTCTCACAATATCGCGCCAGGCGATGGTTCCTGGTCTTGTTATTGGCAAACGCTCTGTTTATCATTTTTGCCGGACTCTATTTGCGTCCCCTTACCAGCAATGACATCGTCAGGTTTGAACTCGCCAAAGAGGCCTCCGTAGCAGAAAGCATTGTACAAGAATGGAAGAGCGCCGGTCTGCATGAAAAGGCAGTGCACAGCATTTACCTCGATTTTTTGTTTATTATATTATATAGTGCAGGCCTTGCGGTGGCATCTGTATATATTTCGCGCCTCACTCAACATGAAATTCTCATCAAAACCGGCTATTTCTTTTCGTATGTAGCAATTGCAGCGGGAATTTGTGATATAATAGAAAATATGGCCCTGCTGAAAAATTTGTACGGCACCATTCACAACTGGAACACCATTCTGGCCTACGACATGGCCGCCACGAAATTTTCCCTGTTAATAATGACCATCCTCTTCCTGGGAATATGCGCAATATTCTGGCTGTTCAGGGGAGCGGGGGAAGAAAAGGGTTTAAGAAATTAAATGACAGTTACACTTTGATATAAATCTTCTTTCGGTCCATCCAATACACAATCAGCCAATAGAAAACTATCATACACAACGCGTACAACAGCGAACCTAATCGCGGGTCGCTGGAGACGGGTGCGCAAAGATTGCGGTAAAACCAGGAGAAGGCCGTTGTGTAAACATTCTTCCCATTTTCATCCACATGATCCACCCAACGCAACAATCCAACCAGGCGCGGCAGAAATCCACTGAGGAAAAATATGAAGAGCGCGTTTTTGCCAAAAACATTAAAAAATTCGAATAGTCTGCCCGCGGCGGTTTCATTGGCCTTCTTCATTTCAACCAAATACATCAACACGCTCAGCACCATGATCGCCAGTCCGGTTGTGTACAGCACATACGAACTGGTCCATATTTTCTTATTAATAGGAAAAACAAGATCCCATACAAAACCGGTAAACACCAGCACGCAGCCGGCGACGAAGAGGTTGGTGAGCATTTCGTAGGTCTTGCCCTTGGCCTGGATGTAGTACCCTACGAAGTAGCCGAAGATCACCTGTACTATGGCGGGCAGGGTACTGGCCAGGCCTTCGGGGTCGAAGGGTACGCCCTCGCCCCTGTACATATGGGCTACGCCCAGGATGTCTTTATCTGCCTGGGTGCCGAAATAGCCTTGCAGGCTATAGGGGTCGCCGGGGGTACCGAGCAGCAGGCACAGTGCCCAGTAGCCGGTTAGGAAGATGAAACTTGCCAGCAGCGCCCCACGTATCTTGAAGAAATAAATAATAAGCGAAGCAAAAAAGTAACAGAGTGCAATGCGCTGCAGCACTCCCAGTATGCGTATGCCCCGCGTGGGGTTGTCGGGGTTTACCCAATGTTTAAACTCCAGCGCACCCGAGCTGCCCCACTGTACAAAGGGGCTCCAGTTCAGGAAAAGCCCGATAGCGAAGATGATGAGGGAGCGGGTGATCACTTTTTTCAGAAAAGCGCCCCTGCCGGCCGCTTCCAGTCGCGGCATTACAAACGAGAGCGCATTGCCCACGGCGAACAGGAAAAAAGGAAACACCAGGTCGGTGGGCGTACACCCATGCCAGGCCGCATGCTTAAGGGGAGAATACATATATGACCAGCTGCCTGGGTTATTTACCAGGATCATGAGGGCAACCGTGGCGCCGCGGAAAATATCGAGAGAGTAGAAGCGTTTATGCACTGCGAATTATTTGGGGGTGTAAGGTATGGACAACCGGAAACGCAAGATAGGCAGATACGAACAAATCAGCTAATGCGTTCTGTGACTGGGTCAATAACATTTTTTGTTGAGAAATAATGATTTAAGTTTTTGCCATTGAAATATTACGCATTAAAAATCACCTATATTTGCAGGCAACAAACCATTGAATGCAGGCTTATGCAAGCGGAGCACTCTGAAGCCTGGGTTGGAACTGGCTTTGCGGCTTCAAATGGCAAAGAACTAATACCTGTGAATGACGTGAGAGTACGGCCTGACAATACTGGAAATTTATAGTGGAAGGGTATAAGATGGGTACTACTGCAAGTAATACTCACTTATACCTTTTTCAATTATATACCCGTGCCCTAATGAACCGCAAAGATATATCCCCTTGAAATTTAGTTGGTTACAAAACAAACCTGTGACTGACGTGGCGAAGCTTTGCAAAAACTGACCGATTTACATGGCAGTACACACAACAAAGAAATGGTATGCGGTTTACACTAAGCCTCGTTGGGAGAAGAAGGTGCACCGGTTGTTGGCGGAGCAGCAATTGGAAAGCTATTGCCCGCTGAACAAGGTTTACCGGAAGTGGAGCGACCGGATAAAAATTGTGGAGGAGCCGCTGTTTAAGTCGTATATTTTCGTAAGGATAAAGGAAGAAGACAAGACTGCCGTGCGCATGACCGATGGAGTGGTCAATTTCGTTTATTGGCTCGGGAAACCCGCTCAGATCAGAAATTCTGAAATTGAAACCATCAAAAGGTTTCTGAAAGAATACGATGAGGTGGAAGCCATACCCCTCGAATTGGAGCCCAATAGCAAGGTCAGGATTTCAAGAGGAGTATTAATGGACAGGGAAGCCATAGTAAAAAGGGTAAGAAGGAACAGGGTGGAAGTGGTGATTGAAAGTCTTGGGTATGCATTGGTGGCCAATGTCGACAAGTCAAGCGTATCAGTGATCGGGACAGTAAATAAATAACTATAGCTCTATTAATAAATACTCATTCATGAAAATTCTTGCAGGTTGTCTTGCTATTATTGTGGTTAGCTTAAATTTTACTTCCTGTCGTACACCGCAACTTAGCTATTTCCAGGGAACCATCGACACTGCCAAACTGAGCCAGGTTATCGCTCCTGAACCGATTATTCAAAAAGGAGATTTGCTGAGCATTATCGTGTACAGTGACAATCCGCAGGCGACCGCGTTGTATAACCAGCCGATTCTGAGTTCGAGCGCTTTATCCTCAAACAATAATGCCAGCAAGCTTGCAGTATCTCCCCAGAATGAAACGGCGGGTTATTTGGTAGATCAGGATGGCTATATCCAGTTCCAGGGTTTGGGAAGGCTTCACGTGGATGGACTTACGAGGGCTCAGCTGATTGAATTGTTAGACTCCAAACTCAAAGACACGCTGCTTACTAATCCATACTATAATATCCGCTGGATAAACTATAAAGTTACCGTGCTGGGCGATGTAAACAAGCCCGGCGTATACTCAGTTCCGGCAGAAAAGGTTTCAATTCTTGACGCTATCGGTCTGGCGGGGGATCTTACCATATATGGCAAGCGAGATAATATAATGGTAATAAGGGAAGTTGATGGCAAGAGACAATTCGGAACAATCGACCTGAGCAACCCGGAGTCTATCACTTCGCCATATTTTTATTTGAGACAAAACGATATGGTGATTGTGCATGCCGACAAGCGAAAACAGACCGCGCAGGACCAGACCACCGTTCGCAATGTTAGCATCGTCACCAGCATTGTTTCTGCCGTGGGTATCATCATTTCAATCATCACCAGATAGCCTTTACCATGACAGAAGAATTTTCAGAACATAGACAGAGCTACCAAAACATGCCCTCGCCACGGGAACTGATATTCAGGTATGTTTATTACCTGCCGTGGATATTCGTGACCATAGCAATAATGCTGCTTCTGGCATGGGTGAAACTTCGTTATTCCACTCCCATTTACAGCGTTAATGCGAAGCTGCTGGTGAAAAATCCGTTTGCGGGCGGAAATGCCAACGAGAAATTTGACGATATTTTTATGATGCAGCAGGGTAATCGCAACCTGCAGGATGAAATGGAAATTATACGGTCGAGAAATATGGCCCAGCGGGTGGTGAACTCGTTGCGCTTGCAAACGATGTATATCAATAAAGGTAAGATCAGGTCTACAGCTGTATATCCGAGTGATGTGCCTTTTAATTTTCATATTATCTCCCTTGCCGATTCAAGCCGCTCTTTTGATCTGCCACTGGTCATCCTGGATGACAACGAATACCGTATTGGAGAAAGCAGCAAGACGTATACGTTTGGCCAGATACTGGAAAGGCCGGAGGGAAAATTTCTGATCAGCCGCAATCAGATCAACCTGAAGTCTTTCGGCAGCAACGAGTTTATTATCGATTACCAGACTACCAGCGACCGGGCAAAAAGTATCAGTGGAAATTTGCGTGTGGGGCAAGCCAGCGATTACTCCAGTGTGCTGACGCTTACATTCGAAACTGAAAACCCGCGTATAGGCGCTGATATCGTAAACCAGTATATGAAAGAATACCAGGCTTCGAGCCTGGAAGATAAGCGGCAGATACTGGTAAATACATTGGCGTTTATCGATGACCAGCTTGTCTCGGTAAAACAGGACCTTGGCAGTGTTGAGAAAAATCTGCAGGAATACCGTGAAAAAAACAAGACATTCAATACCGAGCTCCAAACCGAGATGTTTTTCGGCGACCTTTCCAATATTGGAAGGCAGCTCACCGAACAAGGGGTAAAACTCCAGGTAATAGACTATCTCATCAAGTATCTCAGTGACGAAGAGAAGGCTTATCGCGTTGTGCCGACAACGCTTGGCATAGACGAGCCAGCCCTGCTGCAGATGATTACGGAGTATAACAAGCTTCAGCTGGAAAGAGAAACTCTGCTGAAGACTACACCGGCTACCAACCCGCTGGTTGTTAATATTCAGACTGCACTTACAACTCTGCGCACGGATATTGTTCAAAACTTAAATAATATCCGGCAAACCTATGTTCTCGCGTTGAACGAACTAAGCGCAAAGAACAAAGAATTTGACCAGGCCATCAGGTCTATTCCGGAAAAGGAAAAGCAATTGCTCGATATTACCCGCCAGCAGAAGATTCTGGAAGAGTTGTATTCCTACCTTTTGCAGAAAAAATTAGAGACCGCCATTTCATCGGCCTCCACCATTTCGAATATCAGGGTGCTTGAGCCGGCCATGTATTCGAATGTACCCATCAAGCCTAACCGACGGAGTATTTACCTGCTGGCTGTATTCCTGGGGATCCTGATACCGGTGGCAATTCTTGTCTTGCTCGAATACCTGAACGATAAAGTAAAGACAAGGACAGATATTGAGCGCAATACCGATGCCCCGATAATAGGAGAAGTGGGCCACTCCGATGAACCTGGCGCTCTGGTAGTGACCCAGAACAACAGGAAATTCATTGCCGAGCAATTCAGGATGGTGCGTACTAACCTGCAGTACATTTTACCCAAGGTCGAAAATCCTGTACTGCTGGTAACTTCAACATTTAGTGGTGAAGGCAAGTCGTTCGTCAGTACCAATCTTGGCGCGGTTTTGGCGGTATCTGGCCGCAAAACAATCATCCTGGAATTGGATATTCGTAAGCCAAAAATTCTCAAGGGGCTTGGTTTGAATGAACGAAAAGGAATTACCAACTACATAGTGGGAAGTGTGGGGATTGATGAAATTATATACCCGGTTCCGGATGCCAACAATCTTTACGTAATGCCCTGCGGTCCGGTGCCTCCCAACCCGGCTGAAATGTTGCTTGATGAAAGAGTAAATCAGCTTTTTGCTGAATTGCGCAACCGTTTTGATGCAATCATAATAGACAGCGCGCCTGTAGGACTAGTGAGTGACGCCATTACGCTGGGCAAGCATGCAGATGCTACAATTTATATTGTGCGGTACAACTACACACTCAAGAAGCAGTTTAAATTAATCGAAGACGTTTATAAACAGAAAAAATTGCCCAGGCTTTCCCTAGTAATAAATGACGTGCGTGTGCGCGGGGGATATGGCGGCTATTATGGCTACGACGGATATTATGGGTATGGAAATGGTTACGGCTATGGCGCTGACTCAGGATATTTTGAGAACGGCAAGCCGAAGAAAAAGTGGTGGAAGCCTATCAGGTCTCGTTCCTAATTAATTCAACAGCATAGATCACAGCATGAGTTCTCAACCGAAGCAGGAGTGGACCCTTGAAATAAGCCCCAAGAGAAGTCTTTTTGATATCAATTTTAGAGACATTTGGAATTACCGTGATCTGCTGATAATGATGGTCCGGAGAGATTTTGTGGCATTTTATAAGCAGACGATCCTGGGTCCCATCTGGTTTTTTATTCAACCGCTGCTCACCACCATCATGTACATTTTTATATTCGGAAGGGTGGCAAAAATTCCGATTGACAATGTGCCCCCTCTTTTGTTTTACCTCGCCGGTGTTACATGCTGGACCTATTTTTCAGAATCTTTGATAAAAACTGCCGATACTTTTATTAATAATGCCAATATTTTCGGCAAGGTATATTTCCCCCGCCTGATAATTCCTCTTTCTATCGTTATTTCCAATCTTATCAGGCTTGGAATACAATTGGGGTTGTTTATGGTAGCATGGGTTTATTTTGCTTTTTTTACAGATAGCAACATACGCGTTACCAATGCCCTGTTGTTATTACCTCTGCTGATTTTGCTGATGGCTCTGCTGGCACTCGGCTTCGGCATCATATTCTCCTCGCTTACTACCAAGTATCGCGATCTTCGCTTCCTGCTGACATTTGGTGTGCAACTGGCCATGTTCGCAACACCGATCGTATATCCTTTATCGCTTGCTGCTGAAAACAAAAGATGGATCCTGGCTTTGAATCCGTTTACCGGTATCGTTGAAACATTTCGGTATGCTTTCCTGGGAAGCGGCACTTTCGACTGGAACTACCTGGGGTATAGCTGCGCTGCTACAATAATAATACTTGCCGCCGGGATAGTGATATTTAATAAGGTAGAGAAAAATTTTATGGACATAGTTTAGAGAATCCGACATCTGGTTATGAGCAATATAGCGATATCGATAGAACAGGTTTCAAAATTGTATAGGTTAGGACAGGTGGGTACGGGCACGCTGGCGCATGACCTTAACCGTTGGTGGCACCGGCTACGGGGAAAAGAGGACCCTTATCTTAAACTGGGGCAGGAAAACCGCCGTGACGCGGCAGGTGGAGAATGGGTCTGGGCCCTACGCGATGTTAATTTTACCGTGAACCAAGGCCAGGTGCTGGGTATCATCGGTAAAAACGGCGCCGGTAAGTCAACTCTTCTGAAACTATTGTCGCGCGTTACCATGCCCACAACCGGAAGAATAAGAGCCAAAGGTCGAATTGCGTCGCTATTGGAAGTTGGCACCGGTTTTCACCCGGAATTGACCGGCCGTGAAAACATTTTCCTGAACGGTGCCATCTTGGGTATGACCAAGGCTGAAATCAGGAAAAAATTTGATGAAATAGTTGATTTCTCCGGAGTTGAGCGATATATCGACACACCAGTCAAGCGCTATAGCAGCGGTATGTATGTGAGGCTTGCATTTGCGGTGGCCGCTCACCTGGAACCGGAAATTCTAATTGTGGACGAAGTGCTTGCCGTAGGTGATGCCGAGTTTCAAAGCAAGTGTCTCGGCAAGATGGGCGAAGTCTCTAAAACGCAGGGACGAACCGTACTATTTGTCAGCCACAACATGGGCGCCATCAAGAACCTGTGTTCTCAGACTGTTTTTATGGAAAGAGGTAAGGTGTCGATGGTAGGTGATACAAGAGACGTAATTGAAAAATATCTTTCGGGAGATTCAGAAGTAGATCGCTGCAAATACTGGCAGAGCGATTTTCCGGGGAAGAATGGTGTCTACCTGAAGGCCATCAGAGTAACAGATGACAGAGGATCATTGGAAAGCTCCCTTACTTCTGCTACACCCGTAAAGGTGTGCATTGATTATGAACTGACCCGGGAGGTGAAAGATTTGCGTGTGGTAGTCAACCTGCTGTCGTACGACGGCACTGAAATATTTTCTTCCAGCGATTTCCACTATCAGCAAGGGAACCGTTTACGTGAGCCCGGGCAGTATACTTCTGAACTCACCATACCTGGGAATTTCCTGAACCTTTCGAGATATTATATTTCTGTTGACCTTGAAGTGCCCAAAACTGAAGCTTTTGTAATTGGCGAGACGGTGAGCTTTACCGTTTCCGAGCTGGTAAGAAATGATATGGGCATTTCCATTACAGGCCGGCCAACCGGCGTAATCCATCCCATCCTGCACTGGAAAGTCAACAAGACATAAAATGAGGTTTATCCATAATAGACCATTATTTTTAGTTAACCTCTTTAAGGCCCAAATTCCATGGTTACTTGCACAAGGGGCATACTGGATAGTAGCGATGGACCCCAATTTAAGCCTTGGCGACGACGGCATTTGTAATCATTGCCGATACTACGAAAAGCAAGCCCCAATTTTTCTGAAAACCGGAGCTCAAGCAGAAAAGCTGCTTAATATCCGGCATGTTTTGGGCGGTCATAGTGTGGTGACCGAAGACATATTGCCTTATCATGGGACCTACGACAAGAAAGATTACATTAATATTAAAGCCATTCACAAAAAGTATGGTACCCGGAAGCTCCGCTTATATCCATTTCTGGATAGGAAGATGAAGCGTTTTATCCAAAATTCCGGGGTTCCGTTTATTAAATACTTCAACTGGATTCCCTAGGTCAAAAGCGAGGTGAAAGCTCAGCCGTGAGTTGGGATGGAGAGATTATGGCGGAAAACATTATGAATCGATATGGACCAGGTTTTACCAAGGTTATGTACTCCCGGTGAAATTTCTGTGCGAAGTCATCGCGAACTTGATACTGAAGGCTCATTGTTCAACTATTACCCCGTATTTAAACCATTAAGACCGCTTTGGCAAAATTTCAAAAAGGTCACTGGCTAGAGAAATGTCAAAACTATTAAATGACGGCACGGGCTCTGGAAGCCCTGTCATCTCTATCATCACTCCCAGTTTTAACCGCGCATCCATTGTTCGCGAGACGGCTGAGTCTATTTTCAGGCAAAACTATCCGCATTGGGAGTGGGTAATTGTGGATGATGGCTCAACAGATAATAGCTGGGAAGTGTTGAATGAATTTGCTGCTGCCGACAGCCGTGTAAAGATATTCAAGCGCCACCGTGCGCCTAAGGGAGCCTGCACCTGCAGGAATATTGCAGTAGAAAATTCAACGGGTGATTACCTGGTTTTCCTGGATACAGATGACCTGTTGGCGCCCTGGTGCCTGCAGCAAAGAATTGATGCTGTAAAGCAGGATCCGGGGTATGATTTCCTGATCTTTCCCATGTTGCTGTTTAGGAAAAAGCCCGACGATATGCGTGTGCTATGGAACGTGGAAAATGGAGAAGATGATTTGCACCGCATCCTGGTAGGTGATCCCATCTGCCAGGGAACCGGCACCATCTGGAAAAAGAATTCTTTTGTGAAGGCGGGAATGTGGCGAGAAGATCTACATCTCTGGCAAGATATTGAGTTACACATCAGGGCTTTGCTGGAAGGTTATACCTACAAAAAACGTCTTGATCTTTTGCCCGACATTTTCCTGCGCATATCCGAGGTAAGTCTTTCCCGTACCAGCTACAATTCACTTCCAAAATTCCAAAGCCGTGTACTGGTGCTGAAGTACACGGTTCAAACTTTGCATTCGCAGCAAAGGCTGGCGCAATACAAACCTGGCCTTCGATACATGGCAGCCAACCTGCTGTCGCGTGCTATTGAATGTGACTATTACGAAGAAGCGGACGACGTGCTGCGGTTTTGCGTAGCACATGACATTTTCGGCGATTCGGAAAGAAGATTTTTTACCAATTACCTAAAGGCAAGAAAGTTCAGGCTTATGAAAATACCTTTGTTCAAACAACTGCTGGGCCGCAGGTTTAAATCATTAGTTCCCGAGTTAAAACCGCAATTAGGAACTGTGCCTTACAATGAGCCTGTGAACCTAGCCCGGTAAAAATATCAAATTGATATGTGCTGGTGAAAGTCGAGGGAAACATGTTGGTGTCTGTCGTAATTCCGGTAAAAAATGGCGATTATTGGCTGAAGGATACGCTCAATGCTATCTTTCGCCAGAAAATAGATGGATCGCTTGAAGTAATTGTCATCGACTCGGGTTCTACTGACAAAAGTCTGGAGATCGTCGGCCAATATCCCGTTCGCCTGGTGAAAATAGATTCCCGAGAGTTTAATCATGGTCTTACACGGAATCTGGGTGCGCAACTGGCCGAAGGCGAATTTGTGACGATGACGGTTCAGGATGCCATGCCATGCGATGAATATTGGCTTCAACGGTTACTGGATGGGTTTGTGGATGAAAACGTGGCCGGTGTTTGCGGACAGCAGGTGGTACCACATCATACCGACAAGAACCCCATATCGTGGTTCAGGCCTCAGTCGGAACCAGCGATCAGGACATTTCGCTTTACACCCGCAGAATTTGAGTCACTATCGCCGGATATGAAGCGACAGGTTTGCAGCTGGGACGATGTAACGGCCATGTACCGCAAAGCGGCACTGATGCAGGTTCCATTTCAGAAGGTGAGTTTTGCAGAAGACGTCTTGTGGGCAAAGCACGCCTTGCTGAAAGGTTACACGCTTGTTTATAATACTGCTGCCAGGGTATACCACTATCATCACTATCCCCCTGAGCAGGTGGTAAAAAGGGTTTTTACTGAATATTTTCATTTTTATAAATTCTTTGGCTCCAAACCAATTCCTGTCGCAAACGGGCTGACGAGGAAACTAAAAGATGTGAGGCTGCTGCTATCTGAAGGCAGTTTAAGTGTTGCTGACAAATGGAAATGGTATCGCTACAACCAGCGTATTCGCAAGGAGTTGAATCATGCCGTAAAGCTGTTTCATCAATCACTGGCGCAAGGCGAAGAAGAGCTTGAGGCTATGCATGAAAGGCTGTGCGATGGAGTGCAGGCTAGCAAGCCGGTTTCAGTTTAATAAGGATTCTTGCTTGCAATGATACCGGTATTTTGTCGGCGCATATCTTTGTTTTGTTTCCGTATAAAGACCTGAACGCAAATTAGGACCTCTATGCCCCGGCTGAATACGCGCGCAGGACAGAACAATTAGGTGCGGGTGAAATTCTGTTGCAGGCTATTCATCAAGACGGCACCTGGAGCGGGTATGATATTCCGCTCATAAAATTGGTGGGTGATGCTGTATCCATTCCCGTAATGGCATGTGGCGGTGCATCTTACATCGACGATTTTCGCAAGGCCGTGCTGGCGGGCGGCATCTCCGCAATAGCGGCAGGCAGCACGTTCGTTTACCAGAATAAAGGCATGGGCGTGTTGAACAACTTCCCTTCGGGAGGACTGAAAATCTAAAGTTTCTTAAAAACGTGTATGAATAAGGATATACTCAAATTCGGAATTATCGGTTGCGGCAGAATTGCGCAGCGCCATGCTGAACATATTAAAAACACGGGAAAGTTGGTAGCGGTATGTGATATTGTTAAAAAGAACGCCGATAAACTCGCCTCCCAACATGGTGCTTCGGCCTACCTGACGCCCGAAGACATGTTCCGAAATCATCCCGACATGGATGTGGTGGCCGTGTGTTCGCCCAACGGGCTTCATGCCGAGCATTCCATCAAGGCCTTGAAAGCCGGCTTTCACGTGTTGTGCGAAAAACCCATGGCGCTAAACGTGCAGGAGTGCGGCGAAATGATCAATACGGCCGAAAAGGCCAACCGCCGCTTATTCATCGTAAAGCAAAATCGCTTCAACCCACCGGTTGCAGCAGTAAAGAAACTGATAGAGGAAGGAAGGCTGGGAAAGATATACAGTGTGCAACTGAGTTGCTTCTGGAACCGTAATGAAGCTTATTACAAAAATTCCTGGAAAGGAACCAAGGCATTGGACGGCGGCACTCTGTTTACCCAGTTCAGTCATTTCATCGATCTCCTGTACTGGCTTATCGGTGATGTAAAAACTGCCTACGCTTTTGGAGACAATTTCCACCACAAGAATATTATCGAGTTTGAAGATGCAGGCGTTGTGTGTTTGAAATTCTATAGCGGTATTATCGGCACCATCAATTATACCGTTAACAGCTACGAACGAAATATGGAAGGTTCCCTGACCATCTTTGGAGAAAAGGGTACAGTGAAGATCGGCGGACAATATCTAAATGAACTGGAGTACCAGCGCATCGAAGGTTATGAAATAAAAGACTTGCCGCCAGGCAATCCTGCTAATAACTATGGCCAATACCAGGGTTCAATGTCTAATCACGACAAGGTGTATGCCAACGTTGCCGAAGTGCTGCGTGGCAACGGCGTAATAGCCACCAATGGGTTTGAAGGCTTGAAAACCGTGGAGATCATCGATAAGATTTATACCGCCATGCAAAAGTGATCTATGAGCAATCAGCCAACTTTTTTAGAATCACATATAAAAGAAGACGTAGTTTTCGGGCGGAACGTAAAGGTGGTAAAACCGGTGAACTTGTACGGTTGCTCCATCGGCGATAATTGTTTTGTTGGTCCATTCGTAGAGATTCAGAAAGACGTAAATATTGGAAACAACACCAAAGTGCAGTCACACAGTTTCATTTGCGAGCTGGTGACTATCGGCAGCCATTGTTTTATCGGGCATGGTGTTATGTTCATTAATGACCTGTTTAGCGACGGAGGGCCTGCGGGTGGTGACAAGTCAAAGTGGAAATCAACACAAATAGGCAATCACGTGTCTATTGGCTCTAATGCCACCATTTTGCCCGTAAGCATTTGCGATCATGTGGTGATTGGAGCGGGCGCTGTTGTAACAAAAAATATAACCGAACCAGGCATATATGCAGGTAACCCTGCGCGGCTAATAAAAAAACTATAATGGACACCCAGGTAATTGACATCCTTAAAAACCAGTTTTATGAGAATGAAAAAGGCGAACTGGTTCACTTTACATCGGCAATAGATCTGATAGAAGCGCAATTTATTTCAAAGCTTCTGCACGATACCCAACCGGCCCGTACCATCGAAATAGGCTGCGCCGAGGGCGCCTCCAGTTTAACAATAATGAGCTCTTTACCGCAGGAATCGAAGCATACAATAGTAGATCCTTTTCAAACAACCTATTGGGAAAGCAAGGGTCTTAACCTGCTGAAGAAATTCAACTACGCCAACTTTTGCCTGATAGAAAAAGGTTCAGAAATTGCCTTGCCTGAATTATTGGCAAAAGGCGAGAAATTTGATTTTGGATTTATCGATGGTTATCACACCTTCGACCATACTTTGCTGGATGCTTTTTACCTGGTGAAAATGCTGAACATTGGCGGCATGCTGATCATCGATGATGTGCAGATGCCTGCAATTAATAAATGTATCCGTTACCTGTTCAATTATCCCTGCCTTAAATTTTATGGTTGCGCACCCGGCAGACCGCTGAGCACTGCCCGCAAAGTATTCGATGGTGTCAAATCTGCAATCAATATTGTGACGTCAATTTTGCCCCGAAAGTGGAGAACGGAATTATTCGATGGCAGTGTGCTGATAAGCGACAAGAAGCTTCATTTGCGTTCTACTATGGTTGCGTTTCAGAAAACGGCGGAAGATACGCGAGAATGGAACTGGTGGGCTCCTTTCTAAACCTTGGGGCAGCCAGGCCTTTTTTTAACGAAGTGCAATTATCGGGAATAAATGAGCAGGAATAGTAGTCAACCATTGGTGAGCGTGTTGATAACATCTTATAACCGGGAGAAATATATCGCCGCCGCTATTGAAAGTGTTCTTGCTTCCACCTACAAAAACTTTGAGTTGATAATAGTAGACGATGGTTCAAAGGATAGCACGGTATCTATCGCGCAGAAATATGCTGCGGAAGACAACAGGATATCGGTATATATAAATGAAAGAAATCTTGGAGACTATCCCAACAGGAACAAGGCGGCATCTTATGCGAAGGGAAAGTATATCAAATATGTTGACGCAGATGATTACATTTATCCCTGGGGACTGGCTTGTTTGGTGGATATGATGGAGCAATTTCCTGGTGCCGGGTGGGGTCTTTGTTCACTGCATCAATTTACCGGTAAACCCTTCCCTTTTCAGCTTTCACCGGAGGAAGCATACCTGTATCACTATGAAGGTCCGGGATTGTTTCATAAAGCACCTCTTTCTTCAATAATAAAAAAGGAAGTTTTTGATGCGGTGGGTGGTTTCAACCCGATACGGATGGCAGGCGATTTCGATATGTGGCACAGGTTGGCACGGGCTTACCCGGTTGTGTTGATGCCGCATGGTATGGTATGGTACAGAAGTCATGGGGAACAGGAAGTAAATAGTTACAGGAATTACCTGGGTGTCTACGAAAACCTTAAGATTGGCCATCTCAGGCATAAGGAAATGCCACTGGGCCCAGAAAGAGGAGAAAACCTGGTGCGCAGGGAAAAAAAGAAAATACTAAAGGAACTTTCCCGCACTCTAATTACACT
The DNA here is from genome assembly GCA_937958995.1 of uncultured Chitinophagaceae bacterium. GTDB lineage: Bacteria > Bacteroidota > Bacteroidia > Chitinophagales > Chitinophagaceae > CALCIN01. The sequence goes on from CALGAP010000023.1 coordinate 108,096, forward strand.
AAACCTGGCGGGGTTTAGGGATAGTCTTAAACGGATTGGTCCATACTATAGAAGATCACGGCACGAACCTTAAAACGCCATGAGAGTAATCTTCCAGTTTATAATAAACTTTTTTTGGCGTATTCCTCAAAACGCCTATTGGCTTTACCGTCTTTCAAAAGTATCGGGGTGTAATGACTTGAAGTTTGACTGGCCTGTTAAAATGGAAGGCAAGGGAAAAATCACTCTGGGTGATGGTTGCTATTTGGGCAAACATGCGCATATTGGTTGTGCCGCAACCTCGGGTATAACCATCGGGAACAAAGCTGCTATCAATCACGACGCAACTCTTCTGCTAAAGGCTGGCGTAAAGTTTCAGGCTGGAGATGATCTGAGTATTGGCAGCTACGCGCGTATTCTTGTTCAAAACGACTGGCTGTGGGGAAATGGCGTGAGAATTTCATCTTATTGCCAGGTGTTTTCAAGGGAAAGCGGATTGTTTGGCAAACTCCATATTGGCGACGGCTCGTATATTGGCGACGGCTCCATTGTGGATGTGACATGCGATATAACCATTGGTAAAGAAGTTGCCATCGGACCTTCGTGCATTATATATACGCACGATCATGAGTATGCGGGAAATGGAACTGCTGCCTGGAAGGGTGCCGTGCATCTTAATAAAGTGATTATTGAAGACGGTGCTTGGGTGGGTTCTCGGGTTACTATATTACCGGGTGTTACCATTGGGAAAAAAGCCGTGGTGGCCGCCGGCGCAGTGGTGACCAAGGACGTACCTGCCGGAACAGTATGGGCTGGTGTGCCTGCAAAACAAATAAAATCAATTTACTAAAGGACAAGACTGAACCGGATTATGCTCATATTCGCTAAGGTGCTCAACAGGATATTTGGAAAATACAAAGCGAGAAAGGATTTTTATTCAGCTTGGAGATATTTGTGACGTAGGAGTTTGCAGGGCCTGGGGCAGCAGTCAGGCAACAACGTTTCGAGTAGTGGCAAAGAAAGAATAACTGAAAATATCAAGACAACTAATTACCTGGCTACCTTAAAACATTAACTTCTCCATGGAAATTCCTTTTGTTGATCTTAAAGCACAGTATCAATCGTTAAAACAGGATATAGACCAGGCCATCAACAAGGTGATCGAAGAGACGGCATTTATTGGCGGCACCTATGTAAAGAGCTTTGAACAGCAGTTTGCAAAGGCATATGGCGCGAAACATTGTATTAGCTGCGCTAATGGAACAGACGCCATATATGTGCTGCTGAAGACGCTGGGTATAGGCGCGGGCGATGAAGTGATCACTACTGCCTGCAGTTGGATATCAACGTCGGAAACTATCGGACAAACAGGAGCTACCCCCGTTTTTGTAGACATCGATCCCGATTATTATACCATTGACGCAAGCAAGATTGAGGAGAAAATTACCAGTCGCACAAGAGCTGTAATACCCGTTCATTTATATGGCCAGGTGGCTGATATGGAAGCCATTGCTGCTATTTGCGAAAAACATAACTTGTTCCTGGTAGAAGATTGCGCGCAGTCTCATTTTTCCGAATACAAACAAAAAAGGGCAGGTTTGTGGGGTATAGCCGGTACATTTAGTTTTTATCCCGGCAAAAACCTGGGGGCTTATGGCGATGCGGGTGCCATCATTACTAACGATGACAACCTGGCAACCAAATGCAGGATGTATGCCAATCATGGCGCATTGGTAAAACATCAGCACGAAATAGAAGGAGTCAATAGCCGTCTTGACGGATTGCAGGCTGCCATACTGAGCGTCAAATTGCCGCATATTCATGAATGGACACAAGCAAGAATCAACAACGCGGCTTATTATACTGAACTGTTATCTTCTGTTGAATGTGTAAAAGTGCCTGCAATAAGACCTGATTCCGTTCACTCGTTTCACCTGTATGTAATAAGAACTGAAAACCGCGAGGAACTGGCGGCGTACTTAAAAAGCAAGGGCATTGATACAGCTATTCATTACCCGACTCCATTACCGTTTTTGAATGCATACCGGCACCTGGGCCATACACGCAGCGATTTCCCTGTTGCAGCCGCGTATCAAAGCCAGATACTCTCACTCCCTATGTACCCCGAGCTTTCCCGAGACGCCATTGAATACATCGCCAGCCAGATCAAAATTTTCTTTAGCTGACAAAAACAATGGGCAAGTTTGAACTGACCGGAAAGGTGATATACCTGGTTTCAACGGAATATTGGGGAACCATGTTTGTCTCCAAACATCACTATGCACTGCAACTGGCCGCCAAAGGCAATCGGGTATATTTCATAGAGCCACCGTCGTTGCAATACAAAAAGGTGCAGGTTAAACCATACAAAGAAGAAAGCAATGTATTCATTGTTTCCTATAAACCGGTTATGCGCGGCCAGCGTTTTCTGCCGAAGGCAATTTATTCTCTTTTAATAAGATGGCAGATATCTATACTGAAGCGGGCAATTGGTCAGGAACCGGATATTGTGTGGTGCTTCGACAATTTTAAGTTCAATAATCTTACTTGGTTTAAGGCACAGAAGACTATTTTTCACGCTGTGGATTTTGTAACCACAGACGCTATTCCTCCCGAAGCGTCGACAGCCGATATTCGACTTTGTTCATCTGAAGGAATCAAGAAGATGGTGGAAAGATCGGGCAAGCCAGCCTTTTTCGTCAATCATGGGCTAAACGCAATGTTCTGCGAAAAAAGCCGCAAACACCTTGATGAGCTCAAGGAATTACCGGGAAAGCCGGAACGAATCAGAGTGGGCTATATTGGCAACCTGCTGATGCAGCCGCTCGACAGGGATACAATGCGAAAGATTATAAGCGAACACCCCGATGTGGAGTTTTGCTTCTGGGGGCAGATAGAAAAAAACAGGGGCGGACTGGCAGTAGCTAACGAGCCCGGAGTCCAGGATTTTATCGAATTTCTCAGGTCGAGAGAAAATGTCAGGCTCTTTGGCCCGGTACCCTTTTTTGAATTGTATGAGAAGATGCTTGAAATGGATATGTTTTGGATTTGCTGGCGACTGCGGACATACAAGATATGGAATGAAAATACCAACCCGCATAAAATCCTGGAGTACCTGAGTACCGGCAAGCCGGTAGTATCTCATTATATGTACACTTATCGCGACAACAAACTGATCGATATGTTGCTTTCACCCGACAGCAACGAAGCATATCCCGGATTGTTTAGCTCAGTGCTGCAGCGGGTAAGGCAGGGTGAGCCGGCGGAAATGCAGCGACAACGAATAGAATTCGCCCTGGATAATTCGTACAGTAAACAGATTGAAAGAATAGAACAACTGCTTGGCACAGTCAGCTAATACTCGCTCCCTGCTATTTATAACAAGCACCAACCTCGCCAGCAATCCGCGCTGCTTGAAGGAAATGCGTCTTGCATTAGATGCAGGATACAAAGTATCGGTTATTGCCTTCGAAATGGATAACTGGACGAAAGACAAGGAGTCTTTGATAAGAGAGGAATTGAAAGACACTGTTCAGTTCCACTATATTTCAGCTACACGAAAGCCAATTGTGCCCTGGCTGATCTATGGATTGCTGGAGCGATTGTGCCGGCGACTTTTCGTAATGGGATTGCGCAGCAGGCGTTGTGTTGCAACCGGTGTAAACCGGCGTTCGGCACAAATCAGTAGATTATTGGCGCAGAAAAAGTTGAAAGCAGATTTCATTATAGCCCATAATCCGGGCGCTTTTTACCCCGCGGCCTGGTGGGCCAATCGCATAGGGAAACCTTATGCCATTGATGTGGAGGATTTCCATCCCGGAGAAGGCAACAATCCTCTGGTGAGTAAGATGCAGGAGTTCTTGCTGCAGCAGAGTTTACCTAATGCGGCATATGTTTCGTACGCATCTGAACCTATAATGCGGCAAACACATCAACTGTTTAGCACAATACAAAACCCGGATCACCATTTTGTGATCAATAATGTCTTCGCGAAGGAAGAGTTTATCTTTTCGAGAGAACCAGCCTCCGGGCCACTGCAGTTGTTTTGGTTTTCTCAAAATGTTGATGCAAAACGCGGGCTAGAACTTGTGTTGCCAGTTCTTGACCAGTTCTCATCGCAAATAAAATTAAACCTACTGGGAAACAGGCGACAGCAATTTTATGAAGAATATCTGGCGCACCGTTCATACGTGAACTGTATTGGTCCTGTTACCCAAAAGGAACTGCATCGCATTGCCGGACAATTTGACGTTGGACTGGCCATCGAACCCGGGTCAGATTTGAATAATACTCTGCTGCTCTCCAATAAGATATGGGTGTATTTTCAATCGGGCCTGTACATACTTGCCACAGAGACCGAGGGGAACAAATCGTTCGTAAGCCGATTTCCCACGCATGCCGCGTATGTGTCGCTCGAGCCGGAACGCTTTGGAGAAGCAATGGTAAACCTGCTGAAAAATATAGAAAGTATCAGGAAAGAAAAAGAAAACAGGTGGCGAAATGCTCAACAACACGGTTGGGCGGCCGAATGCCTGAAGATTGAAAAGCATTGGAGAAGGGTGTTGCAGTTATGAAAAAAATTTTATTGATAAGTCCACATTTTCCTCCGTCAAACTTAGCGGCGGTTCATCGCGCGCGTTTGTTTGCCCTGCACCTGCAGTCCTTCAACTGGGAGCCTATAGTGCTGGCCGTACATGAAAAATATTACGAGGAAAAGCTCGACTGGAACTTGGTGAAATTATTGCAACCAGGGCTGCGAGTCGAGAAAACGAAGGCTATGAGAACCACCAAGCCAAGATTGATAGGCGATATTGGTTTGCGTGGTTTCTTGCCCATGTACAGGAGAGCGAAAGAACTGGTGTTGAAAGAGAAAATCGATTTTGTATATATTCTGATACCTTCATTTTATGCCGCCCTGCTTGGCCGCCTGCTGCACCGATCTACAGGAGTGAGATACGGAATCGATTATATTGATCCCTGGGTGCATGAGTTTCCGGGCGGCGATAAAATATTTTCGCGAGCTTGGTTCAGTACGCGGCTGGCGAAATTCCTGGAACCAATTGCCGTTAAACATGCATCGCTCATTACCGGTGTGGCTGATGGGTATTACACAGGTGTGCTTAAGCGCAACCCTTCACTGGCAAATAAAGTGGTTACCGGTGCTATGCCGTATGGCGGCGAGATCAACGACTTCAGGACACTGAATGAACTGGGCCTGCAGCCTTACCTGTTTAAAAAAGCACCGGGAAAAATTGATTTGGTTTATGCGGGCGTACTACTTCCCAAGGCAGTAGAGGTGTTTCATGCATTTTGCCAGATAGTCAGCAGGAACCGTGAAATATTTGAAAATATCCGCTTTCATTTTATTGGCACCGGTAAAATGGTGAACGATCCCAATGCTTATTACGTAGGGAAAATGGCGCAGCAATACGAGGGGTTGTGGCAACAGATCATTTTCGAATATCCACAGCGCATCAACTACCTGGATGTGCTCATTCACTTAAAGGCCAGCGATGGCATATTCATTTTGGGGAGTACCGAACCGCATTACACCCCTTCCAAAGTTTACCAGGGAGTGTTGTCGGGTAAACCGGTAATTGCCTTGTTACACCGGCAAAGTTCTGCCAAAAAGGTTATAGAACGCACAGGTTGCGGCATCGTGATTGGTTTTTCTGAATCTGATTTTGCGGCAGTACTGGAACAAGGATTGTTGCCTGCAATCCAGTCTTTTCTGAGACTGCTGCCCGCTTATGATTTCAATAAAATTGACCTTGCCGCATTCAGTGAGAACTCTGCCAAGAGTGTAACCGCCAAACTCGCAGCGTTATTGGAAAAGGCCACTCAAGACTGACGATGAAAAGACTGGCGATAGTTACATCACACCCTATTCAATATAATGCGCCCTGGTTCAGAAAGCTGGCTGCATCTGGCCGATTGGTGGTAAAGGTTTTTTATACCTGGGAACAATCACAGGCCGGTGCCAAGTTCGATCCCGGTTTCGGCCGTGTGATAGAATGGGATATACCGCTGCTGGAGGGATATGATTATACCTTTGTGAAAAATATATCAAAGGAGCCGGGCTCACACCACTTCAAAGGTATCATTAATCCCACGCTGATCGACGAGATAAAGGTGTATCAACCGGACGCCATACTAGTATTTGGCTGGGCGTTTAAGAGCCATTTGCAATGCTTGCGGTATTTTCACGGTAAGATACCTGTGCTATTCCGTGGCGACAGCACCTTGCTGGATGAAAAGCCGGGTCTGACAATGATTGCTCGCCGTTTATTTTTACGGTGGGTATACTTTCATATAGATGTGGCTCTGTATACAGGTATAAATAACAGGAAATATTTCGAGAAGCACGGCATTCGGGCCAGGCAGTTGGTTTTTGCACCCCATGCTATAGATAATAATCGTTTTATCAGCAATCACGACGCTTACGAAGCTGACGCTCGCAATTGGAGAAAAAAGATGAATATCGATGACTCTGATCTGGTGGTTCTATTTGCGGGTAAGCTTGAAAAGAAGAAAAATCCTGGCTTTTTAATTGATATTGCTTCAAGATTGAAGAGTGATAAAGTCAAATTTGTGATTGCCGGCAATGGCGATCAGGAGAATGTACTAAAAGAGTCTGCCAAGAACGATAAACGGATAATGTTTCTTGATTTTCAGAATCAGCAACGAATGCCCATACTTTATCGCGTTGGAGACGTTTTCATTTTGCCTTCTGATGGGCCAGGAGAAACCTGGGGTCTTGCCATTAATGAAGCCATGGCTTGTTCAAGAGCGGTGATGGTGTCAAGCAAGGCAGGTTGCGCACCCGACTTGGTAAGGGACGGCGTGAACGGTATTGTCTTCCATCCTGGGGATATCAAAAAATGTATAACTTTTCTTGAAACATTGCTGGCAGACCGGGAAAGTGTATCGAGAATGGGAAGAAAATCAGCTGAAATTGTTAGCGCATACTCTTTCGACAATATTGTCTCCGCAATTATTACCACCTTAACCCAAAACTGATGGATGATATATTCAGGAAGCTTCTGGACTTTAAAAGGAAACGACGACTTGAAAAAGTTTATTCCGGGAAAAAGTAAGGAAAGGCCGCGACCTGGTTGTAGACGGCATGCACAGCGTGCAGTATAAGTTGCCGAACCTGATCGAGAATGTAGCTTTCGACAATTCCCAGGTGTCGTTCTATGCCCCCAAGAAAAATTCGGAAGGGGCATATGCTCCTGACAACTAAACGTTATTTAAATTATAATTGAGCCAACTTGAATCGTTTTAAAATATACATGTTTTCGACCATCCTGCTGGCGATTTTTTTGCTCTCGCTGGTCACCAACTGGTATTCACTGCTGGTCAAAAGCCTGATGATCGTACTGCTGGTGATGGTGCTCGATAAACTGGGAAAGGGTATTGTACTGCGCGAGATGATCGCGTTTCACAGCGCCTTTATATGCCTGGCCATGCCGTTGTTGGGATATGCGCAGTATACGCGCGTCGATACTACAGCGAGGCTTTGGGTCAGGTACATGTTGGTGCCGGAGGATGTATATTTTGGATTTGCACTGCCGGCAGTATCGGCATTTGTATTTGCCATTTGTCTGCCGCTCACAAGCCGCAAAAGCGCCGACCATGGCGAGCATCTCAATGCTCTTGTTGCCAGGGTTAAAGCCATATTAAAGCAGCCGCAGATTAAAATTAGGGGAATCTATATTATCATTATTGGATTGGTGATGCTATTCCTTTCCAATTTCCTGCCTGTTGAAGTGCGATTTATTGCGGTGTTGTTTTTTTTTGCTGCTTTCGCAGGCGTGCTGTATGTATATTACTCAGAATCATTCAGGTTTAGGGTTCCCGTATTGGTTGCTTTCATTTTGTTTATTATGGCCAATGCTTTGAGAAGTGGTATGTTCACTATGGTGGCCTATATGGGAATCACGATGTTCTCCTTCATATTCCTGGGTACCAAAACGAATTTCATAAAGAAGACATTTTTCTTTTTGATTGGTGTCTTTATTCTCTTCCTTATTCAAAGTGTAAAACCTGACTATCGCGCAGCTACCTGGGGCAACGAACAAAGCCGTGGCGAAAGCAATGCAGAGATTTTTGTCGGATTATTGTCTGAAAAGCTCTCAGGCGGTTCTATTTTTTCAAAACAGGCATTTTTCTGGATATATTATCGCACCAATCAGGGTTTTAATGTATCACTAGTTATGCGGCGCATACCACGTGTGCAACCCTTCGATGGCGGAATCCACCTCATGCGCGCGGCCGCCTCATCCTTGGTGCCCCGATTTCTCTGGCCCGATAAACCAGAGGCAGGTGGCAAGTTTAATATGAAATACTACGCAGGCCGTACTATCAAAGGGTGGTCAACCAACGTCGGGCCGTTGGGAGAGGCCTATGGTTCTTTCGGACGATCGGGCGGTATAATATTTATGCTGTGCCTGGGGTTCTTTATTAGGTGGGCATACAAGCTTGCGTTTATAATTGCACGACGCATACCCCTTGTCATTTGCTGGTTGCCGGTGTTGTTTTACCAGGTAACTTATTCGGCAGAGACAGACACCCTGCAAATTATGAACTCGCTGGTGAAGAGTGCTACTTTTATGTGGGTATTGTATAACATAGTTCCGGGATGGTTCAATGCAGTAAAGAGTGGAGGAAAAAAGGTAGTAATGAAGCAGCATCCCCATATTTCACAAAGTGTATCGTGATTCAGCTGATTTTTAGAAAAAGGAATCAACAGTCTTTTAGCATCGAAAAAGTTTTTGAAGCTGTAATTCCTTGGATTGAGAAAGCGTATGTTGTTCAAATGCAGGAAGCCCAGACCCGCTCAGCCGGATTATTGCCGGTATTGAAAAACCTTTACAGGCTGCGAACTGTAAAGGGTGACGTATACCATATTACTGGCGACATTCACTATGCCGTTTTTGCATTTCCGAAGAGAAAGACCATTCTCACCATACACGATTGTGTATTTCTCAATAACTCTTCAGGTATAAAGCGTTGGCTTCTTAAAAAGTTTTGGCTTCAATGGCCGGTGCGTTATGCGCGCGTGATTACTACCATTTCAGAAAAAAGTAAGAGCGAGATTATCGAGCACTCGGGATGCGACCCTAAAAAAATTAAAGTGGTTCCCGATCCCGTACCCGCCCATATTCAGTATAGGGAAAAAGAATTTAATAAAGACAACCCACGGGTTCTTTTTATTGGTACCAAACCTAATAAAAACCTAGATCGCGCAATCCACAGCCTCAAAGGAATAAAGTGCGAGCTGGAGATCATCGGCCGCCTTGCGCCAGAGCAGGTGAATGCTCTGCAACAGTCTGGTATTAAATATCACAACTTAGTAAATATTACCGACCAGGAGCTAGCAGAACGGTATATAAATTGCGACCTGGTGCTTTATCCTTCCGTTTATGAAGGATTTGGGTTGCCCCTGCTGGAGGCACAGCAGGCCGGAAGACCTATAGTTGCCTCCGATATCAGTCCCCTGAAAGACGTTGCAGGAAAAGGTGCCTGCCTGGTGAATCCCTACAATGCTAATTCAATCAGGGAAGGAATTCTTAAGGTAATAAACAATGATGGCTATCGTAAGGAGATTGTTGAGAACGGGTTGCAAAATATAAAGCACTATATGCCCGAAATTGTAGCGGCTCAGTATATTGAATTATATAAAAAACTGCAAGCAGATTAGCTATCTGCACTGCATCATTAATACATGCTGAAGTCCAGTTACAAAGAAATTCATAAGAAGGCTACACTTTGAACAATAAGAAGACAATTCTTCTCTTCGCCGACTGGTTCGAACCCGGTTACAAAGCCGGTGGACCCATACGCTCCTGCCTGAATTTTGCGCAGCAAATGAAAGACAGGTATCGCATAATGGTGTTCACCACCGACCGCGATTTAAATGCGAAGGCACCATACGAGGGAGTGGTAATCGGTAAATGGACTTCGTTTGATGCAGGCATCGATATTTATTATGCTCCGCCGCAACAGCTTTCGTGGCGGTTTGTTTTGCGCCAGGTACGCCAGGCCAAACCCGATTTTATTTATCTCAACAGCATGTATTCCCGTTTCTTTGCGGTCTATCCCTTATTGATGCGACGTTTGCGTTTGATCAGTCAGCCCATAGTGCTGGCACCCAGGGGAATGTTGCGCGAGAGTGCTCTGCAGTTCAGGAAGGACAAGAAAAAAATTTTTCTTACACTACTGCGTTGGATGGGGGTGCATCGCCTGGTTCGTTTTCATGCCACCGACGACACGGAAATGAAGGATATCCGCAGGCAGTTTGGTGATAAAGTGGAAACCATTCTGGCGCCTAATTTTGCAGGTATTGTCAAACCGCTGACGGATACCATTATCAAAAATGAAAATGAACTATCCATCATTTTCGTTGGGCGTATTCACCCTATCAAAAATCTCGACTACCTGTTGCAATTGCTGCCTTGCATAAAAGGTAAGCTGCAGCTGACCATTGTGGGTAGCGAAGAGGATAAATTGTACGCGGAGCAATGTAAAAAGATCGTGGCGGGGTATCCCGAAAACGTGCAGGTGCATTTTGCCGGCGAAATACCCAACCACCAGGTGGGCGCCCTCATTGCGAAGCATCACCTGCTGGTGCTTCCCACACAGGGGGAGAATTTTGGTCACGCCATTTTTGAGGCGCTCTCAGCGGGGAGGCCGGTACTCATCAGCGATCAGACACCCTGGCGGCAACTGGCCGCGGCACGAGCCGGCTGGGACCTGGCACTCGGAAATCAGCAGGCTTTTATCGATGCCTTGCAGCAGGCAATGCACTGGAACCAGCAGGTATTTGACAGCTGGTCGCAGGGAGCCTGGCAGCACGCAGCACAATTTTCAAAACAAACAGCAATTAAAGAACAATACTATAAACTATTCCAATAAACGATGTACATTCTCGGCATTAACGCATATCACGCAGATTCTTCAGCAGCAATTTTTAAAGATGGTATTATGATAGCCGCTACCGAAGAGGAGCGGTTCAGGCGCGTGAAGCACTGGGCGGGCTTTCCTTCGATGGCGGTGGAGTTTTGTCTGCGCGAAGCGGGCATCACACTCAATCAAGTGGATCATATCGCTATCGGCCGCGACCCTTATGCCAAGATGCAAAAGAAATTATTGTACCTGCTCAAAAATCCTGGCGGCGGCTTCAACGCGGTGCTCGACAGGTTGAAAAATGCGCGCAAGGTGTCGTCGCTGGAAGAAGAGTTTTACCAACTGGATAAGACCATCGATAAGAATGCTATCAAAAATAAAATCCACCAGGTAGAACATCACCGCAGTCACATGGCTTCGGCATTTTTTGCTTCGCCATTTGAAGAGTCCGCCATTCTGTCGATTGATGGTTCAGGCGATTTTACCACCACCATGATCGGCACCGGCAAAGGCAACCAGATCAGCGTGATCGATTCGGTGGATTTTCCGCATTCGGTAGGACTTTTCTACACCGCCTTTACCCAATTGCTCGGCTTCCCGCATTATGGCGATGAATACAAGGTGATGGGACTGGCGCCTTATGGCGAGCCAAAATACGTGGACAAGCTGCGCGATGTGCTGCTATTTGAAGATGATGGATTGTTTTCACTCAATCTCCGTTATTTCCGCAGTGCAAAAAGCGGTATCATCTCATATGGTGAAGATCATATCCCCGTGGTGGCGCCGCTCTTTTCGCCACTGATGGAGGAGAAATTTGGCGTGGCGCGCAAGAAGGGAGAGGAGCTCACGCAATATCACCGCGACCTGGCCGCATCGGTGCAGCGCATTACAGAAGAACTCATTTTTCATATACTTACTCACCTGCATCAGACAACGGGTTACGACCAGGTGTGTATTGCAGGTGGGGTGGCGCAAAACTCTGTGGCCAATGGTAAAGTCACGCGCAACACACCCTTTAAGAAAGTATATATTCCCTCGGCGGGTCACGATGCGGGCATCAGCATGGGTGCCGCGTTGTATGTGCACAATCACATAATGGAACAACCACGCGCCCCGGCCATTTGGTCAGCCTACACAGGGAGCCGTTTTACCAATGAAGAAATTGAAAAATACCTCCAGAGCCGCAATATCAAATACACCAGGTACCCCGACGAGCAGTTGTTTGAAAAAGTGGCTGACCAATTAGTAAATGCCGGCGTGGTGGGATGGTTCAATGGTCGTGCAGAATTTGGCCCGCGTGCCTTAGGCGGCCGCTCCATATTGGCCGATCCGCGAAGGACAGACGCAAAAGACCTGCTGAATGCAAAGATCAAGAGACGCGAAAGCTTCAGGCCTTTTGCGCCCTCCATTTTGAAGGAATATGTGCCGGAGTATTTTGAGGTGGTAGACGAAGTGCCCTTCATGGAGAAAGTATTTCCTATAAAAAAAGAAAAACAGGCGACGATTCCGGCGGTGACACATACCGATGGCACGGGCAGGTTGCAGACAGTGGATAAGGAAGTGACACCGCGCTATTACCAGTTGATCGAGACCTTCAGGAAAAAAACGGGCGTGCCCATTTTGCTGAACACCTCTTTCAACGAGAACGAGCCCATCGTCAACTCGCCGGAAGACGCGCTGGAATGTTACCTGCGCACCAATATGGATATGCTGGTGTTGGAAAATTGTGTTATCACGCGCAACGGGCAGTAACACGTGAGGTATGAAAATTACCGTGATCACCGCTACATACAACAGCGCGGCCACCATTCGCGATACATTGGCCTGCATTGCCAGCCAGACGCACCGCGATGTAGAGCATATCATCGTTGATGCGGTATCGACCGACAACACGCTGGAAATCGTAAAAGAGTTTCCGCATGTTACCAAAACCATCTGTGAAAAAGACAATGGGCTTTATGATGCGATGAATAAAGGCGTGAAGGCTGCGACGGGAGAGGTAATCGGCATATTGAACTCGGATGATTTTTATACCAGTAACTCCGTGCTCGAAAAGGTGGCGGCAGCATTTGAAGATCCCAACGTGGATGCAGTATATGGCGATCTGCAATACGTGAAGCACGACGACGTGACACGAGTAATCCGCACCTGGAGAGCCGGAAAGTATAAGAAAAAATATTTTCACTACGGCTGGATGCCGCCGCATCCTACATTTTTTGTTCGTAGTAACTTGTACCGGAAGGCGGGATTGTTCAATACCAGCCTGCGGTCGGCGGCGGATTATGAGTTAATGCTGCGCATGCTGGTGAAATACGATGCGCGAGCGCATTATATTCCTGAGGTGTTGGTGAAAATGAGAGTGGGCGGCGTGAGCAATGCTTCGCTGAAAAACAGGTTGCGTGCTAATCGTGAAGACCGCGAGGCGTGGAGACTGAACGGTCTGAAACCATATTTTTTTACCCGATGGCTGAAACCATTAAGAAAAGTATTTCAATTTATAAACAGATAATACAATGGCAAAAGTAGCATTGGTAACAGGGGTTACCGGCCAGGATGGCGCTTACCTGAGTGATCTTTTACTGAAGAAAGGATATGAAGTGCATGGCATCAAGCGGAGAAGCTCGTTGTTCAACACCGAGCGTATCGATCACCTGTACCGCGACCCGCATGAGAAAGATGTGAAGTTTAAACTGCATTATGGCGATCTTACCGATAGCACCAACCTTATCCGCATTATACAGGAAGTGCAACCCGACGAAATTTACAACCTGGCCGCTATGAGTCACGTGCACGTAAGTTTCGAGACTCCCGAATATACCGCCAATGCGGACGGCATCGGCACCTTGCGCATATTGGAAGCAGTTCGACTACTGGGTCTTACCAAAAAGACAAAAGTGTACCAGGCTTCTACTTCCGAATTGTACGGCCTGGTGCAGGCAGTGCCGCAGAATGAGCGCACGCCATTTTACCCGCGCTCTCCTTATGCAGTAGCGAAACTGTATGCTTATTGGATTACCGTCAACTACCGCGAAGCATATAATATGTATGCAGTAAATGGTATTTTGTTTAACCACGAATCACCCCTGCGTGGTGAGACATTCGTTACCCGCAAGATCACGCGCGGCGTATCCAGGATAGCTTTGGGACTGCAGGATAAAATATACCTCGGAAACCTGGATGCCCAGCGCGATTGGGGACATGCCAAAGACTATGTAGAAGCCATGTACCTGATATTGCAACAACCAAAACCCGAGGATTATGTTATAGCTACAGGCGTCACTACCCCGGTTCGCGAGTTTGTGCGCATGGCTTTTGCAGAAGTGGGTGTGGAGCTGGAGTTTAGAGGTAAGGGCGATAAGGAAACAGCCGTGGTGGCAAAATCTGATCACCCCGAATATAAACTGGAAGTGGGTAAAGAAGTAGTGGCCGTTGACCCGCGCTACTACCGTCCCACCGAAGTAGACCTGTTAATCGGTGACGCCAGCAAGGCGCAAAAGCAATTGGGCTGGAAGCCGAAATATGATCTTGCTGCTTTGGTGAAAGAAATGATGGAGAATGACCTGGATTTGTTCAAGAAAGACAAATTGTTGCAGGACAACGGCTATTATGTGAAGAACCAGTTTGAATAAAGATTGTATGAACACTACTGATAAAATTTACGTCGCCGGTCACCGCGGTATGGTGGGCTCCGCCATTCTGCGCAAGTTGCAGCAGCAGGCGCATACCAATATCGTTACACGTACGTCGAAAGAGCTCGATCTGCGCAACCAGCAGGCGGTGAATGAATTTTTTGCCAAAGAAAAACCCGACTATGTTTTCCTGGCCGCTGCCAAAGTGGGCGGCATCCTGGCCAATGATACTTATCGTGCCGAATTCATTTACGATAATATCATGATCCAGAGCAACGTGATACATGCGGCTTATGTGAATGGCGTGAAAAAGCTGATGTTTCTCGGCTCATCGTGCATTTACCCCAAGCTGGCTCCGCAGCCTTTGAGGGAAGAATACCTGCTGACAGGCGAACTGGAAAGTACCAACGAGCCCTATGCCATTGCCAAGATTGCCGGCATCAAGATGTGCGATGCATACCGGAGTCAATACGGATGCAATTTCATTTCGGTGATGCCAACCAACCTGTATGGCCCCAATGATAACTACGATCTCAACAAATCGCATGTGCTGCCCGCACTTATTCGCAAATTTCACACAGCAAAGGTGAATGGCGACCCGGTAGTGACTATATGGGGAACGGGCTCGCCTAAACGCGAATTCCTGCATGCCGACGACCTGGCTGATGCCTGCTATTTCCTGATGCAGCATTATGATGAACCCGGTTTTGTGAACATCGGCACCGGCGAAGATATTTCTATCAAAGAACTGGCATTGCTGATAAAAGATATTGTGGGTTATACCGGTTCATTGGAATATGATACCTCTAAACCAGACGGAACTCCGCGCAAACTGATGGACGTAAGCAAGCTGCATCAACTGGGCTGGAAGCACTCCATCGGACTGCGCGAGGGTATTGAAAGAGTATACCACGAATTCACCCAAAACTTTCCGGCCGTAGTATAGTTATATTGTTGTTGAACTTTTTACCGGAAAAAACTTCATGCTCTCAATTTTTAGAAAAAAAACCAGAGGCACCACCGACCTCAGCGCCTTACGCACCGACATGCACTCGCACCTGCTGCCGGGCATCGACGACGGTTCTCCCGATGCGGAAACCTCGCTGCGACTGATGAGCGGCTTGCAGGGGCTTGGCTACTCGCGTCTGATTACCACCCCGCACATTATGTGGGATATGTACCGTAATGATGCGGACACCATCGGCAATGCCAAAAGCCAGCTCGCCTCCACGCCGGTACCCATTCATGCCGCCGCCGAATATTTTCTCGACGACCATTTCGATCAGCTTCTCGAGAGCGATACGCCGCTGCTGACGATAAAAGACAACTGGGTGTTGGTAGAATTTTCCTTCGTAACGCCACCCATGAACTACAAGGAAAAAATCTTCAACCTGCAGATCAAAGGTTACCGCCCCATACTGGCGCACCCCGAGCGCTACAGCTATTTCCTGAACTCCAAAAAAGTCTTCGACGAGCTCCACACCGCCGGCTGTATGTTCCAGCTCAACCTGCTCTCACTCACCGGCTACTACGGCAAGTCGGCCCTCGAACTCAGCCGTCACCTCATCAAAAACAAGCTCGTCTCCCTTCTCGGCACCGACCTCCACCACGACCGTCACCTGAACACCCTCCGTCAGTCTCCCTCTCTGAACGACACCATCAAATCCCTCCTCGATTCCGGCACCCTCCTGAACCCAACCCTCTAATAAGGTGGGCCACCCCTGGGTTGACCCTCCCTCACCCCACCATGCATTCATATTCAACTTCCTTGTTCAATTTCAAATTCAGTATTCGTCTTCCTTTCCCCCGCGCGACTGCAAATAAAGTTTAAACTTTCGTGCAAAAAGCTTAAACAATCCACCTCGCCGGGTTGTTTTTACAGATATGAATGCTTTTACGATTAAGGATCTGGAGAATTTGACGGGGATAAAAGCGCATACAATCAGGATATGGGAACAGCGATACTCATTCCTGAAACCGCAACGCACTGGTACTAATATCAGGTACTACACTAACGAAGAACTGAAGAAAGTCCTCAATATAGCACTGCTGAACAAGTACGGGTTTAAGATTTCTCATATCGACAAGATGGACGAGCAGGAAATGCGCGAAAAGATCATTTCCCTGAGCCAGGCCGAGGCGCAGCAGGAGCGGCTGATCAATGAAATGCTGCAGCACATGATTGACCTCGATATGGACCAGTTTGAGGCCGTGCTCGACCAGTTCATCGCTTCCAGGGGAATTGACAAGGCAATTCACCACCTGGTATTTCCATTTCTCGATAAGATTGGAATTCTTTGGGTTACCAACAATATTCATCCCGCGCAGGAGCACCTGGTAACCAATGTGATACGACAAAAGTTGATTGTGGGTATCGAAAGCGTGGTCTCGCACCTGGATACGGGCAAGAAAGTGATACTGTTTTTGCCGGAAGGCGAACACCATGAATTGGGCCTGCTGTATATTTATTACTTGTTGAAAAGCAGGGGAGTACAAGTCATTTACCTGGGCGCCAATGTGCCCAATTCCGACCTGGAATACGTGGTGATGAGCAAGCAACCCGATTACGTGTATACTCACCTCACCTGCCTCACCGGCAATCTCAATTATGAGAAATATCTTCAGCAGGTGCAAGAGGCCGTACACGGCACCCCGCTGATCATTTCGGGACAACTGGCCAGGAACTTCAACAAAAAAGTGCCGCAGGGCATCCAGTTCAAGAAGTCATTGACCGAAGTATTGGAGTTTATAGCCGCCATCTAAAATATACCCGCCTTATAATCGTCTCCTTCTGTATATCATACCCGTCAATAACCCGGACTGCTGAAATTGCCGAAATGGACGGCTCTCCCTGCCAAGACCAACGCCGTTCGTCGAGTGAATCCGCCAACTTGTCTCAATTAACAACTGGTGTGATTTTTATTGTATAATCTTTAAGATTCCTGATTTTTTCGTTTGGTGCCCTGTGTTTAAATTTATATTCTCATTTTTTAAACAATCAACTTATGTCAGCGGTAGAGTTTAATCAGATGCTGGTGAATAATGCGGAGTTTCTGAAGCCGTTTGCCATTACGCTAACAAGAGATTCGGAAGCTGCGAAGGATTTGTTCCAGGAAACATTGTACAGAGCTCTTGCAAATAGGGATAAATACAATGTAGGCACTAACATCAAGGCATGGTTGTACACAATCATGCGCAATATCTTTATTAATAATTATCGGCGGAAAGTTAAACAGAACACTATTTTCGATAGTACTCCTAATGATTTTCTGTTGAATCAAAACCAGGCGGTGGTAGCCAACGAGGCTGAATCGAACCTGAGACTGAAAGATGTGCAGGAAGCGATCCATAAGCTGCCTGAAATCTTCAGGAACCCGTTCTTGTTGTACTTCGACGGCTTCAAGTATCACGAAATTGCAGAGATGCTTGGTGAACCTTTGGGAACGATCAAGAGCCGCATTCACTTTGCACGTAAATTGTTGAAATCGCAAATTCAGCGATACTAAAAATAAATCCGGGTGCAGACATAAGCTTGTATCACGGATCTATAGAGGAGTTTGAAATTGCAGGATAAGGATCGCGGATTAAGCCGGATTTTAGCATTGCGCAGATGTTTACAGTTTCGGAAAATCGCCATTTGTCAGCATCAGCGTAATCCCAAAATCCGCGTTTAATCCGCGATTACATTCGCGGCCCTGTCTACCCGACACCCATTCCAATCCCAATCCCAATCCTGAACCCGCATCCTGGCCAGCCAACAATCCGTATCAAATTCGTTCTCATAAAACACAATCCCAGCCCGATTTCACGAATCTCCATTATGAACACAGCTATCATCATCGGCAGCGGTTTTGCCGGACTATCAGCCTCTGCCTTTCTCGCCAAAGCAGGATGGCGTGTTACTGTATTGGAAAAACATAGCATGCCCGGCGGTCGCGCAAGACAATTGCGCGAAGCAGGGTTCACCTTCGATATGGGGCCCAGCTGGTACTGGATGCCCGATGTGTTTGAACGCTTCTTCGCGCAGTTTGGAAAAAAAGTAAGCGACTACTACACGCTCCACCGACTCGACCCCTCGTACCGCGTGTATTGGAACGACAGCTATACCGAAATTCCCGCCGATCTTACCGCTTTCAAAAGCGTGCTCAATCAATGGGAAGCCGGAGCAGGTAAAAAACTGGATGCATTCCTGCAAGAAGCAGAGTACAAGTATAATACCGGCATCGGCAACCTGGTTTTTAAACCCGCGCAATCGATAACAGAATTTGCGGAATGGCAGGTGATCAAAGGCATTTTCCGACTCGACATTTTTACTTCCATAAAAAAACATATCCGGAAATATTTCCAGCACCCGCGCATACGGCAGTTGCTGGAGTTTCCCGTGCTGTTTCTCGGCGCTCTGCCCGAGAACACACCCGCGCTGTACAGTCTCATGAACTACGCCGATATTGTAGGCGGCACCTGGTATCCGCAGGGCGGCATGTACAGCGTGGTGGATGGCATGTACCAGCTTGCCAAAGAACTGGGCGTGGAGTTTCGCTTTAATGAAAACGTGAACCGGATCGATATCGCGAACGCAACTGCAAAAAAAGTCTTCACTGAAAAAAATGAATACGAAGCCGACATCGTGATCGGTAATGCAGATTATCATTTCATTGAAAAAAATTTCTTGCCTCCTGCTTCCCGCAGTTATACCGATAGTTATTGGGAAAAGAAATTGATGGCGCCAAGTTGCCTCTTATACTATGTGGGTGTCAAAAAACGATTGAAAAATATTCGTCATCACATGCTGGTATTTGACCGGCCTTTTGAAGAACATGCCCGCGAGATTTACGTCACCAGGGAATGGCCGCGCGAGCCACTGTTTTACGTAAGCGCTTCTTCGGCAACAGACCACACCGTGGCGCCTGAAGGTTGTGAAAATCTGGTGTTTCTCGTGCCCATTGCCGCCGGACTGGAAGGCGACACCGAAGAACTGCGCGAAAAATATTTCCGCCAGGTTCTTCAGCGCTTTGAGCAACATACCGGGGAGTCGATTTCCAACGATATTATTTACAGAAAATCCTTCTCTGCTTCCGACTTTATCAGCGAATACAACTCATTCAAAGGAAATGCTTACGGATTGGCTAATACGTTAATGCAAACCGCCATCTTCCGGCCATCGTGCAGAAGTAAGAAGGTGCGCAATCTATTCTATACGGGTCAGCTCACGGTGCCTGGCCCCGGCGTGCCCCCCGCACTCATCAGTGGTGAGGTGGTAGCAGCCGAAGTGTTGAAGTATTCGAAACGTTTATGATTATTTGCTTGAACAACACCAGGCTGGCAAGATATTTTATATGCTCTTCATCGAAATAACTTAATTTGACTTACCATGGTTTCATTGTTTCATAAGGTTAGTCAGTCTTGCAGCCGCATCACCACCGAGACGTATAGTACCTCGTTTGCTTCGGCTATACGGCTGCTGCATAAAGACCTTCGAAAACCCATTTACAATATTTATGGCTTTGTTCGCTTTGCCGATGAAATTGTGGATAGTTTTCATGATTACGACAAGACCGCGCTTTTGCAACAATTCAGACAAGAAACCTACGACGCCATAGAGCGTGGCATCAGTTTAAATCCCATACTGCACAGTTTTCAGCTTACAGTCAATCAATACAAAATTGATCATTCATTGATCCATTCTTTTTTTAACAGTATGGAAATGGATCTGCACCGCCAGTGGTACGATGCCGCGGGTTATGATGAATACATTTACGGCAGTGCTGAAGTGGTAGGACTGATGTGCCTGTATATCTTCTGCGAAGGCGACGGTTCGATGTATGCCCGTTTGAAGCCGGCCGCACAGGCCCTGGGCGCCGCCTTTCAGAAAGTAAATTTTCTGCGCGATGTGCAGGCCGATTTCAACGGACTGAACCGCATATATTTTCCCGGCGTTGATTTTTCAAACTTCACACCGAGGATGAAGCATGATATTGAAGAAGAAATTGCCGCCGATTTCAACCGCGCCCTGCCCGGCATTCTGCAATTGCCGTTGAAAGCGAGGTTTGGCGTGTATGTGGCGTATAAATATTACCTGTCGCTGTTTAACCGTATCAGGAAAGTGGCGCCCACGCGCATCATGAAAGAACGCGTGCGCATACCCAACTACCGCAAAGCCATGATACTGGTGCGGGCAGGAGTAAAGAATCAGCTAAATTTGATCTGAACATTTAAACATGACGACAGAACAAGAAGTAGTATTGGTGAACGAGCGTGACGAAGAGATAGGCACTATGGAAAAAATGGAGGCGCACCGGCAAGGGGTGCTGCACCGCGCCTTCAGCGTATTTATTTTTAACAGTAAGGGTGAAATGTTGTTGCAGCAACGCGCCCATAGCAAATATCACAGCGGCGGACTATGGACCAATGCCTGCTGCAGTCATCCCGGCAAAAATGAAGATGTGGCCCAGGCTGCCGCGCGCCGACTGCAGGAAGAGCTGGGCTTTTCCGTGCCGTTGAAAAAGATCTTCGATTTTATTTACCGCAGTGAACTGGAAAACGGTCTTACCGAACACGAGTTTGATCACGTGTTTGCCGGTTATTACGAAGGCGAGGTGGCGCCCGACCAGGACGAGGTAAAAGATTATTGTTATAAAAGTCTTGACGCCATCAGCGAAAGCCTGCAAACCAACCCGCAACAATTCACAGCGTGGTTTCAGATTGCATTTCCCCGCGTAGAACAATGGAGGCGCGGATTGCAAAAATTATAAATACATGCATTGGCTGCTTTACATATTGATACTGGCAGGCACCTTCATCATTATGGAGGGCATTACCTGGCTCACACACAAGTTCGTGATGCATGGATGGCTATGGTCTTTGCACAGAGATCATCACCAACCCGAACCGGGATTTTTTGAAAAGAACGATGCCTTCTTCGTGATCTTCGCTATACCCAGCATTCTTTGCATACTGTTTGGTACTATCCGGGAAATTTACTGGCTGCAGGCCATTGGTTTTGGCATCATGGCCTATGGCTTTGCCTACTTTCTGGTACACGATGTGATCATTCACCAGCGCTTCAAATGGTTTTCCCGCAGCAACAACACGTATGTGCGCGCTATTCGCTGGGCGCATAAAATGCATCATCGTCACCTCGACCGCCACGATGGCGAATCATTCGGCATGTTGTACGTGCATAAAAAATACTGGGAAAAAGTGCGCAGGGACAAAAAACTGCAGAAAGCGGGTAATGCCTCATGAATCGGTTCGATTATATAGTGGCCGGTGCGGGTTGCGCCGGTCTGAGTTTTCTTACACGCCTGCTGCAAACGGGGAAATTCAGCGATAAGAAAATACTGCTGGTTGACAAAGCCCCCAAAACGGTTAACGACCGCACCTGGTGTTTTTGGGAAAAAGAGCCAGGCTTTTTTGAAGAGATCGTGTATAAAAGCTGGGACCAGTTATGGTTTTATGCCAATGACCATTCCCGCTTACATCCTATCGCTCCTTACCGCTACAAAATGATTCGCGGATTGGATTTTTACAAATATTGTTTCGATGTTGTCAATCATTACCCCAACGTAAGCATTCGTTATGGAAATGTGGAGGCGATCACGGAAAAAGAGCGCGGGGCCATTATGCAAATAGACGGCGAATTGATTGAAGCCGATTATATTTTCAACAGCATATTATTTGGTCAACCCACGCTGCGCAAAAAGCAGTTTTACATGCTGCAACATTTTAAAGGCTGGGAAATTGAAACCGAACAACCCATCTTCGATCCTGCGCAGGCAACGCTGATGGATTTTCGTGTACCGCAGCAGTATGGAACCACTTTCGTGTACGTAATGCCTTTTTCAGCAACAAGAGCATTGGTGGAATATACACTGGTGAGTAAGGAACTCCTGGACAAACAGGATTATGATGCGGGGTTAACAGATTACCTGCAACGTTTTTTAAACGCAGGAAACTATACAGTGCTACACGAAGAATTTGGTTCCATACCAATGACCAACTACCGTTTTCCTGCATACACAGGCGCCATCATCCACCTGGGCACTGCCGGCGGCCAGACAAGGCCATCGAGCGGGTATACTTTTCAATTTATTCAAAAACAATCTTCAGCGCTGGTCAACAGCCTTTTGCAGGAAGCTAATCCTCTAGCCGCCAGGGGGTTTGGTGGAAAAAGAGCGCTTTGGTACGACGGTATTCTGCTGCGCATACTGGCGGAGGGCAGCCTGCCCGGCTACCAGGTTTTCAGTACACTTTTCAGGAAGAATAGTGCAAATGACATACTCCAGTTCCTTGATAATGAAACCAGTCTTTGGCAGGAATTGAAGATTATCTCCGTTTTGCCTAAGAAAGTTTTTGTAAAGGCCGCAATAAAACAGCTTTTTGCGCAATAAAAATTTTACCGCTATAGTTTCTTCAACAGAGCTTTTTGGCAGAATAATTGATGCGTTGTAAGCGATTTATCCTATGCTAACCAAGCTCTCGTTACTATGAAAAAACACTACGTTGCCTGTGCGGTTTTGATCCTGTGCGTTCAGCTAAGCACGTACTCACAGATCAATTACACCGCTCACGATTTTTCTCACGCTCCTTCCTACAACGGATATTTTTACTACGGTACCAATGGTGGTTATTACGGCAGTTCCTGGGATGACAAGTCCCTGGCCGATATTGCTGCCGGCAACAGTTCAAAGAATGTAAAAGGTGTTGGCTCCAAAACATTTCGTCCGCCGCTGCCTGAAAGTTTTTTGGAATCATGGGGCTATGATGTGCGCGTTGCCGAGTTTACGCATTATGCTACGCTGGGTGTGAAAGATCTTACTGTGAACCTGCAGGGTCCTTCGGCCGCGCACCGCGACAACAACAAGTATGGCGGCTGCAACGATCAGTCGAACATGTTTGCGAACATGTTTACGCCCATCTGGGATGGCGGCGCTAACGGCACGCCGGTGAATGACAACAACTACTACGCGCTGTATGTATACAAGACAGTAACACGCTACAAAGGCTGGGTGAAATTCTGGGAGATCATGAATGAACCTGATTACGACCTGGGCGGCAACGGATGGAAAGAACGTGGCCAGCCGGGCAACTGGTTTGATAACGATCCCAATCCCTGTCACCTGCAGAATATGAAAGCGCCCGTATGGCACTACGTACGCATGCTGCGCATCAGCTACGAAGTGATCAAGTATGTGGATCCCACCGCGCTGGTAGCCACCGGCGGCATAGGATATGTAAGTTTTCTCGACGCCATTCTGCGTCATACCGATAATCCAGTGGATGGTTCTGTAACCGCCGAATATCCCTTAACAGGCGGCGCTTATTTTGATGTGCTCAGTTTTCACAACTATCCCATGTTCAACTTATCTCAGTGGAGCAATGAAATAAATGATTTTGTACGCCACCGCCACAGTGATGCGGCCGTGCAGAGTTATGTGAGTGTGAAAAATGGTTTCAATGAATTGCTGGAGCAGTATGGATATGATGGTTCCACTTATCCGCGCAAACTTTTCATTTGCACAGAAAATAATATTCCCCGCAAGTCGCTCGACAATTATATCGGCAGCGATGAGGCGCAGAAAAATTACGTGATAAAAGCATTGGTGGAAAGCCAGCGCAATGATGTGAAGCAGTATTATATCTTCATGCTGGGTGATGATAAGCCTATGGCCACGGCCACCGGATGGTTTCAGACCATGGGCTTATACCTCGATCTTACCGATAAAGGTCCCAAAACCAATGGCGGCGCGTACCTGCAGCAGTATAGCAATGCGGGCATCGCGTATAAAACCACGTCTGACGTCCTGATGTTTCATCGCTATAATGCGGCGCGCACCGCTGAAATGAATCTGCCCGCCAATGTTGGCGGCGCAGCCTTTACCGACAGCATAGGCTCGCATGTATATGTGTTATGGGCCAAAACCACGACAGATATGTCTGAAGCGGCTTCAGCCACGTATTCATTTCCCGAAAGCATGAACGTATCGCCTCAACTGGTGAAGCGCGAATGGAACTATAGTATGACCAATGTCACTACCACTGTACCAGCGGTGGACATTGCCCTTACGGGCACGCCCATTTTCCTGAGCGATAGTTATACGCCCCTGCCCATCGGCGACCGGCCGGCAACACCGGATGATGTGGAAAGCAAATTCGCTTTGTCATTATACCCCAATCCCGCGGCGGCTACCACTTCTTTACGGTTTACGCTGCAGTCGCCCTCCACGGTGACGGTGAAAATATTGAACAGCCAGGGTCAGTGGGTATTTTCAGCTGTTTCGGGGCGCGCCTATGGCAGCGGCAATCATGTGGTAGCCCTGCCACAGATAGCAAAACTGCCCGCGGGCATTTACTACTGCAGCTTTGAAACAGATAAAATCAGGATTACGCGTAAGCTGCTGGTGGCTAAATAAAAGCGGTAAAACTCATTTGATATGATACAAAAATGCCTGTGGCTTCGGCACAGGCATTTGCTTTTTCATCATGTGAAATATTCAGTTCATCATAAATCGCTTCGGAAAATACGGAGCCCAAAAATGTGGTCAGACGGTATTGTCCGTTTTTTGGCGAGACCATAATTTTATGATTGGTATAAATTTTGTCACGCCCTCTTTGGCGAGACTAAACAATAGAAGTTTCAGTGTCATCAGATAAATGCCACCAGGCATTACAAAGGGCTGTTTTCGCGCAGCCCTTTCTCTTTTCTGGACAATAATTTCGCTTTGAGAATGATTCTATTTCGTGCAATTTTTCTCAATTACGACAACTCCTCGCCGCGTACAAAATTCCCCTTAAACGATTGTAAATAATATGAGCATTTGGGTTAGAAAGAAGGATAATTTCTTTTAGTCTGTGCGCGTGCGTTGTATTTTTGAATCAGTGATCCAATAGTGAAAAGCCGCACTGAAAGCCTTTTAACGGATGAGGCAGGGTCAGTTCAAATCCAATAACCTTTACGACCATATTCCTTTGAAACTACAGCCCCGGAGATCCAATAGTATGAAAGATTATTGACGCCCTTTGGAGACGTATCCAAAAAGGCATTGTCCCGCCGATAAGGCGGGATTTTTTTTATCACGGTATTAGATGGATTACGCAGTATCCGCGGTTGTTCTCATTTTACTTCAAACGTAAACGTGTAACTTCCCGCGTTTCCGTTTTCGTCAATTCCCTGCAGCACGCCTACGTATTTTCCTTTGAGGTCGGAAGTGTAGAAGCTGAGGCGCGCAAAGCCGTTCTCATCGGTTTTAATTTCGGGGGCCCAAAAGAGTACGTTGCGGAAATCGGGCACTCGGCTGGCGATTTGTTCTTCGGTTTCGTAAACGGGTGCGAAGAACTCGCGCTTCATCTGCAGCCCTTCATAATCCAGTTTTACCGATTTTGAGTTGAGCTGGTAATCGGGCAGGTCGCCATGATAAGTAGTAAAACTAACCACCCCTTCGAAAGTGTATTCGCCCACCACATATTTTTCAGGAACCACTTCCAGCTTTTTTACTTTCAGCGGATCATAAGCCATAATATCCCGATGCGATACGGGCACGCCGTCGAGCAGTATGAGCGGATCGGTGGTAAAAAAGCGATCCTGGTCGAAGTAAAACACGAACAAATGCAGTTCTCCGTCCCTGCGGCGCACAGCTACTTCGGGCACGTACTCGCGCAACACTTCTTCCATAGTAGTGAAACGCGTGTAATCGTCCAGGAAATATTTCTTATAGGGTATGCCATAAAAGGCAAGTGTGTCAATATCGGGCAGTTCAAAGCGGCTTAATTTTTCGCCGGCATACGTATTCTGCACCTGCATACCGAGATTGTATTGCCTGAGCAAAGCTTCCATGGAAGGACTTAACTTCAACGGCGGCAATGCAACGGTGGTGAATTTTTCAGAGAATGGATTATTGCCTTCAAGCCTGAACAGGCGGGCATCGTTGATATCGGCCTGCATCACAATTTCACCAGGGCCATAGTAATCGCGCACATCAAAGCGAAAATTACCATATCCGTCGCTGGTCGATATAAAACATCTTACCGGGTAGCCCGGCACTGAAAGGAACGATTTGATATCTGGAATCGGTTCGTTATTGGTAGGTGTAAATATTTTCCCACTGATAACATGACCATCAAATTCAGGCACGTGTTCAAACGCAATATCGCGCGTGTTCAGCAGGCTGGTCCAGTTAAATTTGCGCCAGCCATGCACCAGTATCAGGTTGTCGGTGGCCTGTTTTACCTCGGGTGTATTGGCGGAGAAATAATATTCCGGTTGTTCGATATTACCGCGCAGGTCAGAACTCAGGAACAAGTAAGTGCGTATATCCTGTGCGGCGGCATCCTGCAGGGAATCGGTGCGAAATACCGAGAGCGATAAATCTGCGGGTACGGCATTTTGCAAAAATTTACTGTTCACTGAAATATTTACTTTCCCGCGCGTGTTGTAAGACTGCGCTTCTGCACTGGCTTCGATACTGAGTGCATTGGCGGGACGGCGGAAATACAATCTTTCGCAAACAGGTTGCTGGCGCTGGTCAAACAGGGTGAAATGTGAAATGCCTTCGCCCAGCTGCGTTTCGGGAATGGAGAATACAGCTGCACCATTGCTCAGCACTTTTCTTTCAGCCAGCCGTACCGACTGGCGGGTATGAACAAATAAGAATACGTCTTGGGACTGCACGCCCATGGCATTCACTTTTGCCACCACATTGCCGCTGCCATCTTCCTGTACGCGCAATACATAACCTTGTTCCTGCACGGCAGGCAGATCACGATACACCGATTCGCCATTGGGTAAATTGATGATGGCCTTATAGACGATCGCAGCGGTGGGCGTAAACAAAAAGCTGCCCATACCAAATTTGAAGGTGCTGAACTGCAGCAGCGTGTCGCGATGCTCGCCCAGTAACACGCCATTGCAATCAAGTCCCTTTCCATATTGATCAGTCACGCGAAAAGCCACTTTGCTTTCAAGGCCTTTTACCAGGTGACCACCTTCAGGAAGAAACTGTATATCGTAACGCAAAGATGTATCGCGTACTACGGTGGCGGGTGCTGATTTCAGTGTGTTGACGATGCGGACGGTTTTCTGGAAGAAATACTCCGGGCCGAAATTTTTCATCCAGTTGGTATAAGCGCGCAACGTGTAGTTGCCGCTCGGTACGGAGGAGGGGAGGAAGAACGAGCCTTCGCCGCTGCCGGGTTTCAGCGCAATCTTACCTTGCATTACGGGTTTGTTGTCTTTGTCGATCAGTTCCACATAGGCCACTTTGCTCAGATCGAGCGGCTTGTGCGTAGTGCCTTCTACATAAAACAACCTGAACCACATGATTTCTCCCGCCAGGTAAAATTCCTTATCGGTATGCACGAAAATTTTTTCCTGCAATGCTTTTTCGCGGTATTGCTTAAAGCGGTTTTGTATAGAAGCATAATCAGGCTGCGCTACCGATACAATTGCTACACAAAAGCCAATCGCAGCCAGGGTCAGTTTTTTAATCCGGTTCATATTGCGGGTTGATGCAGATTTCATCATTGTTCCTTTCTTTTTTATCAGGGCCAGAAAGCGGGTTTCACAGGAGTGCCACGTAAGCGGCAGTCAACACACACCGGCGTTGCCACATATACTGATAGTGTGTCGCCTCCCGGGCTGGTCTTATGCACCTGCGTAGGCAAATAGGCTGCAAACAATTCCAGGCTGTCGGGATCATTTACGACCGTATTTTCAGAGCAGGCCGGCAAATAGTTCCAGGGACTCACCTCGCTACGCCTGATCCAAAGTCTTTTTTGTTTGGCTTCGGCAATTTCCACAAATCCAATTACCGTTTCATCGGGATCGGTCAGGCATTTCACATTGCCCACCAGTTCGGAAGGTTGCGCATCGAAAAGGCTTCCTACCTGTTCGGTATTTTTCTTCATGCGTTGCAAAAATTCATAGCCGTCCTTGCTCACGGCATATTGAGTAACGTTGATGCTGTAGAGCACGCTCAATCTTTCGTCGCCGGGGCGAATGAGCATGAACGGCAAATGAATGGTGTCGCGGGTGAGTTTGGCAGAAGACCCGAGCAACAGCACAGAAGAATTCTGATTACGCCAGCAGGTATACATTAATTCCGACTCCAGGGGATCGCGCGGATCCACATCATAGGGGTTCCCGTTGGGGTAGGTTTGCCATACCAGCGTGGAGTAAAAGGCTGAGTGTATTTCCCAGGTTTCCTCGTACTCCCAGCGGTAGTAGATGGTTTTGTTTTGCGGGTCGTGCGTGTTCACGTACAGCGTAACCCCTGCATCATTTCTTTCCCAGGTCAGCGTGTCAATATCCGGCGTTTTAAGCGGGGTTATGTAGTCGGATGCATATTCCTTGCCGTCGGGAGTAAGAATGTAGAGACGGTATTTAATACCATCCGTGAAGTGTAGCTGTGGCGAATGGTATATGCCATCGGGTGCAGGCAACAGTGTTTGATAGCTGTTGTCTTCCCCTTCTATGCGTACGGTAGCACCGTTCACGTAACGAAACGGCTCAGTGTCCACCAGCCCCAGACTGCGCGTAAGCCGTATTGTGGTGGGACCCTCGCCGCCGTTGATCACGCCGTCTATCACCAGGTAACCCGCGGCTGGTCCTGCAAAGGGTAAGTCGTATTTTTCCTTACACGCGCTGATGACTGTCAGTACGAAAATGTATAAGCAAATTTTCCACATATTCAATTATTCAATTATTGCTATTGGTGGATACCAGGTTTTACACCCCTGGTTTGGAAGCGTACGTTATAATTGATAAACGGAATCAGGCTTCCGAAAATCGAGAGCTTGTATCCATTTACGACACCTCCTTCCGAAACGAAATAGACCGAGTATGGGTTCTTTCTGCCAGTCAGGTTATAAATGCCAATAGTAAAGCTGTTATGAAATCGTTGATTCACCTTGTGGTTGCCATCAATATTCATCGCAAAGTCGGTACGGAAATAGTCAGGTATGCGATAAGCATTGCGGTCGCTGTACAGCGCACGGTAAGAGCCGCCATAGTAATACCTGCCAATCGGCAAGGTGATGGGTCTGCCCGTGCTGTAAGTGGCGTTCAGTGAAAGACTGAAGCGGTGCGAGAACCGGTAATTACCCGCGAAGGTGAAATCATGCGGTTTGTCATAAGCCGCCGGATAGTATTCACCGCGGTTGATGATTTCACCCGCATTAGGATCATCCATCTTCAAAAGGATGCGCGAGTAAGTATAACTAACCCATCCATTGAGTTTGCCATTGGGCTTTTTTACCATCACCTCCAGACCATAGGCCTTACCCATAGTATTGATCACATCGGTTTCAATATGATGGTTCAGCACCAGTACGGCGCCGCTCTTGTAATCGAGATAATCCCTTAAGCGCTTGCCATATACTTCCACCGAAGTTTCGATGGTGTTGTTTTTCCAGTTTTTATATATACCAAATGAGAGCTGGTAGCCAAACTGCGGACGAATGTTCGGATCGCTCAGTTTCCAGATATCAGTGGGTGAAATGGCGGTTGTGTTCGACAACATGTGAATGTACTGGCGCAATGAGTTGAAGCCCGCCTTGATCGACAGATCGCCGGTAATGAGGTAACGCGCCGACAAGCGGAATTCCGGACCATGATAGGTTTGAATCACTTTGCCGCCATTGTATAACCTGGTGTCTTGCAGGTTATCTTCTGTCTTGGGCAGGTTGGGTGCATACTGGTTCACATGTTTCGGCCCCAGGTAATTGTACATGCTGTAGCGCACACCAAAATGTAGCGAGAGGTTGTTGTTCACCGTCCACCGGTCGCTGATGTACACGGCCGATTCCTGGGCCTGTTCAGCTTCCACCACGTCGGGCACTATCAGCGATTCACTGTCTGCAGGCCCGTAATTACCGGGATTCAGTTTGTAGCGAATGGTGTTAAGGCCAAAATCAATGGTATGCACGGCGCTGGCGTAGTGCGTAAAGTCTGCCCTGAAATTATACTGGTTGATATCGAAACCCAGTTTATAGGCATTCACCTTGTTCTTAAGGCTCTTGATGCTGTAATCATACCGGTCATATCCAGCCGTAAATATGCCTGTGAATTTATTATTGAAAATATGTTTCCACTTAATGGATGCGTTCTTGTTATTATAACCGTAAGAAGTATCGCTGTTCAGGTTGAAGCGGTCGCCGCTGATGTAGCCGGTGAAGTAAAGACTGTGCTTGTTGTTGATGGTATGACTGATAATCAGGTTCACGTCAAAGAACGAAGCTTTACTATGCTTGTATTCATCGGGCAGCATATTCAGGAGCCAGCGCGCATAGGTGGTGCGGCCGCCGAGTATAAACGATGTTTTGTCTTTCTTGATAGGCCCTTCCAGGTTGATGCGGCTGGTAAGCAGACCTATACCTGCCGTGCCTGCAAAATTTTTCTTATTACCCTCGCGGCTTGTGATATCGAGTACCGACGAAAGACGTCCGCCGAATTTAGCCGGCACGCTGCTCTTGTACAGTTCCACCTCTTTTACCAGGTCGGGGTTGAAGGCAGAGAAGAAACCGAAGAAATGCGTGGGGTTATAGATGGTGAGATCGTTAAAGAGAATCAGGTTCTGGTCGGCTGATCCACCGCGCACGTTGAAACCGGTGCTGGCTTCACCCACTGTTTTTACACCCGGCAGTGTCAACACAGCTTTCAACACGTCGGCCTCACCAAATACCGAAGGCACCTGTTTGATGGTGCGGATGGTGAGGCGCTCGGTACCCATGGTTACGTTTCTCACATTGGCTCTTCTTTGCGCCGACACGATAACTTCCTTCAGCGAAATCACGCGCTCGTTCATGTCTATGTCCAGCTTGCCGCTGGAGTACACCATCACCTGGCGGCGGGTATCCATCATGCCGATACCCTGTACAATCAGCGTGTGACGGCCGCGGGGCAATTCGATGGAGTAATAACCATATTGGTCAGTGCTGGTGCCATTGGAGGTGTTGGCCTGGTAAATAGTGGCGCCCACAACGGGTTCGCCGGTTTTGATATTTCTCACATAACCCACAATGGTTATGGAACCGGGTTGCGTAGCACCTTTTACACCTATTTCAAACAACTTACTTTCTATGGAAGCATCCACGCGCGCAGCCTTACGGTCGCCAAATTCAGGCACCAGGTCTTGTGTGCTGTCTTTGACAGTTGCCTGGTCAAAAAAACCGGCCGGCAGGCCGGGACGTATTTCCAGACCCTTGGTAAGAAACACCTGCTTTTGATCGTAGAGAATAGTGAATTTGAAATCGGTATTCTGGAAAGCGAGTTCGAGCGTCTTCGACAATGTTTCGTTGGTGACTGAAAGGTTGAAACGTGCGCTGTCGAATTGTTCAACATCATAATAGAAATAATAGCCTGTCTGTTGTTCCAGTTCGCGGCTCAGCGCGCTGATATCCACGTTTTCCAAATTA
Source organism: uncultured Chitinophagaceae bacterium (assembly GCA_937958995.1). Lineage (GTDB taxonomy): Bacteria > Bacteroidota > Bacteroidia > Chitinophagales > Chitinophagaceae > CALCIN01. The sequence goes on from CALGAP010000023.1 coordinate 140,024, forward strand.
GCAGAAATCCTGGGCTGGTTCTGCGCAGCGGCCTGCAGGCACGCAACAAGCATCACCAGGCAGAAGCCAGTCCTTACAATCAATTTTCTCATATCATTGAGTTATTGCGTCAAATTGTTGAAGAGCTTCGATCAGCGCTCGTTCTTTTTCTTTACGGAATTTGATTTGGTTCCTACGCAGGTATTGGCGAATCTCTGACGATTTTTCGTTGAGGATGGACTTTCGCAGATCTTTAAATGTCTTTATGTTGTGCCAGGTATTGTTGCTGTTGATGTAGTAAAAATTCTTCTGAGTGAAACGCTGCTGCACCACATCGGTTACAGTTTCCTCCAGGATCTTCACCCTTTTTGCCATCATTCTTGTCTTGCCTTCATGGAGTACTTCATAAAAACCCGTGGCGGGCGAGCCTTTCACGGTGCTATCCTGTACGTGACGGATAAAATGATGCCCGTTGAAGCTGAACGATTTCACGCGGAAGCTGTGCAGGGTAAGCATCAATTTCTGAAAATGCTGTATGATCAGTTCGTCTTTGTAGAGATCATACATCATGTTCACGTCGTTGAACTCAAGTCCGTCGTAAACAACGGTTCCGCTTTTCCAGAGGGCATCTTCATAATAGGCCACGCCCTCGATCCGGTGCGAGTAACCTATATGCAGCCATCCGTTATAAAGTCGGGATTGTTTGTCGGTAAACTTGTAGTAAGTATCTACAGCATTTTTGTAAGCAGCTGCAATGGATGAGTCCGGCGTGGAATTCTGGGCCGAAGTTGCCTGGCACAAAGCAGTCAGGCCTATTAGCAATAACAAAGGTCTGGACATTAGTTTTGGTTTGATTAACCGGGCAAGGAGCATGACAATTTCGAAACGACTATTGTTGCATTGTATCCCGGTTTTTGTGCATCGCGCGGTAAGATAAAAAAATAACCGGTATTGCAATCAGATAACTGTATGGATTGTATTTTCTTTCCGGTCAATTATACTAACTCTCAAAAGCAATTTTTCCGGGCATGAGTGTTACTTTCCAGCTTTCCGTCAATGGCAAAACGCATTCGGTAGAGGCCGACCCGGCTACGCCGTTACTTTACGTATTGCGTAACCAGTTAATGTTGAACGGCCCTAAGTATGGTTGCGGCGTTCAGCAATGCGGGGCCTGCATGGTGTTGCTAAACGGCCATGCGATACCCAGTTGCGCGATGCCCATTTCAGCAGTAAAAGATCAGCCGGTGGTAACGCTGGAAGGGTTGGCCAAAGACGATGATACACTGCACCCGGTACAACCAGGCTTTATCGAGGAGCAGTCGGCTCAGTAAACCCTGCTAAACAAAACCTGCCATCAATTCATCCGCCATTTTTCCCAGTTTATACCTACACAGCAAGGGCGGCCGCGTAAATATTTTCATATTGCGGGCGAATTATCGCCATGAATATGCAAAAACTGTTTCTGTGCGCCTTGCTATGCGCATTATCAATCATCACTTCTGCCCAGTCGAAGCAGGCCGACAAATCTTTACCCACAGATCCTACTAAGCTGACGCAGGCCGACATGCAGCGTATTGCCAACATGAGTCCTGAAGAGCAGGCCGCCTGGAAAGCAAAAATGCTGAAGGCTGCCGAAGAGAAATTGAAGACAACGGCAAAAGCGGCCAACATCACCATCGACGAAACAGTATTGCCCACCACGCAATTAAAGCCGCCGGTAAAAGATTTGAAGCGGCTTGCCATGATACCGGCTGCGCCACCCACGCGACAGCAACTGCTGAGCGAAGTGTCGAAAATGGAATCGGCCTTGAAGACGTCGGTTGCGCCGCCCGTGGTGCAGCAGGTGGAAACATTTTCTGCCAACCGCTCCGCAAAAGAAATTCAAAACGCAGCCATTGGCGGCTTTTATGGTAATAATCCCGAAGCAGCATTGTTACTGGGCATGAAAGCCACGGAAAAAGATCCGGCCGATGTGCTCGGGTGGAACAACCTGGCTGCTTTGTTGAACATGTCGGGACTGGAACACCAGGCAATACCTATTTTGCAACGTTGCCTGGCAGAAGTGCCGAACAATAGCATGTTGCTGAACAATATTGCGCAGGCGTACATGGGATTGGGCGATTTGGGAAAAGCCAAACAATTTCTGCAGCAATGTCTCGCTATTGACGATATGCATCCCGAAGCCAACCACTCCATGGCGCTGTTGCACATCTACGAAAACCAGTTTGAAAAAGCGGTGGAATACCTGGCAAAAGAGATGGAGGTTGCGCACAGGCGCTCATCGCTGGCGCAGGTTGTGAAAAGCGGGCATCGCGATAAAATCAACTTCGCCGCCATCCGGAAAAGAAAAATGCAGCGAAACGGCGTAGCCGACCATGATTTTTTTGAAGAGATCAGTCTCAACAAATTCATATTACCCGACCCGCCCATGCGCGCAGAAGAGACTGCCCGCTGGAAAGGCGAGATAAAAGGCCTGATGGAATCTATCGTAAACGAAATTCAATACTGGAACAACCTGGCGATGAATACTGACAGGGATGGAAAAATTTCGGGTAAAATGAAGCCCGGCATTTATTCGGGCCTGGTTGATGAATTGCTGAGCGACCTGGGCGAGCAGTATATTCCGCTGCTCGGCATTGTGGAGGAAGATGATGTTCCCTACCTGACAGGGCTACACGAACAATACGCCAAAAGAGATTATGAAACACCCTGCCCCAGTCCGCCATTGGACCCGGGAAATACAAAGGCGATTTTTGAAGCATACGAGAAAAAATGTTGTGATATAAAAACGCCGCTGGTAGATCAACTCATGTCGACGTACAACAGTTTTATTTTAGCAAAATTCAGGGAAGCGCAATCGAATTACAAGCAATATCTGAACGGTATAATCAACATTGTGCAGTTGGATCCTAACCCGGCTCATGAGATATTGGTATATAAAACAGTGGCAGATTATTTCACTTTTCTCGCAAACGCTATCAACAGCTTCCTGGCTATGGAGCGCCCGCAAGGTTGTAAAAGCACCATGAGCACAGAAGAAGCGGAAGCATTAATACAGTCGGCTCGCAACGTGAACCTAAAATGTCCTGATTGGTTAAAGATGAATATTTCATTGAGTGTAGCCACGCTAAAGGCCGATTGCAGCAGTTTCACCATTGAAGCCGATGTTTACAAAACCATACAGGTGGGCGCCGAAAAGAAGTTCACCACGGGCACATCCACTTTGTATGTGGGCGCCGGCATCAGCGGCTCGTTCAAGAATGTAGCTGCGGGCTCCATCAGCCAGCAGTTCTACGTGGTGTTTGATCACAATAATGAATTTGCCGACCTGGGTATGCGCGGCAGTGCATCGGGCAACCTGGTATCGGGAGCCATTGGCGCTGATGTGAGTTATGATTTTGCCATGAATGCAGGGTTCAATGCGCAAGGCAAAATCAAAAGCGACTGGATCACGAAGTATGAAAAAGTGCTGAACTATGTAACGAAATAATCAGTCGGGATACAGCAGGTATTTTTGGCGCATCTTTTTATAGTTGCTCAAACCCGGCTCCCACGACTTACGGATTTCCGATTCGGGAACGCCTTCCATAATCTGGCGGCGGAAATCTTTATGACCAATCTGTAATTCGATACGGCTCATTTGCTTGCTCAGCTTAGAGTCGAAGAACTTTTCTTTTTCAGGCGAGTTCTTATACAGCTCCATGATCCATTCGAGGTTGATCTTTTTGCTTTGTACGAGTTTATTCACGTCGTAATTGCGCAGGTCGATGCCATAGCATACGCTGTCCATAAAAATGGGCGACTCGGCCATGCCTTTGATGCTTCTTGGTGTGAAGCTGAATGAATAAATGCCTTTATAATAAGGCGCGCCAAGCACAGTAAAAGGATACATAGTGCCGCGGCCATGATTTACATACACCGCTTCGAACATGCAGGTGGAAGGGTAGAGCATCACCGCCTGTTGTGTGTTAAGATTGGGTGATGGCTTCACCGGCAGCGTATACATCATGCTGTGTTTGTAATTCGCCACCGGCACAATCTTCAGTTTGCATTTTACCTTATTGGTCAGCCACCCTTCACCATTCGCCATTTGCGCAAACTCTGCCACCGTCAGGCCATGCGCCATCGGCAAAGGAAACATACCGATGCCTGATTTGAATTGCATATCCAGTACCGGACCATCTATCAGGTAGCCATTGGGGTTAGGTCGGTCGAGTATCAGTAATTCTTTATCATTTTCCGCGCAGGCTTCCATCAGTCGCGCCAGCACGTTGATGTTGGTATAAAAACGAACGCCCACATCCTGTATATCATAGATCATGATGTCTACGTCGGCGAGGTCTTCTTTCGTGGGCTTGTTCTTTTTTCCATACAGGGAAACAATAGGAATACCAGTAGCTGAATCCACTTCATCGGCTACATGCACGCCGGCGCTGGCATTGCCGCGAAAACCGTGCTCCGGGCCAAATACTTTCACAATATTAATTCCTAAAGATTGCAGGCTGTCTACCATGTGTTTATTGCCGATGATGGAAGTCTGGTTGGCAAGAATAGCTACGCGTTTTCCCCTGAGATAGGGAACATATTTTTCCGTCTGATCGGCGCCAGTGATAATTGAATCTTTTTTTGAAATGGCATCAACAGAAGTTTTCTTCGGCGGTTGATTAAAGGCTGTAATCAACACAGCCGCCAATAAGGTAAACAGAAAAAGCCCGGCAATTTTTTTCATCATGTTTCAAATATAATTAATGCACTGTATATGCCTCCGCTTTGATACACAGAACTTTCCGTTGCAAGTTTTTGCAGGCTGCCGAGTTGATGTTTCGATACAAATTCCTGCAGGTTTTTGCAACTGATTGGCCACGGCACCCATTGATTGGCGCGGTCGGTATCATATTCCACCACAATGATGCGACCTGCGGGTGTAAGGATGCTTCTGAGCTGTTGCAGGAAGGTTAATTTATCTTTTACATAGTGTAATGAGTTGGCCATGATGATGCCATCGCAGCGTGGAGTTCGGCAAGAGGAGATGTGAAATCATTTTTGACCAATTGATGGTGGTGGCGGCATTTTCTGATGCAATCTCTTGATCTGGCTTATAGTTTTTGTCCACCGCATAAATTGTGCTGCCAGGGGCTAACAATGCAGAAAGCGCGCGGCTAAACAATCCGCTTCCTGCGCCGAGGTCGGCCCAGACCTGCGAGGTTTTTCGTTCGTTGATTCCTTTAACTATAAGGTTGATAGCGTTTTGTAGTTCCATTAAAAGATTATTGAAAATTTAGTGCGTTGACTGCATGGTATCTGTTTTGCATTGGAAATAAAAAAACAGATATGAAAAGAAACACGATTGCCGGAATGCTTGGTTGCGGCATTGTCACCGCATTTTGTTCACTGGTGATCTCCTGCAGCGACGGCACCAATGTAGGCACCAGCGGCACAGATACCGATTCAGCCAAAACGGCCGGTGCCAGCGCCATTGCTAACCTGTCAGCAACATATCCTGATACAACAGTAAACGGAATGGTAAAGTTCGAAACCCAGGATGACGGCGATGTAAAGATGACGCTCGACATCACCATTCCCGCCAAAGCCAACCAAACCGTAGCTGTGCATATTCATGAACATGCCGACTGCGGCGATACGGGGCATCATGCGGGCGGTCACTGGAACCCTACCAATACGCAACACGGTAAATGGGGCAGCAGTGCATTTCACTCAGGTGATATCGGTAATGTGCAGCTCGATGCATCTGGCAGGGGCACACTGGAGTTGGAAACCAATCTCTGGTCTGTGGGTGGCGACTCTACCAGGAATATTCTCAACAGGGCCATTATTGTGCACGGTGGTACTGACGATTTCACTACACAACCAACTGGTAATGCCGGCAACCGGATTGCCTGTGGCGTGATCACCGGGGGTAGCTAACGACCGGTAAGCAAAAACATCGATTTTGAAGTTGGAGATCATTGCGATGATCCGCTGAAATCCTTTGCTGTCAAGGGTTTTAAGATTTTGTTAGGCTGTTTGCCATGCGCAAATCAGCCTTTATTTGTTTTGTTGGCAGATTGGTTGTGGATTAAGTTTGCACTACCAAATCTAACATAACCCGCAAGGGTTTCCTCTACGAGAAGAACATTGCTGCACTAAGACTTGCCCGATTCTTGCCCGATTGCTTTAAACGCCAACACTGATAACAATTTTTTAACAATAACGAATCTGTGCGAAAGCGCGGATCCAATAGACTTTGAAAATTTTAAATAGTATAAAGATGAAAAGAGTAATCATGAACTTCAGCACATTGGCACTTGTATTAGCCATGACCGTTTCTTCTGTAGCCGTTTTTGCCAATGAGGGCGGTAAGAAATCAAGCAACAACAACATTCCCGGTTTGGAATTCAAATATATCGGCACTAAGGAAAACCAGCCCGTATTTGTTCTGAACCTCGTGAATGGTGAAGAAGACGAATACATCGTTTCCTTCCGCGATAAAACCGGTCGTGTTTTGTATTCAGACCGCCTGAAAGGCAGCCAGTTTTCCAAAAGGTTTTTGCTGAACATCGAAGAATTGGGCACCGCCGAACTGGATGTTGAAATCCGTTCAAAGAAAACTAACCAGGTACAGTTATATAGAATAGGCACTACACAAAGCGTGGTTACAGAAACCGTAGTTAGCAAAATCAGCTAAGGTCATTGTTTTTAGGGTATCGTGTTTTTAAGTAAAGTACACCGGGCTTAGGTTCGGTGTATTTTTTTTTGGTGTACCTTTCTGTTATGGCCGAACAAAAAACAAAACCCACCGATATTCCCGTCAGGGACTTCCTGGCCGGCGTGGAAAGCGAAGAAGTGCGCAAGGATTGCCGCGCACTCATCAAAATGATGAAAGAAATAACCGGCAGTCCCGCCAGAATGTGGGGGCCGAGTATTATTGGTTTCGGTAAATACCACTACAAATACGCCAGCGGTTACGAAGGTGATGCCCCGCTCGCAGCTTTCTCGCCGCGCAAAGGCAATCTCACTATATATACGTCAGGCGATTTTCCCAACAGGGAAAGCCTGCTTAAAAGTCTCGGCAAAGCAAAGACCAGCAAGGGATGTATCTATATTAAAAAGCTGGAGGATATTAATATGGACGTGCTGAAAAAAATTGTGAAACTATCGTACGACAAAATAAGAAAGACTTATCCGGATAAGTAATTCAGCTTTGCTTAGAATGTAATCTGCTTGCCGCCGTCGACGGTGATCTCTGCGCCGGTCATAAACTGGCTTTCATCCGAGGCGAGGAACAATGCAGCCCGCGCCACATCTTCGGCCTGGCCAAATCGCTTCAGGGGTACTTTCTGAGCTACGTCGGCAGTAAATTCTTTCAACACTTCTTCCGACAAACCCATTTTTTCATAGATAGGCGTATAGATCGGGCCGGGGCTGATGCTGTTGACGCGAATCCTGCGTGCCGCCAGTTCAATGGCCAGCGTTTTACCCAATGATAACACAGCGCCCTTTGATGCAGAGTAAGCCGAAGTGTTTTCAAGACCGCTGTGCACCAAAATGGTTGAGTTCAGAATAATCGATCCGCCTTCCTTTATCAGTGGCAGTAATTTCTGCACAGTGAAGAAAGCTCCTTTGAAATTGATATCGAGGTTAGCGTCGAAAATTTCTTCGCTGGTCTGGTCGAAAGGCGCGAACAAGCCAACGCCTGCATTGGCAAATACGATGTCGATGGTAGGTGAGATGGCCGATACCTTGCTGTCGAGCGAAAGCAGATCACTCATTTTACCTGCATCGCTCACAATGCCATGCGCACCCTTACCCAGTTGTTTTACAGCCGCATCCACGGCTTCTTTCCTTCTTCCGGTAATAATTACTGTTGCTCCTTCTTTCAGGAACAATTCCGCGGTAGCATAACCAATACCGCTGTTGCCGCCGGTGATGACGGCTACCTTGCTCTTCAGTTTACTCATTGTTTCAAATTTTGTTTTTTAATGTGTTCAAACCAAAATTCGAAACACGGTATCGATGTTTCAACCCAAAACTTGCGGAATTATCGTTTTTCAGTCAAAAACTTTATACGAGCACTTCGTTCCTCTTTTGGATAAGGTATTGTTTGGGAGAAATATTAAATCTTTTGTGAAAAGCTTTTATAAAATGCGAGATGTTTTCGTATCCTGATTCGTAAGCTGCTTCAGCTACGCTGATATTATTATGCTCCAACAGGCTGCGCGCTTTCTCCAGCCGCTGCTCCATCAGCCATTGTTTGGGTGAAATATGAAATAGTCTTTTGAAATCGCGGTTGAAAGTGGAAAGGCTTCTGCCGGTGAGGTAAGCATAATCCTCAACGGTGAGCGGCTTATGGAAATTAGCAAGCATGAATTCGCGGATGCTCATTTTTTCCTGGTTTTTCAAAGAGAGTATGGCTCTTACAAAAGCTTCGCCTTTGGGAGAAATGCTTAGCAGGTGCAGCAGTTCAAATAACTTGGCGCGTGTAATGGCATTGTGCAACGAATTTCCGCGCCGGTACAATTGCAGTAAATTTTCAGTAAAAAGCCTGATGGGCTCGGTATAGTTCAGCGTGACGCAGTGCATTTTCGCGGGTTCATAGTTTGTCTTACCCAGCGAAGCAATAAACTGGTCAATCAGCGCTTCGTCGAAAAAGAACACCATGGCTGTAAAGGGTGCATTATCGGTCGTCACGCTGTCGGAGATCATATATATGCCCTTGGGAAGAAAGATCATTTGTCCCTCGTTCACCGTATCGGTAAGACAGCCGAGTTTTTGAATCTGCAGTCTTCCCTTCAATACCATGGTGAGGGCATGCGTGGAAACATAACCTTCTTTGTGAATAGTATCCTGTTTGCATTCTTTGTATAAAACACAGGATTGTCCGTCGCGTAAAATTTTTTCAATGGCGTTGTTTTCGTAAAGCGCCTGGGGTAATACTCTCATCATGCGGAAAATTAACAAGGCAGGGAAGCGCTTTGTTGTCGAAAATCGCAAAACTTGTCATTTCCGGTCATTTAGTTATGCCCCGCAGCCAGGCTTTTGATATCATTGACCAGTTCAGGCAGTCCCGCCGAAAAAATATGCTCGCTGCCGGCGATGGGCCGCAGGTTGGCAAAGGGCATCTGCTCGGCGTAGTAGGAAAAATGACTGAAGGGCACCACCAGGTCGCGGCGACTATGGTACAAAAAGATGTCGTTGATGGCAGGCAGACTGGCGGCAAATTTATCTTTCAGCACAAATTCATTCACCTTCCAGTTGCGCTTGCCCCAGTAAGGTGCGCCCATAATAAAGAGGCCATCAATTTTTCGGGTAATTTTCTCTTCGGAAAGAAATTTCAAAATGACGGAGCCGCCGAGGGAGTGACCTATTATAATAATACCATCGTGAAGCCGGGTGAATTCCAGTTTTAATTGTTCTTTCCACTCCTGGTATTTGGGATTATTGGGGTGGGGCATCATGGGGTAAATCACTTCATAGGGCGGACCCAGGGCCGTTCTCAGCCAGACTACCAGGTCGTGGCTGCCCTGGTGAAGTCCCTGAGAACCACCGCTATGCACAAAAAGTACCTGTTTTCTCCTCATCTTCCCGGGTCCGGAGTCATGCATGACCTGTGAATTTTGATAACAAACTTATAGCCAAAAATCCGCAGACAGGGTGGGTGATTACGACTTATTGCGGTGTTGTTTGCGACAGACCATCAGTCTAATTTTGAATTGTCAAACACGATTGATCACTATCCCGCCCTACTATTAAAAACACCTGCTGATATGTAACTGAGCCATGCGAAGTTGCATATAGCTACAAAAACCAAATTGCTCATGAAACATATTTCAATTCTGGTGCCCCATGGAGCCATGATGGCTAACGTAGAAGGACCACGGCAGTTATTCCAATGCGTGAACCAGTATTTTGCCATGGAAGGAAAAGAACCTATGGTGAATGCGCAACTGGTAGGTATAGCCAATGAAACTAAGCTGCGTGATGGTCATTATACCGTTCGCCCCGACAAACTGATCAGCGAAGTGGATAAGACCGACCTCATCATTATTCCTGCACTCGACGGCGATATGAAGCAATTGATAGAAGCCAATTCAGCATTCATTCCCTGGATTGTGAGCCAGTATAAGCGCGGCGCAGAAGTGGCGAGTCTTTGCGTGGGAGCGTTCCTGTTAGCATCCACCGGTCTGTTGAATGGCCGCCGTTGTGCTACACACTGGATGTTTGCCAATGAATTCAGGGCTATGTATCCCGAGGTGGAGCTGGTGGTAGAAAAAATTATCACCGACGAAAACGGAATTTACTCCAGCGGCGGCGCTTTTTCCTATCTCAACCTCATGCTGCACCTGATTGAAAAATATGCAGGCCGGAATGTGGCGGTGTTCTGCTCAAAGCTTTTCCAGATTGATATGGACCGTGCTTCGCAATCGCCCTTCATCATTTTCCAGGGACAAAAAGATCACGAAGACGAGCCCGTGAAGAAAGCCCAGGAATTTATTGAGCAAAATGTGTCGGAGAAAATTACCGTCGATCAGTTGGCGAGCATGTTTGCCCTGGGAAGAAGAAACCTGGAAAGGCGCTTCAAAAAAGCTACTTCGAATACAATTGCCGAATACATTCAACGCGTGAAGATAGAAGCGGCGAAAAAGCATCTTGAAACCAGCCGCAAGAATATCAATGAGGTAATGTATGACGTGGGGTATAATGACACCAAGGCATTCCGCACCATCTTTAAGAAAGTGACGGGGTTGTCGCCAATGGAGTATAGGAACAAGTATAATAAGGAGGCGTTGGTGCTGGCTTAGGAGTCCCCTGGCTCTTCCCTCTCCACCGTAATTGTACATTCCGTAATCAGCGCTGCGGCGGCGCCAACGGCGGCCAGCACTGGTAAAAGCACCGCGCCTACCACGCCAACGGTCAGGGGAAAACTCATCCACTCCTTACCATTCTTATCAGAGATAGTAATCTTGCGGATATTTCCTTCATGAATCAGCTCCTTAACCTTGTTAAGGAGCTGTTCACCATTTATACTGAAGGATTCCTTTTTCATGCTATTTGTTTAGTGTATTTGTTCCTGTACTCCACGGGCGACAGACCGGTTATCTTTTTGAATACGGTGCGGAATGCTTTTATATCGGAATAGCCCACATCGTACATCACTTCGTTTACGGTTTTGCGCCCCGATTCCAGGTCTTTCTTGGCCGCTTCAATTTTTACCCGCTGAATATATTCCACGGGCGTGTTGTTGGTGGCCTTTTTGAAACGGCGTTCAAAATGACGGCGGCCGATGGCGAAGCGCATCGCCAGTTCTTCCACCGATATCTTCTCCGTTACATTCTTCTCTATAAATTCCTGTGCCTGGCGTATGGGCTCGTCTTCGTGTTTCTTCTGGCCGTTGAACATAATAAATGGCGACTGGCTCTTACGGTCTATTTCAATGGCAAAAAATTTCGCAGCACGGATGGCCATTTCGCGGTCGGTATATTTTTCTACCAGGTGCAGCAGCAGGTTCCAGTACGACGAAGCACCACCGCTGCTGTAGATGCCATTTTCTTCGGTTACGATGCTGCCATCGGTAAGGATGACATCGGGAAACATTTCCCTGAATTGCTCGGCATATATCCAGTGTGTTGAACATTTTTTGCCGCTCAGCAAACCGGTAGATGCCAGCAGAAAGGCGCCGATGCATAAAGAGGCAACTTCTGCGCCGCGGTTGTACTGGTCAACAATCCAGGGTACCAGACCTTCATTCAGTTCTAGCGCCTTCTTTATATCACCCGATATGGCGGGGATGATTACCAGGTCGGTCTTTTTTACTTCGTGCAAAAGTTTTTCAGCGTTCACGGAAAACACGCCATCATTCAATGGCACATGTTTCGACATGCCCACCAGTTCTACTTCGAACATGGGTTCACGTTCGGATTGCACTAAAAATTGGTTGACGGCGGTAAACATATACCGCGGGTCAACAATTGCGGCCGGTACGGCCTCATTCGGTACCAGGATGCTAATGTGTTTCATGAGCTATTAGTTTATTAAATCGCCGGGCTATCGCGTGTTCAATCAATCAGGCATTCAAGGGGTAGAGAGCAGGAATTTTCCCAAAGGGATTCCAAAATTAGTAAAATCAGGCATTGAATCAATGTTACTGCAGTTTGTCACTAAGGCAAAATCAGTTTTTGCAGTCAGTTTCGTACTAATGGAAATTTTCTCCATACGAACTGCATCGTTTACCCCACAGAATTTTTGTCGTATTACACCCCCCGATAAGTCGCATACACACACGATAAAAAAAGGCGAGTGAGGATACTTTTGTAAGGACAAATCACCGGTGAAAATTTTCTCAAAGACAACTAAAACTAAAATTTAATTAAAGCCATGAAAAAGCTGAATATTCTCTACTGGATCTTTACCGGCCTGTTTACCGCCATGATGCTGATGAGCGCCATTCCTGACATTATGATGGATCCCATGGCCATCGAAGGTATGCATAAGGGATTGGGTTACCCGCTTTATTTCGTTCCCTTCATCGGCGTGTGCAAAGTGCTGGGATGTATAGCCTTACTGGTACCCGGTTTTCACCGCATCAAGGAATGGGCCTATGCCGGCTTGTTCTTTGACCTTATTGGCACCACCTATTCCATCATTGCATCGGGCGGTACCGTGGCTCAATATGGATTTATGTGGATGCCGCTGGGCCTGGCGGTATTATCGTATGTATTTTACCAGAAAAGAAAAGCAGCGCTTGCTTCTTTAACCGTAACCGAGAAACGTCATCACGCTGCAGTTATCGGAAGTGTGGCGTAAGAGCAGATGCAACCCAAAAAACGACCCATGCAATTTCAGTGGTGAAAAATGAAATTTATGCGTAAACTAATTGCATCGATCAATGTTTCTTTGGATAGTTTTATGTCAGGCCCCAACTGCGAACTCGACTGGCATTTCGAAAGTTGGGGCCCCGACCTGGCTCAGTCTTTCTACGAACAACTGAGCAGCGCCGACACCATTTTGCTGGGTCGTGTTACCTACTGCGCCATGGCGCGCTACTGGCCTCGCAAATCGCTCGACCTGAATTTCCCGCGCGAAGACATAGCCTTTGCAGATATGATGAACAACCATACCAAGGTGGTGTTCACCAAAACATTGGCAGAGCCTGCCTGGGTAAATTCAAAATTCATCCGCGGAGATTTACGGAAGGAGATTAAAAAGCTCAAAAGCCAACCGGGAAAAGATATTATCATATATGGCAGTGGCAAGTTGATCAATTCAATGGTTGAATTGGGAGGTTTGATCGATGAGTTCACCTTGTGGGTGCATCCCGTCATTCTTGGCGAAGGCAAGCCATTGTTTAACAGCCTGCAACACCGGCTGCGCATGAAACTTGTAAAATCGCACACCTTCCGCTCCGGCGTGGTGATGCTCGATTACCTGGATGCTACTGCGGGAAACTGATTTTGCCCATCGATACATTTGGTATGCCATTGCGGCCTTGCCCGAAATGTACGCCGCTGCCGCAAATGGCTTCATTGGCGAGCACAGCAAACAATACTGCTTCTTTTGCATCGGGGTTGATGTGCAGGTCGGAAGTGGTTTTGAACTGACAGCCCGGTAATAGTTCCGACAAATTTTTCATCAGCACCGGGTTATGCATGCCGCCGCCGCTGGCATAGATGAGAAAACTCGTTTCACCACCGGTCGCCTTTTTTATTGCCCCCGAAATGGTTTCTGCGGTAAAACGGTTGAGTGTTGCAAGGACGTCTTCATGCCTGAGATGACCAACACCTGATTTTTCCATAGCCTGCTGCAGGTAAGCAAGATTGAATAATTCTGGTCCGGTAGTCTTGGGAAAACTTTCGCTGAAGAAAGGATGATCCATCAGCGCTTTCAGCAAAGCTTTATTCACATTGCCCGCAGCTGCGAGTTCGCCATTTTTATCAAAATATTTTCCCGGGAAATTTTTCTTTATATACCCGTCCATCAGCGTATTGCCCGGACCAGTATCGGTGCTGAATACATCATCGGCATTGAGGCTTCCGGGCAGGAATGTGAAGTTGGCGATGCCGCCGATATTTAGCATGATGCGGTCTTCACCTTTTTTGGAAAACATTAAAAAATCGCCGTAAGCGGCAAGGGGCGCGCCCTCGCCACCGGCGGCGATATGTTTTTGACGGAAATCGCTTATAGTTATAATGCCCGTTTTCACGGCCAGCTGGTCACCATCGCCAATCTGCAACGTGGCATTACCAAATTTTGCGTGTTTGTGCAGGCGTTTGGGCGCGTGAAAAATAGTTTGTCCGTGACTGGCAATGCAATCGATGCTGTCTGCGCTACGTTTCCAATTGGCCAGGCATTGCAAAATCATGCCTGCATGAACCTGGGCCACCCAGCTATTGAGCAGGCAGACTTTTTCAAGATCCACATTCTTTTTTGAAAAAATGCTGGCTATTTCCTGGCGGTAATCATCATTATAGGGTACGGATTCAAATTCGAGCAATTCAATGCCAGTTTCCATACCTGTGCCGGTAAAGCGGCACAGGGCCACATCCAATCCATCCACAGAAGTTCCTGACATCAACCCAATGATGCAACGTTCGGATTTGTTGGCGATATCGCAGAGGCGTTGAATGTTTTTGTTCATGCCTCAAACGTACAAAATTCCGCCCTCTACGCCGTTACTGAATCCCTTTCACAAATTTCTTTCAACTTCTTCAGCGCTAAAGGCCAGCCTTTACGAAACTCCTCATCCCAGGCTGGCGGTGTGTCGATGACTACCTTCAGTTCAGTCTTCCCGTTCTTCTCAGTGAAAACATACTCTTCCCACGAGCCTATCCATATTTTAGCGACTTCGCTGTCTCGGTCCAGGCTGCCGTCTTCGGAGATCACGGCTTTATGTTCCAGTTTCAGGTATTCGGGTTCGCGTAGTTGTGTTGCCACGGCCATGGTGCCGCCGCCTTTGCCATCTTCACCTGTGAAGCGAAGTTCTTCGCCCTGTTTCCAGGTGCCAAATACGACCGAGCCCGGCCAGGCTGCATGCGTCCATTCGCGATAGGTGTCGGGTGTCAGCATCAGTTTCCACACTTTGTCGCGCGCTGCATCAATTTCGATAACGTGTTCCTGTCTCATAGCTAAATATTTTTTTGGGTTACCAATTTCATATGACAAGACGAATTTAGACTATAAAACTTGCGGGCAGGCGGTGTGTTCACGACAATCAAGTGGGTTGAATACGGCAACAATACTTCCTGGTTAAGCTGATGTTGATGAACCTGGCAGCTATTTGATGTGCTGCGACAAAAACCGATGAATCAGTGCCGCTGCTTCCTGGTGTTTTTCCTCCAGAACAAAATGTCCACCATCCAGCAGGCTGATTTGCGCATTAGGATTATCCTTTTTAAACGCTTCGGCGCCGGCTGCGATGAATATTTTATCATGTTTTCCAGCGATCACGAGGGTTGGTGGTTGATACTTTCGGAAATAAACATGCCACGAATCATACAACCTGACGTTGGAACCATAATCGCGAAACAACGCCAATTGTATGGCATCGTTGCCCGGGCGGTTCAAATAATATTGATCTAAGTTGTAGCTGTCCGGGCTGATCCGGGAGGTATCTTTCGCGCCATTCATGTACTGCCATTTGGTGGCTTCGATGGTGAGCAGTTGTCGCGCCACTTTTTCCGTCTCAGGGTTCGGATTTTCCATATAATCGAAAAGCATATGCACGTCACCCAGTCCTTCCCTATAGGCGTTGGCGTTTTGAACAATCAGGGCTTGTATTAGTTCGGGGCGTCGTGATGCGATCCTGAATCCTACCGGCCCGCCATAGTCCTGCATATACAGGGTAAGCTTTTTAATTTGTAGCAGATCTATAAAATGTTCGATTGTTTTCGATAACTGATCGAATGTGTATTGATATGTACTCGGGGAGGGGTGGCTGCTTTCACCAAAGCCGGGATAGTCGGGCGCGATGAGATGATAGGCATGCGACAGATCATCAATCAGATCCCGGTACATATGCGATGAGGAAGGAAAGCCGTGCAGCAATAGTATCGTGGGATGCGAGGGATTGCCTGCTTCGCGGTAAAAGATATCGAGCCCATCCACTTTCAGCTTCTTGAAATAAACAGGTTGTTTTGATTGTGCAACAGACAGAAGCGGTATGAAAGCAAGAAGCATCAAAAGCACGAGACAATTTTTCTTTTTCATGTTACTAGTTTTGTGATTTAAAAATTGAACAGACCAGTCTGTCTATTTTGCCCCAAAAAAAATCAGAGCAGCTTGGCTGCCATACTTTTCGCAGTCTTGATAGTCCACTCGGCACGGTGCACCTTGGCAGCTATCAGGGCTGCCTCGAAAAGCAGGTAAAATTCATCGGCCAGTTCTGTTTTCTTCACCTCTTTTAGTATGGTTTTGAACAGCTGCCTGACCTCATTTTTTTGTTTTTGAATAATGTTTCGTATGCGGGTGTTATCGATGGGAATTTCAGAGACGATATTAAGGAAATGGCATCCGCGGAAACCAGGTTGCCTGATGCTTCGTCCCAGGGTATCAAATACAGCGGCGATTTTTTTCTGCACGGTATCGTGATTTGATACCTCCTGGTGTAGTTTGGTCATTGCGCGCTCCGATTCGTTGGAAAGGTATTCTGC
Source organism: uncultured Chitinophagaceae bacterium (assembly GCA_937958995.1). GTDB lineage: Bacteria > Bacteroidota > Bacteroidia > Chitinophagales > Chitinophagaceae > CALCIN01. The sequence goes on from CALGAP010000023.1 coordinate 156,646, forward strand.
CAACAGGTCTTCTTTTGAAGGAAAATGCTGGTAAAGGCTGGCCTTGGCTACGCCCGCCTCGGCAATAATCTGGTTAATGCCCGTTGCATTATACCCCTGTTCATAAAACAATCGCGACGCTGCATCCACGATTTGGTCCCTCACCGATCCTTTCATGGCGCAAATATAAGAGCGTTTTTTAGAAAACAGACAAGTCTGTCTACTAATTATTTTTTTGAGCGAAGCCGAGTCATTGGTGGCCCGCCGGGGGTGACCGATTATCGGTCGAAAAGCCTGGAGTCGATCCGGATTTGGAAGAGTCGCATCACTTCGGAGAAACTGTATGTGATGGTCGCTGAAATTTTGTTAAAGGGGGCGATCAGCAATCCCGGACCATAACCAATATGAATCTTGTTGCTCTTTTCCCCGGGCATCCAGACGCGGCCATTGTCGAAAAAGCCGAAGATGCCGATCTTACCATTCATGATGCGGCTGCGGAAATCGGTGATAAAGCGTAATTCGTTTTGATTGTAATAGGCGGTTTGCCCCCAGAAGCGCTCTCGGCGGTAGCCGCGCAATGAACGTCCGCCGCCAATAATAGCATGCTGGTATTGCTGACCACTGTTCAATACATTATCATTTACCACTGTGGCGCCTCCGGCGCGAAACGCGAACGAAATATGTTTGGTGATGGGCAGAAAGGCCAGCAAATGTGCCTCGTATTTCTGGAAAAATTCGTCCTGGTGGAAATTATTTGAAAAGGTTCCGGTGGTCAAAAAGGCGATTCCTTTCACGGGCACAATCGAGTCTGTGAGCGTAGAGAACGTGTAAGCAAGTTCGGCGCCTGCATACGGATTTTCTTCGTACACTTCGGGATATAAAAAGTGGAATTGTTTGGAGACATATCTCGCGCTGTCATTAATGTTTTTCACGTTTTGATAAAAGCCGGTGAGGCTTATACGATGCTTGTCAAATGAACGGGTTAGTGCCACGCTCGCAAACCATTCGCGGCTGCGGAGACGGTGGTATGGCAGCTCTTTGGTAGCCATCTGCGTTTCATTGCCCGTGCCGTAAAAATTTGTCCAGCGTACGGCATCGTATTCTCCGTACAGCGACAAATCCCATTTACCAACCAGCGACGGATACAATGCGCCGGCATAAACGCTTATCGCATTCTGTGAAATGGAATAACGAAGGCCGGCTGTGTATTGGCTCGCAAAAGGTGATTTCAGCCATTGCTGACGTGTGTTCTTATATTGAATACCCACGTACAAACGATCGGGGTTGTTATACAAAATGTCGGGGCTAAAGCCTTTGTAGCTGTACTCATACCATTGGTAAGAATAAGGCGGAGTGGTATCGCTAACCAATATTTTGATGGCGTTGTTGCCTTGGGGAATATTGAATTCATCATGACCATCATTGCCAAATAGCCTGATCTTTTTTGTTTCAGAAGGATCGAATATACGTTGATAGTAGGGCTCTTTTTCTGTTTCTCCCTCTTCACTGATTCGGTATACGCTTACCTGCGTCTTGCCATCCATTTCTTTTACTTCGAAATATTCATTTTCTGCTGAGCCGGGAATGAATACTTCGGGAGAAATGAAGCGATAGTATTCGCGTGCAAAACGTGGCAATTGCTCGCGGCGTGATTTCAGTTTATCAATCAACTCTTGTCCGGACAATGCAAAAATTTCGGGCGGCAGACCCCGGACGGAAGTAGCAATTACAGTGTCGGTTAATGCCCGCTGCAATTCATGCACGGCTCGTTCCCAGTCTTGCCAGGATAAGGAGTTGGTGAAATAGCGATCCATGTATCGCATTTCCCAATTCAGTTGTTCAATATTTTTTACGTTATGACCGAAATTCTGCATGTATTTCAGCTTTGCGGCAGACATAATCGGATCAATTAGCACTCCGTTGTGTGTATAAAAAGCCTGGTCGCGGTCGCGGGGCACGGGCACGTAGTGCCTCATTTTTTCACCGTCTTTTTCCGATTTCACCACACCCCAGCGCCAGTTGTCTTCGTGCCGGTCCCAGTCGGAGATGAGCATATCGAACAAACGTGATTTCAGGTACTGGTATTGATCAACGGTGTGGCGATTGCTTTCTTTCATTTTTTCAAAAAGATCTGCGGAGCTCTCAAATTTTTCGAAGTTGCCGAGATGATCGGCATCGCTCCAGTCGCCATCGGGACGCTGCTCAAGCAGGTAGAGATCATTTTTGTATTTTTCATTAAACGAGTCGAGTGCGGCCTGCTCGGGCAGCCATACCACATAAGATTGTGAATGATAAATGCCTGCTTGCTCCATCATATAAGAGAGTGCCATCGCCGCATAAGGATGCGCCATCGATACCTGGTCTTGTATTATATCGGCAGCAAAGGTTCCTTTTAATTCTTCGGGCAGCACTTTCGTTCGGGCTTTGTTGACCGATCGAAGCGTGTATTCTTTTCCCTCCACATTTTTTAACCGCAGTGATCGTGTTTCGTTACCTCCGCCCGCTTTATAAGGTATCAGACCACCAAAAGCTGTGTCGAGGTAAAGCACCGGCACGCGTATGGGAGTGGACCATTCGGCTCTGCGGTTTTGTCCCCAAAGCCAGGTGTGCAAATTCTTGCGTTCATATTGTTCTCCGGCGGCCACTGTCTTATACAATGGGCGGGTTGTGTCGGTTGAACTCACTTGACTGAAACTGATGCCGGGCATTATACTCAATCCAATCGCTATATATATTATGTTGAAGCATCGCATGTAGCACCAGTATCATAAAACTGTGCCATGGTCAACCTTTGTTGTTAGCGCGTTTACCACCAACCTATTAGGTGCGGGAAAAAGAATACACAAATGGTGTGAATGGGAAAAAGCATTTACCCCATCCTGTGCTTTTAAGGTCACAACAAATACGTTAAATGGAGTATAGGAATGGGTCTTTTACTGGTTTTATTTTGACATGCTCTTCTATCTACTCACTTAAACCCGGCGTCATGAACGCTTCTTCTAACTCCCGGCATTTCGTAATGGCAGGGATCATTGCTTTAGCCATTGTCATCCTGTTTGTACTGGGTCTTGAAATTTACTGGCGAAGTAAAGGCAACCTGGTTTCTTTCAACGACGATAAAGTGCTTTGGGCACACGAACGCCGCAAAGTTTATCAACCCGCCGACCGCTCCACTGTATTTGCAGGCAGCTCGCGAATAAAATGGGATATTGATATCGAGACATGGGAAAATCTTACTGGCGAAAAGGCCGTTCAACTTGCGCTTGTGGGTACCTCGCCGCGAAAAATTTTGGAAGATCTGGCCAATGATGAAAATTTCAAAGGCAAATTGATCGTGGATGTGATGGAGTTTGTTTTTTTCACTTTCGATACCATGAGGTTTGAACGATCGTCGCGCGAGGCGCTCGAGTATTATTATAATGAAACTCCCGCGCAAAGAGGCAGCGCCTTATTAGGTTTTGCCCTGGAATCGAAACTGGTAATGATAGACGAAGGAAAATTCGGGCTTAATCAATTGCTGCTCGAAGTTAGCCAAAACAATAACCGTCCGGGGGTGAGGGCTGCGCCCATTCCTTTTCAGCCGGAATACATAATTGTAACCGCACGCAGGCAAAACAAGTTCACACCAGTGTTTCTGAACAATCCTGGTCTTATTGAAAAGCACGTAGAGCACTGGAAGCGGGATATGATGGGTGGCGGTCCGCCAGAGGTACCTAAGGGCAAGGCACTTGACTCGATATGCCAGGTGTACAAAACGCTGATTGATAAAATAAGATCGCGCGGTGGCACTGTATTGTTTATTCGTCCGCCTGCGAGTGGTGATTACCTGGCAAGTGAAATCCATTTTTTCCCGAGGCAACAATACTGGGACTATTTCATTGAATACTGCAAAGTGCCCGGCATTCACTTCGCCGACTATCCGGCCACTGCCAATTTTGTCTGCACCGAAGGCTCACACCTCAATCCCGATGATGCAGTGAAATATACGGCCTCGCTGGTGAACACACTCCGCACCGAGTATGAATGGAGTTTCCCCGTTAGTAAAAGCGGCATTTCAAAAAATTAAAAGCCCCCGCCATGATCTTTAACTCCTTTACATTTATTGCTTTTTTTGTCCTCCTGCTCATACTGCACAACCTGCCATTTTCATGGAGGGTGAAAAAGATCAACCTGCTCATCGCGAGTTATATTTTTTATGCGGCCTGGAACCCGCCGTTTATATTGTTGCTTTGGCTCAGCACAGTGGTCGATTTTTTTGTTGGCCGCGCATTATATCACCAGCAGAATGTGACAAAAAGAAAATGGCTGCTGCTGATCAGCCTGATCGGCAACCTGGGCATGCTTTGCTTTTTTAAATATGGAACTTTCCTGCTCGAAAATTTCACGGTACTTATGAATGCGGCAGGCATCGAATTTCACCCGGCCAAACCGAATATCATTCTGCCCGCGGGCATTTCATTCTATACATTCACTACGCTTTGCTACACCATCGACATGTACAAAAGAAAAAGCGAGCCGGTGCGTTCCATGCTCGATTTTTCTTTGTTTGTTACTTTCTTCCCACACCTGGTAGCCGGACCTATTGTGCGTCCGCCTCAACTGGTGCCGCAATTTGAAACACCGCGTAAAGCCACACAACTGCAGTTGTCGCAGGGTTTGTTTTTGCTTTCGCTGGGTTTGTTTATGAAAGTGGTGCTTGCCGATACAATGCTTGCAGGCACCGCCGACCTGGTGTTTGGTTTCAAAGGCATGCTGGCAAGCGTGGATGCCTGGACGGGCGTGCTGGCGTTTTCGGGACAAATATTTTTCGACTTCGCCGGTTACTCCACCTGCGCAATCGGCGTGGCGATGTGTTTAGGTTTTTCGCTACCTGAAAATTTCCGTTATCCTTATGCAGCGATCGGCTTTTCTGATTTCTGGAAACGATGGCATATCACGCTCTCGCTCTGGCTGCGCGATTATTTGTATATAGAAATTGGCGGCAACCGCAAAGGTGAACTGCGCACTTATTTCAACCTGATGATCACCATGCTGCTCGGCGGTCTCTGGCATGGCGCCAACTGGACCTTCGTAGTATGGGGCGCGCTGCATGGTACCTATTTATGTGTTGAGCGAATGCTGGTGCGGCGGCCGCGGCCTGTTCCTGATGTGAGTCTGCAAAAGGCTTCATTCATTCCCACGGGCGTCTCGCAATTTCCGCTGGCATTACTCACCTTCTTCCTGGTCACCATCACCTGGGTATTTTTCAGATCGCCCGATTTTGGCGGCGCCTGGCATATGATCACCTCCATGTTTGGACAAGCCCATAAAGGCGCGATGCTGTTGCCAACCACAGATATTTTGAAAGTGCTGATCGTGATTGTGCCCATGCTATTCTTCCATTGGATAATGAGGAATACAAATGTATTGTCGGTGGCGAAGAAAATACACCCGGTGGTGCTGGGACTTGTGTGGGCTTTCCTGCTGATGGCGATTGTGGTGAGTCAAAAGACCGGGGATTCGTTTATTTATTTTCAGTTTTGATATTTCGCGCCAGGGCGTCTTGGCCCGAAACCAAATTCCCGCCCTACCTTTGCTGTAAATCGCGCGAATGGATGACCTGATAGCCGCCAGGTTGCAAATGGCAATATCATTGGGTTTTCACATCATCTTTGCCTGTATCGGCATGACGATGCCCGTATTGATGGCCTTTGCGGAATGGAAGTGGCTGCGCACCCGCAGACAGGAATACCTCGATCTTGCCAGGGCCTGGAGCAAAGGGGTAGCCATATTTTTCGCCGTTGGTGCGGTATCGGGTACTGTTCTCTCCTTCGAACTTGGTTTGCTTTTTCCCACCTTCATGCAACACGCAGGCGCAATTATAGGCATGCCTTTCTCCTGGGAAGGCACGGCGTTTTTTGTGGAAGCCATCGCGCTGGGAGTCTTCCTGTATGGATGGAACAGGCTGAACAAATGGGTGCACTGGGCGTCGGGTGTGGTGGTAGGTATATCGGGTGTGCTCTCGGGTATATTCGTGGTATCGGCCAATGCGTGGATGAATAGTCCTGCTGGCTTTGACTGGAAGAACGGCCGCGCAGAAAACATCGATCCAGTGGCGGCCATGTTTAATGAGGCCTGGCTCTCGCAGTCTATTCATATGACGCTGGCTGCTTTCATTGCAACAGCCTTTGCCGTGGCGGGCGTTCATGCATTTCTGTTAATCAAAAACAGGAGTAACCGGTTTCACCGCACTGCGGTAAAAATTGCATTGTGGTTCGGTGCCATAGCAGCTTTTCTGCAACCACTCAGCGGCGATTTTTCTGCCAAGGATATCGCCAAACGACAACCTGCCAAACTCGCCGCCGCCGAAGCATTATATAAAACCAGCCAGCCCGCCGACCTGGTGATAGGCGGCATTCCCAACGATAAAGAAGAACGCGTAGATTATGCTTTGCATTTACCCAAACTACTGAGCTTCCTGGCGCATGGCGATTTTGAAGCCGAAGTAACAGGTCTTGATCAATTTCCCGAAGATGAACGACCGCCGGTGCTCATCACGCATATCGCTTTCCAGGTGATGGTGGGCGCGGGCATGCTGATGGCATTGGCCGGTTTGTTGTTCATCATTTTTAATATAAAGTGGAAACATGTGTTGCTGAGAAAATGGTGGCTCGCTTTTATCGCGATGCTTACTCCTATGGGATTTATTGCCGTGGAGGCGGGATGGACGGTGACGGAAGTGGGACGGCAACCCTGGATCATTTATGGAGTGATGAAGACGAAGGATGCAGTATCGCCTATGCCCGGTTTACAATTTTCATTATATACTATCACTGTGGTGTATATACTCCTGGGCATCATCCTTGTGTGGTTGATGCGCCGGCAGGTGAAATCGATCGGAAAATATTATCCATCTGCGAATACGTAATTTATGGTTACCGCCATTATCGTCATACTTGCTATTGCTTTTATGCTTTACGCCATATTGGGTGGGGCCGATTATGGCGCGGGTATCATTGAAATATTGGCGGGCAGAAAAGGAGAGAAGATCATTTCAAAAGCCATCGCACCGGTATGGGAAGCCAATCATGTGTGGCTTATACTTGCCATAGTAATCATCTTCACCGGGTTTCCGCAGGTGTATGCTACCATCAGCACCGCATTGCATATACCACTGATGGTGGTGCTGATCGGCATCGTGTTGCGCGGCTCCACTTTTACCTTCAGGCAATATGATGTTACACGCGATGAAACGCACAAGTACTACACGCTGCTTTTCAGAATTTCGAGTTTTATAACGCCGGTATTTTTAGGTGTTACCCTGGGGGCAATGATATTGGGTGAAATAAGTCTCGACACATCGGGCAGTTTTTATAAAAAATTTGTCGCGCCCTGGTTTAACGCATTTTGTTTTACCGTCGGGTTATTTTCCGCTGCACTTTTTGGTTATATCGCTTCCGTATTTATGATTGGTGAAGTGGAATCATTGGGCGACAGAAAAAGATATGTGCAGATTGCAAAAGTGTTTCTGTTAGCTACCGTCGCACTGGGCGTGCTGGTATTCCTGGTGGCGGAGTGGCATGGACATCATTTGCTCGACGAATTTTTTGCATCGGGATTTAGTATTGCTGCATTGAGTACAGTTGTACTGTTGATACCGCTTGTTTTTTATCTCTTCAATCATCCCAATATTCGTATCCTGCGCGCAGTAGCAGGTGTGCAGGTGTCGTTGATCATGCTTGGGTGGTTTGCCATACAGTTTCCTATTCTTGTCTATGAAAAAAATGGTCAGCACCTGACTTTTTACAACACGCAGGCTCCCGCAACAACTATGTTGCAACTGTTGATCGCGCTTTTTGCGGGACTCATACTGGTAATTCCCGCATTCTATTTCTTGTTCAAGGTCTTTAAGGGCGCAAAAGACTTATAATACTTTACGCAAACGTTTCCCTTAAATTGAAATTTATCCGCTCGAAAATGGCGAGCCTCAGCGAAAATTGAACTAAATTACTACGCAAAGCCCGTTGCTTGCATGAAAAGGAAATTGTCAATATGCGTAACCCTGCTGACTGCTATAATAGTGTTGGCAATTTCCTGTATGGGCGATGACGAACACGATACCCCATTGCCTAAAACAGTAAGCTATAACTTTCATATACGCCCCATTCTTTCAGATAAATGTTTTGCCTGTCATGGTCCCGATGGCAACAAACGTCAGGCGGGTCTGCGCCTCGATATCCCCGACAGTGCCTATGCTCCGCTGAAAGAGACAAAAGGTGCTTTTGCAATTGTTCCCGGCAAACCCAACCAGTCAGAACTTTTTAAACGAATCTCCAGCACCGACTCTTCATACCGCATGCCAACGCCTGATTCCCATCTCGGTGCGTTGACGGAATACGAAGTAAAACTTTTTAAAAAATGGATTGAACAAGGCGCGAAGTATGAACCGCACTGGGCTTTCATGCCACCATCAAAGTCAGAACTGCCCGAGCCAAAAAATAAAAAATGGGCCAGGAACGAGATCGATCTTTTTATACTCGATAAGATGGCGATGAAGGGACTGCAACCCAACGAAGAGGCCGACAAGGAAAGATTACTAAAGCGAATTTGTCTTGATATTACCGGTCTTCCACCCACCATTGAAATGATGGACCGCTTCCTGGCCGATGATTCAGAGCATGCCTATGAAAAAATGATCGATGAATTGCTGGCCATGCCGCAGTACGGCGAAAAGATGGCGGTACACTGGATGGACGTGGCGCGCTATTCAGACAGCTATGGCTACCAGGACGATAATATCCGCACGCAATGGCCCTGGCGCGACTGGGTGATTCATGCTTTCAACAAGAACATGCCTTACGACGAGTTCCTCACCTGGCAGATTGCCGGCGATATGTTGCCCAATGCCAGCAAGGAACAGATCCTGGCCACCGGCTTTTTCCGCAACCACAAGTACACCGAAGAAGGAGGTGTGATACCGGAAGAATACCGCATCGAGTACCTGCTCGACAAAACCAAAACATACAGCAAAGGAATATTAGGCATCACACTTGAATGCGCGCAATGCCACGATCATAAATATGATCCGTTCTCTCAGAAAGACTATTACAGCATGCTCGCCTTCTTCAACAACACGAAAGAAGTAGGGTATGAAGGCGATGTGAGTGTATCGAAACCAGCTAAGAACCCGATTCTCTACATTACGCAGGAAGACCGCGCGAATTTGTTAAGTTTCATCAATGCAAAAGATACGTCAAAACTGATGGTATCGGTGATGGGCGAACTGGAGGACAGCACGCGCAAAACCTATGTGCTGAACCGCGGCGCTTACGATCAGCCCACCGTTGAAGTGAAGCCTGAAGGATTGAAAGCCGTGATGCCATTTGATACTGCTAAATATGAACGCAATCGCCTCGGGCTTGCCAAATGGACATTGGATAAAAACAACCCGCTGACCGCGCGCGTGTTTGTGAACCAGGTATGGCAGGAAATTTTTGGCAAAGGACTGGTAAAAACTTCCGGCGATTTTGGCATGCAGGGTGAGTTGCCCACGCATCCCGAGCTGCTCGACTGGCTGGCAGTTGATTTTCGTGAGAATGGTTGGGATATAAAAAGACTGGTTAAACAAATTCTGATGTCGGCCACCTACCGTCAATCGGCGAGGGTGACCGATGACCATTTAAGAAAAGACCCCGACAATATTTATTATGCGAAAGCGCCGCGCCAGCGTTTGAAAGCGGAATTTGTGCGCGATCTCTACCTGGCGAGCAGCGGGCTGCTGGTAAAAAAGATTGGTGGACCTAGTTTGAAGACTTATCAGCCCAAAGGCTTGTGGGAGCTTGCTTCATCGGGGCGCGGCGTGCTGGCCACTTACCGGCAGGATCACGGCGAGGATCTCTATCGCCGCGGACTGTACAGCTTTATTAAACTTACCGTGCCGCCACCCAATATGATCATGTTCGATGCCAGCAACCGCGATCAGTGCGAAGTGAAAAGATTGCAGACCAACACGCCCTTGCAGGCACTGGTAATGATGAATGATCCTGGTGTGCTGGAAGCATCGCGCGTGCTGGCGCAAAAACTGCTGGCGCAGCAATCATCTGTCGGGGAAAAGATTACGCTGGCCTTCCGTCGCATCGTCTGCCGCACGCCGACAGAGAAGGAAAAGCAATTATTGAATGAACTATATAATGATCAATTGAACGCAAACGCTGATCCGAAGCCTTTGCTAAAAATTGGAGAATATCCTTATGATGAAAATCTGGATCCGCAACAATGTGTGGCATTGATGAAGGTAATCAGTACGATATATAACCTGGAAGAAGCGATCATGAAGACATAGAGCGCACAATGGAACAAACTAAAGCCTTTGCGCCTTAGCGCCTTTGCGCGAAATCTTCGCGTGAAAAGTCCAAAACGCACAACCATGCAAAAAGAAATTCTCGAAACCCGGCTCAACATCAACAGGCGTAAATTCCTTTCGCGGCTGAGCCTGGGTATTGGCAGCGTGGCATTGGGCTCTTTGCTGGTGCCCGATTTGTTTGGCGGCGGTAGCGAAGAGGAAATGCTCGCTGCCGGTCTGCCGCATTTTGCACCAAAGGCAAAGCGCATCATCTATCTTTTCCAGAACGGCGCGCCATCGCAACTCGATCTTTTCGACTATAAACCGTTGTTGCAGAAAATGCAGGGCGAAGACCTGCCCGCATCCATCCGCATGGGCCAACGCCTCACAGGCATGACCGCCAACCAGGCAAAGTTCCCGCTGGCTGGCAGCATTTTCGAGTTCAAACGTTACGGCCAGGCGGGCGCTTACATCAGCGAATTGCTGCCACATACTGCGGCCATTGCCGATGAGTTGTGCATCGTGAAAACACTTTATACCGAAGCCATCAACCACGATCCGGCGCTGACTTTCTTCCAGACCGGCGCACAGGTGGGCAATCGTCCGAGCATGGGCGCCTGGCTGAGTTATGGACTGGGAAGTGAAAATAAAAATCTGCCTGCATTTTGTGTGTTGCTGTCAAAAGGAAAAGGGAATGGGCAAGGCGTGTATTCCAAACTCTGGACCAATGGGTTTCTCGACAGCATTCACCAGGGGGTGCAGTTCAGCAGTGGCGAAAGTCCGGTGTTATATCTCAACAATCCTGAAGGCATTGATCAGGGTAATCGCCGCCAATTGCTCGACAAACTGGCAGCATTAAACGAAGAATCGTATAAAGAATTTGGCGATCCTGAAATTATGGCCAGGATTCAGCAATATGAAATGGCCTATCGCATGCAGACCTCCGTGCCTGATATCACCGATGTAAGCAAAGAACCCGAAAGCATCATCAAACTATACGGTCCCGATTGCCTGGTGCCCGGCACTTATGCCGCGAACTGCCTGTTGGCAAGAAAACTTTCGGAAAATGGCGTTCGCTTTGTGCAGCTTTATCACCAGGGCTGGGATGCGCACGATAACCTGCCTGCACAAATAAGAGGACAGGCAAGAGATGTGGACCAGGCATCAGCCGCGCTGATCATCGATCTAAAACAAAGAGGGCTATTAGATGAAACGCTGGTGATATGGGGAGGAGAATTTGGCCGCACCAACTATTGCCAGGGTGCGCTCACCAAAGATAATTACGGCCGCGATCATCATCCGCGTTGTTTTACCATCTGGATGGCGGGTGGCGGCATGAAGCCGGGCATAGTATATGGTGAGACCGATGAATTTGGTTACAACATTGCGCAGGATCCCGTACACGTGCACGACTTTCACGCAACGATCTTGCATTTGATGGGGTTGAATCATGAAAAATTAACGTATAAACACCTGGGAAGACGTTACCGCCTGACCGATGTAGCGGGTGAAGTGGTAAAAGGAATTATTGCTTAAAAAAAATTGATTGAGAAACAGTTTATTTAATATCAGTTTCGCCCTTAACTGCCTCCTAATTTTCTTACTGATTTTCGAAACCAGGATCAACGTGCCGGTATGGTTACAGGTGGCCGGCCGCATGCACCCGGTTTTTTTGCATTTTCCCCTTGTATTGATACTTGGCTACGGAACTATGGTGCTGTGGTTGGCGTTGAAAAAAGATGTGTTGCCTTTGTATCGCGATATTACTTCCTGGGTATTGCTGTTGGGCTCATTGAGTGCAGTATTATCGGCGCTCGCCGGTTTAATTCTTTCGAGAGAAGAGGGGTATGATCCCGAAACTTTACAATGGCACAAATGGAGCGGCGCGGCTATATCCATATTGAGTTTGAGTGGGTACTATTTCCGCGATCACATTGAAGTGCGCAAACCGCTGGCGATGGCAACCGGTATCATCGCAGTCTTTTTAATCATATTCGCTGGTCACCAGGGTGCGGGCATTACGCACGGACAAAACTTTTTGCTGGCGCCCATGCTGCCGGAAAAATCACCACCCACGGTAACTGCCGAAGAAGCTGTAGTGTTTGCACACATGGTGCAACCCATTCTCCAGGAAAAATGCATGGGTTGTCACAACAGCAGAAAGGCCAAGGGTGACTTGATCATGGAAACGGAGGAGTTGTTGCTGAAAGGCGGAAAGAATGGCAAGCTTTGGGACAGCACGGAAGCCGATTTGGGACTGTTGCTGCGTCGCGTGCATTTGCCTATCGAAGCAAAAAAGCATATGCCACCGCAAGGCAAGCCGCAACTTACCGATGAAGAAATCGAGATCATCACACAATGGATAAGAAAGGGTGCCGACTTTAACCTGCGCGTTGCTGATCTTGCGCCCACCGATACTTTGCACATGATGGCCGTGCGCATTTTTACCAATGCTGAAATAGCGGAGTACGATTTTGATGAGGCTGATCCCGATGTGGTGAAAAAATTAAATACGCAAAATCGCGTGGTGAGCCCGGAGGCACTGGGCTCGCCCGCATTGTCGGTGAATTTTTTCAACAGCAATTTGTTTAGTGCATCGCAATTGAAAGAACTGGCCGAGGTGAAACAACAGGTAGTCACACTTGACCTGGCGAAGATGCCTTTGAAAGATGAAGACGTGCTGCTGATCGCTGAATTTGAAAACCTGCGCAGGCTCAACCTGAGCTTTACCGGTATAACCGGCGCTTCGCTGGGCACATTGAAGAAACTGAAACATCTTCGTTCCTTATCGCTCTCGGGCACGCAGGTGAATGCAGAGCATCTGAGACAGCTGCAGGAATTCCCCAACCTGAAAACAGTCTATACCTGGAGTACGCAGGCGACTCACGATGAAATAGCAAACCTGCAGCAACAAGCCAGGCATATTCGTTTTGAAACCGGCTTCCGCAGCGACACAGTGATGATGAAGCTTTCGCCACCCATACTATTGAACGAAGAAGCATTCATTTCGAGTTCCGTTCCTTTAAAACTTAAACACTACATCCAGGGCGCTGTGATCCGGTATACCACCGATGGCAGCGAGCCCGACAGCCTGGAATCGCGCGAATATACCGGCAGGGAAATGATCGACAGCAGCATGCAGATTAAAGCAAAGGCCTACAAGCCCGGCTGGATCAGCAGTGACGTGATGCAGGCAAGCATTTACAAAAGCACATTTACTCCCGATACAGTTGTTTATATTACTCAACCTGAAGATGATTACCGCGATGCCGGCAACAAATACCTCATCAACCGCGAAAGGGGTGGTGATGATTTTCGTTTTGGCAACTGGGTGGGCTACAGGTTCCGGCCGATGGAATGCCTGCTGCATTTTGCAGCGCCGGTAAAAGCTTCGAGCGTTACGTTGAGCACACTCATCAGTCCCGGTTCTTACATTATGCCTGCCGATCGAATTGAAGTCTGGGGCGGCAAAGATGAAAAGAGCCTGCAGTTGCTCTCGAAACTAACTCCCCCACCTCTTGAAAAGTACATGCCTCAGCGACGCGAAGGTTTCACCTGCACATTCCCCGCCACCGAACTAAACGTGATCAAGCTTGTTGTAAGACCCTTGCGGAAATTGCCCTCCTGGCACCAGGGCAAGGGGGAGAATGGTTGGTTCTTTATTGATGAAGTGCTGGTGAACTGACCAGTTTAAATGTCGGCACGCGTTATTACGGTCGCAATTTCCCCCTAACATTGGCGTAAACGCACCTTTTGGATGATGCCTGACTTAGCTAATTTTATCCCATATAAATAACCAACTCAAATCAATTGACATGAAACCGAAAACTATCAAAATTCTGTACTGGGTATTTACGATTTTGTTTGCCGGCCTGATGATCTTCTCTTCCTGGGAGAGTTTATTGGTGACCCAACAGGCAAAGGATATTATTGGTGGCTGGCTCGGCTATCCCGAATATATCATACCGTTTACCGGTTGGGCCAAAGTGATCGGCTCTATTGTAATTTTGATTCCCGGATTAAAAACGATCAAGGAATGGGCCTATGCGGGATTATTCTTTGACCTGATAGCGGCTACTTATTCTATTGTTGCGGCTTCAAAGGGGAATATTGATCCGGGTACCTATGGGATGTTGATATGGTTTGTGATGGGTATATTGTCGTATGTGTTTTGGAAGAAGTGGTTGAAAATCGCGAAGTAGATATACTTCAAGTTTGTCTGAATGTGAATATATTCAAGAGTGATTTTTGTGCAGCTCTCATCAAAAAGACGCGCAGAAATTACTCTTTTTGTTATGATTGGTTCTAAGGATTTTTCATGGTCATACTTGGCGAATGGGTCTATTCTAAATCCAGACACACGATTCAAAATACCCGCAATCGCCCGGTTCATTGCGTGCTCTATTCGTCATCTATATTTTCAAAGTCTTTTTTTGCTGAACATCGGAATGCAAATGGAGGTGTGTTTTTTCTGATGAGCGACTTGATTTTTTCCCAACGATTGACAATCTGCTTGACCATTTCCCAATAGGCAAAGCCAGATTTTGACGGAGGGCTAAAAAAGAAAATGCCCAAACCGTGCTCTTTATAAAGTTCCCTTTGGTGCTTAATGCTCTGAATCCGGTAGTCTTTTGTAATCACTATCCCATTCATTTTTCCAACCTTTGGTATCCAATCTTCGTCTTTTGCGCCCTCACCAAAAACATCTTTAATGGAAAGGATTTCTATATGCATTCCATCCCGGGCGTTCGGCGGCTGCTGCAGTTTGTTCAATCCTCTGGCAATTTGAGCAGGCAGATTTTCGTCGATATAGACTCTGTACTCTTTCATCAAGCAGCGTTTTTATGAAACGAAATAGCATCCTTCACCTTTTTTTCCGGAATTTCATAAAGGCTGGCAATAAACGCTATTGGTTCATTGGCCAGATACATTTTGTAAACTGCCTCGGTTTGGATATTAGTGCCTTCGATAATTGGCTGACCAAACTTATGTTGTGGGTCGCAAACGACGGCTTTGTTTTTGCCTAAAGGCCAAAGCCTTGTTGCAAGTAAGTCATTGTCAAAATCTAATTTTTTGAAAAATAGCTTTATAAAGTCAAGGTTAAGCTGCTTACTACCGTCTAATGTCATAGCAGTCCCATCTATGTGGAAGTATATTTTTTTCCCATCAGTGCTTATGTTGTCGATAACCTGCTTCTGTGCAAAAGGGAATATTGTTTTGAACTCTTTGGCCAATTCCCCATGCGCTTTGAGAATCTGGTTTGGAGTGACTCCTGCATCTGATAGTTGCATCATGACGTAGAATTCAATAAGTGTGTGGAAACCTACTGCCCGGGTACTATCCACTCGCCATGAATATTTACCTTTAAACGCTTGGCCCAGTTTTCCGTCCCAATACTCATTTAGCCACTTATTGACTTTATGGTATGGGAGCTGCAATATTCTGGCTACATCAGGAACTGTGTAGATTCCGTTTCCAATATTAAGTTTAGTACCTGATGCCATAATTTGTGTTTAGTTTAAATACAACATACTTCGCGATACTAATTGCAAATATACAGTCGTTGTTAAAAATAACGGTATTAGACACACTAAATTTATTCTTTCCTGTGCTTCTATTTAATGCAAGAATGATTCTTTTTAACAAGTTCCTTTTTGAGCTACTGATAGCCCGGGTGGAGGGTTTAGATTGAGACCGGTCAGAAAGCTTGACCAGGTAAAGCCTTAATAAGGCTCGCCAAAACTACCAAAATAGTTAAAGTCTGCTGGCATTTATTCAGATTGTCGCCAGCTATCTTTGACAGCTTGTTTAAGTGATTTCTGACGACACTGCAGAAAAAAGTTTGACCAAGGCGAATTTTAAATAACAAGATAAAAAATTAGTAAAAAGACACGTGGCTGAGAGACTAATATAACTATGTCATAAATAAGCCGGAAAAATAATCTGAATATTCTTCCGGCCAGGTAGTCCCGCCCAGAATCGAACTGGGATATCAAGTTCCGGAGACTTGCGTACTATCCATTGTACTACGGGACCAAAGACTGCCAGCTGAATACAGCTGACAAGGACCGCAAATGTACGTTTTACCCCTCATAGTCCAAAGAGAAAGCGCCGAACGGGACGGGGAACATGTCCGTTTGCCTTGAGAATCATCAGGAGCTTTCCGCATGCCTTGCAGATGCAGTGGTTTCCCAGATTCCCTATCTCGCCGAAGGCTTGTGCTGCTCCTTTTCCGTAGGGATATTGGAAAGAAACTCAAATTGCCGGTCGTCCACTCTTATCACGCAGCCATAATGTGGCCTGAACGCCTGGAAAGAGTCTTTTAATGAAGTGCCGGTAATATGGGCGAGGATACTCCTGATAACGCCACCGTGCGCCACGATGATGGCTGGCCTGGCACTTTGTTCAATGCGCTCATAACAGCGCACTACACGCTCGTACAACTGTACATAACTCTCCCCGCCGGGGATACACACATTCACAAAATCCTGCATCCAGGGATCGATCGCTTCGCGGGGTATGGCGTCCCAATGCTTCATTTCCCATTCACCACAATTCAACTCGCGCAGGTCGGGCTCCCAACTGATGGGGGCATGAGGATATAAATGTTCGGCCAGCTTGCGGCAGCGCGTAAGCGGACTACTGTATACATGCGCAGCAGGAGGGATGTATTGTTTAATGATAGCAGCTTCTTCATAAAAGCTCTCTGTCACATCCAGGTCGGCATGACCGTAACAAATGCCTTTTTCCACCAACGGTCTTGTATGACGAATCAGGTAAACAGACATAACTATAGTATAAATCTTCACACAATCAGCGTGCCCAGGTAAAACGCAATTTCGCTCACCTGCTGAATGCCGCCAAACAATCGCTCGTATAACCGCCGATCCATTTTTTAAAAAATCGGCCCATGCCGGCACCAGGCGAGTCGAAATAAGAAGAATAAGGTTAATGAGTTTTGGGCAAAAGGTCGCAGAAATAAAAGCCATAATCAGGTGCCTGGTTCATCGGATCGTTGGGATCATTGGTTGTTTGAGGCGCTGCATATTTTCGATAGGTGATTTCACCTTTTTTGAAGGGTATGGGGTGCTTGAAAATAGGTCCGTCAAACACGAAGGAATGGTACTCGCCGTTTTCGCCACACACGTCCACATGGGCTGGCAGGTCGCGAACAAATGATTCGTCTATAATGCGGCCGCAAAAACTTTTATCGAGCATTTTTTCATTCACACACACAATGATGGCTCTGAATCCGAGTTGCAGGAAAGATTGCATCATTTCAGCGGTGGAAATTTTCCATAAAGGAAAAACACCTTCAATACCGGCAGTACGCAATTTCTCTTCACGGTATTTTTTCAAATCTTCTAAAAATATGTCTCCGAAGATGGCGTGGGTAAGACCTTCACTTTTTAATTGCGCCACTTTTTGCTCCATCGCTTTTTCATATTCCTCCATACCCGGTTGTTCGGGCAGCTCTATGGTATGCAAAGGCAACCCAATGGCTTCGGCCTGCAACTGCAGCAAACTTCTTCTCACTCCATGCATCGAAATGCGGTCGTGAGCGGCATTGACGCTGGTAAGCAAACAACGCACATCATAGCGCTGCTGCTGCAACACATAGTGCAGGCAAAGCGATGAATCTTTGCCTCCGCTCCAGTTCATATAGGCAACCTTCTTCATTATGCCCCTACATAATAAATTGACATATTGAATTATGTATTCTTACTTCAACACTATCTGCAGTCCGCTTATAAAAGAGTCATTACATGAAAAATTTTTCTCGGAAAAACACATAACGCTGCTTCAGTTCAAGCAGGCAATTGCGGCAAAGACAATCATCGTATCGCTCTTCAATGAAAGCACGCTCCTCGGTGGTGAGCGTCACGCCAAAACACTGGCAATGCACCACGTCACCGGGTTTACATTCAAAGCGCTGCCTGCAACGCGGGCAGCTTTTTTCTTCATGCTTACACATGCGCAGGTCTATTGGGCGGTTTGTAACACGGTGAACTTTGTTTTTGCCCACTCAAACAAACCGAAGAAGATGCCGCTGTAAACAAGTGTGCCAACCAGGAAATTGCGCTCAAAGATCAGGGCGCTTTTCAGGTTCAGAAAATATACCTCCCAGGTGTCGGCTGAAAACAGGCTGTAACCAATCATGCAGGCAGGACTGGTCACGATCCAGTGAATTAGTGTTGCGGCGAGCGAAGCCAGCGCAATGTTCTTTGCATTCACTTTCCTGATCATTCGCTGGCCTGCAAACACTACAAGGGCAAAAGCAGCATACACAAAATACCAGCCCTTATAAAAAAACACCCATTCATTGAAATAGTGCACGCGATTTAAGACTACATCACTCAACCACAAAGTGATCAGCACAAACAGGTATGCTTTCATGCTTTTCTGAAAATAAGCACCTGCAAAAACTGCCATTGCTCCCAGCGAGGTGAACGTGGCTACCGGGGAAATGCCAGGGTTAAGACTGAAAAGTATGCGGATGATGGCGAGCACCACTATGAAGGCAAGCAACACCAGGGTGCGCGGGTTGATCTTTTGTATAGTCATAATAAACTGGTTTTATAATTTAAAGGAAAATCCGGCTGTTATATTGAATTTTTGCGAGCTGTATCCATAAACTTCCTGGTACTTCGCTCCCGTAATATTTTTGGCATCCACAAACAGGCGCAGGCGGTCTTTGAAAAAGCTATATTGCGCGTAGGCATTCCACAACAGGTACGATTTCAATGTTACGGGCACTTGCTCAAAAGTGATATCATCGAAATACAAATCCCCGCGTTTGGCATACCTGTAAATATTCGTACTCACGAAAAATCGTTTGTTTACCTGGAAATTCAGCGTGGCGCCAAACGTGTGTTTGGGTCGGCGGACCAGGTTATCGTACGTGGTGTCTTTTCCGCTGCCGGTTTGGGTGGTCACCTCGCCCTCAACGAATGTGTAGTACAATCTGATTTGCAGATCGTTGTTGACCTGGATCGTAGGTTCAATTTCTATACCGTGATCATTCTGCTTATCGAGGTTAATGTAGGTAAAGGAAGGGCCATACACAATCACGTCTTCTGTTCTTCTCTGAAAATACACTACCCTGGTCTGTAGCAAACCATCAAACAGTGAGGTTTGTACGCCACCTTCAATCGTGCGCGATTTCTCGGGATCCAAATCAGGATTGGCACCATAAGGCCCGTAGAGTGAATTCAGGCTGGGCGACTTAAAGGCGCTGGCGATATTGGCAAATACTTTCAGATTACGATTGATAAGAAAACTGGGATTGATACTGTAAGTGGTATTGTTGCCGTAACGACTGTGATGATTGTATCTCAAACCTGCTTCAAAATTAAAGCCGCCAATGTTTTTCAGGAAGAATGACGCATAGGGACTCGTGATGTTTATGCCGGTGTCGGGCGATAGCATACGCTGGTCGCGATGATCAATTCCCACCAGCGCCTGTATGTGATCGCTGAGATTGAACTGTCCGTAAATTTCTGCCAGTTTATTTCTTCCCTCAAATTCGCTGGTGCCATACATTGAGTGGTAAGTGCGGCCCATTTCATCGTAGGCAAATTGCGCTATCAACTGTCCGCTCTTGAATTTGTAAGTGGCAATGGCGCCGGTAGAAAGCAGTTTGCCTTTATAGCTATCGCTGGCGTCGGAATACGAGCCATTGTCGAAGTCGCCCTTGAAATAGCTATAGCGGAAATAAGGTTTTACTGCAAGGCCTTTCAGCACCTGCGCTTCAAAACCCAACTGGAATGCGTTTTTCAGGTAACCGTCTTTATCAAAGCTTTTTGCCGCCGTGGTGTCTTCGGCTTCGCTGATACCATCTGATTCCTGATGCGCGAATCCGATGTTGTAATTTATTTTTTCCGTTTGTCCATTCACTCCGGCATAAAATTTCCGGGTATTGAATGAACCATACGATGCATTGCCATACAACTGCGCTGCCTTACCCTGTCCTTTTTTGGTAATGATGTTGATGACACCCGCAATAGCATCGGAGCCGTATAAAGTAGATTGGGCGCCTTTCAGTATCTCAATGCGTTCAATCTGTTCTATAGGAAAAAGACGAAGGTCAAATGCGCCGCCCACACTCGAAGGATCGGTAGCCGGTATGCCATTGACCAATATCACCGTGTAATCATTTTTTGCGCCGCGCAGAAATACTGATTTGTCTTTTGCTTCATTGCTGGTAGCGCCATTAATAATTAGTCCGGCCTGCTCGGTCAGCACCTGTGTAATGTCTTTTCCCAGGCTTCGGCTCAAAGTTGCCTGGTCGATGATGGTGATGACTTTCCCGGTCTCGGCCGTCTTGGTGGGAAATTTGGTGGCGGTGACTACTACCTGTTCCAGTTGGCGGTTGAATGTTGTGTCGTCCTGGGCAATAATATACTGGCAATGGAATAATGCCAATGCAAAAAATATTTTCTTGTTCATTTTGCTCATAAGTTTTGGACCAAGAGGAAAAGAACACCTCTTAGTTATGAGCTCCTGGTAAAAAACAAAAGAGAAACAGAAATGAAATGTCTTCCGCGGTAAGACTGATTTCATCCCGGCTTTTCACCCGAAAGCTCGTTGATGTAATGACTGTAACTGGCAGGTCTTCTGGCTCGTTCTCTTGTTCACTACCTTCCCATTCGCGTGGCGAACAGTGGTTTGAAGACTGAACAACTTAAACAGAACTTACAGCTACGGGGATAGCACCGGATTTTCACCGGTTTCCCTTTTCATCCCGACGGGTCGGGAACCAATTACGCGACAAATGTAGAGGATTGAAAAACTTCTGCCAATATAATTTTTTTGGCATGTGAAAAGATAGAGTATAACTATTGCCGCAAAATTATCTTGGCTTCTTATTCAAATGCAGGCTTATTCCTCCATAATAATTCACGCCCGGCGCTGCATTGAAATATCTTCCACCCACGGCATTGATATCATTGCCCAGGCTATATTTTGTGTCGAAAATATTATCAACGCCTGCAAATAGTTCAATCCCATGATTTTTCATCAAACTAGTTCTATAACCCGCACGCGCACCCAATAAGTTGAACGAACTGGCCCAGGCGTCATTAGCATCGGTCAGCGCAATGGGATCACTGTAGTAGTAAGTAATGTTGGCATAAAAACCTTTCTTCAGGTTAATGTCCATACCTGCTGCTACAGTATTCTTTGCAACGCTGGGGATTTTTTTGCCAGAGAAATCGGAAGTACCCTGTTTAAAATCTTTATAAGTAAACCAGTTGATAGTATGGCTTACCCACCATTTCATATACACATTATTGCGCGGTAAAGTCTGGTAATAAGCCTGCCATTCCACACCGTCTTGTTTTGTGCCGCCGGCATTTTCAAAATAGTCGGCACCGGTATTGTCGCGGCGAATCACGATAGCGTTCTTTAAGCGGAAATTGAAGACATTTACTTCCACGTATAAACGCTGTTGCAGGAAACTGCTTTTCACACCCGCTTCATAACTGATGCCATGCTCTGCCTGCAGGTCGCGGCTGATAACGGTAGTAGAAGGCAATACTTCCTGCGTGGTGGGTGGAGAAAATCCTTTTGAAATGCTGGCATAGAATAAGGTGCTGCCCGCGATTTTTTTCGACAGCGCCACGCGCGGCGACCATTCGCTTTTGAATTTCCGCACCACTTTGTCGAATGCCGGCTCATTTAACCTGTCTATCTCGATAGTGGAACGGTTCAGACTGGCGCCTGCCGTCAACGACCAGCCGCCGGGCAGATGTATATCACCCTGCGCAAATGCAAACCAGGTGCGGTTGATAATATCATCGTCTGTCTGAATGCCTCCCGGTTCGCCCTGGTTGTTCACAAACGTCTTGGTGCTGAAATGGCCCGTCTGGCTTTCGGCGCCAAACAAAAAGCCTAACCGTGTGCCATCCACCTCTTTCTTCCATTTAAAAACCGTTCTTCCGCCCATATGCGGTTCATATCTTTTTTCGTAGTTGCGGAACGTCGGATTGCGCACATCTGTATATGCGCCGTACACCGCCAGCACATTTTCGAAATTATCGTTGAAATGATAGGTATGCGTGAGGCCAGCTAAAATTGTTTTCTGGTAAATAGCGGCTTTCGACTCATCGGCGCTGGGGTTGGGTCCTGCTGCAGGACGGGCAGCACGAGGGTTCTGTTCATACTGTGCCGCGGTCAATCCGCCGGGAGTCTCATACCGCAGGTCACCATAAAATATGGTGGCCAGCAATTCATGTTTAGCATCCGACTTCAGCCTCATCTCCCACGACACAAAGCTGCGCCGCATATCTGAATGATCGCGGTAACCATCGCTGTTGAGGTTGGAGAGTGTAAGGCTATGCCTGCTCTTATCGTTGCCCAGCCTCACTTGCAGGGCATTGTTATATGTATTGTAACTACCGACCGCACTCGTGAGCGAAGCGCCCGCGTTCCAGTCGTCGCCCTGGCTGTTGATCAGCAAAGCGCCACCGGTGCCTGCGCCATATAAACTGCCGGCCGGCCCTTTGATCACTTCAATAGAGTTGATATTATAATAGCTCAGTTGATTGAGGTAAGTGCTTCCACCGGGGTCGGTGAAGGGGATGCCGTTGTAATACACTTTCACATTACGCACACCAAATGGCGAGCGCAGAGTGCTGCCGCGGATATTGAGGCGGTAACTGCCCGGCGACCTTTCTTCCATTTTCACCCCGGGCGTGGTATTCAGGGCCGGGAGAATGCTGGTATTGTTGAATCGATCCAATTGTGTTTTGCCTACATAATTGATGGCCGCCGAAACTTCCTTCAGTTGGCGGTTTTGTTCATAGGCTTTTACTACCACCTGCTGCAGTGTGCGGGCAGAATCGGCGGTTGAGGGGTCCTGGGCTTTTAGCAAAACCGTATAGCAAGTAAGTGCTGCAAGTATTAAATATTTCATTGACGCGGATTGATGATTGCAAGATAAAGGTAAAGCCAAATAATTTTCTATCTTCCACAAATGAAGTCCTCCAAGCTCAATTTGTTCAGCATTACCATGATTGTGATTGGCCTGGTGATCGGAATGGGCATTTTCCGTACCTCCCGCGATGCCGCCGACGCCGCTCTCACGCCCACCATATTTTTCGCTGCCTGGATAGCGGGAGGACTGGTTGCCTTTTGCGGTGCGCTAACTTACGCCGAAATTGGTTCGCGTTATCCTGTAACGGGCGGATATTATAAAGTATTTTCCTACGCCTATCATCCATCCATAGCCTTTGCCATCAATTGCATCATCCTTATCTCCAATGCTGCTTCGCTCTCGGGTGTGGCATTGATCGGCGCGGAGTACATCAGCCCGCTGCTGCTGGGACAGCGTGATACCGACCTGGCCAGATCATTTATAGCCATGGGCGCCATCATACTGTTTTATGGTGTAAACCTGATGGGTCTGCGCATGAGTTCGAACACGCAAAATGTGCTGATGCTGATAAAAATCGGGATGCTGCTGATCCTGATTTCATCTATCTTTTTTCCGCAATTGTATAATAACACGCCCATTGTTGCACCGACGCCGGAAAAAATGACTGCCGGCGCGTTGTTGTTATCCTTTGGTATAGCGCTGAAGGCAACCTCTTTTACCTATGGCGGCTACCAGCAGACCATCAATTTTGGTGAGGAGGTGGAGAATCCGCAAAAAAATATACCGCGCGGGATTTTTATAGGAATTACCGTCATAGTGTTGAGTTATTTCGCGGTAAGTTATGCGTATTATAAGGTGATTGGTTTTGATGAACTGAAGAACACTACCGGCATTGCGAGCATAATTGCTGAAAAAATGTTTGGTCCTACGGGTAAATATGTATCGTCTGTTTTGCTCTTTATAGCTGTACTGGCTTACGTGAATGTACTTTTGCTGAGCAACCCGCGGGTGATGTATGCCATGAGCGATGATGGTATTTTACCTCCTGCCTTTAAAAAGAAAGATGAAAAGCGCGATGTGCTGACCTTGAGCCTCACCGTTTTTACGGCAATTTGTGTAGTTACTTTATTTTTTGCCAATACCTTTGAAAAGATTCTCAGCTTTACAATGTTTCTCGATTCCATCGGGATGGCCACGTCGGCGGCCACTATCTTTGTACTGCGCAAACGAACAAGGCACCTCAACGGTACCGGCATATATTCTATGAAATTGTATCCGCTGCTGCCAGTGATTTTTGTATGCGCATATATTCTTATTGGTATCATCATCACCATAACCAATCCAGAATATGCCCTTATCGGCGTTTCCGTGTTTTTGACCTTCCTGGGGCTGTATTTTGTGGCCCGCCGGTTAAATAAAAAGAATGTGGAATAATTATGTCTGAAAGAAAATTAGATCTGTCGTTTATCCTGAACGAGCTGGGCGAAGAACGCGATCAGTACTTCCGTGCCATTGCCCCACCGATAATGCAAACCAGCAATTTTGCCTTCAATAATGTGGATGACCTGGCCCGCGTGTTTGAAGATGAATACAGCGCCTACCTGTACAGCCGCGGTCTCAATCCCACCATCGATATACTGCGCACCAAGCTGGCCGCGCTGGATGGGGCAGAAGATTGCCTGGTGTTCAACAGCGGCGCTTCTGCCATATTTGCCTCCGTTTTTGCCAATATCCAGGGCGGCGATCATATTGTGTCGGTGCAAAACCCCTATACCTGGGCGCAGCGCATGTTTGATAAGGTGTTGCCCAAATTCAACGTGGTGACAACCTATGTGGATGGCCGTAAGATCGAGAACTTTGAAAGGGCCATTCTCCCCAATACACGCATCATCTATCTTGAATCGCCCAACAGCTGGGATTTTGCCCTGCAAGACCTGCGAGCGGTGGCAGAACTGGCGCGGGCGGAAAACATTATTACGATATGCGATAACAGTTATTGCACACCGTTATACCAGCAGCCCATCCAGATGGGTATTGATATGGTATTGCAATCGGCTTCCAAGTATATTGGTGGTCATAGCGATGTGGTGGCGGGGGTGTTGAGCGGCACGCGCACCATGATGAAGAAGATTTTCGATAATGAGCTGCTCAATATGGGAATCAGCATTTCACCCTTCAATGCCTGGCTGCTGATCAGGGGTTTGCGAACCCTGAGCACCCGGCTGGAGCGAATCAGCAAAACTACCCAGTCAGTTGTAAAATTCCTGAAGCAGCACCCCCTGGTAGAGGAGGTGATCTTTCCTTTTGATGAGAGTTTCCCCCAATACGAACTGGCCCGCAGCCAGATGAGCGGGGCTTGTGGCCTGCTTACCATCGTAATGAGGGCGAAGGAACGGAAAGATATTGTAACTTTCTGCGAGTCATTACGTCATATTCTCATCGCTGTGAGCTGGGGCGGCTACGAGAGCCTGGCCATACCGCGCTGCGCCTCCGTACTTCCCGAAGAATTTGACCCGTCGAACCGCGAGCACCGGATGATAAGGCTGTATGTGGGACTGGAAGACGCAGACTACCTGATTGCCGATATGGAGCAGGCTTTCAGCAAGGTAGGTAGCTTTTAACCCATTTTTATTTCATGCTTTAGCTCGCAGGGTGTATGTTTGACAACCATTTAAATAATTGGCCGGGTGATGACCTGCCCAATACTCTTACATTTGTTTTATGAGAAAAAAAAGGATTCTATTACCCATATTTTCCTTCTTCATTTTTCTAACCTCTGTAGCACAGGATAAATGGGATCTTAGGCGTTGCGTTGAATATGCCTGGCAAAATAATATTGACGTACGGCTGGCTGACGTAAATGCGAGAATGGCAGCTATTGACCTGGAACAATCCCGGTGGGAAACCCGCCCGGTGATTGGCCTCAATACCAATATCGGTTTGCAGTTTGGCCGCTCTATCGACCCCAATACCAACCAGTTTACCAGCGGAAGCAGCATGCTGCTGTATAATTCCTTCAACCTCCAGGGCAATATTGATTTTTTCGCCTGGGGCCGTCTGAAAAATGCCGTTATCAGTTATCAATATTCGCATCAGTCAGCCCTTGCCAACGTAGATAAGGTGAAGAATGACGTAGCGCTCAATGTGGCCACGGCATACCTCACCGCCCTGCTGAACCATCAGCAGGCAGAAATTGCCCGTGTTACCATGGAGCAATCGAGATACCAGCTGATCCTGACGCGCAGAAAAGTGGACGCTGGCTCGCTCCCCGAAATCGACGCTCTTACATTTGAAACACAGTACACCACCGACAGCGCCAATTATATCGGGGCGATGGCAACAGCACAACAGTCATTGCTCTCTTTAAAGGCTCTTCTGAACCTGGATGCTGCACAGCCTTTTGAAATTGAAACACCGCCGGTAGATAATATTCCCATCGAACCCTTGTTGCAATTGCAGCCGGAACTGGTGTTTGAAACGGCGCTGAACAATCAGCCTGCCCAAAAGCAGATAGCGCTGCAGATCAAAAGCGCCGAGGCAATGTATAAATCCAGGAAAGCTTTGTTCTATCCTACTTTTTCCTTGTTTGGAAGCCTGGCCAGCCAGTTTTCAAGCTCCGACAGGAAAATTACCGGCTACCAGTTCCTGGGTTATTCCCCCGCAGACCCGTTAAGCCCGATCGTAAATGTAGGTGGCGTGGCATACCCCGTGCTCTCGCCCAATGTGGACCTGCAGGAAGGAAAGAAGACATTCAGCGAAATGTGGGATGGCTGGGGCAGACAAATAGACAATAGTTTTCGCCAGGCAATAGGTCTTTCCATCCAGGTACCTATTATGCAGCGTGGTTTTGCCAGGTTGTCGATCAAGACATCCAAACTGCAGCTCGAAAATTTGTCGATACAGAGACAACAGGTTGACCAGACCCTGAAGAATAATATTTACACGGCTTTTTACCAGGCTACGGCTGCCTTGCAAAAGTATAATGCAACCGTTAAGTCGGTAGAGACCGCACAAAAGAGTTATGATTTTGCCCTGAAACGTTTTGATATGGGCCTTTTGAACGCTTTTGAATTACTCAACACCCAGAATAATCTTACGCGCGCCAAACTCGACAATTTGTACGCGCAATTTGATTACGTGTTTAAGATGAAAGTGCTTGAATTCTGGAAAGGTCTTGGTATTCGTTTATAAAAGTTAGCTTTACAACTCCCTAATATGAAGAAGAAAATATTTTGGATCATTGCTGTTTTAGTGGTGATAATTCTTGTAGCGATCGGTCTCAAATCGGCTGGGGTTATAGGAAAAGATGAAGGCATTAAAGTGGCCACAGAAAAAGTGGTGACCCGTACCATCATCGAAACAGTGAACGCCAGCGGCAAAGTGTATCCTGAAATAGAGGTAAAAGTAAGTCCTGATATTTCGGGTGAAATTGTTGAACTGAACGTTGAAGAAGGCGATAGCGTAAAAAGAGGCCAGGTACTCGCCAAAATATATGCGGATATCTACTCAACACAGCGCAACCAGGCCGAGGCAGAAGTGCAAAGGATGGAAGCGATGCTCGCCAACTCGCAGGCTCAGCTCGTGAGCCTGAAATCGTCGCTCGAGCTGGCCAAGAAAAATTACGATCGCCAAAAGCAGTTGCTGAATGATAAGGTGATTTCTGCCGCCGAATTTGAACAGGCAGAAAATAATTATCGTACTGCCCAGGCTAGTTATAATGCTGCGTTGGAAGACATTCGCAGCGCACAGGCCGCCATTCAAAGTTCTCGCGCCAGCCTGGAAAGAGCCAATAAAGATTTGAGCCGTACCGCGGTTCTCGCACCGATGGACGGAGTGGTGTCGTTGCTTAGCGTTAAAAAAGGTGAACGCGTGGTGGGCAGCAATATGATGGCCGGTACCGAAATGATGCGCATTGCCGATATGAACACCATTGAAGTGCAGGTAGATGTTAGCGAAAATGATATTCCCAAAGTAAGCCTTGGTGATTCTGCGCTGGTGGAAGTAGAAGCTTATACCGGCAGAAAATTCAAAGGAATCGTTTCTAAGATCGCAAGCAGCAGTAATACCGTTAGCGGTACCGCCGCTGCCGGCGCTAATGATGTTACCAACTATAAAGTGCATATTCGACTTTTGCATAGTTCGTACCATGACCTGATTGACCCGACAAAGCCGCGTCATTTTCCGTTCAGACCTGGTATGAATGCGAGTGCGGATATTCAAACCATGACCAAGGAAAATGTGATTGCCGCTGCTATCAATGCGGTTACTACCCGCGAACCTGGTACCGACAATGTGGTGAATGCGAAGAAAGATCCTGCGGAGGAAGAAGGCTTGCAGGAACAAACGAGGACCTCGGTATCGCAGGATATAGACGAAGTGGTATTTGTGCTGCAGCCCGATAACACCGTGAAAAAAGTAAAAGTGAAGACGGGCATCCAGGATATCAACTATATTGAAATAACTGAAGGCCTGCAAGGCGGCGAGACAATTGTGGTGGCGCCTTACAACGTGGTGAGTAAAACGCTCAAAGACGGTCAGAAAGTGAAAGTGGTGCCGCAGGACAAGCTGTTTGAAACCAGGAAATAAAAATTCGAAATAGAAAATCCGAAATCCGAATTGCCAGTGTTTCGGATTTCGGATTTTTTATTTTGCAGAATGTAAAAAAAACTAATGCATGCAATTCGGAGTTATTGGAAGTGGAAGCTGGGCCACCGCGCTGGTGAAACTGCTCACCGATAATCATCTCAAAGTGGGTTGGTGCGTACGTTCTGAGCAAGTGGTTGATCATATCAGGCAAAGGCATCATAACCCCAATTATCTCAGCTCAGTTTATTTCGATACATCATTTCTCGATCTTACCACCGATGTGGCCGATACCATCGCGAGCAGCGATCATATTTTAATTGTGGTTCCATCGGCCTATATAAAAGATACTTTGCAGTCTTTGCCCAAAAATGCATTTGAGGGTAAAACAGTGATTTCCGCAGTAAAAGGCATTTTGCCCGATGAAAATCTGCTGCTGAACGAATACCTGGAAAAAGAATTTGATCTGCCTTTATCAGATTATTTCACCATCATGGGCCCGTGCCATGCAGAAGAAGTGGCCCGCGAAAAATTGTCGTACCTCACATTTTCCGGGCTAGACAAACAGCGAGCGGAAAATATCGCGAAATGTTTTGCCACGCCGTACCTCAACACGGTGGTGAACGATGATGTGTATGGCGTTCAGTACGCCGCCATTTTGAAAAATATATATGCCCTGGGCGCCGGTATTGCACATGGTTTGGAGTATGGCGATAATTTCCTGAGCGTGCTGATAGCCAACTGCGCCGATGAAATGGCCGGCTACCTGCGCAAGGTCGGCATCAGGCATATCGAGGTGGGCGTGCATGAAAGCGAAGACCCCGTTACCCACCGCAAGAGCCCGAACTATGCCGCTTCGGTGTACCTGGGCGACCTGCTGGTGACCTGTTATTCTCTTTTCAGCCGCAACCGCACCTTTGGCAACATGATAGGTAAGGGCTATTCGGTAAAAGCTGCCCGACTGGAAATGAATATGGTAGCCGAAGGATACTTCGCCAGCAAGTGTATCTGGTTAGTTAACAAAACAATAGGAGCGGAAATGCCCATTGCTGACACTATTTACCGTATCTTATGGGAAAATGTTAAACCCAGCGAAGGGTTTAACCTGATCGAGGAAGTCCTCGTCTAACAGTTCAATGCCCCTCTCATATTCTACATATGGAACCCTGGCAATACTGATCATGATCGGTATTTTATCGCTGAACCATCTTATTCAGTATCTCCGCCACAGGCGGCACAGGCATCCTAATCCATAAACAGGTCGGCGGCTATGCCATCGGCAAATAATTTTCCCTCATTGGTCAATTGAAAGCGGTTATCGCGCTGCAGTAATTTACCGCTATGCATGTATTTACTGCCACTTTGCAGAAGTCGTTCTGCCACATCCTGCCCGAAATTCTTTGAAACAAATTCCAGGTCCAATCCTTCCATGGTGCGCAGAGAGGTCATGATATATTCGTTGATGCGCTGGCGGTGGGTGAGCTCTTCTTTTTCGAAAGGCAGTTCATTGCGCAACAGGGCCTTTATA
Organism: uncultured Chitinophagaceae bacterium; assembly: GCA_937958995.1. Classification (GTDB taxonomy): domain Bacteria; phylum Bacteroidota; class Bacteroidia; order Chitinophagales; family Chitinophagaceae; genus CALCIN01. The sequence goes on from CALGAP010000023.1 coordinate 186,934, forward strand.
TAAAGCGCATTGTTGGCGACATTCCATTGGCGGCTTTTGCCATTGTAGGAATGCGCGGAAGGACCGATCCCCAGGTAATATTCACCGCTCCAGTATGAACTATTGTGGCGGCTGCGCATACCCGGTTTGGCAAAATTGGAGATCTCGTAATGTTCATAGCCTTCCTGCTGCATGCGGCGAATCAGGTGAGTAAATTGACGAGCCTGTGTTTCGGAATCAGTATTGGCTATTTTATTTTTCCGGATCATGTGTTCAAGGGCGGTGCCTTGTTCTACTGTAAGGGCGTAGCAGGAAAGATGCGGCACACCGGCATGCACGGCTTCGGATATATTATAGTCCCAGTTTTCATCTGTCAACGTAGGTGTTCCATATATCAGGTCGATGGTGAGGTTGGAAAAACCGGCATCCTGCGACATTTTAATGGAACTTTTCGCCTGCTGCGCGTTGTGGGCGCGGTTCATCCAGCGGAGGTCGGCCTCGAAAAATGATTGAATGCCGATGCTGAGGCGGTTGATACCCGAATGGCGCCATGCATCCAGTTGTTCCTGCGTTATATCATCGGGATTGGCTTCGAGGGTAAGCTCGGCGCCGGGCTGCACGTTGAATTGCTGGTAAAGCGCAGACAAAATGCTTTGCAGCTCGCCCGCTTCAAGCAGGGAAGGAGTGCCGCCACCGAAATAGATCGTCTCTACAGGTAAACCCTGCAGGTAATCTTTTTGTAAACTAATCTCTTTCAATAAAGCCTGTAAAAAATCGTTCTTAGCTTTCAGCGAAGTGGAAAAATGGAAATTGCAGTAATGGCAGGCACGCCTGCAAAAAGGAATATGGATATAAATCCCTGCCACCTGAGCCGTTTTTATTGGAATTTTGCTGCTTTAATAATATGGCAAAGGTAGATGTATATGGTCATAAGCGGATGATGCTGTTGCTGGCGCTAATATGCCTGCTGCCTTTGTCGATGCTCGGTCAGTATCGGTTAATTATCAGGCCGGTAGATAAAGACTCGGTTTTTGTGCAACAAAACCTGAAACTGCAGCCCAGCTTTCGCAATATGGATTTCTGCCGGGAATATGTTTCCGGTCTACCCAACCTGCTTCGCACCAAGGGGTATGCCGCCGCCTCGGTTGATAGTGTGCATTTCGATTCCACCTTTGCCATTGTGAGCCTATATGTGGGGGAGGGCTTTCGGTTAGTAAACCTTAACACCGATTCGGTTGACAAAAAACTGCTGGATGCGGTAGCCCTTTTTAAGAAAGGCGGAAATGAGCGGCCGCTCAACTTTCACCAGGTGCAGACCATGCAGGAAAAAATGCTCGACTACCTGGAGAACAATGGTTACCCTTTTGCCAAGATAACGCTCGACAGCATTGGTATGACCGAAGAGGGACTACATGCAAAGCTGAAAGTAGATAAAGGACCGCTATATACCATCGATAGTATCCGCAACTATGGCAACGCACGCATCAACTCCAACTTTCTGCAAAGACATTTATCCATCATGAACGGCAGCATTTACAAAAAGGAAAAATTATTGCTGGTAAGTAAAAAGCTGAGTGAGCTGCCTTATGTGCAGGAGCAACAGCCCTGGACGCTCACGCGCCTTGGCACGGGTTCTATTCTTGACCTGTATCTCGATACCAGGAAGAGCAGCCAGGTGAATGTATTGATCGGTCTTTTGCCCAACAACTCGCAATTGCTGAGCAATAAGCTACTGGTAACCGGTGAGGCTACTATCAATTTAAAAAATGCCCTGGGCAATGGTGAGACTATCGCCCTTAACTGGCAACAAATACAACCAAAATCGCCGCGATTGAACCTCGCCTTTCAGCAACCCTATCTGTTCCGGTCGCCATTTGGTGTGAACCTGGGTTTTGATTTATTCAAGAAAGACTCTTCGTTCGTGAACATCAGTATGCTGTTGGGTGCTATGTACACCGTTAGCTCTTCTCAAACGGGAAGCGTATTTGTGCAAAACTTGCGTACTACGCTGCTCACCGTAGATACTTTTGCGGTGAAGAACAACCGCCGACTGCCCATAGAAGCCGACGTGAGCTCGGTGAACTTCGGCGTGCAGTATGAATTTTACAATACCGACTACCGCTTCAACCCGCGCAAGGGAAATGAATTTCAGATTACCGCTACGGTGGGAACGAAGAAAGTGAAGAAGAATAATGTGATTGTAAAACTGGTTGACCAAAACGACCCGGACTATGATTTCAACTCTTTATACGATACCATTCAGCTGAGCGCCTACCAGTTTCGCGTGAAGGGCAGCGCAGCGCATTTCTTTAAACTGTCGAGGGCTTCTACCATTAAAGTGGGCGTGAATGGCGGATGGTTTCAAAGCCCGAATATTTTCCGCAATGAACTGTTCCAGATAGGGGGGTATAAATTGTTGCGCGGTTTTGATGAGGAAAGCATTTTTGCTTCGCAATATGCGGTGGGAACGGTGGAGTATCGATACCTGATGGGACAAAACTCGTTCCTGTTTGCCTTTGTGGATATGGGCTGGGCTAAGAATACTGCTGCTTCTAACAGTTACAGCAACAGTTTCCAGGGGGCGGGTCTCGGCATGGCTTTCGAAACAAAAGCAGGCATATTCAATATATCGTATGCGGCGGGCAAACGTGATGACACGAAGCTGAATCTTCGTCAATCGAAAATTCACTTGGGATATGTGAATTATTTTTAGCTATTTGCAAACGCAAACCTGAAACTACTCAGTGAAAATACCTTTACTAATCCTTTTTTTCTGTTCGGTTTACTTTGGCGCGCTGGCGCAAACCGATACCGTGCCCCGGCAGGATACACCTGTCACCAGGAAGCAGGATAGTGTAAGGCAGAAACCCGACAGCGTGCGCGCTACCGATACCGTTCGCCGCGTTCCTGTGGTTCGGGACACCACGGCCACGCGCGCCACCACACGTGATTCCGCTGCAAAGCCGGCTGCTCCCAAAACGGAAGTGCGTTTACCCGATACTACAGAACCCGCCACAACGGAGGTAGCGGCAGTGCGTAATCAAATACTGGAGAGAACCGTGAAAGGAAAACTGCTGCCCGGTTATGTAGCCGACAGCCTTCCCAACATTTCGCGCATCAATCTTTCGCAGGCGGTCTTACGTCAGCATCCATACTATAAGTTCTTTGACGAACCGATGGCCATGGCCGTGCAGGAGAAAAAGGTGAACGGTCGTGAAAGTATTTTCTACTTCATGGTGGGATTGATGCTCTACTTCGGTTTTATCAGGCTTGCTTTTGGTAAGTACCTCGACAACCTGGTCACGCTTTTCTTCCGCGCTACCATGCGCCAGCAGCAGCTGCGCGACCAGTTGCTGCAATCGCCCTTACCATCGCTTTTCATGAACTTATTGTTTTTTGTCAACGGCGGCTTCTTTATAGCGATGTTGGCCAGGCATTATAATGTGGTGCCTATTACCAACCAGTGGCTGCTTTTCGGCTATTGCTCGGCCTTACTCATGCTCATCTATCTGGGTAAGTTTATCGTGCTGAAGCTGGCGGGCTGGATCTTCAATGTGACGCAAGCTACCGATACTTACATCTTTATAGTGTTCCTGGTAAACAAGATGATCGGCATTTTTTTACTGCCTGTGTTGGTGGTGATGGCCTTTGCGGGCCCGGCTTTGTTTGAGGTGGTGATGACGCTGGCCTTCCTGGTGCTCGTTATATTTTACATTTATCGATTCATAATTTCTTATAAGCCAATACGGAATGAAATTAAATTAAGCCGTTTGCATTTTTTTATTTACCTTTGCGCCTTCGAAATAGCACCCCTCCTATTGATTTACAAGGTGTTATTGATATTTGTGGAAAGAGTTTATTAACTTTGGAATAATCCATACTTCAAAACTATGGTTAAAAACGGGGCTAAAAATGTAGGAGGTGCTGCACCTTCGATCAAGAAAATACTGATTACTCAACCCAGGCCTGAAAGTGATAAATCGCCGTACTACGAGCTTGCCAGAAAGTACAACGTACAATTAGATTTTCACCCCTTTATTCGCCTGGAGGGGATTCCTGCGAAAGAATTCCGGAAGCAAAAGATTGAAATCAACCAGTACACCGCGGTGATTTTCACCAGCCGGAACGCTATTGACCATTTCTTCCGGATTTGCGAGGAATTAAAGATCAGCGTATCGCAGGATACCAAGTATTTCTGTATCACCGAGGCTGTTGCACTGTATCTTCAGAAATTCATTCTCTATCGCAAACGCAAAGTGTTCTATGGCGCCGACGGCACCAATAAGAGCATGTTTGATGTGATCAACAAGCATAAGGAGAATGAAAAATTCCTTTATTGCTGCTCCGAAAACCAGCAGGATAACGAGATCATCAACTGGCTGAAGGCAAACAATTGTGGTTTTGCTACTCCATTCATGTACCGCACCATCAGCAATGATGTGAAGGAAGTGCTCGACAAAAACGAATACGATATCATTTGCTTCTTTACCCCCAGCGGTGTAAGGAGTCTTTTCGATAACTATCCCCGCTTCAAGCAAAACGGAACACTTATCGGCGCCTTTGGCAACAACACCTCCCGCGCCGTAGAAGATGCCGGCCTCAAGCTCGACATCGTGGCCCCGCAACCGCAGAAACCTTCGATGGTAGCGGCGCTGGATCATTATCTGGCGAGTGTTCTCAAGAAAAAATAGTGGCTTGAAGGAAAATTGAAAAAGGAACAGGGAAGGACGAATAAGGAAGTTTGAAGTAAAGGCAAGAATTTTGCTTTTTAAATTCATTCAATATTCCTTGTTCAACCTTCCCTGTTCATTTTTCAATCTTCATTTATGGCCAATCGACTCATCCACGAAACCAGCCCCTATCTTTTGCAGCACGCACACAATCCTGTTGATTGGTATCCATGGGGTGAAGAGGCTTTGAACAGGGCCAGGCACGAGAATAAACCGATACTGGTGAGCATAGGGTATGCGGCCTGCCATTGGTGTCATGTGATGGAAAAAGAAAGTTTTGAAGATGAGGAGACGGCGCGCTTCATGAACGAGCATTTTATCAATATCAAAATTGATCGCGAGGAGCGGCCCGACCTGGATCATATTTATATGGACGCCGTGCAGGCGATGACCGGCAGTGGGGGCTGGCCGCTGAATGTTTTTCTGACTCCTGAGGGAAAGCCATTCTATGGCGGCACCTATTTTCCACCTAAGGCGATGTATAACAGGCCTTCGTGGAAGGATATACTCAACGGCGTGGCGCAGGCGTATGCGCAAAAGCGGGACGAGGTGGAACTGCAGGCGGCTAACCTTACGCAGCATCTGTTCCAGGCTAACTCGTTCGGGATGCAGGCTTTAGCGGGCGATCTGGTGGAACATTTCAAAGTGGAAAAGGTGCATGAAATGTTCCGCAACATTATGAAAAATGCCGACCGGCAGGATGGCGGTTTCGGCCGCGCGCCCAAATTTCCCCAGAGTTTTGTCATACAGTATTTACTCCACTATTATTACCACACCAAAAACCAGGATGCCCTGGACCAGGCATGTCTTAGCCTGGATAAAATGATATATGGCGGCATCCACGATCAGCTGGGTGGCGGATTTGCCCGGTACTCCACCGATGGCGAGTGGCTGGTGCCGCATTTTGAAAAAATGCTGTACGATAATGCTTTGCTGGTGAATGTATTGTCTGAAGCCTACCAGCTTACCGGCAAGCCGCTTTACCGCCGCGCGATCGAACAGACCATTGGTTTTGTACAGCGCGAACTGAGCTCGCCCGAAGGCGGTTTTTATTCCGCGCTTGATGCCGACAGCGAAGGGGTGGAGGGTAAGTTTTATGTATGGAGCAAGGCGGAGGTGGAATCGGTACTGGGCGAAGATGCCGCGCTGTTTTGCGAGTTTTATGATATCACGGAAAAAGGAAACTGGGAGCACAAGAACATATTGAACATCCGCAAGCCGCCGGAACAATTTGCTGCGGAGAGGAATATTGCTGTTGAGCAATTATTAACGAAGCTGGATGAAGGAAGGGCAAAATTATTGCAGTACAGAAACCGGCGGCCACGACCCCTTCTCGACGACAAGATCCTGTTGGGCTGGAATGCATTAATGATCACGGCGTTTTGCAAGGCCTATGGGGCTTTGGGAAATGAGGAATATGCCCGGATGGCGATGCATAATATGGAATTTATCCGGAAGCATTTTCGCGCGGCGAGTAAGGAATATTATCATGTGTACAAAGAATTGGCGAAATACCCAGCCTTTTTGGGTGACTACTCGTATTTAATACAGGCCCTGATTCATTTGCAGGAGATAACCGGCCGGGCTGAATATCTTGACGAAGCCAGGGAATTGACAGAATGGGTGATTGAGCATTTCAGCGAGGAGGACACCGGTTATTTTTACTTTACCCACCGCCACCAGCAGGATGTGATAGTGAGGAAGAAGGAGGTGTACGACGGGGCGGTTCCGTCGGGTAACTCAATAATGGCTTATAATCTTTATTACCTGGGCGTGGTGTACGACGTGCAGGAGTGGCGGGAACGGTCGGCGAAGATTTGTGCACTATTGTCGCAGGCAGTTAGCAAGTACCCTACCTCATTTGGAGTGTGGGCAACGATGATCCAGGGGCTGACGTATTCCATCCCGGAAATTGTGATAATCGGTAATGATGTGGAACAGGTGCGCCGGGAATTTTTGCGTAGTTTCGTCCCCCTGCGAATTTTCCAGTCATCGGCACATGAAAACCCTGAATTCCCCCTGTTAGCCCGCAAGCCCTATTCACCGTTTACTCAATTGTTCCTATGTAAGAACTATGCTTGTCACCCCCCTGTTGGGACGGTTAACGACTTGATCCGCCTGATGATAACTGTGTAAAACTTAATATTTTTTGAGATACAATAAACTGATTACAAGCGTCGTTTTATCCATTGCCTGAGTTCTGTATTGCAGTTTTAAAAAATAAATTTAATCTTGTGATGAAGTCGGTAAAATTTTATTTTTGCCCAATACCCTTTAATAATATGAAAATGAAGAACCTATCCGCGCTTTTCGCCCTCGTGGTTGTGTTGACCGCCACAGGTTGCAAGTTAGGAAAGTCCTCAAAAGGGTTGCCCAACGACGGCCAGTTACATGGCGTCGCCCCGGCATCCAAGTATAATATGCCGAAGCCCTTAGGGATGGTATATGTGCCCCCAGGCACTTTCCACATGGGTCCCAGCGATGAGGACGTAAACTATGCATATACTGCAAGGAACAAGCAAATATCCATTAATGGTTTCTGGATGGACGCTACCGAGATTACGAACAACGAATATCGTCAGTTCGTATACTGGGTTCGCGATTCTATCGCTGCTACACACTTACAGTATGGTAAGGAAGTGGACGGCCGCTTTGTGATTGACTGGAAAAAAGCGCAGACTATTAAATGGGGTGACAAGGCGACTATCGAGAAGATAGACCAGATGATCCTTTCACCCGAGAACAGGGTGTTTGGCAGAAAGGAAATCGATCCTGACAAGCTGATCTATCATTCAGAGATATTCGACCTGAAAGAAGCTTCCAAGCGTGAAAACATAGGCGTTCCCCGCTCTAAGTTCATTATTAAGAAAGACACCAAGATCTATCCCGACACACTGGTATGGATGCGTGACTTCTCTTATTCATATAATGAACCGATGACGAAGCGCTATTTCAGCCACCCTGCTTTCGGCAACTATCCGGTGGTAGGTGTGAACTGGAAACAGGCTACTGCGTTCTGCGAATGGAGAACTCACTACCAGAACTCGTACCTGGAAAGCAAGAAAAGAGCAACTGAAAATGACTTCCGTCTGCCTACCGAGGCTGAATGGGAATATGCAGCCCGTGGCGGCCGTTCGCAATCAATGTTCCCCTGGGGTAACTATTACCTGAGGAACCGCAAAGGCTGTCTGCTGGCCAACTTCAAACCTGGCCGCGGTAACTACCCGGAAGACGGTGCTTTCTATACTGCACGTGCCGACGCTTACTGGCCTAATGACTTCGGTCTGTATTGTATGGCAGGTAACGTAGCAGAGTGGACTTCTTCTCTGTATTACGAAGGTGCTTACAACTTCCAACACGATATGAACCCTGACATCCGTTTCAATGCAAGCGATGATGTTTCTCCCCGCATGAAACGTAAGGTTATTCGTGGCGGTAGCTGGAAAGATGTAGGATACTTCCTGCAGACCAGTACCCGTAGTTACGAATACATGGACACCGCTAAGTCATACATTGGGTTCCGTACCGTGATAGATTTACCGGCCATGCAAAAGAAGCGTTAAAACCTGCTTAAGAGTAAAATTTTTTGACGGCGATACCGTTTTAAAACAGCTTGATTTGGCTTAAAAATCAAAATAGAATTGTATTCTCATAACCCTTAAAAATCCGTTTTCTAACCATTTAAATTTAAAATTATGGCTGGAGTTTCTAAATCTACTGAAAGACTGGTTAACGTAATAGTTTGCGTTGGCGCTGCGATCGTGATCTTTGGCGCGTGGCAAAAAATTACTCACCAGGCGCTTGCTGACTTCTTCCTGACAGCAGGTCTTATAACTGAAGCAGTTATTTTCGTTGTATATGCATTCTTACCTCCTCCCGGATCAGAAATGCACGCTATAGCGGAAGCATTGCCGAAACTGGCAGGCGGTTCTTCTAACTCGTCTGTTGATAAAATGGACAAAATGCTGAAGGATGCTGACATCACTCCGGCTAACCTCGCCAAACTGGGTGAAGGTTTCAAAAAGTTAGGAACTACCGTAGAAAATATAGCTGACGTATCTGAAGTGATCAAAAGCACATCTGATTACGCAGCAAAGACAAAAGAGGCTGCCAACGCACTGGACCAGGTAAAAAATGCTTACCAGGGCGCTGCAACCACTCTTTCACACTTTAACTCCGCCGCTGATAGTACCAAACAATTCCACGAACAGGTACAGGTATTGACTAAGAATTTAGGTTCTCTGAATGCCATTTACGAACTGGAATTGCAGGATACCAATAATCACCTGAAGGCTATGAACAGCTTCTATGGCAACCTGGTGCAGGCTTCACAAACCATGCAGGGAAGCGTGGATGACGCCAAGAAAGCACACGAGCAGATTGCTAAGCTGGCTAATAACCTGAGCAACCTGAATACCATCTATGGTAACATGCTCAGCGCTATGCAGGGCCGCTAAGCCAAAAGGTGATTCGATATCCTTACCCCGGAAAAATGTGATGAAAAATTATTTCGTAAAAAGAAAAACCTATATCCATGGCACTACCTAAAGAGCCACGGCAGAAGATGATTAACATGATGTACCTGGTGCTGACAGCCCTGCTGGCACTCAACGTATCATCTGAAATTCTCAATGCCTTCAAGACGGTTAATAATAGTATCAACGCGTCTAACGCGATGATCGATGAGAAAAATAAAGCAACTTTTGCTGCTTTCGACGCAAAGCTGGCCGACGATAAAACGCGCGATAAGGCCGCCTTCTGGATGCCGAAAGCAAAAAAAGCTGAACAACTTTCTGAAGATCTGTTCAACTACATCGAAACTTTGAAGCACAGGATGAAAGTGGAAGCTCAATTGAAAAAGAAAGCTCCCGAACCTGGCAGCAAAGACAGTGTTGAACAATTCAATGAAGATAACCTCGATGCAGCAGTGCGCCTGATGGATAAACAAGGCGAAGGTAAAAAGCTGTACGATGCACTGGCTAAGTATAAACAAGATATGCTGGACATCCTTGATCCGGCTCAGTACGCCGACCAGTCACCTCAACTGCAGGAGGAAATCAAAGCCAAGAGAGAAGAATTCGCAAAAACTCTGCCTATTGACCTTTCCGTACCCCCGTCAAAAGCCGGCAATAAAAGAACCGGTGATGTGAAAACGGATTGGATTAATAACTACTTCCACATGACTCCAGCCATTGCAGGTCTTACCATTCTGAGCAAATTCCAGAACGACATCAGGAACTCAGAAGCACAAATGGTAGATTACCTGTACAAGAAAGTAGGTGATGTGGCTATCGTTTACGACAAGTTCCAGGCCATTGCACAAGCCAACACTTCGTATGCAATGCCTAACGATGATATTGAAATTACAGCGGGTGTAGGTGCTTTCAGCGCTGCTGCAAGACCCACCATCTGGGTAAACGGACAACAGGTACCGTTGAACGATGAAGGTGTTGCCGTTTACAAGACAAAAGCACAGGGTGTTGGTTCGAAGGCCGTTCCTGTAAAGATCGAGTTCTTCAAACCCGATGGCACCAAAGAAGTGGTAGACAGGGTGGTGAAGTACGAAGTGGGTATCCCCTCAGGTGCTTCTATCTTCCTGGAGAAAATGAACGTGATGTACATCGGCGTTGAAAACCCTGTTACCGTTTCCGGCGGTAGCGTAGGTAGCGAAAAGGTGAAAGTGAGCTTCTCGCAGGGTTCAATCGTAAAATCAGGTGGCGATAAATATGTCGTGACACCGAACGGCGATCCCGGTCCCGCCAAGCTCACCGTAAATGCTGATGGTAAGACATACACTTTTGATATTCGCCTGAAGAACCTGCCATTGCCTACAGCTTATGTAGGAACAAGGAAAGGTGGTGTAGTACCTGCAGCTGAGTTCAAAGTAATGCGTGGTGTAATTGCTAAGTTGGAAGATTCCGAATTCAATTACCCATACAAAGTACTCAGCTATAAAGTGGGTGCTGTAGGTGGCCCGATTTCGATTTACACCGAAGAAACCAACCAGGGTAATCTCTGGAACGGACAGGCTGCCGCGCTGATCAACAGGGCTGGTCCCGGAACTACCTTATTCTTCGACCAGATTACTGTAGAAGCTCCTGGTGGTAAGAGAAGGGAAATCGGCGCCATGAAATTTACGCTCAAATAATTCTTTAAAATAGGGAACAATGAAGAACCGCATCATCAAATTGTGTTTGTTACTGGCAGTAGTATTCGCCGTGTCAATCGAGTCGGCAGATGCTCAGCAGAAACCAACGCGGACAACTACCAAGCGGACTACGACCACTAAGAAGACGACTACCAACAAGACGACCACGTCGAGGAATAACAACGCAGAAAACAATGCTGCCGTTGCTGCTCCTGCCCAGGTAGACACTACTCCGGTGGCCAAGGTAGAACCCAAATTGGATATCCCTCCGATTAAGAAATCGTTGCGTAACGATAATGCTATCGAACGCCAACTGGTGAAGGACAGGCTGCCGCTGGCATACGAGCACATTCGCGAAGATGATGCCGTTTATATGCACAGGGTATGGAGAGAAATCGACGTGCATGAAAAAATGAACCTGCCCTTCGTGTATAAGGCAGAAGGTGACCTGGGCAACCAGCGCTTCATCTACATCCTGCTGAACGCTATCAAGCACGACAGCATCACTGCCTTTGCTGCTTCCGACGACAGGTTTACTACACCTTTGTCATGGCAGGAAATCACCACGAAACTGGTAGGTGAACCCAGAACGCTCCAGGTTCCTGATATGGTGAAGGACCCCACAGGAGAATTGGGTATTTTGAAGGATACCACTATCGTGGATGAATTCAATCCCGAAAACATAGAGAAATTCTGGATCAAAGAAGACTGGATCTTCGACAAAGAATCATCCAGGATGCACGTTAGAATTCTCGGTATTGCTCCGCTGAAGACAATCAGAAACGAGGACGGTTCTTTCCGTGACGTTACCCCGCTGTTCTGGGTATATTACCCCGACCTGCGCCCGATCTTCGCCAAACACGAAGTGTATAATGGCAGAAACTATGGCGCCAGGATGAGCTGGGAGGAATTGTTTGAAAGCCGCATGTTCGCATCGCGTATTATTAAGTCAACTATTAATAATCCGAACGATGAGTTCATCAAGCAATACATTAAAGATCCCATCCTCGCTCTGCTGGAAGGAGAAAATATCAAAGAGAAAATCTTCAACTACGAGCAGGACCTCTGGTCATACTAAAATTTAGAAACTCAAAATAAAAAATCCGAAGTCGAAAGATTTCGGATTTTTTTTTTGCCCTCATTTTTAAAAAAACAAGAGGGTATCGTAAAACTACGATACCATACCCGTGAGGGTGATAACAGCTTTGCACAACGAATTGAGACTCATTGAATTTAACTTACCTGGAAGCGATAATTTTTTTTAAAATACCCATATTTAGGTATTGTTTTGTGGCTTTGATTCACTATTTTTACAATGGTTTTTCATAGGATATTGGATTTTAAAAACGGGGCTGGATTTCTATCCGGGCCCCTTTTGTTTTTTAGACCGTGATCAATTTCTAAACGTTTACACTCACGTGCTTACACATTTTCTTCGTTAAAATATCGCCACACCAGCTTCGCTTTTGCTGCACCGATACTGTTAGCCAGTTCTTCCTCCCTTAACTCACGGATTTTTTTCACGCTGCGATATTCTTTCAGTAACAAATCGATCGTGCTCTTGCCGATTCCTTTTATTTGTTCCAATTCATTCTTGAATGTGCCCTTGCTGCGCTTTTGCCGGTGAAATGTAATTCCAAAGCGATGCACCTCATCGCGGATTCGGCGCACCAGGCGCAGGCTTTCACTTTGATAAGGCAGCTTTACCGATTCTGTATCACCGGGAAAAAATATTTCTTCTTCATTTTTCGCAAGACCCACCACCGTCATTTTTCCATGCAATCCCAGCTCGTCAATGCTTTCCATTGCAGCACTTAATTGTCCTTTGCCGCCATCGATTATCACCAATTGCGGCAGCGGCTGATTTTCCTCCTGCAATCGCTTATATCTCCTGTACACCACTTCTTTCATGGTGGCAAAGTCGTTGATGCCCTGTACCGTCTTCACATTGAAATGGCGGTAGTCTTTTTTGCTGGGCACGCCATTTTTGAAGCAGACCATCGCCGACACCGGAAAACTGCCCTGCAAATTGGAGTTGTCGAAGCACTCGATATGCAAAGGCAATTCAGGCAGTTGAAGATCCTGCTGTAACTTCTGTACCGCCGCGACCGGATTTTTTTCCGAAGCGCTCTCGAGGTTCAGCATTTTCTTTTTGCGAATTTCTTCACGGTAATAATCGATATTCTTCTGCGCCAGGTCGAGTAGTTTTTTCCGGTCGCCGGCCTTGGGTATGGTTACCGTCACGTTGGGTTCATCGTACTCGATTGGCTCAGGCACTATAATTTCGGAGGAGAGACTGTTGAATGTGCTGCGCAGTTGTGCAATGGCGAAAGACAGTATTTCATGGGGCGATTCGTCGAGGTGGGTCTCCCATTGCGAAGTATGCGTTTGCACGATGGTGCCGTTTTGCACCATCAGGTAAGTCACATAAGCCTGGTTATCTTCTACCATCATCGCAAACACGTCGGCATTGATATGACGGTTGCTTACAATTACCGAGCGTGCCTGGTATTGTTCGAGGTGTTCAATTTTTTTGCGTAACTGTTCTGCTTTTTCAAACTCCAGTTTTTCAGCAGCTGCCTTCATCTCTCTTTTGAAGTGCTGGATCACCGGGCTGAGATTTCCCTTGAGAATATTTTTCAGCTGCATCAATCCTTCGCGGTAATCGGCTTCTGTCTGCAGATTTTCGCAGGGACCTTTGCAATTGCCGAGATGGTATTCGAGGCAGACTTTGAATTTTCCTTTTTCAATATTGCTGCGCGTCAGATTCAGTTTGCACGTGCGCAGCTGAATATTTGCCTTCACAAAATCAAGCAGCTCGCGCACTTTAGACACCGACGTAAACGGACCAAGGTATTCCGAACCATCATCAATTTTTCGCCGCGTCAGAAACACGCGCGGGAAGGGTTCATTTTTAATAACGATATAAGGATAGCTCTTGTCGTCTTTAAGGTTGATATTAAAAATCGGCTGGAATTGTTTGATCAGCGAGTTCTCCAGCAAAAATGCATCCTGCTCTGAATCAACAATGGTGAATTCGATGCGCTGGATGCGCTGCACCAGTTCGTATGTCTTATAAGAGCTAAGGTTTTTGTTAAAATACGAACCCACTCTTTTGCGCAGGTTTTTTGCCTTGCCCACATACAAAAGAGTGCCCCTGGCATCGTAATATTTGTAGATGCCCGGCTGGTGAGGAATAGTAGACGCGATATGTTGGAATTCTTCGGCGGTCACTGGAATAATACACTATTAGTCCCCAAAATGTTGTGGGTCCCAGATCAATTTCTCGTAAGTAGTGATGGGTTGGCCGTTTTTAGGTTGTTCTATGGTAAGCACATAAAAATACTTGCGCATTTTCCAGGTCAGTTTTTTCTCGACGAAAGTATCGCCCTGGTTAAAGGCAGTTTCCATATATATGCGGTCTACGTTATGGGCCGAGGTGCCCGGCTGCACATACACCACCACTTTTTGCAAAACTCCCACTGAGTCTTCGGGTGTATAGATGAAGTTGATCATTTCGGTGGTTTCGTCCACGAAGGAAGTCTGCTCAAAATTTTCCTGGAAGAAAGCGCTGTCGAGATCCTTCGGGAGAAACTGCTCCGCACGCTTTTTGAATTCATCCAGCTGGATGTATGCAGAATCTCTTTTATTTCCGCGGGTTAGCTTCTTCAGCAGGCCGCCGGCGTAGGTTTCTACCATCGCAATTTCATTGCGGATAAATGCTGCAACGGGCAAATGTGCAGTGGTATCGGCAAAGTTTTCTTTTTGGTTTGTATCGTTGCCTGGCTGGTTGTCTTGTGGTTTTTCAACTTTGCCGCCACAGGAACAGAAGGTAGCGGCGAGGAATAAGAACAGCAATAGTTTATTCATCCGGTAAATTTATGCAATTGCAATAAACATAAAAGCTGCTGATATGGCACAGCAGCTTTTATGCGTTCTGAACTGAAATTAGCGGATAGTCTTGGCTACTCCTATCTTGATGCCGAACTCCATCAGGCGCTCGGTGATAGGATACTCCTTGATATAACTGGAAAGTAATTGATAACGGAATTGCGGTCCCACCTGCCATTTCAGGTCGCCGGTCTTATAGGCGATGAATGCTTCAACGGCTGAGTTGAAATTCCATTTTCTCAACAGCGATGGTTCCTGTGTATAATTTTTGAAGTCGGTAGTGATGAGGTATGTATTCCTGTTGAGCAGGTAAGTGGGTTGAATGGTACCGGCTACACCCAGTTGCAGTTTATCATTTCCGATAAGGCGCCATTCAAGACCTACAGGAATAGAGAATTGGAAATATTGATTCTGCAATTCCTGCGCAGCATCGCCGCTGAAATTGCGGAGGTTGGTATAGCTGGTAATCGCGTCGCGGCGTCCGCCACTGCTGTTGAGAGCGATGGTGGCTTCTTCCTTAACATTGGAGCTATACGCCTGTATATCGTAGCGTGAATAGTTGAACTGGAAACCTGCCTTCAGCGCAAATGTTTTGTTGAGCGCATATATGAAATGCGAACCCAGTTCCAGGCCCAGGGCCGGCTTATGCCTTACCAGGTTGTCGGGATCGCCTTCGATGGTGCGTGCCAATGGAATATTTTTTTCATCGCTATAAGCACGGCCAAAGTTGCTGCTGCCGAGCTTGCGATAGTTCATAGTAGGCGAGAAAGAAAGTTGCCAGCTGAGTCGCTGTGGTTTTTGCACCGGCAATTGATAGATGGCTTGTTCCTGCAGCCAGTTGATCGCCTTGCTGTCTTCGAGCCGCTCTTCCAACATTGGTTTTTCGAAAGAAACCAGCTTGCCGGCATCTTCTGCAGATGCTGTTACCTGCGGGGCTTTTTCAATGTTAGAAACCCGGGTAATCTTGTCAGCTGCCGCAGCGCTTACCAACTCTTCTTTCGGCCGGCCTGTTCTGAGATCGATCACACGTGCTTCATAAGTTACCGGTGCCACTTCCAATGCTTCTTCATCCGGTGCCGCTTCTGTATTCAAAACTGTAATGTCTGGTGTATGAACTTCGGTTACCCCTGCCATTTGTCTGGGCGGTACCGGACCTTTGGCCGGTTGTTCTTTACCGGTATTAACAAACGGTATAACAACAGCTTGTTTTTCCTCTTGTGGCGTAACAGCAGTTTGTGAATCGGGAACTTTTGTATCGGCGACCGGATTGCGTGAAGGCGCAATCATTTCAGATATGGTATAGTAAGTAAGACCGCCCAGGAAAACTGCGAAGCCGAGCCAATACCATTTTCTGCGGGGATGCATGGAGCGATGAATACCTTTCCAAACCTTGTCGGAAGGGTACATTTTATATTGGTCAGCTTTTTGCTTTAATAACTGTTCAATATCCTCATTGTAAAAATCTCGCTCCATGTTACATGAGTTTGTACGGGTTATTAAGTTTTCTTAGGGTTAATTTCCTGTTCTGTAAACTGTAAATGGTGATTGACACTGTAAAGACAGCATTCACTACTGACCCGCTGCAAGCCCCAGCCAATTGATTTTTTCTTTTGGCCTCTGGATAATTTTCTTTTTGACAAGGATATCTTCCAGCATTTGTTTTGCCCTGGTATACTGTGAGCGGCTGGTGCTTTCCTCGATGTCGAGCATTTCAGCTATCTCTTTATGAGAGTAGCCTTCAATGGCATACAGGTTAAGCACAGTCCGGTATCCTATCGGCAACAGGCGGATACATTCTACTACCTGCTTGGCCTGCACTATAGATGGTACTGACTCCTCACGAATCTGGATAGTGGTAGCATGAATGATATCAACGCTTTCGTTGAACTTCTTATTTTTCTTGAGATGGTTGATACAGGTATGTACCATGATTCGCCGTATCCAACCCTCAAAAGCACCCTTGTTCTGAAAGGTGTGAATCTGGGAAAACACTTTAATAAAACCCTCTTGCAGCATGTCTTCCGCGTCTTCCCGGTTGTGGGCAAACCTGTAACACACCGATAGCATTTTTGGACTGAAGCGGTTGTATAATTCCCGCTGGGCAGTCGCATCATTGTGTAAACAGCCTTGTAAAATGGCTTCTTCGGTCATATTAACCGTTTGGTTGCCCTGTAATTTAGACAAAATTTGCTTTCAATAGCTGCGTTACAAACAAAAAAAGCCGCCCCTTTTGTGCTGCAAAATAGACGTATTGCGGAACCACGGATACAGTCGGCCTTATTACCTCGACGAAGCAATTCACCTGTTGGTCAAAACCATTACCTCCTTTAGCCGGTTATTTATTTGAAAATCAATCCTTTCAGGTTCGTTTTGCCAGTATTCCGGGACCGACTGAGCCCCAATGGTTTGGTATTTGCTGCCTGCTATGATAAACGGTGGGCATGCACGGTGGAGGAGAAAGTTTTATTACCAGGTACATTTTCAGCCAGGACCATAAGATGATCGCCCGGCAATTCCTCGTCACAGGCATGATCTGGGCGGTGATAGGGGCCCTGTTTTCGGTACTATTCCGCATCCAGCTGGGGTATCCCGGAGAGAGTTTTCCCATACTTGAGAGCCTTTTAGGCAAGTGGGCAAAAAATGGTGTGTTGTCGGCCGACGGCTACTATGCCATGGTGACCATGCACGGCACCATCATGATATTTTTCGTGCTCACTGCGGGTTTGAGCGGCACCTTCGCCAATTTCTTAATTCCCTTGCAGGTGGGTGCGCGCGATATGGCATCGCCTTTTCTCAATATGCTTTCATACTGGTTCTTTTTCGCGGCCAGCATGGTGATGCTCGCTTCGTTGTTCCTGGAAACGGGTCCTGCCAGCGGGGGATGGACGGCGTATCCTCCGCTCAGCGCGCTGGGCGATGCTTTGCAGGGATCCCGGAAAGGGATGGACTACTGGCTGGTCAGCCTGGCGCTGTTTGTCATTTCCACATTATTGGGGGGTATTAATTATGTGAGCACGGTGTTGAACCTGCGCACCAAGGGCATGTCAATGGTTCGTTTGCCCCTTACCGTATGGGCGTTGTTTTTTACAGCCATACTGGGCCTGCTTTCTTTTCCCGTATTATTATCGGCGTTTGTGCTGCTGATATTTGACAGAAATTTCGGTACCAGTTTTTATCTCTCCGATATTTTTCTTTCGTCGGCGCAAAGGGCATTGCCGGCAGAAGGAGGTAGTCCAATCTTATATCAGCATTTATTCTGGTTCCTGGGTCATCCCGAAGTATATATCGTGATTCTCCCTGCCATGGGCATAGTGTCGGAAGTGATCAGCGTGAATGCGCGCAAACCCATTTTTGGCTATATGGCTATGGTGGGGTCGTTGTTTGCGATTGTTGCGCTTTCATTCCTGGTATGGGCGCATCATATGTTTGTAAGTGGTTTGAATCCTTTTGTGGGTTCTGTGTTTGTGTTGCTCACCCTACTCATTGCCATTCCTTCGGCGGTAAAAGTTTTTAACTGGCTCGCCACTTTGTGGCGGGGCAATATCCGGTTTACGCCGGCTATGTTGTTCAGTATTGGATTTGTAAGCCTGTTTATTTCCGGCGGACTCACCGGCATATGGCTGGGCAACAGTACGCTGGATATACAATTGCACGATACCTATTTCGTAGTGGCGCACTTTCACCTGGTGATGGGTGTGGCCGCTATGTTTGGCATGTTTGCCGGCATCTATCACTGGTTTCCGAAAATGTTTGGCCGCTTTATGAACACCACGCTGGGCTATGTACATTTCTGGATCACGCTGGCGGGTGCCTACCTCATCTTCTGGCCTATGCATTATATGGGACTGGCGGGAATGCCGCGGCGGTATTTTGATTATTCGCAATGGACTTCATTCAATCAATTTGCCGGGCTCAATAGTAAAATGACTTTTGTATCCGTCGTTGTTTTTGCAGTACAACTTGTCTTTATAATAAACTTCATTTATTCAGCGTTCAAAGGCAGAAGACTTGCTTCACCCAATCCCTGGCAAGCCGCTACGCTGGAATGGACCACACCAATTCATCCTCCACATGGCAACTGGCCCGGTGAGATTCCTGAAGTACACCGCTGGCCCTATGATTACAGCAAGGAAGGCAGGGCTTATATTCCTCAAACCGAACCCAGGGAACAGGTGTTAATAGTGGAGAAAAATCCGGCATAGTTTTTTTTACAAGTACATGCACAAATACATGATTGGATGAAACCGTATCAAAAGACTCAGAAGGATATCAAAAAATATCAATACGAGCAGTCGAGTGGTAAGACGCACTTTGTAGTAGTGATGTCGTTTATTTTTTTGCTTTTTATCCCGATACTGATAAAACTATTTTATCCGCCGGAAAACGGAGTTGCGGGAACGATTCATATGCCTAAAGAACTCGGACTGAGCACTATTGCCGCACTTTGCAGCACATGGCTGCTGCATTATGCGGAAATATTCAAAAAAAATGATAACCACCGGAAATTCAAGTTAACGCTTGCTACCATTGCTGTAACGGGCTGGTTATTCCTCGGTTTGCAATACCTGGCCTGGAAAGAAGTGTTTGAATTGGCCGACCCTGCAGCCACCCTCATGGGCGCCATCATTGTGCTGCATGGATTTCATTTTGTGATTGCGTCGGGACTGCTGCTTTATTCTTTGGTGCGCGTTATCAACATCAAATCCTCCGCCGACCTGTACATCTTCTTCCTCAACCCCGACCGCGAAAGATTTTTTGCAACGGGATGTAAGTTTTGGAATTATTTGGTGCTGTTGTGGACGGGAATGTATGCTGTGATGTTGTTGAGATAAAGAATCCGGGAGTTTGGAAGGAATCACGGATTTATCGTGGATTTAAGGATTACCCGGATTTTCATGGACGGCCACTTGCGCCTGATGAGTATCCGCGTAGTCCTGTAATCCGCGTTGAATCCGCGATTCCATTCGTGCTCCCGGATGTTTTATTTTAGGAACTGCTCTTCTTATTGATCTTACCCTTTCTTATCCTCTTCGGATTGATCCAAAGATAAAAACCAGTGATCGTCAGCAATAGAAGGCTCAATCCCACAAATGTACCATAGCCCAGTTTAAAGAAACCGCCTGCCCATTTGTCGAAGAACGAACCATCGTGCAGGTGTTCGATGAAATCGGCGCGGCGTCGTTCCAGGTGCAAAACTTTGCCGGTAGCACAATCAAGCTGTATGGCCCAGTAGTGGTTTTCGAAAGTGAATTTCACCATGCCTTTGTTGGGCCGCGCATCGATGCGGTGAAGCTCGGGCGACAAATCAGGCGAAATGCTGTCGCGCAAAGTGGCAATGGCGATCTTGTGTAAAGTATCGAATGAAAGCCACTGGCTGAGCTCGGTACTGCTGCCCTTATGGCTCTCGGCCAGCAGGTAGCCGCCTGAATTTTTCTTCCAAATCAATAACAATCCCGTGATGGAAATCATCATCAGGAAGAAAAACGAGGCGATCGCGAAGTACCGGTGAATCTTCCGGTGCCACCGGGTATTTTTTGCTACGGTTTTGGTATCCATGTCTGGGTTTTAAAACTTGGCTCTTAATGAGACGATAAAATTGGCGCCAGCCGCCACTATGCCACTGGAATAAGGACGATAGCGCTGGTCGGTGAAGTTTTCATAGCCCGCGCTCAGCGACAAATTCCTTGTCAACTGGTAGCCAGCTTTGAGGTTGAGCGTGTACCAGCCGGGACAATAGGGATTGCCGTTTTTGTCTTCGGCATACATATACCCTTTGTCTTTTTCGGAAGGCGACAAGTCTTCGTAAGCCACTTCGCCGTTATACACCGCCGAAAACTCGGCAAACAGCTTTTTCCAGGTATAGCGCAGGAACGAGCTGCCATAGAAAGGCGGTGCGTGCCGCAACGGTACCTCTTCGTCTTTCACATCATCCGTTTCCTTGCCACCGATCCAGTTGGCATGCGTGGTGAAGGTAAGGCTGGGGGTGATATAGATCATAACGCTGGCCTGCAAGCCCCATACGGTTGCGCGTGCCACGTTCTGCAGCGCTTCCACCTGGCTGAGCTCGCCATCGTACAGCACGCTGTCTTGCCCGTTAAAAGTAAAGGGGCGGCGAACAATAGCATTATCGAGTATGGTATGAAAACCATTCAGCTCGATCCTGTACTGGTGCGGTACATCCTTTACGATACCCACTTCAAAATTCCAGGCATATTCTGATTTCAGATCCGGGTTGGGAACAGTGAGATTGCCGGGAGTGCTTTCAAACAGCTTACCGATATCATCCACATTGGGCATACGGTAACCGGTGGAAATATTTCCATTAAGTTGCCAGGTTTCCGACGGACGATATACCAAACCCAAATTTCCCGTGAGCGCACCTTCATTGATCTTTGCATCGGTGTACGGAAAAGGATAGAAGGTATTATCAAATTTCGACTTCAGCATGTTTTGGCTATAGCGCAAACCCGTGATCAGCGTCAGCTTTTCGTGCAGGTTTACTTTAAAGCTGCCGTACATGCCGCCGGTGCTCCATTTGCTGCCGTTGGGGTAACGGCTCTCCATGAGTGTGTGCTGCCGGGTAGAAATATCAGTGGCTATTCCAAATGAGCCCACCTTATTGTGTACGAATTCGAGGCCGTAAAACAACTCCCCCTGGCCGATGGTCTTGCGAGCATCCCAGTTGAAACTGATGGCATCCACTTTTTCTGTTTGCGTGTGGCGCTCGTTATTGTTGCGCGTGCGGTCGATGCGGCTTTCTTCGTAATCCTGGTAAGCCACAATGAAGCGGGCATCGTCGTACAGTGCATTGCGGCCTGTATGAGTAACCTGCAAATGATGCACGCGCCAGAGCATGGGACCATACTTCCATTCTGCAAAACGCAAATTGCCGTTGCGGTACTGCGTAAGGCGGTCGTAGCGCGGCGTCTCGCCGGTGCCTGCATAGGTAAATGAATATTGAAGGTCTACCTTGTCTGAAGCCCGGAAACGCACCTTCTGCAGGAAGTTCAGCTGGTCGTACCCGCTGAAGCGCTGCACGCGCGGGTCCCTGTTGGGAACAATCATGTCTGCATTTCCCTGTCTTTCTACATATTCAGGACGCAGGTAATTTTTCCCAGGACCATGCCCGCCCATTTTCAGGTCATCAAAATCGCTGTACGATAATGAAGTCACGAAGGCCCAGCGGCGCAAACCGATATTAAAATCTGCATGCCCGGTTTTTTCTTTGTTGGCTGTAGAATAGCGCGCCAAAGCGCTGCCATGAACGGTTACGTTATCGCTGTTGGAAAACTTTGGCTGCAGCGTGCGAAAATCCATTACGCCGCCAATGGCATCACTGCCATAGATGAGACTGCCGGGACCGAAGATCACTTCGGCATTTTCAAGCGACAACGGATCTACTTGTATTACGTTTTGCAAATTGCCGCTGCGGTAGATGGCATTGTTCATGCGAACGCCATCGGCAACGAGTAGTACGCGGTTGGTGGCAAAACCGCGAATCATTGGACTGCCTCCTCCTAACTGGCTTTTCTGCACGAAAACGGTTCCCGTTTGCGAAAGCAGATCGGCCGAAGTTTGTGGGGCCTGGATTTTGGCAAGATCCAAATTGATGCGCACAACTTTATTGGGAACTTCCTTAGTGCTTTGTCCCCACTTGTTGTACGAGAAAACTACCTCGTCTAATTGTTTATATAGTGTATCTGTTTCCTTTTGTTGTGCTTTCCCCGGCAATGCCCACAGCAATGCCAAGAGAAAAAACAACCTGTTTCTTCTCATAACAATGGTTTAGTTAATAGGTTAGCTACGAAAGCAATAGTGCTTTCAAACATATGTGTCGTGAGTTAAATAATTGGGAAAAACAGGTTGCCCTTGGGCGGAGGTGCGGGAACAGAAAGATCAGCCAGCGGAATCCTGGCCACTAAGAATGGATTATACTGTTTTGAAGTTTCAGCAAATAATGCGGTAAATGAAATAGTTTTCTGCAGCGGCGAATTGAAGATCCAAACTGATTGGGCGATCAGTCGCTGTGTATCATCGCTTTTTTCTTTCTCCCTGACTAATCGCCCTGTTTTATACTCCAGCTCTGTTTCTTCGATGTCGAATAAACCGGTAAACCTGATGGAATCGGTGCCGGGAATGAGTGTTTGGGAGAGCACGTCGAACAGGGTGCCGTTTACAACAATTTCCCGGTCTTCTTCGTGCCATTTCACCTGTGATTGGTGCAGTACTATAGTTTGCAGTCCCGAACCAATGTGGAGTTTTTCCCGCATTTCATGACGCACCAGTGCTTTCTGCACTTTATACATTACAAACAAACCGGCGGGTATGCTGATAAGCACCAGCATGGCGGCAGCCAGGATTGATTGTTTGTAACGGGTCATTAGGGGCTTCAAATTAAGATATTGCCGGTCATTTCCGGTGGCACGGGTAGTCCCATCATGGTCAGAATGGTGGGTGCTATATCTGCCAGTTTACCCGGTTTCACAGTTCCTCGCCACTCATTATCAATAATAACGAGGGGAACGAGGTTTAAAGTATGCGCGGTATTCGGCGTGCCATCTTCATTGATCATATAGTCGGCATTGCCATGGTCGGCGGTCAGGAAAACGGTATAGCCATGCTTCAGGGCAGCGGTCACCACGCGTTCCACGCAGCGGTCGACGGTCTCCACTGCCTTGATGCCTGCTTCAAACACACCGGTATGACCCACCATATCGGCATTGGCATAATTGAGACAAATGAAATCGGCGGTTTCGTTTTCAATTTCGGGGATGATGGCATCGGTCACTTCATAAGCGCTCATCTCGGGTTTGAGGTCGTAGGTGGCCACTTTTGGCGAAGGTACCAGGATGCGTTTTTCACCTTCGAAAGGTTGTTCTCTGCCCCCGCTGAAGAAGAAAGTTACGTGCGGGTATTTTTCTGTTTCGGCAATGCGGATTTGTTTTTTGCCATTGTTCACCAAAATTTCGCCGAGCGTGTTGTTGAGATTATCTGTTTCGAAAATCACGTGCACATTTTTGAATGTCTTATCGTACTCGGTCATGGTGGTGTAATCGAGTTCGAGCGGCTGCATACCAAAATCGGGTTTGGCAACCTGCGTCAGCACTTCAGTGATTTCGCGGCAGCGGTCGGTGCGGAAATTGAAACAAATCACTACATCGCCATGCTGAATTTTTGCGAGTGGTTGCTGATCTTCACTCACCACTACCGTTGGTTTGATAAATTCGTCGGTAATGTCCTGCGCGTATGATTGTTCAACGGCAGCAATGGCATCGGTGGCTTTTTCACCAATACCATTTACCAGCGCATCGTAAGCGAGCTTAACGCGCTCCCAGCGTTTATCGCGGTCCATGGCATAGTAGCGGCCTGAAACGGATGCGATTTTACCCGCAGTCTTATTACAATGCAGTTGCAGGTCTTTCAGAAATCCGAGACCGCTCCTGGGATCTGTATCGCGGCCATCGGTAAAGGCATGTATATAAACTTCTTGTAATCTCTCACGGGCGCAAAGGGTGGTGATGGCTTTGAGGTGTTCGATATGAGAGTGCACGCCGCCATCGCTCACGAGACCCAGCAGGTGCAGGGGTTTGTTTTTTTCTTTGCTGCAACGAATAGCACGCAACAAACCGTCATTGGTGTAAAATGAGCCATCGCGGATGGCAACATTAATGCGCTGGAGCTCCTGGTACACAATACGGCCGGCGCCCAGGTTCAGGTGGCCCACTTCGCTGTTGCCCATCTGTCCGTCTGGCAGGCCCACCTGTTCGCCACAGGTTACCAGCGTGGTATTGGGATATTTGCCGTATAAAGAACTCACGAAAGGCACATTGGCATTTTGAATAGCGTCGGCAGATTTCACTTTTCCGAGGCCCCATCCATCCATGATAATCAGAATAGCTTTCTTAGATTGCATACAACGAAGTAGTTAGGTTAAATTTCCAGAGAAAGCGTCAAAGTTAATGCAATAGCAGCTTAAACGTATTTTTACAGGGTGGTGGCGGTTTTGGCATGTTTTTGGAGTTTTTCAACCGCGTAAACTAAAAATCTATTTTATATGAAAAAGCACCTGGGATTTGCGGCTGTTTTGGTCTCGCTTTTCCTGGTTTCATTTGCTCCGGTTTTTTCTATCGACGAAGTGGTAACTGCGATGCGTAACGGAAATGCTGCACGACTGGCGAAATATCTCGATACCCGCGTTGATATTACCGTGCCTGGCAAAAGCGACAATTACAGCAGGAGCCAGGCCGAGCTGATCCTGAAAGATTTTTTTGCCAGCAACGAAGTGAAAGGTTTCGTGGTAAAGCATAAAGGAAAACAAAACGGTTCAGAATTTTGCATTGGGTTATTGCAAACCCGCAATGGCGATTACCGCACCAAATTTTTTATGAAGAAAAAAGGTGATGTACAGGTGGTGCAGGAGATAGGTTTTGAGATGATGGAGTGAATGAAGATGGAAGAAAGAACAAGGAAATCAGAATATCGAAAGCCCGGAACGTGAGTTTCGGGTTTTTTTTACTTTTGGACAATGATGAGTTTTGATGAACAATTGCAATTAATGATTGAAGCTGCGTTGAAGGAGGATATTGGAGATGGAGATCATTCTACCTTGAGTTGTATTCCGGCAGATGCGAAGGGGAAGGCCGTGTTGAAGATTAAGCAGGATGGAATACTGGCGGGGATGGAAGTGGCGGAGAAAATATTCAGGTTCCGCGAGCCGGGCATCAGTTTTACTTCCTTTAAAAAAGACGGCGATGAAATGAAAGCGGGCGAGACTGCTTTTGAAGTAAGCGCTCATGTGCATACTATTTTGCAGTGCGAGCGCGTGGTGTTGAATTGTATGCAGCGGATGAGTGGAATTGCCACGCTCACCAGGATTTATGCCGATAAGATAAAAGGATACAAAACAAAAATTCTCGATACCCGGAAAACTACTCCCAATTTTCGCGTAGCGGAAAAAGAGGCAGTGCGTATTGGTGGTGGCTACAATCATCGCATGGGACTGTATGATATGATTATGCTGAAGGATAATCATATCGATTTTTGCGGTGGTTTGGAAAAAGCTATTGAACGCGCCTGGAATTATGTGCAGCAGGTGAAGCCCGGTTTGAAGATAGAAGTAGAAACGAGAAATATTGATGAAGTAAAGCGCGTTGTAGCTTACGGAAAAGTGGACAGGATAATGCTCGACAATTTTACTCCCGCGCAACTCACAGATGCGATGAAAGTAATTGACGGTAAAATGGAGACCGAAGCCAGTGGCGGCATTAATTTCGACAACATAGTGGAGTACGCCAAAACGGGCGTTGACTTCATAAGCGTAGGCGCGTTGATTCACCAGGCGAAGAGCCTCGATTTAAGTTTGAAAGCGGTCTGAAGATGGTTTCGGGTTTCAGGTTGCTGCCGTGCCTTGTGATCGCTGTTCGAATTTCAGCACCAAACCGACTTGCAGAACCCGAAACCGCTCAAATAGGGTAGCCCACTCTTGAGGGTGAGCCACCTCGGGGTTGGCCGACCCTTAAAAAGGAACGTTATGACAAAGAAAAATAAGCCCGATAGCCGGGGATTTGTTTACAGTACTGATCCGGAATTTCGGTTTGAGCAAGAGAATGAGTCGGTGGAAACACTGCCGCCGGCGCAGCAAAAACTGCGGGTGCGTTTAGAGACAAAGCATCGTGCGGGTAAGGCGGTGACGCTTATCACGGGTTTTGTTGGTAAAGATGAAGACCTTGAAGAATTGGGCAAAAAACTGAAAAACTATTGCGGCACCGGCGGCTCGGTAAAAGAGGGTGAAGCCATTATCCAGGGCGACCAGCGCGATAAGGTGTTGCAATGGTTGCTGAAGAATGGATACACCGACAGTAAGAAGGTGTAAGGAGGCGCTTATTGTCCTGCGGCCTCGCTATACATTTTCTTATTGCCTACTTTATTCAAAAGCTCCGATGAACAGATCTTGAAATCACCGCTCAGGCTCACATACAGTCCTAACACATCCTGCTGGTTCAGGGGCAGGTCGTCGATACTTTCAAAACGCACATTATATTGGTTTACCAGGTTGGTATAAACAGAACCGGTAGGCCATACCTGGGTACCGCGGTTGCTGATGTTTACGAGATTGAATTTAACACCTGCATGACGCTGGCATTTTTTTGCCACCACATCGGGTTGATCGGCGCATTCGATGAACATGTCAACGCCCACGATTTTTTCATCTTCCAGTTCTTTCGAAACCAGCATCGGGTTTTGTTCCAGTTTCATGGGGGTGGGTGTGCCCGGTTTGTTAGGAAGAACGGGGCGCGGATTCAATTGCGGCGTTTTTCCAAAATTGCTGATGATGGCTTCGGCAAACTGGGTAGTGTTGAGGGCTGGTTTGCTCTTATCGCCAAAATCGCCGGTGCGTACGCCTTGTTCCAAAGTATAAAGCAAAGCATTTTCGATGATGGCTGCATTGTAGGTTAAGCCCAAATGATGCAGCATCGAAATGCCACTCAGCAAAAGCGCCGTGGGGTTGGCGATATTTTTTCCTGCAATATCAGGTGCGGTGCCATGCACTGCTTCGAATATGCATATATGATCGCCGATATTGGCGGAGGGGGCAAAACCAAGTCCGCCTACGAGTCCGGCGCAGAGGTCTGATACGATATCGCCCTGCAGGTTGGTGAGTACAATCACATCAAAATTATCGGGACGGGTTACCAGTTTCATGCAGAGGTCGTCAACAATCACATCATCGGCTTTGAGGTGAGGGTATTCTTTGGCCACTTCATAAAAACATTCGAGGAAGAGTCCGTCAGTCAGTTTCATGATATTGGCCTTATGACCGCAGGTGATGCGTTTGGCATTCTTGGCCGAGGCCATTTCAAAGGCATACCTGATCACCTGCAGACTGCCGGGGCGGGTAATAAAGCGACGGCTCAGGGCCACGTCGTGGGTAAGCATATGCTCAATTCCGCCATATGTGTCCTCGATATTTTCCCGCACCACTGTGATGTCTATGGGAATACCGGCCTTGGAGAATACAGTATCAACGCCGTGGAGGGTCTGAAACGTACGTTTGTTGGCATAGGTATTCCAGGTTTTGCGGGCGGTAACGTTGATGCTCTTAACGCCTTTACCCTTAGGAGTTTCCATGGGACCTTTGAACAGGATACCCAGTTTTTCGATGGTTTGTTTGGCCTCCGGGGTCATACCATTAGAGAACCCCTTGTCAAACACCCATTTGCCCATATCTACCAGTTCATATTCCAGGGGAACATTGTTTGCCTTAAAAATAGTCAGAACGGCATCCATAATCTCGGGTCCTATCCCGTCTCCTTTGGCTACAGCGATTTTCATATAGAGAAGTTATTATTTTAAAAATTCGGGTAAAATAGTATTACCGGGCGGGCAAAATTAGCACCATGTCTCCTAATTCAACACAAAACCTGAAAAATCACTATATAAGGGTATCAAAATTTATTATCTTTAGCCAAACCCATAGCGATGGTATCGAAGATTTCTGAAGGTATTGAGATCAGCGTAGAAACTTTTTACCAACCGGATTATTCCAACCCGGTTTCGGGTGAATATATGTTTGCGTATCGTATCACCATAGAGAATCGCAATAATTTTCCCGTCAAACTGCATCGCCGTCATTGGTATATCACCGACAGCAATGGCAGCAACCGCGAGGTAGAAGGTGAAGGTGTTGTAGGTGTTCAACCTACGCTGCAGCCTGGCGAGCGTTACCAATACGTAAGCGGCTGTAATTTGCGTAGCGAGATGGGTAAAATGCACGGCACTTACTTAATGGAAAACCTGCATAACAAAACAACTTTTGAAGTAAACATCCCCGTGTTTGAAATGATCGTGCCGTTTAAGATGAACTGATGTAAAAAATGATCTGAAAATAAAAATCCGAAATTCGAAACAATACAAATTCGAATTTCGGATTTTTTGTTTTTGGGTTTATTGCAAGTTATACCTGCGGCAATTCAGTTTTCTTCATACCATTTCTGTACAACATCCAGCCCATCAGTGCAAAGAAAGCCAGCCCGAGTATAAAGAATCCTATTTCTCCCATATTCTCAACCAGGAAATGTTCTGCGCTGAGTTTGCCGAGGAAGTTAGCGGTAGATTCGGGAATCTGCAAAAAGGCAAATAATACGCCCATTAAAGCGCCGCCCGCAACCAGGCCGGTTGCAAACAGGTTGCCTTTCTCCAGGTCTTCTTCTCCTTCGTGCTGGGGCGCCTGGCCTTTTCTCTTCTTGATATTGTCGACCACACCGCGAATAGCGCCACCAATAAAGATGGGCAGGGTAGTGGAGAGCGGGAGATATACACCAATTGCAAAACTCAACGCTTTGATACCGCAAAGCTCAACCACTATTGCAAGAAAGGCGCCTACAATTACAAAATTCCAGTCGAGGTTGAAAGAAAGTATGCCTTTTACCAGTGTGGCCATCAACGTTGCCTGTGGAGCATTGTATACCGTGCCTATTGCATGCTTCACACCCTGCTCGGCCTGTGCCGCTGAAGGTATGTCCAGTGTTTTTACAGTAAATCCAATAGCTATTGCCGACACGATAGCGCCGACAAACAATGCCAGTTGCTGGTACCTCGGTGTGGCACCTACGATATAACCTGTTTTCAAATCCTGCGAAGTGGCGCCGGCATTGGCAGCAGCAATACACACCATACCACCTACCACGAGGGCCATCGGTTCGTAGATTTTTCCGCTCCAGCCTACCGCAACAAATATGAGGCAGGTTGCCATTATAGTAGCGATGGTCATACCACTGATGGGGTTGTTGGTAGTTCCCACCAGGCCCACAATGCGCGATGATACCGTTACAAAGAATGCACCGAACACAACGATCAGAACACCCAGCAACAGCCGGTTGAAAATGGAATCGCCGGGAATGATTGACAGCAGTGAAATGAGAATAACCAATGCAATGCTGCCAAACAAAACCACTTTCATGCTGAGATCGCGTTCAGTACGCAGGCGGGTATCAGCCCCTTTCACTTTCACAGATCCCACGCTTTCTTTGAATGAAGAAACGATGGTGGGCAGCGTTTTGATCAACGTTATGAAACCACCCGCCGCTACGGCACCCGCACCAATCTGGCGAATATACGCGCGGTAAATAGCTTCGGCTTTGTCTGCAAAAGTTTGCGTAACCGGATCCCATGCACCCGAACCCCTTGTAGGTTGCGACAGATCGGTGATTAAACCCAGTTTCAGTTGTTGCATAGCGATGGTAACATCCGGAATCAGCGATGCCAGCAAGGGCTGCATCACCAGCCAGCTGAGCACTGAGCCAGCCACCAGCACGCCTGAAATTTTCGGCCCGATGATATAACCCACCCCCATGTATTCGGGAGTGATGTCTGCCGCCACTTTCGCGCCGGGGAAATACCTGTTGGCGCCCGTGCTGAACGAGACAGTTTCTGCAATCACCTTAAACATTTTCTGCAAAAGCGCATAGGCAAAGGCAAAGCCCAAACCCTGGAATGCAGTCTTCGCAAACTCGCCGCCACGCTCACCGGCTTTCAAAACCGATGCGCAGGCGGTTCCTTCAGGATAGGGCAATGTGCCATGTTCTTTCACAATCAGCGATCGCCGAAGCGGTATCATCATCAGCGTGCCCAGCATACCACCGAAGATGGCCAGGATAAAGATCACACCATAATCGAAGAAGTTGGCGGAGTCGGCTGAAGACAAAAACAAAAAACCCGGAAGCGTAAACACTACACCCGCTGCAATACTCTCACCCGCAGAGCCGGTGGTTTGTATGATATTATTTTCAAGAATGGTCGTTTTAAACAATCGTCTTCCCAATGTAATGGCAATAACCGCAATAGGAATGGAAGCACTCACCGTTAAGCCCGCCTTCAATGCGAGGTAAACGGTGGAGGCTCCAAAAAGAATTCCGAAAATACTTCCCATCACCAGTGCCTTCACCGTAAACTCCTTAACGTTGGCTTCCGGCGCAACAAAAGGCCTGAAATTCGTTTCTGACATATTGAGCAGTTTATTTTGAGAGGATATTCATTTACCTATTTCACATTACCCATTCTTTTCTCCATCCAGTACGAAATCATGAACAATAATACAGCAGCTACACCGCTGAGTACTACAAACACCATAAAGAAATCGTAGAGATTGTTGATCTCGTAACCGATGAACCGGGTGGTATGGCCATCGCCGGGTAGTAAGGCTGCCAGCTTGCCGCCAAACTTGTTGGCAACGGCATTGCTCAGGAACCATACCCCCATCAGGATAGAGGCAAAACGTGCGGGAGCCAGTTTGTTTACCAATGAAAGTCCGATGGGAGAAAGACAAAGCTCGCCGATAGTATGCAACAAATAAAGACCGATCAGCCAAAGCATGCTGATGGGTTCTGTTACATCTTTCACGGCATAAGCAATCAGGATATAGCCGAGCATCAGCATCACCAGTCCAAGCGCCTGCTTTTTGGGAGAAGTAGGTTCCAGGTTTCTTTTACCCAATGCCTGCCATACCTGGGCCAGCACGGGCGCCATAATGATCAGCCACATGGAGTTAACGCTGTTGAACCAGCTGGCAGGAATTTCTTCCAGGTTATAGGCAGTGCCTTGTATGAAATGATAAATAGCGAGCACCACCGCCCCGATGGCCAGCGTGGCAAAAATTCTTTTCAGCTCCACGGGTATTTCCATCATGCGCTGCAGTATGTAGTAGAGCAAGGCTGCCAGCGCAGTGATCAGCAATATCACCGTTCCTAAGTTGGTGTTGATGGAATAAGCACGATCAGTATTATCGCGGGCAAACAAAGTGAGCGAGGAACCTGCCTGCTCAAACGCGGCCCAGAAAAATATCACGAAGAAAGCGCTGATGAAGATTACGATCACTTTGCCGCGCTCGATGGAGGTAAGTGATTTATCAGTGATGATCAAACCGCAAATCGCTATGGGAATGCCGTATATAAACGAACCGATCCAGTCCATTTCGAGCAGGAATCGGAAGGCTAGCACTGCGGCCAGTCCCACCACCGACCAGATAGCCACTTGCGTCATCGAAGCTGCCGTGGTTTCGGGTTTGGCCGAAGCTGCATCCTGGCTTTCCGATTCTCTTGCCTTATTGGGTAAAATGCCGATACCTTTTCCGCTTGGATCCACCACATATTTATCCTTCAGCCAGATAAAGGCCAGCGTACCCACCAGCATGGCTATGCCCGCCGCAAAAAAGGCCCACTTGAAAGCGCCCAATACGGGCACGCCGGGCTCGGAATATTTTTCCCCCAAACCACCGCAGATCAGCGGACCAATGAAGGCGCCGAGGTTGATACCCATGTAAAAAATGGTATAGGCCGAATCCAGCCGCCGGTCGCCCTGCGGATACAGCTGTCCCACCATGGTGGAAATATTGGGTTTGAAAAGTCCCATACCCAGGATCAATACCACCAGCCCCACCCACATAATGCCGTGCGACAACGGAATGTTTTCACACAATGAGCCGCTGATAAACATGATGAACTGGCCTATGGCCATTAAAAAACCGCCGACAATGATAGAGCGGCGGTTACCCCAAAAGCGGTCAGCGATATATCCTCCGAAAATCGGTGTCAGCCAGATTAAGCCGGTATAGCTGCCATACACACCGTCTTGCGCATAACTTTTATCGTATTGTAAAGCGGTCACTACATACAACACCAGCAATGCACGCATACCATAGTAACTGAACCGCTCCCACATTTCCGTAAAAAACAGGACAAATAAACCCTTTGGGTGTTTACCAGGGGCAGGTAGATTCATAGCAGAGTTTTTGTTTTTGCAATCGTTGCAGCAGTATTTTCCGACCCAAAATAATGATTAATTCCTATTAGTTATCAGCGGGATAATTAAAATTTGGCAACCCGGGCTGAATTCCGAAATTCGCCCCACTATGAATATCTTGTTATTAGGCTCTGGTGGCAGGGAACATGCACTGGCCTGGAAACTAACGCAAAGCAGGCAATGCGATCATCTCTACATTGCGCCGGGCAATGCGGGTACTGCGCAGCTGGGTACCAATGTACCAATGAAAGTGACCGATTTTGATGCCATCAAGGATTTTGTTGTCGAAAACAAGATCGGTATGGTGGTGGTAGGCCCCGAAGAACCATTGGTAAAAGGCATCGTTGATGAGTTTCGAAAAGATGCCAAAGTAAAGGAGGTGATGGTAATCGGTCCCTCGCAGTATGGCGCGCAACTGGAAGGCAGTAAAGCATTTGCCAAAAAATTCATGATGCGCCATGGCATACCCACAGCCAGGTACCGCGAGTTTGATGCTTCCAACTACGAAGAAGGCGCACCGTATTTACAGCAACACCAACTGCCCATTGTGCTGAAAGCTGATGGTCTTGCCGCCGGAAAAGGCGTGCTCATCTGTCAATCGCACCTCGAAGCCATTGCCGAGTTTGAGCTCATGATACAGCAAAGCAAGTTTGGCGATGCCGGTAAAAAAGTGGTGGTGGAAGAATTTCTCGAAGGCATTGAACTGAGTGTTTTCGTAATAACCGATGGCAAAAACTATGTGCTGCTGCCCGAGGCAAAAGACTACAAACGCATTGGCGAGGGCGATACCGGCCTCAACACCGGCGGTATGGGAGCAGTAAGTCCCGTGCCTTTTGCCGACAAGGCCTTTATGCAAAAAGTGGAGGAAAAAATCATCATACCCACTGTAAAAGGTCTTGAAAAGGAAAATATAGACTACAAGGGCTTTATATTTTTTGGCTTAATAAAAGTGGGCGATGAGCCTTATGTGATCGAATACAACTGCCGTCTCGGTGACCCTGAAACCGAAGTCATCCTGCCCCGCCTTAAAAACGACCTGGTGGATTTGCTGATAGCCACCGCGCAAGGCAACCTGCATTCGGTGAAAATTGAAAAAGATGAACGCACTGCCTGCACTATTATGGCGGTGAGTGGCGGTTATCCCGGTTCGTTTGAAAAGGGATTTGCCATCAGCGGACTGGATCAGCCTTTGGAAGAAGACAGCCTGGTATTTCATGCGGGCACCAGGCAGGAGAATGGTAATGTGGTGACCGCAGGCGGACGCGTGTTGTGCGTTACCTCGTACAGCAACAAGATCAGCAATGCCGCCAAAAAATCGAGGCATGTGCTGGAGCAGATCAATTTCGAAGGAATGTACTACCGCCGCGATATAGGTTACGAGTTTGAATGAAAAAAGAATGTCATGTCAGTACCGGTTCATTACAGCGATTACCTGCAGTTAGACAAAATACTGAATGCGCAGGCGCCCGAGAGCGTGAAGCACAACCAGCCTGCCCACGATGAAATGTTGTTTATCGTGATTCACCAGGCTTATGAACTCTGGTTCAAACAGCTGTTATACGAGGTGGATTCGGTGGCGGCCATTATGAAAAAGCCATCACTGAATGATAATTCCCCGGAACTGCAGACAGTGGTTCACCGATTGAGCCGCACCGTTACCATCCTGAAACTGGCCGTGCACCAGATTGATGTGATGGAGACCATGACCCCTATGGATTTCCTGGATTTCCGCGATATGCTGCGTCCCGCGTCGGGTTTCCAGAGCTGGCAGTTCAAGGCGCTGGAAGCGAGGCTGGGACTGAAATACCAGCAGCGGCACGCGCAGGAATACTATATTTCCCAACTGCGTCCCGAACATGTGGAGCTGATCAGGAAGGCCGAAAGCGAGAAAAGCCTGCTGGAACTGGTGAATGCCTGGCTGGAGCGCATGCCCTTTGTGACCCCGGAATTCTGGATCCAGTACCGAGAAGCCTATTTTGCCAGCCTGGCCGAGGCAGAGTTGGGAAACAGGGAGCTGTTTGACCAGGTGTTTGCCGATGGACCAGCCAATGCCGACCGCCAGCTGTCGCCGCAGGCCTGCCGGGCAGCAGTTTTCATTATGCTGTATAGAGGTTATCCTATACTGCAACTGCCTTTTCAGTTGCTCAACAACCTGCTTGAAATAGACGAACAACTCAGCACCTGGCGCTATCGGCATATGAACATGGTGCATCGCATGATCGGCACGCGTATTGGTACTGGTGGCAGCACCGGAAAAGACTACCTGAAAGGTGCATTAGACAAGCATTATATTTTCACAGAAATAGCCCGGCTTACGAGTTTTCTTATAGAGCGTAGAAAATTACCCGCACTAAACCCGGAAATGGAAAAGCGATTGGGATTTGTGTTGCGTGTACCGTAGGAAAAATGTGAGTGAAATTACAATTAAGCCATAGCAAATACGTTAAGTGAATCAGCATGTATGCAATCTGAAATCACGCTTTGTTATTTCGGATTATTTACTTCAATTTTGCAGGCATTATATTCAATCCAAAATCTGACCATTTAAAATGGGCCTATTCAACTTTTTCACCCAGGAAATCGCGATCGACCTGGGTACAGCCAATACCCTCATTATCCATAACGATGAAGTAGTAGTTAATGAACCGAGTATAGTGGCGCTTGATCGTAATAACCCGAAAACGGTGTTGGCGGTAGGAAAAAGGGCTTTGATGATGCATGAAAAAACCCATGAGAGCATCCGTACCGTACGTCCGCTGAAAGACGGTGTAATTGCCGACTTCAACGCTGCCGAGCTAATGATCAGGGAAATGATCAAGATGATCTATCCCAAAAAGCCTTTGTTCCCACCCAGCTGGCGTATGATGATCTGCATCCCCAGCAGCATTACCGAAGTAGAAAAAAG
Organism: uncultured Chitinophagaceae bacterium; assembly: GCA_937958995.1. GTDB lineage: Bacteria > Bacteroidota > Bacteroidia > Chitinophagales > Chitinophagaceae > CALCIN01. Next base: position 222,383 of record CALGAP010000023.1, read on the forward strand.
AGCTGTGCGCGACAGTGCCGAACAGGCCGGCGCCAAGGAAGTATATCTCCTGCACGAACCCATGGCAGCCGCCCTGGGTATCGGCATTGATGTGGAAGAGCCCGTGGGCAATATGATCATCGATATTGGCGGTGGTACCACGGGTATCACAGTGATTGCCCTGGCGGGTATCGTGTGCGACCAGAGTATCCGTATTGCCGGCGACGAATTTACCGCCGACATCATGGAGGCCCTCCGCCGCTACCATAGCCTGCTAATAGGTGAGCGCACTGCCGAACAGATCAAGATCAATATCGGGGCCGCTATGAAAGACCTCGATAATCCCCCGGACGATATTCCCGTAAACGGCCGCGACCTGGTGACCGGTATTCCGAAACAGATCATGGTCAGCTACCAGGAAATAGCCGAAGCACTGGATAAAAGCATATTCAAGATAGAAGAAGCCATTCTGAAAGCATTGGAAATGACCCCGCCTGAGCTGGCCGCCGATATTTACCGTCGTGGCCTCTACCTCACCGGCGGTGGCGCCCTTTTGCGCGGACTTGATAAACGCCTGAGCCAGAAAATAAAATTACCCGTACATGTGGCCGACGACCCCTTAAAAAGCGTAGTACGCGGAACCGGTCTGGCCCTGAAAAATTATGACCGCTATCCGTTTGTGATGCGTTAACAGTATGCGTAATATTTTCCTGATCATAAGGCGGTATTTCAATTTTCTCTTCTTCCTGTTGCTGCAGATTGTATCGTTATACCTCTTATTCAGCTATAACAAGTATCATCAGTCAGCATTCCTCGAAGTAGCACACGAAGTGACGGGCAGCATTGGCGGGAAGTACAACAATATCACCTACTACTTCAACCTCAAAAAAACCAATGAAGACCTGGTGAGGGCCAATGAAAAACTACTCAACCAGCTTACACAGCAATATACCGGGGCCGATACATCGGTAGTAATAAAAACAGACAGCTTAGAGATTGACAGTGCCACGGGCCAGTTTCGCAAATACATCTGGCGTGCGGCCAAGGTGGTCAACAATACTGTGAGTCTTCCCAACAATACGCTTACCATTGAAAGGGGAGAAAACCAGGGAGTAAAAAGAGATATGGGTGTGGTGGGTCCCGATGGCGTGGTGGGCACCGTAATCAGCACCAGCGCCAACTATGCCGTGGTGATGAGCATGCTGCACCGCCAGCACCGTGTGAGCAGCAAGCTGAAAAAGACTGGCGAGACGGGCGTTGTAATTTGGGATGGCGTTGATCCCGCCTATGTGATCATGAACAATATTCCGAAATCTGTGCAGGTTGCCGTTGGCGATTCGGTGGTGACCAGCAACTATACCGTCAGGTTTCCCCCCGGTATTCTCGTTGGAACTGTAGCAGAAGTTATTGATGATAAATCGAGCAATTTCTATTCGCTGAAGCTGAAGACCGCCACCAATTTTTACAATATCGAATATGTGATGGTTGTGGAAAATCAGATGAAGGACGAGCAGACAAGCCTGGAGGCAGCCACCAAAATAAACGACTGAGTGATATGCTGAAAAATGCGTTACGGTATATATTATTCATCCTGGTGCAGGTATATGTGCTGTTCCAGATACCGCCACTGCATCGTTTTGTGGTGCCTTACCTGTATTTTCTTTACATATTATGGCTTCCTTTTAATATGAGCAGGACCAACCTGCTGATCGTGAGTTTTTTTTACGGTCTCACACTCGATGCGTTTACACAAACGCCCGGTCTGCACGCCGCGGCCTGCACACTGATCGGTTACCTGCGCAGCTTTCTTATCAGCATATTGATTCCGCAGGAAGGTGCCGATCAGAATTACCGCTCGCCATCATTTACCAGCATGGGCTGGGCGCCATACGCCACTTACGTAGCAGTTCTTACCTTGGTACATAATACCTACCTTGTGTTCCTGGAAATATTAGGTGTAGGATCTTTCCTGTATTTCCTGGGAAAAGTACTGGCCACTTCCGGCATCAGCCTGTTGCTGATACTGGTTACAGAGCTCTTATTTGCCCGCAAGGAAAGGTTCAGAACAAATACAGCGTAGCTGTGTAATAATTTGTAGATAGATTTCGTTGCAGAACTGCCTATGTCTGTTTTTAACCAGTCCCGAGCTAATATAATCCGCCTGGTATTCCTGGGAATATTTCTCATTATTATCATTCAACTGTTCAACCTCCAGATTCTCTCGGGAAAATACCAGCAGCTGGCGATGAATAATGCGGTTTTTGCGAAGGTAAAATACCCCGACAGAGGTATCATTTACGACCGCAAAGGCAGGGCTATTCTCAACAACACCATCATGTACGACCTGGTGGTGACCCCCGTTGAAGCAAGACGTACCGACACATTTGCCCTCTGCGCCATATTGGGCATCGATACGGCAGAATACAAAAAGCGTATGCTGGAAGCCCGTATCAGGAACGGCCCTTATCGTCCTTCTATTTTCGAAGACCTGCTCACACCCGAGTTGCACGCGCGGCTCGATGAAAATATCTGGAAATTCCCCGGCTTTGCGCTGGTAGAACGTCCCGTGAGGACATATCCCTTCAATGCGGCAGCGCACATTATGGGTTATATCGGCGAAGCCGACTCCAATATTATCAAGCGATCGAAAGGATTTTACCGCATGGGCGACTATGTGGGAAGAAGTGGCCTGGAAGCATATTACGAAAGCGTGCTGATGGGTCAGCGCGGCGTAGAGTACATGCTGAAAGATAATATGAACCGCCTGGTGGGTAGTTATGAAAACGGCAAGTTCGATACGGCGGCTATTGCCGGAAGAAATCTGCGCACGTATATCGATATCGAAGTGCAACAACTGGCGGAAAAATTAATGACCAATAAAGTGGGGTCTGTGGTGGCCATCGATCCCAAGACCGGTGGCATTATTTGCATGGTGAGCGGACCAAACTACAACCCCAATGATCTGACAGGTCCTAACAAACAAAAAAACTACAGCCGCCTGGCCCTGGATGTGGCGGGGCCATTATTAAACCGCGCTGTACAAGGTAATTATGAGCCTGGTTCTACTTTCAAACCTATCGGCGCATTGATTGCGCTCGACGAAGGCGTCATTACCTCCAACTATGGATTTCCCTGCGGTGGCCGCTACAATCTCTGCGGTCATGGCAAGCCATCCTGTCTGCACAGCGACCCGGGGCATGCGGCCAATTTGAGACTTGCCATCTCGCATAGTTGTAACTCATACTTCGCGCACATTTACCGCTTGTCTGTTGATAATCCAAAATTTGGCGGCGTGAAAAACGGGTATATGAAATGGCGCGATTACATGCTGAATTTCGGTTTGGGCAAACAAACAGGTGTTGATTTGCCCAGCGAATCACCGGGATTGATACCCGATACCGCACGGTACAACAGGCAGTACCGCGGTTCATGGAATAGTTGCACCAATCTTACCCTGGGTATTGGCCAGGATATGATGCAGTGTACACCTCTGCAACTGGCCAACGCCATGTGCATAGTGGCAAATAAAGGATACTTCTACACACCGCATTTTGTCGAAAAAATTGATGGCGAAACCGAAGCAGATACGATACTGAATAAATTCAGGATAAAACACGAAGTACTTACGCACATTCCCAATGAAGCGTATGAAGCTGTAATTGCCGGTATGCAGGAAGTGGTAGACCATGGAACTGCCTCGAATGCAAGAATACCGGGAATAACCGTTTGTGGCAAGACAGGCACAGCTGAAAAATTCAGGTATATCGATGGTAAAAAAATTCAGCTGAAAGATAACTCAGTGTTTCTCTGTTTCGCTCCGCGCGAAAACCCAAGGATTGCGATGGCCGTGGTGGTTGAAAACAGCGGATATGGTAATACCTGGGCCGCACCGATTGCCGGCATCATTATGGAAAAATATTTGAACGATACACTACGCCCCGAGCGATATGAGCAGATAGAAAGAATTGCCAACAGCAACCTGATGCCGCCCTATCTGCACAGGCTGCAGTATATCGAAGATTCGACAAGAGCGCGTCGCTGGTTTGAAATGACGAAAGACAGCAGTTATATCAAGAAATATATTTTCGGGCGTTACACAGAGCCAAAACGCCAGGAACCACCAAAATCAACAGCAATACGTAAGCCCGAGGCTGTGGCGCCGCCAAAAGCAAATGCGGTGACAGACTCTACGCAGTAAATCCGTCATTATGATGCAAAGAAATCCCGCCATATCAAGAGGTTTCGACTGGACGCTGATCTGGTTGTACCTGATCCTTGTTTCGATCGGGTTGCTGAGCATTTTCTCCGTGACGTACAACGAGGGCGTCAATGTATTGCAAAGCTTTTTCAACCTGCGCACCGACTATAGCCGGCAATTGTATTTCGCGGGCGCTTCATTGGTGGTGGGACTGTTTATACTCCTCACCGACAGCAAATTTTTTACCGCCACCGCCAATATATGGTATGCGGTCGGTATATTCCTGTTGCTGCTGGTATTTCCCTTTCATACCGAAGTGAAGGGAACGCAGTCGATCATACGATTTGGTTCGTTCAACTTTCAGCCGGCCGAATTGTGTAAGGTGTTTGTCAACCTGGCGCTGGCAAAGTATTTGTCGCGCGTAGAGACCGACTTTAACAAAACACGCTCGCACCTGATTGCTTCGGCCATTGTATTGACACCGGCCATATTAACCATTGCACAAAAGGAGACAGGACTTGCATTGGTGTTTCTTTCTTTTTACCTGGTAATGTTTCGTGAAGGATTTCCTGCGGGTTACCTGATAGTAGGTTTCTCGCTGGCAGTGTTGGTGGTGGCTACGCTGTTGTTGGAAAGAAATGTCTTGACGATTATACTGACCGGCATTGCCGCGCTGGCAGTTTATTTAACCCGTAAACAGATCAAACGTAAGCGCCGTGTGTTCTGGCTGATCATGATGATATGGGCCGCGTGCGTGGGCACCGTGTTTTTTGCCGTACCATTTTTGTTTACCAAGGTGCTTCAGAAACACCAGGTGGAACGCATCTTCTCGCTCATCGGTCGTGAGAACCCATATGCCAGGCTCAATACCGTGGAAGGCGAAGATGCACCTGCGTCCAAATCATCCGACGCTGATTATAACGTGCGCCAGAGTAAGATTGCGATTGGTAGTGGTGGTTTAACGGGGAAAGGATTTTTGAAAGGCACGCAAACACGTTTTGATTTTGTGCCCGAGCAAAGAACTGACTTCATTTTCTGTACCATTGGCGAAGGTTATGGTTTCCTGGGCAGCGTGGCGGTGCTGGCCGTATACCTGTTCTTGTTGTTGCGTATAGTGCATATTGCCGAGCGACAGCGAAGTGTGTTCAGCCGCTGTTATGCCTACGGCGTGGCGTCGGTGTTATTCTTTCATATTGCTATCAATATCTGCATGACGATAGGTTTGGCGCCTGTAATCGGTATTCCACTTCCGTTTATCAGTTATGGGGGCACTTCGTTACTGACTTTTTCTATTTTACTGTTTATCCTCGTCAGGCTGGATGCCGACAGATCGATGGTGTTGAGATAAAACCATGGCATGCTATCTTTGCGCCATGAAAGTTATTCCGCTCAGTGAGGGCAGTTTTACCATAGACAAATCGAAGTTGTTTGTTCCTTTCGATACATCAAAAGATGATCTCCAACAAAGACCTGCAGGCAGTTTGCTCGTTGAAGTGCAGCCATTCGTTGTAATTACTTCCGAAGACGTGTTGCTGCTGGATACTGGTCTTGGCTTCACAACGAAAGAAGGCGTTTTGCAATTGCACCAGAACCTGATCGACAACGGCATCAATCCTTCTGAGATCACTAAAGTGTTGATGACTCACCTGCATAAGGATCATGCCGGTGGTATTCGCATAGAGCGCGGTGGAAGAAAGGAATTGAGTTTTCCCAACGCGCAATGGTATGTCCAGGAAAGCGAACTGCAATATGCTTTTGAAAAAGGCTTTCCTTCATATATCACCGAAGAGCTGGAAGTGTTGAAAAACGCGCCGCAGGTAAATCTCCTCAAGGGCGATGGCGTGATCAATGGTTATATCAGGCACCAGATCACCGGCGCCCACAGCAAATTTCACCAGGTGTTCTGGATTGTTGACGGTGGTGAAACCCTCTTTTTTGGCGGCGATGATGCGCCGCAACTCCAGCAAATGCGCACCCGCTTTGTGGCAAAATATGATGATGATGGAAAAAAAGCGATGGAACTTCGCCAGCAGTGGTGGGAAAAAGGCAGGGAAGAAAACTGGAAGTTCTTGTTTTACCACGATATAAAGACGCCGGTTCACCAGGGTCAATAACTTCCAATACCCAACTTCATGAAACAGATTATTTTGTTGCTGCCTCTGCCAGCGGCCGGTTAGGTCTCAGAAAACAGGTGGACCACCTGTAACCTGACTCTCCCGGGGGCAGCCCAGGTGACAGGTGGGCCACCCACCACTTGACCGTCCCTACGGCCGCCGCTCAATCCCAGACCGCAGACCCGCAACCCGAAACTAAAAAAGGCCGGCTCTCAAAAAAGAGCCGGCCAATTGCTAACCTATGAAAAACACCTAATAAGACTTTATTGGTTGATCCTGCGCCTGCCTTGCTGCTGGCGACGCTCGAGGATTCTTTTCTGTACTTCTGCCAAAAACTCCCTTTCTGCACGGAAAAATGTGTTCACTTTTTCTTTTGAGATGGCTTTCAAAAATTCAGTTTCGTATTTCTTTCTAATGTTCAATAATTTTTCCTGCGTCTTTATCTCATCATCTTTTTTCTCACGAGCCTCTTTGCGCGTGTTCTGGATATCTTTCGTGTACTGGTTGTAGATAGGCCAGAATTTCTGCGCTTCTTCCGGGGTCAATTCGAGTTTTTTGGTAAGCCAGGCAATTTTCATGGCTTCCAGGCGACCGCCATTGTTTTTGTCGTCACTGTTATCCTGCGCTACGGCTGTCATGGCCACGCTGAATAACATCATCCACATCAGTAGTATTTTTTTCATTGTCCAGGGATTAATTGGTTATAATATCATTCAAAGCATACTGGCTGGCATACTTTATCAATTCATCATCCGATACATAGGCCAGCATTTCCTGTAAATCATCAGCATCCATGTCGGCGCTGGCCAATACCGTTGTTTCTATCGGGCTCACGGTCTGGTTGTCGAGAAAATCTACCAGGGCTTCATCGCTCACTTCTTCAATACCGGCCAATGTAAGGTCCGGGCTATTGTTGTTTTGTCCGAGGAACAACCAGGCTGCAGCTATGATCAAACCAGCCACCGCGGCTGCTGCTGCATAACGCAGTACCCTGCGCGGAAAACTGACCGATACCACTTTGCCGCGCTGTTGCTTTGCCTTAGCGAGCATGGTGGCGGGCAATTGTTCAAAATAGCCGGCAGGCACTTCGTATACGTTCTTTCCTTTGAGCGAACTCATCACCGGGGAAAGATTCTCCAGCTCTTCGTTCACAAATTCGATGGCTTTAGCGCCAGCCACGGCATGTTCGGTAAGACTGTCAAAATAGCCGTCGGGTGTACTGTAAGGCGACTTCTTGCTCAACCCGCTCAGCAGGGGCGATAATGCCTCCAGCTCCTCCTTTGCCGTGTCGGCCTCCAGCGCCTTGACGCGCTTCAGCATGTTAGCAGCAAAGTTGTCAAAATAGCCCTGCGGCACGTCGTAGGGATTTATTTTTTGTTGGGGTAAAACAGGAGAACCTTCCTCCTTAACCCGGGCCAGCACCTGGGCTGCCAGTCCCTCGAAATACCCCGCGGGCACCTCGTAAGGGGTCTTTGTGCCGATCTGGGCAACAACCGGGCTGATTTCCCTCAACTCATTCTGTATGGTGTTCCTGTTTTCCATTTCCACGTTTTGTGACGGGTTTTGTTAAGTAAAGTTTAATGATTCAGGATATAATCCTCTATTTTTTTCACCGCATGGTGGTAACTGGCCTTCAGGGCACCTTCTGAGGTATCCAGCACCTTGCTCATTTCCTCGTATGGCATTTCATCGTAATATCGTAAGGTGAATACAACCCGCTGTTTTTCAGGTAGTTGTTGAATTGCCAACTGCAATTTCCACTCTAACTTATTGGCATCGAAGTGTTTGTCGGCTTTCACCTTGTTTTCGAGACCACTTTCCACATCGCTGAGCGATACCGAGGAACGTTTTTTCTGCTGCTCCAGGAAAGTGAGGCACTCATTAGTGGCTATGCGGTACAGCCAGGTGTATAGTTGCGAATCTTCGCGGAAATTTTCCAGGCCGTTCCATACCCTGATGAAAACGTTCTGGAGCACGTCGTTGGCATCTTCATGTTCTACTACCATACGGCGCACATGCCAGTACAATCTTTCCTGGTATTTCTGCACAATGGCTGTATAGGCCTTTTCTTTAGTAGCCGGATTGCGGAATTGAAGCAATAGTTCGGCGTCTTGTGTAGTTACCGCCATAGGTTAGCTTTTTCGTGAATTATTATGATATGGGAATAAAGTTGAGGTTTTCGGTTTAAAACGGCGTGGAGGTTTAAGATATTATTGGGAAAATGCATTGTGGCCGGAAGCTAATGAGAAATTCCAAAAATCAAGTTCCAGGGTGCAAATAAAGCTCAGCCTGGCAGCAACAAAGGTCAAAAGCATCAATAAAAAATTCCAAAACGAGTTCTCATTTTGGAATTTTTTATTGGGAATTTATTGGGAGCTTGAAGCTTGTAGTTTGGAATTTTATCCCTTTATTTTCTCTTCATCACTTTCTCCGCAGCTGCCACGATATAGGGCGTGTCTAAACCATACTTCTTCAACAATTCCTTCGGAGTGCCGCTTTCGCCGAAAGTATCGTTGGTGCCGATATATTCGATGGGTATGGGGAAATGCCGCGCTGCGGTTTGAGCGATCGCATCACCAAGACCACCGATCACGTTGTGTTCTTCTACGGTAACGGCGCACCTGGTTTTCTTGATGGAGTTGATAACGGCTTCGGTATCGAGCGGTTTAATAGTGTGAATATTGATCACTTCCACGCTGATGCCTTTTTCTTCCAGTATTTTTCCTGCTTCGATGGCGAGCCATACCATGTGGCCGCAGGCGAAAATGGTTACATCGTTGCCGGTACTGAAGAACTGGGCCTTACCAATCTCGAAGGGTTGAGCGGGGTCGGTGAATATAGGCCAGGAGGGGCGTCCAAAGCGCAGGTACACCGGTCCCTCATAATCAGCAATGGCAATGGTAGCCTGTTTGGTCTGGTTATAGTCGCAGGGCACTATCACGGTCATACCCGGCAACATCTTCATCAGACCTATATCTTCCAGGATCTGGTGGGTGGCGCCATCTTCGCCGAGGGTGAGACCCGCATGCGAGGCGCAAATCTTTACATTTTTTCCTGAATAAGCGATCGACTGGCGAATCTGGTCGTACACGCGGCCGGTAGAGAAGTTGGCAAAGGTGGTGGTGTAGGGAATCTTTCCACCGATGGAGAGACCTGCTGCAATGCCCATCATGTTGGCCTCGGCAATACCACACTGGATAAAGCGCTCGGGAAATTCCTTCATGAACTGGTTCAGCTTAAGCGATCCCGCCAGGTCGGCGGTCAGTGCAACTACATTCGGATTTTTCCTGGCCACTTCTACAATGCCATCTCCAAAACCACTGCGGGTATCTTTCTGACCGGAAACCTGGATATCTTTTAACATAGCTAAATTTTGGTGGCGCAAAGATATTTAATTCAAGTCTACTGGCATGCTCTGGTAAAAAGTTTCGTCAGCTTCTAATCTTTGTTCCCATCGCCAGGCAGTTTCCATCATATCATTCAAATTATAGCGCGGTTTCCAGCCCAACGTTTTGCGGGCATGATCATTATTCGCGTAGATGGCTACCACATCGCCGGGGCGGCGGGGACCGATTACGTAGTTCAGGCTTACGCCGCTGACTTTTTCAAAGGCCTTGATGGCTTCCAGCACGGTCACTCCATTGCCGGTACCGAGATTGAACACCTCGCAGCGCTTGGTGGACTGTCCATTAACCAGGTACTGGATGGCGAGCGTGTGCGCATGGGCAATATCGCTCACGTGCACGAAATCGCGGATACAACTGCCATCGCGGGTGGGATAGTCGGCGCCATGCACGGTCATCAGCGGCAATTTGCCGATAGCTGTCTGCGTGATGGCGGGCACCAGGTTGGCCGGCTTGCCGATGGGCAATTCGCCGATCAGTATGGAAGGGTGTGCGCCAACGGGATTAAAATAGCGCAGCAAAATGCAGCGCGTGCTGCTGGCCTTCGAAAATTCATTGATGATCTGCTCGCCCATCTGCTTGGTATAACCATAGGGTGATTCAGCAGGTTTGGGCGGTGTTTGTTCGGTAACCGGTATCTGGTCGGGGTTGCCGTACACGGTACAGGAAGAAGAGAACACAAAATAGGGGATATCGAATTCCTGCACGCATTTCAGCAGGTTGATCAGCGATACCAGGTTGTTTTCAAAATAGAGCAGTGGTTGCGCTACTGATTCGCCCACCGCTTTGTACGCTGCAAAATGAATGATGCCTTCTATATCATGATTCTCCTGGAAAATAGCGAAGGTGTCATCAAAATTGCAGAGGTCAACCTTATAGTTCTTGATCTTTTTGCCAATAATTTTTTCAATGCCTTCCAGAATGCGTGGTGTTGACCTGGAGTTATTGTCAACAGAAATTACCTCGAAGCCATTTTCAACAAGGTCAACAATAGTGTGCGAACCAATATAACCACAACCGCCTGTAACCAGAATTTTACTCATCGTTTACAAGTTAAGCACGAATTTTTTAATCTTCTTCAATCAATTCCATGAGATATTGTCCATAGCCGCTTTTCAACAACGGTTTTGCCATTGCCGCCAGTTGATCATTTGTAATAAATCCCCTGCGCCAGGCAATTTCTTCGATGCAGGCAATCTTGATGCCTTGTCGTTGCTCGATCACCTGCACAAACTGCGCGGCCTGCATCAGCGAATCGAAGGTGCCGGTATCGAGCCAGGCTGTGCCCCTGTCCAGAATCGACACTTTTAATTTACCTCTTCGCAGATATTCTTTATTTACGTCGGTAATCTCATATTCGCCGCGCGCGCTCGGCTTAAGGTTTTTCGCAATATTCACTACCTCGTTGTCATAAAAATACAAACCAGGCACCGCATAATTACTTTTGGGCTTCGCCGGTTTTTCTTCTATCGATATCACCTGGTTGTTCTTATCAAATTCTACCACGCCATATCTTTCAGGATCATTTACGTGATAAGCATATACGATACCGCCATCGGGATCGGTGTTTTTTTCGAGTTGAGTGCCGAGGCCGGCGCCGTAAAAAATATTATCGCCCAGCACCAGTGCCACTTTATCATTGCCGATAAAATCAGCTCCAATCACAAATGCCTGCGCCAGTCCGTTAGGTTCGGGTTGTTCGGCATATGAAAATTTCAATCCCAGCTGTGAGCCGTCGTTCAGCAGGCGCTTAAACTGCGGGAGATCGTGCGGTGTAGAAATGATGAGTATTTCACGAATACCAGCCAGCATTAGTGTCGACAGCGGGTAATAGATCATGGGCTTATCATAGATAGGCATGATCTGCTTACTGATCGCATAAGTGATCGGGTGTAAACGTGTTCCAGAGCCGCCAGCCAGGATAATACCTTTCATGCTTATGATTTTGGTGGCTCAAAAAAACACAAAAATTTCCAAAACGTATAACTTATCTACACAATTAGTCTGACAATGTAATAGACAATTGCGGCGAGAATGGCGCTCACGGGAATGGTGAGAATCCATGCCCAAAGCAGGTTGATGGTAACGCCCCAGCGCACAGCCGATAAGCGTTTGGTGGCGCCCACGCCAATGATGGAGCCTGTGATGGTATGCGTAGTGCTCACCGGTATGCCGAGATGTTCTGTAAGATATAATGTGGCGGCGCCGGCTGTCTCTGCCGACACACCTTCCAGCGGAGTTACTTTGGTAATGCGCGAGCCCATGGTTTTCACAATTTTCCATCCACCACTCATGGTGCCTAAGGCAATGGCTGTAAAGCTGGCCAGCGGCACCCACATATAATGAGCCACAAAATCGTTGAACGACATATCAACGCCGCGTTGCTTCTCATAAAAGATAACCGCAGCGCCGATAATGCCCATTACTTTTTGCGCGTCGTTGCCACCATGACCAAGGCTGAACATGGCAGATGAAACCAGCTGCAATCTTCTGAACCAGCTCTCGGCGCGGTAAGGATTGGCCCTTCGGCAAATATTCACGATCAGCACGGTGATGAACCAGGCCATGATCATTCCGATCAACGGCGCGCCGAATATGAAAAGGAAAGTGGGTATTACTTTCTGGTAATTGATCACTTGAATGCCGTTCTCGCTGATGCCTCCGGCGTGCGCAATGGCAGCGCCCATAAATCCGCCCAGCAGGGTGTGCGATGAACTGGAAGGGATACCAAACCACCAGGTGAGCAGGTTCCACGCAATAGCGGCAATCAATCCCGCGAAAATTACTTCCAGCGTAATGAAATTTTCATCCACCGATTTCGCGATGGTATTGCCGATCTTGAATTCACCCACAATATATTTCGAAACAAAAAAAGCGGCGAAGTTGAAGAATGCCGCCCACAGTACCGCCTGGAAGGGTGTTAATACTTTAGTAGAAACAATGGTGGCTATGGAATTGGCCGAGTCGTGAAAGCCGTTGATATAATCGAAGATCAGAGCCAGTGCGATAATTACAACGAGAAAAGCCATAAACTGTTTTACGCATATTTTATAATAATCGACTCGATCACATTGCCGGCATCCTCGCATTTATCAGTCACTATTTCCATTACCTGGTAAATTTCACGTTTCTTGATCACTTCTTTAGCATCGGGTTCAGTCTCAAACAGGCGATCAATGCTCATATCGAAAATATCATCGGCCTGGTTTTCGATGCTGTTTACCTTAACCAGTGCATCGGTGATCTGCCGCATGTCTTTCATATCGCGCAGCTCCAGCACAGCATTCTTGATCTGCTCGCAGCCCTGGTCAATCAGTTCGGCCAGTTTCTGTATGCCCTGGTCGTTGGGATTCACTTTATAGAAATTGATCTTTTTGGCGGAAGCGAAAATATAATCGGCAATGTCGTCGAGCGCGCTGGCCAGGTAATGAATATCTTCCCGGTCGAACGGAGTGATGAAGTTTCTGCCCAGTTCGGTAAAGATCTTGTGTGTATAGTCGTCGTTTACATGTTCCAAATCTTCGATCTGCGCAATCAGTGCGGCGCGTTTATCGAAATCTGGTTCTTTTACCACTTCTCTCATCGTCTTGCCCATCTTAGCCACCGTATGCGCCACGTCTTCAAACAAGGAATAAAAGATCCTGTCTTTCGGCATGAAAATTTTCATTATGGAATTCAATCCCATCGTTCAAAAATTTGGGTCAAAAATAGAACTTAAAGGATAGGTTAAGAACCGGGGTAAATTGGTAATAATTTCTTAACACAGGTTCAAATTCCCTGCCTTTAGTTTTGCGCAACCTTCAAGAATCATGAAGATACTGTTACCATTTCGATGCCAGCTTGCAGTTATCTTGCTCGTTCTTACACAAAGCACTGAGGCCCAGTTTTTAATGGATATGACTGATACCACCATGCAGGTGCCAGAAGGTCAGATTGCCATATATAAGCGGTTTGACCATGCCCGCATCAGCGGGTATATACAACCCCAGTTCCAGCTAGCTGAGAATAAAGGAGTTGAGAGCTTCAACGGGGGCGATTTTGGTGAGCGCCAAAGCAACCGTTTCATGCTGCGCCGCGGCCGCCTGCGGTTTGATTACGCGCGGTTTACAAAAAATAACAAACCTTCCCTGCAGTTTGTGTTCCAGTTTGATGGTACAGAGAAAGGCGTGTTCATCCGCGATTTCTGGGGAAGGATCTATGAGAATAAATGGGAACTGTTCTCCTTCTCCACCGGCATGTTTGCCCGTCCCTTTGGCTACGAAGTAAACCTGGGTTCACCCGACCGCGAGTCGCCCGAGCGCGGCCGCATGTCGCAATTGCTGATGCGCGTGGAGCGCGACCTGGGCGTGATGGCATCGTTCGAACCGCGCAAGAAAGATCATCCGCTTCGACTGCTGAAGTTCGACATCGGCATATTCAATGGTCAAGGCTTAACTGCCCCCGGCGAATACGACGATCATAAAGATATTATCGGCCGTTTAGGTCTTAAGCCATGGACCATTGCAAAAAATGTTGACCTCTCCGCGGGCTTATCATTTCTGCAAGGCGGTTTTGAGCAAAACAATAAATATGTGTACCGCATGAACAGCATCGGGGGCAAGCCAATATTTGAAGTGGACTCCACTGTGTCAAATATCGGCAGCATTGCGGCACGACAATACCGCGGCGCCGATGTGCAACTGAAAATAAAACATGGCTGGGGCAATACTGAGTTGCGCGGCGAATATTGGTGGGGGACACAGACTGCAACCGCAGGTAGTTCCGAAACACCCGACCAATTGCTGGATGAGCCATACTATGAAAGAAAATTCAACGGCGCTTTCTTTTATTTTCTCCAGAACATCTTCAACAAACAACATCAGTTGGGCATCAAGTACGACTGGTATGATCCCAACACCAATGTGGAAGGCGATGAAATTGGCATGCCTGGTAGCATGGTGGGTAAGGCAGATATAAAATACAATACTCTCGGGGTGGGATATAATTACTATATCAACGACAACCTGCGATTGTTGCTTTGGTACGAATGGATTACCAATGAAAACACATCGCTGGATGGTTATACTGACGATGTGAAGGATAATATTTTCACCTGCCGCCTGCAGTTTCGTTTTTAATATAACCGTAAATCCGATTGGCTGGGCTTCGCTGCGCTTTCAACTTTTTTCTGCAACTTGTATTGCCGTGACCAACTGGTTAGTGCGTTACTGCTCCTTGCCACCCAAAAATTTGTGTGCATATGAAAAATAGTTGCCTGCTCCTCCTGCTGTTTTACACCAGCCTTTCATCGTTTTCTCAAAATCGCCAGACAGAAAATGTGATCATCATCACCTTCGATGGATTGCGTTGGCAGGAATTGTTTGGCGGCGCCGACAGCGTGCTCATCAACGACAGCGCATTTACTTCTGACCGCAGCGGAATGAACAGGAAATTCTGGGCGCCCACGCCGGAAGAGCGCAGGAAAAAGTTGTTGCCATTTATATGGAGCCATTTTGTGCCGAATGGACAATTGTACGGAAACCGGCGATACGATAATAAGGTGGACAACTCCAATCCATACTGGTTCTCTTACCCCGGATATAACGAATTGCTCACGGGCTATCCCGATACTGCGGTGAACAGCAATGATAAAATTATGAACAGGAACCAGACCGTGCTCGAGTTCATCAATAAGCAGCCGGCTTTTCGCGGTAAGGTGGCAGTGTTTACTTCCTGGGATGTGTTTGATTATATCATCAACGAACCGCGCAGTGGCTTGCTGGTAAGCGCGGGCGTGGACAAACTGGAAGAGAAATACACTGCAGCATCACCCACACTGGCGCTGTTGAACGATATGCAGCAAAAAATAATTCAACCACTCGGCGAGGGCATCAGGCCCGATGTGATGACTCATTATTTAGCGAAAGAATTTTTGAAGCAACATCGTCCGCGCGTGTTGTATATCGCTTTTGACGAAACTGACGACTGGGCGCACAAAGGAAACTATGATAATTACCTGAGGGCAGCCCATCTGACTGACAAATACATCGAAGATCTCTGGAATACCATTCAAACCATACCTCAGTATAAGGGAAAGACCACTTTAATTCTCACCACCGATCATGGGCGCGGCGATATTGTGAAGAAAAACTGGCGGCACCATGGCGATGATATTGAAGATGCCTATCAGATCTGGTTTGGCGCCATGGGGCCAGATACGAAAGCTATGGGCGAAATAAAAACTCCCGGACAGCTTTATCAAAAACAGGTGGCAGCGACAATTGCGAAATTTCTGGGTTTGAAATTTACCGCAGCGCATCCGGTGGCGGAGGCAATAGAAAGTGTATTGGGATTTTAGACAGATGCGTTTTTCTGCAAGCACCCGGTTCATATTTTTTCCCTAATTTTCTCTCAAAAGCGTGCCCCCGATTCAAAAAAGGCCTGTTACGGTTGCTGTTTATGCCGCAGTGGTGGCGTTTCTTACCTATACCTGCGTGTTTGCCTATCGCAAACCATTTACCGTTGCCACATTCGATGGTATTTCTTTCTGGGGAATACGATACCAGGAACTGCTGATCATTTGCCAGGGACTGGGTTATATGGTCAGCAAGTTTGCAGGCATTAAGTTGATTGCCGAACTCAAACGCTTTGGGCGCTGGAAGACCAGCGCGTTACTGATCGGCGCATCATGGCTGGCACTATTGCTCTTTGCATTCACGCCACCGCCCTATGGAGTGATCTTTCTTTTCATCAATGGATTCATGCTTGGCTTTATGTGGGGCATCGTGTTTAGTTATGTGGAGGGGAGACGAGCCACCGATTTTATCGGCGCCGCACTGGCAGTGAGCTTCATATTTGCCGGCGGCTTCACGCGCGAGGTAGCCATCAGGCTGCGCGATACCTATAACGTTCCCGAGCAATGGTTGGGTTTTGCTACCGGTCTCGTTTTTTTAATACCACTCATTTTTTTCATGTACCTGATGGAGCGCATTCCTCCTCCCGACGAAGCTGATATACAGGAGCGAACCATTCGCCAACCCATGTTGAAAGAAGAGCGGAAACATTTCATGAAAGTATTTGGCATGGGTGTACTTGCCAGTGTGATCACTTATTTATTCCTGACCATCATGCGCGATATCAGGGATAATTTTATGGCGAATATCTGGAACGAGTTGGGTTATCGCTCTAAGCCGGCTGTTTTTTCGCAGACAGAAACTATCACCTCCATCATTGTGCTGGTGATGATGGGGCTGCTGGTGCTGATCAGGAAAAATATTAAAGCATTCCGTCTTATACATTGGGTAGTGTTTGCGGGTTTCCTGCTGGCCGGCATTTCATCAGCGTTATTCCTGGCAGGTAAAATGGATGGCGCCACCTGGATGCAATTGGTGGGACTTGGATTGTACATGGGATATATACCCTTCAACTGCATCTTCTTCGAAAGAATGATTGCTTCATTTCGTGTGGCCGGCAACGTGGGATTCCTCATTTATATTGTAGATGCCTATGGATATTTGGGCAGCAGCTTCGTAATACTCAGTCGTCATATATTCAAAATAGAGCTTACCTGGTCGCAGTTTTTCCCCAACGCAGTAGTAATATTTTCAATAGTGGGAGGTATAGCCACCATCTTCTCGCTGATATATTTCAATCGCCAATACCGTGTATTAAGACCCGAAGAGGTGAAAGGGTGACGATTCGATAAGAGAGTCGGGAAGTTAAGCCGCCTGTATGTTGGCGGAAGAAGGCAAGGTATGAACTCAATAAAAAAGCAGTGCGGAAGAAGCTTCTGCACTGCTTATGAACAAATATTAGTTCGAATTTTTCTTTCCAGGAATCGGACGGTTTGTTCCGGCTTTCACAGGCACAGGTTGCGGTTGCATAGGCCGGAGCAGTGAACTAATCCACTCCCACAAACCCCCAGACATCAAATTGTTCAAGTTCATATTTGGTTTGAGTTTAATCGTTGTGAATATTCAATTATTAAGACGTCAAATTCTGAAAAATGTTGGGTAATTGATTCACCCGCGATTATTTTAACATTTTAAATTTCACGAGATTATAGGACAAGGCGAGACTATAAAGCCGAATTTAGGGGAAAATAAGTGAAATCTCTTAAAAAAAATAATGATTACTGGTGAATTGAGCCCGCGGTTGTATGAAATGTCATTTCTACATCTTCTTAGCATCCAGCGTAAACCCCACGGTGGTTCCCACATCGGGAGTGCTGCGTACATGGATGCTTTGACCGTGCGCCTCGATAATGTGTTTGCAGATAGCCAGTCCCAGGCCCGTTCCCCCGCGGTCGCGGCTGCGGGCCGCATCGGTACGATAAAAGCGTTCGAATATGCGTCCCACATGCTCTTCGTCGATGCCAATACCATCATCGCTGATTTCGATCAATACATGCCGGTCGTCGGTGCGGTAAATGCTGGCTACTATACTGCCGTTTTGTTTACCATACTTGGTGGCGTTCTCCACTAAATTGATCAATACCTGCTTTATTTTTTCCTTATCAGCAAACACCGTCACCGGCGCCTCGCAACCTTTTTTTATGCTAGTCTTTATACCGAAGCTCTGCGCTTTGATGGATAGGGAATCATACACCTCACGAATCAGGTCCTGTATGACGAAGTGCTGCTTGTATAATAGCTGCTCGCCGCTTTCCAGCCGGGAAATTTCATCGAGGTCGGTGACGAGATTCACGAGGCGCTCCACATTTTTCGAAGTATTTTCCAAAAATTTTTTTCTTACCGCTTCTTCTTCCATGGCTCCGCCCAGCAAGGTCTCAACATAACTCTGTATGGCAAAGATGGGCGTCTTGAATTCATGCGCCAGGTTTTGCAAAAACTCTTTCCGATAAGCTTCATTCTTGCGTAGTAGCTCGATTTCTTCATTCCTTCGCTCGCCCCAGGCCTCTACATCGGCACGCACTTCGTCAATACTTTTCCGCGGCAGCAGGTATTTAAAATACATTTCCTCTTTGCGCGTGGCCTTGGTCTGGTAGATCATTTTATAGATCAGCTTGATCTTGCGGTAAATGAATTTTTCGAGGGTAAAAAGTATGAGGCCATAGCTTCCGGCAGACACCACTATGAGTGAGCCCACACCAATCTTCCAGCTACCCGTAAGCAGGAAAATGCCAAAAGCTATGGGCACGGAAAGTAAGCCCGCTGTGAAAGCGGAAAGCTGACGTGGAGAAAGGTTCTTGGTTGAAAGCATGCCTGTTTACGAAGGTAAGCGATCAGAGATCAAATTTATAGCCGACCCCTTTTACGGTGGTGATGCAATCGATACCCAGTTTCTGTCTTATCTTCCTGATATGTACATCGATGGTGCGGTCGCCCACAATCACGTCATTACCCCAGACCTGGTTCAGTATTTCATTGCGAAGAAACACGCGACCCGGGCGGGAAGCGAGCAGGTAAAGCAATTCAAATTCCTTTTTGGCCAAAACAACCGCGCGGCCATCTACGCGGGTCTCAAATTTTGCGGGGTCTATCTCCAGGTTTTCAATGCGTATCAGTTTGTCTTCAGGTTCCTTATTGACCCGCCTGAACAAAGCATTTACCCGGCTTACCAATACTTTGGGACTGATGGGTTTACTCACATAGTCATCGGCGCCGGATTCCAGTCCCCTGATATGCGAACTTTCATCGTTGAGCGCCGTTAGAAAAATGATGAGCGTGTCTTTAAAGGCAGGTTGCGCGCGGAGTATTTCGCATACTTCCACCCCGTTCTTCTTCGGCATCATAATGTCCAATACCACCAGGTCGGGATTGGTAGCACGGACTTTGGTAAGCGCCTCATCGCCATCTCTTGCCGTCACCACTTCATACCCTTCTTTCACCAGGTTGTATTGGATAATCTCTCGTA
The DNA here is from genome assembly GCA_937958995.1 of uncultured Chitinophagaceae bacterium. Taxonomy (GTDB): domain Bacteria; phylum Bacteroidota; class Bacteroidia; order Chitinophagales; family Chitinophagaceae; genus CALCIN01. The sequence goes on from CALGAP010000023.1 coordinate 241,933, forward strand.
TGTCGGGCTCGTCATCAGCAATGAGGATTGTCTTGCCTTTAGGATCCATTCAACGAAATTTTGGCAAACCTACAGAAATGAGCCTGTAGCTGCGATTGGTAATATTGAGTTCACAATTTCTTAATATAAAGGGGAAAAATGTGGCCTTCGTGCCCAATTTTAGTGACCGGCTGCCGTTATATTATACTGGACCCCGTACAACCAATTGGTCGTATTTTTGCTCTTTTAGAGCGTGCACCGTATGAAACTCTATATACCCTTTGTTGTCATTATGCTGTTATTGCCAGGCCTTTCGGCTGTGGCCCAAAGTACCAGTGGCTTTAAAGTTGCCCTGGAAAGGGTGCTTTGGCACGATAACATCGATAAGCAACAGGGTAAACTGGTACCGCCGGGTGGGGTAAAAGTTTCCCGCGATGAGTCGGTCAACCTGCAGATCACCGACGCGCTTACACGCGGTGTAGATGAGCTGCAATTGAAATTTGAACAGGACTCCACTATGACCAGCCAGGAGAAGGTCAAATACCTGCGCAGCCTCGATTTCCTGCTACAGGGTTTCAATGCCTATTATTACCGGAAAAATTTCCCGCCCACCATCGCGCCAGCGCTGATTGAGGCTTTTGAAAAATGCGTGGAGCTGGATAGACGAAAAGAGAGTTTTCTCCCGGTCATCATCGAAAACAGTTATGGCGTAGGTAAACTGCTGGTAGAGGCTATGCGTTTTTCGGAAGATAATCCTGGTATGGCCGGCGCGCGTGAGGTGTTGTTTGTGAAATACTGCGACCTGTATCCCGACGAAATACTTCCTGAACTCAGAAAGCATCTTAATTCGCCGTCGGTGGACAGTCTCATCAAAGTGGCCGCGCTGCACGATATCAGGAAGGTGTACGATTTTGCGCAGGCCCGCGATGCATTGGCTAACCGTATTCGCAGGCATCCTGATTCACTGGTGCAACTGATAGCCAGGATGGCCGCCAGTCCCAGTGGACAAATTTATTTCCCCTTCCTCGACAACCTTCGCCGCGGTAAGATCACTTTCGAAGAAATTGATAAAGTAAAAGATAATGACCTCGCGTACTTCCGCCTGCTGGTGAGAACGCGGATGGATTATGTGCGCCGCACGCTGCCGCCCTACAACGAGACTATCAGCGAAATGCAATCGCTGGCCAAGATGATGACCAACCGCGCGCAGCGGTATTTTATCCGTGAAATCAATGCGCTGCACTCTGAGCCCGACCATGTGCGCTTCCGCCGGCTCGATGGTTTATCTCCCCAGGAATTATACTACCTGGCTGTGTTGGGCGAAGATGAAATTTATACTTCCAGCTATACCCGCGGTGTGTATCCCGCCATATTTGCGCGCATGGCCAACCCTCGTGGCGACAGCCTCATCATGAGCGTGCACGGCGATTATTTCCGCAAGTTTATCAAGATGGCAGCGGGGTATAACACGCTGAACCACTTCCTCGGTACGATGGATAAGCAAAACGCGGAAACGCTGATGAAGGCCTTCGTGATTGGGCTGGAAAGACCCGGCGGCACGCGCGAGAACGACCTGGAAAATGCGGTGGACGTAGCCGATTCGTACAGCAGCATCATGGACAAGAATAAGGACCTGGCCAATTTTATATTGAATGAAGTGAAGGTGAACTATACGCGCAATGTGCAGGACAACAACAAACGCGGTATGGTGATCTATAACCTGCTGCGCATATTGTTTGAATCGGCTGATACTGCCCGGAAAACAGACTTGTCAGCGATACTCGGTATTCCCTCCGTTTATAATGTTAAGAGAGATGAGCTGGCAGACGACAGCGGCCGCGTAGTGCAACAGGTGTTTTTCTATGGCGATGAAGACAAAGATGGCCAGATGTCATTTGCCAACTTTATGAGTATGTTCAGGGGCAGGCCCGAATGGAAGGTAGATGAAAAGAATCCTGATTTTGTTACCATCATTTCCACCCGCGGGAAGCCCGTACATATCTATGCCAACCGTCCGCTGTTTGGTGAACACGATCCCGATCAGCGCGCGCAGGAAAGACTGGCCGCCTACCTGGAAAGTAAGAACCTGAAACCCTCCATCGTAATACATCGCGGTCATAGCTACCACCTGCCTTCTACACTAAAAGGTCTTTCGCCTTCGGCGAAAATTGTGGTGCTGGGTTCCTGCGGCGGGTACAACAATCTTAACGAAGTGTTAACGATTTGTAAAGATGCGCATATCATTTCCTCGAAACAGGTGGGTACCAAGACCGTGAACGAGCCTATTTTGCAGGCAATCAACAACCTGATGGTCGGTGGTAAAGACATTGACTGGATCAGCATGTGGCGCGAACTCAGCGCCCGCTTCACTACCGGCGAAGCCAAGGAGAAATTCGACGACTACATTCCGCCATACAAAAACCTCGGCGCAATCTTCATTAAGGCTTATCGTAAGGCGATGGGCGAGGAGTAGTTGCTGGTTCCGGGTTGGAAGTACCCGGTTGCTGCCGCGCTTCCTTAACCGCTGATCAAATCTGATCTCCCGAAAGCCGAAACACAAAACCCGAAACTGTATCTTTGATGCCGCATGTCTTCAAAAACTACGGGGAAGAAAATATTCGATTTTGGATTGCTACGAAGGGTATTCCGCTATGCGTCGCCATATAAGAGGCGATTTTATATCTCTGTGGTTCTTGCTATTGTTTTGGCAGCCATTTCCCCGGTAAGGCCATGGCTTATTCAGCTCACGGTAAATGATTATGTGAAAGAAGGGCAGCCGCTTGCCGAACAGGTAAAACTGATTAATGTAATTGTCACCATCACCCTCATCCAGGTGGGACTGTTACTGGTGGAGACTATTTTTCGTTTTTATTTCACTTATATCACGGCCTGGCTCGGGCAGACAGTGGTAAAAGATCTGCGCGTGTTTGTTTACCGGAAAATTCTTCGTCTCAATCTTACACAGTACGATAAAACGCCGATTGGTACACTCACTACCCGTACCATCAATGATATTGAAGCCATCAACGATATTTTCGCTGAAGGGCTGATTCCCATCATCGCAGATTTGTTGTCGATTATTGCGGTATTGGTATATATGTTCTTTACCGACTGGCGGCTGACGCTGGTGAGCCTGGCGCCATTTCCCATACTGATTGTGGCCACGTATTTCTTTAAAGAAAGCGTGAACAAATCATTTATTCGTGTGCGTAATGCGGTAGCGCAGCTGAATGCCTTTGTGCAGGAGCATATCACCGGCATGCACGTGGTGCAGGCCTTTGCTGCGGAAGAGAAGGAAATGGAGAAATTCAAGGTCATCAACCGTGAGCATCGCAACGCGAATATCAGGGCCATTTTCGCGTATTCGGTTTTCTTTCCCGTAGTGGAAATTGTGCTGGCTGTGGGCACCGGCCTCATGGTGTGGTGGGCCGCCACGCATGCTGAAGTGCTGCCACCTGCAGAAGCCAAGGAACTGATCGGTACTATGATCAGTTTTTACCTCTGCTTAAACCTGCTGTTCAGGCCTCTCCGCGTTATAGCCGATAAATTCAACGTGCTGCAAATGGGTATGGTGGCCAGCGAGCGTGTGTTCAAAGTGCTCGATAATGAGGACGTGATCACCAGGGAAGGTACCTACGCCCCCGGTCATGTGAAGGGAAAGATCAGTTTCGAACACGTGACTTTTGCCTATGTGGATGACCGTTATGTACTGAAGGATATTTCCTTTACCGTGCAACCCGGCGAGACGGTGGCAATTGTGGGTCATACCGGCAGCGGCAAAACGAGTATTATCAGCCTGCTTAACCGTTTATACCAAATCAAACAGGGCGCCATCAAGATTGACGATGTAAACATTGAAGAATATAAGCTGGATGCGTTGCGAAAGAATATAGGTGTGGTGTTGCAGGATGTATTTCTTTTTTCCGGCTCTGTGATGGACAATATCACGCTGCGCAATCCCGAAATTCCCCGCGAGCGGGTTGTCGAGGCTGCGAAGCTCATTGATATGCATGATTTTATTATGACGCTGCCTGGCGGCTATGATTATAACGTGATGGAAAGGGGAAGCAGCCTGAGCCTGGGCCAGCGGCAATTGCTATCGTTTATCCGCGTATTATTGTATAACCCCTCCATTTTGATTTTGGACGAAGCTACTTCGTCGGTTGATACTGAAAGTGAACTGCTGATACAGCAGGCGATTGATAAATTGATCGCCGGACGCACATCGATTGTCATTGCGCACCGGCTGTCGACCATTCGCAAGGCCAACAAGATAATTGTGCTCGACAAGGGCGAGATCAAGGAAATGGGCAGCCACGACGAGCTGATGGAATTGCGGGGTCATTATTACAAGCTGCACCAAATGCAGTTTGAGAAGCATGTGGCTGCGGGCTAGGGGTGAGAATCCGCGAAAAAGACCCGAAAAAACAGATTGAATCCCAACCGATTTTATTCCTTTAAAATACTCCCTGTTTCCAGCGGCTTTTTAAGCCCCCATCCTTATCTTTGCAGCCAAATTTAAAAACCGGCATGGTGGCTAAACGTCTCAAACCCTTATTGGTAGCGGCTTTCAGCTTAGGCATATTGATTTTTTCTAATATTTCTTTGGCCCAGGGTGACCATGGACATGGTGCGGCATCAGGGCATAAGGAAGAGGAGAAGCTCAATCCTTCCGAAATAATACTCGATCACGTGGCGGATGGTCATGAATTTCACTTCGGCAAAATCACCATCCCCTTACCCATAATATTGTATTCTCCCGAGCGCGGCTTTACCGCATTTATGTCTTCAGCCTTCCATCATGGCACTGAGGCACATAACGGCTACCGGCTGGTAACCAGGGAATATATTGAGGAGCATAAACTGAATGAAGGACAGGAAAAACCCCTGTTCGAAGCCAATAAGATTTATGCAGTGGATGCTTCGGGCAAGCCCGATGCCAGCATCAGCGTGCTGGATCTGTCGATGACGCGCAATGTGGTGCAGATGCTGATTTCGGTAATCCTGCTGATCGTGATCATGACCCGCATTGCGAAGAAATATGAAAGCGGTGTGGGTGTGAAAACGGCGCCGACAGGTTTCCAAAGTGCGGTAGAGCCCATCATCACTTTTGTGCGCGATGAAGTGGCAAAGCCCAACCTGGGTCATAGCTATGGCAAGTACATGCCGCTGCTGCTTACTATTTTCTTCTTTATTCTGATTAATAACCTGATTGGTTTAATACCCGGCGCTGCCAACGTAACCGGTAATATTGCTTTCACTGCTGTGCTGGCCCTGGTTGCATTTATTGTAATCATGTTCAGCTCCAATAAGCATTACTGGGCGCATATCTTCTGGCCGCCGGTGCCCCTGGGTGTTAAGTTCATTATGATACCCGTTGAAATCATGGGCATTTTCACCAAGCCCTTTGCGTTGATGATACGTTTGTTTGCCAACATGATTTCGGGGCATATCATCATCCTCAGCTTTATCTGTCTCATATTCATATTCGGCGCCATGAACACATACCTGGGCTATGGCACATCGCCCTTCTTCCTGGCGTTGACCGTATTCATTTACCTGTTGGAGTGCCTGGTGGCATTTATCCAGGCGTATATCTTCGCCAACCTTACCGCAATATTTATCGGTCAGGCATTTGAAGGCGGACATGAACATGAGGATGTACCGGGACATGAAGATCCCGTAGTGATTTAGTCAGTTCTTTTTTAATTATAAAAACAAGTATCATGGATTTGATGAACATTTTGTTACAAGCCACTACCGCCGTTCAGCCTGGTCTGGGTGCTATTGGCGCTGGTCTCGCTGCCATCGGTGCAGGTATTGGTGTGGGTTTGATTGGTAAAGGTGCTGTTGAAGCTATTGCCCGTCAACCGGAAGCAACAAATGACATTCGTGGTAACATGATCCTTGCTGCGGCCCTGGTAGAAGGTGTTGCCCTTCTGGCTGCCGTAGCTGGTCTGCTGGCTGTACTGTAAGCCGCTCCATTATCACGTAAAAAAATTACTGCATTCAAAGCACAGGGCAGCGAATGCAGTATTTTTCGACCAAGAAGCTTAAAACATACGATAAAGAACATTTATTATGCTTAACCCAAGTATTGGATTAATTCTGTGGAACCTGATAGCTTTCCTTGTGCTGCTTTTCATCTTAGGAAAGTTTGCCTGGAAGCCGATCCTGAAGTCATTAAAAACAAGGGAAAACAACATAGCAGAGTCGCTCGCTTCTGCTGAGAAGGTGCGTGCAGAAATGGCGCAGCTGAAAAGTGAAAACGAAGCGCTGTTGGCAAAAGCACGTGAGGAAAGAGCGCAGATGCTGAAAGAAGCACGCGATACCAAAGAGAAGATCATCAACGAAGCGAAGGAACAGGCCAAACTGGAAGCCAACAAAATTATTTCCGATGCACAGGCAGCCATCCAGCAACAGAAAATGGCAGCGCTTACCGATGTGAAGAACCAGGTGGGCAACCTCGTGATCGAAGTGGCGGAGAAAGTATTGCGCCGCGAGCTGGGCAACAAAGCACAGCAGGAAAATTATATTAAAGAACTGGCAGACGAAATCAAATTGAATTAATCATGCGCAACCCCCGGTTAGCATCAAGATACGCCAAAAGCCTGCTCGACCTGGCCAATGAAAGGAATGAGCTGGAAATAGTGTATAAAGACATGCTGTTTCTGCAGGCATTATGCAAGCAGAGCCGCGATGTAGTGGTATTGCTGCGCAGCCCTATCATTACGCCCGATAAAAAGCTGGCCATACTGAGCGCAGTGATCAAAGACAAGATTGGCACCACCACCAACGCATTCCTGCAATTGCTGGTGAACAAAAAACGCGAAGAACATTTACCCGAAATCGTAACTTCTTTTATCAGCCAGTATAAGAAACAGAAAAATATTCATGTTATCAAGCTCACTACGGCTATGCCTGCCAGCGACGAACTGAAAAAACAGATCGTTGAAAAGGTGAAAGCCCAGACCAAGTTTCAGCATATTGAGCTGGAAGAAGAAGTGCAACCCGATATCATTGGCGGCTTTGTGCTAGAAGTAGGCGATACCCTGGTGGATGCCAGCATTTCCTACGATTTGAAAGCCATCAAATCGCAATTCATGAACAATGACTTTATTTACAAAATAAGATAAACTACAAACGGTAATATATGGTAGAAATAAAGCCCGATGAGATATCAGCGATATTGCGCCAGCAATTGAGCAACTTTAACGCATCTGCCGACCTGGAAGAGGTGGGCACTATCTTGCAGGTGGGTGACGGTATTGCCCGCGTGTATGGATTGAACAATGTACGCGCCGGTGAACTGGTGGAATTTGAAAATGGTGTGCGCGCTATTGCCCTTAACCTGGAAGAAGATAACGTGGGTGTGGTAATGATGGGTGAAAGCGGCGATATTAAAGAGGGCGGTAAAGTGCGACGTACCGGCAAGATCGCTTCTATTAATGTGGGCGAAGGCATGCTGGGCCGCGTGGTAAATACACTCGGAGAACCCATCGATGGCAAAGGTCCCATCACCGGCGAAAAAGTGGAAATGCCCCTGGAACGTAAAGCTCCCGGCGTAATCTTCCGCGAGCCCGTAAAAGAACCGCTGCAGACAGGTATCAAAGCGATTGACGCGATGATTCCCATCGGTCGCGGACAACGTGAGCTGATCATCGGCGACCGCCAGACTGGTAAGACTGCGATTGCTGTTGACACCATCATCAATCAGAAAGAATTTTACAAGGCCGGAAAACCGGTTTACTGTATATATGTTGCCATCGGTCAGAAAGCTTCTACCATTGCCGGTGTAATGCAGACGCTGATTGAAAACGGCGCCATGGATTACACGATCATCGTAGCTGCTTCTGCATCTGACCCTGCTCCTCTGCAGTTCTACGCTCCGTTTGCTGGTGCAGCCATCGGTGAATACTTCCGCGACACCGGACGTCCTGCGCTGATCATTTACGATGACCTCTCCAAACAGGCCGTTGCATATCGTGAAGTATCGCTGCTGCTCCGTCGTCCTCCGGGCCGCGAAGCTTATCCTGGTGACGTATTCTACCTGCACAGCCGCCTGCTGGAGCGCGCCGCTAAGATCATCAGCGACGACAACGTGGCTAAGAACATGAACGACCTTCCCGAAGGTCTGAAGGGTAAAGTGAAAGGTGGTGGTTCGCTGACCGCGCTGCCGATCATCGAAACACAGGCCGGCGACGTTTCTGCCTACATCCCAACCAACGTAATCTCGATCACTGACGGACAGATATTCCTTGAGTCGAACCTGTTCAACTCGGGTATTCGTCCTGCCATCAACGTGGGTATCTCTGTGAGCCGCGTGGGTGGTAACGCGCAGATCAAGTCGATGAAGAAAGTGGCTGGTACCCTGAAGCTGGACCAGGCGTTGTACCGCGAAATGGAAGCCTTCGCAAAATTCGGCGGCGACCTGGATGCGGCTACCAAGCTGGTGTTGGACAAAGGTGCACGCAACGTGGAAATTCTGAAACAGCCCCAGTACTCACCTTTCCCGGTAGAAAAGCAAGTAGCTATCATCTACCTGGGTACACAAGGTTTGCTGCGCGAAGTGCCGGTAAATAAAGTGAGGGAATTTGAAGAACACTTCCTGCTGGAAATGGAAAATAAATATCCCGATGTGCTGGCCGAGTTCAAGAAAGGTAATCTGCCTGAAGACGGTATCAAAAAGATGACCGACCTGGCAGCCAGCCTTGTTCCGCAATACAAAGCCTGATCATTGATTAACTATATTTTGTAAAAAGCGCCCCGAAAAATTTTGGGCGCTTTTTTCATGAATAACAGGCATTTACAATTAATATCAGGATTCTGAAGCGCAGTATCGTAAAATCACTATTGCATATACGGAAAAATGAAGCAATTTTTGTGAGCAGATACGGAGTAACGCTTAATAATCATTACAGAAAAATTGAGGTTGCTCGCTGAACATCAATCAAATCGTACCCATGACAAAAAACGCATATTTAATTGCCCGTTGTTCAAACCAGGCCCGCGCTGTAGCGATAGCGGCCAACATGCCGGTAGACGCTTCGATGCAAATGCAGCTTGGTAAAGCGTTTCAGCTTTTGTTCAATGGATACGATATTAAGTGGTTATTGGAAAACTTTTTTTTGAAAAAACTTTTTCGGGCTATTGCATAAACCGAGATTAGTTTTTTTCTTTGTGTCACGATTTCAGAATAACCCCTCCAATCTCCTTTAAGAATTTCCAAGTTGATTTCTTTCAATGTTCCTACCCGGTAGTACCGGGATCCCAATCTCCTAAGAAGTTACTGTTTCCAATCCTCCTATGGGCCATAACCGAAATGACCCTTTAAAAACGTACCTTTTTATGAAACCGTACCTTTACACAACTTCTTACACAGGAACTCTTCACCCAACCAAGATATACCGGAAGGTTTTATTCCTTTTTTTCTTGCTGAGCGTTGCAGTCATCGCTGTAGGTCAAAATGCATCGGACGGTGGAACTAATAGCGGTACCAACACTGGCAATAATGGAAGCGGCAGCAATAGCGGCCCGGCTAATAATACAGTCACCAGGCAACTCTCCTTCACTAACCCTCGCCTGGAATCAGGTACGGAAGGTGCAAACGGTGCTATTTACCGTTTTCCCCAGGTGGGACAAGGCATCGACGCACTGGTAAAGATTACCGGACGTTCTGATAACAAAGTAAGACTCGTAAATATAGACCTGACCAATACAGGCTGGCAAAAAGCTTTTCAACCGCAGGTTGGTTACACCGATGGCTCTGCCGGCAACAAAGACTGGTGGATGGAATTTGAAATCACTTTTGTGGAGAAAGATGGTGTGACTCCTGCAACAGTAAACAGTTTCGACGTAACAGCTCTTGATATAGATGGTGATGGCTACAAAGTGCGTGAGTATGTAACATTTTACAAGCAAAAAACTTACACACTTGAGAACAACAGCCTATTAGGTGTGTTGAATGTATTGGAATCTATACTCGGTATTTTCACTGCTGGTAAAAAATTCCAGGGTCCTGTTACCAATTTCAGGGATGTTGATACCAGCGCAACCGGTGTAATGGTTACCAATCATTACGATCAAGGCAATACATTCCGTTTCCGCCTGGGCGGCATTGCCAATGGCTCTGTGAATGATGAAAGAATGTACTCTATGTACTTCAAATCTTTTCAATACCAGGAGCCTCGCCAGTTTACGCTGCCGCTGGTGCTGAACAGCTTCAACGCTACGTTGAGCAACCAAAAAGTAGTATTGAACTGGCAGACAGGTATGGAAAAAGAACTGAGCCATTTCGTGGTGGAGCGGAGTGTTGACGGTACTAACTATACTGATGCAGGCATGGTATTCGCCGGTGGCAATTCAGGAGTAAAACTGAACTACAGCTTTACCGACCAGCTGGTGAACTCTCCGAAGGGAATTGTGTACTATCGCCTGCGCATGGTAGATATGGATCAGAAATATCAGCATTCTGCTGTTCGCCTGATCCGCACCGATGACGCAGCTGCTGTGGTAAAATTGACTGCTTATCCTAATCCTGTCGTGAATGAAGTTCGCGTAACCATTCCGAACGCATGGCAGAACCAGAAAGTTAGTTACCAGGTGTATAACACCAATGGTATGCTGGTAAAACAAATAACTGACCCGTTTGCCAGCCAGACTGAGACCATCGATCTGTCAGACCTGGGAGCCGGTTTGTATATAGTGAAAGCATCTACAGCTACCGAATCTGCTTCGCAACGGATCGTAAAAAAATAGGAAAGTTTATACCAACATATATGTCCAATATCAATGAAAGCCCCCGGATCGGTGAAGTCAGATAGCATAGTGTTGTCGCAGAATCTTTAGAAAGGAATCAGAAGATCTTATAAATGCATCAACCCTCAATGATCGTAAGAAAGAGATTGAAGAGTTTATTTTAAAGGGTACGATCAACAACGCCGTCCCGTTTCTACGGGATGGCCGTTTTTAAGAATGTTGAATGAAGGAATTTGAACAAGGAATGTGAATGTGAATAGGCATTCCGACTTCATTCAAATTCAATTTCAATTTCAAGTTCATGTTACTCCAATATATTCTCACGAAAGCCGCACGTCCAATTTCCCTCGTTATTAGTTTGAATTTTTGTGCTTTACCTGAATAAAGTTCTTTAAGAGTTTATTTTAAAGGGTACGATTAACAACGCCATCCCGTGTCTACGGGAAGGCCATTTTTTGAATGTTGAATGAAGAAATTTGAACAAGGAATGTTGAATGTGAATACATACGCATTCCGGGTTCATCATGACATTCAGATTCGTACTCAATTTCAATATTCAATATTCTCCTGTAACCGCTTCCAATAGTCCGAAGGAATACTTGAGTTTCAAAACGTCTCTGTAACCACAAAAGAAAGAAAATGAAAAAGTATTACCCCGGACCCGCATTGGCACTTGCTTTTTGTATAAGGCTGGTGCTGATACTTGTCATCATCTTCGCCTCCGCCTTCTTTATCTCAGGCCAGGCACAACAGGGTCTTGTGTTTAAGAACCCTCAGTTGGTAAGCGGCACTGCAGGCCAGGACGGCGCAGTGTATCGTTTTCCCAATGTAACCAACAATGTGGATGCACTGGTGGCCATCAACGGCAGATCGCATGCCCAGGTAAAACTGGCAGACATCGATATGACACATGTTGGTCACGACAAAGCCTTTCAGCCACGGGTTACCTGGAACAACAATACTACTCCCAGCGGCACTGTTGATTATTGGATGGAGTTTAAAGTAACATTCGTAAAAGCAGGCACAACCCTGCCGGCCGCTGTAAGCAGCTTTGACATTACCGCTCTCGACATCGATGGTAATGGCGACAGAATTAATGAATGGGTGAGCTTTTATAATCTTAAGTCTTCAATGTTTGAATCGAATACATTGCTCATCGGCACCACGCTGTACGACTATGTGCTGGGCGTGCTCTCGCCGGTAGGTAAGAAATTCGAAGGTCCCAGGACCAACTTCGTGGACGTGGATACCAGCGCAACTTCGGTAATGGTGACCTTACACTACGAAAACCAACCCGAATTCAGGATGCGCGTGGGTGCACACAGCACCGCTTCGCAAGGCGCTGCCGACCGCATGTATTCGTTCTGGTTTAAAACTTTCTCTTACCAGGCGCCCGTACAAAGCACATTGCCAGTAAAACTCAGCGAGTTCAACGCAAAACTCAACGATACTAAAGTGGCACTGAGCTGGATAACATCAATGGAGAAAAATGTAAGTCATTTCTCTATCCAGCGCAGCCTCGACGGATCCGATTACACCGATATCGGCATCATTTTCACCAACGGCGATTCTGAAACCAGCCGCAGCTACCAGTTCAATGACGATGTAAGAACGCTGAGCAAACAGGTGGTTTACTATCGCCTGAAAATGGTGGACCTCGATGGAAAATTCGAATACTCACCCGTGCGCATGATCCGCATCGGTGCCAACAACGAGGCACCCGCCGTGCTGGCTTACCCCAACCCGGTAACTGATAACCTGCGCATCACTTTGCCTGGCTCATGGCTCGACAAAAAGATCACCATCGATGTGGTGAACACCAACGGCCAACTGGTAAAGCGCATCACGAGCAACAAGGCTGCACAGACGGAGATGATCGACGTGCGTGATCTGACTGCAGGTTTGTATATAGTACGCGTTTCAAATGGCACAGAAACAGCAGTACAACGAGTAGTGAAATCGAAATAACTTATTATAAACGTTTTATTAAAGGGTACGATCAACAACGCCGTTCCGTTTCTACGGGATGGCTTTTTTTTAAGATTGAAGAAGGAACAGGAAAGGATGAAGAAAGAATGTTGAAGGTTAGACAATGAAAGATTAACAGTTTGAGGATTAATGAAGCGATTGTGCATAAACTACTATTTTCTATAAGGGAAATACAGTAGTATATACACTTTGGATGTGAGTTGAAAACTTGCAAAATTTGTTCTGCGTTAATTTGTATCAAGTCCCAGGTAAGGACGTCCATTAATCCGTTATCTATGAAAAGAACTTTACCCGTAACACTATTTATTTGGCTGTTCTTTCTCTTGCCGGCGGATGAAGCACGCGCACAGTGTGCAGCAGGCTGGAATGCAGCCAGGATCAACTGGGATCAGATGGATTATCTCACGCGCAATGGAAGCTACAGTTCTTTTGTCACCAACCAGATGCGCGACACCCAATACTTCGCCATCGGTGTAAACCGCGTAAAGATCCAGTTGATGGGAATCACCACCAATGGCGAAAACACTACCAATACAGCTGAGGCCGGTTCTTTTGGCGATGGTGCCGATGTTGAATATGGCGGCACCGGTTCAGTGGTGCTCACTTTCGATACTGTGGTGCGCAACCTGCAATTCAGTCTATACGATATTGATGCCAGCCAGCGTATGACCGTCACCGCGCGCGATGAAGCCAACAATGCGCTGAACATTACCATGGCTGCCGTGGCCACGGGTATTGTCACCATTACCGGCAGCGGCACTACGGCTGCAGCAGCGCAGGCCAATGGTACGGCTGCGGCCAATAACGACTCGCGCGGTACCGTCAACGTAACCATCAATGGTGACTTGCTGGGCGTAAAGTCTGTTACTATAACCAGCTCCGGCACATCGGGTGATTTCTGGTTGTCTGATATTTCAGCTTGCGTGTATGGCAGTTTCCCATTGAACTACTATGCTTCGCAAAAACCATTCAACGGTCAGCCATCTTATTACCTGGTCACTCCCGATAATAACTCGGTGTATATGGTAGATCCGAATACCGGTGTGTGCCACTGGCTGTTCAGTGAACCAACTTCGCCATGGATCAACTCACTAGCTTATGACCATGTGAATAAGATTGCCTACTATGTACGCGACAACCCAAGTCCTGTGAGCACCAACAGAATGCTGAAGAAATATGATTTCAATACGGAGACCCAGAGCGTGGTGGTGGACGATTTAAGAACACTCGGCATTCCCCTGTATGATATCGTAGTAGAATCTGCCGGCGCAGCTTTCTACAATGGATCTTTATTCTTAGGCATTGAAGGCACCAATAACAATAAAAATTCTAACCGTGAATCAATTGTGTGGCGTATTGATTTTGACAAAGATCTGAAACCTGCGAAAGTATGCCAGGTGTTTGCGCGCCCTGCGGACAATGGCAGCGGTACGCTTCTGCACGACTGGGGTGATTTTATAATAAAGGACGGCATACTCTACGATTTCAACACCGGCAACCAGGGCAGCACAGCACAGTTTGTGCATCACGATATGCAAACAGGCAACGCTGTTTTTTACAACACAAATGGTAACCCCGCGCCTATACAGGCCGGTCAGACCTGGGATGGCAAGTTGTACTGGACAGGTGGCCAGGGTTCCGAGACAGGCCGCATTGCTTTGTATAATGAAAAAGGAACAATCGGCAGCAAGAAGACTGCCACCGTTACCGCCTGTTCTCCAGCGTGGGTAGGTCGTGCCGGTGATGCGTCCGATCCTTTCAAGCCAAAAAGCGATTTTGGTGATGCGCCTGCTTCTTATGATCCGCCCGGTGTGGATCCCGCCACACACGAGTACGACTGTAACCTGCGCTTAGGGCCCGGTTATGACCGTGAGTGGGAAAAACTAGCATCGGCCGATGCTACGGGTGATGGTACCGATGAAGATGGCATTGATGCGGTAAATCTTTTATCACCCGGTCTTATCACCTATATACAGGATGTAAAAGTGTATAACAATACGGGCGCTGTGGCCAGACTTGTTGCCTGGCTCGACTACAATGGCAACGGCGTCTTTGACCCGGGTGAAGGTATTGCGCGCACCATCAATTCGAGCAACACCATGCAGACTATAACGCTTAGCTGGCCAAATATAATGGTGACGCTGCCGGCAGGCGGTTCCACTTTCCTGCGTGTGCGTGTTAGCACCAGCAGCAGTCTTACCGTCAACACGCCCAATGGCTGGTTTGCCAATGGCGAAGTGGAAGATTATGTGGTGCCCATAGATGTGATTCTGCCGATACGATTGTTAAGTTTCAAGGCAAAAACTGAAAATGATGAACGTGTATTACTGGAATGGACAACCGAAAATGAGGCAGGTTTCAAAGGATTTGAGATAGAACGCAGCACGGATGGTGTGAACTGGACCAGGCTGGGCTTCGTACCCGGCAA
Source organism: uncultured Chitinophagaceae bacterium (assembly GCA_937958995.1). Classification (GTDB taxonomy): domain Bacteria; phylum Bacteroidota; class Bacteroidia; order Chitinophagales; family Chitinophagaceae; genus CALCIN01. The sequence continues at coordinate 257,087 of CALGAP010000023.1, forward strand.
TGGTGGTACTTCGCAAAACCAGTACAATTTTTTTGATAATAATCCTGCGGTAGGCGCCAATCATTACCGTCTGCGCATGGTAGATTATGATGGTCATGCAAGATACAGCCAGGTTGAGCGGGTAGACATCCACCAGGTGATTACCAGCCTCAGGGTGTTGCCCAACCCCGTGCGCGGCCGGGCCACCATACAGTGGAATGCCCAGGGGAACGAGAGAGCCGAAATACAGCTTATAAACGCCGCCGGCAAGCAGATGCTGGCCAGGTTGGTAAATTGTAATCCGGGCTATAACCAGGCCGTATTGGCTATACCGGGCCATTGGGCTTCCGGTGTATACCTGTTGCGTGTTACTGCCGCCTCGGGTAGCCAGCAGGCCAGGGTGCTTATCCAAAACAACTAAAAATTTTCATACGTGGATTTAATCTGTATTCGATTGTGAATCAGCTATAAGGGATAGACAACGGTGAAACGGACCGCTCTTAACCAGCGGTCCTTCCCTTTAAAAAATTTGGTTTATAGTATAAACTAGTTTAGGTTTGTGACAAATTTATACCAATGTTCAACTTACTGCCTTTGGCCATATTGCTGCTGTGCTGTGTGATGGCATCGGGCCAGACAACCTTATCTGGGAAAATAAAAGATCACAAAGGTCGCCCGGTAGCCGGCGCCAGCATTACGTTGAAAGATACCTACGACGGCGGTACTTCTGATTCATTGGGTAATTATCGTTTCACCGCTACCGAGACCGGCGAACATACGCTGGTGGTCACCAATATTGGATACAAGGTTGTAGAACAAAAAGTAGCTCTCCGCGGGGGTAGCCAGGTTATAGATATCGAAATGCGCGAAGAGATCAGCGAACTGAAAGCGGTGGTGATTACTGCGGGCACTTTTGAAGCCAGCGATACTAAGCGCGCCACCGTGTTGGATCCTATCGATATTGTGACCACGGCCAGCGCCAATGCCGACGTGACGGGAGCTATCAGAACATTACCCGGCGCGCAACAGGTGGGGGAGAGCGAAGGTTTGTTTGTGCGCGGCGGTACTGCACAGGAAACAAAAATATTCATCGACGGTACGCTTGTAAACAATTTCTTCTTCAGCAGCGTGCCCGACATAGCACAGCGCGGACGTTTTTCACCTTTCATTTTTAAAGGCACCGTGTTTAGTTCGGGTGGTTACAGCGCTTTGTACGGACAGGCACTATCCTCAGCGCTGATATTGGAATCGGTTGACCTGCCCGACCAATCATCGGCCAACCTGGGCATTTCAACTGTTGGGTTCAGCGGCGGTCTTCAGCAACTGGCGAAAGATAAGAAATCGAGCTGGGGCGTGAATTACAGCTATACCAACCTGGCTGCTTACTTCGCCGTGGTAAAACAGCGCGTTGATAATTTCAAAGTTCCTGCTCTGCACAACGCCGAAGCCAACTTTCGCATTAAAACATCAAAGACAGGCATTATAAAATTTTATGCATACTACAACGGCAGTGCCCTTGGTCTGCGCAGACCGGATATAGATTCCGCCAACCTCAAAGATGCTTTCCGACTTGATAACTTTAATCTATATGCGAATGTAAGCTATAAGGAAAAGATCGGTAAGAAATGGTACATGAATCTCGGCACTTCGTTCAGCACCAATACTGATAAGATCGGCTTTGAATTGCAGAACGCGGATAACTCGCCGGCGGATATTAATCATTATCCCTACGATAGCAAAACTTTCAACGTAAAAACACTCGCTGAACTTTCGCAGATAAAGGCCGTGTTTGAAAGAAGACTATATGGACTGAGCGCCATTCGCTTTGGCGGCGAGTATATGTATTTCAACGACAAAAACACTTTTACCAATCGCTACGTCACCGATGCGCGCGTGAGGGTGGATGATCATTTCAAAGCGGCATTTGCCGAAGCCGACGTCTATGTCACCAACGACCTGGCCGCCAAACTGGGCACCCGATACGAACATTCATCACGTATGGAAAGGTCGAATATTATGCCGCGCGTATCATTGGCCTATAAGATTGGTATGAAGGGGCAGGCATCGCTGGCCTATGGCATATTTTACCAAAAACCGGAGAAGGAATTTTACATGCAGAACTATGCCATGGATGATTTAGTTTACACCAAAGCCACACACTACATCATCAACTACCAGCGCCTGAGCCGCGACTATACACTGCGCATCGAAGGATTTTATAAGAAATACAACGACCTGCTGAAAACATATGCCACCGGCGGCAACAGCATTGCCGACAGCGTAAGCAATGGTGGTTATGGCCATGCAAAAGGCATTGAATTGTTCTGGCGCGACCGTAAATCAATTCCCAATCTCGATTACTGGATTTCGTACTCCTACCTCGATACCAAACGCGATTACCTGAACTATCCGCATGCTATGCGTCCCAACTTTGCATCGACTCATACCGCGAGCGTCGTGTTGAAAAAATTTGTGACCAGGTGGAAAACGATGGTGAATGCTTCGTACACCTTTGCCACACCGCGGCCATACTACAATATCAGGTACGATAATGGCCAGGGAAAATTCACGATTGCCGACCAGGGAAAAACCATTCCTTATCACAACCTGAGCTTTAGCCTGAACTATATACCACAGGCAGGCTTGCAAAACGCGAAAAAATTTGTGGTGTGGGTATTTTCTGTTACCAATGTGCTGGGCAACGACCAGGTATTTGGCTATAACTATTCCGCCAACGGTATGAGAAAGGAGCCAATTCTGCCCACGGCAAGAAGATTTTTCTTCCTGGGTTGTTTCATCAGCTTTGGCGTAGACCGTACCGAGGACGTCATCAACAGCAATCTATAATTAATAACCTATACAACTTTAACCATCATGGAACACAATCAACATCCACAGCCTGGCAGCGACCGTGATCAACAAATATGGTTGATGGCAAAGCGTCGCGTTGGTTTTAAAAATCACCTGGCGGTTTACCTGGTCGTCAATGCCCTGCTCTGGGGTATCTGGCTCTTCACATCAAAAGACAATAAGATGTGGCCCCTTTATACAACGCTGGGATGGGGTGTGGGATTGGCCATGCATTTTGCAAGCGTGTATATATTTCCTAAGGAAGACAGTGTAGAGCGGGAATACGAAAAACTAATGCGAAACAAAAAATAACCATTCACCATTAAAAAACTATGATCATGAAAAAGTTGCTTCTTCCAGCCTTATTGCTGATAATTACAACCGCCGGTTTTGCACAAAGCGATCGTTATAATCAATCCATGAAAAACGCCCTTGAGCAATTCAGTTCTGCCGGAACGCCCGACGCGATGCTGGCCGTATCACAAACATTTGAGCGCATTGGTGATGCGGAAAAAACGCAGTGGCTGCCCTATTACTATGCATCGCTGACCTACGTGCTGCATGCATTTATGAAGAACACGCCTGAGACAAACGATACCTATGCTACCAAGGCTGAAGAGCTGATCAATAAAGCGGAGGCTTTGGAGAAAAAGAACAGCGAGATTGCCTGCGTAAAAAGCCTGATCGCCAGCCTGCGCATGATTGTAGACCCGCAGACCCGCTGGCAGACATATGGCACTACTATACAACAGGAAATTGAAACAGCGAAAAGCCTCGATCCTGCCAACCCGCGCCCCTGGTATTTGCAGGGACAAAACCTGCGTCACACCCCCCAGGAATTTGGCGGTGGTTGCGCTGCGGCCAAACCCTTACTGGAAGAGGCTTTGAAAAGATATGAAAGCTTTAAGCCGGCTTCAGAACTTCATCCCAACTGGGGAAAGGACCAGGTGACAGCCATGCTGGAAGAGTGCAAATAATGTGAATTAACGGAGGGGATGGACTCCTATATTTGAACATCGGGGAGAAGTGAACAGTGAAGTGCAATGTTCAATATTCAATTAAACTGTATGGAAAAAAAAACTGGCTTCTCGCACCTGGAAGGACTGGAAATTATCCAGTCGATGATCAACAGGGCAAAAGATAGATTCAGCGAAAACGGCCATCTCTACTTATTGTGGGGATGGGTCGTTTTTTTATGCAGCATCGCTGAATTTGTACTGCTGCACATGGTAGGTTATGAGCACCACTATGCGGTGTGGGCTCTTTGCTGGGTGGCAGTAGTTTACCAGGTGATATACCTGTCGAAGAAAAAAAAGCGCGAGCGCGTGAAAACTTATACCGACGATATCGTCGGATTTGTGTGGCTGGCATTTGTGGTGTCGATGTTCCTGATGGGATTTTTATTTGGCCGTATAATGGGAGAAGCCTATTACAAGATATTTGCTCCCGGGTTTCTCGTGTTGTATGGCATACCCACATTTCTGTCGGGCATCATTCTTCGCTTCAGGCCGCTGATCATTGGCGGCATTGCGTGCTGGGTGTTGTCGGTCGTAGCGTCATTTATCACCAGCGCTTACCAGCTTTTGTTTTTGTCGATGGCCGTGCTGGTGGCATGGATCATTCCGGGCTATATGCTCCGGGCAAAATATAAAAAAGTTAATAACTGATTATGGAAGATAAACAATTGAGCAGCCGGGAAAGCCTGCAGATCATTCAGCAGATGATCGACGCGGCCAAACAAGAGCAAAAAGATGATGGCCTGGGTTGGATTGTGTGGGGGTGGTTGCTATTTCTGACCTCCATTCTTACCTGGATCAATTTATATACTGGCTGGTTCAGCACATTTATTTTCTGGACAGCCGCTGGTATAGTTACGCTTCTCGCCAGGCTGTTTGAAATGGCACGTAAGCAGTTTTTTCCCAAAAAGGAAATTGTACGCACTTACACGCGCGACCTGTTTGAGAAGCTCAACACCGGTTTTTTCATCATGCTTCTTTTGATCATAGTGGCCATGAACATGAACGTGGATCCGAAGAAAGGTTTTGCTTTATTGATTGGCATTTATGGTTTTTGGATGTTGATATACGGCAGTGTGTTTACTTTCAGACCATCGGTGATTGGTGCATTTGTTACCTGGGCCTTCGGCCTGTCCGCCCTTTTTGTTCGCTCATTCGAATGGACCATGATATTGCATGCGGCTGCCGTGTTGTGCGGCTATATTATTCCTGGTTATATCGCCCGCAAAGAGTTTAAGAAATTATCATTAGTGAAGAGTTAAAGCACAGGTTTTGTTCAAAGATTTAGATCCCATATTACACTCGCAGCTCAGGCTGGCCGTCATGTCGCTCCTCATCAGCGTCAAGGAGGCCGAATTTACTTTCATCAAAGAAAAAACCAACTCCACTGCCGGCAATCTTTCCGTCCAGATCAACAAACTCAAAGAGGCCGGCTATATCGAAGTCATTAAGCAATTTAAAGACAATTACCCCCAGACCGTCTGCAAAATAACCCCCGCCGGCGTCGCCGCCTTCGAAGAATACGTCAAGAACCTCCGTTCTTATTTAGGCAATGGCCTGGGGGGTTGACAGCCACCCCCATATTCAAATTCACATTCCATTTCAAATTCAACATTCAACATTCAAAAAGCCCCCGGGAGGGGGCTTTTTTCATACCTCTGTAAACCTACAATTAATATTCTTCCAATTATTCTTTGATCAGCTTAACGATCATGCGTTCCTTGCTGTTGATGATCACCTCCAGTAAATACATACCTGGTTTCAGATTGCTGCTGCCTTCGAGCGTGAAGGTGTTGGAGCCGGCATTCACTTTCACCAGTTTGGTCATTACAGCCGAGCCGGCAGTGTTCAACACTTTCATTGATACTACAGCGTTTTCGTTCAACTGCACGTTTACATTGATGTCGTTCTTGGCGGGGTTGGGCGTTACGCTCACCATCTTCAGTGTGCGGGTATTGTACACCCTTACCACCAATATCTTGCTCACAGCTACTTTTCCATCTTTGTCAACTTGTTTCAGTCTGTAGTACAGGTCTTTTTTGTTAGCCCTGTTCTGGCCTGCGTCATCTATAAATTCATAGTTGGTTCTGATATTCGAATTGCCTTGCGCTTTCACAGTGCCTACCACCTTCCATTCTTCACCATCCAGGCTTCTTTCTACATCGAAGCGGTCGCTGTTTTGTTCAAAGTTGGTTACCCATGTCAGTTCTACTTTACCGTTATCGCGATACAGACCTTTGAAGTCAACCAGGCTCACAGGCAGTGTGCCTGCAGTGGGGAAGTTGAGCGTTACAGTTGCTTCTTCAGAGCACAGTGAAGGATAACCGTTGTCGCAGATGCGATAGGTAAATGTGGTAGAGCTGCCGGTGAATCCAGGGTTGGGGGCGAAGGTGAAAGTACCGTCGGGATTCAGGGTGACATTACCATCGGGTGAGTTGGTCACCAGGTGAGCAGTGAATGCATCATTGTCTGGATCACTGTCGTTGGGCGTAACATCACCAGATGCATTGCGGTTAGCAGCGCCTGCTACCACGTCGTTAACAGCTATAGGACTGTTGTTGCAACCCTGCGGATAGTACAGCGGCGCAGAAATATACACTTCATCGATAGCCACGCGCACGTTGCCGTTCTGACCCTGGTAGCAGATGTAAATTTTGTGGGGACCCATTACGGTTGAGTACCACCTGTCGTAATATTCTGTAGTCAGCTGATCGCCTTCCAGGTAAAAGTGGTCGAGCTGGTCAATAACATTCTCATTGGGATCCACCACATAGATTTTGATCCAGCGACTTACGTTTCCGCTAAGGTTACCCTTGAACTGGTACTTAAACTTTATATTGATCCAGCCGGGCAGGTTGAGCACAGGAGTGTAAATGCCACTTACCTGGTTTGGGGTGGCAGAGGAGCCGGAAACCATGGCGCCATCGCCCTCCATGCTGGGCGTCCAGCCCTGGTTTACATCAAATCCGGGAAATTTCCAGCAGTGGTCCTGCAGGTAACCTTTTACCTGTGAAGTAGTTACACCAGGACGTGAGTTAAAGTTGTCTGAAGTTTGGGCAGCAACCCCGAGTGAAAGCAGTATCCATGCGGATACCAGTGTAAAGGTCCGTTTCATTTTCGTACGTTTCAGAGTGATAAATAGTAGTTAGCACACACGGATGAATGCAATTCATCGGGTTATTCAAAGGAGGGAGTAAAGACTTTGAATAAAGAAGTAGATCAAAACGGACTTACATAGCTATTGGAGAATCGACATAATACCCGGAGGGGTAGTAATAGGAAAAAGTGCTAAAAATTTCTTTTGGGGGAACGATTACGGATTATCAAAGGATTGGTGGGAATAGGGCAAATGTAATAGTCAATTTTTATTTATGCAATACCCTGGCAAAAGTTTTTTTGTTAAACCATATGCAGCTTCGGCTGTTGCCCCTTAGCGGGTGCCGTCATCGAAAAACCTGATTTATATAAATATCTCTCGGCCAGGGAAAATCTTTCTCTTTTTGCCCGCCTCAGCAGTGTGAAGTCCGGGATGCAGGCTAATTATCCAAAATTGTAAAATGAAACGTGCTTCCTTTACCCGGCTCCGAATCCACCCATATTTTTCCTCCATGTAGTTCCACCACTTTCTTACAGTGTGCCAGGCCAATGCCCGATCCTTCGTAATCGGTGCGGTTGTGTAATCGCTGGAAGATGATAAAGATCCTTTCCTGGTGTTGCTTGCCAATGCCTATGCCGTTGTCGGCAAAAGAAAATTGCCAGGCACCCGGTTGGTGATGTGCTGAAATATGAATAACGGGTGGCTCATTTTGCTTCCGGAATTTGATGGAGTTGCTGATCAGGTTTTGAAACACCAGTTTGATTTCAGTTTTAAAAGCTTTGATCACCGGTAGCGGCTCCGCTGTAATGTGCGCGCCGTTTTCTTTGATCACTTTATCAAGATCGGCCAGCACTTCAGAAAGCAGCGCGTTGCAGTCGGCCTCTTCCAGCTTCTTCTCGCGGCCGAGTCTTGAATAATCGAGCAGGTCTTTGATCAAAGTCTTCATGCGGTCAGATGCCTGGAGAATATAGTCGATGTAACGATTGGCGTGGGCATCCAGTTTATCGTAGTATTGCTTGCGCAACAGTTCTACAAAACTGGAGGTGGTACGCAATGGCTCCTGCAGGTCGTGCGACGCAACGTAGGCGAATTGTTCTAGTTCCTTATTCTTTATTTCCAGCTCCGCTGTTCTTTGTTCCACCTTTCTTTCCAGGTTGGTATTGGCTTCGCGAATTTCCTGCTGCAGCTTCTCCAGTTCCTCGGCCATGGTGTTGAAGTTGTTGGCCAGTATACCGATTTCATCTTTTGAAAATGCTTTTGCCTTGCGGCTAAAATCGCCGCGTGCCACAGAGCGCGCAGACTCGAGAATCTCGGCCAGGCCTTTCTGGATATTGCGGCTTACTGTGATAGCTAGAATAAGACCGGTGAGTTCCACCGTGAGGGCAATGGTAAACAACAACCGCAATACCAGGTTTTCGAGCCAGCGCGAACCTTCGCCGAGGGTATAGGAGAATTCATCTTCCAGCACGGTCAGTTTTTCGTTCAGCGGACCAATCTTATCCAATATCGCATTGATGCGTTCCTGTGAGGGCGATGGGGAGTTGATTTCTACGTAAAGCGAATCTGCAATTGGATTGAATTCCGCGATCAGCGGATCGGCTTCTGACCATACTTTAATAGCGCGGTTGATGAATGATACCCAGTTGAACCGCCTGAACAAAGTGATCATGCCGTCTATATCATCATCATGTATTCTTCCTTCCCTGAAGCCCTGTCGCGCCACTTCCATATCGGGTTTTTCTTTACCCAATTCTACCAGCGTTTTGTGATCGCCGAGCGGCACGGCCATAAATTTCTTAAACATCTCGTAGTCTTCATTATTGTGCGTGCGGCCATATTGCAGCAGGGAATACATGGCATCTTTCTGCGCTTTTGACCACAAACCTTCGCCGCCTACATAAGCGCGTACTGATGAGAGTGTGTTGATGGAAAATACGAGCGCCGCCAGTTCAACGGCAATCAGTGCGGCCATGATGCCTACAGTGAAATAAAGCTTTTTGGCAATAGAGACATTACGAAACCACCTGAAAAGCGAGAATCTTTTCATACAAAAAAATGCGGGTAACAGGTAAGATAGTGAATTTTACCCGTTCTTTCGGGCACGTATATGGTAAGATGTCAAACATAAAAGAGCCGCCCGTCAAAGAGCGGCCCTGGAGTTTTCTCTATTATAAATTATTAGAAGCCATATTTGGTCACACCTGGTGTAGGTACTTTGTAATACCCGTTCTCATCGGGAACCACCGGCGGGGTAGCAGCGAAATCATAGACCTTCGGCTGCAGGCTGATGCCCGAGTTCAGCGCTTTATCCCATTCCACTACTTGTCCGCTATAGGTGGCCATTCTTCCCAGGATGGAGGTCATAGTGCTCTTGGCACCGTTTTCAGCATCGGCAAATTTGTATTCTCCTTTGGCTATTGCGGCAAACAATTCATCGTGTTCGTTTTGATAAGGTTCGTTTTCATTTTTCTTATCAAACTGGTACAACACTTTTCCTTTCAGGTCAATGATATTGGCATCGCCGCATTGTATTCTACCTTTTGTACCGATCAGCAGCTCATCTACCTTACTCATGGTGCCGGGTATATGGCGGCATTGGCTGTTGAGAATGGAACCATCGGCGTAGTGAAACTCTACATAGTGATGGTCGAAAATCTCACCATGATCTTTGCCTTTGCGCACCTCGCGGCCGCCCATGCCTTGTGCTTTTACGGGATAGCTGCCCTTGAACCAGTTTACCACATCGATGTTGTGAATGTGCTGCTCGCAGATATGATCGCCGCAGAGCCATACGAAGTAGTACCAGTTGCGCATCTGGTATTCCATTTCTGTTTGCCCCGGCTGACGTTTATTCACCCACACGCCATCGTTGTTCCACCAGGCCTGTGCGCTGGTGATTTCACCGATCAGGTCTTTGCGTTTAAACAGTTCGCGGTATGATGTCTGGTAGTGACGTTGGAGTCCAACCACCACGTTCAGTTTTTTCTGTTTGGCAATTTCAGCGGCGGCCAGCACTTTCTTCACGCCTTCGGGGTCGGTGGCCACCGGCTTTTCCATGAAAACATGTTTGTTTTGTTTGATGGCCTCTTCAAAATGTATGGGCCTGAAACCGGGAGGAGTGGCAAGTATCACCACATCGGCCAGGGGAATGGCTTTCTGGTATGCGTCGAAGCCCACGAATTTTCTTTCTTCAGGTACATCCACCCTATCTTTTAATTTTATATTCCTGTCGTTTTCTGCGTTAATGATTCGGTTATACGACCTGTCGAGCCTGTCGCGGAAGGCATCGGCCATGGCCACCAGTTTTACGTTTTGTTTGGTAAGCAGGGCCTGCACGGCGGCGCCGGTACCGCGACCGCCACAGCCAATAAGGGCCACTTTAATGGTATCGTCAGCGCCAGAGAAATAATTGGCACGCGAAAGCAGGGGAGCAGCCAGCACACCACCGGCAAGCAGGGTGGACTGTTTTACAAAATCGCGACGGGAAGCACTCCTGGTAGGTTGATCGGTACTCATGTCTTGTTAGTTTTATTGTCAGAATATATAATCGTTCAATATACACTTATTAAGCTACTTAATAATTTTCAGACGGCTCTTAATTGTCGAGGTATTTTTTATAAAAGGCTTCCGCCTCCTCTTTGGTTGGTTCCTTAAGCGGACGAACGAGCCTGAAACCTACCTGCATGCCATCGGTGAGCCACCACTTACTTTTAGGAATCTGTGGGTCGCGTTTATTCCACGCAGGCTCTGATTTACTGCGGGCAGCGCAGCGCAATTTGGATGCATCATCCAGGTAACCGCCTCCACGCACACTGCGCGGGTAAGTGGTCTCGGGATCCATTACAGGATTGCTGGCATCATCGCCTATCCTCGTGAAATAATCTTCTTTGTACTGATCGAGCGTCCATTCTGCCACGTTACCCAGCATATCATACAAGCCCCAGGCATTGGGTTTTTTCTGTCCTACTTTCTGGTACTTGTTCTTGCTGTTGGCGCTATACCAGGCATAGTCTTTCAGTTGTTTGACATCATCGCCAAAATAATAGGCAGTGGTAGTTCCCGCGCGGCAGGCATATTCCCATTCTGCTTCGGTGGGCAAGCGGTAAAACTGCCCCGTTTTTTCATACAACCAACGGCAATACATCAGCGCCGTGCGCTGGCTCATGCTATTCATGGGAAAACCGCCTTGTTTACCCATGCCCCAGCTTAAGTCGATATACTGTGGCGTGGGACGAGTTACCGCATCTACTTCCGAATCGCGACTGGTGTTTTCGTCGTTGAAGAAAAGCAGGAATTCATCGTAAGTCACTTCATGTGCACCCATCCAGAACGCATCGATCTGCACTTTTTTCTGCGGTCCTTCGTCGGGTTGGCGTTTGGCTTCGTTAGCGGGGCTGCCCATGGTAAAGCTGCCTGCCGGTATGGGCACCATAGTAAATTTTACAGTGGAGCCGGGTATGGTTTGTTCATAAGTTGTAAACTCCTGGCCTTGCACGAAAACGTTTGCACAAAAAAATATCGCTGCGGTAAGAATGCCTTTCATCAGGTAGAATGGTTTTGAAAAAGCTGGATGACGAATATAGCTCCAAATCGGTTGTAAGTTCCGATTTTTCCCCAGCCATTTCTTGTACAATTTTCTCCAAAACTTAAATCTAATTAACCTGCTGACTGAACTCTGACATTTAGTGTTATATTTATTGCCAAACACGGTAACATGGAACGAAGAAATTTTTTGCAGCAGTCGGCCCTGGCCGGTGCTGGTATTTTAGCCGGATCTGCATTCAACCGCGCCGAGGCGCAGGAAAAAAACGATGCTCTCCCGCAAAATGGCAAGCCTTTTAACCTCAACTACGGGTTTCACGATGGCATGTTCAGAAACAGCGCGGGCAACGATTTTCTCGACCAGATCAAATTTGGTTACGACCAGGGTTTTCGCTCGATAGAAGATAATGGCATGATGAGCCGCACACCCGAAATGCAAAAGAAGATCGGCGACCTGCTGGCTAAATTAGGTATGACCATGGGCGTGTTTGTGATTACCAGCGACAACTGGCACTGGAGCAAAACGCTCACCACGGGCAAGCAGGAGTGGATCGACAAAATGGAGAAAGACTGTCGCCAGGCCGTAGAAGTAGCCAAGCGCTGCAACGCAAAATATATGACCGTGGTGCCGGGCAATTTCGACAGAAGCCTGCCCATAGAATATCAAACCGCCAATGTAATTAATGCCCTGCGCAAAGCCGCAGCCATTTTGGAACCGCACGGACTGGTGATGGTGCTGGAACCGCTGAGTGACAATCCTGATTTGTTTTTGCGCACTTCCAGCCAGACCTATTTTATTTGTAAGGCTGTGAACAGTCCTTCGTGCAAAATTCTGTACGACATCTACCACATGCAGCGCAACGAGGGTGATATCATCAATAATATTAATCGCAGCTGGGACGAAATAGGATATTTCCAGATTGGCGATAATCCCGGCCGCAAGGAGCCCGGCACTGGTGAGTTGAACTACCGCAATATTTTCAAGCACATATATAACAAAGGTTACCGCGGCGTGATGGGTATGGAGCATGGCAATGCCCAACCCGGCAAGGAAGGCGAGCTGGCCCTGATAAAAGCCTATCGCGAGGCCGATAGTTTTATGTGATGCTTAACGGCACGGCTTTGCACTTATCGGTACTTTTGCCTGTGCACAGAATTTTTCTGTTATCGATCCTGTTCCTTTTCTGCTTTGCACAATCGTCCGCGCAGGATACCGATAAATTGAAGGTGAATAAGGGATTGTCGGATGAGGTTTTCAAATAGGGAAAATACTAATGTTTCAGCTTGTGCGGCTGAGCTTGTTCGGTAAACTACGATATTGGTTTTCGTACTTGTCCACTGCTACATAGTAAATGCCGCAAATAATACGTGCTTTTCTGAATAAATAAGTAAAACTCTGTACTTAAGCGTCGTATTTTCCGTTTATCGAACACAATGATGTTTTTACCGAAAATTAGGGTAATTCACTATTAACTGTGGATTACACTTACTATTTTAGCCAACCATTTGACGCCCATAAATCCAAACGTATGAAAAAAGGTATCCCTATTCTATTGAGCGGTACTATGTTCTTTCGTAAGTGCCTTCAAACAGGCTTGGTGTTCATTTTAGTGCTCTCCTTATCCCATGTAGTTCTTGCCCAGTGCCCAAGTGGCTATAGCCAGGCGCAGTTGAACTGGGACAAAATGGATTACTTCTTTAATAGTGGTGGTCAGGCGCCTTATGTCAACTATATTTCCAATGCCATGGAGCGAACTCAGAAGTTTGCGATTGGTAAGACATATGCGACCTTCGCCACCTCTCACAACGAGTTTATAAACCCTGGCAATGGTAACAGCACAGAAAATGGAACTCATACGGGGGATGTACCGGGCTTTACCGGAGATGACGTCCAATACAAGCCTTCAGCCAATGGCCAGAATGTGGTGATTACATTCGGCACAGAAGTGCAGAATGTTTCATTTACACTTTATGATATTGACGGCAGTGCAAGAATTGATGTAGATGCTTTTAATGCTGCCAATGTGGCCCAGAATGTGTCGGTTACCACCTATGGCAGCACCATATTGTCGGTTACTAATGACAACAGCATCGACACTTATGTAAGTGCTACATCTGGTTCAAACCTTGACAACAATTCCAATGATGGTACTGCAACATTTAGTATTGCGGGACCTGTTAACAGGATAGTGATTACAGTAACTACGATTGGATCTGACCCGGTATTCTGGCTTTCAGATATCAATGCTTGTGTGCCGGGAAGTTTTCCGACCAACTACCATCAGTCTGCGCCGAATCTGCAACCCTTCCATGGGCCGGTGGCTAACCAACCTCAATATTTCCTGGTAACGCCCGACAACGATGGGGTGTACATGGTAGACCCGGCAACTGGTAATGCCAAGTTTCTTTTCCGGGACAGCGAGCGTCACTATGTAAACTCATTTGCATACGATCCTTATCACCGGATTTTGTATTATATATCGGAGAACAGTACGATAGATGCCAATAACAAAAAACTTAAGAAATACGATTTTAATACGGGTACAAGCTCAACCGTTGTGAACGATATAACCACACTTGGTATTCCTGTATTTAGCCTGGGCATAGAATCTGCGGGTGCGGCCTTTTATGATGGGGCGTTGTACCTTGGTATTGAGGGCGGCAATCACGACGCATCGGGTACTGCAAACGACCGTACTAGAGAAACTATAATATGGAGAATAGATTTTGACACGAGTCTGAACCCGGTAAATGCTTACCAGGTGTACGCTACCAATTCGTACAGCCCGGCAGATCCGATCAACACTTCTATTCATGACTGGGGCGACTTCCTGGTGAAAGACGGAATTCTTTACAATTTTAATACTGCCAGGAACTCTTGTGGCAAGAATTGCTATGAGTATAGTGAAAGCCGCTATCACCACTACAACCTCACCACAGGCGAAGAAATAGTGTATAAAAACCCTGGTACAGCAGCTTACTCCGGACAGGGTGGTCTTTCCTGGGATGGTAAAATGTATTGGGTGCGTGATAGCGTAGGAAGGTATAATGAAGACGGTACTGTGGATCCCTCCACTAAGAGAAAGCTTGTGGTGGTACCCGGTCCCAATGGTACTGGTCCATATACCAGCTGGCAAGGTGGCGCCGGTGACGCATCGGACCCCTTCCGCCCGAAATCTGATTTCGGTGATGCACCGGCTTCTTATGATCCCGATCCGCAGGCACCGGCTACGCACGAGTTGTTAGAGAATCTTCGTATCGGCAGCAGTGTGGTTGATGAATGGGTAAAAACGCCTTCAACACTGGCGGATGCAGACCCTGATGAAAACGGTATTGTGGGTGGTCCGCCACCGCTCAATTTCGACGCCACACTTACTTATTCAGTCACCGTGCAGGTATTAAATAATACCGGTGCCAACGCCACTTTGGCCGGCTGGCTCGACTATAACTTCAATGGCGTTTTTGAACCTGAAGAGGGAGTTGTCATGAATGTGACAGATAGTGCAATGGCCAAAAACGTAACGCTGACCTGGTCTGATATATGGGTTAAAAATACTACGGCCACTAACACATACCTCCGTATTCGATTGACTCGTGCTGCCAACGGCATGACCGCTGCCAATGGAATGACCGGCTGGTTTCCCGATGGAGAAGTGGAAGACTATTTCGTAGTGATGGGTACTGCACTTCCCAAAGACCTGAACAATTTTGTGGCTGACAAAAAAAGTAATGGCGTTGAGTTAAAATGGACCCTCGATGTGCAACAGCTTGTGAAGAACTTTGAAATTCTGCGCAGCAATGATAAGACCGACTGGGAAGTAATTGCCACCGTTGATGCCCGCGAAGGTACAGGTCGTCAAAACTACGAGTTCACCGACCTGCAACCCCTGGATGGCAAATCTTACTACCGCATACGCATTAACTATGCCGGCAACGACGCCAATAAACTTTCTGTAGTTCGCACCGTACAATTTGGCAAAGAGGTGCAGTTATTGAAAGTGGTGCCCAACCCTGCACAATCATTTGCTGAATTGAGAATAGATGCCGCCGCTCATGGCGCAGCGACTATCGAGTTGTTTGACCAGACAGGCCGCAAGCTATACAGTCAGAATAGAAATGTGAATGCAGGTTTGAACCGAATCACACTCGACAACCTCACGCAATACACGCCCGGTATTTACACGGTCCGTGTGAAGGTAGACGGGCACACAACGAGCGAAAAACTTATCATCAGAAGATAAGGTTCTAAGTTATAAAGCCGCTGTTTCTTCGTGTAAGCAGCGGCTTTATAAATGTTAACACCTATTTATAGTTGTAAAATATACTATGTGTTAATCCGTTAAATATCCTAGAGTTACAAGTAAATATTCGATTGCCTAAGCAGTAGCTATTATTTACTTTAACGAAGAATACCGAACCCTTAAATCCAATTTTCCGAATATGAAACCCAGACACAGGTTGCTCTTATCTGCAATTGTACTTACCGTTACCCTTGGAAGCATCTTCGTTTGGAAATCGAAGGTAAACGAAGAGTTCGAAGACAAGGAAGCCACCTCAGGTGTGAAAGGCCAGCTCTGGTCTTTCTGGTGGGCACGGGCTTATCCCGATCCGACAAATATCACTGCTAAATGGATGGCGGCATGGGAACATGAACAAGCGCTTCGCATGCCAGATATTACAACTCACCCCGAAGCCAGGAACTATGGAAACTGGACGAATCTCCCTTTTAACAATGGACCCGGCGGAAGGATCTTAACCTTGGCAATTCACCCTACAAATCCCAACACAGTGTTTGCTGGCAGCGCCAGTGGAGGTATATGGAAAACCACCAATGGCGGAACTAGTTGGAGTCACGTACCAGTCAACCTGCCGTTGTTGGGTGTGTCTTCTATTATAATTAATGGCTCTGACCCGAATGTCTTATTAGCGGGTACCGGTGAAGTATATCGCAATGGTAATTCCAATATCGGTTTCAATGTATGGAAAGCCAGGGGTACCTATGGTATTGGTATCATCAAGAGTACGGATGGAGGTGCTACCTGGAGCCAGAAACTTGTTAAACTCAATTCCGAATTATTTGGTATACAAAAGTTGACTTTTGGTCATAATGGTTATGATACAGTCTATGCCTGCGCTACTGACGGATTGTACAGATCGATAGATGGAGGTGAGACATGGAGTAATATCGCAATCGGGAAAAACTATGTTACAGACGTAGTGATCAATTCAGGCAATACTAACGAAATAATGATTGCTGTTGGCAACCTGACCGATTCTGATAAAGGTATTTATCGTACAACTAATGGAAAATCGGGTGCGCCTACCTGGACAAAAGTGACTTCTGGCGTACCTTCTTCATTTACCGGGCTTGTCAGATTTGCCTATGCTGGCGGTCAAACCGTATATGCGAGCTTCTCCAATCTTGGTGGTGATTATATTAAGAGAACCGGCAATTTTGGTACAAGCTGGTCTGACCTGACTTCCTCCGTCATTACCAAATTTCAACACTGGTGTACCAATGTAATTAAGTTAAATCCCCACAATACCAATCAAATGATGTTGGGAGGTGTGGAACTTTATAGATATACTATTTCATCAGCGAGCCTCTCAAGTATCCACGGATCGCTTCACGACGATATTCATGATGTAGTATGGCATCCCACCAACCCAGAAATTGTGTATGTTGCCTGTGATGGTGGAGTATATAAATCTACAACTGGTGGTGGCGGCTGGTCGAAAATCAACACTGGATTAGAAGCTACGCAGTTTTATGCGCCCCTGGGAGTATCAACCACAACAGCCAATTTCTTTGTTGGAGGTCTGCAAGACAATGGTGCATGGCGATATAGTGGCGGCACATGGACCTCTATGACATGGATGGGAGGTGATGGTACTGCCTGTGCTATTAAACCGGGCGATAATCAAATTTTCCTTACAAGCCGAGACGCGCGTGGCGTTTATCGGACAGGTAATGGTGGCAGTACTGGGGATAACGTACTTGCTTATTGGGGCTTTAAAGGCGATTCAAGAACAGCCTTTGCAGCGCCCATTGCGTTCGCGCCTTCCAGCCCTTCAACAGTATATTGCGCAACGGACGTACTTCATAAGAGTGACAATAATGGAATTTCTGGTTCCTGGACCAACGCGAAACTTGGTAACACACCACCATATCCTGCAACCACGCCTAATAACCATATAGAACAACGTCATAAAACGGCTATTGCATTAGCAGTATCGCCCACAAACGCAAACAAATTGTATGTATCCACCTCGCCATTTGCTCAATATGACAATGACGTGGATAACCTGTACTATAACCCACCGCCAAACGTGCTTAAGTCCACCAATGGTGAATCCAGTTTTTCATCCATAAAAAGTAATCTGCCGAATGCCTTCGTGATGGACTTTGCCATCAGTGCAACCAACGACGACAGCGTGTTTGTTGCAGTAGGCGGATATGGTCATGACCACATATGGGTAACCGGCAACGGGGGCACTACATGGACTCCCATCAGCAATGGTCTTCCTGATGTACCATTCAATGCCATCCTGATTGATAAACTCAATCCGAATTTCCTGTACGCCGGCAGCGACATGGGCATCTACGTCAGCAATAACCGCGGCCAGACCTGGTATGCTTTCAGCAATGGTTTCGACGACGTAACCATGGTTTACGACCTCCAGATGACAGCCGACAACAAAATAGTGGCTGCCACCCACGGTCGCGGGCTCTGGATAGGCGATCGTGCCGAAAACTTCCCCCTGCCTACTCAACTGGTATCCTTCACCGGCAGGCAGAGAAATGAGTACAACGAACTGAAATGGGAAGTGACCGACGACAAAGACGCCGCACGCTATGAACTGGAAAGGAAAATTGATGATGGCAGCTATAAGAGAATTGCTACCATCGCATCGCGCAACAGTACTAACCTGACTGCCTATTCATATAATGATGATATCCGAAACACAGGTGGTACCAATTACTACTATCGCTTGAAAATAGTTGACCGTGATGGCAGCTATAAATACTCAAACGTAGTGGTGCTGAAAATCACCCGACCCGCCGGTGTCGAAGTTCTCGGCAACCCGGTAAGCGCCGAATCAAGATTGCGCATTACCCTGACTTCGCCACAACCTGTATTATTCAAGTTGTACGACTCTAAGGGCAGCCTGGTACGCACCAGCAAAGTAAATGCTCCCCAGGGATCTTCAATGCACCCGATCAGCATGTTTGGTGTGTTACCAAAAGGACACTATACCCTTGAAGTAATAACCAAGAACGAGCGGTTCACAAAAAGACTGATCGCGCGCTAGGGAAGATTGAAGAGGGATCAAGGAAGAATGAAGTAGAATTTTGAAGTAAAGTCTAAATATAAAGGTCGAATTAAGAATCACTTCTTAATTCGACCTTTTGAATTTATATAAATGTCCTTCTTACTTCTACTTCATTCTTCCCTGTTCCCTCTTCAATCTTCGCTCAGCTTTCTTCCGGCGTGTCTTCAATCTTCTCGTCTTCTACATTGGCCAGTATCGCCGGCGTTACTTTCTTGACAGGGTTGCGGCGGCTCTGGATATAGCCCATGCGACGATTGAAAATATCAATACACTCAAATACGGCCGCCAGGAAAGACGTGTGATCTGCCTTATTTTTCCCCGCAATATCAAATGCCGTTCCATGGTCCGGCGAAGTGCGGATGGCGGGTAAACCGGCCGTATAGTTGATACCTTCGCCAATGGCCAGCGACTTAAAAGGTATAAGACCCTGGTCGTGGTACATGGCCAGCACGGCGTCGAATTTGGTGTAGTGGCGGCGGGCAAAGAAACCGTCCGCGGGGTAGGGACCCATCACCAGCATGTTGTGCTTGGCTTCCTTGATAGCGGGTTTAATGATTTCTTCTTCTTCCTTCCCAATCAGCCCCTCATCGCCCGCATGCGGGTTAAGACCCAACACGGCGATCTTGGGTTTTTCTATACCAAAATCTTTGATGAGCGAGTTGTTGACGATGTTGAGCTTGGAAAGAATATTTTCACGCGTCACGTGCTGGGCAGCCTCGCTCACCGGTACGTGCTCGCTGAGCAATGCCACACGGAAATTATCCGCTACCATCAGCATGGCCACGTCGTTCACGTTGAACAAATGCCTGAGGAAGGGAGTATGACCGGTAAAATTGAACTCCGCTGATTGTGTATTCTTCTTATGAATGGGCGCCGTTACCAGGCCGTTGATCTTTTGTTCTTTGAGAGCCTGCGCTGCTGCCAGCAGACTTTTCACTGCGTACTTGCCGCCAGTCTCGGTCAACTGACCGGGCGTGATGCTCACTTCTTCTTCCCAGCAATTGAAAATATTGATCTGGCGATGACTGATGCGGTTCAGCTCTTTCAGGCTTTGATAGTTGAAGTTGACGTCGGGTATCGACTTCCTGTAAAAGTTGATCACTTTGTTGGAGGCAAAGATCACCGGCGTGCACCACTCCAGAATACGTTGATCGCTGAAAGTTTTAATGATCAGCTCGGTACCTATGCCATTCAGATCGCCTATGGTTATTCCGATAACGGGTTTTTGTTGCGGTGCATTCATGCTTAATACTTGAAGCGGCGAATTTACGAAGCTTAACTGTATATGAGGCAGGGGAAAGAGAATGCCTTGCAAAGTATTTGAAAACAATGCGTTATGTATAGTACATTCTCGCGCCGGTTTTGTAACCGCTGCAGTAAGAGTTTTTACCTAAAACTTGATTAGCTGCAAAAATTTCACGAAATAAGGGTTTATTTATTCTCTATCCGAAACTCTTGTTTATACTTTTACCTTGCCAATTAATCCAAACTTATGAAAATACCTTTACGCCTTATAGTATTGCTGTTTTGCGTTCAGAGCGTTAAGGCGCAAATTACAACTCCCGTCGTGAGGGCCGGTTTTGGCGTTGATGCCGATCTGCGCTCCCGCTTCTTCAACGGAATAGTACAATCTGGTAATGATGACTGGTTTTTGCAGGTGCCCACAGCTGGTATCGGCGATTTTGTGATCGATACTACCGGCGCGGCAGAAATCATGGCGCGTTATGCCAGCGACCCGGCATCACGCCGACTTCCATTCTTCCGCACCATGCGGGTAGAGCCTTATTCACTCATGAACAACCGCCGCGTGATTGACGCGGTATTCATACGCGATTACCATGGCGATGATTCCACGATGTTTGCTTCGGGTAGTAACAAAAACGGTATGAGTCCTGCTGCATGGACCTGCCCCGTTGCCCAGAGCGTTCCCGATAAGAACGAAATCCTCGACATGTTTTGCCACGTGCGTCGCAATGGCCCCAATCCCACTGATGCCCTGTGGATGTTTGGCGGCGTGAGCATTGAAAGCACTACCGGCGACCGCTATTTCGATTTTGAAATGTACCAGACCGATATTTATTACGACCGCGCTACCCGCCGCTTCTATGGCTATGGTGCCGATGCCGGTCATACCGCCTGGCTATTCGATGCCGACGGTAATGTAACGAGACCCGGCGACATCATTTTTACCGCCGAGTTTGGTACGGCGGCCCTCACCAAAGTAGAAGCGCGCATTTGGATCGATCGCGCATCAATGGATATTACGCCTGCAGGTTTTGAATGGGGAGGCAATTTTGACGGAGCCGACAACAATGCGCAATACGGTTACGCCAGTATAAGACCCAAGGGCAACGTGAGCTTTTATTCAGGTCTTGCCAGTGCGGCCAACACCTGGGCCGGACCCTTTGGTGTGGTGTTGGGCGATAATAGCGTGTTGACCACTTACAGCGCACGCCAGTTTATGGAGTTTTCCGTTGACCTGACCACGCTGGGACTCGACCCCGTTACTTTGCTGGGCGGCGACCCCTGCGGAATGCCCTTCAGGAGAATATTGGTAAAAAGCCGTGCTTCATCATCGTTTACCGCGGCTCTGAAAGATTTTGTTGGTCCCTTCGACTTCTTCCTGGCTCCACGCGCCGATGCAGCAGCCGATGTGCCTATTTATTGCGGCGTGCTGGGTATCAGCGAACTGCAGGTGACCAATGCCGTGACTACCTCTATTTACACCTGGACCACACCCGATGGAAATATTGTGGGCTCTAACCTGGGACCCACCATCACCGTAGATGCCCCCGGCACTTATATCGTGACGCAACAATTAAGTGAAGGCTGCTCGGTATATGCAGTCGATACCGTTACTGTCACCTTCGACTCCAGCTGTGCTGTACTGGAAAGCAGCCTGCTGAATTTTGAAGCGAAGAAACAAGGCCGGCAGGTTGACCTGCACTGGACAGTGGCGCAAAACCAGGAATCGCGCTATTTCGAAGTGCAGCGCAGCACCGATGGCGAGCAATTCACAACTGTAGCGCGGGTTGACGCCAATGAACTTTCCCTTGCCAACTATGCTATCACTGATGATATTGGCGGGGTAAAATCGCCCACCGTGTATTACCGCATCAAGATGAAGAGCGATATCGGCTTCATCAAATACAGCAAGGTGATACCGGTTGCGTTGAACGAATTATTGGTGAAAGGAATCTCCATTACCCCCAATCCCGTGCAGGATGAAATGCGCGTGAGTATTGTTACGGATCAAGGAAAATCAGTAGAACTAAATATATACGACTTCGCTGGAAGATTGGTGCGCACGCATCGTGAGCAAATAGCAAAAGGTTCTTCCACTATCACGCTGACTGGTTTCAAAAATTATCCAAAGGGTATATATGCTGTGCAGGTGAAATGCGGCGATGAAAACCATTTGGAAAAAGTAATTATCACCCGGTAGAAAAAATTAAATATCCAAAGTATGAAAACCATGCGGTTTATCGCGGTTGGTATGTTGCTGTGCCATACCGCTGCCTCACAAACAATAGCTCCCCAAACGGTGAACACCACCGGGGGCAGCAATCGCAAAGGAAATATACGCCTCGATTATAGCGTGGGTGAAATGGCGCTCGTAAATACGCTCAGTTCACCAACTACGGGAGAGATGATCACTAACGGACTGATACAACCGGAAGGTGCCGTAGTGAAAAAGAAGGGCAAGAACGAAATGAATTTCAAAGAAGGCGAGATACGCATTTTACCCAATCCTACGCGCGACCTGCTGACGGTGGGTATGAATATGAGTCACGAAGGAACGGTAACTATCCGCCTCTTCGACGTGCTGGGTAACCTGCTGTACAAGAAGGAGATGAAGGCTAACCGCCATGGGCAGATGGAAATGATCGATATGTCGGGCTATATCAAGGGACATTACATGCTGAAAGTGGAACTCGTGGCCTCTGGTTACAAATACAAGGAAGGCTTTTACAAAATAATAAAGGTGGAATAACTCCCTATAAATCCAATGTTATGAAAAAGATCCTTGCTCTATTGACATGTATTTTTTCCGCGGTATGCCTGTTTGCGCAGGCGCCGCACCTGATCAACTACCAGGGCATTGCGCGAAATAATTCGGGCGCTGCGCTGGCAGATCAGAATATTAAACTTCGACTGTCAATCAGGAGTGGCAGCGCTAATGGAAATATAGTTTACCAGGAAACGCGTATGCTGAAGACAAATTCGTTCGGCATGTTCGTGGTGGCAATTGGCAGCAGTGGCGCTTCCAACGTTGTTGGCTCCATTGAAAATATCAACTGGGGAATTGACGGCCCTAAATTTCTGCAGGTAGAGATAGATGCCGGCAACGGCAACAACTTTACCGACATGGGCAGCACGCAATTGCTGAGCGTACCCTATGCCTTGCATGCTGCTTCTGCACCTCCCGGTGGGGCAGCAGGGGGAAGTCTTACCGGCACATTCCCCAACCCCGAAATTGCTCCCGGTGCTGTGAATACTGCGCATATCACTGATGGCGCTATCACCATCTCTAAAATTGCTGACGGAAGCATAACAAATGCGAAGATTGCAGATGGTGTGATAACATCCGACAAAATTGCCGATGGTGCAGTGGTATCAGCAAAAATTGCCGACAGTTCCATCACTGCGGCCAAGCTCGCGCCTGGCCTTATTATTGGCGGTGGAGAAGGTGGTGCACCCAGCGGAGCAGCTGGTGGCGATTTGGGTGGCGATTATCCCAGTCCGTTAGTAACCAGGTTGCAGGGAATTTCTATCAGCAATATGGCTCCCGCTGCCGGACAGGTATTGAAATTCGACGGCACACAATGGGCACCCGGCGCCGATCTGAGTGGCAGCGGCGGATTGACGCTTCCCTTCACAGGCAGCGATAATACCACATCCCCTATTTTTTCCATTACCAACTCTGGCGGCGGGCATGCCATTGAAGGCATTAATGCTGCCAACAGCCAGAATGGTTTTGGTGTGTTGGGTGCCATATCTTCTGCATCGCCCGGTGAAAATTCTGCTGGTGTAAGGGGTATAAATAATAGTCTCGGTGTGGAAGGCTTTGGTGTATGGGGTTCGCACATGGGCATGGGAACCGGCGTGTTCGGCTCTTCTGCCAACGGCATTGGA
This sequence comes from uncultured Chitinophagaceae bacterium, assembly GCA_937958995.1. Classification (GTDB taxonomy): domain Bacteria; phylum Bacteroidota; class Bacteroidia; order Chitinophagales; family Chitinophagaceae; genus CALCIN01. Next base: position 281,042 of record CALGAP010000023.1, read on the forward strand.
TTGAAAGGTACTTCTGCCAATGGCTATGGTGTATTTGCACAGGCCGACGGTGAGTCAGCTATATCATTATTTGCTACATCCAACAATGGCATACCCGCCTATATCGATATTTCAAACAGCAATAGCTTTTACGATGCGCTGTTTGTAAACAACAATGGTTATGGTAGCGGCGTCACCGCAATTGCCTCTGTGGGTAATGGTATGTTGGGCATTGCCAACGACCTGGGCGGTGCGGCCGTGCTGGGCATTCACAATGCTTCGGGTGAAGGCGTCGTGGGCAGAACATTCAGCAATGACGCCGCCGGCGTAGTGGGCCGCAACGATGGTACTTATGCTGGCGTGCGTGGTTACAATGTGGTGGACAATGGTGTTGGTGTGCTGGCACAGGCCAATGTGGACGGCGCACAAAATGGTACCGCCCTGGTTGCCGAGTTGCAGGATGGCGAGGGTAATACCGCCGTATTTAAAGTAAATGGTGCTAACGTGGCGCGCATCGACCATACCGGCAAAGGCTATTTCAATGGTGGTACGGTGGCTGGCGGCGCCGACGTAGCCGAATATTTCGAAGTAAACGGCAGCAAGAGCGAATATGAACCCGGCGATGTATTGATAATTGACCAAAGCGCCGACCGCAAAGTGACGAAATCGTCTGAACCCTATTCCAGCCTGGTGGCCGGCGTATATGCTACCAAACCTGGTTTATACCTTACCGAAGAAAACGCAGTGGAATACCAGCTCGAGCGCATGGTGCCCATGGGCGTAATTGGTGTAATTCCTACCAAGGTTTGCGGCGAAGGTGGCCCCATCAGGCGCGGCGATATGCTGGTAACCTCATCTGTACCCGGCGTAGCCATGAAAGCCGACCCGGATAAAGTGAGGGTGGGGCAAGTGATTGGTAAAGCGCTGCAGGATTTTGACGGACAGGGAACCGGGAAAATAAATGTGCTGGTGAGCATAAAGTAAAAACGATACCATGAAAACCAGTTTGATCATTCTTATACTTTTCATAGGCACTAAACAATCACTGGCGCAGCAAAGGCTGGCGAGTGAAAAACCGGTTGAATCTTTTTACTCCAAGTCAACAAGAGAGAAACTAAAGCTTCAACACACAGACGGTCAGCCTGCCGCGCGCCATGCGCGGCAGCCACTGCCCAGCGTGCAGGTGGCACAACGGCCCATGGTGCCTGCCCATATACAACCGGTGAAGCAGCAACCGAAACGAAAAGCTACCGGCGCCAAGGAAAAACTGGCCAGCGAAAAGCCCGTACTTTTGCCCAATGTACACGTTAAAAAAGGCGCTGGGTCAGCACTTCCTTCATGATGAAAATATAAGCCGCAAGATCATCCAGGCGCTGCAGGAGCGTCCCTTTCAGCGGCTGCTGGAAGTGGGTCCCGGCGGTGGCGCGCTCACCAAATACCTGCTGCAAATCCCGGGTATTGATCTTAAATGCGTGGAACTGGATGAAGAAAAAATAAACTACCTGCATAAAACCTATCCCGCCCTCCAGGGCAAAATCATCCACCAGAGTTTTTTGGAAATGGAAAAACCCTGGCAGGATGATTTTACCATTGTAGGCAATTTTCCATACAACATATCTTCGCAGATATTATTCAAAGTGCTCGACTGGAAAGAGAGCGTGCAGGCAGTGGTGGGCATGTTTCAAAAAGAAGTGGCGCAACGAGTGGCCGCCAGGGAAGGAAACAAGGTGTACGGCGTAACGAGCGTGCTGGTGCAGGCTTTTTTCAAAGTGGAATATTTGTTTGAAGTGCAGGAAAAAAGTTTTACGCCTCCGCCTAAAGTGAAAAGCGCGGTGATAAGACTAACCCCACTCGAAACAATACCACCCATGAAGAGTGAAAAATCTTTTTTCCTTCTTGTAAAAACGGCTTTCAACCAGCGGCGAAAAACGTTGCGCAACGCAGTGAAAGCTTTGTTTACGGCAGAAAACCTGCAGGACCCTATTTTTGACAAACGTGCTGAACAATTGAGCGTACATGAGTTTGCCGGTTTGACTTTTAAAATGAATTAATTCCATTTAATGATACATGAGTACCGTCATCATCACGGCCAATGCACATCCCTGGCTGTTGGAAACATTGCAAAAGAAAGGATTTACCGTTCAGTACCTGCCCGCCATTACTTATGAACAACTTGCTGAAAAAATCGGAGAGGCGACGGGGCTGATCGTCACTACGCGGCTGAAGATCGATAAAGCTATGCTCGACAAAGCAGACAAATTAAAATGGATTGGCCGGCTGGGTAGTGGTATGGAACTGATCGATACGGCTTATGCAGAAAAGAAAGGTATCAAATGCGTGAGCAGTCCCGAAGGTAATCGCAACGCCGTGGCCGAACATTCGCTGGGAATGTTGCTGAGCCTGATGAACAACATCCATAGCAGTATGCAGGAAATTCGCGAGGGCAAATGGCTGCGCGATGCCAACCGCGGTATTGAACTGAGTGGCAAGACAGTGGGCATAATCGGTTATGGTAACACAGGAAGCGCCTTTGGCCGGCTGCTGGAACCCTTTGGCGTGACGGTGCTCGCGCACGATAAATACAAATTCGGTTTTGCAAAAGGCTATGTGCACGAGGCCAACCTGGAGCAGGTGATGCGTTATGCAGATGTAGTGAGCCTGCATCTGCCGCTCACCGATGAAACATTTCACTACGCCAACGATGCATTTTTTGATGCATTGGAAAGAAAGCCATTTTTTCTGAATGCTTCGCGCGGGAAAGTGCAACATACCGCGGCCATCATCCGCGCTTTAAAAGATGGAAAAATTGCGGGTGCCGGATTGGATGTTCTGGAAAATGAAAAACTGGGCACTTATAGCGAGGAAGAAAAAAAGGAACTCGACTGGCTGCTATCACAACCCAATGTGATCATTACGCCGCATATTGCGGGCTATAGCCACGAAGCCTTTATTAATATGGCCAAAGTGGTGGTTGACAAGCTGGGACTTTAAAAATCAGTCATCTACCCAAAATATTGAAATGTAACGTTTAAGCGCACCAAAAATTAAGAATTTTTAATTCCAGATTTTTAGGCAGGGCATTTTCCTGTTACAAAAAATCCTTTACTTTTGCTTTATATCAGTTAATAATCTGCAACGCTTCAGTGCACCTGAGGCGTTGTTCTTTTTTTGTTTTCCGGAGAGGTTTTGCCGTATCCGGGCAAAAAAATAAGGAGGTTACTTATGTCAAATGTTCTGTACGTTACCAAGGAGACGCTGGAAAAAATGAAGGAAGAATTGATCCGCATGCGTACGGTTGACCGTCCTGCTGCCGCTCGTGCTATTGCCGAGGCCAGGGAAAAGGGCGACTTGAAGGAAAATGCGGAGTACGATGCTGCCAAAGAGGCCCAGGGAATACTGGAGGCCCGCATCAAGAAGCTGGAAAGCGATATCGCCTCAGCGCGTATCGTAGAAGCCGAAGATGTTGATACCAGCAAGGTATCGATATTGACGAAGGTGACCATCACCAATCTCAACAACAAGAAGCAGTTTACTTACCAGATTGTATCGGAAAAAGAGGCCGATATCAAGCTGGGTAAAATATCGGTCACCTCGCCCATTGGCGCCGGCCTGCTGGGCAAAGCGGTAGGCGAAGTGGCAGAAGTGCAGGTGCCCGCCGGGTTAGTCAGGTTTAAGATAGAAGAAATTACCGTCTGATTAACCCCGCCCGGTGCGGGGTTTTTTAATCCCGGATTTTGAGGATTGCGAGGATTGCAGGGATTATTGCCGTGATTTTGGGATCGCGGATTTTTGAGGATTACGCAGATTACGCGGATATTTGAAATAATTTCTGTGCAATTATCCATGAAATCCGTGCAATCCATGAATTCCGTATAATCCGTGATCAAAATTGGTGAACCATGACTATTTTTTCCAAAATCATTAAGGGCGAAATTCCTTCGTATAAGATTGCAGAGAATGAAAAATTCTTCGCCTTCCTGGATATTTACCCGCTGGTGGAAGGCCATACATTGGTGATTCCGAAGATTGAGGTGGACAAATTCTTTGATGTGCCGGACGAATATCTGTCGGAGATGCTGGTATTTGCCAAGCCTATTGCGCATGCTATTGAAAAGTCTTTCCGTTGTAATCGCTGTGGTATTTCTGTAATCGGGTTGGAAGTGCCGCATGCGCACATGCACCTGGTGCCGATAAATGATATGGACGATTTGAATTTTACGCGCGGCAAGCTGAAAGTGAGCCCGGAACAACTGAAGAAGGCGCAGGAGAAAATACTATCCAACCTGCAGGGCGTTTGACGATATGCTTGTCAGTCAGCGGTACCCTAAAACCCGGAGTGTTTCATACATATTTCTATTTAGAGCCAGATAAGCATATGTTTATTATTACTAAAATTTACACTTACCCGTTAGCTATGGGGGTGCTAAATATTTTCCTGTAGTTAGCACTAAAGCTTTTGTCATTCCTTTTAGAAAACCTGCCGCGTCTAAATATTTCACTTACACGATTTAGCACTTGTTCCCCCGGTAATCTTTCAAGCCTAAGTGTTTCCGTTGCCGTTACTAACGCATTAGGGAATGCAACTTTAGTACTATAGAACAGAGTATTTTACAAAAGTGATCAACTTTATATATTTGTTTTCAAAATCCAAATCTGTATGAACAGGAAACCTCTAACCCACATTCTCTACCCCTTACTGTTATTTGCCGGTATTACGGCCCGGGCGCAGTCGCCCGGAGGGGTTCCGGTAAAAGCATGGTACAGGGCTGATGCCCCGGCAACTTTGTTTTCAAATGCTGGCACCATACCCGTTACCGACAATGCGTTAGTTTATCAATGGAACGAATACACAGGCACAGGCTATAACCTGGTGCAGAGTAGTGCAGGGGCTCGGCCAGTCTTCTCAAATGCCACCACCCTGGCCAATTTCAACCCTACTGTAACCTTCGACGGTTCAAACGACTTTATGCAGTTTAGTCCTGCCACCGGCGTAGACGTGATCGACAGGGCAACAGGTGCTTTATATGTGGCAGGTTACGTGAACCAGAAGAAACGCAGCGGCGTATTGGGATTTCATCCTTCCATGGACTTTCCGGGTTTGCATTTTCACAGCGATTATTAACTATTGTTTTTTACATCCGGCGGTCCGGGTTACCAGGGCGTCAGTAATAACACAGTTACCGACAAAACGTACTTTACTGCAGGCGGTGCCTGGGAAAACAATGGCGGAAATCCCAACTACCTGGGCGCAACAGTATCTCTGAATGGCGACCGCAACCTGTATTCTGGCTCAGAGATGAATAATGTGAACCTGGGCACAGGCTACCGCGACCTGAGAGTGGGCGGCGACAACAACTGGGGATCGTTTAGCGGGCAGTTAAATGAACTGTTGGTGTTTGAAAACCGTCTTACCGATGCCGAAATGGATCGTGTAGAAACTTATCTTTCTATCAAATACGGTATTACCTATGCGAACGGGGCGGCGGATTACAAAAATTCGGGTGGTCTTACAGTATGGAATGCTACGGTTAATAACGGCTTTCATTACAATATTGCCGGTATTGCACGCGACGATAACGGCGCTCTTTACCAGAAACAGTCGTGGAGTACCAATGCCGGTACCCAGGTATTAATTGGCGTAGGCTCACTGGCCAATACAAATGCTGAAAATGCCGGAACCCTTGCCGACGGACAATACCTGGTATGGGGAGACAATGGTCTTGCCAAAGTGCCCCAGGTACCAATCAACTATTTTGCTGGAATCAGCCACCACTTTTCTGCTATATGGAAGGTGCAAAACTCGGGCTCTGTTGGCACCGTACGGGTGGCCTGGCCTAAAATATTCAACAACCTGGTATTGATTCAAAGCGCCGACGATGTGATTGATGCCGGCGATGCAACTACCAATATGGCGGGAAACGAGATCACCATCAACGGTATCGTTTATAACTATGCAGACGTTACACTGGCAGATGGAACCTACTTTACTTTTGGCGCCAAGCTGGCTGCTCCTGGTGGAGTAACTGAAGGGCTGATTATGTGGCATAAGGCTGATGACGGCACCACTGCCGCGGGACCGAAGAATATCTGGAGAGATATTTCCGGCAACGAAAAAGACGTAACCCAAAACAACAATGTAGCCTATCAGCCGATATTTGTTCCGAATGCTACGTACGCAGCAAACGGAAAAACTTATTTTTTCAACTATAACCCGTTCTATTATTTCGATGGCAGCAACGATTTCTTTTATCGCTTGGACAAGAACTATTTCCCAAGTACCAATAGTCCCGGCAGTGTATATGGCGTAATGTTCAACTCAAGTGTTGGCGGCTGGCGCACACCGTATGGCTGGGGAGATGATGATCCTAACCTGAATCGCCAGGACGATAACTATTATTTCTATCGCGACAACAGTAGCGTTATCAATACTGGTAACCTGGGTCTTAAATCCAGGCCGGCACATATCGGCGCAATGGCCTGGAGAGGAACTTCCAATGGTGTATATCTGTTTGTAGATGGCCAGACATTTACCGCCAATGCCGGTATTGGAAGTATTAATAGCAGCAGTGCCGGCTCGTTCTCGATTGGTAGCGAAGGATATGATCTCGGCGGAAATGGAAACGAAGTATTTCAGGGTGGAATATCAGAAGTATTTGCTTATACATTCGATCATCAGAATTCATCCAACAATGAAAAGCTACGCATCAATTCCTACCTCGCTATCAAGTATGGTATTACATTGCTCAAAGATGCGGGCAATGCTACTTCCGACTATTTGAGCAGTGAATCAGTGACTGTTTGGGATGCTGCAGCAAATACAGGTTACAACAATAACGTGGCCGGTATTGCCCGGGACGATAACAGCGCCCTTCATCAAAAACAGTCACAAAGCAACCGAAGCGGACAGCAGGTATTGATTGGTACGACTGGTCTGGCCAATACCAACGAATTGAACAGTGAGGGATTGTCGGACGGACAGTTCCTGATGTGGGGTGACAACGGCCTGAGTAAAGCACCCTCGGTAACCCTTAATGGTGTGCCCGGCGTCAACTTCCGCTTTGCCGCAGTATGGAAAGTGCAGAATACAGGCAATGTGGGTACGGTGCGTGTTACCTGCCCAACAGGTCTCACCAACATTACGTTGCTGCAAAGTAGCGATCCTACGTTTGCCAGCGTGGACGCTGCCACCGACATGTCGGCTAATGTGATCACCATTAACGGAGCAACGTACAACTATGCTGATGTAACCCTCACTAATGGCGAATATTTCACCTTCGCAGTCCAAATGAACGGTCCGGGTGGTGTAGCTCCCGATCTGCGTGTCTGGTTGCGGGCCGATGCGGGCTTTACTCCATCTGAGTGGACCGATTTCTCCGGCAATAACAATCACTATACGCAGACAAATGATTCGCGTAAGCCGTTCGTGGCTGAAAAAATGTACAACTTTAATCCGGTAATTGACTTCGGATTGTCAAATTCAGCAGATGGCCGCTTTATGGTGCTTCCTGCCGGCAAGCCCTTCTCTTCCAACATTACAGCCACCAGCCCCGTCAGGGGAGCCAGCTTCTTTACCCTGACGCTTAGCAGGAGCAATAGCGGTAGCACGGACGTGATTGGATTTGGCAATACTACCACCGGGTCGGGACTGATAAACGCCGACCGTCCTGCATTGGGCAAGCTCGGAGACTATTTCGTGATGTGGCCTTTTGACAGTCCAAACCCAGACTTTTCGCCCATTCAAATTGAGCGTTTTTACCTCGACGATATATCATTTACCTATAATGTGCCAGGAATAAAATTTGGGAAAAATGGTCAGCTGGCAACTACGAGTAAGAACGTAAACGATCAAAGCTATTTGCACTTTGCCAACGGCAGTGTGCTCGGTTCGCAAAGCTCAGGTGTGCGGAATGGTTATATAGCTGAGGTGATTGCTTACGAGCGCGATATCACAGAAGATGAAAAGAAGAGAGTCCGTACCTATGTTGCCATTAAATACGGCATTACGCTCGCACACGACTATATCTCGGCCGACAGCCTGATTGTATGGGACACCGCAACGAATGCCGGATACAACAATAACATCGCCGGTATTGCCCGCGACGATGAAGGCTCACTGTACCAAAAGCAATCGAATAGTATCAATCCGGGCTTGCAGGTATTGATCAGTACTCCAGGTCTCAACCATTCTAACGCTACCAATACCGGTACCCTGGCCAATGAGCAGTTCCTGTTGTGGGGCGATAATGGCCTGGCCAGATCTGCTTCGGTACCCGTCAGCGGTATAGCAGGCGTGAACTATCGTTTTGCAGCCATCTGGAAAGTACAAAACACCAACAACGTAGGTACTGTACGCGTGGCATGGAGAAAAGTGTATGATAACCTGGTATTGATCCAAAGCGCCGACGAGGTGTTTGATGCTTCTGATGTAGTAACCGAAATGAACGGCGTTCAGACAGTTGACGGGGTAGAATATGCCTATGCAGACCTTACCCTTGCCGACGGTCAGTACTTCACTTTTGCCGCCTTTGTACAGGCGCCCGGTGGTGTGGTAGAAGGCTTGCTGATGTGGCATAAGGCCAACGACTATATAAAGGCAGCCGGTCCCAAAGAAGTTTGGCAGGATATTTCCGGAAACGGACGTGATGTATACCAGGTAAACGATTCGGCTTATCGGCCCACGCTGATCACCGATCCAACTCTCAGTGCAAACAGCAAGGAGTACTTCTTCAACTTCAATCCATTCTATTATTTCGATGGCAACAATGATTTCTTCTACAACGAAGGAGTACCCTACTTCCCGGCCAGCAACAGCCCTGGTTCGGTGTACGGAGTAATACAAAACTCGGCTGCCGGTGGATGGCGTACGCCATTTAGCTGGGCCGACGACGATCCGTGCCTGAATAAAGCCGATAACAACTACGTCTTCCTCCGCAATAATGGCGACGTAATAAATGTGAATGTTGGGTTAAACAACCTGCCTGCGCATATCGGATCAATACTCTGGAGAGGAACCTCCAATGGAACCTATTTAAACCTGAACGGCAGAATCTATGCTAATGAGGGCGCCAATATTGGCACCCTGCACAATCCCACCCTCAGCTTCGCCATTGGTTCGGAAGGATGGGATTTGCAAGGCAATGGCAACGAACACCACCAGGGTGGTATTGGAGAAATATTCGCCTACAGTACAGATCACCGCAATTCCACCGGTACCGAATTGCGGCGTATCAATACGTACCTGGCACTCAAATACGGCATTACGCTGACCGATGAGGCCGGAACCGGGGCGGTGGATTATCTCAACAGCAATTCCGATACGATCTACAGCGCCGATAATAACTTCCGGTATAACATTGCAGGAATCGGGCATGATTACCCATCGGGCCTGCATCAAAAGCAAAGCCGCAGTGTGAATATTAATCCCAACGGACAGTTAACGATAGGCATTCTTGATATTGCAGAAACCAACCAGTCTAACGCCAACGAGTTAAGTGACGGGCAATTCCTGGTGTGGGGCGATAACGGCAAAACTGCCGCTATGACTAACACTACCAACTATGCGGAGTTGTTCTATGCCGGCCACAACCATAGCCGTCGCATGACCCGCATATGGAGAATACAGAATATCGGCGTAAGCGAACAGGTTAAGATCAGGTTCCCCAAAGCTGGTGTAGGTACCACCACTCTTGCAGCCAACGATGCTTGTGCAGCTTACGTGCTGGTGATGGCTGCCGACAGCAGTTTTACTACAGGCGTTAGCATTGTGCCTCTTGCCGAAAGTGGCGACGATTACGAAGTGATGAATATATTCCCCGCAGGAATCAGTTTCTTCACTTTCGGTAAAGCCACCCCGGTAACACTGGGCTCTGTATATCTGCCCGAGACTACCGTAACTACGTCGGCTACTATCGACAACTGCGGACTGGAATCTGGCTGGACCTATTTCGCGAAGGACGGCGACAACATGCGCAAACTGTTTGCAGCAGCCGATGTCAATACCGATCAGCTCACCATTACTATAACTACTGAAGGTGCCTATTACGACAATGGCATTATCCAGACCAGGCTGATGCCACGGATCACCACAGTAGACGACGCTTCGGCAGCAACCTACAGCAACGGCAGGGTGAGAATTTATTACAGCCCCGATGAACTGGCCGCTACTATGCTGCCCGGCGCCGTTACCAACGGATGGTTTAAATATGATGGTCCCGCCGACAGCGTGATCATCGATATCTATTCCGATGGAAAGCTGAATGCCGGCAAGACCATTGAAATCACACCCAATGCTACCGGTATTGAAGATGGAGTGTATTATGTAGAATTTCATAACATCACCTCCTTCAGCAGCTTTATATTCGTGTCTTCGTCTGCTTCTCTTTTGCAAACATTACCTATGCAGCTCACCGGTTTCACTGCTAAGGAGCAAGATAAGACGGTGCAATTGAGCTGGGTTACATCGAGCGAGTCGAATAATAAAGGCTTCACCGTAGAACGCAGCATTGATGCTGTAAACTGGCAAAACCTTGGCTTTGTAGCCAGCAAGGGAGTGTTGGGCAACAGCAGCGTAACACTTTACTACGGCTTCAACGATGCCAAACCGCATGCTGGTCGCAACTACTATAGGTTGAAACAAACTGACTTCGATGGCAACAGCACGTACAGTGGTGTTGTGAGGGTTGATGTAAAAGCTGAAAACAGGCTTGTCCTGCTGAATAACCCGGTCGAAAATGTAGCAGTGCTGAAAGGAGTGACCGGAAAGACAGAGATCAGCATCTATGATGTGGACGGCAGGTTAATTAAGACTGTGCTTACCAATCAGGTTGACCAGGCAATAATAGATGTAAGTACACTAAATCGCGGCATCTACATCATGCAGGTCAAAGACGCTTCAGGTATCGGAAAGTCGTTCCGAATCTTAAAACAATAAAGGTTTGTGGGCTAGAATTACACAACGGCCGCCTCTTCAGGGGCGGCTTTTTTAGTCACTTTTTTATGCAGAATCCAGGTTAACCTTTTACACGGCCTGGATTCTTTGCCACAAAATCGTGCCATCCATTCACCCTGGCCTTCGTGGGAGGCACCACAGCGTTCGACTGGAAATGATGACATATCGCCACCGCCAGCGCATCTGATGCATCCAGGTATTTGAGATCGGCCGGCGGGAGGGAAACGATGCGCTGCAGCATTTTCCACACCTGCTCTTTATCAGCATTGCCATTGCCGGTGATGGATTGCTTTACTTTTTTGGGTGAGTATTCATATACATCCAGCCCCGCGCTCATGGCGGCGGCGATGGCTACGCCCTGGGCACGCCCCAGCTTGAGCATACTCTGAACGTTTTTGCCGAAAAACGGAGCTTCAATGGCGAAATACTGCGGGCGGTATGAAGTGATAAGTTCCGTGATTTTTTGATGAATCAGCTGAAGACGCTCGTAGTGGTCGCGGCGTGCATTCAGTTTCAGCACGCTCATCTGCTCCACCTTCACCAGCTGTCCCGACACGCAGATAATGCTGTAACCCAGTACCAGGGTACCAGGGTCAACGCCAAGAATTATTTTTGCCGGGTGTTGCAAGAAGGGTGAGATTCAATTATTTTGTGTACTTATTTTGATTGCCGCTGAACAAAAATATCAAAATAATCCTCAATTACGTTGTCGGCCCGCTGGTGTTTTGCCTGTTGGCCTTTTCTATTTACCGCCAGCTATTTCATCAGCCGCGGTGGCGTGAGTCGCTTCAACAAATCCTGGAAGCATTCACGGGTAGTGGCGCTGTCTACCTGCTGAGCGCAGTGGCGCTGATGCTGCTCAACTGGGGCATCGAGGCGCGCAAATGGCAACTGGTGATCCGTAAAATTCAACCCATCTCCCTATTCCAGAGTTGGAAAGCAGTGCAGGCGGGCATAACTATGTCATTTTTCACACCCAACCGCGTAGGGGAATACGTGGGTCGGGTGTTATATATACAGGAAGGAAAACGGATACAGGCTGTATCGCTCACCATTGTGTGCAGTATGGCCCAATTGCTGGTGACCTGGGTAGCGGGTATTGCCGGGCTGATATTCCTCAAAAACTACCAGGCTTCGTCCAATACATCGGACGGTGATGCGTTGTTGTGGATGAATACTGTGCTATTCGTCACCATTGGGGCAGCAGTAATTTTAACATTACTTTATTTCAAGCTGTCGTGGCTGGTGCGATGGATAGAAAAAATACCTAGGATCGAGCGGTTACTGGGCTGGATCAGGGTTTTAGATGATTTTAACGCAACTATCCTGTTCAGGATTTTGTCATTATCTATATTCCGTTATGCCGTATTTATCGGGCAGTATTACCTGCTGTTTACGGCATTTGCAGTAGAGCTTGATCTGGCACAGGTTTTTGCTTCAGTGAGTGTGGTGTTCCTGGTGCTTTCGGTAGTGCCCACCATCACATTCATTTTTGAACTCAGCCTGCGATGGTCGGCCAGTATAGAGGTGGTGAAAATTTTCAGCACCAATGTGGCCGGTATATTGGCAACATCGCTGGCAGTCTGGATTATCAATTTAGTGATACCAGCCCTGGTGGGCAGTTTACTGATTATAGGAATCCGGATTTTTAATAATAAAAAATAAACCCGGAAGAAGAACGTCAATCAAATTAGCGAACTTTGGAATAATTGATACATGAAGTTTTACCGACCACTCATTTTTTTACTATTCATTGTAAGTAGCTTTCCGCTCAGGGCCGGCAATGGCTTTTGCGAGATACGCAACCATGCATTCAATGCAGGAGAGATCATTACTTACAAAGTGTTTTATACAGCCGCGGGGTTGTATGTGGGTGCGGGTGAAGCCACCTTTCATTCTACCATCGAGACTTTCCAGGGTAAGCCGGTTTATCATATAGTAGGCGAAGGCAAGACCTATAGCTTTTACGATAATTTCTTTAAGGTGCGCGACAAGTATGAGACTTATATCGACACCGCCACCATGCAGCCATATCGTTTTATCCGCAACGTGCACGAAGGATCGTATAAAAAATTCGAGAACGTTACATTCAACAAAGTCACCAATACCGCCATCACCAACAACGGCGTGTATAAAGTGCCCGAGTGCGTGCAGGACGTATTGAGCGCCATTTATTTTGCCCGTAATATTGATTTCGATAAATACAAGCCAGAAGATAAGATCACCTTCAGCATGTTTCTTGACAACGAAGTGTACGAAATGTACATTCGATATCTCGGTAAGGAAACAGTGAAGACCAAATACGGAAAATTCAGGGCTATCAAATTCAAGCCGCTGCTCATCAAGGGCACCATCTTCGAAGGTGGCGAAAAAATGACCGTATGGGTGAGTGATGATGGCAATCGCATACCCGTGCGTATTGAAAGCCCTATTTCAGTAGGAAGCGTGAAAGTAGATATGATCTACAACCGCAACCTGCGTCACCGCCTCAGTTCGCTCATCAGCCTGCGATAATCAGAGAATAGTTTTCAGATCAAAAGTCTCTTTTTGCCTTACACCTTTTTCTGTAAGATGCAGGTTGCAGCACTCCACTCTCGGATCGTGTTCGAAAAAGAGGATGTAGTTGTTTTCGATGGCTTCCTCCAGGAATGATTTTTTCTCCTGCAAAGTAGTCAGCGGAAACATATCATAAGCCATTACATAAGGAATGGGAATATGCGCTACGGAAGGCAGCAGGTCTGCCATATACACGATGGTCTTATCCTTGTACTTAATCTGCGGCAGCATCATAGCATCGGTATGACCGTGCACAAAACGCACCGAAATATTTTCTGTAAACTGAATGCCATCAGTCGGCTCTACAAATTTCAACTGCCCGCTTTCTTCGATAGGCAGAATATTTTCTTTCAAAAAAGAAGCTTTCTCGCGATCGTTTGGTTCCACCGCCCATTTCCAGTGGCGAAGATTGCTCCAGTAAGTGGCATTTTTAAAGGCAGGTACCAGCTTATCGCCTTCACGCACAATGCTGCCTCCGCAATGGTCGAAGTGGAGATGGGTTAAGAATGCATCGGTAATATCATCGCGGTGAAAACCATGTTTCTTCAACGATGAATCGAGCGTATCATCACCGTGCAGGTGATAATGCCCGAGAAATTTTGCGTCTTGCTTATCGCCGATGCCGTTGTCAATCAGTATCAGTCGGTCGCCATCCTGCACTAATAAGCAACGCATGGCCCAGGTGCATAGATTATTTTCGTCGGCGGGATTGAGTTTATTCCATAAACTCTTCGGCACAACGCCAAACATGGCGCCGCCATCGAGCTTAAAGAATCCAGTATTTATGGTAAATAAGTTCATGCGGTAGTTGATGCTCTTCTTTGTTTTAACAATGTCCATGCCAGTAAGAGAAAGCTGATGATAAAAAACGACATCAGCACCACTACCGAATTGCGCATAGAGCCTGTAAGTTCTTCAACATAAGCGAAGCTAAACATACCGATCACCAGCGCAATTTTTTCTGTAACATCATAAAAGCTGAAAAAAGAAGCAGTGTCTTTGGTCTCGGGCATCAGGTTACTGTAAGTAGAGCGGCTGAGCGACTGAATACCTCCCATCACCAGTCCCACTATAGCGCCGAGAATATAAAATTCGATATCTGTATTGATGAAATAGGCGCTGGCGCAAACGGCTACCCACACCAGCACGGTACCCATCAGGGTTTGGATATTGCCAAATTTTTCAGACAACCTCGAAATAATGATCGCTCCTGGTATGGCCACCAGCTGAATGATCATGATGGTGACGATGAGTTTGTCGGTAGGCAAATTCAATTCCTTGGCGCCAAATTGCGTGGCAGCGAGAAATACCGTCTGAATGCCCGCGCTGTACCAGAAAAATGAAACGAGGAAGCGGCGCAGTACCGGCAGCAGTTTCACCTGCGACCACACTTTTTTCAGCTCGAGAAAACCATTGGTGAAAACATTTTTCTTTTCATGTCTTTCCTTAATGCTGCTAATGGGCAGGCGGTGAATGGCAATATACCCGAATATCAGCCACCAGAGTCCCACGAGTATGAATGAAACGCGCGGTGGCATAAAATTGCGGTCGTACCAGTTGTTGAAACCAAAGGTGTCGGGCATGAATACCACGATAAAGCAAAGCACCTGCAGTATCACACTTCCGATATAGCCCCAGGTATAACCGCGTGCGCTGATGCGGTCGCGCAGATGCTCCGGCACCAGGTCGGGCAGGTAAGAGTTATAAAAAACAAGGCTGCCCCAGAAACTTACGCAGGATATCAGCATCAGGAAGATGCCGATATTGATGGCTCCGGGGGAAAGGGTGGTTGTCTCGCCACCACTCCATTGCGGCGCGAAAAAATATAAACCCATACAGCTCACTGCACCCATGGTGCAGAAGAAATACATGAAATTTTTCTTATTGCCTTTATAGTCCGCAATAGACGAGAGTATGGGTGAAGTAAGCGCAACGATTATGAAAGCCACGCCTAATGTATAATTGTAAAGCGCGGTATTCACGTATTTTCTTCCCAAAAACATGATCTCATTGTTGGGCATCCTGTTTTTGGTGATGGCTTCGTAATACGCGGGAAAAATAGTGGAAGTTATTACCAGGTTATACGCCGAATTGGCCCAATCGTACAAACACCAGCCATTGATGACTTTTCTCGGAGCAATTTGCATGGTTCAGGTTGCTTAGTTGGAATGTTGATCAACTCTTCCTTACGCCGGTATCACATTCATAAAGATAAGAATCAGCAACACAATACCTACGATTATCCTGTACCAGCCGAAAAGGCGGAATCCGTACTTCTGCAGAAAACTGATGAAAAATTTTATAGCGAGTATGGCTACGATAAAGGCTACGGCGCTTCCTATCAGCAAGGTGTTGAGGTTGCTGGTGTCGAGCAGCTCGGGACTCTCCTGGTACATATCCCACAGACTTTTTACCGAGGCGGCCAGCATGGTGGGCACAGCGAGAAAGAAGGAAAATTCAGCGGCGAGTCTGCGCGAGAGTTTCTGCTGCATACCGCCAATGATAGTTGCCGCGCTGCGGCTCAACCCGGGTAGTATTACCGACAACACCTGGTAGCAGCCTATAATGAATGATTGTTTATTGGTAATCTCGCTTTCCTTATCCACTGCGGGACGATTAAACCATTTGTCGACAAACAACAACACCACGCCCCCGGCCAGCAGCACGGTGGCTATCACCAACGGTTTTTCCAATACACTTTCGATATGATCTTTCAGCAAGCCGCCCACGATAATGGCGGGAATCAGCGCGATGATGAGTTTTATATAAAAGGAGAAATTTTTGAAATCAAAGAATTTCCTCCAATACAATACCACCACCGATAAGATAGCGCCCAACTGGATCACTATCTCAAACAATTTCACAAAAGGATCCTGGTGAATACCCATAATGGCCGACGTGATAGCCATATGGCCCGTAGAGGAAATGGGTAGGAATTCGGTAATGCCTTCAACGACTGCAATAATGATCGTTTCGAGTAAGGTCATGAACAGGGGTTAGGGCTAAGCTTTTGGCTTTTTAAAAATTGCATATATCTCGATGCCCAATCCCAATAGAATGACAATGGGCGCCAGGGTAATGCGACGGAAGCTATACACTTCATTCGCCTTAAAAACATTGGGATCTTCGCTTTTCCCACCGGCCATCAGCAAAATACCTATCGCTACCAGCACAATACCGGCCAGCATCCACACATAATTCTCCTTGCTGAATAGCGCGCCCGACGTATTAGTGGTCTGCGCAGCAGAAGACTTTTTTTCTTTCATGAGAACGATTTGAGGCGCAATATAGAATATTGAATTTGAATTTGAACAAGGAATTTGAATTTGAACAAGGCTGAATTTCGGGCTGTTAAATCAATCTTCAGCTCTATTCAAATTCAAATTCCTTGTTCAAATTCAAATTCAATATTCTAGTACAGTTCGTCCAGTTTCATCTTAAGATACTTCACGACGCTTCTGTAGGTACTGAACAGCGTAATGCTGATGCCGAGTATGAGCAGGAAGAGGAATAACAGGATTAGTTTGTTGTTGTCGCGCAGGTCGCGGAGGTAGGGCAGGAAGGCTTCGGAAAGCAGCATGGCCCCGTAAATGAGGGCAATGGCAATTACCGCGGCGATGGCGCCGTTGATGATGGCCCTGATGTTCATGGGACGGGCTATAAAGCTGCGGGTGGCGCCCACCATCTGCATGGTTTTTATCAAAAAGCGGTTGCTGTACATGGCGAGGCGAATGGTGTTATCGATCAGCACGATAGACAGTATGCAGAAAATGGCGGCCAGCACGGCAAACACGATCAGTCCTACGCGCACGGAATCGCTCATTTTTTCTACCACCACCGATGGATATTTCACCTGTTCTACCACCACATCCTGGCTTTCGAGGTCGGCCTTGATGGCCAGCATGGAATCTTTTTGAACGTATTGGCTGTGCAATCCCAGCTCGAAAGAGGCGGGCAGGGGATTGCCGTCTAGAAATTCGGTAAAATCCTCTTCGCCGGCGGCCAGCAGTTTGGCCTTGGCAGCTTCCTTATCGATGTATTCGAGCGTACGCGTATATGGCTGCGAAGCCAGGTAGGTGCGCAGTTGGTCAACATCTTCGGGGGTGACCAGCTTGCGAAGGTACACCTGCATCTTTACGTCTTCCTTCAGCTCTTCGGTATAACGGCTGGCATTGAGCAGGAGCCATCCGAATATGCCCACCAGGAACAGCACGATGGTGACTCCCATCACAGACATGAAATATGAGGGCTTGGATCTTTTGGCTGAGGCTTTTCCAAATTGCGCCATAATTGGATTGAGATTTTGATGGTTAGTAAGTCATCAAAGAAGGCCAAATTTACGCTTTTGCAGGCTAATCCTTAATTTTGACCTCTTTCTTAACGCATTAAGGGTCATTTAAATTATAGACCCGGCTGGGTGAGCGGCATTTTAACGTTTCCTCAACTTTACTGGTCTGCCCTTAAATCTTGCGAATCAAAAAAAGTAAAACGGAGTCAGATAGTGGAATATAATTTCAGGGATATTGAAAAGAAATGGCAGGCGCATTGGGAAAAAACAGGCGCCTACAAGGTGAGCAACGATAGCAACAAACCGAAGTATTATGTGCTGGACATGTTTCCCTACCCCAGCGGAGCGGGCTTGCATGTAGGACATCCCCTGGGATACATTGCCAGCGATATTTTTGCGCGCTATAAAAGGCTGAAAGGATTTAACGTGCTGCACCCCATGGGCTACGATGCCTTTGGCCTGCCCGCCGAGCAATACGCTATCGAGCACGGCATTCACCCCGCCGTGAGCACCGAGCAGAATATTAATAATTTCCGCCGCCAGCTCGATAATATCGGGTTTTGTTTCGACTGGAGCCGCGAAGTGCGCACCTCCGACCCGAAATACTATAAATGGACGCAGTGGATCTTTTTACAACTCTTCAATAGTTTTTACAACCGCCAGAAGAACAAAGCTGAGCCCATCAGCGTGCTGATCGAGGCATTTAAGAAAGAGGGAAACAAAAACCATCCCGTGCCCGATAGCAACTACCAATTGCCCGAAGTGGCCAGGAAGAAATTCAACGGCAATGAATTCACCGCCGACGACTGGAACTCGTTTGATGAGAAAACCCGGCAGGATATTCTTATGGAATACCGCCTTTCATACTGCGGTTATGGCGAGGTGAACTGGTGCGAAGCATTGGGCACCGTGCTGGCCAACGACGAAGTGGTCAACGGTGTGAGCGAGCGTGGGGGCTATCCTGTGGTGAAGAAAAAACTGCGTCAATGGTACCTGCGCATCACCGAGTATGCCGATCGTTTGCTCGAAGGTCTCGAGCGCGTGGAGTTCAGTGAAGCGATGAAAGAAATGCAGACCAACTGGATCGGTAAGAGCTATGGCGCAGAGATCGACTTTGCTATCAAAGGTCACGACGCGGCGAAACTGCGCGTATATACCACTCGTCCCGACACCATATTTGGCGTTGACTTTATGGTACTGGCGCCCGAGCATGAGCTGACCGAATCGATTACCACCGACGCGCAGCGCGCCGCCGTGGAAGAATATACTGCCTATGTAAAAAGCCGCAGTGAACGAGAGCGTATGGCTGAGAAGAAGATTACGGGCGTGTTTACCGGCGGCTATGCCATCAATCCTTTTGACGGCCGCGAAATTCCGATCTGGATCAGCGAGTACGTGCTGGCAGGATATGGCACCGGCGCCATTATGGCCGTGCCTTGCGGCGACGACCGCGACCATAGATTTGCGAAGCATTTCAACATACCTGTCACCAATATTCTTGGCCCGCATTACAATGGCGAGGAAGCCAATCCCACCAAAGATGCGGTGCTCGAAAACTCCGGCTTCATTACCGGTATGGTAATGCGCGACGCCATTGAAGTGGTGATTAAGAAAGTGGAGGAGATGGGCATCGGCAAGCGCAAAGTGAACTATAAAATGCGCGATGCCGCCTTCAGCCGCCAGCGCTACTGGGGCGAGCCATTTCCCATTGTATGGAAAAATGGCATTGCCTGTCCTTTGCCGGAAAGCGAATTGCCGCTGGAGTTGCCGTATGTAGAAAGTTATAAACCCGGTCCCGAAGGGGAGGGCCCTCTCGCGAATATCGAAACCTGGACAGCTCGCAACCTGGAGACCAACACCATGCCCGGTTATGCCGGATCATCGTGGTACTTCCTGCGCTATATGGACCCTGACAATGACAAAGAATTCTGCAGCCGCAAGGCTTCTGATTACTGGGGCCAGGTAGATTTATATATCGGCGGCACCGAGCATGCGGTAGGTCATTTGTTGTATAGCAGAATGTGGACGAAAGTGCTGTACGATTTGGGGTATATCGGTCATGATGAACCGTATAAGAGGCTGGTGAACCAGGGCATGATACAGGGAAGCAGCAGGTTTGTGTACCGTCTCGATGGTCCATTTGACCAATCGGGAAAGGTCTTTGTTTCAAAAGAATTTTACGACGAATACTTGCAAGCCGATGGTATGACCATTGACCTCGCGAAGAAACTTCGTGAAAAATATTCAGCCTTCCCAATACCCGCCTCCGGCGATGAGACAGCTTATAAAATCAGCCCGCTTCACGTTGACGTGAACATTGTGGACGGTGTGGAACTCGACATCGAAGCCTTCAAAAAATGGAAGCCTGAATATGCGCAGGCCGAATTCATCATGAGCGGCGCCAAATACATTACAGGCACAGAGGTCGAAAAAATGTCCAAATCCAAATTCAACACCGTCAACCCCGACTACATCGTAGAAAAATACGGCGCCGACACCTTCCGCATGTACGAGATGTTCCTTGGCCCCGTAGAACAAAGCAAGCCCTGGGAGACCAAAGGCATCGAAGGCGTACACCGTTTTCTCAAAAAACTCTGGCGCTTATTCTTCGACGAAGTAAAAGGAAAGGTGTGGACTGAAGAAAAAGCAACCCCGCAGGAACTGAAAGTATTGCACAAAGCCATCAAGAAGATAGAGGAAGACACCGAGCGTTTTTCTTTCAACACATCAGTGAGCTCGTTTATGATCTGCGTAAACGAACTGACCGATCTGAAATGCCACAAGCGCGAAGTGCTCGAGCCTTTGCTCATCATTCTTGCTCCCTATGCCCCGCACGTATGCGAAGAATTATGGCACCAGTTAGGAAATAGTACTTCTATTCTCGACGCGCCATATCCCAAAGCGGAAGAGAAATACCTGGCGGAAAGCACAAAGGATTATCCCATTTCAATCAACGGCAGGCTGCGTACAACCATTACCATATCACTTGACGCGCCGCAAGCTGAGGTAGAGCAGATTGTGCTGAGTAACGAGGTGGTGCAAAAGTGGTTAAATGGCGGACAGCCGAAGAAGATCATATATGTGAAAGGCAGGATGGTGAATGTGGTGGTGTAACACCGTGAGTGGCCCACCTCTTACCTGCTTTTCCGTCATTTCTTCTTTATAAACCTTATCAACGCACTCGTCTGTTCCGAACTCTCCAGCCTCGCCTCATAGCGCTTGTCGCCGATTATCACTACCATCAGTGAGGTATTCGGCGGTATGGTTCCGAGATTCTCCGCCACCATCACCATCTCATTATCATCCAGCAAGTCATCGACAGCCAGCTTTACAATGTGCGGTTTGTAAGTAAGTTTTACATGCTCAAACAGCAAATTGCCATTCAGGAACACTGCTATCGAATCACCATCAATCACGGCGTTGTCATAAAATTTTATCTCAACAGAATCGCCGGAAATCGGTATCACTGTCGCGAGCTTCTTTTCCCGCCTGGCGAATTTTTCGTGTACTGGTGAGGTTATGGCAGGCTTTTTCTTTTCTTCAGGGGCTTTAATGGCGATTATTTCACCGGTCTCCTCGAGGGGAAGCACTTTGGTGCCGGCAATATGGCGCTCTTCGGCGGGAGGCGGCGCGGTAATCTTGTTGAGATGGGCAATGCTGTCGATGATGTAAGGATCGTTGGCGCCCACGAAATAATTGTCTATTACAAAATCCCATTCATCAGGAAATGATGTGCCGCCGGTTTTTTGCAAGGCCACGGTACCCTTCGGGATGTTCTTGTTATCGCGGGCGGTAGTGCGGCCGTCGAGACGCATTTCATTTTCACCGGGACAGTTGAAGTCGGCAACTGCCAGTATTACATTGTTGGGGCCGCCTCTGTCTTCCAGCAACTCGTCATCCCACCACACCACTTCATTGGTCTCGGGATCGAAATAACCCTTTACCGAATAGCGGCGGAATGATCTGGAAGAATTATAGTAGTACGAAGTGCCTACTAGGCTATCGCCTTTTTTGATCAGCTTTACCTCGGTGCGTGCGTTACCGATCTTGCCTTTCCAGACACCGGTTACGGGTTGTGCGCTGGCCTTTTGCGGTGAGATCAGGCAATAGGCCGGCGCAAGAACTGTAATAAGCAATAATGTCTTCAAAAGGTTGATATTACAGGTTATAGATTGGATTTACCATGTAAAAAACGCTGGTGGAAGGGCAATATTTTGCGTTAGCTTTCTTTTAACGCGAACCGAAGGAAGGGCCTCGCGGTACCGGGAACCGGCTTGTAATTATTTCTTTAAGCATGAATTATCAAGGGAGGTCAATCCCTGGGGTGGCTCACCTCCCGGGGTGGCCCACCCTGTGACCCGCCGAAGCTGCCTGAGATAGCTGTGTACGAAGGACCACCACCTTTTTCCCGGACTGCAATAAGCAGGCAAGCCAACCTCGGGGTGGCCCACCCTTATCCTCACGGCCGAAGGTAGGCCAGGTAACAACAGGGCCACCCGGTACTTAACCCGCCCAAAAATTCCTGAAATTTGTGGTATGGCATTCCCGACACCTGAATTGATAAACGGCTTGCGTGCCGCTGCGGGCGAACTGCGCAACGGCGCCTATTATGCGTGGGGCCATCACGGTGCTTGCAATTGCGGGCACCTGTTGCAGGCTACTACGCAGCTGTCTAAAGAGGAAATACTTACCTATGCGCATACAGGCCCCGGCGAGTGGACCGAACTGGCAGAGGAAGCTTGCGCGGTGACGGGTGCCCCATTCACGTTTTTGATAAAAAAGCTGGAAGAGCTGGGACTTACACCCGTCGATATTCATAACCTCGAATATCTCGAAGACAGGGAAGTGCTCAGGAATCTGCCCGGCGGTTTCAGATGGTTACGGCGTAACCAGCGCGAGGATGTGATCGTTTACTTCGAGACTATGGCTCAACTGCTGCAAGACCAACTCGATCGTGCGATACAAAGTGAGAATGCAATCCTGGAGACTAAATCCACCCCGCTAAAACTGCAGGCGGCAATGCCTGTGGCCTAGCGATGGTGCGAAAAGCAGAGTATGACAATTAACGGAGTGGGGAGTGGGGGTGTGTTTCCCTGGATTTGTCATCTCCCTGTGCGGAATTCATAAATTCATCCCGTTCTGCTTGCTTTTTTACCATAGCCGCATACATCACGATAGTCACAGCCAACACAATAAAGAATATGATCATAAAAGCGTTCATGCCCCTTATAGACGAAAAACTATGCCATTTCCGAAAAAATGGCATAGTTCGTCAAATAAATTATCCACTTTTCTAAGTTAAAGGGTATTGAACCAGAACGCTTTGCAGGACCTGCTCCGTTTACACCAGGCATCCCTTTTCGCCCTTCAAAAAGCCAGCATACGTTACCCGTAACCGCTCACGCCTGTTGCCTTCCAAAGTCATGCTAGCCGCCAGCTCACCTCCAATCAAAGCCATTGGGGAATCAGCTCACCTGCAATCAAAGCTATTAAGGCACCACCTCGCCTCCAATCAATGCCATCCAGCTCTCACCAAATCAATATCATTCTACCACCTCCTCCCCATCACTTCAAAGCCAATCTGCCACCATCACACACCGCAGCACACAAGCCGCTATCGCAGGCAATCTTAAGTAATGGTTCTTATACCCCTCATTCACACTCACATTCAACTTCAAATTCCTTCATTCAATATTCTCAGAACCCTTTTCGGTTATCCTTATTCTTTATCTCTTCCAGCATTTCCTTCACAGCCCTTTCCAACTGCTGATCTTTACCCTTCAATATGGCATTGAAATCATTCGCCACTTTAATATCGGGCTCCAGTTGCAGGTTCTCGGTCGGACGGTTTTCCTTACCAATGGTCGCCACCATAGGAATGCCAAACACCAGCGTAGGATCTATCTGCCTTTCCCACCATACGGCGGTACCGGTGCCCGGCACGGGCATACCAATCAGTTTGCCAATGCCCAGGTTCTTATAGGCATAGGGGAAAAGAAACGCATCGGAATAGTTGCTCTCGCTCATCAGCACGCAACTGGGGTTGGTCCATTTGTCATTTGGTTCGCCTTTTAAACGAGCTGAACCTTGCGGCGAAAAGTCGAGATAGCGCTTGCCCGATAAGAAAGTCACCAGGTCGTCGTGCAGCCAGCCGCCGCCATTGAAGCGTGTATCCACTATCAGCGCCTCTTTGTTGGCATTTTTTCCCAGCACCTCTTCGTATACCGTGCGGAAGCTGCCATCGTTCATGCCCTGCACATGCACATAGCCTACCTTGCCGCCCGATAATTCATCCACTTGCTTGCGCATTTGTTTTACCCAGCGGTCATATAGCAGGTTCTGCTCCTCCGATTGCGAAATGGGTTTGGTCACTTCTTCCCAGCGCTCTTTGGTGGCGGGGTTATAAAGACTGAGCAACACATTTTTGCCAGACTTACGGTTCAACAGTTTGGCCCAGTCTATGTCGTTGGTGATGGCTTCGCCGTCGATCTTTTCAATGATCACCCCTTTGCCGATTTGGGTTTTGGCGTTGAGGAAGGGACCGCCTTCCAGCACTTCCATCACTTTTACCCCTTCCCCGGTGTACATTTCATCGTACAGCAAACCAAGACTGGCGGTGTTGTCGGTATTTTCCTGCGGCCGGTTATAACGTCCGCCTGTATGCGAAGCATTCAGCTCACCCAGTAATTCGCTCAGCAGCTCCTGGAAGTCGTAGTTGTTGTTAACATGCGGCAAGAATTTTTCATAAGCGGCGCGGTATTTTTTCCAGTCAACGCCCTGCAGTTTCGGGTCGAAGAATTTCTTCGCTACCTGCCGCCAGGCGTGGTCGAAAATATACTTGCGCTCTGCCGCCTCGTTCAGCGTCATTTCACCGTTTACAGCCACCGGCGAAACCTTTCCGCTGGCCAATTCAACTTTCATAATGCGGCCGGCGCTCAGCACGAAAGCGTTTTTGCCGTCTTTTGAAATATCCATTACGCCCGGCGCGCCGTCGAGCCTGCTCAGCACCCTTGTTTCGCGCGTGCGTGTATCGGTCACCCACAAATCAAATCCTTTTTCGCCGCGGGCCAGGTAGTATAGTTTATCGCCATCTTTTGACAAATGGAAGTCTGCAACGTCGCCGGAGTTGATAGTAAGCCGCAGTTTGCGTTTGTCGAGGTTGTCGAATAGCGGCTTCCAGTCTTTATCTTTCTTAGCGGCATCATTCAGTGCTGAATCTTTCTTTTCTTTCTTCTCATTCTCTTCTTTTTCTTTCAGCAAAGCATATTCGTCTTTGGTGAGTTTGAAGCGGTCGTACAGCTCCTGGTCAAAGAACATGATATATACATCGAGCTCGCGCGGTCCCTGCAGGGCGAGCGACTTACGACCGTTGCGGTCAGTGGCCCACAGCAACGCTTTACCATTAAATCCCCAGCGCGGAGATACGTCATAAAATCCGCTTTCCGTAAGATTGCGGCGGCTATCGCTGCCATCGGCTTTTACCAGCGCAATGTCTGTCTGGAGAAAGCGGCCTTCCTGCGATTGAATGGCTATGAATTTTCCATCGGGCGACCAACGGAAGTCCATATCGCCATCAGAGTAGGAAAAGTTTACACCAGCCGGCACCAGCGTGCGACTTTTCTTTGTTTCGATGTTATAGACTTTCAGGATGTTTCTTTCTTCGAGATAGGCTACCTCCTTACCATCGGGCGAAACCACCGGTTGAAACTCATCAGCCTCGGTGGCTATCAGCGGCTCTTCTTTGATCAGTGTGGAAGCATAGAAGTAAGGTTCTTCTTTGCGCACAATGGAAGCACGGTATATATCCCAGCTGTTGCCGCGCTCAGTGGCATAGATCAGTGAACGTCCATCGGGAGTAAAATCCACCATCCTTTCCTGTTCAGGTGTGTTGGTAATGCGCTTGGTGATGCCACCTTCTACCGACGTTACGAAGACTTCACCGCGCACCACAAACGCAATTTCTTTTCCGTTGGGTGAAAGCACCGTATACGTTGCGTCTTTATTGATCGGGATAATCTTTTCGTTGGTGCGGCCGTCTGTCAGCACGCGTATTTCCACTTTCTTTGGTTGCTGACCTTCGCGCAAAGTATAAATATCACCATCATAAGTAAAGCAGAGCGTGTTATCGTTCGACCGGGTAAGATGTCTTACCGGGTGATCGGTGAATTTGGTCAGTTGTACTTCCGCAATCTTGGTTTTTACCGGCGCCTTGTAAATGTTTTGCGCCTTGCCATCTTTTTCACTCAGGTAATAAAAATACTGGTCGTCGGCAGAGAAAATAGGTTCGCGGTCTTCGCCCTCATAACCCGACACCTGCCTGTAGTCTTCAGTCTTTACATCATAGAGCCATATATCGCGGGTTACAGACGAAGTATGGTGTTTACGCCAGGGATCTTCATAACCCTTGCGGTCCTGGAATATCAGTTGGTCGCCTTTGCTGTTGAAACGAGCAAATTCAGAGCCGGCAGACAGAAACATTACCGAACGGCCACCGGTGACGGGCACCTTGTATAGCTTCTGAAACAAACCGCGCTGGGGAAAACGTACACTGGTATAGATATCATTGCGCGTAGTGCCAAACAATACTTCTTTTCCGTCGGGTGTAAAATCATAGGGATAATCGTTGGCGGAATGATAGGTAAGACGTTTCGCTTCCCCACCCGAAGCCGGCATCACAAACACGTCGAAGTTGCCAAAACGGTCGCTGGCAAAAGCAATGTATTTTCCATCGCGGCTCCAAACAGGCATAAAGTCGTACGCCTCGTGCATGGTAAGGGGCACGGCATCGCCACCGGATGATGGAACTTTGTAGAGATCGCCTTTATAACTGAAAACGATGGTCTTGCCATCGGGAGAAATGGCCGGATAACGCAGCCATCTCGGTGTTTGCTGACTCAAGGCAATATGCGCAGACAGCAACACCAGGCAGGTGAATAGGTACCTTCTCATAAACTTGGGTTTTTGTAGTGGGAAGTGCGCTAAAGGTAGTAAACCGTGATATTTGTAAGCTAAATCAAAGCGTAAAAGCGAAAAATTTTATTACAGGCGGTAAAAATGAAAGAAGATTTTCAGAAATGGGTTAACATAAATCAATACGCGTTTCATCCGGTGGTGCCTTTCGATGCCGGGCGCGACAAACTTGTAGCGCTCGACTTTACGACAAGCAATAAGGCCCTGGCGGCGGAAGTGATTGAAGATACAGGCTCATTTTGCCAGTATATCGATCGCTTGCTGCAACAAGCCGGCGCACGTTATGGCATCGGCGGATATGCTGAACATCGCACCATATACGATCGAAGCCGTGTATTTGATGCGCCCAACCCTGGTGAGGAACCACGGCGGCTACACCTCGGCACCGATATATGGGGACAGGCAGGAACGCCCATATATGCCTTTATGGATGGTACCATTCACAGTTTTGCCTTCAACGACCAGTACGGCGATTATGGTGCTACGTTAGTATTGAAGCATAAACTGGGGGAAATAGAATTTCACACTTTATACGGGCACCTCAGCCTCGCAGATATACAATCCATCAATAAAGGAGATAAGGTGAGAAAAGGAGAATGCATCGCGCATTTTGGCAAGCCGCATGAAAATGGCCACTGGCCGCCACATCTGCATTTCCAGGTGATATTAAATATGGAAGGAAAAGCGGGCGACTACATAGGGGTGTGCAAATTTTCAGAAAAAGAAAAATACCTCGCTAACTGTCCCGACCCCGACGGCATTTTGCAATTGAACAGGTATATCTCAGATTAAGGCACGCACAATTTCTTCCCATTCCTGGTCCAGGCTATAGCCCGGCATGCGTTTGCCCGCTTTGTTGTACCAATAGTTTGCATTGAACACATCGCCTTCTTTGCGATGCAGGTAGGCATGCACCCAGGCAGCCGTCGTATCGTTCACATCCTGGATAATGGTATGCGAGGTTTCCCAATCGCCTTTGGCATCGTGCCAAAGTGACTGCAGGTATACATTTGCATCTGCGGGCGGCGCCGCACCTTTCAGGCTGGCCTTAAAGGTTTCGAAAGTCATGGGAAAATGTTTTTGAAAATGCCCTGGGCCTATCGCAAGATACTTTACAACCGGCAGTTTTCCGTAGTTTTACAACCTGTCAACACATGGCCAACCCAAACTTAAATACAGATAAGGAACTACTCAGTGCGGCTGACAAGGAGTTTGAAAATAATATTCGTCCCCGCGAAATCACCGATTTCGCCGGCCAGTCACAAATCATCGAAAACCTGAAGATATTCATTAAGGCGGCGCGCATTCGCGGCGAGGCGCTGGATCATATTTTGTTTCATGGTCCGCCGGGTCTGGGCAAGACCACCCTCAGCCGTATCGTTGCGCATGAGTTAGGTGTGAAGATCAAGGAAACCTCGGGGCCGGTGATTGAAAAGCCGGGCGACCTGGCGGGACTGCTTACCAACCTGGAGCCGCATGACGTATTGTTTATTGATGAAATTCACCGCCTGAGCACGGTGGTGGAAGAATACCTGTATGCCGCAATGGAAGATTATCGCATCGATATTATGATCGACAGCGGTCCGAACGCACGCAGCATACAAATTAACCTTAATCCTTTTACGCTCATCGGCGCCACCACGCGCAGCGGCTTGCTAACCGCGCCGCTCTTATCGCGCTTTGGCATAAAAAGCAGGCTGGAATATTATACTGCCGACACCCTGGAGACCATCGTCAACCGCTCGGCAAAAATTCTGAATACGAAGATCACTTCCGAAGCGGCGCATGAAATTGCCCGCCGCAGCCGCGGCACGCCGCGTATTGCCAACGGGCTGCTGCGCCGCGTGCGCGATTTTGCACAGGTGCTCAGTAACGGGAATATTGACCTGGCCATTACACAACATGCTTTAAAAGCGTTGAACGTAGATGAGCATGGTTTGGATGAAATGGACAACCGCATATTGCTTACCATCATCGATAAATTCAAAGGAGGGCCAGTAGGTATCACTACCATTGCAACTGCCGTAGGCGAAGAAACGGGTACGCTGGAAGAAGTGTATGAACCGTTCCTGATACAGGAAGGTTTTATTAAACGCACTCCGCGCGGCCGGGAGGCAACGGCTAAGGCTTATGAGCATTTGGGAAAAAAGATGCCTGGCTCTTCACAATCCTTATTTTAAAAACAGAGAAGCCGTCCAGAAGGACAGCTTCTCATTGGCCGTTAATAAATATAGAGAACCGTTTTCAAACCTCCGGGTTATTTCTCGAGTGTAATAGTACCGAGATCGGTTACCTTACCCTCTTCAACCACCACGTTATCTTTGATGAAATTTTTGTAGTCGCCTACACCTTGCACAATTACTTTATAAGTACCGGGTTTTACAGAAAATGAGAAAGCGCCGTTTTCGGGTGTGGCCTTCAATGAATCAGCGCCGCTGATGGCCCAAACAATACCAGCTCCATCTGCCGGAGAAATGGTTCCTTTAATGCCAGAATCCTGCATTAAGAAAAAAGAACTAAGCGCAATAACAATTGTGAGCGAACACAGAGCAGTTTGTAAGATTCGTTTCATGCAATTATTGTTTTTAGTGAATGAATAGTTGCCCTGAAAAGGCAAGTAGCATACCAAAACACTTTGCACGAACAATATCTAATTACATTCTAATTCACTTCTAATCCTTTTCTAATCCTTGCAGAAGTATTGAATGTGAAATTGCTGCCGGCCTGCGGCAGGTATATGGAGAATACAGAGCCGCGGCCGACATCGGAATGTACCCGGATGTTGCCATTATGCAGCTGAATAATATGATTCGCTAACGATAATCCAAGGCCGAACCCTTTTTCCTTACCTGCACCGGCGCTTCTGTAAAAAGGAAGAAAAATATTTTCCAGTTCATCTTTCGGTATTCCCGGTCCGTTATCAGCCACCATCACCCTGATCTCGCCGTTCAGAACGTGCAACCCGATTTTGGCCTGGTGATCGGGAGCATATTTGCAGGCATTGATCACGATGTTCCTGATGGCAGTAAGCAATAATTCCTGGTTGCCAAAGACCAACAGTTTTGTTTCATCAGCGGGCAGGTGGTCAAAGTCGAGGTTCACCGACCACTGCTTGTTGAGCTTGGTTATTTCCACGGGCAGTTGCAACAGCACTTCATCAATACGAATCTGTTCAATTTCAAATCCGCCCGGGCTGCCAGAAGCCCTGGCCACTTCCAAAAGCGATTGGGTAAGCTGGCTCATGCGCAGCACATCCTGGAGGGTAGAACTGATCACCTTGCGGTAATGTTCCGCGTCGCGGCTGCGCAGTAATGAAACTTCCAGCTGGCTCGATATAGAAGTAAGCGGCGTGCAAAGTTCGTGCGAAGCGTTGGCAATGAACTGGCGCTGCACTTCAAAACTGCGTTGCAGCCGGTTCAGTAGTTTGTTCAGTGTTTCAGATAGGTAATGCCATTCATCGCGCGATTTACCCGTTTGGATACGACGGGTGAGACTGCCCGCGGATATTTCATTCACTTCATCGGCAATTTGTTTTACCGGTCTTAACAGGCGGCCCGAGAAAAAATAGCCTCCGCCAAAAGCTATCAGTATACCACCCACCAGGCTGATCCATATGGTTGTTTTCAGCTGCGTCAGGTATTTTTTCCCCTGTTCATCGCGCGTGGCAGAAACCACCAGCAGCCCCGAAGAAGGGTAATGCACTGCCAGCGCTTCTTTATCATCTTTTGTAAAAAATATGGTTCCTTCTTCGCGTACGTGCTGCAATAGTTCAGAATCAATCGACATCAGCTCGGGGCTGATATCCGAAAAAGAATATACCAGTTGATCATTGCTATCGAAAACCTGTACCTCTTTGCTGCGCACCATGCCGGTGATGGATGTATCGAGCTTCACCACCAGGTCGCTGGTGAAAATATTTCCCTGGCTTAATAGTCCATTGGTATAGGAAGCACGATTGAGTAACCGGGTTTTTATCGAATTCAACCTGTTTGACCACGCGAAGTAATAAACCGTGGCGCATACTACCATCAGTATGCAGCATACGGTGGTGGCAAATAAGATGGTAATGCGCAAGCGTACTGGCATCAGTTCTCTTTAGATTTTAAAATATATCCTATGCCGACCTGTGTGTGGATTAAACGAGGCGAAAAATTTTTGTCGATCTTATTTCGCAGATAGCTGATATACACATCTATCACGTTGGTATTGGTATTGAAGTCGATGCCCCACACATTCACGGCAATCTCTGCCCGCGACAGCACCTTATTCTGGTGCAGCATCAGATATTCGAGCAGTTGAAATTCTTTGACGGTGAGATTGATCTTTTGATTGCTGCGTATAACCTCCTTGCTATCAAGATTCATTTCCAGGTTGGGCGCCCTCAGCAGGTTGGGTTGCGGTGTTTCGGTGCGACGCCGCTTCAGTATGGCGCGTATGCGTAAAAGAAGCTCCCTGAACTCGAAGGGTTTCGCTACATAGTCATCGGCACCGGCATCATAACCTTCAATTTTGTTTTCCAGCGTATTCAGCGAGGTCAGCATGATTACAAAGGCCGAAGCATCCAATTGCCTGATCACTTTGCAAAGCTCAACCCCGTTGATTCCCGGCAGGTTAATATCTATCAGGACCATCTGGAATTTTCGCTTACAGAATTGCTGCAGCCCTGATTCCCCATCATAACATACCTGCACGTCATAGCCGTTTTCTGCCAGCCCAAGCTGGAGGGTATCGGCAATCTTTTTCTCATCTTCAACAATTAGTATGCTTACTGGTTCCATTGGATTTCTGGCACAACCTGAAAGGTACGAATTAGGAAAAATGCGATGGTGTTTCTAATCAAATTCTAATGCCGCCCCCTAACCAAATATGCACCCAATAAAAAATTCCAAAATGGCACATCGTTAACTAATGGCCACTTTGGAATTTTTACTTTATGATTTAAAACTTATTTGGAGCTTGTTGCTTGCGATCTGGAACTTCTTTACGCATTCACCGGCGCTACCAGCCTGAAACCGTTACCGTGAATGTTCACGATCTCGATGGTGTTGTCGTCTTTCAGGTACTTGCGCAGCTTGGCGATATACACGTCCATACTGCGCCCGTTGAAGTAGGTGTCGCTGCCCCAGATTTTTTTCAATGCCTGTTCACGGGGCAACAGGTCGTTCATGTGCTCGCAAAGCATTTTCAGCAATTCATTTTCCTTCGGACTTAGGGTCTGCGTCTTGCCGTTATGGCTCAGTTCGCGCAGTTTGGGATTGAAGTGGTAGCTGCCCAGGTCGTATTCCTTGTTTTCCTGCTCGCGGCTCACTTCTTCGTTGCGCTTCAGGATGGCCTTTATCTTCATCAACAACACTTCGCTGTCGAAGGGTTTGGTGATATAGTCGTCGGCCCCCAGCTTATAACCCTGGATTATATCTTCCTTCATGGTCTTGGCGCTGAGGAAAAACAGGGGAATATCGGGATCCACATCGCGGATTTCTTCGGCCAGGGTAAAGCCGTCCATATGCGGCATCATTATATCTAACAGGCAGAGGTCAAACTTTTCGCGTTGAAAAGCAGCGAGGCCCAGTCTTCCGTCTCTTTCCAGTACTACATCGAAATCGTTCAGTTCCAGGTAATTTTTCAAAACCATGCCCAGGTTCTGATCGTCCTCGCATAATAATATTTTCGGTTTCTTTCCTTCCATTGTGAAGTATATTTAGTTCGATACTAAAAAATTGTTGTGTAAATAAAAGTAAATCATTTGCCAATTGAAACCATCACGGTGTAATTTTTTGTTAATAATAGCCTGATAACCATAGGGTATTTTGGTATTTATCACGGATTTATATGGATTATGCCGATTACGCGAATTGAGGTGGGCGAGGCACATCCGGATTGTCATGAACATTATCCGCGCAATCCGTGTAATCCATATAAATCCGTGATTTATTTTCGCACATTCTTTTCTATTCAATATGTATACCATGAGATTAACCACAGACAATAAGTTCAAGAAACTGATAGTGATAGGCGATAGGGTATTAATACGTCCGTCCAAACCCAATGAACGTACAGAGAGTGGTTTATACCTTCCGCCAGGTGTGCAGGAGAAAGAAAAGGTACAGCAGGGGTATGTAATCAAGACCGGTCCCGGCTATGCTATACCCATGCCCCCTGAAGAGGAGCCCTGGAAGACCAATGAAGAACAGGTGAAATACATTCCCCTGCAGGCACGCGAGGGCGACCTGGCCGTTTTCCTGCTGAGCGGCGCCACCGAAGTGTTATACGAAGGCGAGAAATACTACATAGTACCACAAAGCGCCATCCTGATGCTGGAAAGGGAAGAAGACATGTGATTTTAATTCCTTTTCTTTGTTTTTATACCTAATAACTTCTTATGGCAGATAAAGCTGCATTTCAACAAGTGGTGAAGGATGGTTATACCTTCAAAGGCGAATGCTTCACCATTGGTATGGCCATGCTCGATGGCGAAATAGTGCCCGGTACACCCGTCAACATCCCGCTGAAGACAATGAACCGCCACGGCCTTATAGCCGGCGCTACCGGTACGGGCAAGACCAAAACCCTGCAGGTAATCGCCGAAGGTCTCAGCGCCGCCAGCGTACCCGTGTTGCTGATGGATATCAAAGGCGACCTGAGTGGTATTGCCGCCGCGGCCGTTCCGGATGATAAGCTGAAGGAACGCGTGGAAAAAATGGGTATCGATTACCAGCCCGCCGCCTTCCCGGTGGAACTGCTGACCCTGAGCAATGAGAAAGGCGTTCGCCTGCGTGCCACCGTTAGTGAGTTTGGCCCCGTGCTTTTATCAAAAATTCTCGACCTCAACGATACGCAGGAAGGAGTAGTGGCCATGCTCTTCAAATATTGCGACGATCATAAGTTGCCGCTGCTCGACCTGAAAGATTTTATCAAAGTGCTCCAGTTTGCGAGCAACGAAGGCAAGAAAGAACTGGAAAAAGAATATGGTAAAATAGCCAGCACCAGCACAGGCACCATTTTGCGCAAAGTGATTGAACTGCAGCAACAGGGCGCAGACATATTTTTTGGTGAACCTTCTTTTGAAATAGAAGACCTGATGCGCGTAGCGGAAGACGGCCGCGGTGTGATCAGCGTGCTGCGCGTGACCGATATGCAAAACCGCCCCAAATTCTTTTCCACCTTCATGTTGCAGATGCTGGCCGAGCTGTATGCCACACTGCCCGAAGCCGGCGACCTGGAGAAGCCCAACCTCGTGATGTTTGTCGATGAAGCGCACCTGGTGTTCCGGGAAGCCACGCAAGCACTGCTGCAGCAGGTGGAGACCGTTATTAAGCTGATCCGCTCGAAAGGCGTTGGCATCTTTTTCTGTACACAAAACCCACAGGATATCCCGGCACCCGTGCTCAGCCAGCTGGGTCTGAAAGTGCAGCACGCGCTGCGCGCCTTTACCGCCGCCGACCGCAAGACCATTAAACTGGCAGCCGACAATTATCCCGAAACAAAATTTTACAAGACCGACGAGTTGTTGACCCAGCTCGGTATCGGCGAAGCCTTGGTTACCACGCTCAACGAAAAAGGCATACCCACTCCGCTGGTACACACCATGCTGGTAGCGCCCCGGTCGCGCATGGATGTGCTCACACCCAGCGAGATTGATGGTATAGTCGCCAGGTCGAAACTGGTGAAGAAATATGAACAGACAGCCGA
Organism: uncultured Chitinophagaceae bacterium; assembly: GCA_937958995.1. Taxonomy (GTDB): domain Bacteria; phylum Bacteroidota; class Bacteroidia; order Chitinophagales; family Chitinophagaceae; genus CALCIN01. The sequence continues at coordinate 315,472 of CALGAP010000023.1, forward strand.
CAGCCAGAGCGCTTACGAAATTCTGAATGCCAAACTGGAAGAAGCTGCCGCGAAGACCGCCGAAGCAGAAGAAAAGAAGAAACCAGGCGGCTCCAGGCGACAGGAAAAATCTACGGTTGAAAAAGTGCTGGATAATTCCGTGACAAGGCAAATTGGAAGAACAGCGGCAAACATCATCACACGCAGCCTGCTGGGCGCCCTGGGATTGGGCGGAAAAACAACTAAGAAAAAATCAAGCTGATTTTAGTTTTTTCTTACAAATCCCTGCTGATCCACTTTTATTTTATTTTCTGATTGCAGAAACTCCAGCACCTTCCAGGCCTTTTCTTTTTTGATGCCCGTGAAGGGTTGTAGTAATTCTTGGGTAGAAATGCTTTTCTCGCGCAGCGCCTCCATCAATGTGCTGGCGATTTTTTCAAATTCCTCGTTGCTGAGCTGATTATTTTTTTCGTGCAGGCAGTTGTCGCAGATATGACAGCGCTTCAGCGAGGCATCACCGAAATAGGAGGCAATGATGCGGCTGCGGCATTCTTTCTTTTCCTTTATATAGTCAATCATCGCTTTTATACGCTCAATAAACAGTTGCTTGCGCTTTTCGTGGCCGGGCATGTTGATGCGCAGGTCTTCGGCTTTCACGCGGTTCACCGGCAGGTAGATCTGCGGAGAATCTTTCTGCGGAATGTATTCGATGATGGCCGATGCATGCAGTCGCTTCAAATCACGGATCACCACCGCTTCATCCTGCCTGAGTATGGCGGCTATGGATTTTTCATAAATAAAAACCGGCTGATCGAAGATGCCTTCATAAGTTCGCAGCAGTGTTTTGATCAGTGGCTCCAGTTCCGGGTACGTACTTTCAAATTCATACAAATAATCCTTGCCCGTCACGAATTGTGCTTTGGAAGGCATGAAGATTTGTTCATTATACCCAATCAGCTCTTCCTGCTCCAGCGCTTTGATGCCATATACCGCTAGTTGCGGGTCGAGTTTGAATTTGGTGATAAAATCATTCAGGTTGAAATCATAATAATTTCCGGCGCCGGCACCGGCGGGTACCTGCAGGTAGTTCATCAGCGACTGGTACACAGTGCGGATATTCTCTTCAGCAGGAAAACGTGTATCGGGCAGAGTTTTCAGCTCTTCCAGTTCTTGCTCGTTGTACAGCAACACCGCGTATGCCTTTTTCTCATCGCGCCCGGCGCGGCCCGCTTCCTGGTAATAGTTTTCGAGACAGTCGGGCACATCGGCATGAATTACCAGTCGCACATCGGGCTTGTCGATACCCATTCCAAAAGCATTGGTGCAAACGATGGTGCGAATGTTGTTTTTTATCCATTGCTCCTGTTTGGCGCTGCGCTGTTCGGCGCCCAGGCCTGCATGATAGAAATCGGCTTTGATGCCTTGCAGGTTCAGCAGGTCGCTGATTTCTTTGGTGCGCCTCCGGCTTTTGCAATATACGATGCTGCAGCCGGGCACTTTCTGCAGTATGTCAACAATCTTATTGATCTTGCTGTCAACATTGAAAACGCTGTACGACAAATTGGGCCGTTCGAAGGAGCGCTGGAAAATATTTTGTTCCTTAAAAGCAAGTTTTTCACAAATATCCTTTTGCACCGCGGGCGTTGCAGAGGCTGTCAATGCCAGTACGGGCACGCGTGGCAGTTCTTCTCTCAGTGCTGCAATGCGCAGATAGGGCGGCCTGAAATCATAACCCCATTGTGAAATACAATGCGCCTCATCCACGGCGATCAGGTTCACGTCGAGGGCCGGTAAATATTCTTTAAACAAATTGGTTTCTAAACGCTCGGGCGAGACATACAGAAATTTGCAGTTGCTGTTGGTGGCGAGTTTCAAAATATTGATCACCTCTTTGCGGCTAAGCCCTGAGTATATGGCGAAGGCGGTGATACCCTTTTTCCGCAGATTTTCTACCTGGTCCTTCATCAACGCAATCAGCGGACTGATTACCAGGCATAGTCCATCCATAGCCATGGCAGGCACCTGGAAACAAACCGATTTGCCACCGCCGGTAGGCAATAGCGCGAGCGTATCCTTACCGGCCAGCACCGATTCGATGATCTCCTGCTGCATGGGCCTGAACCGGTCATGACCCCAGTATTGCTTCAATATGGAATGGATAGACATCATCGGGCGGTGAAGTTACATGTACTGAAATCAACCAGCAATTGTATCATAAGCGAACACAATCATAAGCATTTTGGATTGTAAATTATTGTGAATCAGTTCCGAAATGACTGGCATGTTTTTAAATGGTCTATTGGTGGCATAAAAAACCTGTATAGCCTACCCGTAAAATTATAGTCATGAAAGACGAGCGTATCTGGAATCTGATCGCAAGAAAGCTGAGTGGTGAGGCGACTCGCGAAGACTTAGTGGAACTGTTTGAGATGCTGAGGGAAAATCCCGAAGTGCATTATTCGCTCGAAATTTTTTAAACTCAGTCATTTTTTTCAAGCCTGGCCGCACTTAGACGCAAGGTCAGGGAATTTATCAGGTCTGCCTGGAAAAGATCGCACCAGGCACAGCAAACCCTTATACCATGATTAAAACGTTTTTAAAATCTGGCATCAGGAATTTAATCAAGTACAAAAGTTTTTCGCTGACCAATTTGATCGGCTTGTCGCTCGGACTTTCTGCTATTATGGTGCTGGCTTATATGTTGTACCAGTTTATTACAGTCAACAGCCAGTTTCAGCATAAAGAGCGCATTTTTTATGTGCGCACCAAAGAGGGCGATGGACGCATTTTCAATAAAACGCCTTATCCCTTTTTATATGAAGCGTTAAAAACCTGTCCCGATATTGAAGCCGGTACACACCTTCAAAGTTATAGCTGGCCATGGCTGAAGTATGGTGAAAAGGAGTTTCAGCAGCAGACCTGGCACGTAGATAGCGGTTTTTTCAAAGTGTTTACTTTCCCGCTGGCCTATGGCAATCCCCATACAGCGTTGAACGATAAATACAACGTGGTGCTGAGCCATGAGTTGGCCATGAAATTATTCGGCACTGCCAACGCTGTGGGTAAGACGGTTACCGCCGACGATACTGTGCAGTTAACAGTAACCGGCGTGTTGAAACCGGTGCCTTCCAACTCTACCATTCGCCCCGATGTGTTGCTCACCACGGCCTTGTTGCACGATAATGCCGAGTTCATGGATATGGCAGACTGGTACAATACATTCGCGGAAAATTATTTCCTGCTCAAACCCGGCGCCGATCCAAAGAAGGTGGAGCAGCAAATGAACAGCATTGTAAAAACGCATTATTCCGCTATTGGGCGCAAAGCTCAACTCATGCTCACGTCATTTGCTGATTTTGTGAAAAATGAAGCAGGCGAAATCACACAGGTGATTATAAAGGGTGAAATAGGAACCATACTTTTTATACTGCTCATCATTGTTGCTAACCTCGTAAACCTGAACGCAGCCACTATGTTCAGCCGCGCCAAAGAAGTTGCGGTCAAACAAATGCTGGGCAGCAGCAAGCGCTCGATCATTCTGCAGTTTTGCATCGAAAACGGCATATTGGTTTTTGCTTCACTGGCGTTTGCTTTTGTGATTTTCGCCGGTGTGCTGCTGCCTGAGATCAACAACATTATTCAAAGCAGGTTTGGTACACTGCTGCCCGATGTGCAGCGCGATTACCCGCTGGCGTTTTGGTTTATCGGTATCGGCTTGCTGTTAGTGATCGTTGCCGGCAGTTACCCGGCGTTTCATCTGCTTTCGCTGAAGGTGACGAACATTGTAAAGGGCAATGTCAGCGGAATAGGTAAAAAGCATTATGGCAAGAATATTTTCATCACGCTGCAGTTTGTACTGGCCATCACCTTTATCGGTGTCACCATAATACTCAGCAGGCAGATTTCGCACATGAAGGGTGCGGCATTAGGTTTTAATAAGGAAGACGTGTTGGTGGTGCCGATGAAACTGGCCTATAAAGATGAAAAATCATCGCACGCGCGGTTTAATGTGCTGCTGAATGAGTTGCGCGCCAACCCTTATGTAAAAAGTGTTTCCACCAGTGAAGATATCCCGACGGCTTATCACGAGAACTACAACCTGATTTCAGATCCTGTTACCAACACAGAAATCTCCATGCGCATGGCATATGTGGATGCGGGTATACTACCCACATATGAGATACCTATCGTTGAGGGGAGAAATTTCCGCAATGTACCCTTCGAGCAGGAGAAAGGTAATGTTATCATTAACCGCAGGGCCATGGAGGCCCTGGGGTGGAAGACGGCTGTGGGAAAACAATTAAGAGCAGGCGGTACCAATGAAATACTGACCGTGGTAGGAGTGATGGAAGATTTTCACTATAGTGATCTCTCCCGCAATATTGAGCCGCTGATGCATTTGTATGGTGCAGAGCAGCAAATGGGTTACACCTGGCTCAGCCTGCGCATCGATCCGGCGCATACGAATGATATTGTGGCGCAACTGCAGAGCGGCTTTAATGCTATGCCTTCGCGCCGCACATTTAGCTACGAATTTATCGGCACGCGCATCGATAACCAGTATGCATTGCTCAATGGCATCTTAAAGGCGACCAACTTTGTATCATTACTCACCATCTTCATCGCTGCCATGGGCATGTTTGGATTGATTGCGCTGTTTGCAAGACAACGCGTAAAGGAGATCGGCATAAGAAAAGTGCTAGGTGCGGGTGTGCCCGATATTATGCGCATGTTGCTGCAGAATTACGTGCTGCTTATAGTCGTGGCCACGTTGATTGCCACGCCCATGGTGTGGATCGTGATGAGCCGCTGGCTGCAAGACTTTGCTTACAGAGTCAATATCAGTTTCTGGATGCCACTTGCCGCCGGTATCATTGCGCTGGTGGTAGCATTGGGCATAGTAATTTTCCAGGCCATTAAGGCTGCACGTGCCAACCCGGTAAAAAGTTTGCGAACTGAATAATTGAAAATACTATGTTCATCAACTATCTGAAAACTGCGTGGAGAAACCTGGCTTTGGGGTAAAGCTTATTCCCTTATCAATGTTGCAGGATCAGCTGGTGGATATTCGCCGCTACCGGTCTTGCAGCAATACTGATCACGCTTGTCACAGTAAGCTTCCGGGCCTTCAAGGCAGCGCTCACGAATCCTGTGAAGAGCTTGCGCACGGAGTAGAGGCTTTTCAGTGCGGGCTACCCGAAATCTCAGATCACCCTTTTCACAAACAACCTCACCGAATTAATCGCCAGCACCACATCGCTCAGTCCCATCACGAGTGCGGCGAACGTGGGTTGCAGAAAACCCAGTGCTGCTACTGGAATGGCTATGATGTTGTAGAAGAAAGCCCAGAACAGGTTTTGCTTGATGGTGAGATAAGTATGTCTGCCGAGTCCCAGCGATAAGGGCAAATTTTTTATGCCCTGGTTCATCAGCACCACGTCGGCAGTTTGCATGGCCAGTTGCGATGCTTCGCTGAGTGATATACCGATGGTAGCTTTTGCCAATGCGGGCGCATCATTAATGCCATCTCCCACCATAGCGGTTGGTCCTTGCAGTGTGAGGTCTTCAATCACCGATAATTTTTCTTCCGGCTTCTTCTCAGCAATCACTTCGTCGATGCCGAGAAAATTGGCCAGTTGCACGCATTTATGTTTTCTGTCGCCACTAAGCAGTATAGTGCGGATATTTCTCTGGCGCAGGTATTGCACCACGCCGATGGCTTCGGGGCGAATTTCATCTTTTACATCAATCCATCCCAGCAACTGATCATTTTTCAAAATATATACATTGTGCGTATCGTCTGTGGTATGCGCCATAGCTGCTTCGAAAGAGCCGGCAATGTAGTGGTCGCCGGTCTTGCTGATGGCATTCATCCCAAGTCCTTTTACTTCTTCAATTTTCTGCCAGCGTATTTCATCTTTTCTTTTCCACGTGGTGGCAATACACCGCGCGATAGGATGGTTGGAATATTTTTCCAGGGAGAAAGCGATCTGTTTGAACTCATCTTCAGTGGTGTCGTTCGTTTGCAGCGTAAAACCTGCCAGTTCAAAATCGCCGGTAGTCAGCGTACCCGTTTTATCAAATACCACGCGGTTGATATTGCGGAAAAGTTCCAGGCTTTTTGCATTGCGGAAGAGTACGCCGTTACGCGCGGCCCTGCCCAGGCCAACGGCAATAGCAGCAGGGGTAGCCAGTCCCATGGCGCAGGGACAGGCAATCACCAATACGGCAATGCTGCGCATCAGCGATGGAGTAAATTCTTTCAACAGAACCCAATTCACCACCAGCGTTACTGCTGCAATACCCAATACTACCGGCACAAAAATGGCGCTGATTCTGTCGGCCATTTGTTGCACGGGCGGCTTCTCGCCTTGCGCGCGTTTTACGAGATTGATGATATTGGCCAGCACTGAATCCTTTGCTGCAGCGGTTACCTGCGCTCTTACGGTGCCATCAACAATTATGCTTCCGCCAATCAGTTTGTCTTTCGATTTTTTTGCCAGGGGCAGACTCTCACCGGTAATGATGCTTTCATTCACAGTAGCATCGCCCGAAAGAATTTTGCAATCTGCCGGCACCTGTTCTCCGCTCCTGATCAGTATCAAGTCGCCTTCCTGCAGCGTAGTGTTTTCAACGGGAAAAACATGTTCGTTGCCCTCGCCATCGTAGGCCAGCATATTGGCCATTACTTTTTGAGTACGGGCGAGTTTATTGAGTGCACGCTGGGTCGACTGAATGGAAGTATCTTCCAGGTAATTGCCAAGGAAAACCAACGTGATGATAGAGGCTGAGGTTTCAAAAAACAAATACTCTTCTCCCAGGTTCAGCAATAGCCCGGTAAGACTGTATACAAAAGCCGCTGTGGCGCCCAATGCCACCAGCACATTCATGTTGGGAATACCATTGCGAATGCTTTTGATGGCGCTGCGGCCAAAGAAGTCCATGCCTACGATATATACGGGCAGACAAAGACCTAACTGCACCCAGGGATTCATGAGCCAGTGAATGTGCACCCACTTATCGAGCATGTGCATCATCAGCGGCAGCGTAAATATGAGGCAAAAGAGTAAGCGTTGCTTATGATTGCGAAACCACTTGCGGTTGCCTTTGCCATGATCATGACCATGATGATCTTCTTCCTGCACAGTATAGCCCAGTTGTTCGATACCTTTTTTGATTTTCTCTTCCGCCTTTCCTTCCACCAGTTCGAAGCTCACATCGCCCTGCAGCAAATCTATTTTTACATCGCTCATTCCCTCGTTTTTCAGGTACTGCTGTATAGTGAGTGCGCAGTTGGAGCAGGTCATCCCTTCTACTTTCCAGTTTATTTTTTTCATCGTCTTTTCCATAACATTTCCACCTGCAAATTTACCGTGGATGCGCGAGCGTTTTTGAATTATTATATCTACGTTGTTGCAATTTCTGATGGGGGATAATCCCATAATCTATATTAAATCCGTGATTATCCCCATTTATATTTGCCGAATGGAAATCCAGTTCAATCTCGACACCATTCGTGATGCGGCCCGGCAATTCTGGCAGCATGTGGGCGACCGGAAAGTGATCGCATTTCATGGGCCGCTGGGGGCGGGCAAGACAACTTTTATAAAGCACCTGTGCGAGGTTAAGGGCGTTACCAGCCAGGTGAGCAGCCCTACTTTTTCCATCATCAACCAATACGAACTGGGTGGGCAGAGCCTGTACCATATAGACCTGTATCGCATTAAGGATGAAGAGGAGGCCATGCGGGCGGGCGTGGAAGACTGCCTGTGGTCGGGAAATATATGCCTGGTAGAATGGCCCGAGCGGGCCCCCGGCCTATTTCCTGATAATACAGTACAGGTATATGTTGCGGTAAAGGATCCCAAAACCCGTATTATTTCTATCGTAGATTGACTGTCATCCCAATAGATTAAAAGTCGTAATTTGAGGCCCCGTTTCAAGCGCAATTAAACTCAAACTGGTTCATGTCCCAACAAAAGCCGATCATCAGCACTTCTTTTAGTTTTGAAACACTGGAAGAAACACTGGATATTAAACCTAAAGGGGCACAATTAACCATAGGCATACCCAAGGAGACGGCTTTCCAGGAGAACCGCATTGCACTGACTCCCGAAGCCGTAGGTGTGCTGGTGAGCAATGGCCACCAGGTGGTGATTGAAAATAATGCCGGCGAGGCGGCTCATTTCCGCAACCGCGATTATGCCGAAGCGGGCGCCAAAATTGTATACGAAAAAGCAGAGGTCTATAAATGTCCCATACTGGTAAAAAGCGCGCCGGTAGTGGAAGAAGACCTTCACCTGCTGCAATTCAACCAGGTGATCATTTCTCCCATACATCTTTCTGCCATGAAGGCGGAACTGCTGCAAAAAATGATGGAAAAGCGCATTACCGCCATCTCTTTTGAAAACCTGAAAGACGATAGCGACAGTCTTCCCATCGTGCGCAGCATGAGTGAGATTGCCGGCAGCGCCGTAATGCTGATTGCTGCCCAATACCTGAGCTCTGCCAACCATGGCAAGGGCGTGTTGCTGGGCGGCATATCGGGCATACCTCCCACCAAGGTGATCATCCTGGGCGCGGGCATAGTAGGCGAGTTTGCTGCCAGGGCAGCCCTGGCGCTGGGGGCATCGGTAAAGGTTTTTGATAACAGTGTTTACCGGCTGAAGCGGCTGCAAAACAATATCGGGCAGCGTATGTGGACCTCCGTTATGGAGCCGCGTATCTTGTCCAAGCAATTAAAAACCTGCGAAGTGGCTGTGGGCGCGCTGGCATCGTCTACCGGGCGCACACCGGTGGTGGTGACAGAAGAAATGGTGAGCAATATGCGTCCCGGCAGCGTGATCATTGATGTGAGCATCGACCGCGGCGGCTGTTTTGAAACTTCGGAAATTACCAGCCACGAACAGCCGATCTTTATGAAATACGGCGTTATCCATTATTGCGTACCCAATATTCCATCAGGATTTGCCCGTACTGCCTCGCAGGCCATCAGTAATGTGCTGATGCCGCTGTTGCTGGAGGCGGGCGAAGAAGGCGGTTTTGAAAACCTGGTATGGCATAAGGTGCATTTGCGCAGCGGTATTTATCTCTTTAAGGGCGCGCTGACCAATTTCCACCTTAGCCAACGCTTCGATCTGAAATATACCGACCTGAACCTGTTGATTGCCAGCCAGCGTTAAAAAAACGAAAAATCTGTGCCGCTCATCCATTCGTGCGCCGCGCGCGTACGAATATTTCGTAACTTAGTTTTCCAACCATTACAATCACCTGAAATTTACACTTATGCGAAAGCTCCAGGCTCTTTTCGCGCTCTTGCTGGTGAGCATCCCCGCTTACCTGGCAGCGCAGGATTCACGCTTATCTCTTGATCCTAAATTTCCTGCTCCCGGTACCACACTTAATTTTTCTTACAACCCGGCCGGCTCCGAACTGGAAGGTGCCGCCGAATTGAATGCAGCAGTGTATGTGTACGAAAAAACCGGGATGTACGTGGAAGAAAAATTGCTCACCAAATCCGGCGAACGCTTTACCGGCACAGTCAACCTGCCGGCGGAAGCGCTGGTAGTCGGTTTTTTGTTTACCGCCGGTGAAAAGAAGGATAATAACGGCACAAGAGGATTTGTAACGCAGGTGTTCGATGATAAACAGCAACCGGTGAGAGGTTCCGGCCGGGTGATGTTTAACCTCGTTGGTGCTTATGGCGGGTACAATCTTGGAATAGAACGAAACCCCGAGGCAGGCTTCGCCTATATCGAGAAAGAATACAAGGATTACCCGGAGGATATCAAAGATAATTTCGTGGATTATTTCCGCGCATTGCAGGAAATAAAACATCCCGATGCTGAAACCATAGTGGCTGCCGAGCTCGCCAGACTGGAAGCGCTCGACGATCTTACAGAGCAACAAATAAGCAGCATCGCTGCTTATTACAGCCGTCTTAAGCAGAAAGAAAAAGCGGATGCCATCACCAAAAGACGCAATGATAAATTTCCCAATGGCAGGTGGAAAATGAACGAGGAATGGCAGCAGGTGATGAGTGAGGAGGATGCTAATGTGCGTGCAAAACGGTATGAAGAATTTATTGCGAAATATAAGCTCCAGGACGAATCGATGTATAAAACCCAGCTGATCGCTTCATTTGCAAAAGACAAAAAATGGGATCTGTTCAACAATGCGATAAAGGACCTGGATATTAACGAAAATAACGGCTTCCTCAACAACACGGCCTGGAACTGGGCGGAGAAAGATGAAAACCTGGAACTCGCGAAAAAGATTTCGAAAATGGCTACCGACTGGGCAAAGCAGGAGCTGGTGAATCCTCAACGTGAAAAGCCACGCCACCGCACCGCTGCTCAGTGGAAGGAAGACAGGGAGTTTACGTATTCGATGTATGCCGACACGTATGCGTATATCTTGTATAAACTGAAAGATTACAAAACCGGCTTTCAGTATGCCAAAGAGGCTGCGGTAGATATCGGCAAAAGGAAAGATGCTGAATACAATGAACGCTATGCATTGTTGCTGGAGAAAGTGGCCCCCGCCGCACAGGTAAAAAAGGAGATGGAAGAACTGGTGAAAGCAGGCACTGCCGGCAGAGATGCTCGCGAAGTTTTGCAAAGAGCTTATGTAAAAGTGAATAAGTCAGACAAGGGCTATGAAGCTTACCTGGCTAATCTTGATGCGGAAAATCTTGCGGGGATAAAAGAAGAATTGAAAAAGAAAATGATCGCCAAAGACGCTCCCGGCTTCAGGCTGGTGAACATTGAAGGTAAGGAGGTTGACTTCGCCTCACTGAAAGGCAAAGTGGTAGTAGTTGATTTTTGGGCTACCTGGTGCGGACCCTGCATCGCCTCTTTCCCCTCCATGCAAAAGATGGTGAACAAATACAAGAACAATCCCGACGTGGTATTCCTGTTTATCGATACCTGGGAGACTTCGCCCAACCGCAAGAAACTGGTGGAAGAATTTATTACGAAAAACAAATACAGCTTCAATGTGCTGTACGATTTGGAAAAAGCACCTGGCACGAACGACTATGCAGTGGTAAAGGAATATGAAGTGGAAGGCATTCCCACCAAGTTTGTAGTAGATGGTAATGGCCAAATAAGGTTCAAGAGCGTCGGCTGGAGCGGAAATGAATTTGAGTTTATGCAGGAATTGCAGCTGATGATTGAGATGGCCAAAAACGGTGGTGGAGAGAGCGGGAAGAAAGGGTTTTAGAGAGTTTATTGATAATCAAATAATTATAAGAAATTAGGATAAATTGGGTCAGTTGACTGACGGATTTCGTGCAATTAGGTAAGTCAATTGACCCAATTCACGTGAATCAGGTCAGTCATCAACCTTTTTCAGGAATTGTGTGGTAACTGGGCCATCAATCTATAACCCGGTTGTTTTTTGTTTAAAATCCCCGATTTTCAACACCTCCTTGCAAAACCCATACTCCTGCACATCATTCGAACTCACAATCACCAACCTCTCCCTGCAGTATTCGCTGATCAATTGCTGGTACAGTGCTATCCCATCTGCATCTAAGTTCGTACACGGTTCATCCAGCAGCACGCAAGGCACATCGCTGAAGATGGCCTGCGCCAGTTTCAGTCTTTGTTTCATGCCGCTGCTGAAATAACGTATCTGCTTATGCGCGGCATTTGCCAATCCTGCTTTTTCCAGGATCTTTTCTGAAGATTCGATAAGAGGTTTGAATTGTGTGTGGAAATGGAGAAACTCCTGCGCCGTCATTTCTTCAATCAGTTCGAGGTAGGGCGCGGTGATGCTCATGTGACGGAAAAATTCTTCTTCGGGCACGTCGTAGTGCACCTTGCCCTCGCTCACAACCATGGCGCCGCTGATCACTTGCAGCAAAGTGCTTTTGCCCGAGCCATTGGGACCCGTAATAGCATAGGCATTGCCTTGAATAAATTCGTATGAAAGATGGCGGAAGATCCAGTCGCGGTTGAACCGTTTGCCGGCATTAGTCAGCGATATCTTCATCCACACTATTTTTAGAATAGCGTTTAATGATACCGCGTCCGCTTTCGCGGATAAAGGTCACGATCTCGTCGCGCTCATCAGAGGCAGCAAATTCTTCTTCCAGGTATTCCAGCGCCTGGCTGGTGTTCATTCCCTTATTGTAAATGATGCGGTATATATCCAGGATGTGGTTGATCTTGTCAACAGTAAAACCACGACGTTTCAGGCCAACGGAGTTCACGCCGCTATAGCTCAGGGGCTGACGGCCGGCCTTGATATAGGGTGGAACGTCTTTGCCTACCAGCGAGCCGCCGCTGATGAATGAGTGCTGACCGATCTTCACGAACTGGTGCACGGCGCACATGCCGCCGAGTATCGCATAATCGCCCATCACCACGTGACCGGCAATCTGCGAGTTATTGCTCATGATGCAATAGTTGCCCACGATGCAATCGTGCGCCAGGTGGCTGTAGGCCATGATCAGGCAGTTGTTGCCCACCTTGGTCTTGCCTTTATCAACCGTGCCGCGGTTGATGGTCACAAATTCGCGGATGGTGGTATTATCACCTATTTCCACAATAGTATCTTCTCCCGCGAATTTCAGGTCCTGCGGAATAGCGGCTATTACAGCACCCGGAAATATGCGGCAGTTCTTGCCAATGCGGGCGCCTTCCATAATCGTTACGTTACTGCCTATCCAGGTGCCCTCGCCAATCTCTACGTTCTGGTGTATTACGGTGAAAGGGTCAACTTTCACATTCGTAGCTAATTTGGCGTTGGGATGAATATACGTATGCGGATGAATCATTTTGTTTACATTCTTGAGTGTCGTCCGGTTGCTGTCATTCAGGGGAGTGACAGACATCCCCTCCCCGTTGGGGCTTTGCGGGTGACGATCACCCTGGGCGTCCTTATGGGCTAGTTGACGTTTAATGATTAATTAATTGGCGAAAATAGCAAAAAGTTGTTAAAACAACTGGTTAACGTTTAACCAGCTGCGCCATCAGGTCCGCTTCCGTGGCGATCTTATTACCCACATATACAGTGCCACGCATTTCGCAGAGACCCCGGCGGATAGGGTTCAATAACTCCATTTTAAGGATCATCGTATCTCCCGGTACCACTTTTAACTTGAACTTACAATTATCGATCTTCACAAAGTAGGTATCGTATTGACCCTCAGGAAGACAATTGATAGCGAGTATACCCCCTGTCTGCGCCAGCGCCTCTATCTGCAGAACGCCGGGCATTACAGGATTGCCCGGGAAATGTCCTGCAAAGAAAGGTTCATTGTACGTCACATTTTTTATACCAACTATATGTTTGTCGGAGAGTTCAATGATCTTGTCAACCAGCAGGAACGGGTGACGGTGCGGCAGGGTTTTTTCGATCTGCTGTAAGTTATACACCGGCGGCTGGTTGGGATCGTACACCGGCACATCTTTCACATGCCTGTTCTTCTTTATATATGCCTTGATCTTGCGGGCAAAGTCCACGTTGGAACTATGTCCCGGCCTGTTGGCAATAATATGTGCCTTAACGGGATAACCGATCAATGCCAGGTCGCCCACCACATCCAGCAGCTTATGGCGGGCGGGCTCATTCGGGTATCGCAGCTCCAGGTTGTTCAGGTAGCCTTCCGATTTCACCTCTATCTTCTTGCGGCCGAAAGCCTTGGCCAGCCGCTCCATCTCTTCGTCGGTCACAGGCTTGTCAACCACCACAATAGCATTATTGATATCGCCGCCTTTGATCAGGTTATGCTCCAGCAGCATTTCCAGTTCGTGCAGGAAGCAGAAGGTGCGGCACGGCGCAATTTCATCCTTGAAATCGCGCATCGTCTTCAGGCTTGCGTGCTGTGTGCCCAGCACCGGGCTGTTGAAATCGATCAGGGTGGTGATCTTATAGTCTGAAGAAGGCAGGGCAGTCATTTCCACCCGCTTCTTTTCGTCGTAATGGGTAATGTTGGTATCGATGCTGTACCAGGCCTTGGCGGCATCCTGTTCGGCTACGCCGGCCTCTTCAATGATCTCTACAAAAGGCATGGAACTGCCGTCCATGATGGGAATTTCAGGGCCGTTTAATTCAATCAGGCAGTTATCAACCCCCATACCTACCAGCGCCGCCAGTATATGCTCCACGGTGCTGATCTTTACCCCGTTGTCTTCCAGCGTGGTGCCACGCGAGGTATCTGTCACCAGGTCGCAGTCCGCCTTTATCAGCGGTTTACCGGGCAGGTCAATGCGTTGGAATTGAAATCCAAAACCAGGGTTGGCCGGCTTTAATGTCATATCCACATTGATACCGGTATGTAGACCAGTACCAGAAATACTCACTGCCGATCTTAATGTGTGTTGTTTATCAGGATTGAATCCGGCGTTCATGCTTAATTTTTAGGATGCGCAAAGATAAGGAATAGTCAACCTGTTCAATTTTTTTGTCAGTTCATACCCTCCACGGTTTCATGGGGCAAAGGGGTGTATAGTTTTGGGGTTGATATGAAAAAGCTCCGCCATATTTTACCCTGGGCCGCATTAGTGATGCTGGCATCCACCGTAGCTATTTCGATGGCCGCATTGCGCCTGGCTTCACATAATAAAGCGCTTGAAGCGGTAGACGTTAGCTTTATTGCCCGGAAAAAACTTAAGAGCCGTGTTGTATGCACCTTCAACTTCGACAAAAATAAGATTGCCGAGCTGATCGCACGAAAAAAAGCTGAACTAAATCAGGGAGAACCGTAACAATAGGTATGGCTTACCGTGGGAAATGAATTTGATTAGGGGAGGCTTCGCTCTGCCAGCAATTGCTGCACCAGCTTTTCTAACTCCTTAATTCTTTTTTCCAGATCAGGCAACTTACGGCTCACCGCCTGGCTGCGCAAGGCACTGGTATATTCGAAAGCCGGAGAACCCGTAACGGCTGCATTGGGAGTCTTGATGCTTTTACTTACGCCGCTTTGCGCATTGATCTTGCTGCCATCGGCAATTTGTATATGTCCTACTATACCGGCCTGTCCGCCGATCATTACATTGTTGCCAATCTTGGTGCTGCCGCTTACGCCAGCCTGCGCTGCTATCACCGTGTTGTTGCCCACTTCTACGTTGTGCGCAATCTGGATGAGGTTGTCGAGCTTGGCGCCGCTCTTGATAATAGTGCTTCCAATAGTAGCGCGGTCTATGGTGGCATTAGCGCCAATTTCTACAAAATCCTGCACCACCACATTACCGATCTGCGGCACCTTTTTAAAGCTACCGTCTTTTTGCGGAGCAAAACCAAAACCATCACTGCCAATTACGGTGCCCGCGTGAATGGTTACGTTCTTACCTATCACGCAATCGTGATAGATCTTTACGCCGGGGTGTATGATGCTGTTATCGCCCACCCGCACATTATCGCCCAGGTAAACGTTGGGAAAAATTTTTACATTATTTCCCACTACCACGTTATTGCCGATATAGGCAAAGGCACCGACATATACCTGGCTGCCCAGTCGGGCCGATTGGCTGATATAGCTCGGTTCCTGGATGCCGGTCAATTGCTGCGTCATCATCTCCTGGTACTTCGACAGCAGGGTGGCAAAAGCTGTGTAAGCATCGGCAACGCGTATAAGCGTAGCCTTTACCGGCTCGCGCAGGGTTTGACTGGCATTTACAATCACAACCGACGCACGGGTGGTATATATGAAATCTTCGTATTTGGGATTGGCAAGAAAAGTTAATTGACCGGCGCCCGCTTCTTCGATCTTTCCGAAAGAATTAACGGTTGCATTGGCATCACCTTCAATGGTGCCCTGTATAAGCATCGCTATCTGGGCGGCGGTAAACTGCATTGTCTAAAGTATTATGGCTGATAGTCAGGATTCAGGTAGCAAATGTAATATTTTTTCAAAGGGCGGGAAATGGTCTGGTGAATCAAGGCGTTATCAACCTGCGATATATCGCGCAGGCTGCCGTCCTTAAACAAAATATTGATTCGCTCATCCGACGGATCGTAAGTGGTATTGATGGCTTCGCCGGTAAACACAAAATAATGTGCGTCCTTTTCGTCTATCGAAAGTTTGCGGCAAACATTGTTCCGCAGTTCATCAACCCATGCCTGGTCGAAAGGCTCTGCCTGTAATTTAACTTTTAATAAACGACGGTTGATCAAAAATTCACAAAGCATACTGAGTATCCTGTCGCCATGTTGCATCCAGTTTTTGATAGTGGCCAAAACATCATAATCATCCAGGTTGCAGAATTTGTCGAGGTGTTCTTCCGCCGGTTTTGATGAAATGTTATTCTTTAAGTAGTAGTCGAGCGTAAGCGAACAGGAGCTTACGTCTACACCCTGCGCAATCAGCTCCTTGGCACGTAAAATAATCTTCACCAGCATTTTCTCCGCCGACAATACAGTCTTATGCAGGTAAACCTGCCAGTACATCAGCCTTCGCGCCACCAAAAATTTTTCAATCGAATAAATGCCTTTTTCTTCCACCACCAGGTTGCCATCGTACACTGCGAGCATTTTTAAAATGCGGTCGTAACCGATCACACCTTCAGAAACGCCGGTAAAAAAACTATCGCGGGTGAGGTAGTCCATGCGGTCGGTATCGAGCTGACCTGATATGAGTTGGTGAAGAAAACGCTTGGGATATTTATCGGTGAAAATATCGATGGCTTTCTGCAATTGTCCTCCCAGCTCCTTATTCAGCACCTGCATAATGAGAATGGAAAGTGTTTCGTGGCGCACATTTTCTACCAGCACATTTTCCAGTGCATGCGAAAAAGGACCATGCCCGGAGTCGTGCAGCAAAATGGCAATCTTGGCGGCCACTTCTTCGTCGGGCGTTATTTCCACACCTTTATTCTTCAGTTCGGTCAGTGCGTTGCACATGAGGTGATAAGCGCCAAGACTATGATGTAAACGGGTATGAACTGCCCCGGGATACACAAGATGGGCAAATGCCATTTGATGAATGCGGCGCAAACGCTGGTAATAGCAGTGCGATATCACCTGGAATATGAGTGGATCATCAATTGTAATAAATCCATATACCGGGTCATTGATAATTTTTCTGACGGATTTAGCCATTCGCTGCCTGCTATTTTGTTAAAATTGCTGCTAAAAGCAGCAGACAAAAGTACAAAGGCGGAAGGAATAAATTAGATTTGAAATCACGGATTAATAGAGTGGCGCGGATGGACACGGTTTCCGGTCCAAAATCTGCTATCCGCGAAATCCTTTAATCTAATTTAGTCCGTGATCCAATCATCCGCAATAATCCGTGATCAACAATCCTACAAATCTTAAATATGGCATTAGGAAAAATACTCTGGGTAGATGATGAAATAGACAGCTTACAATCACAAATCCTTTTCCTTCAAAGCAAAGGTTATGAGGTGACTGCCCTTACCAATGGGTTTGATGCTGTGGACTATGTGCGTGATAACCCGCTGGATGTGGTGCTGCTCGACGAGACCATGCCGGGTATTACCGGACTGGAAACGCTCGCCAAGATCAAAGAGGTAAATGGTTCCATACCCGTGGTGATGATCACCAAAAACGAGACTGAAAACCTGATGGACGATGCCATAGGCAGCCAGATTTCAGACTACCTCATTAAGCCCGTAAACCCTAACCAGGTATTGCTGAGCCTGAAAAAAATAATCGATAACAAACGCCTTGTTGCGGAAAAAACGACCACCGCTTACCAGCAACAGTTCCGCAACCTGTTTATGGCGCTCAACAGCAATCCCGATTACAACGAATGGATGGAAATATATCGCAAGCTGGTGTACTGGGAACTGGAGATGGAGAAAAGCGATAGCCCCGAAATGCAGGAAGTATTCCAGACACAAAAGAACGAGGCCAATACCGAGTTTTTCAAATTTGTGTCAAAAAACTATGCGAAATGGGTTAATCCCAAAGGTGATGATGGCCCCGTGATGAGTCATACCCTTTTCAAGTTTAAAATATTGCCGCACGTAGAGAAGGGCACGCCCACCTTTTTTGTGCTGATTGATAACCTGCGCTTCGACCAGTGGAGAGCAATTCAACCCATATTTGCAGAAAATTTCCGCATACTGGAAGAGGATAGTTTTTACAGCATCTTACCCACCGCTACTCAATACGCGCGTAATGCTATTTTCGCGGGCATGCTGCCGATGGATATTGAAAAAGCATTTCCGCAGCAATGGAAAAATGATGATGAGGAAGGTGGCAAGAACCTGCACGAAGAAGAATTTTTCCGCGCTCAACTGAAGCGACTGCGTCGTGAAGACATTCGTTTTTCTTATACAAAAATTCTCAACAACCAGGCAGGACAGGATTTGGTGAGCAATATTCATAACCTGCTGGTGAATGACCTGAATATTATTGTGTACAATTTCGTGGATATGCTCAGTCATGCCCGCACGGAGATGGAGGTGCTGAAAGAACTGGCCGGCGATGAAACCAGTTACCGCTCCGTAACACGCAGCTGGTTTGAGCATTCGCCCCTGAACCAGGCATTGAAAAAAATTGCTGATAAGAAAATTAACCTCATACTGGCTACCGACCATGGCAGCGTGCGTGTGAAGACGCCGGTGAAAGTGGTAGGCGATAAGCAGACCACCACCAACCTGCGTTACAAGCATGGCCGCAACCTGAACTATGAAGCCCGCGATGTGCTGGCCTTCCGCGACCCGAAAGAAGCGGGATTGCCGGTGCCGACGGTTAACTCATCGTTCATTTTTGCGCGAGAAGACCAGTTTCTCTGTTATCCCAACAACTACAACTACTACGTCAACTATTACCGCAACACCTTTCAGCATGGCGGCGTAAGCCTTGAGGAAATGATTGTGCCGGTGATTAAAATGACCACCAAATAGCTAATGAACACTTGTGGATAATTAACTGTTAGTAAAAACAGGTGAATGTTAATTTTGCAGCGTGAATTTGCTTACTAACCGTACAATATATGAAGTACACACAAGCTACTTTGGATAAACTGGAGAAGATACTGGATGAGGCCGAATACGTACTCCGCTATGAAAGAGGCACGTTCCAGAGCGGCTATTGCATACTGGAGCAGAAAAAAGTGGTGGTGTTGAACAAATTCCTTCAGCTGGAGGGCCGCATCAATACCCTCCTTGATATTATTCCTCAACTCGACATCATGCCCGAATTCTTCACACCGGAATCGCGGAAACTGTATGATGAAGTGATTGCGAAATATGCCGCGCAGTCCTAAGATTTCGTAATTTCCCCTGTGAGTTATCCTAAAATAAAAGTCACCTTTCTCGGAACAGGCACCAGTGGCGGCGTGCCCATGATTGCCTGCGATTGCCCTGTTTGCACTTCTGAAGATAAGAAAGACAAACGCCTGCGATCGAGCATATTGGTCCAATCAGAAAACACCACATTGGTGGTGGATTCGGGCCCCGACTTCCGGTACCAGATGCTACGCGCCCAAGTAAAACATCTCGATGCCATTGTGTTTACCCATCCGCACAAAGATCATGTGGCCGGTCTCGATGATGTACGCGCTTTCAATTTTTTCTCACAACAGGCCATGAAGGTGTATGCCAGCGAGATGACGCAGGAGGTGATCATCCGCGAATTTCCCTATGCTTTTTATGAGAGCAAGTATCCCGGCGTGCCGGAGATACAGCTGAATACCATCGCGACAGACCCTTTTACAGTAGGCGATTTACAAATAACGCCCATCATGGTATGGCACCTGAAAATGCCGGTAATGGCTTTTCGGTTTGGCCCGTTTACCTATATCACCGATGCCAATCGTATAGAACCTGAAGAGAAAAAAAAGATCAAGGGAAGTGAAGTGGTAGTGCTGAATACGCTGCGAAAAGAAAAACATATTTCGCATTTTTCATTGAGCGAAGGTGTAGAACTGGCGAAGGAACTGGGGGCAAAGCAGACCTATTTCACGCATATCAGTCACCAAATGGGTAAGCACGCCGAGGTAGACAGTGAATTGCCGCCCGGTATTAATCTCGCTTTCGACGGACTGCAGATCAGTTTATGATGCTAACTTTTTCTCGCGCGTGTACTTGAGCACCATATTGTACAGCTGTGCAGGGCTGAATGGTTTGGCCATAAAATCAGTAAGGCCATCATTTTCTTTCATGATATCGGGAAATGCTGAAGCGGTGAGCGCTACAATAGGCGTATCCTGGTCGAAATAACGAATATGCCTGGTGGCGCTATATCCATCCATTATGGGCATTTGAAGATCCATGAGGATGATATCGTAGTGGTGCTGGCGCGCCAACGCAATGGCTTCTACTCCGTTTTCAGCTACGTCTACAATCGCGTTCCAGTTGCTGAGCATTTTTTTCGCAATCATCACGTTATAGTCCACGTCTTCTACCAGCAATACGCGAATGCCGCTGAGGTTGCGCACCTCCTGCAAAGCGACCCATTCGTTATAACTACCGTCAATGCCTTTCTTGAACCCAAACGTTGCCTGCAGGCTCGACTCTACGCAGGGTTCACTGCCGCAGTAGGTAACGGTAAACAAGACATTCAGCCCGTTCTCGGTGATGGAGCGCAAAGTGACGTCGATGGTGACATTGCCATTACTGATCATTTGAATGGCATTCAGCACCAGTTTGTTCAATACCCGGTAAAGTTGTACTTCGTCGCCGACAACGTAGTGGGGAAGTCGCTCGTCGGTCTGGAGGCGGATGGTGTTGCCTTTTTCAAAGGCCAGTGCGCTATTAAATGCCTTGATATTGGCCATCAGCCAGCGGATATCAATGTTCTTTTCGGCACGATTCAATGGCGGTTCCTTCTGATAGGGCATTAAAAGCTGGTTTTAGGTTATAGGATACGAATTCCCGTTTACCAATACTATGGGTCGCATGGATTAGCCAATAGGATAGGTGAAATAACAGATGGCGAAATAGGATAGTGCAAGGTCTCGGGTATGCGATTAGTTGGTCTGGAGCCATATATATAAACGTTAAAGCAACAATGAACTTGTGTTGATCGCAGTCAATTTAAAAGTTTACGCGTAGACCCATTATAGGAAATCGGTTAGTATTGCTGTTTAGTTGACCTTAAACATTTGTCCGTATTTACCTTATGAATAATTCATTTAGAGAGTGGTTTGTATTTACCCGCAGGGAAAGGACAGGCATTATTGTACTGGTGACCCTGATCATTTTCTTCAACTGCCTGCCCTGGTTTTTTGCCGATGTATTTGAAAAATCTGACACGGCGCTGACAATTGAGGTGCAGGAAGCATTGGCGCAACTTCAAAAAAACAGGGATAGCCCGGCGCATACTCGCAGCTTTACCCATGAAAAACCGGCCACGCGGCTGTTTGAATTTGACCCCAACACCTTATCTCCCGAGGGCTGGCGCAGGTTGGGATTGCGTGATCGTGCTATTCAAATTATCCAGAACTACCTGTCACACGGCGGTAAGTTTCGGCAGCCTTCCGACCTGGAAAAAATTTATGGTTTACCGAAAGAACTGGCAGCTCAATTATTGCCTTACGTACGCATAAAATCCCCGAAAACGTTTTCGGTTGACAATGATCGTTCGTCTGGTAAACAGGAAGAACCTCCTCGATTCAAGAAACGCGCACCGACAATAGTCGACATCAATGTGGCAGATACATTGGCTTTGATTGCATTGCCTGGCATCGGAAACAAGCTCGCCCATCGCATTATCAATTTCAGGGAAAAACTGGGCGGTTTTTATTCGGTGGAGCAGGTGAGGGAGACCTATGGCTTAAGTGATTCCACATTTCAGAAAATTCGTTCATTGCTGAAGGTATCAGGTGAATATTGTAAAAAAATCAATATTAACACGGCAGACTATAAAACCCTCTCGCAGCACCCATATATTGGAAAAAATATAGGAAATGCGATTATAAAATACCGGGAACAGCATGGCAATTATGAATCGGTGGAAGAGCTTAGGAAAATTGTGGTGATTACAGAGCAGAAATTTTCTAAGATGCGGAACTATTTAGTGACGGAGTAGCAACGCCAACAAATTTCCAAATTACTGCTAACAATTGTTAGTTTTTCAAAAAAACTGTTATCTTGCAGCCGCCTTTAACGATACTTGCCGCAACGCTTTGAATATGAATTTTGAAACCTCTGAGTTGACACAACAGGTCGCCCAGACTGCCCGCGATTTCGCGATGCAGCATATCAAGCCCTATGTGATGGAGTGGGATGAGAAACAGGAGTTTCCCATCAACATGTTCCGGGAAATGGGTAAGCTGGGATTGCTGGGTGTGCTGGTTCCCGAAGAATATGGCGGTGCCGGCCTCGGCTATTTTGAATACTGTGCCGTGTTGCAGGAGATTTCAAAAGTCTGCGGATCGATTGGTTTGAGTACTGCCGCGCACAATTCGCTTTGCAGCGGTCATATACTCTCTTTTGGCTCGGAAGAGCAGAAGAAAAAATACCTGTCAAAACTTGCCACCGGCGAATGGATTGGTGCCTGGGGTTTAACCGAACCCAATACAGGCAGCGATGCCGCCAATATGAAAACAACCGCTGTGCGTGATGGTGATTACTGGGTCCTCAACGGCACCAAAAGCTGGATTACGCATGGTATTAGCGGCGACGTGGCCGTGGTGATAGCTCGTACCGGCGAACCGCGTACAAAAGATAATGCCACCGCATTCATTGTAGAGCGTGGTACCAGGGGGTTCTCAGGTGGTAAGAAAGAGAATAAACTCGGCATGCGCGCCAGCGAGACTGCCGAAATGATTTTTGATAATTGCCGCATACCCGATGCCAACCGCCTGGGCGAAGTAGGATCGGGTTTTAAACAGGCTTTAAAGGTGCTGGATGGCGGCAGAATTTCCATTGCAGCACTTGCCCTCGGCATTGCCAAAGGCGCTTATGAAGCGGCTGTGCAGTACTCCAAAGAGCGCCACCAGTTTGATCAGCCCATCGCCAATTTCCAGGGCATAGCGTTTAAACTGGCCGATATGGCCACCGAAATTGCGGCGGCTGAAATGCTCACGCTGCAAGCCTGCGACCTGAAAAATCGCGGGGAAAAAATGACTAAGGAGGCTGCTATGGCAAAATACTACGCCAGCGAAGTGGCGGTAAGAGCATCTACCGAGGCGGTACAGATCTTCGGTGGTTATGGATATACAAAAGATTTTCCGGTGGAAAAATATTATCGCGATAGCAAGCTTTGCACTATCGGCGAAGGCACTTCTGAAATTCAGAAACTGGTTATATCCAGGGAAGTTTTGAGAGCTTAGTCAAATAGGTTGCTTGATACAGGTTGCTTGTCATGTCTCGTGAGGCTCCGTGTGGTTGCGGAGCCTCCTTTTTTTAAGGCATGAAATCGTCATTATCTTTTGTACTATACTTATCAAACAACTTGTCTATCGCCCCGCCGAAAATGGGGAATTTTTCTTTGGCGAAGTTCTTGATTACCTCAATGGCTTTATAGGCCTGCTGCTCGGTAAGTCCCTCTGCCATCAGGCGGTCGATTAATTCTTTCATGTTCCTTGAAGGATTTCGTGTTTCTTTTTGGACCTTACTAAGCTACTTTCAGGCGACTGATCTTACTCTTGTCAAAATTCTTCTGCGCGTACTCGAGAGTAAGTTGAAAAGTGGTCTGTTTCGACGAAGGCAGCTCAAACATGGCGTCGGTCAGAATGCTTTCGCAGATGCTGCGCAATCCGCGGGCGCCCAGCTTGTACTCGATGGCCTTATCAACCATGAAGTCGAGCACTTCATCGTCGATGACCAGTTGAATGCCTTCCAGTTCAAACAGCTTTTTGTATTGTTTGATCAACGCGTTCTTGGGCTCGGTAAGTATCGAGCGGAGCGTTGCTTTGTCGAGCGGATTCAGGTGGGTAACCACCGGCAAGCGGCCGAGCAGTTCGGGTATAAGACCGAAAGCTTTCAGGTCGGTGGCATTTACGTATTGCAGCAGGTTTTTCTTCATGTATTCCTGCACTTCCTTGTTCACGTTAAAGCCAATGGCATTGGTATTAACGCGGCGGGCAATCACTTTATCGATGCCGTCGAAGGCGCCGCCGCAAATGAACAGGATATTCTGCGTATTGATCTTAATAAGCTTTTGTTCGGGGTGTTTGCGTCCGCCCTGCGGAGGCACCAGTACGTCGGTGCCTTCAAGCAGCTTCAGCAAACCCTGTTGCACACCCTCACCGCTTACGTCGCGGGTGATGGAGGGGTTATCGCCTTTGCGTGCAATCTTGTCTATTTCGTCGATGTAAACAATGCCTCTTTCGGCGGCGGCCACATCGTAGTTGCATACCTGCAGCAGGCGGGTAAGAATACTTTCCACGTCTTCGCCCACATAACCGGCTTCGGTAAATACAGTGGCGTCAACAATGGCAAAGGGCACATTCAGCAGGCGGGCAATGGTTTTTGCCAGCAGTGTTTTACCCGTACCTGTTTCACCTACCATCACGATATTGCTTTTTTCGATATCAACATCGTTTTCGGCGGGTTTTTGCTGAAGACGTTTGTAGTGGTTATATACAGCAACAGCCAGCACTTTCTTGGCTTCGTCCTGGCCGATCACGTATTCATCCAGGAATTTCTTGAGCTCCACCGGCTTCTTGATATTCAGTTTGAAACTGCCTGAAGAAGCAGGAGCGCTTTCATTACGTATCATCAGTTCCTGCTCGATGATCTCCCGTGCATGCTCCACACAATTCTCGCAAATATGTCCTTCCTGACCCGCAATAAGGATTTTCACCTCATCGCGACTACGCCCGCAAAAGGAACAATGTAACGTTGTCTTTGCCATATTTTTTTTCTGTCGAATAGCTTACAAAGGTATCTAAATCAATCCCCAAATCCCAATAAAAAAATCCCAAACTCCCTGTTTTATTTATTGTGCTATTCAGGCAATTTGGGACTTCAGCGGGTATCGCTGATGGGTTATATTTTTTCCAGTTTCTCAACCATTTGATCCACAATGCCGTAATCGATGGCTTCTTTGGCATCCATCCAGTAATCGCGGTCGAAGTCTTTCATAATCTGTTCAAACTTCTTACCGGTATTTTCTGCCAGGATGCGGGCGCCCATTTCCTTGGTCTTTTTGGTTTGCTTGGCCTGTATTTCCAGGTCGGCGCTTACGCCCTGCATATAACCACCCAGGCTGGGCTGATGGATCATCACTTCGCCGTGCGGGTATATATAACGTTTACCTTTTACACCGCCGCTCAGCAATATCGATCCCATGGATGCGGCCAGGCCCATACAGATGGTGCTTACCGGGCTGCGCAGCATGTGCATGGTATCGTAGATTACCATACCACTGGTGACGATACCGCCGGGACTGTTGATATAGAATTTGATTTCTTCACCGGGTTTGTCGGCATCGAGCAGCAACATGCGCGTCACCACTTCGCGGGCGGTTTTATCATCTACCGCACCCCAGAGATATACCGCGCGTCTTTCAAAGAAATACTGTTCCAGTTTTCTCATCAGCACAGTGCTCTCGGGGCTTTTGTCTTCCTTCTCCTTCGGCTCATCCTCTTCATCATCCATGCGATAAGATTTCAGCAAATAGTTTTTGTATGGATCAATATAGTTCATCGCTTAGAAAATATTTTTTATGAAAAAATCAAATCTCTTATAAAATTCCTTCATCCTTCGTCTTCAATCTTCCCTGTTCCCTTTTCAATCTTCCTCCGGTTTCTTTTTCCTCGGGTTCACCAGCAGCACCTCATCCACCAAACCATATTCTTTCGCTTCTTCGGAAGTAAGCCAGTAGTCGCGGTCGCAATCTTTCTCTACCTGTTTAACTGGTTTACCGGTATGCAAGGAAATAATTTCGTACAGCATTTTCTTCACCTTGCGTATCTCCTGCACGGTGATATCGATATCGCTGGCTTGTCCACCGATGGCGCCACTGGGCTGGTGCAGCATCATACGGCTATGCTTCAGCGCTGTACGCTTGCCTTTGGCGCCGGCGCAGAGCAACACGGCCGACATGGAGGCAGCCATACCAATGCAAATGGTGGCCACATCGGGTGTAATGTACTGCATGGTATCGTACATACCCATACCCGAGTACACGCTTCCCCCGGGTGAGTTGATATACATCTGTATATCTCGTGTGCGATCTGTACTTTCCAGGAACAATAACTGGGCGGTTACAATATTGGCCACTTCGTCATTGATAGCATATCCCAGGAAAATGATGCGGTCCATCATCAAGCGGCTGTATACATCCATCACCGCTATATTCATGGGACGTTCTTCAATAATATTTGGCGTAAGACTAGTGACCTGGTGCTTTTGATAGTCGTATAAAGTATGGCTGGAAATGCCACGGTGTTTCACAGCATACTTTTCAAATTCTTTTCCAAGGTTCATATTATCTGATTTCTGTTTTTAGTCCGGCAATTTAAGTCTTTTGCCAACCCAAATATCGTGCGAGACAAAAAACAGGACAATTTGTCGGTCGGCCAGGCGGGCAGTGTAACAGGAGGCCCTGCCGGGTGGTGGATGCGCCCGCCTGGCCGACCTCGAATGTTGAATGAAGGAATTTGAACAAGGAATTTGAATGTGAATGGGGGAAAATGCAAGAGGCCGAATCAATTTTTTACTTGATTCGGCCTCTATTATGCGGGTTCAAACTCCTTGGTCAAATTCAAATTCAATTTCTCAATGATGATGATGCTGATGCTTCTCCAGTTCTTTCGTGAATTCTTCTACCGAAACGGGCTTTTCCTGGGCGTTGATTTGGGTTTCGGCCCATTCGAAAACCTTGTTGGTCTGGATGTGGTGGAAGGCGTCT
The DNA here is from genome assembly GCA_937958995.1 of uncultured Chitinophagaceae bacterium. Classification (GTDB taxonomy): domain Bacteria; phylum Bacteroidota; class Bacteroidia; order Chitinophagales; family Chitinophagaceae; genus CALCIN01. The sequence continues at coordinate 342,178 of CALGAP010000023.1, forward strand.
TCTACGAATTTGCGGTCTTGCATCATGCGGCCAATATAGTCGGTAACCCAGGCTTGCTCGGCACCATCGGCACCAAACATGTTGGCACCCATATAGCCGAATAATTGCTGGCGTGCGAAGTCTTCAATGTCTTCCTTCTTTACCTCGATATTATTTTCCTGGGTAATCTTGTCGGTGATGAGATTCCACTTGAGCTGGTTGATAAAGGCCGGGTACTCCTGGTCAACCTCTTCCTGGGTCTTGGGTTTTTCGCCACCGGTCTGGATCCAGCGTTTCAGGAATTGTTCGGGGAAATCAATGTGCGTATGATCGAGCAGCACGTGATACAGCTCATGCTGCAGGTGATTGCGCGATTGCTGATCCCATTGCGACTGGATATCTTCGCGAATAGCGTTGCGGAATTCTTCTTCGGTCTTAATGTTTTTACCGGGCAGAGCAGCGCTGAAGAAATCTTCGTTCAACTCGGCTTTTTCTACCAGTCCCACCTTAGTGATCTGCAGTTTGAAATGCTTGCTGGCAGCGGCCGCATCATCTTTTTCCAGGCCTAGGTCCTGCAATACCCATTCTCTTTCTCTTTCTTCAAAAGCGCTGTTCAGTTGCAGTTGCACGCTATCATCTTTCTTCTTACCGAGCAGATTGCTGCGGAAAGACGGAGCGAAATATTTTATCAGCAAAGAATTGTCTTTACGAATACCGCCTTCTACTTCATTGCCGGCCTCGTCGGTTTCGATAAACACCACGTTGATCACGTTGTCGTCGCCGGTGATGGATTCAGGATCGGTCATTTTGCCGTGACGCAATTGCAAGCGGTTCACTTCTTCATTTACCATTTCATCGGTCACGGTCACTTTATAGCGGGTAAGTTGATGAGTGCTGAGATCGGGGAGTGAGAAACTGGGTTTCAGGCCCACTTCAAATGCGAACGCATATTCGGTAGGGTTCGTCATGTCAAGGCGGCGGGCATCATTTTCGTCGAGCGGCAGGGGCTGGGCGAAGATGTCCAGTTTTTCGTTATTCACATAGTTCACCAGCTCTTTTTCCACGGTCTTCAGCACCTCGTCGGTGAATACGGATTGCCCGTACATTTTCTTGATCATGCCGGCCGGTACCATACCCTTACGGAAGCCCGGTATATTGGCACTTTTGCTATAATTCTTGATTGCTTTTTCAAACGATGGCAGGTAATCCTCACCGGCTACTTTCACGATGATCTTGTCATTCAGCAGGCCGATATTTTCCCTGGTAACGGTTGCCATAAATAGTTGTTTATTGTATTGAAAACTAGTAAGTTTTGGGCTACGGGTTTTGGGTTTGGAGTTCCGGGTCGCTGCCGCGCTTTGTGATTGCCGCCTGTACTATAGAACCCGAAACACGAAACACGGAACCAGAAATCGCCCAAAGGGCTGCAAAGGTAGGGAAATTCAGCTACTCTTTGTCTTGTAGTACCAATAAAGGCACGTGCGTTTCGTAGGCCATGGAGGCAGTCTGGCTGCGGGAGAACAGGCGTTCGAAAAAGCCATGCTTATGCGCTACCATTGCCAGCAATTGAGCAGGAGTGTTTTGCAGGTAGTTGCTGATGCCATGGGTGATGCTGTCGTCAGAAACGGTGACGAATTCGTGATCACTATCCTTAAAAATAATTTCCAGGCCCTTCCTGCTTGCCGGGGCATTGGCCGCCACTTTTTCAGGATTTTTTGCCACGTTCAGGATATGAATGTGCGAACCGAATTTCTGCGCAATGCTTATCAGGGGAGTGAACAATTCGGGTTTTGTTGCGTAACTAAAATCGGTGGCGTACACGATGTCTTTGATTACCCTGTATGCGGCGCCATGGGGCACCACCAGCACGGGAGTCTTTATTTTCCTGATGGTGTTGGTAGTGGTGCTGCCGACTATTTTGTCAAGACCGCCTGCGCCCTTGATACCCATGATCACCAGGTCTGCTTTTTGTTCGCGGGTAATCTCGCGTATTTCATCGGAAGGAACGCCGATGCGCACTACCTGTTCTGCCTGTACCTGGTAACGTTCATGCACAAAGTTGGCCAGGCGGCGCATTTCTTCTTCATTCTCTTTTTGAAGATCATCAACGGTGGCCATGGCATAGGGCACTTCGGTTACCGGTGTGGGCAGCATATAGGCGTGAAACAGTATAAGACGGGCGCCAAACTGGGCGGCTAGCTGCGCAGCATATTCCGCTGCGTTAAATCCTGCGGGTGAAAAATCGGTAGGAACAAGAAAAGTCTTCATATAAAAATATTTGGTGAAGATTGCTTGTATTCCCCGCAAAAACTGCGTGCCGGTCAGGCGAAGAACCAGTGCGCATGGAGGGACTCGAACCCCCACGGATTGCTCCACCAGATCCTAAGTCTGGCGCGGCTGCCAATTACGCCACATGCGCGGTGCGCGGTGACGGGTTTCGTGTTTCGGGCTTCGGATTCTGTAATTCAGTCAGCGATCATAAACCGCAACCACTCAACCCGAACGGCCAAACCCGGAACTCGTTACCGCGCAGTCGAAAGGACTGCGAATGTAGGTCATTTTTGCGTAAATTAGCAGACTATGGATTCTGTTGCAGCGATACCGAAGTATAATTTGAATGAGGACCAGGAAAAGAAGCTGATACTCCGCGAATACCGTGCCCTTTTACGTGTTTTAAAACCCAAGTTAAAACCCGGCGATAAGGAACTGATACGCCGCGCATTTGAAATGGCGGCTGAGGCGCATAAGACCATGCGCAGGAAAAGCGGCGAACCTTATATTCTTCACCCCCTGGCCGTGGCCCGTATTTGCGTTGAAGAGATCGGCCTGGGCGTACGCTCCACCATTTGTTCATTACTGCACGATACTGTTGAAGATACCGACGTCACCCTCGAAGATGTGGAACGCGAATTCGGCACCGAAATCGCCCGCATTGTTGACGGTCTTACCAAGATATCGAACATCATTGATGTAAACGCTTCGCAGCAGGCAGAGAATTTCAAGAAAATTCTGCTTACGCTTACCGACGATCCGCGCGTCATACTGATCAAACTGGCCGACCGCCTGCACAATATGCGCACGCTCGACAGCATGAAGCGCGAAAAACAACTGAAGATCGCGTCGGAGACCGTGTACATTTATGCGCCGCTTTCGCACCGCATGGGTTTGTATAATATCAAGACCGAGCTGGAAGATCTTTCCATGAAATACCTGGAGCCGGACGCTTATCGCGAAATAGCGCGCAAACTGGCCGAGACAAAAAGAGAACGCTCGAGGTATATCAACGAATTCATTAAACCTATCAGGGAGAAACTGGAAAAGAACCATTTCGATTTTGAAATATATGGCCGCCCGAAAAGTATTCACTCCATCTGGAACAAGATGAAGAAAAAAGGTGTGGCCTTCGAAGAAGTGTATGACCTGTTTGCCATTCGCGTTATCCTGAATGTTCCGCCCGAACAGGAAAAAGAAGCGTGCTGGAAAGTGTATTCGTTTATCACCGATGAATATACTCCTGCGCCCGAACGATTGCGCGACTGGCTGAGCAATCCCAAATCGAACGGATACGAAGCGCTGCACACTACTGTGATGGGTCCGCAGGGCAAATGGGTGGAAGTGCAGATTCGCACCAGGCGTATGAATGAAATTGCGGAAAAAGGTCTTGCCGCACACTGGAAATACAAAGAAGGCACCTCCGATGAAAGCCGTTTCGATAAATGGTTCCAGCAAATTCGCGAAGTGCTGAACGCGCAGGATGGCGATTCGGTAGATTTTCTGCAGGACTTCAAAACCAGTTTCCTGGCAGAAGAAATTTACGTATACACGCCAAAAGGCGATGTGAAAATGCTGCCGGTTGACAGCACCGCGCTCGATTTTGCATTTGCCATTCACTCGGCCGTAGGTTCGCAGTGTATCGGCGCTAAGGTGAACCATAAGCTGGTACCCATCAGTCATAAACTGCGCAGCGGCGACCAGGTAGAGATTATTACTTCGGCCAAACAAAAGCCCAATGAAGACTGGCTGAATATAGTTGTTACCGCCAAGGCGAAAAGCAAGATCAAGGATGCGCTGAAAGAAGAGAAAAGAAAAGTGGCGGATGAAGGAAAATATATTCTGCAGCGTAAACTCGAGAATTTTGGCGCCGCCTTTAACCAGCACAACGTGGATGTGCTCACTGCTTTTTACAAACTTGCATCGCCACTCGATCTGTATTATAAGATTTCAATTAAACAGATCGATCTGAAAGAGCTCAAAGATTTTCATTTGCTGGGCGATAAACTGGAAGCGCCCAAGCCGATGAAGTTCGAGGTAAAGCATGAAGCACCCGCGCAGCCGAAAAAAGACACCGAGCTGATCATATTTGGAGAAAGCAGCGATAAGATCGTTTATACACTCGCCAACTGTTGTAAGCCCATTCCCGGCGACGACGTGTTTGGATTTGTGAGCACGGGAAAAGGTCTTACCATTCACCGCACCAATTGTCCCAATGCTACCAAGCTGCTGAGTAATTATGGTCACCGCGTGGTAAAAACAAAATGGGCCAAGAACAAAGAGATATCCTTCCTGACCGGTTTGAAAATTGTGGGTCTCGACGACGTGGGCGTTATCCATAAAATCACCAACCTGATCTCCGGTGAAATGAAGATCAATATTGCCGCCATGACCATCGAAGCGCGCGAAGGATTGTTTCATGGCAATATCAAGGTGTATGTACATGACAAAGAAGAGCTTGATGAACTGGTAGACAGGCTGAAGAAATTGTCGGGCATTGAGACGGTTGACAGGTACGATACGGAGGCAGGAGCGGGATTAACGAGTTAACTGACACCGTTCTTGTTAACCCGCCAACATTCCCCTAATTTTGCCCCCGCTTCCAGCAACTCATACAAAATTTTATTAATGGTCGACGTTTTATTAGGCCTCCAATGGGGTGATGAAGGAAAAGGAAAGATTGTTGACTTTTTCGCTCCCGATTACGATATCATTGCCCGCTTCCAGGGCGGTCCCAATGCAGGACATACTTTATATGTAAACGACAAGAAGGTGGTGCTGCACCAGATACCTTCGGGTATTTTTCATGAAAACACCATCAATTTGGTAGGAAATGGCGTGGTGCTCGATGCGGTAACGCTGAAGAAAGAATGCGAGACCGTAGCCTCATTTGGTATCGATTTCCGTAAAAACCTGTATATATCTGAGCGCACCCACCTGATATTGCCCACACACCGTGCGCTGGATAAGGCTTCGGAAATTTCGAAGGGTAATGAAAAGATTGGTTCAACGCTGAAAGGCATTGGTCCGGCCTACATGGACAAAACGGGCAGAAATGGTTTGCGCGTGGGCGACCTGCTGGATAAGAGTTTCACCACCCAGTATATCAAACTGCGCCTGAAACACCAGCGACTGCTCGATGGTTTGAACTTTCATGAAGATATCAGCGCCTGGGAGGAAGAGTTTTTTGAAGCGATCGAATTCATGCGCCAGTTCAAGATTGTGAACGGGGAGTATTTCATCAACGAAAAAATTCAACAGGGAAAGAAAGTGCTGGCTGAAGGTGCGCAGGGAAGTATGCTCGACGTTGACTTTGGTACATTTCCCTTTGTTACTTCGTCTAATACTATATCTGCCGGTGTTTGTACCGGTTTGGGCGTAGCCCCGCAAAAGATCAGGGAAGTGATCGGCGTTACCAAGGCATATTGCACCAGGGTAGGCAGCGGGCCCTTCCCCACTGAGCTCACGGATGCGACAGGTGAAGAACTGCGCCGTATCGGTTCAGAATTTGGCGCCACCACCGGCCGCCCCCGCCGTTGCGGATGGATTGACCTGGTTGCGTTGAAATTTGCCTGTATGGTTAACGGCGTCACTAAACTGGTGATGACCAAGGCCGACGTGCTGGACGCTTTCGAGGAATTAAAAGTTTGTACATCTTATATAGTAAACGGTAAGAAAACTGACGCGGTTCCTTTCCAGATGACCCGCGTCACAATAGAGCCGGAATGGGAAACTTTTAAAGGCTGGAAGACAGATACCTCGTCGTGCCGGACGGCAGCTGAACTTCCTGGCGCTATGAAGCCTTATGTATCATTCATAAACGAATACCTGGGCGTTTCGATCAACTATATTTCCAATGGTCCCGGGCGGGAACAATTGATAAAAATTCAGTAGTTTCCTTATAGCGATTTGTCAGCAAAAAATTTTTTTATAAAATTTGGCGAATTAAAAACTTCGCCCAAATTTTACAATTCAATCTTACCAGACTATGGCAGCAAAAGCTAATAAAAGCACCGGAAAAAATTCTGCACCAAAGTCTTCTAAGGAAACTCCTAAGAAAGGCGCGGCAAAATCGAAGAAAGAAGAGGAAATAGATAACGAAGAAGAGGACTTTGAAGATGATGAACTTGAAGTGTCACCAAAAGCGTCTAAAAAAGGTGGTAAAGCTTCTTCGAAGAAAAAAGCTGATGACGATGATGATGATGATGACGACGATTTTGATGTGGACGAAGTAGATGATTGGGATAAGCCAGAGGAGGAAGATGACTGGGATCCCGACTTCGAAGAGTTTGACCTGCCCAAATCAAAAGTGAAGAAAGGTGGCGGAGGCAAAAAAGGCAAGGGCGATGACGATGATGACCTGGGCTTCGACGATGAGTTTAAAGACATGGATCTCTTTAATGATAGTGGTTTTGATGACGAGGAAGACGACTTTTAACTGCGATTGTGAGCAGACATTTCTTATCATTTCCCATAACTGATTTTCACTCTACAAGAATGCAAATGTTGAATTGGGCTAACCAGTTCAACATTTGTTCTTTGCTGGATAACCAGCAGTACCAGCTTCCTCATCACAGTATCGAATGCCTTGTGGCCGCCGGCGCCCGTAGCACGGTAGAAGCATCAGCCGGAAAAGCCCTCGATCAATTATCGTCGTTTAGCCGGCAACACCCCGACTGGTTATTTGGTCACCTTGCCTACGATCTCAAAAATGAACTGGAGCCGCTGCACAGTGCACATCCCGATGGTATCGGCTTTCCCGACCTTTTCTTTTTTGTGCCGGAGGTAATTGTACAGCTAAGTTTTGATGCCATCAGTATCGGCGCATTGGGCAACAATCACGAAGAAATCTACAGGCAGATTATTTCAATGCCTGTATCTGCTGCCAGTTCGCATCCTCCCATATCCATTCAAAGCAGGCTGAGCAAGGAAGAATATATCGAGATCATCCGCCGGCTGAAGCAGCATATACTGCGCGGCGATTGTTACGAAATCAATTTTTGCCAGGAATTTTTTGCGGAGAATGTTTCGCTCGAACCGGTTTCGGTTTATCGTTCACTTTGTAAAATGTCTCCGAATCCTTTCGCCGCATTTTACAAACTCAACGACAAATTTCTTCTATGCGCCAGCCCCGAGCGCTACCTGAAAAAAACAGGCGATCATATTTTCTCCCAGCCTATTAAGGGCACCTGGCAAAGAAATCCGATTGACGCCGAGCAGGACCAGGCAAACAAAGACTTACTCTATCACTCGGCCAAGGACCGCTCTGAAAATGTAATGATTGTAGACCTGGTACGCAACGATCTTTCCCGCATTTGTGAAGAAGGTTCGGTGAAGGTGGACGAACTGTTTGGTATTTATACTTTCCCGCAGGTGCATCAAATGATCTCCACCATCACTGGAAAGCTAAGGCCTGGTGTTGGTTTCATTGAAGCCGTGAGGGCCAGTTTCCCCATGGGTTCGATGACCGGTGCGCCCAAGCGACGCGTACTGGAGCTGATAGAACAGTACGAAAACACACGCCGAGGCATGTTTTCCGGTGCTCTCGGCTATATAACCCCCGACGGCGATTTTGATTTCAACGTTATTATCCGCAGTCTTCTTTACAATGCCACCCGCCGCTATTTATCCTTCCCTGCCGGCTCGGGCATTACCTTTTACAGCGATCCCGAAAATGAATACGAAGAATGTTTGCTGAAAGTAGCGGCCATTAAGAAAGTGCTCGGGGCTGTTTCGGGTGCGAGGTAGTTTCGGTTTTCGGGTTGAGCGGCGGTGTAGGGTGTAACTGAGGAGGTATCTAAAAAAAATCGGGTTTCGGATGCTGGCCTTCGGGTTGTTCCGCGCTGGCAAACGCTTTTAGAACAAAAGAACCCGAACCCCACAACCCGAAACCCGAAACACATCATCACGCCACCGTTACTTGTTGGCCGTTGCCGAGCTCAACAGCATCTGCACAGACTCGTTCAGGATGATAAATTTATTGGCGTTGAACAATTCCATTTTATCGGCAGGCAATTTCAGTTCGTAGATATTGTCGGCACTGGCCATCTTCTTGTCAAAGTCGGGGTTGTAACGGTCAAAATCAGCCTGGTCCATCAGAATGTTTTTGGCGATAGCCGCTGAATAATATTTACCCGAAATGATGGCACTGCGGGCATTGTTGGCCTCCTCGGCGGTGAGGCGGCGGTTCAGCAGGTAAGTAGCCGTAACGCCGATCTGGGCGGTGGCTTCTTCCTTGGTCAGCGTGGTCACGCTGCCCTGGCCCTCGAATATATAGTGGGTGCTGATGTACTTCTTCACGTGGTTGCGCGACTCAGCCGGCAAAAAATATTGCAGGTCCCAGAAGTTGCGGCTGCCCTTTGCCTTCTTGATGGCGCTGTACACCACGCCAGGACCACCATTATAAGCGGCGATCACCAGCAGCCAGTCACCAAATTCATTATACAGGTCGCGCAGGTACCTGGCGGCTGCATGGGTGCTTTTCAAAAAGTCTTTGCGCTCGTCCTTTGTCTTGGTGATCTTCAAACCAAAAATACGCGCGGTCTCGGCCATAAACTGCCAGGGGCCAACGGCGCCCACCCTCGATACGGCCGTGGGTTTCAGCTTAGATTCGATTACAGCCAGGTATTTCAGCTCGGTGGGGAGACCATATTTAGTAAATATGGCGTCGATGGTATTGAAATAAGGCATCGCCCAGCTCTTCATTTCCAGAAGATCTGCGCTGTATTTCTCCATATAATCCTGCACAAAAGTGATGGCGCGGGGATTCAGACGAATACCATTCGAGCTTCCCTCGAACAGTTCGGCGAACTCGGACCTGGGATTAACTGAGTCCGCTACCTTTCCGGGCAACATCATCACATCAGTGAGAATCACCCTGTTAGGTTTTGTAATTTGGCCAGCCGGGAGAGAGGGGTGTTCTTTATATCCCATGCTCAACCAGGCTATACCAAGAATAGCTGCAATTAAGAATAGCTTTCGTTTCATCATCGTTTTTTTAGCACAACAATGCCGACCCACAGGTATGGATTAAAGAAACGGATGATGTTTTTTATAGGATGGATGTTCTGAAGAGCAGTATGGCAAACCGGGGGTCGTAGAGTTAGGGCTTTTCATGGTGACCGGCGACACTATACTGGCGTATCCACTGGTGGGATATCGACAGTAAAGATAGTTCGCAGAATTGGTTTGTCATAATCTGCAGGCCAAACGGAATGCCATTACTGTGCCAAAAAAGCGGGATAGAAATGGAGGGAATACCGGTAAGATTTGCAAAAACTGTAAAAATGTCAGCTAAATACATCGAAATGGGGTCATCGAGCTTCTCACCGAGTCTAAAAGCGGGACTAGGGGAAGTGGGTAGAATGATAGCGTCGTAGGTATTGAAAACCAGTTTGGTTTTTGCCGTAAGTAGTTGTCTTACTTGCTGCGCTTTCGTAAAATACGCATCGTAATAACCCGCGCTCAGGACAAATGTTCCCAGCATGATACGGCGCTTAACTTCCTTGCCAAAACCGGCAGACCTTGTGTCACGATAAAGGTCTGTTAATTCAAACTTTTTTTCCACATCCTTCGAATACCCATTTACCCTGAATCCATAGCAGATGCCGTCATAACGGGCCAGGTTGGAGCTGGCTTCGGCGGTGGTAAGTATATAATAGGCAGGAACTATGTAGTCAAGATATTCGAAATCAACAGCTTCTACTGTGTGGCCATCTGCGCGGAGCTGTTGGACAAACTCGTTCATCGATTTTTTTACTTCCGGGTCGAGGGCGGGGCTTTCCAGGGCCTCTTTGAAGTAGGCTATGCGGTACTTCCGGCCGCTGTTGTCCAGCAGCCTGGAATATGGATCCACTTTCACCGGCGCGCTGGTGCTGTCGAATTCGTCTGCCCCGGCAATTACCTCCAGCACGAGGGCCACATCGGGCACGTTGTGGGCGAAAATGCCGATCTGGTCGAAAGAGGAGGCATAGGCGATGACCCCGTAACGCGAGATACGGCCATAGGTAGGCTTCAGTCCAACAATGCCACAGAAATCTGCAGGCTGTCTCACTGAGCCGCCGGTATCGGTGCCCAGGCTCACCATGCAGAGGCCCGCCTGTACGGCTACGGCCGACCCGCCAGAAGAGCCGCCCGGCACCCGCTGGTTGTCGATGGCGTTGAGCACGGGCCCATAGGCAGAATTCTCGTTGGTGGAGCCCATCGCAAATTCGTCGCAGTTGGTGGAACCGATAATGATGGCTTCTTCCGCCAGCAGTCTTTCCACCGCGGTGGCGTTATAGATAGCCGTAAATTTTTCCAGGATTTTTGAAGCCGCGGTAAGCTTGTGGTCTTTGTAGCTGATCACATCTTTGATGGCTACTACCACGCCATGAAGGCGGCCCATCCTCTTGCCCGCCTTGCGCGCGGCATCTAACTGGCGCGCACGTTCGAGCGCCTCTTCACCATATACATCAAGATAGGCGTTGAGGTGTCGGTTGCGTTCAATTTGTTGCAGGAAAAACTCTACCGCCGCAATACAGGAGGTAGTACCATTCGTGAGGTCGGAATGATATTGCGCTATTGAATCGTATTTAAACAATTCTTGTTACCGGCTTTGAAGACAAAACGGTTGGGCGTACTGACAGAAAGCTGTACTAACGTTATTGTACAGTCGAAGAAGAGGAAGTGGTCTGTTGCTTTTTATCCTTTTCGCTCATGCCTTCTTCGATTTCCTTCTTCACGTTATTCTTCGCGTCGTTGAACTCACGGATTCCTTTTCCGATGCCGCGCATGAATTCAGGAATTTTACGGCCACCAAAAAGTACCAGAACCGCCAACACGATCAGCACCCACTCTGTACCACCAGGCATGCTTAAGAACAGCAATATGCTTGACATGATAATCGATTTAAATAGTTAGACTGCGAATTTACGTGAAAAGGCTTGAAATGCACTCAAAAAGGCGGGGAATGCAATAAATAAAAACCGTGAAAATAAAAGGACGAAATCCGAATGACAGATCCGGATTTCGTCCTTTAACGTTGGAACTATAAATAGTTATATCTTATTGAGCAACTGTTGCTGAGGTGTGGCTCACGTTTCTCTTTTCCTTGATACGAGCGCTCTTACCGCTACGTTGACGGAGGAAATACAACCTGGCGCGACGAACACGGCCGGTCTTGTTCACCTCGATAGAATCGATGTTGGGAGAATACAGGGGGAAAGTCCTTTCCACGCCAACACCATCAGAAATCTTACGTACTGTGAATGTGGCGGTATGGCCGGTTCCCTGGCGTTTGATCACATCGCCGCGGAAGCTCTGGATACGTTCTTTGCCACCTTCAATGATCTTATAGTTAACGGTAACATTGTCACCGGCTTTGAATTTCGGGAATTCTTTCTTGCCTGTCAACGTCTCGTGTACATATTGAACAGCTGCATTCATAACTTTCAATTTTAACGGGTGGCAAAGGTAGTTGAAATAGTTTGTATTTCTGAGATTTTACCCCTTAATTATTTGGCGACATTTACGGCGCGCTTTTCCCTGATCACCGTCACCTTAATTTGGCCGGGGTAAGTCATCTCGGTCATGATCTTCTGGGCGATATCGAACGAGAGCCTGTCGCTGTCGGCATCCGTAACTTTCTCAGCCTCAACGATTACTCTCAATTCGCGTCCGGCCTGGATGGCATAGGCTTTTTCAACGCCCTGGTAGCTCATGGCCAGGTTTTCCAGCTCCTTGATACGCTGCAGGTACTGCTGCATGATCTCGCGGCGGGCGCCGGGGCGGGCACCGCTGATGGCGTCGCAGGCCTGCACGATGGGGGAGATCACATACTGCATCTCCATTTCGTCGTGGTGGGCGCCGATAGCATTCACCACGGCCGGGTTCTCGCCATATTTCTCAGCCAGCTTGGCGCCGAGGATGGCGTGGCTCAGTTCTGATTCTTCATCAGGCACTTTGCCTATATCGTGCAACAGACCAGCCCTTTTGGCCAGTTTGGGATTGAGACCCAGTTCGGCAGCCATAGTAGCGCACAAATTAGCTACTTCGCGGCTGTGCATCAACAGGTTCTGACCATATGAAGAGCGGAAACGCATTTTACCGACAATACGCACCAGGTCTTTGTGCAGACCATGAATGCCCAGTTCTATCACCGTACGTTCACCAATTTCCATCACCTGCTCTTCGATCTGGCGCTTTGTTTTTTCCACCACCTCTTCGATGCGGGCGGGGTGAATGCGGCCGTCGGCCACCAGTCGCTGCAGGCTCAGGCGCGCAATTTCGCGGCGCAGCGGGTCGAAAGAGGACAGGATGATGGCTTCGGGGGTATCATCCACGATCAGGTCAACACCGGTAGCGGCCTCGATAGCGCGGATATTCCGGCCTTCACGGCCAATGATCTGACCTTTTACTTCATCGCTTTCCAGGTTGAAAACGGTAATAGAGTTTTCGATGGCCTGTTCGGCGGCGGTGCGTTGAATTGACTGGATAATGATTTTGCGGGCCTCCTTATTGGCGCGCTGCTTGGCATCGTCAATAATTTCCTGCTGAATGCTGAGCGCCTGGGTATGGGCTTCCTGGCGCAGACTTTCAATCAGTTGTTTTTTGGCCTCTTCGGCGGTAAGACCGGCAATTTTTTCCAGGCGGCGGATATGCTCTTCCTGGTGCTTTTCCAGCTCGGTGCGTTTCAGGTTGACCACCTCAATCTGGCGGTTCAGGTTATCCTTAATGGCATCGTTTTCCTTAACCTGTTTTTCGAGCTGTTCCAGCTTTTGATTGATAGACTGTTCTTTCTGCCGGACCCGGTTTTCTACTTCGCTGAGTTTACGATTACGTTCAAGAACTTCTTTATCGTGTTCAGCCTTTAACTGTAGAAATTTTTCTTTTGCTTCTAACTGTTTCTGTTGTTTTATCGTTTCCGCCTTGGCTTCTGCGTCTGATATTATTTTTTGTGCCTGCTGTTCTGCTTCCTCTATTTTCTTTTGTGTGTTCTTGGCAAAAATGAATTTACCCGCTACTATGCCGATAATTAGCGCAACTCCACCTACTATATAAATAAGTATGTTCTGATCCATTGTGTTTTACAGATTTAAATTGTTCTACCATATTAACGGTGCTCTCTATGTAATGTGACTTAGCCATAGTGAGTTATGAGGGACGAAAATACAGAAAAAAGAGAAGCGCCGCCTTAAAGAGGCAGAGTATAGTGCTTATTGGCAGCGGGAATGGGGGCGTTTGCGCAATAAAATCTGAAATATGGGTAGGGGTAGGGCCTCATGGTTTTGGCGAAGCCATGGGCCGGGTCGGAACGGGGCCCGAATCCAGGGCGGGACTAGGCTGTTTCCTGCAGCAGGCGGTCCAGCAATTTTTCCATGCCAGCCAGCCGTTCACCGGCCTCCGCGGGCAATTCCTTCGTATTTTCCGAAGCACTTTGCTGGGTAGCATACCAGAGAATTACCATGGCGATATAGTCCTGCATGTCCTTTCCCGCAAACTGGGTCTTGAACTCTAAAATCTTATCGTTGATGAGTTTAAGCGTTTTTCTGACAGTTCCCTCATCGGCCGGGGCGATGCGGATCCGGTAGGTCCGGTCGCCAATCAAAACGTTTATAGGAATTAATTCGTCCATGCTCTTGCTAATTTGAAAAGCTTGTTTTACATTTATCCACACTTAATTCACACACAAGGATTTTGGACTTCTAAGGATCGTTTTGGATGGTTGAGGCAATTACGTATTCTATGATTACACACCAAAACCAAACGATTAACATGTTCGCCAAACTTAAGTCAAATGTCTTCATCGACGCACTGACCTTAGAACTAGTAGCGCCACTCCGGTCCAGCCTGAAGGCGATTTTGCGCGATGAAAAAGGCTACGAATGCAGCCGCCTTGAAGCCAATGTTCCCCAGGGGAATAATACTGTAACCTGGAAAGGTCTCAATGATTTGCCATATGGCATATATACATTGGAGCTGAGCCAGGGCGACGACGAAATGAAGATGCGCCTGGTGAAAAGGGTATGAAATCTATTCACTCAGAAGGGCAATACACCGGTCAATTTCCCGGATGTAATGGCTTAACCGTTTGTCTATCTCCTTTTTTTCCGTTTCATCCAACCGGCCTGTTGCCGTCTTGAAGGCTGCCAGCTTCAGTTCCAGTTCGTTTATCTTTTTTTCCCTCTCTTCTTCCCTTTCTTTCAACACCCTGATCTCGCGGGTCAGTTGCTGATTCTCCTTGTACAGCATCTGGTAGCGTTGCGCCAACTGCTGCAGCTTATCAGAGATACGCTGTAAAGTTTCTTCATGTACCATGCCGTAAACTGTTTCGTTTTGCGGTTTTCCGGTTTGGGGTTATTTCCTGATCTCGGCCTGCAATTCGGTCTCCAGCGCCGTCATGATCTTGTTCATCATGGCGTCTATCTCTTTGTCAGTAGGCGTTTTTTCTTTGTCGAGAAAGGTGAAACTTAATGCCAGTGATTTTTTATTTGCACCCAACTTCTCGCTTTCAAAAATATCGAACAATTGTATGCCTTGTAGTTTATCGAGCTTCACTTTTTTCACCGTGCTTTCCACATCGGCATAAGGGAGGGTTTTGGGAACAATCATCGCCAGGTCGCGGCGCACAGGCAATTGCTTCGGCAACTCGCGCACCTTCAGTGATTCGTTGGAGATCATATTCATGATCAGCTGCCAATCGAAATCGGCGAAGTAAACAGGCTGCTTGATATCGAAACGCTTCAGCTCTTTTGCGGATACTGCTCCGAGCTTTACTATCGCTTTCTTATTCACTACCACTTCCAGCGAGTTTGCCAGCTTGCCATTGCTGAGCGCTTGCCACTGCGGCTGATCAATGCCTGTTACCTGCAATATTCTTGCCACTACTCCTTTTAAATAATAAAGATCTGCGGCGCCCGACTTCCCTTTCCACGAATCTTCGTTGAGCTGGCCGGTTACGTATAAGCAGAGATGTTCGTTTTCTTCGTATTTCTCGGGACCTTTTTGCCGGTAGGTCTTACCAAATTCAAAAAACTTCAGGTCCAGGTTTTTGCGGTTCAGGTTGTACGCCACCGCCTCCAGGCCTGTCTGCAGCATCGAGGGACGCATCAGGTTGTGCTCGGCGCTGAGGTTATTGAGCAGCTTCACACTTCCTGCCAGTTCTTCCTCGCTGTAATATGCCGCATTGGTGATGGAATTGGTCATGACCTCATTAAAACCAAGTCCCACCAGGTAACCCCCCACTTTATTCCGCGTGACCTGCTGCGTGCGGTTATTTTCCAGCGAAGGTGAAATGGCAATGCGGCCGGGTATATCAATATTATCCAGGCCGTCGATGCGAATGATTTCCTCCACTACATCGGCGGGCAAATGAATATCGGGTTTGCTGTAAGGTGCGGCAACAACAATATCATCCAAACCTTCGCGGATTATTTCAAAACCGAGCGACAATAATATCTTTTTCACCGTATCGGGATGATAGTTTTTACCGCTTAGTTTACGCAGGTAGTGGAAAGTGAGACGCACCTGCGCTTTGTTTTCCGGGTTCGGGTAAACATCAACGATATTAGACGCAATTTCTCCCCCGGCTAGTTCTTTTATCATCAAAGCCGCCCGCTTCAATACGTTCACCGTATTGCTGATGTCTATATTTTTTTCAAAGCGCATAGCCGCCTCGGTACGCAGTCCATGACGGAATGAAGTCTTGCGCGTATCTATGGGGTTGAACCAGGCGCTTTCCAGGAAAATGTGTTTGGTGCTGTTGGTTACGCCGCTATGCAATCCGCCAAATACGCCGGCGATACACATGCCGCCTTCTTCGTTGCAGATCATCAGGTCTTCGGCAAAGAGCGTTCTTTCCCTGCCGTCGAGCGTAACAAATTTTGAGCCTTCGGGCAGGTTTTTTACGATAACGTGTTTCCCTTTTATAGCATCTGCATCGAAGGCATGCAGTGGCTGGCCGGTCTCGTGTAAAATGAAATTGGTGATGTCAACAATATTATTGATCGGCCGCTGACCGATGGACAGCAATTTATCTTTCAGCCATTGCGGGCTTTCTTTCACAGTGACCCCGGAAATAGTGATGCCACTGTATCGCTTGCAGGCATTGGTATTTTCAACCGTAACTTTTATCGGGTAGCTATTATTATCAATGGTAAAATTGTTGGTGAACGGAGATTTTACCGAATATTCTTTCCTGTCGTGGTGCGAAAGATAGGCGCACACATCGCGGGCCACGCCCAGGTGACTCATCGCGTCCATACGGTTGGGCGTGAGGCCAATTTCGTATATATAATCTTTGAATGGCTTGAAATAATCAGCCGCGAGGGTGCCGGGTTTCAGGTCGGCGGGCAGTACCATAATACCTTCATGGTTGTCGCTGATGCCGATCTCATCTTCGGCGCAGATCATGCCATGGCTCTCCACGCCACGTATCCTGGCCACCTTCATAGTAAGGGGATCGCCGTTTTTGGGGTAAATGGTGCTGCCCACGGTAGCCACCACCACTTTTTGCCCGGCTGCTACATTAGGCGCGCCGCACACGATCTGCAAGGGGACATCCTTACCGATATTGACGGTGGTAACAGACAATTTATCGGCATTGGGATGTTTTTCAACGGTCAGCACTTCTCCGATCACCAGGCCCTTCAGTCCGCCTTTGATACTTTCGTACTGTTCAAAACTTTCTACTTCCAGTCCAATAGAGGTGAGTATGATATTCAGCCTTTCCGGTTCTATAGTAACAGGCAAATACTCTTGTAACCAGTTATACGATATAGTCATGCAGCAAAGATAACTGATTCAGCAGGCACAATAGCGGAGGTGATCAATTCCTGGAAACGATAAAATAGAAAGCGGGTATGCTATACTCAGAAAGTATTCTTTGGATTCTCCTGGGCTTATGTTCAATCTTGCCTCTGCGCAGCCTGATGATTTCGATAGCCCCGGAAGTGCTGATGGCCTGCACGGTAAGCAAATCATAGCACAGCTGTTCATAGTACAGCAATCGCCGGGCTTCTTCGAAATCTTCTTCCCGCATCATTACTTCATAATGTCTCAGCTGGTAGACGCGCATTACGTCAGCAATTAGGCCTGTAAATTACGGATAACGGGTATATGATGGTAGAATTTGGGGGGAAAATTTAATGTAAGGTTTGGGGTTTCGGGTTATAGCGGGACAGGTGGCCCACCTCCCAGGTGGCTCACCTGTCACCTGGCCTGCCCGGGGGAGGGCCAGGTCATAGGTGAGCCAGCCGGTACCTGGCCTTCCCTCCACCTACCACCTGTCAACCTAAACCTTTAACCCTACACCCTGCGCTCCAAACCCGAAACCCTTACTGGTATTGGAATTCCACGCCTGTACGTGCCTGGAATGGCGAATTGACGGGCGTTTTGGAGCGTGGGGTGGGCGAAAACTGGCTTTGGATAAGGATTTTTGTGGGGTAAAATGCGTGTGATGCAGTACCAGCCTGCATCTTATTTGATGGGTATTTTGGCCAAATTTTTGGGCAAAATTTCTTTCGCACATCATGTGTGAATTTCCTTTCGATAAGGGTGCTAAACTTTTGTAATTTGTGGATATCTGTCGGAGAATCTGTGGATAACCACTGGTTTTATGTGGACGCAGCAGTGAATTGGCAGTGATTAAAAATAGGTTCCGGTTTTCTTGATGCCGCTCGTAGGAGGGGTATATATTCGCCGTCCTGACTAAAAGGGGTAACATTCCGATAACCGTGTCATAACATTCACGTAGCACAAAGACTGGAAAACTAACCCAAGAAAGTCATTGGTTGCGAATTACAATCCAATGAAGCGACGAGACCTCTTTTCGCTTTACCTACCGAAAAACCATTGTCAAGGAACCTGATTAACCAATGGTTAAACCCTTTTGTAGCAGAAACAATGGAGATAACTAACCTTAACAAAGACCGCGAACGCAAGAGCAGACGTTCCAGGGGTTCCATCGACCTCAGCACTATGGTGTATGGAAAGGTGCCCCCGCAGGCCAAAGACCTGGAAGAAGCCGTTCTCGGAGCAATCATGTTGGAAAAAAGTGCCTTCGACACCGTTGTAGAGATACTCAAACCGGAATGTTTTTATGTAGATGCCCACCAGCGCATATACCGGGCTATGCAAAGCCTGCAACAGAAAAACCAACCCATCGATATTCTCACCGTTGTAGAAGAACTTAAAAGCCGTGAAGAACTGGAAATGGTAGGCGGACCCTACTATGTAACCCGTCTCACCAACGCTGTGGTGTCCTCAGCCAATATTGAAGCGCACAGCCGCATCATACTCCAGAAATTTATTCAACGCGAACTGATACGCATCAGCGGCGAGATCATCGCCGACAGTTATGAAGACAGCACCGATGTGTTTGACCTGCTCGACGAGGCCGAAAGCAAGCTGTTTGAAATAACCAACAACCACCTACGCAAAAATTTTGACAGCATCGATACCGTGCTGGTGAAAACAGTGCAGCGTATCGAGGATATGCGTCACCGGAATGAAGATATCACCGGCGTGCCCAGCGGATTCCCTTCACTGGACCGCGTAACTTACGGCTGGCAAAATACCGACCTCATTATTTTGGCTGCACGGCCCGCGGTCGGTAAAACGGCCTTCGCCCTCAACCTGGCGCGCAACGCCGCGTTGAACAACGTGAAGCCGACACCCGTGGCCTTCTTCAGCCTTGAAATGAGCGCGGGCCAGCTGGTGCAACGTATTCTTGCCGCCGAGAGCGAGATATGGCTCGAAAAAATTGCCCGCGGCAAAATGGAAGATCATGAAATGAAGCAACTCTATGCCAAGGGTATCCAGAAGCTGGCCCAGGCGCAGATCTTCATTGACGATACCGCGGCGCTCAACATCTTTGAGCTGCGCGCCAAATGCCGCCGTTTGAAAAACAAACACAATATCGGCCTGATTATTATCGACTACCTGCAACTAATGAGCGGTGGCGGTGAAGGAAGAAATACCAACCGTGAACAGGAAATCAGCCAGATATCGCGTAACCTGAAACAACTGGCCAAAGAATTGCAGGTGCCCATTATAGCGCTTTCGCAGTTGAGCCGTGCGGTGGAAACGCGTAAAGAAGGCAATAAGATGCCGCAGCTGAGCGACCTCCGCGAATCGGGCGCCATTGAGCAGGATGCCGATATGGTAATGTTCCTGTACAGGCCCGAATACTATGATATTACCGCCAACGAAATGGGCGAAAGCAATAAAGGTGAAACGCATGTGCGCATAGCCAAGCACCGTAACGGTTCGCTCGAAACCGTGAAGCTGAAGGCATTGCTGCATATCCAGAAATTTGTGGAGTTTGATGACGATAATTTCGGCGGCTTCCCGTCTGGCGGCGGCAACTGGAAACCCATACCACCGCAGGGAATTGGTGGTGATGATGGCGCCAGGCTGTACATACAGGCTGGCAGCAAGATGAACGATATGCCTTTTGGTGATGACGAAGAAGCGCCGTTCTAAAACAGTTTTTCATGGCACTTCCTTTTTTCTATGCTGAGCATATAGACAGGGATGAATTGCAGTTGGATGAAGACACCAGCAAACACGTTGTAAGCGTGTTGCGCATGAAGGAAGGCGAAAGGATCAACCTGACCGATGGCAAAGGCCATTTGTTTGAAGCTGAAATAATCGACGCGCACAAAAAAAGATGCGCGGTCAACATAGTTTCGAAGCGGTATAATGATGCCGGTAGTCGCAAAACGATTATCGGCATTTCTATTCTGAAAAATACCAGCCGCTTTGAATGGTTTCTCGAAAAAGCCACCGAGCTCGGCATCAGCGAGATCATCCCCATGATCTGCGACCGCACCGAAAAAGAAAATTTCCGTTACGAACGGATGCAGGGCATATTGATCAGCGCCATGCTGCAGTCGCAACAGGTATGGCTGCCCGTGCTGCACCAGCCGATTGGGTTTGGGCAGCTGTTACGACAAGAAGATGTCAATACAATCGAGCAACGCTTTATTGCACATTGCCTGCCCGAACAAAAACAAAGCTTGTCGCAGTTAGTAGATTCTTCAAAAACTGCGCAAATAGTACTGATAGGTCCGGAAGGAGATTTTACGAAAGAAGAAATTGATTTTGCATTGAGTTACCAGTTCATTCCGGTGTCGTTGGGGGACACCAGGCTGAGAGCAGAGACGGCGGGGATGGTGGCCGCCACGATTTTGAAGCTGAGTGTATAAATCAAGCTGTAGTAGCGCATCAATTGTTTTGCGCCGGATCTTGTGCTCCCACAACAGGTTCGTGTAACTCCACAGGACGACTGGCCTTCTTTCTGCGCATACGCATATTCAGCAATTCCACACCAAATGAGAAGGCCATTGCAAAATAAATATAGCCCTTTGGTATATGCGCACCGTGCAGCGGCTCCACGCCTTCGAAGAAGAGACTAAAACCAACCATCAGCAGGAAAGCCAGCGCCAGCATTTTCAAAGAGGGATGTTTATGAATGAAGGTTGAAATGCGTTCGGCGAAAAAGAACATTACCACCATGGCAATGATCACGGCAATGATCATCACCGGTACCAGCCTGGCAAGGCCAACAGCAGTGATAATGCTATCGAAAGAAAATACCATATCGATCAGGATGATCTGTCCAATGATGGATCCAAAGGAGGCAGGTTTGGATTTTATCTTGGCAATGGCTTCATCATCGCCTTCCAGCTTGTGATGAATTTCTTTTACCGTTTTATATAAAAGAAAAAGACCACCTGCAAACATGATTATATGGCGAAGTGTAAAAGCATAGTGATTATCATCTAAATCAAAGCCAAACAACTCGGAATTGCCTTCGCGCACCAGCCAGCCGATAGCCATCAGCAACAACACCCGCACTGCAATGCCGCCAACCATCCAGATTCGGCGGGCCTTCAGTCGCTGCGCCGGTTCCAGTCTGCCCACAAGAATCGAAACAAAAATTACATTGTCTATGCCCAACACCACTTCAAGCGTAGTAAGCGTAAGCAAACTGATCAATGCATCGAGGGTGAGTAGTTGTTCCATGTTTAATCAATACTAAGTTGCAGAATGCTAATCTGTCTTCAGCTCCCTGCAAATGTTACGCACAATCAACGGTCCTTCATAAATAAATCCTGTCCATACCTGCACCAATGCTGCGCCTGCGTTTAGTTTTTCCAGGGCATCTTTTCCCGTAAATATGCCGCCCGATGCAATTACCGGCAACTGACCGTTTGTTTTTTCTACTATATACCGCACCACCTCGTTTGATCTTTGCCGCAAGGGCGCGCCGCTTAATCCGCCTGCGCCGATCGCCTCAATTGTCTTAGCAGGTGTCTTCAGGTTGTCGCGGCTGATGGTAGTGTTGGTCGCCACCAGTCCATCGAGTTTTATTTCCAGCGCCAGGTCAATCACGTCATCAATCTGGCTTTGGGTAAGGTCGGGCGCAATCTTCAGCAGTATGGGTTTGGGCCGCATCATGCTTTCGCGGTTAATGGTTTGCAGGTGCGACAGGATTTTGCGCAGCGAATCTTTTTCCTGCAACTCGCGCAGACCGGGTGTGTTGGGCGAACTTACATTCACTACGAAATAGTCCACGCAATCATACAACTCGCGAAAACAGATTTCATAATCTTTCCAGGCTTCTTCGTTGGGGGTGGTTTTGTTTTTACCAATATTTCCCCCCACAATAAACTTCGAACCGCCTGCTCTCCACTCCTTCAATCTTTTTGCCACCACCCTGGCCCCATCGTTGTTGAAGCCCATGCGATTGATCAGGGCCTTGTCTTTGGGCAGTCGAAACAGTCGCGGTTTATCATTCCCAGCCTGCGGTTGTGGCGTCACAGTACCGATTTCCACATATCCAAAGCCCAAGGCTTCGAGACAAGTGAGGTATAATGCATTTTTATCGAAACCAGCTGCCAGTCCCACAGGGTTGGGGAAGCGAAGACCAAATAATTCTTTTTCTTCTATATGACGGGGAGTACAGTATTTCGTGATGGCGCGCCGCAGAAATCCCACCGAACAAGCCAGTTTCAACAAGTTCATGGAAAAATGATGAACCGATTCGGTCGGAAACAGGAATAAAATCCGGCGTAAAACTTTATACATATGCGGTTGCGAAGATAGATAAACATGGTTTTGTAAAGACGCAGGCTATCATTAACTTTGATCAATAAGGTTGCATAAGCAACTAATGTGGTGTCGGGTTTTTAGGTTCGGTCATTGATTATGAATGGCAACCTGCACCCGACACCCAAACTTGAAACACGAAACTATTCATTATGGAAGCATACATCGTAGCAGGATACCGTACCGCAGTAGGAAAATCGAAGCGTGGCGTTTTCAGGTTTTATCGTCCCGATGACCTGGCCATTACGGTCATCAAGGGATTGATGGCTTCGGTACCGCAATTGGATCCGAAGCGCGTGGATGATGTAATTGTGGGCAACGCTGTGCCCGAGGCGGAGCAGGGACTGCAGGTGGGCCGCATCATTGCGGCGCGCGCACTGGGTTATGAAGTGCCGGGCATGACGGTGAACCGCTATTGCGCTTCGGGTCTCGAGACCATTGCGATGGCTACCGCCAAAATTCGCACCGGCCAGGCCGACTGCATCATTGCAGGCGGTACCGAGAGCATGAGCATGGTGCCGACGGCGGGTTGGAAAACCGTTCCCTCTTATTCCATCGCTTCCGATGAACCGGATTACTACCTCAGCATGGGTCTCACCGCCGAAGCAGTGGCGAAAGAATATAATGTGAGCCGCGAAGACCAGGACCGGTTCTCCTATCATTCGCACCAGAAAGCCATCAACGCTATAAAGAACGGGTATTTTAAAGAGGGCATTTTACCCATTACCGTAGAACAGGTTTACCTGGATGAAAAAGGAAAGAAGCAAACAAAAACTTACGTAGTAGATACCGATGAGGGTCCGCGACCCGATACCAGCCTGGAAGCCCTGGCCAAACTGAAACCCGTGTTTGCCGCCAATGGTACCGTAACCGCGGGCAACTCATCACAAACTTCCGATGGCGCCGCCTTCGTGATTGTGATGAGTGAGAAAATGGTGAATGAATTGGGTCTTAAACCCATCGCGCGACTGGTGGCCTGCGTATCGGCGGGTGTGCATCCCCGCGTAATGGGTATTGGTCCGGTAGAAGCGGTACCCAAAGTATTGCAACGCGCGGGTATGAACCTGGGGCAGATTGACCTGATCGAACTGAATGAAGCTTTTGCTTCGCAATCGCTGGCGGTGATCCGCCAACTGAATCTCAATCCCGAAATTGTTAATATCAACGGTGGCGCTATCGCATTGGGTCACCCGCTGGGATGTACAGGTTGTAAGCTGACCATACAGTTGATCAACGATATGAAGCGGTTGAAGAAGAAGTATGGTATAGTGACAGCTTGTGTTGGCGGCGGGCAGGGGATTGCAGGGATTATAGAGAACATAGATTAAGTAATAATTTTCCCGCGCACCCACCCCCCACCGTAATTCTACTAACCTCATTTGAAAAAATCCCAGATTTTACCCATTTTGGGCAAGTGGCAGCATTTTTGTTCGTTATAAGGTGCGAAAGGATAGTTTCCGTAGTCATCAGGCCGGCTATATGAAGCTATTCCGACCAAAATCAACCTTATGGACAGAAGGGCTTTCCTTACACTACGCAGAAGAGCTGCTGAATCTTCCCCAATATCCTATGCCGGTACACGTCGCATAGACACCGGGCTTACCGTTTACACCGGTCCCTGGGGCACCAAAGAAATTGTGCACCTGCTGAAACGCACCATGTTCGGTGCCAAAAAATCAGACATAGATTATTTCAAAACGCTCTCCACCGTGCAGGCAGTAAATGCCTTGCTGAACGTGCCTGCAACGCCGCCGTCTCCGCCCGTAAAACATTATTCGGAAAATGATGGCGTGGCTGCAGGTGCTACCTGGGTAAATACTTTTTCTGCCGATGGCGATGTAAACCGCGAACGCATCAATTCTTTCAAGAGCTGGTGGGTGGGGCGCATGATCAACCAGGAGAGAAATATCCTGGAAAAGATGACGCTGTTCTGGCACAACCATTTTGCCACCGAGACCAACGTGTATGGCCGCGGCATTTTTGCCTATGAGCACAATGCCATGTTGCGCGCCAACGCGCTCGGTAATTTCAAAACACTGGTAAAACTGGTGACGCTCGACCGCGCCATGCTCATCTATCTCAACGGCGCGCTGAATGTAAAGGAAGCGCCCGACGAAAACTATGCGCGCGAATTGATGGAGTTGTTTACCCTCGGTAAAGAAAACAACCCCAATTATACCGAGCCCGACGTGCAGGCTGCGGCGCGGGTGTTAACTGGCTGGACCATAGATGAAACCACCGATGAACGGAGTTTTGACCCCGAAAAACATGATACAGGTAATAAAACCTTCAGTAGTTTCTTCAACAATACCGTAATAGCCGGACAAAGCGGTCCCACCGGCGGCGAGACCGAACTGGATGCTTTGCTCGATATGATCTTCGCGAAAGACGTAGAGGTTTCTGAGTTTATCGTGCGCAAAATCTATCGGTGGTTCTGTTACTACATCATAGATGCCAACACAGAAAACAATGTGATCAAACCGCTGGCGCAGCTATTCCGCAACAGCAACTGGGAAATAAAACCGGTGCTGGATGCACTGTTTAAGAGCGAGCATTTTTTTGATCCCCTCAACCAGGGCTGTCTCATCAAGCCACCGATTGATCTGTATGTAGGCGCGAGCCGCGAGTTTAATGTGAGTTTTCCGGCCGACAGCGCCCGCCAGTACGAAATGTGGGAGCATATTTATTATGAAGCGGGCGTAATACAACAAAATATCGGCGACCCGCCGAGTGTTTCGGGATGGCCCGCTTATTACCAACTGCCGCAGTTTCATGAAATGTGGATCAATAACGACACGCTGCCCAAGCGCAATATCTGGACCGATACCATGATTCAGCAAGGTTACACGCGCAACGGGCAGACCATCAAATTCGATCCCATCGCTTTTGCCCAATCATTGCCCAACCCCGGCGACCCGAATGCATTGATCAACGATTCGCTGGATATACTGTATCGCGTGCCGCTGTCGGATGAGTCGAAGACGGTGATTAAAAGATCGATTCTGCTGGCGAATCAGCTGGAAGATTATTATTGGACCAATGAGTGGACTGCATTTATCACGAATCCCAATGATGCCATGGCGCGGCAGATCATTACAACACGGCTGACGGCGCTGTATAAATATTTCATGAACCTGGCAGAATACCAATTATCCTAACGAAAAGTGACTTATGAAACGCAGACAATTTTTCAAACATACACTACCCGCCGCCGTTACATTGCCGGCGATGATCAACGGCTTTTCCGTAAAAGCACATACCGCTGCTTCGCCGCTGGTGCGCGCGCTGATGAGCGCCACCACCGAAACCGATAAGGTGCTGGTGCTGGTAAGGCTCGATGGCGGTAATGATGGTTTGAATATGGTGATACCGGTTGAATATTATTCGGGCTATTACAATGCGCGAAAAAATATCGCCATACCACAAAACAAGATCCTGGCGCTGAACGGCGTTTCCAAAACGGGTTTGCATCCCAGTCTTACCGGTCTGCAGACCTTATACAACGAAGGCAAGCTGGCCATTGTGCACTCTGTTGGCTATCCTTCGCCCAACTTCTCGCATTTCCGCGCCACCGATATATGGATGACGGCTTCCGATTCGGAGCAGATCATTCCCACCGGCTGGATCGGCCGCTATCTCGAGACTGAGTTCCCCGGCTATCCCGAAGGTTATCCCACTACGCAAATGCCCGACCCGCTGGCTATCCAGATCGGCGCTATACCTACGCCGGCCTTCCAGGGAGCGGGTTATAATATGGGTATTAACATTACCAACCCTACCAGCTTTTACGATTTTCTCAATGGCGTGGAAGACCCCGTGCCCGATACGCCCTGGGGAAAAGAACTGAAATACATACGCACCGTTGCCCGTCAGACCGAGCTTTATTCCACCGCCATTAAGGCTGCTGCGGAAAAAGTGACGCAGCAGGGTTCATACCCCGCGAATAATGATCTGGCGCAACAGCTTCGCATCGTGGCGCGGCTGGTGAAAGGCGGTTTGAAAACGCGCGTGTATATGGTGAGCACTTATGGCTTTGACACACACTCAGCGCAGGTGAACTCGCTCGATACTACCACCGGTACGCACGCACAATTGCTGCGTAAATTATCAGACGCCATCAAATCATTTATGGACGATC
This sequence comes from uncultured Chitinophagaceae bacterium, assembly GCA_937958995.1. Taxonomy (GTDB): domain Bacteria; phylum Bacteroidota; class Bacteroidia; order Chitinophagales; family Chitinophagaceae; genus CALCIN01. The sequence goes on from CALGAP010000023.1 coordinate 368,660, forward strand.
TGAAAAACCTGGGCGTAGACGACCGCGTGATCGGGTTTACTTTTTCTGAATTCGGCCGACGCATCAAATCCAATTCCAGCATGGGAACGGATCATGGTGCGGCGGCGCCGGTATTTGTTTTCGGAAAAAATGTGCGTCCAGGTATTGTCGGCGCCAATCCAACCATACCCAACAATTCGTCGGTAAACGACAATATCCCGTTCCAGTATGATTTCCGGAGTATATATGCCTCGATTCTGAAGCAATGGTTTTGCGTGGATGCGGCTAACCTGGAGAAAATTTTACTCAAAAATTTCCAGGAGATTCATTTGGCCAGCAACAGCGCCTGCGCCAGTACGGGTATTGAAGATGTGCTGGACACAAACGGGAAAGATCTCATTATAAATTATCCCAATCCTTTTGTTGAAAGAACGCGCATCACCTTTCGCACAAAGGGCGGGCACACGCTGGTGCATGTAATAGACGCGTTGGGAAGGGTAGTGAAAACACTTACTGATAAGGTGTATCCGCCCGGAACATACAATGTGGACTTCGACAGTGGTGGATTGCCTACAGGTTTATACTATGCCCGACTGCAAAATGGTTCTATTCAGCAGGTAAGACCAATGTTGAAGACCCGTTAAGCATGTAATTTTATTTTAATTAAAACCCAAATCAACAAATCCGAAACTGGATTGACAAAATTTCCGGTTTCGGATTTTTTGATTCCGGATTTTTATTTATTTCATATGGTAAATAGTTTTAAATTGCCGCTCAATATATGCTGAAAGTTTTCATAACAGACGACCATGAATTGTACCTTGAGGGCTTGGTCTTGCTGTTGAACAAACAACCAGGTTTCCAGGTGGTCGGTTCTGCATTAACGGGCAAAGAGCTGTTACAAAAACTTCCGGAAGTTGAAGTGGACATTTTACTGCTCGACGTACACCTGCCAGATACAGGCGAAGAAGAATTGTTGAAACAGATTCGCAGCCTGCACCCCGACCTGAAGATTCTTTATCTCACCATCATGCGCGGCACGCGCTACATTCACAAATTGATCCGCCACGATATCAACGGGTACATCCTGAAAAATACCAGTATCGAAGAGCTGGTAAAGGCGTTGAATACCGTGGCCGAAGGAAAAAAATATTTCAGTAAAGAGATCAATATCATCGATACCGACCAGGACTTCCGCAACACGGTAACGATTGAAGACAAAAAGGTGGATGAAATTTTATCGAAGCGTGAAATAGAAGTGCTCACGCTTATCTGCAAGGAGTATAGTAATAGTGAAATTGCGGAAAAACTCTTTCTCAGCGTAAGCACTGTCGAAACACATCGCAAGAATCTCATAGCTAAATTAGGGGTGAACAATACTGTTGGCCTGGTGAAATTTGCCCTGCGCAACAACCTGATTGAATAATTGGCGATTTACGTTATATTGCTAATACAAGCCCTTTCCCAGTGAAATACAAATTGTTTACACTGGCCTTGATATGTAGCTGCCTTGCCTTCTCGCAGCCTGATACTACTTACCTCAAACAGTTGTACGACAGGTGCCTTGACTTCAGCGAGGAAAAGATCGATTCCATTAAGTATTATGCCAACTATATCGAGAAGGAATCGGAACGCCTGAAATTTAATAAGGGGCCTGTACTGTCAACCCGCCTGCGCGGACTGTACGAAGATCTCAACAACAATTACAGCAAAGCCATCGAATACTACCTGCAATCGCTGGAAGAAGCGCGCAAACTGCAGGCAGTAGAATATGAAATGAGCGCGCTCAGCGACCTGGCCATTGTATATTCAGCGATTAAGGAACCGGTAAAGGCCAAGGAATTTTACATTCAATGCGCCGAGATGGTGAGGGAGCGGGGTGAAGTGTCTTCACTCATCAATACTTACAACAACCTCGCCGTCATTTACACGCAATTAAAACAATACGACAGTGCGCGCATTTTACTCAACGAAGCTATCCGCATTGCCAAACCATATTCAGAAACCCTCGATCTCACCAGTCTGTATAATAACCTCGGCAACGTAAACTTTCGTGAAAAAAAGTTCGATGAAGCGTTGCGACATTTTCGCCGCAATTATTTTCACTTCACTTCTCAAGACAATAGCGCAGGTTTATGGGTGGCTGTGTTGAACATAGCCGATGTATATATTGAGAAAAAGGTGTTCGACTCAGCTGCCTTCTACGCCAGCAAAGCCATGCACCTGGCCAGGCAACTGGGTTCAAAAAGTAAGGAAGCCGATTCGTATTCTATTCTTGCGAAGTTGTATGAATACAAAGGCGATTACAGCACCGCATACAAATATCTTAAGAACTGGTATTCGCTTGACACCGCCATCATCAACACCGAAACTTACCGCACCATTGCCGAACTGCAGGAGCGCTTCAATGCGCGTGAACGCGAAGCAGAGAACGATCTGTTGCTCGCGCGGATAGAAAAAGAACAGATTCGCACGCGTTGGTTTATATCGCTGGCCATAGCCTTTGCCATAATCGGTATCCTGATTGCGCTCGGCCTCATCAATAAGAGAAGGGCCAATAAGAGACTCCAGGCCACGAACGAACTGATCATTCAGCAAAATGAAAAGCTATCAGAGCTGAACCACGAAAAAAATTCGCTGATCAGCATTGTGTCGCACGACCTGAACACACCCTTTGCTACCATACAGGTTTGGAGCAGAATTTTGGGAAATGATACCAGCAATCTTACCGATGAGCAACGCAAGGCCTTAAACAAGATCATCCAGGCTAGTTCATATGGCGAGGAAATGATCAGCCGCATCCTGGATATTGAGAAATCGGATATCGGCGATCATAAGGTGCAGCTCGAACATTTTGACCTCAGCATTTTTGCCGAGCAGGTGATTGATGAATTCAGGCATGTGGCTGCCGAGAAGAACATCACGATTCACAGCGATTTGCCCGGCAGGCAGCTCTTTATCCTCAGCGACCGGCAGCTGGTAAACCGTATTTGTGCCAACCTGCTTTCGAACGCCATTAAATACACCCCGCGTGGCAAAAACGTTTATGTGAGCATGAGTGACCTGCAGGATGCCGTCAGCATCAAGGTGCGCGATGAGGGGGTAGGTATTGAGAAGGATGAGCTGCCTTACCTGTTTTCGAAATATGCCAAGATATCTTCACAACCCACAGAGGGTGAACCCTCCACCGGCCTTGGCCTCTCTATCGTTAAACGCATTGTAGAGGAAATAAACGGCAAAATCTACTGCGAAAGCGAGCCCGGGGAAGGTACCACCTTTACCGTTATACTCAAAAAATAAGGCCCCTGCAGGCCCCTCCAACGCCTTTATATAATAATCCGCGCACTAATACGTTATAATCTGGGTCTTACTAACCCATCTTCATAGGACTGAGCCCTGCACAAAAATGCGGGGCATTTTTGTGCAGACCGAAGACTCAATCTTCGGTCTTCTTCCCATCGTCTTTCAAATAATACGACTCCGACTCATAATCAAAGGTCTTGGCTTTAGTATGCTTATAATCCGGGTCGTAACGGACGAAGAAGTAGAGGTAGAGAACGCGGCTGAGGCGCATGAGCCAGGGCTGTATGATGATGAGTAAAGCCACGTTGAGGCCCAGCCACCAGAAAAATCGGCTATCCTGCACCGACATACCGATAAGTACGTACCAGGCTACGAAGGTGGCCACAGACACCGCCACGGAAAGCACGTAGCTTACGTAGCCGGTGCCATACCAGAAGCCCACTTCCAGTTCGTACAGCTGGTTGCACTCCGGGCAGCGCACGGGCATCGCAAAAACTTTCTTCAGGTTCCAGGGATTCTTGTTCACAAACATAGGGCCGCGCCTGCAACGGGGACATTTCATCGTCAGCAGGCTCCACAGAAAATTGGGGGTAGGTGTTTTTTCTGACATGAGGCGGCAAAGATACGACAAAGTGGTTTCGGGTGTAGGTTGTGTACAACACCCTGCCTCCTGCACCGTATTACGACGCGGCGGCCAGCTTCTTCCTTTCGCCGATCTGTTGCCGCCACATGGCGTAGTAGAGGCCCTTTTCTTCAAGCAGGGATTCGTGGGTGCCGGTCTCGATAATGTCGCCACGCTCAAGCACATAGATGCGGTCGGCATGCATAATGGTGCTGAGGCGGTGGGCAATCAGGATGGTGATCTGGTCGCGCTGCGACGATACCTGGCGAATGGTGTTGGTCACCTCTTCCTCGGTTAGAGAGTCGAGGGCAGAGGTAGCCTCGTCGAATATCAGCACGCGCGGCTTGCGGATGAGGGCGCGGGCAATAGACAGCCTCTGGCGCTCGCCACCCGAGAGCTTCAGACCGCCCTCGCCGATCATGGTGTCAACACCTTTTTCGGCACGCTTCAACAGGCTGGTGCAGGAAGCCTTGTGTAAGGCATCCATCAGTTCTTCCTCAGTAGCCTCGGGGTTCACAAACATCAGGTTTTCACGGATAGTGCCTGAAAACAGCTGGGTATCCTGCGTTACAAAACCTATCTGGTGGCGCAGGTCGTCGAAGTTGATGGAGGTTTCGTCAATCCCGTTGTATAAAATCTTGCCTTCCTGCGGCCGGTAGAGGCCAACCAGCAGCTTCATCAGTGTAGTCTTGCCCGAGCCCGATGGACCCACAAAGGCGATGGTTTCGCCGGTCCTTACCGAAAAGTTGATATCATCAATGGCGCGTTGCTGTGCGGTCTGGTGCTTGAAACCAACGCCGCGAAACTCGAGCGTTTGCACGTCGCCTAGGTGAGTGGGATTGGCGGGCTGCTGCTCGGGCTGCTTGTTCATGAGGTTGTTGAAATTGTTCAGCGACGCTTCCGCTTCGCGATAACTGAGAATAATATTGCCTATTTCCTGCAGCGGGCTGAAGATGAAGAAGGAATAGATCTGCATGGTAAACAACTGGCCCACGTTCATCAGTTGCCCCGGCCCGATCAGTTCACCCGGACCATACAACAACCACATCATAATAAACAGTATCACCTGGCGCAGTGTATTCACAAACGTGCCTTGAATAAAACCGATACTGCGGATGCGTTTTACCTTGGTCAGTTCGAGACCCAATATTTTATACGTGTTCTTATTTAACCGTTCCACTTCCTGGTGTGTCAATCCCAGGCTTTTTACCAATTCTATATTGCGCAGCGACTCGGTAGTGCTGCCGGCAAGCGATGTGGTTTGCGACACAATATTTTTCTGAATCTGTTTTATCTTCTTACTTAAGAAATTGGTGATAGTGGTCAGCAGGAATATACCAATCATATAAGCAATGGGTATAGACCAGTGAATGGCCGATGCGTACACAATCACAAATACAATACCTACAAACACACCGAAGAGAATATTGATGAAATAATTCACGAAGCGTTCGGTATCCGTTCTCACCTTGGTAAGCACCGACAGTGTCTCACCGCTTCGCTGGTCTTCAAATTCCTGGTAGGGCAACTTCATCGCGTGTTTTAAGCCATCGGTAAATACCCTGGCGCCGAATTTCTGCACCACCACATTCAAAAAATAATCCTGGAAGTTTTTCGCAATACGACTCACCATGGCCACGCCGATGGACATGAGCAACAAAGCAATTACACCGTATGGTTTTGAAAAAGAGAAGAAGAATCGGTCAGCGTCGTAGTTATTTTGGATATGGTCATTGGCAAGATTGGCCAGGTGTCCAAATATGATGGGGTCCAATAGAGAGAAGCCCTGGTTAATGGCCGCCAGCAAAAGAACGAGCGCTACAAGCCACCTGTAAGGTTTCAGGTACCTGAATAATATTTTCATACTGTGCAAATTCGCAAAAAATGGCAAATTTATAGTAACAGCAAAACCCGGTAAATGGTTTACACTGGCCTGTTACCTTAAGCCTGGACAGGGGTTTTCTGTTGGTTATTAAGATTGTACATAAATAAAAAAGGGAAAAAAGTAAAGAGAAAAAGACCATGCTGCAGCTCCAGCAGCGACGCGGTAAGCGATACAAGAATTACCGGCACCAGGAACAAAATCGTCTCCCGCGACCGTTCTTTTACAGCCCTTGCCACCAGCATTACACACACGACGATCAACACCAACAAACCGATAATGCCGCTCTGCAGCAACTGTTGCAGAAACTGGTTGTGCGAGTCGTAATTCAGAAAGCCAATATCTTTTCCGTCGGGCGTACCCAGGTATAGATTGGCCTGTCGATATTTCTCGTCGAGCAAGTCTTGTGCGTCGCCGGGACTCACGCCCCATATCCAGGCATTATGTTCCTTTAGTATTTCCCAGGCGTAACGGTATTCGAGCAGCCGCAGTTGCACGCCGTTGAGGTATATATCGGGACTGAATTTTTCACGTTTCACCAGGTCCAGGTCGCCGCGTAATATATCGACGTACCTCGCCTTGATAGGATTATCGGTAGTGATCAGAATGGTTGCCCCCACAGCAACAGCCAGCATCAGGGCGAGTATTGGCCTGGTGCGTTTTTCGGCGGGATAGCGTTGCAACAGCCAGATAGCCAGCAACAGGGGCATTACAAAAAGCAGCAACTTGGACGCCAGCAATACGCAAAAGCCGGCAAAATAAATGATCAGCAAAACACGCCATACCCGGCCCGGCTCGCGCGCGACACCGAAGTATAGATTGTTATATAAAAGATATATGATAGCCGCTATCAGCAACAGGGTAGATAAGATCGCGTTTTGCTGCAGCGGGCTTACGAGATCGTGGTAAAAGAATAATCCCGCCTGACCCGTATTAGCATACCGGTATGCTGCAATGCACAAGCACATAAAAGTGAGCGCAAACGAGATCAGGCAATACGCCGTCATTATTTTCTTAAAATTCTCCTTACCACGAAAAGGCCCCACCATCAATATAAAAGGTATAGCCACCAGGGTGGCCTTGCTTTCCAAATTGTGCCAGCCCTCCTTAAAATTATTGGTGTAGAATAAGCCAATTACTTCAAGAAAAGCAAGAGAAAAATAAGCGAGAAAAAGTTGATTGGTGAATACTGTTCGTATTTCAACAGTTCGCCATTCGAGCACCAGCAGCACCAGCAGCATCAATATCATCAGTTGGCTGCACGTATTGAACCAGGAGATCAGTGTAGTGGTAATGATCAGCAACAGTAAAACGAAGTACAATATATCCAGCCACCGAGGTCTAACACCAATCTGCATAACTATTTCGGGAAATTTGACCCAATGTACAAATTTAGCGTTTCATCATCCAGAAAGAGCCGGGTATATTGTTAAGGTTGTGCTTCAAGCTTTTCTATTTTGCAGGTTTTCGGTCAGATAATTCTCGAGGGCGGTAGTTATCTGCTGCCATGAATATTCTTGTGCAATGCGGTCTATATTGTTTTTGATCATTGTGCCGCAGTCCGACTTTGACAACGGACCATCTAAAATCCTTGCAATATCATCGGGCGATGAAAAGTAAAAAGCATCGTTTTGGAGCACGCTTTTGTTAAATATATTATCGTGCGCTACAATCAGCGCGCCCGAAGCCATGGCTTCCAGCAACGATGGGTTGGTGCCACCCACTGAGTGTCCGTGAAAATAAAATTGTGAAAAATAGCGCAGGCTGTTGAGCCTGCTCATATCATAAACCGGGCCCAAAAAGCGTATCCACTCGCTTTCATAAGCCGACTTTAATTTTTTCCCATACTTATTGCCTGTGCCGCCCACAATGGCCAGCACTCTTTTTTTTGCTGCCTTGAGGTGTCCCTTGATGATGGTCTCGATATTGTTCTCCGGCTCCATGCGCGCAATCAGCATATTGTAATCATATTTCTCCAGTCCAAACTGCGCGGGCACTGAGTCATCGGCATCGTTGAAAGGCGTGGCGCCATAGGCGATAAAGGCGGAGGGCTTATTGTATTTTTCCTGTAAATATTGTTGTATGCCGCGCGAATCGGCAATTAATGCATCACTGTAGCGCGCGGCCCAGCTTTCGGCGTATTGCAGGAAAAATTGTACCGGTTTGGAGTATTTCGAACGTTTCCACTCCAGCCCGTCCATATTGGTCACCAGCAATGATGACGAAGGATACAGGAATGTCCACACGCTGCTGCTGGTGTAACCCAATTGCAGAATCACATCGTACTTGCGCTTGCGGCTGTCGAGTATGCAATTGAAATCGTAAATAAACTGTCCGGCCGTACCGATCTTGTCATCGGGATCGTATTTGGTGATGATATGAACGCCTTTGTACTGCTTCTCTTTATAGGGATGTAAGGAAGAATTGTACACATACACTTCGTGGCCCCTTTTCACCAGGTCCGGCGCTACGAACTCGATAAATTGTTCAAAGCCGCCATACTGGTTGGGAATGCCCCGGGTGCCAACGATTCCGATTTTCATTATATTTTCGCTCAGTTTTACGATCAGCCGTAAATATAAAACAAATGCGAGGTTACACTCCCGGCGGATACACTATTTTCGCAAGGCGGCAGCACGTTTAAATTGTTCCGATTGGAAAAAAAGATCAGACTTTTTGTAGATGCCCATAGCTTTGATAAGGAATACCAGGGTGTAAGGACATTCCTCAAAGAGATCTATACTATTTTGTTGTCGCAGTATCCCGACCTCGAAATATTTTTCGGCTGCAGCGATGTGATGCATTTGCGGCAGGAATTTCCACGCGCCAAACCCGAAAACTTCCTGGCGTATAAAAACACCGGCTTTTCCCGCTTTTACTCTGATATTCCCCGTATGCTCAGGGAGCAGAAGATAGACTTCGCGCATTTCCAGTATATCATACCTTTTGGCCGCAAGCCATGCAAGTATATCACTACCACGCATGATATACTGTTTAATGATTTTCGAAACGATTTTTCGTGGTTGTACAGGCGTTCCCGCAATTATTTATTCAGGCGCGGCATCAGGCAGGCCGATATCAAAACCACCGTGTCGGACTATTCGCGGGAGAGGATAGCGCATTATTACAAAATTCCTGCTGAGCAGATAACCGTTATACCCAATGGCGTAAATGCAGACTTTGCGTCGCAGTTCACTGCGCAGCAGGCAGCCGAGTTTATCCGCAACAAGTATAAGATAGCCGATTACATTTTATATGTCAGCCGCATTGAGCCACGCAAGAACCAGGTAGCATTGATCAAGGCCTGGGTGGCGAATGGCCTGCACCGGCAGAAAATCCCGCTGGTGTTTATCGGGAAGCAGTCGATACCGGTACATGAATTCATCACCTTATTCGGTGAGCTGAACCTCGACTATCCCGTCTATTGGTTTCCGCAGGTAGATCAGCGCGACCTGGAAGCGTTTTATAAGGCTTGCAAATTATTTGTGTATCCCAGTCGCGCCGAAGGCTTCGGCATTCCCCCGATCGAAGCCGCCATTGCCGGCGTGCCCGTGCTCTGCAGCCGCAACACTGCCATGCAGGACTTCGATTTTTTTGAGCCCTGGCGTTTTGATACGACGAGCAAACATGAATTAAAGCAGCAACTGGGCGCAATATTAAAGAACCCGCCTTCCGCAGAACAATTGCAGGCCACTGCGCAACAAGTGCTGCAAAGATATTCGTGGAGCGAAAGTGCGAGGAGATTGTATGAGTTAATAAGGCGAAGCTGAGCTCACTTATACGTCTTCTTCAATTTCGAAAACCGTTCCCGGTAAAAACGCAGCAGGGAATGCAATCCCATTTTCTCCATCAGCTTAATGATTGTTATTGCCCAAACTTTGCGATAGTGAAAAATATAGTTGTTAAACTTACGCCCGGGGAAAAATCGATTCTTGATCAGTAACACTTCTTCCAGTCCCAGCTTCCAGTTTTTGTCGCTGAAACCTTCCCAGCGCATATTGGCGATTACGGTGGGCACGTGCACAAAGCTGCAGCCTTTTAGTTTCAGGCGAAGCAGCAATTCATAGTCCATGGCGCAGCGAAGGTCAGTATCGAAATAACCGTGCTGTTCGTAAGCCGATCGTTTTACGAATACAGAAGGATGAATAATGGAAACATCTCTTTCAAGATATTCACTGTTGCAGATTTGTATAAACGATCTTTCGGAGTTTTTCCAGTACTGCACATCGCCGAAAACTAGGTCGTGATTACCGGCGGCTTCAACCACTTTTTGTACGGCATCCGGTTCATACCAGTCGTCGGCATTAATGATGCCGATCCATTCGCCCTTAGCCTGGCGCAAGCCTTTGTTGAAGGCATCGCTGATACCCTTGTCGGGCTCGCTGATCCAGTAGGCGAGACGATCTTCGTATTTTTTGATGATGGGAACCGTATTGTCTTTCGAGCCGCCGTCGATAATGATGTATTCAATGGGACTGTAAGTCTGTCCCAGCACACTATTGATAGTCTGTTCTATATGCTTTTCCCCGTTATATACTATGGTGATAATCGAGACCAGCGGCTTATTATCCATGTGCACTCTTCAGTTTTTTTCTGTCAAATTCTTCAAAGGTATTTGTAAATGCCAATATCCAGATGGCCAGTTCGGCGATATTGGTGATAAAGCTACCGGTAAACTGGAATATAAACACAAATACAAACAGTGCAAAACGGTAATAGTTATTGTACACTTTTGTTTTAAAGAATAAATAAAATTGTAGTGCCAGCCTGATGAATACACCTGCAAAGCCAAATACGGCAAAAGTTTCGGCCATAACGCAAGGTATAGTCACGTCGTCAACAGTGAAAGTGTTGTTATAAAATTCACTCCATAATTCAACCCCCAGCAGTTTCGGTTGCCCAAGACCCGCGCCAAAGACCAGGCTTTTTTGTTCGGCTACCTTCGAAGCCAGGAAATAGGCTTCTACCGTTCTTCCACGAAATGATGAATCGTGTCCGCTGAAAATGTTGGCAATGCGCACAAACAAGGGATTATCGGGATACACGAAATACAATACTATCAGCCCGGCTGCTATTAATATTGCCGACCCGAAAATGATGTACTGGTACTTGATATTACGCAACAGACGGCCCAGGTTGAACAGCATCAGGATGAGCAGTGCGATGGGTATGCCCAGTAAAACGCTCAGTGAAAACGACAGTATAAGTGGCACAGTGATGAGTATGGCATATACCTGCGCGTTGGGCAACTGCCGCATGATCATTTTCAGGTAATAATAGATGGCAAGCGGTGCCAGCAGGGTGCAATAATAGGAGGGCTCGTAGGTAAGCAACATCAGGCGCGGAAAATCCGTTAAACCGGCCGATACAAAGGTGGTGAGCCAGAAATGCTCGCGCAGCGCCGGGACAAAAAACGCTATGCAGCCTATGATCACAAAAACGAAATTGATCAGCACCAGCACACGAAATATGGATCGCAGGGTGTGGCAGTTTTTCAAAAACTGGTAAAAAGCGATACCAAACACAAACCAGGTAAACAACAACACATACGACCGCGCATAATATGCCGCGTGTACGCCCTGCACAAAATGTATGAGGGCAAAGGGAATGGTTACGATGAAAAAATAATACAGGTAATTAAGGGATGGATACTTGAGCAGCCATATCAAGAACAACGGCGTCAGTATAGTAGTGTACAACAGCCCCTGCGGCAGCATAAAGCTGTTGAAGAAAAAATACAGGACCGCAATGGGCATATATCTGTTTATGCTGAGCGGATGGTCTATATATTGTTTACTGACAGACATGGTTGTTAAGTTTTCCCAGCATCGGTTACCCGTTTTTGTCTCTTATTGCTTCTTCAAAAATGCGGTAATATTCGCGAATCATGGTGCTTTGCAGGAAATTTTCCTGCACATGTGCGGCGCAGTTGGCCGATAACAGTGCTCGCCTGTTCCCATCGTTGAGCAAAGCAATTACTTCTGCGGCAAATGCGTCAAAATCGAAAGGAGGTATGATGATACCATTATAATTATGTTTTATTATTTCGGCATTGCCACCGATATTGAAAGTGATACCGGGCGTGCCGCAGGCTATGGATTCCACCAGCACATTTGGCAGGTTGTCTGCGCGGGTGGGGTAAATAAACAAGTCGGCGGCTTGCAACCGGTCGCGCACGGCTTCCTCGCCGCGCAGGTAACCAGTATAAACGATGTTCAGGTTGGTAAGCCCCGCCAGGTCCTGGTGCGTGCCTTCGCCCAGCATCAGCAGCGTAATTTTTTTTGTGGTCTGCCGGTTGATGCGCGCCAGTATTTCCAGCAAATCATTCCCGCCTTTCCATGGATTATTCCGGGTAAGAAAATGTGAAATAAAAATAATGACCGGCGAATCGGGGTCGAGGTTCAGTTTCTGTTTAATGGCCTTTTTATCTGCGGGGAAAAACACTTGTGGGTCAATGCCGTTATATACATGATGTACTGTCTTTCCTTCAAAAACCGGGCTTTGCTTTGCCAGGTCATACAGCCATTTTGATGGCGTAACGATACTCAGCGCCGACTGACCGTATATTTTTTTCTTTTGTCGCAATAACCAGGCGCCTGTATTGATACCGATGGAGGGCGGAATTTTTGTCAGGGAAGCATCGTTCTTCAGTTCCTTCCACGACATATTTCCGAACGTGTGCGAGGCATTGGCAGAAAAGCTCCACATATCGTGCAGCGTCCATACAATCGGCGCCATTTTTGACAATGGCTCCAGCAGCGGCGTCGCGAAATAAGCTCCATGCGTATTGTGGAGGTTGATCACATCGGGCCTGAACGCTTTTGCAGCGGCCAGTATGCGCCGCGAAGAAAAAGGGAATGACTGGTAAAGCAAACCTATTTTCCGGCTGATGCGGTCGATGATCTTTTCGCTGTAGATTTCGAATTTACTGGTTAAGACGGCTTTTGTTGTATCGGCATCGCCCCGCTTATCTTTTACCAGCAATAGGTGCTCTGTGCAGTATTGCTGGTGCAGACCACGAATCAGTCTTTGCATTACAACTGCCGCGCCGCCGGCAAGGTCTGTAGTATTGATATAGAGTATCCGCATTAATACCTGAAGTACTTTGCAAGATACTGCGCAAATTGTTTCCGGTCCCAGTCGCGTACCAGTACGCGTGGCACTCGCAACAGGTCGGTCCAGGAATGCACCTGTCCGTAATAGTTGCTACACACCATTTTGAAGCCCAGCTTATGGCATACCTTTAGGGAATCGTGATTGTAGTCTTGCTTAGTGCCGTAGGGATAGGAGAAATGCAATACGGGGTTGCCCGTTATTTTTCTCAAAATCTCTCTTGAGGTAATCATCTCATCAAATTGTAGCTCAATCGGCAGCACGCCCAGCGAAGGATGATTATGTGTGTGGGCACCAATTACAGCTGAAGCGGAGCGGTTCATTGCCTGTATTTCACTAGTCGTGAGCAGGCGATGGCTTGGCCGGCCCGATAATGGCACGCCTGTAAGATTATGCAAATGCTCCATAACGCGCTTGCGCTCGGGGATTGGGGAAAATCGCAAAAGCTTGCAAATCGAAAAATAAGTTTGATGCCTGCTTTCGGGGGTGCTTACATCGAAACGGATGGATTGATTTTTATATTCTATTTCGATGACGGGCGGTAAGATGTGTTTACTCACAACAATTCTCTCCAGGTCATCCCAATACAATTCCAGGTTAGTATCGATGTTGGAGGTGGTAATGTAAAATATCGCCTGGCTTTGCAGCGATTCCAGAATGGGTAAGGCTTCGTGATAGTTATCGGCATAGCCATCATCGAAACTGATGATTACCGCCTTGCGGGGAAACTTTTTTCGCTGCGACAGGATTTCGTAAAACTCCTCGATGTTCAGCAGCGTGCAATACTTTCGCAGGTAGTCTACCTGTTCGTAAAAATTCTGAGGGCTTACCGCAAGGAAATGTGGATCCCAATCAAGTTTTGTGACGCGATGGTAAAGTAAGACTAAAGCCGGGTTATCGATCGTGTTAAATACCAATCTTCTGGCAGAGCCCAAAATACGTCGTATCATAAATGCATACTATTTCCGGGCGACCAGGGTAATCAGCACTTCGTAATTCTTATCTTTATAATCGAGTTCTTCGGGTGTTAATTCTTCAACACTGATGCCCTCCAAAAAGGCCACAGCGCTCAGCACGTTGCCATAGGCTTCGACAACTACATTGTTTGGGCCAAACACCTCCTGGAAGGCCTTCGCCGCCGACAGGGTGGTGAATCGCCAGTATTCTCCCCAACGATCCATATCATAACGGCTAATCTGAGAGATGCCAGCAAAGGTAGCTAATAAAATCCCATTTTTTTTGAGCAAATAATGGGCTCCCCGAATGGCATCCTTAAAATTATAAATGAACTGAAAGGTCTGGGTACAGATAAAGCAATCCACCTTTTCATGAGGCAAGGTATTCACATCAGTCAGGTCACCCACGATGGTGGCTCGCGGGTTGTCATGATTATAATGCAAAATCTCAAAAGCGGTTATATCCCTGCCATACTTTTTGCTGTAGGTGTTTTCGGCAATCTCCAGCACACTTCCCTTTATATGGTGGGCATTGGCATGAAGAAATTTTTCGATATAATATCGGTCAACGGGGGTGCCCCTGTCAAGCCCAAATACTTCCGAAACCGGTTTTACACTGCGGAGATTCGTCCAGTCTACACCGTTCGCCACGCGGTTATACCTTTTTTTTAGTCCACTTAAAAATGACATGCTTTACAAAAATTTTGAATTGTGTAAAGGCCCATGAAAGGGCGCCGGGCTTGGTTTTGCGGAAAAAGTTCACAAATGCTTCCCTTCCCACGACGCTCTCTACCGCTGGAATTTCCCGCACGGGAACGGGTTCACTGGCCAGGGTTACATCATACTCGGTGGTCGCATCTGAGTGTACCCCACTGCCGTCGTTGCCAATATTCTGCACCAGTGATCTGCCGGGGTACAAAGTAAGCATATCATGCAAGTAGGCGGATGCATGCCAGCGGATGGCCCATGAATTGTTGATGCCTTTTATCTGGTGCGACAGCATCAACGTGAAATGATGCTGCCCGTCGTAATCAAATTCTTTCGTAAGCTTGCGGCGCACCAGCTCATCCATCAGCTTTTGGCCATCTGGCTCAAATATTTCCCATGCGCGCTTCCAGGTGGCCCAACCCCAGCAATTGGCGCCCTTCAGGAAGAAAGTGTCTGGCAGTTTTTCCGGCATTTCGTACAAATAACCGTGTATGCAGGCCACCTTGTCGTTGTGCCGGTACACATCCAGTGCTTCGTTCATAAACTGCAGAAAATAGGGAGACGTCACCATGTCATCTTCTAATACGATGATTTCCCCGAATTCGTTCACTACCCTGGTGACGCCATCAATAATATTATTCGCAAGACCCCAATTCGTTTCCCGTTCGGTAATTGATATGGACTTAAAACCAGTGATGGTGCGCAGGTAGTCTCTTACAGACTGTACGCTTGCTTCATCGGCGGGTGTTTTGGCGGCATCAGAATATATATATAGCGGGGTATCGGCCGCTAACAGGTTTTTTTGCAGTGCCGACACGGTGAGCTGTGTATGTTTCAACCTGTTATATACAAACAGGATAAGGGGGGCCGCCATAGGGTAAATTTATTTATTTATGTCGTAATTGTGCACCTGGTGGTCGCTGAATGACTTGTAGTTTTCAATTACACCACAAGCCATATCAGCAATTCTGCTTACCGGGTCGTATGGGGAAGCAAAACGTCCAAAAAAGACCATTTCGTTGAAGGCATGTTTACAGAACAAATCCTGCGAAATATTTCCCACCCGGTCGTCGGGCAGTATCTCGACCCATGCTGCCGAAAGCGCAGAGGGGATCAACATATTGCTGCCATGAATGCCGATCACCACGTGTGATTGGGCATACAACTGGCACCAGTCCAGTTCCAGCTGCTCGTTGAGCCGCGCAGCGCGGCGGTCGGTAATGTCGCTCAAAAATTTTCCCCTGCTTCCCAGGCCACACACATAAAAGCTACTGTTGGGTAACCGGTTTTTTATTTTTTGCGCCAGGCGATTGATTCTTTTCGCCTGCAAACCATAAAAAAAGCCATTGAGGAATTTTATGTTCCGGTGATTCAAAAAATTAAATACACGACTTAAAAACGGGTTGATCCAAAGCCGGTCTTCACGATATACATAAAGAAATTGCGGAGGAGCCTTTAAGAAATTTTCCCGGTGAAATGCAGGAACCCGGAAAAAATCCTGCACCCGAATTTCCTGCAGCTTCGGATGCGAGTAGCCGCGAGAATGATACACAGCGGCATATTGCTTCAGTTCTTGAAGTATGAATGCCTCTAGCTGCAGGAAATAGTGTACCGTATTGCGCAGTTTAATATCGGCGGTCCATATTTCATGCACATAGTCGGGCACCATCCAGGTAAAACCAGCGGGCAACAACACAATGATTTTATAACCGGGATAGCGGTCGTGGTAAAACTGCACATTCATCAGTTTCAGCAACACATGACCATACCATGCATCGAGGCAGTTGCAGAAGATTGCTTTTTTTGGATCGGCCGCTTCGCCATTTATCTTTTTTGAAACTGTAACAGGTTGTGCCGAGGGTTGCTGCAGGCTGTTTATCAGCGGTTGGGTGTACCAATCCATACCCTTCGGTGAGAGCACGCGTAAATTTTTCTTATCGACAACTGCTGGGTAAGTCACGCCGTGGCCCACCGGGAAGTCGTGATAAAATTCAAAACCGCAGTTCCTGCATTCCAGGTCAGCCAGCAGGTGAATGCCCTGGAAAATGAGTTTGTGCTGCCGCACCGCATCGCTCTTGCATTGCGGGCAGGTGAATAAGTTATATGACTGCGGAAAAATTTCGATCATGCGCCGGTTTGCATTTTTTCAAAAAAATAAACGCCTACGCCAAAGCCTTTTTCTTTCTCGTATTGATCGGTAAACTCGTAACCATAGATATATTTCTGCTCGATGAGCTTACAACCTGCAAAACATTCGAAGATATATTCGGGTGTGAAGGCCCGGTGCGCGTTGAAATAGATTTTCTTTGTACTGTCAACCGGTACCGAAAAAAGAATATTGCCACCGGGTTTTGTTACGCGCACAATTTCTGCAATGGCTTTTTCACTGCCTCTTACGTCCAGCGGGTCGCCGTAGCGGCCAAGACCGATATGTTCTATGACGCAAAGCGATGAAATGGATTCAACCGTATTATCCTCAAATGGCAACGCCAGCACGGTGCCCTCTTTAAAATGCAGGTTGGGCAGCTTCACTTCAATGGGCCTGATATCAATAAAGGTAACAGGCACAAATCCGCTGATAATGCCAATAGTTTTTACCGCGCTGCCAATATCAACATGGTGTGATGGTTTATAAGAAAATATTTTTGCCGCAGCCCAGCTGTCCTGGTAAAAATAAATGGGTTCTACCGGCGTGAGCGCCGTTTTATCGTCGAGGCAGGGAAAAAGGTCATTGGTGTCTAACGTAAATGCCGACTCACCGATATTTTTCTTGTACCAGTTCAGGTCGTGGTTAAACCAGGAAACATTCTTAATCCACGCAAGCGGTGAAAAACGAAAATAGTTCTTGGCGGTACCCGCCAGGCGTTTGTATTTTTTTAATGAGCTCATGCTGTCAGGGCCTTTATTTTTTTTCTTACTAACAGGTAATAGAAGCAAAAGTATAGCAACTGCACACTCAGGTACACAAAAGCCGCACCATATATATTATATATAGGTATCACCAGGTAGCTGGCGCCTACACCAACCAGCGAAGTTACAATGCCAATAAAAAGTGCCCAGTGCGTGCTTTCGAAATAGATCATATAATTAGAATAGAACAGGCTGATACCTGCAAAATTCTGTGCCAGTAAAAGCAGCGGCAGCACGTACAGCGCAGGATAATACTTTGACTGAATAATTCCTGTCTCCAATGCTACTGCCAAACCGGCTACCAACGCGATATCCAGCAGCAGCATTCCTATTGCCAGTTGTGTAACGAGACGCCGTGTATTGTGCCTGTTTCGATTCAAGTCCTTTTCTCTTAAAAAGCCTGGCAGCCACACATTCTGCACCGCCGTGCATACCATATATATGACGTTCGATATGGAGAAAGCCAGGTAATAATAGGAGAGATCTATGGCAGAGTCCTGGTTTTTTTCCAGGAAATACTTGTCGCTGTAATTGCTTAGCAGTCCCCAGATGGCGGAGAGCATGATCGGCATGCTCAGCTTTAGCGCCCTGGGCATCCATTTCCAGTCGGCGCGGGGACGCATTTCTTTAATATAAAACCACATAAACGCGAGCAGCATGGCCAGCTCAACCAGGTAGGTGGCATAGAGGCGGGTGTTGATATTGTCGGCCCGTATAAAGTAAAGTGCCGCCAGGGAAATAATATTCACCGCCAGCAACCGGTACAGGTTATAGCGCCTGAAAAGTTTCAGTCTCTCACTGGTCATGAAATAATTGAGCAGTATCACCGAATACACCGACACCACTACTGCCAGTAATATGATCCAGCGGTAAGAAGCATAATCGATGGGATTTCGAAATAGCCAGTGTACTAATGTATAGTCGAGACCCAATAAGTAAACGGGCAATATGAAGGCGGTCAGCAGCAGGGTCAGTAGTAAAGACACATTGAATATAATTTCCTGCTTTCTTTCCGGGGTGGCGGCATCTGAATAATACTTGCTTTGCGCCACGTATAATCCGAAGTTTAATACCACGGAAAAAGTAGTGACGATGGAGATGATGTACATGTACAGGCCATATTCCTGTTGCGTCATCAGCAGCAGGAACAGCGGCAACAAAATGATGGAGGAGGCCCTGACCAGGATGTCGATGGCGAGCAGCCCGGAGACTTTCTTCATGAGCGCACTGTTCCTGTAACGGTCAAACCAGCCGGTAAGCGCTGCTGCCACCTTTTTTATCATGGTAAAATAAATAACGTGTTATTGGGGCAATACATGGTGTTTGGTCTCAACCAGCAGGCCGAAGAGGAACCCGGCAAACAAACCAATGCTTCCAAAGATCAGCAATAGTTCTGCCAGCGCCATGCCGTTGGGTGAGCGGGTTAAATTAAATCCATCCACCACCGACACAGGATCGTTCTGAACATATAGCTGACCATATGCATCTTCCAGCTCTTTCAGGAGCAGCGGGGTTTGTTCGTAGATCTGCGCAGGGTTTACGGCACTGCTGTAGACGGTGGTAGGCACTTTTGAAGTAGCCAGGAAACGGTTCACTTCTGTTTTCAGCGTGTCGAGTTTTTTCAGATCGCTTTCCAGGATTCTTATCCTGTCGGCCAGGTATTGCTTTTCCACCTCTGCAATCTTTTTCAGGAAAGGAAGGTTCCGGAAATAATTCACCAGTCCGGCCTGCAGTGTATCCACAGGCAAGGGCGCCGATGCTAGAATGTTTACGCGAATCAATTGATAGACCTTAGTGGATGTGTCGGTAATGAGCGGCCGCTCCATCATGTTTTGTCCGTCAATCATGCGCAATTTCAATGCAACGTCAACGGGTATCTGTAGTTTGGCAGCTACCTCATTGGCCGATCCGTATGCAATCAGATTGTTCAGATTTTCCAGCACGGTTCCATAAGCTTTTGGCGTGAGCTTGTTAAGAAATAAGGTCATGCTGGCGCTGTAAGTCTTTTCTTTATAATAATAATAAATCAGCCCGATGCCGCTTCCGAGTATTGCGCCAATAATTATGTAAAGTATTTTTTTGCGGATAACGAGTTGGGTAAATTCCACAAAGCGGAAAATTGCCCGCAGAAAAGAATAGAAGAGGTTTTTGAGGCCAATCAGGTTAATCTGGTCTTCAGCATGGTATTGTTTTTCATCCATATTTTATTGATTATCTGTTAAGAGCAAGGCCCTGGTTCACATCTTCCCGGTAGGGTGCAAATTAGCAAAATTAAAAGTTTTGGCATCAGAACGGGGAAAATCGACCCTGATACGGGTTTTTGCGGACGATGAGGTAGAATTTTACAGCTTTTCAAGTAAATGTGGCATCATAATAGCAGTAGTTAGGTGCTGCTTGGTGTGATTTCGCGTAGAATGCGATAAATAAGAACTCTTATGGTTTCCTGGTTCAACCCTTACTGAGGTGCAAATACCGTATAAGGATTAGCGGGAGTTAAAAATATTTCAAGGAAAGCAACGTTTAACAGTTGCTCAATGTCAGTGTATGACATTAACGATTATGCAAATATGAATGTTAAAATTTATTGAATTTTAAATTTTGACTTCGTAGGGGCATTGGCAAATTTTACTTTCTTTGCGATTCAGAAAGGCGTAGCGTTAGTCGAAAATTATTGTTGAATTAGCCCTTCTAAGTGGAAGGAAAAGACCATTAAAGATGATGATAACAACGTCCTTTACAAAAATCCAGTATACCAACGAAAAAGCAGGTGTTGCAGAAGAGATTGTTTCAATTCGTTCGTACTTAGACAAAAAGCGCACATTCTTTTTTTTCAAACGCGTAGGTGACATCGTTTTGTCTTCTCTGGTGATCGTGTTTGTGTTGAGCTGGCTTATTCCCCTGGTAGCTTTATTTATCAAGCTGGATTCGAAAGGACCTGTGTTTTTTATTCAGCGCCGTGTTGGCCGTTGGGGCAGGAGTTTCAACTGCTTTAAGTTCCGCACCATGGTGGTAAATGAATATGCTAACATTGAGCAGGCCCGCGAAAATGACTGCCGCATCACCCGCGTAGGCAGGTTTCTGCGGAAATCAAACCTCGACGAATTTCCACAATTCATCAACGTGTTGTTAGGCGATATGAGCATTGTAGGACCTCGTCCGCATATGCATGCCGACTGCGACCGTTTTTCAAAAGTGATTGCTAACTATAAGTTCCGCAACGTGGTTCGTCCCGGCATTACCGGCCTGGCCCAGATAAAAGGTTACCGCGGTCCCACCCGCGATTTCGCCAGCATTTTCCACCGCTATCAATTTGATAGTTTCTATGTTCGCAACGCCAGCTTCTGGCTGGATATGCGCATCATCAGGAAGACTGCTGCCGAAACTTTACGCCAGATCTTCTCAAGATTACTGGAAAGCAGGCAGGAAGTGCCGGCCAAGGACTGGGCACCTTCAATGAACAGCCTGAGGAATTAAAGAGAAATTAGAGAAATTAGAAATAAATTAAAACTGACCAGGTAAATGCAGAAGCCGCAATACGCGGCTTTTGTTGTTTTCATCTCATCTCATCTCTCCCAGAAACTTCTCCCTGTACGTATCGCCTACCGGCAAATACTGCTTATTAATCACCACCTTCCCCCTTTCGAGGTAGTCGATCTTATTCTTGTTAATTATATACGACCGGTGAATGCGCACAAACTCTCCCGGCAGCATTTCCTCCATATTCCTCAAACTCTCCAGCGTCATGATTTTTCCTTTCGCAGTATGCAGGGCCACATAGTCGCGCAGCGCTTCGATGTATAATATATCGTTCAGCTCTACCCGCTGAAGGCGGTATTCGGTTTTGATGAAAATATGATTGGGTTTTTCAATCTCGGGCTTTTGTTGCTCCAGGCGCCGGCGGGCTTTTTCGATGGCTACCATAAAGCGTTCGAAAGTGACTGGTTTCAATAAGTAATCTACTACGTCGAATTCATAGCTTTCCAATGCGTACTCGCTATAGGCTGTGGTGAGAATTACGGGACAGGCGCCGCGCATGATCTTCATGAACTGTATGCCGGTAAGTTCGGGCATCTGAATGTCGAGGAAGAGCAGGTCGGCCTTGCCATCCTGCACCTGGTGAAGTGCGTCGAGCACGTGCGTGGTTTTCAGCACCAGTTGCATGCCTGGCGTTTTCTGCAGGTAGTCTGCCAGCAACTCAACGGCCAGGGGCTCGTCGTCTACCACAATGCATCGTATATCAGGCATAGCTCAGTTCGAGGTGGATGGTAAAGGAATCGTTTTGGTCTTCAATCAGCAATACATGTTTGCCCGGATACAGGAGCGAAAGCCGCCGCTTTACATTTTCCAACCCAATGCCACCGCCGCTGTCTTTTTGCTGTTTGCCCTTTTGGTTATGACAATGCACGTGCAGCTTTTTCCCGTTGGTATAGATATGCATCAGCAGGCCGCTGCTGCCTGCGCTGAAATCGCCGTGCTTGAAAGCGTTTTCCACAAATGGTATCAGCAGCAGCGGAGGGATATAAACATTTTCTACATCGCCAGACACATGTACCTGCGCCTGCACAGGATGTTCAAAGCGCAGTTTCTGCAACTCGATATACTTGCGGATGTATTCCGCTTCTTTTTGCAGCGACACCTTTTCGGTGGTATCGTAAAGCATATACCGCAACAGGTCGCTCAATCCCGAAATAGCGGGCAACACGCGCTCGGAGCGCTGGTAGGCCAGTGCGTAAATATTATTCAGGCTATTAAACAAAAAATGCGGATTGATCTGCGAGCGCAAAAAAGAAAGCTCCGACTGCCGGCTTTGCAGGAGCAATTCTTTTTGCTGCATTTCCTTGTACCAGGCATACCGGATAAAATAAAAGGCGATGCCGTACACCATATAGATGGCGCTGTAAAAAAGGTTTTCGTAAAAAAATGTGCGCAGGCGGTTTTGTGCGCCTGCCAGCTGCATGGCATAAAAATGAATAAAGAAAAGCGAGGACAGCAAAACGATCATCGCCGCCAGTGCAACCGGCCATTTCTGTTGCGGGTAGAAACGAGACAATAAAGTATATGGTATAAGGGTATAAAAAAAGGATATCGCCATATCGGCCATCAGCAACACAAAAGTGGAGCGCGTGGAGGCTTTCTGCACAAAGCGCGAATAGCCATTGAGCAGCGCGGGCAAATCGTACGCCATGTGCATAATAAAATAGCAGGCAGCAAAACCGATCAGCAGAAGCCAGACCTTCATTTTCATCCGCCAAATCTACCATTTCCCACAGGTATTCTCGGAATTGTCTGCAAACAGGCATTTTTTATCTGCAAACACGCCGCGGAATTTTTGAGGCCATTTGCAGAGAGAACCAGGTCGTTCGCCGATCGCGGTTTTTCAGCGGAATGTGCAAGGGTAATTTCAATCCGCAGTATTAAAAACCGAAGTAATGTGGAAGTATTTTATCATGCTCCTTTGTATAGTAATTGTAGTAATGGTGATCGGCTTTGTGCGCGACAATCATACCCATCGCATGAGCAGCCCACTGCGCAGCGAACTACAGCTGGCCGCCAATTTCGGGTAGATTCGTCCCGACCATTTTCATATGGGCCTCGATATCCGTAACGGGGGAGAGGAGAATCAGCCGGTATATTCGGTGGAGGATAGTTATATCAGTCGCGTCAAAATTGAGCCTGGCGGTTATGGCAAAGCCATTTTCGTGACGCATACGAATGGTCTCACTTCACTGTACGCGCATCTTAATCGTTATGCCGGGGAAATCGAAGAATACATCACTGCCAGGCAGTATAAGACAAAAAGCTGGCAGCAGGATGTTTCATTTTCTCCCGGTCAATATCCCGTGCGCAAAGATGAACTGATTGCGTACAGCGGCAACACGGGTGATTCGGAAGGGCCGCATGTTCATTTTGAACTGCGCGATACCAAAACGGGTAATCATCTGAATCCCGCGTTATATGGTTTTGAAGTGCGCGACAATACACCACCTGAAATTGTTGGGTTGTATTGGTACGACCGGCGGTATAGCACCTATGAAAACGATCCTTTCGCCATTGATATCGTGGGAAGCAAAGGCGAATACAAGTCGAGAAGAAAAACGGTGAAGGTTACCTCGCCGCTGATCAGTCTTGGTATTCACGCCGACGATAAAGTGGAGGGATCGCGTTTTCGCTATGGTGTGTACCGAACACAGTTGTGGATGGATGAACAGTTGATTCATGATGTAACGATGGACAATTTTTCCGATACCGACACACGCTATGTAAATGCCTGTATTGACTACAGGGCAAATATTTCGCGCGGACATCATATTCAACATTTGTCCCGCCTGCCCGGCAATGGCTTGCCGATATATAGTAAGCATGATGGACTGATCAGCTTACCCGACAACGCGCCGCATCAAATTCATATCCGCGTAACGGATGTGGCAGGAAATGCCAGTGACCTGCGTTTTGTGTTGCAGAAAGGCAGCACCGACGTGGTGGCGCGAAGCAAAATGAAAAATGCCAGCTGGCTGAGTCCGGGTAAGGCGAGCGTGGTTAAAGGGAAAAGTTTTGTTGTGCGTTTCAGCGAGCGGGCCTTTTATGACTCGGTGTCTTTTGAATGGAAGGAGGAAATAACCCATGAGCATTTCGCTGTTTCGCCGCGCATACATTTACACAATCCCACCGTGCCCGTGCATGATCGATATACTGTGAGTGTAAAGAGCATTTTGCCCGACGGCAGCCCTTTGCGTAGTAAAACGGTGATGCTGTGTAAAGGCTTTCGCCGCAAGGCGGTGGTGAAGGGGGTATGGGAAGGCAATAGCATGCGCGGTTCTTTTGATGAGTTGGGAAAAATACAGTTGTTGATCGATACCATTCCTCCGCAGATTGAACCAGGCGGATGGCGTAGCGGCGCGGTATTTGAGAGAGATAAGAGATCGGTTTCGGTTTTAGTGCATGATAACCTGGGAGAGGTTTCCGCGACAGAGGCTGAACTGGATGGTAATTGGGTGCCTTTAGTGCAAAAAGGAAATGTATTTACTTATTTATTTAATAAAAATCGCGGCCGGGAAACCATCGGTTGATGGTAACAGCTTCTGATGTGGCGGGAAATAAGATAAGCAGAGAATTTTTATTTACAACGAAATAAACTATGAAGACGGGCCTGGTAATTATTGCAGTAATTTTTTCTATAACCGCTCATTCGCAACTGGACAGCGCCATGCGCCAGCTTGCGCGTGAGACTGACCCGCAGCAAACGGTGTTGCTCGTGAATAAAATCATCGGGGAATATAAAATTGAAGATAGTGAGATGCTCGATATACTATATGGGGCTGCTGCAGTAAACTTTGCGCTGGGCGGCAACTATTCGGAATTTGAAAAGTATATCGGTCGCATTCAAAGCAAATTCAACCAGACATCATTCATGAATATGGCTGCCGAAAAAATGTTGCTGGAAAATGCGGATCCTGCTTTTGCGCTGCGGTTGGCTGAACGAACCTTGCGGGTGTACAACTCGTACAAAAGCGAAAGCACAGCGCGGCCAACAGATGTTGCCCCGGCAGACTGGCAGCGCTTTATGCGTTTTGCGCAATATCCGTATCATGATACATATGCCCATGCCTTATTCAAGTTGAAAAGATATGAAGAAGCGCTTTCGGTTCAGGAGAAAGCCTTTGAGGGCGACCCGTTGGAAGGTGTGCCCGCATCGGTGGAGCGCTATGCCCGACTTTTGGAATTAAATGGCAAACGCGCGGATGCAAAAAAGCTTCTATTGAAAATGGCTGCGCGCGGGCGGCTTAACAGAGGCATGACGGAGCAATTACAAAGTATTTACATAGCTGAAAGAGGAAATGACGACAACCTGGCACATTATATAGATAGCCTGCAGAGGGATATCCAGGCCAGTATTATGAAAGAACTGGAGCCGGTGATGCTGCATGAGCCAGCGCCGGATTTTACATTGAAAGATATCAACGGAAAATCGGTCAGTCTCTCCGATTTCCGTGGCAAGACTGTGGTGCTTGATTTGTGGGCCACCTGGTGCGCGCCCTGCATTGCCTCATTTCCAGCCATGCAGCTGATGGTGGAGAAACATCCTGAAGTAGTTTTTCTCTTTATTGCTGTGCAGGAAAAAGAAGAAGGGAAGCTATCGCGCGTGAAGAGTTTTATGGAAAGAAGAGAATTTCCGTTCACCGTTTTGCTTGACGAACTAACAAGTAAGCATTCCAACCAATACAAGATTATCAGTTCATACCAACCCAACGGCATACCTGCAAAATACATCATTGATAAAAATGGAATTCTGCGATTTACGACTGCCGGATTCGACACGGATGCCGCACTCATGAATGAACTGGAAGCGATGATAGCGATTCTTTCAAAAATGTAAGTAAGATTATTTTTGTATTCAATATTTTTGCTACCTTGCTCACCTGCCCGGTTAAACGAAATTAGTCTAACCATGCTGGTCAAAACCTATGGAAGCGCCGTCTATGGTGTGGAAGCTATTGCCATTACCGTAGAGGTTAATGTAATGAATGGTGTGAATTATTATCTCGTCGGTCTGCCGGACAGTGCCGTTAAAGAAAGTCTCCAACGCATTGAGAGTGCCATTAAGACAAACGGTTATTCAATGCCGCGCACCAAGTTGGTCATCAATCTTGCTCCTGCCTATATCCGCAAGAGTGGTTCTGCTTTTGACCTGGCCATTGCGCTGGGCACGCTGGCAGCAGATGGTCAGTTAGTGAATGCGGAGAAACTGAAAGACTATGTGATAGTTGGAGAACTGAACCTGGATGGCAGCGTTCATCCCATTAAAGGTGCCTTGCCTATTGCCATCACTGCGCGGCGCGAGGGATTCAAGGGACTGATACTACCCAAACAAAACTGTCGCGAAGCCGGCATGGTCAGCAACCTGGACGTATATGGCGTGGGGCATATTACTGAAGCCATCCGTTTCTTTGATGAACGCGAGTGCCTGCAGCCCGTGGTGGTAAAAGCTCGTGAAGAATTTTTTGATACCCAGTTCGATTTCGAAACTGATTTCAGTGAAGTGAAGGGGCAGGAAAATATCAAGCGGGCACTGGAAATTGCTGCGGCCGGCGGGCACAATGCGATTTTGGTGGGTCCGCCAGGTGCGGGCAAGACCATGCTGGCAAAGAGGCTGCCTACAATTCTGCCACCCCTCTCTTTGCAGGAGGCATTAGAGACGACGAAAATTTATTCCGTTGCCGGTAAACTGCCCGCTAATGCTACTTTAGTCTCGCGACGTCCGTTCCGATCACCGCATCACACGATTAGTGATGTTGCGCTGGTGGGCGGCGGCAGTGTACCCCAGCCCGGCGAAATATCGCTGGCGCACAATGGCGTGTTGTTCCTGGATGAACTGCCGGAATTTAAACGCACTGTGCTTGAAGTAATGCGCCAGCCTATTGAAGAGCGCAAGGTCACCATTTCGCGCGCAAAGACGGCCATTGATTTTCCGGCAAGCTTTATGCTGATTGCTTCGATGAACCCATGTCAGTGTGGGTATTATAATCACCCGGAAAAGGAATGCAGTTGCCCGCCGGGCTCCGTGCAGAAGTATTTGACAAAGATTTCAGGACCGCTGTTAGACAGAATTGATTTGCACGTAGAGGTTACACCTGTACCGTTTGCACAACTAAGTACGACGAAACCTGGTGAAAGTTCTGCTGCAATTCGCGAACGAGTGATCAAAGCCCGCGAGATACAATCGAAGCGGTTTGAAAACTGGCGAGGCATGTATTGCAATGCGCAGATGAACAGTAAAATGCTGAAAGAGGTTTGTGTGTTAAATACCACATCGCAGAATTTGCTGAAGACTGCGATGGAGAGATTGAATTTATCTGCGAGGGCGTTCGACAGAATTCTAAAGGTAAGCAGGACAATAGCGGACTTGGCCGGAAGCGAGGAAATAAGGCCGGAATTTGTGGCAGAGGCTATACAGTATAGGAGTTTGGATAGGGAGGGGTGGGGTGGATAGGACGAATAATCCTCAATTGTGTTCTCGAAAAAAAAGGGGAAGACACCCATGTCAAAGCCAAGAAATATCGTTAATCTGCAAATGTCAATCATAGCGGGCTGTATAATCTTCCTGCTTTTGACCTTACTGATAAAAGAAGGACGTCATTACAATCGGGTATCAAGGAAAACCCGGAGGATTTTAGGAAGCGGAATATAAGTATTGGAATAAAGGTGAGAATACCTATTAACTGTTCTGCTTAGTATATGATCTGACAGTTTGAGGATTTTTTATTTGAAGTTTTATAGGGTCAGGATTAATTTTTTAT
>CALGAP010000024.1 GCA_937958995.1 uncultured Chitinophagaceae bacterium
AACCCAAATAATGGAAAACGAAAACATAGGGGAAATGTTTTGCGTTTAGATGCTTTCGCGCTTTAACGCGCGAATCCATTTTTCGTATAAATTATTAACTTCGGTTCGCCGTAGTAAATGTATCCTTTAAACGAGGTCACCTTTGCATAGGGTGCACGAAGAAAATTTCGCCTCAGCGATGATACGGCGAGCCGTATCACAAGTGATGGTAAAAGAAAGAGTCGAATTGACAATTCCGTTTTGTATGATTATTAATAATTAAGATCAGTACAGCAAAATGGCATTGTAAAAGAACATGTGTTCTCGTATAATTGAATTTAATTTTATTTGTGTTTCTCAAAAGACATCTGGCAATATATCAGAAAGGATGATTTTATGACAGAGGAAAAAAATGTTGACTTGTATCTATCTCCTAACCAGATATATTGCGGTGATTCTTCTATATTGTTACAACAAATTGAACCAAATTCTATCAGTTTAAGCGTATGGTCACCTCCTTATCATGTTGGGAAAGAATATGAGGCTGACCAAAGCTATGAAGAATGGACCGAACTATTAAAAGAGGTTATCAAGCACCATTTCAAAATCCTTAAACCAGGAGCATTTCTCGTAATAAATATTGATGATATTTTAGCCTTTCCCGATGTGAATATGCCGAGAATTCAGGCGCCAAATACTTCTAAACTTCGTTCACCTGTCACCAAAGAACAGATTTTAGAGGTATTAAAACAAAATCCTGGATTGAATAGATATCAGTTGGCTGAAATTTTTAATTGTAGTGAACAGACCATTGATCGCAGATTAAATGGAAATAATATACGGGGAGGAAAATACTCAGTTCAAACAAGAGTTAAATTAGTCGGTGGGATTATAGAATCATTTGCATATGAAGCTGGTTTATATTTATACGATAGAAGAATTTGGGTAAAAGACCCTGCTTGGGCAAATTCACAGTGGCATTCAAATTCTTATAGATCTGTATCTGAATTTGAATATCTCTATTTCTTTTGGAAACCGGGTGAGACGGTAATTGATCGAAATAGATTGACAAAAGAAGAATGGTCTACGTGGGGGAGTAGAGGAGTTTGGTATATACCTTCTGTTAGAAAAAATGATGATCATGTAGCAAAATTCCCTTTAGAGCTCCCAAAACGACTTATAAGATTGCTCACCTCAGAAAATGATATAGTCTTAGACTGTTTTGTAGGTAGTGGAACAACTGCTGTTGCTGCTATTGAGACGAACAGAAAGTATATCGGAATTGATAAAGAACCAAAGTACGTTGAACTGTCAAAAAAAAATATACAATTAGCTTTATTGCAACAGAGCCAACAACAAATGGAGTTCTAAATAAAAGGGACTGTCTCAAAAGAGTAACAGTAAATGATGAGATCTCAAGAATAAAACATCCCGTTTCAATGCCAACACTGGAACGGGATGTTAGTTTTTGACTTAAAATTACGTCTAAAGTGGTGCTGTAGAAATGCACAATAACGTAGAGAACCTCTTTTTCATTTAAGTTACGACAATTTCAACATCTCTCCAAGGTGAAATCTCTTTCAATATTCTAAGATCAATTCTGCACCTAAGTTTTCGAGGGTTTTTTGATTTGTCATCTTTTCCAGGATAAAGTAGCCCCGGATAAGTTTTTATGTAATTTGGATTGATAGTCAATAATAAGCCATTTGGAACACAAGTTAGACGAATCTTTGATAATGGTTGTCCACGCAATGCAGGATTGTCCAAATGAAGCATCTTATAAATAGGTTTAATGTAAATGTGAACTACTGGAGCAACAATGTTATTACTAAACACAAACAATGGCGGGACAGCAGGGAAAAAATCGTGACTTGCTGTTTTTTTGGCGATCATTTTAGTATTGATTATATTTTGATCAGGACTATTCCAGATTCCGTCACCTGATACTTGGTTGGGAGAAACAACAACCTCATCTTTATCATCACGTGGCCCGACAGATTTTGTATCTAAAAACAACATAATAGAATTAGTAATTGAGTTTTTCAATGCGATACTTGGACCTTGTACTAAGTAGCGATCATCAGGACCAGTTGGTATACCTATTTCACGAATTGAGAACGAATTCTGTAAATATCTCTTAATTTTATGGCCTACTGCATGCTCTCCAACCTCTAACCAAGGAATTTGATCTCCAACGGGGCTTCGTCCTCGATTTTCAGGTGGATATTCACCCCAAAATGGGTATAGAAAACTTGCCTCGTTATAGTCAGCAATAATTTCATGAATGTTATTTTGTACTACATTGCAGACGACACGAAAAATATGTTTTTCTATCTCAATTAGCTCAGAAGGAGTTTGAATAAAATGGTTACGTGCAGAATTATACAAATTGAACATCTGATCTCTATAGCGGTTAAACATGTCTTTCCCCCAAATAATATAAGAGGTCACAAAGTAATATTATCACTTTGAAAACCCTTGGGGAAGAAGGTTTAGAGAGGGGATTTGTAAAGACCGTGGATTGAAATATTGGTTGAAACCAAAATAAAAAATAATGACCTGCATTATTTTTGTGAAAATGTATTGAAAATTTCAATTAATATATTTTTAGTCATTTTGATTTGTGATATATTTTTAGTTCTTAAAAGTGCCACTACTTCTTGGAGTAGAATATCTTTTTCTTCCGGTGGAGGGATTAAGTATGGTTTATCAAAATCAAAAAACATTTTAGGTTCAACATCTAAAGCTTCTGCAATTTTTGCGATATTTTCAAGCGAAATATTGCGTTCTCCTCGTTCTACCCCGCCTATATATGAAAAATGGAAGCCACAAAATTCACCTAATTGATCTTGTGACAATCCCCTTGCTTTTCGGTAATCGCGAATTTTTGAACCGACTAATTTTCGAATGTCTGGCAATGTAAACACCCCTTAATTAGAGTGTAGACAAAGCCACTACCGGAGATAAGCAATATAAAAGTACTGGATTGTTTGATACTTATAAGTATCGTAAACTATAATCGTATGTAGCAATTTACGAAAGGGCGATCATTTCATGCAAGGGAAAAACACTATTTCACAAAAGTCAAAAAGCTCCATACAACAAAGTCGGCTATCCCCCAGTACTTCAGCTAATGGCAGTGTGTCTCAATTACCTAAGAACACAACAGAGCAAAAGAGCAACGTCAATCGTAAGAAGTCTCAAAATAGCTTTATACAGGGATGTCTCGGTTGCTTGGGTTTTTCTATTCTGTTAGTTATCGTTTTTATTGTGCTTCTTAATATATTTGCTAATAAAGGACAACATTCGAATTCTAATATTGGCTCAGTAGTAAGTACATCCCATTCGAATATTAATGAGAAAATTAGTTCGTTGATCACTGGTACGATAGGTGATAAAACAAACACTGGTGAGAAAAAGATTATTGAACTTCAGGTGAACGACCACGCAGGAACAAAAAAGGAAGGAGATAAAATTGTTGTTGTAAAACTGCATGGAAACAATAATCTAAATTCACAAATGATAAAAGGTGGAATGCAGTTAGAATCAATCAAGATTTTTAAGCAGTTGTTTCAACTTAATGAAATTGAAGAGGTAGATCTGATATGGCAATTTCCAACTACAGATACTTTGGGTAATTCGACATTGAACACTGTTTTGAAAATCAACATATCGCGTACTACAGCTTCTAAAATAAACTGGGATGGGTTTGATAAAGATAATTTGGCTTCCGTTGCAGATAGTTACTGGGAACATCCAGCGTTACGAGAGTAATTATCACTGGGTTTACAAATAATAGGGTTCGACTGTAAACTATAACAGTAAACTTCTTACTTCCAAGCCTTCATTCCTT
This sequence comes from uncultured Chitinophagaceae bacterium, assembly GCA_937958995.1. Classification (GTDB taxonomy): domain Bacteria; phylum Bacteroidota; class Bacteroidia; order Chitinophagales; family Chitinophagaceae; genus CALCIN01. The sequence goes on from CALGAP010000024.1 coordinate 3,833, forward strand.
TCAACCTTTATACCGTTCAAACTTTGTAGCCTTTTCCGTTCCGGAAATGGCTTTTTTATTTCTATTGAAAGGGTGAAAAACAATGGCGAAAAAGGAAGTTACTAAGATTGTAGGGCAAATTGAATTGGAGGAAATGAAATTAAAGGAGATTGAAGAACGAATTGATAACTACTCAGCAAAGGCACAAGAATGCCGCAAAGTAGCCATGCAATTGCAAAGCACAAAAGAACCCAGCCTTGAAATCCATTCTAGGATTAACGAATTATTAGAACAAGCAAATTATTATTACTCTCTTGCAGAACAGTTAACGCACACCGAAAGATATAACCAACTTCAGAAATTGAACTTGATGAAGGAGACTGCGGTGAGGCTTCGTCATACCATAAATCACAATAAAGGTGTTTTGTCGGAGTCTATTAAAAACTTGGATGAAGTTAAACAAACTGCACTTGAAATGGTTGAGAATGCCGAACAAAAAATTATTAATTTGAAATTACTTATTTCTCAGCAAGAAAAAGAATTGATTGTGCTTGAAGGAGGATTGCCGGATGAATAATGGATTTTCACCAGAGGCTTTGAAAGCATGTCGGCAATATCATCGGAAATATATGAGGAAATGGCGCTAACGACCAGGAAACAAAGAGATGGAAAAACAGTACGAAAAAAGCGGTGGGAGCGTCTCGCTTTTTTGTAGAATGGGTAGCGAGACAAACGAGAAGGGGGTAAATTCGCGTTGAATAATCAGACGAGGTGAGTTTACCCCTGCCAGTAATAGAAATAGTGTAAAACAAAAAATAAATGGAGGTAGTTACCTATGAAGGCAGAAGAGAGAAATTTTTGGGCAGAACAATTGTCGATGGCTGACGATGCAAATTATCGGCTGCTATGTTTGTTGACTCATTACGTAGAGTTTATTAATCGTGAGGGCTTGAGCGAACAATTTAACGAATTTTTTAGAAGCAGACAACAATACAAAATTAATTAAGGGAAAAGTCAAAACAGTACTCCATGCAAGGAAAGGGGAATTCACATGGATGATCTGTTATGTGGAGCAAAAACGCGATCTGGTGCGGCTTGCAGAAAAAGACCAATGAAAAATGGTCGGTGTTATATGCATGGAGGAGCGAGTACAGGGCCAAAGGATAAAAACAAGCATCGACAAAGTATGTTGGGCAATAAAAATAGCTTAAAAACCGGGGAGTACGAAAAGATTTGGTTTAATACGATGTCAACAGAAGATATTAGGCAATACGAACTCACACCGACAAACGCTTTAGAACAATTGGATCACGAAATTAAGCTTACAGATATTAGGGAAAAAAGGATGATGAACAGAATCAAAGAAGCTGAATGTCTCGAAGTAAAGGATAGAGAAGAGAAAATTTTACGTCTTGAAGAGAGCATTACTCGAGTTCAAAACATTAAATCAAGGCTTATAGAACAAAAAATGCGACTATTGGAATGTGACAAGACGAAAGAAGAACCTGATTCGTTGGAACAATTAGCATCAATAATTGCAATGGCCAGAAAGCGATATTCGAACATATAATTTGTGAGGAAGTCTTTCATTCTACTGATATCGATGGGACCAATATCTTCGTCTCTGCGCGCTTGAATACACTAAAAGTGTTTCAGGCGTTTTTTATTTTGAATGGTGAGTGACCCCTATAATTTATAGTGCATTAACCATAAAAAAATTGGTATTTTACAATATATTATCTTAGAAGGGAGGGGTGACAATGACCATTCAAATGGACATTGATAAAGTTGTTTTTGATTTCATAGGAATAAAATACTCAAACTTCTTTTATTTATATCAATGCTTTCGGCAGGACAACACTTTTCGAAACGTCTACAACAAAGGATACATTTACAATTTTGCAATCAATTACAGTGATGATTGCATGTTTTTTTCATACTTGAATTATCGCGAACGCAAAAATGAAAAAGGACATGCAGCACTTTATACCTTGCGATTAGAAACAAATCCGATGAACTTTGCAAAGTATTCCAATATTATTGATCTCGTATGCCAAATTAGCTCCGATGTTAAATTTGTGAGTGCAGATGTAGCATATGATGTTCCATTACCAATGGAAAGAATTTTTGTCATGAGTCAAGATAACAGAAGGAAGATCACACTTGACAAAGACACTCGTTATTTTGGGAATGGCGGACAACGTAAACAAAATGGATATTGCCGAATTTATAATAAGGCTGCTGAACTGAGGGAACAGAAACAAGTGTCTTTCGAAGGTGACTTGACGAGAATCGAAATAGTATATAAGCCTATAAAAAGCATTCATTATTCAAATGTATTTGAGCATCCTCCTCGACACAATGACTATTACTATGGAAAAATTATTGACGATCTTTCTTGGTGTTCACCAAAGATGCGACAAAATATTCTCAACAAGCAGGTTGGGATCGGGGGAGAGTCTCAATACATTAGACGTGAAATAAAAAAAGCACTTGCCAATCAGATAGATATTGATTTCAACCGTTTGGCAAGTGAACATTGGGAAAATAAAATGAGTGTACCAGTAAAAACCTTGATAGCTAAGCATGAGATATATAAATCCTAAATAGAAGGGCAAGAGTTGATTTGGCGCAACCATGTTGCGTCTTTTTTTTCGAAAATTTTCGAGGTTATAATTTGACCCTCTATTAATAATTACCTTTGGTTAATAGTTTAAGCTGAATCCAGAGTAGGTTGTGTTAAATTTTGGAAATATCCTATAATGCGTTTTAACGCCATGCCTTCCACTGGGCGTTACACGGACTCAAATTACTGTAACGGGAGGACTAAAAACATGATGCAAAGAGCGGTTGGTTATATTCGGGTCTCAACATATGGACAGATGAAAGAAGGCTATAGCCTGACTTATCAAAGAGAAGAAATTGAGCGTTACTGTCAGAATCAAGGGATTCAACTTTTGCAAATTTATGAAGACCAGGGTCAAAGCGGAGCAACAGTTGATGAGGAAGGTTTGACGGTTGAACGTGAAGGACTACAGGATTTATTGGCTGACCTAAAGTATCACAATGTTCAATTGGTAATTGTGTTGAATACTTCTCGGTTGTGGCGTTCTGATATGGCAAAGGTGCTGATTCAAAGGGAATTGAAACGGAACAATGTCGATGTGAGGGCAATTGAGCAACCTAATTACAGCATTTATACCAATGACCCCAATGATTTCCTTATTAACGGAATGATGGAACTTTTAGACCAGTATCAACGGTTGGAAATCGCAATGAAGTTAAGTCGAGGTAGAAGAAAAAAAGCTGAGCAAGGAGGTTACGCAGGCGGCGGTGTGCCATACGGCTATAAATGTCCAAAGGGGCATAAAGCATTAACGATCAACTGGGAAGAAGCCGCTGCAATATTGAGATTGTTTGAGCTTAGGGAACTATTTCCGAGTTGGTCACTTTCAAAGTATGCATACCAACTGAATTACGATGGATATAAAACTGCAAAAGGTAAAGCATTCACCAAAGTTCAGGTGAAACGGATATTAGACAGGGAAGAATTTTATAAGGGTCTATATTGTTACGGAGAAATTTCCGCGATAGGGCAGCATTTGGCCATCTTATAAACTTGAAAAAATTTTTTCAATCCACTTAAAATCCGGGGCTACTTTCTTTTATGTTATGACGAATGACTAAAAAAGGAGGGCTTAAATTGAGCCGAAAAGTGAATCCCCGGAGTCTACCATTAGAACAAGTGGAACAAACGTTGAGAGGTCAAATTCATGCCCTGGAGATTGCCATGAGCCAATTAGTGAGGTACAAGCCGATTGAATGGGGAGAATCTGTCGATCCCGCAGGTATGAAATGGCTGTTGAATCATTTGCGCTCTAAGCAATCCCAACTTGAGGCTAAGTGTTTTTCGATTAGGGGCGAGATTCAAGTCAGGAATCTTTACTGGTCGGAGGAAAAAACGGCCGGTGATAAATTATGAAAATTAACGAACCTTTATCGGTAGTTACACCTTCTGAAGTCGAAATAAAGCGACAAGAACTCATTACAATTTTGGCAAATATGATTAAAAATTACGCTTCAAAAAAGGACAACTGAACCGAAGAGCGAGTTGACCCATTGGCAACTCGCTCACTTTAACAAATGGGGGAACAAGCATGAAGGAAAAAGCGTTAGCTGTTATTTACACTCGTGTATCAACCGAGGAACAGAAAAAAGGCGGATTTTCATTGGAAGCTCAGGAAGATGAACTGCTAAAATACGCTGAGAATAAAGGGTTCAAAGTTGTTGATAAATATAGTGATGGAGGTTATTCTGGAAAAGATTTTAACAGACCAGAGTTCCAACGTATGATGAAGGATTTAGTTGAAGGCAAATTTCAAATTATATTAGCTTGGCGTGTAGATAGGATTTCACGGAATAATAAAGACGTATTAATTTTAATTGAGAATGAATTGAAACCACGGAATTGCAAGCTAATGATTAGTTCGGGTGATATTGACAGTTCCAGTGACAACGGATTGTTGTTCATTTCACTCTTGGGAACCTTAGCGCAGTATGAGCGCTCTTCAATAATCTCAAGGGTTAAATTAGGTATGAAAAAACGAGCTGAAGGTGGGAAATGGAATGGGGGCGTTGTTTATGGTTATGATTGTGTAGATAAACAACTTGTTGTAAATAAAGCAGAAAGTGAAGTTGTCAAAAGTATATTTCAAATGCGTTCAGAAGGAATGGGTTATAAGGCAATAGCACATAGACTAAATGAATGTGGCATAAAAACCAAGACTGGAAAAATGTTTAGCATTTTTAGCATAAAAACGATACTCAACAATCCAGTATATATAGGTAAATGTCGATGGCTATATCATGAAAATTGGAATATCAACCGGAGGAAAGGTAGAAATGACGATCCCATAATCGTAGATGGCCAGCATGAAGCAATAATAAGCATGGACCTTTGGGAAAAGGTTCAATCTGTCCAACTGGTAAATAAAAACAGTGTATCGAAAAATAAAAATTTTAACGGTGAGTTTCTTTTATCGGGTATATTGAGATGCCCCCAGTGTGGCGCCGGAACAGTAATGAGCAAGTCCAAGAAGTATGACGGTTCGGGCTATCATTTGTATTATATGTGTCAGGCATACCATAGCAAAGGGAAAGCTGCTTGTAACACAAACCTTATTCCAAAGGAACACATCGAGAAGCAAGTTATTCAGTTTATTAAATCGTTGCTACACGCTGAATCAATTATTGACGAAGTTTTAGAGAAATTGGAACGTGATGTTGAGCGCGAGACAAAAGATTTTCAACAGTCATTAAAGATATTAGAAAGGGAGCTTTTGAATAATGAGAACCGGCAAAAGAAACTTGACGACGATTATTTTAATGGTTCAATAGCAGTCCATCAATACAATCGACTTTCCGAGCAAATTAGGATGAGGAACGAGGAATTGTCCAGTCAAATTGATAAGTTCCAAAGGATGGTCGAAGTAGAGTATGCAAAAATTAAATTTGATCGGAATACTGTAAAACAAGCTTTAATGAATTTTGATTCACTATTTGATTCTGCAACTAATGAGCAGAAAAAAGCTCTGATCAGGGCACTAATAAAACGTATTGATGTTGAGCCGGACAGGAGATCTATTAAGGAGATAACCTTCTGGTTTTTTGACAAGCCTATTTTACCACTTAGTAATACGCGGAGAACCGTATCATAAATAGTGGTAAGTGTAAAGCCCCCTAATCCAATTGGACACATCCGTCGCTTCAAGATACATTTGAAGTATTGGAGGAACTTGCCATGAAGCGAAGGTTCCGGTGTCCGGTTTCAACCAAACGTGAACTGGTTGCCGAAGTGCTTATGGGATACCGTACAGAGTTTGTCGCACGAAAGTACGGGGTGTCACCTCACACACTTCGGAAATGGGTTTGCGCATTACGGGATGAGGTGGGCGATGTCATGGCCAAGAAACAGAAACAAAACGAGCAACTCGTCAAAGATGCTGAAGAGCTCAAAGAACTGAAGAAAAAGTACAATTCAGCAATGAAACTTCTCGGTGAAAAAGAGCTGGAAAACGCCATCCTGCAAGACCTGTTAAAAAAAATGAATCCGAAGGCGTGGGAGGAGCTTCAAAACTGGAAATCGCAATCGAAGTAGCCTCCCGCTGGATCGCCAAAGGCTACCCTGTGCGGACCGTGCTGCGGATCTGCAAGGTTGCGCCTTCAACGTACTATTACCGTCTCAAACATCCGGAGCGCCACAAGCCGAAAGGAAAAGGACGCCCGGTGCCAGGGTATTCGCTGGACAAGCAAGGCAAGACTGTGTCCGACATCCGGATCAAAGGCTTCATTCGCCGCATCCTTCAAGGGCCGGATGCCGCTTTCGGCTATCGCAAGATCACCGTACTTTTGCGCAGACGGTTTAAGCTGGTCATTAACAAGAAAAAGGTCTACCGTCTGTGCAAAGAGATGGGGATTCTGGGGCCCCGGCTCAGTAAGGCACGCACCATCCCGCGCCGGGTTGCGAACAACCGGAAAGTGACAGGCCCGAACCAACTGTGGCAGATGGACATCAAGTACGGCTATGTGGCGGGCATGCGGCGGCACTTTTATCTGGCCAGCATCATTGACGTGTTTGACCGTTCCATCGTGGCTTACCACCGAGGGAAAGCCTGCGATACGAAAAGCGTGATCCAAACGCTGCAGAAGGCGCTGCTGAAGCGCGGCATATACAAGCAGGACACCAGGCTGATCATCCGTACTGACAACGGGCCGCAGTTTGACAGCAACGCCTTTCGGGAGTTTTGCATGCAGGCGGGAATCGAGCACGAGCAGACCCCGGTCAAGACGCCGAACAAGAATGCGTATATTGAATCTTTCCACAGCATCATTGAGCGAGAATGTTACCAGCGTAACTGCTTCGACAGCTTTGAAGAAGCTTTTGCTGAGGTAGACCGGTTCATCCGGTACTACAACAACCATCGGATACACGGTAGTCTGCTGGATCATTCGCCTGCGGAATACTTGCGGCTGTTTCGGCAAGGCATGATTCAGCCGGAAGAAATCGCGCTGTGATGAGAAATGCGTTGAATACGGCGGCTAGTGTCCAAATTAAAGGGGCTAGGCCGAATTTGCACTCTATTGCAGAAGTTGTCGGCCAAAATGGGCCTTGTGGTGTAAATTTGCACTACATTCGGGCATCGGGCGCCCGAACAGGCCCCATTTGGTGCAGATTTGCACTTTATTGGAGTTCTATCCGCCGAACGAGGCTTGATGTAGTGCATTTTTGCACCAGAATCAGCAATTTCCCGCGCAGCCCGATCCATCTGGTGCAGATTTGCACTACGCGGCCGAGCTTCATGCTCACTTGGGCTTCCGCACAGACATCGCACCCGATCCGGCGCCTGTCCGGAGGCCCTTTTCGACGGCATTTCGATCATATCCCCTTCGCTCAACAAATGAGAATCACCCGGCAGGGTGCTCGGCATGGCCCTTGTCGATCATATCCCCGTCGCTCACCAGGGGGCCGGTCGCGGCGCTTTTGGATCCTATCCCTCTCGCTCAACAAGAGGGCGGCGCGGTACTTGTGTATCATATCCCTCTCGCTCAACAACAGCGGTGCGTGTGCAGTCCCTTTTGTCCACGGCACCCGTTTGTCGATCGTCGACTGAGCGATGGAGTGGTGCTGATCGAAGGGGATATGGTCGAAAAGAGGGCGGCACGAGGCGGTTGATCGGAGGGGATATGACCAATAAGGAGCAAGAAACGGATTGTTGAGCTAAGGGGATATGATCAATATGATGCGAGAAACGGGTCGTTGAGCGAAAGGGATAGGATCGAAAAGGGAGCGGAACATATGCCGCTCCCATTGATTTCAGGTCTTCTCGTCCACACCGAGGCGTTCGGGGTGCGTGTAGACATTCATCCGGCCGCCGCGGACGAAGCCGACGGCCGTGATGCCGAGGTCGTGCGCCAGCCGCAGCGCGAGGCCGGTCGG